>NZ_CP180587.1:0-2244590 GCF_047782645.1 Rhizobium sp. ZK1
ATGACAAGAGTTGCCGTCATCGGCGCCGGTCCTTCCGGGCTTGCCCAGTTGCGGGCCTTCCAGTCGGCCGCGCAGAAGGGTGCGGAGATCCCGGAGATCGTCTGCTTCGAAAAGCAGTCCGACTGGGGCGGGCTCTGGAACTATACCTGGCGAACCGGGCTCGACGAATATGGCGAGCCGGTTCACGGCAGCATGTATCGTTACCTGTGGTCGAACGGACCGAAGGAATGCCTGGAATTTGCCGACTATTCCTTCGAGGAGCATTTCGGCAAGCCGATCGCCTCCTATCCGCCGCGCGCCGTGCTTTGGGATTATATCAAGGGCCGCGTCGAGAAGGCGAATGTCCGTCATTGGGTGCGCTTCAATACGCCCGTTCGCATGGTGCGTTTCGATGAGGGCACGAAGAAATTCACGGTCACCGCACACAACCGCCTCGAAGACCATATGTACGACGAGGAATTCGACTATGTCGTGGTGGCGAGCGGCCACTTCTCGACACCGAACGTGCCTTATTTCGAGGGCGTGAAGACCTTCAACGGCCGCGTCCTGCATGCTCACGACTTCCGCGATGCGCTGGAATTCAAGGGCAAGGATATCCTCATCGTCGGCCGCAGTTACTCGGCGGAAGATATCGGCTCGCAATGCTGGAAATACGGCGCCAAGTCGGTCACCACGAGCTATCGGTCAAAGCCGATGGGGTTCAACTGGCCGGACAATTTCGAAGAGCGTCCGCTGCTCACCAGGCTCGAAAACCGCACCGCCCATTTCCTTGACGGTTCGACGAAGGAAGTGGATGCGCTGATCCTGTGCACAGGATACCAGCATCACTTCCCCTTCCTGCCTGATGAGTTGAGGCTCAAGACTGCCAACCGTCTCTGGGCCGACCATCTCTACAAAGGCGTGATCTTCGACAGAAACCCGCAGCTTTTCTATATCGGCATGCAGGATCAATTCTACACCTTCAACATGTTCGACGTGCAGGCCTGGTGGGCACGCGATGTCATGATGGGCCGCATCAAATTGCCGCCGGAAGAGGAACTGAAGGCGAATTTCGACATGTGGCGGACCCGCGAGGAGACGCTCGAAGATGCCGAGCAGATGATCTGGTACCAGGGTGACTATGTGAAGGAACTGCTCGCCGAAACCGACTATCCGAGCTTCGACATCGAAGGAACCAACAGGACCTTCATGGAGTGGGAGCACCACAAGGCGGAAAACATCATGGGCTTCCGCGATCACGCCTATCGTTCGCTGATGACCGGCAACATGTCGCCGACGCACCACACGCCCTGGGTCAAGGCGCTCGACGATTCCATGGAGGAATATCTGCGCAACTGATCTTTCCAGCTCCCGCGTAACCGAGAAGGGTCGTCCGTCGCGGCCCTTTCCGGCGTATTTGAAATGAGACGAAGCAACCCGATCTGCAACTCATTGTCTCAAGGCGTGGTCTTCATGGATTTTCAGAGCAGTGTTCTCGGCCGAATGAGTGGTTTTCTCTATCGCTGCCGCGCGGACGAAAACTACACGATGCTGGAGATGACCGATGGCATCGAACGCATCTTCGGCTATCCAGCCGAAGAAATCATCGGCAACACGACACGCACCTTCACCTCGATCATGTGCGAGGAGGACGTGCCGCTGATGGACAAGGTTGTTGGCATGGCGCTCGAAAGCCGCACCGACTGGACGATGGAATATCGGATCCGCCACCGTGACGGACATTATGTCTGGGTGACGGAGACGGGCGGAGGCGTCTGGGACGAAAATGGCGAGCTGCTCTATCTCGAGGGCAGTATCATCAACATCGAGTCGCTCTACCAGCGCATCGACGAGCAGACTGCCGGTATGCGCATCACCGCCTCGAAGACCAACGAGATCCTGCACTCGCTGCGCTACCTGAAGCTGCTTGCCGTCAATGCCGGCATCGAGGCGGCAAGGGCGGGGACGGCGGGATCCGGCTTCGCCGTGCTTGCCGCTGAGATGCGCCAGCTTGCCAATTCCTCCGAAGAGGCCGCAAGGGCGATCACCAGCGCCCAGCGCAGGGCGCAATAAAGGCTTTTACGAACGCGGCCGGGTCTTTTGCGGGTCGTAGTGCGACAGCGGCACCACGGTCGCCGGCAGGCGCTTCTGCTGGCCGTCGAGCTTGCCGATCTCGACCTCGGTGCCGACGGCGGCATGGATCACGTCGATGCGGGCGAGTGCGATCGTCTTGCCGAGGATCGGAGAGCGCGTGGCGCTGGTGACGACGCCGATCTGGGCGCGGCCGAGATGGATGCAGTCGCCGTGGCCGACCGCCTCGTTCGCCCGCACGTCCAGGCCGACCATCAGGTGGCGCGGATGCTCCTTGCGCCGCAGGAGCGCCTCGCGGCCGATGAAATCGTCCTGCTTGGATTTCAGTGGCACGGTGAAGCCGATGCCGGCCTCGAACGGATCGGTCTGATCGTCGAATTCGTGATGGGCGAAGACGAGGCCCGCCTCGATGCGGACCATGTCGAGCGCTTCAAGCCCCATCGGCTTCAGCCCATAAGGCTCGCCGGCCTTCCAGACGGCATCGAAGACGCTCAACGCATCCTTCGGATGACAGAAGATCTCGTAGCCGAGTTCGCCGGTATAGCCGGTGCGCGAGACGACGACCGGGGCGCCTTCGAAGCCGCCGATGCGCCCGACGGTGAAGCGGAACCATTCAAGCTCGCCGATATCGGGCTGGCGTGGCGCCGTCCAGATGATTTCCTTGAGAATGTCGCGGCTCTTTGGTCCCTGCAGCGCGATATTGTGCATCTGGTCTGTCGAGGAGCGGACCCAGGCCTTGAAGCCCTTCTTCTCGGCCTGTTCGCGCAGCCATATGCCGCTATAGTCGTCGCCGCCGATCCAGCGGAAGTTCTTGTCGCCGAGGCGAAAGAGCGTGCCGTCGTCGATCATGCCGCCGTGCTCGTAGCACATGGCGGAATAGACGACCTGTCCGGTCGACAGCTTGCGCACGTCGCGCGTCAGGCAGTATTGCAGCAATTCCTCGGCATCCGGGCCTGTGACCTCGAATTTGCGCAACGGCGACAGGTCGATGACAGCAGCTCTTTCACGGCAGGCCCAATATTCTTCGACTGGACCTTCAGAGGAAAATCGGTTCGGCAGCCAGTAGCCGCGATATTCGGTGTAATCCCGCGTCAGTGCCGCAAGGCGAGGGTGGAAGGCGGTTTCCCGCGTCAGTTCTGCATCGGCGTCAGGGGTCATGCGATAGGCCACCGCTCTTGAGAATTTTTCTTTTCCGGAGAAGGTGCGGACATGGATGTCGGTCGGGTCCCAGCCATTGGCCGCATCGATATCGTCGGGGCAGGAGGAGGAGACGCAGACGAGATCGGTCAGTGCCCGCATCAGGACATAATCGCCCGGCCGAGACCATGGCTCGTCGAGGTAGAGCTGGTTGTTGTGGTCGATATTCGTATTGTAGAAATAGTTGAGCGCCTCCCAGCCCTTGCGGCCGGGTATGCCGTAGGGCGCGAGCGCCGCATTGAAATTGTCGGTGCAATTGACATGGCCGGGATAACCCATGTCGTCGTAGTAGCGCGAATTGCAGGCGGTCGCGAATGCGTCATGGCGGCCGACCGTGTCCTGGACGATCTCCACCAGCGGCTCGAAGTCGCGGTCGAACGCTTTGGACGGCAGGCCGGGGGCGGGATAGCTGCGGCCAAGCAGGGTGCGGGTGACGGTGGAATCCAGCGCGAGATCGAGGCCCTTGTCGACCTTGCGGGCGGCAAAGGCCTGGAAATCGGTGCATTGCCGGCCGTAGACGTCGATGATCTGGATGAACTCTCCGGCACGGACGAAATAGGCCGAGGCGGTCGCCGCCCTGATCCGGATGTCTTCGATCGGATCGGCCATCGGCTCGGGGAGGGCCGCGGCGTAGTCGCGGATCAGGCTGCTGCGCCGGATACGGATCTCGATCGGCGTTGCCGTGTCCTGCGCGTCAGGCGACATCGCTGCTGCGGGTGCGGCGGCAATCAGCAGACCCTTCATCGTGATCACAAACTCAGCCTTGCTGCCGGGAGTGGAAGCTTCGCTGAAAATGCGGATTGCACCTGCCGTGGCGAGATCGGCACCGCGTCGCTGAAGCGCCGTCCGCGTCCGGGCGGCGCCCTCATCGCCCGAAGAGAGAATGGCCTTCAGCCCGTCGGCCGAGCCGGTGAAGGCTGCACCGAGGCCGGCCGATTGACACCGGCCGTTTTCGTCGAGGAAGGAAAGCTCGCAAGCCTGTCCTCCCTCGCTGTCGATCAGGGTAACGTGGTCGCCGGCCTCGACGCGAACAACAAGGGATCCGCCGCCCTTGCAGCGGTAACGCTCGACACCCTCGGGCAGCGTGGAGATACCGGGATAGCGGATGATGCTTGCTGACACCGGTCGCACCCCTGACATCCCGGGATGGAGATCTCGCATGTGGTCCTCATGGGATTGATGTGCCCTCCGGCACGCAAATCATGCTGACAAAATGCCACCCGAAAGTAAAGGGATGTTGACTAAAAAGAAAATATCTTCACTATGCATAAAGGGTCGAGACTCGGAAATCCGCTCGGGAACGCGGATCGAGAAAATGCCGGGCAGCCCATGCATGCCACGGGAGGCACGTTCAGGGAGACGTACGCAAAGCTACGTCCCGAACAAATAGAATGGGGAATTTCATCGATGACGGATATCGTGGACGCCGGCGTTGCCGCCGGCACCGAAGGTAAACTTATACGCGCGCTTGACTGGAAGGGCGCGTTCTGGGTGGCAGCCGGCGTGCCACCCCTTGTTCTCTTTTCCCTTGGCGGTATTGCAGGCACGACCGGCAAGCTCGCCTTTGTCGTCTGGATCATCTCGATGATCATGGGCTTCCTGCAATCTTTCACCTATGCCGAAATCGCCGGCATGTTCGGCAACAAGTCGGGCGGCGCCTCGGTCTATGGTGCCACGGCCTGGCTGCGTTACTCGAAATTCATCGCGCCGCTGTCCGTCTGGTGCAACTGGTTTGCCTGGTCGCCGGTGCTTTCGCTCGGCTGCGCCATTGCGGCCGGATATATTCTCAATGCTTTCTTCCCGATCCCGGCTGCGGATTCGCAGGCGGTCCTCGCCTGGATCAGCGCGCATGCCGCTTCGATTACGGCCGATAGCCCCCGCGTCGCCGAATATATTGCTGCCCATGCCGGCACTTCGCCCGAGGATGCAGTCAAGGCGCTGCTGAGTGCTGACGGTGTCGCCGCGCTGACGCCGGCAATCCGCAGCTGGTCACTCGTCACTTTCAGCATTCCTTTCCTCGCCACCGCCAATATCAACGCCACCTTCTTCATCGGCGGCATCCTGATGCTGATCATTTTTGCGATCCAGCATCGCGGCATCTCCGAAACGGCGAGCGTCCAGAAATGGCTGGCGATCATCGTGCTGGTGCCGCTGCTTATCATTGGTCTCTATCCGATCATCAGCGGCCAGATCGTCAGCGCCAACGTCACCGGGCTGGTTCCGCCGACGGCCGCCTATGCCGGCACCGATGGTACTTGGAGCAATGGCGGCTGGACGCTCTTCCTCGGCGGTCTCTATATCGCCGCCTGGTCGACCTACGGTTTCGAGACCGCCGTCTGCTATACGCGCGAACTGAAGAACCCGAAGACGGACACATTCAAGGCGATCTTCTATTCCGGCCTTGCCTGCTGCCTGTTCTTCTTCCTCGTTCCCTTTGCCTTCCAGGGTGTGCTCGGTCATGCGGGCATGCTGGCGCCCGGTATCGTCGACGGCACGGGCGTCGCCGAAGCACTCGGCGGACTGATCGGCGCCGGCCGCATTGTCACCCAGCTTCTCGTCGTGCTGATGATCATGGCGCTTTTCCTCGCCATCATGACGGCCATGGCAGGCTCCTCGCGCACGCTCTACCAGGGCTCGAAGGATGGCTGGCTGCCGAAATATCTCGACCATGTCAATGAAAACGGCGCCCCGACCCGGGCGATGTGGACAGACTTTGCCTTCAATCTTTTCCTTTTAGCGATCGCGTCCGATGCCGGCGGCTACTTCTTCGTGCTTGCCGTCTCCAATGTCGGCTACATCATCTTCAACTTCCTGAACCTGAATTCCGGCTGGATCCATCGCATGGATTCCGGTCATGTCGAGCGCCCCTGGAAGGCCCCCACCTGGCTGATCGGCGTCAATACCGTGCTTGCCTTCGTCAACGCTCTCTTCCTCGGCGCCGGCGCCAAGGTCTGGGGCTATGCCAATGCGCTCTGGGTCGGCTTCATCTTCGCCGCGCTCATCCTGCCGGTCTTCGCCTATCGCCACTATGTGCGCGACGGCGGCAAGTTTCCGCCCGGTGCCATGGAAGACCTGGGGCTCGTCGGCCAGGACCTCGGCGTCAAGAAGGCTGGCATGCTGCCGTATCTCGCACTGGCCGCGGGCCTTGCCATCGTGCTGATCGCCAACTGGATCTTCCAATTGCCGGCTTAAAGACTGCCAGCCCGGGCATTTCGATGGATGTATTGGGTGCTCGGGCAAACCAGATGCGCGCAGATGGGCGTCAGTTTGAGAAGACTGACGCCTTGCGCTTGCGCCGCCGCCATGACTTTGCTGCCGTCAGATGATGCAGGGCATCAATCTGCTATTTGCCTCCGCGGGCGGGAAAGTCGTTCCTGGAAAGGCAACCCCCGCGTTTTGCGAGCGTTGCCTGATCGTAAGCCGTAGCAGGAGTGAGAGCTCAGGCCGCCTTGGCGATATCATCGCTGTGACGGATTTCCGTGCCCAGCACCTTCAGGCATTCGCGGATGAACGCTGCAAGTGCGGTCCATCCCTTCGCAGAGACCATGGTGCCATCGACATAGGCTTCCGTCGGCGACAGATCGATATACGTGCCCCCTGCAAGCGTGACTTCCGGCTCGCAAGCCCCGAGCGCCCCGACCTTCTTGCCGCGAACCACACCGTCAACGGCAATCAGAATCTGGACGCCGTGGCAAATCGTAAAGATCGGCTTCTGCTTCTCGTGAAAATGCCGCACGATTGCCTGAACGCGTTTATCGGTGCGGATATATTCAGGGCCGCGACCGCCTGCGCAGTAGACTGCATGATATTGATCGAGCTGCGCCTCGGCCTCCGAGAAGGTCTTGTTGATCGTGAAGAAGTGCCCGAGCTTCTCCGTATACGTTTGATCGCCTTCGAAATCGTGGAGCGAGGTCTTGATCAGATCGCCAGCCTTCTTGTCGGGGCAGATCACGTGGACGGTATGGCCGACTGCCTCCATCGCCTGCTGATAGACATAGATTTCGTATTCCTCGGTAAACTCACCGGTCAGCATCAGTATCTTCTTACCAGGCATGATTTGCTCCTCTTCTTCATGCAATGGGGCGGCGGCTGCGGCCGCCCCCGGTTTCGGTCTCATCAGAACGGAGAGTCGGGGAAATAGTATTCCTTCGCATTCTCCTGCGTGATCAGCGGCGCATCCAGCTTGACAGTGCCTCGCACCGGCGCCTGGCCGACAATATTGGCAACGGTCATGTAGATGGCGGTCTTGATCATGGCGGGCGGATAAGGTGTCTCGACCGGCGTCATCGGATCGCCGTCGATGACCTTCTTGACGATGTCCTTCATGCCATTGCCGCCGAGGGCAAGCTTGATGTCCTTGCGACCCGATTCCTTGACGGCCTCGAGCACGCCAAGAAGCATGTCGTCGTCATTTGCCCAGACAGCGTCGATCTGCGGGTATTTGGCAAGATAGTCCTGCATCAGCTTGAAAGCGTCATCACTGTTCCAGTTCGCATATTGTATGTCCAGAACCTTGAGATCGGTTCCCTTGATTGCATCCTGAAAGCCCTGGATGCGCTCATCGTCGATGACGGTCGGAATGCCGCGCAAGATGACGAGGTTGCCTTTGCCGCCGAGCTTGTCGATCATGAACTTCGCCGTATTGCGGCCAACCGCGATGTTGTCGCCAGCAAGGTAGAGGTCCTGGATGGATTGGTCGTTGAGGCCACGATCCACGACTGTGATGAAGGTGCCGGCATCCTTGACCGCCTTGACCGGCGTCGTCAGCTCCTCCGACGTATAGGGCAGGATGACCAGCGCATCGAGCTTGCGTCCTGCGGAAAGATCTTCAAGCGCGCTCACCTGCGCCGTTGCCGAAGGCGAAGTCTTGACGACGACCTCGACATTCGGAAAGGCGGCATTGACTTCCTTGGCGGCAGCCTGTGCGTGATAGACGATGCCCGCCGTCCAGCCATGATCGGCTGCCGGGATCGACACGGCGACAACCTTCTTATCTGCCGAAAGGGCTTGGCCGGCGAGCAACACAGTACTGACGGCCAGGGCCGCAATCCATTTTCTAGACATTCATTCCTCCCAGAATCGGACCACAAACATCAATCCGCGCGGTCCGGACGCGGTTATTTTGAGAACCTCTGAATGAGCATTGCGATGATGATGATGACGCCCTGGACACCGGCGACGAGATATTCGGAGACGAAATCCGAGAGCACCATGAGGTTGGCGATGAGTTCGAGGATGACGGCTCCTGCTACCGTGCCCCAGACATGACCCTTGCCACCTCTAAGAGCAGTTCCGCCGATGACGACCGCAGTGATGACCTGCAATTCCCACAGCACGCCGGTGGTCGGCGTCGCTGCTCCGAGGCGCGGCACATAGCAGATCGCGGCGATCGCAACGCATACGCCCTGGATCGCGTAGGCGATCGTGCGCGTCTTGATGATGGAAATGCCTGAGTAGCGGGCGACATCCTCATTCGCGCCAACGGCAGCGCATTTGCGGCCATATTTCATCTTGTAGAGGATGAAGGATGCGATGGCGGCAACGGCAATCGAAATGAGGATCGGAAAGGGGATACCGCCAAGGGTGCCAAAATAGACCGGCCGATAGGCGTCGCGGAGGCTGCGATCGATCGGGATCGTCCCGCCATCCGACATATAGGTGATGAGGGCGCGGAAGATCCCCATGGTACCGAGGGTCGCGATGAAGGGCTCGATCTTTCCGACGGTAACGATGAGCCCGTTCATCAGCCCGCAGAGGAGCCCGACGACAAGCGCGATGGCCATGCCGGCGGGAATTGCCAGGACACCCCAGTCGGCAGCCATCTTGTTCATGAACATGATGGTTATGCCGGTGATGAATGCGGCCATCGAACCGACTGAAAGATCCAGTCCGCCGGACGAAATGACGAAGGTCGCACCGACGGCGATGATTGCGATGAAGGCGCTTCGCGTGATCACATTGCTGAGATTGGTCGCCGAGAGGAAATCCGGGTTGATCGAAAAACCGATCAGCAGCAACGCCAGAAGCGCAAGGAACGGACCGACATCCGACCAGCCGATGTTCCATTCCCGCTCCGGCCGAACCGGCGTCGAACCCGTAATCACACTCATTGTCTTCCTCCCTGCTTCGCCGCAACCTTCGTTTCGCTGGTGGCAAGAAACGCAATCGCATGTTCCGTCATTTTCTCGCCCGTCACCTCTCCGGTGATGCGCCCCTCCCGCATCACAAGAATCCGGTCGCAGATCCCGATCAGTTCCTGCATTTCGGACGAGATGACGATGCAGGTCCTGCCTTCAGCGACGAGGCGCTCGATGAAGGCATAGATCTGGGCCTTGTTCGCGATGTCGATCCCGCGCGTCGGCTCGTCGATGACCACGACCGAAGGGTCGGTGAGAAGCACCTTGGCGAGCAGAAGCTTCTGCTGGTTGCCGCCGGAAAGCTGGCCTGCCTTGACTGCGTAACTTTTCAGGCGGATGTCGTAGGTGTTGACGGCTTCGACGAGCGCGCGCTGCTCACGGCGGCGGCGCATCACAAGGCCGGGGTGAAATCTGCCGAGGGCGGACAGCGTCAGGTTCGGCGCAAGCCGCTCCTGCAGCAGCAGGCCCTTGCCTTTGCGATCCTCGGTCAGGTAACCGATGCCGGCATCCATCGCCGCCCGAGGGCGCCTGATGTCAATCGCCCTGCCTTGCAATTTTACGGTTCCGGCAGCAGGGCGCAGGCCCATGATGCCCTCGAACACTTCGGTGCGACCGGCACCGATCATGCCGGCAAATCCGAGGACCTCGCCTTTGTGGGCGGTAAACGTGATGTCGCTTGCAAAGCCGGGAACGCTGAGATCCTGGACTTCAAGCATCGCCTGCAGGGCTGGCTTTACGGTCTTTTCGGGATAAAGCGCGGCGAGATCGCGCCCGACCATCAGCCGCGCCATGTCCATCTGCGTCAGGCTATGACCGGGATATGTGCCGACCATCTTGCCGTCTCTGAGCACCGTCACCTTGTCGGCAAGCCGCTGGACTTCATCGAGGCGATGGCTGATGTAGAGCACGGCTGCCCCTTGCTCCTTCAGCTGCAGAATGATGGCAAGCAGTCGCTCGACCTCGTCACCCGTTAAGACTGCGGTCGGCTCATCGAAAATGACAAGCCTGTAGTCGTCGAGGAGTGCGCGCGCGATCTGCACGAGCTGGCGATCCGCAAGCGAGATGTCACGCACCAAAGCGTTTGGCGATACGTGACATCCAAGGTCCTGAAGTTTTTCGACGGCCAGGCGCCGCATCGTCCGATCATCGACCAGGCCATGACGCATCAGTTCACGGCCGAGGAAAAGATTTTCGGCGACGGTCAGGGCGTCCGCAAGCAGGATCTCCTGGTGCACCAGGACAATACCCGCTTCCTGCGCCTGCTCAGGCGTTGAGAAGCCGACCCTGCGGCCGCCCATCGACAGCGTTCCTGCAGTGGGTTCGGCATAACCGGAAAGGAGCCGCATGAATGTCGACTTGCCGGCGCCGTTCTCGCCGATGATGGCATGGATCTCGCCGGGCAAGATATCGAGCGTGACTTCCTGGAGTACGGTGACCGGTCCGTACCGCTTCGACATGCCCTCTGCACGAAGGACCGGCTGAGAGACAAGGCCGTCGGTTTCGGACACCACGCTCCTCCCCTTCCTCTCCATGGTCATGACGCCCGACATTGCCCGCCTCTCAATCAAAAGCCGGCACGAGCCGGTCTCGTGAATGTTCGAGATGGGTTCTCATTGCCTTTTCGGCAGCCGATGGGTCACCTGCGGCAAAGGCGCAGAGAAGCGCCTCGTGCTCATCCAGCGCCTCTTCGGTGACGCGGGAATGGAACATCAGTCGAAAGATGTGAAAATGCGTGTGCTGGTGGCTGAGGGTTTGGCGAATGAGCTCGTTGCCGGCAAATTCCATGATCCTGTCATGGAAAATGGCGTCCTGCCGCGCGAAGGTAGAATAGCGTAGCCGTTCATCGGTCCCTTCCCGACGCCCCATGACGCCTGCCGCCTCCCTGAGGATGGCGAGCTTTTCATCGTCCATGGCCTTTGCCGCCCTCGCAGCACCGTCGGGCTCGAGAAGCAGCCGCAAGTGATAAAGCTCATCGAAGCGCCGATGGGTGATCTGTGGGGCTGCGCTGTAACCGATGAGATGCGTCTTGACGACCAGCCCTTCTCCCTCGAGGCGGCCGAGCGCCTCGCGGATCGGGGTCTGGGAAACGTTGAATTCCTTGACCAGATTATCGACGGTGATGCGCGCACCCGGAGCGATCTTCAGAGACATCAGCTGCGCAAAAATCACCTCGTAGACGCTGTCCGCGAGACTGCTGCTGCGCTGTATGAAACCGCTCGGATCAGGCGTGGCATTGAGCATCATCGTATTCCGGCCTTGTCTTTCTTTTGCCTCTTGACAGGAGCAATCGCTAACACGATGCTCGGCGATATGCAATCCCATATCCTATAGGATTTTATATCGGAGGTTTTATGAGGGTCACTTGGATGAGCGCAAAAGAAATCGAGCGCCAATTTTGCGACGCTTCCTCAAGGTCATTCTTCATCCGACAACTGGTGAGAAGGTCAGCACAATGACCCTCTTTGCAGCTATCAGGCTCCCGAAAGAAATCCTGTTCGGCAAGGGTCAACGTTTTGCGCTGCCGTCGGTCGCCAAAAGGCTGGGCCAAAGGGCACTGATATGCACGGATGAGCGCTTCGCTGGGACGTCCATCTTCGCCGAGCTCGTCGCGGCGTTGAATGCGGCGTCGATCGAGACACTGGTCCATGACCGGGTCCTGCCGGACGTTCCGCGCGACACCGTTGCGCTATGCGTTGAAGAGGCGCGGAGCTTCGCGCCCGACATGGTGATCGGGATAGGCGGAGGAAGTTGCCTCGACATGGCAAAATGCGCCGCCCTGCTTATAAGCCATGGTGGAAGCCTTGCGGACTACTATGGTGAGTTCAAGGTTCCCGGTCCGACAATCCCGATCATCGCTGTCCCGACCACGGCGGGGACCGGTTCCGAGGTGACGCCGGTTGCCGTCATCTCCGACCCGGATCGGACGCTGAAGGTCGGCATATCGAGTCCATATCTTATCGCCGCAGCGGCCATCTGCGATCCGGAGCTGACGATGTCCTGCCCGCCGGGTCTGACCGCTGTCGCTGGCGCGGACGCATTGACCCATGCAATCGAGGCATTCACGGCCGCCCGACGCGGCACTGACCCGTTGCTGCCCCAGAACCATGTCTTCATCGGTAAGAGTGCACTTACCGATCATTTCGCGCTTCTCGCCATCAAGCTCCTGGGACGCAGCCTGGAGACGGCGTGCAAGGAGGGAACGAACGAAGATGCACGCGCTGACGTCATGATGGGTGCGCTGGCTGCCGGTTGCGCATTCGGCACGGCGGGTACTGCAGCAGCGCATGCTATCCAGTATCCCGCAGGCGCATTGACCCATACCGCCCACGGGCTCGGCGTCGCGACGATGATGCCCTACGTCATGAACTATAACCGCGCCGCCTCGACGGCCGAGCTGGCCGAGATCGGCCAGGCGCTCGGCCTTGATTCAACGGGCAGGACGAAGCAGGAGATGGCGGGGGCGGCGATTGAGGAGATCCGCAGGCTCTTTCAGGCCATCGGCATCACGCCGACACTCGCTGATCTCGGGCTTACCGCCGACAAACTCGACTGGATTGCCGAACAGGCGCTCAGCATCGACAGATTGATCAAGAATAACCCGAGGCCCTTCGACATCGACGCCATGAAGCGTCTCGTTCGTGCAGCCTATGACGGCGATCTTGCCGCCTCCGCCCTTTAAACATTCGAGGAATAAAATGACCATTGCCCAGCAAATGCCACAGGTCGCCCACCACCTGCCAGACATTGAGGCCGCAGCCCGCGGCCTCTATATCGATGGGAGCTGGCGGGAATCCAAAAGCGGGCGCAAGATCGATGTGACCGACCCCTCGACCGGGACGCTTCTTGCTGTTGTAGCGGACGCGACCATCGAGGATGCGCAGGCGAGCGTCGAGGCCGCATCCCGGGCTGCGCCTGGCTGGCGGTCGACGCCGCCGCGCAAGCGCTCGGAGATTTTGCGACGCTGTTTCGAACTGATGATCGAGCGTTCCGAAATGCTTGCCACCTTGATCTCCCTGGAGAATGGCAAGGCGCTGCGCGACGCCCGCGGCGAGGTCGCCTATGCCGCCGAGTTCTTTCGCTGGAATGCGGAAGAGGCCGTGCGCATAACGGGAGAATTCGGCATCGCTCCGTCGGGAGCCAACCGGATCATCGTCGACTACCAGCCGATCGGCATCTGCCTGCTGATCACGCCTTGGAATTTCCCGGCTGCAATGGCCACCCGCAAGATCGCCCCGGCGCTTGCCGCTGGCTGCACCGTGATCTTGAAGCCGGCAAGCGAGACGCCGCTGACGGCCTACGCACTGGCCTCGATCTATGAAGAGGCCGGCGTGCCGCCAGGCGTCGTCAACGTTTTGACGACAAGCACTCCCGCCCCATTCAGCGCCACCACTCTCGCGGATCCGCGCGTCAGAAAACTTTCGTTTACAGGCTCCACAGGCGTTGGCCGCCTGCTTCTCGCCGAAGCGGCCAAGCATGTCGTCTCATGTTCGATGGAGCTCGGCGGCAACGCTCCGTTCATCGTGTTTGACGACGCCGATCTGGAGGCGGCACTCGACGGCGCGATGGTTGCGAAGATGCGCAATGCCGGCGAAGCCTGCACCGCAGCAAACCGTCTCTATGTCCAGTCCGGCATCTACGAGTCTTTCGCAGAAGGGCTGACCAAAAGAATGGCAGCTCTCAACGTTGGTCCCGGTGTCGATGCCCTCACCGAATGCGGGCCGATGATCACGACGAAGGCGGTGGAGAAGATTGATCGCCTGGTGGATGATGCCAAGGCCAAGGGTGCGCGCGTCACCTGCGGCGGTAAGACCCCTGCCGGGCCGGGTTACTTTTACCCGCCGACAGTTCTCGTCGACATGCCCGATGGTGTCGAGATGGCGCATGAGGAAATCTTCGGACCGGTTGCACCTCTTTACAGGTTCGAGACCGAAGACGAGGTGATAGGGCGTGCCAACGACACCGAATACGGTCTTGCCGCCTATGTCTTCACGCGCGACATAGCACGCGGATTGCGCGTTTCCTCCGCTTTGGAGGCAGGCATGATCGCGCTCAACCGGGGTCTGGTTTCCGATCCGGCAGCACCCTTCGGTGGCGTCAAGCAAAGTGGTCTCGGCCGTGAGGGCGGGCAGCATCACGGCATCGCCGAATTCATGGAAGCCAAATATATCGCAACGAGCTTTTGACGCGGAGGAGACATTTTTGGAGACTGATCCGTTTCGCATACGGGGACATGTGCGCGAATTCGACGCCATCGTGGCGGAGATCAGGGCAAGGAGTGCTTCGACGCGGGCGAGGCTCCGCATGAGAGAAATCTCTTATGGAGACGATGCAAGCGAAACCTTGGACGTCTTCTATCCTGACGGTACATGCGACGGGCGGCCGGTGCACATGTTCATCCACGGCGGCTACTGGCGGATGTTTTCCAAGCGCGACTACTCCTATGTTGCCGACACGATTACCGGCACAGGCGCGATCGCCGTCATTGTCGATTACGCTCTGATGCCGCATGTCAGGATGGAGGTGCTCGTCGATCAGGTTCGGCGGGCCAAGCAATGGGTGCTCGAGCACATCGCGAGCCACGGCGGCGACGCCTCGCGCTTTACGGTCAGCGGTCATTCCGCCGGCGCGCATCTTGCGAGCTTCCTGTTTCATCGACAAGAGGCTTTCTCGGGCGTGTCGGCAGCTCTCCTGCTTGGAGGCCTTTACGACCTGAAGCCCCTGCAATCATCGTTTCTGCACGCCGAGATCGCCATTACCGACAGAGAGGTTGCTGACTTTTCCCCGATGCTGCACTCCTTTGACCAGGGCTGTCGCGTCACTATCGCGGTGGGTGCCGAAGAAACGCCGCCGTTTCATGAGCAGGCGGACGCCTTCTCATTGCGCTTGCGACAGCAAGGATTGTCAGTCACCTTTGAAAGGCTTGAAGGCTCCAATCATATGAGCAGCGTTCGCGATCTTGGCCTTCCCGAAACGGCTACCGGTCGTATCCTCAGCGAAACGATCGCATATACCCGTTGACGTCCAAAAGCCGATCTTGATCGGGATCACGAGATTTCCGCACCGGAAAACCAGCTGATCGCGGGATCCTGAAGCGTGTCGCAATCCCCAGGATTCGCTTGCCACGCTTTAAGCTTTTGTTTTCGCATGTCGTTATCGCGAAACCGCTGCACAGTTTTGCGCGACATGCATTAGCACTTCCAGCGCAATGCAGCGGTAGAAATGGGCGAATCCCATAGAGAAAGCTCCTCGTCCGTGAGGAATGCGAGCGTGATGGAAAGGCCCTGCATGTCGAGCGAAGTGGCGTAGGTGCCAACAAGCGAGCGTTCGACCTGCAGGCCGTACTCCGACATGATGCGAAGGGCTGAGTTGTAGGCAAGATAGAGTTCGGCAGGCGGTGTGCCGCCAAGTCCGTTCACGAAGAGAAATGCTTTGTCTGTGCTGCGGCTGGTATCGTTGAGAACTGCCTCGCTGAGATATCTGACGATCGTGTCAGCATTGGAGAAACTTTCTCTCGAATGGCCAGGCTCCCCATGAATCCCGACGCCCATTTCCACCTCGTTCGGCCCGAGCGCGAAGGTTGTGCGCTGGGTATCCGGTACCGCGACGCCGGTCAGGGCGACGCCCATCGACCGGATGCGTGAGGAGAGGCTGTCGCCAAAGGCTTTTAGTTCCGAAAGGGACCGGCCCTGCTCGGCGGCTGCTCCAAGCAGCCTTTCTATGATCAGCGTGCCGGCAACTCCGCGTCGCCCACGATTGTCGCCGCCCCTCGTCGTTTCGATGTCGTCGCAGGCAAGGACCATTTCAATTCTATGCCGCTCAGACGCCATCTCTGAGGCCATTTCGAAGTTCATGACGTCGCCATCGTAGTTCTTGACGACAAGCAGGCAACCGGCGCCGGTGTCTGCTTCCTCTATCGCGCTAACGATCTGGCTGGGCGTGGGCGACGTGAAGATATGCCCTACGCAGGCGGCATCGAGCATGCCGCGACCGATGAAGCCGATATGCATCGGCTCATGGCCTGCCCCACCACCCGAAATGATGGCGACCTTGCCGGGAACCAGCTCACGGCGGCGGATACATTTGCGGTCGGCGCCGAACACAACGAACTCCTGATGGGCGCGCACAAAGCCTTCGATGCTTTCGGCGACCATAGTCTCCGCTGTGTTCATGAATTTCTTCATCAAGCCCCTCCCAAGGCGATGATCATGCCAATCCTTTTGCGTCTGCCACAAGGGCTTGCTTAATCCGACAGCCCGGAAATTGCGGCAATCTTCTGCACCAGATCGCCAATTGCTTCCTCCAGCAGCCGGTTGCGTCTCTCGTCGCCGAAATCAGGCACCATCAGCGAAAGATGCCGCAGTTTTTCCGAGGCGCCAAGTTCCGGCAGCTTGCCTGGATGTGCAGCTTGATAAGCATCCAGAAAGCGCTCCTGTTCAGCGGCGCTGAAATGGCACACCCGGAAGATCGTGGCGAGATGGCGCGCAGGAAGAGGTGTCGCGTAGGTCGGGCTTGTTATCTGCGTGACGAAACTGCGATGTTTGCCAAGTTCCGTCGCGAGCCGCTGGCGTGTTCCAGAGGGCCTGTTGTCTATGATTTGCGCCAGAATGGACTTGTAGGCGATAATCGCGTCCTCGGTGTCTTCGCGCGCCATCCTATTCTCCGGCTGCCTTTGTGCCATCTGCCTTCAGGCCGACGATCGCCGATCTTATCGCGGGAAGTTGAGCGAGTGCCATGGAAAAATGCCGTATGCCTGCGGCAAGCAGAGCCGCAGTCAGGGATGGATCCCCGGCCATGTCGCCGCAGATGCTGACCGGTTTTTTTCCGGCGAGTCTTATGGCCTGGGTCAGCAGGCGCAGGACGGCCGGCACCGCCTTGGCCTGGTAAAGCGCGAATTCGGCATCCTCGCGTGGCGATGCGACGAGATATTGCGCAAGGTCGTTCGTCCCAAACGAAAAGAAGTCTGCACTTTCGAACTTGTCCAGCATGAGCGCGGCGGCCGGGACTTCTACCATCATCCCGACGGGAGGCATGCGATGCGGCACCCCCCGTCGGGAGAGCGCGTCGGATTCTTCGCGATAGATCTGCCTGATATCATCGACGTCGGATGGAAACATCACCATCGGCAGCATGATCTGAAGACTGCCGAAGACTGCCGCACGCAAAAGCGCGCGGGCTTGAACACGCGCGATCTCCGGCCGGGCAAGCAGAAGACGGATACCGCGTAGCGAGGGTACGTCAATCAATCCGGCGAGCGGCTTGTCGCCGCCTATATCCAGCATGCGAATTGTCGTCGACCGGCCATCTGCCCAATCCAGCAGACGGCGGTAGATTGCAAACTGCTTTTCTTCATTTGCAGCATCCCCAAGCGACGTCAGGGCGAATTCCGAACGCATCAATCCGATGCCGGCGGTTGTTGCAACGTCGATCGCATCGATTTCTTCGGGGGCATTGACATTGATGGCCAGCAGGACCTGGCAACCGTCTGCCGTGTGCAAAATGCCGTTGTCGGCTGCCGATGCCATGCTTGTCAGGCGATGGTCGTGCGGAGCCGTCGTCGCGCTCTGCTTGGCTATCTGAAGCATGATGATACCAGAATCGCCGTCAACGCCAATGTGTTGTCCCTTCGCCGTTGTGAAGCGACCGGCGCCAATGACCATCGGGACCGAGCGGGACCTGGCAAGCAGTGCCACATGGCCGACTGCGCTGCCCGCATAAAGAGCGATGCCCCCACCAGCCGACCAGTCATGTGCGAGGAACCGACTGGGCTCCATGTCTTTTCCGACATAGATGGAGCCGGCCGGAAAGTCGTCGATCGGCGTTCCGGTAAGGATCGACAGGACACGATTCTTGACGTCGAGAATGTCGACCGCACGCGCCCGCAATTGGTCTTCCTCTGCGCATTCCAGTTCGCGAATATAGGCATCGAGTGTTCCGACCCAGGCAAACACTATATTTTCGCCCGCATCGATCCGCGCGCCGGCCATCTCCATCAAGGTCGGGTCCTGGAGCACTTCGATCTGAAACTCGATGATTTCGCCACTCTCTGGGTCTGTCCCGGCCGCAAGGGCGCGTAGGTCGCGGATGGCCTTCTCAATGGCATCGCCGAGTTCGGTATGGCCGGAAAGGTGTGATGGCGGCGACGCGGCAGCAGCCATCGGCGTCGCGACATAGGCCGGTCCGGTCGCAACGCCCGGCGATGCACTCGTGGCTTTCAGTCTAGGCTGTGCGGCCATGCTTCTTTTCCTCATCGAAGTTACGCTCGACGAGGCCCTTCAATGCGCGGATCGCTTCCTCGGCGAGGATCCCTTCGGCGCGGATCTTGAGCAACGATCCCTTGCGGATCCTGGCACCCATGATCTTGATGATGCTCTTGCCATTCAGCCAGACATCGCTGCCGTTGATCGCGACTTCGATCGAGCAGGGAAACGACTTTGCAAGCCGCGTGAATGTAACCGAGGGCCGAGCATGCAACCCTACACCATGCTTGACCTCGACCTCCGTCTGGCAGCTTGTATGTATCTGCTCGCCCTCAAGGCTTCCCATGCGCAATCCGCCGCTCATCAGGGTGACAGCTCCTCTGCCGTCGCAACGACCTTTGTCAGCGATGCGCCGCCGGAAGCCTCGGCCGCCGCGATAACAGCGCCCTCCACGACGGGCGCATTGCAGATCGATACCTGTTTCGACCGCGGCAGGCCGAGCATCTCTACCGCCATTTCACTGTTGGTTTCAGCTCCCCCAAGATCGACGAAGACGGCAACGCCTGCGTCAGACCAGGCCTCCTCGATGGCGTTGAGAATGCCGCGGGCATCCGTTCCAAGTTCGCCGTGACTGTTGCCGCCCGACCAGGCAAGCGGCACACTGTCGCCGACCATCTGCCGCACCATATCGGCGGTGCCACGTGCAACCAGAGGCGAGTGGGAAACAATCACAATCCCAACGTTAGGCCTGTTCCCATTCATACCGGTCGGTACTCCTCGAGGTAGCGGCAGATCGCCGTTGTCAGCAGCGCACAACTTGAGGCGCCCGGATCGACATGGCCGATCGACCGGTCTCCGAGATAGGAGGCCCGCCCGCGCATGGCCCTCATCGCAGCAGTCAGCTCGGCAGAAAGTTCGGCCTGGCGTGCGATGTCCGTCAAAGGCAATCGATGTGCGAGCGCGTCCTGAACGGGATAGAGAACATCAAGAAGCGTCTTGTCCCCGGCGTGTGAGCGGCCACGACGCGCGACGGCGTTGATCGCCTGTTTCAACGCCGACGGAAAATCCCTCTCCTCATCCGGGGTACGGAGCTCGCGGCCCATCTCCATGAGCAGCGTCCCGTAAAGCGGGCCTGCCGCTCCGCCGATGTTCATGACGAGCGTCAGGCCGATTTTCTCAAGCGCGTCAGGCAAGGGAAGGGCTGAAACGGAGGCGTCCTCGGCGCTCACCGCTTCGCAGCCACGTCGCATGTTCGTTCCATGATCGCCATCACCAATGGCGCGATCAAGCGCACACAGGTGCTCGCTGTTTGCTGCGATCGTCGCACGGCAAGCTTCGATCAATCCCATGAGAAGAACCGGTTCTGCCTGCACCCAAAACCCTCCCGCGTTCGGAGCTCATACGAGCGCTGCCGCCACTTCGAAAACGCCTGCCACGGCGACAGCACCGGGATCGGGCACGCCTTCGAGATCCTTTTCACCGACGTAGGAGGCACGACCGGCCCTTGCCTGTCGCATCGCTCTTGTCGACCGAGCACCTGCCGCCGCCGCTCTTGCCGCGGCTGCGACGTCCCCTGATGAAAGGGCGGCAAGCGCGGGAGCCAGTGCGTCGACCATTGTGCGGTCGCCCACAACAGCACCTCCATAGAACGTCATCCGATCAAGGCCGGCAAGCAGGGCAGCGGCGAAATCGTCCTTTTCTGCCATGGACTTGGATGCGGCCGTGAAGAAGATCGAGAGAAGGACACCGCTGGAGCCGCCCATGCTCGTGCTCAGGATTTCGCCGATGGAGGCCATTGTCGCGGCCGGATCTTTCAGTGGAAGTGTGTCGATGCGGGCAAGAATGCTGCGGGCTCCGGTCGCAACGGTGGAGCCGGTATCGCCATCACCAACCCGGCCATCCAGGCGGTTAAGCTCGCTCTCGAGCGAAATCAGATGCTCGCAAAGCGCAGTCACGAGGCGACGATTGTTCCTATTGTCGCTGGCGGGTACTGCTTCGCCCTGTCGCGACGCCCGTTGAGGCGCAGGAAGGATAACGATCTCGTGCCGTTCGGTCGCGGGCGGCCAGGCATGGGGTTCGACGGTGGCCCTAATGGCCGCTTCACGGTCGGCGTCCAGTCGAATGAGCGACAGGGAAAAGCCGTTCATGTTGAGAGCGGTCATCATCGGTGCCGGCCCAATGATAAGCCGAACACGGTTGGCGATCTGCGACGACAGGACAGCGTTGGCGATGACCCCCATTTCAAGCGGGGGCACGGCGCCGAGATTGTTGATCAGCAGCGCATGATCTGCCGTATCCTCGAGCCTCGCCGCCAGTCGCTCGGTCATCGTCGCGACCAGATCGGCAATCGGCTGCAGGGAAATACGCTCAACCCCGGGCTCGCCGTGAATGCCGAGACCGAGTTCGCCTTCATTGGTGCCCAGTCGATCCTCATGCGTTTGGCCCGGCACGCTGCAGGTCGAAAGCGACATGCCGAGCGAGACGATACTGCCCGCTGCAGCGCTCGCCAGGCCCGCCACCGTCTTGAGCCCGGCGCCGGCCTCGGCATGATAGCCGGCGATCTTGTGCACGAACAGCGTACCGGCAACGCCGCGGGGCTGGATGATGCCGGGGATCGCGATATCGTCGGCAACGATGACCATCTCGACGTCGAAACCTTCGGCACGTGCCTTTTCGGCGGCGAGACCAAAATTAAGGCGATCGCCCGTATAGTTCTTGACGATCAGCAGGACGCCCTTGGGGCCGGTTACGGCGCGGATCGCCGTCAGCACCGCATCGACGCTCGGCGAGGCAAAGATTTCACCGGATACAGCTGCAGTGAGCATGCCCCTGCCGACGAAGCCCGCATGTGAGGGCTCATGCCCCGCCCCACCGCCTGAGATAATCGCGACCTTCGACTTGTCCCAATCGGCCCGGAGGATCACCTTGATCTCCGGAAACGCGTCGAGACGGGCGAGACGACCGGCGCTGCTCGTCTGGAGCAGGCCGTCCAGGGCTTCGGTGACAATGGTTTCCCGGCGGTTGAAGAAGTGTTTCATGGAGACAGATCCGTCTTTTATGCCAATGAGTTCGTTTCTTTCAGTTGCTTATCCAAGGCGCTGGCCACTGGCGTCGAAATAGAGCGGATCGCGCAGCGTCAAGCTTATTCGATCACCCGGCCGGATTGCGAGATATGGATCGGCAAGCGTGACCAGCTTGTGATCGCGCACCTTGATGTGAAGGTGGTTCTGGTCCCCCAGATGTTCGATCCAGTCGATCTTCGCACTGGCGTTTTGATCGACGACGATATCAAGGTGCTCGGTTCGCGCGCCGATCGTCTTCGTTCCCGGCGGCGGATTCGCACCAGGAAGAAGATCGGCCGGCAATAGGTTGATGTGTGGCTGGCCAAGGCGCGCGGCGACATGAAGGCTGGCCGGATTGCCATAGATTTCGCGCGGCGTTCCGACTTGCAACAGCCGTCCTTCCGAGACAATGCCGATCCGATCCGCCATGGTCATCGCCTCGACCTGGTCGTGAGTTACATAGAGCAGGGTCGAGCCGAGTTCTGTCTGGATGCGCTTCAGTTCCAGGCGCAGTTCTGCGCGCAGTTTCGCGTCGAGCGACGAGAGCGGTTCGTCCATCAGATAAATGGCAGGCCTGCGCACCAGCGCCCTGCCGATCGCAACGCGCTGCATTTCGCCGCCCGACAGACGTGTCGAACGGTTCTCCAGCTTGTGATCGATCCTGACCATGCGCGCAATGTCCCGGACGCGGCGGTCGATTTCTTGGCTCGCAAGCCGGCGCGCCGGGGCGCGCAGCGGAAAGGCAAGGTTGTCGTAAACCGTCATATGCGGATACAGCGAGTATTGTTGAAAAACGAAGGCGACATCCCGTTCAGCGGGAGCTTCGCCTGCGACATTGCGGCCACCGATTTCGATGCGACCGCCGTCGGGACGCTCAAGGCCGGCAATAAGGCGCAGCGTGGTCGTCTTGCCGGCGCCCGTTGGCCCAAGCAGGACGACGAATTCACCGTCTCGGATCGAGAGATCCAGATCAGCCAGAGCCTGTGTATCACCGAAACGCTTGCTAAGATCCTCGAGAACGACGTCAGCCATGTTCGGCCTCCGAGTAGAGCGCCGAAGCAACGGCGCGGCCCGATTTGCAGTCGAACAGGGCAAGCTTAGCCGGATTGAACTCAAGACCAACCGTTTCGCCAATACGGAAGTCGCGGTTTGCCGGAACGCGTGCCTTGATCACGCCGCTCGATGTCTCGATTGCCACGACCTGATTGGTTCCGAGATATTCGCTGCCATAGACGGCTCCGCGCAACGGTGACGCGTCGCTGAGGCGGATATGTTCGGGCCTGACGCCGAGCGCAAGCTCCGACTCGGCCATATCCTGGTGCACCTCGGGAACGCTGACGTCGATGCCGTTGAGCGATATCGACTGCGCTCCCGACTGGAGACCTGACGTGAAGCGCATGAAATTCATTGGCGGCGAGCCGATGAAATCCGCAACATACATGGTGGCCGGCTTGCTGTAGATTTCCTGCGGCGTGCCGAATTGTTCGATGATGCCATGGTTCATGACCGCGATCTTGTCGGCCATCGCCATCGCCTCATGCTGATCATGCGTCACGTAGACCGTCGTCGCGTGGATGCGATTATGCAGTTCGCGCAGCTCATGGACCATCACCTCGCGGAATTCGGCGTCCAGCGTACCAAGCGGTTCATCCATCAGGAAACACTTCGGGCGGCGCACGATCGCGCGGCCGAGAGCCACGCGCTGGCGGTCGCCGCCAGCAAGTCCGGAGACGGACCGGTTCAAGATATGATCGATCTGGAGCAGCCGCGCAGTCTCCTCGACGCGCCGACGGATCTCAGCCTTCGGCATGCCTTGCGACAGGAGTGGGAAGCCGATGTTCCTGCGCACATTCATATGGGGATAGAGCGCAAAAAGCTGGAAGACGAAGGCAATGTCGCGGGCGCTGGCGCGATTGAAGGTGACGTCCTCCCCATCAAGGTAGATCTTGCCGCTGGTCGGCAATTCCAGGCCGGCGATCATGCGAAGCGTCGTCGTCTTGCCGCAGCCAGAGGGGCCGAGCAGTGCCAGGAATTCGCCGTCATGGATGACGAAGCTCGAATCCTGCACCGCCACGAAGCTGCCGAACTGCTTGCGGAGATTTTCTATCCTGATGTCCGCCATGGTTCACTCCGGAAACTTCGAGACGATGATGAACATGGCGGTGCCTGCGAGCAGCGTTACCAACGAATAGGTATAGAGCACGAGAAGGAACGGCTGGAAGAGCATGAGGAAACCGACGGCAATCAAGGCGGTCGCGATGTTCTCCATAGGCCCCCGGCGCAAAAAGAAGGGGCGCTTCGGGCGGGATGGACGTGGGGTCTCGCTGAGATGGGTCATTTGCGAACCGCTCCGAAGGTAATGCCGCGCAGGAGCTGCTTGCGCAGCAGAATGGTAAAGACGAGGATCGGGATCAGGAAGATTGTTGTTCCCGCAGCAACGGCGGGCCAGTCCTGGCCGCCTTCGCCGATGATGGTCGGGATGAATGGCGGTGCCGTCTGGGCTTCACCCGAGGTCAGCAGTGCGACAAAGGCATATTCGTTCCAGGCAAAGATCAGGCAGAAGATCGCAGTGGCGGCGATGCCGGTGGTTGCCTGCGGCAGGACGACTTTCCAGAAGGCCTGCAGCCGGGTGTAGCCGTCGATCATCGCAGCCTCTTCATATTCGCGCGGGATCTCGTCGATGAAGCCTTTCAGCAGCCAGACGGCGAGCGAGACGTTGACTGCCGTGTAGAGCAGGATCATGCCCAGCGCCGTGTCGGAGAGGCCAAGCTCGCGGTACATCAGATAGATCGGTATGGCGACCGCGATGGGCGGCATCATGCGCGTCGACAGGATGAAGAACAGAAGGTCGTCGGCGAGCGGCACCCTGAAACGGGAGAAGCCGTAGGCGGCCAAGGTTCCCAACAATACGGCCAGAAACGTCGAGCCGAAGGCAATCACCAGAGAATTGGCAAAGCGTGGCAGGAAATTCGAGGGACCCGCAATGACCATGTTTCGCTTGCGGGTCACCTCATCACAGGTGCCGGTCGGTGCAGGCAGGGAGGCGATGTATTCCGGTGTCTGGCGCGTTCTCGTCGTCAGCAGATTGCAGTAGCCTTCCAAGGTCGGCGCAAAGACGATTTTCGGAGGATAGCTGATGGAATCCGGCGGAGATTTGATACTGGTCAGGAAAATCCAGACGAGCGGGATCATCGTGATCAGCGCGTAGAGGATCACGATGGCGCCGGCGATCCGCTTGCTGGTCGGGCTCGGCTCGACGACCGAATGGGCTGAGGTAACCGAGCTCATCGCTGCTTCACCTTGTTGAGTGCCTTGACGTAGATGTTCGCAAGACCGAACACGGCAACGAAGAGGACAATGGCAAAGGCCGACGCCCGTCCGGTTGCCCAGCTCTCGAAGGCGGCCCGCTTCAAGGTGATGGAGGCAACCTCGGTGGTCGAGCCCGGGCCACCACCTGTCAGCAGTGTCACCATGTCGAACATCTTGAAATTCTCGATGCCGCGAAACAGCACCGCAAGCATGATGAAGGGCAGCGCCATCGGCACGGTGATCGACCAGAATTGCCGCCAGGCGGAAGCGCGGTCCACCTCGGCTGCCTCATAAATATAATCGGGGATGGAACGCAGGCCTGCCAGGCAGATCAGCATGACGTACGGCGTCCACATCCAGGTGTCGACGATAATGATCGCCCACGGTGCCAGCGAAACACTGCCGAGCATCTGGATGTCGGCTGTCGGGATGCCGGTGACCAGCGAAACGGCATAGGCGAAGAGACCGATCTGCGGCTCGTAGAGGAAGCGCCAGAAGTTGCCGACGACGGCTGGAGACAGCATCATCGGGATCAGGATCAGCGTCGTCCAGAAGGCGTGGCCGCGAAACTTGCGGTCGATCAGATAGGCGAGCGCAAAACCGATGACCGTCTGCAGCAGGATCGTCCAGAAGACGAAGTGCGCCGTCGTCTGCATCGCCTGCCAGATGTCGGGGTCGTTGAGCACCCGCTCGTAATTGCCCAATCCAACGTTCAGGACCGGCGCATTCGGACGGTTGGCGCGATAATTCGTGAACGACAGATAGATCGCCCAGATCAGCGGAAAGATGTTGATGGCGAGAAGCAGGATAATGGTGGGCGCGATAAAGACCCAGGCGATCGCTCGATCGGATAGTCCGCGGAGGCGGCGGACAACCGATGTCGGCGTCGCCCTTGCAGTTGCGTCCGCAGCCTTCTCGACCATGGATGAAGAGGAAATGTTCAAGGTGTCACCTGGTCTTCGCGTATATGAGACATGTGGCGGCCCGGCAGTCTTGGCGAGCCGGGCCGCCATTCTGGCAAGAAGGTTGCGCGTCCAGCCGGACACTAGATCTTGCCATCGTCCTCGAAGACTTCGGTCCAGTCTTTCACCAGGCCATCAAGCGCCTCTTGCGCGGTGCCGTTGCCGGCCACGACATAGTTATGAACGCGCTTCTGCATGTCCTGCAGGAGGGTTGCGTAGCTTGGCTCGGCCCAGAAATCCTTCACGATCGCCATTGAGTCTAGGAAAGCCTGGGCATAAGGCTGGCTGGACGCAAAATCAGGGGCGTTCACCACCGATTTCAGGCAGGAATAGCCGCCGAGCTGCCACCATTTCGCCTGCACCTCCGGCTGGGCGAACCATTTGATGTATTGCAGGGCGGCATCCTTCTTGTCGGAATAGGAAACGACCGAAATGCCCTGTCCGCCGAGCTGAGCGAAGTGCTTCTTTTCAGCCGGATTGGGGAAGAAACCGATCTTGTCGCCACCCACCTTCTCGTCCTTATAGAGGCCGGGCCAGGTGAAGGCGAAATTCATCTGCATCGCGACCTGGCCGGATTTGAAGGCATCGGCCGACTCGACCATGTAGACATTGGAACTGCCGGGCGGAGTGCAGCAATCATAGAGCGACTTGTAGAATTCCAGCCCCTTCACCGCATCGGCAGAATTGACGAACCCTTGCATTTCGTAGGGCTTTTCAGGGTTGTCGTACTGGAAACCCCAGTCATACAGCACGTTGGTTACACCCATCGTGATGCCTTCGGAACCGCGCTCGGTATAGATCGAAGCACCGTAGACAGTCTTCCCGTCGATTTCGCGCTTCTGGAAGAACTCGGCGATCTGCTTCAGTTCGTCGTAGGTCTTGGGTGCGGCGAGCTCCCGGCCGTACTTTTCCTTGAATTCCTTCTGCAGTTCCGGCCGCTCGAACCAGTCCTTGCGATAGGTCCAGCCAACCACGTCGCCCATGGCAGGCAGCGCCCAGTAGTTCGGCGTATTCTTCGGCCATTCCGAATAGCCAACCACCGTCGCCGGCACGAAGTCATCCATCTTGATGCCTTCCTTGTCGAAGAAGTCGTTGAGCTTGACGTAGTGGCCGTTTTCGGCCGA
Organism: Rhizobium sp. ZK1; assembly: GCF_047782645.1. Lineage (NCBI taxonomy): Bacteria > Pseudomonadati > Pseudomonadota > Alphaproteobacteria > Hyphomicrobiales > Rhizobiaceae > Rhizobium > Rhizobium sp. ZK1. Next base: position 27,059 of record NZ_CP180587.1, read on the forward strand.
GCCGCCAATCCACTGGCTGTCGCCGATGATCAGGTCGCAGAGCTTTCCGTGAGAGTTCAGTTCGTTGAGAAAGCGGTCGGCATAGCTGGTCCACGGCACGAACTCGAACTTCATTTCGGTGCCGGTTTTGGCGGTGAAATCTTTCGAGAGTTCGACCAGCGCGTTCGCCGGGTCCCAGGCCGCCCAGCAGAGTGTCAGTTGGTCAGCTTTTGCGAGATTGGGCAGCGCCGACGACATGACAAATGCCGAGGCCAGCCCGAGAAGGGCTTTCGATTTCTTTTGCATACGTTCCTCCCAGAACCAAAGCCGGCTCCCCGCCGACATGCAAGTCCACCAATTTCAGAAAATGCCTACATGAACTCCTCAACCCTCATGTTTAGCAATATGTTTAGTGATAGACGATTTTATAAACATTGCAAGTAACAATCGTCGCGGTCCGGTCATCCATCTCGTGATGATGCAGATTGCTGGCCTGTTGAACAGTTCAGGACCCTGGCGTGCCGCGCAGGCGGGCTGCCGGCGTGATGCCCGGAGGTCGGAACGACGCTATGGGCAGGAGGGAACGCGCCGCGTATGATCAATCTATTGAAGGGAGATCGACTGGTGTCCGCGCAGACGGATCCCGGCGGGGATTGCGGGTTGAAAGAGAAACCGGCCGCAAGGTCTGTCCGCGCTCATGCCAAAAGAAATCCAGCCATTCCGGCAAGAGCGGCGACGGTCGTTGCGATCGCCAGTCGGACTGCAAAGGCGAAACTGCCGATACTTGCAGCAAGCACTGCTTTTGCAAGAAGATTGGCGAAGGCGGCGACCGCGATGGCGTAAGCCGCCGCGTCCGCGGACAGTTGGCCCGATGACAGTTTGGCGACCGAGAGGGTTATTGCGTCGAGATCTCCGAGACCGGTGATGAAGGCAAGGGCAAGTAGCGATTGCGTTCCAAAGACGATCAGCGTCGCCCGCGTCAAGATTATTACAACGGCCAGAACAAGGGCAAAACGAAGCGCGACCATGATCTCCAGCGGGTTTTTCGGTGAAAAATCGGGAGTATCGTCGCTACGCCGCAACGATCCGATAAGGCCGCCGGCGATGGCGAAGACGACGGCCGCCGGAGCGACCAACGGTGCAAGCTCCTTCAGAACGGTTGGCCCAACGACGCTGCAGATCAGAAGCGTACGGGCGAGGGAGACCGCCCCCGCCAGCATTGCACCGGCCGAAAGCAGATGGGACAGTCCAGGCGTCTGCGACGACTGGCGGGCGAAGGAAAGCGTCAAGGCTGTCGAAGAGACGATGCCGCCGCTTGCGCCCGTCATCAAGATGCCGGCACGTGCGCCGGTGAGCCTGATCAGCACATAACCGGCGAAGGATACGGCTCCGACGAGGATCGTCATCATCCAGAGCTCGAAAGGATTGATCGTCTGCCAGCGATCGATCGGGGCGTTGGGCAGGATCGGTAAGACGACGACCGTCATCGTCAGCAGGATCAAGGCCGCCCTGAGCTCAAGCCAGGTCAATCGTCGAAGGAACCCATGCAGCGGTTCGCGCGCCGCAAGAAGGACCGTTATCGCAACGGCACCTGCCGCGGTCACCGTCATGTCGGCAACGACGGCGGAAAAACCCAGTACGAATACCATGATTGCCGCAATGGCAGCCGTTGCGCTGTAATCCTCATCGCGGGACGCCTGCAAGATGCTGAACACGAGGATCGTGATGCAGAAGAACGCAAAGATAACAATGGGCAGGATCGCTCCTGTCATAGGCTGGAGGAATCCGCACAGGCCGCCGAGGAAACTTGAGAGGCCATAGGTTCTGATGCCCGCGACCCTTTTGCCCGGCGCAGCCTCGCGCTCCTGCCAGCCGCGCTCGATGCCGACGAGGATACCGATCGCAAGCGCCAGACTGAGGCGCTGAAATGCTTCCATCATTACCAGTGCCGACATGTCCGAGGTCCGATCGCCGCCGTACGTTTCTTCAGAGGTCTTCTCGCGCCTTCGCGTTGCGAAGAACGGAGATGCCGAGAACCATAAGAAAGAAGCCGCAGATCACGGCATTCCAGACGAAGAGCGGCCTTTCGGCGTTGTGGAGCATCCATGGCGAAACAACAAGCCAGATACCGATCAGGAGATTACCCCACTCCTCCCATAGACGGTAGGAGGCGAATGCTGCAGCGCTGAGGATGGCGACGGCGACGCCGCAGACGAGGATATTCCAAGCGTCAATGCCGAGCGGCACGGAGTCCGGACTGAAGCTTCCAAGTGCCCAGGGGGAGGCGATAAGCCATACCCCGATGATGAAGGCGCTGTGGTCTTGCCAACGACGACGGTCCATTTCTCGATCTCCCTGTTTTTCACGAAAGCCAATCACAACTGGCGGCCTGCCTCATTGCGCCGGATCAAAATCTTCGCGGTGAAGAAATTTCTATGGGCGCACATGGCCTGTTTTTGACAACCGTCAATGACCGTTTGCCGTGGGTTCGGGATCATGACATTCTCGAGATAAGGAGCAGCTTATGAAGGCAATGATCCTGGAAGCGATCGGTGTGCCCCTGCGTGCGGTGGACCGACCTGATCCTGTGCCGGCAGCGGGGCAGCTGATGCTCAAGGTCGAGGCCTGCGCCGTGTGCAGGACGGATCTTCATGTCTGCGATGGCGATCTCGCCAACCCGAAGCTTCCGCTCATTCCCGGCCATGAGATCGTCGGCATCGTCGAGGCGGTGGGGGAGGGGATCGCGCCGTCGCGCATCGGTCAAAGGGTCGGCGTGCCCTGGCTCGGCCACACATGCGGTTGCTGTTGCTTCTGCCGGAGCGGAGAGGAAAACCTCTGCGATGAGCCGCAGTTTACCGGCTACACGCGTGACGGGGGCTTTGCCACCCATGTGGTTGCGGATGCCGATTATGCCTTTGTGCTCGATAGTGCGGCCGATCCCGTTGCCCTCGCTCCGCTTCTCTGCGCCGGCCTTATCGGCTGGCGTTCGCTGAAGAAGGCCGGTGACGGCAAGAGGATCGGGCTCTACGGGTTCGGGGCGGCCGCACATATCATCGCGCAGATCTGCCGGTGGCAGGGTCGCGAGATCTACGCGTTCTCACGCCCAGGCGACGAGGCAGCGCAACGCTTCGCGCTCGAACTCGGCGCCGTCTGGGCAGGAGGCTCGGATGAGCCGCCGCCCGTCGCGCTCGATGCGGCGATCATCTTTGCGCCCGTCGGCGAGCTCGTGCCGGCCGCATTGAAGGGGGTGCGGAAGGGAGGCAAGGTCGTCTGCGGAGGTATCCACATGAGCGACCTGCCGGCAATGCCATATGCCCTGATATGGGGGGAGCGAGCCGTGGTTTCGGTCGCCAATCTGACGAGGAAGGACGCTGAGGAATTTTTCCCCGTCGCTTATCAGGCAGCTGTCCGGACCCACACGAAAACCTATCCGCTTGCCGACGCCAATGCGGCGCTCGACGATTTGCGCGCCGGTCGTCTGAGCGGGGCGGCCGTCCTGAAGCCTTGAGTGGCGGCGCTATTGGGATGTGGCGACGCCGGTTTCGCTTTCGAGCGCCTTCATGGCGGTAACCACGCGCGCCGCAAGCTGCGGCGTGCGTGCACCAATGAAACCGTCCACTTTTTGTGCGCGATTGGAGCGGTAGGCGAGCGACGATCCGTCAGCCCGCAGAACTGCGCCGCCCGCAGCCTCGATGATCGCCTGGCCGGCAGCGCAATCCCAGATCATCGTCGGACCGAGCCGCAGATAGAAATCGGCCTCGGCGGCAGCCACCAGCGCGAATTTCAGCGACGATCCCATTGCTTGCACGTCGCAGGGCTGCAGTGCCGCGAGAAGGGCTTCGGTCCGCGGATCGCAATGGGAACGGCTGACGAGGGCAATCGGCTGAGGCCTCGGCGCGAGGCGGTACGGGAGCTTGCGTCGAAGGCCGGCGGCGGTCTGTTCGAAGGCAAGCCCGGCACCCCAGGAGAAGAAGAGCCGGTCGCGGGCAGGCGCATAGATCAGACCGGCGCTGACGCGCCCGTCTTCGACCAGAGCAATGTTGACGGCAAATTCGTCGCTGCCTTTTATGAACTCCTTGGTGCCGTCGAGCGGATCGATCAGGAGGATTGCGGCATTCGTATCCTGACCGGCCCCGGCAGTAGGAGTATCCTCCTCGCTGATGACGGGGATTGCCGGGAAGGATGCCAGGCATGCCGCGCGAAGGATCGCGTGGCTGGCAAGATCGGCGGCGGTGACGGGCGTGCCGTCGTCCTTGGTTCTGGCGGCAAGGTCATCCTTCTGCAGCTCAAGCGCGGCCTTGCCGGCCTTTCGAATGATCGGGATCAGTGTTTCGACAAGCTGCCTTCTTGAAAACAGATCCATCATATCTCCGCGCCAACTGCACGATGTCTATTCTTTCCTATTCTGCGACGACGATCCGATCATTGATGCGGGTCAATGCGTTGTCCCGGGAGGATCGCAATGCTTGCAAGGCTATATGGCAATTGAAAGGTCTGCAGATGATCACCGAAGACCAGTCGGCAACCATTTCCTTTCTGAAGAACGCGTTGTCTCGGAATGCAGCGCCCGTCGAAACGATCGAGACACATATATCGCGGATCTTTTTGGTAGGAGAGCGGGCCTACAAGATGAAGCGCGCCGTGAAGTTGCCCTATGCCGATTTCTCCTCCCCGGAGATACGGCTGGCGGCATGCCGCAAGGAAGTCGAATTGAATGCGCTGACCGCGCCCGGCATCTATCTCGGCGTCAGGACGATCACGCTGGAGGGGAATGGCAATCTTGCGCTCGACGGCCAGGGCCAATTGGTTGACGCGCTGGTGGAGATGCGGCGTTTCGATCAGTCGCTGTTGCTCGACCGCATCGCCACGTCAGGCGGGCTGACACCATCGATGATGACCTCGCTTGCGAAGGCGATCGTCCGGTTCCACCGTCTCGCCCCGATCATCCATGATGGTTCGGGCGCGGCCAATATGGCTGCCGTCCTGAAGGTCAACGAGGCCGGCTTTGCGACCAGCCATGTTTTTTCACCCGACGAGGTTGGCGAACTGACAGCGGCCTTCGACCGCCGTCTGACCCAGCTTGCCGGCCTGCTGGACCAGCGTGAACAGGCGGGCAAGGTTCGGCGTTGTCATGGCGACCTGCATCTTCGCAATATCTTCCTGCTCGATGGCCAACCGTGCCTGTTCGATTGCATCGAGTTCAACGACCAGATCGCAACGACCGATATCCTTTATGACCTCGCCTTCCTGTTGATGGACCTCTGTCACCGCGGGCATCCCGAATTCGCAAATCTGGTGATGAACCGTTATCTCGACGAGATGGATGAGGAAGACGGCTTTGCCGCGCTGCCTTTCTTCATCGCCGTGCGTGCGGCCGTGCGCGCGCATGTCACCGCCACCCAGGCGGAAGACGCGGGCGAGCGGGCGGCGATGCTGGCCGGCGAGGCGCGCTCCTATTTCCAGCTTGCCCGCTCCTTGTTGCAGCCGGTGGCAGGACGGCTCGTGGCCATCGGCGGCCTCAGCGGATCGGGAAAGACGACGCTTGCAGAAGCGCTGGCGCCGCGCATTGGTCAGGCGCCGGGCGCGCGCATTATCGAAAGCGACCGTATTCGCAAGGCGATGCATGATGTTCCAGCCGAGACCAGGCTGCCGCAGGCTGCATATCGGCCCGAGATTTCCACAAAGGTCTATGAGGAGATGGCTTGGCGAGCCCGCCTCATCCTCGCGGAAGGCGGTTGCGCGGTGGCCGATGCGGTCTTCGACAAGCCGGCCAACCGGCGTATGATCGAGCAAGCGGCAGAAGAATGTCACCATCCCTTCTCAGCCTTCTGGCTCGAAGCTGATCCGGCATTGCTGCTGCGGCGCGTTGCAGCACGGAGCGGCGGCCCCTCCGACGCGACGGTCGATATCCTGGCGCATCAGCTTGCGCATGATACAGGGGCCGTTGCATGGCCGCGTCTCGATGCCACCCGGCCTGCGGAAAGGATCGCCGACGAGATCATCCATCTCATCGGGACGAATGGCTCAGAACCCGTCCGCGCAAATGCCGCAGCCCGCACGGTTTCTCCAAGCCATCCCAATACTGCTCTCTGACCGGCTGCAGTGAGGGTCCGCAGGGGTCGGCTTCACGCCGTTGGTGAACTATGACCAGCGGCCCCCCGCAGTGAGCCATGTTTGTCATCGCGCCGGTGGAAGAAGAAGCGCTTTGCAATTTCGAGGGTCACGGCAAAGGCCAACGAAATACCGAGCAGGCCGCCAAGCAGGGGCAGTGGAAGGGGTACGAAGCCGAAAGTGCCGGCAAATGGCAGGTAGGGCAGGGCAATGGCGACAATGCCGATGAGCATCGTCGTCCCGAAGAGCAGCCGGCTCGGCCGGCTCTTCCAGCTTGCGGCAGTGGTGCGCACGATCAGCATGGTTGCAAGTTGCGTGACCAGCGATTCCACGAACCAGCCGGTGCGAAACTGATCGACGGTTGCCCCGAAGAAGAACATCAGGAAACCGAAGGTCAGGAAATCGAAGAGCGAGCTGATCGGGCCGAAGCAGAGCATGAAGCGCTGAATAGCAGCGATATTCCATCGCTTCGGGCGCAGCACATCGGCATGTTCGACGCGGTCCGTGGCAATTGCCATGGAGGGTATGTCGGCCAGAAGATTGTTGAGCAGGATCTGCTTGGCGAGCAGCGGCAGGAAGGGCAGGAAAAGCGAGGCGACCGCCATGCTGATCATGTTGCCGAAATTGGCGCTGGTGGCGATCGAGATATATTTCAGCGTATTGGCGAAGGTTTGCCGGCCATTGTCGATACCGCGCGCCAGCACGTCGAGATCACGGCGCAGGAGCACGATATCGGCCGCCTCACGGGCGACATCGACGGCGCTGTCGACGGAGATGCCGATATCGGCCTCGTGCAGCGCCGGTGCATCATTGATGCCGTCGCCGAGATAACCGACCACATGGCGGGCGCGGCGCAGGGCCTTGATGATCCGCTCCTTTTGATTGGGATCGATCTCAACGAAGAGATTTGTCTTCTGCGCGCGGGCAAAAAGCGCGTCAGTGCTCATCGCGGCGATCTCGCTGCCGGTCAGGAGATGGGGGGATTTCAGGCCGATGGTTTCGGCCAGATGCCGGACAACGTAACGGTTGTCGCCGGAAATGATCTTGATGTGAATGCCGCGGTGCTTCAGACCGGCGAGAGCCTCCTTCACGCCGGCTTTCGGCGGGTCAAGGAACAGCAGGAAACCCTCCAGGCAAAGCCCGGACTCGTCGTCCTTGCCGTATCCCGTTTTTCCCGCCGGGAACCGGCGCGTGGCAATGGCGATCACCCGGATGCCGTCCTCGCTCCAGTTCCGGTAGCGTTTCTCGATGGCGTCGTGCAGCGGTGCGTCAAGCGGCCGTGTTATCGCGCCGGCCTTGGCCGATGTGCAGACGGTGAGGATATTGGCGACGGCACCCTTGCAGATGAGGTCGGTCCCGTCTTCCCCTCGGGTGACGACGGAAAGTCGCTTGCGGGCAAAGTCGTAGGGAATTTCATCCACCTTGCGATAGTGCGCCATCTCGTCCGGAGCACTACCCGATGCAAGGATCGCATCGTCAAGCGGGTTTTTCAGGCCGGTCTGCAGGCTTGCATTGAGCGATGCGAGCAGGCGCACCCGGGCGGAAGCCTCCCCGGCAATGTCGACGCAGCCGTTGAGCTGGATGACGCCTTCCGTCAGCGTACCTGTCTTGTCGGTGCAAAGCAGGTCCATGCTGCCAAGATTTTCCATCGCCTCCAGGCGGCGGATGATGACGCCTTGCCTGGCCATCACCCGGGCACCGCGCGCCAGCGTGACACTGATGATCGCCGGCAGCAGCTCCGGCGTCAAGCCGACGGCGAGCGCCAACGAAAACAGCAGCGAGTCGATCAGTGGTCGATGCAGCAGGAGATTGGCGACGAAGACGACGAGGACGATCGCCAGCATGATCTGTGTCATCAGATAGCCGAAGCGGCGAATGCCGCGGGAGAATTCCGTCTCCGGAAGTTGACGCCTCACCGCGTGGGCGATCGTCGCGAATTCGGTTCGGCCGGCGGTGGCGACGACGAGGGCGGTCGCCGTACCGCTTCGCACGGAGGTGCCGGTAAAGATGCAGTTGAGGCGGTTGCCGATCTGGGCTTCAGGCGGCGAGATGCCGGGAGCCTTGCCGACCGGAAAGGTCTCACCGGTCAATGCCGCCTCGCTGACATTCAGATCTCGAGACGACAGGATCACCGCATCCGCCGGCACGAGACTGCCAGCCGAAAGACTGATCACGTCGCCCGGCACGACCGCTGCGGCCGGAACTGCCCGTTCAGTGCCGTCGCGCAGCACGGTCGCCGACAGCGATATGCTTTTCCGCAGGGATTCGACGGCACGGCTTGCCCCATATTCCTGGGTGAATCCGAGCAGGCAGCTTGCGAGAACGATGCAGCCGATGATCAGTGCATCATGCAGTTCCCCGACGCTTGCCGCGACGATGGCGGCAAAGATCAGGATGAGGACGAGCGGACTGACGAATTGCTTGAGCAGCGTGCGGAACGCACCCGCGTCGCCGGCGGCATCGACGGTATTCGCTCCATATACCTGCAGCCGCGCTTTCGCTTCCGCCGATGTGAGGCCGGAGGGCCTCGACTTGAGCTCTCGCAGAAGCTCCGGCAGCGGCAGCGCCCAGTAGGGGCGCTGATTGCCTGTGCTCCTGTCGAGATAGGTGGTGCCGGAATCAGCCGAATTGTCCATGTCGCCGCTCCCTGGATCGTCGGGAGAGCTTGCCCTGCGCACAGCTTGCGACATTGACCCGCGTCAATTCTACGGTCACGGATCGTTCGGTATTTTAACATTGCCGCAACGCTTGCGGGCGCTCCGCATTTGTCGGCTTCCAGGAACACGAAAAGCGGTCAGGCGAATGTCAGGCGTGCCATGCGCGAAAGACGGACCCTGGCCACCGTCAAGGCGTGTCCCCCGGTTATCGTCAATCGCAAGGCCCTCTTCATGCAGGTTCGCTGAGCCTTGGTCCCTCCAAGAATATTGCCCCTCAAGACAAGCGCTTCTGATGCCGACACTTTGCGGCGTCTTGATTCGACGATACGTCCAATTTACTGCCGAAAATAAACCAGTGTAATCCAGATCCTTCAACCTGCGAAGGAGCTCAGCTTCTTCAAAAGATCGGTGGAGATCTCGAATTGCCGCGCGGTTCCCCGACCCATGGAATTCGTCACCATCGCCTCATTCAGCATTCCCCGCTTTACGAGAAGATTGACCGTCTCCTTCGCCCCACTTCGTGTCAATTCCGTAACTTCGATTATATTTGAAAGAGTTAGTTTCTTATGGGCCAAACTCATAGTGTAGAGGATGGTCATCATGCCGATCTGCTTCAGCCGTGCCTGCGGGGTCTCGTCTTCAAGCGGATGATCAAGGATCTCATGAAGGATGAGTCCGGAGAAGGCGAGGTTGTGCCACTGTGTCTTGAGCGCTCTTGTCATGTTATTTAACTGTGTTATATACGTCAATTAAAAGGCGCTTCGTTGGAGCTGGACAGTGCTTCCGCAAAGGGCCGCTATCGCCTCGGAGGGTCAATTCCATGAAAAGCCTTCTGCTGAATATCCTGCTTTCGATCTCGTGCATGTTACCATCCTACCTGATTTCCACCAGCAATGCGCGGGCTGATGATTGGGGATGCCAGGTTATCCTGTGCCTTTCCAATCCAGGGGGGCCAAGCCAATATGCGGAATGCCGGCCTCCGATCCAGAAACTCTGGAGTGAGCTTGCAAAGGGCCACTCGTTTCCAACGTGCAGCGGCGTCGGGTTTCATAGCTCGCGCCCCGGTTACGAGCCCTATTATTGCGATGCTGGCTATCGGTTGTCGAGCAGCTACGGGCCACGGGTTCAGGAGGCAACCTGTGTCTCAACCTCGCTTCAGCATGTGAGCAGTTCGCTTTGCTCCTATGATCGCGATAATTACGGCGGGGTAAATTCGGTCCTGTCACCACGTTGGCAGCGCGAAGGCGGCCGACTTCAATGCATGGGTTATCCGATCGCGCGCCCGAACATGCGGCCGCAGCCGCACTACGTCGACGTGACTATAGACGGCGTCGGCCAGCGGCGCGTCTGGTACTAAGCGATGAGTGCCGCGTTCGTCGACATCGCTCGGAGCTGCGCACCGATGGTTCAGGTGGAAATGCTCGCCGGCGTCGTGAGCCTGGAGAGCAAGTTCCTTCCCTTAGCCATCCGCATCAACAGCGGCGTGCCTCTTGCTGCGCAGCCAGCAAGCAAGGCTGAGGCAATCGAACTGGCCACGTCCTTGATTGCCGATCACCAGGATATCCAGATCGGACTTGGCGGGATCGATGTCGAGAAACTTCGGAAACTGAACCTCTCCGTTTCTGACGCCTTCGACCCGTGCCTGAACCTCAAGGCGACTGCGAGCCTTCTCGAGGGCTACTACCATCTCGCTTTGAAAGTCGGTGCCGTTCCGGCACAGGCGGAGAATGTGATGCTGCAGTCCTACTACGGACGAGACGATCCGAGCGTTGGGGCGATCGTCAAATATGACGAGCAGGTGCGCAGGGAAGCAAAGCGGCTTTCCCCGACACTCACATCTCTCAACATCGGGGAACCCGATGAGGATGGCGCCCACGCCGGGCGACCTCGCGATCAACCAGCTCAGCCTCTCCCAAGGCAAGTCTCAAAAGCCGAAGCAGCCGCATCATGGGACGTGTTCAGTCCCAGACGGCGATCGTCGGTTCTCGTTTTCCAGAATGACTGATTGGAGCAAAGCGAATGAATTCTCGAACCAGCCTTCGACCCCTTGCCGCCTCAACGCTCATGGCGTTGACCATCATTGCCTGCTTGGTCGAGCCGGCCTTTGCCCAATCCGCCGGCATCGAGACTGTGCTGCAAAATATCGTCACCATGCTCACAGGCAATATCGCCCGCCTGCTGGCTGTGATCGCGGTAATCATCATCTGCATCGCCTGGATGTTCGGCTACATGGATCTCCGCCGCGCCGGCTTCTGGATCATCGGCATCGGCGGCATTTTCGGTGCCACCGAACTGGTCAATACCATCGTCGGTGGCTGACCCCGATGGCGAGCGCTCCCACCCTTGAGGAAGACACTTTGTTCCTGGCCTGCACACGCCCGGCAATGATTGCCGGTGTGACCATGGAAGCGATGGGTATCAACATCATGCTGACCACCATTCTCTACATCACCGCCGGGTCGATCGCCTACGCTTTCGTCGGTGTGGTCTTTCATCTCGTCTTCCAGGCGCTCGTCAAGCATGACCACAACATGTTCCGCATCCTGCTCGCCTGGATCGCGACCCGAGGCCGGTCCCGCAATGCCTCCTATTGGGGCGGCGCTACTCTCTCGCCTCTGACGCTTGTCCGACGTTACGACGAAAGGGACCTGAGCCTTGGCTAGCATAGCGACACTACGCTCCCGCGAGCTTGGGCCTGAGACCTTCATTCCTTATGTGCGTCACGTCGACGAGACGACCGTCGTGCTCGATTCTCGCGCGTTAATGACTGTGTTGGTGCTTGAAGGCGTTTCCTTCGAGACCGCCGATGTTCGGGATCTCAATGGTCTGCATCGCAGCCTGAACACGCTCTACCGCAACATTGCCGACGATCGGCTGGCGCTCTCGACGCATGTCATTCGCCGGCGCGACAACGACTATCCGGAGGGACACTTCGCCAATCGCTTCTTCGATGGTCTCAATGCAAAATATCGCGCGCGGATGGTGCATGAGGAACTTTTTCGCAACGACCTTTATCTGACCCTCGTCTGGTATCCGAGCCGCGACACTGCCAACAAAGCCGCCAATCTTCTCTCTCGTCTGCGCAAGGTGCGCCGATCCAGCATCGAATTGGACGAGACGGCGCTTAAGTACCTTCACGACAAGGTGGTCGACGTCACCGCCGGATTAAAGAGCTTTGCGCCCCGTGTCCTTTCCCTTTATGACCAGGACGGCATCCTGTTTTCCGAGCCGAGCGAGTTTCTCCACCAGCTCGTCGGCGGACGCCGGGAGCCGCTGCCCCTGACCGAAGGGCGGATCTCGTCGGCGATCTATTCGGATCGGGTGATCTTCGGCCGCGAGACGGTCGAAATCCGCCATGAGGCGGAAACAAGGTACGCCGGTATGTTCGGTTTCAAAGAATATCCGGCAACCACGCGCACCGGCATGCTCGACGGCATCCTGACCGCCCCCTTCGAGCTCATCCTGACGCAGTCCTTTGCCTTCACGTCGAAGGCGGATGCACGCACGATCATGGGCCGCAAGCAGAACCAGATGATGAGTGCCGGCGATAAGGCAGCGTCCCAGATCGACGAGCTCGGCGAAGCGATGGATGATCTGGAGTCCAACCGTTTCGTCCTAGGAGAACATCATCTTAGCCTCACAATCTTTGCGTCGTCGGTCCAGGAACTGACCGATCATATGGCCAAGGCACGCGCGCATCTCACCAGCGGCGGCGCGGTCGTCGCCCGCGAGGATCTCGGGCTCGAGACCGGCTGGTGGGCGCAACTGCCCGGCAACCTCCGCTATCGGGCGCGCTCGGGAGCGATCACCTCCCGCAACTTCGCGGCACTTTCGCCCTATCACTCCTATCCGACCGGCCAAAAGGACGGCAACGAGTGGGGACCGGCGGTCGCGATGCTCAAAACAGCCTCCGGATCGCCATTCTATTTCAATTTCCATCACAGCGATCTCGGCAATAGCTTTGTCTGTGGCCCATCCGGTACAGGCAAGACGGTGCTCCTGAACTTCATGCTCTCGCAGCTCGAGAAGCATGACCCGCATATGGTGTTCTTCGACAAGGACAGGGGAGCCGACCTGTTCGTTCGTGCCGCCGGCGGCACCTACCTGCCGCTGAGGGACGGTGTTGCGACCGGCTGCGCACCGCTGAAAGCGCTCGACCTGACCGCGGAGAACAAGATCTTCCTTGCGCGCTGGATCGGCAAGCTGGTGGGAGCGGCGACACGGGAACTGACCGTCACCGAGCTGCGCGACATTGCCGCGGCCGTCGACGGTCTTGCCGATCTTCCTGTCGGGCGTCGTTCTATCGGCGCTCTGCGCACCTTCCTCAACAACGCCGATCCGCAAGGCATCGCCTCTCGGCTCCGGCGCTGGGAGCGGGGAGGACCGCTCGGTTGGGTATTCGACAACGAGGCCGACGACATCGGCATCGGTGCCAAGTTCATCGGCTACGACATGACCGACTTCCTCGACAACGAGGAGATCCGCACGTCGCTGATGACCTACCTGTTCTATCGCATCGAGCAGCTGATCGACGGGCGCCGCATCATCATCGTCATCGATGAGTTCTGGAAAGCACTGCAGGACGAGGGTTTTCGCGATCTCGCCCAGAACAAGCTGAAGACGATCCGCAAACAAAATGGCCTCATGCTGTTTGCGACCCAGAGTCCACGCGACGCGATAATCTCACCGATCGCCCACACCATCATTGAGCAGTGTCCGACGCAGATCTTCCTGCCGAATCCGCGCGGTGACCGCGCCGACTATGTGGATGGCTTCAAGCTGACGGAACGTGAATTTGAGCTGATCTCCCGCGAGCTTTCCGTCGAAAGCCGGCGGTTTATCGTCAAGCAGGGACACAACAGTGTCGTCGCCGAACTCAATCTCAACGGCTTCGACGACGAGCTCGCGATCCTGTCCGGCCGGACGGCGAATATCGAGCTGGCAGATGCCATCCGCGCCGAACTCGGCGAGGGGCGCGAGGATTGGCTTTCAGTGTTCCAGCAACGGAGGAGGGCAGGCTGATGCGGATGAAGACGATAAGGAACCTTATTCTGTTGATAGGTTTGCTGCTTTCCGTTGACCTTGCGCATGCTCAGGGGATCCCGGTCATCGATCAGTCGGCTATCGCCAAGCAGATCGAGAGCATCACGCAGCTCAAGTCTCAGCTGGATACCCTGAACCAGCAGCTGCAACAGGCACAGCAGCTTTATGGTTCGCTGAACAAGATCACCAACATGGCCGACGTCGCCAGTCTGCTGAACGATCCATCGATCCGCAAGGCGCTGCCGCAGGACTTCAATGCCATCGAGGGACTGTTCAAAGGGTCGGGGACCGGTGTCTTCGGTACCTCCGCCTCTAAATTCCTCCAGGACAATTCCAGCTATCGGACCGACGCGAATGATTTTTATGCACAGGAGCTTTCGCGCATCCAGGACCAGAACGCCGGGCAGATGAGTCTCGGCCAGCAGATCTATGACGCTGCCACCAAGCGCATCGATGGCATCGACCAGCTCCGCCGGCAGATATCAAGCGCCGCCGACGCCAAGGATATAGCCGATCTGCAGGCGCGCCTGCAGGCCGAAACCGCCTTCCTGCAAACCGACGTCCTTCGCATGCAGGGCCTGCAGATGGTCCAGCAGGCGCAGGTTCAGGTCGATGACCAGCGAAAGGCCGAGGACTGGCGCCAGCGAATGGACATTATGGGAGCGGCGCTGAAATGAAGTGGTTTTGTTTCGGTGTGGCGAACCTTCTCCTGTCGGCGTGCTCCCCTGAAAAGGAGAGAACATCAACCGTCGAGGAGCTGATTGCCGACGATGCCTTGCTGACGAAGATTATCGGAGAACGCCAAAACAATCTCGGAAAGCTCCGCGACACCCCCAATTGCCGCAATGCCGAGGCCGCTGATGGTAAGCTCTGTCTCGAACGCATGCGCAAGTCGCTCGGAGGCTGACCGATGTATCAGGTGTTCAGCTTTGTCGACGGCCAGTTCAAGGCGCCTCTAGAGAACTTCATTTCTTCTGCAACCTCGAACATCGCCAATTGGGTCGCCGGCCCGCTGACGGCAGCTTTGACGCTCTATGTCGTCCTCTATGGTTATCTGGTGCTTCGCGGCTCCGTGCAGGAGCCGATTCTCGAATTCGCCTTCCGGGCGATGAAGCTCGCCATCATCGTTATGCTGGTGAGGAACGCCGGCGATTACCAGACCTACGTCACCAACATCTTTTTCGACGCTCTGCCAAAGGAGATTTCGCAGGCGCTGAACTCAGGGATCGCGCCGAGCGCATCCACGTTCGACAGCCTCTTGGATAAAGGCCAGAAATGCGCCTACGAGATTTGGTCGCGTGCCTCCTGGCCGGTCGATATCGTGACCGGCGTTGGCGGCATGCTGGTGATCGGCGCTAGCTTCCTCGTCGCGGCAATCGGTTACGTCGTCTCGCTCTATGCGCGCCTCGCGCTCGCCATCGTGCTCGCGATCGGTCCGATCTTCATCGCACTCGCCATGTTCCAGTCGACGCGACGATTTACCGAATCCTGGATCGGTCAGCTCGCGAATTTCGTCATCCTGCAGGTGCTGGTCGTAGCCGTTGGCTCGCTGCTGATCACTTGTATCGACACGACCTTTACCGCAATCGAGGGCTATAGCGACGTCCTGATGCGTCCGATAGCACTCTGCGCCATCTGCATCGCCGCTCTCTACGTCTTCTATCAACTGCCCGGCATTGCCGCCGCGCTCGCCGCCGGCGGCGCATCGCTGACCTACGGTTATGGCGCGGCCCGTGATGCGCATGAGAGCACGCTCTCCTGGGCTGCGTCGCACGCGGTGAGGGCGGTCGGCCGAGGAACCAGTGCCGTCGGCCGCCGGCTGACACCGAGCCGGGCGGAATGACACCCTAAATATCAATGGAATTGGACAGGTTATTTTTAGATGTCCCGTATGCTTTTATCGCTTTTGCTGGCCGCGAGCCTCGCTAACTGCGGTTCGATCTCCCATCCTCTGTCAAAGTGTGACGGCTACTCCCGACGTCCGCTGAACCGCTCCATGTGGCAATGGGAAGACAACGAAAAAACAGATCGGTCGACGACCGGGGCCGTCGATGCGGGTCCGACAAGCCGTGCTGCCTCCTTTGCGCGGGAACCGGCCACCAAAACGCCTGCTGTCTTTGTGCAGTTCGACGTCGCCGGCTCCTTTCGTCCATGCGAGGGCAAATGACATGGTGAGCACGGATAGTCTGAAGAACTATTTCGAGAAGGCCCGCCGGTTCGATCAGGACCGGCTGATCCAGGTCGAGCGCTCCGCCCGGATCGCCTGGTTCGTCGCCATTTGCGCCGGTATCATCGCCGTCGTTTCGGTCTTTGCGATCGCCGGCCTCACACCTTTGAAGACGGTGGAGCCCTTCGTCGTGCGGGTCGACAATTCGACCGGCATCGTCGATGTCGTCTCAGCGTTGACCTCGACCGCAGGTACCTATGATGAAGCGGTGACGAAATATTTCGCGGCCAAATATGTGCGTGCCCGCGAGGGATATGTGTCGAGCGAGGCCGAGGAAAATTTCCGGACAGTGGCGCTGCTGTCGACCCAGCCTGAGCAGGCCCGATTTGCCGGCGCCTACCGCGGCAGCAATCCTGATTCGCCCCAGAATATCTATGGGCGGAGTGCAACCTCGCGGGTCAATATTGTGTCGATCTCGCTGATCAACGCCACTGTGGCCTCTGTTCGATATATGCGCACCGTCAAGCGCGGCGACGATCTGCACACCACGCATTGGGTGGCCACGCTCACCTTTTCCTATGTCAACGCTCCGATGTCTTCCACCGACCGGCTGGTCAATCCCCTGGGCTTTGTTGTCAGCGAGTATCGCGCCGATCCGGAGGCCATCAATTGAGACTGTATTTCCTCATTGGCTTTGTCCTGGCTGCTGGAGCTAGCTCACCGGCGCTTGCGCTCGACACACCGCGTAGTGCCTCACAGGATAGCCGCATCCGATTTGTCGACTATCAGCCCTACAACATCACGAAGATCGTCGGCACGCTTAGATCGTCCGTGCAGATCGAGTTTGCAGCTGACGAGGAGATCGCTCATGTGGCCCTGGGTAACAGCGTCGCATGGGAGGTAGCGCCCGCAGGCAACATCCTGTTCCTCAAGCCGCGGGAAAATCAGCCGGTGACGAACATCTCGGTCGTGACGATCAGGCGCGATGGCTCGACGCGCAGCTACCAGATGGAACTCACCGTCCGGGACGGAAGCGTCGAAGCTGGGCAGAACACCTACTTCTATGTAAAATACCGCTATCCAGCCGATGAAGCGGAGCGACGAAAGCAGGAAGCTGCCACTCGCGCCCAAGCAGCACAAGCCGGAGAAGCCGACCGCGTCTTGTCCCTCCATGAGGCCTATGGGCCGCGGAACTGGCGATACGCGGCGCAAGGCGCACAGGCGCTTGAGCCGCAAGCCGTCTACGACAACGGCAAGGTCACGACCTTCGCCTTTGTCGGCAACCAGGAAATGCCGGCGATCTACATGGAGAACTCCGACGGCACGGAAAGCCTGGTGTCGAAGTCCGTCGATGGCAATTTTGTGCTGGTTCACGCCATCAGCCGAAAGTTCATTCTGCGCCGGGGTGGCGATGTCCTCTGCATCTTCAACGAGGCCTATGATCGCGTCGGCATCAATCCCGATACGAATACGACGTCACCGTCGGTCGAGCGTGTCGTCAAGACAGAACGCCGGGTAGCGCAATAGGAGCTGACATGGCCGAGGAAGAAATCACCCAGATCCCTGGCGAGCGCGCCGAGACCTCGACTGGCCGGCGAGCAGACACCAATCCGATCTTCAAGCGCGGTGCGGTCGCTGTGGCGATCGTCGCCTTTTTAGCCTTTGCCCTCTGGTCGATGCGAGGGCAGAACAAGCCGTCAGATGGCACGCAACCCGAGCGGGTCGTCATCCGCCAGACATCGGATTTCGAGCCGGCCAAGGAACCGGTCCAGCCGGTGACGAGGCCAACAGAGGTCCAGCTACCGACACCCGCTGTCACCGAGAAGGCTCCTAGCGACGACGACAAGCTCTTTGACGCGGCGCGCCGGGCGCCAGTCATGGCTTACGGCGCCGAGAAAACGCCAGCCGCTAGGCGACAGCAAGACGATGCGAACACGGACCCCAACTCGAACTACGTTCCGCTCGGAAACACACCTGGCAGTTTTGCCGGGCAGGGTGAGAACGAAGATCAGCGCTTCAACCGAATGCTGACGCCGACGCAATTGCAGGGCTCGCGCGCCGGCACACTCGGCAATCGCGACTTCATTGTCGCCATGGGGACCTCCATTCCTTGTGTGCTCGAGATGGCGCTTTCTTCCGATCAGCCGGGATTCACCAGCTGCGTCATTAACCGGGATGTCCTTTCGGACAATGGCCGCGTCGTGTTGATGGAGAAGGGAACGCAGGTCGTCGGCGAATATCGCGGCGGTCTCCGTCGCGGCCAGAAACGTCTGTTTGTCCTGTGGAACCGGGCGAAAACGCCGAAAGGCGTAATCATCACCCTGGCGTCGCCCGCAACCGATGCTCTTGGTCGCGCCGGCGTCGATGGATATGTCGACACGCATTGGTGGGAGCGTTTCGGCAGCGCAATTCTTCTATCGATCGTCGGCGATGCGACCTCCTATGCCAACAGCCGGCTTCAGGACGGCGACGTCGAGGCGCAAAACACGACGAGCGCTGGTCAGCAGGCAGCGTCGATCGCCGTGGAGCAATCGATCAACATTCCGCCGACGCTCGAGAAGCACCAAGGCGCGCTTGTTTCGATCTTCGTGGCTCGCGATCTCGATTTCTCCGGCGTCTACCGGCTTCGCGTCACAGAACCCCGCAATCGCATATACGATCGCGCGGCGCTCGGCAATTTCAGCCCGGCTTCGACACTTGTGACAAAGTAGGTGCTGCGATGACTGAGGCTATAGACTCCGGCGTCGTGCGAGAATTGTTACTGCCGCTGTCGCGGTTCCTTCGAAACGAGACGCTCTATGAGGTTATCGTCAACCGCCCGGGCAAGGTCGTGACAGAGGGAGCAGACGGATGGCAAACCCACGACATGCCGGACCTATCCTACGACAGGTTGATGCGCCTCGCACGAGCGGTCGCGAGCTTCTCCAATCAATCGATCGACGAAACCCACCCGATCCTCTCGGCGACCCTGCCCGATGATGAGCGCATCCAGATCGTGATTCCGCCAGCGACAGCAACGGGAACTGTCAGCGTCACTATTCGTAAGCCGTCCACGGTGTTGCTCAGTCTCGATGATCTCGATTTCGGGGGATTGTTTGCCAAGGTCTCACGCGCGATAAGTGAGGATGACGAGGCGGACCAGAAACTATTGGAGTTCTATCGGATCGGCGCCTACAAACAGTTTCTCCGGGAGGCAGTGCTTGCGCGGAAAAACATTATCATCTCTGGCGCGACGGGATCGGGCAAGACGACGCTATCCAAAGCGCTGATCCGGTATATCCCAGATACCGAGCGGGTCATCTCCATCGAGGATACTCCGGAATTGGTGATCCCGCAGCCAAACCATGTCCGGCTCTTCTACTCGAAAGGTGGCCAGGGAACGGCCAAGATTGGCGCCAAGGACCTTCTCGAATCCTGCCTTCGCATGCGCCCGGACCGAATCCTGCTGCAGGAGCTTCGAGACGGAACGGCCTTCTACTATATCCGCAATGTAAATTCCGGGCATCCTGGCTCGATTACCACAGTCCATGCCGACTCCGCGCGTCTCGCCTTCGAGCAGCTGACATTGCTGGTGAAGGAGTCGGACGGCGGTGGCGACCTCGAACGGCACGACATTCGTGAAATGCTGACGATCGCGATCGACGTTATCGTCCAATGCAAACGTATCGACGGACGGTTTCGCGTGACCGAGATTTACTATCGTAACGCCTAAGAGAACGAAAGTAGCTGGTCGAAACCCAAAAGGGAGGAACCTCGATAGCTTGATTTGGCTGAACATTGGTGTTTAGCCGCGATCTCTTCTTGCACCGTTTGCGTTTGTGGGAGGACTGTCCCCTCCCACAGGCTCAAATCATGCCCCGAACTTCAGGTGGAGGAGGGGACTCCGGATGAGGAGCAACACTGGCATCCGCTGAACCAGTATGACAACAACCGCCTGACGCAGCGCGCAGAAGAAATCTGCTACCGGCTGTTTGATAAAGGGAAATCACCAATGGCCGTGGCACATTTAATGGGTATTTCACTGAAGGCCGCGCGTAAGCGACATGTGAAGTGGCAAGCAACCGGAGGCGTACATCGTCCAGTTGTTGACCTCTCAACTCTGCCGGAGCGCAAATTCTACCGCCGCATGGCGACGTCTAGGCGCGTGCGCCTTGAAGGCGCACAAATATTGACAATCTATGCAAGATTGCATATACTTCAACGAAAGATGGAGGCTGACGTGCCGAGCATGGCAAATGAAAATAATGAGCGTATGAGTCTAAGAGTTCCGGCTGAGGCTAAGGCTAAGCTGATACGCGCCGCTGCGCTTCGCAATACCGACCTGACCAATTTCGTCACACAGTCCGCGCTGCGTGAAGCGGATGCCGTGATCGAGCAGGCTCAATCGATCAAAGTCTCTGAGCGGGATTTCTTGCGCATTTTAGAGCTGCTGGAAAATCCGCCGGCACCTAATGAAAAATTGCGCGCTGCTGCACGTGCGTTACCTAAATCAGTATGACGGCTTGGCATGAAGAGGCGATCAGCAAGCATCATGATCGCAAAAATTTCGACTGCGGTGATGCTGAACTGAACGGTTTTCTGCAAAAATACGCTCGACAAAGCCACGACCAGGGCGGCGCGAAGACCTTTCTTGCGGTCAGCGATGACGACAACAAGCATATCTTGGGCTTTTACAGTCTTACCCCGACGTCAATCGATCCTGAGAAAGTGCCGGCTGCGGTGCGTAAGGGGCTTGGACGGCATGAGGTGCCGGGCTTCCGGTTAACCCGCCTTGCTGTCGATCTGCGCCAACAAGGAAAAGGCATCGGTGGTCAGCTCATGCTGGCGGCCGGCAGGCGTTGTTTGCGTGCAGCGTCGGAAGTCGGCGGCGTCGTGTTAGCTATCGATGCTAAAAATGACAGGGTAGCCGAGTGGTACAAAAGCTATGGCGCGATGCCACTCGTCGATTCCTCACTTGCGCTGGCGATACCGCTGACGACCATGGAGGAAGCACTGAAAGCGGCTGGACACACCCTGTAATACGCTATTGACAGGAGTGGATATGCAAGCTGATCTATTTCTGCTCCCCGACAGCACTCTCTTAATTCAATGCAAACCGCTCAATGATCTCGATCATCACCAGGTCGCGCAGGGCTCCTTCCGGCAGAAGCCCGGAAAACCAGGGCGGCAACCGTCCGTGCAGCCCGATTTTGTCTCCCCGCGAGGCGAGCCTTTCGCGTGTCCCTTGTTCGGAATCGGGATCATACCAGCCGAGACTGAGGATTGGCCTTGTCTCATCCCGCAGGAAGCTTTCCGCTACGACGAAGGACACCGCACCATCGGCCTCGCGCGTCAGGGTCCCGGCCCGGACGGCCCCACCTTCTGCATCGAGCATGAAGACGCCAAGAACCGCCGCTGCTTTCGCCATTACCCTTCCTTTGTCTCATCGTCGTCGAGGTCTATGAAGAGCTCGTCGAACGCTCTCGGAACGTCGGTCGAATGTCTTGGTGCAGGTATCTCATCGACCAGCTGCCGCACGCTTTCCATGCGCGATTTCGGGATCAGCACGGGGACGAGATCAAGCGTATCGCAGAGTTCGGCAAACAGAGTCAGGCGGTCCCTGCCCAAGCGATTGTTGGCAAGGTCACGTTCCAGTTCCGATATGCGTGCACGATTTCGGCAAGTCTCTCGGCGAGCGCCGGCTGGCTCAGGTCACGCTTTTTACGAGCTGCGAGCAGTTGTTCGCCCAATAACTGAAAAACGGTATTAATCATGCGGAATTCCGCAACGTATTTCGCAAATGTACGAAATTCCGCTCACATGCAGATCTGATGGGCTGCAACTCCTAGTACTACAGTTGCGTTTGATGCCTTGCTTTGTAGTGAGAAAGCATTGCGGATGCTTGATGCCTGCGTCGCCAGAGTGACCATGCCAAGATGAGGCGAACTCTAATCGGGGCTGTAGCAGGAGGCGTTTGATCAGATAGCGGATCTCTGCGACGCTGGGCACGAAGGCCATGGTGTTGGTCAGGCGGCGATTGGCGGGTTTGGACTCGTTTCGTTCGGTTTGCCAGCAGCGGTGCGGCGTAGATCGGCGCCGAGTTTGGCGAGGAATGCAGCGGCTGCCATGACGAGCGTCATGTGCCGCTTCCAAGCATGCCAGGATCGCGCTTCGCAATGATCCAGGCCGAGATCGTCCTTCGCACGCTGGAAGCATTCTTCCACGGTCCAACGCAGCCCGGCAGCGCCCGCCAATTCGCTCAATTCGGTACCGGCGGGCGCAAAGACAAAGTAATAGGCGCGCGCATCGGGTTCGCGTCGGCTGCGCCGGATCAGAAGCCAGCGCTCCCATTGTGGATCCGGGCGAGAGCTGAGAGGAATACGGGCCCAATCATAAAGCCGAAGACCCTTGGCACCTTCGCCTGCTGCATGGCTCTGCCAAACCTCCGGTTTCAACTCATCAGCCATCGTTTCGGGATCGGTCTGCTCGATCCCTTGCTCACGCACAAAGCGCAGGCAATGATTGGAGCGCACTGCCAGAACATAAGGCTGGCCACGGCTTTCCAGCATCCGGCGCAGCTTGGAATCCGAACCATAAAGCGCATCCGCCAATACCCAGGCACAAGGCACGCCGGCATCCAGCGCATCGGCAATGAGCTTGGCTGCAATGGCCGGTTTGGTCGCGAAGGCTTGGGACTGGGGGACGTGAGCCGAAGCACGGCGGGCTTCATCCTCGGCCCACTCCTTCGGTAGATAAAGTTGCCGATCGATCAGGGTCTGACCGTAGCGGCTTGCATAGGCAAGGAAAACACCGATCTGACAGTTCTCGATCCGGCCGGCCGTGCCGGAATATTGTCGTGCGACACCGACTGAATGGGCGCCTTTCTTCAGGAAGCCGGTCTCATCGACCACAAGAACGCCGTCCGCGTCACCGAGAGACTCTATTGCATAAGCGCGAACCGTATCGCGCAATGCGTCAGCATCCCAATGGCTGCGCCCCAGCAGCGATTGCATCCGATAAGGGCGCTCCAGTCCTGCCTGTTCCGCCATCAGCCAGCCAGTCTTGCGCTCTACTCCCGACAACAACCCATCCAGAAAGGCACCGCACGATGCGCGCAATTCTCGGCGACCAAAGACCGAGCCCAACCGCACCTTCAAGGCATCGAGCTCACGATGCCACGCCAGAACCGACCCGGACCAACCCGCAACCGACATTGAACTTCCCTCCCGCCAAATGCGGGAAGTGAATCATGATTTCCGGTAAACCGCAACTGTAGTACTTCTGTAATGGGCCTTTGTTCGTCAAGTCCCTCTGAATGATTATCTCGTCGCTGAGGCCATGCTTCTGTCCGTGGTCAGCACGAAGACCGCCACACTATGCCATCAGATCAACAAGCCGACAGGTCAATCTAGAAAGCGTGCTTCGCCGAAGCGGTCACAGCACTACACACGACCTTGCCAAGCCTGCGTCCCAGCGACGGGACCTCATCAGACGCAAGCCTTGCACTTGCCCGCGTCAATCACGTAGCTCTCTTCATGCCGCCATAGGGTTTGCGCTCCAGCGAAAGTCCGTCGCATCCATCCACATGCGGTGAAGAACAACGCCCAGTTTGCGTGCAAGGGCAACCTTCGCGCGCTTCATTCCGCGACGCCTAGCCACATCGAGCGCCCAGCGCTTTAGACTGGAAAAGCGCGTCGCCCGCGTCAGCATTATGTGCGCAGACTCGAACAATGCGGTTCGCACCATCGCGTCGCCGACCTTGCTGACACCGCCATCGCGATCAGTTTCGCCGGATTGATATTTCTTCGGCGTCAGCCCGAAGTAGGTACCCACTGTGCTGGACTCTTCGAACCGGGCTGGATCATCGACCGCGGAGCGGTAGGTCAGCGCAACCAAGGCACCGACACCCGGCGCACTCATCAGCCGTTGGCAAACTCTGTCGGCGCGGGCGATCCTGAGCATCTCGCGGTGCAGCTTCGTAAATTCGACCCATAGCGCTGCTCGCGCCGTCAGCATCGCGTCAATCACCATCGATAATGTAGCATGCCCTGCAATCAGTTCGCGGATGCGCGCCTCGAAACGCCCGCGGCTGACTTCGCCGACCTTTAATCCATAGCCACGCAGGATACCCCGGATGCTGAGCTCGACGTCGAGCAGCTTGGATTGCAGAAGCTTGCGGCCAACCAGGAGAGCCCGAGTGTCCTGGGCCGGCGACGATTTGGCGTGGACCGGACGATACCACCCCATGCGGAGCAGTTGCGCGATCCCCCGTGCATCCTTGCGGTCGGTCTTCACCGTCATCGCCGAAAGCGCCGCCTTCACATGCCGCGTTTCCAGCAAAACCACCTCATGACCCGCAGCAACGAGAGCCGCGTGTAGCCATTGGGACAACGGCCCCGCTTCAAGGCCGATGCGCTCTACCGGAAAGTCCAGTTGATCAAAATACCCGACCAGGCATTCAGGCTCGCTGCCTACCTTGACCTCGCGAACCAACTTGCCCGTCGCGTCGACCACGCACACGCTGCTCTCTTTCAGCGAGACGTCGATTCCTGCATAATATTCCATGGCTGTTCCTCTCATGATGCTTGAGGCCGATCGCTCGGACCTCGTTTCCAAACATCATCATTCTGAGGGACAGCCACCCAACTGGCTACTCATGAGACGCCGGCCCATTACGGCATCTAGTGTCTTGTCCGGCTCAATTTGCTGGCAGCCCAAAGCTAACCCGCAACAATTGGCCAGAAACTAGCGATCATCACCTGGTTGAATAATTCGCATTGAGATTAGCGCAAAGCGAGAGCGGAACACCGCCGAATGTCTATACCCACTGTCTAGCCAATCTGCATAAGATGTCACAAAGTTTCAGATGCGTGGCCAAAGCGCTTGAAGGGGCTTTAGGTTCATATCCGTTCAACTGCAAAAGCCGGCGTCTTCTATCTCCGAGTGACAATTGCTGGGGTTCGTTGCGATCCGGATGCCAGTTGCTTCGGCGCGGCAATCCAGGTTGCCGCCTCAATCCCAACTCGTCTTCGCATCCTGGTGAAACTGATTCATTCGTCTCGATAGCAAAGTTTGCATCTTGCGCGCGGGGCGATAGGCGAAACCCGTCTGGGCACACACAAGGCTCAGAAAAATTGCTGAAAGTAGGAGGAAGACGAAAGTCCGATTGAACCAATTTCCGTTCCTGTGTAGCCAGCGGCCCGCCCGGAATTGCTCCACAACTGCTTCTTTAGGGTTGTTTTGGTATACCGGAAGATCACGCCCGACCTGACCGCAGCTTCATTAGTGGGTATTCTTTCAGCTTTCCGCGTGTAGCCCAGTCGAACGCCTTCTTCGCGTCGATATCAAGGGGAGCGACACGCAGGATGCCGGTTGACCCTTTGGGAACAAACACACCCTTCGCAACGTCGTTTGGCCAAGTCGGCTGACCGAAGATCCATAAGGTGGCTGTCTGTCCGACCTCAAGGGTGCCGTAGACCACGTCGGAGTTCTTGTCAAAAGTGGCAATCTGATCATGCGCAAGGCCCACAACCGAACGAGGCCACTGTTGGAACACCAACCAAGCAAGGATCGAGACGGTGGTCGCATCAGCGACCGCCGTCGTCCTCCGTCGGAACCTGCGGCCCTTCGCCTGTTCAATTCGGCAAAACAGAGATCCTGCACTAACCGATCCTCGCAGTCACCTGTCTTCGACGATGGAGTAGGCATGCAGACAGCGAAGCGTGAGCGTGTAATCTGCAATGATGGCAAGCCGTTCGAGCTCTACGGGCCTGACAATGTGGTCGCCTGGCCCACCAGTATTCGTCTTCGACCAATCCCTTGGTGACAATCTAGCGTCGATGAAGCACGGATGAGCGTGATCAACGGTCTCCTGCAGCCGGCCGCGATGATACATTTCGGTAGCCGGCTCCATATCCTTTAGCGGAGGGAGTGATCTCGCAACTCCGTCGGGTCCAATCCAATCATTGTGCTGTCGATCAATTGCCGCCGAGGTTCACCGTGCCCTTGCGGATGATGACATTGCCGTAGAACAGCGTTTCACCGGTGGAAATGACGGCGAAAGCTTCCTTGGCGCGCCCGTAGAAGGCGAATCGTTCGACGCGGGCGAGTTTGACCGGTTCGCCCGGAAGCGCGTCGAGAGCTTCCTGGATCGCCACATGCGCCGGCACGATCGTATCCGGTTCGTCGATCACTTCCATGCCGATGACGGGATCGGGCTCGGATTCATCGACCGGCATGACTGACAGTACGGCTTTCAGCATGCGCGGCAGGTCGGCGGCTTCCATGCGGATGAGACGCTTTGCCACCGTCTGGGCCGGAAAGCTGCCGTCGGCGATGACGATTTCGTCACCGTGTCCCATGGCGCGCAGCGCATAGAGAATATCGGCATTCAGGATCGGGTCGATACCAATGAGCATGTTGCGTCCTCAGGTCAGGTCGTGGAGGTCTTTGGTGATGGCGGGGCCGATCTCGAATTCCGAGAAGCGGATGGAAAGCCCGCTGCGCTCCGGCGTGCAGGCGGTCGGGCCGACCTGGTAGCTCTCGGCGAGAGGGAAGGGGGCAAGCCGCAGGAGCGGCCAGAAGCTGCCGTCGCGCGAGGCCTGGATGCGCATGGCGCCCTTGGCGAGCGTGATGCGGATATAGAAATCCTCCAGCTCCTTGAAGGGCTGCGACACCGACCAGTCGGACTTGCCGTCGGTGATGACGGTGCTGAGGAAAAGTTCGCCGTCGGTGAATTCGACGCCGGTCTTGACCCAGCGCTCTTCGTCGATGCGCACCATCAGGCCGGCCTGGTCGTAGAGCGTGCGGAACTCTCCCTGGATGCGGATCTTCGCGGTAAAACCGTCGTCCGTCGGGAGCCCAAGGAAATGGCCGCTGTCGCGCTTGAAGCCGTAATAGGTCTCGCGCCAGAAATCCGTCTTCTCATCTGTGGTCATCGTCAGGCTGGTATCGGCAGCGTCCCAGCTCTTGGGTTCGTTCAGCCATGCGCCACTGTTGAAATTGATGCTCATCTCGAAAATCCGTCTGTTGAAAGCTGATAGGCGTCGGTGGCGTTGCCTTTGAAGAAACGATCGGCAATCTCGGGGGTGGCGGCCGTCAGCCGCGAGGCGATTGTCTTGACCTCTGCGTAGGAGGCGGCAAGGGTTGCGACCGGCCAGTCGGAGCCGAAGATCAGCCTGTCGGGACCGAAGCATTTGAGCGCGATCTGCAGATAGGGATCGAAATCTTCAGGAACCGCACGGGTCCAGTCGGCCTCGGTCACCAGGCCGGAAACTTTGCACCAGACATTGCCATAGCTCGCAAGTGCATTGAAGCCGGCCTCCCAGAAGCTCGAAAAGCCCGAGGCGATCGGCGGCTTGGCCATATGGTCGAGCACGAAACGCCCGTTCGGAAAGAGGCCGACGAGATCGACGGCTGCCGGCAGTTCGCGCGCCCTCACCAGAAGATCGAAGGTCAATCCGGCCTCGAAGACGGCAGAGATACCGTGCTGCACGGCGGTTCGGCGCAGCCATTCGGCATCGGCCTCGTCGTGGACATTGTGGCGGATTCCGACGAGCTTGGCGCCGCCGGGCAGTAATCGCAGCGCTGATATCTGCGCTGCCACGTCATTAGCCTGGAGATCGACCCAGCCGACGACGCCGGCAACGAAATCATGGGCCTTGGCAATCGCCAGGAAGTCCCGCGTCTCGGCGAGATCGTGGCGGCATTGCACGAGGATCGTCGCATCCACGCCGGAAGCGGCCATTAAGGGCAGGAGATCGGTGGGACGATAGTCGCGCCGGAGCGGGCTCATCTCCTCGCCCTCCATCCAGGGATAGCTGCCGGTGGCAAGATCCCAGAAATGCTGATGCGCATCGATCACGCGGCGCATGGCGATCACGCCGTCGGCGTTTCGGCGGAGATCAGGCCTTCGGCCTTCAGCTCCTGCCACAGCGCTGCCGGAATCTCCTGGCGGAAAAGCGCGGCGTTTTCGATCATCTCTTCGGGGCTTCTGACCCCGGTCAGAACAGTCGCAACTGCCGGATGGGCGAGGGGGAACTGGATCGCGGCGGCCTTCAGCGGCGCGCCATGGCGCAGGCAGACCGCTTCCAGCTTCAGCGCGTGCTCGATGAGATCCTTGTCGGCATCCTGATAGTTGAACTTGGCGCCCGCTGCCGGATTGGCGAGGATACCGCTGTTGTAGACGCCGCCGATGATGATCGAGATATTCTTCTCGACGCAGAGCGGCAGCAGTTCGCGCAGCGCCCCCTGTTCCAAGAGCGTATAGCGGCCGGCAAGCAGGAAGCAGTCGAAATTGCCGTTGCGGGCGAATTCGGTAAGCATCTCGCTCTGGTTCATGCCGGCCCCGACTGCCCCGATGGTGCCGTCGGAGCGCAGCCGGTCGAGCGCCTTGTAGGCGCCGTCGATGGCTTGAGCATAGTGATTGTCAGGGTCGTGGATATGCAGCACGTCGATCCTGTCGGTGTCGAGACGCTTCAAGCTTTCCTCGACCGAGGTCATCACACCGTCATAGCTGAAGTCGAAGACCGGGCGCTCCGGCGGCGTGCCCTTGTAATAGGCGTCCTCGCCTTGCGGGTTCTCCGGCAGGCGCAGCAGGCGGCCGACCTTTGTGCAGAGCACATAATCGCGGCGCGGCTTGGTCTTCAGGAAAGCGCCGAGGCGCTGCTCGGCCATGCCGTTGCCATATTGCGGGGCGCTGTCGAAGAAGCGGATGCCAAGCTTCCAAGCCGTGTCCATCGTCTCCTCGGCCGCGCTTTCGCTGGTCGCGGAATAGAGGCCCCCGATCGCTGTGGTGCCGAGGCCGAGCGCGGTCACTTCGAGTACCGTGGTGCCGAGGCGGCGTTTCTCAAATTTTTCTTCCATGAAAATTCCATCCCGAGAAATATCCGATCTGACAAGCGTCAGAGCCGGAAAGCGCGTGATATCGGCCTGTTTTTTAATTTTCATCCTCTTTCCGTTCTGTCAATAAATTTCTTGTGAGAAAAATAACTTGCACGTTCGCGAAATTTTTGTCAGTTTCTTAACATCGGTTTCGAGCATAGAAGATCTCAACTCAAGGCTCCCAACGCATGACTGCCGACTTCTCGAAAGGTGCCGCATTTTGCGACGGGATGTTCGTCCCGGCCGGCGAGGCGGTCATATCCGTCCTGGATTGGGGCTTTACCCGGTCAGACGTCACCTATGATGTCGTCCATGTCCGCGACGGCGCTTTCTTCCGGCTGCAGGATCACCTCGACCGGTTCGAGCGATCGCTGAAAGGGTTGCGCCTGCAGCCTTCTTATTCTATGGCCGAAATCGGCAAGATCGCCATGCGGTGCGTCGCTTTGTCGGGGCTTCGCCATTCCTATGTCGCGATGATCTGTACGCGCGGCAGGCCGCGCATCTTCGGCTCGCGCCGGCCGGAGGATTGCGACAACAGGCTGATCGTCTATGCGATCCCGTGGATCGACGTGATCCCGCTCGACGTGCAGGAGAGGGGCGCGCATCTGCATATCGCCTCCGTGCCGCGCATCGCGCCCGCCTCCATCGATCCGACCATCAAGAATTACCATTGGGGCGACCTGACCCGCGGCCTCTTCGAGGCCCATGATGCGGGCGCCGACACGGCCGTACTGCTGGATGCCGGGGGGTTCGTCACCGAGGGGCCGGGCTTCAACGTTTTCATCGTCAGGAATGGCGAGGTGCTGACGCCGGATCGCGGGGTGCTCGAAGGCATTACCCGCCGCTCCGTGCTGGAACTCTGCGGAATGCTCGGCATTGCCGCCCGCATCGCGGCTTTGAAGAAGGAGGATCTGTTATCGGCGGACGAGATGTTCTGCACGACGACGGCAGGCGGCGTGATGCCCGTCTCGCGGATCGGCGATCACATCATGGGCAATGGCAGGCCGGGTGAACTCAGCCTCAAGCTCAAATCGTCCTACTGGGAAAGACACAAGGCCGGATGGCATCAGACACCGGTCGACTATTCAATCAAAACAACTTCGTTCGAAGGGGAACGCACATGAAAAGACGTGAATTTCTGACGACCACCGCCTCTCTCGCAGTCGGCGCGCTTGCAGCACCCGCGCTCATCCGCCCGGCCTTTGCCGCCGGCAAGGAGCTGCGCATGCTGACCTGGGAAGGCTATGCCGACGACCAATGGGTCAAGGCCTTCGAAGAGAAGACCGGCGCCAGCGTCAGCGTGAGCTATACCGGCAGCGTCGATGAGATCTTCGCCAAGATGACGGCCTCCGAAGGCGCCGATTTCGACGTGATCGCCATCGAGACCTCCTCCTACAAGCGCCTGACGCAGGAAAACCTGATCCAGCCGCTCGACAGTTCGAAGCTGCCCAATGCCAAGAACCTAGCCGGCGCCTTCAAGCATGTCTCGGCCATCGTCTTCGACGGCAAGACCTACGCGGCACCTTTCGCCTGGGGCTCGATCCCGCTGATCTATAATGCCGATACGTTCCAGACCCCGCCGACTAGCTGGGAAGTGCTGTGGGATGAGAAGTACAAGGGCCGTATCATCGTCATGGACGATGCCAACAACGCCATCGTCACGGCGGCACTCACCCTCGGCATCCGCGATCCCTTCAACCTCACCGACGAACAGTTCGACCAGGTGAAGCAGAAGCTGCTCAAGCAGAAGGCCAATATTGCCAGCTACTATGCCGGTTTCGATGATGGCGTCAGCATCTTCGCCCAGGGCGGCATTGACCTGATGATGTCGATGGGCGAACCGCAGGCGCCGATGCTGAAGAAGCAGGGCGCCAATGTCGGCCTCGTCATTCCGCAGGAAGGCGCGATCGGCTGGATCGACTGCTGGGCGGTCAGCGCCAAGGCCCGCGACGTCGATCTGGCTCATGCCTGGATCGATGCGATGCTCGACCAGGCCGTCGGCACCTATATCAGCACCAAGACCGGCTACGGCAACACCACCAACCAGGCCGTCAATATCGATGCGGGCCTGACCTATGCCGACAAGCTGGTCTTCCTGGAAGCGCCCGAGGACTTCGCCAAGCGCATCGAGCTCTGGAACGAGATCAAGGCAACCCCGGTACAGTAATGACAGCATTGCTTTCAGATAGAGCGGATCTGGCCGCCGACCGGCAGAACGTCATCCAGCTCGTCGGCGTGACCAAATCCTATAAGAGCGTCGACGTGCTGAAGCCCGTCGATCTCGACATCCGGGATGGTGAGTTTCTCACCATCCTCGGTCCCTCCGGTTCCGGCAAAACGACCATCCTCAGGATGATCGGCGGCTTCACGCCGCCTTCGTGCGGTAGGATATTGCTGCGTGGCACCGATATCGCGCAGGTGCCGATCTTCAAGCGGCCCTTCAACACGGTCTTCCAGGATTATGCGCTGTTTCCGCATATGACTGTCGCCCGCAATGTCGGCTATGGGTTGCGCATCCGCAAGACGCCGCAGGCCGAGATCAAGAAGCGCGTCCAGGCGGTGCTCGAAACGGTCAACCTCGCCGACAAGGCGGGACGTTATCCGGCCGAGCTTTCCGGCGGCCAGCGCCAGCGCGTGGCGCTGGCGCGCGCCATCGTCTGCGAGCCGCAGGTGATCCTGCTCGATGAGCCGCTGGCAGCCCTCGATGCCGAGCTTCGCCGCTCGATGCAGGAATTCCTGAAGGATCTGCAGCGGCGCATCCGCACCACCTTCGTCTTCATCACCCATGACCAGGAAGAGGCGATCTCCATGTCCGATCGCATCGCGGTCATGGATCACGGCAATCTGGTCCAGGTCGGCACACCGGAAGAGATCTATTACAAGCCGAAAAGCGAGTTCGTGGCCAAGTTCTTCGGCGAAAACAATATCCTGCCGGCCGCAGCCAAGGACCAGGCATCCGGCATCGAAAGCCCGCTCGGCCGGCATTCGGCATCGTCGGATCATCAGGGCGAGCTGCTGCTGGCGATCCGTCCGGAAAGCTTCCATCTGCATGACGGAGCCGAGATGCGCGCCGACGAGCGCATGGCAAAGGCGCGGCTTGACGCCATCACCTTCCTCGGTGCCACGACCCAACTTTCGCTGTCGGTCGGCACATCGGGCGAACATCGCGTCAAGGTCCGGATGCCGACTTCGCTGTCGATCCGCAATCTCGTAGTCGGCAACGATGTCATGCTGCGCTGGTCGGAAGCCGATGTCAGCTTCCTGGCGAAAGGGTGAGGCCATGAGCATAGCCACTACACCCACCGGTATCTGGATCGACGAAGCGGACACGAAGCCGAGACGCGGCATCGGTAAGCTGATCGCCAAGCTCTTGGTCTACGGTCTGCCGACGCTGATCGTCTTGCTTCCGCTCGTCTCCTTCCTGGCATCGAGCTTTCTCGAACAGGGTAACGGCAAGCTCACCGGCCGGCTGACACTTGCCAATTACGCCGCCTTCTTCACCAGCGGCAGCTATCTCTACGTGTTCTTCGGTACGCTGAAGCTCGCCTTCATCGTGGCGCTGATCTCGCTGGTCGTCGGCTATATCCTCTCCTACCTGATCTGGCGCATCGAGGGCTCGCTGCGCTACCTGCTTCTGCTTCTGAGCGCGCTGCCGCTGGTCATGAATTATGTCGTGAAGATCTATGCGATGCGCAGCATCCTCGGCTTCAACGGCTTCCTCAATTCCGTGCTGCTGTCGCTCGGCATCATCGATGTGCCGAGCAAGCTCTTCATCTTCAACCAGACGGCGGTGATGCTGACCATGGCGGTGATCTATCTGCCCTTCGGCATATTGCCGATCTTCCTGGCGCTGGAGCGGATCCCGCAGTCGCTGATCTCGGCCGCTGCCGATCTCGGCGCCAAGCCCGGACAGATCTTCCTGACGGTGGTGCTGCCGCTCAGCCTGCCAGGCTCGATTGCGGCCGCCCTCTTCGTCATGGTGATTGCGCTGGGCGATTACCTGACGCCGCAGATGGTCGGCGGCAGCGAAGGCTTCACTTTCGGCCGCGCCGTCTGGAGCCAGTTCGGCATGGCCTTCAACTGGCCGTTCGGTGCCGCACTTGCTGTCATGCTCCTGATCGCGGTCATCGCGCTGATCGCGCTCGCTTCCCTCATCTCACGCACTGCGAGGATCAGATGACCTTGCTCGAACGTATCACCATCACCCTGCTCTGGATCGTCGGCATCATTACCTTCGTCGTACTCTATGCGCCGGCCGCCATCGTCATCCTGCTCTCCTTCGTCGGCATGAAGGGCCGCAAAGTCGACTGGTCGGATTTTTCCCTGCAATGGTACGGCAAGTTTGCCACCAACAGCCAGCTGATCGACGCGCTCTCCAATTCCCTCATCGTCGGCGTCTGCGCCGTCGTCATCGCCAGCGCGATTTCGGTCGGCCTTGCATATTATATGAAGACTGGCGCCCGGGCCGGCCGCTCCTATGTCGAGTTCGTGATCTTCCTGCCCTTCGTGCTGCCGGCGATCATTACCGGTATCTCGCTTCTGATCGCCTTTCGCCAGATCGGCATCGAGCGCAGCCTGATCACGGTCACGGCAGGTCATGTCGTGCTGATTCTGGCTGTCATCTACCGCATGGTCACGATCAGGCTCGATACACTTGAAAATTCGCAGATCGAAGCTTCGCTCGATCTCGGCGCAAATGCCTGGGAAACCTTTGTATATGTTGTCTTTCCGCAGTTGCGCTCAGCGCTCGTCACCAGTTCCCTACTTGCATTTGCACTCTCGTTCGACGAAACATTGGTAACGTTTTTTCTCGTCGGAGGGGAAACCACGCTCCCCATGCGGCTGTGGGCAATGATGCGGACCGGCTTCACCCCCGAAATCAATGCGCTTGTTTCGGTTGTGCTTTGCGTGACGCTGTTGTTTGCGGCTCTCGGCGCCATGTCGCTGCGCAAGAGCATTGAGCGGAAATCATGACCTCGACGAAAGGCGCTGGCCAGATTGGAAAACACGGCACGATATGAATGAAAAAGTGAAAAACCTCGGAAAGCTACTGAAGGACCGGCGCTCCTATCACGGTTGGACGCTTGCGGAGGTCAGCTCGATGACGGGAATTGCCACCTCCACCCTGTCCAAGGTGGAGAACGGCCACATCTCGCCGAATTTCGACACGATCCTGAAGCTCTCGCACGGGCTCGGCGTCGAAATCGGCGATCTCCTGAACTCGTCGCCGAACGAGCCGACGCCGCCGCTCGTCGTCGCGCGCCGCAGCATCAACCGCAATCTCGAGGGCCAGCAGCTCGACCGGCAGTACTATAGCTACAGCTATCTCTCCTCCGACGTCGCCCATAAGCGCATCATACCGATCCATATCGAAGTACGGGCGCTGACGCCCGAGCAGATGGGGCCGCTGACCTCGCATGTCGGTGAGGAATTCATCCTGGTGCTCAGCGGCAAGATCCGGCTCTTCAGCGAATATTACGAGCCGACCGATCTGGAAGAGGGCGACAGCGTCTATCTCGATAGCACGATGAAGCATGGCTATATGTCGCTGCAGGCCCCGAGCAGTTCCATCATGGTCTGCTGTTCCAGCGCGACGCCGAACCTTGCCCAGACACTTCGCGAGGTGATCAAGGAGCAGATCATCTCCGAGCAGCAGGCCAAGGGGGAAACGAACTAGCGCCCTCTGGTCAGTCGAGGACATAGGATATCGGCGTCACGTCGGAGATGGCGAGATAGGCCTGCAGGCGCTCCCTGGCCTTGTTGCCGGAGGCTTCGAGATGGTCGGTCAGCGCTTTTTCGGCCAGCGGATAATCGTGTGCGGCAATCGCATCCATGATGTCGAGATGTTCGTCCATGAAGGCGTCGATCGGCAGCGTGCCGCGCACGGCGCGCTGGATATGCTTGCCAGCGACGAGCACGCAGCGCGTGCGCTTCAGTGCTTCCAGTATCTCGCCATTGGCGCTGTATTGCAGGGCGGCGACATGCAGGTCTTCTTCGAGCGCATCGAGCTCGGCGCTGGCAATATCGGGAAACTTCTCCGACACGGCGATCAGCCGCTGCCGCATGGTCTCCAGCGTGGTGCCGGGAATATTGCGCATGGCGGTCTTCAGTGCTGCCGGCTCCAGCAGCAGGCGCACCTCGTAGAGATCGCGGAAACGGTCTTCGTCGAGCGGGTTGATCCACCAGCGCGATTTGTCGTCACGCACGACGATGCCATTCTTGGCGGCATGGTTGAGGATATCGCCGGCGACGGTGCGCCCGACATTATAGTGGCGCGCCAGCGCCAGTTCGTTGATACGGAAGCTGCCGAAGACTGCACGCAGGATTACGGTATTTTCGAAATCGTAATAGAAGCTCTGCCAAGCGAAGGTCTTCGGGCTGGCGCTCGCCTCCTCCTCCAGATCCAGCATGTCGGGCGAGATCTTCAGGCGTAGGGGATCGCCCTCTCGTCCAGCCAGCAGGCCGCGCCCGTCGAAGCGCCTGACGAGGCCTTCGATTTCGAGGGTCGCGAGCGCCTGCTTGACCGGCGAGCGGCTGGAATCGAAGAGGGTCGCGATCGGCCCTTCCAGAAGCACGGTGCCCTCCGGAATGGTCTTCGATATCACGGCCTTGCGTAGCGCGTTGGCGATGGCTTCGTAGGCGAGGGTTCGGTGCGCCATCAGATCCTTTTCCGGGCTCAGGTCACCGCGCCTATTTGCCAAGGCACGAATTCGAAGTCACCATAATTATAACCTTCGCTCAGCGTGCGCTCGCCGGATGCGATGGCGATGATGTGTTCGAAGATGCGCTCGCCGGCCGCCTGGATGCTGTCGCTGCCGTCGATGATGCCGCCGCAATTGATGTCCATGTCCTCGCTCATGTGCTCGTACATTTCGCTATTGGTGGCAACCTTGATGCAGGGCGCCGGCTTGAAGCCGGAGACCGAGCCGCGGCCGGTCGTAAAGACGATGAGATTGCAGCCGCCGGCAACCTGGCCGGTCACGGCGACGGGGTCATAGCCGGGCGTATCCATGAAGACGAAGCCGGAGGCGTCGATCTGCTCGGCATATTCATAGACTTCCATCAGCGGCATGGAGCCGCCCTTGGCAACCGCGCCGAGCGACTTTTCGAGGATGGTGGTAAGCCCGCCTTCCTTGTTGCCGTGCGAAGGATTGTTGTTGAGTTCGGCGCCGTTCTTGACGGTATAGTCGCGCCACCAGTTGATACGGGCCATCAGCTTTTCGGCAATGGCAGGTGTGGCAGCGCGCCGGGTGAGCAAATGTTCTGCGCCGTAGATCTCCGGAGTCTCGCTCAGGACCGCCGTGCCGCCGTTCTTGACGACGAGGTCGGCGGCATAACCAAGCGCCGGGTTGGCAGTGATGCCGGAATAGCCGTCCGAACCGCCGCATTGCAGCGCCACCTTGAGGCCCGACAGCGGCTGCTCGGTGCGCTTCACGGCATCGATTTCCGGCAGCAGTTCCTGGATGATGGAGACGGCTTCCTCGATCGTCTTGCGCGTGCCGCCCATCTTCTGGATGGTCATGGTGCGCAGCAGCGGGCCCTCCTCAAGTTCGAAGGCCTTGACGAGATGGCTGATCTGGTTGGTCTCGCAGCCGAGCCCGATCATCAGGATCGCCGCGAAGTTCGGGTTGCGGGCATAGCCGCTCAGCGTGCGGCGCAGATACGTGTAACCCTCGGTATTGGTGGGAATCGCGCAGCCCGTGCCATGTGTCAGCGCCACGACGCCATCGACATTGGCGTAATTGCCGAAGCCGTTGCTCTTGAAATAATCGGCGACAGCCTTGGCGACTGTTGCCGAACAGTTCACCGAGGTGATGATGCCGACATAGTTGCGCGTGCCGACGAGGCCTGATGGCCGCAGATATCCCTTGAAGGTGCGCCGCTCGCCTTCGGGCAAGAGCGGCGTCGGGCCGCCCTCGACGGCAAATTCGTGCGAGACGGCGCTGTCGAGCATGGCGAGGTTCTGCAGGTGCACATGCGAGCCGGCGGCGATGTCACGGCTCGCACGACCGATGACCTGGCCGTATTTCAGCACCATGTTTCCTTCCGCGATCGGCCGTACGGCAATCTTGTGGCCGCTCGGAACAGCGCTCAGCGTCACCACCTCTCCGACATTTTCACCTTCGGCAATCGGGCGCGTCGCGACGACCACATTGTCCGTCTCGTGCAGGCGGATCACAGAGGGACCGGATTGATGCACAGGCATCGATATCTCCTAAAAATGACCATTGCGTGCAAAAATCATTCGTGATACGCCTTCAGAAGTCAAGTGAAGACTTGCGTTACACGAAATTTTTGCGGGGCATTTTTTCAAGATGGCGATTGATCGACCCTATTCCGGGCTCGTCCCGGTGGCACCGACGCCTTTCACCGAAACAGGCGAGATCGATTTTGACGGCCAGCGCCGCGTGCTCGATTGCATGATCGACCAGGGTGTGGATGGCATCTGTATTCTCGCAAATTATTCCGAGCAGTTCCTGCTGTCGGATGAGGAGCGCCGACAGCTGACGGAGCTGAGCCTTGCCCATGTCGCCGGCCGCGTGCCGGTCATGGTCACCTGCAGCCATTTCAGCACGCAGATTGCCGCCGCCCGCGCGCATCACGCTGCCGAACATGGCGCAAAGCTCATCATGCTGATGCCGCCCTATCATGGCGCCGGCATCAAGCTCGACGAGACATCGGTCCGCGAGCATTTCGCCCGTGTGGCCGATGCCGCCGGCATTCCGATCATGATCCAGGACGCGCCCTTGAGCGGCGTCACCCTCTCGGCAGATTTCATGGTGCGCATCGCCCGTGAGTTGCCGCTCGTGCGTTATTTCAAGATCGAGGTCGCCGGGACGGCGGGCAAGCTGCGCAAGCTGATCGAGCTCGGCGGCGAAGCGATCGAAGGCCCGTTTGATGGCGAGGAGGCGATCACGCTGATGGCCGATCTCGATGCCGGGGCGACCGGCGTCATGTCGAGCGCCATGTTGCCCGATCTCATCCGTCCGGTGATCGAACATCATCGCGCCGGCGACCGCCAGCAGGCGGCAAAAGCCTATGAGCACATCCTGCCGCTCATCAATTACGAGAATCGCCAGTGCGGTCTCAGAGCCGCCAAGACCGTCATGATGGAAGGCGGCGTCGTCAAGTCCGACCACGTCCGCCATCCGCTGGAGCCGCTGCATCCGGCAACGCGGGCCGGCCTCCTGGAGCTTGCCCGCGGTGTCAATCCGCTGGCACTCTCCTGGGGCAAGTGAGGACGACGCATGTCGATCATTCAGGACCCCAAGATCGCGGAAATCACCGGCTGCACCCGCGTCCTCGGTATTCTCGCCCATCCGACCGATCATGTGAAAGCGCCGCCTGGCATCAACCGCATCGCCATGACGCGCGGCAAGGATGCCGTCATGGTGCCCTTCAATGTCGCACCGGCCGATCTCGAGACTTTCGTTGCCAGCCTGCGGGTACTGAAGAGTTTTGATGGCGCCATCGTCACCGTGCCGCACAAGCAGGCGATCCTGCGCCTCTGCGACGAGGTGAGCCCGCAGGCACTTGCCGTCGGTGCCGCCAATGTGCTGCGCCGCGAGGCGGACGGCAGGCTTGTCGGCCACCAGCTCGATGGTATCGGCTTCGTCGAGGGGCTGCGCGGGCAGGGCATCGACGTCGCGGGTCGCAGCGCCTATCTGGTCGGTGCCGGCGGTGCTGCCAATGCGGTCGCCTTCGCGCTTGCCGAAGCTGGAATCGCGAAGCTGACGCTCGCCAACCGCACTGTCGAGAAGATCGAAGCCCTCGCCGCCAAGCTGAAGGAAACCTATCCGTCTCTCGATATCGCCATCGGCACGGCCGATCCGGGCGGCCACGACCTGCTGGTCAACGGCACGACCCTCGGTATGAACGCGACCGACCCGCTGCCCTTCGAAGTATCGCGGCTCGAAGCCGGCATGATCGTCGCCGAAGTCATCATGGAGCCGGAAATCACGCCGCTTCTCAAGGCCGCCCTTGATGCGGGATGCCACATCCATCTCGGCCGCCACATGCTCGATTATCAGCTTCAGCTGATGGCCAATTTCCTCGGTCTCTGAACCACCCCGGCCACACCCCCGTGGCCGCATTTTTATCATGTTGGGAGAAATCAATATGCAGGATCTGGCAATCAATGGCGGACCGCGCGCAATCGACGGCACGCTGCCGAGCTTTCGCGATGCGTCCGGCCGCACCTTCGGGCCGGAAGAGCTGGAAGCGCTGACCGAAGTCATCAAGTCGGGGCGCCTGTCGTTCCTGACGGGCACGAAGACGGCCGAATTCGAGCGCGCTTTTGCCGAGAAATACGGCGTCAAACATGCCGTCGCTGTCGCCAATGGCACGGCCGCGCTGCACACCGCCGTCATCTACGTCAATCCGGAGCCGGGCGACGAGATCATCCTGTCGCCGATCACCGATGTCGGCACGGTCATTCCGGTCATCGCCCAGCTGGCGATCCCGGTCTTTGCTGATGTCGATCCCGTCACCCAGAATATCGATCCGGCCTCGATTGAGGCCAATATCACGCCGCGCACCCGCGCCATAATGGTCACCCATGTCTACGGCCATCCGGCCGACATGGACGCGATCATGGCGATTGCCAGGAAGCACAACCTCGTCGTCATCGAGGATTGCGCCCAGGCCCATCTCGCCTATTACAAGGGCAAGCTCTGCGGTACCTTCGGCGATGTCGCCTGTTTCTCCTTCCAACAGTCCAAGCACATGACGACGGGTGACGGCGGCATGGTCATCACCAATGAGGACGGCAAGTTCGGCCGTGGCCTGCGCCACTGCTCCGACAAGGGCTGGCCGCGCGAGCGCGGCGGACGCGACCACCTGTTCCTGGCGCCGAACTATCATATGACCGAACTCCAGGCTGCCGTTGGTATCGAACAGCTGAAGAAGCTGGAACAGTTCGTCGGTGCCCGTGTCGCTTCCGCCGACCGACTGACCGAGCTTTTGGCCGGCGTCGATGTACAGCCAGTTCTGCCGATGGAAGGCACGACTGGCGTCTATTTTTTCTATTCGTTCCGTCTCGATCCGGCCAAGCTTTCGGCACCCGTGACCGAGGTGATGAAGGCCCTTGCCGCCGAGGGCATCGATGGCTTCATCGGCTATCCCGGCCAGATCCCGCTTTACCGCTACCCGGTCATCCGCGAGCACCAGACTTTCGGCACCTCCGGCTGGCCGTTCACGCTCGAAGGCGTGCGCAAGACCGACTACGACAGCAGCCTTTGTCCTCAGGCTGAGCTCGCCTGCAAGGGAACGATCTGCATGTGGTGGACCGACCGCATGGAGGAAATCCATCTGCAGCAGATCGCGGCCGCGATTGCCAAGGTCATTTCGGCCTATGCCAAACCAGCTGTTGCTGCCTAAGAGCGCGGATATTTTGCATAATCCGATTGGCGGCGAATGATCGCCGCCACCGACGGCGCGTCAACATAAATAGCAAGGCGCAAAGCTCGCCTTCGGCGGCGAGCTGAACAAGCGCGACGCGCCGGCTTCTACCTGCAGCCGACGCTGTTTACCGGGGCGACCAATCAGATGCGCATTTCCCGCGAGAACACCTTCGGTCCTGTCGCCGACAGAAGGCGTCGGCTTGGACGTTCGCTTCGGGGGCCGCAAGGGGTCTTCCGTCGGCTCCCGCGAGCAGGGCAAGTACGCCGCAGTTGCGGGTTTAGCATTTCCTGGCGTCAACACCGACGGTCGATGGCGGAGCCAGAGACATCGATTGATCTGGGAGAGAATGATACGGCTTGCCAATGATCGGCTCCCGCGCCCTCGGATCCTTAATCCTTGGCCGCGTATACGCTTCGCCGTCAAACACCCGAAGGTAGGAGCCGGATGCGGGGATTCCGCTCGTCCGGATCTGTGCCGCGTGCCCAGTAATGGGCATCCCTACCGCGATATGGGATGGTTGCCGTTCCACAACTCGATCACCGCCGCGTTGGGTTCTCCGGTTACCAGTATGACGTTCGCAATGGCGCAGCGGAGAACCGTAACCGGCGCAACTCTGACATCAGAAACAAGCACCGTATTCAGGCGTCCATGAAACAACGTGACATCGCCCACTTGCTGCTTCACGGCTATTTCCCGCTCCCCATCTTTTGTTGCGAATGAAAAGGCGATTGTCGGGTGATATTGCAGCGGATGAGTAGACCAACAAGCGGCTATTGCATGCCGGTTGAAAGACCTACACCATCTGCCTTTTGAACCTGTTCCCTCGGCCCGAGCATTGCCGTTTCGGCAAGGAAAGAGCCGAAAATCGGCGCTTCTTAAGAATGCTCTAGTTTGTCATAGTTTGCTAAACGCGCCGCTGAGAGCGCTCTGAGGCGGACATGGCTTACGTAATTACCGAACCCTGCATCGATACGAAGGATGGAGCCTGCACCGTCGCCTGTCCGGTCGATTGTATCTATGAGGGCGGAAGGATGTTCTACATTCAGCCGGAGGAGTGCATCAATTGTGGGCTCTGCCTTTCTGTTTGCCCGGTCGACGCTATCCTGTGGGACGAGGAAATGCCAACGGAGCGGCTGTTCCTGCGCGACGTCAATCGCGATTTCTTTGCCGATGACGTTACCGGATGGGGCACCCCCGGTGGTTGGGACAAGAGCCGCGTCACCAGCCTCGATCATCCTTTCGTGGCAGCCTATCGCAGCCCGATTGAAAGCAGCATCTGATTGAATGGGGAGCAGCCTTTTCGTGACGTAGACCCGCATGTCCGGCGTGATCGCCCAGGCCTTTCGACGATCATGACGACATCGATGATGCCTCATCGAACACGCCCGCTGGTGCTTTAATAATGGCTGCGATCTCTTGAATGTGCCGGGCACGATGGGTGAGGCCAACTCTCTTTCCCCACCCAGCGCAGCGCTCTAAGGATGACTGCGGCGCGGGAATTGGGTGGTAGTGCGCTGACGGTCGGGACCGGCACGCTGGATCTGGAACGACGGTTGCATCGACCCGCCGTGCCTTCGATCTTGGTTTTGCGCCAGCGCTCTTGCTGCTGCCCTATTACTACAAGCCTGTTGAGGAAGAGGGCTTGCTTGGGGCCGAGCTCGTGAGAACGAAGACGATCGCCGATTGCGATCTACCTCTATACCTTCCCGTAATTGACCGGCATCGAGTTTTCGTCCGCCTTGCCGGCGCGGTATTCGCAGGGTTTTCCAAAGCGGATTCTTGGGGCGAAGAATACTTGCGGCAATCTGCCTATGAACGGGACCTTACCAAGATCGCCGCCTTCGGCGTCCTGCCGAGCAGCGAGGCGGCGCTTGCCGATGCCGGTCGCGATGGCTATGCGGGCTGCATCTCGGGCGACAGGTCTGCGGCAGGCCATCGCCACTCATCCCTCATTCCGGCGCTCAGGTACCGCGTTGGCAAGTGCACCGGAAATGTATTGGAACAGGGTTGCCGCCGCAATTGCCGATCATCGACAAGAAAAAGGCTCGAAGGCCTCGATGCATTGCGGCCCGTCGCGCTGGTCGGCACATGATCTCCGCCTGGCTCGAAATCATGAGATCCCGGGCCAGGTCGCATAATACGCACGCGTGGCTTCGGACAAAGCTCGAACACGAGGGCGTTGCTTCTTAAGCCTTGGCAGATCGGCTCTGGCCTGCGCCAAGAGCTCCAACAAGGCCGCGTCAAAGTCGATTCCTGCCAGTTCTCCCTGGCGCATCACCTCCCGGCCCGCAATGACAAGCCCCTTGGCATGTCTGGCGCTCATGCGGGTCAACAGGATTTCGGACTCGTCGTGGTCGTCGAACAGCGCGTCGGCGATCAAGGCCTGATAGTCGATGATGGTGAAATCTGCGGCTTCGTCTGCATTGATCACTTGGCCGCCCACGCGGATGGCGGCATCGAACACATTCTGCGCCGTCAACCGTCGCGTCAGGCTGCGACCGCTCTGCAGGAGATAGAGGAGCCGCATCTCCCGCCAGAGATCCTGATCGTCGTCCAATCCGGTGCCATCAAGACCAATGGCGAAGGCTGGGCCGCCGATTTCTTGCGCGGAGGCGATCGGAGCGACGCCTGAACGGAGGCGGAGATTGGCTGAGGGATTGCTGACGAGCTGCACGCCGCGCTCGGCCAGCAATTCGAGTTCATCGGGGCGCAACTGGACGCCATGGGCAATGGCAAGCCGCGGCGACAGGAAGCCGATTTTGTCGAGATAGGTCACGATGCCCTCGGGAAAACGTCGATCGAGCCAGAAGCGCTGGCGTGGGCTTTCGAGCAGGTGCATGTGGATGCGCCGGTCATGGAGCGCGGAAGCCTCGGCAACCGTTTCCAGAAGTGCGTTCGAACACCATTGCGGCCCGATCGGGCCATATTGCACATCGATCAACGGATTGGTATTTGCGGCGGCGACAGCCTGGACGGCGTCAAGCTGTGTGCGAACGGGAGCATAGTTCGGAATCGTGCCGGCGAGCGCATCCCAATCGCCCTCGGAGAGAAACGGGCGCAATCGCTGCGGGCCGCCATCATAGGCCCAGGCATCATGGTCGAGTAGTGGACAGGAGAGGCCAAGTCGAATGCCGACATCGCCTGCGGCCCGCATAACCGCGCTCGCCTCATCGACCAGACGATCAACGTTGAGGGAGTTGTGGCAATGCATCGTCGCGCCGACGCCAGTTTTTGCAAGGCGGCCGAAGGCGACGAGCGCTTCGAGATAGGGATCCGTTCGCGGCCGCAACCTGAGGCTCGGTATCCAGGCTTCCAGTGCGTCGTCGGCCGCTCCGAAATCAAGGGTACGGATGCCATAGCCATGATCGTGAGCATTGACAGGTGACGGCATGATCAGATCGCCGGGCAGCGCAGTCGTAGCGTCGAATTGCAATGGTAGGTCTGTCAATCTGTCGACGCGCGTGGCCGGGCCATAGCCAGGACATTTAAGCAGGCGGATCTGTTTCATGCTTTTCTCATCTGCTGACGATGGCTCTCAAATCCTCACCGAACCTGCGCAGCTCGGTATTGAGGAGCTCGATGACTGCTTGGCTAGCATGAGTTAGATGCCGATCGCGCGGCACGAAAATAGCGATATCGACAGTGCTGAGCTTGAAGTCCCGAATCGGGATGGCAACGATTTCACCCGTCTGGATTTCCGGCCAGAGTCCAACCGGGGTAAAAAAACCAATGCCGTCCCCCGACATGATTAACGGTTTGAGGAGGATCGGATTGTTGGATGCGACCAACGTTCGCCCCACACGATTAAGGCCCGCAAGTTCGACTGCTATCGCTGAACTGACGACTTCACTGTCGAGCGCCAGAAGCAGCTTATATTGGGCGCATTCTGGCAACGTCACCGATTTCGCCCGCGCCAATGGATGCGATGAAGCGACCATGGCCATAAAGGCTGTACGGATCGAGCCCACAAGCTTCAGGTCATGTGGGGTCGCAAGGTCAAAGCTGATGCCGATATCAATGTCGCCAGCCGCCATGAAATGGAAGATATTGTTATACGCTCCTGCTCGCACGCGAAAGTCGACCGCAGGATGCAGCTTATGAAACCTCTTAATGAAATCAGGAAGAAACGTGATGAGCAGGCTGTCGAGGGCGGCGATATGGACGCGGCCCGTATTCTTTCCCTGAAGGTCACCGAGATTGGACTTCATTACCTCGAAGTCCTGCAGCGTCTCCTTGGCATGGCGCAGGACGATTTCGCCGGCAGACGTTAGGCGCAAACCGTCGGAAAAGCGCTCGAACAACGGTGTCCCAAGCTCGTCTTCCAGCTT
The DNA here is from genome assembly GCF_047782645.1 of Rhizobium sp. ZK1. Lineage (NCBI taxonomy): Bacteria > Pseudomonadati > Pseudomonadota > Alphaproteobacteria > Hyphomicrobiales > Rhizobiaceae > Rhizobium > Rhizobium sp. ZK1. The sequence continues at coordinate 71,608 of NZ_CP180587.1, forward strand.
CTTGATCTGCCGGCTGACGGCAGAGGTTGCCACATGCAGCTCTTCGGACGCCTTGCGGATCGATCCCGAGCGCGCGACCTCGGTGAAATATTTCAGGATGCTGGCATGCATAGAAAGCCCTCGGCAATCTCGGAGCTATAGCATGCCTACCTGCCACGCCAAACGGGCGCACGCTTCTCGCGGAAGGCCGCCACACCCTCCATGGCATCCTCGCTTTTCAACGCCTTGATGAGGGCTGGCGTCCGCAGCGCCTGTGCCTCCGCCGGGCTCAAATGCGCGGTGCGATTGACCGTCTGCTTGATCGCCCGCAGCGACAGCGGCGCGCAGCCGACGATGTCAGCGACCCAGCGATCGACAGCCGCATCGAGTTCGCCAGCCGATACGACTTCGTTGACGACACCAAAACTCGCCATTTCCTGCGCGCCGAACTGCCGCCCTGTCAGCATCACGGCCATGGCACGGTTGAACGGAATCTTGCGCTGCAGGAGTACCATACCGCCATCGAGCGGCATTCGGCCGACGCGTGCTTCCGGCAGGCCGAAGCGTGCCGTTTCCACCGCAATGACGATGTCGCAGCCGAGCACCATCTCGAAACCGCCGCCCAGCGCATAGCCGTTGACGCGAGCAATCACAGGAACGTCGAGCGAGCGACGGAAGGCGAGGCCGCCAAACCCATTCTCTCGGCCGACGGTCCAATAATCGACGCCGGAACTGCCACTGCCGCCCTTGAGGTCCGCGCCTGCACAAAAAGCCTTTTCGCCTGTGCCTGTCAGGACGACACAGCTGATCTCGTCGCGCCTCTCGATCTCAGTCCAGATCGACTCCAGCCTTGCCTCGGTCTCCGCGTCGACCGCATTCATCCGGTCGGGCCGGTCAAGCGTCACGCGAGCGACGCGGTCCTCTACGGTGAAGGAAACGCTCATGCGGCGTCTCCCTGCACCTTCGAAAGCGAGGCCAGAATTTCCTCATTGTGCTGGCCGAGCTGCGGCGGCGCGATCCGCACGGTCACCGGTGCGGCCGACATGTCGATCGGCGAGCCGATCAGGCGGATCGGACCGGTGGCGGTTTCGCCGGCATCGAGGATCATCTTGTTGATGATCGTCTGCTCGTCCTTCAGCGCTTCGGGGAGTGAACGCACCGGCGCGCAGAGGATATCGACGGCTTCCAGCCGGGCGATCCAGTGCGCGGTGCTGTTCTTTGCGAAATTCTCATGGAAGATCGCCTGCAGCTCCGGCCGCCGGGCCATCTGCGCGTCGAAATCCTTGTACTGTGGATATTGCGAGAGATCCTCGATCTCAAGCGCTTCACAGATGTCGCGCAAGGGGTTCGGCTTGAAGGCACCGACCATTACGATCGCGCTGTCCGTTGTCTCGAAAACACCCGTCAGCGGGAAGGCACCCCAGTTCAGATCCTTCTGCCGCATGAGATGCGTCGTGCCTTCCTGCATCTGCATGGCGATCATGGAATTGTAGAGGCTGACGGCGACCTGTTGACCTTCGCCGGTCTTGTCGCGTTGCAGCAGGGCGAGCAGGATGCCCTGGACGAGATGCATGCCGGCCGAATAGTCGGCAAGCGGTGTGGCATAGATAGAGGTCGGGTGGCTGTTGTCCGACTTGCGGCGCATGACGCCGGAGACGGCCTGCGCCAGCACATCCTGACCGCCCTTGTGCTGATAGGGGCCGGTCAGCCCGAAGCCGGTGCCGAGCGCGTAGATCAGGCGGGGATTGATTTTCTTCAGGTCTTCATAGCCGAACCCCATGCGTTCCATGACGCCGGGCCGGAAGTTGTTGACGACAACATCCGCCGTTTCGAGCAGCGCCTGGACGGTCTTGCGGGCGCTGGCATCCTTCAGATCGAGCGCCAGGCTTTTCTTGTTGCGGTTGAGCGAGCAGAAGACCGGATTGTTGAGCCCGTCCGGATCGGAGCCCAACGACCAGCGCGAAAGATCGCCGATCTTGACCTTTTCGATCTTGAGGACGTCGGCGCCGTAATCGGCCAGAACCTGCGTGCAGCACGGTCCGAGCATGACTTGCGTGAAGTCGATCACGCGGATTCCGTCAAGTGGCAAAGTCGTCATTCTGCAGCCTCCAAATATGTCGCGTTCTCCGAGGGAATGTCACCTGGATCGGCTCCCTGAGCCCGCATCTGTTTCTGAATTGCCCTGATATCGGCCTTGCGAACGGTCGTGCCGGCATTGAGGGCAACCGTTGCTGCGACACCCGCCGCTTCGCCCATCGCCATGCAGGGCGGGATTTCGCGGCTCGACTTCTGCGCCTGCGGCGTTGCCGAATAATGCCGGCCGGCAACGATCAGCTGATCAACCTCCCTGGGCAGCATGGCGCGGTAGGGCGTGTAGTAGTCGCGGCCGCGGCAGACCGTGTCGGCAAAATGCCGCCGGGTCATGACGTCTTCCTTCGTCACGACATAGTCCCCCTGCAGCAGCCGTGTCTGACGCACGCCGGTCTGCGGAGCGAAATCGACGACATAGGCATTCTCGAAGCCGGGCATTTTTTCGCGTGCGAAATCGAGCAGCTTTGCGATCCGCGAGCGGCCTTCCATCTCCGCTTTGGTCAGGTCGTCGACCTTCAGACCGCTCAGCGTCGGCATATGCGGGCAGTTCAGCCAGACGACGCCGGGCAGGGGCGTCTTCAGCCACCAGAAGGACCAGCAACCGCCGATCAGCCGCTTGGCTTCGTGATCGAGCACCTTGAAGGCTTCCGGCTCCTGTTGTTCGAAACGTTCCGCCGCCTCCGTATCGACGCCGCCCCAGCGCGAGACTGTCGTCAGGATGAAGTTGGATTCGACGTGGGAAGCACCCGCGCTTGCGGCGACATCGAGATCGCCGGTCGTGTCGATGACGACATTGCCGAGGATCGCCTGCATGCCTTCCTTGGTCTGGCAGATCACGCCCTTGATTGCGCCACCATCGACGATCGCCGAGGAGAACCAGCTATGGGTTCTGAGCTTGATCTTCGCTTCGGCGATCATGTCATAGGCGGCGCGCTTGAAGGCGTCGGGATCGAAGGCGGCCGAAAAGCAGATCGGATGCGGCATCGACTGGGTGTGGAAGTCGAAGAGACCCCAGCGCGCCCAGCGCTGCCAGGCCTCCGGCGTATCGCGGAATTCGATCAGGCGATCCCGATCGGTCGGGGTCACGCAGAGTCCCCAGCGCTTCATGCGCTCGATCATCTCCATGCAGATGCCGCGCACGGTGATTTCGAGCTCGTTGATCATATCGTCGAGCACGAGCACCATGCCGCCGGCGGCAAGCCCGCCAACATAAGGATAGCGTTCGAGAAGTGTGACGCTGGCGCCGTTGCGTGCGGCCGAGACGGCCGCGGCAATCCCTGCCGGGCCACCGCCGACGACAACCACATCGGAGCGATCGACGACACGGATATCCCGTGCAGGCTGGTGAATAACCTGTTCCATTGGTGTTCCCTCGGTGTTTTAAGGCTTTTAGTGCTGGCCGGCCGGCTTCCAGCGGATCATCTTCGCCTCGGCGACCGAGACGACGAAGAAGAGGACCACAGCCAGCAGCGCGGCAATGACAACTGTCGCGTAAAGCAGCGGCGAGCGGAAATTGTAGGTCGCCTCGATGATGAGCGCGCCGAGCCCGAAGCTGGAGCCGATCCATTCCGCGACGATCGCGCCCATGACACTGCTCGTCGCGGCGATTTTCAGCGCGGCGAACAGGAATGGCAGCGAGCTCGGCAGACGGACCTTCCAGAGGATCTCCGAATTGCTGGCCGAAAGCACCCGCATCAGGTCGAGCATTGCTGGGTTGGCGGAGCGAAGTCCCTGCACCATGTTGACCAGCGTCGGGAAGAAGCAGATGAGGCCGGCGATGATGATTTTCGGGGCAACGCCATTGCCGAAGATCAGGACCAAAATCGGCGCAAGCGCGATGATCGGGATCGCCTTGACGAAGACGGCGATCGGATAGAAGGCCTTCTCGGCCGTCGCGCTGTGGACGAACCAGATCGCCAGCAGTACGGCGACGAGATTGCCGAAGACGAAACCGAGAACGGCCTCGAGCACGGTCGGTAGGAAGTTTCGGGTCAGTGTCGCGGCATTGTCGCGAAATGCGTAGAGAACATCGAGTGGGCTTGGCGCCATGAAGGTCGGGATCTTGAAGATCCAGATGAGCGCCTGCCAGAGCACGATGCAGCCGAGTGCCGCAAGGATCGCCGGCATGTGCGAGGAGAGAATGCCGACGGTTGCGTCGAGGATGGCGACCTTGCGCGGCGCCTTTGCGATGTGGCCGACGTCAGAGTGCACGGTGTTGCTCATATGCATTCCTCCAGCAGCGCGCGCAGATGCGCGGTCACCTTGATGAAGTCGACTGTGTCACGCATCGCAAGGGCGCGGGCATTGGGAAGATCGACCGTCATGAATTCTTTTACGCGGCCGGGGTGGGCTTGCAGCATCAGCACGCGCTGACCGAGGAAGACCGCCTCCGGAATGGAATGGGTGACGAAAACGATGGTCGTGCCCGTTTCGCGCCAGATGCGAAGCAGCTCCTCATTGAGCTTGTCGCGGGTGATTTCGTCGAGAGCGCCGAAGGGCTCGTCCATCAGCAGGATACGCGGCTTGGTCACCAGGGCGCGGGCGATGGCGACGCGCTGGCGCATGCCGCCGGACAATTCGTGCGGCAGGGCATTTTCGCGTCCTTTGAGGCCGACGAGGGCGAGCAGCTCCATGGGATCGGCGTAGGAGCTTTTGTCGTGCCTGCCGACTTCCAGCGGCAGGCGGACATTGTCGATGACGTTCCGCCATGGCAAAAGCGTCGCCTCCTGGAAGACGAAGGCAAAATCGCGACCCTGACGTGCCTCTCGTGGCGGTCGGCCGAAAACCAAAACCGAACCGTCGCTGATGTCAACGAGATCGGCAATACAGCGCAGCAAGGTCGACTTACCGCAGCCGGATGGTCCGAGCATGGTGACGAACGACCCCTCGGGAATATCGACGGACACCTTGGAGAGGGCGGTGAACTCGTTACCCTTGTCGCCGAAGCGGATGTCGAGATCGCGAATGGAAACGGCAAGCCTTGCCGTTTCTGTGAGCGGTTGCGGCTGCTTGATGGTGGCGACGCTCGTCATGGCATTCACCCGACCTGCTTGCGGATCTCGGTCGTCGCGTCGAGGATCGCCATGGTAGCGACGTCGTCGACGCTCGGTGTGGTGCCTGTGAACTGCTTGAGATCGGCATAGGCCTTGATCTGGGCGGCCCAATTGTCCTTGTTCATCGCACCCCAGCCGGTCTGTTTGGTGCTGTCGCCGAAGGAGAAATCGATGACAGGGTGGACGGCCTCGAGCTCGCTCGCCTTGTCGAGGTTGGGATAGGCGTCGACCAGCATGTCGACCGCTTCTTCCGGATGATCGCGGACGTAACCCCAGCCTTTGGCGGCGGCCGTGGTGAAGCGCACCAGCACGTCCGAATGTTTGTCGAGCTGTTCGTCGGTCGTATAATAGACGTTAGCGTAGAGCTGCAGGCCGGCATCCCAGAGCATCATGTCGACACGTTCGTCGCCGAGCACCTTCAGCGCATTGGTGTTCGTGACCCAGCCGGTAACGGCATCGGCCTGGCCGGTCATCAGCTGGTTCATGTCGGAGCCCATGTTGACCATCTTCACCTTGTCTTCCGGAATGCCGTTTTTGGCCAGCAGCGCGCGCAGCAGGATGAAGGCGGTCGGTTGGGTGGCGATCGTCTTGCCGATCATGTCTTTCGGCTCGCGAATCGGTGCCTTTTTCAGTGAGAAATATGTAAAGGGATGCTTACGGTATCCGGCCAGAAACGCCTTGACCGGCATCCCGGCCGAGCGCGCGAGCATGACGGACGGGCTGGACGAAATCTGCCCAATGGTCGATTGGCCTGCTGCAACGCCGGCGACCCCATCGACGTTCGGGCCGCCGGGGACGATGGTGAGATTGATGCCTTGCTCGGTAAAGAAGCCCTTTTTCTGCGCTGCAACTTCGCCGATGAGTCCGTTGGAAGCAAGCCAGCCGAGCTGCATGCGCACTTCCGCAACGTCGGTCGCCTTGCCGGCGCGAATGTTGATGAAACTCTGGGTTGCGGCAAGGCCGCCGATTAAAGCAGCGTTGGATAGGAAGCGGCGGCGATTCATTATGAATTGCGACATTTAGACAGTTCCCCTGTTGATTGGGCGATCGGACTTTTGTCTCGTTATCCACCAATGACGGGATGATGGGGGAATTCCGTGTTCTAATAAAGATCAATTATGAGCACTATCGATTGCCGAAAAGGCAACGATGCCTGGGTTCGATTCGGTCGATGCGGGAAGGTTATCTACCGGTCGTGGACTCCCGGCGAGATGCCGTGTCAATCAGCAGTGAACATTTTCTACGACGCCTACGCGCCGGATATCGTCACGCAAAGTCGATCTCGCTGCATCGTGAGGCTTCTTCGCCGCAGCCTTCGCCATCGGCATGTCGGTCTGGCGGGCGCGTGAGGCCAAGAAGGTCGAAACCTATGGCTCCGCACGTTGGACTGAGCGGCAAGAAGTGACGGCCTCCGGACCCCTCGACCCCGATGGCCTGGTGCTCGGCAAAATCGATCGTGATTATCTGCGCTATGACGGGCCGGAGCATGTGCTGCGTTTGGCGCCGACACGCTGTGGTAAGGGCGTCGCGCCTGTTCCTGCCGCCGCTGCTGACCTGGCCGGGCTCGGCCATCGTCCACGATATCAAGGGTGAGAACTGGCAGCTCACCGGCGATGTGAAAGCCGCTTCATGGAGCTGCTCCGTAAGGACGGTTTTGGGAGCGTAGCACGCTCGTTACCGAGGTCTGTGGCTCGTTCGCGCCATGCGCAAACAGATAACCGCCTGGCAAGCCAGATCTCTACCACAGCCGGCGACGACGTGTTGCGGTCAGCAACGGTGAGGGTGGTCGATCCGGCTGGAGGGAGAGGGGGAAGGGGTGTTCGCCGCGGGTTGTAGTGGTCGGAGAGAGGCTCTGGCCAGCCCGCCACGGAGAAATGACATGGCAGAGGCCATCCAGAAAATCACGCTCAATGCCGGGCGCGATATTCCCTTCAACAAGCTGGTGCTAAGCCAGCAGAACGTGCGCAAGACCAAGGCGGGCGTTTCCATTGAGGAACTTGCACAAGACATTGCCCATCGTGGGCTGATGACCAGCCTCAATGTCCGCGCCGAGCTCGATAGCGACGGCAACGAGACCGGCATCTATCGCATTCTTGCCGGCGGTCGTCGCTATCGTGCCCTGGAGCTGTTGGTCAGCCAGAAGAGGCTGGCGAAGACCGCGGCCATTCCATGCATCGTCAGCAAGGGCGACACCTCCGAAATCGAGGATTCGCTTGCCGAGAACGTAAAGCGCGTCGACCTTCATCCACTGGACGAGTTTCGGGCAATCATGACCCTTCGCGAACAGGGGCTCGACGAGGAACAGATCGCCGCCCGCTTCCACATTCCGGTCGCAACAGTCAAGCAACGTCTGCGGCTGGCCTCGGTCGCGCCGCGGCTGCTTGAACTCTATGCCGATGACGAGATGAAGCTCGGTCAGGTCATGGCATTCTCGATCACCAATGACCATGTCCGGCAGGAGCAGGTCTGGGACGCGGTCTCGCGGTCACATAATCAGGATGCCTATTACATCCGCCGCATGCTGACCGAAACAGCGATCCGGGCATCCGATCGCCGCGCTGCCTATGTGGGCATGGATGTCTATGAAGCTGCCGGCGGTGTCGTGATACGTGATCTATTCGAGCAAGATAACGGCGGATGGCTGCAGGATCCGGCGCTGCTCGAACAGTTGGTGCTCGAAAAGCTGACCGCCGACGCCGAAGCGCTCAAGGCGCAAGAGGGTTGGAAGTGGGTCGAGGCCGCTTTCGACTTCCCCTACGGCTACACCTCTGGTCTTCGCCGCTTCTACGGCGAGCGTGCCGGATACACCGAGGAAGAGCTCGCGCGGCATGACGCGTTGAAGGCGGAATACGATAAGCTCGACGCTGAATACGCCGAGGCGGAGGGGTATTGCGAGGAAACCGAGGTGCTGCTGGAGGAATTCGGTAGTGAGCTGGATACTCTGAACGACCGGCCCTACCTATTCGATCCGGAGGATATCGCCCGCGGCGGCGCCTTCATCTCGCTCGCCGCCAATGGCGAGTTGAAGATCGAACGCGGCTTCATGCGGCCAGAAGACGAAGCTGTCATCGAGACGTATGATAGTTTTGCCGATGATAGCGACAGTGATAGTCACGGCGACGATGGTACCGTCGCGGCTTCAGCCAATGGTGGGGCCTCGATCAACGGCAAGCCCATTGGCATCGAGGAACCGGAAGAAGACGACGAGAGGATCCATCCACTCTCCGATCGTCTCATCGAGGATCTGACCGCCACCCACACCGTCGCGCTCCGCAACGCGCTGGCGAATGATCCGGTGATCGCCTTCATCGCCGCCTTACACGTCTTCGTTCTGATGACCTTCTATCGGTACGGTTCGGGATCGTGCCTGGAGATCGCTGTGCGACACACCGTAGACGCCAGGTTTGGTCAGATGCATGGTCTCGGCGAAACCGTCTGGGCAAAGGAGATCGAACAGCGGCAGGAGTCCTGGGGCTGTGATCTTCCCGGAAATGTCGATGAGGTCTGGGACTATCTGATCGCGCTGGACGAGGCGAGCCGCATGGCTCTCTTTGCCCATTGCGTCTCGTTGTCGTTGAACACCACCATCCACGCGTGGAACCGGCGGGCGAAGGAAAATGCTCACGCCAGGCAGCTTGCCCGTTCGATCGGTTTCGACATGGTCGCGGCAGGCTGGACACCGACGGTCGATAACTATCTCGGCCGCGTCACCAAGAACCATATCCTGCAGGCCGTTCGCGAAGCGAAGGGCGAGCAGGCTGCGCAGCAAATCGATCATCTGAAGAAGCCCGACATGGCACGAGAAGCCGCCCGGCTGCTGGACGGCAGCGGATGGCTTCCCGAAGTGCTGCGGCTTCCGGTCGACGAAACCATCGCGGCGGCCACGGGTGATGTGGCTACGGACGCCGTCATCCAGGACGTTGCCAACGTCGATCTGCCGGCCCTCCTGTTGGACGGTGAAGATGCCGAGAAAATGTCCGCCGATCCAGCCGCCGATCACGGTGAACATCTCGACGTCGCCGAATAGCACCCCAGCCCTTCGCTTACGAAAGCCCGGCCGGCGTGCCGGGCTTCTCCATTTCAGGAGCACCGTCATGCCTGCCTATACAATTGAAACGACCCACACCCTGCCGATATTTCGGCACGGTATCTATATCGTCGGTACGCGCGAAGCCGCCTGCAAAGCGGCGCTGGCGGACGAGAACTGGGAATCTCCACGGAAAGACTACGATTCCTCAGGCGAGATCCATCTCACCGGCATTTGGGAAGGTGAGAACGCCGCCTATGCCGGATCACCAATCTCTGCACCGTCGCAGTTCGACGACCCGATCCAGCGCCGCGCCCACCACTTCGAAATCCTTCTCGGTCTTTTGAAGATGATCCCGTCGCTCGACTGGCTTGCCAAATCCGCCTGGGCGATTGCGTGAGGTGAGGCAATCCTGGCCGGTTCTCCCGATCCTGACGCATCGGTCGATCCACCAAAGCCAAGCTATGTCCCTGCACGTTTGCAGGAAGAACATGTCCGCAGTGCGATAGCTATGGTGCTCGATGTCGACGACCGCTTGCACCCGATAAGGTGAGCGACATGGAGATCCAATCGGCTTTTGAAACCGTCGTAACGACGATGGACCTTTCAGTGGGCGCGCTCTGACGTTTCGAAACCATTTCGCTTGTGCCGCCGGAAAAAGGCTGCGGCTGCGATCACCCGGAAAGTGGGAGTGGGGCGGGGAGGGGGGCGAACCGGGCGGTCAAGAGAGGGTTGCCCGGGCTCAACCCTGTCGCCTCTCTGGAGAAAGATCGATGTCGATATCTGAACCCGCTCCCCAAGCCGCCACCGTCGTCCCTGACGAACGTCGCCTGGAATTCCTGCCTGCCCTGTTCGGGCGTTCGCTTCTGCTCATCGGTGAGAACGCCGTCTACAGTTTTATGGAGCGTCTCAGCCCTCTCGATTATGGCGGCGGCTTTTGGGCTTTTTATGAACATGAGGGCAACCCGCTGTTTCTGGCTCCGAGATCCAAATCGCGTTTCCGGATCATCGGAGAGATCACCGGATTTCAGGGCGAGGTCTCGGCGGATGCTGCCGGGATTATTGCCACGCTTTTTGCCTTCTCGCATCTCTCCTTCCAGTATCAGTCGGAACATCTCTCGAAAGGATATGGCCGTCTCTACGCTTATTCGGCCGACCATCCTGAAGCCGCTGAGATTTTTCAGGCGATCGATTGACCGGTTGCCTGGCCCGCCCCGGGTGGCTCGCTTGTCTGTGACTGCCGTATCGCCCGTCGTCGCCCGGGCGGCCGCAACTCATCGTTCATCTCAACACTGGTTTGGCGCAAGGGCGATCAACCGGGTTCTTTCGTTTTAGGAGACTTCATCGTGAACACCATGATTTCCAGCCCACGACCGGCATCGTCGGGATTCAAGGTCGATATTTCCCGCGGCGAACGTATTGGTGGCGTTTCGTCCGAATGGTTCTCGCGCCCCGATGACGAGCGCAATCTGTCGCTCTCCGATCTCCATCGCGCAGTCAGCGCGAGAACCGAGCGCGCTCGGGTCCGGACGGTCGAGACCGCCGATATCCGCGTCGAGGCGACCCGCGACAACGCCGAACGTCTATCCCTGATCGTTCGCGGCGGGCGTGAACAGTTGGCGCCGACACACTGGAGCTACGGTCAACTATGCAGTTTGGTCGGCGCACCGGCGACTTACATGCGCCAATTGCCCGCCCCGCTGGCGGCGATCAATCTCCAGCACGGGCTTCTCGATCACCACGCAGAAATGGTCAAAACCCTGGAGATGGACGATGGTCGCGTCGAGTTGCGCGCTGTCACCGGCCCTGAATACGGCCGGATCTGGGATAGAGATTTGATCGCCGCCATCATGAACATCGCCGGGAACGGCACAGGCGATACGATTTGGAAAGTTCCCGGTCTGCTCGACTGGTCGACGATGACGCACAATCCCTTCGTCGACATCACAAAGGATACGACGACGCTCTACCGGCGTTGATGAATTTCGCCAATTCATCGCCCGCGCCGTTCGTCGCCGGCATTCGTGTCGCCCGTGAACGCATCGTCGCGCGAAACGAAGACGATCGCCTGGAGTTCCTGCGCAAGCGCGGTTTCTCTAAAGCCGAAACCGGCAGGATCATCGAGACCGTTCTCAGCGAGGAAGGGAGGCCGCCTGAGAGCATATTTGACTTTGTTCAGGGTATAACTGCGCTGGCGCGGGGAAAGTCGCATCAAGACACGCGGCTCGAACTGGAAGGCAAGGCGAAGAGGCTGCTCGAAAGTGCCGCCTGACTGCACCCAACCAACCCTTCGCCATCTCCAAGGCCCGGCCGTCGAGCCGGGCCTTGGAGTGCATAGGCAGGAAACATCGTGGCCGCTCTCGAGACCAGAACCAGATCAAGGCAGTCGCGGGATTTCGCCGTCTGCTAATCGCCAGACCCAGGGAGTGATCTCGGGCCTCGTCTCGATCATGTCTGAAAGCGCCTGTTCATAATCCTCTCCGGCGCTCGCCGGCACGATGAACATCGCCACGGGTGCCGGCTTCTGTTCCGGTAATGTCACCGACACGATCGGCGCTTCGCGCGGCAGGTTGAAACGCAAGCCTTTGACGCTCTTTCGCTTGAGGTGGCTGAGCTTTTCCAGAAGCCGCAGCTCATGAATGTCCTCGAACGGTAGCCAGTGCTCGTTGACCACCATCAGCGCGACCTCGTCGACGGCTGCAATGCCGGTAGCTGAAATGCCAAAGGTGGCAATGACAATCAAATGGAATGCCTCGTTCGATCGCCATAGTTCGAGCTCTGACTGGTAGCGGACGGCAAGCCGCCGCCATGCGCCTTCCTCGATCATCAGCGGAAAGGGCATGTGCCGGAGGACGATCCTCTGTCCTTCGCGCGCGGCAGAAAACTCCTTCACGTCAGCCACGATCATCATCAGTTTGCGCGGACCCGAGCCCGTCGCCTGCACGCCCTTGAGCGCCGCCGCACGTCGGGCAGCGATCGCATCCTTGTCCTCGGGATGAAACACCTCCGGCACGAAGAGCATGTCGCCCAGGCTAACGCCTCTTGCCGTCATCTGCGCGGCCGCATTAAGAAGGCTTGCGCGCACGCGACCCCAGCCGCGCTTGCCTGACCAGGTCGAACGCCATTCTGTCAATTCGCCTGCCTCCCAGAGATAATGCAGCATCGCCCGAAGCGACAATTTACGTGGTTCGCTGCGGATGCCGTGTTCGGACAGTTCTGCCGGCTGGCCGGCTGCTGCGCGAGCTCCGCGCTTCGTCAGCGAGAAGTCAAGCTTCAGATCAGCCTTGCCGTTCGCATCGATCTGGATCGCGCTGCCGATCAGCGGCCCAAGGCCGGAGAGCTCGTAGGGAGGCTCATAGGAGGGGCAGGCAGGATCGTGATCCCGACCCGATAACGGCATCCGCTTGATGAGATACTGGTCTTCGACCCGTGCGATATACATCGGCGCCCTCGGCTCCCTGCACATGCACATCGGCCGCAGCCGTTGCTCGTAGGCCTGAGCGAGAAATCCCTGCAATTCAGGCGTGGATTCGTCAAGCACCCTGTCACCGATCGTGAATTTCCGCATCCTTGTTCTCCCCTGTCCGCCATCGAATCTATACGGCGACTGACTATTTTACTATCGCAAACTAGTCAGTAAAACGCCAGAATGCCGTTGCGGCCTGCACGGCGGGAGGTTTCCGTTCCGCGCGCGAGACTGCGAAAGGAAGACGATGGAGCGGCGTCGCGGAGAAGGGAGTTCGGTCGGCAGAGGAAGGGCTGCTTTATCTGTAGGTATCCATCTTCCAAGGCAGGTTGGTCGATCTCCTCTTGCCGAGACGCAGCCTGCCGCGCACGTTTGACGTCAGCGGACCGGAGGGGTTTCGCTGTAGTGGAACACCAGACGTCGCAGCTCCTTGCGGTGGAACGACGGCATCTGCGGGCGGCCTGCCTCATCCGTCTTCTGTACCAGCGTGGTCTTGCCCGCCCGGCGCGGCCCGACGATTAGGACCACCGCCTATCCGAAAGTGCTTCTTCTGCCCGGCGTTCCGCAAACCGGGTGTACATACCCATTTCCTATTCCTTGAAAATTGGAACTATCGAGCATGGTAATTGGAAGCCAACCATTTGTTGATTGGAACTCACGGGCATGAATCCTGGGAGCCGGTAGTTGAATGAAGGCGGTTTTGCCCAGCAGGCCGCCGGGCGTTCCAGCAATTGTACGCTGCCAAGGGAGAGGAAAAGAGGGGCTGGAAAGGGGCAACCTGCCGGGGATTGGAGAGCGTCCGGGCAGGTCTGTCCTCTCCCGCTCTCGACAGGAACTCCCATGAACATCATGTCTTCCCGCCCTCGTGACACGGCCGTCGCCGCGCTCGCACCAGCGGATCGCATCGGTCGCGCAGAAAAGATTCCCACCGCCGGCCACGATCTTCTGCCGTCTCCCCAACGTGGCGAGCCCCTCGGCGCGGCCGATCTCCGCACCATCCCGATGAATGCCTCTGGCGATTCGGATGCGGAGGGTTTTTGGTCCTGGAAAGACGCCTACGAGGCGACCGAAGTGGCGCAAGTCTTGTTCCTGCGCAAGTTCGGTGCTGCAATCGCCGCCCGCGCGAAAGCAGCGCAGGCGACGCTCTCGATGCTGACGAAGGTGGCGAGCAGTGCCGCAGAGGTCTGGCAATCGCTTCTCGGCGCTACATCGGTGGCCACGCTTGCCGGCAATATGACGCTGCGCCGAGTGCGGGTCGTGAACGACTGCCGCGTCGAACTCAGCGGCTTCACCGATGGGATGCGCGATAGGCTGCGATCCCTCGGCCTGTTCTCCGAGATGATCGTCTGGAAGGTCCGGTTCCTCAATGCGGCCTCGGATGAAGGGCAGGCGGCGCTGTCGCGCCGCATCGAACGGCATCGCATCGTCGATGTCGCCGGCCGGGGCTGACGGCGATGTTGTCCGCGTCGGAGCTAGCGGATCGTCTCGCGCATCATGCGGAGGCGGTCTGCCGTCATTACCTCTCCGCCGGCCGCAGGGCCGGCAATTACTGGATCGTCGGCGACGTCGCCAATAGCAAGGGCAAGTCGCTTTACGTCCATCTCACCGGCCCGCGCAGAGGCAGATGGACGGACGCGGCGACGGCTCAATATGGTGACCTGCTCGATCTGGTGCGCGAGACCTGTGGATTGGTCGATTTCCAAGACGTCGCGCAGGAAGCGCGCCGCTTCTTGCGAGAACCCAATCCGGCGTCGCCCGAGAAGGGCGATACCGGTACCAGCCAGCCCATCGACAGACCGGCTGCGGAACGCGCAAGACGCCTCTTCCGTATGACGCAACCGCTTGTCCATACGCTCGCCGACAGCTATCTGCGTCAGCGTGGCATTCTGCGCGCGCCGCTGCATCCCGCGCTTCGCTTCCACCCCTCTTGCTACTACCGAGATCTCGTCAGCGGCAGGACCAGCAGCTACCCGGCGCTGATCGCTGCCGTGACCGACAGCGCCGGCATGATCACCGGCGTACATCGGACCTGGCTCGACCCCGGCGGTGAGGGAAAGGCGAAGGTCGACGATCCCCGCCGCGCGCTCGGCGGACTGCTGGGAAATGCCGTGCGCTTTCACTTTCCCGCCCATGCTTCCGTTCCGGTGATGGCCGCCGGCGAGGGGCTCGAAAGCATCCTATCTCTCTCGCACGTAATACCCGGCATGCCGATGGTCTCGGCGCTGGCGGCTAATCACCTTGCCGCCTTCCGGCCGCCAACCGGCTGCCTGCGCCTCTATATCGCCGCCGATGCTGATGCAGCTGGGCGGCGCGGGGTCGAGGGATTGAGCCGCCGGGCGCAGGTGCTTGGGATCCTTCCTCTCGTTTTGACCCCGGAACTCGGCGATTTCAACGAGGATCTGCGCTGGCTTGGACCTGACCGCCTTCTTGCAAATCTCTGCACCCAGCTCGCCCCGGAAGACGCGCAGGCCCTTCTATCCCCGTGAGGTGCGTGTAAATAGAAGACGGGTGCAGCGGCGTGGTCGGAGCGCCGATGCCGTGACGATCTCGGTTCCGGTGAGGCACGCGCCCGCGAACCTGCCGAGAGGCGACCCTTACCAGGCGGCTGTCCGGCCTTCAGCGGGTCGGTCAGGTTTCTTCCCCCCGCCGGCCTTCTATTCCGCATCGGCCGCTGCGAAAACCGGTTCCCGCCTTTCGCGCCGATGCGGGAGCCGGCGCTCCTCGCGCCCCAAGAAACCCTCCCTCAGCCGCCCGGCGCTCACGCTAGGCCGCTTCGCTACGCTCGCGGTTCCTGCCCGCCCGCAGCCTGCACAGGGATCGCCGTCAGGCCGCGAGAGGCGCGGCCCAAACCGACGGAGACCATCATGAACCCGACGCTTCCCATCGACGACGCCTTCGAGCCCGACCACGCGTCTTCCCCGACCGACCGCTTCATCTACGAGATGCAAGTCTTTGGCTACCGCCCCTTCCAGGACGAGCCGGATCCCCGTCCGTTGCCCGAGGAGCCGATGGTCCAGTTGGCGCTTACGACGATCTTCGACGCCCTGTTCGAGATGCTCGGCGATACGCGGCTGGAGCCCGATCTCGAAGACCTTCTTTGGTCGACGGTCAACCTTTTCCACCGCGCCGGCGAGCGCATCCAGCGCGAGCTTCAGCGCAACGAGGATATCCAGCGGACTGGCCAAGGCGAGCAGGACGGCTCGGAGGTGAAAAGCGTCGAGCTTGAACGCCATGTCGCCGAGGGCATCACGCTTCTCGAACGCCGCAACGCCTTCGAGTTTATGCGCGATTATGCAGCCGATCTCTTCGAGGCTGGGACCGGCTCGGCATGGCGGCCGCGCGCCGGCTCCAAGGTCAACCACGCCAACATGACCGCGGCGATGATCGATAGCAGAGATTTCCTCTCTGCCCGCCGGCACGCCGAAAACACAGTCCTGATCCCGGCCGGCACGAAGATAGCCTTTGGCGGCGGCGTGGACTATAACGATCACGACCGGATCTGGGCCGCGCTCGACAAGGCCCATGCCAAGCACGCTGACATGATCCTGCTGCACGGCGGCTCGCCGAAGGGTGCAGAACGCATCGCTGCCTGCTGGGCAGAGGCCCGGAAGGTCACCCAGATCGCCTTCAAGCCCGACTGGAACAAGCACGCCAAGGCCGCTCCATTCCGCCGCAACGACGAGATGCTTTCGGTCATGCCCACCGGCGTCATCGTCTTCCCTGGTTCCGGCATCACCGATAACCTTCGCGACAAGGCCCGTCGGTTGGGCATCAATGTCTGGGAACTGAAAGGAGACGGCGCGTGAGCGCCGTTTTCTTGCAAATCTGGATATTACGGAAATCGATGAAGGAGCAAGATTATGCGGCAGTTCACAACAGGCAATCTGAACAAGCAGGTAGGCGATGTCACCGACGCTGCTGCACGCGAACCCGTCGTGCTCACCAAGCATCGGAAACCCCGTTTTGTCTTGATGAGCTATGAACACTACGAACGCATGCGCACCGGTGGTGACCCGCGCCAAGCCCATCACGTTTCCGAGATGTCGGAGGAGCACCGCGGGCTTTTCCTGGTCGAGATCGACCGGCTGGCACGCGGCCAGGGCTACGACGATGAGCCGTGAGTTCCTGCCTGGTCAGGCGATCGACTACCCCTATCTCTGGGCACGGCAGCCCGAGCCGGCGAGACCGAAGGCCAGAAGCTCCGGCCGACTTGCGTCGTCGTCGCTGTCCGTGGAGCGAATCACGGCCTTCCCCATCTCGCACGAGAGGCCATCACGACCCAGCCGCCGCAGGCCGATTGTATCGCCTTGGAAGTTTCCGATATCGAGTGCCGACGGGCTGGCCTCAGCGACCTCAAGCGCTGCTGGATCGTCGTTGACGATTATGTCGCCGAAAGCCTTGGTAAATAGAACCGGACGGAAAAGCACTCGGCCGCTTCAGCAAAGCCTTCATGATAAGGATTGCCACAGCTTTCGGCGAGGCCTCGCGCAAAGCGGGCCGCCGTGTCAATCGAGCGGAGTAGGTCGGCGCTGATCAAGCGCCAACTCTCTTTCCACTAAGGCAACACTTGCATTTCTGGGAAATTGTGTACACATTTCTCACTGAAACGGAGCCTCGCCATGCCTCAATCGCGACAACAGACAACATCCCCCCGCCGTGTCGGCGTGCGGGAGTTTCGCGGCAACCTGACGTCCTTCCTCAAGCAGGTCGAGGACGGGCAGAGGTTCGTCCTGACATCCCATCACAAGGTTGTCGCGGAAATCGGGCCGCCATCAAAAGAGACTGTCGTTCGCAAGCCCGGCGCGTTGCGCGGGAAGATCAAAGTCGCCGAAGACTTCGACAGCTTGCCGGCGGATGTTCTGACGTCCATGGAAGACGGGACGTGAGGCTGCTGCTGGATACGCATGCTTTGTTGTGGTGGCTGAACGACGACGAGAAGCTGGGGAACCATGCGCGTCGCCTGATCGGTGATGATGGGAACGACGTCCTCGTCAGCGCGGTTTCTCTTTGGGAAATCACCGTGAAGCTGCGGATCGGCAAACTTGATGCCGACATAGAAGAGATTCTTGCGATCTTGCCCGATCAGGGATTCGATCGGCTGGATATCACAGATGCGCATCTTATCGCTCTTGCTGTTCTTCCGCTTCATCACCGCGATCCCTTCGATCATCTCCTCATGGCTCAGGCCGTGGCGGAGGGAGCACATTTCGTTTCGCAGGATCAGAATGTCGCGCTCTACGGTATTCCGTTCGTAACCTGCTCGGATCCTGTCGCCCTGTGATCTGCGACGGGTTTGGTTGCGCCGACGAAGCCGGCCGGATCGCTCGCATGCACGCTTGCCGGTGGTTGTTGTTTGCCTGGCGGATACCGAAGGCTCAGACGGCCGGGCACTGGCAGGCGATTGGCGAAAGCCGATATTGACACCACACGTGGACAGCTTCATCCGATATTGCCTCACGATCTGCGGACGGCGATGCAGTTGCCGTAAGACTTCGCGGGCCTCCGAAAGTGTGATGTCGGCAGGGGAGTGCTTATTCGCATGCAGCAGCTGCGACCAGGCGAGGGCATGACGTCGACCCGGATGGCGGCGAAGCGGTCGCAGATGCGTGGCCGATATTCCGCAGCGCTGCGCCGGGCAGCCATGAGGGTTTGTCGCGCCCTTCAGTTGCCCCGAACCATTCCCGTTTTATGTCGCTCGTATAGACGACCGCCTGCTTTCGCGGCCAACCCCTCACGGGGTAAGACACGACCGAAATTTTTGCGAAATTCGATTTCGGTTGTTTGCTTCTGGCGGAAAATAGAATTTCGCGAAAAATTTCAGCCGAGCTGACCGCAGCAGGTCGGCCGTCTCTTCGTGCGCCATCGGGAATGGTCCCGAGCAACCGAAGGAGACAGAACCATGGCCACCACGATCGCAACCCTGACGCAGAAGACCGACGGAATCCTCGAAGGCGTCTTCGCCACCATCCGGGTAAACGCCCCGATCGCCATCATCCCGAACACCAACAAGGCGAGCGAGGATGCCCCGGATTATCGCGTCATCCACCGCAAGACCGGTTTCGAAATCGGCGCAGCCTGGAACCGCATCGCACGCCAGACTGGCGAGGAATATCTCTCGGTCAAGCTGGAGGCGCCTGAAATCGGCGTGATCTTCGGCAATCTGGCCCAGGCGCCCGGCGGCGATCCGAACAAGAAGGTGATCCTCTGGAACAACCCGAACTGAACAGCAAGCGAACGGCCCCGAGTGATCGGGGCCGCTCCCATCGAGAAGAGGATCTGTTCATGGCAAAACTTCTCGATGCGCGCGTCGTCGGGCGTCAATCCGGACCGGACCGACGCTATATCGGTAGACCCGATATTTTCGGAAATCCATTCGCTATCGGACGCGATGGCACACGAGCCGAAGTGATCACCAAATACGCAGGGTGGGCGTCGACCCAACCGCACATCGTGGCTGCGTTGCCGGAGCTGGCTGGCAAGAACCACGTATGCTGGTGCGAGCCCCTACCTTGCCACGGTAAGGTGCTGCTGGAAATGGTGCGGCGATACTTCTGCGACAAAGTCTGATCGCACCAGAATGATGGCGGGCTTCGAGCCCGCCGTCATTCTTCTGGTGCCACACGAGACCAAGGACTGTCTGCTCAGATATCCAAGTTTGCCATGAGGGGCTCGTGCCGCGTCAAGGTCGCGCGGCCCCTCCAATTTTGCCTCCGCTCCGTTGCACTGTGCTCCGACAAAATCGCCGCTCGTGATCAACCTGGTGTCGCTGTTAAAGGACAGTTCGATTGCCGCATTGATCGCCGTTCCCGAACTGACGTTGGTATCACGGGAAATCATGTCGGAAACCTTCCTGCCTCTACAAGTCTTTACGCTGACGGCAGTTCTCTACTTTCTGCTCGCCTGGCCTGCCTCGCTCGTCGCCCGCGCCATCGAGCAGCGCCTTCGATACCCGTCAGTAGGGACAACGTCGTCAAAATCCCTCCATCAACTGAAAGGAGCTCAGGCGTCGGCCTGACGGATGGCGCACCGTAGCTGAATCTAAATCGTGATTTTGTACCTGAGCTTCCTGTAGTGCCAAATCAGATGCGTGCTGAGAGCGCATGCTTCACACGCAGGACGGCAATGGCAACTGCTACGATAGCGAGCGGGATCGACACAAGCATCACCAAGGGGCTGATGTGATAACCTGCATGATCGGCGGTCTCGAAGGCGACTTTGAACAGGCTCAGAAGATGATAGCTGAAGGCGATAATAGAGAAGCCTTCTGCCGCCGCTGGATCTTGACCTGTGTCGCAGCCCGATCAGCCATCACCTGGATCTGGATGACATTCTCGTCTTCGATTTCAACCTGGATGCGTTTTTGCATGAGATCGATCAGGTGCATGGTCGCGTGGGAGAGCGGCAAAGACCGCGCCCGAGAAATAGTCGATTCGCGCGCCGAAGTCAGGAGACAAACAAAAACGGCCGGGCATCCAGCCCGGCCGTCTTCGTTTAGGGTGAGCACCCGATCTGCCATCCTGTCACAGATTTCAGACCGGGCGCTCTTGCGCTTCCATTGCCCCCAGAAGCGCGGTCCTTATTCCCGCTCGCCCGTGAAGTTGAGCAGAAGCTGGAAGATGTTGACGAAGTTCAGGTAGAGCGAGAGAGCGCCGAAGACGGCCAGCTTCTGGTTCGATTCCTGATCGTAGTTTTCCGAATACTGTTCCTTGATGTTCTGCGTGTCGTAGGCGGTGAGGCCGACGAAGACGACGATGCCGATCACCGAGATCGCGAACTGCAGCGCGGACGAGCCGAGGAAGATGTTGACGATGCCGGCAATGATGATGCCGAACAGGCCCATCATCAGAAACGAACCCATCTTCGAAAGATCGCGCTTCGTCGTGTAGCCGTAGAGGCTGATCGCGCCGAACATAGCAGCGGTAATGAAGAAGGTCTGCGCAATGCTCGTCTTGGTGAAGACCAGGAAGACGGAGGCAAGCGACAGGCCCATCACGGCGCAGAAGGCCCAAAAGGTCATCTGCGCTGTGCTAGACGACATCGACTGGATGCGGAACGAGAAGAAGAAGACGAAGGCAAGCGGCGCCAGCATCACCACCCACTTGAGCGGCGTTTGGAAAATCGGCACGTAGAGCGCCGGCGTCGAGCCGACGATGAAGGCGACGATGCCGGTGATGACGAGGCCGAGCGCCATGTAATTGTAGACGCGCAGCATGTGCTGGCGCAGGCCTTCATCGAAAAGGGCCTGTGTTTGGGCGCCGGAGCCGTAACCATAGCGGGGATTGATCGGGTTCATGACTGATCTCCTCGGTTGAACTAATAGAGCGATCGGGCAAGCCTTTCGGCTGCCTGATCGAGATTGGCGCCGCTGTTGTCGGCGATCAGCGCGTAAGCGACTTCACCGATTTGCCAGTAGGCGGCTTCTGTTTTTTCAAGTGCGATATGACTGACCGGCTTTACCTCGAAGGCACCCGGCCTGACGGCGAAGAGCGACAGGCGCTTGCCGTCGATCTCCTCGATTGCCATTTCGACGCTCGGGCCAAAATCCGACGGGAAGATCTGCACATCGGCGACCTTCCAACCCTTCGGCAACTCGGGCATCACGATTGCGGTCGCAGCGCGGATTTCCTCGGCGCTGTAGGCCGGTGCCGTCTGCGACGGAATGGTTTCACGAAGTGCTGCAGTGCGATAGGCGCGCACCGCATCCTCGACATAGGCTGGCGTAGGAACCGAAGCGGCGACTTCCGTTGCCGTGAAGGCGCCGAAGGAATTATGTGCCACCCAGCCGGCGGCCAGCAGAACACCGACAGCAGCGATACGCTGCACCGAATGCAGGATACGGCCATAGGA
Source organism: Rhizobium sp. ZK1 (assembly GCF_047782645.1). Classification (NCBI taxonomy): domain Bacteria; kingdom Pseudomonadati; phylum Pseudomonadota; class Alphaproteobacteria; order Hyphomicrobiales; family Rhizobiaceae; genus Rhizobium; species Rhizobium sp. ZK1. Next base: position 93,071 of record NZ_CP180587.1, read on the forward strand.
AAGGCCGCGTTCCAGCCTGCGGGCGGCATCGCGCGTCTCGGGACGGCCGAAGGCGCTTTCGCCGGCGAGCGCCAGGCGCAATTCGCCCTTCACGCTGAGATCGGCCATGACCTTTGCGGCAATCGCCGGGTTCTCGGACAGATAGGATTCCACCTGAATGCGCCGCGCAACATCGAGCTCGCCGTCCACATAGGCGTCGAGATCGGCATCGATGATTGGATCAATCGCCTTCATTGCCGTTCCCTCCAATTAATCTCAGCTGCGCGATGCGCGGCGTCTTTTCCTCGAACTCGCGCAGCTGGGCGCGGGCACGCGAAATGCGCGACATCAACGTGCCGACCGGAATGCCGAGCGCGTCGGCCGCTTCCTGATAGGACAGGTCCTCAATCGCCACGAGATGCAGTGCCTCGCGCTGCTCTTCCGGCAGATCGAAAAAGGCGTTGCGCACCTGTTGTAGGCGAACAGCATGTTCCTGCCCGGCTGGCAGAGACTGTTCCGCCTCGATCGCCGCTTCATCATGGCGCCGCGTCAGCGAGCGGGTCTGCCGCATCCGGTCGATATGCGCGTTGTGCAGAATGGAAAGCAGCCAGGTGCGAAGGTTTCCGCCGCTGCGGAAGCTCTTGCGTTTTTCGAAGGCCCGCACCAGTGCATCGTGCACCAGATCCTCCGCCTCGTCCGAATTGCGCACCAGCGAGCGTGCGTAGCGTCGAAGCGCTGCGAGCTGACCGATGACATCGAAGGGGCGTTCTTTCCGTTCCATGATTGAGTATACGAAAGCATCGCGGATTTTATTCCGTGGTGATGCAGATTTTTTAAGTCGGCCGGAAAGGGCGTGTCGCTTTAGGACGCCAAAAGCCTCCGCCATTTGTCACGGCGGAGGTGGTGTCTGCAGCCGTAATACAAGGCATCAGCCCTTGGGCATGATCCCCGGCTGGTCGGCAGGGAATTTCGCGATCTCCTGCACGCTGACATTGAGATGCTGAGCAACGAGGGCGGCCGGCGTATGGGTGAGCCACGACGAGAGGCCGACTTCCTGATATTCAGCGACCTTGAAGACGGCGACGAACTGAAGGTCCGTCTTGCCGGTATTTTCGATGATATGGCCCTGGCTCCTTTTGACATAGCCGATATCGCCGGGCCGGAAATCGGCGGTCTGGCTGCGGGGGCCGGCATCGAACACCGTCATGCGGCCTTCGCCCTTCATCCAGTACTGCCATTCGTCGGCATTCGGATGCCAGTGCATTTCGCGCACCCCGCCCGGCTTGATCGTCTCGATCGCTGCGGCAATCGTCTTGGAAACTTTGAACATGCTGCTGTCAGCAAGCTGAATCGTGCCCGCTGCATTCTGCTTCAGCGGCGCCGATGCCGTCAGCCGATAGGTAAAGGGGTAGGGCGGCAGGCCCGCGGAAGCAACGGCCTCCTGGTCGGCCGAAAGCGGACCCGGCTCCTTGCCCTGGAAGATCCAGAGATCCTGCAACGGGATGTTCTTGAACGTGTCCTGCGGGACTCCGAAATTCTTGGCGAGCAGTTCCGGCGAGGTATGCGCCAGCCAGTCGGTCAGGAGCAGGGTGCCATATTCGGACTGCTCGCCCTCATCGAAGACTAGGACGAACTCGGCGCCTTCAGGCCCGAGGCCCTGCAGCGAGTGCGGGTAACCTGCCGGAAAATACCAGAGATCGCCAGCCTCGACGTCCTGCACATAGGCGCGGCCCTGCGGATCAAGCACAGTCACCCGGCAGCGGCCGTTTGTCATGATCGCCCACTCGGCAGCCCGGTGCCAATGCATCTCACGGATGCCGCCGGGGCCAAGGCGCATGTTGACGCCGGAGACCGCATCGGAAATTGCAAAATCGGATTGCGTCACTTGCCGTGCCCAGCCGCCGTTCTGGATGCGCTTGGGCGCATTGTTAAACGACCCCCAGAAAAGCTGCATATCGCCGACATCGGTTGCCGGCGGATTGCCGAACGAGGGGAACTGGTCATTAAGGGCGGGGTTCTTCGGACCGGGGTCGGAGAGCCCGGCAGGATTGGCGTTGATCGCCCCTTCTGCCGGCTGATCGGGATTGCCGAAGGTCGCTGCGTGCGCTGCACCCGCCGCAAGTGCCGTTCCGCCCATCGCTCCAAGCGCTAGGACCGTGCGTCTAGAAAGAGGTTCCATGGTTTTTATCCTTTCGTGTCGATTGGGAGGTTTATTCCGCCGGGGCTTGAGTTGGGGCGCCGGTGGTGGCGTGCCGTCTGCGGCTGACGAATTCGCTCAGCTTTTCCAGGTAGAGGTAGACGACCGGGGTGGTGTAGAGCGTCATTGCCTGGCTGATGAGCAGGCCGCCGACCATCGCGTAGCCGAGCGGCTGGCGCAGTTCCGAGCCGGTGCCGTGGCCGAGCATCAGCGGCAGGCCGGCAAGAAGTGCTGCCGCTGTCGTCATGATGATCGGGCGGAAACGCAGGAGACAGGCCTGACGGATTGCCTCTTCCGGCGACAGTCCCTGATCGCGCTGGGCGGCGATCGCGAAGTCGACGATCATGATGCCGTTCTTCTTGACGATGCCGATAAGGAGAATCACGCCGATGAGTGCGATCACGGTAAAGTCAAAGCCGAAGGCCCAGAGCATGGCGAGAGCACCGAGGCCCGCGGAGGGAAGCGTTGACAGGATCGTCAACGGGTGGAAATAGCTCTCGTAGAGCACGCCGAGGATCAGATAGATCACGGCGATCGCTGCAAGCACCAGCAGCGGTTCACTTGAGAGCGAGCTCTGATAGGCCTGTGCATTGCCCTGGAATGTGCCGATGACGGTTGCCGGCTTGCCGAGATCGGCTTCAGCCTTGCTGATGGCGGCAACAGCCTGGCTGAGTGCTATCCCCTTTGCCAGGTTGAACGAGAGTGTGACTGCCGGGAACTGACTCTGGTGGTTGACGGCAAGCACGGCCGTCGGCTCCGTCGTCTGCTTGACGAGCTCGTTCAAGGGAACCTGCTCGCCGGTCAGCGGCGATTTGATGTAGAGGCCGTTGATCGCAAGCGGCGACTTCTGGAACTGCGGTGCGAGTTCGAGAACCACATGGTAGCTGTTCAGGTCGGTGAAATACTGGGTGACCTGGCGCTGGCCGAAAGCATCGTTAAGCGTATCGTCGATCATTTGCGGCGCAATGCCGAAGCGCGATGCCTGGTCACGGTCGATCGTAAGCGTGACAGTAGCGCCGCTATTCTGCTGGTCGGTGGCGACATCGGTCAGCTCCGGCAGCGTCTTGAATGTGGCGAGCAGCTTGGCTGCCCAGTCGTCCAACTCCTCGGCATTGCCGTCCTGCAGCGTATATTGGAACTGCGTGGCCGAGGCCCGTCCGCCGACATTGACATCTTGCGCTGGCTGCAAGAAGAGCTCTGCACCCTGCATCTGCGCAAGTTTCGGACGAAGCCGGTTGATGATCTCGCTTGCCGAGGCATCGCGCTGGTCTTCAGGCTTCAGCGTGATGAACATGCGGCCGTTATTGACGGTCTGGCCCGCCCCGCTGCCGACGGCCATGCCTACGGTCGCAACACCGGGATCGCTGGCAACGATATTGCCTGCCTCGAGCTGATGGCGCGACATTTCGGCGAAGGAAATATCCTGCGCGGCTTCGAGTGTACCGGTGATCAGGCCGGTGTCCTGGATTGGGAAAAAGCCCTTCGGAATATTGACGAACAGGAAGCCGGTTGCCGCAAGCGAAGCGATGAAGACTGCCATGGTCAGCCGGTGATGGCGCAGCGCTATATCGAGCGTGTAGCGGTAGCCGGCAAGAAGCCCGTCGAACGCCTTCTCGCTCATTGCATAAAGCCTGCCGTGGTGGGCGTCTTTTTCCGGCTTCAGGAAGCGTGAGCTCATCATCGGTGTGATGGTCAGCGAGACGATTGCCGAGACGACGATCGTCATCGTCACTGTAATTGCGAACTCCCGGAACAGCCGGCCGACAATGCCGCCCATCAGGAGCAGGGGAATGAAGACGGCGACGAGCGAGATGCTGATCGAAATGATGGTGAAGCCGATTTCGCGCGCGCCATCGATTGCCGCCTGTTTCGGCGTTTTATCCATCTCCATGTGGCGATGGATGTTCTCGACCATCACGATCGCATCGTCGACGACGAAACCGACGGCGATACTCAAGCCCATCAGCGAAAGATTATCGAGGCTGAAGCCAGCGACATACATCAGCGCCAGCGTGGCCAGGAGCGCCAGCGGCACCGTGACGCTCGGGATCACCGTCACCCAGACATTGCGCAGGAAGACAAAGATCACCATGACGACGAGGGCGATGGTAATGACAAGCGTCGTTTCGACATCCGCTACCGAGGCGCGGATCGTGGTCGTCCGGTCGCTGAGGATGGAGAGGTGGATGGCGGCTGGTGCGATCGCTTGCAGCTGTGGCAGGGCAGCGCGGATCGCACCGACCGTATCGATGATATTGGCGCCCGGAAGCTTGAAGATCGGCAGGAGGATCGCCCTCTTGCCATCGGCCCAGGCTGCCAGCTGATCGTTCTCCGGCCCGTCGATCGCCTGACCGATATCGCTGATGCGCACCGGAGCGCCGTCGTGATAAGCGACGATCGAATCGTTCCAGGGGGCGGCCTTCAGGAGCTGGTCATTGTCATAGATCGTATAGGTATGCTGTCCGCCCTGCACGCTGCCCTTTGGTGCGTTGCTGGTGATGGCCGTCACGGCGCTGCGGATATCCTCAAGCGAAAGCCCCATCTCGGCGATCTTGCCGGGATCGATCTGCAGGCGCACGGCCGGCTTCTGCTGTCCGAAGATCAGAACCTGCGAAACGCCGTCGATCTGGCTGACATGCTGGGCGAGCACGCTTTCTGCAAAATCGTCGACTTGTGTCAGCGGCAGGGTATCCGAAGTGAGCGCAAGAACCATGACCGGCGGAGCGGCGGGATTGACCTTGCGATAGGTTGGCGGCGAAGGAAGGTCTGTCGGCAATTGACCGCCGGCGGCGTTGATGGCGGTCTGCACGTCCTGAGCGGCGCTATCGACGTCGCGCGACAGATCGAATTGCAGAGTGATCGCGCTCGAGCCGAGCGTGCTCGTCGAGGTCATCTGGGTGACGCCGGGGATCTGGCCGAACTGCCGCTCCAGCGGCTGGGTAACCGCCGATGCCATGGTCTTCGGATCCGCACCGGGGAGCTGTGTCGAGACCTGGATCGTCGGAAAATCGACCTGCGGCAGGGGTGCCACAGGCAGGAGAGGGTAGGCGACGATACCGATGCCGAAGAGGCCTGCCATCAGCAGCGAGGCGGCGATCGGCCGCTCGATAAACCAGGAGGAGATCGACATGACCTATTCCTTGCTTGCGGTTTGCGTAGCGGCCGCCTGTTGAATGCTGACATGAGTGCCGACATCGAGCCGATACTGGCCCGACGTGACGACCTGTTCGTTGCCGGAAAGGCCCTTTTCGATGACGGCATGGCCGCTCTCGATCGGCCCGGGAGTGACCTTGCGCACGGCAGCCGTGCCGGCAGCATCGATAACGTAAACGAAGAAGCCGTCTTCACCCCGCTCGAGTGCTGCGGAAGGAATGGTCACAGCCTTCCGGAGCGTCTGCTGCCTGACCCTAAGCGTCACGAATTGACCGGGCCAGAGCGTATCGTCCTTGTTCTCAAAAATCGATTTGATACGGATCGTGCCGCTTGCCTGATCGATGACGTTGTCGATAAGCGAGAGCGTGCCTGATGCGAGTTCTTTCGACTGATCCATCGACATCGCCGTCACCTCGACCGGGCCAGCTTTTAGCGCGTCGCGCACTGCATCGAGATCGTCTTCGCGCAGCGTTGAGACGACCGTGATCGGATGTGTCTGGGTGATGGTGACGATCGGCGTCGTATCGGTCGTGTGGACCTCGTTGCCGGCATCGATCCGGCGGATACCCGTGCGCCCGTCAATCGGCGAGCGTATTTGCGTATAGGAGAGCGAGACGTCAGCAGCCTCCTTGGCGGCCTGATCCTGCGCAAGCTGCGCCTGTGCACTTGCCACCATGCTTTGCTGCTGCTCGACGGTTTCCTGCGTGACGATCTGCTGCTGGCCCAGTTTCTGATCTTTGGCGAGCAGATATTGGGCGTTGGCGAGATCGGCCTGGTCCTGTTTGATCTTTGCGGCAGCCTGATCGTCGGCTGCCTGGAAAGGGCGAGGGTCGATGATGGCGAGCACATCGCCCTTCTTGACGGCCTGTCCCTCGACAAACATCACGCTCTGGAGCTCTCCGTCGACCCGCGTCGTGATGTTGACGGTATAGTTCGCCTGCACCGTGCCGAGACCGTCGAGATAGACAGGCACGTCGGTAACGGTAGGGGATGTAACCTCGACCGGCACGGCCTGCGTGCCGGGCTCCGGGGCGGCATTGGTCGGCTCCGTCCCTGCAAACCAGAAGGCTGCGGCCGTTCCGCCCGCAACGGCGAGAACGGCGATGGCAGCAAGGATCGCCGGTTTGCGACGACGACGGGGTTCGGTCACGATTCGGATGGATGTCACTGCCGGCTCCATGGGCTAAAGGGCGAACTACACTGCAACGGCCACCGGCGTCGGGCGGCCTCCCTGAATTGAAGGGCGAGTACCTGGGCCAGGGGTCAGTCTGCCGATTATCGGCACGCCGACCGGCGCTTCTGTGTCCTGCCGGATCAATTCACCGCGAGAAGGCTACGTCCGGGCGGGCATTGGCGCATCTATACGCAGGTCTAGTTGCCGTTCCCCATAGGTATAAGCCCCGCATCCGGGTGTCTGGCGCCACGAAGTAGGACCGGCGCGAAGAGCATTCGCACCGGCTCTTTGCGCCTATTCAAAGGAGATCGGGTGTGGCCGGCTGCGCTTTGGGCGCCGATGGGTCCTTCCGGAAATCAGGATGCAGCGGTCCGAATGGCATGGCACCCATGCAGGCGACAAGGGCAATGCCGGCGATCGCGAAGCAGAAGGAAAGGATGAAGACGTCGGCATAGGCGAGCACGCTCGCCTGCGCGTGGACAGCTGTCGCGACGGTGGAGAGAGCCTCAAGATTTCCGTGATGGTCTGTGCCGAACAGCGTCTCAAGCTTCGCCAACACGGCCCGAAGACCATCCGAGGATGACGAAATCGGCCCGGTCAGGATATTGGAATGATACTGCTCGCGTTGCCGCAGCCAGGTGTTCAAGAGGCTCAGAGCTAGTTCGACACTGCCGAGCCGGATAACCTGGATATAGGCGGAGACCGCTGTCGAGCGCTTGGGATCGGAGTTGGCGATCAGATAGACGACCGTCGCGAAGAAGGCGAAGGATTGCCCCGCCGTATGGAGGAGCACGACCGGCAGGAAATTAAAGGGCGCCCATGTAATGGAGAGGTTTGATCCCCAGAGAGAGCCGAGCGCCATCGCTGCCAATCCAATCATGATGCAAAGGCGCGCATCGATCCGGCGCAGCAGGAAGATCGCAAAGGCGATGAACAGAAAGACCGGGATGACCGCGCCGAAGATATAGAGTTCGGAGATGGCGATCGGCCGTAAACCGACAACCGTCTGCAGGAAACCCGGAATGGAAATCGCGGCGCCGGAACTGGAAAACGTGAAGGCGATGATGATCGCGTAGCCGATGCCGATGTTGCGCGACAGGATCACGCTCGCATGCGCCCAGGGATTGGCAACGACGCTCTCGTTGATGAGGAAGCCGATGAAGAGGATCGCGCCGCCTGCCAGCAGCGAGGTGACGATGCCGGAGTTGAACCAGTCCAGCCGGTTGCCCTGATCGAGACCGACGTAAATCATGGTCATCGAGCATCCAAGCAGCATCATGCCGCCCCAATCGGCGCCTTGGAGCAGGCTGAGATTGATCTCTTCCCTCGGGGCGCCGATGATGAGGAGCAACGCGATGATCGGCGTGACGATCACATCCTGCCAATAGACCCACTGCCAGCCGAGATAATCGTCGTAGAGGCCGACCAGTACGAACCCCAGATTCTGCGACAGCGGCACGCGAAGCGCGTAGATCGAAAGGCCGATCAGCCAGTATTTCATATCCAGATTGCGGAAGATTACCATGATCGTGGCGGGTATGAAGACGCCGAGCAGCAGGGCTCTTGCCGCATGCAGCACAAACAGCGGCGCACTGTCGTGGACGATCGGAATGGCAAACGAAATGCAGGCGTAGATCAATGTCGTCGGGATCATGACCCGCCGCACGCCGAAGACGGTCGCAAGCCAGGCCACAGCAGACGAGATCAAGATCTGCGGTGCGTTGGCGACGGTGCTGAGCCATGAGGCTTCATCGAAACCAAGCGAATAGGCGCCGCGGATATCCGGTAGTCCGACGGCGAAAACGCGGGTGTCGAAGCCGACCACGAAGGAGGCGAGCAGAAGTGCCGCAACGATGAGAACAGGGTGGCTGGTCGTCGTGCCGCTGGTCAGCGGACCAAAGGCGCGCGGTGCCGCGCTCATTGCTCTTGGTCCGACTTCGTATCGACCGTGACGACGGCCGACATTCCGGGCTTGAGCCGATCCAGCAGCGGCTGGCCGGGATCGAAGACGATCTTGACCGGGATGCGCTGGACGACCTTCGTATAGTTTCCGGTCGCGTTGTCGGGCGGCAGCAGCGCAAAGATTGAGCCGCTGGCCGGAGACAGGCCGCTGACGGTGCCGTGAAGTATCTGGCCGGGGAAGGTGTCGATGGTAACGTCTGCCGTCCTGCCTGGGGTCATGCGGGAAAGCTGCGTCTCCTTGAAATTCGCGGTTACATAGACACTCGGGAGGGGAACCACCGAAATGACGCTCGTTCCGGCGGCCACCAGGTCACCCTCGTGGACGAGCCTGCGGCCGATGACGCCATCGAAAGGCGCGTAGATTCGCGCATAGCCCTGATGAATGAGAGCCGTGTCGAGCGAGGCCTGCGCGGCGTCGACCTGCGAGCGCAGCAGCGGATATTGCCCGTTCAACACATCAAGCTGCGCCTTCTGCTGCTCGATCGAAGCGGCTGTCGATTTCACAGAGGCCTGGGCTTGCAGATAGGCGGCTTGCGCCTGCTGCAACAGCTGTTGCGAGGTCGCGCCGCCAAGGCTTGTCTGGCGGTGGAACTCCTGTTCCGTTTGCGTCTGCTGCGCCTCGGCCGACGCGTTCTGTGCCTCGGCCACCTGTACGGCAGCCCTTTGTAGTTCGATCTGGTTCGACAGATTGGCAAGCGAGGCGTTTGCCGCGGCAAGATTGGCTTTGGCGCCCTCGACCGCCGCATCATATTCACGCGGGTCGATCTCGGCGAGCAGCTGGCCTTTCGTCACCTTCTGATAATCGGTAACCGGCGTGCTGCGGACGATGCCGCTGATCTGGGCGCTCAAGGTGGACACGTCGGCGCTGACGACGGCGTCGTCGGTCGATTGCGATGCCGCACCCGCCACCCACCGGTTCCAGTCGACGGTTGCCACGGCCACCCCGCCACTGACTAGGGCAATGGCGAGAAGCGGAATGGCAAGGCGTCTCAGCGAGATCACCGTCGCCGGCGGAGATCCGACCGGCGCGGCCGGACTGTCCGGCAAAGGGGACGGCTGTAACGGGCTAAGGCTGGTGATGGTGATCGGATCGGCCATGAGACGCCTCATTTCTCGTTTCGGTCGGTGGAAATCTTTGCGCGGACGCGAACCGGGGCCGGCGAGAAGGAGACGTGGCCGCTGCCGTAAAACTGCAGCCAGTAGCCAAGCGCCATGAAAACCGCCCCGCCGATGAGGTTGCCGACCGTCACCCAGATGAGATTGTGGATTGCTGCAGCAAGCGTGATGTTGGCTGGATGCTCGCCCATCAGCGCCATCGAGAAGGTGAACATGTTGGCGACGCTGTGTTCGTAACCGGCTGCCACGAAAATGGTGATCGGCCAGAAGATCAGCATGATCTTGGCAGCGGCATTTTCCGTGCGTCCAGCCATCCAGATGGCAAGGCAAACAAGCCAGTTGCAGAGAATGCCGCGGGCAAGGAGCTCGAGCGATCCAGCCGACATCTTGGCGGAAACTGCGGAAAAGAACGCCTGGCTTCCATCGCCCAGAAGCACGCCGCCGCCGGCCAGGTGGAAGAGGCCGGCGAGAACGACCGCGCCGATCAGGTTGCCGATCCAGGCGCTGGCCCAGACGAGCAGCATATCGGAAATACGGCTGCGCCGGGTCAGTACCGCAAGCGGCATATACATTGCCGTTCCCGTGAAGAGTTCGCTGCCGGCAAAGACGACGATTGTGAGCGCGGACGAGAAGACGATCCCCATGACGAGATGTGCCCAGGCCGGATCGGCATGCGCGCCGGCGGTAAACATGATGATATCGCCGAAACCGATATAGGCGCCGGCCATGGCAGCCCCAATCAGGAAGGCAGGAAAGTGGCTACGGACTGCTTCGGCTTTCTCTTCGCCGGACTGGGCAAAGTGATCAATCGAATCCTGATACATGACGGCACCTCGTCTCTCTGGTGATCGAACCGGGCTTCGTCCCGGATGCAAAAAACGTTAGTCGCGCATGCCGCGTTGCTGAATCATACCTACGTCTAGGCTGCCTCCGGGCAGGTCCAGACATGTGTTGTCATGCTCGCATGCTGCTTCGGTCGTGACGGATAATCGGGCAATACTCACAAAAAAGAGGCCGCCTCCCAAAACGGAAAGGCGGCCATTTGCGGATCCTCGGGCAATCCGTGACTTCGGGCGGAGGGGAGGGACACCGGGAAGCCCTAACCGAGATTTCTATCGCCTGTCAGGAGGAGGCTTCAGGCGATGGAGTGCAAGATACGCCCATCCCGAAGCAGGCGGAACTAAACTTAGGTATCGGCCTGCCTAGACCAGCGCGCGATTTCATCCGGTTGGGCGGCTTCCCTATTCTTTTCGTCGATCGGCGAGCCCTCGTCGACGATGTCGAGTAGCATCCGCGGTTCCCTCAGACGAGCTATGCCGCCGACAGCGACCTTCAACTCCGAACAGGATCTATCATGAAAACCATTCTTCTTTCCCTCTTCGCAGCCGGCATCTTTGCCGCCCCTGTCGTTGCAAACGCCGCCCAGGCCGATGTCGGCAAGCTGGATTGCGACGTTTCCAAGGGCATCGGTGTCATTGTCGGCTCCAAGCAGGACGTCGACTGCACCTATACGCCGAGCGCTGCCGGGGATGCCAGTCAGCATTATGTCGGCACAATCACCGATTTCGGTCTTGACGTCGGTACCGTCGAAAAGGGCCGGATGGTCTGGCTGGTCTTTAACGCCACGCGTGAACCGATTGCCGGTCTTGAGGGCAATTATGCCGGTGTAACCGCCGATGCCAGCGTCGGCATTGGCGGTGGTGCCAATGTGCTGGTCGGCGGAACGAACAAGACTGTCTCGCTGCAGCCGGTTTCGCTTGAGGGCGATGTCGGTGTCAACCTGGCCGTCGGTGTGGCGGCGCTGAAGCTGCAGCTCGCTGACTGAATCCGGCGAACTGAAGCTGAAAGCCGGCTTCGCGGGTAGCACCTGGGAAGCCGGCAAAGTGCAAAGAGCCGAAACCCCTCGGATGCGTGCGGATGACCGGTCCTGCCATCTTCAATCCAGATGAATGCTCGGCATTGCGCGTGGGTCCTCCGCTCAGTTCTCGCAGCAGCGGCATGCCGAATGACCAGGCAACGACGGTCTCTGGCCGCTTTTCCATTTCCCGCATCTGGCGCGGTGGGCCGAGGAACTCGCCGGTCAGGACGACTTTCTTGACATCTGATCAATCAGAAACCTTGCCGTCGCTGGTGCGGGCACTGTAGGGAAGAGCCTGCATGGAGAAGGTCATGAGCAGAACCACCAAACAAGAAGCAGATCTCCTCATCACCGACGAGAAAGAACCGGTAAAACGCAGGCTTCGCGAGCGTAGCGCCGCGGAGCGTCCTCCAGAGCTCGAAAACTTCCTGAATCTGCTGGCTCGTGCGATGCTGCATCCCTCGGCCTCGACGATGGCGAGTTTTGTCGCCGGGAAGGTTTTCCAAAAGCTTGAACGCACGGGAACGCTAAACCACAAGCAGCTTCAGGACACCGGTATCCCGACGGGCCTCGAGGCCGCCCTCCAAAACGCAATCGCGACCAGAGGCATTTGTGCCGAGGTAGCGCAGTGCGTTCGGCGCCTCGCTCACTCGCTCGTGTGGATCAAAGGCAGAAGCGGACCATTTGCCAGCCTGAACTTCGAGACAGCTCATGCGCACGCCGTGATCGTCGGACCAGGTGGACTGGAAGACCGGACGGATATCCGCATTGGCCTCACCTATATGGAGCCCTACAGCCGGTTCCCCGATCATGTGCAGCGGTTCTCACGGGCTTTTTTGTTGCTCTCACCCTGCGAACTTTCGATTGCCGGAGAGAGCTGGTTTTCGACCGGAACAGGCGGCGTCTTCGCGGCTGAAGCGGGACAGTCCTTCGCCATGCGTTGTACCACGACACCGCTGTTGGCGGTCTGGTGTCACGTCGAAGAGCCCGGACGTGCGCGGAGTTGAAAGGAATTGGCTCCGCCAAAATACCGTTTTCCACGGTTGCACAGCTGTTCAATCGTCGACGCTTGGTTTCCGGCGGTTGTATATGACGATTTCATGACAGAGTATGTGCCCCGCTGATTTGCAGGGGAATACATGCATGAAAGAAAAGAAGCGGGTCTACGAGGCTCTCGTGGACGGCGCCATGGAAGGGCTGGTGGGCGATGCGCTTTACGATTTCGTCCGCAGGCGCTGTCCGAAAGCCTCCAGCAAGAAGATCGTTCGCGCCTCGCTGCTGGCGCTGAGCGATCCTCATCTCAAAGACCGCAATATCCTCGATGTCATCTATGCGCTGGCGATCGAGCACCGGCTGGACGGGATCACTATCGAGGACGAACAGGAAGAAGAAACCGAGGAGGAGCAGAAGCCCTCCGACCTTGTCGCCTTGGACCGCCCGCCGCTTTCGTGACTGCGAGGTGAAAATGCCCTTCAATTTCCGGAGGAGCGCTTTTCGGAGGAGTGCTGGCACTATCAGGTGGCGGTGTCCGAAAGTTCTTCCAGGATCGGACAGTCCGGACGATCATTGCCGTGGCAGGCATGGACGAGATGTTCCAGTGTATGCCGCAGCTCCGTCAGCTCGCGGATCTTCCGGTCGATTTCCGAAAGCTTGGCCTCGGCGATCCCCTTGACGTCGGCGCTCGCCCGGCTCTTGTCCTCGTAGAGCGCAAGCAACTGGCGGCATTCCTCCACCGAAAAGCCGAGGCCGCGCGAGCGCTGCAAAAAACGCAGCTTGTGCACGTCCGAGGCCGCATAATCACGGTAGCCGTTTCCGCCCCGGTCGGGGCGGATGAGGCCGATATCTTCATAGTAGCGGATGGTCTTCGAAGGCAGGCCGGACCGTTCCGAGGCTTCCCCAATATTCATCGCTTGATTCCTTTACAGCTTTTCGACCCTGAGCCTCAGCGCATTGCCGATGACCGAGACGGAAGAGAGGCTCATGGCAGCGGCCGCAATCATCGGCGAGAGCAGCAGGCCGAAGATCGGGTAAAGCACGCCGGCGGCCACGGGTATGCCGAGCGCATTGTAGCCGAAGGCAAAGCCGAGGTTCTGGCGGATGTTGCGCATCGTCGCTTCTGCGAGCCTCCTTGCGCGGACAATGCCGTTGAGGTCGCCCTTCACCAATGTAATGCCCGCACTTTCCATCGCAACGTCGGCCCCCGTGCCCATGGCGATGCCGACATCGGCGGCGGCGAGCGCCGGCGCATCATTGACTCCGTCGCCGGCCATGGCGATGACAGCGCCTTTCGCCCGGAGTTCATCGACCAGCGCCTTCTTGTCCTCAGGCAGAACATCGGCGCGAACCTCGTCGATCCCAAGGCTTCTTGCCACGGCACGGGCCGTCCGCTCATTGTCGCCGGTCGCCATGATGATCTTCAGGCCGCTGTCGTGCAACGCCTTGATGGCGGCAGCCGTTGTCGGCTTGACGCGGTCGGCAACGGCGACAAGGCCGGCCAGCGCGCCGTCAACGACGACGAACATGACGGTCTTGCCTTCACCGCGCAGCGCCTCGGTCTTCTCAGACAGCCGCAAGGGATCGATGCCGAGATCGGCAAGCATGGCGGCATTGCCGAGCGCGACGGATGCGCCGCCCGCCTTGCCTTCCACGCCCTTGCCGGTCCTTGCCTCGAAGCCTGTCACGTCGCTGAAGGTGAGGCCGCGTTCTTCCGCACCGGAGACGATAGCCTCGGCGAGGGGATGTTCCGAACCGCGTTCCAGGCTTGCAGCAAGCGCCAGCAGACGGTTTTCATCAATGCTGCCCAAAGCTACAACCTCGGTCAGCTTTGGCTTACCTTCGGTCAGGGTGCCGGTCTTGTCGACGATCAAGGTATCGACCTTCGAAAAACGCTCCAGCGCTTCCGCATCCTTGATCAAGACACCCTCCTGCGCGCCACGGCCGGTGGCGATCATGATAGACATCGGTGTTGCAAGGCCGAGTGCACAGGGGCAGGCGATGATCAGCACGGCGACGGCGGCAAGCAGGGCATTGGCCAGACGCGGCTCCGGCCCGACGAAGGACCAGATGAGGAAGGCCACGATCGCGGCGGCGACGACGGCGGGAACGAAGATCGCCGAAACGCGGTCGACAGCCCCCTGGATCGGTGCGCGCGAGCGCTGCGCCTTCGCTACCATGTCGACGATGCGCGACAGTGTCGTGTCGGCACCGACCTTCTCGGCGGTCATGATCAGCGCGCCGTTCTTGTTCATGGTGCCGCCGGTCAGTGTGTCGCCCACAGCCTTTTCCACCGGCAGCGGTTCGCCCGTGATCATCGATTCGTCGATGGTCGACTGGCCCTCGGTCACCAAACCGTCGACCGGTACGCGTTCACCAGGGCGTACCCGCAACCGGTCACCGGCCTCAATCTCATCGACAGGCACGTCGCTTTCGCTGCCGTCGGCATGGATGCGGCGCGCGGTTTTCGGCGCCAGGTCGAGCAGCGCGCGGATTGCAGAGCCGGTGCGTTCGCGCGCCTTCAATTCCAGCACCTGCCCGACGAAGACTAGCGCAACGATGACGGCGGCAGCCTCGAAATAGACGGGAACAGAGCCGCCATGGCCGCGGAAACTATGCGGAAAGAGATCGGGCGCCAAGGTCGCCACGACGCTGTAGACATAGGCCGTGCCGACGCCGAGGCCGATCAATGTCCACATGTTCGGACTGCGGTTGATGAAGGATGCCCATGCCCTGCGAAAGAAGGGAAGGGCTGCCCAGAGGACGACCGGTGTCGCCAGCGACAGTTCGACATAACTCGCCAGCGGTTCACCGAGCGCTTGGCGCGGCCACGACAGGCCAAGCATCGGACCCATGGTGAGGATCAGGAGCGGAACAGAAAGAACGGCACTGACCCAGAGCCGCCGGATAAAATCGACGAGTTCCGGGTTCGGGCCTTCATCCTCGGGCGGAACGCCCATCGGCTCCAGTGCCATGCCGCATTTCGGGCAGTCGCCGGGATGGTCGCTGACGATCTCAGGATGCATGGGGCAGGTATAGAGCGTTCCCTTCGGCATGGCGGCCGCCGCGGGTTTCCTGTCATCGCGATAGGTTTCGGGATCGGCCTCGAACTTCGCCTTGCAGCCTGCCGAGCAGAAATAGAATTTTTCGCCCTCGTGCTTGAGGAAATGCCTGGCGCTGGCGCGATCGACCGTCATGCCGCAGACCGGATCCTTGGCTGTCAGATAATCGTGCGGTGCCGCCTCGAATTTCTTTCGGCAGCCATCGCTGCAGAAGTGATAGGTGTGACCGTCATATTCCAGGGAAGGCTTGCCGGCATTCGGATCGACCGTCATGCCGCAGACGGGATCGCGCACCACCAGCTCTTCAACCTTTTCGTCGTGGCCGCAGCCGCATTGCGTGCCGTCGCCATGATAGTGATGGCCGTGGCCATGTCCATGATGATCGTGGTCGTGGTGATGATCGTGCTTGGTATCCATAATGCTTTCGCCTTTCATGCCCTTCTGGCATCCGGACAGTTTTATGAACCTTCCAGCAACTGGAAGGTCAACAGCTTTTTTCATCGGCGTGGATTTTTCAAGGTTAACGTCAGGCCGGCACGATCAAGGCCGCCGGCTGGTCTCCGAGAAGGGTGGCAAGCGCGATCTTCGTTCCCGGCTCCAGCATCTTGCCGGTCAGGAGATCGGCCTTGAGGCCGTGAAGCGGCGAAGGCACGGATATTATCGTATCCTCCCAGAATTCCGGCCCGGCAAAGAGCACGCCGGGATCGAGCCAGCCGAACATCAGTCTTGGCACGACGGTGATAGCAAAGTCGTTATGGTGCAGGCGAGCAAAGGCGACGACATGGTCGCTTCTGATGCCGGTGACGGCAAGCGGCAGATATTCGCCCTTAGTGAAAAGCTGGCCGCGCTCGAGCCGGAGTTCCAGGCCGATCTGGATGACGCGCTGTTTCAGCGCCTCCGCCTGCAATCTTGGCAGCGGACCACCCTCGGCAAGCCAGCCTGCGAGTGTCTCGAAATCTGGCTGCCGCCTGTTGTCGGGGTCGACGAAACTGAAATCGAAACCTTCGGCCCCCTGATAGATATCCGGAATGCCCGGTGCCGTCAGCTTGATCAATGTCTGCGACAGGCTGTTGACGTAACCGGTCTCGATGAAGGGCTGCAGAACATGGGCGAAATCCTCGGTGAAGTCGTCATTGTCGGGTGAGACGAGTGCTGCCGCATAGGCGCGGACCGCCTCCTCATAGTCATTGTTCGGCGCCGTCCAATCCGTGCGCAGCTTGGCTTCGCGAACAGCCTTTTCCGCATAGGCCACGAAACGCTCGCGCAGCCCATCGGCATGGCGGCGGTCGAAATCCTCGGGCCAGGCGCCGGCAAGCGCCTGATAGAGCATCCATTCCAGATCGGACTCGGGTGCTGCACCATCCGGCATCTCGATACGGTGACCTCCATTCAGTCTGCGCCAATGTTCGACGGCGTTGGCAAAGACGTCGGCGCCTTCGCTCACAGTGAAAAGCCGCGCCCGCGCATCCTCGCCGCGCTTTGTGTCATGCGTCGATGTTGCCGAAAGACCCGAGGGCTGGGAGCGCGCTCGACCCTGCATGAGTTGGTGAAACGCTTCGATGCCGCCGGGCACATGATCCGGCTCGCCGCCGACCTCGTTTGCCGCCAGCAGCCGGTTGTAGCGATAGAACAGCGTATCCTCCATTGCCTTGGCCATGACGGGGCCGGAGAGCTGCTGGAATCGGTGGCGGAATTCACGAGCCGCCTCATTGTCGACCTTGCCCTCAAGGATGACCGCGATGCTCTGCAGCGGCTGCGCATGGTCCAGATATCCGGCAGCCGCCAGCTCGGCTTTTTTCAGCAGATCCGCATCCCGAGCATCGAGAGGGCCGTCGGTCCCGTAGGTGCGGTAGACGGGAAAGGCGATCAGCAGCTCGCGGATCGCCTCAGTGATCTCCCTGTTCGACAGTTCGGGCAAGAGGCCGGCTGCAATGTGCGCAAGGCGAGCCGCCTCTCCGGCGAAATTCCGCTCGACCATCAACCGCTTGGCCGTCCGCCGCCCGGCTTCGAAATCGCCATTGCCACCTGCCAGCCGGCGATAGGCTTCGTCGAGCTTCGCTAAGCCGTTGCTCTCCACGAAAAGCCCGCTCAAGGCGGCAATGAACTCGTAGCCCGTTGTTCCCTGTACCGGCCAGTCGGCCGGCAGTTCTTCGCCGGGGCCAAGAATTTTTTCGACGACGATATAGATGTCTGCGCCGACCGCTTGCCGCAGGCGGTCGAGATAGGCTCTCGGTTCCGCCAGCCCGTCGATATGGTCGATGCGCAGGCCCTGCACCTGGCCCTGAAGAACGAGATCGAGAACCAGCCGGTGGCTCTCTTCGAAGACCCTGTTATCCTCGACCCGCAGGCCGATCAGCCCCGTCACCTCGAAAAACCGCCGATAGCTCAGATGCTCCGAAGCCTCCTGCCAGCGCTGGAGCTGCCAGTGCTGCGCCGCATGCAGCCGCGCCATAAAGGCATGATCCTTTGAAAGCTCCGCAAGCTTTCTGCTCAGGCCTGTGAGGTCGCCGGCCTCGAAGATCATGTCGCGCAGCCCTCGATGCAGGTCATCGCCACCGATGGAGCCCGCCAGTTCAGCCATCCCGGCGAGAACAGGATCATCCAGCTCCGTCGAGAGCGCTGCGTAGCTTTCCATGCTCAGCGGAAAGAGGGCGTCGTAATAGCCGATCGCCAGATTGCCATGCGCCTCATCGACCGTGATCGTCAGTTCACCCGCAGCGACACTTTCATCGAAACTCTTCCCCAGCTGGGGCAGGGTCAGCCGTTCGCTCCAGTCTATATCGAAATGGCCTGCAAACGGGCTGTGTTTGCCGAATTCCAGGACGCTCCGCCACCAGGCATTCTCCAGCGAAGCAGCCATATGGTTCGGCACGATGTCGAGGATCAGGCCCATGCCCGCTTCTGACAGCGCTTCACTCAGGCGATCGAAGCCCGCCCTTCCTCCAAGGCCAGGATCGATCTCGTTGGCGTCGGTCACGTCGTAACCGTGCGTCGATCCCGTCGTGGCGGTGAAGACCGGCGAGGCGTAGAGGTGACTGATGCCGAGCGACTTCAAATAGGGGACAAGTCCGCAGGCACGATCGAAGGTCATACCGTTGCGGAACTGGACCCGGTAGGTCGCGGAGGGAAGCGTCATGGGGTTCGTTTTTGCCGTTTGGATGGGACATCTTCCAACGGTTGTGAAGGGTTTTTGTTCCCGTCAGTCGACGAAGACGCCGACGCT
The DNA here is from genome assembly GCF_047782645.1 of Rhizobium sp. ZK1. Taxonomy (NCBI): domain Bacteria; kingdom Pseudomonadati; phylum Pseudomonadota; class Alphaproteobacteria; order Hyphomicrobiales; family Rhizobiaceae; genus Rhizobium; species Rhizobium sp. ZK1. The sequence goes on from NZ_CP180587.1 coordinate 111,788, forward strand.
TGCCGCCCGGCCCATGGAATCGATCACCGTCAGCTTGGAATACCCGCCGCCATCAGGCATCCAGCTTTGCGTGCGCCGGCGGGAAAGTTCGGGCAGCGGCTTGCCGTTGGCAAGCCAGCGGAAAGGCGCGCGGCCGCCCTGCAGTTTGAGCATCAGCGGCGAAAGATCACCTACCTTTGCTCCAAGATCGACATGAGCGCCCTCCGGCGGATAGACGATCTGGGGTGACGGCTCGCGGCCGGACGTGACCAGCAGCCCGTTGGCATTGACGGCAAAACGGCGCTGGCTGATCGGCAGATCGGTCTGGGCGATGCGCACGGCGCCTGCCGGCGGGCGCGGCAGCGGTGTCGTGGCGATGCCGGATTTCGCAAGCGCCTCGAAGAGGATGGGTGCAGCCGTGCCATAACCCGTCAAACCGGGTACGGCGCTATTGTCCGGCCGTCCGACCCAGACACCAAGCACATAGCGTCCGTCATAACCGACCGACCAGGCATCGCGATAGCCATAGCTCGTACCGGTCTTGTAGGCGATGCCGCGCTGCGGCGCACCCGCCGGCGGTATGACGCCCGAGAGTATGTCGGCGATATTCCAGACAGCGACCGGCTCCAGCAAGGGCTCTCCATTGAGCTTGCCGGGCATGTTCGTCACGCCATCGCCGATCCTGACCGGCTGGCCGCGATTGGCAAGAGCCGTATAAAGCTGAACCAGATCCTTCAGCGTGATGCCGACGCCGCCAAGGCCAATCGCCAGGCCCGGCGTCTCGTTCGGCGGCAGGACCGGGCGCACTTCGGCGCGGCGGAAACGTACCATAAGCCGCGACGGGCCGACCGCATCGAGCAGCTTGACGGCCGGCACGTTGAGGGAGAGCTGCAGGGCCTCGCGCACGGTCACGTCACCCTGATAGCTCATATCGAAATTGCGCGGCCGGTAGCCGAAGAAATCCGCCGGCCGATCCTCGATGATCGTTTCCTGGCTGACGAGCCCCTGTTCGAAGGCAAGGCCGTAGATGAAGGGTTTGAGTGTCGAGCCGGGTGAGCGGTTGATACGCGTCATGTCGATCCAGCCGGAGCGGCTGGCATCGAAATAATCGGCCGATCCCACCTCGCCGACGATGTCGCCGGTTTCGGCATCCGCCATCACCATGGCGAGCGACAGCTTCGGCCCGAGCTTCAGCGTCGCGGCGCGCGCGACGGATTCAAGACCGGCCTGGACCTGCTTCTTCAGGGTCGTCTGATGCTGGACCACCTTCGGGTCCTTGCGGAGCGCGGCTTCCGCAACATGGGCGGCAAGGGCTGGAAGCTGCAGCCGGCGGGCTGGGATTGCAACCCCTTCGGCGCGTTCTGCCTCGCCGTCGCCCACCACTTCGGCCACGGCAATACGGTCGAGCACGCGCTTGCGCGCCGCTTCGGCGGCCTTCAGGTTTCGGTCCGGCCGACGCCTTTCGGGCAATTGCGGCAGCGCGACCAAGAGGGCAGCTTCCGCCACCGTCAGCCGCTTCGGCTCCTTGCCGAAATAGGCAAGGCTTGCGGCGCGCACGCCTTCCAGATTGCCACCATAGGGCGCATGGGTGAGATAGAGATCGAGGATCTCTTCCTTCGAAAGCCGCCGCTCGATCTGCACGGCGCGCACGACCTGCAGGAGTTTTGCCGAAAGCGACCGGCCCTCGCGCGGCTCGATCAGCCTTGCCACCTGCATGGAGAGCGTCGAGGCACCGGATACGATGCGGCCGTTGCTGACGAATTGCAGCGCCGCGCGCCCAAGCGCCCAGACATCGATGCCGGAATGGTCGTAGAAGCGCTGATCTTCATAAGCAATCAGCATGCGGATGAATTGCGGGTCAACGTCAAAAACGCGTGTCTTCAGCCGCCAGCGCCCCTCCGGCGTTGCAAAAGCGCGCAGCAATTGCCCATCGGCATCAAGTACTTCGGGCGAGACGGCTTCGGCCTGTTTAAGTGGCGGCGGAAAGGCCCGGTCGGCGGCATCGAGCGCAAGAAGACCTGCGCCGGCAATGAAAATGCCGGCCGCAGTCCCGATCGCAAATTTCTGCCACCGCCTCATTGTTGCGCCACAACGACCTCCATCTTGCCGGTCGCCGTGCGGGCGGACATGTCTGGACGATACATGTCCTCGACCGTCGCTGCCGGATGATCGTAGACGCCGGGCGTGACGGCGCGCACCACGTAGGCGACGTTGAAATCCCGCGCCGAATTCTGATCGCGGGTGAAGGCGGCGACGAAACGGTCGTAGCGGAATTCTGTATGGGCGGCGGACATTTCGCCGACCCAGTCGAAATTCGTCATCTGGGCGCTGTCGACGAGGCTCGGATTATCGATCTCGAAGCCGGCCGGCAGCAGGTCGGTGATGACGATACGCGAGGCCCAGTCGTTCTGCTCGGTTACATGCAGCACGACGACATAACGCTCGTTCTGCTGTGCCTCGCTGACATTGGCCTCCTCGCCGTCGAGCGTGTAATAGCTCCGCTCGATGGTAAAGCCGTTGCCACCGGCCGGCAGCGGCTTGACGGGGGAGGCGACCGTCGTGACGACGGCCGAGACCGTATCGCTCGTCGCACTCGTCAATGTCAGCGGATGGTCGATCAGCGCGTCACCCGTCATCTTTGCCATATAGACGCCGGTTCGCTCAGCGCCGTTGACGTTGACCTTCAGATCGTCGTCGCCGTTTTGCAGGGCACGCGCTGCCAGGAGCATCCAGGCCTGTTCCTGGGTGCTCGTATATTTGCTGCGATCCCATTCCCGAGCGACCGCCTTGGCAAGTTCCGGAATGACGGGCGGAACCGGCCGGCTTTCGGCGGCAAGCGCCAGGATCGCTGCGCCATCGCGCAGCACCGAGCCGTAATCGGTGCGCGAGAAGTTCACACGGGTCACCATCGACTGTTTCGACATCTGCAGGGCATCGACAAAGATGTTCTTCGAGCGGGTCGCATCGCCATAGAGCGCCAGTGCCGCAGCGATATGCGCCTTGGCAAGCGGTGTGGGGAAGTCGTTGATCATCGTGTCGGCATAATAGCGCAGGTCGCTGACGGCCGCCTTCTTGTTGCGGGCGAGCACGTAGAGGGCGTAGGCGATTTCGTCGCCCTTGCCCTTCACGTCCGTCGTATAGGAGAGCGAATTCTGGAGGTTTTCCAGCGCCTGCACCAGGGCGCGATCCGGCACGTCGTATTTCTGCTCGCGTGCCCGCGTCAGGAAGTCGGTGACGTAGGAATCGAGCCAGAGATCGCCGGAATCCGGTCCCCAGAGACCGAAGCTTCCGGCATAGGCCTGATAGGAGAGTAGTTTGTAGATGGCATCCTGCACGCGCTTGTGGATGTCGTCATCGGTCTCATCCATACCAGCCTGCTTGGCGACTTCGGCCAGATAGAGCAGCGGTAGCGCGCGGCTCGTCGTCTGTTCGGCGCAGCCGAACGGATAGCGATCGAGCGTCATCAGCAGAGCCGGAATGTCGAAGGCGGCCGAGCGGGTCACGTTGACGGCGACCGAAGCGCCCGGAAGCACGCTGTCGGCCAACAGGTTCTTGTCGACGGTCAGGCTCTTGCCGGGTTTGAGCGCGATGACGCGCCGTTCGGTGACCGGCAGCGACGACGGCCGCACCGGCACATCGACTACCTGATCGAGCGACAGGCCCTGATCGTTCGACAGGTTGATTGCCACACTGCCATCGCCCGGCGCGCCGCCGACAAGCGTCAGCGTCAGGTCGGACTTGGCGCCGGCTTGAAGCTTCAGTATCTGTTCGGCTGGCCCGTCGATGGTGAGCGCGCTGTTGCCGCTCAGCGTCAGCTTGTAGTCACCGGCCGGTGCATCGGTATTGGCAATGTCGAGACGCAAATTGGCCTTATCCCCAGGTGCGAGGAATTTCGGCAGGCTTGCTGTGACGACGACAGGGTCGCGGATGATGACGTCCCTGGCGCTGTGGCCGACGCCGGTCTTCGTCCAGGCAACCGCCATGACACGCGCCGTTCCGTTGAACTGCGGAATATCGAAGCTGACCTTCGCCTTGCCTTCGGCATCGAGTTTGACCGGACCGGAGAAGAAGGCGACGAGCTTCTGCGTTGGCGGACTTGCCTGCAATGCGATCGCGCCGCCGTCGCCGCCGGTACGCAGCTTGCCGGTCGCGCCCAGCGAGCCGTCGATCAGCCGACCATAGAGGTCGCGGATCTCGAGGCCGAGCTGGCGCTGGCCGAAATACCAGTCTTCCGGGTTCGGCGGCTCGTAGCGCGTGAGATTGAGAATACCGACATCGACGGCGGCAACCGTGACGTAGGCTTCCTCATTCGCACCAGCGCCGGCAACCTGCAGGCCGATGTCGAGCGGCCCGCGCGGCAGCATCTTCTCAGGCGTATCGATCTTGACCTGCAGCGCGCGCTCACCCGGATCGACCTTCAGCCATTTGATGCCGATCGAGCGCGCCGGCATATGGGTGTCGAGCGAATCGCCCGGCCGGAAGAGGGTGGCGGTCACATAGGCGCCGGCACCCCAGTCGGCGGTAACGGGAATATCGACCTCGCCGCCGGTCTGACCCATCGTTGCGTTCTGGACCGCAATCAGGTTTTCCGTGCCGGCCGTGATCATCAACTCGCCACCGTAACGCGACGTGACCTTCAGCTTGGCCGTCTCGCCGGCTTTGTAGCTATCCTTATCGAGAGCAATCTCCAGGCCATCAGGCGTTTCCGTCGAGGTCGAGGCAACGAACCAGCCGGCATCGAATTCGACGCTGGAGGTCGGGCCGTCGGGATCGGTGCTTTCCACTTCGAGCCTGTAACGGCCCCACTCGACCGGTGCCTGGATCTTGCCGCCGTCTTCAGCCGTCGCATCCACCGAGCCGGAGGCGACTTCTTGGGGCGTATAGGTCGGCTCATATTTCCAGGCAGTGCCTTCGCGATACCACTGATAGTCACGGCGCAGCTTGTAGAATTTCCAGCGCAGGCCCTTCATCTCCTGCTTCTGGCCCTGGGTGTCGAGGCCGATCACCGTGAAATTTGCGAGCGCATTCTCCGGCAGGTCGCCATCGAATTCCGGCTTGATGCCGATTGCGGCCTGATCGGCCTTGACCGGGATGTCCAGCGAGCGCTCGATGGCACGGCCGCCGGGCTCCTGCATGCGCAGATAGACGGTAGCGTTGAGGAGTTGTGTCGTTGCCGGCAGTTCGCCGATCGTCAGATCGGTCGAGGCCTCGCCATTCTCGTCGAGCTCCGGCAACCCGTCGATCGGCTGGCGCGAATCCTCGCTCGCCTCTTCATCGGCAAGGCCGAATTGATAGCCGGGATAGGCGGCATTTTCGCGCGTCGGCTTGACGACGACATCGCCCTCAATCGTCAGGCCGGCCGCCGGGGCGCCATAGAGATATTTGCCGGAAATCGTGATGGTGGCGGCCGTATCCGTGCCGATTTCCTTGGACACGGTCTTGATCTCCATGTCGGTGCGATCTGGCACGAAATCGTCGACGAGGAAGGTCTTGGTGGCGATCGCCGAGCCCTTCGGATCGGTATAGACGTTCATCGTCCAGGTGCCGCGCATGGCGTTTTCCTGCGTCTGCAGGTCCACCTGATAGCCGCCGAGATTGCTCGTCTGGCTGACGATGCGCCGGTCTTCCACACCGTCGGGCCGTGAGAAGATGAAGGTGAGCGGCAGGTTCTCGATCGCCTTGCCGTCCGTGTCGCGGGCAAGGGCTGCCGCATGGACGATTTCGCCGGCGCGATAGATGCCGCGCTCGGTCCAGGGCAGCACGTCGATCGCACCCGGCGCGGCGCGGCCGGTGACACCACGGTCGGAGAGATCGAAGCCCGCCCGCGTCATGTCGAGGAAGACATAGTCGGATGCGCCGTTCTTGGCGGTGATGACGGCGGGCGTGAGTGCGGCGGTGCCGCGCATCAGGCCGGCGGTGAAGGTGGCGCGGCCATTCTGATCGGTCGTCGCCGAGCCGAGCACTTCATTGTTTTTGGCAAGCAACTGCAGCTCGACGCCGGCCATCGGCTTGGCAGACGCAAGTGAGCGGGCAAAGACGTTCAAACCATCGGTGCCGGCATAGGTGGAGATGCCGATATCGGAAACGAGGAACCATTGTGTGGCCTGCGAATCCCAGTCCTGCACCGGACCGGTCGGCGGAGTGGCGACGAGCACATAGATGCCGGGCTTGCGCTCGGGCAGCGCCTCGTCGACCGGGAAGGAGGTGACGACATCCTTGTTGAGTTCGTTGGCGATCTCGATCGACCCTTGCCAGACGAGCTCGCCGCTCTGGTCCTGGATGTTCTGGGCGCTGTAGCCGTCAAGCTGCGTCAGGAACTGCGAGCTCGTCAGAAGCGGCGCGATGCCGCGATCGCCGATCCGGTAGAGTTTCAGATTGGCAGACGCCATATTGACGGAGACGATCGGCACGCCGCGGCGCGCCGTCGACGGCAGCACGAAGCTATCGCCGGTAAAGCGCACCACCTGGCTGCGGTCCTTGATATAGACGTCGATCGTGACAGGCGCTTCCAGAACCTCGTCGACCGAGGAGGGCAGGCCGGTGCGCAAACCGATCTTGTAGGTCTCGCCATGGGTCAGGCCCTCGACGCAGATCTGCTTGTCCTTGGCTTCGAGCGCTTTGGGTGCAGCCCCGTTCAGCGTCACGAAGGGCGTATAGTCGACCGTCTTGACCAGTGCCTCGGAGAAGGTGACGCAGGCGCGCGGTGTGGCGCTATCGGCATCGACTGTATGTTCGGTGATGCGGAAGCCCTGCGTCTGCTTGAGCTGCAGGTAGTCCGCTTGCACGTCCCTGGCGCTGACGAGCGCCAGGCTCGCCTTATAGGTATTCAGCGCATCGCGGTAGTTGGCATTCTTTTCCAGGGCCTTGGCAAGCACTGCCAGCGCGTCGGCGCGCTTATTGGTCGTGCGTGTCAGCTGGTAGCCATTCAGCGCATCGATCACCGCCTGGCCGAAGATGCCGCTGTCAGGTGCGCCGAGCGAGGTGGCGGCACGCGCCGTCTCGATCCAGAGATCGCCGTCGTCGGGGGTAATCGACAGGGCACCATGGAAGGCCTTCAGCGCATCGGCAAGATTGCCGCCGGTCAAGTCGAGGCGCGCGCCAGCGGTCAGGCTGTCCACACCCTGGCCTTGCTGGTCGTCCGTCAGCGTCAGATCATTGCGGAAATCGCGGGCCTGCTGGACCAGATCGTCGGACAGGAAGGGCAGGCGAGGGGCCGCACCGATATCCGGCTCTTTCGGCGTGGCGGCAGCGGTCGTTTCAACGATCCGGCCGGCAATCGCGCCGGGGGCGGCGTTCATCGTCTTGAAATCGGATTTCAGGAAGCACCACTTCACCTTGGGATTATAGGTGAAGGCCTTGCAGCTCTTGTCGCCGATGCAGGCCGCCTTGCACTGATCGAGCGAAATGTTCTGCTCGGTGCGCAGGTCGAAGCCGAAATAATCCGCGTCCTTGACGGTGACGATATCGCGCTTGGCGTCGGCGGCAAAAGCCGGCGGCCCTGCAAAAATCATGGATACGGCAAGGACGGAAAAGGCGAAGAACGAGCGCGCAGACATTGGATCCCCCCGGGTGCTGGCTCTGAACCGGGCGGCACTGTCCCCACTCCTCAGGGAATTGTCAACTCACCTTGCCGCCTGTTCCGGTTTCGCACATTCGCTTTCGCGTAATCGTCACATCGGCGTGAGTGAACAGCTTGTGATTTGCGGCTTTTTCGTCGTTCGGCAAGGATTTGGCAATCTAGTTCCCGGAGGTAGCCCCATGCCCATATCCACATCAGGCAAGTTCCTTGTCGCGCTTTTCGCAACCGCAGCCCTATCGATCGGCCTCGGTTCCATCGCCAGCCAAGCGGCGGAAGATGCGGTCGTTATTCCAGCCCCTGCGGTCGACGAGGCGGGCAGGTCCGGCACGGAGACTGCCGTCTTCGCCGGCGGCTGCTTCTGGGGCGTCCAGGGCGTCTTCCAGCATGTGAAGGGTGTCAAAAGTGCCGTTTCAGGTTATGCCGGCGGCGAAGCCGCAACCGCCCAGTACGAAACGGTCAGCATCGGCACGACGGGCCATGCCGAATCCGTTAAGGTGACCTTCGATCCGAGAGAGGTCAGCTACGGCAAGCTCCTGCAGGTCTTCTTCTCCGTCGCCCACAACCCGACGCAGCTCAATTTCCAGGGACCGGACCAGGGCACCCAATATCGCTCGGCGCTGTTCATCTCCGACCCGCAACAGCGCAAGGTCGCTGAGGCTTACATCGCCCAGCTCGAAAAGGCGCATGTCTTCAAACAGCCGATCGTCACCAAGGTTACCGACTATACCGGTTTCTACCCGGCCGAGCAGTATCACCAGGATTTCCTGACGCTGAACCCGACTTATCCCTATATCGTCTATAACGACCTGCCGAAGATCGAAAACCTGAAGCAAATCTTCCCGGCTGACTACCGCAAGGATCCGGTTCTGGTGCTGAAGGCCAAGGGCTGAGCAGCCTCCAAAAACAAATTTCAGAAGGCGGTTAAAGTAGTCGCCTTTTTACGACCTGACAGAATTTTAAGAATTTATCAATATTAACAAAATGTTAATTGAGAAATACTGCGTTTCAAGCCGGAACATATCGTCGCATCGCCCGTTCAAGCTGCGAGCCTCGTCGAAGCTGTCTGTCTTCAACGAAGCGGCGTCTCCTAATGTAAAGCGTAAAGGGGATCTGTCATGGCCACGAATGTCATGCGTAGCTGGCAACGGGAACATCTCATGGAACAGCGAGTGCTGATTGTCGAAGACGAACTCTTGATCGCCCTTGATCTCGAAATGACGATCGAGGAGATGGGCGTGCATGTCGCAGGCCTCGCATCGGATCGCGAGGGGGCCTTCAGGCTCGCACCGCTCGCCGACATTGCCTTCGTCGATGTCAATCTCTCAGATGGCGCGACCGGCCCTGAGATCGGCCGTCAGCTCGCAGAAGACCATGGCATTTCCGTCGTCTTCATGACCGCTAATCCGGAAGTCGTGGCGGATGGCGTGCGCGGCGCGCTCGGCGTGGTGGCAAAACCTGTCATGCCTCAGGTTGTCGACCAGCTCCTAAAATACGTGGCGGCTCGCCGCGCCGGCATCTTGGCGGTGGTGCCGCCGCAGATGGTGGTGTTTGCTTAGTTCTGCCTGAACTGACTTAGGAGCGACAGTTCCGCCTTTACGGTCTGATCTTGAATTCTCGTTGTGCGCGATGTTCAGGGCGGGCTCCACCGATGTCGCGACGAGATGTTTTGAACATTGACTTAAGGGCGAGGATAGGCTTGAAGCGGTTGATGATGACAAGCTGCGAACGAGTGGCACAGCGTTCGGGTGTCGGTTTGTGAACGTCGGGAGCGATCATGTCCGAGAAGCGGTTCGATGAAGAAATAAATCTCTTCGTTTTGGCTTCCTTCCTCAAGAAAAATGCTCTCGTGATCGGTGCATGCACGGTTATCGGTCTCGCCGTGGCAAGTGTTCTTACAACCAAGGCGCCGGCGGTTTTCGAAGCATCCGCACAACTCGTTCTTGCGAAAATCGGCAGGCCTGGGCCTGATGGAACCGTATTGATAGCTCCGTTGGAGCCGCGGGATCGCTTTCTGTTTCGGATGCGTTCGCCGGCTGCTTTCGACTTGAAGCTCGCTCCCAGCTGTTCTGAAGGAGGTACTGCCACACGCGAGCAATTGGCGCGAAGCGTGAGAATCGTTGCCCCCACAACGCCTGATGATGTGATCTCGATATCTTTCAGCGCATCTACGTCGGAATTCGCGGAGCGATGTGTAACGTCCGTTGTGCAGCTAATTCAAGAGCAGCAGTCGCTCTTGGCCTCGCAGAGCGATGACGGCATCAAGGCAGAAATTGCTGCCAGCGAAAATCAACTCGCAGACAATTTGAAACTGATCGAGTCCTCCCAGGGATCGGACTGGCAGAAAGCGATCTATTTGGCCACGCGGGATGATTCCAATTTTCTTCGCGAGAAAATTATGACCCTAAACTCGCGGCTGCAGCTAAATGAACCTGCGAAGCTTTTATCACCAGTCTATGCATCGCCGTCGCCTGTGTCGTCAAATAGCCTGAAGCGACTTCTCGTCGGGTTGATCGGCGGTTTTGCGGTTGGTGTCTTCGCAGCAATTGCAAAGACATGGTACAGCTTCCGACGCACAAATTAAGCTCGAATCATTGCTAACCCTGAACCAATCGAGCGCAGCACTTTGTTCGTTGAGCTATTTGACCCTTGGCGCCGTTGAAACGTGGAACTTCCCACGAGCGAACTGCAGACCACGTGAAAGAAACTTTCCGCTTATAAACTGAAATAGACGTGCGTTCAGGCCGTGGCTGCGAAGCGCACGAAGAATTTCCCTATTTTGGTTCACGATATTTGCAAGGTTGCGGTTGGTTGTGCCTCCCATACGCATCTTGACCATCACCCCAGGTATGTACCGGACACGAATTCGGTGATGCTCCAGGAACCGCATCATCAACTCGACATCGGCGGCGATACGGTAACCGAGATCGAATGAGCCAAATCGCTCATAAACATTGCGGCGTACGAAAAAAGTCGGATGAGGAGGAGCCCATCCTTTTTCGAAGGCGGTTGGCACGAAAGGTGACGAACGCCAGTGGCGGACGACAGTCCCGGGATCGTCTTGTTTGACGTAGCAGAGGTCACCGTAACATGCTTCAAGCTGGGGATCGTCTTTAAATGTCTCGGCCACCTTGGCCAACGTGCCCGGCAGGTAGAAATCGTCTCCGTTGATAAAGCCGATGATATCGCCTGTCGCCAATGCGATACCTTTATTCATCGCATCATAGATGCCGGCGTCCTTTTCCGAGATCAGTTTGCTGATGATCTCCTTGCGTTCTTTGATCCTATCAAGCGTCCGGTCCTTCGAGAGGCCGTCTATAACGATATATTCCAGATTGGCGTAATCCTGGGCGGCAACAGACTCGATGGTATCGGCAATTGTGTCTTCATTGTTGAAGACGACAGTAATGACAGAAATCTTCGGCTCACTCATTAATTCTCTCTGGTGGTCGACCGAACATGACACGTACGTACCCCGGTCGTTGCTCTGTTATAGCACTTGACTGCGGGCGCGGCGAACAAGCGAGGTGAAGTCAGAAACGAAGCGCAGAACTCGTTCGTTGGACATGGCCTGTGCCAGATCCCCGCTGGTTGCGATCGTTGAAGCCGTACGCGGGCGAACAGAAGCCAAGGTATCTGCGAGTGAATGTGCGTCGTATCGGTTGAAATAGGTTGCTGCTTCGCCAGCTTGCTCTCTATTCACATCCAGATCCGATAGGATCAAAGGCACGCCCCACGACAGAGCCTCTTCCACCGTCGTGCTCCATCCCTCGAACAGTGACGGATTTAGCAGTCCCATACTCGCGGTGCCGAGTGGTGCAAGGTCTTGATAGGGGATCAGTCCGAGCAGGCGAAAACTCTGGTCAAGACCAGCTTCCGCGATGGCTGCTTTCACACTTGGAAAATATGTCGGATCGCGTGGATCGGATTGATTGCCGCTGGCCGCGATTGTTAGTTCGAGGCCCCGCTCGCGAAGGATTTTCAGCGCCTCAAGTACGAGAAGATGGTTCTTATGCTTCCAGAATTGATTGGGCAGGAAGACGTAGTGCTCCGGTAGCCGGTACTTGTCGGCAATTGCCCGCGCCACGCTATAGTCAATCTTGCCTTTTGGCGGCACGGCAAAGCGAACGACATGCGTACGACCTCGAGCTGTGGGATAGAAGTGTTCACAAGAACGTTTGGAATCTTCGCTGCTCAGCATGATCGACCGATGAGCCATAATCTGGAGCCGAAATCCGATGTCACGTTTCCAGTAGCCAAACCTGCTGAAGAGATGTGGCAGATAACGATGCTGGAAATCCGGAAACCATGCAATGGCAGGTAGGCCGAGCCTGAAGCCAAAAAATTGCGCCACTTCAAAGACCACATCTATCTGGTGTTTGTTGAACACCGCCCGGATGCCTCTATCCGTACCGGTTGCAAGACTGAGTATTAGCGACCGAAGGCTTCGAGATCTGTTGAACAAGGGATGGCGGATAACCGTTACGCCGTCCAGGCTCGCAAATGGCGCTACTTCGTCTTCCCCAACATCGGTTCCGAAGAAAATGACGGGACAAATCTCGTCCTTCCGGTAACGGGTTAAAAGCGTGACGAGGTTCAGCAAATAATTGTAACCGCCGGTCCAGTTACGACCGCCGATCATGGTAAAGCCGATTTTTATCATCTTGCTGTGCCAGCCTCGGACCGGAACCAGCCGACATATGCGGAAAGCCTATCCTTCAAATCCCCGCGCGGCTCAAAGCCGAGGGATCTGAGTCTGCTCGAATCCGCGACCAGGCTTTGGGGATCGCCTTTTCTCGCCTCACCGGAAAAAATGATATCCGGACGGGAAGCCTCTTTCTCGAACCATGCGTCCACAACCATCTCGACAATGGAACGAACGCTTGTGCCGGTACCCGTACCGACATTGATGACCCTGCGAGATTGGTCGGCTTGTCCCTCAATCAGCGATAGCGCACGCACGACATCCCCGACGTCGATCCAGTCTCGAAGTTCAGCACCGCCACCGCCGAGACCGAGGCGATCCGGATTTCTCTCAAGTTGAGAACACACGTCCCACAGCAGTTGCTTACGCAGCCCTTGTCCATAAACTGAAAAGAGACGAGCGATCGCGACCTTCAATCCATATGTATCGCAATAGGACTGACATAGAGATTCCATTATACTTTTGTGATGGCCGTAGGGAGAAAACGGGTTTGTAGCCGTTGTTTCCGCAATCGGACCTTCGTGATCGGCGCCGTAAACCGCAGCGCTTGAAATAGCCACCAGTCGACAGTCAGGCGCTTCCAGTCGCAGCCACTCAAGGAGTTCGGATGTCGAATTGACCGTGCGGTGAAAATCCTCGCGGGGATTTGCAATCGCGACACCAACAGAAGAGCCACCAGCAAGATGGTACACCACGTCCGGTGTGCCAGACTGTCGTTGTATCAGCCGAAGATTGAGGCCATCAATTTCTCCATTGTGCCAAAGCGTCAGCCCCCACCGTTCCGCGTGGAGAGGAGGCCAAATACCATGACCAAGGCCAAGCACGACATGCCCGTTTTCCGAGAGATGCCGCGCCAGATATCTGCCGATAAAACCGTGAGCGCCAGTGATGAGGATTCGAGCCATTCTTCTCTATCTGGGCCTCGTGGCAATGAAGGAGTACAGCCGTCCGGGTCGGTTGTCGAACGCCTGTGCAATACGTGACAGAACAGTCCACACCGGGTCGAGACGCAAGATTGCGGAAGCAACACTGCCGAAGAGTGGCAGTTTGGCTCCGATACGCGCGCCTAGTTCTCTTTTTAGTTCATTCCTGGTGTACGGAGCGAAATTTATTTCGCTTTCGAGAGGTGCCAAGACTTTGTCCATACCAAACCCGGCGGAAACAATAGCCTTTTCGTAGTCCGCCAGAAGGAAAGCGTTCTCTCCACCATACAACTTATGAAGAGGATGCTGGTCCAGAAATACCGGAAGATCGCTTTTCGAAGAAATAACGTGTTCTCTGACGGCGATCAGACGGCCGCCGGGCTTCAGGACACGAAAGAACTCCCGGCACGCAGCTGCCAAATCCGATGTGTGGTGTAAGACGGCTCTTGCAAAGACGACATCAAACGTCTGATCGGGAAACGGTAATTTTTCAGAGAACTCTTCCACCACTTGGATCGGCAGCTTTGTTTCCTCCGCGAGATGTTTGATCGCTCCGGAACCTACGAGGTCGCTTTTGTCGGGTTCAAGGGCAGTTACATCGAAGCCTTCCTTGGCCAGAGCATAGCTCGCGATTCCTCGCCCTGCGCCGATATCGACGGCGCTGCCTCGCCGATCAGGGAGAAATTTGCGGATAGCTTTCCACTCGTCGCTCCGCCAGTAGCGTTCGGCTGCTTTCGAAAGAGGGTCGTCGTAATAGGCATCGATAACAAGCTTCTGCTGGTCGGGTTGTTCCCGGAGCCATTGTACAGCCTGCTCCCACGTATCCAGATGCTGCGATGTCATCGTCAATCCTGAGTTAAGGCCGCCGCCGGCGTTATGTGGCGAATGATCCGAGCCGGGTTACCTGCAACAACCGTGTAGGGTGCTACATCGCGCGTTACGACGGCCTGCGCACCAATAACCGCACCTTCGCCGACTGTCACGCCCTTCAAGATACTGACGCCAAAGCCGATCCACACTTTATCTTCGATCACAACCGGCCTAATTGCGACTCCGGACCAGTCCTTCCGACCTATACCCCAGTCTCGAACATCGTTTTTTCGCAGGTCCCAATCCAGCGAATGAGAGTCGTGGTCTACGATCGTCACGCCCCAGGAGATGATGACATCATTTCCGATTTCGATGCCTGAATGGCAAACCAGATGGCTTGATCCCACGTAACATCGATCGCCAATCGAAACGCGCCCGTTCGGGTCGTCGAAACTGATAATGCAGTTTATAATGCAGTCTCGACCAATTTGAGTGTTACCACCTCGTATGGAGCGCAAGGCCAGCCAGCGAATTCTGCTCCGCGGCCCCACAACGAACCGACTTCTGTTCCGCACCAGAATGCCAGCTAGCATATTAGCTATTGCCGATGGGTTGAGCTTCATGCGATCTCGACCAGTCGATTGAACTGCTGCCACTGAGCATCTTTATTATAGAGCGTCCTGATCATGTTATGGCCCTTGGCGGCAATTGCCTGTAGCTGGCGTCTGTCATCAAGTAGGTCGCGTATGATCGATACGGCAGCTTCAGCGCTATCGTAAGTTAACATGTTTTCGCCATCCATCATGCCCTGTGGATAATTTCCTGCGTCGGATACCATGGCTGCACCACAACCAAGTGCTTCCCAGCAGCGCATATTACCCCGGTCTGGGCCGGCCATGTCGACGGCGCCGTTCAACACGATTTTTGCTTGTGAGATGGCGCTATACAGGTCGCGTCCAAAAACAGCTCGTCGAGACACTGCTCGGATGCTGTTGGGCCGTTTGTGCTCACGCAGAGGCAGGAGCCAGCCTACCGGGCTTTCAGCGAGGCGGGTGAGGCGAGATCGGTCGAGGTGGTATACAACGCGAAATTCCTTGCTGAGCTCAGAGACCGCCTCCAGAATTTCGGCGCGCTTGCGATGGTGGCGGCTGTAACCTCCAACAAATAAAACATCTATCGGCCGGTTGGCGTTGGCGGCATAGTTATCCATCGCTGGGTCATGTGCCGGCGCAAAATACTCCGCATGCCATCCATGCTTGCGGTAACTTTCTAAAATAAGTGGAAAGTTGCAAACAATAAGATCATACGCTCCGAAATCGACACTACCTGACGGAGCAGCCCTCCACATGATGGATTTGCGAACACTGCCCGGCAGTTTTCGTAAAAACTCGCTGCCGTAACGCATCGGATCCATGTTGTAGAAGATCTCGGTTCGGTGATGCTCTATCTGATTGAGCAGGATTTCTTCCATGCTGCTCGAGCTTGGGAGGCCATTTTCTGCCGCCCAGTATTTCTGAAGCTTTTCATCGTCGCCATTTGTGAAAAAGACGTCAGGCGCCAACTCGATTGGAGGTTTGAGGATGTGACATGCCCCATAAGAGTCGTCCAGAAAGACCTGCAATCGCTTCCGGAACTCCATTTCCTGGTTTGCAAGGCGATTGAGGCGCGGCAAATAGGATGCATATACGCCTGAGTTCTGGAAAATACGCATTTCGTTTATGCCTGCTTCAGGCTGGCCATGTTGTCGACACTGCCTGGATACCGGTTGATCGGGCGCCATTTGAAAGCGCAAGACATTGCTATGGTCAATGGTACAACCAAGATCAATCCGCCCGTGACCATTGCCGTCTGCAATGCGGTGGATAGCATGATGAAGACGCCCGAATGGCCGAGCGCCAGCCCGGAAATGGTCGCTGCCGTCTTGCCTCGCTTTACGATCAGCTCGGTATCGAGCCACCTCACGAAAAAGCCCGCCATAAGTGAGAGAGCAAGGACGCCAGCCCAGGAAAAATCTGCCCAGGCATCGGCAATGAACATCGCGGTTGTCGTCGAGCCCATCACTCCGCGATGCACTGCGCCAACAAGCAGATAGGTGGGCGGAGTTGACTCTGATTGCAGGATATTGGCCAACCAGCTGAACTGACGACCCCAACTATGCGGAAGCACGCTTGGAATTGCTGCGAAATATTCCAACAGGCTTTCATTGACGATCATGAAGACACGGTAGAAGAGGAAATCGAGCGTTTCTCCGACACCGCTGACTTCTCGAATGGCGATCGCCGTCATCGCTCCGAACAGCACAACACAAACGGCGATAAAACCGAGAGCCGCGGCGAGGCGGATCTGGAGTGATCGCCGGAGATATTCGATCACCATCAATTGCAAGATGAAAATCGCCAGCGGTGCCTTGCTCAACGTCGCTGCCTTTTCGAAAAGCACGACGGCAATAAACGCCCAGGCCAACGGTCGGAGCCAGATGGACCTCTCCCTCAAGGCGGCGAAACAGCAAAATGCCAGAAACGGGAACAGGTTGGAGTTAAAGAGGTTCAATAGATAAAAGCGGCTGCCCCCGAATTCACGGCGCATCGCTATCTTTTCGAGTTCGCTCGCATCTGTGTGAAAATAGGTTAGCACATGCGTAACGCTGTTCTCGCTGAGGATAAAAAATCCGAGAACCAGCACGCCGATGGTAGCTATAATCTCAAGCCTCTCGGAGAAGCCCTTAGAAACCCGTACAGCTTGCAGGTTCCAATTGCTAATGGCGTCGCGCATTTGCTGACGGCTGATCTCCAAAACTTTATCGGAGAGAGCTATTCCAATACATACGGAACAAAACGATAGAGCTAAAGCGAGATCTAGGGTGGGAATGACCTCTCCACCAGGTGCGGCAGAGAGGATCTTTTGGAAAAATAACGTCTTCGGTCCCCAGACGCGTGTGTAATAGAGATAAAGTGGACCATGCAGAACAAGCATCAATCCAAGCAGCAGCGAGGAGAGGGTAAAGTTGACTCCAATGCGTCGGATATAGAACCCCGCCGCCAGAAGGACCGCGATCGAGAAGACCAGGCTAGTCCACATTTGCTGACTTTGCGGTCACGTGACGACGGGTTGGCACCAGTTTTCGAACCAAGCGACGCGACTGCATGAGTACCTTGTGCAGCATCATACCGTTGGGATAATCGGTATGAGGAACAGGCGGCGCCAGGATGTAGGACTGGAGTTGTTGTTCGGTCAATCCCAGCTTTTTGGCGACGAACCTGGTTTCCCTGCGCGCGTCTCTTTCAAGTATGATCGGCTTTGAAATCTCTGCCAGGGCGTCATCGCGTGTCAACTGTCCCGCTACGATCAGGCTCGACAGATGCAGCCTTCTCTTATCGAAGTGGAACTTCGCCGGCAGATATATGTCCTGATAAAACTTCGTGAAACGAGACTCGCTGTGCTTGCTGCCGTAGTCGCGCCAGCCGTATTCCCGGCGTAACTCTTCCTGTGCCTTCTCCTTGTCGTAATCGAAATAGTTTAGCGGGCGATGAATTGTCAGTTGCTTCCGTACCCGCGTCATCCAGATATATTCCGGAAAGCTCATAAAGGGATAGGTGGCGAGCGTCATGGAGCCGAAGCGACGTTGAATGGCGCGGGCATGTGTCCCGTCGATGGAAGGGTAGCCGAAACCGGGAGGAACGACGGATTCGGACGCGAAGTTGACGCCGCTTAGAAAGTGCCGAATATCGAACTTTGCCGCGGTCCTGTATAGGGTCGAAAAAAACGCGTGATCCTGCGGAATATCCTGATTGAGTACCGATGCTTTCAGGAACGAGACCTGAAGATCGCGCATTTCCTGCCACTCGACAACATAGGTATGAAGGTCGAGGTCGAGCTTCCGCACCAGTCTTTCGATGTTGTGGACTGCAGGCTCGGAATTCCAGCCGCCATCGATGTGGACAGCAAGCAAGCGAAGGCCATGCTTGCGACCGGCGAGATGGGCGAGGAAGGCGCTGTCGATACCGCCGCTGAGCCCCACCATCGCGTCGTAGGGCTTATTCTTGCCCTCCTGCTTCAGCATGGCGACAAGTCGTTGCATTCTGAGATCACCCTCGGACCCGGGCCACCATTCATGCGATTTTCTGGTGAGCGCATCGCGGCAGCAATTGCACTGTCCGCTGGCGTCGAACTCAATTGCCGGATTGGAATCGTCCATAATGCAGAAGGAACATATCCGTTGCGTTTCACGCATGGGCGTCGCGCTCCATTCCTTCAAGCATTTCCGGATCCGGATAGTTGACCAGAACCGCGCGCAATCGGCCGACAAAGGTGAAGGTGCTGCCTGATGCTGCCGCCGAGGCGCCCGCGCGCAATCCTTCGGTCAAGTGATCATAGTTTCCTGCGCCGCCGAGTGCGACGACGGGTACGCTTAATCTGCTCGTCACGGACTTTATAAGTTCGAGGTCATAACCCGATCGTTTTCCGTCGAGCGTTACGGACTGAAGGATGATTTCACCGACACCCAGATCCTGAAGCCGGAGGCAAAACTCCACCGGGTCCTGCGGCAGATCGGAATTCGGCTGGACACATCTTGCCGCAGAACCTCGTCCTTTGACGTCGACGCATGCAACAAGCGCCTGACTTCCCATGTCCGCGGCAATCGCCTTCAGCAACTGCGGGTCGCCGGCACGGCTTCCGAGGACGAATTTTTCGACGCCGAAACGATTAAGGTCTTCGCACTCCTGCAGCCGGCTTATTCCACCGCCATAAGCCAGCGGCATGAAACATTCGGTTGCCAGTTCACGCATGAAGCCGATATCAGGCCCGCGACCCTTCCTGGCGGCATCGATATCGAGGATACATATCTCATCGACTTCCTTCTCGTTGAAAAGCCGCACGACATTGAAGGGATCGCCGATATAGGTGCGCTCGCCGAACTCAACAGTTTTGACGAGCCTATGTTTTTCGTCGACCAGCAGAACAGGGATAAGCCTTTTTCTCATCAAATCTTCCCGAAGGCCTCAAGCACGCGCATCCCGAAGCGGTGGCTCTTCTCGGGGTGGAACTGCACGCCGCTTACATTTCCGGAGTTCACGGCGCAGCAGATTTCGCTACCGTAATCGATTGTCGCCGCCACGTCCTGAGGGTTGTCGCATTGCACATAATAGCCATGATCGAAATAAAAGCGTTCGCCATGTACTTCCGAATCGAAAAGGGCGCTTATGCGTGCCGGCTTCACCTCAAGCCAGCCGATATGCGGCACCTTAAGAGGGGATTCAGGCGGCAAGGTGATCCTAAGTACATCCGCCGCGACCCAGCCCAAGCCGGCCTGAACACCTTCGTCGCTTCTGCGCGCCAGCAACTGCATGCCAAGGCAAATGCCAAGAACGGGAATTTGCCGCTTCAATGCCGCTTCGTTGAGCGGGTCAATCAGTCCCTTGGTTTGCAGGGTCAGCATGGCTTTGTCGAACGCGCCGACGCCTGGAAGAATGAGCTTGGAGGCGTTCCTGATCTTGTCCGGATCACTGCTGGTTTCGGCATCGATCCCCAGATAGTCCGCCATATTGATGATCGCACCAATATTACCGACACCGTAGTCCACTACAGTGATCACTCAAAGCCCTCTCTTATGTTTCGTCAGGCCATGCAACCGGCCGAAATACCGATCTACGATTGTGCTTCTAACGGAGCTATAAATCTTGGACAAGATAATACGTCCGGTTTTTGACGACATGGCGGTGAGGGCCATCGCCATTCCGACAATGCCGGAAAACAGGATGTAGGCGAGACCGAGCAGGAACCAGTTGTCGATCCACTGGAATTGGACTTGATAGAAAACGAGCGAGAGCACGGAACCAACAACAGTCGGGCCAATGAAGCTCGCAAACATCTGCTCACCGCTGAACGCCGCAAAGAAGCGGCGGCGGATCACAACGAGCGTGAGGCCGAACCGGATGATGGTCGCAGCCAACAGGCCACTGCCAGCAGCGACGGGGCCGAAATATCCTATGAAAACAATCGAGAAGATGACTGTCATTATAGAATATGCCAGCGAGACCATCGTCACGATCGCGTTTTTCCCCATGCTCGCAGCATAGTAGAAAAATACGTTGTAGCTGCAGCCTATCAAGCCTCCAAGGATGAGAACCTGTAACAAATGGCCGGCCGCCTCGGCCGTTTCCGTCCCGACCCAAAGCGTGAGCAGGGGTCTTGAGAGAATTGCGATCGGCGATAACATGATTGCGCCGAATGCAGCATTGACCCATGACGAACTGAGGAAAAAATCAAACCGTTCGGACTCGCTACTGGCGGACATGCTGCCGAAGCGCGGAAAAAGCACCTCGCATGCACGGATTGTCGCGATATAGCCGGCCTCCTGTACGCGGTTGCAGATATTGTATTGTCCGACCACTGCGGCAGGGGCCAGAGACGCAAGCACGTACCTATCCATCTGATTGCCAAAAATACCTGCAAGTTGTGATAGCCCTTGCCATTTTCCGAAATGCAGCAGGGCGTTTAATTCGTCTCCGACTTTTGGACCCGCGTGTTCGTCGCGGCGCAGGATATGGCGGGTGACAAGGAGCCATCCTGCCGCAGACAGGATGAGGCTTCCGGCGAAACCGGACAGATAGCCATTCAGCGTTGGGATAAACCAGGTAAATCCCAACGTGACGAAAACCGTGACAAAAGAACTCCAGGCGGAAGCCTTGGCAACATTCTTGAAATTTTGTCGCCCCACGGAAATGGCCTGCAGTACCAGTGAAAACTGCTGGGCGAAAATGCCCGCTGCAGCGATCAAGAATGGAACCGTGAAGTTCTGGGAGCCAGGGGCCGCGTTGTTTACGAGGCTTCTCATGATCCATGGTCCGGTCAGCACCAGGGCTATACACCCGATCGCCGAAGCGATCAGACAGATCTTCAACGCAACGGCTGCGACATGAAATGCGGCGCTATATTCCCCGCGTCCTGTTCTCGTCGATGTCTCGCGGACTGTTGCCTGGCCAAGGACGGTGCCGATGAGCGTGAGGGGCGCGGTGACTGCAATGACAATGCCTGCATTGCCGAAATCATGCAGTCCGATCCAGCGAACGACAAAAGGCACCGTGGCCAAATTCGCAATAAGCGTGAAAACGAAAGCAGCCAGATTCCAGCTGGAGTTACCGAGGAGGCTTGAGCGCGCTTCTCCCCGGTCGCCGGATTGCGGCTTGCTCACGCAGCAAATCCCCTGATGGTGTCGGCCACGTAAGCGAGCTGATCTTCGGTCATCTCGGGGAATATCGGAATCGATAGGATCCGCGATTGATTATGGAAGGCATTAGGAAAGTCTTCCGCATGATGGCCCAGATGTTCATAGGCAGCGAGAAAGGGCAGCGCGACGGGATAGTTTATGACTGTCTGTACGCCATGTTGGTTCAGGTGAGCGGAGAGGGCGTCGCGACGCTCATGCTTGACGACGAAAAGGTGGTAGACGTGCGTCCTGCCGGGTGCCGTTCCCGGCAGCTCCAGCCCGCCGATTTTGCCGAGGGCTGCGGCATATCGTGCCGCAACCTCTTGCCGCTTTGCGGTCCATTCGGCGAGGCGAGGAAGCTTGACCGACAGAATAGCCGCCTGCAGTCCGTCGAGCCGGCTGTTGATGCCTTCGATCCAGTGCTCACCCTTGGTCAGGCCACCGTGTCGGGCAAACATCGCCATTTTGTCGGCGAGCGATTTGTCCTTGCAGGTGATGGCCCCGGCATCGCCCATCGCGCCTAGGTTCTTCCCCGGATAGAACGAATAGGAAGCCGCATCCCCAAAACTTCCGATCATTTGTCCATCGACTTGCGCCAGATGTGCCTGGGCGCAATCTTCGATAACCCAGAGGCCATGCTTGCGAGCAATCGCCATGATCGCGCTCATGTCAGCGGGCTGTCCATACAGGTGGACAGGAATGATACCGACGGTGCGCGAGGTAATCTTCTCCTCCAGCTTTGTGGCGTCTATCGTGAAAGTCGTGGCATCCGTGTCACAAAAGACCACCTTGCCGCCAGCTTGCGCAATCGTCTCGCTGGTCGAAATCCAGGAATGTGCTGTTGTAATGATTTCGTCACCGGGCTTTACGCCCAGCGCATGCATGGCGATGTAAAGCGAATCCGTACCATTTGCGCATGAAACGCAATGTGCTGCGCCAACAGCAGCAGCGAATTCTTCCTCGAACTTCTGAACGAAGGGACCTCGGATGAAGGCCGAGGATTTGATGACCGCAGCAATAGCAGCATCGATCTCGTCCTTTATCGACAGATATTGCAGGTGAAGATCGGCGAAGGGGACTTTCATGATGTCGCTCTCGATATGTCGATTGATGTTGATGCGTCCGCTCTAGTTCAATTCTCGATAGACGCCGAGCCCGCGTTGCGTATGAACCGCGCTGGATTGCCTGCGTAGATGCCCGAGACTTCGATATCACGGGTCACGACCGCTCCGGCGCCGATGACCACATCGTCACAAATGTTTACCGGCAGGATTGTGGCATTCGATCCGATGGACACTCGATTTCCGATGCGTGTCTCCTTCCAGAGTGTCCGGTTTCCTCTTGCCGGTCCGCCGTTGGAAAACAGATCGTTGATGAACATCACGCCATGGCCGATGAAGCAATCTTCACCGATCTCAACGAGCTCACAAATGAAGCTATGTGACTGTACCTTGGTCCGAGCACCGATCAGGACACCCTTCTGGATCTCGACGAAAGGCCCCACGAAACAATCATCCGACAGGGTACATTCATAGACATTGGCGGGTTCCACGATCTTCACGCGATCGCCGCAGGTTACGTCCCGGACCTGCGCCTTCCAGAGTGTTGGCGAACGACCCATCACGAGGATCGGCTTCCTAATTTGGAATGCTTGACCTCCAGGGGGAGGCTGACTTCCTGTTGGGATGCAATCGATTCATAGAGCGCCATGATGAGCTCCAGGCTCTGACGGCCTTCGTGACCGTCGACAAGAGCCTTGGTGTTATTCGTCAGGCAATCAACGACATGCTCATAATATGCCTGATGGCCGAAACCATAGACATTCGGCGGATTGACTGAATACTTTTCCATAACCTCGGCATCGGCCACATGATTGTCGCCGAATTGCCAGGTCCTGATCTTGTTGACCGCAAAACCTGCGATTTCCACTGACCCTCCGGCGCCAAGGATCGAGATCGAGCCCTCGATATCTTTGGGCCGTGTCGCGGAGGTCGCTTCGATAATCCCCAGTGCACCATTGCGGAATTTCAGCGTGGCAACGGCCGTATCCTCGGCTTCGATGTTGACAAGCGCTGTGGTGGCGCGTGCATGTACGCTCTCCACTTCGCCCATAAACCAGGTCAACATATCGATGTGATGGCTTGCCTGGTTGGCAAGAACGCCTCCGTCATACGCCCAGGTCCCGCGCCAGCTGTCCTGATCGTAGTAACTCTGGTCGCGGCACCAGCGGACCCGGACGGTGCCAAGGACGAGTTTACCGAAACGGCCGCTATCCAATGCCTCGCGTGCCTTGACGACGGGAACGTTGAAACGGTTCTGCTTAACGACGAACAGATGTACGCCATTGTCATCACACGCGTTAATCATGGCCTCCGCATCCGTGAGCGTCAGTGCCATCGGCTTCTCGACGACGATATGGCGCTTGTACTTGGCCAATGCGATTACGTGCTCTGCATGCATGCCGCTCGGCGTTAACACCGAGACGACGTCAATCCGCTCGTTTTGCATCATCTCGTCAAACGACTGGTAATAAGGCACGCCGAAACGTTCGCCGAATTCCTTTGCCTTTTCGAGAACAACATCGCAAACCGCTGCCAATCTTGCGCCTTCGATCTGCTCAAGGCCAAGCAGCTCCGAATGTCTTTTTGCGATGCGCCCGCAACCAACTATAGCGAAATTTATCACGATCTCTTCCCTGGTGATTTTCGGTCAGTTGTTATTCGGTGCTGACCCTTACGTCAAACCCATGGCGCTTGAGCAGAGCGTGTCGTTTGGCTTCCACGAGATCGTGCGAGACCATTTCAATGCACATTTCTCTTGCCGAAATCTCCGGAACCCATCCCAACAACTCGCGGGCCTTGCTGGGATCACCAAGCAGGGTCTCGACCTCCGCCGGGCGGAAGTATCGCGGATCGATCCTGAGGATGATATCGCCTGGCTTAAGCGCCGGCGCTTTATCTCCGGAGACGGATTCCACAATGCCTTGCTCCGCCAATCCGCTTCCCTCAAAGCGGAGTTTAATGCCCAGATCCTCCGCTGCCCATTCGATGAATTGGCGCACGCTATATTGCTTTCCGGTGGCGATGACAAAATCCTGTGGATTATCCTGTTGAAGCATCATCCACTGCATGCGGACATAATCTTTGGCATGTCCCCAATCCCGCAATGCATCAAGATTGCCCATGTAAAGGCACTTTTCGAGCCCCTGTGCAATATTCGCCATTCCGCGTGTAACCTTCCTCGTCACGAATGTCTCGCCACGGCGAGGGCTCTCGTGATTGAACAAGATGCCGTTGCACGCATACATCCCATAGGATTCGCGGTAATTCACGGTTATCCAGTAAGCGTATAGCTTTGCGACTGCATAAGGACTGCGGGGATAGAAGGGGGTTGTCTCTTTCTGCGGCGTCTCCTGGACCAACCCATAAAGTTCGCTGGTGCTGGCCTGATAGAAACGCGTCTTTTTTTCGAGGCCCAGGATCCTAATGGCTTCCAGAAGCCGCAATGTGCCCAGGGCGTCGGTATCGCCTGTATATTCAGGGCTTTCGAAGCTGACGGCCACATGGCTCTGGGCGCCAAGATTGTAAATCTCGTCGGGCTGGGTGTCCTGAATGATGCGTATCAGGTTGCTGGTATCCGTCAGATCGCCATAATGCAGCTTGAACCGCATGTTCTCGCTGTGCGGATCCTCGTAGATGTGATCAATACGCTGCGTATTGAACGAACTCATGCGCCGCTTGATCCCGTGAACCTCATATCCCTTCGAAAGAAGGAGTTCCGCAAGATAAGAACCGTCCTGCCCGGTTATGCCGGTTATTAGTGCGACTTTGCTCATTTATGCGACTTTCTCTCGGGATAAGAAATCTTCGTAGGCCAGCTTGAGGCCTTGCTGCAGGTCAACGATTGGCGACCAGCCGAGGTTTCTTGCGACTTCGCTGTCCATCAATTTTCGGGGGGTACCGTCCGGTTTGGTTGTATCGAAGTCGATACTGCCGTTGAAGCCAACGATCTTGCTGATGATGATCGCAACTTCAAGGATGGTGACATCGCTTCCATACCCGACATTGATATGGGACTGCCCCTCCGGCATCAGCCTCTTATAGTCTTCATGAGGCAGATTCATGATGTGAACGCTCGCGGCCGCCATATCGTCGACGTACAGAAACTCTCGCAAAGGCGTACCGCTACCCCAGAGCGTTACAGTTGAAGCTCCGCCCACCTTCGCCTCGTGGAAGCGTCTTATGAGCGCGGGGATAACGTGAGAATTCTGAGGGTGATAGGAGTCGCCGACACCATAGAGGTTGCTCGGCATGACTGCTCGGTAATCGACCCCGTGGCTGTCGCAATATTGCCGGTTGTAGCTCTCGCACAATTTGATACCGGCGATCTTAGCAATGGCATAGGGCTCGTTGGTCGGCTCTAGGGACCCCGTTAGAAGTGCGCTTTCTTTGATTGGCTGATCGGCAAGCTTTGGATAAATACAACTCGAGCCAAGGAACAACAGCTTTTTAACGCCGGTTCTAAATGCTGCGTCGACGATATTAAGTTCCATCATTAAGTTGTCGTATATAAAGTCAGCCGGATAGGCGTCGTTCGCATAAATGCCGCCGACCTTTGCGGCGGCAAGGTAGACCTCATCGGGCCGTTCTTGCTCAAAAAAACGTCGAACGTCGGCCTGCTCGATGAGATCGAGTTCTTGGTGACTCGCCGTGACGATCTGATCGGCCGGATGGCCCGCAGCCGATAGTCGCCGTACGATAGCCGAGCCGACCATTCCTCTGTGTCCTGCAACAAATATCCTGGGAGGCCGGATCATCGTGTGCCCATCCATCTATTGGTCATCGAGGCGTTACGCCTACCAAATTTGCAACTACGACAGCGTCGATCTTAGGCGTGCAGCCAATGTCGCTTTCCTTGATTGTTCCGGTCCGAAATGTCAATCGGTCGGCCGCTTGCATCTTAAGGTTCATAATTTGAAGCTGGGCTGCGCAAAGATGGCCGCCTTCGGTAGTTCGAGCAATTCGTGGATTTCCAATTCCCGACCTTCGACATGATCTGTGATTTCCACTGGAATTTGCCTGGTTGCTGCCAGCGTCTTTAGAGCCGCAAGGAAATATTAGCCTGAGTCGGGTTGCGACTCCTCGGTAGAGATGAGTTCCGCACAAAAGCCTGCTGCCGTCGTCAAAAAATCCGATAGCCCGTCTTATTCATCATGCAGCAGCGCAAGCGCCGCAGCTCTGGACACAGGGTGCAACTTGGAACGGCTCCCTCAGGGTTGTAGCTACAGCTTTACGGCTTGCAAGTTGCCGGCAAGGTACGATATGGGCTTCGCGCAGCGGCGGTCCGGGAGATTTGGCTTGACAGAATACAATCATATATGCCCTGCATGCGGTTCAGCTGACTGTCGTGCATTGCCCGTTCCGCATCCAACGCGCTCAATGATCAGCGATGGCGTTGTTACAGGCAAGCCATTAAAGCGTTCGAGTTGCACGAACTGCGGGCATGGCTTTCATTTTGAAAGCTTATCCGAACGTGACGTAAGAGAAATCTACGGCGACAACTATTCTATCGGTCTGAGGGACACAGCGGCAGAGGTTGAGAGATCCCTTGAATATGACCGACAGGTAAGGGGATTTCTGGCGGACCTGGTGAGTGAGACGCATTTTACGAAGATTATTGAATTCGGATGCGGTAGTGGTACGCTTCTAAATCATTTGACAACCAATCTCGAAGCAGAATTTGGGATTGGCGTTGAGCCCAGCGCGAAGGTCGCGGCATATGCGAGTTCTATAGCTGGTGAGCGCGTTTCCATCCAGCAGGGTTTTGCGGAGCAATTTGCTGATACCGCGCAGAGAGATACGCTGTGCCTATCTGTGAACGTCATAGAACATGCAAGCAATCCACTCGCCTTCCTGCAGGCTTGTGCCCGAACAATCGATGAAACGGGAAGAATTCTTATTGTATGTCCGGATGGAGAGGCCGCCGGATCGGAATTGCTTTTCTACGATCATATCTCCAGCTTCACATCGAGATCTCTGGCTACGATTGCAGCAAGAGCTCGATTGACAGCGATTGCGGACGCCCCTTTGACCGGTGTCTTGCAGGGTTTCAGAATTTACCTTTTCCGGCTTTTGGCGACGGTGGTTAGGTCGAATTGTGGCGACTTCCAGTCTTTAGCCGATCAGCGTATCGATTATCTGCGGACTTGGAGCAAAATTGCCGCGGCAGTGGACCAGACGCTAGTTGGTCAGAAATATGGTGTGTTCGGAGCCGGAGAATACTGCGACCTACTCCACGCCTATACCCCTGCGATCATCGAGGGCGCCATGTTTTTAGTAGCCGACCGCCCGCTTGAGAAACAGTTGTATGACAAGCCGGTGATTTCTACTGAAGAGTTCCTAAAATCAGCGCCGATCTCCTTGATCGCTGCTGTTCACGAGCGAAATTGGCGAGTAATTCATGACCGGTTTAAGTCAGCGAGCGTGCCGATCATTCATCCCTTTGAAGTTGTAAGTCAGGATGCACTACGATGACAGAGATCTCACGCTACGGAGTCCTTGAAACTACGGGCGCAAGGGACGTTTACGACGTTCTGGCGGAAGAAGTCAGGCTCCTGGGGTACAGCGCGCTAGAAGCCGCCTTGTCCGAAAGCGAACTCGACAATTACTCGAAACATTTTGATGAAGCGGAGCTACAGTATGGTGCTGACGCTTCCGCAAGGGGTTACAATCTTGAGGAAATTAACGAGCGCGATGCAATTCGCCTTCTTCCGACGATAAGCCCGCTTTTTTGGGAAATCGTCTTTAACGAACGACTCCATCAATTGTTATCAAGGCTACTGGGAGCCTATTATATTCTCAATCAGGTAAATGGCCTTATTAACCGCGGTAATCAAAGCAAGTATCATCAGGCTCAATACCATAGAGATTTGCCGTATCAGCACTTCACGAGTTCACGTCCCCTCGCGATCAACGCGCTGTTCGCATTAGATGACTTCACGATCGAGAATGGCGCGACTCGCGTCATCCCTGGCAGCCATCATCGTGAAGCATTTCCGCCCGACGAAGTTGTTCGGCGTTTGGAAAAGCAAGTCATCGTTAAACGGGGTACTTTCGTCGTTTTGGACTGCATGGTGTATCATGCAGGTAGCACCAATATGACTGCCAGAAATCGCCGAGCGATCAATCATGTATTTACGATCCCCATGTTTCGGCAACAATTTCACATTTCATCTGTAGTTGCCGACGCTTCGGGATTCTCCGACCAGCAGAAAAAGATTCTAGGCTATGGACTGGAAGAGTTTCGCTCTGTCGACGACTGGCTTAGGTCCAGACAGACGAAAGCCATATGACCAATGACGTGCAAGCTTTCGATAGTCACGACACTGTACCGATCCCGAGAGACAATTGAGGAATTCATTCAACGCGCAATAGCCGCGGCCGAAGCGGTCACTGACGACATCGAAGTAGTGATCGTCAACGACGGCAGTCCGGATGATTCCGCGGCAATCGTTCGTAAAAGCGTTGATGCTGATCCACGTATCTCCTTGGTGGAGCTGAGCAGAAACTTTGGTCATCATCACGCGATGCTCGCTGGGTTGGACCATGCTCGCGGCGATCTTGTCTTTTTGATTGACAGTGACCTTGAGGAGCCACCGGAACTGCTTCCGGAAATGGCTGATGTTTTGCGAGAAAAATCCGTCGACTGCGTTTACGGGTTGCAGCAAAAACGCAGGGGCGGATACGTCGAGAGGATGTCTGGGCGACTATTCTACTGGCTTTTCCGCACTTTAAGCGATGTTGGTATCCCAGAAAACGTGTCGACGATGAGGCTGATGACTCGTCGCTATGTCGATTCACTGCTTCGCTTTCGAGATAAGAATCCCGTCTTCGTTCCTCTAAGTATTCTCACGGGCTATCCTCAGGCGCCTTTCGAATTTGTCAAATCCAGCACCTCGGAAACGACGTACTCGATCGGCCGAAGGATTGCTCTTATGCTTCTCGCAATCACAACATTTTCCGCGCGACCGCTCATGTTGATGCTACTCTTCAGCCTCCTCATGGCCGCCCTTGGGATCCTTTACGGCAGTTATGTTGTGCTGAGCGCGCTAACTGGGCCGGTACAAGATGGGTGGTCATCGCTGATGGCCGTGGTGGTGTTTTTCTTCAGCTTGAATGCGGTCTTTACTGGATTGATTGGCCTTTATGTGAAGCAGATCCTGGAAGAGGTGAAAGATCGGCCTCGTTCGATCGTTCAGGAGATCTACTCGCATAAAAAAACGTCCGAGAGTTCGCGAGTCTTATCGACCGATTAACATCCGGAGTTCTTGAGGAGCCGAAATTGTTGAAGCGAAAAGGCATAGTACTTGCGGGAGGCACAGGTAGTCGACTATTCCCTCTCACACTAAGTGTTTCGAAACAGCTGTTGCCAATCTTTGATAAGCCGCTGATTTATTATCCGCTTTCTGTCTTGATATTAGCGGGCATTCAAGAGGTCCTATTTATCACAACGCCGGATTCGGCAGAGTCTTTTCGGAATTTGCTAGGCGATGGCTCGCGACTCGGGATGTCGTTTGAATATGCCGTGCAGACGGAGCCACGTGGCCTAGCTGACGCTTATAAGATTGGGCGAAAATTCCTAAACGGCTCACCGAGCGTACTGATCCTTGGTGACAATATTTTCTTTGGGCATGACTTCCAGACTCACCTTGCCAGAGCTTACGCCCGAAAGGGCGCGTCAATATTTGCTAGTTTGGTGAAAGATCCGGAGCGCTTCGGTGTAGTGCAAGTCGACGAAAGGGGTAAGGCTCTTTCGGTCGTCGAAAAACCGTCAAAACCGTTGTCACGATGGGCAATAACGGGGCTTTACTTCATGGACGAAAGGGCACCCGATTTTGCTGTAGACGTAAAGCCCTCAGCGCGCGGTGAAATTGAAATTGTGTCCATCCTTGAGCGATATTTAGCCGAGGATGAATTGAGTACCGAGATGTTGCATCGCGGTTTTGCATGGCTCGACGCCGGCACTCACGAAAGTCTGCAGCAGGCGTCGGATTTCGTTAAAACTCTGCAAGATCGGCAAGGCTTGCTGGTTTGCTCACCTGAGGAAATAGCCTACCGGATGAAATTGATCTCGTTGGATCAATTGTCGAGACTTGCCAGCGACCTCAAACAATCTTCATACGGGCAATCTCTGCAAGCAATTGTGCAGCAGGAAACTGGATCGCATCATGGCTGAAATTCCTTTTAATCGGTCTCCACTCCTTGGCAGAGAAAAAGAATACGTTGAAGACGCTATCGGACGCCGTCGCCTGAGTGGTGATGGTTTCTATACAAAGGCGGTTTCTGAACATGTCAAGCAACGATTGGGTGCAGCCGAGGTCTACCTCACGCATTCCTGCACAGCTGCGCTTGAGATGGCGGCGCTGCTTATTGACCTTGGTCCAGGTGATGAGGTCATCATGCCGTCATTCACCTTTACCTCCACGGCGAATGCTGTCGCCCTCAGAGGTGCGAAGCCAGTTTTTGCGGATGTTTCAATCGGATCGATGAACATCGATTTAGATGAAATCGAAGCGCTGCTAACCCCCGCCACAAAGGCAATTCTTGTGGTTCACTATGCGGGCCGTGTCCCTGACATGGATCGAGTTAACGAATTCGCGCGCGAGCGTGGACTTGTCGTTATCGAAGATGCGGCTCAATCCTATGGTTCCTTCTACAAAGGGTCTCCATCGGGAACGCACTCTGCACTGTCGACTATAAGTTTTCACGACACGAAGAATATTACCGCTGGAGAGGGTGGAGCCCTGGTGATCAATGATCCTCGATTTATCGACCGAGCGGCAGTGTTGCGTGAAAAGGGCACGAACAGACAACAATTCCTTCAGGGCCAAACAGACAAGTATACCTGGATCGATTTAGGCTCGTCCTACCTCCCATCGGAATTGACTGCGGCATTTCTGCTGGCCCAGCTCGAGTGTTCAGATACGATTACGGATGTGCGCAGAGATCATTGGAAAAGGTACCGGGAAGGGTTCGAACGCTTGACGAAGAGATTCAGCGTGACCCTGCCGGATCAGGAAACCGCTGATCAACCGGTAAACGGCCACATATTTCATATTCTGTTGCCGGATTCTGGATGTCGTCCAGCATTTCTCGCGGAGATGAAGGCTCGAGGCGTCAACTGTACGTTTCACTACGTGCCTTTGCACTCGGCTCCGGCCGGCCTCCGCTTTGGAGTGGCGCCTCGCGGATGCCCAGTTACAGAAGATGCGGCTGCTCGCCTCGTCCGTCTTCCACTCTTTTACGATCTGACGCCCGAAGATATTGACTATATTGTGTCTCAAGCAGCTTCTGCACTTGGAAGTCTTGAAAATTGAATCGCACCTTTTTCAGATCAGGCGTTTTGCAATTTGGCGGTCTCATTGAACGCTCATTTCAACGCCTCCCGCTACCGGTCGCTATTTCTTGGACGATCTTTGCGGCACTCCTCTTTTTTATTTTAACGCGGCTCAATGCCGGCGTTGATATAACCGATACAGCGTTTTACCTCATCAGCGTTTCACGCCACGCGCAGATTATTGCGCAAGTGACCTTGTTTGGCGCGTTGTGGGATAGTATTTCGCCTTTTGCGTCAATCTACTGGAACCGCGTTCTCGCTCTTCTTTTGATTGTGGCCTCAAGTTTATATCTCTCATGGGGCGCAACGAAATATTTGACGTCAGCTAAGGGCTTGCAGTCAATCCTGCTCGTGGGACCCTTATGCGCTACGGCAGCGCTTGCATTCTACAATTTTTGGCTGCCGGACCCCTCGTATGACTTAATAAACCTGGTTCTCGTAAGCACGGTTTTAGGTTCCTTTTTTCAACTTATTGATTTTTTCCGCAATGGAAAAACGCCAACGGCATGCGGTGTCGTGCTGCCGATAGCGATTTTGGGCGCAGCCGGGCTTAGCCTAGCGTTGGTGAAAGTAACGACCGCCGCTTTACTTGCGCCACTACTCGTTATTTCCCTACTCTTGACTGCGCGCCACGTAACCGCACCAAGGGTCTGGATTACATCCGTCGGTGGCGCGCTCGCTGGGATGGTTGTCCCAGTACTCCTGTTGATGTCGGTCGGCCTTTACCCTGCGAAAGCGGTAAATGTTCTCCTCGAGGGCTTTTATGTCGCCCAGATGATTACAGACCCTCATTTCAATGTCCTAGAGTCTTTGAGGATGTACGCGACGAATATTCAAAGTGTCATTGAGGGGAACCGCTACCTTCTTATATCCTTTATGGTGCTTGGCGTTCTTTCCGCCGCGGCAGTGCCGCGGACGGGAATAATCTCTACTGTTCGTCCATGGGTGAGCGGCTGTCAGGCTGCAATGTTCATCGCTGCTATTGTAATCCTTTCATTCGATGGCGCATCGCCACAAATCCGACTGACATTAATCGGACTGCTCGCGCAGCTTGCCGCGGTCTACTCGATTGGAACGGGCCAGTTCAAAGCTGACATTCGTGGACGTGCGCTGTTTGTCGTGGGGATCACGGCCTATGGGCAGGTGGCTTATTGCTTCGGGACAAATTCTCCATGGTCCAATTTGCTCTCGTTAGCGACACTTTTGGCGCTAGTCCCCGCAGCGGTGTTCTTTGGAGCCTTGGCGCGATCAAATGTTATCTTTGCACTGGCACTGATTGGCGGATCGGCTCAAATTACGGCGATCTCGATAGAACGAAGTCCTTATCGGATGAACTCGACATTCTCCGCCCTAACCGAAGTCGTTGAAATCGGCCCAAACAACGAACCTTTCAAGGTCAATCCCGCTTTTGCACCGTTTTATCGCAATCTCGAGAATGTCAGGAGCCGATATTTCGGTCGTGGTGACGAACCGGTTCTTCTTGACATGACTGGCAGGGCGCCGATGGCTGCTTATCAGCTCGGCGCACAAATTCCTGGAACAGCGTGGACTCTAGCGGGGTATAGCGGAAGCTCTGACTTTTTTCGGTACTTCGTGTCGAGGCTCTCGGAGGCTGATCGAAAGTCTGCATGGCTTCTGGTACCGGACAGCACACATCCAGGCATTCCATTGGATCTTCTGTCCGATTTGGGCATCGATTTCCCGGGGCATTATGTGCCGGTCACAGAAATTCCAATTCCCTCTGTACATGGGCGGGCAATCTTATATCGCCCTCGTTGAGAGCCCGGACGTCCCGGCAGCATATTAATGCTTCGGAATCACGCACCTAACGGTCTTGTTATTTACCCCCGCGCAGCTAGTATCGTCCCCAATACGATTAGGCCCAGTCCTGCGCATTTTTGTGCGGATACGGGTTCGGCTAGCATCCAGTAGCTCAGCACTCCGACCACGACGAAATTCAAGCTCATGAATGGGTACGCATGGTTCAGAGGGAACTTGGTCATTGCCGCCATCCATGCGAGCGATGCAAGAAATCCTGCCGCGAAACCTGAAAAAATCGCAGGATCAAAAAGAAGTAGAATAAGGAATCTCAGCTTACTGAGTGGGTCGGAGGGAAGAGCGCCAAACTGACCTATCCTCCATTTGAGCATCATCTGACCGTAAACCGTAAAACCAATTGTTGCTGCAATGTAGCCGTAGTCAAGCAGGCGAAGCATCAATGGCCCTCTAGTGCGGCAAGACCGAAGCCGCTTTTACCAAATCCATTGCCATTATAGAGCATATAAACCGCTCCCTTGTGTCCGAAAACGAACGGGTATTCGATCATTTCACTATCCCAGCCGCTCTCAGATGCCTGAATGGAAAGTGCATCAAGTGCCAACGTCCAGGTAAGGCCGTCATCAGCACTTTGCGCATGGCCTATCCGATACGTGGAGCCGTCTCCTGCTCGGTACGAAAACCACATATGATCGATGCCATCATTCAAGCGGATAACAGTTGGGCGAGAAAATGCCTGTGCGACGCCTAGAATATAAGGTACGGCGAGACCGGTCTTCCGCCAGCTTCGTCCATCTGAAGATACGGCGCCTTTGATCACATGGACCATTTCACCGTTTCCGCCATCCCAAGTCTCCGTTGATCCATACCACATTTGGTAATCGTGGTTATGCTGACGCACCCACGGATAGGACAAGCTAACCCTGTCCTCAGGATCGCTCGCAAGATAGGGATGTCTATCGAAAATTTCCAGATTGATCTCAGGGGTCACTTTAAGGCGTCCAATGTCTCCCCGCCAATGATCACCTGGTTTGTTTTGCCAGCCCATGAAAAGAATAAAGCGATCGCCATCAGTCCGATAGTCATTGCCGATGCTAATGCCAGCTTCGTAAAAGCTCCCCGCCGGGCCATGCACAACGAATGGCTCTATGTGATCGCAAACCACGATTCCTGTCGGAATCTCGATATCGACAGCGCCGACCGAGGATCGATTTTCACAATCCCTGCCGCTATAGAAGATACGGAAAATATCATTCTCCAAGTGAACTGCGAGAGGATTGGCTTGGTGGGTAAGTAACTTAGGATGCCGCTCTCCGGTTGCGACAAATAGCCTGCCCCGTTTTTTCCAGACCCAATTCGCTGTCATATATTTCTTAACCGATTGCTTGGAACGCGGGACCGTTCCGTCTCCGGGGTGCTGTAGACACCGTATTCCGCGGCATCGGAAAGGAGTATAGTTCCAGCTCCTAACACGCAGAAGTTGCCAACATTGACATGATCTCTCAACGTCGAATTTACGCCAATGAAGCAGCTTTCTCCTATGGTTACACCACCGGAAACAACAACATGAGATGAAATGAACGTGTGGTCATTGATCGTAGAGTGATGACCGATGTGATTTCCGCTCCAGAGCGTTACATTGTCGCCGATTTTTGCGAAGGGCTGGATCGTGTTGTCCTCCAGAATGAAGCAGTTCCGTCCGAACGCATTGCCGTTCAGCGCTGTCGCCCTGGAACTAATGTAGCTGCATAGCTCATAGCCCACTTCAATCGCTGCCTCAAACTTCTGTTTGCGGATCTGATTGAGCTTTGCGTAACTGAGCGCCACGAACATTGAATGTTCGGTGGGCGGATATCGGCTGGTTACCTCCTCAAAACCGATTACCGGGAGGCCGCAAAAACTATCTTGGGTCAAAAAAGCCTTATCGACTGTGAAGGCAACGACCTCGTAGGGGCTATCAGTAGTGAAGTAATAGTGAGCGAGTTGTGCAATATCGCCGGTACCGAATATTACAATTTTGCTCATCTTTATCTCCGAACGATCATTGTGAATTCGTAGAGGCCATAGTCGTGCAAGAGTGCTACATGGCGCGAGTAGCGGCTTTTACAAATCTGGAATAGTTGAAGTGGATCCGCATAAAATAAGTCGGGACGCATTTTATGTGTGTCGGAGTAAGACGTCAGACAGTTAAACGCAAACCCGCGTGTACTTACCTCGTTCATCATGTCCAGTGTCTCCAGCAGATATTCTTCCCACTCCTGCTCAGATCGTCCGAGTTTAACGTTGAAAATCCCCGACGCGACACTGTAATCGACAAGGGTGTCGGGACGGCTTGATATCTCAAATCGAGCATTTGGGTTGTGAACGAAACGTTGCCGAGCGGCGTCGACCATCGCCGATGAAACGTCCAGGCCGACGTACCGGACCGAATGCCTAAGCTTCGAAATGTGGTCCAGGAGGGCGCCATAGCCGCAACCGACATCGCATAGGGTATACGGGCCATTTGCTGCGACAAGCGTCAGCAATTGATCAAAACGAAGAATCTGACTGCCCGCGTCTCTCCAGTCGACTCCCGCAGCAGTCTGGCCATGTTGCGCAAGCCGATTCGAATAATAAACGGCAACTTCGTTCAGGAGCTCGTTCGTTTCACCAGTCATTCTGTCACCTTGAATTCAGCACATTGTAACGGTCCGACCGATAAACGCCCAACTGGGGCTATTCGAGGTCTTGTTTAGGGGTAGCTATAGTGGGTTTGTTCAGATGCTGCATATAAAGGGGGCTCTCGTGACCGCAGTTGAAGAGCAAGTCCAAAATGGAGACACTGTGCTCAAATTCACCCCAGAGCTGAGGGTAGACCGGGTAGCCACTATATTCAAACCATTCGACGGCAACACCAGCGTCTGCGAAAAGAGATTGGTCGAGATAATCCTGTGCGGCGGGTCCGGACACGTAGGTGGTGGCGCCGGTGGCAAGACACACGCCTAGGAGGCGTTCGCTTTTTCCTTCCTGAAGGACAAATTCAGAAGCCTGTCGAATGCTGGTTGTAATTCCCAAATAGCCGCAAATCGCCTTAAGCAGGTCCGAGTTTAAATCGGAAAGGAGCGTTTGCTTCCCATGCAGCAGGATCGGTTCGATCAATGTAGCGATATCATAATAATATTTCGCCTTGCCATAGTTGTGGGCTAGGCTTTTCCAATGAGCGTCACGCCAAGCGTCGCCATCGATCTCAGTCTCTTTGATAGTTTGAAGGTACCGGCCTTTTACCTTTACGGGCACCGTCAACCACTGCAGCCCCTGTGGCGTCTTGAGTTTATTGCGGTTACGCCAGTCTCGCCGTGTATATTGCACGTCGTCGTAAAGGATAAACTCGTCTACCGCACCAATCATGTCAAAGTAACCTTTCCAAGGAAGGTAATTTGACTGAACAATGGCGACCTTTTTCATACGCCGGCCCCTACACGGTGCAACCGATACCTTCCGTCGAGAATTGCTCGCCACCAATGCGCATTATCCAGATACCATTGGACGGTTTTGCGAAGTCCGGTTTCGAAGTTTTCCCACGGTTCCCAACCTAGTTCGCTCTTGATTTTATTGATATCCATCGCATAGCGATAGTCGTGCCCGGGACGATCTACGACATGAACTATTTGGCTCTTGTAACTCTTGCCATCAGGCAATGGCCGAAGTTCATCCAATATCGAACAAATTTCACAGACAACGTCGATGTTTCGACGCTCCGCCAAGCCACCGATATTGTAGGTTTCGCCAACCTTGCCCCTTTCCGCGACAAGCGCTAAGGCGCGAGCATGGTCTTCGACGAATAGCCAATCTCTGATCTGGTGCCCGTTTCCATAAACTGGAAGATCGGCTCCATTAAGAGCGCTTACAATCATGTGTGGAATAAGCTTCTCTGGGAAGTGATAGGGTCCATAATTGTTAGAGCAGTTCGTAATAATGGTCGGAAGCCCATATGTCCGGTGCCAAGCGACAACCAAGTGGTCACTCGCCGCCTTACTCGCTGAATAAGGTGAATTCGGCCGATAGCGATGGGTTTCGGTGAAGGCGGGGTCACCTTCGTGAAGTTCACCGAAAACTTCATCGGTACTGACGTGATGAAAACGA
The DNA here is from genome assembly GCF_047782645.1 of Rhizobium sp. ZK1. Classification (NCBI taxonomy): domain Bacteria; kingdom Pseudomonadati; phylum Pseudomonadota; class Alphaproteobacteria; order Hyphomicrobiales; family Rhizobiaceae; genus Rhizobium; species Rhizobium sp. ZK1. Next base: position 149,281 of record NZ_CP180587.1, read on the forward strand.
AATTTCGTCTTTCTCTCCGGCGGAAGCTGAGCATAGTACGCTCGCGCCGATACCAATAGGCTATAAGTGCCCATAATGTTCGTCTGCATGAAGACATCAGGTGCGTCAATTGATCGATCGACGTGGCTTTCCGCGGCTAGGTGCATGATAACGTCGGGCCTAAACTCAAAAACGAGTGCCCTCATCTGGCCAGTGTCGCAGATGTCATGGCGGTGGAAGCTATATTCCGCCAGTCCATTGACCAAATCGAGTGACCTCTCGTTCCCAGAATAGGTCAGACAGTCAACGTTGCTGACCGTCCATTGCTTTTCCAGAACCATATGCCTCACGATAGCGGAGCCTATAAATCCCGCTCCACCGGTCACCAAAACTCTCATATTATACCGACGATAACGTCTTCCCTAGCTCGTCTCTTTGTTGAGGGAACGCATAGCAGTCGATCTCATACGTCGCAAGGCAGAGCCATCGCGACAGTTAGGTTATCGCGAGTTCCAGCCTCGCCCATATGGCTACAGGATCGACGTGGGTTGATCTGGAAGTTCAGTTTTGCGATGGGGCTGGCTATTGTTGGCGGAGTGCGGAAGAAGGCTCGAAGTGATTGGTGAACTATTCTGTATTGAAGCTGTCTGGCGCGGTTTCGCCCCTCACACTCGGCTTGTCGGAAGACAAGAATGATCAGTACCGCCGTTCCTCCGTTCGCCCGTCTTGCGTTCGCGCGAGCGGCGTCCCGCATGCGCGCCCGATTATTCCAAGTTCGCGCTAGCTGATGCTTCGTACGGAGAAGCAGCCGATCGTTCGATACTGGTCTTTGGATATGCCGACATATCTGTCATTTTTTGGATGACAAATATTCCCAGTTGCGCGATTAGTCCGGCAACTGGAGCTGATAAATGCGTAGCTTGGGATCAAGAGCGGGTTTACTATTCTCGCTATCGTTCACTATTTTGGTTTTCTTCAACTATTTGTATTTTCTGAAATGGTGGCAGCCTACAGGAAGCCGGCTGTGGGTTGTTGTTCCGATCGCAATCTCGGCACCATTCGCTGTTCTTGCTTTTCGCGACTGGCGGAAGTTTGCGGTACCGGGGGCGATCATTCTTGCCTATGTCGTTTACATGGTGTTGAGTTACTTCGTTTTTCGCACAATGGCTTTCGATATCCGCTACCTTTGTCAATTCATATTGACGGTGCTGCCCTTCTTCGGCGCTGGGATCCTTGCGGGATGGCGGCCCGGCAGCCTGATTGTCGTCGTGATGTTCGCTGGCATAGCTTTGTTGCTCGCCTTGCCGGTTGCCTGGATCCAATATGGTTCATTGTGGGAAGGTGACGACTTTCGCGATATTCTGGCGATCCCGCAGCTGCCGGGCAGGGCACCCTACTACACTTATTACCAGTTGGTCGCTTATGGAATTGCTCTTAGCGCAATTCCTTCGTTCATATGGCTTCTCGGCCGAATGCGGCTTCCCATCGCGTATGTTGTTGGTCTCGGCGTCACGCTACTGCTGGCGGAACTAGGTTCTCGCACGATGTTTCTGCTTTTGCCGATCGTGCTCGCAGCCCTTGTATTCCGCATGAAGGGGGTCGGACAGGCAGCGATCTTTATAGGATTGTCCGCCATCCTGGTTGCCGGCGTGTTCTATGCGCCGATCGCAAAAGATCTTTCGGTCGTGCAGCGAACGGAAGGCGAGGCGGAGCGGTATGAGCAAGGTGCTATATTTCGGCCCAAGACAGATGCACATAATCCCTATGACGCAGCAGGTGCGTTTGACACCGGAGACGGCGGTGATCACCGTACCTGGTCAAGGCGTACTTTGTTTGAGTTTGCGTTAAAGGGCTGGTTATCAAACCCGGCCTCTGCTGTTTTCGGTCGGGGTCTGGGATCTTATTCGCTCGACCTCGCTGGTGTCTATCCCGGCTGGCTGCCCGCGCAACATAGCGGTGAGATCTATCCGCACAATTGGATCTTGGAGGCCGGTTACGAGGGCGGCGCGATCGCGGTGTTGCTACTTGGGGTGGTCCTTGTGTTCCCTTTCTGGCGCATCCTCAGTGAATGGGAAACTTCGGCGAGTTCGTTGGCGATCGCCGGGATGTACCTGCTGATATTCGGTGCCGCGTTTTTCTCCGGCGGGATCGCTCTCAATTATACACTCTTCTTCCTTGCTGGGGCGGCGTTATCGGCGCAGAGCCTTTACTCTGCGCGGGGTCAATGATGAGTTATCTGGGACCTTCTACCGGCCGCACGCCTTACGGAATGGATTGACAACTTTATCCACCGCAGCATGAGCGCCGACACCCAGATCAAATCCTACTTCCAGCGCTGGAAACGCCTCGAAGGCGAGAAGAAGGCAATCAGCGACGACCTTAAGGAGCTGTTCTCCGAAGCCAAGCACGCTGGCTATGACAGCAAGGCGCTTCGGGCCGCATTCAATCGCAAGCTCAAGCAGGACGCCGGGCCTACTGCCGACCAGCAGTTCGACATGGTGGTGGACACCTACCTCGACGCGATCAAGGGCGTGGCGCGTGATGCGCGGATGCGCGCACGAGAAAACATTGAGGAGTTCGATCCGGAAACCGGCGAAGCCTTCGAACCCAATCTGGCCGACGGCTCAGACCAGTCCGTCTGGGGTCCAATGTGGGATGCCGGCGACGTCGATCTCTTCATTGGATACGCTAGCTGCGAAGATCGGCACTGCAAACAGCCCGCAGACGCTGATCAACTTCGACAGCGCTTGGCGCATTGGGCAGGCCATGGGACAGGCGTCGTATTACAAGTGGATCCAGAACGGCACCGCTGACGGCACGCAGCCGGCACCAGCGATAGCGGACGCAATGGCTGTGATCACCAGAAACTGGATGACAGCGCGCGAGCTGGAAGCGGCGTAATCCCCACCGCCCCATCATCTAATGGTGCGCAGTTTTAGTTAAAATTGAGTGGTTCCAAAATGGACATCTGCTGGTAGTGTTGGAGAGGCCTTGCAAAGGCCTTACGCCTGTATTCTGTCGGTGAGGTTGAATGATCGGGGGCCAGCCACCGTTGATCGCTCCTCATTTGTCTTAAGGTCTCATTCATGCACTCAAAAATGAAACGCCCGCTCCTGATCTTTCTTTCTGGCACTGGTCTTCTCTGTCTTTGCCTCGCCTGGCTTCTAGGGTTCTTGCATGTCTTCCCGGAAGCCAAGGTAAAGCGAATAGGAGTTGCCGAGTGGCAACCACGCGACTCCGCCGGCGAGTTTGTCTACAAAGGTAAGCTTTGGATTCTGGGCGGATGGAAAACAGATCCGCCTGCGCTGCTTCGAGATGTTTGGAACTCAGCAGATGGTGTGAAGTGGAACCTCGTCCAGCCGAAACTTCCGTTCGACTACACTGACTTGCCGATGACGATTGTCTTCAAAGATAAGATGTGGGTACTGGGCGGCAATCGACTGTCAGACCCAGTGCATCCCACCAGTAACGCAGTTTGGAATTCCGATGACGGGATCCAGTGGACGAAGGTTCAAGAAGCTTCGGCGTGGAGCCCGAGAACAGCCACTCCAATCATTGAGTGGAACGGTAAACTATGGATTCTTGGCGGTAAAGAGGTCGCCAACGGAAAGTCGATTTATAAAAACGACGTATGGAGTTCCAGTGACGGAATCAACTGGGAAAAAGTCACCGAGCACGCGGCTTGGCAGCCGAGAGCCTACCATAAGGCGCTCGCCTACAAAGGCAAGCTTTGGGTGATAGGAGGAGGGTCTTATGCGCCGGACTTCATTGCCTTGAACGATGTTTGGAATTCAGATGACGGCGTCACCTGGACTAAGGTTTCTGACGCCCCATGGCATGGACGAATTTGGTTCTCGGGGGTCGTATATCGAGACCTCATGTGGGTTATAGGAGGGTGGAGCAAGAAGACGCTAAACCTTAAGGGCATCTGGTACTCAGACGACGGTATCAAATGGACGCGCTCAGATTTCTCCGAAGATTGGCGAGGGAGGCACGAGGCCTCGACTTATGTCTTCAATGACAAAATCATTGTTGCTGGTGGCCATGCTGACCCAGTCACAAACGAGGTCTGGGCGCTTGACATCCCCACACCGACGGATGGGCAGTGAAGTCATCATGGATCGGACACGGTCAGGTCCTCATAGACAAGCGCGACACCCGTTTAATGCTGATCGCTGACACTGTGAGCCGCCCCGCGCGAGACTAGGAGGACGCTCGAAGCGATCCGCTTGAAAGCCAAAGCGTCATTTGAAGAGGCTAGCACAGAAGAGGCAGTAAGGGCCGCGGCAGCGCTGTGGCCCTAGTGGGCAAGCACGTACTGTCGTTGCTCCAACATTGCGGCAAGCTCACTCGACGCAATTCTGCGCCCGTAGAACTCGGCGCCGGCTAGTGTCCAGTGACCATAGTCATAGATGTTCATATTCCCGTTTGCATCGATGATATCGCAGGCGCTCCCATCCGCAGCGCAAATCCATCCATCCTTCCTGAAAAAAGGCAACGCGAGTTGCGAGGTAATAGCGGCGAGTTTTGCATTCGTGATGTCGGTGTGATGATCGCGGTTTTTAGCCGCATACTTCGACAATCCGATCGCATCATCGACGCGGCCGTACTCTCGTATCAAATCCGGCACAGGTCTAAATTGTACGGTGTTACCCAGAACAATGACCTTACCGAAGTTACCTTGCGACCGAACCCACGACGCAAAATAGTGAAGGTTTTCAATCCCAATATCGTCCCATTTAGCCGATATCAAAATGTAATCGGCATCTCGACTTCGGGCCGATGCCTTGAAATCGGGCACTTCTTTGTCGCAAGAACCTTGGACTTCATGGCTTATCTGCGGGGCAGGCGTGATCGTCGGTGCGAACATGAAGAAACAGGCGTCATCAAGTCTCATGCTTCGAAATTCAAGGCCAGGAAAAGACGCCCTGTTCAGATAGACTGCGTTGAAAAAGTCCGCCTGATGAGAGTCTCCCACAATTAGGATTTTGATTCCGGGCTCGCGGGAGAAGGGCTCTCGGCCGATGGTGTTGTTGAGGAGGTAGTTTTTCTTTGTGTCGAACGGTTGCAGCTGCCGCGCCATGTCTGCTGGTAGGCGCCAGGGCCAGCCGTTGGTCAGATTTGCATTGGTGGCCGTTCCAACGAGCGCCAGCGAACACGCAACGAATCCAATCGCGAAGCGCCTCGTCTTCTGTTCCGTGGATAGTCCGTACCGAAATTTGACTTCCACAAAATGATACAGCGCAGCGGCCGCAAACAAGATCACTACCGCAGCAAGCAATCTGTCGGTGTTGGTCAAATCGCCATGTTTTCTCATCGTGAAGAACACGATGATTGGCCAATGGACGAGATACAGTGAATAGCTTCTGCGGCCGATTTCAACGAGCGGGCGCTGAGAAAGAGCAGACGCTGCGATTGTGCCAGGTCCAAAGAAAATGATGAGCGCGGTCCCGATCGTTGGCGCAAGTGCATACCAGGACGGGAACGGCGTTTGCTCATCATAGGCCGCTAGTGACAACAGTATAAGACCAGCTCCCGCCAACGCTCCCAAGTTGGAGACCCTGGCGCTGGGTGTTTTTGTGGAAGTGGCGAAGGACGCAATTGCGCCAATGCCGAATTCAAAAACGCGGAAGGGAAGAAGGAAGAACGTCGCATTTGCCGCCAGGTCGCTGAAAAGGTAGCTGGCGGCAAGACTGGCAACCGAAACCACCGCGATGAAAAACGCCAGGCTAGACCGCGCTTTCGTCTTCCGAAAGAGCAGATAAAGCATGGCGGGCCAAACAAAATAGAACTGTTCTTCAACCCCTAGAGACCAAGTGTGAAGCAACGGCTTTGTGATTGATGCCGCATCAAAGTACCCGGTCTGCATCCAAAAATAGATATTTGAAACCGATAGGACCGAGAAGACTGTCGATGCCCCTGCTGATGCGAGAGCTGCTGGCGACATCATGATTGTCGAGCATACGAAGGTCGCAAGAAGGGTGGCGAACAAAGCCGGCAACAACCGTTTTGCTCTTCGCCAGTAAAAATCTGAAAACCTGAACACGCCGGTTTCTAGGTCTGCGATTAGCATGCTCGAAATCAGGAAGCCGCTTATCACAAAGAAAACATCGACGCCGACAAAGCCGCCCGGCAACCAGTTCGGGTTTAAATGGAAAACGGTGACAGCTGTCACGGCAATCGCGCGCAGCCCGTCAATGTCTGCCCGATACCTCAAAGGTCTTTGATCCCCGGCATCTCGCCTTACGCCCTCACATGCTGCCGCGCTTTCATAGGCAACAAGTTCGCTACCTTCAATAGTTGAAATTTCTCAACTAACATTTCCCCCGGCTGCCGTCCGCGGCCTCTATCCCTGAAAGGTATCGGCTGTGGGCCGACGCGAAGCGCTGCAAACTCCCTTTCTTTCTGAACGTCGGTCTCCCCGCAAAGGCGTTTCGCGTCCCTAGGGTCTTTCGTTCGGAGAGAAATTGAGTAGCGCTCCTTGCCGATCTTATCGATCAGGTCTTTGGGAACGCGCTTCACGTAGTAGTAGACGCCGTTTGGACCCTTGGTAGGATTCGTCATTAAATGCACCATGTACGTCACCCGTGTACATGACTCGGGTCTCACGTAGACACTGATATCGCTTAGCTTTTTGAAAGAAAAGGAGAAATCATGGTGGGCGATGAGAGACTCGAACTCCCGACATCCTCGGTGTAAACGAGGCGCTCTACCAACTGAGCTAATCGCCCTCGATGCTCTGTGTCATCGTTCGGTGCAGCGTCTCTAACGATATTGGGAAAGAACCGCAAGCCTCTTTTTGAGTTTCTGTGCAATTTGCTTGTGGGCGCCGCACTTCCCCACCGCTGTCATTCTCTGTAGAGGTGCGGCTGAAAAAATTCGGAGCGAAAATGACGACGCGAGAGCAGCGAGCCGCCCTTCGGCAAAGCACCCCCCGGACCTTTTTAGCATACGTCCACACGGAGCATGCGAGATTGCTGCCCGATCGTGGCACGCTTCTCGACAATCTGCCGAAGGGTGGGGTCGTTGCCGAGTTAGGTGTTGCGGAGGGTGCCTTCAGCGAGGAGATACTGGCACGAAACCAGCCGAAGCAGCTCCACCTCATCGATCCCTGGAATATGGATCGATACTCAGAGGGCCTCGAGATCATCAATGGCAAATTCGCGTCGGAAATCGCTGAAGGCCGTGTTGTGATTCGACAGGGCACGTCGCTCGACATGCTGTCACAATTCGATGACGAGACCTTCGATTGGATCTATATCGATACCGATCATTCCTTTGCGCTGACATGGGAGGAGCTTCTGCTCGCAGATCGCAAAGTGAAGCAGGACGGCCGGATTGCCGGGCACGATTTCTGCACGGGGAACACTGTCAAACCGGTGGTCTACGGGGTCGTGGAGGCGGTCAACAAGTTCTGCGTCGAGCATCGCTGGCGTTTCGAGTTTCTGACGCTCGAGCCTGACGCGCATTTTTCCTACTGCCTCAAGCGCATCGGGGCACCATAATGGCCGTCAGAAGCTTAGGTGTCGATCGTGCCGAGTTCCCGCCTGGCTTCCAGATACCACTCGACGAAAGCCTTGGTGCCCGTTTCTAAAGAGGTTTCCGGTCGATAGCCCGTCAGGGCGTGGAGGAGATCTGGGCTTGCAAAGGTGCGCGGCACGTCGCCCTTCTGCATGGGAAGCATGACACGTTTTGCTTCATGCCCCATCGCGTTTTCCACGTTTTCGACGAAGTCCATCAGGCTGACCGGCTGTCCGCCGCCGATATTGACGATGCGGAAGGGGGCCTGATGCGAAAGGGTTTCAATTCCCGCATCGGCGACGCGATTGGTTTCCGAGGGAATGATATCGGACAGCCTGACCACGGCCTCGACCAGATCGTCGATATAGGTGAAATCACGGCTCATATTGCCGTTGCCGTATATCTCGATCGGTTTTTTCTCGATCATGTTCTTGACGAACTTGAAGAGCGCCATATCGGGCCGGCCCCAGGGGCCGTAGACGGTAAAGAAACGGAAGGCTGTGGTGGGAATCTTGTGGAGATGCGAATAGCTGTGCGCCATCACCTCCATCGACTTCTTGCTGGCGGCATAGAAGCTCAGAGGCTCGTCGGCGCGGTCGGTTTCGCGGAAGGGGACAGTCGTATTGGCGCCGTAGATCGATGAGGTCGAAGCAAGCATGAGATGGCGCAGCTCGATGCGGCTGGCGAGCTCCAGAATGTTCCAGGAGCCCTCGATATTCGAACGCAGATAGGCGTGCGGATTTTCGTTGCTGTAACGCACGCCGGCCTGTGCGGCCAGGTGAATGAGAACATCCGGCTTTGCAGCTGAAATGGCGGCCTCCAGCGCTGCCTTGTCTTCGAGCAAGGCGATGACAGGGCGGAAGGCGGAATATTGCGCCAGCGCAGCATGACGCATCTCCTTCAGCCTGACGTTGTAATAGGGTGTCAGTCCGTCGAAGCCGGTTACCTCATGTCCATCCTGCAACAGCCGGCGTGCCAGATGGAAGCCGATGAAGCCTGCCGTTCCCGTAATGAAGTAGCGCATTTCTACCTTTTTCTCGGGTCTCTTGCCGTGGCAAAGCAACCGAATTCGTGTTTGATCGCTTCCCTTATCGGATAGATGCTCCCGAGATCAACAATCACCTAGATTTTCGGGGCTCTTAAGTACAGAAGTTGATGTCGGCGGCAATCTCTTGAGATCATCGCGTGGGCAATCGGTCGAACACATGCAATGCCGCTGCGGCTATGCCGGTCGGGCTCGGCACCCGTTTGGTGAGGGCATCGGTTGAGCGGTCGGCTCGAACGCTTGATCGTTAATTCTTCGGCAGTGCCCCACCACCTTCGCCTGACGGAAGTCCGAGCAAGCGTTCCTCACAGATTGATGCGACTGATGCCTGCAGTGCCTGCACTCGTTCCACCAACCATCTAAGCTCCTCGGTAGTGATCGCATAGTTCGGCGAATAGCGTGCCTCAACGTAGGCTCGGGAGAGAAGCTCGAAACGGCGACGGGCCATACGGTTGTCCCGCGGCCAGGCGTCGATCAATCTTTTGTCGAGATCTTCGGCCTTCGAACGCAGCACTTTTATGCGATGCGATTTGGGGCTGTAGAGGGTTAGCGTAAGGAGGAGGCAATGATAGGCGCGCTCGGTTGCCTGATGAAGCATGAATGCGCCGTCTCGCCAGATGTTTTGTTCGAGCATCAGTTGGGCTCCAACGAGGGCCTCTTGCGATAGCTGGAACCACTGCTCGAAATTTTTCTGTGCCTCAGCTTTCGCCTCTTCCTTGGTGAGCGGCCTCGGCTGGGCGAGGGGATGACCTTCCTCTTCGTAGAGAACCTTTCCGTCTCTTTTGATATCGACGAAGAAGGGCCGGCCGCGCGACAGTTGGTCGTTGACATCATGCAAACTGTGGACAATCGGGATGACCGGCGTTTCGATCCGGTGGGCGATCTGCTCCTGCAGCAGGCGCTCGTCGAGCGAAAGCCACAGTTCCTGCTCTTGCGCGAAGGCCTCGGAATTGACGACGATCAGGATATCGTAATCGGAGCGGTAGCCGCTCAAGTGATCTTCCACCCAGTCGCCGCGTGCATAGGATCCGTAGAGAATAACCTTGAGGATCTTGCTATTGGCCTTCTTCGACGACTGCTTGGTGGCACGGAACTGCTCGACCTCTGAAAAGATGATTTCAAGCGCACGGGCAAGCTCGCGCCGCTTGGCTGCCGGCAGATGGTCGAGAGTATCGGTCAAGGTCAAAGCCGCGTCAAAGTCTTCGGTAGGAATCGTATCCATGGTAACGGCTCACCCAATGTTTCGCACGTGTAATTTTTACGCGATTATTGCCGAAAGCGCAACCGCAGATAGATTTTTGCCTTTCGCATCTGGGTTTTCGGAAGCTGAAGCGCGAGAAGATGACGCAGCATGACTACCTGTTCGAATTTCGTTTAGCCTGACGACTATGCGTGACCTAAACCTCACATCGTTGATCTGAAACAATCCCGGACGCGCGAGTAGCGGTCGACGCGTTGTGTGGCCTTGAGGTTCCTTTAAATCCCCAGTACACGTTGGCACTGGTGGCGTAGTCGCTACGGCGATAGGCAGGACATTGAAGGTAAGAGAAGCATGGTTGAGGCGGTGGAGAAGCCAGGGCGAGAAAATTATCTCTTGAAAGAGCTATTCGAAAAAAACAAAGGGGCTATTGTAACTAGCGTGATCTTTGTTCTTGCGCTTTCCCTAATTGCCCTTACGGGGACATGGGATTGGTTCAGCAAGCGAATGTTTGGTTTCTTCCCATTATTGATCGTTTTCTTCTTGGTCGGGAGGCATTCCCCCGTCAAGGTGGCAACAGCAGTACAACTGACTCGCCTTGCTCACTGGCTTACAAGGCGCGGAGCCTTTGTATCGAACCCAGAGGAAGAAGCGCCGAAGTTTGCACTCATCCGTATATTGTTTGGCCTCTTCATGATTGAGAGGGCGTTCTGGATACTGGCATATCTTGAGCCATCGGACTGGGGAAATCCATCGATATGGCTATTTGCGCTGCTCGGTCTAGTCGCTGGCGCCTTGGTCGCGATGGGCCTCTTTACTCAATATGCGCTCGTATATCTGATCCTCGTTCAGTGGCAGGCTGGAGACATATTGCTTCGCACGTCTACGCTAGGCAATTGGATCGCAGCCATGCTGTCATTGTTGCTGATTTTTGCAAATGCTGGCGCTAACTTTTCGCTAGATCGCATACTGATGCGAAGAGGGACTTCCGCGCGGAAAGCGATCTCAGCATTCTATTATGAAGCTGGGTTGCCCAGTGAGGCAGGGCTTCAACTTGCAAAGTTGATGACGTTCGCATGTTACTGGTGCGTATGTCTGTATTCGCTTGCGATGCACCTTGGGGAATCTGCTTGGATGTCAGGTTCGGCAGGACCTTTGTTGCTCACAAATAACTTTATGTCCCGGTATTCTAGTGAATTTGCGTGGCTGTTTTCTCAAGGCTGGATCCCCGTCTTCTTGGCGCGAGTATCTCTTTGGGCGATGTTGCCGTGGTACCTTCTGATGTTGCCATTTGTGCTTATTGGCGGTTGGTTTCGTCAATATGTGATCATTTGGGGACTGTTGTTCTTCGGAGTCAGTCTATTCGTTCTGCAGCTCCAATGGTTGGCCCAATTCGAGTTTCTATTCTTTGCAGGCTTATTTTGGAGCAAGAGGTTTATCCATGGGGCGAAAACGCTTCAGGTAGCCTACGATGACCGGTGCAACCTCTGCGACAACACAGTCACGTTCGTAAAAGCGGTCGACTTGTTCAGGAGAGTCGATCTCAAACCGCTGTCCAAAAATACCCCGTGGCTTCTCCAAATGGGCATTGATCCCGATGATGCGCAAAAGGACCTGTATGCGGTAGACTCCAACAGCGACAAGGCTGTCAAAGGCTATGAATTTTACGTCCTTTTATCCAGGCACGTTTTGCTTTTGCTACCGATCCATCCGTTGCTTTTAATCGGCCGTTATCTTGGCGGACCTGCAGTGTACAGGTTCGTGGCTGATCGCCGGACAAGATTGTTTGGCGTTTGCCAAATACCGACCGCGAAGCCGGAATATGCGATCTTGCGGGGCGGCCAGGTCATCAACGACAACATCGTTCCGGGCGATCCCATATCTGTCGTTTTTGTACACACGATAGTTCTTCTAGTGTGTTTTTTCGTTGCGTTGCCATTTCCGCATTTGACGGAAAATCCTCCGCTGGCGCTGAAGAAAATCCAGACGCTGGTTAGCTCTCCGACGAGCGGTGCTGGTATCTATGGCGTCAACCCAATTGACGTATTCAATCAGACTGACCTTCGAATGGCTGAGAACTGGTTTACCATAACGAGGAAGACCAAAGACGGTATGGAGCAAATCCTTCCGATATTCTCAGAGGATGGGAAGCGTCTTTACGCGCACAGGTCGGATCGCGTCTACTTCGGTAACACCGTTGCGTTCAGGCGGGGAGTGATCGGCAAGGAGGGTTGTCAATTTGATGCATATCGTCCGATGGTCAACTACCTTTCGGAGGACCAGCGCTCAAAGGATGACACCTTCGTGTATCGTCAGTACGCGGAGCCGTTGCCCAGCTTGGAATTGATATTGCAGGGTCAGTTTGTTGCGAGTGAGCGACGCCTTGTCTGTGAAGTAAGCTTCTAACGAAGTCTGGCAGGTCAGCGGGTCTGGGAACGGAGATGGCAACTATAGAGGTTGCCTACTCCGCCGCATTTTTTGCGGAGGCCGTGACGTGCCCGCGATCGGCAACAAGGTGCCGATTTCGCTTATGAACGGCTCATCGGCACCCCGCCGAGCTGAGCCTTAACCCGGAAAATTCCAGCTCCCGCTGGCCCAAAATCGGGGAGCACTTCAGTAATCCTCCACGATGCCATTTAGGCCGTGATACTGTTTGAGGATAGCTTCTGTTAGTCATCTTTCGTGATTTCTCAGCCACAACCATCCCGAAAACTTGCGCGCGCGAATATCCCGATAGCGATGTAGCTCTGACTAAGCTACATCGTGGGTGAAGGTTCAAAGTAAATGGTTTGCTGCGGCAGGTGCGTCTATCTGCAGCTCAGGGGAGAATAACTTCGCGTATGGATGGTATCGGTCCGCAGCATCACGACTCCGGTCTTCGTGCGCTTTGCGGTATCGCTGCGTTCTATCGGATTGCCGCTGATCCAATCCGCCTTCAGCACGATCTGGCGCTGAAGGGACGTGCTTCCGAAGCCATCGATATCCAGCGAGCAGCCGGGATCATCGGTCTCAAGGCGCGTGTCGTGGAGAGAGTCTCGGAGCAACGCCTTCGATCAATGCCGGTCCCGGCAATTGTCAAAACGCGCGGCGGTTCCTTTCAAGTGCTCGGCGGTTTGAATCCATCCGGAAAGTACAGGCTCGTCGATCCGATAACGCGTGTTGATCGCGAAATTGCTCCCTCAGATATATTGGCGGAAATCGGCTCGCGTGTAATCCTCGTCGGCCGGAGGATCGGAGGGGAAGGATCCGATCCCAGGGAGTTCGGCTTCAAATGGTTCGTGCCATCCATCTGGCGATACCGGAAGCCGCTGGCGCATGTTCTGCTTGCATCGCTGTTTGTGCAGATATTTGCGCTCGTCACACCCCTGTTCTTTCAGGTCGTGGTCGACAAGGTTCTGACACATAAAGGTTATTCGACGCTTTTTGTGTTGGTCGCAGGCATCGCGATCATTGGCCTCTTTGATGTCGTGCTTCAATATCTCAGAACCTATGCGTTGGCGCACACGACAAACCGAATAGACGTCGAACTTGGGCAACGGCTTTTCCATCACCTGCTGCGGCTGCCTCTTGGCTATTTCGAGACCCGCTCGGCAGGTCAGACCGTTGCCAGGGTACGCGAGCTTGAAACGATCCGCGCGTTTCTGACGGGCCAGGGGCTTTTCTCGGCGCTTGATGTCATTTTCACTTTTGTGTTCATCGTGGTTCTCTTCGCTTATTCGTGGAGCCTGACGCTGATCGTCATTGCTGCGATCCCGATCTACATCCTGATCGGTATGACCGTCAGGCCGCCGCTTCGCGAATTCGTCAAGGAGAAATTCAATCGGGGTGCTGCGAGCCAGCAGTTTCTCGTCGAAGCGATCGTCGGCATCCACACAGTCAAATCTTCTGCAGTGGAGCCGGTAATGCAGGCACAGTGGGAGGAGAAACTTGCAGCCTATGTGCGGACAGCTTTTGATACGACGCTGCTTAGCGCCGGCGGACAAAATGCCATCCAATATGTCAGCAAGCTCTCGACGGCAGCTCTTCTTCTCTTCGGCGCGAAGGCTGTCATCGATGGCGATCTATCGGTTGGCTCGCTGGTCGCCTTCAACATGATAGCCGGCCAGGTCGCTCAGCCGGTCTTGAGGCTTTCCCAGCTTTGGCAGGATTTTCAGCAGGTGCAGATCTCCGTCGATCGGCTCGGCGACATTCTGAACACCCCGATGGAGCGTCCGCCCGGTATCCGCTTGTCGTTGCCGACACCAAGAGGGCATATCGAATTTCGTAATGTCACCTTCCGCTATCGGCCTGGCTCTCCGGAAGTCCTGAAGAACGTCTCGCTCGAGCTCCGACCCGGAGAGGTGATTGGCATCGTCGGGGCCTCCGGTTCTGGAAAATCGACGCTGACCAAACTCGTCCAACGGCTCTATCTTCCGGAAGAGGGGCAGATCCTTCTCGACGGGGCAGACCTTTCGCAACTCGATCCCGCCTGGCTTCGAAGCCATATCGGAGTAGTTCTCCAAGAGAACCTTCTGTTCAACCGTACGATTCACGACAATATCGCTTTCTCAAACCCGGCAATGCAACGGGCTCAAGTCATTGCCGTCGCCAAGCTCGCCGGCGCCGATGAGTTCATCACAAGGCTACCACAGGGCTATGACACGATGATCGAGGAGCGCGGCGCAAACCTCTCCGGCGGCCAGCGCCAGAGGATCGCTATTGCCCGGGCTCTTGCGACCAATCCGCCGATATTGATCTTAGATGAGGCAACCAGTGCGCTTGACTACGAAAGCGAGAGGGTCATTCAGGCGAACATGGGGCAGATCGCCAGCGGTCGGACGGTGATCATCATCGCGCACCGGCTTGCCGCAATCCGGCCATGCAGCAGGATTGTCGGCATAAAGGACGGCCGGATCGCCGAGGTTGGCAGCCATGACGAATTGCTGGGGCGTCCAGATGGGCTCTATTCGCGTCTTTGGGCCTTGCAGAACGACAGGGGAGCGGCATGAGCGCAACGGCTAATGCCTCTCGCTATTTGGGTCTTCCGCGACGGCCGGCAACGCGCGCAGATCACGAATTTCTGGCGCCTGCCCTTGAGGTACTGGAAACGCCACCATCGCCCATACGCATGGCGCTGATCCTGATCATCTGTTTGTTCACCACGGTTGCACTGGTCTGGTCGTATCTCGGCCGCATCGACATTGTCGCGGCAGCGCAAGGCAAGATCCAGCCGACCGGCCGCGTCAAGGTCGTGCAGCCGTTGCTGACGGGCAAGGTGAAGACACTGCCGCCACAAAACGGCGACCACGTGCGCCGCGCCGATATTCTGCTCGAACTTGATCCTACGGATGCTCTCGCAGACGAGAGAGATGCGGCAAAGGGCCTTGCCTCGGTTAAGGCGGAGGTTCAGCGGCGCAGGGCTGCTATCCGGTTCGTGCGCTCGCAACCGGCGGTGGGATCGGTTGCGGAAGTCAGCTGGGACAAGGATACGGGTCCCGAGCTGCAGCAGCGCGAGAACGGCATTCTGCGCGGCGACATCGAGAAATATCATGCGACCATCGCCTCACTCGGCGCGCAGCAGCATCAGAAGGAAGTGGAGCGTGAACGGCTCAAAGTGACAGTGGCCGCGCAGGAATCCCTCGTTGAGACCCTCAAGGAACGTGTTGCTATGCGCAGCATGCTTGCTTTGAAGGATGCCGGCACAATGGCAAGCGTCATCGATGCAACCGAAACAATGAAGGAACAGGTGACGCAGTTGGCGATACAGCAGGGGCAGCTTGCCGACGCCGAGGCCGCAATTGATGTCTTCGCAAAAGAGAAACGGAAAGCAGAAGGCGCGTTTCTGAGTGATCAGCTTGACAGGCTTGGCGATGCCGAGCGCCGCGCGGACGAATTGGAGCAGCGTCTGGCGAAGGCACAGAATTCTCTCGATCAGATGACGTTGCGCAGTCCGATTGATGGAACGGTGCAATCCTCGTCTGTCGCCGGCCTCGGGCAGGTGGTCACTGTTGGCCAGGACCTGATGCGGATCGTACCGCAAGACAGCACGCTCGAGCTTGAAGTCTATATGCCGAACAAGGACATTGGCTTCATCAGAGTAGGCCAGGAGGCGGTCGTAAAACTAGAGGCTTTTCCCTTCACCCGCTACGGGACCGTTTCCGCCGTCGTCGTGAAGGTCGCAGCGGATGCCATTCCGGAGCCAGACGCAGCCCGCCGTGAGGGTGACCCTATCGCAAGGCAGTCAGGTACAGCCTTTGGTAGCGCGGAGCGAATGCAGAATTTGGTCTTTCCGGTCACTCTGCGCCTTGCAAGCGATCACATTCAAGCTGACGGTGCGGACGTCAACTTATCTCCAGGGATGGCGGCTGTCGCCGAGGTGCGCACGGGCCAGCGCAGAATATTGGAGTATGTGTTTTCCCCGTTGGTTGGGATAGCTGACGAGGCGCTCCATGAGCGATAAAGGTAGTGGCTACGAAGTCTTTTGACTGCAGTAGATCTGCTCATTTTTTGAATAATTATAGAAGTTATCTTGAATTTGAGGGGCTGGAAGGCGTGTTTTCTGCAAAATATGTTCTTGAAGTGATTTGCCTTTTGACTCAGCGCAAGAAGCCAATTTCCAGGGCTGCCGCGTTACTGCGTATCCGGACTTAACTTCAATTTTCAGCCGAGTGTCCTGCGCGTCGGGAGATGAGCCGACCCAGGACACGGTAAGGCGTTATAAGCAAGCGGTGATTTCATGACGGGCATTGTTACTCCTACGAAGAACGTCAGCTTGACGGGGGATCAGAAAATTGACGGGCTTCTCAGCGGCTACGCCTGGGACGGTACGATCACCTATGCGTTTCCCACAAGCTCGATTTCGTACTCCTATAGTGGCGAAAAGGATTACGGCTTCTCCGCGATTTCCTCGCAACAGCGCTCTGTTGCCTTGTTCTTTATGGAGCAGACCTACGGAAACACGGCAAATGACGGCTTCTCCGTAGAGGGATTTACCAATGCCGATTTTGTGGCCGGCAGCGCGGACACCGCGTCGGTGCG
This sequence comes from Rhizobium sp. ZK1, assembly GCF_047782645.1. Lineage (NCBI taxonomy): Bacteria > Pseudomonadati > Pseudomonadota > Alphaproteobacteria > Hyphomicrobiales > Rhizobiaceae > Rhizobium > Rhizobium sp. ZK1. The sequence continues at coordinate 166,041 of NZ_CP180587.1, forward strand.
ATTTGCACAATCTTGGCTTCCATCGACTGCATGGGCGTATACCCCAAGTCCTGATAGTGCCGCTGGCGATATATGGTTCGGGACAACATATGCCGGTACGGCAGATGATTATCGCTATCCGGAGTTCGGCAACTACGCAGGCCACACGCTGGCACATGAGTTGGGTCACGCTCTCGGTTTGAAACACGGTCACGAACCGTACCTAGGCAATTCGCTGGTCGTGCCCGATGCCTACGATTCCATCGAATATACGATCATGACCTACCGCACATATGTGGGAGACAGTGCGAGTGGTTACAAATACGAGCAGAATGGCGCGCCACAGACCTTCATGATGCTCGATATCGCCGCCCTGCAGGAAATGTACGGGGCGGATTACACGACAAACAGCGACAATACCGTCTACAAGTGGAAGCCGAACGAAGGCGTGACCTATGTGAATGGAGTCGCGGCCATTACTCCAGACGCGAATAGGATCTTTGCAACAATCTGGGACGGCGGCGGTATCGACACCTATGATCTAAGTGCCTACGCCACCAGCCTTCAAATCGACCTGCGACCAGGGGGGTACTCAGTCTTTTCGCAACTCCAGTTGGCCTACTTGGGAGGTGGCTCGAATGGCGGCGATGCTCGCGGGAACATCTTCAATGCGCTTCTCTATCATGACAACCTGGCGTCGCTGATCGAGAATGTTCAGGCAGGCTCCGGTAGCGATACGATTGTTGGCAATGAGGTGAACAACGCCCTTTGGGGCAATGCGGGAAATGATACGCTTACCGGCGGCGCCGGCGACGACACATTGAACGGCGGTGCCGGACTGGACCGGATGTCGGGTGGGGTGGGTGACGACACCTACATCGTCGATGTTGCAAACGACGTCGTAACCGAGAACACGGACGAGGGAACCGACACGGTCAGGACGGCGCTTTCGAGTTATACGCTCAGCGTTAACGTCGAGAACCTGACTTATACGGGGACGACGTCGTTCATGGGTACCGGCAACGCCGCGGTAAATGTGATCACTGGCGGAGCATGGTCCGATTGGCTGGACGGCAAGGCGGGCGCCGATATCCTGATTGGTGGTGCGGGCAACGACACCTACGTTGTCGATGACTTGGCCGATGTCGTGACCGAGGCTGCTAATGCCGGAACGGATCTGATCAAGACAACGCTTTCTGCCTATGCGCTGACCAATATTGCCAATGTCGAGGACCTAACTTACATCGGTATCGGCAATTTTGCCGGGACGGGCAATGCCTTGGCCAACACGATCACCGGAGGCGTCGGCAACGACGTGCTGGACGGTGGTGCGGGTAATGACAGGTTGATCGGCGGGGCCGGCGCCGACACGCTGATTGGCGGCGCCGGCGACGACTGGCTGGATGGCGGCGTGGGCGCTGATGCACTTTCCGGCGGTACCGGCAACGACATCTATTGGGTTGACAATGGCGGGGATACGGTCACCGAGGCTGCCGACGAGGGCAGCGATACGGTGTACGTGCAGTCGGTCTACTTCGCGAGCTATACGCTCGGCAGCAATGTCGAGAACCTGACCGTCTCCGGCACGACGACTTTCACCGGGATCGGCAATGCGCTGAACAATATCCTGACGGGCGGGGCAGGGATCGACACGCTGAAGGGTGCGGCAGGCGATGACACCTATGTCATCGGCACCGGGGATATCGTCGTCGAAAATGTCGGCGAGGGCATCGATACCGTAAAGACGGGCCTTGCGGCTTATACACTGAGTGCCAATGTGGAGAACCTGACCTATACCGGGTCAGCCGCCTTCACCGGTACCGGCAATGAGCTGGACAATATCATCAAGGGCGGAGCGGCCGCCGATAAGCTGGCCGGCGGTGCCGGCAACGACGTGCTGGACGGTGGGGCAGGCGCCGACACGCTGATCGGCGGCATCGGCGATGACACTTATATCGTGGATGCCGCAAGCGACGTGGTCACGGAAGCAGCAGGTGCGGGTACGGACGAGATCCGGACGTCGCTTGCGACCTATTCGATTGCTGCCCTCGCCAATATCGAGAACCTGACCTACACCGGGTCGGCAGCCTTCACCGGCACCGGCAATGCTGCGGCGAACGTGATCACCGGGGGTGTCGGCAACGACACGCTGAACGGGGGAGCCGGGGCAGATACGCTGATTGGCGGAGCCGGTAACGACACCTACATCGTTGACAATGCCGGTGACGTCGTCACCGAAAGTGTCGATGCGGGGATCGATACGGTGAAGGCTGGGTCGGCGGCCTATACGCTTGCCGACAATGTCGAGAATCTGACCTATACGGGCACGGTGGCCTTTGCCGGTACGGGCAACGATCTTGCCAACGCGATCACCGGGGGGGCTGCGGCCGACCGGCTGTCGGGTGGCGACGGTGACGACACGCTGAACGGCGGAGCCGGTGCGGATACGCTGATCGGGGGAGCCGGTGACGACATCTACATCGTGGATGTCGCCGGCGACGTCGTCACCGAGGCTGCAAATGCAGGCACCGATACGGTCAAGACCGCGCTTGCGGCCTATACGATCGGCGCCGATGTCGAGAACCTGACCTATGTGGGCACGGTGGCCTTTGCCGGAACGGGCAACAGCCTTGCCAACACGATCAGGGGTGCGGCAGGTGCCGACACGCTGGACGGCAAGGCGGGCGCCGATACGCTGATCGGCGGTGCGGGCAACGACACCTACATCGTGGATGTCGCCGGTGATGTCGTGACCGAGGCTGCCAACGAAGGCACGGATCTCGTCAAGACGGCGCTTTCTACCTATGCACTGACCAATATTGCCAATGTCGAGAACCTGACCTTCACCGGCAGCGTCAATTTTGCCGGGACGGGCAATGCCCTTTCCAACATCATCACCGGGGGCGCCGGCAACGACACGCTGGATGGCGGGGCAGGCGCCGACACGCTGATTGGTGGTGCCGGCAACGACATCTATATCGTGGATGCCGCAAGTGACGTGGTCACGGAGGCAGCAGGTGCGGGTACGGACGAGATCCGGACGTCGCTTGCGACCTATTCGATTGCTGCCCTCGCCAATATCGAGAACCTGACCTACACCGGGTCGGCAGCCTTCACCGGCACCGGCAATGCTGCGGCGAACGTGATCACCGGGGGTGTCGGCAACGACACGCTGAACGGGGGAGCAGGCGCCGACACGCTGATCGGGGGAGCCGGTGACGACACCTATATCGTGGATATCGCGGGCGACGTCGTCACCGAGGCTGCAAATGCAGGCACCGATACGGTCAAGACCGCGCTTGCGGCCTATACGATCGGCGCCGATGTCGAGAACCTGGCCTATGTGGGCACGGTGGCCTTTGCCGGAACGGGCAACAGCCTTGCCAACACGATCAGGGGTGCGGCAGGTGCCGACACGCTGGACGGCAAGGCGGGCGCCGATACGCTGATCGGCGGTGCGGGCAACGACACCTACATCGTGGATGTCGCCGGTGATGTCGTGACCGAGGCTGCCAACGAAGGCACGGATCTCGTCAAGACGGCGCTTTCTGCCTATGCACTGACCAATATTGCCAATGTCGAGAACCTGACCTTCACCGGCAGCGTCAATTTTGCCGGGACGGGCAATGCCCTTTCCAACATCATCACCGGGGGCGCCGGCAACGACACGCTGGATGGCGGGGCAGGCGCCGACACGCTGATTGGTGGTGCCGGCAACGACATCTATATCGTGGATGCCGCAAGTGACGTGGTCACGGAGGCAGCAGGTGCGGGTACGGACGAGATCCGGACGTCGCTTGCGACCTATTCGATTGCTGCCCTCGCCAATATCGAGAACCTGACCTACACCGGGTCGGCAGCCTTCACCGGCACCGGCAATGCTGCGGCGAACGTGATCACCGGGGGTGTCGGCAACGACACGCTGAACGGGGGAGCCGGGGCAGATACGCTGATTGGCGGAGCCGGTAACGACACCTACATCGTTGACAATGCCGGTGACGTCGTCACCGAAAGTGTCGATGCGGGGATCGATACGGTGAAGGCTGGGTCGGCGGCCTATACGCTTGCCGACAATGTCGAGAATCTGACCTATACGGGCACGGTGGCCTTTGCCGGTACGGGCAACGATCTTGCCAACGCGATCACCGGGGGGGCTGCGGCCGACCGGCTGTCGGGTGGCGACGGTGACGACACGCTGAACGGCGGAGCCGGTGCGGATACGCTGATCGGGGGAGCCGGTGACGACATCTACATCGTGGATGTCGCCGGCGACGTCGTCACCGAGGCTGCAAATGCAGGCACCGATACGGTCAAGACCGCGCTTGCGGCCTATACGATCGGCGCCGATGTCGAGAACCTGACCTATGTGGGCACGGTGGCCTTTGCCGGAACGGGCAACAGCCTTGCCAACACGATCAGGGGTGCGGCAGGTGCCGACACGCTGGACGGCAAGGCGGGCGCCGATACGCTGATCGGCGGTGCGGGCAACGACACCTATGTTGTCGATGATCTGGCCGATGTCGTGACGGAGGCTGCCAACGAAGGCACGGATCTCGTCAAGACGGCGCTTTCTGCCTATGCACTGACCAATATTGCCAATGTCGAGAACCTGACCTTCACCGGCAGCGTCAATTTTGCCGGGACGGGCAATGCCCTTTCCAACATCATCACCGGGGGCGCCGGCAACGACACGCTGGATGGCGGGGCAGGCGCCGACACGCTGATTGGTGGTGCCGGCAACGACATCTATATCGTGGATGCCGCAAGTGACGTGGTCACGGAGGCAGCAGGTGCGGGTACGGACGAGATCCGGACGTCGCTTGCGACCTATTCGATTGCTGCCCTCGCCAATATCGAGAACCTGACCTACACCGGGTCGGCAGCCTTCACCGGCACCGGCAATGCTGCGGCGAACGTGATCACCGGGGGTGTCGGCAACGACACGCTGAACGGGGGAGCAGGCGCCGACACGCTGATCGGGGGAGCCGGTGACGACACCTATATCGTGGATATCGCGGGCGACGTCGTCACCGAGGCTGCAAATGCAGGCACCGATACGGTCAAGACCGCGCTGGCAGCCTATACGCTTGCCGACAATGTCGAGAACCTGACCTATACGGGCACGGTGGCCTTTGCCGGTACGGGCAACGACCTTGCCAACACGATCACCGGAGGGGCTGCGGCCGACCGGCTGTCGGGTGGCGACGGTGACGACACGCTGAACGGCGGAGCCGGTGCGGATACGCTGATCGGCGGCGCCGGCAACGACATCTACATCGTGGATGTCGCCGGTGACGTGGTGACTGAAGATGCGGACGCTGGAATCGACACGGTCAAGACCGCGCTGGCGGCCTATACGATCGGCGCCAATGTCGAGAACCTGGCCTACACCGGGTCGGCAGCCTTCACCGGCACCGGCAATGCTGCGGCGAACGTGATCGCCGGCGGTGCAGGCAACGACACGCTGAACGGCGGAGCCGGGGCCGACATGCTGATCGGCGGAGCCGGTAACGACACCTACATCGTTGACAATGCCGGTGACGTCGTCACCGAAAGTGTCGATGCGGGGATCGATACGGTGAAGGCTGGGTCGACGGCCTATACGCTTGCCGGCAATGTCGAGGACCTAACTTACATCGGTATCGGCAATTTTGCCGGGACGGGCAATGCCTTGGCCAACACGATCACCGGAGGCGTCGGCAACGACGTGCTGGACGGTGGTGCGGGTAATGACAGGTTGATCGGCGGGGCCGGCGCCGACACGCTGATTGGCGGCGCCGGCGACGACTGGCTGGATGGCGGCGTGGGCGCTGATGCACTTTCCGGCGGTACCGGCAACGACATCTATTGGGTTGACAATGGCGGGGATACGGTCACCGAGGCTGCCGACGAGGGCAGCGATACGGTGTACGTGCAGTCGGTCTACTTCGCGAGCTATACGCTCGGCAGCAATGTCGAGAACCTGACCGTCTCCGGCACGACGACTTTCACCGGGATCGGCAATGCGCTGAACAATATCCTGACGGGCGGGGCAGGGATCGACACGCTGAAGGGTGCGGCAGGCGATGACACCTATGTCATCGGCACCGGGGATATCGTCGTCGAAAATGTCGGCGAGGGCATCGATACCGTAAAGACGGGCCTTGCGGCTTATACACTGAGTGCCAATGTGGAGAACCTGACCTATACCGGGTCAGCCGCCTTCACCGGTACCGGCAATGAGCTGGACAATATCATCAAGGGCGGAGCGGCCGCCGATAAGCTGGCCGGCGGTGCCGGCAACGACGTGCTGGACGGTGGGGCAGGCGCCGACACGCTGATCGGCGGCATCGGCGATGACACTTATATCGTGGATGCCGCAAGCGACGTGGTCACGGAAGCAGCAGGTGCGGGTACGGACGAGATCCGGACGTCGCTTGCGACCTATTCGATTGCTGCCCTCGCCAATATCGAGAACCTGACCTACACCGGGTCGGCAGCCTTCACCGGCACCGGCAATGCTGCGGCGAACGTGATCACCGGGGGTGTCGGCAACGACACGCTGAACGGGGGAGCCGGGGCAGATACGCTGATTGGCGGAGCCGGTAACGACACCTACATCGTTGACAATGCCGGTGACGTCGTCACCGAAAGTGTCGATGCGGGGATCGATACGGTGAAGGCTGGGTCGGCGGCCTATACGCTTGCCGACAATGTCGAGAATCTGACCTATACGGGCACGGTGGCCTTTGCCGGTACGGGCAACGATCTTGCCAACGCGATCACCGGGGGGGCTGCGGCCGACCGGCTGTCGGGTGGCGACGGTGACGACACGCTGAACGGCGGAGCCGGTGCGGATACGCTGATCGGGGGAGCCGGTGACGACATCTACATCGTGGATGTCGCCGGCGACGTCGTCACCGAGGCTGCAAATGCAGGCACCGATACGGTCAAGACCGCGCTTGCGGCCTATACGATCGGCGCCGATGTCGAGAACCTGACCTATGTGGGCACGGTGGCCTTTGCCGGAACGGGCAACAGCCTTGCCAACACGATCAGGGGTGCGGCAGGTGCCGACACGCTGGACGGCAAGGCGGGCGCCGATACGCTGATCGGCGGTGCGGGCAACGACACCTACATCGTGGATGTCGCCGGTGATGTCGTGACCGAGGCTGCCAACGAAGGCACGGATCTCGTCAAGACGGCGCTTTCTACCTATGCACTGACCAATATTGCCAATGTCGAGAACCTGACCTTCACCGGCAGCGTCAATTTTGCCGGGACGGGCAATGCCCTTTCCAACATCATCACCGGGGGCGCCGGCAACGACACGCTGGATGGCGGGGCAGGCGCCGACACGCTGATTGGTGGTGCCGGCAACGACATCTATATCGTGGATGCCGCAAGTGACGTGGTCACGGAGGCAGCAGGTGCGGGTACGGACGAGATCCGGACGTCGCTTGCGACCTATTCGATTGCTGCCCTCGCCAATATCGAGAACCTGACCTACACCGGGTCGGCAGCCTTCACCGGCACCGGCAATGCTGCGGCGAACGTGATCACCGGGGGTGTCGGCAACGACACGCTGAACGGGGGAGCAGGCGCCGACACGCTGATCGGGGGAGCCGGTGACGACACCTATATCGTGGATATCGCGGGCGACGTCGTCACCGAGGCTGCAAATGCAGGCACCGATACGGTCAAGACCGCGCTTGCGGCCTATACGATCGGCGCCGATGTCGAGAACCTGGCCTATGTGGGCACGGTGGCCTTTGCCGGAACGGGCAACAGCCTTGCCAACACGATCAGGGGTGCGGCAGGTGCCGACACGCTGGACGGCAAGGCGGGCGCCGATACGCTGATCGGCGGTGCGGGCAACGACACCTACATCGTGGATGTCGCCGGTGATGTCGTGACCGAGGCTGCCAACGAAGGCACGGATCTCGTCAAGACGGCGCTTTCTGCCTATGCACTGACCAATATTGCCAATGTCGAGAACCTGACCTTCACCGGCAGCGTCAATTTTGCCGGGACGGGCAATGCCCTTTCCAACATCATCACCGGGGGCGCCGGCAACGACACGCTGGACGGTGGGGCGGGTACCGACACGCTGATCGGCGGCATCGGCGATGACACCTATATCGTGGACAGCGTCGGTGACATCGTCACCGAAAGTACCGGTGCGGGAATCGACACGGTGAAGGCTGCGTCGTCGGCCTATACGCTTGCCGACAATATCGAGAACCTGACCTACACCGGGTCGGCAGCCTTCACCGGCACCGGCAATGCTGCAGCGAACGTGATCACCGGGGGCGCCGGCAACGACACGCTGAACGGGGGAGCAGGCGCCGATACGCTGATTGGCGGGGCTGGGGCCGACATCCTGATCGGCGGCGCCGGCAACGACACCTATCTTGTCGATAATCTGGCCGACGTCGTGACCGAGGCTGCCAATGACGGCACGGATCTGGTCAAGACTGCGCTTTCTGCCTATGCGCTGAGCGCCAATGTCGAGGACCTGGCCTTCACCGGCATCGGCGATTTTGCCGGGACGGGCAATGCCCTGGCCAACACCATCACCGGCGGTGCCGGCAACGACACTTTGAACGGCGGCATTGGTGCCGATATCTTGATCGGCGGCGCCGGCAACGACACCTACATCGTGGATCTCGAGGGCGACGTGGTCACTGAAGCTGCAAGTGCAGGCACCGACACGGTGAAGACCGGGCTCGACCGCCTGACACTTGCTGCCAATGTCGAAAACCTCGCCTACGCCGGCACCGGCGACTTTACTGGTATCGGCAATGCGCTCTCCAATACGATCACCGGGGGGGGCGGCAACGATACGCTGAACGGCGGAGACGGTAGCGATACGCTGATCGGCGGGAAGGGCAACGACTTTTACTTCGTCGACAGCGCCGGAGACGCCGTCATCGAAAATGCCGGCGAAGGGATCGACCAGGTGCAAACGTCCCTCGCCAACTATACGTTGGGAGAAAACATCGAGAACTTGAGCTCGGGTGCCACCGGCTTTGACGCCTTTATCGGAACAGGCAATGCGCTCAATAATCGGATTGTGGGCAATGTCGCGGGCTCGAATACGCTGACAGGTGGCGCCGGAGACGACGTCCTTATTGGTGGAATAGCAGCGGACTTTTTCGTCTACGAGCCGAATTGGGGGCACGACACGATCATGAATTTCGAGGTGGCTGGGGCACATGATACGATCAGGATCGATCACACGATCTTTGCCGACTGGGCATCGCTGCTCGCCGTATCCATCCTGTCAGGCAACGACACGATCATCACAGCCGATGCTGACAACACCATAACGCTGAAGAACGTGGCCGTGTCGAGTCTGCAGTCGGCGGATTTCCAATTTGTGTGAGCCTTGCTCGGATCTCCAGACAGGCCCTCCAGAAGAGAGGAATGGGCTGGAGTTCTGGCGCAGCTGAAAGGATTGGATGGCGGCAAGGAAGTCTACGGAACCTGGAACAAAGATGGTCAAATCGGTTCGCGGGATGGTCGGCAAGAACGTTGTCGGTTGGAATTCCCTGAGCAGCCCTACCACGCGTGCGAACACTAACCTCTCCGAGCGAGCGGCGGGCCGTTTTCGTTGCGCACGTCCGGCCACCGTGGCCGTGCGCCGCTCGAGTCTGAGATAGGGGTCAGGACAAGGTGCACCGGTAGAAACCGGCAAGGAGTAGATGGTGAAAGTCCATTGCAACGAAGGAGTAGCGATCCACATTGACCCCGAGTCGTGCGCGGTCAGCCGAGAGGCTGGCCGTGAAGCGTTGACAGGGAGCGTGTAGGCCAGCCATTGAACCGCGAAATTGACGCTTCTCGGGTGCCGACGTTCGTTTTGTGAGCGGAAGGCAATATGAATCGGTGCGACAGCGCGTTGGCACGGTCGACGCGCACCGGATCATCCTACCCCGTCGCTTCGGCATCGTCACAGCGCAAGCCGCTCCGAAAGCAAAATGAGCATCACGATCGGACCGCCGAGAAGCGCACCGAACAGGATCGTCGCGAAGAACAGGTTTCCGAGCAGGCGAAGCATGGTCTTGCGCGTCATGGCTGCACGCCGAACCATCTTGCAGATTCAAACTGCATGGGACCCAGTTTCATCCCGACCATCGGCACCTTGCTTGTCCAGACATGAACGATCCTCCCGTCCCCTCTGAAGATGAGGATGATCAGCCATTGCTTGGTACCGGGCGTGCCGCAAGTGGCATCGAGGATCACGACGGCAATTTGAATGGAGCCGATAACCACCAGGGCCGCAGCTGGCCCTATTGTCCGTTTTGAAGCCATGCTCTCTCCAAAAGTTGGGGGCGGACGAAGTCATGCCCGCCGTTTTCAAGTTGCATGGCTTTCCATTTGGGCTCCGACAATTGCGGAAACATGACCGAATTTTCTTTTGTATGTGCAATGCGGTTGCAATGGGAGCGAAACAGCGGCGTCGCATGGAGCGCACGGACAAGCCATGACACTTTTTATTGATCAAGGACGAACCGGGGACACAGACGCGCTCGAAGCCGCGTTGAGCAAGCATCCTGACGATCACAAGAGCCGTTGCCGATGCCCGCGAAGTGACCTTTCAGAATGACTATGACGTCATTTTTTTGGGTCGGCGCTTGCCTGCCGGCGAAGACCTCGACTTCATCCCACCCTCTCCAAATGTCGTGATTGAGCGCCAGGGAGCCAGGGCATAGCTGAGGCGCAGTCTTACAAAGCAGATCATCGAAAACCGTTGCGACATCGAAAGCAGTTTGTCAGGAACAGATCCACCTCCAGAATTCAGCAAGCGGTGGGCTATGTAATGGTGTAGCAATTGTTCGCTCCGAGGGTCCGGTCATCGTCATGACCAGAGGCCAACGAGAGACATGCCCAATAATTCGTATTCACGTCGTCGATTTTTCAACCAGCCGCTTTTCAACCAGCCATCCAGGGCGTTTCTGGCGTTTATTGCCTTACTGATAACGGCAACCGTTTCCGGGTGTGCTGCCGTGCCGCTCAAGGAGGCGGGAACGCTTGCCTCCTACAGCAATCTCGGTCCGTCGAAGGGGACGCTCGCCAAGAAACGGCTCTATGTCGACGGGCAGCAGCTGGCGCGGGTAAGGACCGTCGCCATCGTCCCGACCGTCTTTTCTTTCAGCGCCGCGTCCAAAATCAGGTACGAGGTGGATCGGTCTCTGGTTTCCAATGCTCTCGACCGGGCGCTGTGTGTGGCGCTGAGCGACAAATACCAGATGGTCCCGGCCGGCCAGCCGGCGGATCTGACCGTGCGTTCGGTGGTGGCCGACATCGTTTTGACCAACAAGGCAGCTGCCGGGGTCGCGACCGTCCTCAGCGTCGGTTCGGGTTTTGCCCTGCCTGTGAGCGTACCGCGCCTCCCCTTCGGCCTTGGCGGCTTGGCAATCGAAGCCGAAGCGCTCGATGCCGCGGGAGTGCAAAATGCCGCAATGCTGTGGGCGCGGGGCGCAAACTCCATTCAGGACAAGCCCCGCGTTTCTGAGGTCGGGGACGCCTATGGTCTTGCAACGAAATTTGCCGCCGACTTCTCACAGGTGCTGATCGCCGGAAAGGAACCGAAGGGACTGAACCTTTCGCTTCCGTCGAAGCAACGCGCCCGCTCCTGGCTCGGCGGAAAGCCGAAATATGCTGCCTGCGACGCGTTCGGCCGTGCACCCGGGCTGCTTGGTGCGCTCGCTTCGAAGTATGGCGCTCCGCCGCAATGGACGGAAAAGAAGCCGAAGCCTGCAATGACGCGTTGACGGAAGGGCCAGCCCAGGCGGCGTCCAGCCGCTCTGCGAAGACATGGAACAGGCGTCAAAGACATCGACCGGTTTTGCCGGTCGAGGATGGGCGGAGACGGTGCCGGAACCCCGCGGCATTCCTCTGCCCGCCTTGCCCTTCGCCGGTAGGGAGTGTCAGGGCCTGACAATCTCGGCGAACGGCGCCTTTCCTCCGTCGACACGTCCTCGATCCACTCCAGGAAGACGTCGCAGAGAACGATCTGATGCAACATTCTTCCCTTTGCATGGGGACGCTGTATTCTGATGTCGCCAGACACATTTCGGCTTGAGGAAGAGCATGCGTGTGGACCATCTTGAAATTCGTTCGCAGACGGGATCTGGCCTGGCGGGTTCGCTGGGCGACATGAAGCGTCAGGTCACGACACGCCGGAACGGTTGGTACCATCTGAGGTGGGTGGCGTTCGGCGCGATCATCATTGCCACATCATCTTTGAGCACACCGGCATCCGCCGCCAATGTTCTCGAACGAGCGATCGAGGCCGCGCAGCCCTGCAAGCCATTGAAGGTCAGGCAGTCGGTTTTGGGTGTGAAGGTCGAATTGGGGATCGACAAGCTCGACTTCGTTAAAATCGATACGCTTGAAATCCGCGTTAACGGAGATCTGGCCGAGGCAAGCGCACTCGGCACGCTCGCTTGCAGGACGTCGGACGATGCCCCTCTTCAGGGTGGTTTTTCGGCAAAGGCTCGAATGCACCTGCAGACCAATCTCCTCACCTGTGTCATGAGCGAAAGTTCGATCGAGATCGTTGAGGCCGGCGGTGAGTTCGGTGACGTTGTCACTGCACTCGAACCTGAGATTTCGGCCGCCCTTCGCAAGGGCGTGGAGAAGGCACTGAAGAAACTCTGCGCGAGCTGAAATTGGAGCGGATAATTGAACGGTGATCGATCTGCAGGCTGGCTGCTGCCCACGCGCGTCTGGGCCTCATCGACACGGCATCGTCAACGGAGATAGTGAATGTGCGGCCGGGCGTGATAGGGCGAGGCTTCGACGCGCGCATCCACCGAGAAAACATCCCTGAGGACCTCTTCGGTCAATACCTCGGCCGGTGTGCCGGACGCAACGATCTTCCCGCTTTGCATGACGATCAGCTCGTCGCAGAACATGGCCGCATGGTTGAGGTCGTGCAGCGCAATGATGCTGGTGACCGGCAGACTGGAGACGAGCCGCATGAGGCTGATCTGGTGCTGAATATCGAGATGGTTGGTCGGTTCATCGAGGATCAGTTCTTTCGGCGATTGCGCCAAGGCTCTTGCGATCTGGGCGCGCTGCTTTTCCCCACCGGACAGGCTCTGCCAGCGATCATGCCGCTTGGCGGTCATGCCGGCCCGTTTCAACGCGTCTTCAACAGCCTGATCGTCGGCGGACGTCCAGCCGGAAAACATCGAACGGTGCGGAAAGCGTCCGAGTTCGACGACATCCACGACCCTGAGATTGGCGTTGGTCGTCGCATGCTGTTCGACGAAGGCGACGCGCTGCGCGATCGTGCGGCGTCCGATGGTCCTTATATCCTTCCGGTCGAGCGAGATGCGCCCGGAATTGGGTCGCTTCAGGCCGGCGAGAAGCCGCAGCAGCGACGTCTTGCCGGAACCGTTCGGGCCAAGAAGGCCGAGCATCTTTCCCGGTGTCGCTTCGAAGGAGACGCCATCAAGTATGGTCTTTTTGCCAATTTTCCAGACGAGGTTTTCGGCTTTGATGCTCATGACGCGCGCTGGAACCGGTAGAGGATGACGGAGAAGAAGGGAACGCCGACCAGTGCCGTGACGACGCCGATCGGCAGGACCTGCTGCGGGATGAGTGCGCGTGAGGCGATGTCGGCAAGCACCATGAAGATTGCGCCAACAATGGCGCAGGCTGGGAGAAGTCGGATATGGAGCGGCCCGACGACGAAGCGCGCCGCATGCGGCACGACAAGTCCGACGAAACCGATCGAGCCGACCATGCTGACGATCGTGGCCGTCATCATCGCGGTAACCGAAAACAGGGCGATGCGGACCCTGCCGACGTTGACACCAAGGGATGCGGCTGCTTCGTCCCCGAAGGCAAAAGCATCCAGAACCCTGGCATAGGCAAGGCAGGCGACAAGCCCGAAGCCGACGATGCCGGAAACCAGCATAAACTCCGGCCAGCGCACGCCGCCGAAGCTGCCGAGCAGCCAGAACATGACGTCGCGAGCCTGTTGCGCGTTGCCTGATGTCGTGACCACGTAGGATGTGGCGGCGTTGAAGAGCTGCGAAGCGGCAACGCCGGCGAGGATCGTCCGGTCGGCGCCGCCGCGCGTGCCGTTGGATAAGAGCGCCACGAAAAGAAAGGCGGCAAATGCGCCGGCAAAAGCCCCGGCCGACAACGAAACCGCACCTGCACCAACGCCGAGAATGATGATGGTGACGGCGCCAGTGGACGCGCCGGCGGAGATACCAAGCACATAGGGTTCGGCCAGCGGGTTGCGAAGCAGCGATTGCATGATCGCACCCGACAGTGCCAGTCCCGCGCCGCAGAAGGCGGCCACGAGCGCGCGGCTGAGACGATAATCCCAGATCACGGTTTCGTGGATGCGGTTGAGTTCCACCGCCGTCCATCCCAGCCTGTTCGTGACGGCGGCAAACGTCGTGGTCAGCGGGATCGGCAGGTCGCCGATCCCGACACTGATGCCGACGACCAGACCGACCGCCGCAAGCGAGGCCGACAGGAGGAGGCCGAAGGGGGCAGCCTGCCGCAGAGAGCGGTTGGAGACGGTCACTTGATCAGGCCAAGTGCTTTCAGTTGCTCGGCTACCTGTTCCGCGCCGTAGATCGTGCGGATCGTCGGGTTCATGGCCTGTCCGTCCATGACGACGATTGCCTTGTTCTTCACCGCCGGCATCTGGCTGACGGCCGGATCGCTGTTTAAGAACTTGATCTTGGCCTCCGGCTTGTCGAGCTCCCAGCGGTTGCGGTCGAGATTGGCCACGACGATGACATCCGGATTGGCGGCGATGATGCTTTCCCACCCGAGCGTCGGCCATTCGGCTTCGGCGGTGACGGCATTCTTGCCGCCGAGGAGATCGGCGATAAAGCCGGATGCCCCGTTCTTGCCGCCGAGATAGGCGTCTGCGGAAGGCGATTGGCTGGAGAACCAAAAGACGTAGGAAAGCTGCTTGCCATCCTTGGGCACGCTGGCGCGCAAAGCCGCCTCGCGCTTCTTGAAGTCGGCAATCAGCGCCTGGCCACGATCGGCGACGTCAAAAATCTGCGAAAGCTCGTCGATCTCCTTGTACAGCAGATCCATGTTCCAGAGCCGGTCGCGGCTGCCGTACTGATCCTTGACCTTTTCGGTGTTGAGGCAGGTGCTGGGCGAAATGTAGCTTGGTATGCCGACCTTGTCGAAGTCCTCGCGCTTGGCGACCTTGCTCGTCGGCCCGATCAGGCTTGGCAAGGCCGCTGCTACGAAATCCGGGTTCTGTGCCAGAATCGACTCGAAGGTCGGAAACTCGACAGACAGAAGCTTGACCTTCGCATTGGCTTCGGCGAGCTCAGGCAGAACCTTGCTCGGCCAGAATGCGGTACCGGCCATTTTGTCTTCCAGACCGAGAAGCAGCATGATCTCCGCGCTGTTCTGGCCAAGTCCGATGGCTCGTGCTGGAGCCTTGGCGATGGTGACCTTCGCGCCGCAATTGTCGAGCGTCAGCGGATAGGTGGTCGGTGAGGACAATGCGGGTGTTGCGATCAGGCCAAGTACGGCGGCGAAACCTGGAACTGCGAGGGACTTGAAAACTCTCATAAGAACTTCCTGTTCTTCGATACCCCGACATGGGGATTCTAAGGGCGCGCGCGGTATAACCTGCTTACCCAAGGAAAAACAAGAGTGATATAGTCATCTTTTACAGTGGCCGGTGCTGGCTGAATACGCTCGCATTCATGAGAATGAGGATAATCAACAGAAGTCCGCGCAACGCTGTTTCCTGGCAGGGGAAAGAGCGAGCTCCGTCAGAACAGGCGGGCCGGCTAGCCCGTCCCGCCATCCTCCATGCCGTACAAAGCCTGATCTCGATCGCCGTGAAAGTCTGGAACGAAGCTGTCAGCGGCCGCTATCGTCAAGCTCTTCGAGCGTGCGGAGCAACCGTTGCTGGATCTCGGCATCCTGCCGGTTCACGGCCGCGACAAGTCTGCGCATTGTGCCGCGCATGCCGTGGAGCTGGTCGACGAGCTCCATGACGACGTCGACACCGGCCTCGTTGACGCCCATTTGGCGCGTGAGGTCGAGGATCAGGCGGGCGCGGGCAAGATCTGCATCCCGGAACCGGCGCCGGCCTTCGGAAACTTCAGGGGCCAGCCAGCCCTGCTCGACCCATAAATCGAGCTCGGTCACGTCGATTTTGAGGTAGAGTCTGAATTCGCGATCGTCCATGGTCAGGTCTCCATGTTCTTTCTCGGATCCTGTGTGTCGGCTGCCGCCCAGTCCTTGACGAAGGCGGTCAGCTGTTCGTCCGGCTGTTCGGGCAGCATGACCTTAAGCATCACATAGACATCACCGGCGTCGCCGCCACGCTTCACAACACCCTTGCCTTTGAGGCGCAGCACCTTGCCGCTGCTGGAATTTGCCGGCAGCGTCAGGTTGACCGGTCCTGATGGTGTCGGCACGCGCACCTTTCCGCCGAGTACCGCTTCTCTCAACGTGACGGGCAGATCGAGGCGGATGTCGTCGCCGTCGCGGGTGAAGAAACGGTGTGGGCGCACATGGACGTCGATCAGCGCATCGCCGGCCGGCCCGCCGCCGAAACCGGGTTCTCCCTTGCCGCGCAGGCGCAGCGTCTGGCCGTCGCGCGTGCCGGGCGGGATCTTGACGTCGAGCGCCGGCCCGTCCGACAGCCTCACCTGGCTCTGCGTGCCGTTGACCGCATCGAGGAAATCCACCTCCATCGAGAAGCGTCGGTCCTGGCCCTTCGCGCGGAACTGGCCGCCGCCGCTTCCGCCGCCAGCGCGGCGCGAGAAGAAGCTTGCGAAGAGATCGTCGGCGTCTCCAAAATCGGCAAAGCCGGCGTCGTTGTGATAGGCGCCGCCCGGCCCGCCGGAGGAGGCATAGTCGCGGTAATAGCTGCGGGGCGCCTGTTCGGCTCCGGTGATGTCGATCTCGCCACGATCGAAGCGACCGCGCTTTTCTTCGTCGCTCAGGATTTCATAGGCGGCAGAAATCTCCTTGAACTTTGCCTCGGCCTTTTTGTCGCCGGGGTTCAGGTCGGGGTGAAGCTTCTTGGCAAGCTTGCGGAATGCCCCCTGAATGTCCTTCTGGGTTGCATCCCGTTTCACGCCCAGAAGCTCGTATGGATCTTGGCTCATACATGTCTCCGTGTAAGGGCAGCGAATACTGCGGACTGGAATCCGCCTTGATATAGGTTGCCGGTCCGGTGTCGGGGAGGGGAGGAGGGTACCTTCCTGTCATTCATCCTGACCAGAAGGGACGGCACCAGCACGTAGGGTGGGCGGGGGCGCCGGCACCGCCCGTTCCCCTTCCGGCATGCAGTCCAGGCGGGAGGTACCAAGAGCAGCACCGTGCAGGCAACCATGTGGCGATCGCCATTTGTTTCCAAAGCACAGCGTCTCCATCCGCCAGAATGAAGCAAGGTTAACGGCCGGGACACCGGATATTTTGATCAACGCCAAAGTTGACACGCCTGCGGCTACATCTCATGCCGCCCCCGCCGGTTTCTCTTCGGCGATATCCAGTACCATCCGGCCTTCGATGGTTCCCGCTTTCAGGCCGGCAAAGATATCATTGATATCGTCGAGCGGCGCCTTTGTGATCTCAGCCCGGACGCGACCGTCGGCGGCAAACGCCAGCGCTTCGTCGAGATCGCGGCGCGTGCCGACGATCGAGCCGCGCACGGTTATGCGCTTCAGCACCACGTCGAAGATCGGCGTCTGGAAGTTGCCCGGCGGCAGCCCGACAAGGCTGACGGTGCCCTTCCGGCGCACCATCGAGAGCGCCTGCGAGAAAGCCGGCGGGGAGACGGCGGTGACGAGCACGCCATGTGCGCCGCCGCTCGTCGCCTTCAACACCTTTTCGACCACGTCTTCGGAAAGCGCGTTGAGCGCAAGATCGGCGCCAACCTCACGAGCAAGATCGAGCTTGGCGGCGGCGATATCAAGGGCGACCACCTTGAGGCCCATCGCCTTGGCATATTGGATCGCAACATGACCAAGGCCGCCGATGCCGGAGATCGCTACCCATTCGCCGGGCCGGGCTTCGGTTTCCCTGATACCCTTGTAGGTCGTAACCCCGGCGCAGAGGATCGGCGCGATTTCGGCAAAATTGACGTCATCGGGAAGGCGTGCGGCAAAGGCTGCCGAGGCGATGACATATTCGGCAAAGCCGCCATCGCAGCTGTAGCCGGAATTGTGCTGGTGTTCGCAAAGCGTTTCCCAGCCGGTCTCGCAATATTCGCAGCGCAGGCAAGCGTCGTGTAGCCAGGCGACGCCGACGGCATCGCCTTCCTTGAATTCTGTGACGCCGGGGCCGAGGGCGGCAACGACGCCTGCCGCTTCGTGGCCGGGAATGAAGGGCGGCCTCGGCTTGACGGGCCAGTCGCCGTCGGCTGCATGCAGGTCGGTATGGCAGACGCCACAGGCGACCACCTTCACCAGGATTTCGCCCGGTCCGGGAACTGGCACCGGCACGCATTCGATTACAAGCGGCGTGCCGAATTCACGCACCACCGCAGCCTTCATCGTCTTGCCCGTCATGATCTTCATCCTTTTACAATGATTGTCCGGCGTGATGATGAAGGGCACGCCCACGGGCGCATTGATCCATCGCAAGACACGGGGCGTCCGGCATCGCAGGTCGGGGCGCGCCCGTTCGGATGCTGCCTGAAAAAACTCTATGCCGCCTCTGGACTGGCGATAGGCCTGCGGCATCTCCTCGATCAGGCACGACCGCTTCAGATGCTGGCCCTGTCCTTCATGACATATGTCAAGGATGGTGGACGGGATTGCCAATAGAAGGACGACCATCGGCAACGTCCGCACAGGCTCGATTGGAGGCTCCGTCATTGAGAAAGCATCAGCTTTGTATCCTGGTTTCCTTAGCTTTTCTCCTTGGCCTCGGTCAGCCGGTTCTCGCGCAGGATCGCTCCTCGGTCTTCTCCGCTCGGTTCGAGGCCCTCTGGAACAAGATGACCGGTCGAGGACTGCCCGAAAATGTCTCCATGTCCAATGGCCGCATCGAGGCCCAGCAGGTGCTGATTTCGGCGAAATTCGCTGGTCGGCTTGCCGATGTACTCGTCGACGAAGGCCAGATCGTCGATGCCGGCGCGCCGATCGCCCGGATCGATACGGCCGATCTCGATGCTCAGCTTGCTGGCGCCAAGGCCCAGGTTCGCCGCAGCGAGACGAGCCAGGTCGAAGCCGAGGCCTCAATTGCCCAGCGCAAAAGCGAGCTGATACTCGCCAGGCAGGAATTCGAGCGCGCGCAATCGATGAGCAGCACCGGCAGTGGCACGATGCAGCAGCTCGAACTGCGCCGCAGCCAGCTGAGCGTTGCAGAGGCGGCACAAAAGGCCGCGCTCGCAAGCCGTGACGAGGCGGAAGCGGCAACGGAAGCGGCGCAGGCGGAAGTGGTGCGCATTCAAACTCTGCTCGACGATGCCGTGCTGAAGGCGCCGCGCCGGGGCCGTGTCGAATACAAGCTCGCACAGACCGGCGAAGTCGTTGCCGCCGGTGCGCCGGTCGCGACGCTGCTCGATCTTTCCGACGTGTCGATGACGATCTTCCTGCCGGCCCGCGCGGCCGGCACCTTGGCAATCGGCGACGAGGCGCGCATCATTCTCGATCCGGCGCCGCAATATGTCGTGCCGGCGACGGTATCCTTCGTCTCCTCGCAGGCACAGTTCACGCCGAAGACCGTCGAGACACAGGATGAGCGCGAGAAGCTGGTTTTCCGGGTGAAGCTGAAGATCGCCCCCGATCTGCTCAAGGATTATGAAACGCGCGTCAAGACGGGCGTGAGGGGGATCGGCTATGTCCGCACCGATCCCAAGTCGGCCTGGCCCGCGGAGCTGCAAGTGAAGCTGCCGCAATGAGCGAACCGGCCGTTCGCTTCACGGCCGTGACGCATCGTTACGGCCGGATTGCCGCACTCGATGGTGTCGGGCTTGCCGTTCCCGCCGGCTGCATGGCCGGACTGATCGGCCCCGATGGCGTCGGCAAATCGACGCTGCTCGGTCTTGCGGCGGGTATTACCCGCATCCAGCACGGACATGTCGAGGTGCTTGGCTGCGACATGTCCGATCGGCGCCATCGTCGTGACACTCGTGGCCGCCTTGCCTTCATGCCGCAGGGCCTCGGACGCAATCTCTATCCGACGTTGAGCGTCGCGGAAAACCTCGATTTCTTCGGTCGCCTCTTCGGGCAGGTCGGTCTGCAGCGCCGTGCGCGCATGGACGAACTATTGCGAATGACCGGCTTGCTGCCCTTTCGTGATCGGCCCGCCGGCAAGCTTTCGGGCGGCATGAAGCAGAAGCTCGGTATCTGTGCCTCGCTCCTGCATGATCCCGATCTGCTGATTCTCGACGAACCGACGACCGGCATCGATCCGCTCTCGCGTCGGCAGTTCTGGGAGCTCGTCGATCACATTCGCGAGCGGCGGCCGCAGATGAGCGTGATCGTCGCCACCGCCTATATGGAGGAGGCCGAACGCTTCGACTGGCTTGCCGCGTTGCACGCGGGCAGGCTGATCGCGACCGGCAGCCCCGGCGATATCATGCGGCAGGCCCGGCAGCAGACCCTGGAGGCGGCCTTCACGGCGCTGATGCCGAATACCGGCGAGCTGGATCGCGGTCCACTGATCGTCACGCCGCGCGCGATCGTCGACGGACCGCCGGCAATCGAGGCGGAAGACCTGACGTGCCGCTTCGGCGATTTCGTCGCGGTCGATCATGTCAGCTTCCGTATTGCGAGGGGCGAGATTTTCGGCTTCCTCGGTTCGAACGGCAGTGGCAAGAGCACGACGATGAAGATGCTGACGGGACTGTTGCCGGCAAGCGAGGGTGTCGCAAGGCTCTTCGGCCAGCCGGTGAAGGCCGGCGATATCGAGACCCGCAAGCGCGTCGGCTACATGTCGCAGGCATTCTCTCTCTATGGCGAGCTGACCGTTCGCCAGAACCTCAGGCTGCATGCACGTCTTTTCGGTTTGCCGGCGGCAGATATCGATCGGCGCGTCGGCGAGATGCTCGCCGAATATGATCTCGGCGAATTCGCCGACCAGCGGCCGGAAGACCTGCCGCTCGGCATTCGCCAGCGTCTCCAGCTTGCGGCGGCCGTCATCCACAAGCCGGAAATGCTGATCCTCGACGAGCCCACGTCCGGTGTCGATCCGGTGGCGCGCGACGCCTTCTGGCGATCACTGATAAGGCTGTCGCGGCGCGACGGCGTCACCATTTTCCTGTCGACGCATTTCATGAACGAGGCCGAGCGCTGTGACCGCATCTCACTGATGCATGCCGGCAAGGTGCTGGCGATCGGCAGCCCGGCCGAACTCTGTGCCGAGCGGGGCGAGGCAACGCTGGAGGAAACCTTCATCGCGGTGCTGACAGAGGCGGGTATGGGTGAGGGCGCCGACGCGGATGCCGGGGGCACCGCGCTCGCCGGCGAGACCGCCCTACCCATGCGGCTCTTCGACCCCCGCCGGCTCTTTGCCTATGCGCGGCGCGAGACGATCGAAATCCTGCGCGACCGGGCACGGCTCGTCTTCGCCCTTCTCGGGCCGGTCCTGTTGATGCTCACGTTCGGATACGGCATCTCCTTCGATGTCGAGCATCTGCCTTTCGCCGTCTACGATCAGGATCAGTCTTCAGAAAGCCGGCAGCTGGTGGAGAGCCTGCAGAGTTCGCGTTATTTCCAGGAGCAGCCGCCGATTGCCTCGAGCGAGGAACTGCAGCATCGGCTGCAGGATGGTGAACTGATGATGGGCATCGAGATCCCGCCCGATTTCGGCCGCGACCTCATGCGCCAGGAGGCGCCCGAGGTCTCCGTATGGCTCGACGGCGCGATGCCGTTCCGTGCCGAGACAGCGCGCGGTTACGTTTCGGGTCTCGTCTCCTCCTATCTCGCCGATGTCTCGGCGCGGCATTCGGGCCGCTTCGAACAGCCCTATCCCGTCAATATCGAAAGCCGCTTCCGCTATAATCAGGATTTCAAGAGCGCCAATGCGATCGTGCCGAGCGTCATCATGCTGATGCTCGTATTGATTCCGGCGATCATGACCGCGCTCGGCATCGTCAAGGAGAAGGAAACCGGCTCGATCGCCAATTTCCAGGCGACGCCGGTCACCCGTATCGAATTCCTGCTCGGCAAGCAGCTTCCCTATGTGGCGATCGCCTTCGTCAGTTTCCTGATGCTGGTGCTGATGATGCGCCTCGTGTTCGACGTACCGATCAAGGGCTCAATCGGCCTGCTTGCGGCGGGCTCGATCCTCTATATCCTCGCAACGACGGCCTTCGGTCTCTTCGTCTCGAGCTTCGTGCGCAGCCAGGTGGCGGCGATCTTCGCGACCGCGATCGTTGCGATCGTCCCGGCCGTGAATTTTTCCGGCCTGCTGGTGCCGGTCTCGTCGCTCTCCGGGGGCGGGCGGTTCATGGGGCTGCTCTTTCCCTCGGCCTGGTACCAGCCCCTGAGCGTCGGCGTCATCACAAAGGGTCTCGGCCTTGCCGAACTCTGGCCCAACCTCATCGTTCTTGCCGGTTTCGGTGTCGTTTTCGTTGGCGCCGCCCTCGTGGCACTCAGAAAGCGGAGTGCCTGACATGTGGGGCAAGCTCAACCGTATTTTCCGCCTCGGCGTCAAGGAACTCTACAGCTTGAAGGCCGATCCTGTGATGATGGTCCTCATCGTCTACACTTTCACCATCGCCGTCTATACGGTTTCGACCGGTGCCAAGCTCGAGGTCGAGAACGCCTCGGTCGCCGTCGTCGACGAGGACCGTTCGATGCTCTCGACACGGCTACGGGATGCGATGCTGCAGCCCTTCTTCAAGGCGCCGGTGTTGATCGGCGCCGATGAGGTCGATGCGGCAATGGATGCCGGTCGATTCGTCTTCGTGCTGGAGATCCCGCCCAAATTCGAGGAGGATGCGATTGCCGGTCGCAAGCCTTCGCTGCAGCTCGATATCGACGCGACGGCCATGGCGCAGGCCGGCAACGGAGCCACCTATATCCAGAGCATTATTCTGCAGGAGATGGCGGCAGCCTTGCCGAACAGCGCCGCCGCGTCACCGGTCAATCTCGTCGTCAGCGCACGATTCAATTCCAATCTGCAATCGACCTGGTTCACCGCGGTCATGCAGGTCATCAACAATGTGACGATGCTTTCGGTCATCCTGACCGGCGCAGCGCTGGTCCGAGAGCGGGAGCATGGCACGATCGAGCATCTTCTCGTCATGCCGGTCACGCCGGCGGAGATCATGATGTCGAAGGTCTGGGCGAACGGGCTGGTCATCATCGTGGCGGCGGTGCTGTCGCTCGTTGTGGTGGTCGAAGGGCTGCTTTCGGTGCCGATCGCCGGTTCGATCTGGCTTTTCGTCTTCTGCGCGGTACTCTACCAGTTCTCCGTCACGTCGCTCGGCATCCTGATCGCGACTGCCTCAAGTTCGATGGCGCAATTCGGGCTGATTTCGATGCCTATCCTGATTGCGATGAACCTGCTTTCCGGCAGCACGACGCCGATGGACAGCATGCCGCTCTGGCTGCAATATGCGATGGTGGTTTCCCCCGCGCCACATTTCGTGTCGCTGTCGCAGGCGATCCTCTACCGCGGCGCCGGCTTCGATGCGGTCTGGCAGGAGATGGCGGCGCTCACGGTGATCGGCGTGCTTTTCTTTTGCGGCGCGCTCATGCGGTTCCGCCGGGCGCTGGCGAATGCGCGGTAGGGATGATGGCGATGCCGCGACGTCGTGCGCAGGCTGCCCATACCTGGCAATCCCTTTGCGTCATGTACGGGGAGAAGGTCTGAACGAACGCAAAAAACACGCCGCGCCATTGCCAAGGGCGCACGGTGATCAGCGCGCCGCCGTCTCCACCGCGCGGCTCGGCTTATGCGCCGGACTTTGCTTGCGATCGACGAGGACCGAGCATTTGGCGTGACGCACCACGCGGTCGACCACGGCCCCGAAAATATAGTCGGTAATATCTGCGACATGGGTCGACAGGATGATGAGGTCCGCCTGCTTCTCCCGCGCGACGGCCAAAAGCACCCTGGCTGCGCTACCGGTATGGACCTCGACTACAGCGGGTATCTTCATCTGCCGGCAGAGCAAGGTGAGCTTCTCCTCGGCATCCTTTATGGCGGCGGTCTCGAAGTCCTCCGGTAGGCTCGTGGTCATGTAGTGTGGCATGGTTTCGACGGCGTGGATGACGAAGATCGAACCATCCTTGTCGAGGAGGCCGGCTGCTTTGTTCAGGATGCGCTCGGCCGTTTCGCGAGGGCCGTTGCCTATAGCGCAGACTATCGTTCGGTACATATCGGATCACTACCCTTGCCCGCTAGATCGTTATGCGATTCTAGCCTCCCGCGTGGACCAGACATTGACCGACATCAAGAAACGGCCTGCATCACATTTGACGCAGGGGCATTGTAAAGTTAACGGCGACTGGGTGAGCTCGGTATGGACGCCCCCACTGTCAAGCGAGCGCAATGAGCGATCTCGTTCCACATCTGCATTGCCGCGGTCCGCAGGTCGCGATGATCGTTTGAGGCAATGTCATGCGGAGGAATGTGAAAGAGATTGGCGATCGGGTCGTGGATCGAGACGAAGCGCTGGAGCTGCCTGCGTGACTTGACGCGCTTCACAGTCCGCTCACGCCTTCGCGTTGGTTGGTGGGAGTTTTCGGTTCGGTGGTTGAGCGCCTTGTGCGAACGATGCTCGACGCGAGGCATGGTCTATGTCTTTGCGGCATCGTAGGACCGCAGCTTATCAGTGATTATGACCCGAGGCGCATGGCGCTGAGCCTTCAGCAGTTTGCGCATCAGCCGCCGGGCAGCTTTCGTGTTGCGCCGATTCTGCACGAGAACGTCGAGCACGAAACCATCTTGATCGACAGCGCGCCAGAGCCAGTGTTTGTCGCCACGGTCGCTGACCTGGACACAGGTGAAGACCGATCTCGATCCGAAGCGCTTCACCATTCGCACCGTGCCGGCGCTCCTCGAAATTATTGCGACGGGCAACGTTCGCTGGATCAGGCCATAAAGCGGCTTACCAAGTCGGTGAAACAGGCCTGAAGTTCAGGGGCCGTAACGCCGGTCAAGTTCTCTGAGTGCGAACCGGATCTCATCGATCGAAACCGGCTCCGGCGTTCCGGGAATATGACGGAACGCCGGCTTCGAATCGACCGCGTAGAAGTCCGAAGCCCATGCCGCGAGGATCGTCCTTTTGTCATCGGCAGGCAGGGCTGCCGCTTTCACCACGTCTATTGGACGCTGAAGCTGCATGCCCTGGAACAAGATCGCCGGACCCATCGTCATGGCATTGCTTGCGACCTGCTGCAGCATATCGTGCATATCGGGCCTCCTTAGCGCACGTGCGGATCTCTGTCGCGCCGAAGGTGAGACGCGGCGATAGCATCGATCTCCGGCGCCAGCAGATCGTGTTTCTCGGCGAAGGCGGCAAACAAGCCACGCGCGGTCTCCGCTTCGATCTCGCCGCGCAGTGCCGCGCCACAAGCCTTCAGTGCCACCGAGTGGGCGGTATCCCTGAGCGATGCAGGCCATTCGCAAAGGTATGTGTAGGCATCCATAACGCTGCGGACCTTAGCCGGAAAGCCGAGGCCGACAAGGATGCACACAGGTTGTTTGAACATGTCGGGTTTCATGTCTCTCTCCTTCCCAACCCGGAATGTCGACGGGCGCCGTCACGACGGCGCCCTTTTTCTCCTCAGTTCTGATCAAGCCGCCTTCTGCGCTTCGATCTGCACCGCCGAAGCCCGTTGGGCCGGGTTGGCCTGGATGTCGATCTTTCGCGGCTTCAGCGCTTCAGGGACCTCTTGAACCAGATCGATGGAGAGGAGACCATTCCTTAGGTCAGCTCCGTTCACCCGGACATGATCAGCGAGCTCGAACCGGTGTTCGAACGGCCGGCCGGCGATGCCGCGATGCAGGTAGCCTTCCGACGCCGTCTCCTGCTTCTTGCCGGTGACGGTCAGAAGGTTGGACTGGAAGATGATGTCGAGATCGGCCTGTTCGAAGCCCGCCACCGCAATCGAGATCCGGTAGCTGTCGTCACCGGTCTTGACGATGTCGTAGGGTGGCCAGTCGCTGATCGAACGGGCGCGCTGGGCGTTTTCGAGAAGATTGAAAACTCGGTCGAAGCCGACGCTCGAACGGTAGAGGGGTGCATAATCGTAAGATGTTGCCATAGCCATATCCTCCTTGAAGCAACATGGGTATGAGAGCGCCGAAAGCGGCGCTCCCAGCACGGCCAGCCCTGTCTTAAGCGGCTGGCGGCAATCGATTTGGTTTTCGGGGTTTTCGGATTCAAGAGCGCCCAGCAGAAAAAACTTCGACAGTCATGTGCAGTCATTTCTTGGAGATTATCGCTCACGCCCTCAATCGCTTGATCATCCGCGGGTCACCTGGATCTGGTCCTCGCTGTCGGCAGGCAGGATACAGGGGTGAGGCAACGCCTGAATGCCACGCTGGTCGGGTTTTCCAAAGCGCAATCGCCATAGTGCGACGATTATGCGAGGAAAGGAGGGCGCCGTGATCGTCAGTGCACTGCCTTGCTCACCATCCGATAGGGATGAACGGCATTGAACTGCGAGATCATGGCCGCGGCCTGCAGCAATACGCGCTCGGCGTTTTGGACATCGTCGCGGGCCAGTTCATCGGCATTGACGCGGATTGCCTGAGCCATGTTCGCCGAGAGTGCGGCAAAGTGCCGGTTGCCTTCGACATAGGCCTCGTGTGCGGTCCCCTCCAGAACGCGCGCGACATCGACAAAGACTTCTTCCCGCTCCTCGATGCTGAGGTCTTTAATGATTTTGATCTTCTCTTCCATTTCGGTCTCACTCTGAACAGACGTGCGCTGCTGACCGAGCTCATCAAGCCTCGGCCGCGAAACACCTAGGAACAGAAAATTTCTGTTTCAAGACCTCAGTGAAGCTTGAATTCACCTTCGACACGACGCCATTCATTGGGTCCGATCAGACGCTGATGGGTATACCTGACGGAATGGAGCGGCCCTTCGAGGGTGGTTTGCCAGAAATCGAGGAACCTGTGCATTTCAGGGAAATCGGGAGCCAGATCGTAGTCCTGCCAGACATAGGTTTGCAGCACGGATTCAAAATCAGGAATGCGGTAGAGGATGTGCGCGGTTGTCAGCCCGTAGCCGTTGAGCTGACGTTCCAGATCCGATGAGAATAGCATGCTTCATCTCCGTTTCAAGACACTGAGAAGGTGGCGCAAAATTTTGTGGCCATCAACGGGATTTTTAACGCCGCACGCCAGTTTGTTGTTCCTTTCCAGTGCGTTAGCAGCACAGAAATATGAGTGCTAATTTTTTTGTTTCTCCCTCTTGAAATCGAAAAATCGCAAAACCAGATCATTTCGCGCAAAAGGCTCGATCGAGATTTTGCACCCGCCCGGACTGGTCATCCGGTCCGGCCAGGGGATCAACGTCATCATTTTTGCTCAACGGAGGAAAACATGTCGTTCCGACCGCTTCATGATCGCATTCTCGTCCGCCGGGTCGAATCCGAAGAAAAGACCAAGGGGGGCATCATCATTCCCGACACCGCCAAGGAAAAGCCGCAGGAAGGCGAGGTTATCGCCGTCGGTCCTGGCGCCCGCAACGAGGCCGGTCAGATCCAGGCGCTCGACGTCAAGGCGGGCGATCGCATCCTGTTCGGCAAATGGTCCGGCACCGAGATCAAGATCAATGGCGAGGACCTGCTGATCATGAAGGAAAGCGATGTCATGGGTATCATCGAAGCCCAGGCCGAGCAGAAAAAGGCCGCCTGAGGCGATAACCCCGTCAATCCAACCCATCAGTCAGATAGCTGCCTATTGAGGAGTTAAGGAAATGGCTGCGAAAGAAGTCAAGTTTCACACCGATGCCCGTGAACGCATGCTGCGTGGGGTCGACGTGCTCGCCAACGCGGTGAAGGTGACGCTCGGCCCGAAGGGCCGCAATGTCGTCATCGACAAGTCCTTCGGCGCCCCGCGTATTACCAAGGACGGTGTTTCGGTCGCCAAGGAAATCGAACTGGAAGACAAGTTCGAAAACATGGGCGCCCAGATGCTGCGCGAAGTCGCCTCCAAAACCAACGATCTTGCCGGTGACGGCACCACGACTGCCACGGTGCTTGCTCAGGCGATCGTCAAGGAGGGTGCCAAGGCCGTCGCCTCCGGCATGAACCCAATGGACCTGAAGCGCGGCATCGACATCGCCGTCGACGCCGTCGTCAAGGAACTGAAGACCAACGCCCGCAAGATCACCAGCAATTCCGAAATCGCGCAGGTCGGCACCATCTCCGCCAATGGCGATGCCGAGATCGGCCGCTATCTCGCCGAAGCGATGGAGAAGGTCGGCAACGAAGGCGTCATCACGGTTGAAGAAGCCAAGACCGCCGAGACCGAACTCGAGGTCGTCGAAGGCATGCAGTTCGATCGCGGCTACCTGTCGCCTTACTTCGTGACCAATGCCGACAAGATGCGCGTGGAGTTCGAGGATCCCTATATCCTCATTCACGAGAAGAAGCTCTCGAACCTGCAGTCCATGCTTCCGGTTCTCGAGGCCGTCGTCCAGTCCGGCAAGCCGTTGGTCATCATCGCTGAAGACGTTGAAGGCGAAGCTCTTGCGACCCTCGTCGTCAACAAGCTGCGCGGCGGCCTGAAGATTGCGGCCGTCAAGGCTCCGGGCTTCGGCGATCGCCGCAAGGCGATGCTGGAGGACATCGCCATCCTGACAGGCGGCACCGTGATCTCCGAAGACCTCGGCATCAAGCTCGAGAACGTCACCCTCAACATGCTCGGCCGGGCCAAGAAGGTGGCGATCGAGAAGGAGAACACCACCATTATCGATGGCGTCGGCTCCAAAGCGGAAATCGATGGCCGCGTCGCCCAGATCAAGGCCCAGATCGAGGAGACGACCTCCGATTACGACCGCGAGAAGCTGCAGGAGCGCCTGGCAAAGCTCGCCGGCGGCGTTGCCGTTATCCGCGTCGGCGGATCGACCGAAGTCGAAGTGAAGGAGAAGAAGGACCGCGTCGACGATGCACTGCATGCAACCCGTGCGGCCGTCGAGGAAGGCATCCTGCCGGGCGGTGGCGTTGCGCTGTTGCGGGCCGTCAAGGCCCTCGACAATCTCGATGCCGCCAACCAGGACCAGAAGGTCGGCATCGAGATCGTTCGCCGGGCGATCGAGGCTCCGGTCCGTCAGATCGCCGAGAACGCCGGCGCCGAAGGTTCGATCATCGTCGGCAAGCTGCGCGAGAAAACTGACTTCTCTTATGGCTGGAATGCGCAGACCAATGAATATGGCGATCTCTATGCCCAAGGCGTCATCGATCCGGCCAAGGTCGTGCGCACGGCGCTCCAGGATGCTGCTTCGGTTGCCGGCCTGCTGGTAACGACGGAAGCCATGATTGCCGAAAAGCCCAAGAAAGACGCCGCGCCGGCCCTGCCGGCTGGCGCCGGAATGGACTTCTAAGCTATCAAGCCAGGCTCGCCCCAACATCTGGGGCGAGCCACTTACGGGGTATCTATGAGCTTGCCATCGAAAGAAGACGCACGCCTTTGCGCAGCCGTCATCAAGGAAATTGCGGCATCCAGGGGCGTTGCTCGCGACGCGTTCGCGATTGGGAAGCTGACCACCTCGGTTGCAAAACTGTATAGTAAGGGAATACGGGATCACGCGTAGTTGCTGTCGGCAGCGCTTGAATCTTTTGACGCGATCAGTTCCGCGGCGCAGCAGACCATCTCAAGCCACAGCGCTGCTTGTCCTGATCCGCGCCGAGAATGAAGCTGGGAGCCGCGGGCCAATCCTTGCATGAAGCCGCGGCTACGATCAACGTCGCCCAGTGCCACCCCACCTTATTCCAACTCCTCCTCCAAAACCAACAGGTCAACCAGGGCCGCAGTCTTGTCCGTCGGCAGAGGGTGCCCCTCACCGATCAGGGCTTCGTCATTGTTGGCCCAGGCTAATGCCTCGGCGAGTTCGGCCTGCGTCGCACCGGAAGCGGAAGTAAAGCCACACAGCACGGGCGATCACTTCAGCGGAAAACGATGGCGGCGGTAGAGTGGGTCACGAAAATTGAGGGTCATGCGCCATTATCGCAGACCAAGGTCGACCGCCAATTAATGTTACGATGCCGAAGCAGGACAAGGCGGCTGCGGCAGGCGGCACCAAATCTTCCGGTCACCGTTTCGAGGGCCGACATCGATCTTGCCGGCTCGGACTTAGCGCAATGGCATAAGGCGGTTTGCGAGGGCAGCCATGCATGCCATCGAGGAAGTCAGCCGAGCCAGTCTCGTGAAAATCGACACAAGTCTCAGGTCCAAAGGGCGCTGATGGCAAGGGTCAGGGAAAAGGCGACCAGCACGGCGCAGCCGCAATGCCGCACAAGAGGTGGCATTTGCGCATGGCGTCCGACCAGCAGACCGCCAAGGCCAAGCCAGATTGCCGACGTCACCGTCGCACAGCAGACGAACGCTGCGACCGCTACCGGCACACCCGTCTGGACAGAGGGTACAAGGGTAAGGCCGATGATAATGGCCTTGGGATTGAGCAGCGTGGTGACGAAGAGCTGACCGACGCCGAGCGTGCTCTGGCCGCCCACCGGGACCGGCCCCCATAGTTTCAGCGCAAGATAAAGAACCCAGATCGCCGAAATCAGCTTGACGGCGGCGCCGATCACCGGCTGGCCTTCAAGCGGCGGCGCGGCGATGCTCGACACCGGAATGATGATTGCGAGATAGCCGAGTACGACGGTGGCGACGAGCGACAGGGACCGCCTGACGGTCAGCGCCCTTGACGCCAATGCCAAAACCGCATTGGTCGGGCCTGGAAGGATCAGCAGCGAGAAGACGGCGATAAGGAAGGTCGGCAGGTTCATCAGATCCGATCTTTGCGATTGTCTGCCACCCTTCTCACGAACCAGGACGGACGGTTTTGATCAGTATCAGTTCAAGCGTTGCCGTGCAGCGCCGCCATATGATGCAGAGCCCAGGCGCGGTTTAATACTTTGGCCCGTTCGGCCGTCCAGATCGATATGGACCTCGAAGTCAGCCATCGCGGGACGATCCGGATGACCGCTTGAGATGGATGTGCTTGGGCAGATCGGCGCTGGCCAACGCCTGTCCGACCCTGTCGTTGCTGATGTCGGCGACCTGGCTCAGGCCGTCGAGCAGGCCGAGGGCCTGCAGCACGCCGGCATAGATGCCTATGCTGACATTGGTGTCGCCGGCTTCGACCCTTTGTAGGGTCGACCGGGATGTGAAGGCACGCTCCGCCACGACCGCCATAGGCAGCTTGCGACGGCGGCGGGCGTCGTGGATATCAGCGCCGAGCTTCCGCAGGGCGCGGCGCACGGCCGCTGGAGGGGTATGTGGTGTAGGCATTTGCCACCTCCGCACTACAGATTGGCTGAATATGTAGCACGAAGATTACAATTTTTCTAGCGCCCGACTGGAGTCGATCCCGGTGTTTACCGGCTGTGGGAACTTCCCGGTTCCGCTAGCCACCAAGAACCGCAGGCACGAACTGTCGATCGGGCGTATGAAATCTACTATAGAGAATGACGGTACTTTTCAGTGGGCGCTGGAGCGACGTCAAGCAGCCGAAAATCAGCTTTGAGATTCGATCGGCCTCGATAGCTACCGAAACCGCGCAAAATATTCTTTGTGCAATTTTTCCTTTAAGACCAAAGCCGTAAGATTTTGACGGCCCGTGGGCCGGCTTTCTGCGCGTTAAGCGAGAAAAAATTAAGTTATATCAATGGCTTAAATTGGCTTAGAACAGCCGGGTGGGGAGCCGATGTCATGGTGCCGCCGATACCCTGCCACGTCCAGAGCGGTTCTGATTGTGTATGACCGCGACGCCAGCGTCTTACGTCGGTTGCAGTGACCACCAAGGTCTCCGCATGTCTCGGATCTCGTTTGCCATAGGCGAGCGCGATCTCGCAAAAACCATGCAGAAACTGGAAAAGCCGCGCCTCATTCGCACGCGGGGGCGATGCCACACTCAATAGCGATCGCCTGGTGACGATCACGGTCCTCGTTTGACCAGCCAGCTGAAGACCGACGCGACCGCATTTTTCCGCGTCGTCGAACCGCGCCGAGATGATCGAGTACTCCATTTTGTTCCCCTCCGGGCGTTCAGCCGTGGCTGAATGCGCATCGATCTGATCAATGTCGATCTGCATCGCCGTCCCTGTCGCTCTTGCCGACCCGCTCGCCATCGATACCCTTCCTGAAGGCCCGGATGCCCTGCGCGACCTCGCCCAACAGCTCGGGAACCTTGCCGCGTCCAAACAGGATGAGGACGATGGTAAGGACGATCAGCCAATGCCAAGCGCTAAAACTTCCCATTCCAATCACTCCTTGAACGCCTCATCACGGCCGTTCCAATTACGTCTTTCTCGATCGCCTGGATTGCCGCCTTTCTGAGTTGAAGTGGTGCACCGTTCACGATGCCAGACCGGGGGTATCTGAACGGAGCGAGGCGAAATTGACGGGCTTGTCGGTATCGGACGCCTTGTCCGCCCGGCTTTTGGGGAGGTCGACGAGACGAGCCGGACGGCGTCGTCGGCGTCTTTTGATTTCGACGATGACGGGCTTTTGTGATATGCGCATCGGCATTCCTTTCCTTGTGTCCGCGGTCACTTGCCGCGAACGACAGGAAGATTCTTATGGCTTGGGGCTTTCGTTCTCTTTGATGGAGGTCAAAGACGTCGAAATGCTACCCGCTATGCTCCGGTCCATCATGGACGAGAGAGGAGGAGCCCGCATGTTGCCGAGGTTCATCACAGCATTCCTGAAATCTTCCGGAGAAACAGGTGTCGTGCTGATGGAGCACGAGGGCGCACAGCGCGTGGTCATCATCGATCGCGACGTCCTGCGGGAGATCAGCAATCCGCCGCGCGCCGATGAGACAAGGCTGCAGGAGCATGTGGGAACGATATGCGAAATCGCCGCCTCCAAGATACTTCTGCAGCCGCAGTCGTCGTTTTCCCGGATACGGATATCGAGGGACGACGTCGAGGCGTGGAAGGCGTCGCACGATACGCTCCACTAGGACAAAAGCTGAGCTGCGATATGGAGGGCTCGGCTTGATGTCCTTCCAGGCAGATGCGCACCAATACCGGCCGTCGTCGATATTGGCTCCTTGAGACAATGGCAGTTATCCGGCCCTGTGGCCGCATTCGACACGCCGCCGTGGCGGCGTCGGCTTCCTTGAGATTTGACCGTGCAGAGTTCGGCGACTAATCGGCTTCGCCTTCAGCAAGTCTAAGAAGACGCTGCGGATCGGTGACCGTCAGCTTCTGCCTGCCGCCCTCGACAATGCCCTTGCCTTCCCAGGCGCTCAGGATTCGCGACACCGTGTGCAGTGTCGTGCCCGTCATTTCAGCAATATCCTGCCGCGAAATCGGGAAATCGATTTTGATCGCGGTTCCCACCGCCTTGCCGGCCTGTTTGGACAGGCGCAGCACGGCGTGAGCGACCCGCTTTTCCACCTCTTCGGTCGACATTTCGCGGATGCGGGTGTGCGCCTCCTCGAGCCGCTGGCCGATCGTCTGCATCGCACTCATTGCCAGGCGAGGATTTTGCTCGACGAACCGCGACCACATGTCGGTCGGCCATCCGAGGATGAGGCTTTCCGCTGCGGCAGTGGCAGTGCCCGGATAGTCCTGTCGGCGCAACGCCATGGCGAAGCCGAACAGGTCGCCCGGATGCACCATCCTGACGATGATCTGCTGGCCGTCATGCGTGACCTGCGTGACCTTGAGCCTGCCGTGCAGCAGCAGGAAGAACGATTTCGCGGGTGCTCCCTGCTCGAAAACAGCATCGCCCTGGGTGATGCGGCGCGGTGTGGCATGCTCGAGCATGGCGTCGAGGTCGGCATCGGTCATGCGCTCGAAAAGCGCCAGTGACTTCAAAACTGTGCGGTCAACCTTCATCGTCGTCCCGCTGAACTCCCTTGGAAATGGCACCGGCGAGCATATCGGCTGCAGCACGGCGCGTGAAGTCTTCGATGCTGTCGATGAAGCTTGGCTGCCGGACGAGCCGGAAACCGAGATTGTCGGGCGGGCTGCCGACCGAGCATCCGCCGCCCTTGGGATTTCTCACAAAGGTACTCATCGGGGCGCGGTGCCTGCCGGCGGCGATCATGATGCCGCAGCTGGTCGGGTCGGGCTCGTCGACACCGGCTTGCTTGTCGAGGTCGATGCGCTTGTTGCAGGTCGATGTCCATTCCCAGACGTTTCCGCCGAAATCGGCAAGGCCGGTCTGGCTCACGCCGAACCATCCCCTCGGTTGCGGCGCTGGCTCGATCGAGGCGGTGCGCCGTGCCTCGCGTTCATAGTCTGCAAGCCAGCGCAGCGCAGGATTGTTGCTGTCTGCGTCGATGCCGAGCGCATCGTCGGGAAATCGGTCGGCAGCGGCGTAGGCGAGTTCGAAATCGGTCGGAAGCCGCCAATGTTTGCCCGTCTTTTGCGACAGCCAGTCCGCGTAGCGCAGCGCGTCCTCGTAGCTGACGCCGATAACCGGGGTGTCGTCGCCGGAGGTCGCGCTTCGCCCTTCCGGCTCTGTGCAGATGCGATCGGCGACGCAACGGGCATATTCGGAAAGGCTGGTCTGATATTTCATAATCGTCAGGGGCATCCGGACGTGAGCCGCGCGCTTCGGCGCATCGACCGCCAGACCCCTGCGGAAATATTCGGTCGCATCGCGATACTGGAATTCATGGGGTGCGATGGTTATGACCTCGGGAGCGGCAAATGCGGCATCGCGCTGCCCGATGTTCATGAAGCCGGTCTCGACCGCAAGCGCTGCGGAAAGGACCGCAAGAAGCGCAAGCGGAAGTGCGATCGAAATGCCGGAAACTCGTGCAGTCTCGGCGTGCGGTGCCATATCCTTGTCGCAGCATGCGCCCCCTTTTAAGAAAAGATACTGTGCAGGCCGCCCCCACGGCCTGCACAGCCCCACCCCAGGTCAGCTGGCCGACGGCGACTTCACCGAAGTCATCAGATCGTCGTTCCAGTCCCCGGTGACCTTGAAGTGGGCAGCCGCACCGAGTTCGAACGCCTCGATGAGGTTGTGGTTGACATAGGCGTAGATGCCCGGCTGCGCGAAGGTGCAGAGCGCAGCACCCGCCGTGCCGCCCGGGATGAACCAGGTCTCCTGGTCTATGTCAGGCACGTTCGCAAACTTGCCGGTCGCCCAGACATATTCGCCGTGGGCGCCGATGAGATGGGGTCGTGTGTCGCGGTTTGCCTGCGAATGCACGATGAGCACGGTTTCGCCAACCTTGGCGGTCATCGCATTGTCGCCCGTCAGCGCGCCGACGGCGCCGTTGAAAACGATATGGGTCGGGGTCAGCGTCTTCATCACGGCAAGCGTATCTTCATAGGCCTCGCCGGGGCTGTCATATTTCTTGAACCTGCCGTTCTCGTCGCGCGGGATGTAGAAATCCTGCTCGCCGACATAGTAGATCTTGTCGTAGACGAGGGGCTTTCCGTGGCCGTCGGTGAGACCTTCGCGCGGAAGAACCATGATTGCGCCGTTCATCCCCGACGTGACGTGCCAGGGTACCATGCCGGGAGGTGCGCAGTGATAGACGAAGACGCCTGCCTTCGTCGCCTTGAAGCGCAGGACGGTGCTTTCGCCGGGGCCGACGACCGTCAATGCACCGCCGCCAAGCCCGCCGGTTGCGGCGTGGAAGTCGATATTGTGCTGCATCGTGTTCGTTTCAGGATTGACCAGCGTCAGTTCCACATAATCGTCCTGGTGAACGACCATCAGCGGGCCGGGCACCGAACCGTCGAACGTCATCGCGTTCACCTCGGTCCCGTCCTTGTCGAGCACCATCTTCTTTTCCTGGATGGTCAGCGTGAATTCCTTGATCTTCGGGCCACCCTCGGCTTTCTGGCTGTGTGGGTGGACGAAGGGCGGCTTGACCAGTTCGACCTTCTCGCGCCGAAGCTTGGTGAAGTCGACTGTCGGCGCTTTCCTGGGCACGTTCACTGCCGCCACCTCGTCGGCATGGGCAGCGTTGTTCGCGATGATGATGATGGGGGTCAGGGCTCCTGCGACAGCAGCGCCCGTAAGCATCGTGCGACGGGTCATTTGCAGAGTATTCGTCATTTCTAATCTCCTGTAGTCGATGCGCGAGCGTGAGTCGCCCTGTCGAGAAGGAGAGTAGTAGAAACACCGCTGGACTGTTTGATTTGGAGCAAACTGACTATTTGTGTCAGCGCAAAGTTCTGTCGCCGCTCTTTGCGTAATCTCAACGACTACCCCGAAAATCTCCAGCATTGCTGTGTCGTCAATTTGGAGACACGGAAATGAAAAACAATTCGGATGCCAGGCGAGATTTCCCGCGCGGCATGTCGCGAACCGGACCTGTCCTCTTCTCCTATGGCTTCCGGCCATTCTTTCTGGCATCGGCGCTCTGGGCTATCGCAAGCCTCGACCTCTGGGTGGCCCATCTGAGCTTCGGCCTGCCTGTCGCATCGGACTACGGGACAGTGTACTGGCATGCGCATGAGATGCTGTTCGGTTTCGCACCGGCGGTGCTGGCTGGCTTCTTGCTGACGGCGATCCCGAACTGGACCGGCCGCCTGCCGATCGCCGGCAGGCCACTGGCGATCCTGTTTGCGATCTGGTGTGCCGGCCGCATCGCCATGCTGCTCAGCGGCTCGATCGGGATTGTCCTTGCGAGCGCCGTCGACAGCCTGTTCCTGCCTGTCATGCTCGTTATCTGCGCGCGTGAGGTCGTGGCTGGCAGGAAATGGAAGGATTTAAAAGTCATCGCGGGGCTCTTTATCCTTTCGCTCGCAAACCTGGTCTTTCACATCCAGGTCATCGAGGCAGCAGGCCCGGAACTCGCGATCCGTCTCGGGGTCGGTGCCTACGTGCTGCTCGTGACGATCGTCGGGGGGCGGATCCTGCCCAGCTTCACCCGCAACTGGATCAATCAGTTCGGCCGCACGGACTTTCCGATACCATATAACAGCTTCGATGCGGCTACCATCATCATCGGTGCGGTCGCGCTTGTCCTGTGGGCGAGCGTTCCGGATTCCACGGCAACCTGCGGGACGGCGGGCGTCGCTGCGATCCTGAACACGATCAGGCTGGTCCGTTGGCGCGGCTGGACCACCTGGCCGGAGCCCATTTTGTTCGTCCTGCATGCGACCTTCATGTTCGTGCCTTTCGGTTTTGCCGCCATCGCACTTCAAGCATCCGGATGGCTGCCCGAAGTGGGTGTGTTGCACATATTCGCGATCGGCACGATTTCGATGATGATGCTCGCAGTGATGACGCGGGCAACGCGTGGCCATACCGGGCGGAAACTGAAATCGAGCCGGATGACCAATATTTCCTACGCCCTGCTTGGCTGCGTTGCACTCGTCCGGCCGCTTGCCGAACTCGTTCCTGCGCTGAGCACCGAGATCCTGGCCGTGGCAGCGATCGGCTGGACGGCGGCTTTCGGATTGTTCGTGGTGGAACATGCGCCGCTCCTATGGTCGGGACGCAAGCCATTGATGATGAAGGGAGGGTGATTATGCCCAAAGCGCTCACGCCGGCAGCTCGGAGGCGAGAGCGCTTTGGCAATTGTGACGACCCGCCCCGTAACCCACCGGCATTGAGAGCGTGATCGATCATCCTGTGCACATGGGAAAATGTCAGCCATGCCCAAATGGTCGTGTGCGCCTATAAAGCGCTCGCGCCACGACTGTGGCGCGAGCGACCGAATTAGGGATGGCGGCCAGCAGGCCGACAGTTTTGCTATGGAGCTGCGCGGACCGTCAGTGGGCTGTCTGCGAATGCGCCCCGCCGCGCTGTGAGATGCCACCCAGCGCCTTGCCTGTTTCCTTGGCACTGCCTTTCATGGCGAGATCACCAAGCGAGATGATGCCGATGAGCCGCTTTTTTCGGTTCAGCACCGGCAATCGCCGGACTCGAAGATCGCCCATGTTATGAAGAACGTCTTCCACGTCTTCGTCCTCGAAGCAGTATTTGACATCGGTACTCATCACGTCCCGTACCTTCGTCTTCGGGCCTCTTCCCTCTGCCACGCCGCGGATGGCGATGTCACGATCGGTGATCATGCCGACCAACCGGTCATTCTCACCCACCGGCAGAACTCCGGTGTCGAGACGTGCCATCATTAAGGCGACATCCTGCAATGTATGCTCCGGATCGGTGATCTGGACGTCCGTCGTCATGCAATCGCTGATTTTCATGATAACCTCCCTCGCGCTACCCACGCCGAGTGGCTTGGGCCAACAACAATCAACGCGCATCGGTCGAAAACGTTCCGGATACGAGCCGAGTGGAAGACCGTCGTGAAAAGCTCACTTCGCGACTATGGTGGAGCATCAAATCGGTCATTTGCCGGGGCAGGGCAAGTCGGTTGGGGATCGGGTCCGCCACCTGCCCCGACCGGCCGACGGCGACAGATTTTCCGCGCAGATCAGGATTGTCGCGATGCTCCACCAAGGATGGCAAGGCTTACATGGACGCACCAACCATACATGGCAGAGCGCCTATCTCGACCAGCAGGAGGAATGGTCGTCGACCGGTGGCCCTGTCCGTTCATAGCCATCAAAGCAGCTAAATGACGGCGCTGCCGTTCGGGCCGACATACTCGGTCTTGAACCCATCCTTTCGGGCCGCGCGCAGAAACGCATTCGCCGCTGATAGATCAATCCGTTTTCCCTGGTCGCAAAGTTCCAGGTGGTTGGCGCGCAACCAGTACGATCCACGGGTGCTCACTACCCGCACCTGCCAGCCGCCTTCGTCTTGCTTCTGCAGCCGGAAGTCAGGAACCTTGCCATCCGTGATGCTAGAACTCCCTGAAGACAGTTTCGTCGTGGCTTGCGGGGTGGCTTCTGTCGTCGCACGTTGCATCGGATGCTCCTTGGATCTTCTGGTGCAGTAATCTCTTCGCTATGCTCTTCTCGTTGATGTCGTTGGGTGCCGCGGACGCGTGACATGGTTGGCGGCGGAACAAACGGATAATGGCTCGTATCGAGACAGTCGTTGCGCTGGATCAAACCGTTGGATTTTTACGACCTGCCGACTGCCTCGGTCATACTTTTCTGAATGGCTTCGGTGACATCGTCCACCTGATGAAGCAGGTAGACAAGGCGACCCTCGGCATCGAAGATGGGAGTGTTCATCGGCTTCCAGAATTTAGTCACGAAGAGGCCGCTGGCGTCCCGAACATCGTACCGTTGGATGTGCATGGCGTTTGGAACGCCTTTTTCGGCGGCATGTTTAAACGATGCATAGAGATTGCTCACTCCGTCTGCCTCTTCGTCCGATGGATTGTCGGGGAAGACGTCGAACATGCAACTCCCTGCCACCTTGGCGGCAGACGTCAGAGTGGCCCTTTCATACGCAGGGTTAATGTCGACGATGTGCAGTCCCTTGCGGAGATCCAGCAGCAAGTGGGGCATTGAAGAGTGCTCGAATGAGTCGCGAAAGATTCTCCGCTGCACCTGCGCGTGCAACGGATCAACCTCCACATCGAAGCCATCAGTAACTTCGAGGATCGCCAGATCTCTACGAGCCTGCGCGAGCATGACCTTGAGTAAGTGGGTATCGTGCTCGCTCCGCTGCTCCAGCAGCCGCTTGCGAAACAGGTCGATATTCTGCCGGAGAATGAACCGTTGCACAGTAGCCTCCCTCCGGCTCTGTCGCGTTACCTATCTCTTCTTGTTGGCAAGGTAAGTGTACTACAGCCTTCGGTCTTCGCGCCAGCTTAATAGCTGAAGCCAAGGCGACATGTGTTGAACGGACACAGTCTCGACCGGAACTTGGCGTTCCGTTCCGCAACCGTCTGGAACGATGACAATCCTGGCCGGGCGTCGTAATTTCGAGCTCATGCCCGCAAAACTGTCGCAAATCTCAAGGCGACGCCACCCTTGATTTCCGTCACCTCAACCAAAACCCTTAGCGGATATTTTGCAGAGATTCCGACAGTACCCCCGAGTTCTCCGATCAACCGCTGCGCGGGTGGACGCCAGAAGGTCAGGCAAGCCTCCTCGCACACGAAATGATAGAACGACGGCGGCCTCGCTGAACAACCGCCGAGTTTGACGAAACGTCGGTGGGGCCGATAGCCCGTTATTGAGCGGTGACGACATCCTGGCCGCGACACATTACCGAATGATTGGAGCAGGGCACAGCCGATGTCATTAGCTACAATGGGTTTGATGACGACGTCATGATCATCTATCGGGTCATGGCGCAAGAGGCGAACAATCGGAGTCGCATTTTAGCAGCGGATCTCCCTTGACCCCCCCAGCGTCCACATTCGCTGGCGCCTCTGCCCTCGGATTTTTGTCGTACATCGTGGGGATCCACAGCGTCACATATAGTCGGCCGGATGGGGTCGTAAAGCAGGTCGGTTTCCTATGGGCGCCGAACAGGACGTTTCTATTCATGGTGCTCTTACCGCTATTCTTCCGCGAGCCGATTGCAGCATCCGCTCGGGTAGCCCCGAGGGAGGACTGACTGACCACCCCTGGCAAAGGATCATGTCTTCGGCAGGCCGAAGAGCGCCACCATGTCCGGCGACCAGGCCGGCTCGTAGACGAGGTCGACAACGGCCTGTCTTACGCCGGCAATATGCTCGACACGCTGACGTGCGGCCTCGGCAATATAGCCGGAGGCCGGACAGAAACGGGTGGTCGTCGTCATCTTGATCTTCACGACAGCAGGCTCGGTGACATTGATTTCGTAGACCAAACCAAGGTCGACGATACTCGTTCCCATTTCGGGGTCTTCTATCTCGCGTAACGCATTGCGAACATCCTGTTCGGTGACCTCAGACCCCGGCATCGTTCTGGCCTCCCGCGGTTGTCCTGATCATGATCCGATAGGTCTTGCCCGACGAATCGAAATTGCCGATCCACTCGTGGCCCCGTGCCTTCAATTCGTTGAACAGGAAGACGGGTTCTCGATTGAGAAGGGCAAACAGAACCTCGCCGTCCTCCATCGTCTCCAGCCGGGACAGAATGCGCTCCATCGGCTCGGGTGGCGCAAGGTCGGTCAGGTCGAGGTTCCAGACCGGCTCGGGCCAGACCGCCTCGGTCACCGCGACTGTCGGTTCAGATCGCTGGATGGGCTTGTTCGGGATGAAATCGATTTCCCAATCATCATCGGCCAGACGTTTTGTGACATGCGAATAGCCGCGCCTTTCGAGCTGGCGGATCAAGGGGGCGGGCTCGAATATTGCACGCAGTTTCAGACCTTCATCGGGATCGAGACCCGCGAAAGCGTCCATGATGAGTTGGAACGGCATGCCGCCGTCACGCAGGATCCGTCGGACGTCGAGTTCACGGAACTGAACCATTGGCGTTACCTCTGTGGTTTGCGGCGACAAACAGCGCCGGCTTGTGAAATGGTGCGGTCTTGATCTCTGGTTCTACGTTCGCGAGCGTGCGCACGAGCACCAGCTCGACGATAAGAGCAAGGGTCGATGCGGTTTGAACGACCGCGAACACGCGAAAACCCATGTCCGATCCAAGGCAGAGTGTGGTCGCAGCGCCGACGACCGAAAGGTGGAAGAGGCCAAGCCAGTGGCCGGCCCGGCGCCCGTTGATGAGTTCGCCGAGCTTCGGCGTCGGCCTGCGGCCAAGAACCGGTCCGAAGGCCTCGATCCAGGTGAGAAACGGAACAATTTTCAGGAGTTGGGCGAGACCGAAGCCGGTGAGCCAGCCGAACACGAAGAGATAGACGATCGCCGACACGTTACGCGTTTCGGCATGCAGGAACTGGGACAACGCAAGAAGGGAGACGGAAAGGCCAAGCATCGCGAAGGCCGGCAATGATCCCAACGTATTGAGCTCGAGCGCAGGACGGCGCCGGGCGCGATATGTCCTGCAAATTTCGAAGAGGTAGGCCGCAACGACCAGCGCAAACAGAAGCGCTGCCGAAAGTAAAACGGCACGTGCAAAACCGGCTGCGACGGCAGCAGTGATCGCTGCGGTCGACAGGAGAAGAACCGCCATCGTGCTCGATCGGCGAATGAGCTGCGCCCCGCGCATATCGTTGGACAGCAGGAACATCGGAAGCAACTTGTAGCTGACGCCAATCGCCGCAAAGGTCATCCAGCCGCCGAGGCCGAAACTCGCATGGAAGGCTACGGCTTCCATGCCATAGGCGACGATTTCGGGTGCTTCCACCTGGCCGGAGATCGTCAACGCCAACAGGGCGCCGAGGGCCGTCGTGACAAGCAGGCATCCGATACCGACGAGAACGATGAGGGAGGCGGCATGCACGTGTCTTCCCCGCCAGAGCAGGGCAGACAACGGTAGCGAGGAAGCAGCGATGGAGACCGAAATCGAGGTGGACGCCGCAATCATGACCGGGCCGGCAGCAAGGGAGCCGAGGCTGATCAGGTGAAAGCCTAGCATGAGAAGCGCCGGACCGGCAACCATGCACACAAATGTAATCAGATCGAAACGGCCGGCCGGTCTGTCACTGCCTGTCAGGACCGGCGCGAACTGAAGCAGCGATCCGATCATCAGAAGCAAAAGCCATCCAAGCGTCACGGCATGTACGATGGCGAGCGCTCCAGGCTCGGCGACGTCAAGGGAGGGCGTCCAGACGCCTGCTGCCAGCAGGCACTCCGCTAGCAGCAGGTAAGACAGCGCCGCGCCGAAATACGACATTGTCCACCGCGACAGGCTCGTGCCAACGGGCATCATGGCACGTCTCCGGCGTTAGTGGCTGCCACAGCAGCAGTCGCAACCCGCATTAAGGCGGATGATCTCCACGCGCCAGACGTCCGGTCCCTGTTCCAGATATTCCCAGGAGAATTTTCCGGGCAGGGCGGTATCGAGCTGGTATTGCAGGGGGCGGGGCTCGTGATCGCTGGTGACATGGAGGCTCTGGCCCGGCGTCAGTGAATTCAGCGTGCCGAAGATCCGGGGATGGCGCTCGACGGGTGGCAGGATCCGCACGTCGATATGCGCAATCGCGGTCTGTGTGGCTGGCGCGTCTGTCATTATCGCTGTTTCCTTCTGCCGCGGGATGACTGATGACCGGACCGCGACGCATCCTGTGTCAGGGCCGAAGATAGCCGGGGGCAGACCGGCCAACTTTGACAGTGAGCAAACAGCCCGGCGATTGTCGGTTGTCCTCGGCGCTGGCCACCGTCTGGCTTGCTGTTCGTCAGCGTCACGCGGATCATTATTGATCCAGGACAAGGAAGCCTGCCCCTTCGTCGGCATATGCACGTCATGACACTCTCATGAAGGAAGCCGAAATGTCCGATACTCTGGTCGCCAAGTATGGCGAGGCCCGTCTGCCACGTTACACGAGCTATCCGACCGCGCCTGCGTTTTCGCCGGTCGTCGGGCCGGAACAATATGCGCATGGTCTTTCCGACGTCGCAGCCGCCGGCCCCGTTTCCGTCTATCTGCATGTTCCCTTCTGTCGTTCCATGTGCTGGTATTGCGGCTGTCACACGACGATCACGCGTCAGGATGCGCCTGTTCTTGAATATCTCGACGTCTTGAGCCAGGAGATCGAACTCGTATCGCAAGCAGCCCGAAACGAGGTTCCGGTCAGGAACGTTCATTTCGGTGGCGGCACGCCGACGATCATGAAGCCGGACGAATTTTCGAGCCTGATGAACAAGCTCAAGAGTGCGTTCCAGTTTACGAACGACTGCAGCGTTGCGGTGGAGATCGATCCGCGGACGCTGTCGGGCGCAATGATTGCCGCTCTCGGCGAGAACGGCGTCGACCGCGCAAGTCTCGGCGTCCAGAGCTTCGA
This sequence comes from Rhizobium sp. ZK1, assembly GCF_047782645.1. Taxonomy (NCBI): domain Bacteria; kingdom Pseudomonadati; phylum Pseudomonadota; class Alphaproteobacteria; order Hyphomicrobiales; family Rhizobiaceae; genus Rhizobium; species Rhizobium sp. ZK1. The sequence goes on from NZ_CP180587.1 coordinate 209,790, forward strand.
CCCGGTGGTTCAAAAAGCGATCAACCGGATACAGAGCTTCGAGCAGACTCATGCCGCCGTGACGGGCCTACGAGGCTATGGTGTGACGAGCATCAATTTCGATCTTATCTACGGACTTCCATATCAGACCATCCAATCCTGTATCGAAACGGTGAGGACAGCTGTCGAGCTGCGACCGGAGCGTTTCGCCGTTTTCGGATACGCCCATGTGCCGGCATTCAAGAAGCATCAGCGGCTGATCGACGAAGCCGCACTGCCCGATGCAACGCAACGCAACGAGCAGGCCGAGGCGATTGCGCGGGAGCTGGAGAGCGCCGGATATGTGCGTGTCGGCCTCGACCATTTCGCATTGCCCGACGATCAGCTCGCCATTGCCTCCTTCTCGGGTACCCTGCGAAGGAACTTCCAGGGCTACACGACCGATGAATGCGAAACCCTGATCGGCCTCGGCGCCTCGGCAATCGGCCGGCTGCCTGATGGTTACGTCCAGAACCATGTCGCTCTTGGACGCTATGCCGAGCGGATAGCCTCGGGAATCCTCGCAACGGCCAAAGGGTATGGGCTGACAGATGAGGACAAATTTCGCGCCAGAGTGATCGAGCGTCTGATGTGCGACTTCAAGGTCGATCTCGCAAAGCTCGGCGCGGAAGACGGCTATGATGTCGGCTTCCTCATCGAGCGGAACGACCGATTGGACAGTCTCCTGTCGGATGGCGTAGTGACGCTGGAGAATGGCTGCGTCACGGTATCGAAGGAACATCGCTTCATGGTCCGCGCCGTCGCGGCGGCCTTCGATGCCTATTTCGGCTCGTTCGGCCGGACGCACAGCAAGGCGGCATGACCTCCGGCTGACCGCTGACACAAGCGGCAGGGACCAATGGTGATACTCCTGCCGTTTACTCCTCACCCCCAATAGAACGAAAAACCAGGCCGGAAACAATTCCGCCTGGTTTTCGACTGCAGAAAGGGGGCTCGGTCTTTCGCTGCTATGCTGTCAAGCTCCTATAGATGGCCGGCAGCGCGCTCGGCAATTTCGAGATGTTCGACACGAGGCAAAATCGGATCTGCCGAAGATCGCCGGCAGGTAGTCGCCGGCGCTGCTCGACTGTCACGGCAAAGACCGCCTGTCCTTTCGTGCGTGCTTCCGTGACGGCCTTGCGCCTGCCTTCAAGGGCGAAGCGACCCTCATAGACCTGCGCAATCCAGCTTCGGAAGATGGCGGAAGTTTTCGAAGACCGTGCTTATGTTTCATTGTGCCTGCGCCGACGACCAAACGACCAGTTGCGGCTGCACGAAATTTCGAGCATAGCTGCTCGCCACCGGGTGAAGACGGTCGTCACAAACGATACTCTGTTCCACGAGCCGGGCCGCCGTCAGCTCCAAGACATCGTCACCTGCGTCAGAACCAAAACGACAATCGATGACGTCGTCTTCGAGCGCGAGCGCCACGCCGACCGGTTCCTTAAACCGCCGGAGGAAATGGAACGCGTTTTCCGGCAATACCCGGAGGCGCCCGCCAGGACAATGGAGATCGTCATTCGCTGTCACTTCAGCCTGGTAGAGTTGAGCTACCACTATCCCGAAGAAGCTATCGTCCCGGGAACGGATGCCCAGCAATCGCTGGAGCATTATGTTCGCGAATGCATTCCTAATCGCTATCCCGGTGGGCTGCCAGAGCATGTCGAGAAGATGATCCGACATGAACTCGGGCTCCTCTGTTCTTATTGTCCCGGAATTCTTGATACACAGCCGCAACGAAGAGCATTATTGCGGCAACAAAAGCGATCCAACCGAAAGCAGTCACGCTACGGAACCCACGGAGCTTCGAATTACGCGTTTCACCGAAGACAGTCGTTGCTGCGGTTATAAATGAGAGGACTGCAAGGGCGTATCCCATTGGGTTTCGCTCCGCACAAGATTGCCAGACCGAGTATTCCCCTTGCGTCGACGACTTGAAAATATCATCCAAAACGCCTATAAATCAAAGAGAAGGATGACATTGATGGCATATGAAGTTTTAAAACTTGATGGTCATAAGAGAGCGGCCGCCAAGCAGGCTAGCCGCGACGAGGACGTTCGTCGTGTTGCATCCGGCGAAATCAGCGACCCCGATCTGAAGCGTGAGAACTCCTTCTTCGGCTCCCTAGACAAGTCCAAATTCAGAATGGTGGCAATAGGCGGCAAGCCTATCGCGCGAAAAATGTAGTTCGTGTCGGACGTTGTCGAGCAAGATCATCTAACTCTCAACGAAGTTCACACTGCGACCCAATCATTGTCGGTGGCCAATCGGTCAATATCTGGTCTGAGCTTCTCCAAGGGCGCGACGAAGAGCTGGACAGCTTGGGCACCTTAACCAGCAAAGACCTTGACTTCTTTCACAATAAAGAGGCCGAAAGGGCTCTTGCCGAGAACCTCCAAGACGGGAAGCTCTACATTGCTTCTTTTGACGACCACGGACCAAGTTCATCTGTGGTCGTCGGAAAACTCGGTGACAGAACGGTCCAGATCGATTTCCTTACTAGCGTGAGCGGGGTCGAGGACAAATCTCTCAAGAAGAATTCAGTAAAGTTTACGTATGGGGATGAGGGGGTTTCGGTGACTTTGATGCACCCCCTCGACTGCGTTAGAAGCAGGCTATCGAACATCAATCGCCTTAATCGCCGCGACCAACATTCGCTTAATCAAGCGGTCGCTAGTGTTCGTATCCTGGATTGCTTTATCGATAATGCGCTCACGAACGGCGATACCGTAGGGCACCAAATGGCGACAACCGCTTTAAACGAGATGGAATTCATCCTTCGGGACATGCATATCGGCAAGCCATCAGATGTCCTATTCGACGAAGCGCTTGGCTTTCGCGAGATTATACCGAAGTATCTGAGCGATGAGCGTCTGGATGAACGTTTCCGCGAACGCCAGCTCACCGGGATATTGGCTCGTACCGAAGATCGCTATCGAAAGCGGACCGTAAAGAAGTTCTAATGGCGATGATGGGCCGTCAGGAACATCAAACCAGGCCGGTACGGACCCAGTCTCCGAAGAACCTACGTCCAAGTCTGACTGGAAGGATGGAGCGCAGCGGGCGGCGGTGTCGATATGGCGCTGGCTGTCCAAGGCAGGACGCAATTCGTCGTCGATACAATCATTAATTTCACAGATCACGCCGATTTCACGTGAAAGGCTGCTAATTGACGGCATCAGCAAAATCGTCAAATCCTCCATAAGTACATTCCTGAAGTGCGATCCTTTTTCCGCAGAGAAGGTAGTGGCAAGCAGTGGAACGGTTATCGCGCTCAGCTTAACGCGATAGAGGCTGAACTGGTGGCCAGATACCCAGATCGTGGGCGATACATGTTGCAACTGGCCGTTCAGGATCAGCAAAAACAGTTCGGTGCGTTTGAAAGCCGTGAGTTCGGCTGTCTTCCCTTCGTTGTCCAAAGCGGTGAATTCTCCCATTGACCGACAACAGATGCTGGCGTCATTCGATGGATTGCTCTTGGGGAAAGTTCCTGTTGTCCACCACCATGCCAGATCGTGCGGCTGTTTCCATCGACGCCGACAATAGCGTCAAAGCAAAAGGGAGGTACAGGCGGGGGCGCATGGCGCCACCGCCTGTGAGGGTCTTGCGTTATTGGGTGACTTGGGCGACCTGTGCGAGGTCGGCATCAAGGCGCTTGCGCACCATGTTCGGGAGCTTGGCGGTCTTGATGGCTTCGAGGTTGGCGGGGTTGTCGCCGACCTGGATCAGCGCCACCATGCCCATGGCTGCGTGCGGTGTGCACTTGATGACATAGGCGCCGGGAACGTCGAATTTGGCCTGGTATTGCTCACTCGGCTTGGATTTGAATTCCCCAGCCCCATCCGGAATAAGGCCCTTGTAGGTCTCGGCATTGTGGCTCTTGTCGGTGGGCACGAAGGTAACGGTGTCGCCAGGCGCGATCTTGACGAATCCCGGCTCGAAGACCATCGCGCCGTCAGCGCCCTTGTTGAGCATCTGGATCTGATGGTCGGCGGCCATGAGCGGCGCTGCCGATGCCATCAGAACCGCCGCGGCAGCGATCAGGCCAAATTTCAGACGCATTGCATTTCTCCTATCGTTCGGGGCCGATCTTGGCCTCGACTGCGGTTCTAGGGCATGCACGCGACCCACTCTTTGATGCCCGTCAAATTGGCGGCACCAATTCAACCGATTGGTCGCTCTCCCGATGCGGCTTCGACGACGTGCAGCGAAACGGGCGGGGCAGCAGAGGATGCGGATTTGCGCACACGCAACCCTGACAGGCTCCGACGGACAATCGGATTTCTGGATTCATTGAGAAGGCCAGCGCCCTCGCGTCACCGGGCGTCGATGAGCTCGCGCATTTTCAGGGCGAGGTCGCGGGCCGTATAGGGCTTACGGAGCCATTGCGCGCCGGCGATGACCTCGTTTGCCGCCAGCGCGGGCTCCGAATATCCCGACGTGAAGAGCACGGCGAGGTCAGGCCGTTCAACGCGGGCGGCCCTTGCCAGCTCGTCGCCGGTCATGCCCCCGGGCATAACGATGTCGGTGAACAGAAGCGCGATGTCGGGCTGGTCTTTGAGCAGTTCAAGTGCCCTTCGGCCGTTGTCGGCCTCAAGCACTGAATATCCCATCGCAGCGAGCCTGGCGACCGCAACCCTGCGGACGCGTGCGTCGTCCTCGACCACGAGAACGCGTTCGTCGCCGCCCGGCAAAGGTGATTCGCTTCTTTCGCCAACAGCGGCTTCGTCCCTGGTGCCGGCGCTTGAGAGCGCCGGCAGGTAGATGCGGATCGTTGAACCGCGGCCGACCTCGCTATAGATCTGCAGGTGGCCGCCCGATTGCTTGACGAAGCCGTAGACCATGCTGAGGCCCAGCCCGGTCCCGGATCCGACTTCCTTGGTGGTGAAGAAGGGCTCGATCGCGCGCTTCTTGACCTCCTCGCTCATGCCGCCCCCCGTATCGCTCATGGAGACGAGGACGAAGTTGCCACTGCGAACTTCCGGATACATTTTCGCGTAGTCCGCATCGAGCTGCACGCGTGAGACCTCTGTGGTTAGAGCACCGCCTTTCGGCATGGCGTCGCGTGCATTCAGGGCAATGTTGAGGATCGCGTTCTGCAGCTGGGAACTATCGACCAGCACGTTGAAATCGGACCCCGAAAGAACGGTCGATAATTTGATGTTTTCCCCGAGCGTCCTTCGCAACAGGTCCGAAAAGCCTATGACGAGCTGGCCGAGATCGGCCTGCTTCGGGTTCAGTGGCTGGCGTCTTCCGAAGGCCAGCAACTGGCCCGTGAGCTTTGCCCCGTCTGCGGCGGCATCCTGCGCCTCCCGCAGCATGTCGCGCAGCGGACCTGCCGGGAGCCTGTCCTCGATCATTTCCAGATTGCCGCTGATCACGGTCAGCAGATTGTTGAAATCGTGCGCCAGCCCACCGGTCAACTGACCCACGGCTTCCATCTTCTGGGCCTGGCGAAGATCCTCTTCGATCTTGAACCTGCTGGTCAGATCGCGAACGAAGCCGGTGAAAATCCGTTCGCCGTTTGCCGTCGCCTCGCCGACATGAAGCTCCATCGGAAACTGGGTGCCGTCAGCGCGCCGGCCGGTTACCACGCGTCCGTAACCGATGATCCGCTTCTCGCCCGTCTGCAGATAGTGGTCGATATATCCGTCATGGGCCGCGCGATAGGGTTCGGGCATCAGCTTCTTGACGTTCTGGCCGCAGATCTCGTCGGAAGTGAAGCCGAAGAGCGCCTCGGCTGCCTTGCTGAACGACATGACATTGCCGTTCTGGTCGATGACGACCATGGCATCGGGTACGGTCTCGAGGATGGAAGACAGATGCGCCTCACGCGCCCGTACGGCCTCTTCCGCCCTGCGTAAGGCACTGACGTCGCTGTTTGCCTCGATGATCACGGGATCGCCGTCGGGCAGATTGACGAGCACGCAGCGGGTTGCCACGTATATGTCGTGACCGTTCTTGTGGCGATGCACGACCTCGCCCTGCCAGAAGCCTCGCGTCGTTAAATGTGCGCGTACGGCCTCCATCGGCTCAGGAAAGCGGGTATCGAGCAAGGCGTAGACGGTCTCGCCCACAGCCTCCTCACGAGACCAGCCGTACATGTTCTCGCTGCCGATCGACCAATGGGTGATCGTGCCGTCAAGCCGGTGTACGATGATGTCGGCCCCGTCGAGAACATGCACGATGGCGTCCAGTTCCTGGGGCGATGCGATGCGCGGCGAGATCAGACGATGAGGCATAGACACTCGTTCCGTATTCAGTGGACGCTACTCCTATGGCAGGTTCTATCCGAAAAATCATCCACATTGCCCGATAGTTGGGCGAGCCGGGCAAGATTGACGATGCGCAGATTGTGTCGTCCGTCCGGCGCGACGATTTTCCGCTGAGCGAGCTTGCTGATCGAACGCGATACGGTCTCAATGGTCAGGCCGAGATAATCGGCGATATCCTGCCGGCTCATTGGCACCTCGAGCAGGCCCTGGCGGAGTGAGCCGCTGTCACGGGTCGCAAGCTTCATGAGAAAGGTGCAGAGACGTTCCTCGGCATTTTTCCTGGACAGAAGCACCAACTGATCGTGAGCCGACGCGGTCTCCCTGCAGAGCAGGTTGATATAGGCCGGTCGCAGAAGCTCGGATCGCTCGACCTCTTCCTGGAACTGCTTGCGCGAGAGGCGGCGAATCCTGCAATCCGTCACGGCTTCGGCGGTAAACAGGAAGTCGCCTTGCAGGAACGAGCCGACGACGTCGCCGGGGAAGTGAAAGGCGGTTATGACCCGGCGTCCGTCGCCAATGATGCGATGAAGACGCACGACGCCTTCGGTGATCTGGAACAGATGCCGTGCGGCATTCCCCTCCCAACAGATCGCCTTTCCCGCCTCGATCGCTTCGGTCGCCGACATCTGGAAAAGCGACGACAGGCAATTGCCCTGAACCGCATTCGCGCCAAGATCGACGTTCTCGAATGCCTGGTGGCCTTGCATCAACATCCCAATGATCCCCGTGCCTTGATTGAGTGTGAAGCCAATAGAAAAGGCGTTCGGTCACAGCGGAATGAGCGGACGGTGCCAAAGGGTAAGAAACTGTAACAGTCTGTAACAACGGGCAAAGCCCCGTCCTCGTTGACCTGGATCAAGGAATGGGTGAGCTCTCCATGACAGTCGTTTCTCAAAGTACGAGAAAGGCGATCGCTCTGTGGTCGTCTGCGCACTGGGGACGTCATCATGAACTATACTACGGAAACCATGGTGGTCGCCGTGGCAGCATTCCTGGCACTGCTTGGCGCTGCTTTCGCTCACGACCAACTCTTTTCAATCCACATGGGGATATTGAGCTTTTGCCTTTTTGCGGGAACGCTGCTTCTCGTCAGAAAGGTGGATTTCTCGCCGGCGGGGCGCCTGCCGAAGGGCGATCCCTCGGGCTATTTCGACGAGGTGATTCGCTATGGCTTGATTGCCACCGTGTTTTGGGGCGTCGTCGGCTTCCTCGTCGGCGTTGTCGTTGCGGCGCAGTTGGCCTTCCCGGATCTCAATTTCGCTCCTTATCTGAATTTCGGCAGGCTCCGGCCCGTCCATACCTCGGCGGTCATCTTCGCCTTTGGCGGCAACGCGCTGATCATGACGTCCTTCTACGTCGTCCAGCGCACCTGTCACGCGCGCCTGTTCGGCGGAAGTCTCGCCTGGTTCGTCTTCTGGGGCTACCAGCTGTTCATCGTCATGGCGGCGACCGGCTATGTCCTCGGCATCAACCAGGCGCGCGAATATGCCGAGCCTGAATGGTACGTAGACCTGTGGTTGACCATCGTATGGGTCGCCTATCTCGCCGTCTTCCTCGGCACCATCCTGAAGCGCAAGGAACCACATATCTATGTGGCGAACTGGTTTTACCTCGCCTTCATCGTGACGATCGCCATGCTGCACGTCGTCAACAATCTCGCCGTACCGGCCTCCTTCCTCGGCTCGAAGAGCTATTCTCTGTTTTCAGGCGTTCAGGACGCGCTGACACAGTGGTGGTATGGCCATAACGCCGTCGGCTTCTTCCTGACTGCCGGCTTCCTGGGGATGATGTATTATTTCGTGCCCAAGCAGGCCAATCGTCCCATCTATTCCTACCGGCTGTCGATCATCCACTTCTGGGCTCTGATCTTCATGTATATCTGGGCTGGGCCGCATCATCTGCACTATACCGCCCTACCCGATTGGGCGCAGACGCTGGGCATGGTCTTCTCGGTCATGCTCTGGATGCCCTCCTGGGGCGGTATGATCAACGGTCTGATGACGCTGTCTGGCGCCTGGGACAAGATCCGAACCGATCCCATCATCCGCATGATGGTCGTCGCCATCGCCTTTTACGGCATGTCGACCTTCGAAGGCCCGATGATGTCGGTCAAGGCCGTGAACTCGCTCAGTCACTACACCGAATGGACCATCGGTCACGTCCATTCGGGCGCGCTCGGCTGGGTCGGCATGATCACCTTCGGGGCGATCTACTACATGACGCCGAAGCTGTGGGGCCGCCAACGCCTCTACAGCCTGCGCATGATCAACTGGCACTTCTGGCTCGCAACGCTCGGCATCGTCGTCTATGCCGCGGTCCTGTGGGTCGCCGGCATCCAGCAGGGCCTGATGTGGCGCGAATATAATTCCCAGGGCTTCCTCGTCTATTCCTTCGCCGAAACCGTGGCTGCGATGTTCCCCTATTACGTGCTGCGCACGCTTGGCGGTGGCCTCTACCTGGCCGGCGGCCTCGTGATGGCCTGGAACGTTTTCATGACCATCCGCGGTCATCTGCGCGACGAAGCCGAAATTCCTTCTGCCTATGTGCCGCAGGCACAGGCTGCCGAGTGAGGTGACACATGGCATCAATCCTGGACAAACATCAGATCCTCGAGAAAAACGCGACCCTTCTTCTGGTTGGCTCGCTGCTCGTGGTCAGCATCGGCGGTATCGTCGAGATCGCGCCGCTGTTCTATCTTCAGAACACGATCGAGAAGGTGGAGGGAATGCGTCCCTATACGCCGCTCGAGCTGGCAGGCCGCAACGTCTACATCCGCGAGGGCTGCTATCTCTGCCACAGCCAGATGATCAGGCCGTTCCGCGACGAGGTGGAGCGCTACGGCCACTACTCGCTGGCTGCCGAATCCATGTACGACCATCCCTTCCAATGGGGTTCCAAACGCACCGGTCCGGATCTGGCACGCGTGGGCGGCCGCTATTCCAACGAGTGGCATGTCCAGCACCTGTCGAACCCGCGGGCCGTCGTGCCGGAATCGATCATGCCGAGCTATGCCTTCCTTAGCGCGCGCGAGGTCACCGTCAAGGATGTCGGCATGGACCTTAAAGCAAATGTGGATGTCGGCGTGCCCTACAGCGACGACATGATCGCCAATGCCGAGGCGGACATGAAGGTGCAGGCCGACCCGAATGCCGATACGACCGCGCTTCTCGCGCGCTATCCCAAGGCCAAGGTTGGCGACTTCGACGGTGATCCTTCGAAGCTCACCGAGATGGACGCCCTGGTGGCCTATCTGCAGATGCTCGGCACGCTCGTCGACTTCTCGACCTATGACGACGCCACCGGCTACCGATGAGGGGAAACATGGAAACCTACACCGCAATGCGGCACTTCGCCGACAGCTGGGGTCTCCTGGCAATGACGGCCTTCTTCGTCGGAGCAGTGATTTTTACGCTCCGTCCCGGCGGCAAGCAGGCTGCCAAGGACGCGGCCAACATTCCCCTGAAGGATGATTGAGATGTCGGAAAAACACATCGATGAAATCAGCGGCGTCGAGACGACCGGCCATGAATGGGATGGCATCCGTGAACTGAACAATCCAATGCCCCGGTGGTGGGTCTGGACTTTCTACGCGACGATTCTGTGGGCGATGGGCTATGCCATCGCCTATCCGGCCATACCGATGATCACATCGGCTACGAAGGGCTATTTCGGCTTTTCCAGCCGTGCCGAGCTGCAGCAGGATCTTGACCTGGCCAAGGCGTCGCAGACGAAGTTCCACGACATGATCGCCGCCAAGACCGTGCAGGAAATCGATGCCGATCCCGGCCTTCGCGAATTCGCGATCGCCGGCGGCGCCTCCGCCTTTAAGGTCAACTGTGCTCCGTGCCACGGTTCGGGTGCAAGTGGCGGACCGGGTTTTCCCAACCTCAACGACGACGACTGGCTCTGGGGCGGCGACCTTGATTCCATCCAGACGACGATTGCCCACGGCATCCGCTTCGACGGTGACACAGACACACATGTCTCCGAAATGCCGGCCTTCGTCGACATGCTCGACAAGGATCAGATACGGCAGGTCGCAGCCTATGTCTGGAGCCTGACGAACAAGCCATCAAACGAAGCCCTCGTGGAACCCGGCAAGCAGCTGTTCATCGACAATTGTGCAGCTTGTCACGGCGAGGATGCCAAGGGCAAGCCGGATATGGGCGCGCCTGATCTTGCCGATGCCATCTGGCTTAAGGGCAGGGGCGAGGACGCCATCGCTCGCCAGGTCGCGGCTCCGAAGCATGGTGTCATGCCGGCCTGGTCCGTGCGCCTCGGAGACACCACCGTCAAGGAGCTCACCGTCTTCGTCCATGCGCTTGGCGGCGGCAAATGAGGGGCGGGCACGATGACGAACCATGACCATAATGCCCTCCTTGAGCTTTACGGCACGCCACGCGCGGTGATCCACTCGCGTGTATCGATACGGGCAAGGGCCGCCCCACCGGCCTGTGAGCAGGAAGATCCCGCAAGGATCGGCAGTTCGATCGTAAGCTTGATCTGCCTCAAAGATCACAACCCGACGAGCCGCTAGATCTGCAAACGAGGACGTCCCAGCGGCTTCTCCCCGTTGTCCTCTACGGCCGTGCCCCTCTCCCGGGCGCGGCCTTTTCTCCTTGCTCAAACGCAAAGAACGACTGAACGCAATTGCCTATGCCTATCGGTTGCCCGGCTCCTTCAGGGCTGCATCTCCTGCCCGGGCAAGGCCTTCTCCCCGCGGACCCACGTTCTTGACATGAATCAAGGATCGCGTGTCGGAAACGGAGGAGAAGGGCAGTCACAAACCGGAACAGGCCCATGAACCTCTACACAGCACCCGATCCCGAATCAGTGGAACGCGTCAACGCGGAACCGGTCAACGCCCGCCGCAACCGTCAGCCGCTTTATGCAGCGCGCAAGAAGGTCTTCCCCAAACGGGCCGAAGGACGTTTCCGACGCTTCAAATGGATCGTGATGCTGATCACGCTGGCGATTTACTATCTTGCACCCTGGATCCGCTGGGATCGCGGACCCTATGCGCCCGACCAGGCGATCCTGATCGACCTGTCGTCGCGTCGTTTCTTCTTCTTCTTCATCGAGATCTGGCCGCAGGAATTCTACTATGTTGCCGGATTGCTGGTCATGGCGGGCTTCGGGCTGTTTCTGGTCACCTCGGCCGTTGGCCGCGCATGGTGCGGTTATGCCTGTCCACAGACGGTCTGGGTCGATCTCTTTCTCGTCGTCGAGCGTGCCATCGAAGGCGATCGCAATGCGAGAATGAAGCTCGACGCCGGACCGTGGACGTTCGACAAGCTCCGCAAGCGCCTGCTCAAGCATGCGATCTGGCTTGTTATCGGCGTCTTCACCGGCGGTGCCTGGGTGTTCTATTTCGCCGATGCGCCGACCCTCATCAAAGGGCTCTTCACCGGCCAGGCTCCGGCTGTCGCTTATGCCACAGTGGCTATTCTGACAGCGACCACCTACGTTTTCGGCGGGCTCCTGCGCGAACAGGTCTGCACCTATATGTGCCCCTGGCCGCGCATCCAGGGCGCCATGCTCGACGAGAACTCGCTGGTCGTGACCTATAATGACTGGCGCGGAGAACAGCGCTCGCGCCATGCCAAGAAGACGCAGGCGGAGGGACAGGCCGTTGGCGACTGTGTCGACTGCAATGCCTGCGTTGCGGTCTGTCCGATGGGCATCGATATCCGCGATGGCCAGCAGTTGGAGTGCATCACCTGCGCGCTCTGCATCGATGCGTGCGACAACGTCATGGACAAGATCGGCAAGCCGCGCGGCCTGATCGCCTATGCGACGCTCAGCGAATATGCGAGCAATATGAACATCGCCACGGACGGGGGTAAGACATCCGTCCAGCCGGCACGCGTCAGAAATCCGGACGGTTCCTTTATCGACGGCATTCGGCATTTCGACTGGCGCATCATCTTCCGGCCGCGCCTCGTCTTCTATGCAACTATCTGGACCTGCATCGGCATTGCCATGCTCGTGCACCTGTCGATCCGCGAACGGCTGGAGCTCAATGTCATCCATGACCGCAATCCGCAATATGTGCTGGAAAGCGACGGATCGATCCGCAACGGATACACGCTGCGCGTCCTCAACATGGTTCCCAAACCGCGCACGATCGAACTGACCCTGTCGGGCATCGACGGCGCGACGATGCGGATTCCTGAACTCGGCAAGGAGGAAGGACGTCGGTTTATGATCGACGCCGCGCCTGACGCTGCCACGACCCTCAAGGTATTCGTCACCCGCAAGCCGACGGGCGATGCCGTCAACGAGTTCCTCTTTTCGATCGAAGATGCCGACCATGCCGATCGCGCGACCTATCGAGCTGCATTCAACGCCCCAGGAGATGTCAGATGAGCACCCGTACGCAAGGATTTACCGGCACGCATATGCTGCTGGCGACGTGTGCCTTTTTCGGCGTCATTATTGCCGTCAACTTTACGATGGCCTGGTACGCTTCGTCGAGCTGGAGCGGGCTCGTGGTCGAAAACACCTATGTCGCCAGCCAGGAATTCAATGAGAAGGCCGCCGCCATGAAGGCGATGGCTGCCTCCGGGATCACCGGCAAGCTCTCGCTGAAGAGCGATGAAATCCACTACGATATCACCAACAGAGACGGTTCGCCGGCCGCTGTCGACGACATCGTGGCCAATTTCAAACGGCCGGTCGGCGATCACGAGGATTTTCGCGTTGCCCTGACCAAACTCTCTGAGGGGCGGTTCGAGGCAGGTCATGCGATCGCGGCAGGGGACTGGATCGTCGAGGTGACCTCGCGCCGCAGCGGCGAAATCGTCATGCACGAGGCCGTGCGCATCGACACTGCGGAGTTTGGCCAATGACCTGCTGCACCATGAATGCGGACGGCGTGCTGGCAATGAGTACGACCTCCTTCAGCGCCGAGGAGATCGGCCTTGCCAGCCACGCGCTCGGCGGTGGCCTTCGTCAGCTCGATCTCAGCGTGCCTGATGTCCATTGCGGCGCCTGCATATCGACCATTGAGCGGGCCTTGTCGGCTTTGCCCTACGTGCGAAAGGCCAGAGTGAACCTCACCTCGAGGCGCGTGAGCTGCGTCTATGCCGAGGAGATGGACAACAAAGCGGTTGATCCTACGGGCATTACCACCGCAATCAGCGCGACCGGATACAGGGTTCATCTCTTCGCGCCGCTTGCACCGGAAAACGACAAGACAAAAAACCAGCTTCTCCTTGCGGTCGGGGTTGCGGGTTTTGCCGCTGCAAACATCATGCTGCTGTCGGTATCCGTCTGGTCCGGTGCGGATGCCGCGACGCGTGACATGTTCCATTGGATCTCGGCAATGATCGCCGCGCCTGCCCTTATCTATTCGGGCCGGTTCTTCTTTCGGTCGGCCTGGAACGCGTTGAAAAGCGGACGCACGAACATGGATGTGCCGATCTCACTTGCTGTGACGCTCTCTTATGCCGTTTCGCTCTGGGAGACGATGCATCACGGCGAGCACGCCTGGTTCGACGCGACCGTATCGCTGCTGTTCTTCCTGCTGATCGGCCGCACCCTCGACCACATCATGCGTGAGAAGGCGCGCGCAGCGATCAACGGGCTGGCGCGGCTTGCCCCGCGAGGAGCGCTGGTGGTAGCGGCCGACGGATCGAGACGTTACGTGGCAATAGAGGAAATTGTCGTCGGGGACGAGATTGCTGTGGCGGCCGGCGACCGCATTCCCGTCGACGGTATCGTCGCCAGCGGCGAGAGCGATCTCGACCTGTCGATCGTGACCGGTGAGAGCCGTCCGGTCGCCGTCAATCCCGGCACGGAAATCCATTCTGGGGCAATGAACCTGACAGGCTCGCTCACCGTGCGCGCAACCAAGCTCGCGCGCAACTCTCTGCTTGCCGAGATCATCGGCCTCATGGAGGCCGCCGAAGGCGGACGGGCGCGCTACCGGCGGATCGCCGACAGGGCTGCGGCACTCTATTCGCCCGCCGTGCACCTGCTTGCGCTGGTGTCGTTTCTGGCTTGGGGGATCATCGGCGGAGACTGGAAGCAAGCGATGCTCGTCGGCGTTGCCGTGCTCATCATTACTTGCCCATGCGCTCTTGGGCTCGCCGTTCCGGTCGTACAGGTCGTGGCAGCCGGCGAGCTCTTTCGCAGGGGCGTCATGGTCAAGGACGGTTCTGCGCTCGAGCGGCTTGCCGAGATCGATGCCGTCGCCTTCGACAAGACGGGGACGCTGACGCTTGGACAACCGAGGCTCGTACGGACCGAGGCCGACAATATCGGGAGCATTGCGATCGCCGCGGCACTTGCACAGCATTCCAGGCATCCGCTCTCGCAGTCGCTTTCCCGCCATGCTGATCTAGCCGAGCAATTCGAGCGTGTGGTGGAGGTCGCTGGCGGCGGTCTTGAAGCCGCGCGTGGGGATCTCGTCTACAGGCTCGGAAACGCATCCTTCGCCTGCGGCAAGGCCGAGACCGCGACATCAGACAGTCCGCTTTCCGAAGTCGTGCTTTCGGCAAACGGGGTGGCGCTGGCACGCTTCTTCTTCGATGATACGCTTCGTCCGGGAGCTGGCGAAGCGGTCGCCGATCTGGAGTCGGCCGGTCTCCAGACGCTGATTTTTTCGGGGGATCGCCAATCTGTCGTCGACAGTACGGCACGCAGCCTCGGCGTCGATCGCGCCCTTGGCGCACTGACCCCGAAACAGAAGGTGGAAGCCTGCGAAGCTTTGCAGGAAGAGGGGCGCCGCGTTCTGATGGTCGGCGACGGCATCAATGATGCCCCTGCGCTGGCCGCAGCCCATGTCTCGATGGCGCCATCCAGCGCTTCCGACATCGGGCGCCAGGCGGCCGACCTCGTCTTCTTCAACGAGAGGCTCGATGCAGTACCCGACGCAATCCAGATCGCCCGGCGCTCGGCTGCTCTCATCCGGCAGAATTTCGCGCTGGCGATCGGCTACAACATCCTTGCCGTGCCGATAGCGATCGCCGGCCTTGCGACCCCGCTGATCGCCGCCGTGGCGATGTCGACCTCTTCGATCATCGTCGTCACCAACGCCCTGCGTCTGAACGCCTTTACAGCGCGAAGGACTCTCCTGACGGCTTCGCAGAGACCGATCCGTAATCAGGAGGTCGAAGCCGCATGAACATGCTCATCTATCTGATCCCGATCGCGCTTTTCATGGGCGGCCTCGGGCTGGCGGCATTCCTCTGGTCCCTGAAAAGCGGTCAGTATGATGATCTGGAGGGCGCTTCCTGGCGGGTGATTGCCGACGATGATTCCGATCCGACCGCGACGTGATCACGTCAGCCGGGAAAAAGATGTTCTTCCACAATGAAGGGCGTTTACGGTCATACCATGTCTCATGGGCTGAGCGAGGATGCTGCAGGATGACTTGCCGCCGTCGCACGGTGCGGGGTCTGCGCGAAGGGCTCAACGGTCAGCATCAAAAATGTCATTCTGCTGCACGAGGTCTGTTAGCGACGATCACGCGGCCTTCCGAAGCTATGCTGACGGACGCTATCGTGGTGAAGCTCGCCAGGCGAGCCGGTCATCATAAGGTTTCTTTGGGAACTATCGTATAAGGCGCTGAGAGCGGTGGCGCTGGCCGAATTCCTGCGCTATCTCATTGCAGGTCGAAACCGAGCTCAATGAGAACAATGGAACCGGACCGTATTCTGGTGGTCGATGACGACGTGCGGATCAGGCAGATGCTGGTGCGTTACTTCGAAGACAACGGATTTAAGGTGAACGCGGTCGCGAACGGCGCGGCGATGCGTTCCGAACTTGCCAAGAACTCATACGCGGCAATTTTTCTCGATCTGGTGCTCCCGAACGGCGAGAATGGTCTCGAGTTGCTTCGGGAGCTTCGAAGCACATCCGACGTGCCGGTTCTCATGCTGACCGGTCAGGACGATGTCACGGACAAGGTCGTCGGCCTTGAGATCGGCGCCGATGATTACATCGCCAAGCCCTTTCACCTGAGGGAGCTGCTGGCCCGTCTCAGGACAATTCTGCGACGTCGCACGTCCTCGGACGCCACCCGCGCCTCCAATGGAGAAGACGAAACGCTCGCCTTCGAAGGCTGGTGCCTCGATGTGTCTCGGAGACGATTGACCTCACCCCAGGGCGACGACGTTGCCTTGACGACGGGCGAGTTCGACATGCTGCTCGTGTTCGTGCGCAATCCCGGAAGAGTTCTTTCGCGCGACACCCTCATGGATCTGACGAGAAACCGCAATCTCGAAGCCTTCGATCGCGCAATCGACGCCCAGATCGTCCGTTTGCGCAAGAAGATCGAGGATGATCCAAAGAGCCCGGATCTCATCCAGTCGGTGCGCGGCGTCGGTTATGTCTTCACTGGGCGACCGGAACGAACACCGAAATAATTGATCCTCGTCAATGTCCGGTCCGCTGCTGCGGCTATGTGTTGAGCCATTATGGCTGCAACAATGACGATCTGGGTTCTTTTCGCGGTGATGACGACCGCAGCGACTGCCATCCTGCTTCATCCGCTTTCGATCTGGGGCCGCAAGGCGGTGAGCGCCAAAGCGGATGCCGGAAAGGTCTACCGCGACCAGCTTTTCGAACTCGACGAGGATATCGCCTCCGGACGCATCTCGCCGGACGAATACGAATTGGCTAAAGCAGAAACGGCGCGGCGTCTGTTCAAGGCTGTGGATAACCGCCGGCCGACGCAGAGCGCGCAACGCTCCGGCAGATGGCTGAAGCACGGGATAGTCGCGTTCTTGCCCTTGCTCAGTATCGCTCTTTACATCTCGCTCGGTTCCCCCGATCTCCCCTCTCGTCCCTTGGCGGCAAGGCTTGCGGAGCCAGGCGAGGATCTCGCAATCCTCGTGAAGAAGATGGAGGATCACCTGGCCGGTCCCGAGGACGGGCGGGCATGGGACGTTATTGCCCCCGTTTACCTTAGGATGGGCCGGGTCGATGATGCGGCAAAGGCGTATCGAACCGCCATTCGGCTGGACGGAGCCGATGTGCCCCGCCTGGAAGGGCTGTCGGAAACGCTCATGGCCACCTCAAATGGCATAGTGACGGAAGAGGTGCTCTATGAACTCAAGCAGATCCTCACGCTTGAGCCGAACAACCCGCGAGCGCGTTTCTATATTGCTTTGAGCCTGGAGCAGGCCGGCCAGCCGGATGCGGCGCGCACCGCCTTCGAGGCGCTGGCGAAGCAGTCGCCGGTCGATGCACCCTGGCTGCCGCTGGTCAACGAGCATATCGCCAAGAATGGCGGCGCGGCGGTCGCCTCTGCAGCCGAGGCAGAAGCCCGGCCTGTTGCCCAGCCGCCCGTTCCGGGCGGCCCGACGGAGCAGGATGTGGCGGCGGCTGAGACGTTGAGCACCAGTGACCGTCAGCAGATGATCCGCACCATGGTGGAAAGCCTGGACGCCAAACTGAGCGCCGATCCCGACAATTTCGAGGGCTGGATGCGTCTCGTCCGCTCTTACGCCGTCTTGAACGACAAGGATCGCGCCGCGGATGCCCTGAAGCGCGGGCTTGCCGCCTTCCCGGCCTCGGGCGATCAGGGCAGGCAATTGCTGGCGCTGGCCAGGGAATTCGGCATCGCCACGGAAGGCTCGGTGGCCACGGAAGGATCGGTTGAATGACGCGCAAGCAGAAACGCCTGGCGGTGATTGCCGGCGGCATGAGCTTCATCCTCGTCGCCGTGCTGCTCGTCATGTTCGCCTTCAGCCAGTCGGTCGCCTATTTCTACATGCCGGGCGATCTCGCCAACAACCCGGTGGCACCAGGCACCCGCATCCGCCTCGGCGGCCTTGTCGGAGCGGGCAGCGTCGTGCGCGGCGAGGGTTCGGTGGTGCGCTTTGCGGTGACCGACCCGAGCGGTCAGATCGTCACTGTCCGCTACCAGGGCATATTGCCGGACCTGTTTCGCGAGGGGCAGGGGGTGGTGACCGAGGGCAGGTTCGAGACCGGCAGCAATGTCTTCACCGCCGATACCGTGCTGGCCAAGCATGACGAGACCTACATGCCCAAGGACGTGGCCGACAGGCTGAAGGCGCAGGGCCTGTGGGAAGAGGGCAAGGGAGCCGGACAAGGCGAGGCGACCAAGGGCGAGCAGGCAAAGGGCAAGGCGGCGGTAGTTGAAGGCCAGGAGGCCCAGGCGCAACAGACAAAGGCCCAGCAAACGAAGGCGACGCCATGATCATCGAGATCGGTCACTATGCGCTGGTGCTGGCGCTCGCAACCGCCATCGTCCTGTCGCTCGTGCCGGTCATCGGTGCCAGGCGCGGCGATCAGGCGATGATGGATGTCGCGCCCTTGGGCTCCGTCCTGCTCTTTGCCCTCGTCGCCTTCTCCTTCGGCGTCTTGACCTATGCCCATGTCGTCTCCGACTTCTCGGTCGAGAACGTCTGGGAGAATTCGCATTCGCTGGTGCCGCTGATCTACAAATATTCCGGCGTCTGGGGCAATCACGAGGGATCGATGATGCTCTGGCTCTTGATCCTGTCGCTGTTCAGCGCCTTGGTCGCGATCTTCGGCCGCAATCTGCCCGATACGCTGAAGGCCAACGTTCTCTCGGTCCAGGCCTGGATCTCGGTCGCCTTCATCCTCTTCATCCTGCTCACCTCCAATCCCTTCGTCCGCCTCGATCCGGCCCCTGCCGAGGGCCGCGACCTCAACCCGGTGCTGCAGGATATCGGGCTCGCCATCCATCCGCCGCTGCTCTACCTCGGGTATGTCGGCTTCTCCGTCTGCTTCTCCTTTGCCGTCGCCGCCCTTCTCGACGGCCGTATCGATGCCGCCTGGGCGCGCTGGGTGCGGCCCTGGACGCTGGCGGCTTGGACCTTCCTGACGCTTGGCATCGCCATGGGCTCCTACTGGGCCTATTACGAACTCGGCTGGGGCGGCTGGTGGTTCTGGGACCCGGTGGAGAATGCCTCCTTCATGCCCTGGCTTGCCGGCACCGCACTCTTGCATTCGGCCCTCGTCATGGAAAAACGCGAGGCCTTGAAGATCTGGACGGTGCTGCTCGCCATCCTCACCTTCTCGCTGTCGCTGATCGGCACCTTCCTGGTGCGCTCCGGCGTTCTGACCTCGGTGCATGCCTTCGCCAGCGACCCGAGCCGCGGCGTCTTCATCCTCTGCATCCTCCTGATCTTCATCGGCGGGGCCTTGTCGCTGTTTGCCTTCCGCGCGCCGCTTCTGTCGGCAGGCGGGCTGTTTGCGCCGATCTCGCGGGAGGGGGCGCTCGTCGTCAACAACCTGATCCTGACGGTTGCCTGCGGCACGGTGCTGACCGGCACGCTCTATCCGCTGGTGCTGGAAACGCTGACCGGCGACAAGATCTCCGTCGGCGCGCCCTTCTTTAACCTGACCTTCGGCCTGCTGATGGCGCCGCTTCTGATCGTCGTGCCCTTCGGGCCGCTGCTTTCCTGGAAGCGCGGCGATCTGCTCGGCGCCCTGCAGCGGCTCTATGTCGTCGTCGGTCTCGCTTTCGCCGCCGCCCTCGTCTTCTTCTATCTCGAACATGGCGGCCCGGTCATGGCGGTGCTCGGCCTGGCCGCCGGCCTGTTCCTGATCCTGGGCGCGGTGGCCGACCTCTGGTATCGCGCCGGCATCGGCAAGGTGAAGGCGGGTATCGCCTGGCGAAGGTTTTCCGGCCTGCCGCGCTCGGCCTTTGGCACGGCGCTTGCCCATGCCGGTCTTGGCGTCACCGTGCTCGGCATCGTCGCGGTCACGACCTTTGAGACCGAGCATGTGGTCGAGATGAAGCAGGGCCAGTCGACGGAGGCCGGCGGCTACGGCATCGTCTTCGACGGCATGCAGCCGGCGACCGGCCCGAACTATACCGAGGATCGCGGCCATTTCTCGATCCGCCGCGGCGGCGCCGAGATTGCCGATGTCTGGTCGGCCAAGCGGCTTTATACCGCAAGGCAGATGCCGACGACGGAAGCCGGCATCCTGACCTTCGGCCTCAGCCAGCTCTATGTGTCGCTCGGTGACGCGACGAAGGACGGCGGCATCGTCGTGCGCATCTGGTGGAAGCCGTTCATCCTGTGCATCTGGGGCGGGGCGCTGATCATGGCGGCAGGCGGCTGCGTCTCGCTGACCGACCGGCGTCTGCGTGTCGGGGCTCCGAGCCGTAAGGCGAAGGCCAAGGCAACTAAGCCGGCAGCACCGGTCATGGAGCCGGCGGAATGATCGAGCGTCTCCTGCTTGCTCTGGCCCTGATGTTGGCGGCCGCCCCGGCCTTCGCCGTCAATCCGGACGAGATGCTCGCCGACCCCGCCCTCGAAGCGCGGGCGCGAACATTGTCGGCGCAACTGCGCTGCATGGTCTGCCAGAACCAGTCGATCGACGATTCCAATGCCGATCTCGCCCGTGACCTGCGCCTGCTCGTGCGCGAGCGCATCACCGATGGCGACAGCGACGAAGAGGTGCTGAACTATATCGTCTCGCGCTATGGGGAGTTCGTGCTGCTGAAGCCGCGCTTCAGTGTGCGCACGCTGCTGCTCTGGGGTGCTCCCGTGCTGCTGATCCTCGCCGGCGGAGCTTCGCTCGTCGTCTTTGCCCGCAAGCGAGCCGGCAAACCCACCGGCAGCAGGCTCACCGCCGAAGAGCAGGAGAAGCTCGCCGAGTTGCTCGATCCGATACCGCGACTTTGATGGAGGTCAAGGTCGATCCGCCAGCGCCGTCTTACTCTTACCGCACCAGATGTTTCCGAAAAGGAAGGTGCGAGCATGCAGGCCAAGGACATTATGACGAGCAATGTGGTTTCGATCAGCCCTGAGGCGGGGGTTCGCCACGCCATCGCGGTGATGATGCAAAACAACATTAGCGGGCTGCCCGTGGTTGATGACGAAGGGCGGATCTGCGGGATCTTGACCGAGGGCGACCTGCTGCTGCGTCGCGAGATACGGCTTGCCCCGCGCGCTACGCGCAACGCGGAAGTCACCTCCGATGTCGATCTGGACCGCTACATCCGCGGCAATGGCTGGTCCGTCAGAGATATCATGTCACGCGACGTCATCGTCGCCAGCCCTGACAGCGAGGTCTCCGACATCGCGGAAAGCCTTGAGGTCCATCGTATCAAGCGCATTCCGATCGTCGACGACGGACGGCTCGTCGGGATCGTCAGCCGGCGCGATATCCTCGCTCTAATAACCGATGCGCCGACGCTCAGGTTGCCACGCGAGGATGACGCGATCCTGCTCGCGGTTCAAACACGCCTCAAATACGATCTCGGGCTGACGCCACAGAAGATCCGCGTTTCTGTTCGCAATGGGCAGATCACGCTCGACGGGAATGTGGAAACTGAACTGCAACGCCGTGCCGTGCTGGCGCTCGTCGAAAATCTCGGGTCAGGAGGTTGTCTTGATCGGTTGCAGCTTGTCGCGGATTCGGATCCGGAAAAGCGGTCGCAACCGGCTTGAGGTCAAGTCGTCAAGCCAGCTGTAGATGCGGGCCAGCTGGAGATGCGGGCTACCGGTCAGCTGCCGGTAGCCAATGCCCTGTCGAGAGCGGGACCAAGGTCGGTCGACAGGGTCTTTTCGTCGAGAGGGCCGACCTGCTTGAAGAGGATGCGGCCATTGCGGCCGATGACGAAGGTTTCCGGTACGCCGTAGACGCCCCAATCGATCGCCTCCCTGCCGGTCGGATCGACGCCGACGGCAGCATAGGGGTTTCCGTTGTCGCGCAAGAAGGCGAGAGCGTTGCTGCTGTCATCCTTGTAATTGATGCCTATCAGCTTGATCCGCGGGTCCTTCGACAGCCGCATGAGCGCGCTATGTTCCTGCCGGCAGGGAATACACCAGGACGCGAACACGTTGACGATCGCGACCTGGCCGGAGAGCCCACTATCCTGAAGTCCGGGAGACTGCAGACCGGCAAGCGGCGGCAGATCGATTGCCGGATGTGCCTGACCGATGAGTGCGGAGGGCAGGGCGGAGGACGAATATCCTTCCGCCGCCTCCCGATAAAGAATGCGCCCGGCAGCTCCGGCAACTGCCACAAAGACGAGCAGCGGCACGGCGGCCAGAACATAGCGGCGCACCTAGCGGACCTCGTGACGCGCGCGATGCCTGGTCTTCGCCACCACCTCGACCTGCCGGCGATAGGTGCGGCCGCGAAACCAGGTCATCGCGCTCATGGCGATCATGACGGCGAATGCGACCGTATGGGCTGCCAGCACATAGTCCTGATGGGTCATTTCAATTCTCCCTTTGCATTGCGGCCCGTGCGGCCAAGCGATGATGCGACATGAGTCTCCGCCGCCAGATCTCGTTCCTGATCGAAGCCACGTGGAGGGTGAAGAAGAGTGTCGTGAAGGCCAGCCCCATGGTCAGGAGCGGGCGAAAAAATTCGACGTCCAGAACGGGCCCATTCAGCCTGAGCACGCTTGCCGGCTGATGCAGGGTGTTCCACCAGTCGACGGAGAACTTGATGATCGGAATGTTGACGAAGCCCACGACAATGAGAACCGCCGTGACACGGGCGGCGCGCGTTGGTTCGTCGATCGCGCGGTTGATCGCCAGTAGGCCGAGATACATCAGGAAAAGCACGAACATCGAGGTCAGGCGCGCGTCCCACACCCACCAGGTTCCCCACATCGGCTTGCCCCAGAATGCGCCGGTGACGAGCGCCACGAAGGTAAAGGCGGCGCCGATTGGCGCAGCAGCGCGCGCGGCGACATCGGCAAGCGGGTGGCGCCAGACCAGAGAGCCGACAGCGTTTGCGGTCATCACCGTATAACAGAGCATTGCCATCCATGCTGCCGGGACATGGACATACATGATCCTGACAGTCTCACCCTGCTGATAATCGACATCGGAAACAAAACTCAGATAAAGTCCAATAGCAAAACAGAGGGCAGTGACGATCGAGAGTCCAGGCAGGACCCGATCGGCCAGTTCCAGGAATCTGGTGGGCTGCGCAAGCTTGGCGATGTCATCTTTGACGCTTTCGACATAGGTCATGGCCCGCTCTAGCGCCCAATGCCGTCAGATTAATTGACCGGGATCAAACTGCGACCATTCATGCGGTCGTGCGTCTCTCATTTCGCTTTCCTGCTATCACAGTCTGAGCCTCGGCCGCGGGTCAGCAGGCTCAGCGCGACATATTGTCGAGGCCTTCTGACGCGGCACGCTTCGGCGGAACCGGCTGATAATTGATCGCGGTCAAAGACGATTGCCGCGCAAATGCCAAAAGGGAGACATTCCAGTCCAGGAGACCCTCACCTTGATGATTGCCGCACACGACCGATCCGCCGCTCCGCCCGCCGACGTGACTGCGGGCTCCACACCGCAGCCGCGGAAAAAGAAGCCTGATGTCTCCGGCCTCGTCCGGTTGCTGCCCCTGCTGCGGCCTCACCGGGGCTTGGTGCTCTTGGCAGTGATCTCGCTCGCGGCCGCTGCGCTGATCTCGCTTGCGCTGCCGATGGCGGTCCGCCGGATGATCGATCATGGTTTTGGACAGTCCGACGGTGGCTTCATCAATAGCTATTTCCTGATGCTTCTTGCGCTTGCTATCGCGCTCGCCATAGCAAGCGCCTGCCGCTATTATTTCGTCACGACGCTTGGCGAGCGCATCGTCAGCGATCTGCGTGTGAAGACCTTCCGAAATGTGACGCGGCTGCCGGCAAGCTTTTTTGACGCCAACAGATCCGGCGACATCGCATCGCGACTGTCCGCGGATGCCGCACAGATCAAGTCCGCATTGAACCTCGCCGCATCGGTGGCCCTGCGCAATTCGCTGCTGTGCCTGGGCGCGCTGGTGATGATGTTCGTCACCAGCCCTGGACTTTCCGCCATCACATTGGGTGCCATTCCGCTCGTGATCGCGCCGCTCGTCCTTTTCGGTCGCTCGGTCCGCAGAAAATCGCGGGCAGCACAGGACGCTCTTGCGACCGCATCCGCTTTCGCGAGCAAAATGATCGCCGGAAGCCGGACGGTGCAGGCCTTCAACGGGGAGGCAGCGGCGAGCGAAAGATATGCTCGTGACGTCGAGGCGTCCTATCGCAGCGCCGTCTTTGCCGCCCGCTCGCGTGCGCTCTTGACCGCTGTTGCCATTGCCCTGATTTTCGGAAGCGTCGTCGGGGTTCTCTGGATCGGCGCGCATAACCTGCTTTCCGGGACGCTGTCGGCGGGGAGTCTGAGCCAGTTCCTGCTCTATTCCGTCATTGCGGCAGGGTCGCTGGGCTCGCTCTCGGAGGTCTGGGGCGAACTGGCGCAAGCGGCAGGCTCAGCCGAACGCCTTTTCGAACTGCTCGATGAAGATGCCGGCGAGAGCGAGCCGGCATCGGGTGCTTCGCTCGACCAGCCCGCAAAAGGCGCGATCGAAATCCGGAACCTGCATTTCGGCTATCCGGGCGCTCCGGACAGGCAAGTTCTCACGGGCCTGTCGATGAGCGTGCGGCCCGGCGAGACAGTCGCGCTTGTGGGTGCTTCCGGCTCGGGCAAGAGCACGATCTTTTCGCTCCTGCTCGGTTTCTACAAGGATTATTCCGGCGACATTTCGCTCGATGGCTGCGATGTGCGCACGATCCCCACCGCTGCAGTTCGAGGGGAGATTGCCATCGTGCCGCAGGACGTGACCATCTTCGCGGCGAGTATCGCAGAAAATATCAGTCTCGGACGACCCGATGCCTCGCAGGACGAGATCGCGGCGGCGGCCACGACGGCGAGAGCGCACGGGTTCATTTCCAAACTGTCGGAGAGCTATCGCACCGTGGTCGGCGAGCGTGGGCTCACCCTGTCTGGCGGCCAACGGCAAAGACTTGCCATCGCCCGTGCTGTCCTGAAGAACGCGCCGATCCTTCTGCTGGACGAGGCCACGGCATCTCTCGACGCGGAAAACGAAATGCTTGTGCAGAGGGGGCTCGACGAATTGATGTGCAACCGCACGACGATCGTGATTGCGCATCGGCTTGCCACGGTGCTCAAGGCGGATCGAATTCTGGTGATCGACGGCGGCCGCGTGATCGAGGAGGGGACGCACGCCACGTTGATCCGCAAGGGCGGCGCATATTCCAAGCTTGCTGAACTGCAGTTCGACCTCTCGGAAGCTGCGACGCTCAAGGATGACGCGGCGTGAGCGTTGTTCCAGTCGATCGCCCAGGAGGTTATCTGCTCGCCGTCCCCAGAGACAGCCCGCATCCCTTGAGGGCCGAGATCGATATCGAAGATCTGCGAGCTGAGAAGATCAGCATCGCGTCAGATCTGCCGGCCGATTTTCTCCTACGCGAGATCCAGCAGTGTTCTGCCGAGTAAGGCGAGGGACAGCGCTTCGACCGTCTTGCCGACCTGGCGCGGGCCAATCAGCGCAACAGCGGGTTGGTATCGATCAGTTCGTTTAATTCGGCTGTTATTCGACGCCCAATCATCCTTGCATTTATGGAGAATTACTCCGCAATTGCAAGGATGATTCCGGTGATTCCGGAAGCCGCCTTCGAGACGTGCTTGTTCGGTTGGTGGTTGCTACACCCAGTTCTCAGTTCTAACGCCGGGCATGCGAACGAACTCACGCATGTTGTTGGTGACGACGATCAGCCCTTCGGCACGGGCATGACCACCAATTTTCATGTCGTGGGGGCCACAAGGAGTGCCGGCGCGCTCCAGCTCTGCCCGGACCTGTCCATAGTGCGAGGCCGCCTTTTCTCCGAACGGGAGAACTTCCAAGCGCGCCGCGAAATGTTCAATGGCTGTCAAATTCTCAATGCGACGAGCGGATTTCTCGGCGTCGTAGTACAGTTCTGCGAGCGTGATTGAGGATATGCAAAGCTGCTCGGCCCTGACGGTCATCACTGGCAATGGCGACGAGCCGGAGCCTGCGCCGATTTGCGACTTGCTTGCGACCATCGTGTGATGCGAGCTCCGCCCGGCGCAGGGTGCGGCGCAATTGTCGTTTTGCTTCCAGGCCATTGGACTAATTTCGGGCGCGTAATGCTATCCGGCAAACCACGCCGTGTTCAGAACGTGGCACAAGGGCAATTGGTATATTGGCTGTTCGACTGTGAGTAGGTTGACAGAATTGCGCTTTTCGATGAGAACATAAAGCGAACGAATTGGAAGGTGAGTACTCATGATACGTTTCGCGCCGAAGATACAGCAGGACGTTGCTCCGGCAATCGAAATTGCAAAGTCGAACGTCAAAAGACCATCCGACATTGAGCTATCGGACATTTCCACTACTGCCGCAAAGAGCGGGACCGACAGGATAGAAGGGCAGGCTGCCACGACGATATCAGGGCCTGCGGAGCCTGCCGCGCAACTGCTTGAGTTGTCAGGGGAGCTCCCTGCGAAAGGCAGAAAGACGGGTTCTAGGAAGCGCAAAGAGGTAACAAGCCCCAAACAGCTCGAAATCAGCAATCAGGGTCACGATCAAAGCGCTGGCGATTTGCTACTCGACCTCTGACGATAGACGTCAAACATCGGTCCCGAAGGGCGTCGGCGTTTTTTGATCCTCCCTGGATTTTTCTGGGCTCACGCCGCTTCCGCGGTAGGACCTGCGACCGATTCCATGTTGCAAAGTTCATCGATAGTCTGGCGCCGACGGATAAGCCGGGAATTCGTCCCGTCGATGAGATATTCGGCAGCGTGAAGCCGGCTATTGTAGTTCGACGACATGGACGCGCCATAGGCACCTGTTCCATGGAAAACGAGTAAATCGCCGACCTCAGCAGGAGGGAGCGACCGTGTCTCGACCACGCCATCCGCCCCTTGCGTGAATACGTCTCCCGATTCGCAGAGCGGGCCGGCGACGACAGTAGGGCGCAGCTCAGATGGGCTGAGGCTTCGGCCATCGCGCGGCAGTACCGAGATCTCATGATAGCTGCCATAGAGGGCAGGGCGCATCAAGTCGTTGAAACCTGCGTCAACGAGGGTGAAGTGATTTCGGCCAACCTGCTTGGTGGCGCGGACTTCGGCCAGCAGCAGGCCGGCTTCAGCCACGAGGAAGCGCCCCGGCTCGATCTCAAGGCGCACCGTGTGGCCGAGCCTGCTTTCTGCTTGCCTGCGCACGCTGTCCCACAAACTGAAATAATGTTCGGTATCGATCGCCCTGTCCCCGTCGCGATAGGGAATTGACAGGCCGCCGCCGGCCGAAATTGCCTCGACATCGTGATCCAGTTCGCTCAGCAGGTCGGCCATCGCGTGACAGACCCGTTCGAGATGGCCGTAATCGACGCCGGAGCCGATATGGAGATGAAGCCCGACGAGATGCAGGTGATAGCGGCGAACCAGTTCAACAGCTTGGCTAAGCTCAGCATGCCAGATGCCATGCTTGCTGTTTTCGCCACCCGTATTTGTCTTGTTGCTGTGGCCGTGGCCGAAACCCGGATTGACGCGAAGCCAGACGCGGTGGCCGGGCGACAGCTCCCCGAGCTGGTGCAGCATGTCGATGGAGCCGATATTCACCTCTACCTTGTCGTTGATGACGCGGCGCAAAGTCGGGCGGTCGAAAATATCGGCGGTGTAGACGATGCCCGCCGCACCTGAGACGGTCGGGCTGGCGGAAAAACCGGCCCGCTGTGCGCGATCGATTTCGCCGAGGGACACAGAATCCACAAGCACACCCGCCTGGCGCATGAGTGAGAGGATGTGGATGTTGGAGCACGCCTTCTGCGCATAGCGGATCACATCAAATGCCTGAAGCTGTCTTATCCGATCGCGGATCGTCGGAGCGTCGTAAACCCATAAGGGCGTCCCGTGCTCGTGAGCGAGAGCAGTGAGGTCATTGGCAGAGATGATGGGCATGGCGTTGGTTGTCCATATGGCGGCCCTTCGAACCGAAGGATCGTTTCAAGTTGGGCAATGCGGTTTTCACACACGGGTTGACCACGAAGCCGGGCATATGAAAAATATCAATATTTCTAAACTGTATTCAGTTCTGATATGAGGCAGGCATGGCTGTTACCCTCCGGCATATCGAGGTCTTCAGGGCTGTGATGACGGCAGGCAGCGTCACGGATGCGGCCGCGATGTTGAATACCTCCCAACCGACGATCAGCCGGGAGCTGGCGCGGTTCGAACATCTTATCCAGGTGAAGCTCTTTGAGCGTGTGCGCGGCCGGCTCCGCCCGACGGCACATGCTCTGCAATTGTTCGAGGAGGTGCAGCGCGCTTATTTCGGGCTGGACAGGATCATCAGCGCGGCGACGTCGCTGCGCCAGTTCGAACAGGGACAGCTCTCCATCGTATGCCTGCCGGTTTTTTCTCAATCGCTCCTGCCGCAGACTTGCCGATGGTTCATCAAGCGGTTCCCGAACGTGGGCATCAGTATCGTTCCGCAGGAGTCGCCTCTGCTGGAGGAATGGCTGTCGGCGCAACGCTACGACTTCGGACTGACGGAGGTCGACCATGCCCCCCAAGGCACGGATATAACCCCACTCATGAAGCTCGACGAGATCTGCGTGCTGCCGGACGGTCATCCGCTTCTTGAAAAGGCCGTTCTCTCACCAGGCGATTTCGACGGGCAATCCTTTGTCAGTCTGTCGGCGACGGATAGCTACCGGCAGCAGATCGATCAGATTTTTCGAAACGCCGGCATCACGCGGCATATGGTCATTGAGACCCATAGCGCAGCATCCGTCTGCTCCATGGTACGCGAGGGAATTGGACTGGCCATCGTCAATCCCCTAACGGCCCTGGATTATGCGGGTCACCGTGTTCGTCTTCGCCGGTTGTCGTTCTCGATCCCGTTTTCCGTCAACATCGTGCGGCCGATCCATCGGCCACCGTCACAACTGGTCGATATTTTCGGGGCCGATTTGGCCCGGCAAGCAGGGTTGATCGAAGCCCGGCTTGCCGCCCTCATTGATCCCCAATGACGTCGTGGAGGCAGACCAGGTCGGGCGGGTCACCGATGCTCCGTCACGCATAACTAGTTCAGCACCGGTTCGCCAGCGGTGATGCGCTGCTCACCTTCGTCAAACAGGTGAACGGCATCATGGAGCGGAGCGATCCGCAGCACATCGCCAGGGGCCGCCCTGATCCGCTCCCGAAAGACGCAGCTGATCGTCTGCGTGCCAAGACGCGCAATCACCAATGTCTCGGATCCTGTCGGCTCGACGACGGCTGTTGTCACCTCGATGCCGTTGGGGTCGAGCGTGATGTGCTCGGGGCGAATGCCGTAGGTGACGGCGCCGGAAGGGTGCCGCTCGCTCGGCAGGATAAAACCGTCTGCCGTCCGGAAACCTTCATTCGTCATGTTCCCCTTGATGAAGTTCATGGCCGGAGAGCCGATGAAGCCGGCGACGAAGAGGTTGTTCGGGCGGTCGTAGAGTTCGAGCGGCGAGCCCGACTGTTCGATCACGCCGTCCTTCATCACGACGATCTTGTCGGCCATCGTCATCGCCTCGATCTGATCGTGCGTGACATAGATCGTCGTGGTCTTCAGCCGCTGATGCAGTTCCTTGATTTCGGATCGCATCTGGACGCGCAGCTTGGCGTCGAGGTTCGACAGGGGCTCGTCGAAGAGGAAGACGGCAGGATCCCGAACGATGGCGCGACCCATCGCAACACGCTGCCGCTGGCCGCCTGACAGTTGCTTCGGATAGCGTTCGAGAAGCGCCTCCAGGCCGAGGATCTTGGCGGCATTGCCGACACGTTGATCGATCTCCGTCTTCGGCATGCGCTTCAGCCGCAACGAGAAGCCCATATTCTTGGCGACCGTCATATGCGGATAAAGGGCGTAGTTCTGGAACACCATGGCGATGTCGCGATCCTTTGGCGCCAGCTCATTGACGATATGCTTGCCGATCTGGATCTCGCCCGAGCTGATGCCTTCCAGTCCGGCGATCATTCTGAGAAGGGTGGATTTGCCGCAGCCCGAGGGACCGACGAGGACCACGAACTCGCCGTCGCGGATATCGACCGATACGCCTTTGATGGCTTTGAAAGCGCCATAGTCCTTGCGTGCATTGTTCACTCTAACATGAGCCATCTTTGTCCTCCCGGGTCGCGCTCAAAGCGTGTTCAAGACGTTTCTCAGGTAAGCGAGGCCGAGGCGTTCGCCCTCCTTTCTGGCCTCGAGATCCTTGCCCGGCCATCCGTAGGCGGCGTCCTCGTGCTCGATCGAAAGTGTGCCGTCGAAGCCGTTGGTCCGCGCCTGGCGCAGGAAACGCTGCCAGTCGAGAAGGCCCTGGCCCGGCAGCGTATACTGCCACCAGCCCTTGCCGTGATAGCCGACTGCCTGCTGCACGGCCGCATCGATTGCGGTATCCTTGGCATGGAGAATGGCAATGCGATCCTTGACCGCGTCCATCGCGGCATAGGGGTCTACGCCGATGCGGATGAGGTGCGACGGGTCGAATTCAAGACCGAAGCGCCGGTCGGGAATCCGCCTGAAGAGTTCCTGCCAGCCCCTCGGCGTGGTTGCGATGAAGTTGTCCTGAGGCCCCGGCCAGTTTTCGATCGCGAAGACGAGGCCGCTTGACGTCGTCCTGCTGATCAGCCGATTGGCGAATTCGGCAAAATCATCGTAATTGGCTTCGTCGTCGGCACTATCATCACGTCCGGGAAAGATCACGAAGATCGGCACGCCCGCTTCGCCGATCGCCTCAGCAAATTCCTCCGTGCGGGTGCGAAGCTCGCCGCGCTGGCCGCTATTGGCATCAAGCTGGTTGCCGAAGTAGGTGATCGAGGAAACGAAGAGGTTATGGTCGCGGGCAAGTGCCACAGCAGCCCGCACCCTGTCCGGCGTCTTGATATGGCCGCCGACATCGATTTCGATCGCATCGAAACCGGCAGAGGCAGCGAAATCCACCACCTCCTCAAGCGGCCGGTCGTTGAATGTCGATGTATAAAAACCAATTCTCATCAATATCCTCCCAGCGGTCCTGCCGGCTGTTTTAATTGTTCAAGCGATCCATGAATTTGAGAGGCGAGCGGGTGCGTTGCACGGCGTCGGCGGATGCCAGCATCAGGGCCGCCGCCATTGGCATCGCCGCAGCACCGAGTGCTGAAGCGTCCTCGCCGATCGAAGCACGATGCAGCGAAGGCAGAGTGTTGTCTCCGGCCGTCAGATGTTCGTGAACGTAGCGCAGCAACTCGTCGATCATACGGATCGGCAGTCGGCCGCCGATGATGATGGCGTCGGGATCGACGATCATGCCGATATGCTTGACCGCAACGGCAAGGGGAGCGCTCATTTCCTTCAGCCACTTTGACACAAGGGCTTTGCCGCGGGCGTCGAGCGTCAGGAGGTCCTGCGGCACGCTCGCATCGACGCCGTGCTCTGCAAGGAACTTGTAGAGGAAAAATATCGTCACCATCTCGCCAAGAAGATCGACCTTGGGGGCGGTCTTGTCCCGGTTGTCGGCGATCGGCAGCCAGCCGATTTCGCCGCTCAGCGCCATGGCGCCGCGATGTCCATTGCCGTCGAGCACCAAGCCACCGCCCAGACAGGCATTAATGGCGATATAAAAGAAGCTGCGGCTTTCCGCGCCGAGGCCATAGTCAAGCTCGGCAAGCGCTGCGGCATTGGTCTCATTTTCAATGAAGACCGGATGCTGCGTCAGGTTTTCGAGTGCTGCGCGCACATCGAATTCCGTCCATTCGGAATAGTCGTCAGGCATGCCGAGGAAAGGAATCTCGCCAAGCCAATCCGGCATCGCAAGCCCGATGCCGGCCAGATGCGCGTCGTCGATCAGCCGGCTTCGCTGAAAATGCGATATGGCATCGGCCGTCAGCTGCATGAATTCGGCCGGACGGACGTAGCGCTTTTCGTGGTGCACGCGGGCACGCACGTTGCCGACGGCATCGACGGCGACGATCGTCAGATGATCGCGATCGATATTGATGCCGATCGCGAAAAACGCGTCGGGGTTGATCTCAAGCTCGATGGCCGGCTGCCCCCTCAGCCCGTGCCGTCGGCGCGCCTCGATGATCAGGCCTTCGTCCAGCAGACGATCGACGATCCGGGCGATCGCCGGCTTGGTGAAGCCGGTCTGTCTGGCGATTTCGGCACGCGAAATCGGCGCCTGCCGATGGACACAACGCAGCACGACGGCTCTGTTATGCTCGCCTGCATCCTCGACATTGGCCCCCGTCAGATCAGGAGACAATCTGGCGCCGGTCATCTGGTTCATGGTCGGGATCCTCTATCTGCCACGGACACGCAAACCGACCTTACCCTTTCACCGCGCCACTGGTCATGGCGCCGAGGATCAGCCGCTGGAGCGACAGGAACGCCACGATCGCCGGCACGACGGAAATCAGGCAGGCGGCCGCAAGCAGCTGGATGGACGAGTCGGTCTGCATGCCGCGGAAGTTAAAGATTCCGACGCCGATCGGCATCAGGTCATTTTTGGTCAGCAGCAGGAAAGGCACCAGAAATTGCGACCAGCCGGCAATGACGGTGATGATGAAGACCGAGGCGATCCCCGGCGCCGACAAGGGCAGGATGATGCGCCAGAAGACCGAGAAGCGGTTGCAGCCGTCGATCATGGCGGCTTCGTCGAGGCTGCGCGGAATGCCGTCGACGGTGCTCTTCAACAGCCAGGTCGCCAGGGGAACGCCGAGTGCGATATAGACCATGACGACGGCGAAATGCGTGTCGAGCAGGCCGAGGCGGTTCATGTAGCGGTAGAGCGGCACCATGATGACGAGCGGCGAGATCATCTGGAAGAGCAGCAGCCCCATCATCGAGAGGCCCTTGCCGCGGAACTGGAAGCGAGAGAAAGCGTAAGCGGCGGGCAAGGCGACGATCAGCACGCCGAGCCCGCTGAGTGCTGCGAGCTTCAGGCCGTTCCAGAGATAGATCGGGAAGTAGCTGTTGTTGAGTACGGTGATGAAATTCTGGATGGTGGGATTGTCGGGAATATAACGCGCCGCGCCGCGATAGACCTCGCGCTTGTCACGCAGCGCCATCGACAGGAGATAGGTGAGGGGACCGGCGAAGAAGATGAACATCACCAGCATGAAGAGATAGCTCATGGCATCGCCGAGCCGTGTTCCGGTGCGTCCGCTCATTGCTCTTCCTCCTTCGGCAGGAACGATGCGTAGACGAAGGCGAGCCCCAGGCTGATGATCAGCATCAGCACGGAGAGCACGCTGCCGCCGGAGAGATCGTAGTTTCGGAACACGATGTTGAAGACGTAGAGCGAGATCACCTCGGTCGCGCGTCCCGGTCCGCCGCCTGTCAGCGTGATGATCGCGTCGAAGGTGTTGACCGTCTGGATGGTGATCAGGATCATGTTGACGAGGATGGCGGCGCGCAGCTGCGGAAGTGTCACGAAGAAGAACTGCTGCGAGGCGCTGGCGCCGTCGACCTCGGCGGCTTCGTAGAGCGAGGGATCGATCGATTTCAGCGCCGCATACATGACGACCATGGAAAAGGCCGTACCGCGCCAGATGTTCGAGATCAGCGTCGACCACGGCGCCATCGCCGGGTCCGAAAGCCAGGCAACAGTCGGCATGTGCATGAGCCTCAAAATGCTGTTCAGCGCGCCATAAGGCGCTTCGGAAAACAGCATCTGCCAGATGATGCCACCTGCTATACCCGGAACGACCCAGGCGACCAGCGCCGTCGTCCTCAGGATCGTGGTGCCGAACAGGCCGCGCTTTTCGCCGCGGATGACAGTGACAGCGACCGCCAGACCGAGAATCTGCTGGCCGATGACGCTGCCGCCGACGAAGATCAGCGTCGCCCAGAGAATGTCGGGCAGTTGCGGCGAGCTGAGCGCATTGGCGATCGACCCCAGCGTATAGTCCTGGTTCTCGCCGATCAGCGTCGCATTGGTGAAGGAAAGCCGAAAAACGTCGATGACAGGATACAGGTAGAATATGCCGATGACGACGATCACGGGCATGATCCAGGGCAGGGGCGCACCGGCGAACCGACGCATGAACGTTCTGCTTTGAGGCGGGCTGTCAGCCTCGATGGCAATAGGGCTCATTGGCTTCTCTGTCCGGGTTTGGCACTGTCGACGGCGCCTGGGACCAGGCGCCGCCGCGGTCGGAAGCGTTGAAAACGCCCGGGATCAGAGACGCTTGTAAGCCTCCATCGCCGCGCTGAAGGCGGCGTCCAGGGCTTCTTCCGGTTTCTTCGTTCCCGAGAGCACGTCGCCCATCATGATCTGGATCTGGTTCGAGATTTCCGGATAGATCGGCACGCCGGGACGCGCCTGGCCGTCGACCAGCGCATTGGCGAAGGTCTTGTTGGCTTCCGTCGAGAAGACCTCATACTTGTCGAAGAGCGACTTGCGGGTCGGCAGCTGCTGTTGCAGCGCGTTTGCCGGACCCATATAGACGTCGCGGGCAAGATTGGCGCACATTTCCACCTTGTCCTTGTCCTTGCTGAAGGACGCGATCGTCCATCCGCCGGTGCCTGTGGAACGCTGATCGGCGGTCGGGCCGGGGATCGGCGAGAAGGTCCAGTTCTTGAATTCCTCTTCGTCGAGGGTCGCCTTCAGCTGCGCATATTGCCAGTTGCCGCCTATGAAGAGCGCCGTCGTCGCCGCTGCTGCCGCCGCGTTCATGTCATCGTAGTTGGCGATGGTGGTAACGCGCTTCGGCGCCGCGCCGGAATCGACGAGATCCTTGAAGTAGTTCAGCGCTTTTAGGAATTTCTCCTTGTTTTCGCCCTCGCCGAAGACCGGCTTGCCGGAATCGTCGACGAGCTTGCCGCCGAGCGCCCAATAGTTCGCCAGCCAGTCGAAGGTGGTGCCTTCCCAGCGCCCGCCGTTGAAGAGGACGCCTTCCATGCCTTCCTTGGTGGAGGCTATAGCGGCCTTCTTCAGATCGTCCCAGGTCTGCGGCGCGTCGGCTACAACAGACTTGTTGCGGTAGAGGACGCGAAGGTCCGTATCCCACCACCAGGCGCGGATCGTCTGATCCTTGTCGGTGATGCCGCTGCGGATGAAGGGGAAGAGATCGTCGACTTCTTCCTTGGAGAAATAGGGCGTGAAATCCGCCAGCACTTTATTGACCATGAACTGCG
Source organism: Rhizobium sp. ZK1 (assembly GCF_047782645.1). Lineage (NCBI taxonomy): Bacteria > Pseudomonadati > Pseudomonadota > Alphaproteobacteria > Hyphomicrobiales > Rhizobiaceae > Rhizobium > Rhizobium sp. ZK1. The sequence goes on from NZ_CP180587.1 coordinate 244,992, forward strand.
AGAGCACGAAGGAGTCGACGGCGGCACAATCCGGCGCATTGCCGGCCTTGGCCTGCTCCAGCATCTTGGCCTGTTCCGTGCCGATGTCGGAGGACATGAACTGCATCTGCAATTTCCAGTCCGGGTGTTTCTTTATGAAGTCGACAAAGAGCTTCTGGTAACCCTCTGCGATGTTGGGGTCGGAATTGTTCGGACTGTCGTTCGTGAGCCGAACCACAAGGGTTTTTGGCGCATCTGCAGCGCCGATCCTGTCCTTTGTCGCCAGCTCTTGGGCAAATGCGGCAGGCACTGAAAATAACATTGTGCTCAGCGCTAATGCGCTGACGAACGCTCTCTTCATGATGGGTCTCCTCCCCATTTTCAACGGATACAGCCTGGTGGTCGATTGACCTCTCCTCATTTCCATGCTGCATTAATTAGATTAAGTTACTTTGATTTGATGTCAAGCCGCAGCTTGGGAGGATTGAGATGCCGGCGACATTCAACACAAGTTAGCGGACCGCCGCCGCACGTCCAGATCACAAAAAATCCAACCACTCCGGGCATCCGCGATGGCGTGGAGAGGTTTTGCCTCGGCTACGTGAGGTGGCCGAACCTGACATCTATGGAGGATCCGATGCGCTTACTCATTCTCGGCACTGGCGGTATGGCCAACCAGCATGCTGCAAATTTCAAGGCGATCGAAGGCGTCAGCGTGGTGGGCGGGGTCGATGTCGTTCCCGAACGGCTGGCGGCCTTTTGCTCGGAGCACGGCATTCCCAACCATTTCGGCACTCTGGAGGAGGCGCTGGCCTGGGGCGAGTTCGATGCCGTTGCCAATGTCACTCCCGACCGCATTCACCACCCGACGACGCTTCAGGCGATTGCGGCGGGCAAGCATGTCTTTTGCGAAAAGCCGCTGGCGACGGATGCCGTCAAGGCAATGGAAATGACCGATGCCGTCGAAAAAGCGGGCAAGGTCGGCATGGTCAACTTCACCTATCGCAATTCGCCTGCGCTGCAGAAGGGCCGGCAAATGGTCCTTGCCGGCGAGATCGGCGAGGTGCGACATGTCGAGGCATCGCATCTGCAGAGCTGGCTCGTCGGGCGTCATTGGGGCGACTGGAAGAGCGAGAGCAAATGGCTGTGGCGCCTCAGCAAGAAGCACGGCTCGAACGGCGCGCTCGGCGATATCGGCATCCATATCGTCGATTTTGCGTCCTATGGTTCGGGGCTCGATGTCGCCCACGTCTTCGCGCGGCTGAAAACCTTCAACAAGGCTCCGGGAGACAAGATCGGCGAATATGATCTCGATGCGAATGACAGCTTCACGATGAATGTCGATTTCACAAACGGCGCGATCGGCACCATCCAGGCGACGCGAACGGCCGCCGGCCAGCTGGATCAGCTGCGTCTCAGGGTCTATGGCGAGACCGGTTCGATCGAGATGATCTACGACACCGGGAAGTCGACGCTTCGCGCCTGCCTCGGCGAAGATGTTCACACCGCAACATGGCGCGACATCCCCTTCGATCCGGTCGAAACGAACTATCAGCGCTTCGTGCAGGCCGTCAGGGCAGGCAGAACGCAGGAACCTTCGTTCCGCAGAGCGGCGAATATCCAGAAAGTGCTCGACAAGGCGCTTGCCTCGGATGCCAGCCACACAGACGAGGCGCTTGCCTGATCCGCTAAGCCGGGGTCAGGCGGAAACCGGCGGCAGCAGGGTGTTGAGGAAGGGCAGCAATGCCGCCCCCAGCGCCACGCCGCCGCCGCTGAAGCTTGCCGGCTTCATCGGCGAAATCCAGGGCGTCAGGAATGGTCGTTTGGATGTGTCGCGGCGTTCGACGGAAAGCTGGTGAATCAGTGCTTCGATGACGCTTCGCGGCAGGTCGCCGCCGATCATGATGACACCTGGCGCAATGAAGCCGGCCATCGCGATGATCGGGTCGAGCAGGTGGCTTGCGGCATCACGGATCCACTGCGTCATTTGAGGGGAAGACGGCTCCTCGCCCGCGATGAGCCGTTTGAATTCCTCATCGCCGACCAGCGCACGCAGGGCGCCGAAGCCGACCACGGTGTTCAGCCTGACGTTGTCGGGGCCGGTCAGCATGTCGCCAATGCTGCCTGCGCGTCCATGCACGCCGGAATACGGAATGCCGCGGACAAGGAAGCCAGCCTGCACATCCTGGTCAATGATGATCATCGCCAGTCCGCCTTCCGGGGCAGGCGCGCCGATGGTGCGCTCAGCGAGCAGGCTTGCGGTGCACTCGTTCTCGACGTGGCTGCGCAGAAGCGTCGACGTTGCGTCGAGTTCATCGCTTTCCTCTGCGCTCCAGTCATTTGACCCGATTCCCAGGCCGATGATCGGCAGGTCGGCATGCCGCCCGATGATGTTCTTGGTCACCGAAAGGATTGACGGCACGCGCGTTGTCGGGGCGAGGGGAAAGTACTCGCGATCATGGACCTGACCACTGAGATCGATCAGGACGGCCTCGCCCCGGTTTTGGCGAACCCTGAGACCGATCGAAAACGCGCCTTCGGGCCGCAAGGCGAATTCGGTAGCGGTTGCGCTGTTGCCTGCGCCAGTGCGGCGATGCGACGTCACCAACCCTCCGTCGCTGAGACGGCGCAGAATGTTGGTGATTCCAGGCCCGGTAAGACCGGAATGCTGGCCGAGTTCCATGCGGGTCAAGGGACCGTGCCGGCGGATCGCCTCCAGGATGACGCGGATATTTCTGTCGGCGATTTCTCCCGATCGCAGACCGATTGTTTTACTCCGCGTAACGGCCGTTTCCTCTGCCTGACGTCGCCGCGGCCCGGATCGAAGATACCGCATGACCGTCTTCCCTAAGCACCTGAATGCTTGTGTATCACAGCCAAAACTCTCGCAACTTATTTCTTGGGTGCTTGACGTGAAAACAAAGTTACTTAATCTAAGAGCGGCCACGCGTCTCGGTTGGAGGAGACGGGACGCGGCGCCTGCGGCCTATTCGCGCGACCAGATTTTCTCCCCGTCCGTCAGTTGCTTATTTTCCAATAGGACCCGCCATGTCTCTCACTATCGCCCAACGCCTCGATCGTTTGAAGGTTCGTACAGCCGAGCTTGCTCACTGGCGCGACAGGCAAAGCGTCGTGATCGACGGCTGGACCTTCGACGGCGAACCGATCGCCCATCATCAGGATTGGCCGCACCGCAAGGGGATGGTTCATTTCGCGGCATCCGCCACAGTGCCGCGCGACTGGCCGATCGATGAGGTTCGCTTGCAGCTCGATCTCGGTGGCGAGAGCCTGATTACATTGCATTATCCGGGCGGTCAGGCCGAGACATTCGGGCTTGATCCCTACCATCAGGAGTTCCCGATCAAGGGCAGGGAATTCTCGATTGCCACTGACAGCGTCGCGCGGTTTCCCTTTGGTGAGCCGAATAGGGCACCGCGGCTCAACAAGGCGAGGCTGATCTGGCTGGATGAACCGGTTCACAAACTGCACCTCCTTTTGCGGCAGATCGGCGAGGCCGCCGTCGTGCTCGAAAGCCATGAAGTGGTGCCGCACTTGATCGAGGCGGCCGAACGTGCGCTGCGCAGCCTCGACTGGCCCTCGGACACGCCAGCCTATATTTCGCGTATATCCGGTGCGGTCATGCAGCAAAAGATCTGGGAACTGCCGGAGCTTCAGGCAGATCCGGCAGGACTGACTGAAGCGCAGAGTGCTTCGGCAGGTGCCGCCTATGATGTGCTGATCGCACGACTGAAAGAGCTTCAAAAGCGTTTTCCGCCGAACGGCGAACTGCTTTTGACCGGCCACGCCCATATCGATCTTGCCTGGCTCTGGCCCTATGGCGAGACGCGCCGGAAGATGCGGCGCACCTTCAATACCGCGCTGTCGCTGATGGAGCGATCGGACGACTTCCGCTTCAATCAATCGACTGCCCATTATTATGCACAGATGGAAGAGGATGATCCCGAGCTTCTCGAACGGATCAAGAAGAAGGTCGCCGAGGGCAAGTGGGAAACCGTCGGCGGCATGTGGGTCGAACCCGATACCAATATGCCGACGGGCGAAAGTCTTGCCCGACAGGTGCTTTACGGGCAGCGCTATTTCGAGAAGCATTTCGGCTTGCGTCATACGGTCTGCTGGCTGCCGGACTGCTTCGGCTTTTCGGGGGCCTTGCCGCAGATCCTGCGGCTCGGCGGGATCGACAGTTTCTTCACGATCAAGGTGAACTGGAGCGAGACCAATCACATTCCGTCTGACCTTTTCTGGTGGAGAGGGTTGGATGGAAGCAAGGTACTGACCCATACTTTCGACAATCCCATGCAGGGCTACAATGGTTTCGTGCGACCGGATTGCTTCGTGCCGACCTGGAAGAATTTCCGCGGCAAGACGCAGCACGACACGTCGCTCTTGGCAGTCGGCTACGGCGATGGCGGCGGCGGCGTGACACCCGAGATGGTCGAACGAGAAATGCAACTGCGTGACTTCCCGGCGATCCCCAAGGCGCGCTGGGGTACGGTGAAGGGCTTTTACGAAAAGGCTCATCGGACAGCGGCGGAAAAGGAGCTCCCCGTCTGGGATGGGGAAATCTATCTCGAACTGCACCGCGCGACGCTGACGTCGCAAAGCGGCGTCAAGCGCAAGCACCGGCAGGCCGAACGGGCGCTGATTACCGCCGAGACGATCGCTTCGCTCGCGCATCTGCTGGGTGCTGCCAAACCGCAAAGCCTGGAAGCGGACTGGCGCGTCGTCCTGAAGAACGAATTCCATGACATCCTGCCGGGCTCGAGCATCCGCGAAGTCTATATCGATGCCGAACGGGAGCTCGATGGCGCCATCGGCAATGCCAAGGCGGAACAGGACAAGGCACTGAAGGCGCTATCGGCCCAGCTTCCGGCGGGCGGGGTGGCGGATGCGCTGATTGCCGTTAATCCGTCGCTCGCGCCACGGCCCCTGACCGCCACGCTTTCTGATGGAACGGTCTTGTCATCTGCCGATATTGTCGCTCCGCTTTCCGTCTTGGTCTTTGATCGCAAGGCATTGAAGCCGGCCGGCATGCTGAAAGCCGATGCGCGCAGTCTCGAAAACGAACATCTGTCCGTCGTCATCGGCGCGGACGGCGCCGTTTCGAGCCTTATTCACAAGGCAACCGGTAGGGAGGCTATCGAGGGTTCGGCAAATCAGCTCTGGGTCTACCCTGCCGACAAGCCGCGCAACTGGGATGCCTGGGATGTCGATGCCGACTATGCCGAAAAGGCTATCCGTCTCGACAAGCCTGAGAGCATTACGCTTGCCGAACAGGGGTCACATCGTGCGGCCATCCGTGTCGTTTACCGATACCGGAACTCGACGGTCACCCAGCTTTACGTGCTGACCGCCAATGCCCGCAGGCTCGATATCGAAACAACGATCGACTGGCATGACCGGCGTACCCTGCTCAGGACGCTGAACCCTGTCGCCGTGCGTTCCCGCACCGCCAGTTTCGAATGCGCCTTCGGTATCGTCGAGCGCCAGACGCATACGAATACCTCCTGGGAACAGGCGATGTTCGAAGCTGCTGCGCACCGTTTCGTCGATCTCAGCGAGCCGGGCTTCGGTGTCGCGCTGCTCAACAACGCCAAATACGGGCACAGCGCGCGCGGCAATGTCATAGGCATGAGCCTCGTGCGCTCGCCGATCTATCCCGATCCGCTCGCCGATGAGGGCGAACAGAGCTTCACCTATGCGCTGATGCCGCATGAAGGCGCCTGGCATGAAGGCGACGTTCTGCAGGAAGCGATCGATCTCAATCAGCCGCTCGTCACCCTCGAGGCTAGCGGGCTCTCGGCGGGCACGCTCTCGCCGCTCGGCGTGAAGGGTATACCGGTTGCTTTTTCGGGGCTGAAGCCGGCAGAGGAAGGAGACGGCCTTATCTTGCGGCTTTACGAGCCGGCGGGTCGGCGCGGCAGGCTTTCGCTCGCTTTGCCCTCGGGCTGGCAGGCTTCTGGACCGCTGAACATCCTCGAAGAGCCGATCGAACGTGCGGGACCTGCCGACATCATGCCGTTTGAAATCCGGACCTGGCGGCTGCAACAAAGCTGATCGCGATGCGCAGCGCTTGTATCGAGAGGATGCGGAAAAGAAGCCGCGGCGGCCACATGACGACCGGATGATGATGTTCTTGGTCGGATTTCAACATGTCGCAGTAGCCCAGCTCGCATCGGGCACTATCTTCGGGTCTGTCCTTTCACCAGACCCGAGGAAACGATCATGACGGAATCCGTGAAGTCCGTACCGGCGCCCCGCGATCAACACCTTCGCGACATGGCCAATTGCATCCGGTTCCTCTCGATGGATGCCGTCGAGAAGGCCAAGAGCGGGCACCCCGGCATGCCGATGGGCATGGCCGACATTGCCGTCGTGCTCTTTTCCGACTTCCTGAAATTCGATGCCGAAGACCCCTACTGGTTCGATCGGGACCGTTTCCTGATCTCCAACGGGCACGGTTCAATGCTGCTCTATAGCCTGCTCTACCTGACCGGCTACCGGGATATGACGATTGACCAGATCAAGAACTTTCGTCAAGTCGACAGCAGGACGGCAGGTCATCCCGAATATCGTCATGCCACGGGTATCGAGACGACCACCGGTCCGCTCGGCCAGGGCATTGCCAATTCGGTCGGTTTTGCGCTCGCCGAGCGCATCATGAACGCCAAATTCGGCGATAGTCTTTCGAACCATTATACTTACGTCTTCCTCGGCGACGGATGCCTGATGGAGGGCATCAGCCAGGAGGCCATATCGCTCGCGGGACACTTGAAGCTCGGTAAGCTGATCGCATTCTGGGACAACAATTCGATATCGATCGACGGGGCGACAAGTCTGGCGGAATCCGACGATCAGCCGGCGCGGTTCCGTGCATCGAGTTGGCATGTGCAGGAGATCGATGGACATGATACCGACGCGATACGCAACGCAATCGTCGAAGCTCAGCGGGTCACTGATCGCCCCTCATTGATTGCCTGCAAGACCATTATCGGTTTCGGCTTTCCGACGCGCGCCGGAACGCAGAAGGCCCATAGTGACGCGCCCGGCGAAGAGGAGATTGCCGGCGCCCGCAAGATTTTGGGCTGGACCGCGCCTCCCTTCGAGATCCCGTCCGACCTGCTGGAAGCCTGGAGGAAGATCGGCGCCAAGGGACGCAACGCCCGGATGGCCTGGGCGGTCCGGGTCCAGACGGCGAAGGCGGACATCCGCCAGGATTTCGAACGTCGGATGAAGGGAGACCTACCCTCGGACTGGACCGCAGCGATCGAGACAGCAAAACAGGAGCTTCTGTCGAGCGACAAGGACCTCGCCACCAGGCAAGCGAGCGGGGTTGTTCTCAACCACCTCGCCGAAGCCCTGCCCGAGCTTATCGGCGGATCGGCGGACCTCACACCGTCGAACAACACAAAAGCCAAATCCATGATCGAGATTGCGCCGGGCCAGTATAATGGATCCTATGTCCATTACGGCGTGCGCGAACATGGGATGGCGGCTGCAATCAACGGCATTGCCCTTCATGGCGGGCTGATCCCTTATGGCGGCACCTTCCTGACCTTTTCCGATTACGCGCGTCCGTCCATTCGGCTAGCAGCGATGATGGCGGTGCGGTCGATCTTCGTGATGACGCACGATTCGATCGGTCTGGGCGAAGATGGACCGACGCATCAGCCTGTCGAACATCTGACGGCGCTGCGCGCCATTCCGGGCCTTGCCGTGTTCCGTCCGGGCGACCCGATCGAGACGGCGGAATGCTGGCAGGCCATTCTCGATGCCCCGCGGCAGGCCGCGCTGATCGCTCTGTCCCGCCAGCCCATGCCGCTTCTGAGAAAGCAGCCAGGCTCTCTCAACCTGTCGGCAAAGGGCGGATATGTGCTGCTTGAGGCTGAAGGTGGCGCGCGCGAGCTGACGATCATGTCAACGGGATCGGAGTTGCACCTTGCCGTAGAGGCAAGGGCGAGGCTTCAGGCGGAAGGCGTTCCGACCGCGGTCGTTTCCATGCCGTGCCGCCTGCTGTTTGAGGCGCAGGCGGCGGACTACAAGCGTGAGGTTCTGGGAGACGGAACTGCGCGCGTTGCGGTGGAAGCAGCAGTCCAGGATAGCTGGGACCGATATCTCGGGCTCGACGGCCGGTTCGTCGGCATGCACAGCTTCGGCGCGTCCGGCAAGATCAACGACGTCTACAGGAAATTCGACATCACCACCGACGCCGTTGTTAAAGCAGCGCAAGGAGCACTGGGTCTTCGCCGACGGTAAGTGATGGGCGTTTGCGGACGGCATGCGGTCTCCAACTGCTCATGGTGCAAGCGCTTCGGCACTATCGGGATAAGACTATTTCGTCATCCGCTCTGTAAGATGTACCCTCGACGGCGATGGCTCAAATCCATCTGCAAAATATTGCGTTTCATGGGCCACCAGCCCGTCGCGAAATTCCATGATGCTGACGGCGTATGACGGTACGTCGTCATAGGCGAGTGTAAATTCGGTGATCCAAAGATCGCCGCTGCCGACAATTCGTCGGACGGAGAACCGCTTCTTGCTTGGTTGGACGACCCGGCTTTGCTGAATGTTGTGCCGACCGCTAATCCGCTCTCCTGATTGTGGATAATCCAGCAAGGCGTCTTCGTGATAGATTTCGTGTTCGGCGTCGAAATCGCTCGCGTCCGAAGCCTGCCAATGGCGCTCCAATCTCTTCTGCACCGTTCGATCTTTCAATGGGATCTCCAACGTTTGCGGCAGTCATTCTCGGTGCCGCAATGGTGAGCTCGATCGCGGATTGTTCGAAGGATACGCCTGCCGAGAACTGCCGACAATTTGCTGATTGTGTGTATCAGCGCGCCGCCGATACACGCTGATACATTTCAGCCGATTTTCGAAATATGCAGGACACGTCGATCCTTGAAACCATTCTTCGTTAACGGGCGCCGCGAATGTCGCAGCAATTGAAGGAGAGTGTTTCATGAGCAAGGCCGACAATGTTTCAATTCGGCGTAGTGTTTCCGATCGAGCGATCGCCGTGGCTTTTGGCTCGCTGTTGCTGGTTCCGGTGATCTATGCACTGCCGGTCCATGCTGCCGATCTTGCGTCGAATGTTGCCACGATGGCGGCGAGCGCGGACGAAAGCGTCCGGCCGTTCCAGATCCACGTTCCGCAGTCGCAACTCGAAGACCTGCGCAGACGCATCGCCGACACCCGATGGCCCGACAAGGAGACAGTCGGCGACGACTCCCAGGGTATTCAATTATCACGCGTTCAGGATCTGGTTCGTTATTGGGGTACTGAGTACGATTGGCGCAAGACCGAGGCGCGACTCAATGCATTGCCGGAATTCGTCACGACGATCGACGGTGTCGACATCCAGTTCATCCATGTTCGTTCGCGCAATCCCAACGCTCTCCCGATCATCCTGACCCATGGTTGGCCAGGATCGATATTTGAGTTCATCAAGACCATCGGTCCTCTCACGGACCCGACTGCATATGGCGGCCGGCCGGAAGATGCCTTCGACGTCGTCATCCCCTCGATACCAGGCTACGGATTTTCCGGAAAGCCGACCGATCAGGGCTGGGGGCCGGACCGGGTCGCCCGGGCCTGGGATGTCCTGATGAAACGGCTCGGCTATGACCACTATGTTTCTCAGGGTGGCGATCATGGTTCGGTGATCTCCGACGCGTTGGCACGCCAGGCGCCGAAGGGTCTGCTGGCAATCCATCTCAATATGCCCGCGACGGTTCCAGGCAACCTCATGAAAGCCATCAACAGCGGAGACCCGTCACCCGCGGGCCTGTCGCCGCCGGAGCGAGAGGCCTATAATTCCTTGAGCACCTTCTTCGGCCGAAACGCTGCCTATGGCGCCATAATGGTGACCCGGCCGCAGACGATCGGCTACTCGCTTTCCGACTCGCCGGCTGGCCTGGCGTCCTGGATCTACGAGAAGTTTGCGCAGTGGAGCGACAGCGGCGGCGTTCCTGAACGCATTTTCTCCAAGGACGAAATGCTTGATGACATCACGCTCTATTGGCTGACGAACACCGGCGCATCGTCTTCGCGGTTCTATTGGGAAAACAACAATAACAACTTCAGTGCCGAGGCCCAGAAGACAAAGGACATCAAGATCCCTGTCGGCATCACGGTCTTTCCAAAGGAGATCTACCAGGCGCCGGAAAGTTGGGCCAAGCAGGCCTATCCCTCGCTCACCTACTACCATGAGGTCGAAAAAGGCGGACATTTTGCCGCCTGGGAGCAACCACAGCTCTTCGCCGAGGAAGTGAGAGCCGCTTTCAAATCGGTACGCTGACGACGTCGAACCAGTGGTCCTCGTTCGAGGGCCACCCACTGGCGTCGCCGCCACGCTGTGTCGTTTATGATCGGCGCGACCTCGGACATAAACCTCGTCCATGCCCCCGGCTCGAAAACCGGCATCAATGCCCTATACTTTGATCCACTTTCCAACTTGCGATCGGACGTAATAATCTTCCGGTAGCAATGCTTAAGCGTTTCAGTTCTCGACTTTTATGGAGGCTTCATGTCCGTCTCAGATGACCAGATACTTACGCTGCAAGTGGCAAATATGAGGCCGCAGGATGCGGGAACAAGCATTGCGCGGCTGTCTTCGGCAGCAATGGGCAAGCTTGGTATTCGAGAGGGTGACCTTATCGAACTCGTCGGCAAGCGCCATACGGCTGCGGTCGCCATGCGCCCTTATCCCGACGACGAAGGGCTAAACATTGTGCGCCTCGACGGCCTGCAACGTGTAAATGCCGGAGTGACGAGCGGAGACCATATCGAAATCCGCAAAGCCGAGGCGCGCCCGGCGACAAAGGTCGTTCTGGCGCCAGCGCAGAAGAATTTGGTGTTGCAGGGATCCGGTGAGGCTCTGCAGCGAACTTTCCTTCAGATGCCGATGGTTGCGGGGGACGTCGTGTCGACTTCGGTGCAGCAGCGGATAAGGGACCCGCGGTTCAGTCTTCCGGCCTACGGTCTTCAGGAAATCAGGCTCGTTGTCGTCTCGACGCAGCCTCGCGGCATCGTCCAGATGACGGAGCAGACCACAGTCGAGCTGCGTCCGCAGTTCGAGGAGCCGAAGGAAGCCCGCCGCGCGGATGTCACCTATGACGATATTGGTGGTCTCGGCTCGTCTGTCGAACAGGTCCGCGAGATGGTGGAGCTTCCCTTGCGCCATCCGGAGCTCTTTCAGCGCCTCGGCATCGATCCGCCGAAGGGTGTTTTGCTCTACGGGCCTCCGGGAACCGGCAAGACCCTTCTTGCCCGGGCGGTGGCGAACGAGACGGAGGCCAACTTCTACCATATCGCCGGACCGGAAATCATGGGAAGCCGCTACGGCGAGTCGGAGGAACGGTTGAGGCAGGTCTTCCAGGAAGCCTCGCAGAACGCTCCCTCCATTATCTTCATCGATGAGATCGATTCCATCGCGCCGAAGCGTGAACAGGTCACCGGCGAGGTCGAGCGGCGCATCGTTGCCCAGCTCCTGACCTTGATGGACGGGCTGGAGCCCCGGCAGAATATTGTCGTCATCGGCGCGACCAATAGGCGCGATGCGATCGACGAAGCGCTGAGGCGTCCAGGACGTTTCGATCGCGAGATCGTTATCGGTGTTCCAGACCAGAATGGACGGCGCGAAGTCCTGGCCATTCACACACGTGGTATGCCGCTTGCGGAAGATACAGATCTCGACGAAATCGCCAGAACGACCTACGGTTTCGTCGGCGCGGATCTGGGGGCGCTCGTTCGGGAAGCCGCCATGGATGCGTTGCGGCGCGTGCTGCCCGACATCAATCTTCGGGAAGGGATCCCAAGCGACGTTCTGGAGAAGCTGACGGTTTCACAGGATGACTTCATGTCGGCGATGAAGCGTATTCAGCCATCAGCTTTGCGTGAAATCATGATCCAGGCACCCAACGTGCGCTGGGATGACGTCGGCGGGCTGGACGAAGCACAGATGAAGCTGAAAGAGGGTGTGGAGCTGCCGCTGCGTGCGCCGCAGTCCTTCAAGCGCATGGGCATTCGTCCGGCCAAGGGTTTCTTGCTCTTCGGGCCTCCGGGAACAGGCAAGACACTGCTGGCGAAAGCCGTGGCGCGCGAGGCTGAAGCCAATTTCGTGGCGACGAAGTCATCCGATCTTTTGTCGAAATGGTATGGCGAATCCGAACAGCAGGTTTCGCGGCTCTTCGAGCGCGCCAGGCAGGTCGCCCCGACGGTTATCTTTATCGATGAGATCGACTCGCTTGCTCCGGTCCGCGGCGGAGGCTTGGGTGAGCCGGCGGTGACGGAACGTGTGGTCAACACGCTTCTGGCAGAAATGGATGGCCTGGAAGACATGCAGGGTGTCGTTGTCATGGCGGCAACCAACCGGCCAAACCTTCTCGATCCTGCGCTTCTGAGACCGGGCCGTTTTGACGAACTGGTCTACGTTCCGGTCCCTGATGCGAAAGCACGGCTAAAAATTCTCGGTATCCACACGAAGAAGATGCCGTTGGCAAAAAATATCGATTTGGATGAACTCGCCGAACAGACCGTACGCTTTACAGGAGCCGACCTTGAGGACTTGACGCGTCGCGCAGGTCTCATTGCGCTGCGCCGATCGCTCGACGCCTCCACTGTGACCAAGGAGGATTTCTCCAAGGCTCTCCACGAAGTCCGCCCGTCCGTCACCCCGGAAATGGAGCAGGAATACGAGGAGATGCTGCGGACGCTGAGGCAAGAAAGCCCGCAGCGACGACAGATCGGTTTCACCCCACTGCGGCAGGCTGCTGAGTAGAAACGATAGAGGCGACTTAACCGAGTCGCCTCCAATCTCTTTGGTCTGATGCGCAAACCGCTGGAGCGAAGCCAAGGAAGCCGGCTGCAGGCCTGGCATCGGCTTAACTGCGCGATCAAGTAGCGCATCGCCAAATTGATAAATTCCTGTAGCCAGGCGTTTTGGCCGGGCTGTTTCCACTCAGTAAAAAAACGAACTTGTCTGACGAGTTTTTTCCGAGCCGATGATGCTGTGCCGAATCGAGTCTCGGGGCTCATTTATCGGACTTGGCACACGTGTGCATTTTATCCGCTTTTGTCATTCCGATGTTACGCGCCGGAGCTAGCAAGTCTCAGAGCTCATCTGAGGCGCAGCCTCGATAACGAAGGGAGACAGGTATGAATAGGCGCGAATTTCTGATCACCTCATCGGCGGCTGCGGGTCTTTTCGCCCTTCCGCGTTTTGCCTCAGCCGCCGCGGGCACGATCGACCTCTACAGCGGCTCTGATGCCAATATTATCGACCTCTGGAACAACATCATCCGTCCAGCCTTCGAAAAGGCGCATCCGGACGTCGCGCTGAAGGTTACCGATGCCGGCGATAACAACGGCCTTCGGGCCATCGGCGACCGCGCGCTCGCTGCGTTGAAGACCAAGACCGATCCGCAGGCCGACCTCTTCGAATCCTTCGATCCGCGCCTTCCGGCCGGCGGCATCGATGCGGGTCTCTGGGTGAAGTTCTCGGCTGAGAATGTGCCCGGCTTCGAGAACGTCAATCCGCTCGCGATCGACACGCCCTACGCGCTGCCCTATCGGGGCTCGCAGGTTCTGCTTGCCTATGACAAGACCAAGCTTGACCCGAAGGATGCGCCGAAGACCTGGGAACAGCTGACCGCCTGGATCAAGGCCAATCCCGGCCAGTTCATCTACAACCGTCCGGACAAGGGCGGTTCGGGCCTCAATTTCGTTCGCCGCGCGATCCACGAAGCCAATGGCCGTGATCCCAAGAAGTTCAAGATCGACAACTTCACCGCCGAGTTTGCCGAACAGTCGCTGGCGCCCACCTGGAAGATCCTCAACGATCTCGCGCCGTCGCTCTATCAGAAGGGCGCCTATACTGCGGGCAATACACAGTCGATCCAGCTGCTCGCCCAGGGCGTCGTCACCATGGCTCCGGTCTGGTCCGACCAGGTTCTGCAGGCGATCTCGCAGGGCGTCCTGCCTGAGACGACCGGCCTCGTGCAGCTCTCCGATCTCGCGCTCTGCGGCGGTTTTTCGGCCATGACGATCTTCACCAACGGCGCGAACAAGGACGCCGCCCTCAAGCTCGCCGCCTTCATGTTGACGAGCGAGATGCAGGAAGCCATCATCACCGAAATCGGCGGCTTCCCGGGTGTTTCCTGGGATCACATTTCCGAGGACCTCCGCAAGAAATATGCCGATGTCATCCCGGCGACCATCCCGACCTTCCCGGGCGGCGATTGGGAAAAGGCGATCAACGACGGCTGGTACCGCAACGTCGCTCCCGGCATCAGCCGCACCTGATGGTGGTCGAAACGACACAGCCTGCGGTCGTCGACCGCGCTCAATCTCTCAGCAGGGGGAGCCTTTACGGGCTCCTCCTCGTCGGCATGCCGGTCTTTCTGGTCGGCTGGCTGATCATCTTTCCGATCTTCTCGGCGGTCGCGACAACCATTTTCGTGCGCCAACCGGACGGGACGACCGCATTTTCGCTCGCCTCCTACCGTTTCTTCTTCACGGATGGGTACAGCCTGAACAATCTCTGGCTGACGCTCTGGACGACCCTTGTCTGCGGTCTGCTCCTGCTTGCGATCGGCCTTCCGATTGCGCTTTATCTCCGCTTTTCCGGAAGCCGCCTTGCCGGCTATGTGCAAGGTCTCGCGATCTTTCCGATGTTCGTGCCCTCGATTATTCTCTCCTATGCGCTCATCCGCACGATCGGACCGAACGGCACGGTCGACATCCTGCTCAATGCCGTCGGCCTGCCGAAACTGCCGAGCCCCTATCTGACGCCCTGGGGACCGGTCATCGGCCTCGTCTGGGACAATCTGCCTTTGACCGTCCTGATGCTGACGGCTGGCCTCTCTTCCGTTTCCAACAGCTCCATCGAAGCGGCCCGCGATGTCGGAGCGACGCCTCCAAGGGTCTTCATCTCGATCATTTTGCCGCGCATGGGCAATTCGCTGCTGGTGACGGCTTCTTTCGCAGTGCTCGGCATATTCTCGGCCTTCACCTTGCCCTACGTGCTCGGCCCCGCCTCGCCGGAGATGATGGGGCCCTTCATGCAGCGCACGTTCGCCGATATGAACGACCCGTTGAATGCGCTGACGCAGGCCGTCATCAGCTTCTGCTTCTGCCTCCTCTTCGGCGTCTTCTATGTCTGGTCGATCGCCCGCAACCGCGAGGGCCGATGATGCGCCAGTCGACCGCCTTGAAATTCGATTGGATTGGCCTTGCCTTCTCGCTGCTGCTGACGCTCTTCATCGCGTTGCCGCTGCTGGTCGTTGCCACCTGGGCCTTCACCGAGATCTGGCGCTACCCTTCCGTCATTCCCCAGCAATTCGGCCTGCGTTTCTGGTCGCAGACGCTGGCCCGCAAGGATGTCTGGGATGCGCTTTTCCTCAGCCTGTGGCTGACGGCGACGGTAACGGTGTTGTCGGCGATCATCTGCCTGCCTGCGGCCTATGCCTTTGCGCGTATGCGCTTTCCCGGGCGCAACGTCCTCTTCCTCTCGTTTCTCGCCTCGCATGCCTTTCCCAAGTTCGGGTTGCTGGTGGCGATTGCCGGCATCTTCCTGCAGCTGGGGCTGATCAGTACCTTCTGGGGCGTAGTGCTGATCCAGCTCGTTGGTACGCTGATGCTGATGATCTGGATCCCGGTCGCCGCCTTCCAGAATGTCGACCGGCGCATGGAGGAGGCCGCGCGTGACGCCGGCGCGACGCCGCTTCGCGTCTTCTGGTCGATCACATTGCCGCAGGCTGCACCGACGATCTCAGCCGCCGTGCTCCTGACATTCGTCGGCACTTTCTATGAGACCGAGGGTGCCTGGCTGATCGGCGCGCCCGAGATCCGCACCATGCCGGTGCTGATGATCAGCTTCATCAATAGCCAGATTGTCGTGCAATACGGCGCGGTCCTTTCCGTCATGCTGTGGGTGCCGTCCTTTGCGGCATTGATGTTTGCGCGGCGCGCTATCGGGACTGGCGCCTTTGCGCGGGGCTTCGGCGCCTAGCGCCGATAGAAAGGATTTAACAATGGCACATCTGGCGATCGAAGGCGTTTCGAAGAGCTTCGGCCACACCTTTGCCGTCCGCGATTTCTCGCTCGAGGTGGGCGATGGCGAACTCGTCTGCCTGCTCGGCCCATCGGGTTCCGGCAAATCGACGTTGCTGCGGATGATCGGCGGCTTCGAACGGCCGACGGGCGGCAGCATTCGCATCGATGCCAAGGATGTGACCACCCTGCCGCCGGAGCGGCGCCCGACCGGCATGGTGTTCCAGAGCCATGCTCTCTGGACCCATATGGATGTCTTCAACAATATCGCCTTCGGTCTGAAGTTGCGGCGCCTGCCGACGGCAGAGATCCGTCAGCGTGTCGAGGATGCCCTCGTTCTTGTTGGCCTTGCCAATTATGGACCGCGTGCCGTGACACAGCTATCGGGCGGCCAGCAGCAGCGCGTGGCGCTTGCCCGCTCGCTCGTCCTCGAACCGAAGATCCTGCTGCTCGACGAACCCTTTGCCAGTCTCGACCAACATCTGCGCGAGCGGCTGCGCGAGGAAGTGCGCGATATCCAGCAGCGGCTCGGCATCACCACGCTATTCGTTACCCACGGCCAGGACGAAGCCCTCGCACTTGCCGACCGCATCGTCGTCATGCGCGACGGCCGCACCGAGCAGGTGGCTCCGCCGAGCGTTATCTATCGCGCGCCGCAGACGGCTTTTGTCGCGGGCTTTATCGGCTCGATGAATTTCGTTCAGACCGAGGTCCGCAACGGGGTCTGCACGCATCCGCTTTTCAGCTTCCCCGTCCCCGTTGCAGACGGGAAGGTGACACTGGCGATGCGTCCGGAAGCATTGACGGTTCGTTCCTCCAACCGGCCGGCAGAGGCGACGGTCCACCGCGTCACCGATTTCGGCACGCACAAGATCGTCGATATCGACCTTGCCGGTGGTGTCAGGCTGAAGGCGATGGTTGCGCCGAGCGACATGATCAGGGCCGGCATGCACATCACTCCGAGCTGCTCCGCCTTTTTCGCCTTCCGCGACAATGCCCTGATCCACCAGTCAGGATCTGCCGAAGCGGCTGCAACCGTGCAGCCGCTCTTCACGGCCTGACATGCCTCAGGCTTTCGACTGAAAGCCTTCCTGGAGCCAGGGATAAAGTGTCTTGCTTGCCGCGAGGATATCGCCTTTGCCCTTCACATCGGCGCCGGAGAAGCGCGTGACGATGCCGCCCGCTTCCTCGACCATCAGCGCCGATGCGCCGAAGTCATGAACCGCGAGGCCGTCCTCAAAGAAGCCGTCCAGCCGGCCGCAGGCGACATAGGCGATCGAAAGCGCGGCCGAACCGAGCCGACGCACACCGGCGGTATTGGCCATAAGACGTTTGACGGCATCAAAATAAAGCTCTTCCGGGATCGCCTTGACCTGGCCGGGGATCGGCAGGCCGGCGCCCACCAGCACGTTCTGGATATCGGCCACCTCGGCGCAATGGATCCGCTCGCCGTTCAGCCAGGCACCGCCGCCAGCCTCGGCGCTGAAGAGCTCGTCCTGCATGGCATCATAGACGACGCCTGTGACGACGCGGCCGGCCTCGGCGACCGAGATCGTCATGCCGAAATGCGGGATGCCCCAGGCGAAATTGGTCGTTCCATCGATCGGGTCGATATAGATGACTGGCGCATCCGTGCCGCCCTGCCTATTGCCGACTTCTTCCTCGCCCTTGATCGCATAGGTCGGGAATGCGCTCATCATCTCCTCGACGATGATCCGTTCGACCGCGACGTCGATTTCCGTCTGGTAGTCGCGCGGAGCCTTGTGGACCATCTCCGTCGCCGTGCGTCGTCTGAGTGCCTTGCGCGCCGTTTCGCCTGCCTTAAGGGCGGTTTCGGCGAGCACGAGAAGGCGGGGCGAGGCTGCTGGCGACAGGCGCGCGGCGGTCGAAGACAATTTCATGAAGACAATCCGTGTGATGACTGGAGGAGAGGGGCAGTTCTGCCATTCCCATTACAAATGTGCATGATGTTTTTATGAAGCGGGCGCAGTGGCATGCGCCACGGCGCTGTCGCGGCTAAGCCGGTCGTCTGCCTAAATCGGCTTGGTCACAGCCGCCGATGGGGCTCTTCCCACAGGCTGTTGTCGTGGCGCCCACCGGTTTGAGACACAGCGTCCGACGTCAGCGAGACAGGAAATTCGAGACCGTCAGGTCGACGAGCTCGTCTCCGCGGCCGTTCATCACCGCGCGAATGGCCCAAAGACCGAAACCCTTCACTTGCGCTGCTTCGATCCTAGGCGGCATCGATAGTTCCTGCGTATTCGTGACGACGTCGAGTAGTGCCGGGCCGGGATGCGTCAGAATTTCCCGGATGGCACCGTCGAGTTCGCCGGGATCTTCCACGCGAATGCCATGCACGCCGGCTGCCCGAGCAACCGCCGCAAAATCCGGATTCTTGAGTTCGGTTCCCGTCTCAAGGAAGCCTGAAGCCTTCATTTCCATCGCCACGAAACCGAGAACAGAATTGTTGAAGACGACAACCTTGACCGGCAGGTTCTGCTGAACGAGCGTCAGGAAGTCGCCCATCAGCATGGCAAAGCCGCCATCGCCGGACATGCTGATGATCTGGCGCCCCTTGTATGTCGCCTGTGCCCCTATCGCCTGAGGAAGTGCATTGGCCATCGATCCGTGAACCAGGGACCCGATCAGGCGACGCTTTCCGTTCATTTTCAAGTAGCGTGCCGCCCAGATCGTCGGGGTTCCGACATCGAAGGTGAAAACGGCATCGTCGGACGCGTGCTCGCTCAGAAGGCGTGCCACATATTGCGGATGGATCTTGCCGCCCTCTCGGCCTGTGGCGAGATCGTCGAGACCCTCACGCGCCTTCCTGTAGGCGGCAAGACACGCATCCAGGTGATCCCTGTCGGCTCGCTCCTTAAGCTTCGGCAGCGCTGCTGCCAGTGTCGATTTGACGTCGCCGACGATTGCGAGATCGAGCGAAGCCCGGCGGCCAAGATTTTCCGGCCGAATATCCACCTGCACGATCTTTGCGTCGGTTGGGTAGAACTGCCGGTATGGGAAATCGGTGCCGAGCATAAGAAGCGTGTCGCATTCCAGCATGGCCTTGTAACCCGAAGAGAAGCCGATCAGACCGGTCATGCCGACATCGAACGGATTGTCCCACTCGACATGTTCCTTGCCACCGAGCGCGTGGACAACAGGCGCCTTCAGCCGATCCGCGAAGGCGATCAATTCGTCATGCGCTCCTTCGCAGCCGCGTCCGCACAGAAGGGTGACTTTCGAACTCTCGTTGAGCAGCGCTGATAGTCGATCGATCTGATCGTTTGTCGGCACGATGTTCGGCTGGGACAGCGTGAGTGCAGCAGGTGTTGAAATCTTGGCTGCAAAATCGGTCAATGCCACGTCGCCGGAAATGACCACGACGGCAACGCCGCGCTTTCCGATAGCGGTGCGAATGGCCGTTTCGATGACACCAGGCAATTGCTCTGGATGGCTGACAAGCTCACAATAGTGGCTGCATTCCCGGAAAAGCTGGTCAGGGTGCGTTTCCTGAAAATAGCCTCGGCCGATTTCGGCCGAAGGTATCTGCGCGGCAATGGCCAGCACCGGGACCCGCGAGCGATGGCAGTCGAACAGGCCGTTGATAAGGTGGAGATTGCCCGGGCCGCAGCTTCCGGCGCACACGGCCAGATCGCCGCTGAGATGGGCTTCGGCCCCTGCCGCGAAGGCGGCTGTCTCTTCATGGCGGGTATGGACCCACTCGATGTCGCCTCTCTTTCGCAACGCTTCCGTGAGCCCGTTAAGGCTGTCGCCGACCACCCCATATATCCGCTTGACCCCGGCCGAATGCAGCACCTGTGTCAGGACATCAGCTACCTTGGATTTCATCGAACGGCTCCGGGCTTTGGGTTTCAGGTGGACGGTAAAAGGAAGCTAGGTTTCGCTCTGCGCTTCTCAACCCGGAGAATTATCAAAGTGGCGCAGACACCCAACTGTACCTTGGTATAGGGGCTGGCCGCGAAAAGCCCGCTTGCCTGAATCCCACGCGGCGGCCTGCCAGCCGAGCGCATGGGCCCGCTCGGCTCTCTCCTTTGGCGTCCTTTTACCGCGACTTATGCCTCGATCCGTTCCCGCCCCTTCATCGCTTCCGCGATAAGTTTCATGAAGCGCGGATCCTGGCGCAGGTTGTCCAGGTCTGAATCATGGATGAACCATTTGATGTGGTAGACCGAGCTGCGGGGCAGCAAGCCCTCCAGGATATTGATCGCACGTTCCACATGGCCGAGCACGGAGTGGACACAGGCGAGATTATATTGGGCGACGATATCATCGGGATCGATGGCGCTCGCCCGTGCGGCCCAGTCGCAGGCCCGCGCTGCTTCGCCGAGATGGGCAAGGGCAAGCGCGCCGCGATGGGCGGGACCGGAATTTTCCGGGTTCTGATTGAGTGCCCGCTCGGCTCTTTCAATGCCTTTTCGCGCCCAGCTTTCCCGGTCTGCCGTCCGACCGAGAGAATGGTATGAGGACATCAGATGGATCGGCGAAACATAGTCGTCGGGGCGGATTTCGGCGGCACGGGTAAAGTAGTGCACCGCCTCGGCGAAATTCCCGCGCATGAAGAAGATGCGGGCATAGTGGAAATTTGCTTCATAGAGGTTGGGATCGAGCGACAGCGCGCGTTCGAAGCACGCTGTTGCCTCGTCGTCATCGCCGTTCTGATGCAGCGCCAGGCCACGGGAGGCATGCGCCTCGGCAAGGTCGGGATCGAGTTCCAGGGCTTTGGCGCTCATGGCGAGGATACGCTCCAGAGGCACGTCGTCAGGCGCCCAGTCACGGATCGCCGCATCGCAATCGGCAATGCCTGCATAGGCGCGACTATAATCCGGATCGAGTTCGACGGCCTTGTAGAACATGCGCTGGGCAAGCTGCAGGTAGGACTTGGTCCAGGTGTGGGAGAGCTGCCGGCCTCTCAGATAATAGGTGTAGGCCTCGACATTGGCCGTCGGCTCGACGGCGATCGCCTTGCGCTCCTCCGGCAGCAGTCGCACCTTCAACTGGCTGACGATCGCGTGGGTGATCTCGTCCTGGATGGCAAAGATATCGGTGAGGTCTCGGTCATAGCGTTCGGCCCACAGGTGATCGCCGTTCATCGTATCGATCAGCTGGCCGGAAATGCGTACCCGCGACCCGACGATGCGCACACTGCCTTCCAGCATATAACGCACGCCGAGCTCCTGGGCGACCTGCTTCACCTTCACAGATGTGCCCTTATAGGTGAAGACGGTGTTGCGCGGCACCACATGCAGGCTGGAGATCTTGGAAAGATCGGTAATGATATCTTCAGTGATGCCGTCGGAGAAATAATCCTGATCTGCATCGCCGCTCATGTTGGTAAAGGGCAAGACGGCGATGAAACAGGTGTTTCGGTTCTGCGCGACGAGGCGAGCGGAACTCGGCTTCTCGAAGGAAACCGTGTAGACCTGCACCGGCTGACGGATATTTTTGAACACGTGTTCACCCAAAAACTCGAAGCCGAGATTAAGGCGGGAACCGACCTGATCGCGCACGATCGACGAGACGGCAATGCCGCCGGCCGGAGCGATGCCTTCCAGACGCGCGGCAACGTTGACGCCGTCTCCGAAAATATCGTCATTTTCCACGACGACATCGCCGAGATTGATGCCGATGCGGAATTCGACGCGCTCTTCCTTCAAAACGTTTTCATTGCGCAGCGCCATGCTGCGCTGGATGTCTGCGGCGCAGGCAACGGCGTTCACGACGCTCTGAAATTCCACAAGGATGCCATCGCCGGTGAGTTTGACGATGCGGCCCTTGTAATCGGAAATGCGGATGTCGACCAGTTCGCAGCGATGCCGGTTCAAAGCCTGCAGCGTGCCTGTCTCGTCCATGCCCATGAGCCGGCTGTAACCGACGACATCGGCAGCGAGGATGGCACTCAATCGCCGCTCCATGATCCTCTCCATGGATTGTCTCATGTCAGTGTCTCGCTTTTTCCAGATTTTGACCGCGCTAGGGCTCCCTCCCTTGCAGCCGATATCTTTCGATTCGGCATGCTGTCACGGCGGCGCAGAGCCTATATCGTTACGGCGCAGCATCAATACTCCGAACGGGCGAAGATTGCGCCAAAAGCTAGCTATTTCGGATTAGACAAAACCCTGGTGTGGCAAGACCCACAGTTTTGAGGCACGAACCGCACGGTAATCGCCTGTTCGTTAGGAAGGCACGCGCAGCAGCCATCCCTGGATTCGAAGTAGATCCCACAATTGTACCACATTTTGACTCGCGAAAAGCAAGTCGCGTCTCTGCGGAAAAACCTGGTTGCCTAAAAGGATGCCGCCCGTAAACCGAAATAGTTAAGATATACCCTCTCATTTTTCGACTATAATTTAAAGCTGCATATCAACGATCCCCATAGATTTGATCCTGGCAACTTCTCGAAAGGGCAAGCCATGTATCGCAACGCGCGCCGGTGGGCTTTGCACTCACTTCTAGTGGATTCGTGGGTTCCCCAGTGGCTGACTGTCGGTGGAAAGGTAAGGTCGCGAAAGACTGCCGATCGGCACGGGGAGTGCTCGCCGGCTTTCTGGGAGCCGGCAAGACGACGCTTCTCAGCCACATCCTGAACAATCGCGAGGGTCTGCGGGTCGCCGTCATCGTCAACGATATGAGCGAAGTGAATATCGACGCAAGTCTCATTCGAGATGGCGGCTGCAACCTGTCGCACACGACGGAGACTCTGGTCGAGCTCAGCAATGGCTGCATCTGCTGCACCCTGCGCAACGACCTGCTGACGGAAGTACGACGGCTGGCAGAGGAAGAACGATATGACTACCTGTTGATCGAGGGCACCGGCATTGCCGAGCCGCGCCCGATCGCGGCAACATTTTCCTTCCGCGATGAAAAGGGCGTTTCGCTCTCCGATTTTGCCAGACTGGACACGATGGTCACTGTGGTCGACGCCTTAAACCTATTAGCCGACTACAGTAGCGCCGATCTACTTGCCGATCGTGGCCTGCAGCGCGACGGTGAAGACCGGCGCACCCTCATCGATCTGCTGGTCGACCAGATCGAGTTTGCCGATGTTGTCGTGATCAACAAGATCTCGGACGCGACCGAAGAGGTCCGCGCGGAGGTCCGCAAGATCGTTGCGTCCCTCAATCCCGATGCGCGCCAGGTGGAGGCGGATCTTGGCAGGGTTTCTCTGGCAACGGTCCTCGATACCGGTCTTTTCGACGAAGAAAAGGCGGCCGCGCATCCCTTGTGGCACAAGGAACTGTATAGTCCAGGCGAGCATGTTCCGGAGACGGAGGAATACGGGGTCTCGAGCTTTGTCTATCGCACGAGGCGTCCCTTCGACCCCAAGCGGTTTCGCGCATTCCTGGACGAGCCCTGGCCAGGAGTGCTGCGCGCCAAGGGCCATTTCTGGCTTGCCACGCGCCCGCGTCATGTGGGTCTGATGTCGGCTGCCGGGGTACAACGGCGCTGCGAGCCCATGGGGCTCTGGTGGGCGGCCGTTCCGCGACAAGACTGGCCGAGCCATCACCAGTTTCATCAGCACCTGCAGAGCCGATGGGACGGCGCCTGGGGCGACCGCCGGCAGGAACTGGTGTTCATCGGCGTTGGCATGGACGAGACAGGTGTGCGAGCCGCGTTGGACGACTGCCTCGCCAGTGCGGACCCACGCGACTGGTCAGCTCTCGAAGATCCGTTCCCGGCCTGGTAGCGCGGGGGGCGCAAGGTTTGCGCCACGAACGCACCAAGGCGGGAGTTTACTTCGTGCTGCCGAAAGCTCTCATTCGTCGAGATAGCGTTCGGTCAAGCGTGCCCACATCGCGGCACCGACCGTCAGGGATTTGTCGGCAAAGTCGTATTTCGCGCTGTGCAGGATCGCCGAGTCCACACCGTTGCCGAGCCGCAGGAAGCTGCCGGGCTTGTGCTCGAGGAAGTGCGAGAAGTCTTCGCTGCCGGGGATCAGATTGCAAACGGATACCTTCTCCGCACCGACGAGCTCTTCTGCGACCTTGCGGGCGAATTCGGTTTCGGCCTCTGAATTGACGACCACGGGGTGCCCGCGCGTGTATTCGATCTCCGCCGTTGCGCCATAACCATCGGCAATTGTTTCAGCGAGCCTGCGGATCCTGGTCTCCAGCGTGTCGCGCACCTTCGGGTCGAAGGAGCGGATGCTGAGCAGCAGTTTTGCGCTTTCGGGGATGACGTTCGCGGCCTCGCCGGCATGGATCGCCCCGACCGTGACGACAGCGGTCTGTGTCGGATCGATGCTGCGGGAGACGACCGACTGCAGGCTGACGACGAGGTTGCAGGCAACGACCACCGGATCGACGGTGAGATGCGGCCGCGAGGCATGGCCACCCTTGCCCCTGATGATGATCTCGGCGCTGTCGGCAGCCGCCATCAGCGGTCCCGACCGCATCAGCCAGGTGCCCTCCGGCGCGCCGGGATGATTGTGCAGGCCGAAGATAACGTCGAAGGGAAAGCGTTCGAACAGCCCGTCGGCGATCATTGCAGGCGCGCCACTCAGCGCACCGGCCTCCTCGGCCGGCTGGAAAATCAGATTGACGGTGCCGTTGAAGCGGCGCGTGCGCGCCAGATATTCGGCCGCACCGAGAAGGATCGTCGTGTGGCCGTCATGTCCACAGGCATGCATCTTGCCTGCAACCGTGCTGGCATAGGGGCGACTGGTTTCCTCGGTGATCGGCAGGGCGTCCATGTCGGCGCGGATGGCGATGCTCTTCTTCCCGGCGCCGACCGTCATACGCGCAACCACGCCATGGCCGCCGACGTTCCGGGTCACCTCATAACCCCAGGTTTCCAGCTTTTCGGCAACGAAACGCGCGGTCTCGGCCTCCTCGAATGAGAGCTCGGGATGGGCGTGGAGATGCCGGCGGATGGCCGTCAGCTCCGCTTCCATCGGTTCGAGATCGGAGAGGCGGGCAAAATCATTGTCGAGGGACATGGCAGTTCCAGTTTCATGGGCGTGGTATCGCCGGCCGGCTCACGGTAGAGCCAGCCCGCAGGGCAAGAGCATGGGGAGCTGCCGCGCTAGATGAAGCGCGACAGGAAGCTTCTGGTGCGGGGGTGCTGCGGGTTGCCGATTACATTCTCCGGCTTGCCCTGTTCCACGACCTTGCCGCCATCCATGAAGACCACGCGGTCGGCCGCTTCCCGCGCGAAACCGATCTCGTGGGTGACGACGATCATCGTCAGACCCTGGTTTGCAAGATCCCGCATGGTGGCGAGAACCTCGCCGACCAGTTCGGGGTCGAGTGCCGAGGTCGGCTCGTCGAAGAGCATCAGCTTCGGCTTGATGGCCAGCGCGCGGGCAATCGCCACGCGCTGCTGCTGGCCGCCGGAAAGCTGGCGCGGGTAGCTGTCGGCCTTGGCCGAAAGCCCCACTCGCTCGAGCAGCCTCAGTGCATTGTCGGTCGCGACCTTTCGGCTTTCGCCGTGTA
Source organism: Rhizobium sp. ZK1 (assembly GCF_047782645.1). Lineage (NCBI taxonomy): Bacteria > Pseudomonadati > Pseudomonadota > Alphaproteobacteria > Hyphomicrobiales > Rhizobiaceae > Rhizobium > Rhizobium sp. ZK1. The sequence continues at coordinate 270,491 of NZ_CP180587.1, forward strand.
TGCCGACAGGTGCCTCGATGATGTTCTGCAGTGCCGTCATATGCGGGTAGAGATTGAACTGCTGGAACACCATGCCGATCTTTCGCCGCTGCAGGGCAATGGCGTGGTTTGACAGCTGCAGCAGCCGATCCTTGTGCAGGCGATAACCGATCTGTTCGCCGTCTACCTCGATCGAACCCTGGTTGATGGATTCGAGGTGGTTGATACAGCGAAGGAACGTCGACTTACCGGAACCGGAGGGGCCAAGGACGACGACGACCTCACCGGGTGCCACGTCCAGGTCGATTCCCTTCAGCACTTCCAGATCCGCGAAGGATTTGTGGACATTGCGTGCCTTGACGAGAGGCTCGATAGTGGCGATCTCGTTCATGCACCTGCCTCCGTTGCCTGTGTCATGACGGCCGTTTCCTTTGCCGGCTTGGCGGCGCCCGTGCGGCGATCGCCGCGGCTGTAATAGCGCTCGATATAGGCCTGGCCGACATTCAGGACCGAGGTGATGAGCAGGTACCAGAGGACGGCGACGAGCAGCATCGGCACGATCTCGAAAGTGCGGTTGTAGATCGACTGTACCGAATAGAGGAGATCGGCCATGGCGATGACGCTGACGAGCGAGGTCGCCTTGATCATGCTGATCAGCTGGTTGCCGGTCGGCGGAACAATCGAGCGCATAGCCTGTGGGATGATGATGCGGCGAAGGGCGCGGATGCGCGTCATGCCGAAGGCTTCCGCCGTCTCGTACTGGCCCTTGTCCACCGAAAGCAATCCGCCGCGGATGATCTCGGCCATATAGGCGGACTCATTGAGGGCGAGACCTGCGATCGCAGCCGTCATCGGACTGATCACCGAATTCGTATCCCAACTCATGAAAGTCGGGCCGAAGGGAATGCCGATCGAAAGCGTCGGAAAGAGCGTCGAAAGATTGTACCAGAAGATCAGCTGCACCAGGAGCGGTGTTCCGCGGAAAAACCAGATGAACAGCGAGGCAAGCGAACTTGCCAGCCGGTCGCTGGACATTCTCGCGACGGCCAGCACCAGGCCGAGAGCGATGCCGATGATCATCGCGACGACTGTCAGGCCAAGCGAGACGTAAAGGCCGCTGATGACGGTCGGATCGAAGAAATATTGGGCGACGACCGGCCAGCCGAAGTTCTCGTTATGCGCGACCGACCAGGCGCAGTAGGCGGCGATCGCAAGCGTAATCAGCCAGGCCGCGACGCGGCCTTTGGGGAAGGGCTTGTGGGCATGGGCCACGTCCCAGCTTCTCGCATCGCCGGAGGGCGATGCGAGTGTTTGTCGTTGTGTGCTCATTTCGGAAGCGTCCCGCCGAGGTTGATGCCTGGCTCCTTGATCATGTTGTTCTCGAGGCCCCACTTCTTCATGATCGCGGCATAGGTGCCATTGTCCATCAGCACCTTGACCGCATCACGCAAGACCGGGCCGAGTGGCGAGCCCTTTGCGACAACCGCGCCCTGATAGAGGTTTTCGAAGCCGTTCTTCTGTCCGACGCCGGTCAGCTCCAACTGGCCGTTGGCCTGCGACACGAAATAGGTGAGCGGCGCCTGGGAGGAGAAGAAGGCATCCGAACGCTTGGAGCGGACGGCAAGGATCGAGCTCGGCTGGTCGGTGAAGGACTGCACTTCGATCGCGCCCTTGCCATCGGTCTTGCACTTTTCGGCCTGCACCTGGATGACCTTCTCAGCCGAGCCGCCAGCCATGACGGCGATGCGGTTACCGCAGGCGGTATCGAGCGAGGTGATGCCCTTCGGATTGCCCTTCTGCACCGAGAAGACCACGAATTCCTGCACCCAGTCGACAAAGTCGTTGGACTCTTCGCGGCTCTTGAAGTCGCCGACCGGACCAAAGGCAAACTGGTAACGACCGGAATTGACGCCGGCGAGCAACGCCGGCAGGCCACCGACAGTCTCATGCTCGATCTTGACGCCGAGAACCTGACCGAGCGCGTCGGTCAGATCGGCACTGGCGCCGCTCATCTCGGTACCCGTGACGATTTCATAGGGAGGAAACGAGCCATTGTTGACGGAGATCATCTTGCCGGACGTGCGGATCGCTTCGGGCAACTGCGCATGAAGCGCGTCGTTGACCGAAAGCTTGGGCAGGGCCGCGTCTTCAGCGAAGGCCGTTCCCGAGATCACCACGCTCGTCAGAGCAAGGCATGCAATTTTCATGATCGACATTGTTATTTCCCCTGTTTGGTTCGAATTCATGCGTTTCGTGTTGCGCTCACCCGACGCGGCTACCGTCGACATCGAAGGAGAAGAGCTCTTCCGGCGTCATCAGCTGCGGCAGGATGCCCTGGACGTGAAGCTCGCTGGCGAAATCAGCGATCATCTTGCGGTTGACCGCAAAGCCGCTGGCGTCCCAGCCGACCGGAAGCTCGGCCGCCGACTTCAAAAGCTCGTCCATCATGAAAGGCGAGGTGTCGGCGTATTTGCGGCGCTTGCTCAGCCACATCCGCTGCGATTCATCGATCAGCTTGCTGAGCTCTTCGATCACCCACGGGTTCTGCGCGACGATGCCCGCTTTGATGCCGATCAGATGCATGCCGGGAACATAGCCCACATCAGCGAAATATCGACGTTCGGCGCCTCTGAAATCGGAAACGACCTGCCGGAACGGCGATCCTCCACCGAAATAGCCATCGGGCATGAAAGGCGTGAAGATCGCGTCCAGGAAACCTTCCTCGAGCAGGTCGACCATGGGCCGCTCGCCGGGAGCCGCTTCGATGCGGCCGGGCCGGCCGAACCCGTCGAGGCGATCGACGACCGGATGCGCTTGCGTCAGGCGGCCCGCATACCACATGGCATCCTCAACGCCGACACCCTCGCGGCGCAGCGCCGCTCTGGTCCAGGTGTTTCCGGAGTCGCGCCACCCGGTGACGCCGATACGCTTTCCGGCGAGCTCGCCGAATTCGGTGATAGGGCCGTCCTTGCGGGTGATGACGCAGCGGTGACGGAAGCCGCGCATGATGAAGTTCGGGATGCCGACGATGCTCTCGTCGCCATCAATGCGCAGCTGCGTATAGCGGCTGAAGGACATTTCCGCGACGTCATAGTCGTCGCTCTTGCCGAGATGCGAGAGCAATGTGCCGACACGATCGACCTTGATGTCGAGCTTGGGGGAGGAGACATCGCCGAGAACCAGGGGCGTCATGTAGTCCCAGTCACGCAGGGCAAGTCGGAGGCTAAGGGGCATCGGCATTCACTCGCAAGGACCTTGTTTTCAGAACAATTAAATGTTCAAATTTTCCTGATCAAATGTTATTACGTTATTGAACATTAAAAGTGGCCATTAAATGAGCGATGTTGTCGATGCGGCTTGGTTTGCCCAAAAATTGACCGATCGGACAATTCGAGGAATCGCAATTGAAACCAGTGCCTTGATCCGGGCCGGGGCACTTCCCGTCGGAACGAAGCTGCCGCCGATCCGCGATCTTGCCTTTGCGCTTGGGATCAGTCCGGCGACGATCTCCGAGGCCTGGAGCGAGCTGAGACGCCAGAAGATCATTACCGGCAGGGGACGGAACGGCACCTGGGTGAGCGGCGACCGTTTCGTGGCAAAGCCCGAACGGCTCGGCAGCTCCGGTCGTTACGGAGCCGACGTCCTCGACCTGACCGCCGCCGTGCCGGATATCAGGCTTTTGCCGAAGCTTGAGGAAGCCATGGCTTACGGGGCGTCGGCGGAAAATCTCAACAGCTACGAGCGAAGCCGCATCCTTCCGGAACTCGAAGAGGGTGTCCGAAAGACCTGGCCATACGAGCCGGAGGCATTCTTGGCAACGAACGGGGGCTATAACGCAGTCTACACGCTCATCCAGGCACTCGTCATGCCCGGTGCGTCCGTTGCGATCGAGGATCCGACCGCCATGCGGCTTCTCGATATTCTGGAGGATCGCGGCGTGCGGATCCTTCCGGTCCAGTGCGATCGCGAAGGGCCGCTGCCTGCATCTCTCGAAGCTGCAATGAAGCTGCGGCCCGTCGCCTTCATTTTCCAGCCGCGGCTTCATTCTGTGACCGGTCAGACTGTCAGCGGCGAGCGGTTGCAAAGGCTTGGAGACATTCTCGACGGCACCGACACCTTGATCGTCGAGGATGACGGTGTCGCCGATATTTCCACGGCTCCGCGTCATTCGCTCGGCGGTCGGTTTGCCGACCGGACAATTCACATTCTCTCCTATTCAAAGACGCATGGTCCGGATCTGAGGCTTGCCGTACTCTCGAGCTCGCGGACGATCGTCGAACAGATCCAGTCCTACCGCAGCTTCAGCGCCGGCTGGACAAGCCGCATTCTTCAGGCGGCCACCGCATGGCTTCTGCGGGATCCCGCCACACAAACCTTGCTGCAACGCTCTCGCGATATCTATTTCCAGCGTCGGGCCGATCTGGTCGATGCGCTGGGAGAGCGTGGGATCGACGTGCAGCATGGCAGCGGCCTGTGTGCCTGGGTGCCGGTCGCATCCGAACCCTTCGCGATGGTCACGCTGGCGGCGCGAGGTATTGCGGTTCATCCGGGCGCAAAATTCTCCATCCTTCCAAGCGCACATCTTCGCGTGGCGACGGCCATATTGTCCGATCGGGTAAACGACGTGGCCGACTCGATTGCGCTGGCCGCCAGCCCGGCCTAGTCTTTGGTGCCGCTCCAGTTATTCCAGCACTTCATCGTGTTTGGAGACGTCAGCAGATCCGCGGTACTGCGCCGCGAGCTTCCGGCAGGCGCGCAGGGTCAGGGCCATGACGGTCAAGGTCGTACCCGCCGTGCCGCCACCGGGAAAGGCGCTGGCATCGGTCACGAGAAGATTGGGCACGTCCCAGCTCTGGTTCCAGCCGTTGAGGACGGAATTTTCAGGCGAGGTGCCCATGCGTGCGCCGCCGCTTTCATGGATTGCGGCACCCATGCACATCGTCTTTCGGAACCATTTGCGGAACAGGAAACGGCTTAAGGGGTCGGCATCCGGGAAGGCCCCACGGCCCATTTCCGTCAGGCCAAGCGGCGATCCGATGAAGTCGAGCTCCCCGCCGGCACCTTTCACCATGTCGATCAGGGTCTTTTCCTGTCTGCGGATCAGCGCCTGCTCCGGCTTATGCATGACGCAGCGGATGTGCGGCACCGGAATGCCCCAGGCGTCCCTGCGGTTGGCATCAAGGGTAATGCGATTGTCGGCATGCGGCAGCATCAGGCCGAAGCCGAAGAAGGCAAGGCTCGACGGCTCGTTGTCGCCGACCGGCGCGCGGCCGACGCTGCCCTGATAGGCGAAGTCGCCGCGCGGCGTCTTTCCCTCGATATTGTCGAAACGCGGCACGAAGATCCCGCCTGACGGATTGTAGAATGGGTCCTGCGGTGCCGAATCGTCATGCGACCAACCCCGGGCCGGCGGGAAGGTGCCGAAGGCCAGGCAGGGCAACTGATCCATGAAGTAGCGGCCGAGCGTGCCCGAGCTGTTGCCAAGCCCGTTCGGGTGCTTCTCCGAGGCAGAATTCAAGAGCAGTCGAACGCTTTCGATCGGCGAGGCGCAGAGGACGACGTTTTCGGCACGCACAGCGTGAACGGCGCCGGAATTGCGATCGATATATTCTGCGCCAGTCGCCCGACCCGTCTTCGCATCCGTAGTAATGCGGCGCACGATCGCATCGTGACGGATTGTCAGATTGCCGCTTGCAAGCGCCTCGCGCAGCGGGCGCGGCATACGCTCGGCGTCCGGTGCGATATAACGCCAGGACACGACATGCCGTTCCGGCGCCTGGCTCTCGACGGTCTTCTTGAAGAGCTCTTCGGCCGGCGTCAGCTTGGCGGGGCGGGAATAGACGCCGTCCGGCAAAGTCGAGACATGGTCCTGATTGCCATAGAGGCCAAGATGGCTTTCGGCTTCGGCATAGAAGGGAGCGAGTTCGTCGTAGGAAACAGGCCAGTCCACGCCGCGGCCGCTTCGGCTCTCGATCCTGAAATCGTCGTCGCTCCAGCGCAGCAGCACGCGGCCGAAACTGTGCAGGCGTCCGCCCGACTGCCGGCCGCGGATCCACAGGAAGGGTTCGCCGCGCGGCGTGGTATAGGGGTTCTTCCGGTCGTTGACGAAGAAGCGGCTGAAACGCTCGGTGAAGAAGGCGGCACGCGCCTGAACCGGCTGACCCTTGAGGGTTGCCCGCGCCCGCTCCCAGATGTTGATGGCGCTTGCCGGCGGTTTCTTACGCGTGGGATCGAAGTCTTTCTTGCCGATCTCAGGCCCGGCTTCGAGAAGCAGGACGGATAGACCATTGGCCGTCAGTTCCATGGCGGCAAAGGAGCCGGCCGCGCCGGAGCCGATCACCAGCGCATCATACACTTTCTCAGACATGTCGTTCAAAACCTGACTTCATCAATGGAATGGGGCGGCAGCGCGATCTCTCTGCTGCCGGGAGAGCAGGGCTCAGAGGCGATTGCCGTCCTCTCCGAAAAGAGATGCTTTGGAGAGATCGAGACCGATGCCGATGACATCGCCCGGCTGGAGCGTGAGATCGCCCATCACCCGTAGTGACAGGGGCGCGTCTTTCCAGGTGAGCCAGACAACCGTATCGGAACCCATCGGCTCCAGGACTGAGACGGTTGCCGGAAGCGCGGGGTCTGCGACATCCGGTCGGATGCTCAGGTGTTCCGGACGCACGCCAAGCGTTACCGGGCAGGCCTGCGGCCTTGCGGCAAAAGCATAACCAGACATGTCGAGGGTGAGATCGCCAGCCTTGAACAGCACCTTACCGCCGCCAGGTTCGATGCTGCCTTGAATGAAATTCATCGAGGGAGCGCCGATGAAGCCTGCGACGAAAAGGTTGGCAGGCCGGTGGTAGATCTCCGCCGGTGTGCCCAGCTGCTGGATCACGCCGTCCTTCATGATGGCAATGCGATCGGCAAGGGTCAGCGCCTCCACCTGGTCATGGGTGACGTAGATCATCGTATTGCCGAGCTGCTGGTGCAGCTTCTTGATCTCGACGCGCAACTCGTTACGCAATTTGGCGTCGAGGTTCGACAGCGGCTCGTCGAACAGGAAGACATCGACTTCGCGCACCAACGCGCGGCCGATCGCGACACGCTGGCGCTGGCCGCCCGAAAGCTCGGCCGGGCGGCGATCGAGCAGCTTTTCCAGATGGAGAAGCGATGCCGCCCGCTCGACCCGGCTGTCGATCTCAGGCTTCGGCAGGCCCGCGACCCTGAGGCCGAAGGAGAGGTTCTTGCGCACCGACATGCGGGGATAGAGCGCATAGGACTGAAACACCATGCCGATGCCGCGGTCCTTCGGTTCCTCCCAGGTAACGTTTTCCCCCGAGATCCAGATTTCTCCGTCGGTGATGTCGGAAAGGCCGGCGATCGCGTTCAGCAGGGTCGACTTGCCGCAGCCGGACGGGCCGAGCAGGACCAGAAATTCCTTCGGCGCGATATCGAGTGACATCTGCTCGATCACCGTGTGATCGCCGTAGCTGATCTTCAGGTCTTTGATGGAAACAGCAGAGTTCATTCAGGCTTACCCCTTGACGGCGCCGGCCGCGATCCCGCGGACGAACCAGCGTCCGGACAGGAAATAGATGGCGAGCGGGATGATGGCGGTGAGGATGGTGGCCGCCATGTTGACGTTGTAGTTACGCTCGCCCATCGTCGTGTTGACGATGTTGTTGAGCTGTACGGTCATCGGCAGGTTGTCGCGTCCGGCAAAGACGACGCCGAGCAGGAAGTCGTTCCAGATACCCGTGAACTGGAACATCGAGGCGACGACGATCATCGGCAGCGCCATCGGCAGCATGATCTCGACGAAGATCCGCCAGAAGCCGGCGCCGTCGACGCGCGCTGCCTTGAAGAGCTCTTCCGGGATCGTGACGAAGTAGTTGCGGAAGAGCAGCGTCACCAGCGGCAGGCCAAACAGCACATGCACGAGAATGATGCCGCCAAGGCTGTTGTAGAAGCCCATCACCGCCATGGCCCGCACCAGCGGATAGAGAAAAATCTGGTAGGGCACGAGCGCGCCAGCCATCAGCAGGCCGAACATCAGGCGCCCCGCCTTCGGCCGCCAGAAGGACAGCGCATAACCGTTGACGGCGCCGATCAGTACGGAGATCACGACAGCCGGCACGGTGATCTTCACCGAATTCAGGAAGCCCATGCGCACGCCGGTGCATTCGCTGCCGGCACAGGCGCCGGCCCAGGCCGTTTGCCAGGCGGTAAAATCCAGGTGCATCGGCAGCGCGAAGATCTGCCCCAGCCGGATCTCGTCCATGGTCTTCAGCGACGTGACGATCATCACGTAAAGCGGCACGGCGAAGAACAGCGCAGCGGAGATGAGAAAGGCATAAAGGCCGATGCGCGCTGCGGTGATCTGCGTCGGCCTGGGGCCACGGGGATGGGTCATAGCGTACCTGCCCGCCGCCGGGCGCGAATATGTTGGGCATAGCGGAAGGGCGCGACGATGATTAGCACGGTCAGAAGCAGGATCGTCGCCGCGGCCGTCGCAAGGCCGAGATTCTGGCGTTGGAAAAGATTGTCCATGATGAATTTCGCCGGCACCTCGGTCGCCGATCCCGGCCCGCCATTGGTGAGCGCCACAACGATATCGTAGGTCTTGATCACGCCCATGGAGAGCAGCGTGCCGGCGGCGGCAAAGGCCGGCGTCAGTTGCGGCAGGATGATCGACACATAGGTACGCCAGACAGGAATGCCGTCGATGCGGGCGGCGCGCCACTGCTCGCCATCGATGCCGCGCATACCGGCCAGTACAAGGATCATGACGAGGCCGGCACCCTGCCAGAGGGCCGCGATCACCACCGCATAGATTGCAAGATCGCGGTTGATGATCCAGTCGAAGGTGAAACTCTGCCAGCCAAGCGCACGCACGCTTGCCTGAACGCCGAGCGTCGGGTTCATCATCCATTGCCAGATCAGGCCGGTGACGACGAAGGACATGGCATAGGGATAGAGGAAGATCGTCCGGAAGGCGCTTTCAAAGCGTACCCTGCGATCGAGAGCGGCGGCAAGCAGGAAGCCGACAAACAGGCAGCCGAAGACGTAAAGCACGCCGAAGATGATCAGGTTCTGGAAGGAGACCAGCCATTTGGCGGTCTGAAACAGCTTGGAATATTGCTCGAACCCAACGAAATTCCACGATGGGAACAGCCGCGAATTCGTGAAGGACAGGGTCACCGACCAGACCATGGTGCCGAGATAGACGACGATCACGGCAGCCCATGTGGGGGCAAGCGCAATGAGCGCCGCTTTCGAGCGGGTATGCTTCCGTTTCATCGGGTCGCCTCCGAATTGGCCTCAGAGAATCCGCGCATGGCAGGAGCACATGCGCGGATTGGCTCGTCGCGATTATTCGAAGACGGTGGCGAGTTGCGCTGCCGATGCATCGATGTCGGCCGAAGGATTGGCCCAGAACTCGCCGACGAAGTCGGTGAGCGCGCCAGCCCGCTCTGGCGTGATGGTGATCGCGTGCTCAGGAACGATCTTGCCTTCGGAGAGGAAGCTCATGCCCTTCTGGGTGCAGGCGTCGAACTTGGACTTGTCGACATCGATGCGCGCGGGGATGGAGCCCTTATTCAGGGAGAATTGGACCTGGACAGCGGGATCCATCACCACTTCGGCCAAGAGCTTCTGCGCAGCGTCCTGGTTCGGATCGTTGGTCTTGAGATAGCCGAAGGCGTCCGAGATATAGATCAGGCCGGGGGAGGCGGGGGAGATCGCGCAGCCGAAGTCCTTTTCGGCAACTTTGCCTGCCGCCGTAAATTCGCCCTTGGCCCAATCGCCCATGAACTGCACGCCGGCCTTGCCGGTGATCACCATGGCGGTTGCGTCGTTCCAGTTGCGACCGGAGGCGCCCTCGTCGACATAGCCCCGCATCCTACCCAGGATCTCGAGGGTCTTCTTGACGCCATCCGAGGCAAGGACCGTCTGGTCCTTGTCGACGTAGATCTTCATGAAGCCGTCCATGCCGACCTGCGAAAGCAGGATCATGTTGAAGACCTTGAGCTCCTGCCAAGCCTGGCCACCCCAGGCGATCGGCGTCACGCCTGCAGCTTTCAACTTGTCCATATCGGCAAAGAACGCATCCCAATCCTTCGGCTCTTCCGTGATGCCGGCCTTGTTGAAGGCGTCCTTGGAATAGAACATCCAGCTCTCGCCGTGGATGCCCGTCGGGGTCAGGTAGACCTTTCCGTCATAGCTGATGTAGTCGTAGAGCGCCTTCGGAAGCGCATCCTTCCATTTGCCGGCAGCGGCAATGTCGTCGATCGGGTTGAACAGGCCCTGTTCGATCAACTCCGCCGGATCCTTGCCAACGACCACCTGCTTGGCAGTCGGCGGGTCGCCTGCGACAAGCCGGTTCTGGAAGGCGGCATTGGCATTTTCGAAGCCGGCAATCGTGGAGCTCTCCCACACGCCGCCGCGCTTTTCGAATTCCTTCTTGATGGCATCGACGGCGCGGCCTTCGCCACCCGATGTCCAGGAGGTGAAGACCTCGGCCTTCAGCTTGTCGTCAGCATTGGCAAGGCCGGCAGCACCAAGCAGGATTGTGCCGGCAAGCAGCATCGTCATTCTCTTCATTGTTCCACCTCTTGAATAGGCCCTCTTTGTGGAGCCGTTTGGTTGCAGGGATCGGTTAGCGATAGATCGGCAGAAGCGCCTGCCGTACGAGTGTCAGGCCATTGGCGATATCGCCGACAGGATCTGCGGCGGCGTCGAGTTCCAGGATTGCCCAGCCGCTGAACTGGCGATCGCGAAGCAGGCGGATCCAGGCCGGCCAGTCGACGCGGCCAAGGCCGAAACCACAAAAGAAGGGACGGTGGCGCTCGTGGATGTCTGCGCCAACAGGCGTGTCGGCCGGCATTTTGCCGATCGCATCCTTCCAGTGGGCGATGATGACGCGCTCATGGTGTCGATCGACGAGCTGGATCGGATCGGAGCCCTCGAGAATGATATGGGCCGTGTCCGGGCACATATGTACGTAAGACGGGTCCGTCAGCAGCATCAGAAGGTCGACGTCGCGGGCAGCGGCAAAGATGGAATGTGCTTCCGTATGCACGGCGAGCTTGACGCCCTTCTTGTAAAGGATGGCACCTAGCCGATTCAGGAAATCGGCGATCACCTTGGCTTGGTCGAAATCGCGAAAATGCACTGGCTCTTCACCTGGTGTCTGGCGCATTGGCACACCAATGACCATGACGTCGCCGCCGCAGGCCTTGATGAAATCGGCATATTGTTCGGCCTTGGCGATGATGGCTGCCTGTGCGGCAGCCGCGGTAAAATCGCCGGAAGCCTCCAATTCCGCGAAGAAGCCGGAAGCCAGTTGAAGTCCGCGAGCAAAAAGCTCGGCGCTGAATGCCTCCACAGACCCGTAGGTCCTGATCGCGTCCTGCCAGTTGAAGGGGGAGAAGGTGAGCTCGACGCCGGTCACGCCCGAGGCTTGTACGCTGTCGAGGATCTTGTCCCAGAACTGCCGCGGCTGATCCTTCGCATGTTCGACGATTGCGTCATAGCTGTCGACGCCCCAGAAGCCCGGATGGAAGAAGGTAACCAAGTCCACACCAAAACGCAGGTTATCATGCGCAGCCATTTTTCATTCCTTGAATTGAGCACAATCAGCCAATCGCGGAAACGCTTTCCGGCGTCGAGCTTTATTAAATAATTTCAATGCGTTGCAATTAGGCAATCGATTGCCATGACGCGATATTAGGCAGGCTGATAAATTATGCAAGTCTTTTCTTCGAATTTTTGGCAATCGTTTGTTATAACGAGAATCACGCAGTGACCTGGGACTTGGTTGCCTTGGGCTAGGTGGATGGATTGATGAAGAAAACCGAAGACAGCCTGCCCACCGAGGGAGCGTCCACTCTGATGGCGGACGTAGCACGGCTAGCGGGAGTGGCGACTTCCACAGTCAGTCGCGCGCTCGCCAATCCCGGGCGCGTCAACGAGAAGACAAGGGCAAGGATTGCCGCTGCGGCAAAACAGCTCGGCTATACGCCGAATGCTGCTGCTCGCAACCTACGGGTCGGGAGGTCGAATGTTATCATGATCATCTTGCCGGGTTCGCCTCATTACGGCGCCTCACAGATCATCCCCCAGGTGCTAGAAGCCGTGAACCGCACCGTCATCCGCAACGGCTATAATTTGATGATTGCCAACCTTGACCGCGACGAAAGTTCAGAACGGCATATTCTCGACCTTGCATTCGGAGGGACAGTCAGGGGCGCTTTGATCCTGTCCTCGCAGCTGCCGGTCGTCGACAACCGGTCGCTGGCCGAAGCAGGATTGCCGATCGTATCGCTTCTGCTCGACGTGAGCGGCACGTCCGTTCCAAGCATCATCACCAATGACAGAATGGCTGTAAAAGAAGCGGCAATAGAGCTCCTGGCGCTTGGCCATCGCCGTTTCTTTTATATAGCAGGCCCGAGCGGAAACTACCACGAGCTCGAGCGCTATGCCGGTCTGGTCGAGGCCTTGCAGGAGGTCGGCCTCTCCGAAGGTCACATCACGCGTTCCGGCGGAGATCTCACCTTCCAGTTCGGTTTCGAAACCGGCCTACAGGCTGCCGAGGACTTTGCAAGGCTCGATGAAAAACCTACCGCGGTCGTGGCAGCGAGCGACGATATGGCGATTTCCTTCATGAGCAAGGTTCAGAAGATGGGCTGGCGCGTGCCGGAAGACTTGTCGGTCGTATCGTTCGACGGCTCACCTGTCTGTGAATATTGCGCGCCTCCGCTCTCGACGATCGAGCAGCCGATGGAGGCTCTCGGAGAGACCGCGACAGAATTCCTGATTGCCAGGATGGAAAAGTCGGATGAGATGCGAGAGCTGCGCGTTGTGATTCCGAGCCGGTTCATTCGCCGTGAAAGTATCGGAGTGAACTCAAAGTTTGCGACATGATTTTATTCGATACCCAGACGCATCCCGACCACCACACGCGACGGGATTTCGGCTGAAATAAAGGCAACCGTCATGCGAGACCAATAATTTCCATCCAGTGACGCTCGTCCTTAATTGGTGCAACTATAGAGAGAAAATTTCGCCTTTATTGATTGAAGTGCAATCAGAACACGAAAACGCCGCATTAGTGTGGCATTCTTCCCGTCGTAACTAATCCATTCAATCGCAGTCTGGCCCAAGGGGCTGCGTGAAAGGCGAAGGCACTATGGCGGTTTACTACGTGAATTCAGCAACAGGATCCAATAGCAACACTGGAACAGGCGAGAATTCGGCTTTTGCCACATTGTCCAAGGTAGAGTCCCTGAGACTGCAGCCCGGCGACAGCGTGCTTCTTGCTGCCGGAAGCGTCTTCAACGAACAATTCGATCTCAAATATTCCGGCAGCACTACCGCTCCGATCACGATCGGCAGCTACGGGGAAGGCGAAGCGCCTGTTATCCACAGCAGTGCCGGTAATGGCATTGCCAGCCAATATACGTCGAACATCGTTATCGAGAACATCAAGATCGCCGATACCGCAGGCGCAGCTATCTGGGCCAGCAATGTTTCGAACTGGACGGTCAACAATGTCGACGTCGAACATACTGGACTGTCCGGTTCCGGCTCGATCACCTTCAGGACCGGCCAGAATATCACGATCGAAAACAGCAGGATCAGCGACGTCAACAGTGACGGCATGTGGATCGAAAAGGTCACCGGCGTCAATCTCATCAACAATACCGTCACCAATAGCCACGGAAAGACGGCTGATGCCATTCAGCTGGACAACAGCAGCAATGTCCTCATCAGCGGCAACACCCTCGATCAAACAAATGCCGCCAGTCCAAAGGGCGTCCTTGTGCTCGGCACGGTTCAAAATGCCGTCGTCGAGAACAATACGCTGCTCGGTGGCGGCTTTGGGATCAGCGCGCAGGCCGGCACGAATATAGATATCCACGGCAATGATATCTCTGGTTATGGCGGCTATAGCTGGTCCTATGCTATCGGTCTCGGCGATCAGGGGGATGCGAGGGACTACACAATATCGGACAACCATATCCATGATGGTGGCTGGGGGGTTTCGATCAGCGCTGCCACCACACTGCCCTATATCCGCGAAGGGATCGATATTTACGGGAACACCTTCGATCATCTGTCGAACGCGGCGCTGAAGGTTGACAGGCCCGCATCAGGCTCTTTCCATGACAATCTTATCGCAAGCGATGTGACGCCGACCTACATTTCTCCGACGATCGTGGCCGCAGGCACATTTTCCGTCAGCGATAACCAGACGTTTAATGCGACCCAAACCCAGCTTGCATCTCTCGATAGTGCCCTTACCGCTGATGCAGCCCACGCTTCCACGGACCCCACGGCTGCCTCCTCCCATGAAAACGCGAAGATGTCGCCCGACAAGGCCGACGGAGATCACAAGGGTCTTGCCGCCGACAAGATGAGCCACGACGTCTTTGACTTCCAGCACTTTGCTAGCGACGATTCCGATGCACGTGGCCCGAACTCAACCCATGTCAATCATGGCGGCCCGCACATGGCCTTCAATCCCTCAGGTCTCGATGCTGGCGTCAACAACGTCGAGCATTCCCACCACCAGATCCCTGACGTGGCCTTGCAGCAGATCGACTTGCATGCGCCCAACGCTCCCTTTGATGGGGACGGCCTGTTGCTCTGACAATAGCCGGAAATATAGGTCTGGGAGGTAAATCCTATCGGATCGAGGCGATGAACAAGCCGGAGGTCATTACAGCGGGATAATCGTTTCCTGTCTTGAAAGGAACTACGGCGGGCATTGGAGTGCCCGCCTCGTTGGCGCCTGCTGAGCGCCTTCCGGAATTCTTCAGGTGCAGCCTTTTGGCTGATCGCGTCTGCTTGCCGACATCTTGCTGCATCGAACAACGACTGAGACACCAGCCGCAGCACCGATCAGTGCAGCTCGATACTCACGTCCGCGAGCAGCGGTTCCAGACCGGGAAGATCTGCATCCGTCGCCCTGCGCAGCTCCCGTGTAACCGCCGTCAATGCCAGCTCGAGAGACTGAGCGCCCAGTTCGATCTTCAAATCTTCCGCTAGCGCCCTTGCATAGGTGATCATTCGAGCCAAAGCTACCAGCTCGTCAAGATTATCCATATCTGCCGCCGCTGCGTGCTGAAGCTTTCCCGACCCTATGACCGTCATATCAATTCTCCAGATTGCGTCGATGACCATAGGGACAGTTCGGTACTAAAGTGCGTGAAAAACGCGTGAAACACTTTATGGGTGCAATGTGGTCTAAACCTTTGAGCGGGCTAGTTGTTCTGACCAAAGCGTCGTTTTCCTGAATTCCCAATGGCGATTTCTGGGCACGCGCTGATCAGCTGCGCCGCCAACAGCTTCGAGAAGCGCCAGGGTATCGATCCGTTTCTGATCGACCGTGTGGGTCTTCAGCATGTCCAGCCAATACTGCTTTTGGGACGCCGGTATTGCCGCACATGCGCGAACGATGAGAGCCCAGCTTCTCTTCTTGAAGAAGAGGTTTGCAGCGGTTTGTTCGAGAGCCAGGCGAAAGGCTTTATCGAAGAGCTGCTGCCTTTCCATCTCGTCCAAAGTGCTTCTGACATTGACCATGGGTACGGTCAACGCTCTGCCACCCAGCTCCATCGGCTCGTGTAAAAGCGCGACATCGGCGTCGTCGACGATGGTTCCACTGACATAGTCGTTGAAAATCCGTCCAACGCCGATCATTCCAAACGCTTGGCATTCGGCGGCACGCAAGGCGCCCATGCTGGCGGCGCCCAGCACCGTGACATCGAGCGAGAGCGCAAAGAGGATTTCCTTATGCCAAACCGGCGCGGTATTTTCAAAGCCACCGTCCACCAAGCCTATGACGTTGGCGCCATCTTCCACCGCTCTTAACACATCGCCCTGAACGGCGGGTGGCCGGAGAACGATGTCGCCTGAGGCGTGGCTTGCCGCATCCGGCAAGCTTGGACCGATGAAAACGACCTTCACCAGCGCATCGCCCTTGCAAGGGCACGTTGGCCGAAACGATGGAGCCTGTTGCCCTCGGGATTCTCGAGATCGGGAATGAAAATCTTCACCACCGAAAATGACCGGTCCTCAGGCATGAGAGGCAGGGCGATGACCGAACCGATGCCGCAAGCGCGAAGTCTGGCCAGCAGTTCATGCAAGAGGTTCGATACAGTTCCGACCGGTTTCGCGATGGTGGCGGCAGATACCGGCGCAGGGACGGCAAGAAAGGCGCTGCGGGTCTGTGCCGGAAGAGGCGTCGTGAACAGTTCAGGCCAGACATCGTCGCGGGCGCCGCTGATATAGGTTAGTCTCGACTGAAGCGCTTCCGTCACGGCCCGGATTGCCGCCCGCACGGCCCACGGATGAGCGCCGCTTCCTCCGGTGACCTCAACGAACCGGAGCGGCGCCTTACCGTTGGCCGTTGATGGGGCAACGAGCGCGGTATAGCAGGGAATACCGATATCGCTCGTGATGTCGAAAAGTTTCACGACAAGCCCGGCCGCCTCGATCCTGTCAATCAGGCCCGAGAGTGCGGTGTCGGCAAAACTCTTGGGATCGACGCAGCATGAGTCGCGCCTGTCATCGCTGGCAATCTGCCAAAGCACATGGGCATCGCGCTCGATGCGCTCCAGAATGCCATGGAATATTGCTTCATCCATAGTGTTGCCCGAGGCAAGCCCGTCAGACGACATCCAGAACCGATTATGTCTTGTTCGGTCGAGGATGGCGGCATCCTGCGGAACATGGATCGGCTGGTCGTGCAGCAATTCCGTTGCCAGGCTCCAGGCCAATTCCTCGTCTTCGCCCACGACCCGCTCGCCGCTTGCGATCAGGCAATCGAGCGGTTCGACGCGATCGCCCCGGCGTTTGAGGTCTCGTGCCGACGACACCGTGGTGACGGTGATGGGGTCACCCGCCACCGCACGTTCCAGGGCCTCCATTGCCGCCGAGACTTTGGCGTCGATATCCTCAAGTCCCTTGCCTTGGGCGATTACAATGGAGCGGGAGTTCGGTGTATAGGCGCACCAGACCGGAAGACCGACACAATCGAGATCAGTCTGTCGTGACAGGCGCGTGATGCCCATCGCCTCTAGATAAGGAGCGACACGGGACAACGTGTCCCGCGGCGCAATCGTTCGGTCAGAATAAGGATCGGAATGACCGGTCAGCGTCGCTCGCCTTCAGCCATCCACGTGGCCGGAGAAAACCGTCTGCGCTGACGAGACGGCGACCGCGAAATCGACATTCTTGATCAATGTGCCGCCGGCCTCTCGTTGCTTGACGGCTGCCGCCAGATCAGTGCCTGCTGGCACCTGCAATGGCGTCACAGTCCCCGCGTCAATGTCCACCAACCAAAGTCCCTTGTCGCCCGATACGCCCAATACAACAACTTTTGCCATAACATTCTCCGTTAGGTTTTTGAAAATCCGGCCTTGAAAAGACCGTCCCGGTAAAGCTCTTTTTGCCACTGCTCCTTGAAGGGCACCAAGGCGAGCCATTTTTCGACCTCGAAAGCAGGGTTGAGCATTTCGGCGCGTTGCCGATAAAACTGTGCCCGTTTTCGATCTCCGATCATCGCGCAGCTGGCTGCTGCGATGCGGTAGGCCGGTGCCTTGTCTTTCATTTGATCGACATAGGCGAGCGCCTCCTCGTAACGTTCAAGAAAGTAGCTCGCCCCAGCCGCGCACCAGAGGTAGGCGTCGGGTGCGATCGGATTGAGTGAGATCGCTTTCTTGATTTTCTCCAGCGCATCTTGCGGCCGCGACGCATGGACCAGCGTATCCGCATGGCTGTAGATGACGTCGGCATAATGCGGGCTGAGGCTTTCGGCGAGCTCAAGTGCCGCAACACTATCATCGACAGCACCCTGGTAGAGCTTCGTCACACCGAGTTCTCGATGCCCGGCTGCCGATTCTGAATCTCTTTCTATCGCCCGGAGCGCCTGATCTTCCGCAAGCTTCAGCAGGGCGGGATCGCCTTGCGTGGTCAACAGCCACTCGCTGGTGAATGTTCGCGACAGGCCTGTGAAAGCAGGGGCATAGTCCGAAGAAAAATGCAGTGCGCGCTTGAAGGATTTCCGTGCACGCCGGATATCCGGCAGGCTAAGCTTGGTGAGCAAGCCGGCACCGACGAGATAGGAATGATAGGCTTGCGGGTCAGCCTCGTTGCGAAGGCGAGTGCTTTCGTTGCGCTTCAATTGTCCCGAAACCGCATCGGCAAGTTTCTGGGCGATCAAGCGCCTTTGCGTCGGCAGCGTCTCGACGGCCATTTCAAATCGGGCCGCCCACAAAATCTCGTCGGTCGGGAAATAAATGAGTTGCGCATAAAGCCCTTCTCCAGAAAGCCGTGTGTCCAGGAGGTAGGAAATCGAGTGCCGCTGAACGATCGTGGCCTTGTCGGAGTCGCGGCGGATCTGCTCGGCTGTATGGGGCGCGACGACGGATATGTTGCGTAGCGCGCAGAGCTCGATCGTGACATCCTCGATAAGGGCGTCGGCAATTGCCGCCTGCCGCGTCAAGGCCGCTGCGCCTGGAGGCAAGAGAACAAGCCGTGGCGCTGGTGTCGCGGTTACGATCTGCGGCAGGGTGGTGTCTTGTTGCTCCGCGATGGGGCTGCTTGCAACTCCTACGGATCTCGTCGCCCACAGGTGGCGTTGCGAATGATCATCCGCCGTGCCGCGAAGGATGGAGCGGATCTGCTCGTCGTTGGGAAAGGTTTCCAGAAGTTGAAGTCCCGAGCGGCGCAGAAGGCGACGTTCCTCATCATCGCGAATATGATCTGCAGCCCTGACGAAGATGTCCCTCAGGGTGAGCACTTGCAGCTGCCGTTCGCGCTCGATCCATCCGTCGATTGCCTTGGTTGATGCGCCGAGACCGGGAATGAAGCCGCGTTGCACAAGGTCGCTGACGACGGCCAGTTGCGCCACTGGCTGCTTTTTCGTTCGCAATGTGTCGAGATCAACCGATATGGCGGCCTTGTTCAGGGTGACGAAAGGCGGCCCGAAATTCAGGATCTGTTCGTCGGATACGGTCGTTGTATCGCGAATGCGTGAAATCAGCTTCCGCAAATTGAGATCGGCAAGATGATCTCCGGTCTCGTTCCACAAGAACCGCGCAAGCTCTTGTCGGCTGCGCTGGTGATCCGGCGAGCAACACAGATAGGCCAGCATCACCAGAGCCTTGACCGGATAGCGGATCGGCGCGCCCAGGCCATCTGTCAGTCGCAACTCGCCAAAGGTCTGGAGATGAATCACGAAAAGTCCTCAGGCGCCGGCCTCTGGATGGATGACGTCATCAATGTCGGAAGTCGTGTTCCTGGCAAGGCTCTTGGCCAGGGCGATGAGCTTCTGCCTGATCTCTGAGCTCTCTATTGCCATGAAGGCGCGATTGAGAGCCTGGGCATCCTTCGACATCAAAAAGGCATTCACATCATCACGGCCGTTGCTGACAAGGCTGTAAGCGGCAGGCTCGGTGTGATTTTCGAAGAAGAATTGAACGGGTACACCCAGTGTTTCGGCGATCGTCTGCAGCCGGCTCGCGCCAATGCGATTTATGCCTTTTTCATACTTCTGGATCTGCTGGAAGGTGACGCCGATCCGTTCGGCAAGACCGGCCTGCGATAGCCTGAGCAGCTTGCGGCGCGCTCGTACTCTGCTACCGACATAGACATCAATCGATGTGGGCGATTTGGCCTTCATGGCTGGTACCTCCGATCATGGAATGATCATTGCGGGGTTTGCGCGAAAATGCAACCGAAAGTAATATAATAGTTTTTATAACAGGCCGCGGCGCACGCGTGCGCAATTTGGGCACCAACCTGTGCCAGGCCCAAGAGCGTGCACGGATTGACCGGTTTGGGCTTGGCGAACGGGTTGCCGTCTCGTGCGGCGCCAAGCGAGAAGGTTCCCACGCCTTCTCGTGGTGTTGGATGTCTGAGATTACGACGACGGTGCTTATGCTTTGCTCTCGTGAACGACCACCCGCAATCGTCACCTTCTTTAGTGTCAGCTTAAGTTAGCGACCGGGATGGCAAACCGTTCACTGCCGGGCGTCGCCTATTCGATCAAGCTCCTGAAGCAAGTCCATCCAAGCGGATGCGGCACCTTCGCCAACGTTTTTTCAAATCAGCACCTATCGCGACAATTGAAATTGCTGCTCACCGTGCTAGTTTAAATTGTCAAACCGTTGGCGTCGATGCGTCGGTCGCGATGCGCATGCCGCCAGCTCCGCTGTGACTGAAGACCCGGACACACCTAAATGATGACCGTCTCCGGAAACGTCCAAGAAAAAGAGATCGCGATCACGTGCCCACCGTTCGAATGACGCACGCCTAAAAATGCTTCATCGCCGCTGGGCTGAGTTCATCATCGTTCGGTAAACCGCCACACCGGGGTAGAAAATGTCTAAGCATGAACTGGTTGTCGTGGTTACGCTTGCATCTCTGTTTGTGGTTCAGGCTGCTCATGCAGACGGTCCGGGCGGCGTAGCCCGGGGCCTGAAGACGGCGCCGGTATTCAGCTTTATTTCCGAAAAGCGCCGGACCGCAGCACCTTTTGCGCATGTAATGTTCTGCGCCCGAAATCCGGATGAGTGTACTGCTCGCGGCGACGCGTCCGAAATCTCCTTAAGTCCCCTTGCGGACAAGCAGCTTCACGCCGTCAACACCTCGGTCAACCGCTCGATCCGCCCAGTGGACGAACGGCCCGATCAGGGCGATGTCTGGCAGGTGAACGTAAAGTCAGGTGATTGCGAGGATTTTGCGCTGACGAAGCGCGACCACCTCATCGCTATGGGCTGGTCAACGAAGGCACTGCGGATCGCCGTAACCAAGACACCCACGGGCAAGGGCCACGCGGTTCTCGTCGTCAAGACCGATCGTGGCGATCTGGTCCTCGATAATCGCATGAATGAGATCAAGAGCTGGAAGGATACGGATCTTCGGTGGCTGATGATCCAGTCAGGCGATGATCCGCGGATATGGTACGAACTTTAGATCTACCTGTATGGTCTGATCTCCGACGCATGTGTGGTGTGCAGCTCTTTCGACGGGAGGGCCACGGCTGCTCGCCGCCCGGCCAGGAAGCCATCCGACAAATAGCCTGGCCCGCGTGAGCACTGATCGCCGACCCGAAAGATCACATATCCGACTCCCGCGATTCCAGCCCGGAATGGGCATAGATCCTCGCTATATCGGCGGTGTCACAAAGCTTCGTCAAAACAGTGGTCTCAGTCATCAATCAATCTCGGACATTGGTGAACCGTCAGCCGAGGAGATAGGCTGCCGTCCGCTCGCTTGGACCCTGATCTCAGGCCGCTGCACTCATCAGTGCTGTCGGCGCCCTGGCTGTGGCCAACCCGAGCGCCCACTTTCCAGCCAGCACGCCTGTCACCGGTCGCCTGATGAGATGGTTGCGGCCAGGGTGTGTCCGTCCTTGTGGTTTGAGCGATTTGGTACGGTTCTCGGCGTATCGTCGACTTACATCTCAATGCCCCGCTGAGATTGCAGTATCACAACTCCACCAGCCAGGCCGTTTGATTCACTAAATTTGCTGGTCATTTGCCCGTGGGTGTTTCTCTGTTGCTGCAGCGCTCCAGATATTAGCGAGGCGCAGACATATTGTGCCAGGAAGCGCCAATGAGGGAGACGTTCCATGACTGTACCGCATCCTCCAAGAACCCATATCGGCGATCATCCCCTGCATCCGGAAACCCAGATGCTGAACTATGGCTATGATCCGGAACTCTCCGAAGGTGCGGTCAAGCCGCCCGTCTTCCTGACGTCCACGTTCGTTTTCAACTCCGCCGAAGACGGTCGCGATTTCTTCGATTACGTCTCGGGCAGGAAAGAGCCGCCGGAAGGCAAGGGGGCAGGTCTCGTCTATTCGCGTTTCAATCATCCAAACAGCGAGATCATCGAAGATCGTCTGGCGGTCTACGAGCGAGCCGAAATCGGCGCGGTATTCTCATCGGGCATGTCCGCCATCGCGACGGTCCTACTTGCCTTCGTCCGTCCGGGAGATGCCATCCTCCATTCGCAGCCGCTCTATGGCGGGACGGAAACCTTGCTTGCGAAGACTTTCCTCAATTTCGGCGTTTCCGCAGTCGGTTTTGCCGATGGCGTCAGTGAAGCCTCTGTAAAGACAGCGGCCGAGGAGGCGATGGCCAAGGGCCGTGTCTCTGTCATTCTGATCGAGACGCCTGCAAACCCGACCAACAGCCTTGTCGACATCGCGATGATCCGGCGGATTGCCGATGCAATCGGTCAGAAGCAGGGCCATATGCCTGTCGTCGCCTGCGATAACACGCTGCTCGGCCCGGTCTTTCAGCGCCCGATCGAGCATGGCGCGGACATTTCCCTCTATTCCCTGACCAAATATGTCGGCGGCCATTCGGATCTGATCGCCGGGGCAGCGCTTGGCAGCCGGGCGCTGATCAAGCAGGTGAAGGCGCTTCGCGGCGCCATCGGCACGCAGCTCGATCCGCATTCATGCTGGATGCTCGGGCGTTCACTCGAAACGCTGCAGATCCGCATGGAGCGCGCCGCCAGCAATGCCAAGGCGGTGGCGGATTTCCTCAGGCAGCATCCCAAGGTCGAAACGATCCACTACCTGCCATATAGCGATCCCGATTCCGCTGTCGGCAGGACATTCGCGGCCCAGTGCAGCGGCGCCGGTTCGACATTCTCCTTCGATATCAAGGGTGGCCAGCCGGCCTCGTTCCGCTTTCTGAACGCACTGAAGATCTTCAAGCTTGCCGTCAGCCTCGGCGGAACGGAATCGCTGGCATCGCATCCGGCAACCATGACGCATTCGGGCGTGCCGGCCGAGGTGCGCCAGCGCATCGGCGTCCTCGATGCAACGATCAGGCTGTCGATCGGTATCGAACATCCAGACGACCTCATTGCCGATCTCACCCTGGCGCTCGATGCAGCATAAGCCGCGTCGTCAACCCGCAACCATATTGGGCCGCTCAGCGCCGGCCCGATATCGCTCGGCTGACGTGTTCGGGATTTGAGATGCAGACAGTGCCGCCACAGCCATCCGCTTGCGGTCATTTGCTACTGTCCATCGATCGCGAGGCACCTGTGAATCCTGCCAGCCGGATCGTCTCGCAGCACTAACCGCCAAAATTGTCGGGGCTTTCGACGAAGGCGCCGTCTGGGCCATCAGCGGCAGCTCTGCTGCCCGACATTTTCTGCGCCAGGCGTTTGATCGCGTCGCCGAGGTTGGCGATCAGGACGTGGCTTGCAGGAACGACGACGAGCGAAAGGACCGTTGAAACCATCAACCCGCCAATGACCGCGACCGCCATAGGCGCCCTGAACTCGCCGCCAATCTCGTGGCCGAATGCGGCTGGTACCATGCCGGCCACCATTGCCAGCGTCGTCATGACGATCGGGCGTAGCCGCTCGGCACAGGCTTCGATCGTCGCTTCGATACGTGACAGGCCCGACCGCTCGAGCTCGATTGCAAAATCGACAAGCATGATCGAATTTTTCACGACGATGCCCATCAGCATGAGGATCCCGATGACGACCGGCAGCGACACGGGATGGCCGGTGACGATGAGGGAGGCAACGACACCTGAAAGCGCAAGCGGAAGAGGGGTGACGATCGTCAGCGGCGTAAGCGGGCTGCCGAACAGCAAGATGAGCACGACCACCACAAGGCTCAAGCCAGCGATCATGGCGAAGGCAAAACTCGCAAAAACGCTGTCCTTGGAATCGGAATCGCCGGTAGCCCGCATTTCGACTTCCGCTGGCAGCGCCTTGACGGACGGCAAGTTCTTGAGCGCTGCAAAGCCTTCGCCTTGCGTGATCCCTGCTGCAAGGTCCGCGCCGATTTCGACCCGACGCTGACGCTCCATGCGATGGATGACGGACACGCTTTCGCTTTCCTCCAGGCGTGCGACTGCCTCGAGCGGCACGAGGGTTCCCGATGACGTCACCACCCGCAACTGTCGCAGCTTCTCCGACCGGTCTATCCCGGCATCCTCGACGAGCGTGCGGATCGGGATCAACCTGCCGCTGTCCTTGAACGATGGCAGCCTGGAATCGGCATCGCCCAACGTCGCAACCCTGATTGCTGTCGCGACCTCTCTTGCACTGACGCCAAGATCGGCAGCTCGCTCCGGCGACACGACCACCCCGAGTTCCGGCTGGCGTGTCGCTTCCGACGAAGCCGGATTGACGAACATCGCGTTGGAGCGCATTTCGGTCAGGATTGCCCGGGCGGCCCTCGACGCCTGCTCACCATTGGCACTCAGGATTGCGAACGAGATATCCCGGCCGCCGCGATCGTTGATGAATTCGAAGCGAAGGTCGGGAATGGCCTTCAATTGAGCCTCGACGCTTTCCTGGATTTGCTCAAGTGAAAGCTTGCGCTGGCTGCGATCTGCGATGGACATCACGATGACCGACTTGCGGATGTCAGGCACGCCGTCGGACCCTGATCCGGCGCGCACGAACACCGTCTCGATATCCTCGATCGTCTTGAGGCGACGGGCAACCAGATCGCTCACCTCTTCATTGTCGGTAAGGGTCGAGCCTGGCGGCAGCTCGATCGAAACCGTCATCCGACCGGTATCCTGCGCCGGCAGAAACGCGCTCGGCAGGAAACCGGCAAGCAGGATCGTCATGGCAAAGAGGCCGGCCGCTAGTCCGGCTGTGATCCATCGCCATCTGATGGCCACGCCGGCGAGCGCGCGATAGCGCGCGACCAGGCGCCCTTCCGCAGGCGCCTTGCTTGGCGACGTCAGGAAGTAGGCTGCAATCAGCGGGGTTACCAGGCGTGCGACGAGGAGCGAGAAGAAGACGGCGATCGCGACCGTTAGGCCGAACTGCCGGAAATATTGACCTACTTCGCCGGGCATCATCCCGACAGGGGCGAAGACGGCAATGATGGCGGCCGAGATCGCAATGACGGCGAGGCCGATCTCGTCGGAGGCGTCGATCGCAGCCTTGTAGGCGCTTTTGCCGAGGCTTTTGTGACGGACGATGTTTTCGATCTCGACGATGGAGTCGTCGACGAGAATCCCTGTCACCAGGGTGATCGCAAGCAGGCTCAGCATATTGAGCGAGAAGCCGGCCAGTTCCATGACCCAGAAGGTCGGGATTGCCGAAAGCGGCAGGCTGATGGCGGCAATGACGGTGGCGCGCCAGTCGCGCAGGAACAGGAAGACGACGACCACGGCAAGAATGGTCCCCTCGATCAGCGTGCTGCGGGCAGACAGAAAATTGGCGAGCGTCAGCGTGACGCTGTCGTCGACGATCTTGAACTCCGTTCCGGGCCTTGAGTCGGCCATCTCCTCAAGGGCTGCGGCAACTTTTTCGGCGACATCGACGTCTCCTGCGCCCGTCGCCTTGTAGACCGTAAAGCCGATCGCCGGCTCGCCGTCGACGCGCGCGAAATCCTGCCGCTTCTCCCTCGTGTCGGCAACCGCAGCGACATCGGAGACAGAGACGCTCTTTCCCTGCGGCAAGGCAAGACGAATGGCCCTGAGCTCGTCGAGGGAAGAAACGGCCGCCTTGGTTGCCACCGTCATGTCCTGCGTATCGACGCTGCCGCGCCCTGACGGCAGATTGAACTGGCTTGCGGCGATCTGATCGCTGACCGAGGCCGCCGTCAGGCCGAGAGGGGCAAGCCTATCCGCCTTCAGGAGAACATGGATTTCCCGATTGACGGTGCCGACGAGTTCGACGCGGCCAATTCCGGCCAGCCCCTGGAGTTTTCTCACGACGACGTCGCTGATGAAAAAGGACAGATCTTCCGCCGACATCGAGCCGTTATGGGCCGAGTAGGTGACGATCGGCTGGTTTTCGGGATCGATCCTGTCGATGACAGGTTCATCGATGGCCGCCGGCAGCCGATCACGGATCTTCGTGATCGCGTCCCTGACGTCGGAGACGGCCCGGTCGACCGGCACGCCGATTTCAAACTCGACCTTGGTCTCCGATCGACCTTCCGAAATTGTGGACTCGATATGTTTGATATCGGGAAGGGCCGCGACGCTGCCCTCGATAAGCCTGGTGATCTGGATTTCGACCTGATCGGGTGCTGCAGCGGTCTCTTCGACGGTCACACCGACTGCCGGGACATTGATGGCCGGAAAATAGGTGATCGGCAGCGTTGAGTAGCTCTTCAGCCCGAGGCCCGTGAGGATGACGAACAGGAGGATGACGGGCAGCGGCGTGCGGATCGCCCATGCGGAGATGTTCATCGGATAACCTCAGTTGCTTTCGGAAACCGGGCCTGCATCGGTCTGCTCCACGACCGGGACTGCGTGATCGCCGGCCTCCATGAAGCCGCCCGACTTCGTCACCACCAGGTCGCCTTCGTCGACGCCGGAGCGGATCTGAACGAAACCGGCTTGGCGAAAACCGAGCGAAACCGGCTTTCGTTCGATGCTGTTGTCCTTGAGGATCTTGATCGACGGTTCCTCGCCGGAACCGGCAATCGCCGAGGTGGGCAGGAATATGCTTTTGCTGCTTCCGATCTCGACACGTGCCGAGGCAAAGGCGCCGATCGGGGCGGCCAAACCACGGGGCAGGGTGATCCGGGCGCGTCCGAGCCGTGTCCGGTCGGCAAGCGCCGGCGCGACGAAACGGACGATGCCTGTCAAACCATCACGACCGTCGCCGAGAAAAACATGAGCGACGGCGCCGACGGGCACGACATCGAACTGGGCCTGCGGGATTTCCGCTTCCAGTTCGAGCTGGTCGTCATTTGCGATGACGAAGAGTTGCTCGCTGGATGAGGAAGCGGTCGCGCCGACTTTGGCGGACCGGTTGATGATCCGGCCGGCCACCGGCGCAACAATCGTCGCATAGCTCAGTCGCAATTCAATATCCTTGCGCTCCGCAGCGACAGTCTTGACGGCTGCTTCTGCCGATTGGACGGCCTGCCTGCCGGCTCGCACCGTCACCGCTGCGCGCGCGAGCGCCTTTTGTCGCTGCTCAAGCGCTTCTTGCGACATCAACCCCTTGGGAACGAGCTTTTGCGCGCGCGTAAGATCTGCCCCTGCTTCCTCCTGCGAAATCAAGGCATTGTCGAGCGCGCTTGAGGCCTGCCCGAACTGTGCCGCCGCGCTTGCCGCCTGCGCGTCGTTTTGAATAAGCTCGATATCGATCCTTGATGTATCCAGTGTCGCAAGCACTTGTCCGCGGCTGACAAGATCGCCTTCTTCGGCGGCGATCGAGACTATCCGGGCTCCGGACAGATCGGTATTGACGAGCGTCGTTTCCATCGCAACGACCGTGCCGACGACGGAAACGCTCTGTTCGAGAATCTGGGCTCTCGCAGCGATAACCGACACTTTCGGCGCCTCCATGTCAGCGGCGAAACCGTGGATTGGCAGTCCCGCGGTCGCAAACAGCAGGGCGACCGATACCAGACGGTCCGTTCTGGAGTTTTGGAACGGTCGGTCGCCCTGCGACGGGCAGAGCGTGGGAGAGAGCGGCGTGAAGAAGGTCATCTATTCATTCCCTGCGCGATTCTTGTTTGATTGCCGGATATTCAAGGCCGCCGCGTCGGCGACCCCTTGGGTTTTGAACAGGATGCTTCGACCAGCCGAGTCAGAACCGGTAACCCAGCATCAGCATGGTTTTCGACTGAACCTTTTCCTTGACGATTGGGCTGTCTGCCGCCTCTCCGACCAGGAAGCCCACGCCCTGCTCACCCCTGACCACCCAGTTCTCGTTGATCAGGTAGGTGGCCGAGGCGGAGAGATCGACGCTCTTGATCCCGGCCCCAGCCTTGTACTGAGCATGACCGGAGCGGGCCGACTGGCCAGCGTCGACACCGAAATAGGCTTCCATGTAATTGTCGTCGGCGAAGGTGGCGGAGGCTTCGGCGCCGAGGATGAGATGCTCCGACAGGGGCTGCGAGATTGCCGCGCCGGCGGTTGCGAGCAGGCCCTCGCTTCCGCCGATCGTCTTGTCGACCGAGACGAAGAGATTGGCAGGCCCGAACGTGTAGGTGCCTTTGCCGCCGACCGTCACGCCGAAATCGATATCGCCCATGCCGCGCAGCGTGGCGGCATCGTCTTCGTTACGGCCCGAGTCGTAGCCGACATTGACGTCGAAGCGGAAAGCATCCTTCTCGAAGGCCTTTATCTCGATGCCGCTTGGATCGATGGTGATCCGGTCGAAGAATTCGGCCGAAATGAAGGGGAACGGCGAGACTTCAAGCTCGTCGCTTCCCTCATATTTCGGTTTGAAGGCAGCGCCGGCGCCGATGACGACGTGCCAATCGTGCAACGCCTGGCGGACCGGGCCGAAACGCTCCGGATCCGGCGGTGGCGGTTCCTGCGCGGTCTGCCCATCGCTTGTGAAGTCGGCGGCTTGCGCGGCAAAGGGCGATAAGAACAGAGACGCCACGGCGATGGAAAGCAGCCGGGACCGATCGACGGTCAGTTTGTTAGAGGCAGACATGAATGCTCCGAGGTTGACTTCGCGCGCATCCTCCGAAACCGACCTGGAAGCACGCCACGCCTCAGCAGTGCCATGCACGACGGGCATTGCGTGTTGGATGTTGTTAAGAATTGTTTCTGCTTGAGCGGGCCGCACTGCGCCATGGAAACAATTCTTCATAAATCGCGGGAGAGGAAGGCCTCGCTCTTCATGGTAAGGATGGAGCCGAAGAACGGAGGTAGCGTGATTGGTTGATGAGCGCGCACGAGCGGCCGTCGAACGGCCGAGGATCCTGATCGTCGAGGACGATCGTCAGATCGCCGAAATGCTGCGGGACAGTCTCGTCGAGCAGGGTATGGATGCGGAGCTCGCAGGCGACGGTGCAGCGATGGACGCGAAGATGCGGGCGATGCCCTTCGATCTCGTTGTCCTCGATGTCATGCTGCCGGGCGAAGACGGTTTCAGCCTCTGCCGGCGCCTACGCGCAGGTGGCGGCATCCCAATCCTGATGCTGACATCCTTGAGCACCGACATCGACAGGATCGTTGGGCTGGAGATCGGTGCGGACGACTACGTCACCAAACCCTTCGTTTTGCGTGAGCTCCTGGCCCGGATCAAAGGCCTCCTGCGCCGGTCGGGCTTGTCAGCACAGCGAGAGGCGAGACCCGCGCCGCGATTGTTGCGTTTCGAGGGCTGGCGGATTGATCCGGCCCGGCGTCAGGTCCACGATCCGGCCCAGGCCAGGATTGCCATGACCACCCACGAGTTCGATCTGCTTCTTGCCTTCTGCCGCAATGCCGGTCGGGTTCTGACGCGCGAGCAGTTGCTTGCGGTCACGCATGCGGGGCTCGCCGGTCCGATCGAGCGGAGCATCGACGTCCATATCAGCCGGCTCAGACAGAAGATCGAGAAGGATCCCCGCGATCCGCTTCTCATCAGAACGGTCCGGCTTGGCGGTTACGTGTTTACCGCGCGGGTGGAAGAGGCCGATGTTTAAACGCCTGCATCGTGTCACGATGACGATCCGCGGCCAGATCACCATCATCATTCTGGTTGCGCTGGTGACGATCATCACCATGGGCGATGCGGTGGAGCGCTGGGCCAGGGAAGATCTTGCCGCCCCGGATCTCGAGAATATCGCCGAAAAGCTGAACGCCATCGCCGAGCTTCTCGGACCCGCCTCGCCTGAAGATCGGCGGATCATCCTCGCCAACGCACGTCGCGCCGGCTGGGACATCGAACTTACGCCGACGGCGACCGCGAGCCGGTTCGTACAGTCTTCGAGCCACCAGAGCTTTCTGGACATCGTCACTGCGCGGTTGTTTCCGCCAGACAACGCGCCGCCGATTGGCGGCTGGCAGACTTTCCTCGATGACCGGCGGGTGATCGCCGCGCGTGTCGACGACGGCACGATCGTCATCACCTCGGGTTTTCCAGATTCCATGCTGAGCAGCGCGTTCCTGGGACGCGGCCCCTATTACTTCGTCGCTTTTTTCGTATTGATCGGCTTTTTCTTCATATTCGCGATCAGAGCGATCACCGAACCCATACAGCGCATTGCCCATGCGGCGGCGGTTTCCGATATCACCACCGGTTCCCCCGTTTTCGAGGAGAGGGGAACGGTCGAGATCGTTGCATTGGCCCGGGCGCTAAACGGCATGCGTCGGCGCATCCGTCTGATGATCGAAGCCCGTACCCGGATGCTGCGCGGTATCGGCCACGATCTGCGCACGCCGCTGACGCGACTGAAACTCCGTGTGGAGCGGATGGGCGACGGCGGTCAGAAAGACGCCCTGCTTTCCGACATCGATCGGATCGAGAGCCTTCTGGTGGAGAGCCTGAACTATCTTAGAAACGATTATGCGACCGAGATGATCGAGCTCGTAGACGTCGCCAGCATCCTGCAGACGGTCTGCAGCGAATTCGCCGATATCGGCCACGCCGTCCGATACACCGGGCCGAACCGGCTTCTGGCCAGGTGCCGGCCGCTTTCCATCACGCGCGCGGTCACCAATCTTTGCGACAACGCCGCTAAATTTGCAGGCAAGGTCGAAGTGACGATGGCTGAGCGGCCGGAAACCGTACTGATCATCGTTGAAGATGACGGCCCCGGTATTCCCCAGGAACTTAGAGAGCGGGTCCTTGAGCCGTTCTTCAAGTCGGACCAGTCTCGTGCTGGAGGCGGCTTTGGCCTCGGTCTATCGATCGTCGCAGATATTGTTCACGCCCACCAAGGCACATTGGAGCTGCGGCAGCGCAATCCGGCTGGCCTCAGCGTTGTTGTCGCGATACCGAAATGAAGGATGAAGCGGTGATCTGC
This sequence comes from Rhizobium sp. ZK1, assembly GCF_047782645.1. Taxonomy (NCBI): domain Bacteria; kingdom Pseudomonadati; phylum Pseudomonadota; class Alphaproteobacteria; order Hyphomicrobiales; family Rhizobiaceae; genus Rhizobium; species Rhizobium sp. ZK1. The sequence continues at coordinate 301,179 of NZ_CP180587.1, forward strand.
TGTCGAAGGTTCTTCAACGATCGCCATCCGACGTGCATGCTCGATGTTGAAGATAAATTACTCCTTGATCTATGGGCCCACGACAAAGGTGTCGTGCTCGGTGTCTCACGCGGCGGAAGTGTGAGCGTCAGGTTGTGATGCGAGCTCGTTGCAAGGCCTTAAAAGCCGTTGCTGTTGCGAGCCAAATTGAAACATTCTCGCTGGTTCAGTTGTCGTTGATAGGAATTCGTTACCGCTAGCCAAAGCGCATTCGCAGTTATGCTAATATTTGGTGTAGATTGCCCTCGGATTTATGTTGTTGGCCAGGGCGGCAATAGAAAAAGAAATAGAACATTCGCCTTCTCGCTGCTGTTTGGCGAGAAGGTGACTATTCTTTCCTATCTTTTTCTTTGTGGTCGAATTGTCTTTCTTTTTTCGTGAATTGGTGGCTCCGGGCGCAACTGCCCGTGCAAATGTTATTCTATCACTGCGGGGAGGGCGGATGATGGTAAAACGACCGATCAGGGCGGGAACGCAGTCTCTCACTAAAATACGTGCGGAAGGCCTGGACTCCAGCACGAGCGTGCTGACGGGTGCGGCAGGCACAATCGTCGGTCCCGTGACCGGTATTGATTTGGGCACGATATTCGTCCCGCGCCCGCTCGATTTTGTCGGCAATCTCTTTGAGCAAAACCGGCCGGGCGATGCGGTTGTCAGACCCGATGACCTGGTTGCGCTGCGTATCGAGACGCGCAATCTGACGATCGTTGCAGGAACTCCGCCCCGACTGAAAAAGCAGGCTTCGGGAGCTGCCAACATAATCTTGCATTTTCCGCCCCAGTCGATCACCGAGGAAACGTTTTTCGAGACCCGGCCCTCCGGAACTCAAAATCCTGCCGCGCAGCGGCCTGACGAACAGGTCAAGCAAGACCCCGCGGGTGGTACCGAAACTCCGCGTACGCCTCCGATCCGGGCACGCATTGCCGGGGAATCGCGACTGGTGTTCCAGGTGCCGGATGGCTTTGATGTTCCCTATACTTTGGAGGGCGTTCTCGATGCCTGTCAGGCTCTCAGTCTAAAAGTGGCGGCAAATGCGGGACCTCGCGGGGCGAGGCGGCGCGCATTCACCACGACCGATCTATTCGATAGCCGCAGATTGGCCGCCTTGCCGGCCGCAAAACGCGCCGCCTTGGCCAGTTTCGCCATCAGAAGCACTCAGATTGCCGCCGTCCAAAGTGATTTCGCAACATTGAGAGCGCGCCAGTTTTCGGGTGGCACTGCGCTCAAGACACTACCACGGGATCGTTTCGATCTCGATGTTGCCGTAGCGGTCAGACCTGGCGCGCCTCGTCCGGCGTTGCCGTCGGCGCTAACGACGTCGATCGAGTTGCCGTGGCGGCTGATCCTGTCGCCTCATGCAGCGGAAAAATGGCGCCACGCCACAGCTCCTGCAACCTCCCCGGCGACAAGCCGCACCGAACTCTGGCACTCCAGGCTCGTCGCTCCTGATGCCGACGGCAAGACGATCGAGCCGCCCTATGACGATCCCAACCGCACCGTGCGGGCGATCTGGGCGCTGAGCGGCGAAGGTTCGACCAAGTCCATGCAAAGCGGCTGGCCCGTCCCTGTTGCCGCCGCACTGCCCGCGCCGAGCACCGCTCCCTTCCGTATGCCGCTCGACGATTACGATCGGTTCCAGATTGCGCATCTTTCATCGAACTTCTCGGTGTCGAACTACACGCCACAGCCCGTCGATACCAATCTGATGATGCTGACGGCACTTGGCGGCTGGCTTGAATCACGCGGCAACTGGGATCCGCCGGGTCTTTCGGTCGAGGAGTGGGGGCATCGTGCCAGCATGGGGCGAGACCACTATGTGCGCGTCGTTTATCGCGGCTTCCTGTTCCCCTTTGGCCATCGTGTTTCCCTGGTCAAAGTCAGCGAGCGCAAGTTCCACAACGGCGCCAAGGACGGTGAGGGCAAACCGGTCATCGAGCAGATGCCGGGCAATGCTGCATATGTGCGTCAACGCCTGTTTCTCATCGTACGAGAACGCGAGCGCAGTTATGTGGAGCCTGGTGCAGATCAGCTGCGAAACAATGCGGGCAATGTGTTCTATTCCCGCCAGTTCCCGTTCACCAGCATACGGGTTCTTACGCAGGTAACGCCAAATCTCGATCAGCCAACGGCTTCGGACGTCGCCGGATTCGGGCAGCGTATGTTCTGGCCCAACGTCAATGGCCAGCCATTCAAATTCCAGTTCGTCGCAACCGATCTCGATGGGCGGCGCGTGGCCTTTGATCTGCCGATGATTTTCATGGACAACACCCTGGCATGTCCGCGGATTCTGAACCCGGGCAGCACCAAGCTCGTTCCCGATTTCGCCGCTGCGGAAACCAATGCGGCCATCGCGAACCAGGACTATGCCAATGCCGGCGCCAAACACACCGCGACGCTCAATCTGCAGCGCGTTGCGATGGCCACGAGCGTCAAGGCCGGCGATACATCGGTCCAGGTCGAGGAGATCGATTTTGGCGGCGAGGTTGAGGCCAACAACCAGACACTGCGCAATTTCAGCAACGGGCTGAACCGGCCGGTTTTTTTCCCCAAGGTCTCCGAGACACGGGCTCGCATCGGTGCGCTCGCCCATCTCAGCGGCAGCACCAAATCGAATGCCCTGGTCTGGAACGCGTTCTATCTCAGGAAGGGCTTCGACACCAATGTCGGCGAGGTCTTTGCCGACGTAAAGAACGATCCCAACATGGCCAAGCTCGACTTTTCGTCACAGGGCGACCGGTCGGGCGGTTTTGTCCAGCCTAATTTGAAGCCCAACGCCTTGTCCCGTTTTGCCGGTCCGGTCATGGGAGATGTCGGCCAGTTTATCGACGGCAAAGTGCCTGCCGGCGGGGGCTTCCCGACGTCGATCAGCGATCTGCCTTTGCCTTTGCTCTTCGGCTGCATTCCGCTCGGCGAAGTCATCGAGGCCGTTGCAAATCTCGTCGACTCGCCGGAGAAAATTCCGAAGTTCGGCAGCGAGGCCAGCACCCAGGTCGAATCCTTTATCAACGGCCTGGTGCGTCTCTATTCGTTCATTGAAGGCATCGCTTCGCAGCCAAGCAGCATCGGCAATGCTGCAATGTCGGCCTTCAAGGCGTCGCTGAACGACCTGCTTGCGCAGGCAAAGGCCTATGCTGCCGCGCAAATTGCCCCTGTAGAGGCAGCCGCCAACCAGCTAATGACGGCGCTCAACGATGTCGCAGTCAAATTGCAGGCTCTCGCCTCGCTCGTCGTCAATGGGGCCGCCACAGCTCCGGATCTCGCCAATATCCCGGCGAGCATCGCGACGGCCCGTGCCCGCCTTGCCGACCTGAAGACCGCGGCTAACGCGAATATCGGCGGCGTCAATCTGCCATCGGGTATCCGCCAGAGCCTTCTCGGCTTTGTTGCCCAGCTCGATACGGTTCTTGAAGACCTTCAGACCCTGCCCGTGCTTGTGGCACAGGGTAAGGCGCTGTTCGACGCGCTTGATGCCATCGTTGGCGACCCAAGCCAGATCGAAGCCCTGTTCTCCGATCCGGCGACGTTGAAAACCCGGGTCGAGGCGGTGGCTGCTGCGATCGGTCCGCTCAAGACGACCGTGGGCGGTTTCGATCTGCTTGACGGTGCCCCGCGCAAGGTCATTGTCGACGCGATGAGCGCCGTCGAAGAGGTCCTCGGTGGCATTGCCGATCTGCTCAAACTGATAGAAGGGCTTGTCGGCGAAGAACTGACAATTCGCTTCGACTGGAACCCGGAAATTGACAGCTGGTGGCTGCCGGGAACGGCACACACGCCTGACAAGGCGCTGTTTCGAGCCAACGATAAACATGGTTTCCTGATTGCCGTGGAAGCCAAGGTCAAGAAAAACGGTGCTTCGGCACCCAAGATCAGTGTCTCCTGCGGCCTCAAGCATTTTGATCTCGTGCTGATTGCGCCGGCCAGCTTTCTCGAGCTGAACTTCGAGAAAATTGAATTTTCCATCGACAGTGCCGCCAAGATGGATGTCGATGTGCTGCTCAACGACATCAAGTTCGTCGGTCCGTTAAGTTTTGTCGAAACCTTGCGCGACCTCATCCCACTCGATGGTTTCAGCGACCCGCCCTATCTCGATATCTCGACCAAGGGCATCGATGCCGGCTTCTCGGTCACATTGCCCAGCATCAGCATCGGGGTGATGAGTCTCAGCAATCTGGGGCTTGGCGCCGGGTTTACCGTGCCCTTCATCGGTCAGCCGCTCAGCGTCCGCTTCAATTTCTGCACCCGTGAGCAGCCGTTCTGCCTTACGGTCTACATGTTCGGCGGCGGCGGCTTCTTCGGAGTCACCATCGATCCGCACGGCGTCCAGATCCTCGAAGCGTCGTTCGAGTTCGGCGCCAGCATTTCCATCGATCTCGGTGTCGCCTCGGGTGGCGTGCATGTGATGGCCGGGATTTATTTCCGTATGGAGCAGGACGCCGCCTCGCTGACCGGCTATTTCCGGCTCGGCGGCCATGTGAGCGTGCTCGGCATCATCACGGCGTCGCTCGAACTCTATCTGGAGCTTCGTTACGAGTTCCAGTCGGGCAAATGCGTCGGCAAGGCGCAACTGACGATCGAGATATCGGTGTTCATTTTCTCCGGTAGCGTAACGATAACCTGCGAACGCAAATTCTCGGGCGCCAATGGCGATCCGAGCCTGCGCGAAATGCTCGGCTTTAATCCCACTGTCCCGCTGGATCAGGAACTCGGCCAGATCGATGCCGATACTGAATATGCATGGCGCGACCATTGCGAAGCTTTTGCCTGAGCGGGGAGGAAAATCGATGGCAACCCAGACACTTCTTTGGACGGTTCTGCCTCATGGGCGTTTTACCGACGGGCCGAATGCCGGCAGGCGCCGGGTGACGATATCCGTTTCTCCAAGGCTTCGGCCGCAGGCAGCCGACGAGCAGGTTCTCAAGGCGTTTCCGGAGTTTCTCGACTGGCCGGCGCTGATGGCGGATGCGAAATTCGGGCTTAGGGTAGGGCCTGCCGAGGTTCCCCTGAGACCCTTGAATCTGGGTGATTCCGATCTTTGGAAGCAACTGTTCGGTACCGCGACCCCGGTGGCGGGTTTCCAGTTCAAGGACATGAGCAAAGTCAATCTGCGTTCGTTCCAGGTCCGCAACGTGCTCAAATTCCTCCGACGCCACTATGGGCGGCTTGCGGTGCAGGCGGCCTCGAACCATCCGACCTTGCTGCCCTGGAAAGACGCACATCCCGACCTCAAGGACATGCTGACCGGCATTGGCACGCGAACGCAGAAATTCAATCTGGGCGATCGCCCGATCGAAGTTGCCTTGCCCGGATTTTCGCGCTTTTTCGGCGAGGCGGAAAACGGAAGATCGATCGAGAGCTTCCTGAATGACGCGGTCTTCGGACCGGGCGGACAATATCGCACCCCGGTTGCCGCGATCGATGCAGAGGAAACCGGAAGTCCTTCAGTGGCCGGGCAAGTCGTGCGGCGCACCCTGCCGGCCGATTGGTTCAACCCGCGGCCCGGCGGACCCAACACGCCGCTTGTCGGCGCGCCGGACGCTTCGCTCATGGATCAGTTCGCCAGCGCGGACGAATATGCCTACTATCAAGCCAATCGTTTTTACAACCGTGAACCGCCGAGTGCGGCCGAGCGCACCATGCGGCGTCCGTCCTATGCCGATATTCCGGCACCGCCGAAAGTGCCCGATTTCGATTTTCACCGGATCGTCGCTTCGTATGCAGACTATCCGTCCTTGCTGCGTGCGCTCGGGCTTTTGATCGATTGCGTGGTCGAAGACGATGAGCCATTCGATCAGGCCATCGTCGCCGGCGGCGGCATTGGTAAAGGGCTGATATCGCTACTGGTCAGCCTGCCGGGCGGCCACGACCCGAATGACGATATGACACCACGCACAGCCTGGCAGGACGACAAGGAGCGCTTCTTCACCCGGCCGCGCAACAGTGACTTCCAGCGCGGCCTGCTCAGGCTCGAGGCCTCCGACGATAACTGGGGTCTGGTTGAAAAGGACAAGCCCGGCCTGTTCGACGTCTATCAGGTCGATCCGGATGGGGCCGTGCACAAGACGGTGGGCTTCACTCTCAGCGCACAGAACCTTGTCGGCAAAAGTCTCAGCCTGCGCCAGATCGATGGCGAGGTGACCTATACGACCGGCGACAAGCAGGCTGTTGCCGCCTTGCGCTCCGGCGGCCTTGGCGTGTCTCGTCACGGCCGGGCGGCACAAGTTGCCGCCGATGCCGCCGCCGCCGCCCTGAAAAATCAGGCTGTCGAATCGGCCAACGGCAACAGAATCGTGTTTTTTGCAGAGGACGTGATACGCGGCTTCCGGGTCGATGTCTCTCCCGTCAAGGATGAGGTTACCCCGGGCAAATGGTTCTCGCTTTGCGCCCGCGTCGGCGACTACCGGTTGATCAAATCCGGTACGTCGCTGCCTCTACCTCCAGACGAAGGTTATGTCTCAGGCGCGTCGACAACAAGCACTGCGAGCGACGGAGTAAATCCCGACGATCATTATCTGCACGAGTCGCTGTTTCGCTGGACCGGCTGGAGCCTCAGCGCCCCGCGTCCGGGCCTGGTGCTGCGATCCGCTCCGGTCAAGGATACGCAGCTGCAAAGTGAACAGCACGCCGTGATCACCGACGAGGCAGCCGACGGCAATGGGATCGCCGCCCAGTTCAAGGCTGCCAAGGGCTCATTGCCGAAGCTGCGGTTCGGCCAGCTCTATCGTTTCCGGGCTCGTCTCGTCGACAGCGCCGGTAACAGCCTCGACAAGGACGATCCGACCCTTGGTGAACTCGAGCAGGCAACCGATGCCGTCGGTTACTGGCGCTTCGAACCCATCGATCCGCCGGCGCTGGTGCAGCGTCACCGGGTGAGCGAAGGCGAATCTCTCGAACGCATGGTGATCCGCAGCAACTTCGACAGCGATACGGCTGCCTATCTCGGCACGGCGGATTTTTCCGCGGCCATCGCCAAGCCGGAATCGCAGGACTTCGAATATAGAGCACGCAACGAGCGTCACTTGGTGCCGCCGAAATCCTCGCAGCAGCAATGCGAGCAGCACGGCCTTTTCGACCCCTTCTTTGCCGACCCCCTGACCATCAAGAAAGGCTACGAAATCGCGGCTCGCGAAGCAGGTACGCTTTACGATGCCGAAGCCGGCGCACAGGTCGAACTGATCACACCGACCTCACTTACCGAAATTGCCAAGACCAACGCCGTGCCGCCGGCACTGCCCGGGCCGGACAATCCCGAAGGCGACCGCCTTTCCGCCGGCCAATATGTCATTCATCGTGAAGCAACGGTTGAAACCCCTTATCTGCCGGACGCGGCGGCGGCCGGTATCGCGCTGCGGGCCGCGGCCGGACACGCGCTGCCTGGCGTCGCCACCGAAATGATCCTCGGGCCAAGCTGCGTCGTGCGCCGCGCTCCCAATCAGGAATTGGTGCTCATGGTGGCGAACCAGGAGGATTGGCCGCACAGCCGCGGTTTCCGCCTGATTGTTGCGGAGAGAAAGGCGGATCTGACGGAATTGCCATGCAAGGAAACATTCCTTGACGACGGTGCGCCGAAATGGGACGAGAACGAGAGAACGCTGACGTTTTTTGTTGCCAAGGGACGGATCGTGCGGCTCGTCTATTCGAGTTTTGCGGATCCCCATTTGATCGAAACGTTCGGTGTGCCCCGTTGGACGCTGAGCACGGCGGAGCGCAAATTCGTTTCCGGCATGGCCGTCATGGGTGCCAATTGGCTCCTGACGCCGTTCCGCAATCTGGTGATGGTGCATGCCACGCAACAGCCGGTCTGCCTGCCCGAACTCATTGCATTCTCCAACTTTCGAGAACCGGGCTCGAAATTCACCGATCTGCATTCCCGTATCGTTCGCCTGCACGGGCCTTCGACCGGCAAGTTCGAGATCGAGGCGGATTGGCACGAATGGGTCGATGACCTCAGCAAGCCCGCACCGGAGCGGATTGTCGGCAAGGGCCAGCTCGGCGAGATCCAGCTTGCTGAGAACCACGACAATGAATTCAATCTCGATGATGCCGTCAATAGCCAGATCCATGATCCGGCTCGGCCGCGAGCCCCGGCGAACCGCCATGAGTTCGGCGACACGAAATTCCGGTTGATCCATTATCGCCTGCGCGCCACGACGCGCTTCCGCGAATATCTGCCGCCGCCGCTCTATGCCGTGCGCGATCTTGTCACCCGCCTTGGCCCGATCGCCACCGGCGCACCCGTCAAGCTTGCCGCTGACGACGATGCGGGTGCTCCTGTGCTGACCGATCCGGCAGGCGATACCGGCCAGACACTCGTACTCGCCAGTGCGCCACCCGATGATCCGCGTGTGCTTTATGTCGTGCCGACGTTCCGCTGGACCCGCACAGGTTCCGGTAGCGCTCAGCAGATTACCCGCATCGGCAACGGCCTACGCGTCTGGCTCGACCGCCCCTGGTTCAGCTCCGGAGACGGTGAACTTCTCGGCGTCGTCATCTTTGGCGAGAATGCCCGCTTCACAGACATTCCGGCCGAGATGCAGCCGGTCGTGACCCAATGGGGCCTGGACCCGATCTGGGATACCGATCTGCCGAAGACCAAGACAAGTGCCAGCGACTTCGCAGCACGGGTGACGTCCGAGCAGCTCAAGCTTCAGGAACATCCGGACGGCACCTTTGTCGAAGTGATCGGCCATCGGGTCCACTGGGATGCAGACCGGCACCTGTGGTATTGCGATATCGAACTCGATCCGGGCATTGCCTATACGCCTTTTGTCCGGCTTGCGCTGGTGCGCTATCAACCCAACGCGTTGTCATCCGCCAAGATTTCAAAAGTGGTGATGACCGAATTCGCGCAGGTTCTGCCCAGACGCAAGGCCAGCCTGCAAATGACCGGCAACCAGATCAGCCTCAAGCTCACGGGCAGGGTGCCTCATTTTGGACCGATGAAGTTTCCTGTCGATTCGGAGTACACAAATATATCGTTCATCGGCGGCGTCCACGAGACCGGACGCAACCGCGTCGAACTGGTGCTTCAAACCCGTGACCCCGAGATCGATTCCGATCTGGCCTGGCGCGACCAAAGCGTCCTGGCGAGCGCGATTGTTGGTGGCGACGCGAGCGATAACCCGTTGGTGACGCCAGGCATCAATCCGGGCGGCATCTTTGCCATTCCAGCCGCTGCTGCACCTGGCGCGCGGACGGTGGAGCCGCGTGCAGGCCGGGCCATCTCCCTGTCATCATCACTTGACCTTTCGGCAGCAACAGATGCAGTGCTTGACCCTACCATCATGCTTCCGGGCTTCCTCGATCCTGAAATATGGTCGGTTTCGGTGACGCTGCCCGATACCGGCGGCAAACCGGCGCGGCTGATGCTGCGCGAATTCGAACGCTATTACACCGACAGCACCGTTCCGGAACGGCGCGGCAATGCAGTCTTCAATCGCCGGGTGATCGAAGAACGGCTGGTTTATGCCGCGCTGTTCGAAACAGGCACCTGATCGGATGCTCATCGGCGGCACGCAATGGAGCGCCTCGGCCTCCGTTCGATGCTCGCTGCCCTCGCATGATATCGACAATGACGTGCGCAGCCCGGATGCGGGGAAATGCCCCTCCTATTCGCTGGTTTTTTCCGTCGACCGTTCGGCAATCGATCTGATACCACTCATCAAAGTGGCCGTTGCGGCAGCGGCATGCAGCTGGTTTTCAGTGATCGCGGTTCGGGTTTCCCAGTTCTGACTGCAAGCCACCGGGTTCAGGCATTCGGCGGGAAATTCGAACGTCAGAATACGGAGGGATGATTCAATGGATATTGCTGTTGTGGGCCTTGGCTCGATGGGAATGGGCATGGCCAGATCGGCTCTGGCGCGTGGAGCCTCCATACGCGGTTACGATATTCGAGCAGACGTCCGGGCCGCCTTCGAGGCCGCAGGAGGAAGGACCGGCGACACGTTGGCGAGCGTGGTTCGGGACGCAGACGTTGTCTTCCTGGTTCTCGTCAACGCGAAACAGACCGAAGAGGTGATTTTTGGCCCTGATGGCATCGTCAAGGATTTGAGCAAAGGCGCGGTGATCGTCGCCTGTGCTACGCTCGCGCCGAAGGATGCGCGAGACTTCGCCGCAAGGGTTGAGGAAAAAGGGTTTCACTATCTCGACGCGCCGATCAGCGGGGGAGCCGCGAAGGCGGCGGAAGGCAGGCTGACGGTCATGGCGTCCGGATCTCCGCAGGCTTTCGCAGCGGCAAAACCGGCACTCGATATGGTCGCCGAAACCGTCTACACGCTCGGTGACGAGGCGGGCATCGGAACATCGTTCAAGATCGTCAACCAGCTTCTGGCGGGCGTGCATATTGCTGCGGCATGTGAGGCCATCTCCTTTGCCAAGAGGCTTGGTCTGGATCTGACGAAAGTCTACGAGGTCATCACCAAGTCGGCCGGTAATTCCTGGATGTTTGAAAACCGCATCCCCCATGTGCTTGAAGAGGACTATGCGCCGCGCAGCGCCGTCGGCATATTCACCAAGGATCTCGGCATCGTCGGCGACATCGCCCGAGAATTGCGGTTCCCGACGCCAATGGCAGCAGAGGCCCTGCAGCTATTTCTGATGACGGCCGCTGCGGGAATGGAGCGAGACGATGATGCCTCGGTCGCACGTCTCTACAGTCTGATCACGGAACTGCAGTGAAATCGTGGGAGCAATTGCGCGACACGGCCGACGGACGAGACACGGGGGAACGATCTTGACGAGTTCAACCGGGTTGCTGCCACCGGCTTGTTAACCCCGGTGGCGATTGTGACCTTGTGCCAATGGCAACCGTGTCGCTTATCTTGCGCTTTCGGGGAAGGCCGGCAGGCGGGAGATATGGGTAGGATCGTGCTGGATGACGAGCGTTGCGTTCAGCCCGGCTGCAATCGCCTGGAGCCGTTCCATCGATGCGAGCGTGTCGGCACGGTTTTCATTGAAACCCGGCACGCCGCGAGTGACGAGATTATCCTCGAAATGCACGACATCGCCGGAAAGCAGGACCGGCCCCATCTTTGCAAGCTTTACCAGGAGGGCGGCTTCCCCTTTCGTATGACCGGGCATCGACAGCATCATCACGGAACCGTCGCCGAAGACGTCACGGTCGCCGCTCACGAGGTCGAGTTTCGCCTTGCCATCGAGCCAGGGTTTGACGAGATCCGGTACGACCGCGAAGGGCGCAGGATTGTCGTGAAAAGTCTGCCAATCGGCAGCACCGATCATCAGCGTGGCTTTCGAAAAGGTCGCGGCCTGTCCGAGATGGTCGAAATGGTTGTGGCTGATGCCGACGGTTGCGATTTGCTCCGGTTTGATGCCGATCTCTTTCAACTGGGTCGGGATGTCGCTTCTGAGCGAGACGCCGATCTGTGCATCCTGATCCGGTGCCTTGCCGATGAGGCCGGCAGGAAGCCCGGTGTCCCATAGCAGGTAGTCACCGCCGTGGCGGATCACGTAGCAGCTATCCGTCAGCACGCCTTTCTTGCCGGCAGAAGCGAAGGTGTCCGAAAACATCGACAAATCCTTGACGACGACATCGCCGCAATCCAGACGCCAGAGCTCCAGGTCCGGAGCAGCGCGTGTCGGCGTGGAGGCGAAAGACAGCGATGCGACCGTTGCCCCGATCGCAAGCGCAAATTTGAAGGTCTTCATGAAGGTCTCCTTGTCTTGTCTTGAAGACCCTCCTTGTGCCGTCCTCCGTCGCACGCTATGCGCCGGATTTGTGATCACTTGAGCCCGAAACGCTCACCCGCGGTATTTTTTCTTGCCGCGCCTTCTCATACATTGCGCTCATGAACATGATGATACGCGACCGACGTTCCGAGCTTTCTCGCCGCCTGCTCGATCGGCTCCGCCCCATGGTGGCGGGAAAGCTCGATGTGGGAATGCATCCTTATGGCGAGCAGCTTTTCGCCTATTGCTGCTTCGACCGCGAACGGGTGGCGGCTCTTCGGCTTGATTGTCCCATGATCTGCGTCGTGCTTTATGGCCAAAAGGACGTGTGGCTTGGCGATCGCACCCGGTCCTTCCCGGCCGGCTCGCTCTTCGTGTTGCCCGGTGGTGTGCCGATGGACGTCGTCAACATTCCAGACGATAAAACGGGCGTCTACGCAGCGTTGCGGCTCGACGTGCCGCTCCTGCCGGAGGGCATCCCACCGCTGTCCGTTGCGGAGCGCGCCCATAGTGCCGTCGATCTCGACGCCGTGCCGCTGAGCATCGATCTCGTCGAGACGATTGGCCACGCCGCATCCACGATCGCTGACGTCAGCGTCGGCGAAACGATCAAACGGCTCAGGCTGACGGAGGTTCTGGCGCTGTTGCGGCCACTTACCGAGGCACGCCCACTCTTCAGACAAAGCCTGTCGGACGACATTGCCTGGCTGATCGCAACGGCCCCTTCGCAGGCTTGGAACGTTTCTGATGTCGCAGGAAAACTCGGAATTGGAGCGTCCACCCTGCGACGTCGATTGGCCGCAGACGGCACCTCCTTCCGTGCAATCTTGCGGCGCGAGCGTCTGAAGGCTGCGCAACATGCAATCACATCCGGCGCGACGGCAATTGCCGCCGCCGAGGCTGCGGGCTACGTGTCGCGCTCGCACTTCTCGCGCCGGTTTCGCGAGAGCTTTGGAACCAGCCCAACAGGGCGGGCATAGCATCCAAAGTCTGTAAACTGCGCAGCCGTCTTGGGAGCCGCGCCGTGCAAGGTGGAGGGAGCCTTGAGCCCTGCAGCGCCTCGTGCGAACACGAACGCTGATGTCGCTACCGATCACTCGCCTCTTCGGTCCAAACGGGCAGATTTCTGGATCGACTTCTGACTACGGCGAACGTCATCGTCACCTTCAGCGGTCTTCGCGGAGGCAGGAACCATTGTCATGCGGGGCGATCTCTAAATCCCTGACCCGTCGAGGTTCTGGTCGTCATCGCCTTCCCAGGGTGAGGGCATTGAGGTGCGATTGAGGTTGGCCGACGGCATGGGCATCCAACACTTCAATTCCGGCTCGGCATATTCGATGACCTGTCCGGGCGAGGAATCCGATGCGCGCCAGCCTTCTCCAGCAAATTGATCGCCTTTCGACCAATACGCGAGGTCAACTTCTGCCGGCCCCTGTTCGGATGGGCGTATCGTGACGAGGATTCGACTGCCGTCTTTTGGTGCGCTTGCCATATGGCGCCAACTGTCCGACTCGCCCATCGTTTTTCCTCCTGCCTTGCCACAGGATGCGAATGTCGCCTCGCCATCGGAAACGGTCAACTCAAACTTTAATAACGGTGTCTTCACGCGCAACGAAATCGTCTGGCGCACGCAGCCACGGGCAGGCAATAGGATGCTCGCCGACAGGCTGGGCGAGTTGCGTCCCTGTCCGGCATCGATTACGGCCATGTATTTGAGCAAGCGCGTTTCGGCATTGAAAGCGGTGACATTGCCAGCTGGACAATTGGAAGCCGGCTTTCGGGCAGCACGGTCAGCGCCGACCTTGGATATTCCCACATCTTCAAGAGCACCGCCGACACCAACATGTGCGATCTGTTTTTCGTGAGCGCCTCGCTGCAGTTCTGAATGATCAGATCGGGCCAACGTTTCGAGGTTCGGCTGTGCTCACGCGCAAGGGCATGAGCAATCGCGAGTGTAATTCATGATGGGAAACTGCGGTTTCATTGCATGTTAAATTGAAAAAATCAGGCTTGCGGCGCCTATCAATCCAGCATGGCTCCCGAGTTGCGCCGGCACCACGGGCACGTCGCGATAAGCGGGCATCACTCGCTCGTGAATGGTAGTCTCAATCGCTCGCCGAAGGAGATCGTATCCGTGGGAAATTCCACCGCCCATGACGATCATGTCTGGCGAATAGAGATGGAGCAGATTGGTAAAGCCGATGCCCAGCCAACGGGCTTCCTGGTCCATCAGCGCGAGTGCCGTTTCGTCGCCGGCGCGCGCCGCCTCGACAACATGTCGACCGGTCACCTCGCCGTCGTGGGACAGCATTCGCAGCGCCGAGCCGTCGCCTGTTCTTGTAAGAGCGGTCGCACGCCGGCCGAGTGCCGTGCCTGACGCCACCGCCTCGAAGCAGCCCACCGCCCCGCAAAGGCATCGTTCGCTCTCGCTCGTAATGGTCATATGGCCGATTTCGCCTGCGAGCCCACGGCGCCCATGCACGATTCGGCCATCGGAGATCACTCCGCCGCCGATGCCGGTGGACACGGTGACGAATACCAGCGAGGCCGCGCCGCGGCCGGCGCCGAAACGCCATTCGCCGAGAGCGGCGGCGTTCGCATCGTTCTCCAGCCGCACCGGCAGGTTCAGGCGGTCCTGAAGAAGGCGCGCCAGGGGTACTTCACGCCAGCCCGAGAGGGTCGGTGGTGCGGTGAGAATGCCAGCGACCGGATCGAGCGGGCCGGGCGCTCCGATGCCAATGCCGAGCGGCTTGGCGTCGGGAACGTCCGAGCAGATTTTTTTCGCAAGCATCGCGATCTGCTCGATGACCGCATTCGGTCCATCCCTGGCGAGCGTTGGCACGGACGCGAAGGCCAGCAATTTGCCGCCGTCGCCAACCAATGCTGCGCGCAACTCCGTTCCACCCAGATCAAATGCAAGCGCAATCCTCCTCATCGGGGCTCAGTCTCCAGAGCATGCAGCCAGGCAATACGGCCCGGCAGATCCGTGTCACCGAACGCCAGTGATCCGAGCACGACCGTCTCGGCGCCTGCTGCCCGCAACAGTGGAACCGTCTGTTCGCGGATGCCGCCATCTGCTGCAAGAACAATCTCCTGTTCGCGTCCGATACGCTTCATCAGCAACCGCGCTTCGCGCAGCCGGTCGCACGCTTTATCCGAGAGGCTTTGTCCCTTGACGCCGATCGAGGTCCCGAGCAGCGTGAAGAAGGCGACATCTGCGAGGAACGGTTCTGCCTCGGCGACCGGAGTTTCCAGCCGCAGAGCGACGCCGGCTTCGGCGCCGAGCTCCTTTGCGAGTGCCACAGCGCGCAAGCCGGCTTCGCCGTTCTCGGCATGCATGCTGATGAGATCGGCGCCCGCCTCGATGAACTGGCGTGTCTGCTCCTCGACGATCTCGGCCTCGACCATCAGATGCACATGAATTGGTTTTGCCGTCAGCTTGGCGATGCGGGCGACGAAATCGGGAAAAAACAGGAAGCCGGGCGTGAAGCGTGCATCGGCAACGTCGATATGGTGGAGATCGACATAGGGCTCGATGCGGTGAAGGTCGCGCTCCATATTGGCAAGATCTGCGGACCAGAGCGAAAACTCGCCGAGCAGTCTGTGCCGGGGCAATGCGGCGATGACGCCGCCCGGAAGAGTTTTCGATGTCATGGCTGAGCGACGCTCCGATGTTTGAATTCTGTGTCGAGGAATTGCAGGACGACCGCTCGGACAGCGGCGAAATGCGCTTGCGCACCCGCTGCCTTCGCAGGCACTTCGAGGAAATGCGCGTTTGGTAGTGTGTCAGCCATCACTTGTGCGACGGTGAGAGGGTGAATGGCATCCTGCCGGTTGCCGAGGACGAGAGCGGGAACAGCAAGTTTTGCCGCGTCCTCTTGCAAAACGCCCGTGCCATCCGAGGCGATGTCGTCAAGCACGTCGGCAAAGGCTAACGCATCCGGGCGTTCGAAATAGCCGAGCAGGGAAGCGAGATTGTCTGGCGCGTCCATCCGCAGACGTTCCGCCGTCGCCGATCTGGCAAAAAGTGCCTGGCCATCGGCACGCGAATGAGATCGAAGCAATGCCGCGATCTCGCGGATCGGCGCGAGATTGGCTGGGGCGCGCGCAAAAGACCAGGCCGGGCGGACCAGGACGAGGCCGATAACGCGCTCGGGGTGCGTTTTTGCCAGATGAAGCGCGATGGCTGCGCCCATGGAGATACCGCCGGCGATGAAGCGGTCTACTCCCTTTTCGTCTGCTGCGGCGATGACGTCGGCCGCAAACATCGCAATCGAGAAGGGGCGTCTCGTGCCGAGCGTCGAGCTGCCATGCCCGCGGCACTCGGTCGTGATCCGCCGCCAGTCGAGCGCCTCGGGGATAACCTGTGCGACCTGTGCCTCATTGCCGCCGAGGCCGTGTTGAAAGAGCAAGGCTTTGCCTGTTCCGCAGTCGTAGACTGAAAGGTCGGCATCGTCTCGTCTGAAGGCGAGGCGCGTTTTCATCGGATCAGATCCGAAAGAAATCTGGCGACGGCGGGTGCTTCTTCTGCCGCAAGACCGTGCGTGACGAACGCACCGCTAAAACCGGTCGCGCGCAGGCCGTCGATGAAGGCGGGGAAATCGACGATGCCCTGACCCGCCGTCGCGAAGCGGCCATCGGCATAACGATCCTTCGCATGGGCCATCGTCACGTACCCGGCCGAGATATCGATCGCCCTGGCGACGATGTCGGACACTTCGGCCGGTGTCGCCTGCTCGAAGAGGTTCGCTGGATCAAGCACGATGCGCAGGCGCCTCGAACCCATCTCTCCGATCAGCCTCACCGCATCGGCGGCGGAGCTGACGATATTTGCCTGTTCCGGCTCAATGCCGAGATCGATGTCGTGCCGCTCGGCAAGTTCCAGCGCTTTTTCCATTTCGGCAGCCATATCGGCCCAGGCGGACGGAAGCGCATTGTCCGGATGATACATCCATTGGTCCTGGGCATGGCGGCTGCCGGTGCAGAGCGTCACGAGCGGAATCTGCAAAGCCGCTGCCGTTTCGATCACCACGCCAAGCTGTTTGAGCCCTCTTTCCCGCACGAATTTGTCCGGATGGGCCATGTTATAGGTGCCTGAAAGTGCCGCGAGCGAAACGCCGGCCACTTCGGCTGCCGCCCAGATCGTTGTAATCGTTTCCGGCGCCACTGCATCCGGCATCGATGGCAGACCGACGCAGGCGAGATTGAATTGAGTCGTCGCAAATCCGCTGTTACGCACGGCCGAAAGCACTTGCCGGGGATCGGTGCCGGGGAAGGTCTTTGCAAAGATGCCAAGCTGCATCAGACCGATCCCGTGACGGTTGCGAGTTCGACACGTTCGCCCGTTTCGACCGAGCGGGCGATGGCGACCATGGCGCGGATGGAGGCGATGCCGTCCTCTATATCGGCGCCGCGCATCGGCGCGCCGTTCAGCACGGTATCGGCAAGCCCTTCCAACTGCCGGCGGAAGAAGTGCCCGTCGGCCCCGAGCGGCTTGCGGGTCGTTGCGTCTTTTTCGTGAAAGATCTCGACTTCACTCGCCCTGAAGTACCAGGGATTGAAGGTCTTGGCGATCACCGAGCCATGTTCGCCATAGAGTTGAAACCCCTCATGCCAGTCCATGCGGACGGCGACCGTCAGATCGAGATGACCGAGCGCGCCATTGGCGAATTCGGTTTCCACGAACCAGCAATAGGTGCCGGCACGCTCGAGAAGGCGGGCTCGCACCGCGACGATCTCGCCACAAAGGAAACGGGCGGTATCGACGAGATGCGAGCCATGCGCCAGCATAAAATACTGGCGCAGGTCAGCCTTGGGATTTCCGGAGGGTTTTCTGGCGAATTTGCTGGTGATCGGCAGCGGCTGGACCGCATCGGTATTGGTGTAGCGGTGGGTGGAGTCGCAGTACCAGGCCTTCAGCGCGAAAATCTCGCCGATATCGTCACGGACGAAATCCCGGGCAGCCTCCAGCGCCGGGTCGAACCGCTTCATGTGACCGACCTGCAGCACCTTGCCGGAGCGCTTGACGGCGTCGGCGAGCGCCTGGCCTTCCTCGACCGTAACACCGGTGGGCTTCTCGCAGAGCACATGCTTTCCAGCATCGAGCGCTTTGATGGACATCGGTACGTGATAGGCATCGGACGTGGCGATGATGACGGCTTCGAGCTCGGGATCGGCGAGCATCGCGTCATAATCGGCGTACATCTTCTGAGGCTCGTATGTCGCGCCCATGCGCGCGAGCAGGTCAGGTGCTGCGTCGCAGATGGCGTAAAGGTCGGCATTCCCAGCCTTCACGCAGGATTCGAGATGGGCGAACTGTGCGATCGGGCCGCAGCCGAGCACACCCACACGCAGCCGTCGGTCTTCCTTACGGATCATATCTCTTCCTCAGGCGCCGTAGCGGCGCATCGTTTCGCGGTTCGTCCTGACGGCTGTCGCAGGGTCGGCAGCGGCCGTGTCTGATTCCTCTTCCAAGACCAGCCAGCCATTGAAGCGCGGCGCGGCAGCGACGATGTCGATCACGGCGGGCGTATCGCAGACTCCTTTGCCAAGCATGGCCCATTTGCCCTCTGCATCGACGTCCTTGAGGTGCAGATAGCGGATACGGTCCTGATAGGTTCGCAGCGTATCCAGAATATCGTCGTGGCCGCGCAGGATATGGCCGGTATCCGGCACCCAGCCGACGAGGTTCTTGTCGATAAGCGAGAAGATCCGGTCATAATCGGCACGGTCGAACAGCAGCGTATTGTGGTGCGAACTCGGATGCACAGCGATATCCACGCCGGAAGATCTGCCCAATTCGCCGGCCCGATTGTAGAACTCCGCGGCGATTTCGAATTTCGCTTCCCGAGGCCCTTCAGAGACAACCGTCGCCGAACCGATCGAAACGAGGGCGCCGGAAAAGGCGGCCGCGAAATCGATCCAGCGTTGTGTGGTCCTGAGGTCATTCTCGATCTCTTGCCTGAGGGTGAAGCCGCTTTTGGATCCCATCGCAAAAGATACGAGCGTCAGCCCATGTTTCTTCAGGCTCGCGGCGAAATGATCGGGATGATCCGCGTAGCGGCCGATCATCGTGTCGGTAATCTCGATGCCCGCATAGCCGCCCTCCGCAATGGCCTCCAGCAGATCGTCCGGGCCGCCATTCCAGTTTTTCCCGAGCATTTCCCAGGTGAATGTCTGGCAGCCGACTTTCAGGTCTTTGATACTCATGCCCATTCCTTGACTTCGTCTTGCGTAGGCCTTCGTTGATATGCCGCCGGACCCGCATGACTGCATTCTTGGCATGGCGGTGGAGTGGCGAACCTCCCCTGGCAAGCCGCATGTGACGTCGGATCGCTATTTCCGCATGGTTCATAAAAATTTATCGCGCGTCAACAAATAAAATGTTCTATAGCGGTTGTGGCGGCAGCGATGCCTGTCGATGATGGGCGAAACATCTGAAATTGGTGGGGAGGCCAATTCATGAGAGCATATCCGGGAACCAGGCTGGGCATCGGTGTCATCGGCTGCGGCAATATCTCGATGACCTATCTACGTAATGCCGCCCTGTTTGCCGGGGTCGAATTGAGGGCCTGTGCCGACATCTCATCCGACGTGTCGGCGCTGAGGGCGAAGGAATATGGCATCCGGGCAATGGAGGTCGATGCGCTCCTGGCAGACCCCGGGGTCGATCTTGTCCTGAACCTTACGATCCCTGCCGTCCATTTCGACGTGACGATGTCGGCGCTTTCCGCAGGCAAGCACGTCTTCACCGAAAAGCCGCTCGCGACGTCGGCCGCTGAGGGACGGAAGCTTGTGGCCGAGGCCAAAAGTCGCGATCTCTTGTTGGGTTCGGCTCCCGATACATTCCTCGGCGCCGCCGGCCGGCGGGCGCGAGGCCTGATGGATGCAGGTGCGATCGGCCGCCCGGTCAGCGGTACCGCCTTCATGTTCGGCCGCGGCATGGAGCATTGGCATCCCAATCCGCAATTCTATTATCAACCCGGTGGCGGGCCGATGTTCGACATGGGTCCCTATTATCTGACCATGCTGGTCAATCTGCTTGGCCCGGTGAAAAGCGTCATGGCGATGGCGACGAAAGGCCAGGAAGAACGGCTGATAACGGCTGATGGCCCCTTCAAGAACACGACGTTCAAAGTGGGTACGCCGACGAACGTGCTCTCGCTTCTCGAGTTCCAGTCGGGCGCGACGGTGAATTTCGGTACGTCGTGGGATGTCTTCCGGCATTCCAATCATCCGATCGAATTGCACGGCACGGAGGGTTCGTTGCGCCTGCCTGATCCCGATACATTCGGCGGAACGGTCTCGCTTTCCGAGCGCGGCGCGGAATGGAAGGATTTCGAGAGCGAAGGCGAGCTGTATGGCGCCCTGAACTGGCCGTATAGCGCTCCCGACCGCGCCAACTATCGCATGCTGGGCGTTGCCGATCTCGTCCGCGCGCTTGGCGAGGGCAGGGCGCCGCGCGCCTCCGGCGATTTGGCGCTTCATGTTCTCGAGATCATGGAGGCGACCCTGGCATCCAGCGAGGCGAGGAGCGCGATTGCGATTGCGGGAACAGTCACGCAACCGCCGCTGCTTGGGGACGATGAAGCTCGCAGCCTGCTTGCTTGAGGTGAAGCGATGAAAGATCGATTGGATCCCGGCGCCGCGCATGTCCTGGCGCTCGGTCGCGCCGCAAACCAGCCGCCCTTTGAGCGGGGGACAGTAAACGAGGCCCGCGCTGCCTATGACTTGGGTTGCCCGACATTGCAGGGCGATCGTGAGCCGGTCGCGGCCATCGAGGACAAAACGATCGCTGGGACGGGTGGCCCGATCCGTCTCAGGATCTACCGAGGCGTGGGCGCTCCGACCAAGGATGCGCCGGCACTTCTCTATCTTCACGGCGGCGGCTGGGTCGTCGGTACGCTTGAATCCCATGACGAGATCTGCCGTTGGTTTGCAAATATCGGCGCCTGTATCGTATTTTGCCCGGATTACCGGCTGGCGCCCGAGCACAAGTTCCCGGCCGGACTGGAAGACTGCTTGTCGGCGCTAGCCTGTGTAGTGGAGCAGGCAAGCGCGCTCGGTATCGATCCAGAACGGATCGCGGTTGCGGGCGATAGTGCCGGCGGCAATCTGGCTGCTGTCCTATCGCTTCTCTCGCGCGATGGCGTTGCGCGGAAAATCTCGGCGCAACTTCTGCTCTATCCCAACACCGATGCCGGGCAGACGACCGACAGTTTTGTCAGATTTTCGGAAGGATACGGTTTGACGGCCTCGACGATGCGCTGGTTCCGCGATCATTATGTCCGCGACGCGGCCGATATCGCTGATTGGCGCGTCTCTCCCCTGCGCGTCGGAAATGTCGCGGGTGTGCCGCCAGCCTTCGTCGCGATTGCGGGCCAGGATATCCTCGCAGACGAAGGCGAATCCTATGCCCGCCGGCTTGCCGAGGCGGGGGTCCCTGTAATCCTGCGGCGCTGGCAGGATCAGATCCATGGCTTCGTTTCCATGGGGCGGCACATTCCGGCGGCGCGGCGGGCGGTGGAAGAGGCGGTTGCCGGATGGCGCAGGCTCATCGATCACGCCGACTGACGCATCACCAATGTACCGTCGAGGATGATTTTTCGTGCAACGACCTGCCTGGTGTCATCGTCTTCGTCCAGCATCGAAAGCAGTGTGTCGACACTGCTGCGCGCCATGGCGGTGAAGTCTTGCGCCATCGTGGTCAACGGCGGGCAGGTATAGCGGCTGAGGGGGTGGTCGTCATGGGCGGCGATGCGCAGATCGCTGTCACTCCTGCGGCCGATGTGAAGGCCGCGCGAATGGGCGGCTGCCATCGTACCAAAGGCGAGGCGATCGTTCGCGCAGAGGATCGTCCTGCCCGGAAGCGTACCAGCCGCGATCATTGCGTCGGTCTGCTCATATCCCATATGTTCGAAGTCCCAGCCGTAACTCTCGGTGTCGCCAAATACGACCGGTTCGAAACCGAGCGACCCCATCGTGGCGATATAGCTCGCCAGCCGCTCTCCGGAATTGTGATTGACATGCGGAATGTCGAAATATGCAGGCGGCTCGCCCGATCGGCAGAGATAGTCGACAATGGTCGCAACGCTTTGAGCGTTGTTATTGCCAATGAAGGGCGTGTCGCCTTCGATGAACGTATCGAAATAGACGATGGGAATGCTCTCCCGGAGTTTTTCGAAGATGCCAGGCTCAGAAGAAAGCCCCAGAGGCGCGATGATCGCGCCGGCAGCCTTCAAGGACAGAAGCGTGTTCACAGCCTCGGCTTCAAGATCTGGCAGGCCGTGGGACGAAATGACGATTGGCCAGTAACCTTCACCACGGACGAGCAATTCCAGACGGTTGACCATTTCGGCGTAGAATGGATCTGTGATGACGGGCACGAGAATGCCGATGTTCCGTGTCCTCTTGCGATTGAGGTTGCGCGCATAGAGATTAGGACGGTAATCCGATGCCGACAGCGCCTCCTCGATACGTTTACGCGTCACCGCCTTTACGCTGTTCGGGTCATCGAAATACCTCGAAAGCGTTGGACGGGAAACGCCACAGGACCGGGCGAAATCGTCCATGGTTTTGATCGTCATCTTGGCCATTGGCAATTCTGGTTGCACTGCGCCAAGGATCGTCTGTGTCAGCCGATATCGCAAAGGCGGTCAGTGTGAGGGCTTTCGAATTGCGTTGTAGCCTGACAATGTCGCATGCGCAAAATTTTTTGTTACGTGAAGCACAATTGGCGGCGTAACCGCCTCTATACATAGCGTACTTCGACTCCCAGCTTGTCCAGCCGACTGCGAATCCCATGTGGCATACCGGTGTCGGTGATGATCAGATCGACACGTGAAAGCGAAAATGCCTTGGACGAGGCGCCAATATCCCACTTGCTGGAATCCGCCACCAGGATGACACGCCTCGCCATTCGGACCAGATTACGTTTTGTGCGCGCAATGTCCTCCGAGACATCGACGACATCGAATGCGTGATCGATGGCATGAGCACTGAGGAACGCCTGGTGGGCGACAAGGCCGCCCACGGCCTTGTCGGAATCAGAGACGATCGTGCTCACTGTACTGGGAAAGACCCGGCCGCCGATCATATGCACGTCCAGCCCCGGCCGATACATCAGATGCTGGGCGATGTTCATGGCGGTTGTGGCCACCACGACATTGTTGACCGGGGGCATTTGCATGGCGACCTGCAGCAGTGTCGAGCCGCTGTCGAACACCACGGACTGGTTGTCGATGATCTGGCGCGCCGCCATCTGCGCGATGCGTCGCTTGGCATCGAAATTGCGGTTCATCCGTTCTTCGAAGGCTGCCGCGGGCGAACTGGCCGGCAGTGCGATCGCGCCGCCATGTGTCTTGATGAGCTGCTTCTTGGCATCCAGAATTTCCAGGTCGGATCTGATGGTCACCTCGGAGACGCCGAAGTTTTCCGCCAGCTGCGTCGTGCGCGCTTGGCCGGTCCGCTGAAGTTCCAGCATGATCTGATGTCGCCGTTGTTCCGCAAGCATGTCTTACCTCGAATTCCTTTAGTGCCGGTACCGGAGCTTTCGAAAATCGAAAATACACGGAAACCATTGTGGTCAAAAGACGCGATGAAGGGCGGTATCAGCATATGTCCGGCCCACATTACAGCCATCTTAAATCAAAACGAAAGAAATCGAAATATTGAACATTCGTTTATTTTCGAGTTAGGGTCTCAGCGCGAAATCAAACTTGTAGAGGGACAGCATCGCTATGGGCCTTGGAACCAAAATTCGCCTGTCACGGCTGTTTTCACATCCGTCGGGGCATTTGTTCGGTGGCGCGGTCGACCACTTCGTTGGTTATGGCAACGTCCGTGAGGGCGGCCTGGCGGATCTGCCGGGCGCTCTAAAGCGGGTGATGGCCGGAGAGCCGGACTATATCAGCATTCAGCCTGGTGCTGCGCGCCACTTGTGGCCCGCCTATGCCGGCAAGGCCGCATTGGTCATTCAAGCCGGCTGTTTTACGCCGGACGACCGAATCCGTCAGTTGATCGCGACCCCTGAGGATGCCGTGCGCTACGGTGCCGATGCTCTGGCCGTTGCCATTCCGGTGCGCGGCAATACGGAAGGCGAATATATTCGCTGGCTCACCGATACCGTCAACGCCGCCGCTCGCTTTGAAATGCCGGTCGTTGCCCATGTCTATCCCCGCGACTATTCAAACGGCGGCAAGATCGTCTTCACCCCCGATGAAATCGCCTATGCCGTGCGGATCGGCTTTGAGACCGGCGTTGACGTGATCAAGGTCGGATACACCGGGGACTTCGATTCTTTTCGGGAAACCGTTGCCACTTGCCCGGTTCCCATCGTTATTGCCGGCGGTCCGAAAACGGAAAATCTGCTCGGTGCTCTGACGCAAACCTTCGATGCCTTGCGTGCGGGGGCAAAGGGTGCCGTGGTGGGGCGAAACCTTTGGGGGCACGGCGACACGACGATGGCGGCACGCGCCTTCAAGCTCGTCATTCACGGCGGTATGGCGCCGCAAGAGGCGCTCGCTGCGGCGGGCGGTTGACAGGTGGCACACAACCTTCAGGTTCTGGGCTTCGGGGCCTTGGCGATCGACGATATCATCTATGTTGACCGCCCACTGAGTGCCGGCAAGGGGAAAGTGACAAATCGTACCCAGGATCACGGCGGCAATGTCGCGACGGCCCTTGTCGCGGTCGCAAAGCTGGGGGGGCGGGCCGGTTTCATCGGTTGGCTGAGTGATCAGCCTCTCACCGATATCAGCGCCCGCGAGCTTGAACGGCACGGGGTCGATATATCCTTTGCGCCGCGCCGTCCCGATGCCAAGCCAATACGGTCGGTGATCATGGTCGGGCCTGAAGGCGACAGGTTTATCGCCTATGACGACGACGTGCCGCACGGAACCTCGGAGTCGCTGGCCGACAGCATTCTTGCGCAGGCCCAGGTGCTTTTGATCGACGGTTATGCCACCCACGCCGATACGATCGTTGCGCGCGCCCGCAAGCTGGGATTGGCAGTGGTGGCAGACATTGAATGGACGATCGGGCCGGCAACCGAACGATTGATGAGCTTGTCCAACCACTTGGTATTGCCATTGAAATTTGCGCAGGCCTATTCCTGCGAACCCGATCCGACGTCGATCCTGCGCAAGCTGTGGTCTGACGACCGTAGCGCAGTCGTTTTAACCGACGGTGAGCGAGGATCCTATATCAGGCAGACGGGAGACGCCGTTTTGTGGCACGTTCCGGCCTACGAGGTCAAAGCGGTCGACACGACGGGCGCCGGAGATTGCTTTCACGGCGCTTATGCCTTTGCGCTGACACGGGGGAAGCAGCCTGTCGATTGCGCCGTCTATGCAACTGCCGCAGCCGCGATCTCGGTGACTGGCCCCGGTGGCCGCATGGCCCTGCCGGATCAGAGCGCTTGTCTCGCATGGATGGTCAAGGAAAATGCGCCCGTGCCTAGAGCGATTGCGCCAGCAGACTGAGAGTTCATCACCGGTGTCCTGGACGATCGGCCTAGCGCTGCGCAGATGACGGTTTCGGTTCGATCTGAAGCGGTGCCGGGGAGGAGCTGTCCTGAGGATGGGATGGCGGTGACAATAAGGGAGGAAGTGCCGTGGCCGTTGTTGTATTGGACAAGATTTGCAAGACCTTTGGAACGAAATTCCACGCGATCAAGGATCTTAGCCTGACGATAAATGATGGTGAGTTCCTCATCCTCGTGGGTCCTTCGGGATGCGGAAAATCGACGGCGTTGCGCATGATCGCAGGGCTGGAGGAGATCAGCAGCGGAACCCTGAGCATCGGCGGAGAGAATGTCGAGGATCTCGCGCCGAAGGACCGGGATATCGCGATGGTCTTTCAAAACTATGCGCTCTATCCGCATATGACAGTGTTCGACAACATTGCCTTTTCGATGAAGCTTGCCGGGAAAAGCAAGGACGAGCGCACGAAGCGGGTCCACGAAATAGCAAAGATCCTTCAATTGCATACGCTGCTCGACAGCAAACCGGCAGCGCTCTCCGGTGGCCAACGACAGCGGGTTGCCATGGGACGCGCAATGGTGCGGGAACCGGCGGCCTTTCTCATGGACGAGCCCCTGTCAAATCTCGACGCCAAGCTGCGCGTGCAAATGCGCGCCGAAATCGTCAGCCTGCAAAGGCAGCTCGGTGTGACGACGATCTATGTGACACATGATCAGACCGAAGCCTTGACCATGGGCGACCGGGTTGCGGTCTTGAAGGGCGGTGTCCTTCAGCAGGTCGACACGCCAAAGACATTGTATAGCCGGCCGGTCAACGCCTTCGTTGCGGGTTTCATCGGCTCGCCGTCCATGAATCTGTTCGAAGGCCGCTTGCAGAACGGCAGGATCGATCTGCCGAGCTTTTCCATACCGGTCGCGACAAGTGCATTTGAGCACTCTCCCGGTCTGGCGGCATTCGAGGGCCAAACGATCATTTTCGGCATTCGCCCGGAAGATCTTTACGACAGCGGTCTGGAATCGGGATCACGCTACCCGACGATACCGGCCCTTGTAAAATCGATCGAGGAATTGGGCTCTGAACTGATCGTTCATTTGAAGATCGACGCGGTGCGGATCGATTCCGGCGATCCCGATGCCGTCGAGGACTTGAGCGGTGCGGCAAACGCCGTAGCGAAGTTCGAAGCCGTCAGCCCGGTCCAGCCGGGCGCAATGATCAACCTGGCGATCGATACGTCCAAGTTGCACTTCTTCGACCCCCGGACGCATTTGGCAATTTAACCCGGAAACGCTCCAGGATGAACCGCGATAGCGGAGCTGGTCGGTGGCGATCGCAAGATCGCACGCTTGCTTCGTTGCTCGGACGTATTCGTCGCCAAGCTCCTTGCTTTTTGCGTAGCGGCTTGGCGCGCTCTCGTATCGAGATCGCAAGATCTCGCACCGTCTCGTAACCTTGTGACCGTGCAGCCATAGGCCAGGTTCCCCTGGTGCTCGTTGGTGCCTGAATGCAGCTTTAAAGCCGTATGTCGACGGCGAGCACGACGCAGCTTGGCCCCCCTTTTCGTCGCCCGCCAAGCCTTTCATTTGTTTTCCTTTGGGCGCCGCAGCTTTCATTTGTTTACGAAAGTAAAGAAAAAATGAGACACGAGAAAATGTCTTAGAAAGAAAAAACATCTCAAAGTCTGAGGTTAAAATCCAATTTAATCAATAGCTTATCTTAATTTTTCTTGCTCCTGCAGCCTTCTTGCTTTTACCGATTGCAGTTCTTCATTGACAGCCAGACCCCTAAGGGAACCTACTTTGGTCTCGATCGGGAGGATCGAGTGAAATATCGTTTTCAGGGAGGGAAACATGAACGTCAGAAGATTTATCGTGGCGGCTCAATCGGCTGTAGCCGCCTGGGCACTATGCGCCACCTGCGCCTTTGCCCAGACCAATCTCGAGTTCATCCAATGGTGGGAGCCAGAAATGCCCGCCGGTGCTCTGAGAGGCATCATGGACGACTTTGAAGCCAAAAACCCCGGCATCAAGGTGACGCTCGTCAGCGGTCCCTATTCTGCCACCCATGATCAGATCGTCGTTGGTGCGGCGTCCGGGACACTCAGCGACGTCGTCGGCCTCGACGGCGCATGGGTGAACGGCTTGGCAAAGCAGGGTGCAATCGCCTCGATGGACAGCCTGATGGCTGATGCCAAATATGATCAGAGCCAGATCGCCGACATCATCAAGGTCAACGGGCAAAGCGTCATGTTCCCGCTTGCCTCGTTCGTCTATCCGGTTTTCGTCAACCTCGATCTGGCAAAGGCCGCCGGCGTCGAAAAGATGCCGACGAACCGCACGGAGTTCGCCGCTGCCGCAAAGAAGATGACCAATGCGGACAAGAACCAATATGGTTGGGTGCTGCCGCTGTCGCTGCAAAATCCCGGCGGCATCCAGAATGACGTGATGTCCTGGGTCTGGGCATCTGGAGCATCCATGCTGAAGGATGGCAAGCCCGATCTGGAAAATGCCTCCGTCGTCGGCACACTTGAATACATCAAGTCGCTGCAGGACGCCGGCGTCATCTCGCCCGGTATTTTTGCCAAGAAGGAGCAGGACAAGGTCGAAGAATTCGTCAACGGGCGTGTCGGCATGATGATCGACTCGTTGGCGCACATCAATCTCATCCGCCAGCGAAACCCTGATCTGAAGTTCGGCATCTCCGCCCTTCCGGCCATCGACGGCTATACCGGCAAGCGCGGGCTGCCCTATGCTTCCTGGGGTATCGGCATCAGCGACAAAAGCGAGCACAAGGCGGAAGCCTGGAAACTCGTCGAATATCTGATGAGCCCGGAAGTGAACAGCCGCCTCGTGTCGATCGCCAACGCCTTCCCGGGCAATATCCACGCCAAACCCGATTTCTCCAAGTCGGACCCGCTGTTTGAAGAAGCCTTCAAGATATTCCAAAGCGGGAAGCTGGCCAACGAATTCGTCGGATTGCCGGTGGCCGAAGATCTCATGCGCCAGATGAACGTCGAAGTTCAAAAAATGTTCGACGGTCAGCAGACCGCAAAGGACGCGGCTGCCAATACGCAGAAGCAATGGTTGGTCGAATTTAGCAAGTAGTCTCCCAAGACGGTGGCGGCAGCGTGACAGACTTTTGTCACGCTGCCGCCGCATCGCGACGAAGCAATGCGTTACGACCAGGGAGAAAATTACCTCTCATGAGCCTCGCCACAGAAACCATGATCCGGACGCAATCAAAAACGCGCAAGCACGGCCTACTCTCTTACAAAGTAAGAAAGAGGCTGGTTCCCTACTTTTATGTTGCCCCAGCGACGTTTTTATTCTGCCTCCTGATGCTGTTTCCCATGATCACCGTTCTGCGCTATTCGCTGATGGACGGAGCGATCACGAAAAAGGACGCGTCCTTCGTCGGATTGCAGAACTATGCGACGATCTTCAGAGATCCGGTTTTCTGGCAGTCGGTCGGGCAGACCCTCTACTTCACGGTGATGAGCGTCATCTTCCATCTGCTGATCGGTCTGGCCTTCGCCCTTTTGCTCAACAGCCAGCGTGTCGATCCGCTGATCAGAAGCATTCTGCGGGTTCTCTACATTTTGCCGTGGCTCTTCACAGCTGTCATCATCGCCATCATCTGGCGGCTGCTGCTTGATCCCAACGGCGTCGTCAACAGTATCCTGATGACGCTGCATATCATCGACTTCAAGGTCGAGTGGTTCTCTTCGACGAAAACCGCGCTGCATGCGCTGACCTTTGCGAATATCTGGGCAGGATACCCGCTCTACATGGTCAGCCTTCTCGCTGGTCTTCAGGGCATTCCCAAGGATCTCTATGAGGCCGCCGGCATCGACGGTGCCAACGAGTTCCAGAAATTCCGCTACATCACCATTCCGCAACTGATGCCGATCATCATCAGCATCGCCTTGCTTGATTTCATCTGGACAATGCAGGTCTTCCCCCTCGTGTGGATGACGACGGGAGGCGGTCCGATCTATGCGACCGAGGTACTCAGCACCTACACCTACAAACTGGCGTTTTCGAGTTACGAATTTTCGCGCGCGTCGGCGAGTGCAATCTTCATTCTGATCATCTCGATGGGCGCCACATATTTCTACATCAAACATCAGAAGGCCAGGTAACCGGCAATGGCAAAACGCTCTCTCAGTCGCACCATCGTACCGACCCTGCTGACATATCTCGGGCTGGCGGTCGGGCTGGTCTTCGCGGGCTTTCCGATCCTGTGGATGTTCTTCACGTCCTTGAAGTCGAACACCGAGATCTTTGCCCTCCCGCCGCGGCTGCTGCCTGACCGTTTCACCAGCGTCGCCTATCTTGCGATCTTCAACGACCCAACGAAGGTTCGCTTCTTCCTCAACAGTTATCTCGTCGCAGGAGTGGTAACGGTTCTGACGGTGCTGATCGCCATCCTGACGGCCTATGCTTTCAGCCGGTATTCATTCCGGCTCAAGAAAACGCTGAATGTGTTCATCATCAGCACGCAGACCGTGCCGCCGATCACGCTTTTGATCCCCTATTTCGGCATGGTCGTCGCATTCGGTATCTTCAACACCTATTTTGCGCTGATTCTGACCTACATGGTCTTCACCTTGCCTTATGCGATTCTTCTTATGACCGGCTATCTCAATACCCTGCCAAGGGAGCTCGATGAGGCAGTGCTTGTCGATGGCGGGTCAAGCTGGACGGCGCTGTGGCGTGTGATCATCCCCTTGTCGGTGCCTGGCATCGTGGCGACTGCGGTCTATACGTTTCTGTTGGCATGGAACGAATTCCTCTTTGCCCTGACTTTGACGAAGTCGATGGACATGCGGACTGTTCCCATCGGCATCGAATTGCTCATGGGCCAACATGCGTTTGAGTGGAACCAGATGATGGCGATGAGCGTGCTCGGATCGCTCCCGCTTCTGGTCCTGTATCTGATTGCGCAACGCTACTTTCTCGCGGGAATGGCCGCCGGATCGGTGAAGAGCTGAAAACGAACCATTCTCCGGCCTGGTCCAAGGCTCAGTCGAGAGACTGATGAACTGTGGGCTAAGGTGATGTCACGTCGTCTTTATCCCTTCGATCGTTAAGCCGCAGACGACGTGACACCACCCAGCGAGCCACCGGCCTTGATCCTCATTCGTCGCCTGGGACGCCATAGGACGGCGCTGCCGAAGGGGCCAGCGCGCGGGTGACATAGGCGCTCGCCTGTGGCTGAGAGCTTTCCCAAGCGCGTCCAACAGCAGCCACCGGGCGGCCATCGTCCAGCCAGTCGACCCGCAGTTCCGCACAGGGCCAGCTTCGGCTGTCGACCACAACCAGGCCGCCGGGATTGAGACACATGTCCTGCCGGATCTGCATCTCATTTCGTTTCTACTGGAATGAGTAATCAGCGGGCACCATCTGCGTTTCTATGGCGAAGGTGACGACGTCACCAAGTTCGGGTATTGCGAAATCCATTCCCCATTGGCTGCGGCGGATCCTACCGGTCGCCGAGAAACCGATCTTCGGGACGCCCATCATCGGGTGCTCGGCCATTGAACCGTTGAACGTGACGTCGAGCGTTGCCGGGTGCGTCTCACCGCGGAAGGAGAGGAGGCCTTCGACGGTGCCGGTCTTCTCGCCCGTCACGTGGATCGTCTTGGAGACGAAGGTGATCGGCTTGGCTGCCAGGAAGGTCTCCCCGCTGCCGATCTCCGCATCGAAGTCGACCTTTTCCGGCCAGGGATAGTCGGTGCGGACCGAAAGCGGATCGATTGTAACGGAGAGCGTGGAGGTTTCCGGCTTTTCCGGCTTCCAGTCGAGCCGCGCATCGACTTTGGTGAAGCGCGCGGTGTAGCGCGACAGGCCGGAGTGGTTGAACGACCAGCTGAAGCTCGAATGCGAGGGGTCGGTCTTATAGGCCCCGCCCGGCGCCGGATCGGTGGCAAGGGCGGGGATCGTGCTCAAGGCAAGAGCAAGGGCGAATGCAGTTATACGAAGCATGGATGTTTCCTCAGGCGTGGAATGTTGCGGGGTATCGGCTCAGGCCGCCTTGTCGCGGCTGATGGCCTGGAGGCGCTCCCAGACGCGGTCGGGTTGTGGAATGTCGAGGTCGAATACGGTCTCGAACGTGTCGCAGATATGGTCGGCGCTCGTGATGCGCTGCTCGCTGAGGCTGTTTGCCGTTACCCGGCGCAGGCGGTCGTTCTGAAGGGCGACATAGCCGTCCGCCGTGTGCCGCAGGACCGCGAGCGCATTTGTGAACGGCGAGCCGGGATCCTGCATCAGCCAGCCGTGCGCTGCGGCCATCGCGGCTTCATCGCTATATTCGGGCTGAAAGTCGAAGCTTTTCGCGATGCCGCGCACGTGATTGTTGAAGCGCAGCCAGCGACCGTCCGCCGGCATGATCGAGAAGTCGAAACCGCGCTGGCTGATCGGCCCGGCGGCGATCGGCACCGGCTCGACGATGGCGTCCGCCACGCCGACTTCGGCGAGATAGGGACGGTCGAGGTCGACACGCAGCGTCAGATGATTGCCGATGGCGATGTCGCCAAGCTTTTCCCGGTCGACGCCGCCGCAAAGACGGGTCACACGGAAGCCGAGTGCTGCAAGCGCGGCGCCGAAGAGGCCGTTCATCTCGTAGCACCAGCCGCCGCGCCGCCCCTCGACCATCTTGGTGAAGGCCGCAGCCGGGGTGATCGCGGAGGGCCATCCCATGAAGGCGTCCAGCGTCTCCCATGTAAAGCTCATGAGATGGGCGCGGTGCAGCTGCGACAGGCTGCCGATGTCGAGACGCGACGGCCGCTCGATCCCGATCCGGGCCAGATAGGCATCGAGCTGCGTTGCTGTCAGGGTCATTCCGTTTTCATTCGAAGGGACATGTGTCATCCTTCGGTCTCCTTTCGATGGACCGTTGTTCAGGTTCTGGTGATGCGACGTAGAAATCCGTGCCGCGCTCCGGCATGCGGGCGGTGCGCCGATGTCTTTCGCCTGGTGGCACGAGGCCGCTGACGACGGGCAATGATGATTTTGAGGCCGTCCAGCCGGTGCGGCGCTTCTATAGCGCACCGCGAAAACCGCCGTTCCTAAATGAATGTGCAAGCCGTGCCGAATATCCTAAAAGTTTGCTAAGAAGACCAGGGATAAGCAACGGGGGACGGCAATGAAGGTCGACGACAGGCTGCTCGATTTTTTCAATCGGCCGCTGATGTGCATCCTCGCTGTGGCTGACGAGACCGGCCGCCCTTCGGCAGGACGCGGCGTCGGCTTCCATCTGCTGGAAGACCGCGAGACAATCGACGTCATCTTTTCTGCCTGGCAGTGGCCACGGCTCGAATCCTGTATCCGGCAGACCGGGCGGATCGCGGCCACCTTCGTCAGCCCGTCGGATTACGTCAGTTTTCAGCTGAAAGGGTCTGCCGAGATGCGAGAAACGGAAACACCCGACCTCGATCGTGCCGATCGTTTTATGACCGCGGCGACGGACGAGCTCGAATCCCTCGGCGTGCCGCGACGCCTTATCGCGCCTTGGCTGACGGCGCGCCAAGCGCGGGTCGCCCGGCTGGTGATCAGTGAAATCTACGTCCAGACGCCCGGCCCGCTCGCCGGCATGCTGGCAGGCACGCAGGCTGGCGCGAGGTCTCAATGAACCTGCGGCTTTCCGATCTTTCCGCCTGCTTCGAGGGTGTCATTCCCTCCATCATCGCCACGGCCTCGGCCGATGGCATGCCGAACATATCCTATCTCTCCCATGTGGTGCGGGTCGATGAGGAGCATGTCGCGCTCTCCAACCAGTTTTTCGCCAAGACGGCGGCGAATGTGCGCGCCAATCCCAAGGTCACGCTGATCGTCGTCGACGGGTTCACTGGAGATCAGTTCCTGCTCGATATCGGTTTTGTGCGTTCTGTCGATGCCGGCGCACTGTTCGACAAGATCGCCCGCCAGCTCAAGGCGAGCAGCGCGCAGGTCGGCATGTCGGATGTCATGCGGCTCAGGAGCGCCGATATTTTCCGGGTGCACGGGATCGAAAAGGTTCCCTCGCCGGTGGAAACGGCTCCGCCCATGACCGGCCGTGCGCCTGTCAGCCTTCCCGCCCTTTCCGAGGCGGTCAAGGCCATCGAGGGAAAGGCGGAGGCCGATGAGATCATCGAAAGCCTGCTGTGCGGCGTCCAACACGTTCTCGGATACGATAATGCGCTCGTGCTGATCCATGACAACCATCGCGGCTGCCTCACCACGACCGGCAGCATCGGCTACGAGCGCTCGGGCCTCGGATCGGAAATCGCCGGCAGCGAGGGATTGATCGGCGCTGCGGCAACGAGTGGCCAGACGATCAAGGTCAGCGATATGAGCCGCGTGCGTCGATTCGGCGAAGCGATCGGTCTGGAGGCGGACGGGGCTGAAAATGTCACGCGCATCGTCGCTTTCCCACAATTGCCGACGGCTATGAGCCAGATTGCCGTTCCCATGACCGTCCGCGGCACGGTGACGGGCGTACTCTTCGTCGAGAGCACGGAGCGGCTCGCCTTCCGCGAAGAGGACGAGGCTGCTCTCGAAATTCTGGTGGGACAGGCCGCCCGCGCCCTCAGGGCCAGCGAACAGGAAGCGGCAGCCGCCGAATTGAAACCGGTGGTCAGTTTGTCCGAACCTGCTACCGCTGGGCGAGAAGTCCGCGTCGTTCATCACCGCTTCGACGACAGCGTTTTCGTCGACGGCGCCTACATAGTGAAGGGCGTTGCCGGCACCCTGCTGCGGCTGATGCTCGATTGGCATCTGAGCGACGGCAGAAGCGAATTCACGAACCGGGAAATGCGGCTCGCGGCCGGTGCCCGCATGCCGGAGATCAAGGACAATCTCGAAACCCGGCTCCTGCTGTTGCGTCGCCGGCTCGAAGAGAAGCAGGCGCCCATACGTCTCGTTCGCGTCGGAAGAGGTCGGGTAAAGCTGGAGGCGGAAGGACCTCTCACGCTCGACGCGACCGCAGGCGATTACCCATGAATTGACAAATCAGGCAGGCAATTCTCTCGTGCTGAAGCTGGTGTCAGAAACCATAATCGGGATAAAATCGACATCGCCCATCAGCCGAAGCTGAGACGTTGAGCCGCTATTGAGGCGAGAACCGACAAGAGAGTTGACAGTAAAAGAATGCAGGATGTTGCAATTAGCGGACCTGTCGCGCCTGGTTCTTCCACAATTCCAGCAACATGAGTGATGAGGGAGGCAAATGCTGCTGCCATCGCGACTACGGTTGCCGCACTGAGGAAGATAACGACGGCTACCAAGCCGTCCAGCACAACTTCAATAAAGGGGTTTCCATCGTTCACGATTGAACCTCCACGCTCGCTGCGCCATAGGTCGCCACCCATCTTCCGCGAAAAGTTTACAAGCTGCAACCCTGAACCGTTAGGCTGCTGTGGTACGGCCGATGCCTCATCAAAGGTGATTCGGCGCGTCTCCAAATTTCGCGCATCGCAGCAATGGCTTCAGTATCTGAAGTATGGTGCGCCCTCCTGTCGCGGTCGACGGCCGTCGTCGACCGCGAAGTTCCTTCAGCTTCTCGTGATGATCCTCGGCCGCTCGGCGAGCCTCAGGCGGACTCAGCCCAGCATTGCTGCTGCAGGTCAGCCACGCTGCTGGACGTGTAGCATGCGCTCGCGTGTCGCGAACCACTCCTCGGCGTAATCGTCGTTCCTGTATTCGTCGAAATAGGGTCCGCCATCTGTGAAATGCACGATCTTGGCGTCATCGCGTTTGTCATATTCGTTGACGAGATAGTTCCAGATAATGGGTAGCTCGCCGATCAAATCGTCGCCGTCGAGCCACTTGAACTGGTGCAACTGCAGCCCGGTCGCGGTGTTGACATAATCAGGCGTCAGCGCCCTGCATTTCGCGTTATTGAAGAGGATCAGGCTCGACCAATTCTTCTTTTCGTATTTCGTCTGTACCTGGCCGAGAAATTTCGTTTCGACCTTCGGCTGGTAATCGTGTTTTACGCACATGACGGAATAGCGCTCATCGCGCAGCGCCCAGAGCTCGGCAATATCCGCGCGCGCAAGCATGTCGCAATCCATGAACAAGCTCCATCCCTCATACCGACTGAGATAGGGCGTCAGGAAGCGTGAGAAGGAGAACTCCGTCGACTGCAGGGCGTTGCGCTCACGCGTGAATATGCTTGCGATATTGTGCAGGTAGATCGGCGTGATCCTCACCGGCACGCTCGATTTTTCCAGAATGCTCTGTGATAGCACGTGATGGGCGACAACTTCCTTTGAATCAAAACCAACATAGATGTTGACGATATCGGTCATATCAATTTCTCCGTGGGACGAATTCTGTGTTGCCTTCAGGAAGCTTGCTTCTTTTGGCGGTCGAGTGCGCGCTGCTTGCGGGTCTTTGGCCGCGCCTTGCGGAAGGCCTGATCGAGCGCCCGCTGCCATTTGGTTAGCGACATCAGGCCGTCGATGAGGGTCAGCGCGTGATCGAGACGCGTCGAAAGTGCGTCGTTGATCGCCCTCTGGATCTCCTCGCTTTCCGCATCCGGAAATTGCCGGGTCAGAAGATCGAAGCGTGACGGCCCGGCATGTTCGGCGCTGGTGATGATACCTCTTCGCGCCAGAATCCCGAAATAGATCCGCTCGAATGTCCAGTCATGAACGTCGAAGACCTTCCAGCGCGCACTCCGTTTCCCGGAAAATCCGGCGAGCACGATCTTTGGTGTCACCTCAAGCTCGCGCATCCACACAACCAGCGCAAAGCCGCTCGTCGGAATCTTGTCCGGCGGATAGTGCCCCGACATCAGCATCTCGAGATCACTGTACATGACTGTCGCACCCTTGAATGCGCCGACGGGGCTGAAGCGTTCCTCGGGTGCCGTACGGATATTCAGAACGCCGAGGAACTTGTCAGACGTGAAGAATTTCAGGACCTCGTCCACCTCCCGCCGATGGACGATATTGGCGCCCATCATGCCGCTACGCGCCACAAGAATGGCATGCCCGGGAAAACTGTCGTCGAGAACCTTGTAGACCTTGTTGAAGAAGACGAACAACGTATCTCCGGGAAACTCCGTCCGCATCGACTGCGGATCGAGCGCCTCGCTATTGGCGACCAGAACGATGTGCGAGTAGCGATTGAAGAATGCGCGCCACGCATCGGCGCCCTGCGTGTGAAAGACGGGGCTTCGGGAATTTTCGGATCCGGGGCTCCTGTCAGCACTAGGGACCTCACTCGCGCCAAAATGTGCTTTCAGTTGTCGCGCGCGGTTCATCGCGCCGGCGCGCTTGCCGAGCGCCAGGAGATGGTCGGCGGCCTTTCGGAAGCCACTGCGCTGGCTGACAAATCCCGACCACGGCGTTTTCGAAAGCATGTTCTTATAAATATCGGCATAGTCCGACTGTCCAGCCTGCACCGAAAGATGCCACGGCTTGCGACGTCCGGTGAAATGCAGGAGCACAGCATTGTGGATATACGGCATGATACCGGTCTGGACATTCCAGCGGTTGTCCAGCCTTTGCCACATCCCGCGAAAGGCAATATTGAGAATATCCTGGTCGTTGGAGGCAAAGGATCGCCCTGATCTGAGCAGCGAACGCGCCATCTCGAAAAAGCCGCCGGCCCGGATGGCGGCGCAATCCATGAGAAGGACGCCGGCATTGAAATATCCCGCCCCCGGGTCGAGGCCGAGCTCCCGCTCCAACCGTCCGATCTTGTCGGGGAAGGCAATGCGGTAGTCGTCAACCGCGCCGATCGCCTTGCCATTGAGATCGACATCGAAGAGTGGATCGACATTGGCGACGGCCAATATATCCGCGTCAAGGTAAAGAACGCGCTCGAGTTCCTCGCCCATCAGCTTGTCGAGATAGAGGCGCGCAAGCGTCGACTTGTGCCAGCGGCCTGCCGTCTCGGGCGTATCGGTGGGAAAGGTGAAATCGACGACGTCGATATCGATGCCGTTGACGGCGTTGAAGGTCGCAACCCGAGCTTTCTGGTCCTCAGGCAAATCGATGCCGACAATGACCGGCTTGATATCGTTCCTTTGACTGTTGCGTCCGACAGACAGAAGCGCGCAGCAGGCTGCCGGAAGCATTCGCGCATCCGTAAACACGTATATGGCCTTGCGGCGTATAGGAACCGACATCCCACCTCCTGAGATATGCAGTATTCAACGACAAAAGGAGCCTTATTCGAGATTGGATATTCAATGAAAATTCGGAAAAGTCATTTCAACTTAACCACCTCAAGGCCCAAACATTGTGCGCAAGAGAGTTTTGTCAATGCCATCAGAGGGTTTTACCTCTTTTGGTATTCGCGGCAGCCTCGCCGACAACCGGCACGGTGTGGAGCCTACGGCCTCCGTGATCGCAGGCGTCAAGAGCAAGATCGGCATCGACAATCTGCGCGGTGAGAAGATCATCTCATTCTCACGTTTTGACGCTGACTTGGAGCGCCTTGGCAGCCTCGCTAACCGAAAGCATCGACGGTTCCTGGTGGAGCGATGCTGTGGAGCCTTCAGCCTATTGTCAGGATTCGATGTTAACGTTTTGTGACGCAATGGGCCGGGGAAAGACGCGCCCGATTTCCATTCATTGAACACCGGAGCGGATATGACCGAACAGTCTAACCGTCTAATATTGCATACCAATTCGCGAGACGAAGTTTTCGCCGAAGAACACGATTCCGTTGCCGACTTTTCGTTCAATTCGACCGTCGCGAATGTCTTTGACGATATGGTCAGCCGATCGGTTCCTTTTTATGGCGAGATGCAACGGATGGTCTGCGAGCTCGCCAGGGATTTCGCGCAGCCCCAGTCGAAGCTCTATGATATCGGCTGCTCCACGGCCACGACCCTTCTGGCGCTGGACCGTGAAGTTGACAATCACATCGATTTCGTCGGAATCGACAATGCTCCGGAGATGCTGAAGAAAGCTGCAGAAAAGATCGCGGAGTCCGGAACCAACCGCTCCATCGATCTTCACACGGTCGACCTCCATCGCGGATTCTCGATTGAGAAGGCAAGCGTCGTAACGATGGTGCTGACGCTGCAGTTTGTTCGGCCTCTCTACCGCGAGCGGGTCATGCGGACAATTTACGACGGGCTCAACGAGCAGGGGTGCCTGCTCCTGGTTGAAAAGCTAACCAGCGAAGACACGACATTCAACCGCCTGTTCATAGACCATTATTATGATTTCAAGCGACGGAACGGCTACTCCACAATCGAAATTTCGAAGAAGCGGGAGGCGCTGGAAAATGTCCTTATTCCTTACCGGTTGGACGAAAACATCCAGCTTCTTCGTGAGGCTGGCTTCAAAAGCACCGAGGTCTTTTTCCGCTGGTACAATTTCTGCGGGATCGTCGCAATCAAGTGAGCATCATGAAATACTTTATGCTGAGGATCGGCACGTTCTTCTTCAAATATCGCAATCAGGCTTTCCCACTGATCATTATCGCACTCTTTGCCGCTGTGCCGCCCTCGACCGCGCCATTGGGAAATCCTGCTCTCGAGCTGCCGAAGGACATGGTGGCCCTGCTCATCGTGCTCAGTGGGCTGATTTTGAGGGCGAGCGTTATTGGCTATGCCTACATCAGGCGGGGCGGCTTGAACAAACGTGTCTATGCCGATGACCTTGTCACCGAGGGCATGTTCGGCGTCTGCAGAAATCCGCTTTACGTCGGCAACATGCTGATCTACGTCGGACTGTTTGTCTTCCACGGCAATCCGTTCGCAATCGCGGTCGGATGCACTCTCTTTGCCTTTATCTATCAGTGCATTGTCTACGCCGAAGAAGCGTTCCTGCACGATAAGTTCGGCGCCGCTTACAAAGCCTACTGCCGAGATGTCCCGCGATGGGGATTGAAGCTCGACGCCTTCGACGAATCGACGAGAGGGATGGCGTTCAATCTGAAACGGGTGGTGGCAAAAGACTATTCCACGGTGTCGTCAACCTTTATCGCGCTGTTGGCAACCGAGTTTTATAAGGTCGCACTCGGCTCGATTACGGAACAGGAACGAGCCTTTGCAATCGTGCTGGGATTGCTTTTTGGGGCGGTTCTCGCCCTCACGGGATTAGTCAGTGCCTTCAAAAAGCGTGGTGTATTTGAAGAAATCAAGACTGAAGGTATTCAATGAGACCCGACTTGCGCCTTTCCACCTCGCTTCTGGCCACCTCGCTTCTGGCAGGCATTGCGTTTTCCGCTCTTGTATCGATTGCCGGCACGGCTTCCGCCGAAGATCTGGAATTTTCCATCTACGGCGGTTACCAGACGGCACCGCACAGCCACGTCGACGTTTCCGACGGCACTTCCTTCAGCGCCGGCTGGGAAGGCAAGTCCTTCGGCAGCCCGCCCTATTACGGCGGCCGTGTCACCTGGTGGCTCGGCGACTTCAACCTGACGAACTGGGGCGTGTCGCTCGACTACACCCATGACAAGGTCTATGCCGACGACGAAACCATGGCGCGTTCGCCGGGCTGGACGCATTTCGAATTCACCGACGGCCTGAACCTTGTGACGGTCAACGGCCTCTACCGCTTCAAGGACCCGGCGCGGCCCTGGACACCCTATCTCGGTGCCGGTGTCGGCGTGAACATTCCGCATGTCGAAGTCACCCGTCCCCAGGGCACGACCTTCGACTACGAATTCGGCGGCGTGACCTTCCAGGCGCAGGCCGGCGTCGACTTCCGCGTCACCGACCACTGGTCGACCTTCGTGGAATATAAGGGCACCTATTCGCGCGTCGACGTTCCGATCGACAGCGGCGACCGCCTGAAGACAAACATCGTCACCAATGCGGTTAATGTCGGCATTTCATACCACTGGTAATGCATATGGCGCCGACGTGACCTTCGCACGTTGGTCGTCTTGGCCTTCACCTGCAGCGGCTTCGGACTGCGTGTGGGAGAAGGCCTTGTCTGCTGCTGCGTACGTTGGTCGCTCTTGGCGATATCTGCCGGCGGCTTAAGTTCTTGTAAGGCGTTGGGTCCATGCTGTCTGTCGCGTTGCAGACCAACATAAGGTTTGCGCGAGCTTGTCCGGAGGCTCTCGCGGGTCCAAAGCCGGTCCATCGACACAGGCACGGAGCTCGCTCTACATTGAACTAAGGGGGTGGAACGTGCGCATACTCTTGGTCGAAGACGACGACCTCATCGGCGAGGCCGTTCGAGACCACACCAACACGGCCGGCTATGCGACGGACTGGGTCCGCACGATCGTCGATGCCGAGGCTGCGAGCAAATCTGTCGAGTACGGCCTCGTCCTCCTCGATCTGCAGCTTCCCGACGGCGACGGGCTCGTTCTCCTGGAGCACTTCCGGGCGTGGGGAGGCGATGCACCGGTAATCGTCCTGACTGCGCGTGATCAGATTTCCGACCGCATCGCCGGTCTTAACGCAGGCGCTGATGACTATCTGATCAAGCCGTTCAACCTCGATGAGCTCGAAGCACGGATCCTTGCCGTCCGTCGTCGCTACGAGGGGCGTCCGCAAAACATCGTCCAAGTTGCTGACATCGTGATTGAACGAGCAACGCATTCGATCACGGTCAGCGGACAGGACGTTCAGTTGACCCCACGCGAATGGGCGTTGCTCGATCTGCTTGTCCAGAGGCCGGGAAAGTTAGTGACGCAGAAGCGCATCGAGGAAGCCCTCTATGCGTTCGGCGAGGAGGTCGAGAGCAATACGGTGCAGGTCTACATCAGCAGGCTGCGCAAGAAGATCGGCATGGAGAAGATCAGGACAGCGCGCGGCATCGGCTATATGCTGATGGTTGAATGACGAAAAGCCGCAGCATCATCTGGCCGCTCATGACCGCGCTTTCGGGCGTCATGGTCGCTTTCTGGCTTGGGGCCATCGGACTTGGGATCCATGTGATGCGCTCGGAGTTTGACGAGGTCTTCGATAATGCGCTCGAGGAAACTGCC
Organism: Rhizobium sp. ZK1; assembly: GCF_047782645.1. Lineage (NCBI taxonomy): Bacteria > Pseudomonadati > Pseudomonadota > Alphaproteobacteria > Hyphomicrobiales > Rhizobiaceae > Rhizobium > Rhizobium sp. ZK1. Next base: position 342,274 of record NZ_CP180587.1, read on the forward strand.
GAACGACTGCTGGCGATCGTCGAGGAGGGGCGGATTCCGGATATTCAGGACAGCGATCAGCAAGAGCGGGCGCCGGCGACCCCTCACGCCCGAGAATATCTGGTCTATCATGTGCGCGCAGCAGATGGGCACATTCTCTTCCGCTCGAAAGACGCTCCCGCGGAGCCCTTCGATGTGCCACTGACGGTCGGCTTTCATGATTCCGAAAAGTACCGTTTCTACACGGCTGCCAGTACAAATGGTGCGATATTCCTGCAGGTCGCCGACAAGTTCAGCAATCGGCGTGAGGCAGTCCGCGAAAGTGCGGTGACCATGCTCATCCCCCTTGCCGTCTTGCTGCCGCTCAGCTTGCTCTTGATGGCGTGGATTACGGGAAGAGCGGTGGACCCTATCAATAGGCTGCGCGAAGCGATCTCGGAAAAGAACGGGGGAAACCTATCGCCGGTCGAGACTGAGACGACGCCTCGAGAACTGAAACCGATCGCCCAGTCGGTCAACCTTTTGCTTCAGCGAGTGCGTGCCACGATCGATGCCGAAAGGGAGTTTGCCACCCACAGCGCGCACGAACTGCGTACGCCTGTGGCTGGAGCCTTGGCGCAGACGCAAAGGCTTCTGGCCGAGCTGCCGGACGGGGCCTTGAAGGCGCGGGCGCGCAATATAGAGCGAGCACTCACCAAGCTTGGACACACGTCCGAAAAGCTCTTGCAGCTCGCACGGGCGGAGGCCGGCCTTGGGCAGACCGCGGTCATGACCGACATCCGGCGTGTGCTCGATCTGATCATAGGCGACTACAGGCACGATTCAGCAACGACGCAGCGGCTCGTTTACGCAAGTTCGACCAAACCACTGATGCGTGCTGTCGATGTTGACGCGCTTGGCATTGTCGTAAGCAATCTCATCGAAAACGCAGTTGTTCATGGAGAGCCGGGTGGCCGGATCAGGATTTCCGTCGACGATGAAGGTATCATTGGCATCGCCAACGACGGCCCGGCGCTCTCTCCGACCGATCTCAAAGGCTTGAAATTGCGGTTTCGTCGCGGTGCGACCTCCGCCAAGGGTTCGGGGCTTGGCCTCGCGATCGCCGACACGATCGTCCGGCAGATGGGCGGAGTACTCGAGCTTCAATCGCCTGCAAGCGGTCGGGTGGATGGATTCGAGGCCCGGATCCTCCTTCCGTGATGACGGTTGGCGTCGTGGCGCCCGGCGGGAACGAGATTGCTCCTCGACGAAGGAGGTGACCTTGTCGCTCCCGCGCCAGAGATTCATTTATAACTGGCGAAGTCGAAATCGGCTCCGCTCTTCAGTGTGGCTTGATGTCGGAGGAGGTAATCCACACCCGTCCATCATATGCCAGTTCGCCGTCTGAGAACTTGCGATCGGCGATATCCTCATAAACATGAAGATACTGAAGGAGCCCTTGCATAACGTCGCCTTCACCGGCAGGCATTGCATCGTCGGTGATGCATACTGCCTGGTGCAGGTTTCCTTCCGTCATGATCAGGATAGCGTGACCGCCATAGAGGCGAATTTTACCGGGCACGGTTACGAGCGACATGGCACCCTCCTCGAAAATAGCCGGACAATATTGTTTCACTTTCCGGACGCTAAGGAGCCATGGTTAATGAAAGGTTAACGCTTAGCAATTCTGCAATCAGGAGAGGCTGCCACACTAAAAGGTCGTAACATATTCTCCGGTAGCGACCAACCAAACGCGCGCAGCTCTAGGGGGAGCGTTGGCAGTTTCGCGCGCGTTCAGAATGGGTTGGTGAGTTCGATCTGGCGATCAGCCACAGTGAACACCGCGCGGACCATCTAAGCGGGACCAAAACCGTGGCTAGTCCCGCAACTGTAATCCGATTGCTTGTCATCTGAGTAGTGGTTGCCTGCCGATCATGGCCGAAGACCCAAAGGACACGCCACTGCACCGCCACTCACCCTTGATGCCTCAGCTGAGACTATTGGGGCACGCTACTCATCTTCCAGGAATTTCCTGAGCGGCACGCCACGCCGACAAAACGTGTCATTCCATCAAGAGTTTGCTGACTGGTGACGAAGCTGCGGCATCCCTGCGCACCATCGCTGCTAGCATCGATCTGATCAATGACGCCGGCGCTGCCCGTCGAAGGATTCGCCCAAGCCAGAGGACTTGAGCCAACTGTCCCCTGGCCAACCGCGTCCGCAATTACCGCTTGGTCGGTTTGCGGAACGGCCTTGGAGACGACCGGTGACGTGATCGCTGTTTCGAGAGGCTCGGAGTGAGAACAAGCATTGAGTGCCGGGATCACGATCAAACAGACGAGCGCTATTCGGTAAATATTGGCAGGCATATATGTTGCAACTCTCTTTTGATGTTCACCTGCCATCCAATTGTGGCGAGGTCCGGACGAAGATGGAAATCCATGTCGGTCCGGCCACGGATCTCGCCGCAACTTCCCGACATTCCCCGTGCACCGGTGAACTCTTGACTTTGGCAAGAAACAGAAATTGCGTTAAAAGGCAGCAGCAGCGCCCTTCCGAAAAGGGATTGTCGCTGACGCTTGAAGCGCGGAGTAGGGCGTATATGGTCTCGTCGGGCAGGGCATCATTTCGCGTGGCGGCGGTATCGTTGCCGCTGATATTTATGGGTTTTCACCCTGCCTCGAGCCAGGATGCGAACTCCTCAAAAAGCCAGTGGATCATAACACTTGGAGGTTCCATCGAGTACGGTCCCTCTTACGAAGGATCGAAGCACCTTTCCTTCAGCGGGATGCCGTCTTTCGATTTCCGGCGCCTCGGCGAAGCGCCTGAATACAGCGCGCCGGACGATAATATCGACTACGGGCTGTTCGATATCGGCGGCGTGGAAATCGGCCCCGTCATCGGCCTGAGAGGCGGACGGTCGGCATTCGACGATTCTGAACTGCAGGGTTTACATTCGGTCCAGTGGAATCTGGACGCCGGGGTCTTTGCGCAATACTGGCCGATAGAGGATCGACTGCGTGTGCGGGCGGAAACACGTCAGGCGCTGTGGGGCGGCGACGGTCTGCTTGCAGATCTTTATCTCGATTGGTTCCAGCCGGTCGGCGATCGCTGGCTGCTGTCTGCCGGTCCGCGCCTGTCTCTGGCAAACGGCACCTATATGCGCAGCAATTTCGCGGTTTCCGCCGAGGAAGCCGCCAATAGTGGTCGCGTCGAGGCGTTCGACGCGAATGGCGGTCTCAAATCCATCGGTTTCACAGTGGCCGCCACCTACACGCTCTCACCGGCCTGGAGCGTGCAGATCTACGACAAATATAGCCGCCTGGTGGGCGATGCTGCCGACAGTCCGATCACCTCTAGACTTGGCTCAGCTGATCAGAACGTCATCGGTATCACGCTCAACCGCTCCTTCCAGATCGGCTTTTGAGCTCTGCGCTGTCGCTTTCTCATGCTGGCCGATATAGTCCCGCTTCACGGGAATGACATCGTTGCGCTTGCTTAACTGGATCTGGAAAACCACCAGATCTTCGTCGCGGAACGCGGCTTCGGCGTTTGCAAGGTAGAATTCCCACATGCGGCAGAGGCGTTCGTCGTAATGTGCGGCAGCCTCTTGCCGGCGCGCCAGGAAGCGCTTTCCGTCGGATCCGTCGCTGAAGGAAAGCTACGGCTCATTGGATGTGGTGTCGTTGAGGCAACCACGGGTGACGATGCGTGAGAGTGCACGCTCCAGGACCCAATTGCTGAACACCGACGCAGCCGCCTTACCATGGCGGAGAATGACATTCTGCGTTGGCCGCATCACCCATCCTTGTCGGCGTTTGCATGCGGCAGGATCGGTCCAACATCATTGTCACTGACGGAGCCCGTTTTTTCCGATGCGCCGGCGATCAGCCAGACACCGGCGAGGATCAGACCGCTGCCGACGATCTGAAGGCCGACGATCGGTTCACCGAAAGCGAACCAACCGGCGGCAATGATCAGCACGTAGCTGATGCCGGAAAGCGGAAAGGCCTTGCTGAGGTCGAGTTCGGCGAGCACCGTCATCCAGATGAAGAAGCAGACGATCTCGACGACAACGGCTGCCAGGATCCAGTGCGAGGTCAGCGCATCCTCCAGCCAGGTCGTTCCCTCGGCATTGCCGAGTTGCGTCACGCCAAGCTTGGTGAAAATCTGGAACAGCGTGTTGAGCACAGGCACGGCGAGCCATATCAGTCGCATCGACGTCATCACTTGGCCTCCTCCTGCGAAAAGAGCGGGGAGACCAGCCGTAACAGCGCCTGCAGCAGTCGATTGCGGTGGCGGAAGAACATGGTGTTTGCCGTGAGCCGGCTGCCGAGCCGCACCTTGTTTTCATAATAGGCCTGCCCGCTCTGGTAGCGGCGAAGGCCATGATCGAGGCAATAGCGCAGATTGGTGAACCAGCTGAGGAAATAGAGGTTGTAGAGCCGCCCTTTCTCGCCATCCATGCAGAAGAACTTGTCGATCGCAAGCCGCTCGTCATGAACGATCAGGTTGGCTGCGAGCAGCTCGTCGCCGACGAAATAAAGGGCGCAGAACGAGCGGCCCGCCATATGGGTGAGAATCCCCTCAAAATAGGCCAGGGTCAGCTCCTCGAACTGCCATTCGCTGCGATTGCGCGTGTCATGATAGAGCGTCATGACACGGGGCAGCAGATCGCCGATATCGGTCCTGATTTCGACCCTGACGGCATCAAAGGATTTCAGTTTTCGCCGCATGTCCTTTCGGGTGCCGGCCGACAGCCGGCCCATGTAGTCGTCTATGGTCCTGAAATCGATATCGAGCCAGGCGGACGGCAGGCCGCCGATGGCAGCATAACGGCGTTTTGAAAATAGCGCGCCGAATTCGGCGGCAACCGGTGCCGGAATATCCTTGATCCCCATCAGCGCGCAGCCCTCGTCGGCCGCAAGGGCCTCGAAGGCGGTGAGCAATTCGCCAAAAAGCGCCTGGCGGCGCTCCTCCGGCACGTCGGCGTGAAAGCCGATCGCGCCGGTTTCGGTGCAGGGCGAGCCAAGGCAGGCAAGCCGCATAACGAGAAAACCCGATGCATGCTGCCGCACGCGACGTATGAGCCGGCGCGGCATGCCTTCTTCCAGCGTGGTATCCAGCGGGTAAGGGCACAGGAACGCCGGCATCGCGGCGCTTATTTTTCCGTCTTCCACGACGGTCAGGTAACGCCACTCGAAGTCGCCGATGCCGGCGCCTTCTATTGCCAGAAGGCAATCATAATCCTCGACATGACCGCGGAAGCAGGCGTTCCACGCCTCGCGGCCGATGGCGCGGATCGTGTCATAGACCTGTGTGACCGGCTCGGCGCTCCCGGGAAAGGGACGTTTATGCGCGAATTGCAGCATGGCTTGCCTCGAAAAAGTCCGCCGTAAACGCTGCGACCTGCCGATGCTGGCGATCGAGATGGATCATGTGGTAGCTGTCCTTGATCCACCTGAGTTCGTGCGGCCCACCAATATGCTCGCAAATGTAGCGGGCGTGCCTCGGATTGCTGAGATCGTCTTCTTCCGCATGCAGGATCAGCGTCGGTGTCTGGATCTGCGGCAGGGTTCCGCGAAGCGCCTTGCCCAGCCGGTACATTTCGACGATGCCGCGTCCGGGGAACTTCTCGAGCATGCCTTCGCCTGCCATGCCTTCGACCATGCGCCGCATCCGCTCGTCCTTGATGCCGAGCGAGCCATTCTCCCTGAAATTGAGACGGTCGAGGAAAGGAATGCGCGACAACCATCCGATATGCGGTGATAGCAGCGTATAGTGTCTGGGAACATCCCAGCCGTCATAGCGGAAGCAGGGCGAATAGATAGCGACCGCCTTGATCAGGTCCGGCCGCTGTTCGGCGGCAAGCAGTGACAGTTTGCCGCCGACGCAGATGCCGGCCGCAAATGTCTCCTGCGTTCTCTCAGCCAGGAATTCGGAGGCCTGTATCACACTTGTCAGCCAGTCTTTCCAATGCGTCCGGCGCAATGTCTCGATATCCTCACCATGACCGGCCAGCAGCGGCGCATGGACGCTGTAGCCACGACGATTGAGCTGGCGGGCGACAAGCTTCATTTCGGCCGGCGCTCCGGTCAGGCCGTGGATCAGCAGCACACCTTTGCCATTCGTGCCTTCCAGGAAGAAACTCAATTCCTCAGACCTCATGGCGAAGCTCCGGCTCGCGGTTTTCCGGGGCCATGAAGCCGAATGCATGGCAGGTGCTGATCACGTGGGTGCCGGCCCTTTCCTGCTCGTCCTTGATCTGCTCGTGCAGAGCCGAGAGCTTCGTCCAGTGGATGCGTGGCCGGTAATGATGTTCGGCATGATAGCCATTGCCGAACCACAGCCAGTTGTAGAAGGGCTTGTGGCTGCTCACACCCCAGGCAATCGGTTCGTCCGGATCACCGTGAAGATGCTCATAATAGCCGTTGAGCGACGAGAGGCAGTTGCCGGCATAATAGAAGGGTATGAAGAACAGTACGGCCTTCCAGTCGTAGGTCAGCGCAATCGCCGCCAGGCCGAGAAAGGCCAAAAGCTCGAAACGTCCCCATGCGGCATCGAAGGGACGCCGCTTGGCGATGGCCTTGTGGATATCGCCGAGACTGTCGCGGAAGAAGCTCTTCAGCGTATAGGACCAGACGTTTTCCGGCTCGCCGTTCCGGCCGTGGCGATAGATCGACAGAAGATCGATCGTCTCGCCCTTCTCGTCCGGCCGGTCACTGTTGCCGGAATGATGGCGCATATGCACCCAGTGGTAATAGGTCTGGGAAAAGCCGATCGCCACCGACTCCATCAGGCTGAAGGCGTAGTTCATCCAGCGCGGCTTGAAATAGGGGGTATGGATGAAATTATGCGAGATGCTGTTGATGTTCCAGGATATCGACACGGCATAGAGGCAGCCCAGAATCAATGAGGCCCAGAGCGGCCGGCTCTGGAAGCCGGCGATCAAGTAGACGTCGAAAACGAGATGCGCCACGGCGGCAAGCACGGGGGCAGCATCCCACCTGGTATGAGCAAAGATTTTCATAGTCCGGTTGCTCCGACACAGGCCACGCCGGCGGTAACGAGAAACACGCCCGTCGCGTGACGAAGGTTGATATTTTCCCTGAAGATGACGGCGCCGGCGACGACAGTCGCCACATAGCTCAGCGCCATCAGCGGAAAGGCGATGGTGAGCGGCACGCTGGCAAGCACCGCCGTCCAGGCCAGCAGTTCGATGGCCCAGAAGACGATGCCGAGCCAGGTCAGCGGCTTGGTGAGCGTCGCCAGTGCGGGGCTGTCGCTGGCAGCCTGCTTGAAGCAGACCTCGCGCACCGTTTCCGCCAGCACGCAGAAGAGGATCAGGCCGAGCATCGGCAGTGTAAGGCTGCTGGTCATCCCATCGATTCCGCCAGGATTTCCAGCAATGCGTGATTTGCAGCGCTGTTGATATTTCGCACCGCATCGGCCGCTTGCCGCAGACGCGGTTGATCGATGAAGATTTCGGCCTGCTTGAGCAGGCGGGTGGTGAAGCCGCCAGCATAGCTCGGCACCGAATAATCGCCGATGACATCGGCGCCGATGATGCGATGGCGGCTGCCGATCTCGCTGATCAGCGCCATCAGATAGGGCAACCGCATGCGCCCCTGATCCCAGTTGGTTACGGCGTCATCGGCAGCGAGCACGTCCTTGTCGATTGTGACATAGACTGCTTCGGTACCTATGCGGCTGAGGATCCGGTCGATGAAATTGTCCTCGCCGATCTCGGAGATGGAATTCCAGTGCAGAGCGCCATTGTCCTGGCGGTAGCTCGCGCCGCTGCCAAAATCGGCCTTCACGCGGCTCGGCGGATGCTCGTAAGGGTAAAGCTCCAGCTTGCCTTGCCTCAGCCAGCTGAGATTGGCTCCCTTGCGCTCGGGATTGCGCAGATCGCGGCTGCAGACCCCAACGGTAACGACCCTTTCGATATTGGGGTTTGAAAGTGCGATGTTGACCCATGAGCCGCAATGCATGCCGCCCTCGAAGTTCACCCAGTCGGGGTGATTATCGAAATGAACGAGCGTGGTCGAAACCGGTCGCCGTTCGAGAGCGGCATCGAGCAGCAGGGCGGTCACATGGTGGAAATCGCCCGAGCCCATGAAGGCAAGCTGCGGCCCTCTGCCGCGCAGCGGCAGCGATCTGGCTATGTCCCGACCGAGTTCGGCAAGCATCTTCTGCCTGCCCCACAGTCTGATCGCCTTGCCGCTCAACTTGTCGACATGGTGGCACGCGCCCGCAAGCGTGCAGGCGCGCACGAAGTCCGGCTGCAACTCCAAAGCATCGTCGAGATGAAGGAGGAGGAGCTGCACCATTCTACCTCCGGACCGCGCGCGTGAAGAGCTGGTCGAGCAACGTCAGCGCCAGGTCGATCTCCTCGCGGGTAATCAGCAGGTTCGGAGCCAGCGTGATGACGTTTTTGTGGTAGCCGCCGACGTCGAGAACGAGGCCATAGGTTTTGCTGCCAACCCTGAGATCGCCTTTCATTCCCTCGTCGCACAGCCAGTCCATCGTCGCCTTGTCCGGCGTGAAGCTGTCTTCCTTGCAGATCTCGCATCTGAGCGCCAATCCAAGCCCGTCGACGTCGCCGACGATCGCATGGCGTTTCTGGAGCTGTTTCAAGCCATCGAGGAAATACGCCCCCTTGGCCATGATCGTTGCGCCGAAATCCTCCTCTTCCAGCATCTTCATGGTTTCGAGCGCTACGGCCGTGCCCATCGGGTTGCTGGCGAAGGTGGAATGCGTGGAACCGGGCGGGAAGATCGTCGGATTGATCATTTCTTCCCGGGCCCAGACGCCCGACAGCGGATTGAGCCCGTTGGTGATCGCCTTGCCGAAGACGAGAACGTCGGGTGAGACACCGAAATGTTCGATCGACCAGAGTTTACCAGTCCGGTAGACCCCCATCTGGATCTCGTCGACGACGAGCAGGATGCCGTGCTGGTCGAGAACCTTCTTGAGTTCGGCGAAGAAATTCATCGGCGGGATGACATAACCGCCGGTGCCCTGGATCGGTTCGATATAGAAGGCCGCGTATTCGGCGCTGCCGACTTTCGGATCCCAGACGCCGTTATATTCGCTTTCGAAGAGACGGGCGAACTTGCGCACGCATTGCTCGCCATATTCCTCCTTCGTCATGCCTTTCGGGCCGCGGAAATGGTAGGGAAACTCGACGAACTGCGCCCGTTCGCCGAAATGGCCGAAGCGGCGGCGATAGCGATAGCTGGAGGTGATCGCCGAGGCGCCGAGCGTGCGGCCGTGATAGCCGCCTTCGAAGGCAAACATCAGGCTTTTGCCGCCGGTATAGTTGCGCACCAGCTTCAGCGAATCCTCGATCGCCTGCGATCCGCCGACATTGAAATGAACGCGTCCCTTGCGGCCGAATTTGCGTTCGGCGTCCTGCGCGATCATGGCGGCCAGTTCGACCTTCTCTCGATGCAGATATTGCGAAGCGACCTGCGGCAGCCGGTCGAGTTGGCGATGAACGGCGGCATTCAGTCTTTCGTTGCGATAGCCGAAATTAACGGCGGAATACCACATCTGCAGATCGAGAAACGGCGTTCCCTTGGCGTCGTAGACGTAGGAGCCTTCGCATTCTTCGAAGAATTTCGGTTCCGCCATATAGTGGACCGTATCGCCATGCGAGCAATAGGTCTCCTCCAGCAAGCGCAACTCGGCTTCCGATCGCTCGGACAGCAGCCTCTTTTCGTTGAAGGTTTCGACGTTCACAATGTTCATAAGGTGGGCCTCTTGCTCTTCTGGTTCAGGCGATTTTGGATTGCAGCACCGCGCGGTGCTGACGCGCGATTCCTGGAATGACGGCTTTCATCTTGGAAAGCAGGTCGGTGAAATCATCGAAGCCGATGAAGGGGATGTTCTTGTCGCCGCAGTAGTCGGCGAGCCTGTCCTTGGCGAAGACAAGGTCAGCTCTGCCAGCGACGCAGAAATCGCTCCGTCCGTCGCCAATGTAGACCTGCGGCTCCATGCCGGCGACGACCCGGCATTTGCACACGCCCGAGCCGGATGAACAGCCGGCCGCGTTCGGGGCGGGGGCGAGGGTGTAAGTCTCAAGGCCGCCGACGACGCTACTGTGAAGCAGATTGGCGACGACGGGCAGATCGGTGATGCCGTTGCGCCTGAGCACATGGCGGATGAAATAATCGACGCCGTCGCTGACGATCGTCAGGGCCATGTCGTTGAGGCGGCAGTAGTTGCGGAATGCAGGGAAGCCGGGATCGATGGCCACGGTGTCGAGGATCGCATCGAGTTCGCGGCGGCTTGCCCGGATGAGGGCGACCTGGCGGCGCATGCACTCTGCCGATCCGATCAGACCGTCTTTCCATTGCCGCTCGATGTCTTCCCATTCGGGCTCGGCAAAACAGGACAGTACGACGTCCGTCACGTCCTGAATGGAAATCGTGCCGTCAAAATCAGAAAATACCTGCATCAAATAGTCCTTCGATCTGCCTTGCGGTCGTGTTTACCGACGGCCGATGAGGCAGACCTGAGAGGAAAATGATGCGAAAATGAAAAATGACGGAGCCGTTGCCGCTGGCTGGGATCGCGGCTGTCCGTGCCACGTCAGTTCTTGGGTAGTCGCAGCTCGACCCGCAGGCCGCTACCTCGGGACGGTGTGGAAAGCTGTACGGAAGCGGCAAGCCGGTCCGCCGTATCGGCAACGATTGCAAGCCCGAGGCCTGCCCCTTCGGCATTCAGCGTGTCGAGGCGATAGAAGCGGTTGAAAACGGCCTCCCGCTCCTCAGGTGGTATGCCCGGTCCGCTATCGCTGATCGATATCAGCCAGAACTCGCCCTCGGAGGCGAGGATGACCTCGATCCTGCCGCCGACCGGCGTATATTTGATGGCGTTGTCCAAAAGGTTGCTGATCATCATCTGCAGCAGCGATTCATCCGTCCTGATCTCCGCCGATTCGGGGCCTTCCAGCGAGACGTCGAGGTTGCGGTTATTGATAATATTGCCGAAGTCCGCCAGGGTCGTCGCGATCATGTGATAGAGCGGAACCGGCATAGGGTTGAGCGGATGGTGGCTGACCCTGGCAAGGCGCAGCAATTGCTCGATGAGATGAGTGGCCCTGTTGTTGCTGGTCACCAGATCAGAGATGATCGCCTTCTGCTCCTGCTGGTCATCGGTGCTCGCCAGCATCTGCAGGAGCAGCTTGACGCTTGCTTGCGGCGTGCGCAGCTGATGGGCGGCCAGATCGGAGAAGCGCCGCTCCAGGGTCAGGGATCGACCGAGTTTTTCGAGAAGCTGGTTGATCGAACGGCCAAGAGGCAGGAGGTCCTTCGGTAGATCCCCAACAGCAATGGCAGAAAGATCGTCCGGCGAACGGGTGCGGATCTGGCGCACAAGTCCGTGGATGGTCCGCAGACCGTTATGAATTCCGAGCCAGATCAAAAGGCCGATCACGGGGACCAGCACGAGCAGCGGAAAGAACAGGTTCAGAAGGATGTTGGAGACCAGCGTCTGGCGCAGGGAAATCTTTTCGCCGACTTCCATGACAATGCCGGAAGCCGGGATCGGCAGCGAATAGACGCGCCAGTCCTCTCCGCGATAGGCAAGGTCTGTGAAGCCCGCCTTCTGATACGGCACATCGGAGAGAAAGGCCGTGCTGCTATAGAACATGATTTTGCCGTTCACCCAGGCACGGAACATATGCGCATCGGCGTAGTCGTCTGCGTCCTCGTTGAAGGCGAGTTGATTGTCCATGCTGAAGTCGATGTCGTCGACCTGTTGCGGCGTGTGCTCCGGCGAATGCCGCAGCCGGTTATGCAACAGTCCCCACAACACGTTCGCATCGTTGATGAGTTGCGCGTCGTAGATGTTGTCGATCTCGCGTGTGGCGCTGTTGAAGGCGAAAGCGGCGATGACCATGATCGTCACCACGACGACAGGGGCGATCCTTAGGAAGAGCTTGCGCGTGAGGGTTGATGGGCTCATCGGTCGATCATGTAGCCGATGCCGCGGATCGATTTGATGAATTCGGTGCCGAGCTTCTTGCGCAGATTGTAGATCGTCACTTCGATGGCATTGCTTTCGACGCTGCTATAGGCATCGTAAAGTGCGTATTCTATGTCGTTCTTTGTCACGTAGCGACCGCTGCGCTCCATCAGCAGCTTGAGCAGATGGAATTCCTTTGCCGTCGTATGCACCTGTATATTGCCTTTGCGCGCCACCATTGCCGATGGATCCACCTCGACATCGCCGCATCGCAGCAGGCTTTCTGTCCGGCCGTCGCGGCGTCGGATGAGCGCGCGCACGCGGGCAAGCAATTCATCGAGGTCGAAAGGCTTGACCAGATAATCGTCCGCGCCCTCGTCGAGACCTTCGACCTTGCTCCTGATCGCGTCGAGCGCCGTCAGCAGTAGGACGGGAACGGAGTTGCCCTTCCGTCGCATGCCTTTCAGGACCTCTATGCCGCCAAGCAGCGGCAGGTTTATGTCGAGTATAACGGCTGCAAAATCCGAATGCTCCGCCGCTTCGAGGCCTGACTGGCCCTCGCGCATCCAGTCGACGCCATAGGCGTGCTTCTCCAATGCCTTCTTCAGGGATGAGCCGAGAATGCTGTCGTCTTCAACAAGCAGAATGCGCACTTTCGCTCCATTCCTGACGCAGTCAGATCCGGCTGATGTGAATTGCGATTTGAAGCATTGTTGTGGCAAGCCGCGATGGAAACGATCGCATGGATCACAATAGGCTGAACAATGACGGGCATCTTTCGCCAACCTGCGCCCAGCCTTGGTGAGGATCCGGCAGCTTGAGGCAGCGTGGCTAGGAAAGGCTGGCAGCTCCGGAAGAGCCTGGTCCGGTCATCCAACCGGCCAGCGCAATCACAAACGTCATCGAGCCTGATCAATGAAGGTCGAGAAGCGCGTAAGGGTGGGGACCGACCGAAGAAGGCCTGTACTCACATCGTCGGCGAAAGCAAGGCTCTCTATGCCGCAATCGACAATAGCCTGCCACGCGGCCGCCATCGAGGTGGGAGTCCACGATCCTGCCCACATTGAAGCCGAGCCTAAGGGAACGCTCATGCTCGGCGCGCCCGAGCAAGTCAATGAAGGCCCTGCAGCCGATTTCGCCGCTCACTCAACAATTCACGTTGAACCAGCTCTCTCGCTTCGTTCGAAAGGCCATTCGGCCCGGATAGTCCGAGCTCGACCAACCTCGCCTCGATTGTTCGGGGAACACTTTCTGCTTCGTGCTGGCAGAGCCGCACCAGCCACTTCCATTCATCGTTCGTCATGTCCCGTCGCACGACCATCAACTGCCTCCCCAAGGACGATCTTATTTTTTAGAATATCACAATTCTCGGGGAAGGGCAGCAATGTCAACCGCCTCACAAAACGGGCGTCCGGGCTCCTCTGGAAGCCCGAGGCGAATTTATGCCACGCGCTTCAGCGCATCGCCGATCTTGGAGACAATCGTTTCGATCTCGCTCTTCTCGACGATCAGCGGCGGGGATAGGGCGATGATGTCGCCGGTGACGCGGATCAGCAGTCCCTTGCTGAAGCAGTCGACGAAGACGTCATAGGCACGCGTGCCCGGCGCTCCTGATCGAGGTGCGAGTTCGACTGCACCGACAAGGCCGAGGTTGCGGATGTCGGTGACATGGGGATGGTCCTTCAGCGCATGCAGGGCTTCCTGCCAGTGGTCGGACAGATCCGCGGCACGCGTGAGCAGCCCTTCTTCCTCGTAGATGTCGAGCGTGGCGATGCCCGCAGCGCAAGCGACCGGGTGGCCGGAATAGGTATAACCATGGAAGAGCTCGATCGCGTTTTCCGGACCCACCATTAGACCGTCATGGACCTTCCGGCTGGCAAACACCGCGCCCATCGGGATCGTGCCGTTCGTCAGGCCCTTCGCCGTCGTGACCAGATCCGGAACCACGCCAAAATAGTCCGTTGCAAATGGTGTTCCAAGCCGACCGAAGCCGGTAATGACCTCATCGAAGATCAGAAGAATGCCGTATTTGTCGGCCGTGGCGCGCAATTTTGCGAGATATCCTTTCGGAGGGAGGATGACGCCCGCAGAACCGGACATCGGCTCGACGATAACGGCGGCGATCGTCTCGGCCCCGTGCAACTGAACGAGACGTTCGAGATCGTCTGCAAGTTCGACGCCGTGGTCCGGCAGGCCTTTGGTGAAGGCATTGCGTTCCACGTCGAGCGTGTGGCGCATGTGGTCTGCGGGAATCTGCGGGAACATCCGGCGATTGTTGACGAGGCCTCCAACCGAGATCCCGCCGAAACCGACGCCATGATAGCCCTTCTCCCGGCCGATGATGCGGGTGCGTGTGCCCTGGCCGATTGCCCGCTGATAGGCGATTGCGATCTTCAGCGCAGTGTCGACCGATTCTGAGCCGGAACCGGTGAAGAAGATCCGGTCGAGCTTCGCATCGGCGCCGCCGGGTGCAATTTTCGCCAGTCTGGCGGCGAAGTCGAAGGCGATCGGATGTCCCATCTGGAAGGTCGGGGCAAAATCCATCGTCGATAGCTGACGCTCGACGGCCTGAGAGATTTTCTTGCGGCCGTGGCCGGCGTTGCAGCACCAAAGGCCCGCCGTTCCATCGAGAACGCGGTTGCCGTCGACATCGGTGTAGTACATGCCCTCGGCGGACGCGAGCATACGGGGTGCCGCCTTGAACTGGCGGTTTGCCGTGAACGGCATCCAGAAATTGTCGAGCACCGGAGCGTTCGTCTTGCTGATCTGATCCATCTTGTCCTCCATTGGCTGCAGCAAACGTCCGCCAATTTCCTTGATCGAACAAGTCTTTTTCATAGGGTGCATAAGCTATTGATTTTACGAACTTGTGTTTGTAAAGTTTTCGGTATTTTGAACAACGCAAACGGTGCATGCATGTCGTTTGATATCGGTAATCGTCTTCGCTATGTCCGAACCGCCCACAAGCTTTCGCAGCGTGAACTGGCAAAGAAGACAGGGGTGCGAAATTCGACGATCTCGCTCATCGAATCGAACGCTTCGAATCCCTCGGTCGGCGCGCTGAAGCGCATCCTGGATGGCATTCCGATCGGGCTTGCGGAATTCTTCGCACTGGAGCCGGAGAGGCCCAAAAAGGCCTTTTACGCTGCCGAGGAACTGGTGGAGATCGGCAAGGGCGGCATCTCATACAGGCAGGTCGGCGAGAGCATGTTCGGCAGGAACCTGCAACTACTGAAGGAATGCTATCAGCCGGGTACCGACACGGGGAAGGTGCCCCTCGTCCATGAAGGCGAAGAGGGCGGTATCGTCCTTTCGGGGCGGCTCGAAGTCACCGTCGACAATGAACGGCGGATCCTGGGGCCGGGTGACGCCTATTATTTCGAGAGCCGTCGTCCGCATCGCTTCCGATGTGTCGGCCCCGTTGTCTGCGAGGTCGTCAGCGCCTGTACGCCCCCGACCTTCTAGGGAAGGCCCACAATGCGGGCAGGAACCCGGTCAAGCGCCGTGGAGCTTCCGACGACGCCGATATTGCGATCGTCAATGGCCTACTCCGGGGGCGAGGACTGTCACACAGCGTCAGCTTTCAGTCTCGGAAATGCCGCACCCGAAAGTTTGTCGAATACGTGGACACGATGCTGCTCGACGACAAGCTCGAGAATGGATCCGTCTGCGATCGCCACATGATCGGGAAGATGGATAACCGCAGAGGTTTCGCAGGATTCGACCGTGCCATAGACATAGGTTTCCGTTCCGATGCTTTCGGCATAGTCAACATGATAGCGAACGCGAAGACCGTCGCGGGTTTGATCCCGCGCCAATCCGAAATGACTGGGACGGACGCCAAGCGTGACCGCCTGGCCGATCTGGGCATCGGGGGCCTCCAGCGGCACGTTGAGCGCACCGAATCCGGGCACCTGCAGGGCTATCCCCCCGGGGCCACAGGAAAGCAGTTCGCCTTCGAAAAAATTCATCTGGGGGGATCCGATGAACCCTGCGACGAACCGGTTCGCCGGCGTCTCGAAAAGCTCCAGGGGCGTGCCGATCTGTTCGACACGGCCGGCATTGAGCACGACGATGCGGTCCGCCATCGTCATCGCCTCGATCTGATCGTGCGTGACATAAATCATCGTTGCGCCCAGGCGCTTGTGGAGCCGGCTGATCTCGCCTCTCGTCTGTACGCGAAGTGCTGCGTCAAGATTGGACAGCGGCTCGTCGAAGAGGAACAGCTTGGGGTTTCGAACGATGGCTCGTCCGATCGCCACACGTTGCCTCTGTCCTCCCGACAGCTGTTTTGGACGCCGCTCAAGAAGTGGTTCAATCGCCAGCATCCGGGCCGCTTCCATGACACGGGCATCAATTTCGGCTCGCGTCATTTTGAGGTTTTCGAGGCCGAATGACAGGTTTTTCGCAACGGTCATGTGTGGGTAAAGTGCATAGGACTGAAACACCATCGCAATTTCCCGTTCGCCAGGGGCGGCCTGCGTAACGTCCTTGTCGCCGATCAGGACGCGCCCGCCCGTGACGTTCTCAAGTCCGGCGATCAATCGCAGAAGGGTCGATTTTCCGCAGCCGGATGGGCCGACCAAAACAACGAATTCACCCTCGTTCACATCAAGATCGATGCCATGCAGAATACCGAGGTGGCCAAAGCTTTTTCTGACATCGTTCAATCTCAAACCGGCCATGTCCACTGTTCTCCCAGTAAGCTATGTCAAGCGAAGGTCGCTGATCGAGGCATAATTCAGCCGGCACTTTGCGGGGATCGAATTAGTTCGTCAAGATGACGAACATGAATTTTGCGTTTGCAGATGGTTCCGTCCAGAGCGCGCCTGTCCGGATTCGCTTTCAAATGAGATGGGCGGGCGCGCCGCTCCCGCTGCAGATCGTCCTCAGACCGGCGGGGGGAGGCGCCGTTGCTCGGGAAGGGCCTGCGGAGAAAAGAGAAGGTTGTGCAGGTGGTTGAGGCCGATGGCGAGCGCTCCAATCAATGTGGCGCGGCTGCCGAGGGCGCTTGCTTCGACGGTTATCCTGCGCCGGCTGGCCTTGGCGATGCCTTCGCGAATGCGCTGGACCATCAGCGGATGGCGGCCGATGCTGCCCCCAATGATAATGATGGTAGGATCGACGATGGCGTTCACGGACACGATCAATAGCGCCGCAATGTCTCCGACTTTCCGGATAACCTTGGCTGCAATCGGATCTTCCTCTTCGGCAAGCCTTAAAATATCTCGAACGGACGTGTCCTTTGCGCCGCCCGAACGCTGGTAGAAGTCGCTGATTCCTTGCGCTGCAATGGCGCATTCCAACGCCCCGCGTTCCAGGCTGTCCTCGGCATAGGGATCGGCTCCGAACGGCAGGTAGGAAATCTCGCCTGCTGCGCCGCTCGCGCCACGCATCAGTTTGCCGTCCTGAAGCACGCCAAGGCCGATGCCGGTACCAAGCGAAATGAATGCCACCGTATCAACCGCGACGGCGTGGCCCTGCCAAGACTCGCCTATAGCGGCTGCGTTGACGTCATTCTCCAAGACCACTGGACATGCAAGCCGATCTGCGAGCGTCCTGGCAATATTGATGCTGTCGAGATCGACAAGGTTCGGGGCCATCGACAATGCGCCGGTCGTGGGTTCAACGACGCCAGGGGTTGCGATAGCGGCCACGAGGACATGCTCGCGCGCCACTCCGCTCTCGGCGAGAATTCGAGCGAGGGCTGACTCAACCTGTTCCAGCTGATGATAGCCACCACGACGGTCGGAAGGATATTCTATCTCTCCAACGATGTGGCCCACGATGTTGCCGAGCACGACCCGCGTTGTCGTTGCGCCCATATCGACGCCGACGGCATAGCCGGCGGTGCCGTTCACCTCGTAGGTAATGGCGCTGCGGCCGATGCGGCCGGTCGTAACGCCTTTTTCGCGAACCCAGCCGGCTTCTTCCAGAGTTCTAATGACCTCGGACATTGTCTGCTTGGAGAGCCCGGTGATCTTCGACAGGTCCGCCCGGGATGTGGGGCCGGTATGCAGCAATACGTCCATGACGGCGCGAACCGAAATCTGTCGCAGCACAGGAGGTGCGTTCTCAGTCAATGCCATGAGCCAAATATTCCGGTCGATATACGATTCCGCTTTTCGTCTGCATCTGCTTTTTCCACGAATGCCCGCCAATTTCAAACTGGTTGTTGACAGACCAAAGGCTCACCAATAATAAATTCGTCAACCTGCCGAACAAATATATAAAGAGAGCTGCGTTTGTCAAATATCTCAACTATCGCGCCAGATCTGCGGCCGGCGGTTGGCAATCGCCGCACGAAAGCTCCGGGTCTCGTCGCCGGTGTTGATCTCGGTGGCACGAAAGTGCTCGCGGGCCTATCTGACCTTGACGGCGACCTGCTGGCGACGATGGAAGAGCCGACGGCGCACGGCGAAGGCGCTCCTGTTCTCAAGCAAATTGTGCGCATGATCCTGACCCTTGCGGAGAGGCACCGCGATCGTGGTCCCTTGCTCAAGGCGGTCGTTGGCGTGCCGAGCGCCGTTTCGCCCTCCACTGGCCTTGCCTCCTTGTCGCCGAATCTCGCAATCCCGGCGGACAAGCCGCTTGCTCGGCTGCTTGAGGCCGGGTTGCCCTGTGGCGTGGTTGTCGAGAATGACGTCAATCTGGCAGCTTTTGCCGAGGCGACCCTCGGAAGGGCGCGAGATTGCACTTCTGTGGCCTTCATAGCCTTCGGAACGGGGGTTGGTATGGGGCTTGTTATCGACGGCAGGCTTTTTCGCGGTCACCACGGCCGCGCCGGGGAGCTTGGTCTTCTACCGCTCGGCACAAATCCGCACGATGCCGCACCGAAAGCAAGGGCAGGCCTCTTCGAGGACCAAGTCGATTCGCCGGCCGTTCGTGCTCTCTACCGAGATGGAACCGTGCCGGTGAGCGAGATCTTCCTCAGAGCGGGTTCAGGGGACGGGGAGGCGGCCGCTGCCATCGCAACGCTCGCAAAGTCCGCATCGGTCGGCCTCGCGTCCATTCAGGCGGTCTTCGATCCAGCATTGATGGTACTCGGAGGCGGCATCGGCTCGCGTCCGGAATTCGTCGAGCTCGTCTCGCAGCATATGTCGTCCCTGCTGCCGTTTGCGGTGCAGATTGAACCGACTTCTCTCGGTCCAGAGGCCGGAATGCGCGGTGCCCTGATGCTTGGTTTGCACGAACTTTCCAGCCAGGCTGCCGCATAAGAACAGGAGTTCGCCCATGACGAAGCCACGTCCAAAACCGCGTGTCCTTAGCCCGCTTGCCGATGGGCAACTCGTATCGGAAAAGCCGGTCCTACTGCCGTTCATGGCACCGCGCCTGCAGGGTGATTGCTGGCCGGACGGCAAGATCGAAATTTCTGTCTGGGGTTGTGGAAAGATCGCGAACCTGACCTTCAGCGGTTGGCGTGGGCCTTTCACCTATGCGCCGAACCGCGTCGAAACCAGCGGCGGCGGCCTTTATGTGGCCCAGTCGGCACCGGTGCTATTTTTGAAGGGGGCGAAACTGCGAACACTCATACCCTCGCGTCGTTGCGCTTGGTGGGGAAGCACCACGAAACGCGAACCGGTCGAGCGGCTGGGTGAACGGCGGATTGCCCGAACGGGATGGGGTGTCGCAATCGCCGAGCAGCGACCGGCCGGCATATTTCTCAGTGCAGGCGCATCGATCGAAGAAGCCACCAGGGCTCTCGACCTCGCTCAGGAGGACGTGATTGCGGAGGCCAACGCCTATGTAGCGCGTTGTGATGAGATGCCCGAGGCTTCTCCACTGATGCGCAGCATGGTTTCGCAGAGCCTTCATGCCGCACTTTCAAGCATTCGTCAGGACGAGCATGGGGATTTTGGCGGCCTTGCTGCCGGCCAGGCCTACAGCGCGCCGGCACGAACCTATTATCGCGACGGGTACTGGACGCTTCAGGCCCTGCTGGCGCGTGCACCCGATGCCGTACGCTCGCAGATCGAGCTACTGGCGCGCGGCATACAGCCTGACGGGGAGGCGCCGAGCGGTGTCATCCTGACCGGGCCGGCACAGGCCGAGGAATGGGAGAAGGTTCGCAGATCGCATCCACAGATCAAAGAGGAGCACCTGCGTCCAGGAGATTGGTGGAGCGACCACTTCGACAGTCCGTTGTTCTTCATTCTGACGATCGGCGACTATATCCGTTCGACGGGTGACAATTCTCCGCTGTCTGCTCATTGGGACAAGGTCGTTGCCATCCTTGATCGCTACTGCGCCTTGGATGAGGCCGGAAACGGCCTGCCGGTCAAGCCTGCCCACGATCGCGATTGGGCCGACAACGTCTACCGCCACGGCTACGTGTCATATGATATCGGCCTGTGGGTCGGTGCTCTCGACGTGATCGCCGCTTACGGCGAGGCAATTGACGAAAATATTGCCGCCAGGGCAGCCGCCATCGCCAAAAGAGCTCGCGCATCGATTGACGACGTCCTTCTTCAGGAAGGCGGAACCTATGCCGACTATGGGACGAAACAGGACTTCGTCGAGGATCATCTGACGCTCGACAGTCTCACGCTGCTTCGTTACCGAGCCGTTTCGGCAGAAAGCGCAACAAGGGTTCTGGCCAAGGTGGCGTCGACCCTGGAAAGCCGCAGCAACAGCGATCAGCCCTACGGTGACTGGGGCGTCATGTGTGCCTTCCCACCCTTCAAGAGGCCAAAAGACACCCGCTCAAAATCGGCCTTTGCATATCGCTACCACAATGGATCGGACTGGCCCTACCTGTCGGGTCTTTATGCCGAACAGCGCCTGGTACACGGCCTTGCGGATGCGGAGTATCCGCTGCTGCGCTGGTGGGAAACCTGCCTGGAAGAAGGGTGGATGGGCGCCGTCGAATATTTTGCGCCGCCATGGGGGCGCGGCTCGCTGCTCCAGGGATGGAGCAGCATGCCGGCGATGGCTGCCCTTGCGCACAAAGACAAGCTGCGTTTGCGATGAGCTGAGACGTCGGCTCCGCAGAACATCGTCACGACCTTGTGGGGGGCAAACAATGCAAAAAAGCCGCCCGGAGGCGGCTTTTTCATTTGCTCGGGACCGGCTTTGGCTACTCTTTGGTCGCTCCGGCCATCAGCCCGCTCATCAGCATCCGCTGAAGGGCGGCGAACATGACGAGCACTGGCAAGACCGAGAGTACCGACATCGACAGCAGTCGCGGCCAATTGATGCCGAATCGTCCAACCGTATTGGCGAGCGCGACCTGGACGGTCCATTTGTCCTGATCGGTGATGATCAGGAACGGCCATAGGTAGTCGTTCCAGCGCCAGACGAGGTTGAACGCGAGAAGCGTACCAATTGCTGGGATCGAGAGCGGCACGATGATGCGCAAGAGGATACGCCACTCGGGCGTTCCGTCGATCCTGGCGGCCTCCAGAAGACTGTCGGGAATGTTCGTAATGTATTGCCGCATCAGGAACACCCCGGTCGGTGTCGCAGCGGGGGCGATGATGATGCCGGCGAGCGTATCGAGAAGATGAAGATCGCGCAGGACAAGAAATACCGGGATCATGACGATCTGCAGTGGCACCATCAGCGATGACATGATCAGCAGGAAAAACAGGGTATCGCCTTTGAACCTGAATTTCGCAAGCGCATAACCCGCCATGACGCTGATGGTGACGGACAGCAGTGCCGAGAGCACGGAGACGATCGCCGAATTGCGAAAGAAGATGAGGAATTTGGCTCGCGACACCGTTTCGATGAAATTCTGCAGCGTTACATGGGCTGGAAAAATGGTTGGCGGCCACTGGAATATTTCCTGTTGCGATTTCAGCGACGACAAGAACAGCCACACCGGCGGCATCAGGAAGACGAAGAGCGTCAGGGCCACGAAGGCGAGCCGCCAGGGCGAATAGATCCGTGTCATGTCTGGCTCCTCGACAGGCGCAACTGGACGATCGTCAGCAGCAGAAGAATTGCAAAGAGAACCATCGACTGGGCAGCGGCAACGCCGGCCTGCATCGGCTTTTGAAACGCCGTATCGTAGATCGTCTGGATCAGATAGACCGTCGCCTTTCCTGGCCCGCCCCCCGTCAGAGATACGACGAGCTCATAGACCTTGAAGGCCTCGATCGAGGACAGCACCAGAACCACCGCCATTGTCGGCCTGAGGAGCGGCAACGTTATATGTGTGAACTGGCGCCATTTGCTGGTGCCATCAATTGATGCGGCTTCATAGTAATCCGCCGAGATTGCGGTGAGGCCGGCGATGAAGATCATCATGTTGAAACCGGCTTGAGCCCATACCCAGGCGATGATCATCGCAATCTGAGCCATGGTATCTTGTTCGAGCCATGGAACGGGAGCAATTCCCGCAAGCGATAGCAGATAGTTGACGAGACCGTTGTTCAGGCCGAAAAGCCAGCGCCACGAGACGCCGATGATCAGCAGGCTGATCATCGAGGGAAAAAAGACGATCGTCCGGACAACCGCAAAGAACCTCGTCTGAGGCGACAGAAGCAGCGCCAGTGCCAGGGAGGCGACGATGTTCAGCGGTACCGCGATAACAACGAAGACGACCGTCTTGACGAGCGAGGTCTGAAAGTCGGCATCGCTCAAAAGCCCAAGGAAATTATCAAAGCCCACATATTGCGGAAGAGTGCTCGGCACCTGCGGGACGACCACCACGCCTCGCTTGAAGAATGCCATCATGAGGCCCTGGACAAGCGGATAGAGAGTAAAAGTAACGAGCAATGCGATCGTCGGCAGCATCAGCAGATACGGCCAACCGAGATTGAAAAGGCTGTTGCGCCGGCCTTTCGGCACCGGGTGGAAACCCAGTGCCGAACTGCCTTGTTGCGGGATCGCCGCCGTCACTTGCTCGCCTCAAGCGAACCGTCGGCGGCTTTCTTGATCTGCGCGATCGCCTCGGCCGAGGAAATCTGACCGGCGACAGCCTGAGTGACGGCGGTCTTGACCGTACCCCAGACGGCCTGCATTTGCGGCCAGGCCTGATCTGTCGCCGCGTAGACGGGGCTCGCGTTCAGTTCGTTCTGCATCGTGGTGATCGCCGCCGTCGCAGCCGGATTGTCATACTTGACCGGGGGTGCCTTGAGGTTGGCGGGGATCATGCCGAACGTCTTGGCGTATTGCGCCTGGATCTCGGGCGAGGTGACCCACTTTATGAATTCGATGGCTTCCGGGAGGTGTTGGCTGGTGTTGAAGGCGACGATGTAGTCACCTCCATAGATCGATGAAGCAACCGTTCCACGCGGCGTCGGTCCGGCCTGCCAGGCGAATTGCGCATTGGTAGCCAGGCCGGCGATCTGCCAGCTGCCGGACATATAGGCTGCCGCCTGACCTGCCGTGAAAAGTTCCTTTGGATTGTCCGAGCTCGCGCCGCTCCACAGGCCGGGCGGCATGGCAGCCTTGGTGATGTCGATGAATTTATCGAGCGTGCTCGTCCAGGCCGCCTCGTCCATCACGACCTTGACGGGTTCCTTCTCGGTGTAGATGTGGTTGCCATATTGATATTCGTGAACGATCCAACGGCTCGCCGAAACATCCCAGACCAGCGGATAGCGAGTGCCGGATTTCTCTGCGACCTCCTTGATCTTCGGAATGAACTCTTCCCATGTCCAACCGGTCGCCTGGTCCGGGATGGCAACGCCTGCCTTTTTGAAGGCGTCAGCGTTCAAGAAGATGCCAGTCGAAGTGACGCGCAGGGGTGCGGCAATCACCTCGTCGCCAAGTTTGGCTCCATCGGCCCAACCCTTGACGAAGTCGTTGATCCATTCCGGTCCGATCTCCTTGCTGAGGTCTGCCAGGAAGGGCCTGATGACCGGCTCCATGGAGGATGTCAGCGACAGATCCGGCATGATCCCCGATGCAGCATATTGCTGGAATTTCTGAATCATCCCGTCATAGGGTGTAATTTCAAGGTCGAAGGTCGTTTCGGGATGCAGCTTCGTGTACTGATCGAGGAGCGCGCGCGTATCCGCTTCCTCTTGATCGTTTTCGACATACCATACGAGCTTGAGCTCAGAGGCCGCGGCGAAGGACATTGTCATCGCCAGGGCGCTGGCGGTCATTAGAATTGTCTTTAGCGTTTTCATAGTTCTCCCTCTCTGGCTTGTCATTCTGACATCCGAAATGAACGGCCTGCAACTGAACTCCCTCAGGCCTTTGTTCGTAACCATGACGAATTAAATACGAGTTTTCCGGACTGTCAACACAACACATTCGGTTCAACGCGATTTAGTTCGTCCTGTTGACGAATAAATGCCGCATGCTATGAAAAGCCCAGAATAGGCGGAGGCCAGAATAGGCGGAGGTATGTGATGGAGATATTCGTCGAAGCGGTGGACGGCGGTATTCAGATGGCGCTCGATACGGTCGCGGCAGCGGGAGGCGGAACGGTCTTCCTTCGGCCGGGCCGTCACTCCACAGGCGCGCTTCGATTGAGGAGTGATGTTACCTTGCATATCGAGGAAGGCGCTGTCCTCGCATTCGTGGCCGATTATGAGCTTTATTCCGAAAATGCCGTCAGCGTGTACGCTGAGTCCTCAAACCGCGCCTATATCGTCGCGCAGGACGCAATGAATATTGCCATCGTCGGCAAAGGCTCGATCGATGGACGCGGCGATGCCTTCCACACTGGCTTCGACGAGGGGGTGGGCACCTTCACTCCGGTAGCCGAACGCCCACGCGTGATCGTTTTTGAGGATTGCACCAACATTCGTTTGGAAGACGTCCACATTACGGATTCGCCTATGTGGACGATCCATCTCGTGCGCTGCCGGGATATCGTCGCTCGTGGGCTTCGCGTCTCCAATAACCGCCAGCTCCCCAATACGGACGGGATCGTTATCGACAGTTGCAGCGACGTCACGATTTCTGAAGCCGTCATTCGTACCGCCGATGACGGTGTGTGCCTGAAGACGAGCTTGAGCGACAAAGGAATTGGACGCTGCGAGCGGATCGAGATCTGCGATAGTGTGATTGAGAGCAAGAGTTGTGCTCTCAAAATCGGCACGGAGAGCTTCGGCGATGTATCTCAGGTCCGATTCCTGCGCTGCCGGATCGAGAATTCGAACCGTGGTCTTGGCATCTTTTCGCGCGATGGCGGCAAGATTGAAGACGTCGTCTTCCGCGATATAGAGCTCGATTGCAGCGAGACGCCTGATGGGTTCTGGGGCTCCGGAGAACCGTTCACGATAACCAAGCTCACACGCCGCCCGGAGCGCCCGGCAGGAGCAGTCCGGATGGTGTTGGTCGAAAACGTTTCGGGGCGAAGTCACGGTGCCGTCAATCTCTTTGCGGAGGAGCCGGGCGGTATCGATGGGATCGTTCTGCGCGGGATCGATATCAAAATGGACGAAGGGCCGCTTGGCACCGCAAAGCGGTACGACTTGCGACCGACAAATGCCGATCTGGCGCCGCCGAAGGGCGCGCAGGGGCGCGGCAACGCCTGGGTGCGAGGACAGGACGGGCAAATCGTCGGGCTTTTCGACTATCCAGGGGGACTGCCGGGCGTTTTTGCGCAAAATGTGACAGGGCTCGAGTTGGAAGACATAACGATCCGCCGGCCAGAACCGCTGCCTGCAGGATGGAACCCGGCAACAACAGTGCTGATCTCCTGAGACCGGCATGGCCTCTTTTCGACACTGAATGCTCAGACAAGGAGAAAATCATCAGAAAATTTGTGATATTGTGATTTATACTTGTTCCACTTTTGTGAGTGTGCGATCCTTCTAGACTGAAGCCAACGATTTCGACGTGCTTCACGTGAGAGGGTGTTCAATGGCGCGCATTACGCTCAGGCAGTTGCTGGATCACGCGGCGGAGGAGGGCTACGGCGTTCCCGCCTTCAACATCAACAACATGGAACAGGCGCTCGCCATCATGGAGGCCGCAGATGCGGCCCGCGCCCCCGTCATCATGCAGGCATCACGCGGCGCGCGCGCCTATGCGCATGACATCATGCTCAAGCACATGATGGACGCGGTCGTCGAAATCTACCCGCATATCCCGGTTTGTGTGCATCTCGACCACGGTAACGACCCGGCCAGCTGCATGACAGCCATTCAGGCGGGCTTTACCTCTGTGATGATGGATGGCTCGCTGAAGGCGGATGCGAAGACACCCGCCGACTGGGACTATAATGTCGGGGTGACAAAGCGGGTGACCGAGATGGCCCATCTCGGCGGCATTTCCGTTGAAGGCGAGCTCGGCGTGCTTGGCTCTCTGGAGACCGGGATGGGAGAGGCCGAGGATGGACACGGTGCGGAAGGCAAACTGTCTCACGACCAGCTGCTGACCAACCCGGACGAGGCGGTGAAGTTCGTGCGTGAAACACGGGTCGATGCACTGGCAATCGCCATGGGGACCTCGCACGGCGCCTACAAATTCACGCGCAAGCCTGATGGTTCGGTGCTGGCGATGAATGTCATCGAAGAGATCCACCGCAAGCTGCCGAACACGCACCTCGTCATGCACGGGTCGTCGTCGGTGCCGGCCGAGCTGCAGGAGATCATCAACAAATACGGCGGTCAGATGAAACCCACCTGGGGCGTACCGGTCGAAGAGATCCAGCGCGGCATCAAGAACGGCGTGCGCAAGGTCAACATCGACACCGATGGCCGTATGGCCATGACCGGGCAGATCCGCCGGGTCCTTCAGGAAGATCCGAGCGAATTCGATCCCCGCAAATATCTGAAACCGGCAATGGCCGCACTTACCAAGCTTTGCAAGGAGCGCTTCGAACAGTTCGGCACCGCCGGCATGGCGGATCGGATTACGCCTCTTCCGGTTTCGGCGATGGGAAAGCGCTATGCATCCGGCGCGCTCGATCCGGTGTTTTCCTAGATCTCATCGACTGACGGGCCGGACGCTTTTTCCCGGTTCGATATCCGGTGTCCCGGCTGACAGCGTCTGGCCGTGAAACGCCTTGAGCAGGGAGACGACATCATCGATCTCACGCTCAACACGCGGAGCATCCCAGCCGAGTGCTTTTGCGGCGATGCCGGCAATATCCGTCAACCCTTCGTAGCTCAGCTGGCCCTCGATTGCGATCGTCGTGCGCCGGAGCACGATATCGGAGAGGTGAACCACAAGCTCATTGCGTGCGATCCAGTCGATCTCCCGGAAACTATAGTGTTCGGCAGCCGATACGCGCCGCTCGTCGGAATGATCGGAGGGGGAGATCACCATCGCCTCGGCCGTCGTCCCGTAGCGGTTCAGAAGTTGTTCCGCGCGTGCGGCGGTGATGCCTGCAGCCTTCGCGATCCTGTCGACGAAGACCCGCCTCGCCTGCGCGTCGGCCGGAAATGCCTTTCCGCCGCCAATCGGAAGGTAACGGGTCGACTGCTTGCGCGAACGCTCCAGCCGGGAAAGAACGGTGTCGGCAACCTCCTCGGCAAAACCGCGAAACGTCGTCCATTTGCCGCCGACGAGCGACATGATGGCAAATGGCCTCTGGTCGTCCGGTTCGATGACCGGGGCTGAATGGTCGCGGCTGATCAGGCCAGGGGCAGTTCCGTCGGAGGCCGGAAGCGGCCGGATGCCGCTATAGGTGTAGACGATCTGGTCGCGATCGAAGCGC
This sequence comes from Rhizobium sp. ZK1, assembly GCF_047782645.1. NCBI lineage: Bacteria > Pseudomonadati > Pseudomonadota > Alphaproteobacteria > Hyphomicrobiales > Rhizobiaceae > Rhizobium > Rhizobium sp. ZK1. Next base: position 369,779 of record NZ_CP180587.1, read on the forward strand.
AATGTCGGAAGCAGCGATTGCAAGCTCTGCAGGAAATAATCGATTTCTGGATCCTCGCAGCGCACAGTGTCGGGATCCCGGCTTGGAATATCCGTCGAGCCGACGAGCGCCAGTCCGAGATAGCCGTAGACCAGGCAGATGCGGCCATCATCGGCCTCGAAATAGATCATATGGCCGTTCAGGCTGCGCACCAGTTCTGGATGATCGATCAGGATATGGGAGCCCTTCGTGCCGCCGATCAGGCGCGAGGGCGCGCCGAGTGCTTCGTTGACATGATCGATCCATGGCCCGGCCGCGTTCACGACGAGTCTCGGCCGGACCGAGAATTCAGTTCCATCCTCTTTTCGGAAAGACAGGCGGCCTTCGGATCTGGCCGTCAGGGTGGCAAAATTTGCCGCGGCACAATGTGGGTTCGCCTCAAGCCCGTCCTTGACGAGTTCGTAGACGAGGCGCTCCGGCCGGCTGATCTTTGCGTCGTAATAAATCCCGCCGGCAACGATGTCCGGCGTGACATGCGGCATTTCCTGCCTGGCCTTCCTTTTCAGGATCAGACGGTGGCGCGGCATCACACGATCGCGCGAACCGAAAAAGTCATAAAGGGAAAGACCGATCTTGATGAGCACGGCTCCGCGGCTGCGCGGCGCGGTCTTGGAACCGGCCAATGTCCTCAGTGCCGCCCAGATGCCGCGTGTCCAGGAGAAGACCGGAATGAATGTCGGCAGCGCCTCGACGCAATGCGGCGCGTTCTTCAAGAGCAGATTGCGCTCCAGAGTGGATTGGGCGACCAGGCCGAATTCCCCGGTTTCCAGGTATTTCAATCCACCATGTATGAGGCGGGAGGGTGCTGCACTCGTTCCGGAACCGAAGTCCGACTTATCGACGATCATGCAGCTGACGCCCTGCAGCGCCAGGTCGCGAAACAGGCCGGCGCCATTGATGCCTGCTCCGAGGATGACGACGTCAATGTCGTTCTCGCTTGTATCCGGGCTGCGCTCGAGAGGGGTGAGGGTCATGGCACTGTCGTCCTAAACTGCGGCGTCTGCCGCGCTTTCCTGCGCAAGGCCAGCGATCTTTGGCCAGAGCGGCTTCATTGTTTCGGCGATCTCCAGGAACAGCCGGTAGCGCTTGTCATAGTCGGCGCTGCGGATGGGATTTGGCATGCAGTTTTCGCCCTGTTTTTTTGTCGTCGACGCGCTTTGCGGATCTGCGTAGATACCGGCGCCTGCGCCGGCGCAAAGTGCGGCTCCCCAGGCGGCGGCCTCGTCGGTGCCAGTCACCGTCACGGGCATTGCAAGAATGTCGGCAAACATCTGTACGACGGCGGGGTTGCGCGATACGCCGCCGGCAAGCCGCGCCTCCGTGAAGGCAAAGCCGTCGCGCAGCGCATCGACATGGATGCGGTGGTTGAATGCGATCCCCTCCAGCACGGCGCGCAGCATGTCACCGCGGTCATGCCAGCCGCCGAGTCCGAAGAAAGCCGCGCTTGCCGAAGCGCCATAAGGCGACCCGTAGAGATAGGGATGGAAAAGTACGGGAGAGGGGCGCTCGAAAGCCGCGTCGATTTCGGATGCGAGCAGAGCGTGGATGGATGTGCCGTCGGCGTCGCAACGTGCCCGATCGCCGGCGCATAGTTTTTCGATGAACCATTCGTAATTCGCGCTCGATGCAGGCGAAATCGACATGCTGTTCCAGACGCCCGGTGCAATTCCGTTGCGGCAGAACCAGCGTCGATCGACGCGCGGTTCAGAAGACAGCGTCTCATTGATCGAATAGGTTCCAGCAATGACGGCAACGACGCCATCGGCATAACCACCCGCGCCAAGGGCGGATGCGGTGACATCATGCAAGCCGGCAGCCACAGGCGTGCCATCGACAAGGCCGGTCAGACGCGCCGCATCGGCTGTGATCCGTCCAACGATCTCGTCCGAGCGTGCGGCAGGCGGCAGAGTGCCAACAAGCGCCTGCAAGCCGAACAGACGCAGGGCGTCCTCGCTATAGTCTTGTGTCCTTACATTGGTGAATGAGGTGCTGGCTTCGGTCCGATCTGTGCCGACAGTGCCGGTCAGGCAAAAGCGCAGCCAGTCCTTGCAGCTCATGATGTGGCCGATACGCTTGAACCGTTCCGGCTCATGGTCGCGCATCCAGGCCAGTAGCGCCGACGGCGCCGAGACATGCGGGACTTGACCTGTCAGCTCGATCGCCTCTTCGGCGACCTTATTTTTCATCCACTGATCGACGATATCACCTGCGCGGCTGTCCAGCGATACGATGCCGTTGCCAAGCGGCGTCTGCGACTGATCCAGCACATAGATTCCGTCGCCATGCGCCGTTGCCGCGACGGCCTGGATATCGTTTGCCGGGCGGCCGCTGAGAGCAATGGCCTCGCGGATCGCTTCGGCCGTTGCGGTCCACAATTCGTGCATGTCCCGTTCCACGAACCGCGGCCTCGGGATGAGCTGGGTCACGCGCCGCCGCGCGACGGCGATGGGTGTGCCGTCTATATCGAAAATGACGGCCTTCGTGACAGTCAGGCCGCTATCGATCCCGAGAAGGCTCGGCATGCGTATTCACCTTTCTATTGCGACCGGGCAGCCCGGTCACATGCGCCCGCCACTGGTCCTGGCAACGACGACATTGATATCCCTGGACCGCATCCGATCGATGTGAACGGGCAGCGTCTTGTCGTCGACGATGACGACGTCGAATTCATCGAGCGCCGCGAAGCTGTGAAGCGCGCGCCGCTCGAATTTTGTATGGTCGGCAAGCAGGATGCGTTTGACGGAACAGTCGAACATGGCACGCTTCGTATCGACGGTTTCGGGCGATTGATGCAGCACGATCCCGTCGCTGATGGCGGACATCGAGATGAAGGCGATATCCGCCCGCAGACCCCTGATCTCGCTGATCGTCATGCGCCCCATGAAAGCATTGCACCAGTTGTAATACTGGCCGCCGAGCGCCAGCAGGGTGACATCGTGCATGCCGGTCAGCGCATTCATCAGCGTCAGCGAATTGGTGATGGCGGTGATCGGCACTTTTGCGGAAAGGTGCGATGCCATCTGCAATACGGTCGTCGAGTCGTCGAAGAAGATCGCCTGTCCGGGCTCCACGAATTGCATCGCCGCCTCTGCAATCACTTTCTTTTCCGCCGACTGTCGGCTTGAGCGGTAGACATCGCTGGACTCGATCAGATTGGTGGCCGCCGCAGTGACGATCCCGCGCGTTTTCCTGAAGATCCCGCGGCTGACGAGTTCATCCACATCGCGATGCGCCGTCATCAGGCTGATGCCGAAGCGGTCGGTCAGATCTTCGATGCGCATCGAACCCTCACTCATGACGGCCTCCGCGATCATCCGCCGGCGGGCGACCTGGCGCGTCTGGCGGCTGTCGCTGGTCAGTTGGTCCAACAGCTCATCGCCCTGATTGGTCTTCTGTGTCACGGGTCACCCTTGTCGCTGAATTCCATACCCCAGCTTCGTATAGTGATTGCCGTGCCAAGGCAAAGAAGGCGAAAGCGGCTTGACGTGGTTGAAAGGTCAAGGAGGGCGCCCGGTCGGGCGCCCTCCATCGCATTATTGGGCCAGAACGAACGGGCCGGTATACTTGTCGATATTGTCCTTGGTGATCAGCAGGCAATCGAACAGCTGCTTTTCGCTCTTGGCGCCGGTGCTGCCCGTCTTGATGACGTTATCAGCTTGCTTGACGGCCTCTTCGGAGAAGACGGCAACGGGCTGTAGGACGGTGTATTGCAGCTCGCCTGCCTTGATCGCGGCGACCGCATCCGGTGAGCCATCGAAGCCGCCGACCTTGACGTTGGCGAGCTTGCCGGCTTCTTTCAGCGCTGAGATCGCGCCGAGTGCCATTTCGTCATTGCCGGAGATCACGCCGATGATGTCGGGATTGGCCTGCAGCATGGACTGCATCTTGTTGTGACCCTGGGTGCGGTCCCAGTTAGCGACTTCCTGGGCGACCTTCTGAAGGTCGGGATACTGTGTCAGGACGGTCTCGTAGCCGTTGGAGCGCGTGGCGGCGTTGTTGTCAGATGGTGCGCCCAAGAGTTCGGCATACTTGCCCTTGTCGCCGACCGCTTCGACCCACTGCTGCGCGCCGATCGCCGCCCCCTGGGCGTTGTTCGAAACGAGCTGCGCCTTGGCGAGGCCTTCCTGGTTGATCTCGGCATTGACGAGAATGACCGGGATACCGGCGGCCACTGCCTTCTTGACCGCGCCGATCGAACCGTCGGCGTTTGCCGGATCGAGGATGATGGCGACCGACTTGTTGGTGATAGCCGTGTCGATCAGGTTGCTTTCGGTGTTGGTGTCGCCCTTATGCGCGCTGACCGAGGCGGTGTAGCCGAGCTTCTCGGCTGTCGCCTTGGCGACATTGCCTTCTGTCAGCCAATAGGGATTGGATGGATCATTGACGATGATCGTCATCTGGCCCGCCGCCCAGGCGGAGCTGACGAGGATCGGGGCAACAGCTGCGGCTGCCAGAAGAATGCGCATGCCTTTCTTAAACATAGTCTCTCTCCCTTTGTGAGTTCAGGTGCTGCCGGAAACCGGCGGTGCTTTCCGCGATCGGCCTTTTGGAAATCCAGGTACCGTCGTGGATAAGTTCTGCTGCTGACGTCAGGACGATTTTGTCCGGCGTCCGTATTGGATACTGTTCATGAGGACCGCGAGGACGATGACCGCGCCGGTAAAGACGGTCTGCCAGTAGGCCGACACACCGATGATGACGAGACCGTCCGACAGGAAGCCGATCACGAACGCGCCGAGCATCGTGCCGCGCACTGTGCCGCGCCCGCCGGTCAGCGCCGCGCCACCGATGACGACAGCCGCAATCGCCGTCAATTCGTAGGTCGTGCCCGCCGTCGGACCGGCAGAGGTCAGCTGCGATGACAGGACCAGGCCGGCAATTGCCGCGCAGACGCCCGAAAGCACGTAAACGATGACCTTGACGCGCTTGACCGGCACGCCCGAGAGATCGGCCGCGCGCTCGTTGCCGCCAGAGGCGTAAAGCCAGCGGCCGAAAGCCGTGCGGCTCAAGACGATGCCGCAGATGATCGCAAGTACGGCGAGCACGATGACGCCGATCGGAATGCCGGCGAGGCGGTTGAAGCCGAGCCAGTCGAAACCGGTATTGCCGAGTTCCGGACGACCGCCGAGATTGTTGTAGGTCAGGCCGTTGGTCATAAGCAGCGCAATGCCGCGGGCGACATAGAGCACGCCGAGCGAGGCGACGAAGGCCGGAACCTTCAGATAGGCAACCAGCACGCCATTGACTGCGCCGACGACAGCGCCAAGAGCGCAGGTAATGACCACAACTGCCCAAACGGGCGGATAGAGAATGACGCCGAAAGCGCTAAGCGTGACGCCCTGCATGAGGAAGCCGGCAATGCAACCCGCAAGCCCGAGCGTCGAGCCGACCGACAGGTCGATGCCGCCATTCAAGATAACCAGAAGCATGCCGATCGCCAGAATGCCGAAGATCGCGACATGCGAGGCCATGGTCAGGAAGTTACCGAGGGTGAAGTAATAGGGCGACAGGAAGGAGAAGACCGCGATGATGACGATCAGCGCGAAGAAGGCGCGGCCTTCCAGGATCAGGCGCACGAGGTTGGTATTGCGCTTATGCCCATGCGATACTGATTTCTGTTCGGCAATGTTCGTGACTGACATAATCAGTGCTCCATAATTCCGGGCTAGTGCGCGACCACGGCTTCGCCTGACGCGGCCATGATCTTTTCCTTGGTGACGTCAGCACCGAATTCCGCTGAGATCCGGCCGCGATGCATGACGATGATGCGGTGCGCGATGCTCAGGCACTCGTTGACCTCGGACGTCGAGTAGATGACGGCGAGACCCTGGCGGGCGCGTTCGGCAAGCAGCTTGAAGACTTCCGCCTTGGCGCCGATGTCGATGCCGCGGCTCGGCTCGTCGAGAAGAATGACCTTCGGGTCGGTCGCCAGCATCTTGCCGATAACCACCTTCTGCTGATTGCCGCCCGACAGCGAGCCGATGGCCGCCTCTCCTCCATCGGTCTTGACGTGGACTTTGCGAATGGAGGCATCGACGAGCTCACGCTCGCGACGGACGGATGTGAACAACCCCTTGGTAAAGGCACCGATGCTGGCGAGCGACAGGTTGGAGCCGACCGTCATCGTCTGGACGAGGCCGTCGCGCTGGCGATCCTCTGGCACCAGCACGAGGCCGCTTGCGATACGTCCGGCGATGCTCAACTGCCCGACGTCCTGGCCTTCAAGACGAATGGTGCCGCCACTGGCGCGCAACCGCCCGGCCACGCATTCCAGAAGCTCGGTGCGACCGGCGCCCATCAGGCCGTAGATGCAGACCACCTCTCCGGCCCGCACGTCCAGCGACAGGCGATCGACGGAGTTGAAAGCTGATCCAGAGGGGCCGGGAACGGTGAGATTGTCGATCGAAAGCGCAGGCTTACCGAACGCATAACCTTCAGGCGGGTTGCCGAGATCGAAGTTGTCGCCCACCATGTTTCGCACGATCCATTCGAGATCGATGTCCCTGCGTTGCGCATAGGCAGTCATGGTGCCATCGCGCAGCACGACCGCATGGTTGGTGATCTGCAGCGCTTCCTCAAGATGATGCGAGATATAGACGATCGATACACCGCGATCGGTCAGGTCGTGGATGACTTTGAAAAGCATCTCGACTTCGGTGGCGCTGAGTGCTGAGGTCGGCTCATCCATGATCAGGATACGCGAATTGACCGACAGCGCCCGGGCGATTTCGACGATCTGCTGCTGGCCGAGACGCAGATCTTCCACCTTGGTCAGCGGATCGATCTCCTCTTCCAGTTCTTCCATCAAAATGCGCGTCTGGCGCTCTTCCTCCGCGAAGTCGACCACGCCGCCCTTGATGATCTCGCGGCCCATGAAGATGTTGTCGCGAACGCTGAGGTTGGGCGCGAGGCTGAGTTCCTGGTGAATAATCGAGATGCCGCATTCGCGTGCATGAGTGGAAGAGTTGAAGCTGATCGGCGTGCCGTCGAGAATGATCTCGCCTGACGTCGGCTGGACGACGCCTGAAAGGATCTTCATCAGGGTCGACTTGCCTGCGCCGTTCTCGCCGAAGAGGGTCGTCACCTGTCCACGACGAATATCGAAATTGACGCCTTTGAGAGCATGCACATTGCCATAAGATTTGGCTATGTTGCGGGCAGCCAAGACGACCTCGCCAAGGGTCTCGGATATGGGCATCGGCTCGCTCATTTGACTGTGACCTTGACCGGAGTGACGAGCCAGTTCTTGGGGTTGATCAGTTTGAACACGCCGACGACGGTCGCCCTCTTGCCATCGAGCTGGTCCGGATCGAGGCCGGCAAATACGGCCTTCTTCATCTCGTTATTGATCGCCGAACCGGCATCCTGATACTGGATCTGGTTGGTGAATTGGCCGAACTCGATCGCCCCCGTGGCATCGCGGAGGTCCGTGCCATTGACCGCAGGGCCGGTCTGGACACGGACCACCGTCTCGGGGGGGAGGCCGTCGATCTTCATCTCGTTTGTATTGGATTTGCGCGCGCCGAAAGTGCCGCTCAGCGTCACCGGGATGACCGGGCCGGTACTCGTGGCAACCCCGTATTTCTCACCGGCCGCCTTCTTGTCTGCAGCGATCGCCGCTGCGAGGTCGGGCGCAGCAACGGCTCTCTTCTCGACATCCGCCTGGATCTTCGGAAACTGCTCGGCGCCGAAGGATTCCGGAGAAAAGGCCTGCTGCCGCACATCGCTCTCCGAGCCGATCTTGATGACGGTTGTATCGAGCGCAATTGCGCCGACGACTGCGATTGCCACAACGGCACTGACGATGAGCTTGAAGTTGCCTTTGCCTGGCGCGGATGTTGCGTGAGCGGGCTGAGTATTCATTGCTGGCGATCTTTGCGGCTGGTCGGATCTATGTCGAAAGAGGAGGAAACGGGTGAAGCCTCGCGGCTACTTCATCGAAGACGGCGCGTGTCGAAATCCGCATCGGCGCACAGAACCCTGCCGAGCTGAAAGGCGCGATGATCAGCGGAAACAATGTGCATCCGAACCTCCTCCATGCAGAACCGGCGCTTGTCTCCTCCAACCGCCAGGACCGTGATTTTCCACCAGCGGCGATGGCCGCATGATAGGTAAGTGGTATTTATGTCAAAAATCATGTTATCAAATTTTGCGCCTGTCAACAGGTCTTTTGGCTCTCCGGATCCTATGGCGTGAGATGCGCAGCTTCTGCGCGCAGCGACTAAAGAAGCTCTTCCGCCCACTTCGCCGTCGCCAAGGCAGCCGGCGCCTTTGCGTAACGTGGATTTATCTATTTGATTACAAAATATAAAATAAGCCTAATCCAGCACTCCGCAAATTCGATTACCGGCGGAATGGTTCGAGAGTGTGGCCGTACCTCGGCCCTATCATGAATAGTATTTTACATGAAAAAAATTTCACAGTCAGAAAAATCTTACTGGAACAATGATATCTTTGTGTTATATTTTTGATGAGGCCTTGGGAGGTTTCGAAGAGCGTCAAGTCTGCAAGCCGCCAAAGGTGCACTGCCGGCTTTGCTCCGAGATTCGAAGTGTGGTCGTGTACGCTATTGCAGCCTGTGGCGACCAGGAGGATATGAGACATGACATCGATGCGCGCTTTGCCCCTCGCGATGTTCGACCTGGCAGGCGAATAACTTCAGATGACCACCAGCCGCGAGCTCATCATCGGTATCGATGCCGGTACGTCGGTCATCAAGGCCGTCGCCTTCGGCCTTTCCGGCCGCCAGATCGCGACCGCATCTGTTCGCAACAAATATGCGAGCGGTAGCGACGGTTCGGCCACGCAGCCGCTTGCCCAGACCTGGCAGGATTGCGTGGCAGCCGTCCGGGGCCTTGGCGAGAAGGTCGAGGATCTTGCTTCGCGCGCGGCCGCCATCGCGGTGACGGGGCAGGGTGACGGAACATGGCTGGTCGGTTCGGGAAACCGACCGGTCGCCGATGCTTGGCTATGGCTCGATGCTCGCGCTGCACCGACAGTGATTTCGCTTGCGGGCGAAGTGTCGAACCGGGCTCGTTTTGAACAGACAGGCACCGGGCTGAACACGTGCCAGCAGGGTGCGCAGCTTGCTCACATGGACCGGGTAATGCCGGAACTCCTGGATCAGGCAGAGACCGCGCTGCATTGCAAGGATTGGCTCTATCTCAATTTTACCGGCGTGCGGGCGACCGACCCCTCAGAGGCAAGCTTTACCTTCGGTGATTTCAGGATACGGCGTTATTCGCCTGTTGCCATCGAGGCGCTCGGACTGACGCATCGCCGCGCGCTCTTGCCCGATATCCTTGACGGGACGGAAATTGTCCATCCGCTGACGGAGGACGCTGCACGTGCCTGCGGGCTTCTCGCCGGCACACCGGTCAGTCTCGGCTATGTCGACATGGTGATGACCGCGCTCGGTGCCGGCGTTCGCAGCGGCGGACGCAATGCGGCCTGCTCGACGATCGGGTCCACTGGCGTGCATCTGCGGGCAAAGCCGGTGGCCGATGTTCATCTCAATCAGGAAGGCACCGGCTATGTCATTGCCTTGCCGATCCCAGGCACCGTCACGCAGGTGCAGACCAATATGGGATCGACGATCAATATCGATTGGCTGCTGGACATGGCCACCTATCTGATGGCGGAGGCCGGAAAGCCCGCCACCCATGCCGAACTCGTCGGACGGATCGACCGCTGGTTTTCCGAAAGCCGGCCAGGTTCGGTCGTCTATCATCCCTATATTTCCGAGGCCGGAGAGCGCGGCCCCTTCGTCAATGCGCAGGCCCGCGCGGGATTTTCCGGCTTGTCGGTTCGCCACGGATTTCCGGATCTTGTTCGTGCGGTGGTCGAAGGTTTGGCGTTGGCGACGCGCGATTGCTACGCCGCCATGGGCGACATGCCCGAGGAATTGCGCATTACTGGCGGTGCCGTGCGCTCAAGTGCGCTTCGCCGTTCGCTCAGCGCGTCCATCAACGCGCCGATCCGCCTGTCTCGTCGCGAGGAGACAGGGGCGGCCGGTGCAGCGATGATGGCAGCTGTCGCGATCGGTGGCTACAAGACAATGGATGACTGCATCGCCGACTGGGTGACGCCGCTTCTCGGCGAAGCCGAAGAGCCGGTTGCGGAGGAAGCCCGGCGCTTCGATCTCTTGTTTTCCGCCTATGGCGATATTCGAAAGGCCATGCCCGCCGCCTGGGAAACACTGGCCAGAGCCGCGGCGATGCCGTCCATCAAATAGATCGTTGATGCAACAGGCATCCGAGGGAGCATGACATGACCGAACCTGAAATCCTGGATCTTTTCGTCATCGGCGGCGGCATCAACGGTGTGGGAATTGCCCGCGATGCGGCGGGGCGTGGCTTGAAAGTCGCCTTGTGCGAGAAGGACGATTTGGCACAGGGGACATCGTCCCGCTCGGGCAAGCTCGTGCATGGGGGGCTCCGCTATCTGGAATATTACGAGTTCCGCCTCGTACGGGAGGCGTTGATCGAACGCGAGGTGCTGCTCAATGCCGCACCGCACATCATCTGGCCGATGCGTTTCGTGCTGCCGCACAGTCCCGAGGATCGGCCCGCCTGGCTCGTCCGGCTCGGCCTCTTCCTCTACGATCATCTCGGCGGCCGCAAGAAATTGCCAGGCACCCGCACTCTCAATCTGCTGCGCGATCCCGAAGGCACGCCCATTCTCGATCAATATACCCGCGGCTTCGAATATTCGGATTGCTGGGTGGACGATGCCCGCCTCGTCACCCTGAATGCGGTGAGCGCGGCTGAGAAGGGCGCCCTGGTGCTCACACGGTCGCCGGCAGTGTCGGCGCGCCGGGAAAACGGCCAATGGACGATCAGCACGAAAAGCAGCACGAGCGGGGAAACGCGGACCTTCCGTGCCAAATGTCTCGTCAATTGCGCCGGCCCGTGGGTCACCGACATCATCAACCGCGTCGCCGGCTCCAATTCCAGCCGCAATGTGCGTCTCGTCAAGGGCAGCCACATCATCGTGCCGAAGTTCTGGTCCGGCTCCAACGCCTATCTGGTCCAGAACCATGACAAGCGTGTCATCTTCATCAATCCCTACGAGGGCGACAAGGCGCTGATCGGAACGACCGACATCGCCTATGAGGGCCGGGCCGAGGACGTGGCGGCCGACGAGGCGGAAATCGACTATCTGCTGAAGGCGGTGAACCGCTATTTCAAGGAGAAGCTGCGCCGGCAGGATGTGCTGCACAGCTTCTCCGGCGTGCGTCCGCTGTTTGACGATGGCAAGGGCAATCCGTCGGCGGTGACCCGCGACTACGTGTTCGATCTCGACGAGACGGGGGGAGCGCCGCTTCTCAATGTCTTCGGCGGCAAGATCACGACATTCAGAGAGCTTGCCGAACGTGGCATGCAGCGCCTCAGACATGTCTTTCCCAACATGGGCGGCGACTGGACGGAAAAGGCGCCGCTGCCGGGCGGCGAAATGCCCAATGCCGACTATGAGACTTTCGCCAACAGCCTGCGTGACACCTATCCCTGGATGCCGCGCAAGCTCGTCCATCACTACGGCCGCCTCTATGGCACACGCACGAGGAACCTGGTTGCCGGGGCAACGGATCTGCAAGGTCTCGGCCGCCACTTCGGCGGGCAGCTTTATGAGGCGGAAGCCCGTTATCTCGCTGCCAGCGAATGGGCGGAGACAGCCGAGGACATCCTCTATCGTCGAACCAAGCATTACCTGCATTTGAGCGAGGCAGAGCGGACAGCCTTTGCCGACTGGTTTGCTTCATCCCATCTTGCCGCCGCCTGAGGAGGCCTTGATGCCGCTTTCGCTTTCGCTGAATACCAATCCGCTGGTGAACCGTTTTGCCGACCCGGACAACCTAATCGAAACGGTGGCGCGAGATCTGCGCATCCGCGATCTCCAACTGACGCATGAATTCATCAATCCGAGCTGGCAGGCCGCGGTCATCCGCCGCCTGACCCGCCAGATGAAGGCAGCGTTGGAGCGTACCGGTGTTCGCGTCACCTCGGGCATGACCGGACCTTATGGACGGTTGAACCATTTCGGGCACCCGGATACCGAGGTGCGCCGCTATTATGTGGATTGGTTCAAGACCTTCGTCGACATCACCGCTGATCTCGGCGGACATTCCGTCGGCACGCAGTTTGCGATCTTCACCTACAAGGACTTCGATGACGCAAGCCGGCGCGAGGAGCTGATAAAGATCGCTATCGACTGCTGGTGCGAAGTCGCGGAGCACGCCAGGGCTGCCGGGCTTTCCTACATCTTCTGGGAGCCGATGAGCATCGGCCGGGAGTTCGGCGAGACGATCGAATCCTGCCTTTCGCTGCAGGCACGATTGACTGCTGCCGACATGGCGGTGCCGATGTGGATGATGGCCGATATCGACCATGGCGACGTCACCTCCGCCAATCCCGACGACTACGATCCCTATGCCTGGGCGCGGGCCGTGCCGAAGCTGTCGCCGATCATCCACATCAAGCAGAGCCTCATGGATAAGGGCGGCCACCGGCCGTTCACGGCGGAATTCAATGCCAAGGGGCGGATTCAACCTGCGCCACTATTGGACGCTTTTGCGGCAGGTGGCGCCAGTGACAACGAGATCTGCCTCGAATTTTCCTTCAAGGAACGCGAACCGAACGATCGCGAGGTCATCGCGCAGATCGCCGAAAGCGTCGCCTTCTGGGCGCCGCATATCGACACCGGCGCCGCAGACTTGAAGATATGATCCGGCCATCTACAAAGGCTGGTTGTTATCGGGCGAGATCGCCGTCGGAGAAATGGGAAGGATGCGTTGATGACGGATGCCGATGATACGCTTGCCGTGCGGGCCGCCTGGCTTCATTACGCGGGCGGACTGACGCAGTCCGACGTCGCCCGGCGCCTGGGCATCCCCTCGGTCAAGGCGCATCGGCTGATCGCACGTGCCGTGGCCGATGGTGTCGTCAAGGTCACGATCGACGGTGATATCGTCGAATGCGTCGAACTGGAGACGCGGCTCGCCGAGCGCTTCGGATTGCAATATTGCGAGGTCGCGCCCGATCTTGGCGAAGAGGGTCTGCCGCTGCGCGCGCTTGGTCATGCGGGGGCTGGCTATCTGAAGCGCGAGATCGAACATGGCGATCACTCGGTCATTGGTCTTGGCCATGGCCGCACGCTTTCGGCCGCCGTTCAATATATGCCGCGGACGAACGCCAAGCATATGCGTTTCGTTTCCCTGCTTGGGGGCCTCACGCGAAACTACGGCGCCAATCCCTATGATGTCATGCACCGCATCGCGGAAAAGACCGGCACGCACGCTTATGTCATGCCGGTCCCCTTTTTCGCCAACACTGCAGAGGACCGGGAGGTTCTCAGGGCACAACGCGGTGTCAAGGAAGTGTTCGATCTCGCCAATGGCGCCGACCTGAAGCTCGTCGGCCTGGGGACGGTGGACGCCGAGGCCCAGCTGGTGCTCTCCGGCCTAGTCGAGCCAGGCGAGATCGAAGACATCGCGGCCGCGGGCGGCATTGGCGAAATTCTTGGTCATTTTTTCAATGCGGATGGCCAGATCCTCGATACCGCTCTGACTGCGCGCACGCTTTCTGCGTCCTTTCCGACAACGAAGAAGGAGCGCCTCGTGGCACTGGCAGGCGGACAGGCGAAGGTGGCCGCCATACGGGCCATCCTGCGAAGCCGCCGCCTTCACGGGCTCATCACCGACGAACGGACCGCGCAAGCTCTTCTGGCCTGACGATCTGTTGTTAGCCAGTCGACCGCATAATCACATTTCATTTTGTTGATTTTCACATTTTTGATGTTATATTGTTGCTTATTAGGATTGGAGACCGATGAAACGGGAAGAACGCCAGCAACTGATCGTCAATCTGCTCGTCGAGGACAAGACCGTCGACGTGGACGATCTCGCCGAGCGCTTTTCCGTCTCCAAGATGACGATCCACCGCGATCTCGACGACCTGGAACAGGCCGGTGTCCTGCGTAAGGTGCGCGGTGGCGCGACGATCGATGCCGGCACACAGTTCGAGAGTGATTTTCGCATTCGCGAGCGTCAGGATGGCGAGGCCAAGGTTGCCATGGCGCAAGAAGCGCTGGCAATCATCGAACCTGGCATGACGATCATGGTCAATGACGGTTCGATGGCCGCGGTTCTCGGCGAGATGTTGTTGCGTAAGCGACCGCTGACGGTGATTACCAACAACGCGGCAATCATGGAGCGGTTGAAGGGCGAAAACGGCATAACCCTGATTGCACTCGGGGGCATTTATTCTGCAAAATTCAACGCCTATTTCGGCGTCGTGACCGAAGAGGCGCTGTCGCGCCTGAGGGCCGACATCGCTTTCATCTCGACGCCGGCGGTCAGCGGCAGGCTTGCCTATCACATGGACGACAATGTCGTTCGCGCCAAGCGGGCGATGATCTCTTCCTCGACAAAAAGCTGCCTTCTGGTGAACCACCAGCGCATCGGCCACACGGCGCTGCACGTCATGGCGGATCTGGCCGATTTCGACACTGTCATCACCGACAGCGCGCCAGCGGCCGCTGTCCTCGAAGAATTCGACCGGGCGGGCATCAAGCTCACGATCGCTCCGGCACAGGATCAGGCATGACCGATAAACCGAAATTCTGGATTGGCACCAGCTGGAAGATGAACAAGACGCTTGCGGAGGCCGAGCATTTCGCGCGCGGCCTCGGGGCGGCTGATGCCGCGCACGATCCGCTCATCCAGCGTTTCGTGATCCCGCCCTTTACGTCCGTGCGGGAGGTCAAGCGCATGCTTGCGAAGACCTCCGTCAAGGTCGGCGCGCAAAACATGCATTGGGTCGACCAGGGAGCGTGGACGGGGGAGATTTCTCCACTGATGCTGAAGGATTGCGATCTCGACATCGTCGAACTCGGACATTCCGAACGCCGCGAGTTTTTCGGAGAGACGGATGAGACAGTCGGGCTGAAGACGGAAGCTGCCGTTCGACATGGCCTGATTCCGCTCATCTGCATCGGTGAGACCCTTGCTGACCGGGAAAGTGGAAAAGCTGCAGAGATCCTGGCGGCGCAGGTGCGCGGGGCGCTGTCGAAGCTCTCCGACGAGCAGAAATCAGCCGAAATCCTGCTTGCCTATGAGCCCGTCTGGGCGATCGGCGAAAAAGGCATTCCGGCGACGGCGGACTATGCCGATGCGCGCCAGGCCGAGATCATCGCGGTCGCCGAAGCGGCGCTCGGGCGGAAAGTCCCCTGCCTCTACGGCGGGTCTGTCAATCCGCAAAATTGCGAGGAACTGATTTCGAGCCCGCATATCGACGGGCTCTTCATCGGCCGTTCTGCCTGGAACGTCGAGGGTTATCTCGACATTCTCGCGAAATGCGCCGCCAAACTCCAAGGAGAAAAACGATGAAGCTTGCAATTGCGGGAGATAGCGCCGGCGAAGGTCTCGCCAAGGTGCTCGCCGAACACCTCAAGGACCGTTTCGACGTTCATGAGGTGTCGCGCATCGACGATGGGCTCGACCCGTTCTATGCCAACCTATCGGATCGTGTCGCCTCGGGCGTGGTCGATGGCACCTATGACAAGGCAATCCTGGTCTGCGGCACCGGCATCGGCGTCTGCATCTCGGCCAACAAAGTGCCTGGCATCCGCGCGGCCCTGACGCACGACACCTATTCGGCCGAGCGTGCCGCTCTTTCCAACAACGCGCAGATCATCACGATGGGCGCGCGCGTCATTGGACCTGAGCTCGCGAAGTCGATCGCCGACGCATTTCTCGCTCAGACATTCGACCAGAACGGCCGTTCGGCCGGCAATGTCTTTGCGATCGATGAGCTTGATGCAAAATACAATGCGCGTTGAGAGCGGGACAAAAGTGGCCGGCCATCCGCCGGCCGCTCGTTTTCGCCGTAGGAATAATGAAGCGCAGTGATCATCATGCCCCGGTTGATATCCGGTCGATCCGCCTGATGATTCTCAATCATCCTGGTCCGGAGCGGGTCCGGTATCTATGCGTCGATCAATCGTTGAGCGGTAAACTTATCGGTTATCAGCGTGCCGATGACACCGACACGCAAGGCGCCGGCGATTGCGGCTGTTTTCTTTGCGCCGCCGGCGAGCGCTATCACGCGGTCCACCCGGGTAAGGTTTTCAAGGGGCAGGCCGATGACGCGGTCGTCGAGAGGCGTCTTCACCGGTTTGCCGTCCTTGTCGAAGAAACGCAGAGAAATGTCTCCGACGGCGCCGGCCTCTGCGAGATCGGCGAGTTCGCGCGACGAAAAGATGTTGCCGGAGCGGGCAAGCAGTTCGGACGGCTCCACCGCGCCGATGCCGACGATGGCGAGCGTGATGCTCCCGAACAGATCCATAGTCTCACGAACGAAGGGATCTGCCTGCATCAGCAACTTGGCTTCCCTCGATGTCGTTACGCCTTGTACGGGAAGCAATTTCGGTTCGGCCCCCGTCAACCGCGCCAGGCGGGTGGTGAGCTGTGTGGCATGTGTCTGCACGGAGGGGTCGCCCATGCCGCCGAGGGTCTGGACGACATATTTCGCCTGGGCGCTTTTCTGGGGATGGATGTTTTCGACCATCTTGAAGATCGTCTGACTCCAGCTTGACACGCCGATGATCTCGCCGGGTGAAAGCGTGACCTCGAGCAGGTGGGCAGCCGCTTCGCCGATACGGGCCATGATGGCGCCGTCCCGGTCCTCGGTACATTCGACGACGATTGCTTCCGGCAACTTGAATTTGTCGCGGAGCCCGCCTTCAAGTTCGCTATAGGTTCCGACAGGGGGGATCACGCTCGTGCGGACGATATCTTCCGCCTCGGCCCGTTTCAACATTCGCGATACCGTCGCCTGGGAAAGGCGCAGATGCTCGGCGATCTCCGCCTGCCGTCGCCCTTCGATGTGATACATCTGGGCCACTCTTGAGATCAGGCGGAGTTCATTGAGACGCGACATGAGCGATACCGGCTTGAATTTTTATTCACATTTAGCCGGTGTCGGTCGCGACGTCGAGCGGGCCAGCGCATCATTCCACGTATTCAGGAGACCGGTCCGATCGATCTCTTCGGGCCGGAGGACGTGCGTGCTTCTCGGTAACGCCTCGATCGCTTCGAGATCTTTCCACAGACCAAGCGAAAGCCCGGCAAGATAGGCGGCTCCGAGGGCGGAGGCTTCGGGAGCCTCGCACTGGATCACGGCATGCTCGATCAGGTTCGACACACATTGCATGAGGAAGCGGTTCTGGCTCGGGCCGCCATCGACGTAGAGGGCGCCGAGTTGGCCGCCGCTCTGCGCGCGCATGGCGGCGATCACGTCATGGACCTGGAAGGCGATTGAATCCGTTACCGACCGGGCCATCTGCGCGCGCGTCGTGGAAAAGTTGATCTGGGAGAAGAGGGCGCGGGCGTCGGAGCTCCAGTAGGGTGCGCCCAGACCAACGAAAGCCGGCACGAAGCCTGGTCCGCCCGGCTCGGCGGTCGCCGCGAGATCGACGAGGGCCGCCACATCGGCAAGGCCGAGAATGTCTGCCATCCAGGGAAGGCTTGCGGCTGAAACGAGGATGTTACCCTCGAAGGCGAAGGTCGGCACGCCGGCGATGCGCCATGCAATCGTCGTGGTTATGCCGTTTTGCGGCGCAATGAAGCGCGGCAGCGTCGTCATGACGGACGACCCGGTGCCGAATGTGACCTTGCCATCGCCCGGCTTGAAGGCGCCATGACCGAAAAGCGCCGCATGGCTGTCGCCGATGGCGGAGCGGATCGGCGTGCCGTCCGGGATGCCGGGAAGGCCACGCGTCGTGCCGAACTCGGCAGAGCTGTCGAGCACTTCGGGCAACAGTGTGGTATCGACGCCAAAGATCTGGCCGAGTTCCTCGCTCCACACCTGGCTTTGCAGGTCGAACAATTGGCTGCGGGCGGCATTAGAGGCATCGCAGACGTGGCGGCTGCCGCCCGTCAGGCAATGAATGAGCCAGCTGTCGATCGTGCCGAGACGCACGCGGCGACCTGCCGGAACGCGATCGAGCAACCAGCGGAATTTCGATCCGGGAAACATCGGGTCGAGGGGAAGGCCGGTCAACGCCTCCACACGGTCCAGATGCCCTTCGGCGATGAGGCGCTCGCAGTCCGGCGCGGTGCGGCGGCACTGCCAGCTGAGCACTGGTCCGAGCGCTTCGCCGGTTTCGGCATCCCAGACGGTGACGGACTCGCGCTGGTTGGACACCGCTATTGCCTCCACGGTGACGCCGGAAGCGTTTTTCAGGCAAGCCTCGATCGCTTCGCAGACGGAGGCAAAGATGCGGCGGGGATCCTGCTCGACCCAGCCCGGCTGCGGATAGGAGATGCCGACGGCGGCCGATCCTCTCGCGACGACGTCGCCCGTCTCGGAAACCAGAACGGCCTTCGAATTGGTGGTGCCCTGGTCGATCGCCAGAATTGCCCGCATCATCTTCTCCTCAAACGAATGGCCGGGGCGGATGCCCGCCCCGGCTCAAAAGACCTGCTATCAGATTATTTACGCTTGATGAGCGCGGCGGCGGCATCGGCGATCGCTGCAGGTGCCATGCCGAATTCGTCGAGCAGGAATTCGGCAGAGCCCGTCGGAGCGTAAACGCCGGGCACGCCGAGACGTTTCATCGGCACGGGGGCATTGTCGACGACCACTTCGGCGATGGCCGATCCCAGTCCACCGAAGATCGAATGCTCTTCCGCCGTCACGATCGCACCGGTCTCGCTGGCAGCGGCGATAATGGCCGTCTCGTCGATCGGGCGAACGGTTGCCATATTCAGAACGCGCGCCGAAATACCCCGCTCGACCAGAATATCAGCGGCCTTGATCATGCGATGGGTCAACGTGCCGTTGGCAATCAGCGTCACGTCGGAGCCTTCGCGGAGAAGGTTCGCCTTGCCGAGCTCGAACCTATGCCCTTCAGGCAGAAGGTCGGGCACGCCGACGCGCGACAGGCGCAGGAAGCACGGACCATTGTAGCTTGCGGCCCATTCGACGGCGGCGGCAGTCTCGATCCGGTCGCAGGGGGCAATGACGGGCAGGTTCGGCAGAACGCGCGTCCAGGCGAAATCCTCGATCGAATGATGGGTCGGGCCGAGTTCGCCGTAAGCCATGCCCGAGGAAATGCCGACGAGCTTGACGTTGGCATTGGAGTAGGAAATGTCGGCCTTGATCTGCTCGAGCGACCGGCCGGTCAGAAACGGCGAGGCGGCGCAGACATAGGGCAGGCGTCCGCCATTGGCGAGGCCGGCACCAACGCCGACCATGTTCTGCTCGGCAATGCCGACATTGACGAGGCGATCAGGAAATTTCGACTTGAAACCACCAAGTTTCGACGAGCCGACGGAGTCGTTGCAGACGGCGACGATCGTTTCGTTTTCGGCCGCCAGGCGCTCAAGCGTCGCGGCAAAGGCATCGCGGCAGTCATAGAGCTTCGTTGGAATTACGGGCGCGTTCATTAGAGTGCCTCCGACAGTTCTGCCAATGCGGTTTCATACTGTTCCTTGCTCGGAACCTTGTGGTGCCAGTCGACCCGGTCCTGCATGAACGAAATGCCATGGCCCTTATTCGTATGCGCGACGATGCAATGGGGGCGGTCGCTGCGATGCTCGAGAGCGGGCACGATCGCGTGCATGTCATTGCCATTGATTTCGCTGACCTCCCAGCCGAAGGCCTCGAGCTTCGGGCGAAGCGGGGCGAGATCGTTGGTGTCCGCGAGGGATGCACCCTGCTGGAATCTGTTGTGGTCGATGATCAGCGTCAGATTGTCGAGGCGGAACTGATATGCTGCCATGATGGCCTCCCAGTTGGACCCTTCCTGCATCTCGCCGTCACCGGTGATGACATAGGTATGGTATTTCGCGCCCGAGAGTTTTGCCGCTTTCGCCATGCCGACAGCAACCGGCAGCCCGTGTCCAAGCGGGCCGGTATTCGTCTCGACGCCCGGCACCTTGTTACAGTTCGGATGGCCGTTCAGGCGGGAATGCGGTTTCAGGAAGGTCGAGATTTCCTCTTCCGGAATGAAGCCGCGCTTGGCGAGCGCGACATAGAGCGCGCAGGCAGTATGGCCCTTCGAAAGCACGAACCTGTCGCGATCGGGATGCTTTGGCTGGTCGGGCCAGACGCGCAGCACGCGGAAGTAGAGCGCGGTGAGGAGATCGATCACCGACATCTCGCCACCGATATGGCCGGCGCCCGCCTCGTATACGGCCTGGAGGTCGCGCAGACGGATCTGGCGAGCAACACGTTCAAGTTCGGAAGGCTGCATCGTTTCCTCTTGTGAATAAATATTCATGCATTTATATTTTTGCACAGGCGCCGACTTAGTCAAGCCCCCTGTTAATCATTCTGCGCTAGTCATCACCCCAAAAGCTGGTTGACAGCACTTAGGCAAGTTGTTAATGAATTTTCCAGCAGGCATGAATATTTATTCTAGCTTGATGAAATACTGGCCGCCGGCCTTAATCTTCAGGGAGGAATGATGGTGGCGATCGACGTGAATGAGCAGAGCCGTCCGTCCGGCACGTTCGTCAGCAAGCTCACGGGAGCAACCGGCCCGCTGATCGGACTGCTTCTGCTCTGCCTTTTCCTGAGCTTCAGTACTGACGCCTTTCTCTCCGTCCGCAATGGTCTGAACATTCTCGACCAGATCACCGTGCTTGGGATCATGGCTGTTGGCATGACCTTCGTGATCCTGATCGGCGGTATCGACCTTTCGGTCGGTTCGGTTCTCGCTCTCGCGATGATGGTGATGGGCTGGACGGCGAATATCGCCGGCCTGCCGCTCGGCGTCGGGATCGTGTTGGCGCTCATTGCCTCGATGATCAGCGGCCTGATCGTCGGCATCATGGTTACCTGGTTCAGGGTGCCTGCCTTCATCGCGACGCTTGCGATGATGTCGGCTGCGCGCGGCGTGGCCAACATGATCACCGACGGCCAACAGATCGTCGGCTTCCCCGACTGGTTCATGATGCTGGCGATCGACCGCCATTTCGGTATCCTGACCGCAACCGTCTTCCTGATGCTGACTGTCGTCGCCGCTGCATGGATTTTCCTGCACTTCCGCGCAGAAGGCCGCATGCTCTATGCAGTCGGCGGCAATCCCGAAGTTGCCCGTCTTGCCGGCATCAACGTCCAGCTTGTGACCATTCTTGTTTACGTGGCGAGTGCTGTCCTTGCAGGTCTTGCCGGTATCGTTCTTGCTGCCCGTCTGGACTCGGTTCAGCCGTCCAGCGGTTTTGGCTACGAACTGGACACGATCGCGGCCGTCGTCATCGGCGGAACGTCTCTGTCGGGAGGCGCAGGCGGCATCGGTGGAACGCTTATCGGCGTGCTGATCATCGGCGTTCTGCGCAACGGCCTCAACCTGCTCAACGTCTCGCCCTTCCTGCAGCAGGTCATCATCGGCGTCGTCATCGTTCTCGCGGTCGGTGCGGAAACGATCCGCAAGCGGCGGGCTGCCTGATCATTCGGCTCGCAGATGGTGCGGGCCGCCAGAAATTCCTCTCCGAAAGGTTTGGAGCGGAGCTATCGCCCGAGGGGGAGGATACCCGAGGGTTCACTAACAACGGAGGAACTGACATGAAATTTGCGCGCACTCTGCTCGCGTCTGCCGCCCTGCTTGGCCTCAGCCTCGGATCCGTCCAGGCGGCCGAAGTCAAGAAGCTCGGCCTTGCCGTCGCCAATCTGCAGGCAAACTTCTTCAACCAGATCAAGCAGTCCGTCGAAGCTGAAGCCAAGAAACGTGGCATCGAGGTCGTCACCGTCGACGCCAAGGGCGATGGCCCGACCCAGGTCAACCAGATCCAGGACCTGCTGACCCAGGATATCGACGCCCTGATCTACATCCCGGCAGGCGCTGCTGCAGCCAGTGTACCGGTCAAGCTCGCAAAACAGGCTGGCATTCCAGTCGTCAACGTCGACCGCAATGCTGAAGGCGCTCCGGGCGATACGTTCCTGGCGACCGATTCCGTCGCCTCCGCCAAGGCGGTTTGCGACTACATCCTCAAGGAAGCCGGCGGCAAGGGCAAGATGGTCATCATCCATGGCCAGAAGGGCACCACGCCTGAACTGGACCGCACCAAAGGGTGCCAGGAATCCCTGAAGGCCTATCCGGACGTGAGCGTCGTCGCCGAGCAATATTCCAACATGTGGAGCCAGGACGAGGGCTTCCAGATCATGCAGAACATGCTCCAGTCGAATTCGGATGTCTCGATCGTCTTTGCCCAGGCAGATGGACTGGCGCTCGGTGCGGCCCAGGCGATCAAGGTCGCCAATCCATCGCAGAAGATCGTGGTCGGTGGTTTTGATGGCGACACAGCTGCACTCGAGGCCCTCAGCAAGGGTGTGTTCGATGTGACCGCGACACAACAGACGCAGAAGATGGGCCGCGATGCGGTGGAGAACGCGGTCAAGCTCGCTGCCAAGGAAAAGGTGCCGCCGGTCCAGCTTATGGATGCCACGCTGACGACAAAGGAAAACGTGGCAGGCTTCATCGCCAACCATCCCTAATCAGCCGAAATCTCGAGGAGGTGTGCTGTGACCGAGCCGGTTTTATCCCTGAGGGGCATATCCAAGCGCTACGGACCGCTCCAGGTCCTGAAGAATGTTGACCTGGACGTCTACCCCGGCGAAGTGGTGGCGCTTCTCGGTGAAAACGGCGCAGGCAAGTCGACGCTGTCGGGCATCATTGCCGGATCGCGCACACCATCCGAGGGCACGATGACATGGCTGGGGCAGCCGTATGCCCCGGCCGCTCCACGCGAGGCGATCGACAAGGGCGTGGTGCTGATCCATCAGGAACTACAGCTTTTGCCGCATCTTTCCATCGCTGAAAATGTCTTCATCGGCCGGTGGCCGATGAAGAATGGCGTGGTCGATCGCGCCCAGATGGTTCGTCGCGCCCAGGAACAACTCGCACGGCTGAATCTCCACATTCCCGCGACCCGAAAGGTCGCTGGCCTCTCGACTGCCAACCAGCAGCTCATCGAGATCGCCAAGGCGCTGGCGCTGAACGCAAAACTCCTGATCCTCGACGAGCCGACCGCAGCCCTTGGCGGGGCGGAGACGGAAGCCCTGTTTGAGCAGGTGCGCAAGCTCCGCGCGGAGGGCGTCGGCATCATCTACATCTCCCACCGCATGGAGGAGATCAAGAAGATCACCGACCGGATCGTCGTGCTCCGCGATGGAGAGCGCGTCCATGAATTTGCCGACAGCTCGACGCCGGTGCGCACGATCGTCGAAAGCATGGTCGGCCGCTCGCTCGATCGCCTGTTTCCGACCCTTCCCGAGCCGACCAGCCGACCCGTACTTGAAGTGTCCGGCCTGACGTCACCGGACGATTCCTTCCGCGATGTGAGCTTCGATGTTCATGCCGGCGAGATCCTCGGCATTGCGGGCCTCGTCGGCGCCGGCCGCACTGAACTCGTGCGGGCGATCTCTGGCGCCGATCCGATCAGCGCCGGCTCGATCAGGCTGGAGGGCCAGCCGCTGAAGCTGCGCAGCCCGGCGGATGCGATTGCCAAAGGCATCGTGATGGTTCCGGAAGATCGCAAGGACCAGGGCCTCGTCGTTGCACACAGGATCAGCGAGAACATCATCTACGCCAATCTCGACAAGCTCGGCGGGCGCTGGATCACTGCCGGCATGAAGCGCGTCTTCGCCGAAAAGGCAGTGGCGAAATTCGGCGTCAAGGGGCGTGCGGAGCAATTCGCCTCCGATCTCTCAGGCGGCAACCAGCAGAAGGTCGTCATCGCCAAATGGCTGATGCGCGATCCCAAGGTCGTCGTGCTGGACGAGCCCACGCGGGGCATCGATGTCGGCGCCCGCGCCGGCATCTACGATATCATCGTCAACCTGGCCAAGCAGGGTGTCGCGGTGATCGTCGTGAGCTCCGATCTTGAGGAGGTTCTCGGCGTGTCGAACCGCATTCTGGTTCTGGCGCAGGGCAAGCAGGCAGGCATTCTGAAGCGTGACGAGGCGAACGACGTCTCGGTCATGGAACTGGCGACAATATAGGCAAAGACAGAAAGGAAGAGCGGTGTCCGACATCTCTCTCAACGCACCGAAACTATTTGATCTCAGCGGCCAGGTTGCCCTCGTGACGGGCGCCGGCAGCGGCATCGGGCAGAGGATCGCGATCGGTCTTGCCCAGTGCGGCGCCGACGTGGCGCTTCTGGATCGCCGCAGCGATGACGGTCTTGCCACAACTGCCAGCCATATCCGGGCTGCCGGCCGCCGTTCGATCGAAATCGCTGCCGACGTCACCAGCAAGACGTCTTTGGCCGACGCCGTCGCCCGCACTGAAGCCGATCTCGGGGCTCTCTCGCTTGCCGTCAATGCCGCAGGCATTGCCAATGCCAATCCCGCCGAGGAGATGGAAGAGGATCAGTACCAGACGCTGATGGACATCAACCTGAAGGGCGTCTTCCTGTCCTGCCAGGCCGAAGCGCGCGCCATGCTGAAGAACGGCCGCGGCTCCATCGTCAATATCGCCTCCATGTCGGGCGTCATCGTCAACCGCGGTCTCAGCCAGGCGCATTACAATGCCTCCAAGGCTGGCGTGATCCATATGTCAAAGTCGTTTGCCATGGAGTGGGTTGGGCGCGGCATCCGCGTCAACACGATTTCGCCGGGCTATACCGCAACGCCGATGAACACCCGCCCGGAGATGGTGCATCAGACCAAGCTCTTCGAAGAGCAGACTCCGATGCAGCGCATGGCTGGTGTCGACGAGATGGTCGGTCCGGCCGTCTTCCTGCTGTCGAATGCTGCAAGCTTCGTGACGGGCGTCGATCTGCTCGTCGACGGCGGCTTCTGCTGCTGGTGATGTCATGCGCAAGCTGATCGCAGGCAATTGGAAAATGAACGGTCTCATCTCCTCCCAAGCTGAGATCGAGGCGCTGAAGGGACTAACGGGCAGTGCGACGTGCGATATCGTCGTCTGCCCGCCCTTCACGCTGATTGATCGCGCCGTGGAGCGGGTCAAGGCTTCGAACCTGGTCATCGGCGCGCAGGATTGTCATGCGCAGCAGTCAGGCGCCCATACCGGCGAGGTCTCTGCCGAAATGCTTGCCGATATAGGCGCGCGTTATGTGATCCTCGGACATTCCGAGCGCCGCGTGTCTCATGGCGAAGATGATGAAATCGTCCTCGCAAAGGCGGTTGCTGCTCATCGGGCGGGCTTGATCGCGATCGTCTGTGTCGGCGAAACGCGACATGAGCGCGACGAAGGACGGGCGATCGAAGTGGTTGGCGGGCAGCTGAGAGAATCCGTTCCCGAGGGAGCGACGAGTGCAAATCTGGTCATCGCCTATGAGCCGGTATGGGCGATAGGAACCGGTCTGGTGCCGACCAATGAACAGATTGAGGAGGTCCATGCCGCGATCCGCCAGATGCTCGAAGGGCGCCTTGGGAGAGACGGTAGCTCGGTCAGGATCCTCTATGGCGGCTCGGTCAAGGCATCCAATGCCGCGGCTATATTCGGGCTTCGCAACGTGGACGGAGCGCTGGTCGGCGGCGCTTCGCTGAAGGCCTCGGAATTTGCCGGGATTATTTCCGCAGCCGTTTGAAATCTGGGTGACGAGGCAAGTGTCGTCGGTTTGCAGATCGGCGCGCTGACGTCCTCATCCCTGAAAGGAAAAGAGAATGCAACGCTTCGAAAACAAGACGGTGGTCATTACTGGAGCAAGCCGCGGCATCGGCGCGGCGATTGCCAAGCGCTTTGCACGCGAGGGCGCTAATCTCGTGGTCTCCGCCAATGAGGAAAGCGTGCATGCTGTTGCCGAGCAGATCAAGGCCGATGGCGGAAAGGCGATCTCCTTTGTTGGCGACGTCACTGACAAGGCAAGCGTCAAGGCGCTCTATGACGCAGCCGAAGAGGCCTTCGGCGCAGTCGATGTTTCCATCCAGAATGCCGGCGTCATCACCATCGCTCGTATCGAGGATATGACCGAGGGCGAGTGGGACAAGGTCATGGCGGTCAACACCAAGGGCGTGTTCCTCTGCGCCCAGGAAGCGATCGCCCGTATGCGCAAGCATGGCCGCGGCGGACGCATCATCAACACGGCGTCCGGACAGGCACGCGACGGCTTCATCTATACGCCGCATTATGCCGCCTCGAAGATGGGCGTCGTCGGCATCACCCAGAGCCTTGCCAAGGAAGTCGCAACTGACGGCATCACCGTCAACGCTTTCTGCCCGGGCATCATCGAAACCGACATGTGGGCCTATAACGACCAGGCATGGGGCAAGCTGCTTGGCAATTACGGCCCTGGCGAACTCATGAGAGAATGGGTCGAAGGCATCCCGATGAAGCGCGCCGGATCGGGCGAAGACATCGCTGGTCTTGTCACCTTTCTTGCAAGTGACGACGCGGCCTATATCACCGGCCAGACCATCAACGTCGATGGCGGCCTGATCATGTCGTAGCGCCGTTCGACAATAGGAAACGGTGCTTTCATCACCGGGAGGCAATTCTCGCGAGATGATCTTTATTCAACCTCTTGCAGAACCAACCATTCGTCATTTACATAAGCAATGTTCTCAGGGCGGGGTGCAATTCCCCACCGGCGGTATCGAGGCAACTCGGAGCCCGCGAGCGCCTTCGTGAAAGCGAAGGGTCAGCAGATCCGGTGAGATGCCGGAGCCGACGGTCATAGTCCGGATGGAAGAGAGCAACGCAAAGGACGCCGCTCGGCACGCGGCGTTTCATATGCTTGTTCGCCCAAGGGAAAATGGTGGCTTTGATCGGCCATGAATGCCGCTCACGCGGCTAACCCTTGAAAGGCAGAGAAATGGCAATTTCCAAAATCGAAGATGCGATCGCCGCGATTGCGCGGGGCGAGATTGTGGTTGTCGTCGACGATCGCGATCGGGAAAACGAGGGTGATCTCGTCATTGCATCCGAAGCGATCACTCCGCAGGCGATCGCCTTCATGATGAATTATGCCCGCGGCCTCATCTGTGTGGCCATGGAAGGCGAGCGGCTGGACGAACTGCAGATCCCGCAGATGGTCCCCAACAATACCGAACTCCTGAAGACGGCGTTCACCGTCTCGGTTGACTATATCCCTGAAACGACGACCGGAATTTCGGCGGCTGACCGCGCCGCGACGGTTCGCGCGCTCATCGGGGAGAATTCCCGCCCCGAGGATTTTGCGCGGCCCGGCCATATCTTCCCGTTGCGTGCGCATCCGAATGGCGTGCTTTCTCGCCCCGGCCACACCGAGGCTGCTGTCGATCTCGCAAGGCTTGCCGGCCTGTCGCCATCGGGCGTCATCTGCGAAGTGGCCAATGATGATGGTACGATGGCGCGCCTGCCCGAGCTTGAGCAATTTGCCGAACGACACGGCCTCCATCTGATCACCATCGAGGATCTCATCGCCTATCGGGGCGTCAGTGCGCCCGGTAAGGCTGCCTAGCTGCCGGTTGTGCAGTAGGCGGAGCGCGCTCTGTCGGTTCAAAGAAGGCCCGATTATTCGGGCCTTCGATATTTTTCCAAGCCGTCAGACGACGAGTGCCAATGCCGGTCCCTGGTCGTCGCCCTTGCTCTCCGGCTCTTGGCCGACCGTGCTCTCCGGGGTGTCAGCGGCCAGCAGATTGAACTCCCTACGTTCTTTCTCCGACACGATCGCGAGGTCGATGACCTTCTGCAGGTTTGCAGCATGGCGGAAGGTAGGATCATCCTGTTTGCCGGTTCTAACCGCTTCGGCAAAGCGCTGATAATTGGTCAGCACCGGCGGCACTTCGATATCACGCCAGGTGGCGCTTTCAATGTCGTCGCCGAAGCAGCCGCGAAGATCCGAACCGTCCGGTCGATGGATGACCTCGAGGCTGCCTTTCTCGCCATAGATGCGCAGCTTCAGCTCGTTCAGATGACCGGTCGCCCAGCGTGTCGCATGGATGACGCCGAGCGCACCATTGGCGAAATCGACCGACATGGTGAAACTGTCGTTGGCATCTAGCATATATTCGCCGATCTGGCCTCCCGGCGCCTTGTTGAAGGTTTTGAGCCGCGCAAAGACGTGATCGATGTCGGTCGCCGCGCCATAGGCGGCAAAATCGAGGATATGGATACCAACGTCCCCGAGCACGCCGTTCGAGCCATGACCGGTGGACAAGCGCCATAGCCAGCGCGACTCCGTGCGCCAGTCGCCCCAGGCGCGCGACACCAGCCAGCTCTGCAGGTAAGAGGCTTCCACATGCTTGATCGTCCCTAGCTCACCCGAGAGCACCATCTCGCGTGCGCGCTGCAGCGGCGCGACATTGCGATAGGTGAGGTTCACCATATTGATGACGCCGGCGGTTTCAGCCGCTTCCGTCATCTCCAGCGCGTGCGCATAGTTCTCCGCCAGCGGCTTTTCGCAGAAGACATGCTTGCCGGCAGCGATGAGAGCCAGGCTGGTTGCGTGGTGGATACGGTCGGGCGTGACGTTTGTTGCGGCATCGAATTCGCCCCAGGCGATCGCCTCGTCGAGCGTGCTGAAGCGTTTTTCGATGTTGAAATGATCGGCGAATTCATCAAGCCGAGTCCGGTCCGTATCGACGGCGCCGACCACTTCGACACCATCGATCGCGAGGAAGCCGGCAACTTGGCTCTTGGCCATCATGCCCGTACCAAGAACGAGTAGACGCATTTCTATGCTCCTCAGCGGTAACCGGCTTCGCCGGCCTGGTGCAGTCTTGGGCCGCGTTCGACGATCGGCTCCAGTGCTTTTTCCACCGGCACATTCGGAGCATCGGTGATAGTCTTCAATGCACCCTCGGGGTTATAGGCCCACTTCACGCCATTGATCAGCACCTTCTGCACGTTTGCATCGTGATAGGTCGGGTAGGTTTCGTGGCCGGGGCGGAAATAGAAGATGTTGCCGGCACCACGCCGCCAGGTCAGGCCCGAACGGAAGACTTCGCCGCCCTGGAACCAGGAGATGAACACCGTTTCCAGTGGCTCCGGCACAGAGAACTGCTCGCCGTACATTTCCTCGTTTTCAAGCTCGAAATGCTCGCCAATTCCGGCAGCAATCGGATGGCGCTGATTGATCGTCCACAGGCGCTCGCGCTCACCCGCCTCGCGCCATTTCAGCGCACAGGGCGTGCCCATCAGACGCTTGAAGATCTTCGAGAAATGGCCGGAATGCAGCACCAGCAGGCCCATGCCTTCCCACACCCGCTTGGCGACACGCTCGACAACTTCGTCGGAGACGGCGCCATGATCCTTATGGCCCCACCAAGTCAGGACATCGGTCTCGGCAAGCCGGGCCTCGCTCAAACCATGCTCGGGCTCCTGCAGCGTGGCGGTCGTCGCCGAAATCGC
Organism: Rhizobium sp. ZK1; assembly: GCF_047782645.1. Taxonomy (NCBI): domain Bacteria; kingdom Pseudomonadati; phylum Pseudomonadota; class Alphaproteobacteria; order Hyphomicrobiales; family Rhizobiaceae; genus Rhizobium; species Rhizobium sp. ZK1. The sequence goes on from NZ_CP180587.1 coordinate 399,119, forward strand.
CGGATCGGTGTTCAGCGCCTTGGCGATCGTCGTGTGCATGCCCTCGGGATAGATGCCCCGGACGATCTCATTGGTTGTCTCGTGGATGTTCTCACCCCAGACGATGGTGCGAATAGACAAGTTTCTGCTCCTTCACAGCAAGTAGCGGACCGGAACCGATGGGAGGCGGCCAGATCCTGTTTGTTTGATGGGTTGTTCAGGCTGCGCCCTTGAAAGGAACCCTTTCGAGCGCGCGTCCGGATTGGTCGAAACGGTGAATGCGATCGCCGAGCGGCGACACGCCCAGTTGCTGGCCGGGCTGGTGGCTCGATACGCCGGTTTCTCGAACGGTAAGCGGTTCGCCCGAGCCGATGTCGAGATAGACGAAGCTGTCCGAGCCAAGGATTTCCGAGTGGATGACCGTACCTGTCCAGGCAGGATCCTGATCTCGAAACTCGATATGTTCGGCTCTGACGCCGATCGTGTGGGCATTGTAGGGAGCCGCGAACGGTCCGGAGAGGAAGTTCATCTTCGGCGAGCCGATGAAGCCGGCGACGAAAACCGAGTTTGGGGTCTCGTAGAGTTCGATCGGAGTTCCGACCTGTTCGACGACGCCGTCGCGAAGAACGCAAATGCGGTCGGCCAATGTCATGGCCTCGACCTGATCATGGGTGACATAGATCATCGTCGTGTCATGCATCCCGCGATGAAGCTTGGCGATCTCCAGCCTTGTGGCGACGCGCAATGCAGCATCGAGGTTCGACAATGGCTCATCGAACAGGAAGACCTTCGGGTCACGAACGATGGCGCGGCCGATGGCGACGCGCTGGCGCTGGCCGCCCGAAAGCTGGCGCGGCAGGCGCTCCAGATAGGGCGAGAGCTGCAGCATGCCGGCCGCCTGTTCGACGCGCGCCTTGCATTCTTCCCTGGTCCGGCCGGAAAGTTTCATGCCGAAGGCCATGTTTTCGTAGACCGTCATATGCGGATAGAGCGCGTAGGACTGGAAGACCATCGCGATGCCGCGCTTCGATGGGGAAAGACGATTGACCGGCTGACCATCGAAGGAAAGCGTGCCTGACGTGATGTCCTCCAGCCCCGAGATCAGTCGAAGCAAGGTGGATTTGCCGCAACCGGACGGGCCGACGAAGACCATGAACTCCCCCTTGCGGATGTCCATGCTGACGCCCTTGATGACTTCGAATGCGCCGAAGCTCTTGCGGATATTATCGAGTCTAATCTGTGCCATGTCGCGCTTTCCTCAGCCTTTGACGCCGCCGGCCGTCAGCCCGGAAATGATCCGGCGTTGAAAAATAAGAACAAGGATGACGACGGGCACGGTAACGATGACCGATGCCGCCATGATATTGCCCCAGGGGATTTCGAACTGGCTGCCGCCGGAAAGCAGAGCGATCGCCACCGGCACCGTTCGTTGCGCGTCCGACGAGGTGAACGTCAGGGCGAACAGAAATTCATTCCAGGCCGTGATGAAGGCGAGCAGACCGGTGGTGACGAGGGCCGGCCACATCAGCGGCATGAACACCTGCGTGATGATGACCCAGGGGGAGGCGCCATCGACGATAGCCGCCTCCTCGATCTCGATCGGCAGATCGCGCATGAAAGTCGTCAGCACCCAGACCGTGAAGGGCAGGGTGAAGATCATATAGGAGAAGATCAGCGCGAACGGCGTATTGAAGATGCCGATCCAGCGTATGAGTTCGAAAAGCCCCGCCAGTACGGCGATCTGCGGAAACATCGACACCGACAGGATGGTCAGCATTAGGAGTGCCCGACCCCGGAAATGCACACGGGCAAGCGCGTAGGATGCGGTCACGGCAAGCAGCAGAGAGGCGGCGACCACGAGGCAGGCAATGAGCAGCGAATTGCCGAGGCTGCGGATGAAACTGCCTGTCGTCAGCACGCCGGTATAATTCTCCAGCGAGATCGAGGTCGGCCAGTAGGTGACTTCGAAGAGGGCGGTGCCGGCTTTGAAGCTCGTCAGGATCGCATAGTAGAACGGGAAGACCGCGATGACGACGATGACGGCGACCAGCAGATAGAAAAGCGTATTCTTGGTGGCTGTGAGCAGCATCAGTGTTCTCCACCCCCGAGTTTGACGCGGCCGAGCCATATGTAGAGCACGGTGACCGAGGCGATGATGAGAAAGAGAACGGTGGAGGCGGTTGCGCCATAGGCGAACTTGTCGAAATCGAAGAGGTTTTCGCGCGCCATGACCGACATGGTCTTTGTCTGGGCGTTGTTGGGCGTCAGCACGTAAATCAGGTCGAAGATGCGCATGGCATCGAGCATTCGGAAGATCACAGCGACCATGATTGCCGGGCGGATCAGCGGCAGGGTCAGACGCCAGAACACTTTGATGGGGTTGATGCCGTCGATCTTGGCAGCCTCGTAGATGTCGGCCGGAACCATTTGCAGGGCCGCGAGGATCAGCAACGCCATGAAGGGCGTCGTCTTCCAGACGTCGACGATCAGCACGGCAATCATCGCGGTATTTGGATCTGCCGTCCATGCGATCTTTTGGCTGATGAGCCCGAGGCCGAGAAGCATGTCGTTCAGGATGCCGAACTGGTCGTTGAGCATCCAGGCCCACATCTTGGCCGAAACGATGGTCGGGATCGCCCAGGGAATAAGGATGGCGGCGCGCACGATGCCGCGGCCAACGAACTGCGCGTTCAGCACAAGAGCGACGATGAGGCCGAGCGCGGTTTCGATCGTCACCGACAACAGCGTGAATTTTGCCGTGTTCCAGACCGCGCCCCACCAGGCGGGATCGGCCAGCAGTCCTCTATAGATCGTGCGACCGCTCTTCAGGGTGACCCAGGAAAGATAGTTGTCGAAGCCGACGAACTGGGCATCGCCGAGGTTCGTCAGCGACGCATTGGTGAAGCTGAAATAGATGGTGCGGAACAGCGGCCAGCCGGCAACGATGGCCAGGATCAGCAGGGTCGGAGCCAGGAAGATCCAGGCAGACCGGATGCGTTCCGAGCGTAGATCCGAAGAGATCGCTTTTGCGCGCGCGCCTGTGCTCAGATTTTGGGAGACTGCAACTTCACTCATGGAATATCCGCTTCATGAGACGATCGACGACGGCGCTATCGGAAGCGGCAGCGACGGGATATCCGACGCTGCCGCCCTGATCTGTTACCAGCCGCTGCCTTGCAGCGTCGTCAGATCGGCTTCGAGAAGCTCTAGGTTTTCTTCGGCTGTACCGCTGCCGGAGAGAGTATTGTGCACGGCGGTCCAGAACTTGGCGGAAACCTCGTTGTACTTGACCTTGGCAACAGCCGAAGGACGCGGCACAGCGTTTTCGAAGATCGGCTTCCAGTTCGGCATGAACGGTTGCGCGGCGGCAATGTCCTTGTCGTCATAAAGCGCCGACAGGGTCGGCAAGTTGGAAAGCTCGATGGCGCGCTGCTTCTGACTGTCTTTCGACGTCAGGAACTTGACGAGTTCGATCGCCGCATCCGGATTCTTTGAATATTTCGAGACGGCGAGATTCCAGCCGCCGAGCGTCGAGGAGGGCTTGTCTCCTTCTGCGGCAACGGGAAGCGTCGTCACGTCGAACTTGCCCTTGACCGGGCTGTCGGCGCCGTTGCCCAGTGCATAGGCGTAGGGCCAGTTACGCATGAAGACGGCGTTGCCGGTCTGCCAGACACCGCGGGATTCTTCCTCCTGATAGGCGAGCACGCCGCTCGGCGAAATCGTCCCAATCCAGCCCTTGGCGCGATTGAGTGCTGCCGCAGCCTTTTCGTTGTTGATTGAAATCGTGCCGTCGGTCTCGATGATCTGGCCGCCGCCTGATGATTTGACCCATTCGAGGGCATCGCAGGTCAGGCCCTCATAGGCATTGCCCTGGAAGACGTACCCCCAGAGATCCTTCTGACCGGCGGCGCGCTCCTTATCCTGGATTTCCTTGGCGGTTGCCTCCATCTCGTCCCAGGTCTTCGGCGGCTGCTTGCCATACTTCTCAAGCAGATCCTTGCGATAAAAGAGGGCTGGCGCATCCGTGTAAAGCGGCATTGCGACCAGGCGGCCGTTCACGGTTTGGGAGGCGACGATCGCCGGGAAGAAGTCGCCAATGACGTCCTTGGTGGCATCCTTCAGGTCGACGAACTGGTCTGCCAGCTGCGGAGCCCAGATGACATCCGTCTGGTAGACGTCGACATCCGTGTTGCCGGCTGCGAGCCAGAGCCGATACTGCGAGAACTGTTCCGTGGACGAAGACGGCATGGTGACGATCTTGACCGTATTTCCGGTGGCTTTCTCGAAGGCATCGAGCTGCTTGCGGAACAGATCGAGGTTCTTGCCGGTAGAGCTCGCTGAAATGCTGATCTCGGCGGCATAGGACGGTACTGACGCGCCAATAAGTGCAGCCGCGACGGCGGCCACCGTGAAACGAAACTTCATTTTCTCCTCCCAAAGACCAAATTGAAATCGATTTGGTTGAGGAAAACCTGTCAGAAGGTCGATATCCTGTCAAGGCGGATTCTCGACGGCTGCCGACGCTTGTGCAAAATCGAAAAATATTATTATAAATCAAAAAGAAGCCCGGCAGCCGTGGTTCCTCGAGCCGTACAGATGGTCATCTCGGCGGCGAACAAAATTGAAATCGATTTGAGAGAATATATTTAACGGCATAGAATGTGGAATTTGCGAGGCCGATGGTATAGATGCCCGGCAGCGCAGGCGATGAAAGTCTTTTCGGTCAATGAAACTCAAAGAGTTCGCAAGACAACTTGGATTATCTCCGACGACTGTCAGCCGTGCGCTCAGTGGCTATCCCGAGGTAAGCGAGGTGACGCGCGCCCGCGTCGTTCAAGAGGCGGTGCGGCTCGGCTACAGACCGAATGTCAATGCGGTCAGGCTGAAAACCGGCCGGGTTGGCGCCATTGGCGTTGTCATGGGGCGCGCCGGCGAGTTTCACTTTGCGGAATTCATGGCCGGCATGGCGGAGCGCCTTGTTACGGAAGACACCGACATTCTCGTCATTCCGATGGCTAATCCGGAATCCGATGCTGAGATGCAGCTCTACAGGCGGCTGGCGGAAAGCCAGAGGGTGGATGCGATGATTGTGCATTCGCCTCGGCCCAATGACCAGCGGATCGCTCTGCTGCATGAGTTGGGAATGCCGTTTCTCGTTCACGGCCGTTCAGATATCGACGTACCTCACCCCTGGCTCGATATCGACAATGAAGGAGCCGTGCGTCGTGCGACTTCACATCTGATCGATCTCGGTCATACGAGGATCGCGATGATCAATGGCCGCCAAGGCGCGACCTATGCTCTGCATCGCGATATCGGTTACCGCAGCGCCTTGCAGAGCCACGGGATCGAAGTCGATCCGCAATTGATTGCAAACGGCAATTTCACCGACGAACTCGGCTTCCGTTTTGCACGGTCATTTCTCGAGCAGCCGAAGCGACCGACCGCATTTGTCGCCGGGTCCATGATGACGGCGCTCGGCATTTACCGGGCCGCGCGTTCGCTGGGGCTCCAGATCGGCAGCGACGTCTCGGTCATTGCTCACGATGACGTCTTTCCCTATCTGACGGCCGACAATATGGCCCCGTCGCTGTCGGCGACCCGCTCGTCGATGCGTGCCGCAGGTACGCGATGCGCCGATCTCGTGCTGCAGCTTTTGGCCGGGCGTTCGCCACTGGAAATTCACGAGCTTTGGCCGGTCGAGCTTATCCTACGCGAGTCCACCGGGCCGGTGCGGGCGCTCCAGACGTGAGCGAGAGACGTCTGTAGAACTGCCGAGATTGGCTTCCAACAGGAGCGGCGGCGAGATCTCTTAACATTAGTTCACCCATCTTGACGCGGGTTTGTGGCGTACTTGCTTCATCCATCGGAAGGATGAACATGACCGGCAAACTCGCTCGGCGAACACCGCGGATATCGAACGGGGCGAAGGCGAGCAACGCCTCGGGAGCACAATCCTACGTCAAGCTCATCTTGAGAGAGATCATCGGATTCTCGATAGCTGCCCTCGTGCTTAGCGTCGCCGGGGCGAGCTATGCCCATTTCATGGTTCTGGCGTCGTTGTGGATTGCATCGTGCCTCGCCACCATCGAGCGCCACCGCAGGCGGTCGCGTACCGGTAAAAGGCGGCCTGCCACGATGGATTATCTGCTGTCCCATCTGGCCGAGACGCTTTTGCTTCTCCAGTGGTTTTATATCGCAATCGTCGCTTTCGGCGGTTCTTTGCGTCACAGCCTGTCATTCTGCGAAGCATCGGGTCGTATTGAGGTTCAATCGTGCGGCTCCACGCCTCGCGCGAAATATCCGCATTCGCGGTTTCGAAGCTCGAAGCAACTGGCCGGGCTTGGGGTTTACAGCCCGGCCAGCTCATATCGAGCGAAATCGGGGAGTTCGCCCGATATATTGCATCGCAAACATCCTTTCGAGACTTGCGACGACAGCCCGCTATGCGGACTTTGCGCGACCCTTGCGTGGGCGGGCTCGGTATCAAGCCGCACACCGATCGTCTTCATTTGTCAGCATCCTTTCGGATCGCATCTGACGGCATTAACCCGGATTCCGGATTGCCGTGGATTACGTGTTGTTAAGAGTTGTTGCGGGGCAGAATGCGACACAGACGGATCGATGATATCACCCTCCGCAGGGTGTCCGCATGTCCGCCCCACTGCTGCGGCGGACATGCGGAACCCCGCCCGGTCCCCAGCAACAAATCTTGAACAAACGCCTTGCTTTTGCCGCGGGTTCGACATGCGCGCTCCCAGCCGCGCCTATCGATGAGGAGAACAAATCAGCAGGAGACGATCATGCCCCATGTCGAGATGACAATCGCCGATGTGTTGAACGACCCATTGATAGGACAATTGCTGCGCGCTGACGGCGTATCTGTCGAAGAATTCAAAATCCTACTTCTGAATGCAGCGCGTTCGCAGTCCGCTTCACAAGATCCCGGCGGCCTTCAGCGGAAGGGAAGGGCCGTCAGTCCTGCGCTATCGCAACCACGGGGGTGAATATATAACGCTGAGCCGCACGGTCTTGATGAAGGTCGGGTCCTTATGGTCGGGTTCGATCTTTTGGCGCGTGCGGCATGACCTTGAAGTCTTTCGATCCCTCGAATTTCGGGCCGTATATGGCTCCGGCACCCACGACGACGTCCCAATCATGAAATTTCTCGCGCCAGCCGCTCGGGCGCTCGCCATCCGAACCCGGTGTCATCGGCTCATCGGCACTGTAGGCATCGGCATCCGCGGCGTCGGCCACATTGCTCATTACCAGGGGCATAGCCAGCGCCGACGCTATGACTAAGCCGGTATTTCTATCATAAAAGACAACTTTGGTTCCTGGGATGCTTCTTTGCCACGTCGCGCCGCGACCGCGCGGAAGGTGCGCGAAAACAGCTTTGGAATGGATTTTGTCTTGTTAAGAGATGTTTCGGCTGAAGCAGGGCTTGAAACGCTTCGCGGATCGGAGTGGCGCATCCGACGCACGCCGGCACATCGAACGTGCCTGAATCGGCTCTTCGTTCATCTGCCTCGATCGGCAACAAATCGTAGCAGGCGTTAACATCACTTAAAACCGCTCCATCCTCCGAACCGCTACTTCCAGGCCGTCGTGCCGCTCCTTGTTGGAATGGACAAGTACAATGTGGCCAGCGAACTTGGTTTTTACAGCAAGGGCCGAACGCTATTGGACGACATCACCAGTCAAAACCTCTTCGGGGACGCTGGCCTGATGTTCGAGCTCTGGCAATCCGGAAGCTCACCAAAACGCAGGGTCGTGATCATGTCCGGCCTGAAGGATGACAGCCTCTCCTCCGATAGCCTGGCCGCATGGTTCAAGAACATCGGTCCGGTGCAGAGTCGCGTTGTTTACAAGGATCGGGCCGCCGCAGTATTTTTTTAGGGTAGGCTACGGTTTCCGCAGGTCGAGCGACGGCCCCGTCTGAGCAAGAACCGCTTCCTCATCGACACCGGCAATCGCGCGAAAAGATCCCGAAGATAAGCCGCCCATTTCACGTCGCAAGATATAGCAACAAAAGCATTCCCGCACACAAGACTTAATATAACGAAACCCAAGTTTGAAAAGAATCCCATAATTTGAGACGGGAGGTTCAACCGAAAGGAAAATGCTTCATGTCTGGCGAAAGCGCCTTCCATCCAGTTCTTGTCTATATTCCAGATCAACGGGGTTTGTACCTTGCCGGCGAGGTTTTGCGCAGCGGCGGCTTCGACGTCAGAAGTGTCGGGAATTCAACCGAGCTGGAGCTTGCACTGGAACTTGTGACTGCCTGCGTCGTCGTCACAGTCACATCGAAGATCGGAGAAGTTCGATCACTCTCCAATATTCCGGTCGTCAACATCCAAGCCTTTGTTTTGCCGAACCAGGACGCGTCGGCAGGTGAACAGTCGGCCCTGTTCGACAGACAGGCATTTCTCGAACGGGTCCGAGACAACAACAAGTTTCCGTCGGGCGCATCCCGCTATGGCGCGCCGTTCGTCAACTGACTGCCACCGTCGGCGCCGTCGCGATTATCGCGGCAGTGCTCCAGGATTAAGGCACTCGGGTCGCCTTCTCCCCGATGCGGGTCAGTCAGTCCTTGTTCGTCGTGGCTGCCCGCAAGCTCGTGCTCGGGCGATTGCCCGATCTGCGATATTTCCGCGCGAATGCAGGCATTTTCATGCCCTAGACAGCACATCCCTTCAGAAAGATATCCGCGCACATTCTCGCCCTTGTCGCGATCTCTTCGATGTTGGGCGCCGGCAATTGGCGCAGCATGGCGGCGCGTTGGGGTTCCATGATCATCATGCCGCGCAGCATGCCGCAAGCGGCGTGCGGATCCTCGAGCTTGATCAACCCATGCTCTACCTGCCGGCGCAGCCAGTTTTCCATCGATGTATTGGTTCGGACGATCGCCTTCTCGTAAAAGGAGGTTGCGAGTTCAGGAAAGCGGTCGGATTCACCGATGACGAGGCGGGTAATCGTGATCGTGTCCTGCGAGAGCGTCAGCATGCCATAGGCCATCAGCATGCGCTCCAGTCCCTGGCGGAGCTCGGTCGTTGCCAAGGTGCCGGGATCGAGCGCCAAGAGGAAGCGTCCGGTGCGATCCGAGACCATTTCGGAAAACAGATCTGCCTTTGTCGGAAACAGGCGATAGAGCGTCTTGGTCGAAACGCCGGCTTCCTGTGCGATCGCCGCGATGCTGACCGCGGCATAACCATTCTCGTGAAACTGCTTGTTGGCAGCCTCGATAAGCACGCCGCGTGTATCCTCGTCACAACGCATCTGCGGCCTGCCACGCGGCTTCTTCTCGATTTTGTGATTTTGGACCATCGTGATTTTCCGAATTCTCGTTGACATCTTTTTTTTAGCGCATATTTTGGAAAATAGCAAGTTTCCTAAATTGAACTTGAGCCGAATATCAAGGCCGCAGCCGAGACGACGGCGACCTTCCACAAGGAGAGTGACGATGTCCGTCAAGAAGCTCTATGCCCTGAACAGCGACGCCGCACCGGCCGATATGCCGGCCACCGAAGCCACCGCTGAAACCACACCTGCAACGCTTGACGCCGGCAAGATGCCGCGTGTCACCGAGCCTGCTGCTTGGCCATCTACCGAGGCATCGGTTCGCCAGCGCAGCGGTCGCTCGCTGCTGATCGGCGTTGCCGCCATCGCCATCATCGCCGCAGGCGCCTATTACGGCCATAATTACTGGACGGTCGGCCGCTTCGAGGTCTCAACCGACGATGCCTATGTCCAGGCCGACAGCACCACGGTCTCCCCGAAGGTTTCAGGTTATCTTATGGAGGTTCTCGTTGCCGACAATCAGGCGGTGAAGGCTGGCCAGCCGCTCGCCCGCATCGACGACCGCGATTTCCGCACTGCGCTCGATCAGGCAAGGGCCGATGTTGCCGCTGCCGAAGCAACCGTCAACGCCAAGCAGGCGTCGCTCGATATCCAACAGTCGACCATCGCCGCCGCTCGCGCCACGCTCGACGTTGACCGGGCCAACGAGACCTTCGCAGAACAGAACAACAAGCGCTATACGAACCTGGCCACCAACGGTTATGCACCGGTTCAGACCGCCCAGCAGGCGGCTTCGGCAATCGCCGCCGCCCAGGCTACGATCGTACGTGACAGCGCTGCCCTCGACGCCTCGACGAAGCAGATCGAGCTACTGAATGCCGAGCTTGCCCAGGCCAGGGCGACACTTGCCCATGACCAGGCCGTCATGCATCAGGCTGAGCTTAACCTCTCCTATGCGACGATCGTTGCGCCTGTCGACGGTACGGTCGGCAACCGTACGCTACGCGTCGGCCAGTATGTTCAGGCCGGCACCCAGTTGATGGCAGTCGTGCCGACGACAGCGGCCTATATCGTTGCCAATTACAAGGAGACACAGCTGACCGATGTGCACGCCGGTCAGCCCGTCGATATCGAGGTCGATATGTTCCCGGGCCGCACCTATCACGGCCATGTCGACAGCCTGTCGCCTGCAAGCGGTCAGGAATTCGCGCTGCTGCCGCCCGACAACGCCACCGGCAACTTCACCAAGGTCGTCCAGCGCATTCCGGTCAAGATCGTGCTTGATGGCGATGCCGCCGAAAAGGGCGACCTGCGCCCCGGCATGTCCGTCCAGCCGAGCATCGACACCAAGGTCGATGCTACCAGGAACTAAGCGAAGGGGCAGGAGATCGTGTCATGTCCAGTATCGCAACAACATCAGGTGCTGTTCCGCAGCCGGGCGCCAGCACCAAGGCGAGCACAAGGGATTGGATCGCCGTTCTCGCCGGAATGATCGGCGCCTTCATGGCGATCCTCAATATCCAGATCACCAATGCCTCCCTCCTCGATATCGAGGGCGGCATCGGCACGGGCGTCGATAACGGCGCCTGGATCTCGACCTCCTACCTCATCGGCGAGATCGTCGTCATTCCGCTGACGGCCTATTTCAGCAATGTCTTCTCGTTCCGTCGTTATATCCTGGTCAATTCCATCCTCTTCCCGCTCTTCTCGATGGCCTGTGCCTTCGCCCACGATCTCGGCACGATGATCCTGCTGCGCGGCCTGCAGGGCTTTGCGGGTGGCGTGCTGATCCCCATGGCCTTCACCATGGTGCTGACCAAGCTGCCGAAGAGCCAGCAGCCGCTTGGTCTTGCCGTCTTCGCCTTGTCGGTCACCTTCGCCCCGGCCATCGGCCCGACGATCGGTGGCTACCTGACTGAGAATTACGGCTGGCAGACCATCTTCTTCATCAACACCATCCCGAGCCTCATCATGGCGGCGGCTCTCGCTCTGACGCTTGAAAAGCAGCCGATGCAGCTTCACCTTCTCAAGGAGGGCGATTGGGCCGGCATCGTCACCATGGCAATTGGCCTCTCGGCGCTGCAGACCGTGCTGGAAGAAGGCAACAAGGACGACTGGTTCTCCTCGCCCTTCATCGTCAAGCTCGGCATCTTGGCCTTCGTCTTCCTGGCCGCCTTCATCTGGATCGAGCTCACCGTCAAGAGGCCGCTGGTGAAGCTGCGCCTGCTCACACAGCGCAATTTCGGCATCGGCGTGCTGGTCAACGTGCTGGTCGGTGTGGCGCTCTTCGGCACGGTCTATATCCTGCCGCAATATCTCGGCCAGGTGCAGCGCTATAATGCCGAGCAGATCGGTAATGTACTTGCCTGGACCGGCCTGCCACAGCTCTTGCTGATCCCGCTGGTCCCGGTTCTGATGAAGCGCTTCGATGCCCGCTATATTGGCTTCCTTGGCATCTCGATCTTCGCGATCAGCTGCTTCATGAACATCACGCTCTCGGCCAACAATGCCGGCGACCAGTTCTGGATCCCGAATATCGTGCGCGCCATCGGTCAGGCCCTGGTGCTGACCCCGATCACAGCGATCACCACGGCCGGCATTGCGCCTGCCGATGCCGCTGCTGCCTCGGGCCTCACCAATATGCTGCGCAATCTCGGTGGTGCTGTCGGCACGGCTTCGCTTGGCACCATCCTGACGAAGCGCGAGCAGTTCCACTCGAACATCATCGGTCAGTCGATCACATTGACCCGTGACGAGGTGCGTGACCGCCTGACCCAGCTTACAGGTTATTTCACCCAGCACGGTGTCACCGATCCGGCCGTCGCATCGCAGAAGGCGATCGTCGCGCTCGGCCAGATCGTCAAGCGCCAGGCGCTGATCATGGGCTTCAGCGATACATTCGCTGTGATCGGCGTGGTGCTGGTGTTGGCAGCACTCGCACTGCTTCTCACTAAAAAGCCGCAGGCCGGTGGAGGTGCGGGCGCACATTAACGCGCCCGCCGCTTCGGGCGGTGGCAGCCTCTGTGGGCCAGTCTCTCGTCACTTCTTGCTCGGCCGTATTGCGGTTCTCAGCGTCAGCAACCGGTCGAGAGACTCAAGCGTCCGCTCGCGGGCGCTTCCGGCCAGCGCGAGCATAATGGCCTCGATGCAAACCAGCGTCGGCCCGTGCAGGGAGACATGGTCCGATTTGGCGCGGGGAATGACGATCGATGCCTCAGCATGTTTGCGCAGCACCGTATCCTCCTGACCGACCAGCATGACGATCGGAATGCCCAGGCGCTCGGCTTCGGCAATCGTCGTCATGCCTTCGCGGTGGGGCCTGCCGTGGGCCATCAAGATCAACGCATCGCCTTCTTCCATCGTCAGAAGCTGTTCGGCCAGCGCAATGCCAGTGAGGTTGAGCGCATAGGACGGGTAGCCGTTGCGGGAAAAGAGGCGAGCCGCATAGGTGGCGAGAATGCCCGAAGCGCCGATGCCGAAGACGCCGATGCGTTTTGCGTCGCGGATGACCGAGATCACTTTGCCCATCCCGGCGCGATTGGCTGGCGAGGAGAGCGCATCAAGAGCGTTACGGTGATCGTTGACGACGAAATCGATGGCGGAATCGGCGCTGCTGGCAAGCTCCTGTGTCGTAGCGGCCATCTTCTCCGAGGGCGAGTCCGTCTCGCCGATATGGGCTTCCAGCGTGTCCTTGAGGTCAACAAGCCCTTCGAAGCCGAGCGCCTGAATGGCGCGGATGACGGTTGCGTCCGAGGTGCCGGTCTCCGAGGCGATCTCGAGCGCCGATTTGCCGAGTACGGCGTGCCGGTGCTGATCGATATAATCGACGACGCTGAGCAGGCTTGGCGAAAGCGAGGCACGCCGATTTTTCAGCCTCTCCCCGAAACGGTCGATGCGGCGCAGCTTTTTCTGGGCTCTGGGGGCGTCGTCCATGCCAGCGAATACCTTCTCTTAATACTCATCTTAAGAAGGGTACCTTGTCGGATTTCGCCCGGCTTTGGAAGCCTGGAAACCGCTATTCCTGGGGCTTTTGCGGTCTCGGGCGTCCGGAAATATGGGACTGTACGACCGAGACCATCAGGTTGAGCGCCGCATAGGAATTGGAGATTGCTTCCTCGCGCGGCAGCAGGATGTAGCGTCCCTCCCGGCAGGCGGCGAGGAACTGGCAATAGTCCGATATCACCTTGTTCATCGCATCGATCTCCTCGGCCGGCGTGCCGCCGGTATCAGAGCGATAGGTGTCGAAGATAAAGTCAGCGTCAAGCTCCTGCAGGCGCTCGGCGCTGACCTCGATCCTATCGCCCTCCGGAATCGCGTCGATGATGGTGGGGAAGCGGAAGCCGGCATCGCGCAGTACCCGGCCGAGCGCCCGATAGGTATGATAGATGCTGATCTTGCCGTTCTGCGCCTGCAGCACCGAGACGGTGACCTTGGATGGATCCATTACCTGCTTCAGCGCCTCGATCTGGGCGCGATAGCGGCGATCGAGAATAGCGAGGCGGTCTTCAGTACCCGTCAGATCGGCCAGCCGCTGGTAGATATGGGGGGCGCTGCCGACCGTATTGTCGATGATGATGGTTGGGGCGATCTTTTCGAGCTGTTCGACCGGCGTTGTGCGCCCCGGTTCGGTGATGATGAGATCCGGCTTGGCGGCGACGACGGCTTCCAGATCGACGGTGACGGCGCCGATATAGCTCATGCCGGAATTATCGAAATCTATGCCGGTCAGGATCGGGCTCGCACGCAGATAGGCCTTGCCGTCGAGGCCCGTGCGGCCGTGGCTCGCGACCGGGCGCACGCCAAGCTCGATCAGCGGAATGGTAATGTCGAGATCATGCATGGAGACGATGCGCTGTGGATGGACCGGCACCTCGACCTTGCGGCCGAAATCGTCGGTAAAGAGCCGTTTTGGCGCATCCTCGGCCAAAAGCGGAGTCGCGCTGACGGCGAGGGCGAGAAGGACGGCCGGTAAAAGCTTGAACATCGATATCCTCACAGAAGGTTTCGGCGCTTCCTGAGCAGAAGCAGAAGGACGGGAACGCCGACGATCGACAGCACGATGCCGGCCGGAAGCTGCAGGGGTGCAAAGGCAATCCGACCGATCGTATCGGCGGCAAGGACGAGTGCGGCGCCAAAGAGTGCGCTGCCCGTCAGCAACGCCGTCTGATTGCCGCGGATCGCCAGCCGCGCCATGTGTGGTGCGAGCAGGCCGACAAAGCCGAGGCTGCCGACGCAGGCGACACAGGCTGCGGTGAGCAACACGGGTGCCACAAAACGCAGGATGGAGAGATGGCGCAGCCGTACGCCGAGGCCGGTGGCGGCCTGATCGCCGAGCAGGGCGACATCCGCGGCACCCGCCGTCAGGAATAGGATCGCCGCGCCAATGATGGCGCAGACGAGAGCGATCGGAATAATATCCCAGGAAGCGGTATTGAGGCTGCCGGCGAGCCAGACCATTGCCGTCTGCACATCGCGGATATCCGCGGTCGTCAGGATGATGGAAAGGGCGGCGGCCATCAGCCATGACAGGCCGACGCCGACCAGAACGAAACGCATGCGTGACAGATCTTGGGCGATGAAGACGACCAGAAGGGCGCTGAAGAGCCCGCCGGCCATGCCAACAAAAGGCCGCAGGACGGGACTGGCCGTCGGGAAAAAGACAATCAGTCCGATGACTGCAAGGCTTGCCGCTTCCTTGACGCCGAGCAGGCCTGGATCGGCAAGGCCGTTGCGGGTGAGCGATTGCATGGCTGCACCCGAAAGCCCGAGCATGGCGCCGGCGAGTACCGCGAGCATGATACGCGGCAGCCGGAATTCCCTGATGATGGCATGACCGTCGCCGGTTGCATGGACCGGATCGAAAATCACGGTGACGAGGTCGGCGAAACCGGCCTCGTGGCTGCCGAGCGGCGCTGCGGCAAGTGCCATGGCCACGACGAGGAGGCCAAGCAGGCCGCAGAGGATGACGCTGCGCAGATGGATGCGGCGGCGAAAAGGTCCGACGCTGAGCCGGCGATATCCGTTCTCGACTGCAATGGTCATCGGAAATATCTCGCCACGACCAAGATGAAGAGCGGCGCGCCGACGATCGCGGTCATGATGCCGGTGGCAAGCTCGTGCGGCCCGGCAATCACGCGTGCAGCAATATCGGCGGCAAGCAGCAGGGTGGCGCCGCAAAGCGCCGAGAGCGGCAGGGCAAATCTGAGATCACCGCTGGCAAGCCAGCGGGTTGCATTCGGCACGATGAGACCGATAAAGCCGATCGGCCCGGCGATCGAGACGGATGCGCCGCAGAGCAGCGCCGTTGCGACAAGACCGATTGCACGCGTGCTGCGCACCGGCACCCCGAGGCCTGTTGCCGCTGCGTCCCCGAGCGCCAGCGCATTGAGCCTTGGTGCGATCAACAGGGATAACAATGTGCCGATACCGATCGCCGGCAAGGCGGCCCCGATCGGTCCGTAGCCGATCCCTGCGAGATCCCCGGCGAGCCAGAGCCGCATCTCCTGCAGTGTTTCTTCGTCAAGGATGAGGATGGTGGATGTCAGCGACGAGGCGAGTGCTGAAAGGGCAATGCCGCAGAAGGTGACCTTGAGCATGGTCAGGCCCGAGCGGCCGGCCGAGGCGAGCATCAGCACGAGGGCAAAGAGCGCTCCGGCGCCGAGTGCGGCAACCAGCGGGCGGGCAAAGCCGCCGGCTAGAAAGGGCAGGGCGGTCGAGGCGACGACGGCAAGGCTTGCACCGGCATTCAGACCGAGAATATGCGGCTCTCCGAGCGGATTGCGCAGCAGCGACTGCAAGAGCAGGCCGGCAATGCCGAGCGCAGCGCCGACCAGAAGTGTGCCGGCCAACCGGGCGAAACGAAGCTTCACCAGGATCTGGTGCTCGAAATTGTGGCTGTCAAAGGCGAAGACGGCTTTCAGGAGCGTCGCTGGCGCAACGGGTCGGGCCCCGATGCCGGCATGAATCGATGCCAGCGCGAGAAGAAGAACAGCAAGTGCTGCGAAGGCGGCAAGGCCGCGCACCGGGCGTATCTGCGCCGGCATGCTCGCGCCGGCGGTTGGCGCCGCGCTCATAATGATCGCTCCTTGCCCCCGCGCCCGGCTGCCGGAAGAAAGAGCGGCACGTGGGTTTCGGGATGGGAGAGCCGCACGACATTCACATTGAATACGTCGCGGATCAGTTCCGCTGTACAGTCACCGGGATGTTCGGCAATCGCGCGGATTGCGCCGTCCTTCAGGAAGACAAGGCGATCGGCATATTGCAGGGCGAAGTTGAGGTCATGCAACACAGCGACGATGGTGCGGCCATGGGCACGGGTGAGGTGACTTAGGAGGTCGAGCACTTCCACCTGATAATGCAGGTCGAGGAAGGTGGTCGGCTCGTCCAGCAGGATAACAGGCGTTTCCTGCGCGAGCGCCATGGCGATCCAGCAGCGCTGCCGCTGGCCGCCGGAGAGGCTGTCGACGGGGCGTGCGGCAAAGGACAGCGTATCGGTTATGCGCAGCGCGTGCTCGACGGCGGCATCATCTGCCTCCGTCCATTGCCGCAGGAAACCCTGATGCGGATAGCGGCCGCGAGAGACGAGATCGTAGACCGTCAGCCCCTCCGGCAAAAGCGGGCTCTGCGGCAGGAGGCCGAGCCTGCGGGCGATCTCGCGCGTCGGCATGGTATTGAGCAGGCGGCCGTCCAGATGCACCGTTCCGGAGGTGGGCTTTAAAAGTCGGGACATGACCGACAGGAGCGTCGACTTGCCGGAACCGTTCGGGCCGACCAGCATCGTCATCTTTCCTTCGGGGATATCGAGGGAAATGCTGTCGAGAATCTGCCGGCGACCGTAGCCGGCGGCAATGTCCTCGACCATCAATGGTATGGTGCGATCTTGCCCGGATGCATGATCGAGGCTGATGCTGTGTTTTTGTCCGTGTTGCATGTCCGCTTTCGCGCAGTTTTGCCGAGAGAAGAAGTATTCATGAGTGTAGTAGTCAATTTTTTCCTGCTGTAAATTCTTCGACAAATAGGCTTCGATGAACGGAAAGCGCTTCAAAGGGCTTCAGCGGATGGGATATCCTATCTGGTAAAGGGGGTGTTATCCCGCTGACTCCACTCAATTTTCCGAGCCTAGTGCGGATATCAGGCGCATCGGGCAAGCCTGTCGACGATGGTCCGCAGCCTTATCCAGTCGGAAAATCTGCCGATTAAAAGTTGACTACTACATTCATGAAAAGAATAAGCCTGCCCATCGCGGTTGCGCGAATTTTCAAGATCGACAGCATGAATGGGGCGATATCCGCAAGGATACGAAGGTTGGATGAAGCAGAGAAAGACGGCTGGGGCGGGCAACGGGATCAATCATTTAGGCGCGGTCTTTCTAATTTTAAGTGCGTGTGCTGCCTATCCGGTCATGGCTCAAGATGCGGCTGTCAATGCGAAGAAGACCGAGACGACAGCCGCCAAGAAGGGCAGCCGGGTCGACGGTGACATCACCGAACTGGAGCCGATCGTTGTCAGGGGCAGCAGCAGGGATGGCGACACACAGGGCTATCAGCCGATCTCCACCGTGACGGCAACGCGCACTGACACGCCGCTTATCGACATTCCGCAGGCGGTCAACATCGTCAGCCAGGACGTGCTGAAGGATCAGAAGGCACAGTCGCTCGACGATGCCCTCTCCAATATCAGTGGCATCGGCCAGTCGAACACGCTCGGCGGCACGCAGGATTCCTTCATCCGTCGCGGCTTCGGCGACAATCGTGACGGCTCGATCCTCACCAATGGTCTGAAGACCGCCTTGCCGCGCAGCTTCAATGCCACCTCCGACCGCGTCGAGGTGTTAAAAGGCCCAGCATCCACTCTCTACGGCATTCTCGATCCCGGCGGTATGATCAACGTCGTCACCAAGAAGCCGGAGCAGACATTCGGCGGTGAGGTTTATGGCTCGCTTTCGAGCTTCGGTGGTGGAACGACCGGGCTTGATTTCACCGGGCCGATCGAAGGCACGGATTTTGCGTACCGTATCATCGGCGAATACAAGAAGATCGATTACTGGCGCAATTTCGGCGAGACGCGCGACTGGATCATCTCTCCGTCGCTGACCTGGTTTGGCGAGGATACCGAGGTCACGCTCTCCTATACACATGAGGATTACAGCGTACCCTTCGATCGCGGCACGATCTTCGATCTCAATACCGGCCATGCGGTTGACGTTGATCCCAAGATCCGTTTCGACGAACCCTACAATATTTCTGAGGGCAGCTCCGATATAGCGACCCTCAACGTCAAGCATGAGTTCGACGACAACTGGAAACTCAATCTCGATTATAGCTACAGCTATAACGAATATTCCGACAACCAAGCCCGCGTCATGGCCTACAATGCCAGGAACGGAAATCTGACGCGGCGCGCCGACGCGACGCAGGGCTCGGAAATCTACAATCACGCCGTCCGCGCCGATCTGACCGGTGATGTCGAGATCGGTGGCTTGCGCAATGAATTGCTGTTCGGCGCTTCCTATGACTATGCAGATACGTTCCGCAGCGATCTGATCCGTTGCCCGCAATCGGTGAACTTCAACATCTATAATCCGGTCTATGGCAAGATGCCGGCCTGCACGACCGTGTCTGCGGCTGACAGCGACCAGACCGAAAAGATCAATACGGCCTCGGCTTACTTTCAGGATTCGCTCTATCTCACCGATCAGTGGATCCTGGTGGGTGGTCTGCGATACCAGCACTATGACCTGATGGCCGGCAAGGGACGTCCGTTTGTTACCAATACGGACAGCAGTGGCGACAAGTGGCTTCCGCGCGGCGGCATCGTCTACAAGCTGACGCCGGATGTCTCCTTCTATGCCAATGCGGCTGAGACCTTCCGGCCGCAATCCTCGATCGCCAGCTATTACGGCAACCTGCCGCCGGAAGAGGGTGTCTCCTATGAGATCGGCAGCAAGTTCGAGATGATGGACGGGCTGACCGCCAATGTGGCGCTCTATACCAGCGACAAGAAGAACGTCGCCTACAATGAAGCGGATCCGCTCACCGGGCTAACCGTCGTTAAAACGGCCGGCCTCGTGCGCGCCCGTGGCGTCGAAGTCGATATCGCCGGCGAGATCACCGATGAACTGAGCCTGATTGCCAGCTACAGTTTTACCGATGCGGAAGTGTTGAAGGGCGACTATGCGGGCAACTGGCCGGTCAATGTGCCGCGTCATACCGGCTCGCTGTTCCTAACCTATGATTTCGGCGGGGTTGGCGGCAACGGTAACACGCTGAAGATCGGCGCCGGCATTCGCGGCGCCGGCAAGCGGGCAGGCATCAATACCAATGCCTATTTCCTGCCGGGCTACATGGTGGCGGACGCTTTTGCGGCCTACACCGTGCAGTTCGAACGGCCGCTGACGGTACAGCTCAACCTGAAGAACATTTTCGACAAGACCTATTATACCTCCTCGATCGGTTCCACGGCGCTCGCAAACCAGATCGGCGAACCCTTCAGCGCCACGCTTTCGGCAAGCGTGAAGTTCTGAGCGTCATGATGCCCTGAGCAGGGGCAGCAGTTGTGCGCCCTGTCGTTTGATCTCCGAAAGATAGGGCGTGTCGGACAACACGAAATGGCTGATGCCGAGTTCCCGGTAATTGCGCAATGAGCGGGCGACATCCGCTGCAGAACCCACGAGCCAAGTCGTGCCCGCCCCGCCGCCGCCGAACTTGCCGGGCATGGTGTAGAGATTGTCGTCAAGCACTTCGCTGCGCTGGTGCAGATCGAGCAGGCGCTGCTGGCCGACGGCGACGGCGCGGTGGTGATCGTGCCAGCCAGCACCGCTATTGTTTGCCATCTCGGCGACCTTCGCCTCTGCGTCGGCCCAGGCCACTTCGGTGGTGTCGCGCACCAGCGTCGTGATCCTCAGCCCGAATTGAAGCGGTGGCAGGTCGCGGTCGAGGTCACGGCTCAGCTTCTTCAGGCGTTCGATCCGCTCCCTCACGCCATCGAGCGGTTCACCCCAGAAGAGCTGAACATCGGCTTCAGTAGCGGAGACACGCTCCGCTGCTTCCGAGGCGCCGCCGAAATAGAGTTTCGGATGACGCCGCTCGCCGCGGGCTTCGATGCGCGGCACGACGGTGGATTCGCGGACCCCGAAATGTTCACCGGCATAAGTGACGTTTTCCTCGGTCCATAGTTTTCGCACCAGCCGCATGAATTCCTTGGTGCGGCCGTAGCGATGCGCCTGATCGCCCTCGCTGTCGCCATAGGCAGCAAGATTGTCCTTGCCAGAGACGATATTGATGCGCACCCGCCCACCGGTGAGATGGTCGAGCGAGGCTGCCGCCGACGCGAAATTCGCCGGCCGCCAGTAGCCGGGGCGGATTGCGATCAGCGGCTCGAAGGTGGTGGTGCGTGCCGCAAGCGCAGTGGCCAGCGTGAAGGTGTCGGGACGGCCCCAGCCGGTGCCGATGAGCGCGCCCTTCCAGCCGTGCTCTTCCAGCGCCCTGGCGTGGCTGGTCAGCGTTTCCAGGCTGTTATGGTCTGCGGTCGCGGAATCGCCGCGATGGCCGGGTTTGACGGCATTGGGGATATACCAAAGGAATTCCGGATTGCTGCTCATGCGATATGCCCGCCGTTCTCTGTGATTGAATGAGAAGGAATAGTGCGGCCGGCTGCGTTGCGATCGCCCGCATGTTCCGCGAAGGAGGGATTATCCGGCCGCCCGGGCCGATGTGCCCTGCCGGGCTCTCAGCGCCAGCCCATTCGGTGGACGCCGCAGACCGAGGTTCTCGCGCAGCGTCGTGCCTTCGTACTCCTCGCGGAAAAGACCGCGCTTGCGCAGGATCGGCACGACCTGATCGACGAAGTCGGTCAGCCCCTTCGGCAGGACCGGCGGCATGATGTTGAAGGCATCCGCCGCACCATTGTCGAACCATTCCTGCATCGCGTCGGCCACCTGCTCCGGCGTGCCGACAACCGTGCGGTGGCCGCGGGCGGTCGCGACCGCCAGGTAGAATTCGCGCAGCGTCATATTGTTGCGCGAGACAAGGTCGGTAACCAGTTTGAGGCGGCTCTTGTTGAGCTCGGTGTTGTCAGGCAGCGGCGGGGCTGGATCGTCGAGCGAATATCCGGAGAGATCGACGCCCTTGTAGTGGCGCGACAGGATGTTCCAGGCGACCGAGGGATGAACCAGCGACTGGATATAGTCGTAATTTTCCCGTGCTTCGGCCTCCGTGCCGCCTAAGACCGGGAAGATGCCGGGGCTGATCAGCAGTTCATCCGGGCTGCGTCCATAGCGGCCGAGCCGTCCCTTGACGTCCGCATAAAATTCCTGGGCGTCCTCCAGCGTCTGGTTCGCGGTGAAGATCATCTCGGCGGTGCGCGCCGCGAGCTCGCGACCCGGCTCGGATGCGCCGGCCTGGACGATGACGGGATAGCCCTGCACCGGGCGGCCGACATTCAAGGGGCCGCTGACGGAGAAGAACTGGCCTTTGTGGTCGAGCTGATGCACCTTGTCCGGATCGAGATAGACGCCGCTTTCCTTGTCACGGATGAAGGCGTCGTCCTCATAGGAATCCCACAAGCCCTTCACCAGATCGACGAATTCCTCTGCCCGCGCATAACGGTCGGCATGAGCCGGATGGCCGGGGATCGAGAAATTCTTGGAGACATCGGCTCCCGTGGTGACGACGTTCCAGGCCGCGCGCCCCTTGGAGATATAGTCGAGCGAGGCGAATTTGCGGGCAAGCAGATAGGGGTCTTCATAGGTGGTGGAGGCGGTTGCGACAAAGCCGATATGGCTTGTGACCTGAGAAAGCGCCGCCCACAGGGTCACCGGCTCGAAATGGGCGCCCTGCGCGGTGCGGCGCAGCGCTTCGGGGTCTTTGGCCCGCTCCCAGCCGGCCGGGCTGTCGGCAACGAAAACCAGGTCGAATTTGCCGCGCTCGGCGGTCTGGGCGAGCTCGCGATAGTGATCGACATTCAGGCCGGCATCGGCTTGTGCGTCCGGGTGGCGCCAGGCGGCGACATGATGGCCGGTTGCCATGATGAACGCGCCAAGCCGTATCTGTCTTTTCTGATTAGCCATGATGACGATCTCCTTGGTTTCAGGCAGCGTGACGGCCGGGGGCATCAACCCCGAGCCGTCTCAGAAGACGGGTTCGGATCTCTGCGAAACGCGCATCGCCATGGTCGCGCGGCACGGCCAAGTCGATACGCAGATCCTCGACAAAACGGCCCTCATCGAGCACCAGGATTCGGTCGGCGAGCGAGATCGCCTCATCGACATCATGGGTGACGAGCAGAACGGCGGGGCGGTGTTTTGCACAAAGCTCCCGCAAGAGGTCATGCATCTTCAGCCGGGTCAGCGCATCGAGCGCGCCGAAGGGTTCGTCGGCCAGCAGCAGGACCGGCTCACGCACCAGTGAGCGGGCGAGTGCCACCCTCTGCTGTTCGCCGCCGGAAAGCTGGTTCGGCCAGGCAGTTTCCCGTCCTTCGAGACCGACTTCGGCGAGCGCCCTGCGTCCGGCTTTCTGTCCGGCTTTATCCGGCAGACCGAGCGTCACGTTCTGAATGACCGTGCGCCAGGGCAGCAGACGGGCATCCTGAAAGACGACCGAAAGTTCTTCCGGCGTCTCAAGCGTCCCAGTTCCCTCGACCTCGTGGTCGAGGCCGGCAAGGGCTCTGAGGAACGTGCTCTTGCCTGAGCCGCTTTTGCCGAGCAGGGCGACGAACTCGCCCTCGCCGATATCGAGATCGACGCCGTCGAGGATTGTCTTCGCCGCAAAACGTCGCACGAGCTTTTCCACATGCACGGCAGGTTTCAGTTGGCCAGAGTGCGGCGCCATGACAGGACCCTCCGTTCGAGCAGGCGGACGAGGCCGTCCGAGACGAGGCCGAGCAGCACATAGACCACGAGGCCGACGAGAATGACGTCCGTCTGGCCATAGGTGCGGGCAAGATCGATCATGTAGCCGAGGCCGCTGGTGGAGTTGATCTGTTCGACCACCACGAGCGACACCCAGCAGAGGGTCACGGCAAAGCGTAGACCGAGAAGGAAGCCGGGCAGAGCGCCGGGCAGCACGACCTGAAAGACGAAATCCTTCTGGCTCATGCGGAGCGTCTCGGCGAGTTCGACATAGCGGCTGTCGATGCTGCGCAGTGCGTTGTGCGTGTGGATGTAAATCGGAATGATGACGGCAAGCACGATGGTCGTGACCTTCATGCCTTCGCCAATCCCGAACCACAGGATAAAAAGCGGGATCAGCGCCAGCGTCGGGATGGCACGCTTGATCTGGATCGGGCCATCGATCAGCGCCTCGCCGATGCGGGACAGACCGGCGAGGACCGCGAGAGCCGTGCCGATGACAAGCCCGATGCTGAGGCCGAGCAGCGCACGGGTCGCAGAGGTCAGGAAATTATCCTGAAGGCGACCCTCGGCGATCAACCGTCCAAAGGCCTCGACGACCGTCCAGGGCGCCGAGAGAATGCGCGGATCGATCCACCCCAATGCCGATCCGGCAACCCAGGCCAGCACCAGCAGTGCCGGACCGATCTGCAGTCCGAAGGGCATCTCGCGTCCGGGGCCGAGCCTGCGACGGGCGCGGGAGGCTGAGGGTTTTGCCGTGTCGGTGACGCCAGCGCTTCCACGCGGCGATATCCGTGACGCCTTGACGTTATCTGCATCCCAGGTGGTTGCCATGCTTGCGATCTCCTCTCTTCGCTATGGACGGCATGTGCGATCACTGGCTTCTTGGCAGAGCGCCTGCGGCGATTTTTTCGAAGCGGTTGTCGAAGATCTGTTCGACGTCGAAGGGCTTGTAGCCAAGCTCGCTGGCCAAGAGGTTGATGGTTTCCTGATGGCGCTTCTTCACGTCCGCCCAGCTATCGGGGATGACCTGGGTGCCTGCGAGCTTGATAAGAAATTCGGCATCCTCGCGGCTGAGGCCCTGCTGGCCGATGTAATATTCCCTGATCCAGATCTCGGGGTTCTGATCGACCCATTCGGTTGCGCGCGCCCAGAGGCGGACATATTCGGCAAGGGCGGCTGCTTTTGCGGGATCGTCCAGCACCCATTGCGGTGCATAGAGATGGGCTGGGTCGTCACGCAGGCCGTGCTCGACGAGGCTTGCGCCATCTGAGCCATATTGACTGATGTAGCGACGGATATTGACGCCGCCGAGCGGCGCGATATCGACCTGCTTGCTTGCCAGTGCCTTCGGATAGACGTCACCGGTGCTCGGCAACTCGACGAGCGTGGCGTCTTTCTTTGTCAGGCCTGCGGCATGGAGCGCGCGAAGCACGAGCGTACCTTGGGCCTGGCCAGGGCTGAAGGCGATGCGCTTGCCGCGGAAATCTGCGAGCGACTTGACGTCGACGTCGGGCGCAATGCCGAAGCGGTAGATTGGATTGGCAATCGGGTCTTTGCGTTCGCGATAGGCGATATTGCGGACGGGCAGGTTGTTCCAGGTTGCGAAGATCGACGGGATTTCGGCCACGGAGCCGACATCAAGTGCATGCGCGCGGAAGGCTTCGGAGGTTTGCGGGCCGCCGCTGAGATTGGCCCATTTGACCTCGAAGGTGAGTTCCTTGACGAGGCCGGAAACCTCCAGAGCTTTCTGCGTGATCGGATCACCGATCGTCAGAACCGTTCCCGTCGGCACCTTGTCGAGCAGTGGTGCGCTTGCCTCGGCCGCTGCAACGCTGCTGAGCATGCCAAGAGAGATGAGGCCGAGCACAGCCGTTCCCAGTGTTTTTGCCAATGTCATCGTTGATGTTTCCCGTTTGAGGTTGCAATGTCAGGAAGCGATGACGGCAAGGGTGTCGAATTATCTATAAAATCTATAGACGATTTATTTCTTTCGTTTGCCGGTTCATGAAAAATCATACCAATTGTGCCAGCGTGGCGGACTCGCGTGTTGTTGGTCGAGGGCATGGCTGTTCCTTGCTGAGGCAAGAAGACGCGGGCCGACCTTGGGATATAATCGAAGTGAAAGCGGTGAAAACAATTCAGTACCCAAGCCATTCCGTCCTGGAACATTCCATTCTGGTCTTCTCTTAACTTTCGAGAAACCTTGTCTTGCTTCGGGTTGGCTATGAAATTCTCGCTCTCTGATAGTTGGTTACATTCCTTTACGTTCCGCTGTTAAAGTCACAGCCGAAAGATCTGCTTAAGCGACTTGACGGTTGGACTGACGATGCTTGGTGCTGAGATCCCTGCATTCCTGGAGGCGTGTCCGATGGCGGTGCTCGTGCTCGACGCCGCCGACCGCGTCATCTTTGTCAATGCCGAAGCCCGGCATCTCCTCCAACTCGAAGACCAGCCTGCCGGAATGGACATTGCCGAACTCATGCCGGAATGGCCGCTGTTCTCAGGCGTCTCCACCGCTTTCACCAGCGATCGTTCCGGTCATCGTCGATCATACCGCGTACAGGTCATGAAATGGTCCGCAGGCACAGAGACGGTCACAGCTGCTTTCCTCGAGCCTGTTGATGACGAGCGTCCGGCAGGTTACGCGGCGCGCGAGGCCAATCTGCGCCTGCGCTATGTCATAGAGATGCTGCCGGAAGCGGTCTGCGTGTTCGACGCCAACGACCGCTATGTTCTCTGGAACCAGAAATATGCCGAGCTTTATGCCGACATAGCCGAGCACCTGAGGCCCGGTGCCGCGTTCGAGGATATTTTGAGGACCAGTCTCGCCGGGGACAAGATGCGAGAGCGCGTCGAGGACAAGGAGGCCTGGTTCAGCGCCCGCATGCAGAAATTCCGTCAGCCGGTTTCGCAGGAGGAACAGCAGGACGGCCGGTGGCTGCGCCACGACGACCGGCGCACGCCCCACGGTGGCGCCATCGGCATGCGCATCGATATTACCGGCCTCAAGCAGCGGGAAGACTGGCTTCGCCAATTGTTCGACGCCAATCCCATGCCCATGCTTTTGTGCGATGGCGAGAGCCTTGCCATTCTTCAGGCCAACCAGGCAGCCGTTGATTTCTATGGCTTCCAACTCGCGACGCTACTGTCGAAGCGGGCTTGCGACATGCATGTCGACGACGAACTCCAGGCATTCGAGAAGATCCTCCTTCATCTCGACGGTGACCGTGATGCACGAACGATCTGGCGACAGACGACGCTGGACGGATCGGAGCGCCACGTGCTGATCTATGTTCGCCAGCTCCTCGAGGGGGCCGAGCGCCGGCTGCTGCTCACCGTCGCCGACGTCAGCGACAGGATCCTTGCAGAGGCTGAGGCCAATCGTTTGGCACATCATGATATTCTCACAGGCCTGCCGAACAGGATGCAATTCTACAAAGCGCTCGAAAAAGCCCTTGCATCGGAGGATCGGGAAAAGGTCATCATCTGCTGCCTGGATCTGGATGGGTTCAAGCCTGTCAATGATACGTTTGGCCATGCTGCCGGCGATGATGTGCTGAAAAATGTCGCCGGCCGGCTGCAGATACATGCGCGGGGCCATCTGGTCGCCCGCCTCGGCGGTGATGAATTCGCAATCCTGATGAAGGGGCAAAGAGGTGAGGCGATTGATCTCGCTGAGCGCTGTATCGACGCCTTCCAACAGCCTTTTGTGATCAATGGACTTGCCATCCGTCTCGGTGTCAGCATCGGCATTGCTGCGGCGGACGGAGTGGACGGCGAAGCGCTCGTGCAGGAGGCGGACCGGGCGCTCTATCGCGCCAAGGCCGATGGCCGCAACACCTGGCGCATGACACCTCTGGATCTGCCTGTTCCGAAGCGGGCCAAGGCCTGATCGTCCCGTCAGTTCTCCTGTCTTGCAGCAAGCAGCCAATCACGAAGCGTTTTTGCCTCGCGCGAGAGGCCCTTTGCCTCGATGAGCCAATAAGCCTTGTCCATATCGGAAGCCCGCTCGAAGAGGGAAACAAGCGAACCTGCCGCGATCTCTTCTGCAATCAGCGCGGTTGGGCAAAGGCCGACACCCTGGCCACTGATCAACGAGCCGATCATGAGATTGAAGTCGGCAAAAATAGGTCCGGCCTTCGGCGCGGAATGGATGCCGGCACCTGACAGCCAGCGCGCCCAGGCATCGGTCGTCTCGTCATGCAGGATTTCGCAGGCAAGCAGGTCGGCTGGCTTGTGAAATGGGCCATGCCGGGCGAGGAATTCTGCCGAACAGGTTGGTCTGGTTTCGGCATCAAGGAGCTTGATGGCGCCGGTGCTCGGCCGGAATCCGTGGCAGATCAGCAGGTCGGCACCGGCCGCTTCGGGCGTCCTGGCATCCAGCGCATAGACGATGTTGATCCTGATTTCAGGAAAAGCAATTCTCAGTCTGGGCAGCTGCGGAATGAGCCATCGCACTGCCATGGAGGGAATGCACGCAACGCTGACCGGGCGGCTGTTTGCTTCCAGCCTCAACTGCCCGGCGGCGACTTCGATATGCGCCAACGCATAGGTGACGGCCGCGCCAAATTCCCTGCCGGCGGCCGTCAACGTCACGCCACGGCTATGACGCCGAAACAGGGGGATACGGAGCCAAGTCTCCATTGCCTTCACGTGCTGGCTGATGCCGGTGGGATTCAGATTCAGTTCGGCAGCCGCCCGGACAAAGCTTTCGTGGCGCGCGGCCGCTTCGAATGCCCGTAGGGATGCGAGGGGAAGGTTTCTCATGTCGAGATGACTAAGCAAAACTTGTCCATAGAGCAAGAATCATCTCGGTTGCCCAATGCCGCAGCCTCGCTAAGAGTGCTCATCGACTTATCGTGTCTCGCGGGGCACAAGACCCGAAAACCGCCAGCGGAGCGAAAATATCAGGATGTCGAAACAGTCGATCGTGCCAATTCCTTCTGACGCAGCCGAGCGACGCGCAGCACCGCCCGTGGTCGTCTATCCCGTCGAGACGCTGCCGTTGGCCGATCTCAGTCTTTTCGAGAGTGCGCGGCAAACGCTGACGAAGGTCAGCGAACTGATCGTGCCGCCGCGCGAGGCGAGCAGCTTCCATGTTCCGCAGGGGCATTTCTTTCGCATCGTCAGCGTGGACGGCCCGCAGGTCGGTGACCTTAATCTGTGGAACGCCGCCGATCTCACCGAACGTTTTTTCAGCGGCAAGACGCGGGCGCTGCATGCCACCCATGTCGGTGTCGGTGATCGTCTCTGGAGCACGCTGCCATACCTGCGCCCCATGGCGACCATCACCTATGACAGTCTCGGCTGGTATGGTTGGGATGAGGATGGCGCCGGCATTCATGACGTCATCGGCACCCGCTGCGATCCCTATACCAACCGATTGCTGAAGGGCGGTGATTATCATCACTGTTGCCATTCGAACCTGACGCGGGCGCTTGCCGCCGACACGGGCATGCCGCTCGAACAGGCCGAGATGCATGTGCATGACGTGCTGAATGTCTTCATGTGCACCGGCTTCACCAGGGATACACACCAGTATTTCATGAAGGCCAGTCCCGTGCGGCCGGGAGATTTCATCGAATTCTTTGCAGAGATCGATCTTCTCGGCGCCTTGTCGGCCTGCCCGGGCGGCGATTGCGGCGCAAGCCATTCCAGCGATGCGGCCGCCTGCCATCCTTTGAAAGTCGAGGTATGGAAGCCCGATCCCGCGACACTCGCCAACTGGAGGCCGCCGGAGCCAAATCCCTACCCGAGAACGCATCGGTAGAGCGGTGAGCCGCCCTGATCTTGCGTGGACGAGCGGTCAGGCGATCAGGATTGCCCTGAAGTCGTTGACATTGGTGCCGGTCGGGCCGGTTTCGAACAGGTCGCCGATGGCTTTGAAGCCGGAATAGCTGTCGTTACCGTCGAGCACGCGGCGTGGGTCGAGGCCGGCAGCGCGCAGCCGCTTGACCGTACCGCCGTCGGAAAATGCACCGGCATTGTTCTCCGAGCCGTCGATGCCGTCAGTGTCGGCGGCAAGCACGTGAATGGCGTCATACCCGTCGATCGCCAGTGCGAGCGCGAGCGCGAATTCGCAGTTGCGGCCGCCTTTGCCGCCCTTGGCGCGCAATGTCACCGTCGTCTCGCCGCCGGAGAGAATGACGACCGGCTTCGTGAAAGGCCGGTCGCGACCCGCGACCTCGCGGGCGATCGCCGCAAGCACCAGCGCCACGTCGCGCGCTTCCCCTTCGATGGAATCCGACAGGATCGCCGGTGTTATGCCCTGAGAACGGGCGAGCTCGGCTGCGGCTTCGAGCGATACGCCGGCCGAGGCGATGATGTGATGTTCGTGGCGGGCAAAGACCGGATCGCTCGGCCGCGGCGCGTCGGCCTTGGGGGAGTTCAGATGATCGATAGCCGCCTGTGGGAGCTTGAGGCTGTATTGCCGGATGATCTGAAGCGCATCATGCCGGGTTGAGCTGTCGGGAACGGTCGGGCCAGAGGCTACATGGGCGGGGTTGTCGCCGGGAATATCGGAGACGATCAGGCTGACGAAGCGGGCTTTGGTTGCGGCAGCCAGCCGTCCGCCCTTGATGGTAGAGAGATGCTTGCGCACGACGTTCATGGCCGAAATCGGTGCGCCCGAGGCAAGCAGCAGTTCATTGAGCAGGATCTCGTCCTGCAGCGTCAGCCCTTCGGGCGGGGAAGGCAGCAGCGCCGAGCCGCCGCCGCAGATCAGGGCAATGACGAGATCGTCCTCACTCAATCCTGCGACAGCTGCCATCAGCTGCCTGGAGGCGGCAAGGCCGGCGGCATCGGGAACCGGATGGGCAGCTTCGATGATCTTAATGTTCTGCGTTTCGCAGCCATAGCCGTAGCGGGTAACGACCACGCCTTCGAGGGGCCCGACCCACACGCCTTCCAGCGCACGCGCCATCTGTGCCGCTCCCTTGCCGGCACCTATCACCACCGTCTTACCCCTGGGTTTTTGCGGCAGATGCGCGGTGATGCCAGTCAGGGGATCAGCGGCACGCACGGCTGCGGAAAAGAGCAAGGTCAGGAAATCGCGGGGGGAGGGCAGGGTCATGATGACCTCTCTGGAGATACGACGGGATGGATGGCTTCCGCTCCGTTAGGCATGACTGTCGACATATCGCTTGTCAATGCGGTGGCCTCCCCAACCGTCCGGCGCGGTTGATAATCTGCGACATGCGGCTATCTATCGAGAAGAAAAGCAACAACCATTTGGAGAATTTACATGGTCAACGAACAGCAGTTGATCTCGAAGATTACCTGGCGGCTCATGCCATTCCTCGGAATCCTTTACCTCATTGCATATATCGATCGTCAGAACGTCAGCTACGCCAAGCTCGAAATGGTCGATGCGCTCGGCATGAGCGAATATGCCTATGGCCTTGGCGCCTCGCTCTTTTTCATCGGCTATTTCCTCTTTGAAGTGCCGAGCAACCTGTTCCTCGACAGGTTCGGCGCACGCGTCTGGTTCGCCCGCATCCTGGTTTCCTGGGGCATCGTCACCATCCTGCTCTCCTATACGCAGAATGCGACGATGTTCTATATCCTGCGCTTCCTGCTCGGTGTCTGCGAGGCGGGCTTCTTTCCCGGCGTCCTCTATCTTCTGACGCTTTGGTTTCCGTCGTCCTATCGTGGCCGCATGGTAGGGCTGTTCATGATCTTCAGCGCGCTTGCCAATGCGGTCGGCGCGCCGGTTGGAGGCATGCTGCTCGATCTCGACGGCCTGCTCGGCCATGCAGGATGGCAATGGGTGTTTCTGGCAACCGGCATTCCGGCCGTCATCGCCGGTATCGTCACCTTCTTCTATTTTTACGACCGGCCCGAAAGTGCAAGTTTCCTCAGTGACAAGGAGAAGGACTGGCTCGCAAATCGGCTTGCATCCGAGAATTCCGGCATGGACCACAATGCCGAAAACGGCTTCAAGGCGCTCGTCGACCCCCGCGTCCTGTTGATGGCGCTCTGCTACATCGCCTTTCCGCTCGCAGCTTACGGCCTCAGCTACTGGCTGCCGACGATCGTTCGCGCCTTCGGTGTCAGCAACACCATGAACGGCTTCATCAACATCATCCCCTGGGTGCTCGTCGCGATCGCCTTATGGGCGGTGCCGGCTGCCGCTGACCGGGCGAAGGCAAAGACGCCCTATATCGTCATTCCGGCCTTCATCGGTGCTGCCTGCCTTCTCTTGTCCGCACTCGTTTCGAACCACGTGCTGCAATTCGTTTTTCTTTGCATTGCCGCAGCCGGCATCTTCGCGCCGCAGCCCGTCTTCTGGAGCCTGCCCTCGCGCTTCCTGAAGGGGGCGGGGGCTGCGGCCGGGCTTGCCGCCATCAATTCCGTCGGCAATCTCGGCGGCTTCGTTGCCCAGAACGTCGTGCCCTGGATCAAGGATGAGACGGGAAGCATCATTGCACCGATGTTCTTCCTGGCCGCCTGCCTTGCCGCCGGCGCACTGCTGGTCTTTGTCGTCGCGACCGTGATGGCGCGCAAGGAGCATGACGCCGTGCCGCGCGGCGCCTGACGACCCTGTAAATCAAAGCCTCGGCACCAAATGTGCCGAGGCTGTTTTCCGCAGGGCGGCGGACTTACGCCAATTCATCCTGCAGCGAGCGGCTGACGAGCCGCATGAGATCGTCCTTCACGCCGGGAGCTGCGGCAATGACCGGGCCACCGGTCAAAAGAGTGCCCTTGCCGGGGAAGGTTTCGGTCCAGCCGCCGGCCTCGCGGATCATCAACAGCCCGGCCATGCAGTCCCAGGCGTTGATATGCGGTTCATAATAGCCGGCGAGCCGACCGCAGGCGACCTGCGCCAGCATGAGCGCACCGGACCCGTTGCGGATGAACATGCCACCTGCCTCCAGCAGCAGGTGGATGAAGATCGAGACCTGCTTCAGCGGAATGCGGAAATTGGCGCCGACACCGAGAAGCCCGGTGCCGATCCTGGTGGTCTTGTCGACGCTGATCGCCTTGCCGTTCAGAAAGGCGCCGGCGCCTTTCCTCGCCACGAAAAGATCGCCCGATGTCGGTTGGCAGATGAGGCCGAGCACGGTTTCTTCGCCCTTCATGATGGCGATCGAGATGCACCATTGGTCGATGCCGTGCACGAAGCAGCTCGTGCCATCGATGGGATCGACGACCCAGAGATAACCGGAAGGACCTTCTGCCAGTCCTGCCTCTTCACCGAGCACGCCATCATCGGGGAAGGCGGCGGTGATGCGCTCGCGGATCATTGCTTCCACGGCCTTATCGGCCTGGCTCACAACATCCTGGCCGTTCAGCTTGTGGCCTGTTTCCAGTGAGGAGAGATCGGAGAAGTAGGAGAGCGCCTTACCTGCCGCATCAAGGATCACGTCTTTGGCAAGCACGAAGCGGGCATCATCAGGAAATTCGCAATGCATGGGGATCTTTCGGAAAGGAATCAGGGCCTGAAGCTCTGGCGGAAAACGAGCTCAGGAATGACGCGTTCATAACCCGGCGGCAAGTCCGGATTTGCCAGGCGCCGCTCCATCAGTTCGACGGCGCGCAGCGCCATGACCAGCGGATCCTGACGGAAGGTGGTCAACTGATAGCTCAGCCAGGACGCCTCGGGAACATCGTCGAAGCCGATGATGGCGACATCCTCGGGAATGCGCAGCTTGGTCTCCTGCCGCACATAGTCCATCAGCCCAAAGGCGATCTGGTCGTTGGCGCAGTAGACGGCGTCGGGACGCATCTTTTGCGAAAACAGGGCGCGGCCCGCGGTAATGCCGCTCTCATAATCCGAATCCGCGCCGCGCCCGATGAACACTTCTGCGCCCAGACCTTCGGCCGTCGACAGGAAGGCGCTTTCGCGCTCGATGATGCTCGGTGTGCCGGTGTGGGAGCCGGCAACTGCCAGGCGGCGTCGTCCACCCTCGAAAAAGACTGTCGCCGCCTTGCGGGAGGCTTCCGAGTTGCCGGCGCGCACATGGTCGGCATCCGGTTCGGAGCGGCCGATGACGATGAGCGGCTGGCCGTTGCGCTGCGCAAGCTCGAAGAAGCTTGCCGGCGGCGAGCCGGAAAGGATGATGATCGCCTCTGCGCGATGGCCGATCAGCATCTTCTGGGCGGCCAGCAGTTCGACTTCCGTCTGGCCGGTGTTGATGAGGATCGGAATGCTGCCGCGCTGGATCAGGAACTTGGCGAGCGCTGCGGCGAGATGGGCGCGGAAGCCGATTTCCGGCTTGGTGGCGACAATGCCGACAAGACGGCTCTGATTGGCCAGTACGCCGCGCGCAAGATCGTTGACGTGGTAGCCGAGTTCCTCAGCCGCGCGCAGCACCTTCTCGCGCGTCGCGGGTGCAACGCTTGCTCCCGGCGTAAAGGTGCGCGATACGGCCGAGCGGGAAACACCGGCAAGCTGCGCCACCTGTTCGGCGCTCACGAAGCGCATGCGCTCCTTCTTCTGTGCCTTGCCGTCGTTCACAGGACCATCACTCATCGGGTTTCCCTCAACGCGCCCCGTGCGCGATAAAAACATTTGCCTTCCAGCACCGCTCAACGATCAGCATTGAAGACCGGTGCTGGATGAGCCGCGGACGGGTGATGCGATGTGGCAATCTCCACCAGCAGATGATGAAGAGAGAAACGATGGCAGTAAGTTGACACTGGTCGCGCCGGAGGGGCGGTCCAAGTCTTGTCGTTTCAGGAATTCATCCCCGTCCATTTTCTCTGCCCATTGCGCGGGTGCAATCATGTGGCACAGCCGTGCAATTGCCCGGGCCGACACCTAACGGCGGTTCTTTGCAGACGAATGACAGATGAGAGATTTTTCCGGCTGAGCGGAATGAGCCGCAACCGATACGTCGTCAGTTTCTGGCGAGCATGGCCGGGATTGCAACTCCAATCCCGGCCGAGGAGGCGAGAGGCAGCGGCGATACCGAGGGATCAGGTCAATGCCGCTTTAGTGCGTCAAGTGATTCTCGAAGCCGTTAATCGCAGACCCGTACGGTTTCGGTGTGATAGCCGCCGTCGTAGCGGTTGCGGACGTCACGATCCTCGTACCAGCACCGCGGCGGTGGCGGACCTGCATCATAGTAGCGGGGGCCGTCGACATAGCGGGGACCGCTATTGACGATGGCGCCGCCGATCAGGCCACCGACGACACCCGCTGCCAGGCCGCCGGCAATGGCACGGCCGGTATTGTCGTGGTGATGATGGTCGCGTGCGGCAGCAGGTTGAATAGCCGAGCCCACAAGGGCCGTCGCAATCAACAGACTGCCAACAATTCTCTTCATAACATTCTCCTTAGTCGCAAATCGCCCCTATAGAACATAAAATGCTCCACGGCGGCGTTTGTTCGTTCAAATCTTGCACCTTTTGAGGCAGGCCCGCCAAGAAATGGCGCGCAGGGCCTCAATTTATATTTTGCACTGAAATCCTCAGGGCGAATTCGGCTGGCTCAAACGCGCAATCGCAACTGCCGGCGTCAGGTCGCTGATTCCGTCACCGTTTCTTCCAGCACGTCCTCGGGAATATCGTCGAAGGAAGCGTAGTTGAGGTTATAGAGCTTCGAGTAAAGCTTGCCATTCTTCATGAGCTGCTGGTGATTGCCGCTTTCGACGATTTCGCCATTCTGCAGCACGATAATGCGATCGGCTTCCCGGATCGTTGCCAGGCGATGAGCGATGACGAGGCCGGTACGGTTTTCGAGCAGCTTCACCAGCGCCTTCTGGATCAGCATCTCCGTATAGCTGTCGATATTGGCGGTCGCCTCATCGAGCACCAGGATCTTGGCGTCGGCCACCAATGCGCGGGCAAAGGAGAGAAGCTGACGCTGGCCGAGCGAGAGATTGCCGCCGCGCTCGCCGAGCATGCTGTCGTAACCTTGGGGCAAGCGCATGATGAAGTCGTGCGCGCCGACAGCCTTGGCAGCCTCGATCACCTGCTCGCGGGTGGCTTCCGTCTTGTGATAGCGGATGTTTTCAAAAACCGTGCCCGTGAAGAGGAAGGGCTCCTGCAGCACCATGGCGATCTGCTGGCCGAGAGAATCCTGCGTCAACTCGCGGACGTCATGGCCGCCGACAACGACCTGTCCCTGCTGCACTTCGTAGAAGCGGTGGATCAGCGACATGCAGCTCGATTTGCCTGAACCGGTCGGGCCGACAAGGGCAACCGTCTCGCCGGGATTGACCCTGAAGCTCACATGCTTGAGTACCGGGTGCTTCGGATTGTAGCCAAAGACGACATCGCGGAATTCGACAGAGCCGTCCATGTCGGGCGAAAGCACCTTGGCATCCGGAGCATCCCTGATTTCGACCGGCACGTCGAGCACGTCGGTCAAACGTTGGCCTGACGCCATGGCGCGCTGCATGACGGAATATTGCAAGGTCAAAGAACGGATCGGGTCGAAGAAGCGCTGGATATAGAAGAGAAAGGCGACAAGCACGCCGACATCGAGCGCCTGGTTCAACACGCGCGCGCCGCCGACGACGATGACGAGCGCCATGGCGATACCGGTCAGCGTATCGACGATCGGCACCATGATCTGCGCGTAACGGGCTGCAGTCAGATGCGTCAGCAGGTTGGCATGCGCCTTGTCGTCGTAAAGCGTGAAGTTGACCTCCTGCCGGTCCATGCTCTGGACGGCGCGCACGCCATGGATCGCTTCGGCCAGGGCGCCGTTCGCCACCGAGTTCGTCTCGTGCGCTGCCATGAAGGATTTGCGGGCAAGCGGTAGCCAGAACAGGCGCACGACGAAGAGAACCGGCAGCACCGACAGCGTCAGCAAGCCGAGCTTGAAGTCGAGATAGAGCATCACGAAGACGATGCCGAAGAGCAGGAAGATATCGCCGACCGAGAGTACGCAGGTTTCGAGGAATTCCTGCATCGAGTTGACGTCGCCCTGCAGGCGCGACATCAACCGGCCGACCTCGGTCTTGTCCATGAAGGAGAGCGACACGCGCTGGAGATGGGAGAACATCGCCTTGCGGATATCGAAGAGCACGTTTTCCGCTACGCCGCCAACCAGCGTTTCCTGAAAGTAGCTGGCCCCGTAGTTGATGAGGATGGCAATCAGGAAGGCGACGATCGCCAAGGTCAGTGCTGAGCCATTGTCGTCCGGTTGCATGCCATGGTCGATGGCGTAGCGGATGATCAGTGGAATGAGAAGCTGCATACCGGTGAAGACCAGCACCGAAATCACCGACAGGATCACATCGCGCCGGTAGGGATGCACGAAGGCCCAGATGCGCTTGACGATGTTGGAATCGAAGACCTTGCCGAAGATTTCTTCTTCGACCCGCTGCGATCCGACGACCGCCCTTGGCGGGCGCCTGCCATCCTCGCGAACGTCAGGACGCTCGGTTTCCAATTCTTCGGCCATCCTGTTTCCTCCTGCGCCGGTTTCTTACGCGCTCAAAGCGTCGTCGCCCGGTCGCACCTGCAAATCGTAAAGTGCCTTGTATCGTCCGCCGAGCGCCAACAGCTCGTCATGCGTGCCCTGTTCGATGATGCGGCCATCCTCGATGAAGAAGATCTTGTTGGCATGCATCAGCGAACTCAGGCGATGGGCGACGATGATCGTCACGCGATCGGCCGCGTAGCGGCGCATGGCGCTGCGAATGCGCTGTTCCGTTGCCGCGTCGATCGCCGCGGTCGAATCGTCAAACACCATGACCGCGGGTTTCAGCATCAGCGCGCGGGCGATCGAAAGCCTCTGGCGCTGGCCGCCCGAAAGCGAGACGCCGCGTTCGCCGACGACCGTGCCATAGCCCGTCGGCAGGCCCAGCACGTAGTTGTGCAACTGTGCGCTCTCACTGGCACGCTCGATTCGGCCTTCCTTGGCCCAGGGGTCGCCATAGGCGATGTTGTTCTCGATCGTCGTCGTGAACAGGAAGGAATCCTGCTGCACGACGGCGACGGAGCGGCGCAGTGACTGCAGGGTCGCCTTACGAATATCCTGTCCGTCGATGGTGATCTTGCCGCCGGTCACGTCATAGAAGCGCGGGATCAGATGCGCGAGCGTCGATTTGCCGCTGCCGGGCGGGCCGACGATACCGATCGTCTCGCCACGCTTCGCCTCAAAGCTCACGTCGTGCAGAACCTCGTGCATCGGCGAACTCGGATAGGCGAAGCTGACATTCTCGAAGCGCAGCGTACCGTCCGTTACCGTCAACTCCTTCGCATCCGGGGCGTCGCGCACGGCGATTTCAAGATCCAGAAGGTCAAAAAGGCGCGTACCGCAGGTCGAAGCGCGGGCGAAGGCGTTGACCATCAGGCCGAGCTGGCGCACCGGCATCTGCAGGATGGTCATGAAAGTCAGGAACGAGGCGAGCGTGCCGACGGTGATCTCGCCGGAATGCACCTTGCCGCCGCCGACCCACAGCACCAGACCCATGGACGCAAAGAAGGAAAAGGTCATGGCGCTGGTATTGATGACACGGATACCGACGCGCTGATGGGCAAGTTGCAGCGCATTTTTCGAGGCGTCGTCGAACTTCGACAGTTCGTGCTCCTGCGCTGCGAAAGCGCGCACGACGCGGATGCCGCCGAGATTTTCCTCCATGATGCGCGTCAGCACCGAAAGCCGCTGCTGTAGGTCGAGCCAGGTGGCGCGCAGGCGAAGCTGGGTGACGGAAGAACGCCAGCCGACGAAGGGCACGAAGGAGAGCGCCAGCAGACCGAGCACCACGTCGGTCGAGAGCAGCATATAGGCGCCGATACCGATCAGCATGGTCAGCAGGAAGACGCGCACGAGCGCCGTCGAGAAATACATGCGCACGCCTTCGAGATCGAGCAGGCCGACGGTAATGAGATCACCTGAATGCACGCTGTCATGGAAAGAGAAGGAGAGGCGCTGGATTTTCTCGTAACAGGCAAGGCGCAGCTCGTAGCCCATATGGTGGCCGACTGCCTCGCTGTAGTAGTTCTGGATCATCGTGAAGATGCCGCGCAGCACGCTGGCGCCGAGCAGAAGCAGCGCCGTCGTCAAAAGCGCGTCCTGCGCGTGCTGTCCGATCGTACCTCCGTGAAGCGCCACCTGCGTATGGTCGACGGCCTGGCCGAGCAGGCGAGGGATCAGCAGTTGGAAGGTTGAGGCGATCAGCGTGGCGCCGATGGCGAAACCGGCTTGCCAGGGATGGCGGAAGGCCATGACGGTGATGCGGAACAGTGTGTAGAGGCCCTTGCCCCACCCCGCCGCGGTTGCAAGCGCCATCGAAGCCGAAGGCTTCGTCGCGCGTATGGACGCATCGCTGCTCACGGTATTTTTCCAATAGATGTGTGCTCGGACCAAATGGCCCGGAAAGAAGGCAAATCCATGAAGGGATTGATAGCACACCCACTTTTGCCGATTCCGGCAGGGGGTTCAAGTAAAGAATTCACCAGCCGGTTATTTTTACGTGAGCCTTCCTCGCATTGGATGGCAGCGTTACCGTCGGCCCCCGCCGCCACACGCAGCAGGGGTATTTTCCGGCTCGAAAACGAAAATCTCGGCGCTCCACATCGCCGGTGGAAATCCTCCTTCCGGGCATGTATGGTCCGCTCGCCAACCAGCACGAAGAGGCTTCGATGTCATCCACGATCCGGATTGCAAATCAGTTTCTCACGGTCGATGTTTCCTCGCTCGGTGCGGAAATGCAGGCGCTGACATCGAGTGATGGGCGCTCCTGGGTCTGGAATGGTGACGCCGCCTTCTGGACTGGGCGTTCACCGATCCTGTTTCCGATGGTCGGCAAGGCGCCGAACGATATCCTGAAAGTCGATGGCCAGAGCGCGCCGATGGCCCAGCACGGTTTTGCCCGCCGCAGTGAATTTGCGCTGGCATCTTCGTCCGAGACGAGCTGCCGCTACGAGCTTGCCGCTTCAGAGACGACGAAGGCGGTCTATCCCTTTGATTTCCTGCTGGCCGTCATCCACAGCGTCGAAGGCCGGGCTCTGACCGTTGCCGCCGAAGTCACGAACCGCGACAGCCGCTCGATGCCTTTCGGCCTCGGCTTCCATGCGGCCTTTCTCTGGCCGCTGCCGGGTGC
The DNA here is from genome assembly GCF_047782645.1 of Rhizobium sp. ZK1. Lineage (NCBI taxonomy): Bacteria > Pseudomonadati > Pseudomonadota > Alphaproteobacteria > Hyphomicrobiales > Rhizobiaceae > Rhizobium > Rhizobium sp. ZK1. Next base: position 438,251 of record NZ_CP180587.1, read on the forward strand.
TGCAAAAAAGCCGCATACCATTACGCTGGACAATGGTGCCGAGCCGGCGCTGCGAAGGCTCGAAGGAGGGCTGATATCGCCGAAGAAACTTGCCTCGCCCTTCATGGCTGGCAGCCTGGTGCTCGACCACTCGATGTTCGAGCAGGATGCGATGATCTTCCCCGAAGGTGCAGGCTCCGGTCTGCGTTATGAGGCCGAAGGTGGCCCGGCCATGCATTTCAGCTTCGAGAACCTGCCCAATCTGGCGCTCTGGACCAAGCCCGACGCTCCCTTCCTCTGCATCGAGCCCTGGCACGGAACAGCCGCCGAAAATGGCGGTCCGGACGATCTGGAGGGCCGCCCCTATACGATGGTGCTTGCTGCGGGCCAAACGGCGCGGTTTTCCTTCACCGCCGAAATCCTCGCCTAGGCCGGACTCATTTTCCGTTTTGGATCAGGGTGTTGGGCAGGTGGTAAAATAAACTTCTTGCTACCTTGTGCTTTTCACGCTTTCATACACGACTAGTTTAATAGACTATGGGGCAGGGTGAGGGCGTCTTCTCCAGCCTGTCATGGTTCCGGACGGAACCCGATTTAGCGGCGATTGTTTGCATGGCCGCATGAACCTGCCCAACGCATGGCTTCAGATGTTCTGCGTTGAAACCTCGATCGAGACACATGCGGATGAGCCGCAAGGGAGTTGAGATGACGGTTCAGGGACTTTTTTCCGGCAAAGCGATTGCGGCGGCGCAAATTTCCGCTGTGCCGCGTATTGCGATCGTCGGCCGTGGTTTTTCCGGCATGATGATGGCGGTAGCGCTGATGCGCACCGTGCGTACGCCGTTCCACCTCCAGCTTTTCGATCCGAATTCCACAGTCAACGGCGGTCAGGCTCTCTCCTCGGCACGGTCGTCCACCATTCTCAATACGCGCGTTCGCGACCTCTCCGTCTCGCTCGGCGATCCCGACGATTTCAACGACTGGCTTTGTAGCAATGCCGAGTTCCGCGCCGCCGTGCCTGCCGCGATTCCGGGCTTCCGGCAGATCTTCGTGCCCAGGGAAATCTTCAGCGATTATGTCTACCAGCGCTTTTCCGAAGCGCTGGCCGCCCGTCGGGACATTACTGTCCAGGTCTGTCACGATCCGGTCGTGGCAATCCGCAGGAGCCATGGCAACCGCTTCCTGCTCGAAAGTGCCAATCCTGCCAATCCGCTTTTCGATACCGTTATCCTCGCGACCGGCTACGGCCTGCCTCGCTCCGAGGCCGAAGAGCAGGAAGTCTCACCGGTCAGGGCGCAGCGCCTTGTTGCCCGTCCTCATACGGTGCTTCTCGGCAGTGGCATTCGCGTCGTGGACCAGCTGCTGCAGCTTCGCGACTCCGGTTATGCCGGGCAGGTAACGATCATTTCACGGCACGGTTTCCTGCCGCAGAGCCACACGCCGAATTCCGCAGATCCGGTCTTCCCGGCCGAGGCGCTGCCGCAAGGCCTGCCGGACATCGTCAGCTTCATCCGCCAGGCCTGCCGCGAGGCGGAAGAGGAGGGGCGAAGCTGGCAGTCGGTCATGAACGGCCTTCGCAGGCACGCCCGTTCGCTCTGGCGTTCGTTGCCGGCGCGCCAGAAGCGTCAGTTCAACCGGCATCTGCGGGCGATCTATGACAGCCACCGCAACCGCCTGCCGGAAACCATGCATCTGCGCCTCAAGCGCGAGCTTGCCGAGGGCCGCACCGTGCTCAGGCGTGGTCGCGCCGGGCGCCGAGGTCTCAGCGGCCTGTTCTTCATGCCGGCCGGTTCGTCCAGCGAAGAGGTCATCCACGCCGAACGCATCATCGATTGCCGTTGTCATGCGCCTGATCTTTCCGCTCCTCTGATTCAGAGCTTGCTTGCGGCGCGTCTCGCCATGCCTGACGAGCTTGCGCTTGGCTTGGCGGTCAATGCCCGCGGGGAACCGTTCCTGGACGACGGCTCGTCGATTGATGGACTCTTTGCGGTTGGTCCGCTCGGTCTCGGCAGTCTGCCGGACATCGATCTCGTGCCTGAGATCGTCACGCAGGCCTATTCGGCTTCGGAGCGAATTGCGGCACGCTTCTATCCGCAGAGCCAGGCTGTCTGAGGAAATTCCTCGTTCAGCTGGAACTATAAGCCCCTGCCGGCGTTAAACTGCGCTGGTGAATCGTTTAGCGGGGGCCGATGGAAGCCTTGAACCGATATGATACGTCTCTCGAAGACGAGGGGCGTTTCCGGGTGCTCGTCGATGCGATTACCGACCATGCGATCTACATGCTAAGCCCGAAGGTCTTGTGGCGAGCTGGAATTCCGGCGCCCAGCGTTTCATGGGTTATCGCGCTTCCGAAATCCTCGGCCAGCATTTTTCCTGTTTCTACGTCGATGCCGACAGGCAGGTCGGTCTGCCCGCCAGGGCGCTTAAAATTGCCGTGACGAAAGGACGCTTCGAGGGGGAAGGCTGGTGCCAGCGCAAGGATGGCACGCGCTTCTGGGCGCATGTCATCATCGATCCGATCCGCCATGCCTCCGGCGAGTTGATGGGTTTTGCCAATATCACCCGCGACGTGACGGAGCGCAAGGAGGCCGAGAACGCGTTGAGGCGCAGCGAAGAGCAGTTTCGCCTTCTCGTTCAGGGCGTCTCCGATTATGCGATCTACATGCTTGATCTCGAAGGCAACGTGACGAGCTGGAATTCCGGCGCTGAGCGCATCAAGGGTTACAGGTCAGAAGAGATCATTGGCCGACACTTTTCCACTTTCTATACAGATGAGGATCGCCTTAACGGATTGCCTCAGCAGGCACTGGCCATCGCCAGCCGCGACGGACGGCTCGAAAAGGAAGGCTGGCGCCAGCGCAAGGATGGCTCCCGCTTCTGGGCCAGTGTCGTGATCGATGCGATCTGGGACGATTTTGGCGAGATTATCGGTTTTGCCAAGATTACTCGCGACATCACTGAGAAGCTGGAAACGCAGCGTGCGCTGGAGCGGACCCGCGAAGAACTTTTCCAGGCACAGAAGATGGAAGCGATTGGCCAGTTGACCGGCGGTATCGCGCACGACTTCAACAATTTGCTGATGGCGGTGCTGGGTAGCCTCGAAATCCTCAAGAAGCGCATGCCGCAGGACCCCGCTCTGTCGCCGCTTGTCGACAATGCCATGCTCGGCGCCCAGCGCGGCGCGGCACTGACCCAGCGCATGCTCGCCTTTTCCCGCCGTCAGGAGTTGCAGGTTGAGACGATTGATGCTTGCGAGCTCTTGCGCGGTATGATGGACATGGTTTCGCGCTCCCTCGGCCCGATCGCCTCGCTTGAAACCGAAGTTCCCGAGAGTCTGCCGGCGATCGCCACCGATCCGAACCAGCTCGAGACGGCCGTACTCAACCTCGTCGTCAATGCCCGTGACGCCGTGTCGGGTGGTGGCCGTATCAGGATCAGCGCTTCAGAAGAGGTCGCGTCGGAGGACGGCAATCTGCCGCCCGGTCATTATGTTCGTGTCGTCGTCAGCGATGACGGGGAAGGTATGGACGAAGAGACGCTGAAGCAGGCCACGACGCCCTTCTTCACCACCAAAGGTGTCGGCAAGGGCACAGGGCTCGGCCTTTCCATGGTGCAGGGTCTTGCCGGCCAGTCCGGCGGCAGGCTCGTTCTGAAAAGCCGGCTCGGGGAGGGAACGGCGGCGGAGTTGTGGTTCCCGGTCGCGGAAGCCGAATGCGTGGTCGAACAGCCTGAACAATCCTTGCCCGAGACCTTAATCAGTTCGCGACCGCTGCGCATTCTTGCCGTCGATGACGACGGGCTGGTCTTGATGAATACGGCCCTCATGCTGGAAGATCTCGGTCACACCGTATTCGAGGCGACCGCCGGCGCCGATGCGCTCGATATTCTTCGCCACGAAGAGGTCGATCTCGTCATTTCCGATCATGCCATGCCACGCATGACCGGTTCGCAACTGCTGCTCGCAATCCGGGCTGAATGGCCAGATATGCCTGTCATCCTTGCGACGGGCTTTGCCGAGATTCCCGAAGGCGTCGGTATCATTGACGTGCCACGCCTCGGCAAACCCTTTTCACAAGCCCAGCTTGCCGAAGCGATCGGGCGGGCAATCGCTTGACTCGCAGAGGCCTATTGATTCCCATCCTTCCATGGCGACCTTCAAGTTCATGGAGCAGGTGATCACCGCGACCAACCTTGCCGTCGATCTCAAGCCGATCGATATCTCCGAACTGCCCGAAGATGAACATCAATCCTTGATTGAAGGAGAGGCGGCGAGGATTGAGGTCAACAGACAATTCCTGTGCGTGTCATGGGGATCCAGCGCACTCAAGTTCCTGAATTCGGGAGAGTTCTTCCTGGCCCTTACCGCAGTCATGCGCAAGACAATCACCGTCGCAAACGCCCGAGTCAGGGACGCTCTGTGACGGCAAACCAAGATAACAGCGGACTAAGCTTCGACTGACTTGGTAACGACGGACGGCGACAACTCGCCTTCATCATGAAAGTCGAGAAGCCTGCCGTCCCGATCGGTGATCGCTCATGTTCCCCGGCGTACCCTGGTCTCGTTTCGCACGATATAGATGAGCAGCCCCGCCACCATGATCGCCAGCACATACCAGGTGATCGCATAGACAAGATGGTTGTTCGGGAAGTCGAGGACCGTCAGCCCTCCGACGGGCAAGCCGCCGGCATTGGGCGTCGCGTCCGCGTCGATGAAAAACGGCGCGACATCTGCGATGCCCCGCTTTTCGGCAATGGCTGGCACATCGCGCGAATACCAGCGGTCGGCAACCGGATCGTTGGAGCGTAAGAGCATGCCTTTCGGCTCGCTCATGCGCATCAGCCCGGTGACGCTTGCGGGTTTGGCAATCCAGCTCTCCGGTCGTGAAGCCGGGTCGCGGCGGTCGGTCGGCACGAAGCCGCGATTGATGAGGATCGCGCTGCCATCCGCGAGCCGAAGCGGCGTCAGCACCCAGTAGCCGGCGCCAAGCGCTGTCGATGCGGTGACAAGCGTTTCCTTGTCGTTTTCGAAGGCGCCTGTTGCCGTCACTCGCCGATATTCGTCATCGGCGGCATTGACCTTGCCCCAGTCGGCGCGAGCTGGCGGGACGACGGGCTCGGCGTGGACGCGCGCATCGACGCGGGCGATCAGATCGAGTTTCCAGGAGAGCCTATAGACTTGCCAGGTGCCGAGCGTGATCAGGGCAGCGATGAGGGCCAGAAGGCCGAGCCCAAGGATCGCAAGTGTGACGGCCGAACGCGGCCTGTCCTGTTGGTCGGAAGAGAGATCGGTCATGAGTAAACCGCAATGGGCGGCGTTGCCGCCGCCCATTTCCCCAGCCGTTACGGCATGTTCTTCATCATTTCAGGGCTCATCGGCATCATGTTCGTATTCAGGTGATACATGACCCAGAGCGAACCCGACAGCGCGATCGCGACGATGATGATCGTGAAGATCAGCGCCATGATCGTCCAGCCGCCTTCCGACTTCGTATTCATGTGCAGGAAGAAGATCATGTGAACGACGATCTGCACGGCGGCGAACACCATCACGAAGATCGCCGTCACGACATGATTTTCGAACACCTCTCCCATGACTAGCCAGAAGGGGATGGCAGTCAGGATGACGGAGAGAATGAAGCCCGTCACGTAGCTCTTGAATGTGCCGTGACCGGCCTGATGCCCGTGACTATGGCCGTGATGAGCCTCGTGGGCATCCTCATGTGCGGGTGCTTGCGAACTCATCCAAGAACTCCCATCAGATAGACAAAGGAAAAGACGCCGATCCAGACGACGTCGAGGAAGTGCCAGAACATCGAAAGGCACATCAGACGCCGGCGGTTGGCTTCGATCAGACCGTGCATGGATACCTGCACCATCAACGTGACCAGCCAGATGATGCCGAAGGTGACGTGCAGACCGTGTGTGCCGACCAGCGTAAAGAAGGACGACAGGAAGGCACTGCGCTGCGGTCCTGCGCCCTCATGGATGAGGTTCACGAACTCATAGAGTTCGAGGCCGATGAAGACTGCGCCGAAGAGGCCGGTCACGGCCAGCCAAAACAGCGTTTCCGCCTTTGCGTTGCGCTCCATCTGCAGCATCGCAAACCCGTAGGTGATGGAGGAGAGAAGCAGCATCGACGTGTTGATGGCGACCAGCCTCAGATCGAAGAGATCGGCCGGCGACGGGCCGGCCGCATAGCTGCGGCCGAGCACGGCATGGGTGGCAAACAGCACCGAGAAGATCAGGCAGTCGCTCATCAGATAGAGCCAGAAGCCCAGATTGGTGCTGTTCTCCGGATGATGGTCTTCCGTGAGGTAGAATTCAGGCCTTTCGGCCGTGTCGATAGTGTGATCGCTCATGGTCTCTTACACCTGCTCGGCAAGCAGCTTGGTGCGCTTGCCTTCCGTTTCGATGACTTCATCCGCAGGGATGTAGAAGTCACGCTTGTAGTTGAACGTATGGCCGATCGCGACGATGAGCATGGCGACGGCCGAGACGACCACCAGCCACCACATGTACCAGATCAGGCCGAAGGCGAGCGCCACGCTGATGGCGGACAGAATCGCGCCGGTGCCGGTATTCTTCGGCATGTGGATAGGCTTGAAGCCGCCGAGCGGACGCTCATAGCCGCGGTTCTTCATATCGTACCAGCTGTCGTGATCATGCACGACCGGCGTGAAGGCGAAATTGTAGTCCGGCGGCGGCGAGGAAGTCGACCATTCCAGCGTACGACCGTCCCACGGGTCGCCGCTGTCGTCGCGCAGCTCTTCGCGCTTCCTGAAGGAGACGACGATCTGGATCAGGAAGGACGCAATGCCGAGCGCAATCAGGCCGACGCCGAAGGCGGCGATGATGAACCAGATCTGCAGCGACGGATCGTCGAACTGGCTCATGCGGCGGGTGACGCCCATCAGGCCGAGCACGTAGAGCGGCATGAAGGCGAACCAGAAGCCGATCTGCCAGAACCAGAAGCTCATCTTGCCCCAGAAGGGGTCGAGCTTGAAGCCGAAGGCCTTTGGAAACCAGTAGTTCACACCGGCGAACATGCCGAACAGAACGCCGCCGATGATCACGTTATGGAAGTGCGCGATCAGAAACAGCGAGTTGTGCAGGACGAAGTCGGCCGGGGGGACGGCAAGCATGACCCCGGTCATGCCGCCGATGACGAAAGTCACCATGAAGCCGACCGTCCACAGCATCGGCACCTCGTAGCGGATGCGGCCGCGATACATGGTGAAGAGCCAGTTGAACATCTTCGCCCCCGTCGGGATGGAGATGATCATCGTGGTGATGCCGAAGAAGGAATTGACGGAAGCGCCCGAACCCATCGTGAAGAAGTGATGCAGCCACACGAGATAGGAGAGGATCATGATCACGCAGGTGGCGTAGACCATCGAGGCGTAGCCGAAGAGGCGCTTGCCGGAGAAGGTCGCGACCACTTCCGAGAAGATGCCGAAGGCCGGCAGAACGAGGATATAGACTTCCGGGTGGCCCCAGATCCAGATGAGGTTGATGTACATCATCGGATTGCCGCCGAGGTCGTTCGTGAAGAAGTTCGTTCCGGCATAACGATCGAGCGACAGGAGGGCGAGCGTCGCGGTCAGGATCGGGAAGGAAGCGACGATCAGGATGTTGGTGCAGAGCGCCGTCCAGGTGAAGACCGGCATTTTCATGAAGGTCATGCCCGGCGCGCGCATCTTGACGATGGTCGCGATCAGGTTGATGCCTGACAGCGTCGTTCCGACACCGGCGACCTGCAGGCCCCAGATATAATAGTCGACGCCGACGCCTGGACTATAGGCGGCACCCGAGAGCGGCGGATAGGCGAGCCAGCCGGTCTGTGCAAATTCGCCGATGAAGAGCGAGATCATGATGATGATGGCGCCTGCCGTCGTCATCCAGAATGAGAAGTTGTTGAGGAACGGGAAGGAGACGTCGCGCGCACCGATCTGGAGCGGCACCACGAAGTTCATGAGGCCGGTGACGAAGGGCATCGCCACGAAGAAGATCATGATGACGCCGTGGGCGGTGAAGATCTGGTCGTAGTGATGCGGTGGCAGGGGGCCTTCAATGCCGTTGAAGGCAACCGCCTGCTGTACGCGCATCAGGATGGCATCCGAAAAGCCGCGCAACAGCATGATGACGGCGAGGATGACGTACATGATGCCGATCTTCTTGTGATCGACGCTGCAGATCCAGTCGTTCCAGAGCGAACCCCAGAACTTGAAATAGGTGATGATACCCAGCACCGCGATGGCGCCGATGACGACGCCGATGAAGGTCACGACCAGGATCGGCTCGTGATACGGGATCGCGTCGAGGGTCAACCGGCCGAAGATGAACTTCAGGAGGTCAGGATTGGAAAACATGGAACAACCCGTTCATTATGTCTCGCGACGCAAAGCGCCAGGTTAATTGTTGTTGAGCTGCGCCGGCGCCGGATCGCCGCCATTGCTATTGCCGGGCATGGAATGGCCATCATGCTGCATGTCCATTCCGGGCATGTTCTGCATGCTGCTGCCATCGGTGCTTTCGGCAGGCTCGCTGCGTGCGGGAGCGCCCGTTGCGGGCACGGTCGCTGCAGGTGCGACAATGCCTTCGTCCGCATGGCGGTTGTCGTAGGTCAGCTTTTCGCGGTTTTCTTCGCTTTCCTTGCCGCCGCCGCCCATCATGTCGATGTGCATCATCTCGCTCGCGCACATCTTGCCCGGCGTGGCGCACATGTTGAGGATCGCATCGTAGAGATCGGCATCGGCGCGGGCATAGTATCGCACCGGCTCCTTCTCGCTCGGCTTTTCGAGCTTCAGATAGGCGTCGCGGTTGAGCATCGTGCCCTGCTGCTTGACCTGCGCCACCCAGGCGTCGAAGCCCTCCTGGTTCAGGCCGTGGAACTTGAAGCGCATGTGCGAGAAGCCCTCACCGCTGTAATTTGCGGAGAAGCCGTCATATTCGCCTTCCTTGTTGATGACGGCGTGCAGTCTCGTCTGCATGCCGGGCATGGCGTAGATCTGCCCGGCAAGGGCAGGAATGAAGAAGGAGTTCATCACCGAGGAGGCGGTGATCTTGAAGTCGATCGGTACGTCGACGGGAGCTGCGAGCTCATTGACCGTCGCAATGCCGAGGTCGGGATAGAAGAACAGCCATTTCCAGTCGAGCGCCACGACCTCGACGGTCAGCGACTTGGTATCTGCCGGAATGGCACGGTCCGCATCGATACGGTCGAGCGGGCGGTAGGGATCGAGCTTGTGCGTGGAAATCCAGGTGACGGCGCCAAGCGCAATAATGATAGCGAGCGGTGCTGCCCAGATCACGATTTCGAGGCGGGTCGAATGGTGCCATTCGGGCGCGTAGTTCGCGGTCGTGTTGGAGCGCCGGTAGCGCCAGGCGAAAAGCAGCGTGAGGAAGATCACCGGAATGATGATCAGCAGCATCAGCACCGTGGAGACGATGATGAGGTCGCGCTGCTGGGTGGCAATATCGCCCGAAGGCGACATGACCACCAAATTGCATCCTGCCAAAAAAAACAGCGGCAAGACTAATAGAAGGCGGGAAAACTTTGGCAGTTTTTGCACGTCTCTAAGCTCTTTTTGTTTCGTTCGATTGCCGACTAAAGCACTGGCACGAGCAGCGATATGAGGTCTTTGGTCGCAGTGCAACATGCATTTTGCACCGCAGGAGAAGTCAGCCTCCACAACGCCGCGAAATCCTGATGGAAACGAGAAGGAATTTTGCCGACGCTGATTTTTGTATATCCGAAATACAGGACTTTGCCCAATAAAACTCTGGAATAGGTCGGGATAGGTATCACGCGATTTTTCCATCGCATCGATTTTTGAGAATTCGGCGTCAACTATTTGCGCAACAAGGACTTGATAAGCTGCAAATATGGAACAAGATCAGCTTGAGGTGCTTTGTAAAAAGCACCTTGAACGAGGGAGGCGTTTCATATGGCTACTGCCACACATTTAGGACCATCATCTTCATCGCTGGAACGGGATGCGCGGCGCATTCACGATGACAAGCCGGTTTCGCCCGGCAGCATCGCGGTCGGCGTGGTGATCGGTCGCATGTCTGAGTTTTTTGATTTCTTCGTTTACGGCCTTGCTTCCGTACTCGTCTTTCCACAACTTGTCTTTCCCTTTGCGCCGGACCGGCTGACGGGCACGCTCTATTCCTTTGCTATCTTCTCGCTCGCCTTCCTTGCCCGCCCTGTCGGCTCGGTCGTTTTCATGACGATCGATCGTCTGTACGGGCGCGGCACGAAGCTCACTATCGCACTCTTCCTGCTCGGTGGTTCGACAGCATCAATCGCCTTCCTGCCGGGTTATGACGAGATCGGCTACTGGTCGATTGCGCTGCTGGCCCTCTTTCGCCTTGGCCAGGGCTTTGCCCTTGGCGGCGCATGGGATGGCCTTGCCTCGCTGCTTGCTCTCAATGCGCCGCCGAATCACCGCGGCTGGTATGCGATGATCCCGCAGCTCGGCGCACCGATCGGCTTTGCGCTGGCGAGCATCCTGTTCGGTTACTTCGTCGCCAATCTTTCCCCGGAAGACTTCCTCTCATGGGGCTGGCGTTATCCGTTCTTCGTCGCCTTTGCAATCAACGTCGTCGCCCTCTTTGCCCGTCTTCGGCTTGTCATGACCAAGGATTTCGGCACGCTCTTGGAGCAACATGAGCTTGAAGCAGCCCCAATCCTCGAGGTGCTGCGCATCCACGGCCGCGATATCCTGATCGGCGCCTTCGTGCCGCTTGCAAGCTTTGCCATGTTCCACCTCGTCACCATCTTTCCGCTCGGCTGGATGAACCTTTACGGCAACCAGCCGATCGGCGCCTTCATGGTGGTGCAGGTCATCGGCGCCATGGTCGGCATCGTTGCCATCATTGCCTCTGGCATGATCGCCGACCGCATCGGCCGGCGTAAGCAACTTGCGATCTGCGCCGTGCTGATTGCGATCTTCAGTTTCGTTGGCCCGTTCCTGATTGGCGCCGGCAACAGCGGTCATGACGCTTTCGTCATCATCGGCTTCGGCGTGCTCGGGCTTTCCTTCGGGCAGGCAACCGGCTCGATCTCGTCGCGTTTTGGCCGCGGCTACCGCTACACCGGTGCGGCCTTCACCTCCGACCTTGCCTGGCTGGTCGGCGCCGGCTTCGCACCGCTGGTGGCGCTCAGCCTGTCGAGCCAGTTCGGCCTGACCTTCGTCGGCTACTACCTGCTCTCAGGAGCGATCTGCACGCTGGCGGCTCTCGCCTTCAGCAGGGCGCTGGAACAGCGCGAGTAGCGCGCATAGAGGCATAACAAAAAGGCCCGCCTGGAAAACCCGGCGGGCCTTTTTATTTGGGGATCTTATTTTCGAGCTTTACTGCGCCATCTGCGGCTGCTTGGCAGCCCGCGCGGCGGTCAATTCAGCGGTCGTATGGTTGAGACGGTCGGCGAGCACGCGCATGATCTCCACGGCCATCTCCGGGAAATCGCTCAGAAGCTTGAGGAAATGTTCCTTGCTGATGCGCAGGACTTCGAGTGGTGAGGTGGCGCGCACGGTCGCGGTACGCGAGACGTCGCAGAGAATGGCGATTTCGCCGACGATGGAATTGACCTCGACATCGGCGACCTTGATCTCACCGGCAGGCGAGGAAACGATGATGTCGGCCGTGCCTGACAGAACGACATAGGCAGCGTCGCCGACATCACCCTGGCGGAACAGGTTCTGGCCGGCGTGGTAGGTCATGCGATCGGAGGTGAAGGCCAAGAGCTTGAGTTTCGCTGGTGCGATCCTCGAGAAGATCGGCACCCGCCGCAGCATTTCGACTTCATCTCTCAACAGCATGAGCGTTACAACCCCCTGCCGCATGGTCCTTGATCATGCGCTAAAAACCAATTCCAAGCGCCTTGCGGGCGCCGTCTCTGCCGCCCCAATAGAATATTACGATAACAGTTCCTTGAACATCCCGTTTTTCTCGGAAAGTTCCGGATAGTTGCCCGCCTCGGCAAGACCGCCGCGATCGAAGAGCAGAATTCGATCGAAGATTTCCGCAAGCTTGGCGTTTGACAGCACCCAGATGATCGCCGGGCGCTTGCCTTCCTCATGCAGGCCTTCGATGACGTTGTGGATGATCTGGTCCTGGATGCGCTGGTCAAGCGCCGGGATCGGCCGGTTGAAGATGAAGTAGTCGGAGCGCTTGAGCAGGGCGCGGGCGAGATTGAGCTTCTGCCGCTGCACCCCCGTCAGGCGCTTGCCGCCAGAACCCACATCGAATTCCAGCCCGATCGACAATACGTCGTCGTAGAGATCGAGTGCATCGAAAAGTTCACCCATGATGAGGCGGATGCGGTCGGAGGCGTCGGCCTGCTGATAGGCGATGCGGCCGAAGAGCACATTGTCCATCAAGCTCGCGGAGGCCGTAAAGCGGTTTATATCATAACGCTCGATCAGCTCGGCGAGATCGTCGGGGATGTTCTGGTGGAACTGCTTGCGGGCGTCGACGATCTTGTCCATCAGCGCCTGGGTCAAAAGACCGAAGCGATGCCGAGGTTCGATATAGGCGAAGCTCAGGCGGATGATGCTTGCCCGGTCTTCCGGTGTTGCATCCTCGAAGCGCTTGCCCTGCAGCTTCTGCAGCAGCGCCTGGTAGGTCGGAATGTCATCCGCAGTCATGAAGGTGAGCTGCTGGAAGAAAGGGTGGTCCGGCGGCAGGTCGTGGAAGAGTTCCACCGCGTTTTCGGCGATTTCCAGACCCATCGCATAGAGGTCGGTGCTCAGTCCGGTATCGCGGAAGAGCTGCTGGAAATAGGGATGGCCGGCAAGCCGGCGGTTGTTCATCAGCGGCCGTTTCATCGTGCCGAAGAGCAGGTTTTCGCCGACGGTCGCCTGTGTGTTGTAAGCGTCGAAATCGAAGGGCACGACGATGGCGTCGAGGTTTTCCTGGGCGAGCCGCTCGCGCAGTGACCTCCGAAGTTCGACGATATGGCTACCGAGCGCAGTATGAACCTCGGTATTGACGGTGGAGCGCAATGCCAGATCCAGAATGTCCTGCGACATCATGACGGCGTCGAGCACGGGCCGGATCGCCTTCAGCAGGTCTTCAGGTCCGTTCGCGCCGGCTGCCTTGTAATCAACCCAGTCGCTGTTGAGATCGAGCGTCGGGTTGCCGGCCTTCTGCGATTCCGCGACATGCCACTTATATTCTTGCGCGGCCTTGCCGTCATATTCGGGTTCCTTCATCGGCGCATGCTTGAGGCCGTAGAGCAGATTGTCGCGCAGCGTGCCGTGGAAGAAATAGCTGTCGGCGGCTGCATAGGAGATGCGCCGGCCGGTGATCGATTCCGGCAGATCCAGCAGGTCCTGCCCGTCGATCGTAATGCGGCCGGAATCAGGCCAGACGAGCCGGCCAAGCGCTTCGGCGAAGGCTTCCGCGCCGCTGCCGTTCGGCCCGACGATCGCAACCGTCTCGTTTGGTTTGATCTCAACCGAGACATGGTCGACGAGGCGTGCGCCGCTGTCGTCGCTGACGGAGAGGTTTGTGACGACGAAGGAACTCGTCAGCGGTGTCACCGGTGTCGTGGCCAGCTCCTGGATGCGGCTTTCGATCAGCGGCTCGACATTGAACTGCTCGTAGACCTGCGCATATTTGACCTGCACGTCCTGGCGCATCTGGTCCCAGTCGATCAGTTCCTTCAGCGGGCCGGGAAGGTCCTTGTAGGCGGAAATGACGGCGACGAGCTGACCGATGTCGAGTCGGCCCTGCAGCGCCAGATAACCGCCGATCGCATAGAACAGGAAGGGCGTGACCTGGGCGAGGAAGTTGTTGATGAACTTGACTAAAAACTTCCACTGATAAAGGTCGTAGCGGATCGAGAAGATGCGGCCGAGGCGGGTGGCGATATCGGCGCGCTCGAAGTTGGAGGTATCGTTGCCGTGGATCGTGCCGATGCCGTCGACGATCTCGCCGACACGGCCTGAAAGTTCGCGCGCGGTCAGCTGGCGCTGACGGCCGAGTTCCAAGAGACGCTTGCGCATGCGGGGAATGACGATGGCCTGCACGCCGACGATGGCAGCCGCGATCATGCCAAGCCAGAAATTCTGGATGATGATGAAGGCAAGGGCGGTGATCGCCTGACCGCCGAGCAGGGCGGGTGAGACGAAGGCGTCGCCTGTGAAGCCACCCATCGGCTCCACCTCATCCTTGATCATGGTGGCGATTTCGGCGGATTTCACCCGCTTGAAATGGGCGGGCGGGAAACGCAGCACGCGATCGATGAGTTCGAAGCGGATGCGGCGCAACATGCGCTCACCGAGCCGGCCTTTGTAGGTGTTGATGTAGAACTTGAAGAGGCCGTTCAGCACGACGAGCGCCAGGAAGACGAGGCTCAGTGCCATCAGCATCTGGAAGCGGTTGAGCTCCAGGCCCTTGAAGATTTCGACATGCCCGATCAGTGGGATGTCGTAGGCGATGTGCATGAAGGTCTGTCTTGCGCCCGGCCCTTCGAAGCCGTCACCCTGAATAGGTCCATTGACGATCTGCTTCGGCAGATCGAAGGACAGGAAGTAAGGCACCATGGAGGCTGCGACGACCAGCAGAATCCAGAGCTGCTGCAGCCGCGTATTCTTCCAGATGTAGCGCGCGAGGCTTTTTTCCATGGCTAACCGTCAGACTGTGGGGGAAAGTCCGCACCGTGATCCTGATGCTGAAGAAAGGGGAATCTCCGAATACAGGACCATGCAGTCAGACCGCCGATATCGCAACGAAAACAAGGCGGAGCGGACTGATGTCGAAACGCCGATTCTCGCCGGAAATTTTCTTATATCACATGAATTTTAGAATAGGCGAGGGTTTCAGCCGATCATTGAACGAATGATGGCTGCACTTTTTACGGCACCATCGAGATCGAGTGAAACGGCCGGACGCGGCGGGGCGACAAGTGCCCGTTCGACCGCAGCCTTGACGTCGTCGAGCGTCAGCCCCTGCTCCGGCAGGATTTCGGCAAGGCCTAACGCCTGCAATCGTTCGGCGCGCACGGTCTGTTCCGTCTCACCCGCCGCCACGAAGGGGATGAGGATCGAGCGGCATTGGGTGCGCAGGAGATCGCCCACCGTATTGTAGCCGGCCTGCGAGATCGAGATTTTCGCACCGCTCAGCAGCGAGGGGAAATCCTTGCGGAACCGTACCAGCGTGACATTGGCGGGGGCATCTTCCGACAATGCGGAAAAGTCGGCTGCGGGAAGGTTGGGGCCGGTAATCAGCAGCCAGCTGATATCGGCAGGCAGGAGTGCGGCCGCATCGCGGGCGGCGCGGATCAGTTCCAGCCCGACGGCGCCGCCGCCCGCCGAAGCGATGATGTCGAATGTCTCGGACGGTTCCGGTGCCGGCGGTGGAGCGACGAGACCGGTATAGCGCAGCCGGTCGGCGATCTCGGCTGTCAGCGGAAAAGTATCTTCCAGACGCACAAAGTCCGGATCGCCGTGAATGAGCACGGCGTCGAAATGGTCCTTGACCAGTTTGACGGTTTCCTCGTCGCGGCCGGGCTTGCGATTTTCCTGCAGGATGTCGCGCACTGAGCTTAAGAGCTTCGGCCGCGGGTTGGCCTTTCCGATCGCATCGAGCAGGGGCAGAAGTTCGAAGCGCATCTGTCGGCGGCCGAAGGGAAAGGCCTCGATAATGACGACTTCGGGCTTCGCTTCCTCAAAGGCTTTCAGAAGCAGGTCGCGGCGTCTGGACAGAAATTCTTCGCCTGCCGCCTGTCCATCGGCATCGGCAAGGCCGGAAAAGCCGATATTGCTGGCGACGACCGGCGGCAGTTCGATGGTCTTCACACCGTCGCCCGGAAAGCCCGGCACAGGCAGGCCGCCGGTGACGACGGTGACTTCGAAGCCGTCCTTTACCAACGCATTGGCGATGCGGCTGGCGCGCGCAATATGACCGATGCCGAGCAGATGCTGGACATAAAAGAAGATGCGGGGAGCCGTCATGACGCTTTCTGCCATTCTGCCTCGAACAGGCCGCTCAGCTGACGGATGCTGGAATGGTAGTCGAAATGGTCTCGCACGCGTTCCTCCGCCGCATCGCCCAGCCGTTTGCGCATATCGGGATTGCGGATCGCCGTCTCGAGCGCCTTTGCAAGGGCTGCCGGATCCTCCGGCGGCACGACCAGACCGTTCTCGCCGTCGCTTAGCAGTTCCGGTACGCCGGAGACATTGGTGGAGAGACAGACGAGCCGCTGGCTGGAAGCCTCGACCAGTACATTCGGCAGGCCGTCGCGGTCGCCATTGGCCGCGATGCGGCAGGCGAGCGCGAAGAGGTCGGCGCGGCGATAGTGATCGAGCACGTCTTCCTGCGCCAGCGCGCCCTTCCAGGTGATGCGCTCGGCAAGGCCGAGTTCAGCGGCAAGCTTTTTTAGCTTGGAAAGCTCCTCGCCGCCGCCGATATGGTCCATGCGCCAGTTGATGTCCTCAGGCAGCAGGGCAAGCGCGCGCAGCAGCACGTCGTAGCCCTTCTTTTCCACCGCGCGGCCGACGCTGAGGATGAAGACGGGGTCGGCGGGATCGCTGCCGTTGCGGTTCGAGCGCTCACCCGCGAAATGGCCGAAGCGGGCGAGGTCGAGCCCGTGATAGCTCAGATGGACCGCATCCTCGCGCCTCGTCAGCGCCTTCATATGCTCGTAGCCGCTGCGGGTGCAGGTGACGGCCCAGCGGGCACTTCCGAGCTTCTGGCCGAGGTCCCAGTCGGGTGAGGTCCAGATATCCTTGGCATGGGCCGAGCAGGTCCAGGGCGTGCCGGTCAGAATGCTCGCATATTCCGTCACGGAAGCCGGTGTATGGATAAAATGAGCATGCAGCCACTCGCCGTTGTCAGGCCATTCGCGTGCCAGGACCAACGCCTGGCCGAGCCGGCGGAAGCGATTGCGGGAGATGTCGCGCGGCAGATCGGCAAAGAAACGCTTCATCAGCGCGCCGAAGCCAGGTTTCGAAAAGCCGGCAAGAAGACCCTTCAGCACGCGGATCGGCTCTTCATGCAAATATTCCGGAAGATAGACGACGCGCGCCTTGATCTCGTCATGGACGGGATGACGCTTCTTGTCGGTCGGCCGGCGCATGGAAATCAGCGTCAGGTCGAAGCCGGCCTTTTCGAGACCGAGCAATTCCTGGGCGATGAAGGTTTCCGAAAGGCGGGGGTAGCCTTTCAGCACGACGAGAATCTTGCGGCGTGGCGACAAAGGATGGCTCTTTATTCTGCGCCGACGAGGGAAAGATGGCGTCCTCGGCTGTCCAGCCACATGCCGACCGTGCGGGAAATATGATCCAGCCCTTCGAGGTGCATATTGCAGCCGCTCTTTGATGGCGGCAGCCGTGAGGGCAGGCGCTTCAGCGTTTCGGCCATGATCGCCGGGTCAGCAGATTGCTCGGGCAGCAGCATATCGATGAGGCCGAGTTCGCTGGCGCGGCGGGCGCGCAAAAGCTGCTCCTCGCGCGGGGCGACGCGTGGGACGATGAGCGCCGGCTTGTCGAAGGAAAGGATCTCGCAATAGGTGTTGTAGCCACCCATAGCGACGACGGCAGTGGCACCGTCGATCAATTCCTCCATGTGATTGTCGAACTCGATCACCTCGATATAGGGGATCTTCTCCCCTTTTTTGACCAGCTTTGCACGTTCGGCCGCCGGCATATAGGGACCAAGTACGATAAGCGCCTTCTGCGTCAGCGTCTCGTCGGCCTCATAGGCATTCATCACGTCGTGAACGAGATCGGAGCCGTCACCGCCGCCGCCTGTCGTCACCAGGATATAGTCGTCCTTGCGAGCATTCAGCGAGTTCTTGCCTTTGGAGACGCTACGCTGCAGGAAGCCGACGAAATCCATCTTGCGGCGAACGCCGGCAGGCACGTCGAGGCCGACAAGCGGATCGTAGAAGTCCGGCGGCCCGTAGACCCAGATGCTGTCGTAATACTGGTCGATCTTCTGCATGACGCTGTTTCTCTTCCACTCGGCTTCGAGCAGATGCGGCGCGTCCATGATCTCGCGCAGACCGAGCACCAGAGTGGTGCCGCGCGCTTTCAGATAGGCAAGTGTTTCCTCGATCTCACCCTTCAGGCCCATCGGCTCCTTGTCGACGATGAAGATATCGGGCTCGAAGGTTTCGGCGGTGTGACGAATGCTCGACTCGCGCATCTTCAGCGTATCCTGAAGATCGATGTGGCTGGCGAGCGACGTATATTCACCGTTGCGAAGCTTGATGACGCTCGGGATCTTCACGAAGTCGACGCGGGCACGATAATCGAAGGCGCCGGCAATCGTCGCGCCCGAGATGATCAAGATGTTCAGGCCGCGATAATCCTCGACGAGGGCATGGGCGATCGTGCGACAACGGCGCAAGTGGCCGAGGCCGAATGTATCGTGGCTGTACATGAGGATGCGCGCATCTTCGAGGCGTCTGGCCATGTGTGTGCCCTCTGAGGTGGACGACATACTTCTACCACCCCCGCAAATCGGAGGCCACGAGGCGGCGGACGCGAAGCAGCCCGTCGAACTCGACGCTATTTGTAGGGATCTGCCGCATCACGCAAGCCATCTCCCAGAAAATTGAACGCCAAAATCACTAGCACAACCGGAACGATTGGGAACAGCAGCCATGGATAGAAGGCGATGACGCTTACGCTCTTGGCCTCCGTCAGCAGGATGCCCCAGCTGGTAATGGGCGGCCGCAGGCCGAGGCCGAGGAAGGAGAGTGCCGTCTCACCGAGGATCATACCCGGAATGGAAATGGTGGCGGATGCGATGAGATGCGACATGAAGCCGGGCACGAGATGCCGGCCGATGACACGCGGCGTGCTGGCACCCATGAGCTGGGCTGCCTGGACATAATCTTCCTCGCGCAGCGCCAGAAGCTTGGAGCGCACGGCGCGGGCAAGGCCCGTCCAGTCGATGATGCCAAGAATGACGGTGATGCCGAAATAGATGACGATCGGGCTCCATGTCACCGGCATGATGGCGGCGAGCGCCATCCAGAGCGGCAACGAAGGCAGGGATTGCAGCACTTCGATCAGGCGCTGGACGATGAGGTCGAAGATACCGCCCCAGTAGCCTGCAAGGCCGCCGATCACGATACCGAGCACGAAACTGATGGAAATACCGATCAGCCCGATGGTGAGCGAGATGCGCGCGCCATAAAGGATGCGTGAAAGCACGTCACGGCCAAGACGGTCGGTGCCGAGTAGGAACATCTGACCGCCGATTGCCGGGCAGACGAGATGAAAGTCGGAAGCGACAAGGCCCCAGAGCTTGTAGTCATCGCCACGGCAGAAGAAGCGGATCGGCTGGATGTCGTTCTGGTTGTCGGTATAGAGACGGTGCAGCGTATCGATATCGAGCGTCATCTTCCGGCCATAGACGAAGGGGCCGACGAAATTGCCCTCGCTGTCGAAAAGACGGACGCGCTGCGGCGGCGAATGGATGAAATCGACGTTGCGGGTATGCAGCCCGTAAGGCGCCAGGAACTCGACGATCAGGATCATCAGGTAGACGGCGGCGAGGAAAATGCCGGATGCAAGTGCCAGCCTGTGGCGCTTGAACTTCCACCACATGAGCTGCTTTTGCGAGGCGAGGTGGATACGAGACTGCGCGGATGTCATCGTCTCCGTTGCGATCGGGTCGAACGGGGCGGTCGAAACATAGTGCGGCAGCGGCGCACCGGGAGCGGGTAGGGGCGACATTATTTGGTGCTCCTGCCTTGCAGACGGATGCGGGGATCGAGGAAACCGAGCGCGATATCGGAAATCAGCACACCGATGACGTTGAGGAAGGCGAGGAACATCAGGAACGAGCCGGCAAGATACATATCCTGGCTCTGCAGTGCCTTGATCAGCATCGGCCCCGTGGTCTCCAGCGACAGAACGATGGCGACGATTTCGGCGCCCGAAATGATCGACGGCAGGATCGAGCCGATATCGGCGACGAAGAAGTTGAGCGCCATACGCAGCGGATATTTGACCAGCGCGCGCACCGGATGCAGCCCTTTGGCGCGTGCCGTCGTCACATATTGCTTCTGCATCTCGTCGAGCAGGTTGGCGCGCAGGCGGCGGATCATGCCGGCGGTCCCCGCCGTGCCGACGATGATGACCGGGATCCAGAGATGGGCGAGGATGGACCGCGCCTTAGCCCAGCTCATCGGCTCGTTCAGATATTGCTGGTCCATTAGATGGCCGATGGAAAGTCCGAACCAGACATTGGCGAAATACATCAGGATCAGCGCCAGCATGAAGTTCGGGATGGCGATGCCGAGCAGGCCGAGGAAGGTCAGGCCGTAATCGCCCCAGCTGTACTGATGGGTTGCCGAATAGATGCCGATCGGGAAGGCAATCAGCCAGGTGAGAAGGATGGTCGAGAAGGAGACGAGGATCGTCAGCCACAATCGGTCGCCCACGACGTCGGAAACCGGCAGCTGATATTCGAAGGAATAGCCGAAATCTCCGTGCAGCATGCCGCCGACCCAGAAGAAGTAGCGCATGATCTCCGGCTGGTCGAAGCCGTATTGATGGCGCAGCTCCTCGATTTCCTGCAGGTTGGCGGTTTCGCCCTGGGCGCGCAGTTCGGCGATCTGGCTTTCGAAGAAGTCGCCGGGCGGCAATTCGATGATGACGAAGACCAGCGCCGATATCACGAGCAGGGTCGGCACCATGGCGGCGATACGCCAGAGGATATAGCGGATCATCGCTCAGGCCTCCTTGAACCAGAAGGTGTCCGGCATGTAGACGCCGAGGAAGGAGGTCGGATCGAAGCCGTAGAGCGCATGCTCCGGCACGTTCTGCATCTTGGCGGATCTGAGGATCGGCTGCAGCGTGCTGTTGATGAGGCCGATCGAAAAGACCTGCTGGGTATAGAGGGACAGCATCTTGTGCCAGATAACCTCACGCTCATGCGTCGTAGCACTTGCGCCCCACTGGTTCAGGAGATCCACAAGCTCGGCCGCCTCCGGCAGATCGGGCGCCTTGCCCTCCTGCCCGGCCGAAAGATAGTACATGCCCCAGAGCGGCCATTGAAGCTGGTCATCCAGTGTAGGGGCTAGTCCATAAGGAGACATGTCGGCGGTCGGCACGCCGTTGTCCAGCCCGTACCAGATCGACATCATGATCGAGCCGCTCATGGCGCGATTGCGGAAGACGTCGCGCTGCGAAGTGCGGGTGAAAAGCGCCAGACCGATATCGGCCCAGTGATCGTGCACGAGTTCCAGAACGTCCGTGTCGAGATTGCTCTCGCCGGCTGTCTCGACGGTGATCTCGGCGCGGCGTCCATCAGGCAGCAGGCGGATGCCATCGCTGTCACGCTTGTCGAGGCCGAGTTCGTCGAGCAGCTTGTTGGCCGTGTCAGGGTCGAAATCCACATAGGCGTCGGCATATTCCTGCTTGAAGAGCGGGCTTTCCGGCAGCACCGTATCGGCGCTCGCCTTGCCGAGACCGTAGAAGGCCACCATGTTGATCTCATGCCGGTTGATCGCCAGCGACAAGGCCCGGCGAAAGCGCACGTCGCGAAAGAGCGCGCGCCAGGCGTCGTCGGCGACATTGAGGTTCGGCAACAGTGTGATGCGCGAGCCGCGCGCCATCTTCCAGAGAGCGACCTTCACCGGGAAGCGCTTTTCCGCCTCTTTCAGGAAGGTGTAGTCGTTGAAGTCTATGCCGGTCGCCTGCAAGTCGGATTCGCCAGCACCAGCCTTGGCGGCGATGATAGAGGAAGACGAGACGTTGAGGATGAAGCGGTCGAGATAGGGCAGCTGCATGCCGTTTTCGTCCACGCGGTGGAAGAACGGATTGCGCTCGAAGACGAACTGATCGGCCGGCGGAGCCGTGCGGTTTTTCCAGGGATCGAGCGTCGGCAGATCGGGATTGTTGGGCCGGGAAGCCAGCGCCATCTTGATGTGCAGATCGGCCCACTTTTTGGCACGGTTCTTTTTCATCAGCTCCTCGAGCTTGGCCTTGTCTTGAAAGCCCTTGTGGAACTGTTTCAGGTAGTGGCCTGGGCCATAGATGACGAGCGGCAGAGGTCCGGCAAGCGCCGACAGGAAAACCGGGTTGGGCTTGTCCCAGCTATAGCGCACAGTCAGCTCGTCGAGCACTTCGAAGCGCGGCAGGGAGCCATGTGGACGTAGCTCCAGCGCGCCGCCGCCGGGCGTCAGTTCCTTGTTGAGTATGACGTCTTCCCACCAGTATCGGAAGGCTTCGGCAGTGAAAGGATGCCCGTCAGACCATCTGTGCCCGTCGCGCAGGTAGAAGGTAAAGACCGTGTCATTCTCCGAGGTGAAGTCACGAAGGATATCGGGCTGGAACTGCAGCTTCGTGTCGTAGCCGACCAGCCGCGAATAGCCGTAGACGGTCATGTAGCGGATATCGCGCACACCGCCGATGATGGTGCGCACGTTGCCGCCATAGGTGCCGGGCACGCGGCCCATCTCCTTGAGATTGACGATACGCGGCTCAGTCGGAATGCGCTCAGCCATTGGCGGCAGGCTGCCGTCAGCGACCCTGGCCTTCAAAATTTCCGGCTCGGCGACCTGCTGTGCCCGCAGCACCGAAGGCGCGATCGCCGAGCCGATCAGGCCGCCGAGAAAGATGCGGCGCGTCACCATCAGACCAGCTCCTTTGCGTCGGCGCCCTTACGGGCGCGCACCAGATGGCCGCCGCCGAGGTCGGCAAAGGCGAGTTCGGAGGCATCGTCATGATCGGCCGTGAAGACGCTGCCCCAGTTCTGCTTGTCGGCCGCACCGTTTTCCTGCAGCGCCTTGAAGTCGAGCGGCCGGTCGAGATCCGGGAAGGGAACGGCGGCAAGCAGTGACTTCGTATAGGGGTGGACCGGGTTTCGCAGGATGATCTCGCGGGGCGCGATCTCAACGATACGGCCCTTGCACATGACGGCGATGCGATCGGCCATATAATCCACGACGGCGAGGTTGTGCGAGATGAAGAGATAGGTGAGCCCCAGATCCTTCTGCAGGTCTTTCAAGAGATTGAGGATTTGTGCCTGAACCGAGACGTCGAGGGCCGAGACCGGTTCGTCGAGGATGATGAGCTTGGGACCGAGAGCGAGCGCGCGGGCAATACCGATGCGCTGGCGCTGGCCGCCGGAGAAGCTGTGCGGATAGCGGTTGAGATAGCGCCGGTCGAGGCCGATCGCGCCCATCAGCGCCTCGACCTTGGCCTTGCGTTCGCCACTGTTGCCGCGGTCATGGATTTCGAGCGGTTCGCTGAGAATATTGCGCACCGTCATGCGCGGCGAAAGCGAGGAGACCGGATCCTGGAACACCATCTGGATTTTGGTGCGCAGGTCCTGCAGTTCCGAGCCCTTGACGGAGAGGACGTCGATGACCTCATTGCCGTCGTTGAAGACGACTGCCCCGCTATCCGGGGTGATGGCGCGCATCAGGATCTTGCTGACCGTCGTCTTGCCGCAGCCGGATTCGCCGACCAGCCCCAGACATTCGCCACGGCGGATATCGAAGCTGACATCATCGACGGCATGAACGATGGCCGCTTCCTGCCCGCCGAAGAAACCGCGCTTGCGCGTCTTGTAGGTCTTGGAAAGGTTAGCGACGGAAAGCAGCACGCCCGGCGCTTCCTTCTCGACCGACTTCTTCTTGCCGATCAGCGATTCCAGATTAACCGGAACCTCGCGAAGTGCCTTCAGCCGCTCGCCTGGCTTCATGTCGAAATGCGGAACCGCGGCCATCAAGGCCTTGAGATAAGGATGCTGCGGATTGCGGAAGATTGCCTCGACCGGGCCGGCCTCCATGATCTCGCCGTGATAGATCACCACCACCTCGTCGGCCATATTGGCGACGACACCGAGATCGTGGGTGATGAGCAGCATGGCCATGCCGAGCTTGGTCTGCAGGTCTCGCAGCAGTTCGAGGATCTGCGCCTGGATCGTCACGTCGAGTGCCGTCGTCGGTTCGTCGGCAATCAGCAGCGCCGGCCTGCAGATCAGCGCCATCGCGATCATGGCGCGCTGACGCATGCCGCCTGAGAGCTCGAACGGATACATGTCATAGGTGCGCTTGGGATTGGAAAAACCGACGAGGCCGAGCATTTCCTCGGTGCGCTCGCGCGCTTCTTTCTTATCGGCGTCCGTGTGGATCAGAAGCACTTCGCTGATCTGGTTGCCGACCGTGTGGAGCGGCGAGAGCGACGTCATCGGCTCCTGGAAGATGGTCGCCATGCGGCGGCCGCGCAGGTCGCGCATCTCAGCGCTGTCGCGCGACAGCGCCAGGATATCCGTCGCCTTGCCATCCAGCGGGTCGGTAAACAGGATGCGACCACTTGCATGTGCCGGGGCCGGAAGGATACCCATGATCGCCTGGCTGATGACGGATTTGCCGGAGCCGCTTTCGCCGACGAGGGCAGTCACTTTCCCCGGCAGGATGCGGATATTGGCTTCCTTTACGACGCGCAGCCGGTCGCCGAAAACGGAGAAGGCGACATCCAGATTTTCAACACGCAACAAATCGGCTGCAGACGCCATACCAATGAAATTCCCCAGTCTTTGTGTGTTCCCGTTGAGGCACACTATCGTACCGTAAACGGGGTGTCCAGTTGATGACAGACATGGGAAAAAGCGACACCTGCGCCCGTTTTACAGGGCGCTTGATGCGAGGGTTCTCATATACGGCGCAGCGGCTAAAGCGGCTGCAATGTTGGCGCGTGGTTACTGAATGAATTTTTCGATCGGCGTACGTTTTACCTGTTTCTTGTCGCGGTGAAGCATGATGACCTGTTCTGCTTCCGAAAGGCCGTTCTGAACGGCTTCACGGAAGCCTTCGTCGACGTGAATGGCAGATGCCGGCGCGCGCGGTTGCAGCACCGTCACCTTCTGGCGGATGCCGCGCAGCTTTTCTTCGCCGAGCGTGATCCATTCGCCGCCACAATAGCCGGCAAAGGCCTGGCTCGCGACGACCTCGCGGCTATATTTCTTCGTCAGTACCTGCAGGCGCTGCACCTCGTTCACCGCCGAACCGAAGGCAGAGAAGGTGAGGCGGTCCTTCAGGCCGACATTGCCGAACATGACGTTGCCGACATGTAGGCCGATGCCGTAGCCGATCTTTGGGAGTCCCTTCGTCTCGCGATCCTTGTTGAGCTCGGCAACGCGCGCCTGCGCGTGGTGTACGGCGGAAAGCGCTGCCTCGCAGGCGATCTTGGACGGGTCCTTGTGGCGGCCGCAGGGATAGACCGCGAGAAAGCCATCGCCGAGGAAGCTCAGGATTTCGCCGCCATTGCGGTTGAAGGGTGCGGCGATCGCATCGAAGAATTGGTTGAGCGTATCGATGTAGGCCTGCCGGCCCTCCTTCTCGGCATACATGGTCGATTCGCGCATGTCGGCCATTACGAGGGCCGCACGGATCGTTTCGCCGTCGCCGCGGCGAACCTGGCCGTTCAGCACGCGTTTGCCGGCATCGCCGCCGAGATAGGTGGTCAGCATATTGTTGGCGAGCTTGGCAAGCACCGCCATCTTGGCGGCGACCGCCAGATGGTTCTGCATGCGCAGCAGCGCGTCGATCATGTCGTCGGAAAACCCGGCCGGGCTGTCGGTCGACCATGAACCCATCATGCCCTGCACCGAGCCGTCACCGAACGGCTGCACGAAGGCGAGATAATCGGTGATTTTTTCCTGCCGCAAATCCTCGAAAATCGGGAATTCATTCGGGCCGTCAGGCATGATGCGGCGGCGGATATGCTGCAGACTGTTGTCGAGAAGGTAGAAATAGGGGCTCTGCAGGAAACGATCCGGCTTCTGACCGGCAGGCATGCGAAAGCCTTCGATGGTTACGCCGCTCGCGCGCTTCCAGGTGAAGCTCAGTGCGTCGTAGAGCGGATGCAGCATCGAGAAGGTCAGGTGCACGCGCGCGAGTGGCAGGCCGGCGGACGCAAGCCGCTCGCAGAAACCACGCACGATGTTTTCGAGGTCGTCACCGGCCAGCGAAGAATTCGTCAGCCATTCAGCAACACGGTCCAACAAAATGGAGGATACGCTGGATTCGATCGTGCTCATTCTTGGTATTATCCTCATGTCGCACGTCCATCCCCGAAGACAAAACAACCCTGACCTGCCCATTCACGATGAGCAGATCGCAAAGAATTCAGGATGTACGAGCGGTATTATCGTGTCAACGATGTGCCGATGACCCGGCACTGACACCCGCCAGCTTCCGACCTCCTGGAAACGGGCGAGCAATCTTTGCAAAGTGGTTCATTATCATCTGGCAAAATAGGCACGCTGAAAGTGCGAAACAATGGGATCAGGAATTTTTTTGTGCGTCCCGGTTGCCGGGATAGCGCCCCCCGGAGTCATTTCTGCCACACTCGGCTAATGAATCCAGGGCGCGGCACGGAAAGGCGCTGCGAAGAGGCCGGGTTTAATTTGCCGCGATCATGCATTAGATCAGCGTTCGGATTCACTTTTCGCAAGAGGCATAGCCTTGGACGCACGCTCATCCACCTTCGAGACGCTTTCAAAGAAGATTGAGGCCCGCACGGCGCGCGCTGGCATTATCGGCCTTGGCTATGTCGGTTTGCCGCTGGCGATGGCTGTGGCACGCAGCGGCTTTACTGTGACCGGCTTCGATATCGACCCGAAGAAAATCGTCACGCTGGCTGCCCGCCGCTCCTATATTGATGCGGTGACGAATGAGGCGCTGACAGCCGAGATCGATGCGGGGCGTTTTTTCTCGACGACCGATTTCGCCGGCCTTGCGGATTGCGACGTAATCGTTATCTGCGTGCCGACGCCGCTGACCAAACATCGCGATCCCGATCTCTCCTTCGTGGAGGCGACGTCGCGGTCGATCGCCGCCCATCTGCGGCCGGGCCAGCTCATCGTGCTGGAATCGACCACCTATCCCGGCACCACCGATGATATCGTGAAGGTCATTCTCGAAGAGACCGGGCTGAAATCCGGTTCCGACTTCTTCGTCGGTTTCTCGCCGGAGCGTGAGGACCCCGGCAACCAGCATTACCACACCGCGACCATCCCCAAGGTCGTTGCAGGTGACGGCACAGATGCCCTGTCATTGATGAAATCCTTCTACGGGAGAGCCGTTTCGACCGTCGTTCCTGTCTCCTCCAATGCGACGGCGGAAGCGGTGAAGCTCACCGAAAACATCTTCCGCTCGGTCAACATCGCACTCGTCAACGAGCTGAAGACCGTCTACGCGGCAATGGGGATCGATGTCTGGGAAGTCATCGACGCGGCCAAGACCAAGCCGTTCGGTTATATGCCCTTCTACCCCGGCCCCGGCCTCGGCGGCCACTGCATTCCGATCGACCCCTTCTACCTTACCTGGAAGTCGCGCGAATACGAACTGCCGACCCGTTTCATCGAGCTTGCCGGCGAGATCAATTCGGCGATGCCGCGCTATGTCGTCGGCAAACTGGCCGAGGCGCTGGATATTCGTGCCGGCAAGGCGCTCAGCCGCTCACGCGTCCTCGTGATTGGCCTCGCTTACAAGAAGAACGTTGCCGATATCAGGGAAAGTCCGTCGCTGCGTCTCATTGAAATCATCGAGGAACGAGCCGGCAAGGCGGATTATCATGACCCCTTCGTCGCGGAAATTCCGCCGACGCGCGAATATCAGGCGCTGAAGGGCCGGAAATCCATCGACCTGACGCCGGAAGCCATTACGGGATACGACGCGGTTCTCATCGCGACCGATCACGACATGATCGACTATGCGGCTCTTTCGAGGAGCGCCAAACTGATTGTCGATACCCGAAACGTCTTCAGCCGGCTCGGCCTTGTTGGCGATCACGTTATCAAGGCGTAACGAGGGCGCCGGAAAGCTGCTTGCCGGTGATCTGGCTGGCGGCGACGGCATAACCGCCGGCGGCACCATCGATAAAGTGCATGTGGTCGCGCGACAGTGGCGTCGGCACGAAGCATGTCACCAGTGCCGATGACTGGCGGTGCAGGCCGTAGCGAGCCACGCCTCTTTCCTGCGCCTGCTTCAGCAGCGTCTCGATGCGGGCGAGATGAGCTGCATCCACGTCGATGGTCATCTTCAGTCCGTCGTCGAACTTTCGGAAATCCGAATTACCCGCGATGTCCCGCTTGTAGCGGCGCGCGTTGAAATGAGCGAAGGTGAGGCCGAATTTGTGCAGGAAAACGATCAAGCCGGTCTGAAGGAAGATGAACAGCTTTTGCCGCAGTCGTCTGCCTTTGGGCGCCGTCGCGTTCACCTCGCGATTGATGCCACTCATTGAAAAAGCAAACTCCGGCCCATCTTCCGGCACCGGATGGCCATTGCGGTTCTGCTCGGCGGTGATGGAAACGATGCCGGCGACGAGAGCCTGAAATTCCGGCCCCGGGCCAGCTTCGCCCGGTACGGCGATGATCGAGACGATCTCGCCGTTGCGGGCCTCGATCGGGCTCCAGCGACAGGAGAGGCCGGTCAGATCCGGCCGAGTGCCGGGCGAGGCCTTTTCGACGCCGTACCGGCCCATCTTCATGTTCTTTTCTGCCCAAAGCGTCCCGCCGCCGGAAAACATTGCATAGGTGACATAAGGACTTGCCGAATAGCGAGCGACGCGTACATCGAGACCTTCCGCGCGAATATCGTCGATCGGCACGATGGCGATACGAAGATCGAGGTCAAGATCCTCCTTCACCCAGACCTGTGTCGCGGCAAGTGCTGCGCGTGCTTCCTTCTCAAGCGAAGCGGGCAAGGCGATCAACGCGCCGTCACCGGCAAAGACGAAGGGATAGTCGCCCTTGCCAACGGCATTCAGCACCGCAGAAATGACGCTGGCACCGGCCATGTTGACGTCCTTGTAGCGGCCGCCGGCAATCGCCTTCGTCGAGCCGACGATATCGGCCATCGCCAGCACCCACCCTTGGGGCAGCGGCTGGTAGTTGCTCTCATCGGTCACGCCTTCGAAGTCGCTGAAGACAGGCACGTTGGCAAAGAATGCGTCGCTGGATATCTCGTTCATGGGGCCGAGTTTATCACAGACCCGTGGTACCGCCGCAACGGCAATTTGCGGTTCCGGCAATCGACTTGCACCGCATCGATATGGTAGCACCGCTGACATATTTTATGACGGACAGGACAAGATGAGCCGCCTCGATAGCTTCATTCGCCGATTGTCGGCTCAACGCGATATTCTCAATGCCATCATCGATCTGGTGGAAGAGGTGGAGGGGCCTGTGCTCGAATTCGGCCTCGGCAATGGCCGCACCTACGACCATCTGCGCGAGCATTTTCCCGACCGTCGCATTATCGCCTTCGATTGGGAAATACGCTCCTATTCCTCCTCCACGCCGCCGGCCGAAAACATGGTGACGGGCAATATCCGTGATACCGGCCAGGCGTTTCTCGGGATCAATGCCGCGCTGGCCCATGCCGATATCGGCACCGGCCATGACGAGATCGATGCCGTGACGCTGACCTGGCTGCCGCAACTGATGGCTGGCGTGCTGACCCATCACGGCATCGCCGTCAGCGGCCTGCCGCTGGAACATCCCGAGCTTTTACCTCTGCCTCTGCCCGGCGGCATCAAGGAAGGCCGGTATTTCCTCTACCGAAGGAAATGATCCGCGCTTATGAGGCGCAGGAATAGGACGCAGCCGAAAGCGCGGCATATTTTGCCTCGAAGTCGGCCGCGATTTCGTCCAGCGTCACGCGGCCCAATCGCCGCAGGAGCAGGGCCTGCGCCTCCTTCATCGCATCTTCGAGAGCAGCATTCACAGCCTGTTCCACGAGGCATTTCGGCTGATCGTCGGCCGGGCCGATGGCGAAAAGATGCGGTTCGCCGATGGCGTTGTAGACATCGAGCAGCGTGATTTCGGAGAGCGGGCGCACCAGTGTCCAGCCTCCGCCATGCCCCTTTTCAGAACGGACATAGCCCTGTTCTCGAAGGCCGGCCATGGTGCGGCGCACGACGACGGGATTGGTGTTCAGCATCTTTGCAATCATTTCGGAGGTTGCGGAATGCTCATGCCGATCCATGTGGATCAGCACGTGCAGCATGCGTGAAAGGCGGCTGTCGTTGCGCATGAAGTTCTATTCCCTTCAATCGAATGGGGCATTATCACAAGCGGATCGTAACAAGACAAGTGACATGATGCTTGACTGCGCCATTTCATGTAACTTATGTTGATTCATGATTGAAGCGGCGTCAAAGGAGAGGTCCATGTCATTCGAAGCCATCGTCATCGGCGGAAATTTCGCTGGCCTATCCGCAGCAATGCAGCTTGCCAGGGCGCGACGACGGGTTCTGTTGATCGATGCCGGCGCGCCGCGCAATCGGTTTTCGCAGGCGTCACATGGCTTCCTGGGCCAGGATGGCCAGGCGCCGGCGGCGATCATGCGGGAGGGAAAGCGGCAGCTCTCGCTTTATCCGAACATCATCATCCGCGACGGGGAAGTTGTTCAGGCGCGTACCGATAGCGGCAAATTCGTGATCGATATCAAGGGCGGTGGCCAAGAAAGGGCCGCGCGCATCGTCCTGGCGACCGGCATCAGCGACACGCTGCCCGACATCCCCGGCCTGCGGGACCGATGGGGCCGTTCCGTGCTGCACTGCCCTTATTGCCATGGTTATGAGGTGAGCGGCGGCAAGCTCGGTGTTCTCGCAAGCCATCCGCATTCGACGCATGCGGCCATGCTGATTCCCGACTGGGGAGAGACAACCTATTTCACCCAGGCGCTGTTCGAGCCCGATGAAGAGCAACTCACACGGCTGACCGCTCGCGGTGTACGGATCGAACGCAGCCCTGTCGTGGAATTGTTGGGCGATAGTCCCAGGCTCGAGGCCGTTCGCCTCGCCGATGACCGGGTCGTGCGGCTGGATGCCGTGTTCATCGCTCCGAAAACCGCGATGGCCAGTCCGATCGCCGAACAACTCGGCTGTATCTTCGACGATGGCCCGTTTGGCCCTGTCATCCGAACCGGCGATAACAAGGAAACGTCCGTCAAGGGCGTCTTTGCCGCCGGTGATGCGGCGAGCGCCATGCATAACGCCACGCTTGCCTCTGCCTCAGGCGTGCTTGCTGGCGTGCACTGCCATCAATCGCTGGCGATGCAGTCAGCCGGATAGCACTTCTTCGGTCTAAGGCAGGAACAGCACGTCATACTGATCGAATTCGCCCGGCAGATCACGGACTTTCATCTCCTTCTCGTGGTCCTCGAAGATCACGAGGCAATCCTCGTAGAAGCCGGCGAGCGTGCGAATGAAGGCTTTCGTGCCCTCGGGACCGTAAAAGAGCGGCGTGAATTCCATATAGAGAGGCGCGCGGCGGGCAAGCAAAGGCAGCATCGAGCGGCAGGCAACCGGCTCGTAACCCTCGATATCCATCCAGACGAGGCCGATGGCCGCTTGGTCGATGCCGAGACCATCGAGAATGCCGATCACAGACCGCACCGGAACGCTGATCTTCTGATCGCTGGCGCTTTGACGAATGGCGCTGCTCTTGCCATGATTGGCGCTGTTTAGAAAGAAATCGATCTTGCCTTCGCCTTCGCCGGCGGCGCAGTTGACGAGGCGCACGGCATCCGTAAGTCCATTCTGACGTATATTCTGTTCCAGAAGGCGGAAATTGCGCGGGTCCGGTTCGACGCTGACGATCCCGGCAAAGGCCCGGGCGAGCGCAAAATAGACGGTCTGCGTGCCGATATTGCCGCCGATTTCCAGCAACATGCTGTCCTTCTTCAACAGGCCGCGCTGGCGCAGGATCACGAGCAGCCGGTCGACGGCCTCGCGTTCGAAATGGCCCTTCCGGAAGACCTTGCGGCCGATATAGTCGGCCGGCGAAAAACTCATCAGGTGATCGCCGGCATCGACCGTCATGGCGGTGACGCGCGGCCCAATATTTTCGATCAGCAGCCGGCGGCCAAAGCGGGTATCGAAGAAACGCGTGGCCAGCGCATTGCGCGCCTTGCGCAAACGGCGCTTCCAATATTTGCCAGTAAGCCATGCTTGGCCGGACATTATTGTTTTTCCTTGAGCGGTTCGGCCGCTTTCTCTCTCGGAACGACATAGACTTTCAAGGGGAGTGCCCGGCCGCGCACATTGATTTCGCAGCTTTCGACCGTTTCCGGATCGATGCCAGCGCGCATCGCGACCGGCTCGGAAATGACGATAGCGGCATTGAGTTCCTTGGCCGCGGTTTCCAGGCGGCTTGCCACATTGACCGTATCGCCGACGGCAGTCAGGCTGCGCACGCGCCCATAGCCCATCGTGCCGACGACGGCCGGGCCGGCATGGATGCCGATGACGATCTGCAGCGGCAGAGGCAGTTCGTCGGAAAGTTCGGCAGCGAGCTTCTCTACCTCGGCAACAATCGCGGTTGCGGCTGCTACCGCCTGCCGGCAGGCTTCCTCAGGCGTGGTGTTGAGGCCGAAGAGTGCCATGGCGCCGTCGCCGATGAATTTGTCGAGCCGTCCGCCGGCCTGTTCCACCGCCTTGCCGACGATCCCGAAATAGCGGTTGAGCAGGAAGACGACGTCAAAGGGCAGGCGGGTTTCGGTCAGCGTGGTGAAATGGCGCATGTCGCAGAAGAGCACGGCGATCTCGTGCTCGCGGCCGGGGCTGGTTTCCTGGCTGTTGGCGGGAAGGGAAGCCTCTGTCTGCGGCACGAGCAGCGGCGCGACGGTCAAGTCCTTATCCGGGCGGAGCTGACAGGCGAGGCGCACGTCGGATGCCGCATTGATACGCTTCAGCGTCGTCTGCTCCAGCTTGTCGGGTGGCGGCAGGGTCCAATAATCGCCGAGGATCTGCACACGGCAGGTGGAGCACTGGCCCTTGCCGCCACAGACCGAATAATGCGGCAGGCCGCCAAGCCTGCTTGCTTCGAGCACCGTGAAGCCGCGTGGCACGCGCACCGTCTCGCCGCCGGGATAGTGAACCGCAACCTGGTTCGCCCGCTCTTTCAGCCTGCGGCGCGCCCGTGCCAGAATGACGAGGGCCAGCGTTGCCGAGAAGCTGCCGTACAGCACGGCGC
The DNA here is from genome assembly GCF_047782645.1 of Rhizobium sp. ZK1. Classification (NCBI taxonomy): domain Bacteria; kingdom Pseudomonadati; phylum Pseudomonadota; class Alphaproteobacteria; order Hyphomicrobiales; family Rhizobiaceae; genus Rhizobium; species Rhizobium sp. ZK1. Next base: position 471,194 of record NZ_CP180587.1, read on the forward strand.
GAATCGTCGCGATTTGCTCGCGCGCCTCGGGATCATCGTAATAGCGGGTATTGATCGTTTCTTCGTAGTGGCCGGATTCTTGCTCGATATAGGAGGGATCGGACAGCGTGCGGCCCATCTCGACGAAACCGAGCAGCGCCAGCACCGGCAGAAGGATTGCGATCGCCAGAAGCAGCGATGAGGAATTGTCGTACCAGGGCCGATAGCGCAGCCAGAAATGTATGCCGATACAGCCGTGGATCCAGACGGCGAGCAGCGCGAAAGTCTGGCGCACGCCGTTATCAGGTGCGTTGATCCAGAGCGTGCGAACGATCGTCTCGTAATTGTCGGTATAGTTGTAAAGTGCATGGACGATACGTGTACCGACGACATGGTCGATGAGCAGCAGCGGGATCAAAAGGCCGAGAACGATCTGCGCCATCTCGTTCTTCGGCATGACGAGGCTGCGGCGCATATAGAGCCCGCGCAGCACCAGCGTCATATGGACAAGGACTGAGCCATAGAAGAGGATCGTACCGACCGGATTGCGCCAGATCACCAGAAACAACCGACGTGCATCATCGGCTGCCGTCAGCGAAACGAGCCCCAATGCATGGTTCGACATATGCAGGATGATGAAGACGAACATGACGAGGCCGGAACCGAGCCTGGCCTTCCTGATCATCCGCTCCGAAAAAATCCCTGTGGCCCAGACCGTCGTCATCAATTCCTGTTCTTGAAGCTCAAATCGCAAATGCACTAGAGAAGACGAAAAAGGGCGGAATTATCGTCTCGTCTAATCACGATCGCTTCGGTATGCCTGCCTGTATCGTTCAAGGATAGTGACAATAGCGGAAATTTTCGCTTACGGCGCGAGCGCCGATGGGAAACACACTGTCGTCAGCGGAGTGTCGCGATGCGGATCGCTTTTTACGCGCCGATGAAATCGCCTGATCATCCGGTGCCCTCGGGCGACCGGCTGATGGCGCGGCTGTTGATCCGGGCACTGGAGATGGCTGGCCATTCTGTCGAGGTCGTGTCCGAATTCCGTGTCCATGCCGGCTCTCCGGAGGCCGCGGCTGAGGTTCTGGCGACGGCGGATGGCGAACTCGAGCGGCTGCGGCGCAAATGGCGGGCGGAGCCGAGGCCGGAACTCTGGTTCTGCTATCATCCTTATTACAAATCCCCCGATCTCCTCGGCCCCGCGATCGCGGAGCAATTCGCCATTCCCTATGTCACGGCCGAAGCCTCCTACTCGCGCAAACGTGATGGGCTGGGCTGGGCCTTCTTCCAGAAACCTGTGGGGGACGCGATCCGTCAGGCGGCGGTCAATATCGCCTTCACCGAACGCGACCGGAAAGGACTGGAAGATGTCTTTCCCGAAGCGCGTATCGCCGGAATAAAGCCCTTCATCGACACAGCGCTCTTCGAGGCGATAACGCCCGCCCCCGATCCGCAACGCTTGATGACCGTGGCCATGATGCGGGCCGGCGACAAGATGGAGAGCTACAAGATGCTCGCCACGGCACTCTCCATGATCGCGGAGCGTCCATGGACACTCGGCATCATCGGTGACGGTCCGCTGCGGGCTGAGGTGGAGGCGCTGTTTGCCGGTTTTGCGCCCGGCCGTATCGACTGGCTCGGCCAAAGGGAGCCGGACGAGATTGCCCTACTGTTATCGAAGGGCAGCATCTATGTCTGGCCGGGTTGCGGCGAAGCCTATGGACTTGCCTATCTCGAAGCGCAGGCGGCGGGCCTTCCTGTTGTGGCGCAGAAGACCGCCGGCGTGCCTGCCGTGGTGGAGGCCGATATGACCGGCCTATTGACGCCTGATGGCGATATGAAAGCCTATGCGCGGGCCGTTGCCGGACTGCTGGATGACCGGGGGCGCCGTGACGCCATGGCATCCGCGGCCCGCCGCTTCGTCATCGATGAGCGTTCGCTTGCCGGCGCGGCGAAAGAACTGGATTTGATCCTATGCAATCATGCGGGAGCAGCACATGATCGATAGCACCATCCACGAGCCGTTGTATCGGGAACTGGAGCGCTGGCGCGCCGCTGGCCGCGTAGCGCGGCTTTGGCTGCGGGATGACGATGCGACCGAGCCGACGGCGGCGCTGGAGCGGCTGCTCTCTGAAACGAAAAGCTGCGGTATCCCGGTCACGCTTGCGGTCATCCCGGCTTTTACCGGCGCGCCGCTGGCTCAGCGGCTTGCAGGCGAGGCGCATGTCAGCGTAGCGGTTCACGGCTGGGCGCATCACAATCATGCTGGACCCCACGACAAGAAGCAGGAACTCGGCGGAGCGCGTCTGGAAGAAACCATTCTCGGTGAGCTCTACGAAGGCCTCCTGAAGCTGAAGGGGCTTTACCCGACACGCTTTCTGGCCATGCTGGTTCCGCCCTGGAACCGCATCGACAAGGGTCTCATACCCAAGCTGCCGGCGCTCGGTTTCGAATCCCTTTCGACTTACGGACGCGTCAAGGGGGAAAGCCCGCTTGCCATCGTCAATTCCCATGTCGACCTCATGGACTGGCACGGTACACGCGGCGGCCGGCCGATGGCAGACCTGATCGGTGAACTGGTCGCCGAATTGCAGGACAGGTTCGCGGGCAGCAGCGAACCAATAGGCGTGCTCGCGCATCACCTGGTGCATGATGCGGCGGCGTGGGATTTCCTTGCCGAGCTCTTCGAGGCGACGTCCGGCCATCCCGCGGTGGAATGGGTCTCGGCAGCCGCACTCGTACAGGATCAGATGTCGATGACCTGATTGTCACGGGCGGCGAAGGCGCCGGCAAAGGCGGCCTGCGCCTGGCTTTCCATGACAGCGAGCTGTTCATCGGTGCGCGAGGGCGCATGATGGAACAGGGCGAAGCGCTTCGCGCCCGCCATTTTTGCAAGTTCGGTACCGTGCTGCCACGTGGAATGGCCAAACCCTTTGAAGCGCTGCATCTCGTCTTCATTATAGGTGCAGTCATAGACGACGAGATCGGCGTTCTTCATCATCTCCAGCGCCACCGGATCGTAGCTACCCGGCGTGTGCTCGATGTCGTAGATCAGCGATATGATGCGCCCTTTCCAATGGATGCGATAGCCGATCGCACCACCGGGATGGTTCAGCATATAGGTCTGCATCTCCACGCCATCATGCGGGGTCAGCGTCTGGCCGGCATGGAAATCACGGAAATTCATCGTCGCCTGACAGATGTCGGTCTTCACAGGGAACCAGGGCGGGCTGATGAACTGCTCGACCATCTCGCGCGTGCTCATCTTGCCGTCCAGATGGCCGGACCAGATGTTGACGTTGATCGACGGGTAGTAGATCGCCTTGAAGAAGGGCAGGCCGATGATGTGATCATAGTGGCAGTGGCTGAAGAAGAGATCGACATCGTGGACATCATCAGCGATGAGCGACAGGCCGGCTTCACGCAGGCCCGAGCCTGCGTCAAACAGCATCCGGTGCTCGCCGCAGCGGATTTCAATGCAGGAGGTGTTGCCTCCATAGCGGTCGAATTCCGGGCCTGACACGGGAATGCTTCCCCGTACGCCCCAAAATTTTACCTGAAACAGATCGTTACTCATCTTCCTTCAAACCAGCTTTCCCGCTCCGCCATCGTAGTCACCATCGATCCCGATTCGAAGCTGCAGAATTCCACGGGTTTGCCTATATCCCCTCGCACTCTTCCAACGGCTAGCCGAAGAAGAAGTAGATTTTCCTAAGCAATCGGCTTTTGGCTCAGAATGCAAGCCGGTATGGTTCGTTTTCTGTAAACGTTCCGGCATGAGCGAGGTCGCGACATTTCCGCGGATCATGCATCCTAAATGGTTGCGCGCGACCGAAAATGCAAATCTCCCTGCTTTTGGTGGTGCTCACGCACGAGGCGGCAAGAAAACCGTGTCGGAAATAGCCGGCGGCGAAGCACGCGCCGGGAGCGCATGCTTATCTTCGTCATAGATCACAATAGGAAACACCAACGTCTTCGTTCGCGTGCGGTTTGTCACAAAACTGAAATATATGTGTCGCAATCCTGTCATCCAGGATGCCTAAATGTCGCCATACTTTCTTTAAAGCGACATTTGGTCTGCCCATGAACGCCCCCTCGATCCGATCGTCCTCTGCCGTCGCCGCGGCGGGTCTGGAATTGAGTTACGGGTCGACACGGATCCTCAAGGGCATTGATTTTTCTCTGCAAAGGGGCAAGACACTGGCGCTGCTTGGTCCTTCGGGCTGTGGCAAGACCACGCTTCTGCGGCTGGTTGCCGGCCTGCTTGCGCCGACCAAGGGTTCCGTATCGATCGCCGGCACGACAGTTGCCGACGGTGCGACCGGCGCTTTCGTGCCGCCCGAGCGGCGCGCGCTCGGCATGGTGTTTCAGGATTATGCGCTGTGGCCGCATCTGCCGGTCGGTGGCAATGTCTCTTTCCCGCTCGAAATGCGTGGGGTCGGCAAGGCTGAGCGCCAGACCCGGACGATGCGCGCCCTGGAGCGCGTCGGTCTTTCAGCCTATGCCGATCGGCGTGCGAGCGATCTCTCTGGCGGCCAGCAGCAGCGTGTGGCGATTGCCCGCGCGATCGTCGCCGAACCACAGCTTATCCTTTTCGATGAGCCGCTTTCCAACCTCGACCGTGAACTGCGCGAAAACATGGTGGGCGAACTCGCCGAGCTTATCTCCACGCTCGGCCTGACCGCGATCTACGTGACGCATGACCACAGCGAAGCTTTGACGCTTGCCGATGAGGTCGCGGTCATGCGTTCCGGTCTGATCGAGCAGCTTGCCTCGCCCGACGATCTGATCGAGCGGCCGGCGACCCCCGAGGTTGCCGACTTCCTGCGCCTTGGTTGCCTTGCCGATATCGAGCGGCGCGGACCGGCCTGGCATTTCAAGGGCAGCAATATCGCGCTCACGGAAGCCGAAGGTATTGCCGGTGACCGCGCCCGCGTGCTGATCCCCGTCGCCTCCATCTCGGCCGGCGAAACCTTACCTGATCGGCTCGCAGCCACCGTCCTGCGTTCGCAGTTCCGCGGCGATGGGCATCTGGCAAGCGTTTCGCTGTCCGGCTTGCCGGGCATGCAATTGCAGCTTCTGAGCCGCACGAGGCTGCGTCCTGGCGAAACGATCGGCCTTGTGATCGACGCTGCACAGATCCGCTGGTTTCAAGAGAAAAGACCCCAAGCCATAGAGGAGAAATTGGAACATGTTTAAGTCATTGAAGAGCATCACTTTTGGCGTTGTCGCCGCCGCCCTTATGGCCGGCGTCGCCCATGCCGACGTCACCGTTTACACCGCCGGCCCACAGAGTCTGATCGACAAACTGTCGACCGACTTCACCAAGCAGAGCGGCATCAAGGTCAATGTTTTCCAGGCAACGACCGGCAAGGTCATGGCCCGTATCGAAGCAGAGGCGGCCAATCCGGTTGTCGACGTCGTCATCTCAGCGTCCTGGGATACGGCAAACGACTTCGCCAAGCGCGGCTGGCTCGTCAATTATGCGAGCCCGAACGCAGCCAAGGTTCCGGACTTCCTCAAGTCCGAAGGCGCCGTTGCACAGGGCATCTCGGCTCTCGGCATCGTCTGGAACAGCGAGAGCGGCACGCCGAAGCCGGCGGAATGGGCCGACCTGACGAAGCCGGAATACAAGGACCTCGTCAATATTCCAGACCCGGCGCAGTCCGGCTCCTCCTTCGAACTGGCCGCTGCTCTCGCCGGCCAGGACGACTGGAAGCTCTTCAAGGGCCTGCAGGCCAACGGCGCCATCATCGCCGGCGCCAATGCTGACGCCTTGAACCCGGTTCTGCAGGGTGCAAAGGCTGTCGTCTTCGGTGCTGTCGACTACATCGCTCTCGCGGCCCAGAAGAAGGGCGAGACCGTCGAAGTCGTGTTTCCAAAGTCCGGCACGGTCATCGCGCCGCGTCCGGCCATGATCATGAGCTGGTCCAAGAACCAGGACGACGCCAAGAAGTTCATCGACTACATGCTCTCTGACGAAGGTCAGGCGCTGGTTGCCGGTGAAATGCTGATGCCGTCGCGCACCGACGTTGCCGCCAGCCGTCCGGTGATCAGCGACCTGACGCTGTTGAAGTATGATACGGCTGCGGTCTACGGCAAGCGCAAGGAAACGCTGAAGACCTTCGCCGAGCTCTTCGGCGGCAAGTAAGGTCTAGCCATATGAGAGGAAACGGCATCGGCGGCACGGCTCCGGCCGCATGGCTGGCAACAGCAGGTCTTGTTGTCGTCGTTGCCGTTCCCTTCATCGCAGTGGTGCTGCAAGGCATCTTCCCAGAACTCGGACAGGGCTCTTTCGCGAGCCCTTTCTCCTCGCTCTACGCGACGCTCGCCGACAGCTCGCTGATCCGCATGGGTGTCAATACGATCCTGCTCGGCTGCTGCGTGGTGCTCGCTTCGGCCCTGGTGGCCGTGCCGCTCGGTGTCTTTCGCGCCCTTTACAGAATTCCCTTTGCGCCGCTCTGGGACGTGCTTCTGCTCGTGCCCTTCATGATCCCGCCCTATATCGCCACACTCGGCTGGATCATGACCCTGCAGCCGCGCGGTTATCTGCAACAGCTCGCGGGCTTCAATCTGGCGCCCTTGCTGTTTTCGATTTTTGGCATGACGCTGGTCATGGCCTTCAACACCTTCCCGGTCGTCTATTTTGCCGTATCGCGCACGGTCGAGGCCGTCGGTGCACGTTATGCCGATGTCGGCCGCGTCTTCGGTGCCTCGCCGGTCCGCGCCTTCTGGCGCATCACGCTGCCGCTCTCGGCGCCAGGCCTGACGGCAAGCCTGATGCTGGTCTTTGCCGCTGCCATCGAGGAATACGGCACGCCGGCAGCGCTCGGCCGTCGAGCTGGTTTCCAGGTGCTGGTGACGGGCATCGACCTGCGCGTCACCGACTGGCCGATCGATCTGCCGGGTGCGGCCACCCTGTCGCTGGTGCTGGTCGCCATGTCGCTCGGCACTTTCCTGCTGCAGCGTTGGATTCTCGCGCGCCGCTCCTACCAGACGGTGGGTGGCAAGCCGATGGCCAAGGACAAGCGGCCGCTCGGCGCGTTGAAGGTTCCGGTGATGGTCGCGTTTACCGTCGTCGCCTTCCTTGCGACCGGTGTACCGCTGCTTGCAATCCTCGCAACAGCGCTGGCGCGCACGATCTCCGGCGGCCTCGCCTTCGACAATGTCAGCCTCGACAATTTCAGGGCTGTCTTCGGCAACAGCGCCGGCGCCGTGACGGCACTGGTCAACAGCTTCTCGCTTGGCATCGGCACGGCGCTGATAACAGGCCTGATCGGCGTGACGGCCGCCTACACTGTGGTGAAGACGAAGATGTCCGGCCGCACGGCGATCGATGTCATGACCATCTTGCCGAACGCCCTGCCGGGCATCGTCGTTGCCGTTGGCCTCATCCTCGCCTGGAACATGCCGGGTCTGCCCATCACGCCCTACAACACCGCTTTCATCCTGCTGCTTGCCTATTGCTGCATCCTGCTGCCGCAGCCGGTGCGCTATACCACCGCAGCTTTCCAACAGATCGGCGACAATCTGGAGGCGGCTGCCCGCGTTTGCGGTGCCAATGGCATCACCGCCTTCCGCCGCATCCTGCTGCCGCTCATCTTTCCGAGCCTCGCCTCTTCCATGCTGCTTGTTTTCGCGCTTGCTTCGCGTGAGCTTGTCGCTTCCGTCGTCGTTGCACCCGTCGGCATGCAGACGATCGCGACCTTCATCTGGCGGCAGTTCGAGCAGGGTTCGATCGGCCTTGGCATGGCAATGGCCTTCATCGCCATCTGCATCACGACCTTGCTGCCACTGATTCTGATGGGGCTGATGCGACGTGGCAATATCGTTGCGGATTGAGGCGTGCTCAAAAGGCCTCGCGGTCGTTTCCATCCTCATCGTTGCGTTTGCCGTATTCTTTTCTTGGAACCCCACCTGGTGGGCGCAGCTTCGTTTTCCGGGACGTTCTGTTCGTGGCAAAGCCGAAGGCGGCCTCGAAATGAGTTTTGATTGCGGTGACGGAGGCGACGGCGGTGGTGACGGTGGAGGCGATTAACCTCATAGCGACGCCGTAATCCCTCCGTCGACCATCAGCATATGGCCGTTGACGAAGGACGATGCATCCGACGCCAGGAAGACGGCCGCGCCCACCAATTCTTCCACATTGCCCCAGCGGCCAGCCGGTGTTCGGGTTTCAAGCCACGCGGAGAATTTCGGATCGTCGACAAGCGCCTGATTGAGCGGTGTCTTGAAGTAGCCGGGCGCAATGGCGTTGACCTGTAGGCCGTGTTTCGCCCAGTCCGTTGCCATGCCGCGGGTGAGATTGCGGATGGCACCCTTGGTTGCCGTATAGGGCGCGATACCCGGCCGGGCGAGCTCGGCCTGCACCGAGGCGATGTTGATGATCTTGCCGCGGCCGCGGCTGATCATCGCCTGCGCGACCGGTTGGCTGACGTAGAAGACGCTGGAGACATTGGTGCGAAAGAGTTCGTCCCACTTCTCGACCGGAAAATTCTCCAGAGTCGTGCGGAACTGCATGCCGGCATTGTTGATAAGGATATCGATCGGGCCGATCTCGGCTTCGATATAGGTAATCGCCGAGCGGCAGGCCTCCGCATCAGTCACGTCGAAGGCTGCGCTGACGGCATGGCGTTTCTGCTCGCGGATCGTCTCCGCAGCCGCCTCCGCCTTCTGGGCGTTGCGGCCGTTGATGATGATGGAGGCGCCGTGTTCGGCAAGCCCGAGCGCCAGCGCATAACCAATGCCCTGGCTGGAGCCCGTCACAAGCGCGCGGCGGCCGGAAAGATCGAAGAGGGGAAAGCTCACGGGATCACTCCTAAAATCAACGCCTCTGCATAGCCGGTTTTACCACGTTCATGCAAAGGCGATCAGCCTGTCCCCAGCCGCTTGATATTGCCGATAAGTTCCGCCGCCAGCCGCAGCGAGGCGGCGGTTGCCATGACTATCTGTGGCAGCACCAGCCATTCGAGTGTCCAGGCCGCCCCGGAGCGCTCCTGTTCATGAACGAGGGAATGATGGATGGCCGAGAGCTGCGTTGCGTTGAAGCGGGCGAGCGCAACCAGCGTTTCGGCGGCGACCGGATTCTGCTTATGGGCCATGGCCGAGGAAGCGCCGCCACCCGCAAGCTCGATCTCGCCGCCGGCTTCGGCGAGCAATGCGATATCCTGCCCGAATTTGCCGAGGCTGCCGGAGATCAGCGAATAGAGATTGGCGAGATCGGCAATGCGGCTGCGGCGGCTCTGCCATTGCGGCTCATCGCTCAATCCCAGCTCCTGCGCCAGCGAGGCGCGCACGACGGATGCCTCGGCCCCGAGCTTTTCGAGTGTACCGGCAGCACCGCCGAATTGCACGGGGAAGGTCTGCTCCGTCAGCCGGTCGCGATAGGTCGTGAGTGGCATCTGCCAGGCGGCGATGCGGTCGGCGGCGGTAATCGGGATTGCGGCCTGCATGCGTGTGTGGCCCATCAGGCGGTTGGCGCCGAACTGCCGTTCGAGCACTGCCAGTTTCGTCGCGATGGCATGCAGCCTTCCGCCGAACAGGAAGGTGATGGACTTCAGCCGCAGCATCAGGCTGGTATCGATGGCATCCTGACTGGTCGCACCGAAATGAACATGTTCGGCGGCCTCGCTGCCGACCACCTTCCTGAGCTGTTTGACGAAGTCCGGAATGACGACACCGTCTTGAGCCGTCGCAGCCTTCAGGCTTTGCACATCTGCGGTAAAGCCAGCGCAGACCTCGCCAATTGTTCGCGCGGCTTCCGCCGGAATGATGCCATGCCTCGCTTCTGCGCGTGCAAGTGCCGCTTCGAAGGAGAGCATCGCCCTGATATCAGCCTCTGCTGAGAAGTAGGCGGCGATTTCAGTGTCTCCGAGCAGGCCGGAAAGGAAGGGATGGTCGAAAGGGGATGTCGTCATGTGGCAGCTCGTTTCATCGCAATCCCGGTCTGCCTGTCGGCTTATCTCGACCCAGATAGGGCAGGGCGAAGCCGACGCCACTTGCCCGACGGATCGCGGGCAAGTAGCCAGTCGAGATAGCTTAAATGTCCAGGAACACCGTTTCCTTCGGACCCTGCAGATAGATGTCGAAGCTCAGCTTCGCGCCATCGCGGGAAGCAATCAGCGTTGCCACGCGCTCGCGGTGCTCGATCCGCGCCAGAATCGGGTCCGCCGCATTGGCATCCTGCTCTTCCGGGAAATACATGCGCGTGTGCAAGCCGATATTGATGCCGCGGGCGACGATCCAGAAGGTAATGTGCGGCGCCATCTTGCGGCCATCCTTGAAGGGAACCTTGCCGGGCTTGATGGTTTCGAAACTGTAGACGCCGTCTCCGGCGCGGGTGGGACAGCGGCCCCAGCCGGTGAAGTTCGGGTCTGCCGTGCCGCGCATTTCCGAGGGGCTGTTGTAGAGGCCAGCGCTGTCTGCCTGCCAGATTTCGATGACGGCGTCGCGAACGAGTGCTCCGGCACCGTCGAAGATGCGGCCGCTGACGGTGATACGCTCGCCGAGCGTCTTGTCATTGACCATCTGCGTGCCGAGGTCACTGTCGAAAACGCCGGTGATATCGCAGAAGTTCGGCGTCAGGCCGATATGCACATAGGGGCCGGCGGTCTGGGACGGGGTTTCCTTGAGATAGCCGAGTTCCTGCATGTCAGTTCCCCTCCAGCTTGTTTTCGAATATGGTCGAACGGCGGCCACGCAGCACGATATCGAACTTGTAGGCGCGGCTGTCCATCGGGATCGTATTGCCCCAATCCATCGGGGCGATGAGTTGTTCGATCGCCGCCTTGTCCGGGATGGTGCCGACGATCGGACATTTCCAGATCATCGGATCGCCTTCGAAATACATCTGCGTGATCAAGCGTTGCGAGAAGCCGTGGCCGAAGATCGAAAAATGGATATGCGCCGGGCGCCAGTCGTTGACGCCGTTCGGCCAGGGATATGCGCCGGGACGCACGGTGCGGAAGAAATAACGGCCTTCCTCGTCGGTGACGAACCGGCCGCAGCCGCCGAAATTCGGGTCGATTGCGGCGAGATAGGTTTCTTTTTTATGACGGTAGCGGCCGCCGGCATTGGCCTGCCAGAACTCCACGAGAACACCAGCCTGCGGGCGACCGCGCTCATCGAGCACCCGGCCGTGGACGATGATGCGTTCGCCAATGGCGCTCTCGCCGGGTCGCGCGAAATTATGGATCAGGTCGTTATCCATCTCGCCGATCATCGAATGGCCGAAGACCGGTCCGGTGATTTCCGAAATCGTGCCATCGAGAGAAAGCAGGGCGCGTTGCGGTGAACGGAGGAGCGAGGTCTTGTAACCCGGCGCATAAGCCGGCGGATGCCAGGCACGGTCGCGGGCGAAGAAGGCTCCGGTTTCTGGCTTGCGGTTCGGTAAGTCGGACATTCTCTCCCCCTCAGGCTGCCTTGCCGGCGTCCATCTGCTCGAAAACCTGTTTGGCGATCTTGATCGCATGATTGGCCGCCGGCACGCCGGCATAGATTGCCACATGCAGCAACGCCTCGCGAATATCCTCCCGGGAGGCGCCGGTATTGGCGGTGGCGCGCACATGCATCGCCACCTCTTCGTCCTGGCCAAGGGCTGCAAGCAGCGCGATCGTGATCATCGAGCGCTCGCGTTTCGTCAGCTCCGGCCGGGACCAGACATGGCCCCAGGCGGCTTCCGTGATCAGTTCCTGGAACGGCTTGTCGAATTCCGTCGCAGTGGCTTGCGCACGGTCGACATGGGCATCGCCGAGAACGGAACGGCGGGTCGCCATGCCCTGATGATAGCGTTCGGACGCGATGTCGCTCATGGGCTCTTGTCTCCAATGGATGAGAGGAAGGCGCGGATGATTGCGGTGAGCGCCTCCGGCTGCTCAATCGGCGGAATATGGGCGCAGTCCTTGATGACCTCGTAGCGCGCGTTAGGGATCAGCTTTGCTGTCGAGAGCACCAGATCCGGCGGCGTCGAACCATCCTGATCACCAACGACGCAAATGGTCGGCACTTTGATCTTGGCAGCAACCTCGGTGAAATCGGCGTCACGGATCGCAGCGCATGTGGCGACATAACCTTCCACCGGCTGGCGGGTCAGCATGTTGCAGTAGCCGGCATAGGCGATGTTTTCAGGTCGGCGGAACGCCGGCGTGAACCAGCGCTCCATGACCATGTCGACGATGCTGGCAATGCCACTCTTCTCGACGGCGGCGATACGGCTGTCCCAGCTCTCGGCCGTGCCGATCTTGTGGGCGGTATCGCAAAGGATCAGCGCCTTCACCAGATCCGGGCGGCGCTGGTAGAGCGACTGGGCGATCAGACCACCGACCGAAAGACCGCAGATGACGGCATCCCTGACCGAAAGCAGATCAAGCAGGCCGGCGAGATCGGTGGCATGGTCCTCCATGGCGTAGGGGACCTGGCCGACATCGGAAAGCCCATGGCCGCGCATGTCATAGAGGATGATGGCAAAATCGCCGGCAAGACGCACGACCACATCGCGCCAGATGCGGAAGTCCGTGCCGAGCGAATTGGCAAAGACGATAACCGGCCTGTCAGCCGGCGCGCCGATGAGCTGGTAGTGGATCGTGACGTCGTTGATACTGGCGAACTGCACTTTCAATCTCCTCCATGTTCAATTTGATGAGTTGAACCGGTTAAGTAAAATGATATTTTCCAGCTTTCCGATAACCCGTGAGTTATGAAAGCAATGATCGATAGCCGCATCAAGTTTCGTCATCTGCAGACTTTTGTCGAGGTGGCGCGGCAGAAGAGCGTCATGAAGGCGGCCGAACTTCTGCATGTCAGTCAGCCGGCAGTGACGAAGACGATCCGCGAGCTGGAGCAGGCGCTCGGCGTCGGGGTCTTCGAGCGGGAAGGACGCGGCATCCGCATCACCCGGTACGGCGAGGTCTTCCTGCGCCATGCAGGTGCTGCGCTGACAGCACTCCGGCAGGGGCTCGATTCCGTCTCGCAGGAGCAATTCGGCGATGCCCCGCCGATCCGTATCGGCGCTCTGCCCACGGTCTCGACACGCATCATGCCGCGGGCGATGGACCTGTTTCTGAAGGAAAATACCTGGAGCCGGGTGAAGATCGTCACCGGCGACAATGCCGTACTGCTGGAGCAGCTGCGTGTTGGCGATCTCGATCTTGTCGTCGGCCGTCTCGCGGGAGCGGAAAGGATGGCAGGCTTTTCCTTCGAGCATCTCTATTCCGAACAGGTGGTCTTTGCCGTCCGCCCCGGCCACCCTCTGCTCGGCACCAGAAAATCGCTCTTTGCCGAACTCGGCCGCTATACGCTGCTAATGCCGACCCGCGGTTCGATCATCCGGCCGGTGGTCGAGAATTTCCTGATTACCAACGGTGTCGCCAGTCTGCCGAACCAGATCGAAACCGTCTCCGATGCCTTCGGCCGTGCCTTCGTGCGCGACAGCGACGCGATCTGGATCATTTCCGATGGTGTGGTGGCGCGCGATATCGCCGACGGCGTGCTGGCCGCCCTGCCGATCGATACGGGCGAGACGAAGGGACCGGTGGGACTGACGATGCGTATCGACTCCATTCCCTCGCTTCCGCTGTCGATCCTCATGCAGACGATCCGCGAGGCGGCACTGGAGATTTCTGGCCAGCCTGCGCCTGAGCACTAACCTTCAAGACAGACATCTCGTTTGCTCGTAAACTTCCCGCTTCGGGCACCCAGAGAGGCGGCGACAATGAAAACGGGCTTCATCGGTCTCGGCGTGATGGGCACGCCGATGGCACTCAATCTCGTACGGACAGGCACCAATCTCATCGTCTGGAACCGTTCGACGAAAAGCGCGGAGACGCTGCGAGCGGGGGGCGCCGAGGTGGCAGCCGATGTCGATGAGGTGTTCGGCAAGGCAAGCACCGTGATCCTCATGCTTGCGACGGACGTGGTGATCGATACGGTTCTCGGGCGCGGCACGCCAGCCTTTGCGGAACGGGTTTCCAGGCATGTCGTCATCCATATGGGTACGACGACACCGGCCTATTCGAAAGCGCTGGAAGCGGATATCCAAGCAGCCGGCGGTCGCTATGTCGAGGCGCCCGTTTCGGGTTCGCGCCGACCGGCGGAGGAGGGGCAGCTCGTGGCAATGCTGGCGGGAGAGGCGGATATTGTCGAAGAGGTCCGTCCACTGTTGGCGCCCATGTGCCGGGAGGCGGTCGTCTGCGGTGCGGTGCCGAATGCGCTTCTGATGAAGCTTGCCGTCAATATCTTCCTGATCACGTCGGTGACGGGGCTCGTGGAGGCCGCCCATTTCGCAGATCGGCAAGGGCTGGACATGGCGCTTTTCAAGGCCGTGGTCGATGCCGGCCAGATGGCGAGCGGCATATCGCGCATCAAGAGCGGCAAGTTGGTGGAACGCGATTTCTCCGTTCAGGCGGCGATATCGGACGTGTTGAAAAACAACCGGCTGGTGGCCGAAGCGGCCCGTCAGGCGGGCATCGCCTCGCCGCTGCTCGATGCTTGCCACGCGCTTTATGCCGAAACCGAAAGCCTGGGTTTCGGCCGTGAAGACATGGCGGCTGTCACCCGTGCTCTTGAAGCGCGGACCGAGGCGCTTGGTCTGCCTTTCGGCGATTGAACCTCAGGGCGCTCTGGCAGTTTTCGTCATGCTGACGCAATCTTGCCTGTGCAGAGAGCGGCTTTTGAAGTTGGACGGTTAGATGCGCGTCTTGCTGGCGGAAGATGAACCGGAAATGGCCGCTGTGCTTGTCGCGGCGCTTCGCAACAACAATATCATCACGGACCACGTTTCTACCATCGAGGCGGCCGAGGAGGCCGTGCGGTTGAACAGTTATGATGCGCTGCTGCTCGACCGTAGCCTGCCTGACGGCGACGGGCTGGAACTGATCGCCGAAGCCCGCCGCATCCAGCCGGCCGTTCCCGTCATCATGCTGACGGCGCGCGGCGATCTGAAAGACCGGATCGAGGGGCTCGATCTCGGCGCCGACGATTATCTCGCCAAGCCCTTCGCCGTCGAGGAACTGATGGCGCGGCTGAGAGCGATCCTGCGCCGTCCGGGCAATATCGAGATCGAAAGCCTGTGCCTCGGCCGGCTGCATTTCGACTTGCGCAATCGCGAGGCACGTGTCGGCGAGATAGCGCTCGAATTGCCGCGCCGCGAATTGCTGGTGCTGGAAGCGCTGATGCGCCGCGCCGGCCGCACGGTGGAGCGCTCCAGCCTCGAGGAGGCGGTCTACGGCATGGATGACGAGATCCAGTCCAATGCGCTCGATGCGCATGTCTCGCGCGTGCGTCGCAAGCTTGATGCGGCATGTGCCGGGGTCGAGATCCATACGATCCGTGGGGTGGGTTATCTGATCCGGCAGGCCCGGCCATGAAGAAGATGAAGTTCTATTCGCTGAAATGGCGGCTGATCCGCCGGCTGGTGGCGCTGCAGGCCGCGACCTTGGTGCTGATCGCGATCGCCTTTGCCTTCGTCTTCTGGATCTCGGGCACGAGCGGGATTTTCGCTCCTGACGAGCATGCAATCGATGCGGTGACGGAATCGATCGCCTGGAATCCCGATGGTTCGATGCACATCACCAGCACGGACGCACTGGACTACCAGCGCGATAAGGCCGCCGATTTCTGGTTCCTGGTGCGTGATCAGCAGGGGCACATGCTGACCGATGGGAATGTGCCGGCGCAATATTTCGCCATTGCGAACTCGGGTACGGATATCGCCGAGGCGCGTTTCAACGGGGATGAGGACAACCCGGCGACAATTGCCGCACGCCTGCAAAAGGTGAAGACCAGTCACGGTGATCTCCTCGTTATCGTCGGACGTCAGGGCAGTCTTTCGGCCGGTAAACTTCTGGTCGTCTTCGTGGCGATCGCCTCCGGCGTCGTGCTGCCGGTCATCTTGCTGACAGGCCTGATCACACTGGCGGTCACGCCCTTCGTTGCGCGCGGCATTCACCGCGGATTGAATGAGGTGGCGCAGGCTGCCCAGGGCATCGATGGCACCACGCGAGGCTATCGCCTGCCGCTCGAGAACGTGCCGGAGGAAGTCGCGCCACTGGTGATCGCCATGAACGAGACGCTGCAGCGCCTCGACGACGATCACAACAAGCAGCGGCGTTTCATGCTGGCCGCCGCCCATGAATTGCGCACGCCAATCGCCATATTGCAGAACCGGCTGGAAACCATGCCGCCGACCGAAGCAACCAACCGGCTGCTGGAGGATGTCGCACGTCTTTCGACGCTGGCCCAGCAGTTGCTCGACCTGCAGCGGCTCAATCAGGAGCCGGTGCCGGATCGCTCCGTCGACCTTGCGACGGTCGCCAGACGGCAGGCCGCAGAACTTGCGCCGCTGATCATCGCCGCCGGCTATCAGGCCAATTTCGAGCTGCGCTCGATGCCCGAACGCATTCTCGGCGACGAGACCGCGCTGGAGCGGGCACTCGCCAATCTGGTGCAGAATGCCATCCAGCATGGCGGCAGGAGCGGCACGATCACCATCGCCGTGGAGCGCCCCGCACAGATTTCCGTCAGCGATGAAGGCCGCGGTATCGCGCCTGAGGACCGGGAGCGGATTTTCGAGCCCTTCCAGCGCGCCAACGGGCGCAGCCAGGGCATCGGGCTCGGCCTCCACCTCGTGCGCGAGATCGTCAAGCTGCACCACGGGCGCGTATGGGTGTCGGATGCGGAGGGTGGCGGCGCGAGCTTCAACATGAGTTTCGAGCCGACGGTCCAGACTGTATGAATCTTTCCGACGCTGCGAGTGCACGTCATGCTCGCATCATTTGAAAGGGGAATACCGGAATTGGATAATCTATGCCGGAGACCCGCATGCAACAGCCGCCACTGGCCGCCTTCTTTGGTGCGCTTCTCGCCGAGCCCAGGAAAATCGGCGCGATTGTGCCCTCGGGAGGGCGGCTGGCGCGGTTAATGACCAGCGAGATCGAGCCTTCGGCCGGCAAGGTGCTGGAGCTCGGCCCCGGCACCGGGGTTTTCACCGAGGCGCTTCTCAAACGCGGCCTACCGGCGCGAGACCTGACCCTGGTGGAGCTCGAAACCCGCTTCATCGCTCCACTGCGGCAGCGCTATCCTGACGTGACGATCCTCCAGCGAGACGCGTGCGAGCTTTCTGCCTGCAGGGCCGAGCTCGGGCCGCAGGCGGCAATCGTCAGCGGCCTGCCTTTTCGCAACATGCCCATCGAGGTCATCACCGCCATCGTCGGCGGCGGCTTCAGCCTGCTGGAACGTGGCGGCGCATTCTACCAGTTCACCTACGGCCAATCCTGTTCCATTCCACCAGATGTGCTTGCGGAATTGGGTCTGCGGGCGGAGAGGCTCGGCCGGGTGCGCCTGAATATTCCGCCCGCCAGCGTTTTTCGCATTTCGCGCCGGCCGGAGTGACGGCTCACCGCCTTGCCGAATTTCGTAAGCGCGCTTACCGAACAAAATCAGTACCTTAACGACTGCGCTTACGAACTTACGAAATTACGGCCTGTCTCAAACTCTCATGGTTATAGCCAACAGCCCCGGAATACCGGCGGTCTCTTCACCTGAGTTCACCATTATCTTCGTAGGTCCGTAAGCGAAACAACAAGCCATTGAAACCATTATTGAAATTCGCTTACAAAGTTTGCGTAAGCAATCGTAAGCGCCGTAAGCAACTCCGCAGGCCGGCCGGCAACCCCGAGCCGGCGCTTCCTTTTTCTCACGAGAAGCGGGGATAGTCATGAGACAAGCGTGTCGCAATCTCTCAGTTGCGCTTGCCACGCCTTCGGTTTTGTTCGACGCATGTCATTATCGCGAAACTGCTGCGCACTTTTGCGCGACATGCTTTAGCGCAGCACGGTGCGCAGTGTGGTTTGCGTTTCCTTGAGTAGCGGCAGGTAGCGCGCGACCATCTCGGCCGCCGGCACGTGGGCGGCCGGTGCACCGATATTGATGGCAGCTACGGTCTGACCGCGATCGTTCTCGACCGGTACGGCGATGGAGCAGAGGCCGATTTCAAGCTCCTGGTCGATGAGAGCATAGCCCTGTGCGCGAACCTTGCGGAACTCGGCCATCAGTTCCCCAGGATCGGTCTTCGTGTTCGGCGTGTTCGCCTTCAGCTCGCTTCGCGAAAGAACCGCCCATGCCTCGGCTTCAGGGAGGGCGGCAAGCAGCACGCGGCCCATCGAGGCGCAATAGGCGGGAAGTCGGCTGCCCGGCGTCAAGTTGATCGACATGACGCGACGCTGCGAGGCGCGGGCGATATAGACGATCTCGCTGCCGTCGAGCACCGAAGCGGATGCGCTCTGGCCCGCCTTCTCTGAGAGGGCATCGAGATGCGGTTGAATGAGCACCGGCAACGGTGTCGCCTCCAGATAGGCATGCCCGAGCCGCAGGATCTTCGGTGTCAGCGTGAAGAACTTGCCATCGTAATCGGCGTAGCCGAGTTCGGCGAGCGTCAGCAGCGAGCGGCGCACTGTGGCGCGGTCGAGGCCGGTGCGCTTCGCCGCATCGGTGATGGATAGGCGGCGATGCAATTCACCGAAAGCTTCGATCACCTTGAGGCCGCGGGCGAAGCCGCTGACGAAATCGCTTTCGCGCATGGACTTGTGTGGCTCCTTGATAGTGGCTCAGAAGTTCTGTTGTCGGATCGATGATGGGTGAGGTTCCGATCGCAGCCCTTGTGCGGCCGGCAATTGCTCAGCGCGCCGGAAGCCATTTCTTCGCAACCCGGCAGGCGACCGTATAGGCGGGATCGAAGACGTTGCCGATATCGTAGCGGACCACCTGGCCGAGCAGATGGCTGGCCGCCACCTTCGTCAGACGGTAGTCCACTACGAGCACGTTCAGCATCTCCGTCGTCGCATGCTGCAGAGCCTGATCCAGCGGTCTCGCGTTGCCGATGGTGATGATGTCATCGGCAATCTCGGCTCTCGGCCAGGACATTGACCTTGCCTTTTCTACGGTCAGCCGGACCGTGACCTCGAATGTCGTTTCGACGCCGGTGCCGACGATTTCGCCGTCACCCTGGACCGCATGACAATCGCCGAGAAAGAACAACGCGCCGGGCGCAAAGACCGGAAACCAGATCGTCGCGCCTGGACCGAGCAAGCGATAGTCCATGTTTCCACCATACGCGCCGCTGGTCGCCGTTGAGATCGCCTGGCCGTGGCTCGGCGCAACGCCGAAACATCCGATCATCGGCGATAGCGGTAGGACGAGGTTTTCGATGCCGGCAACCTGCTCCTTCAGCTTCACCGTCATGGCTTGCCGGTCGATGTCCCACAACGTCTTTTCGGATCTCGGAAGATCGCGAGCCGCCTCGGGGTCGATGACATTTGCCGCCAGCACACTGCGAGTGAAGCCCATGTCCCGCGTCGGTTTCATGTCCATAATCTCGACCTTGAGGGCATCTCCGGGTTCGGCACCTTCAACGAAGATCGGCCCATTCATAGGATTTGGACCATGCGCCCGCTGGACCTCATTCTCGTCGTGGCCCCCTGCATCGAGCGTGCGGGTTACGACCGTATCGCCGCTCATGATTTTCAAAGCAGGAGGCAAGGTGCCGATAACGTTGTAAAAGGCAGTCGCGACGAAATCGTGGGTCGTCATGGTAGAGGTTCCGCTCAGATGTTTGGAATGTGTTGCGCAAGGTGGTCGTGTGGTTCGGCGAACTTACGCGTCAGCTGGGCAACCGTCGACGTCAAAATTGATGTCTGGGTGAGTGGATGGCGAACAGGGCTTCGATTATTTCGGGGTCTGACGACCCGACAGGAGTGTGTGAATTGAGTACTACGCCAGGTCCATCGCGCCCTTCGTTCCGACGGGCTGTCTACCTTTGCCTTGGTCTGTTGATGGTTGGCCTTGGAATTGTCGGCGCCATTCTGCCGCTCATGCCGACGACGATCTTCCTGATCCTGGCCGCATGGTTCTTCAGCCGGTCATCTCCGCGCCTGGAGGCCTATCTGATGAACAGTCGATTTGGCGGCTCGCTGCGTGACTGGCGCGAGAGTGGCGCGATTTCCCGCAAGTCCAAGAGCTTAGCCTTGATGGGGATGTCGGCGGGATACGCAATATTCCTTGTTACGTCCAAGCCATCTGTTCCGCTCGTAATCATTGTCGGTGCGCTGATCCTGGCTTGCGCCGCCTATGTCGCTTCGCGTCCGGGTTCTGCCACTCGCAACGAGCCGGATGAACGTGACGGTTAAACTGCTTTGCCGACAAGAGGCCTTTACAACCAACGCAAACTCAATTTATACGGCCCGCTCACTATTGCTCCGACACCCCAGCATTCCCACTCGAGCACCATGCCAAAAACCCATAAGCACAAGTTCCTGCGGGAACAGTATCGACGCATGCTTGCGTCCGATCACCACATCGATCCACGCTGGCGCGACAGTTTTGACGCGTTCCTGACAGATATCGACCATCTTGCGCCGAACACCGGAAGCCGTCGAATTATTGGTCGAAGGAACCTCAAGCTCGGATTTGTACCCGGAAATGTGGAGTGGCATTGGGAAAGCACGACACTGCCGGCATCGCGGGAAAGCAAAGGACGTTAAGCCTGACAGTGCAAAGCGGTGAAAACAGCCGAACCATGGGCTTCACATGGCAAGCGTGTTCGGCATTTTTTTGAGCGCTTTCTTTTCTGCTGTTCCCGCGTCTACACCGGGATCGCCGTATTTGGGCATTCGAGATTTCGCCGGGAAGAGGTAAAACGAAACCCCGCGCTATTGGAAGTGGAGTAAGAAGCGGAGGCGCATTTCTC
The DNA here is from genome assembly GCF_047782645.1 of Rhizobium sp. ZK1. Classification (NCBI taxonomy): domain Bacteria; kingdom Pseudomonadati; phylum Pseudomonadota; class Alphaproteobacteria; order Hyphomicrobiales; family Rhizobiaceae; genus Rhizobium; species Rhizobium sp. ZK1. The sequence continues at coordinate 491,913 of NZ_CP180587.1, forward strand.
CTCCCCGAACCGTACGGGCACCTTTCAGCTAACCCTTTCCTTGGGTATCGTCGTTACGGCGGACATGCGGTCGTCGCTTGCAAATGATCCGATGGCCAAGAAAGACAAGCCAGCGGGATTCCGCACAATACGCGCTCTTGCTAGCCGCGTGGACGGGTCCTCGGCTTTCGGGATTTGGCGAGTTCATGGGAGGCGCAAATAGCCGAGCGGCGAATGCTATCAATGGCGTCCAGGATTTTAAGCATCTGGCTGGCCTCGTGACGGGGCATACCTGACAGTTCGACGCCGTCGATATTCGCCACGATCTGCGTCTCTTCGTCAATAACGGACCAGGTTTCGTCTTCGGTTTGCATACTGTGATGGGCCATAACCGCCTCACGGGAGGTGCACATTATTGGCATGAAACAGTCAATCCGAGGGAACCGCAATTCGGCAAAACGAGGTACCGGTGTCGGCGCTTTCCGATCCCCCTTTGTCGGTACGCTATATCCGAAGACAACGTTCTCGCTGCCAAAAGTGCTACGAGGCATCCTCCAAGCCTGATCGAGGCTGCGGATCGTAGGTAGCTGCGGTAATGAATTTGCCGTGCGGTTGTATCAACGGCAGGTTAGAATGTGGTTTCCTGCACCAACCACCAAACTGGGAGAAATCCGAGAGCAATAGCCGCCAACCATACGGACGCGAACTTGATCAGGTACCGCCTGCGCGCCTTGGCCTCGTCCCATTCGTAATACATCGCTGCTTACTCCCCTCCCAGCCGCGGAAATTGAACCATTGAGCGCTCCATGAGTCGAGTGCGGAAATGCAACACTGAAATGGCGAAAGACTTGGATGAAGGGCACTCTCGTCTGACCGCTGTCTAGCCTCCAGTTACCTGGGCAAGGCCACCGGAGACATCGTAAAGCTTGCTTCCGCTTCGCCGCCAAGGTTTTTGCCATCTCTTCCGCCCGTTCCATTTGATCAAATTTTCACCAACATTGCGCATTCGCACGTGAATTCTTTGTGCGGTATGTAAACAAATATAAAATAACGCACAAAATTCTTGCCGTCCGGGTGGCTCTGGCTTTATGCCTTGCTCATTGGGGCACGAGGAAGCCTCAGCCGGCAAGGAGAGATCCAGCATGGACAAGACAATCGGGAGGGCGGCGGATGCCGTCTCCGAAATCGGCGATGGCGCCACCGTGATGATCGGTGGCTTCGGTGGCTCGGGTGCGCCGATCGAGCTCATTCATGCCCTGATCGACAAAGGGCCGAAAAATCTCACGGTCATCAACAACAATGCCGGCAATGGCCGCATCGGCATCGCCGCAATGATCGATGCCGGCATGGTCAGGAAGATGGTCTGCTCCTTCCCGCGCTCGTCCGATCCACGTGCCTTCACCGACAGATATCTTGCAGGGCAAATCGAACTGGAGCTGGTGCCGCAGGGCACGCTCGCCGAACGAATCCGCGCCGGCGGAGCCGGCATCCCGGCCTTCTATACGCCGACGGGTTACGGGACCGAGCTTGCCGAAGGCAAGGCCATCGCCGAATTCGATGGCCGCCACTACGTGCAGGAACGCTGGCTGAAGGCCGACTTCGCGATCGTCAAGGCGCAGGTCGGTGATGTCCACGGCAACCTCACCTACAACAAGGCCGGCCGCAACTTTAACCCATTGATGTGCATGGCAGCTGCCAAGACGATCGCGCAGGTCTCGACGATCGTGCCGGCCGGTGGCATCGATCCCGAACATGTCGTCACACCCGGCATCTTCGTCGATCGCGTCGTCGAGATCGCCAATCCGCAACAGGAAGAAGAGCTTATTCGAGCCGGGGTGGCCTACATATGACCGTCGACACCAGAGAAGATATCAAGCTCTCCAACGCACAGATCGCCTGGCGGGCAGCGCAGGACATCGCCGACGGTGCCTATGTGAACCTCGGCATCGGCTTTCCGGAGATGGTTGCGCGCTATCAGCCGCCGGGCCGACAGGCGATCTTCCACACGGAAAACGGCATCCTCAATTTCGGCGAGGCGCCGCCTTCAGGTGAGGAGGACTGGGATCTCATCAATGCCGGCAAGAAGGCGGTGACGCTGAAGCCGGGTGCGGCTTTCTTCCACCACGCAGACAGTTTTGCCATGGTACGCGGCGGTCATCTCGATGTCGCGATCCTCGGTGCCTATCAGGTTGCCCAGAACGGCGATCTCGCCAACTGGCGCGTCGGCGCCAAGGGCGTGCCGGCGGTCGGTGGTGCGATGGATCTGGTGCACGGCGCCAAACAGGTCTGCGTCATCACCGAGCATGTCACCAAGAACGGCGAGCCGAAGCTGGTCGATAAATGCAGCTTCCCGCTGACGGGAGTGGCTTGCATCACCCGCATCTATACGAGCCACGCCGTCATTGACATCAAGGACGGGCGTTTCGTGCTGCGCGAGAAGCTTGCCGGGATGTCTGTCGAAGAACTGCAGGCCATGACCGGCGCGCATCTTCATATCGAGGGGCCGGTTGGCGACCTCGTCGTTCCCGAACTTTGAGGACAAGTCCATGACCGAAGCCTTTATCTGCGATTATATCCGCACGCCGATCGGCCGTTATGGCGGCTCGCTCTCCTCCGTGCGTGCCGACGATCTCGGCGCCATTCCGCTAAAGGCGCTGATGGCGAAGAATGCGTCCGTCGATTGGCAGGCCGTCGATGACGTGATCTTCGGCTGCGCCAATCAGGCGGGCGAGGACAACAGAAACGTCGCGCGCATGTCGCTGCTGCTCGCCGGCCTGCCGGTCTCTGTGCCGGGCACGACGATCAACCGGCTCTGCGGATCGGGCATGGACGCCGTCATTACCGCAGCGCGCGCCGTGCGATCAGGCGAGGCCGAACTGATGATCGCCGGCGGCGTGGAAAGCATGTCGCGCGCGCCCTTCGTCATGCCGAAGGCCGACACGGCCTTTTCGCGTGCTGCCGAAATTCATGACACGACGATCGGCTGGCGTTTCGTCAACCCGCTGATGAAGAAGCAGTACGGCGTCGATTCCATGCCGGAAACCGGTGAGAACGTTGCTGAGGATTACAAGGTCAGCCGTGAGGACCAGGACGCCTTTGCCGTGCGTTCGCAGGCGAAGGCTGCGGCCTCTCAGGCAAGCGGCAGACTGGCCAAGGAAATCACGTCGGTGACCATCCCCCAACGCAAGGGCGATCCTATCATCGTCGAGAAAGACGAACATCCACGTGCGACCAGCATGGAAGCGCTCGCCAAGTTGCCGACACCTTTCCGTCAGGGCGGTACGGTGACAGCCGGTAATGCCTCGGGCGTCAATGACGGAGCGGCGGCCCTCATCATCGCGTCGGAAGCGGCTGCCAAAAAATACGGCCTGACGCCGATTGCACGTATTCTCGGCGGTGCGGCCGGGGCCGTCCCGCCGCGCGTCATGGGCATTGGACCTGTCCCGGCTTCCCGCAAGCTGATGGCGCGGCTTGCGATGAAGCAGGAACAGTTCGATGTGATCGAGCTCAACGAGGCCTTCGCCAGCCAGGGGCTTGCTGTTCTGCGCGAACTCGGCATTGCCGATGACGATCAGCGCGTAAACCGCAATGGCGGCGCAATCGCGCTCGGCCATCCGCTCGGCATGTCGGGTGCCCGCATTACCGGCACCGCGGCACTGGAGCTTGTTGAAACCGGCGGTCGCTATTCGCTGTCGACAATGTGCATCGGCGTCGGCCAGGGGATTGCTGTGGCGCTCGAACGGGTCTGAGAGCGGCCTATTCGACGATCGACTGCATCCTGATTGCGCTGCGTCGGGCCGAGACTACGGCCTGCCGGTCATGTGTCAACGGCGGCACTGGTACCGCAATCGTACCGATCTCGCTCGTTCGTGCATTGCCCTTCACCAATCTCCCCTGCTAAGACTGGCGCATATCACGTCATCACCTATGTTCTTGGTTTTTCGGGAGGCTATCGTCGCCATGGCAGATCTTGCTCAATCGCTTGCATCCATCAAAATTCCCGATCTAGCCGGTAAGGCTGTGCTGATTACCGGCGCTTCCACCGGCATCGGTGCGGCCGTTGCGCGCGCCTTTGCGGCGCAGGGCGCCAAGGTCGGCGTACACTACAATTCGAGCCGCGAACCGGCCGAACAGCTCGCCGACGAGATCAGGGCAGCCGGCGGCACGGTGCATCTGGTGCATGGTGACGTATCGAAGGAGGGCGAAACGGAACGCGTCGTCGAAGAGACGGCCAAGACCTTCGGCCATCTGGACGGTCTCATCAACAATGCTGGCGGCATGCTCGGCCGCAAGCCGACGTCGGAATATACCGACGAGCATTATGAGAAGGTCATGAACCTTAATGCCCGCTCTGTGCTGGCGGCCACGCGCGCTGCTCATCCCTGGCTGAAGAAGCAGGGCGGCTTCATCATCAACACGACATCGATTGCTGCGCGCAACGGCGGCGGCAATGGCGCCATCCTCTATGCCGCGTCCAAGGGTTTCGTCTCGACGATGACCCATGGCCACGCCAAGGAATTCGTCGCCGACAGGATCCGCGTCAATGCAGTTGCGCCGGGCGTCATCGCGACACCCTTCCACGAGCGCTATACGAATGACGAGCAGATGGAATTGCAGCGCAAGTCCATCCCGATGGGCTTCGTCGGCACGCCGGAGGACTGTGTCGGTGCCTATCTTTTCCTCGCCTCGCCGACGCTCTCCGGCTACATCACAGGTCAGATCATCGAGGTCAACGGTGGCCAGCTGATGCCCTGATGGGGCCGGAAAGATTGTAGTTTACGGAACTTTCGCACTGCAACGACGTTTCCTGCTTGCCATTCATCAAGTGGGGGCGTCATGAGCTTTTCCTTTTCCGAACTCGACTTCCTGAAACCGGAGCTGGGGGCGGAATATACCGGCACAGGCACGCATTTCGCGGTTTTTTCCGCTCATGCCGAGCAGATTGAGCTCTGCCTCTTTTCTCCCGACGGTAAAAAGGAAGTCGCCCGGCTGCCGCTGCCGAAGCGAGAAGGCGACATCTGGTCGGGCTATATTGCCGGCATCGGCCCGGGTACGGTCTATGGGTATCGCGCCCATGGCCCTTACGATCCGAAGAATGGGCATCGTTTCAATCCGAACAAGCTGCTGCTTGATCCCTATGCCAAGCAGGTGCTCGGCGATCTCCAATGGGACGATGCGCTCTATGGCTATACGATCGGCAAGGACGACCTTTCCTTCGATGAGCGTGACAGCGCGCCTTACATGGTCAAGGGCGTCGTTCAGGATCCGGATTTCGACTGGGCGGGTGAAGAAGCAATACGGCGGCCTTGGCCGGAGACGATTATCTACGAGGCGCACGTTCGCGGACTGACGATGCTGCATCCCAAAGTGCCCGACAGGCTGCGTGGCACCTTTCTCGGCATGTGTAGCGATCCAATCATCGATCATCTCGTCAAACTCGGCATTTCCGCGATCGAGCTGTTGCCGATCCAGTTCTTTCCCAACGACCGCTATCTCGAAGAGAAGAAGCTGACGAATTACTGGGGTTATCAGACGCTCGGTTTCTTCGCACCGCAGGCGCGCTATCTCTCGGGCGACAAGATCACCGAGATCAAGACCATGGTGAAGAGGTTTCATGCGGCCGGCATCGAAGTCATCATGGACGTCGTCTATAATCACACGGCCGAGGGCAGCGAGAAGGGGCCGACGATGTCTTTTCGCGGTCTCGACAATGCCAGCTACTACATCCTTTCGCCTGACGATCCGCGCCACACATTCGATACGACGGGTACCGGCAATACGCTGAACGTCGCCAACCCGATGGTGATGCGCATGGTGCTCGACAGCCTGCGCTATTGGGTCGGCGTCATGCACATCGACGGTTTCCGCTTCGATCTCGCCAGCACGCTTGGCCGCCAGGATCTGGAATTCGACCGGCAGGGCCTGTTCTTCGGCGCGATCCGCCAGGATCCGATCCTTGCCGGCGTGAAGCTGATTGCCGAGCCTTGGGATGTCGGTGCCGGCGGCTATCAGGTCGGCGGTTTCCCGCATCCCTTCCGGGAATGGAACGACAAGTTCCGCGATGATGTACGCCGCTTCTGGAAGGGCGACGGCGGCATGGTGTCGGAACTCGCCCAGCGCATTACCGGCTCGGCGGTCCAGTTCAATCACTCGGATCGCGGCGCGACGTCGTCGGTCAACCTCCTTTCGGCGCATGACGGCTTTACGCTGATGGACACGGTTTCCTTCAACGACAAGCACAATGAGGCAAACGGCGAGGATAACAGAGACGGCCATTCGGACAATCATTCCGACAATATGGGTGCCGAAGGCGCGAGTGATAACGAAGACATCAATAGGCTGCGTGCGCGCCGACGCCGCAACATGATGGCAACATTGATGCTCTCTCAGGGCGTGCCGATGATCCTTGCCGGCGATGAGGTTGGCAACAGTCAGGGCGGCAACAACAACGCCTACTGTCAGGACAATGAGATCGGCTGGACGAAATGGGACGGTCTCGATGATCCGTTCCTCGACTTTTGCCGCAAAGCGGTTGCCTTCCGTAAGGCGCATCCGGTGCTGAGGCAGGAGCGCTTTCTGACCGGCGACAGTTCCGAGGACGGCCGCATCGAAATCGCCTGGTACAAGCCGGATGCCAATTTCATGGACGATGGCGCCTGGAACGATGATGGGCTGCAAGTGCTCGGCGTCTATCTTTCAAAGAGTGCGTATTCCCCCGATACCGAGGAAATGGACGATCTCTATCTGGTCTTCAACGCCGGCGGCGATTGCGAGGTACGTTTGCCGGAGGTCAACGGCCTGAAGCACTGGGCGCGTGTCCTCGATACCGGCGCAGAGGAGGATGCTTTCAAGCTCCATGAGCAGGAGGGTCCCGTCATGGTTTATGCCCAAAGCATTGCAGTCTTTGCGCCGAAGGGGCAGACCAAACCGCCAAAAGACGCAAGCAAGGCGGAGCGCCGCAGATGGTTCCACTTCGGTCGGCGGAGCAAGTGACGGATTCATAACAAGCAATGAATGCCGACGTCATCACCGAGCTTGGCCTGATCTATGTCAGCGATACCGAACCGGGTATTCGCAGACGACGAAAGGGCAAGGGCTTCAGCTATACGTTGCCGGACGGGAAAACACTGGCCGACGAAATCCAGCGGGCGCGCATCCGCGCGCTCGGCTTGCCACCAGCCTACGAAAATGTGTGGATCTGCATTGACGAGAACGGTCATCTGCAGGCGACAGGCTATGACGCGCGTGGCCGCAAACAGTACCGCTACCACAAGGATTGGCAATCTTTCCGAAGTGCCGGCAAGTTTTATCAGCTCATCGAGTTCGGCCGGGCGCTCCCGAAGATCCGGCGAACGGTCCTGCATCATCTCGATACCGGCTCGGAAGATATCAACGGCGTGCTTGCGGCGCTGACGATACTGCTGGACGAAGCGCATCTGCGCGTCGGCAACCAGGCCTATGTGAAGGAAAACGGCACCTATGGTGCAACGACGCTGCTCAAGCGCCATCTGAAGATCGTCGATGGCCGTATAGAGCTGAAGTTCCGCGCCAAGGGCGGCAAGCGCGTGCAACGCAGCCTTAAACATCCACGCCTGCAGAAAATCCTGGAGGAGATATCGGACCTTCCAGGCAGGCAGCTCTTCGTCTGGAAGGATGAGACCGGCGCGCTGAAGCCGATCGATTCCGGTCGGCTGAATGCCTATCTTGCTGATATCTCGGGTATTGCAATCTCTGCCAAGACCTTCCGGACATGGGCAGGTTCGCTCGCCGCCTTCGATGCGGTGCGAAGTGCCGTGTCGGAAGGACGACGGCCGACCGTCAAGGAAATGTCGGAAGCGGCGGCCGAAGTCCTGCATAATACGCCGGCGATCTCGCGCTCCAGCTACATCCACCCGGAGATTATCGCACTTTCGGCTGGGGACGAGACGCTGGAGGAGGGGAATACCGAGCCCTTGCGGGGGCTTCGGGCGAATGAGAACCGCATGCTGGATTTCCTGACGCGTCGCGCCGTTCCCGAGTGAAAAAAGAGCCCGCGGTTTGATACCGCGGGCTTCAAGTTTAACGGGAGGGTATGCGTCAGGCGGCACGCTTCTCGTGGCGCCCTTCCTCGACCTCTTCGACAATCTTGGCGACGAAAGCCTCAAGATCGTCAGGCGAGCGGGACGTGATAATCCCCTCGTCGGTGACGACTTTCTCATCCTTCCAGATAGCCCCGGCATTTATTAGATCGGTCTTGATCGACCAATAGGAGGTCGCTTGACGGCCGCGAAGGGCGTCCACCTCCACCAGGAGCCAGGGCGCATGACAGATGGCAGCAACGACTTTGCCTGATTTGAAGAATTCGCTGACGACTGTCAGGGCGCTGTCGTCGATGCGCAGTTTGTCCGGATTGATCTGCCCGCCCGGCAGCACCAGGGCATCAAAATCCTCGACCCTGATGTCCTTGGCCTGAAGGTCGACGGGAACGGTATCGCCCCAGTCGGTCTTGTTCCAGCTCTTGATCTCGCCCTCTTTGATGGACGCGATCTTCACGGTGGCGCCACGTTTTTTCAGTTCTTCGAACGGTACACGCAACTCTGAGCGCTCATAGCCATCAGTTGCTAGGACCAGGATTTTTGCAGATTTGATGGAAGGCATGGCCTCAACTTTCCTTCGGTTCGAATTCGGGGTGCTTACGAAGAACAGGTGTCACGATTAAACGTTCCCGAAAAATCGAAACGAAAACAGGTTCAGGACACATCCCTGTCGAGTTCCGGATAATGGCGGAAAACTCCCTGCGTGTTGAAAGGCAGGCGCCGGTCGGATTTCAGGTAGCGGGCTATGTTGGGCCGCTCCTCGACGCTGTCATGGAGGGCGGCAAGCAGCGGGTATTTGCTGCGATAGCGGCTCATCGCTTTTGGGAAGGCATAGACGAGACCTTCGATAATCTGGAAAAGCGACAGATCTACATAAGTCAGCACGTCGCCGACAATATATTGGCTGCTCGTTGGATTCTGTTGCCGCACACGTTCGAAATAACCGAGAAATTTCGGGATACGTTCTTTGATGAAACTGGCCGAACGGGCCTTCGCTTCTTCCTTCTGATCCTCGTAATAGAGCGAGGTGGCGATCGGGTGATGCGTGTCATGCACCTCGGCCACGAAATCGGTAATGGTGAGCTGCAACCCGTTTACGACATAGCGCATCCCTTCGTCATCAGGCGCCAGTCGGAGTTTAGGGCCGAGGTAGAGAAGAATGTTGGCGACATGCGGAATAATGAGATCGCCATCCTTCAGGAAGGGTGGGGCGAAGGGAATATGCGCTTCGCTGCTGCTCTGCATGATCGCTAACATTGCGCCGGTGCCGCGTCCGCGGTCGGACTGGCGGGTGATGTCAATATAGTCGGCACCGGCTTCCTCAAGCGCCAGCCGCACGAATTCTCCACGGCCCTGGATGCCGTCCCAATAATAAAGCTCGTAAGTCATTTACCCTCGTGATTCAGTGCCTGGTTTCTCGGCCGAAATCCTTACGAAGCTCGTCCTTCGCCTTTTCAAGTGTGCCCTTTTGCTTCTTCGTCAACTGGTCTCCGGCGCGGTTGATGTAGAAATTCAGCATCGACATGGCCGAGCGAAAGGGGCTCGATTTGCGGCGATCGCTGCCCTCGGCCGAATGCTTGAGGGAACTGGCGATCTTCTTCGGATTGTGGGATTTGAAGACGCCTCCCTCAATGTCCATGGCGTCGCTGTTTTCGGTCACATCCTGCGACCACTTTTTCTTCTTCTTCGCCATTGCAAGTTCCTTTCCAGAACGTTGCAGGCCTAACGCCTGCAAAGATTGGTGACAAACCGTCAGTGATGGGCGTGATGTTCGTTGCGCTTGCGGGTTGCAGCCGCCTTCTTGGCCGATGCCGAGCGCTCTTCCTTCGACCGGGATGCAGAGGCGCGCCCGCCCTTCTCCGAGGATTCATGGCTATCCTTCTTGCCGCGTCCCGATCCCGATTTATTGCCGCCGCCGCTCTCCTTGTTGACCGTTGCCCAGGCACGACGTTCGGCCTCCTGATGGGAAACGCCGCGATCCTCATAGCCTTCCTCAATGTGTTCGGCTTTTCTCTTCTGTTTGTCGGAATATGCGGATTTGTCGCCTCTTGGCATGGCTGCCTCCTTTGTTTCGAAAGAAGTTCAACCGCCGTCTTTTCTAAAAGTTCCTGGATTTTCGGCTTGACGGCGAAAAACAGGAAATTCGGAACAAAAGCGGCAATTGCCCGGTTTCGATACCACCCCTGCGGACCCCGAAAAGGAGCAGAGAGATGGAAAAGTACCTTCTGAAAGCAGATGCTCAGGGCAAGATCGATGTAAACGGGCAGCTTTCGCCTGTCGGCTACAGCCTTAGTGTCAAAGAGGGGATGGGCCATTCGTTTGAGATCAGCATCCGGTTGCTGGCGCCACGCGACTGGCTGTTGAGGAGGGGCTTTGAAAAGGACGCCGTGCTGATCAGTCAGAGCGGCACGCGCATTCCGATCTATCATGATGGCGAGCGACTTCATGTTGGTGACAATCTGTCGGTCGAGCTTTCGGCGCGTGATGACAGCTGCCTAAGTCGCGAGGATCTATTTCGAAAATATCCCGAACTTGATGGTTCCCAGGTGGCTCGGGTTTAGGCGATAGGGCGCTGTTGCGCGGCGGTTTTCACCGCGTGATCGAGCGCTACGCTGGTGAACGGTTTCGGCAGGAGAACGGAGCCGGAAAAACGGTTTGCATCCGGCGGATTGCTGTTACCGGTCGCAAAGACAAGGCCGACAGAAGGGAATGCCTCGCGTGCGAGGGCTGCGAAGGCCGGGCCGGACATGCCCGGCAGGCCGACATCGGCAACGATGATGTCTATATCCGTCGTGCGCAGGAGTTCGACGCCCTGTTCGCCGCTGTCGGCTGCGATCACGTCATAGCCGAGATCCTGCAGAATTTCTGCAGTATCCATGCGGATGAAGGCATCATCCTCGACCAGCAAAAGCTTCAGCCTGGCCTGGACGATATCACGCGGCTGTGGGCTGCCGGGCAGCGGCACCGGATTGGTCTGGCGGCGTTGCGCCTGATTGACGAGGACGTGGCGGACTTTCCGCGCCAAGGCCTCCCGCGTATAGGGCTTGGAGAGGAGCTCCAGGCCAGGATCGAGCCGGCCGCCATGAACAATCGAATTTTCGGTATAGCCTGACGTATAAAGTACGGCGATATTGGGCAGGCGCTCGCGGGCCATGCGGGCGAGTTCCGGGCTCTTCAGCGGACCGGGCATGACGACGTCTGTAAAGAGCAGGTCGATATGCGCGCCGCTCTCGATCACGGTCAATGCGCTCTGCGCATCCTTGGCCTTCAGCACGTAATAGCCGAGATCGGTCAGCATCTCGACGACCGTCGTGCGCACACCTTCATCATCCTCGGCGACTAGAATCGTCTCGGTGCCGCCGGTTGTGGGAATATTGTCGCCAGTTGCGATTCGATCCTCGCTCCGGAGTGAGCGGGGGAGATAAAGCTTCACCGTCGTTCCTTCGCCGGTCTCGCTGTAGATCTTCACATGGCCACCGGACTGCTTGACGAAACCGTAGACCATGGAAAGGCCGAGCCCGGTGCCCTTGCCCTCCGGTTTGGTGGAGAAGAACGGTTCGAAAGCCTGCTCGATGATCTCGGGTGCCATGCCTGAGCCGGTGTCGGTAACGGCGAGCACCACATATTGGCCGGCTGCGACCTCCGGATGAGTGCGGCTGTAGGAATCGTCGAGAAAGGCATTGCCAACCTCGATCGTCAGCTTGCCGGCGCCATCCATCGCATCGCGTGAATTGATGGCAAGGTTGAGCAGCGCATTCTCGATCTGGATCGGATCGGCGAAGGTGTTCCAGAGACCGCCGGAGACCATGGTCTCCACCTCGATCTCCTCGCCGAGCGCACGGCGCAGCATGTCGTCCATCGCCGAGACGAGGCGGCCGACATTGATTACCTTCGGCTCCAGCGGTTGGCGGCGCCCGAAGGCGAGAAGTTGGCTGGCGAGGCGCGATCCACGCTCGACGGCGGAGAGCGCATTGGAGATGCGTTCCTTGGCCCGGCCGTTATTCGTCACGTCCTTGCCGAGAAGCTGCAGGTTGCCGGATATGACCTGCAGCAGATTGTTGAAGTCGTGCGCCACCCCGCCGGTCAATTTGCCGATCGATTCCATCTTTTGCGCCTGCTGCAAGGCTGCTTCGGCCTGCTGGCGTTCGAGGATTTCGGCGGCGACACGTACCTCAAGCGTTTCGTTCAGCTTGCGGAGCTTATCCTCTGCCTCGCGCCGCTGAGCGATTTCGACCTCGGCGGCGCGGATGAGCCGGGCGTTATCGATCGCGACGGCAGACTGGCCCGCAAGGCTGACGAGGCTTGCTTCCACCGCTTCCGAAAAGCGGGCGGGCTCGCTATGGCCGAAGAACAGCCCGCCAATCACACTGCCGTCGCGTGACTTGACCGGCACGGCGAGATAGCTGCGCACCGGAAGGTGGCCCTCCGGCATGCCGGAATGCGGCATATTCTGTCCGTAACGCGGATCGAGCAGGATATCGTCGGAGCGTACTACGCCCTCGCCATTGAAGGTCGGCGCAAAGACATTGGTGTTGCGCGGCATCGGGAACCGGTCGAAATGTTTGCGATCGACACCCGACAGCGCATAGAGCATGTAACTGCCGCCTTCGCCATCGTCGACATTGTAGAAGAAGGCGCCGAATTCGGCGCCAGCCAACGCCACGCCGGCATCGACGGCGATCTGCGTCAGGCGGTCGACATTGAGTTCTGCGGTGATCGCCGCGCCGGCGCGGTTGACGACGGCCAGTGTGGCGGATTTCTCCCGTGACTCGTCCAGCGCAGCGCGCTCGCGCCGCTTGGCGAGCACCTGATCCGTCACTTCCATGGTGGCGCAGAGAATGCCGGCGACCTTGCCGTCGTCGTCCCGCAACGGCGTGTAGGAGAAGGTGAACCAGGTATCTTCCGTCCGGCCCTCGCGTTGCATCGGAACGAGAAGTTCCTTGTAGAGCTGCGACTGGCCGTCAAGTGTTGCCTGCACGATTGATTCGAACTGCGGCCAGATATCAGACCAGACCTGCTGGAAAGGTTTTCCAAGGGCATCAGGGTGCCGTTCTGGGAAGATCGCCACATAGGCGTCGTTATAGATAAAAGCGAGTTCGGGACCCCAGGCGACGAATTTCGGCTGGCGTGAATTGACGACCATTTCCGCGATATGTCGGAGTGAACTCGGCCATGCTTCAACTGACCCGATGCCGGCTGCGTTCAAACCTTTCCGGCGCAGCAAATTTCCGATTTCGCTGTTGCCTTCCGGCCAGCGGCCTCCAACCAGTGCCATTAAAAATCGCTTTCATTCCTTATGCGGCATCATCCGCGCCGGGTCTGCCGGTCCAGTCCACAAAATAGAGGCATCGGACATAAGGGAAAGGGCGTGCTGCAAATATCGTTAATCGGGCAAATTGTCCGATTACTCGCAATAAGGCTGTCTATATTCGTTATTCCTGGTCCAGCTTCGGAGCAAAGGAACGAAGCTGGATCGGTTTGCGCGGATCACGAAAAAATACGCCGACTATATTATCGACGAAAAGAATAAGCCCCAGCGCGAAACCGATGTAGAGCAAAGCGGCGATCACAAGAAGCGACATCTCCATCCCTCACACCGACACCGCGAAATCCCGGCCGGGGGGCGCGGGAACTGGGATGCTGATGGCATGAGCAAAACGACTGTTCACAGCGACTTCCCCTGTTTGCCCATTAACAGACGGAAGACGTTCTTGTTCCCCGTTTCGAGGCGCGGACGCAGCTTTTTATAAGTCTGTCCAGACGGACGTTTCATTCGATTTGTGGTCACCCCCGCACAGAAGCTGGCGCTTCACGAAATTTATAGCGCGCGACTGATTCAAACTTATGACACAAAGGCTTAAGGGGCGCAGATTAAGCGCCCTTTTTCATTAAAATCTGAATATTTCTCGTCAGGGAGCCGACTTACGAGCAACCGCGCGTTTCGGCGCCGGTTTGACGATGTCGCTGGCTTTGGTGCTTGTCGCTGGCCGTTTGGCCTTCGTCTTGGCTTCGCCACCACCGTTGGTGGGCTCTGCTACCTTCGGCGCATCAGCCTTAGCGGCGGTCGCCCGTTTCGCTCGAGGCTTTACTTCCTTCCCGTTTCCAGACTTCGAGGCCCCCTTGAGCGCATCATGCTCGGCCCTTGCCTGTTCCCAATGGATGGAGTCTCGCCCCGTCGGGTGCCCTTCTTCTTCCCAAAGGGCATATGCACGTTTTTTTATCCACTCTTCCCGAGCTTCTGCCATCGCTGATCTCCAGTCACAACATGCCGTCGTTCGAACGCGATACTGTTGAAAAGGTTCCAGACTATGGGGCCGGTTTCAAGTGGATTTGCCAAGTAAACCGGGAATATTTTTGCGTTGCAACATTTATAGGCAATAACTCGTTCTAGTTGCCCTGAAATTGAACAGCGCGGTGTAGGTCCTCGATGAAATTCGCACGCTGGCGCGCGGCATCCTCTTCCTCGCGAATCCGCAGGAGGAAGGAAGGGTGGATGGTCACGAGAACCGGCGGGTGATCCTTTGGCGTGAGGACGTGACCGCGCTCGGGTGTCAGTTTCACCTTCGCGCCGAGGAGGGAATAAAGTGCCGTCGCGCCAAGCGCAACGACGAGTTTGGGATCTATGATCTCGATTTCGGCACCGAGCCACCAGGCGCAGCGCCGGATCTCCCCGGCATTGGGTTTCGAATGCAGGCGGCGCTTCCCGCGGGGCTGGAACTTGAAGTGCTTGACCGCATTGGTGACATAGCATCGCGAGCGGTCGAGCCCGGCCTCTTCCAGACAGATGTCGAGCAGGCGACCGGCAGGGCCGACAAAGGGGCATCCTGCAATATCTTCCTTGTCGCCCGGCTGTTCTCCGACAAGCATGATATCGGCCTCTTGAGATCCCTCGCCAAAGACGAGCTGGGTGGCGTTCTTGTAGAGCTCACAGCGCGTGCAGCCTTCCGCCTGATGTCTGAGTTGATCGAGGCTGGCAGCGTCAGCGCTTTCAAGCGTGAAGGCAGGGCCAAATTTCTGTGCAACGTTCATGACGGCAATCTCTTGGTTCTCACCTTCAACCGATCGCGTCGCGGATTGTTCCTGCCCGTTCGGAACAACCCGCAGCTTCAAGAATTTGATCGTGATTGGAAGCCACACGGAGTGAGGGATGAACCAGATTTCAAAGACTGGCACGGTCACGGAACGCACAGGGCGGTGGGGTGCAGAGCTGCTTGCGGGCGGAAGGGCGCGTTTTCGTCTCTGGGCGCCTGGCGCGGATGCGATCTCGCTGCGGCATCGCGGCCACGATGCTCGCATGGAGAACATCGGCGGCGGCTGGTTCGAGCTGACAGGGGCCGAAGCGTCCGCAGGCGATGAGTACATGTACGTCCTCCCAGATGGAAAAACCGTGCCGGATCCGGCGTCGCGACGGCAGGCCGGGGATGTGCATGGTCCGTCGCTGATCGTCGATCGCAGTTATCAATGGCAGAACTCACTCTGGCGCGGCCGTCCTTGGGAAGAGGCGGTCATCAGCGAAATCCATATCGGTACCTTTACGCCTGAGGGTACGTTTCGGGCTGCGGCGGAGAAGCTGAAACATCTTGCGGAAATCGGCATCACGGCTATCGAAGTGATGCCGGTTGCGCAATTTGCCGGTAGTCGCGGCTGGGGTTACGACGGTGTTCTACACTATGCGCCGCATTCCGCTTACGGCATGCCGGACGATTTCAAGGCCTTCATCGATACGGCGCATGGCCTCGGCATCATGGTGCTGCTCGACGTCGTCTACAATCATTTCGGACCTGAAGGCAATTATCTCCACGGCTATGCGCCCGGCTTCTTTCGCAAAGACCGGGAGACGCCCTGGGGGGCGGCGATTGATTTCGAGCGCGAACCGGTGCGGCGCTTTTTCATCGAGAACGCGCTCTACTGGATCGACGAGTTCCGGCTGGATGGGCTCCGGCTTGATGCCGTGGAGCAAATCTACGATACTTCAGAAAAGCATGTGCTTTCGGCGATAGCCGACGAAGTGAAAACTGCCTTTGTCGATAGACAGGTCCATCTCGTCGTCGAAGACCAGCGTAATCTCGTGGAGCTGCTTGTCCGTGACGAGAATGGCGTTCCAAATGCCTATGAAGCCGAATGGAACGATGATTTCCATCATGTCGCGCACATCATTGCGACCGCCGAAACCATCGGCCATTACAAGCCTTTCGCCGATCAGCTCTGGCACAAGCTTCGCCTGGCGCTTCAGCACGGCTTCATCTATCCTGACCGAACCGATCCGCCGGAATTGCCTGTCGGCGAGCGTCGTTACCTGCCGCCGACCGCCTTTGTCGATTTCCTGCAGAACCACGACCAAATCGGCAACCGCGCCTTCGGCGAGCGGCTGATAAGCCTTGCCGATCCTGATATGCTGGATGCGTTGACGGCGATACTCCTGCTCTCGCCGCATATCCCCTTCCTCTTCATGGGAGAGGAGTATGGGGAGAGGCAGCCCTTCTATTTCTTCACCGATTACACGGGCGAGCTCGCCAAGATAGTTCGCGAGGGTCGCATGGCGGAAGCTGAGGGGTTCGGCGGATTGAAGGCCGGCAGGACCGTGGCCGATCTGCCCGATCCCAATACCCTTTCGACCTTCGAGAATTCGAAACTCGACTGGCAATGGCGGGAGAACGAGGAGGGCCGGAAAAGCCTGGCTTTCGTCGCATCGCTCCTGCAGTTGCGCAAGACCTATATCGTACCGCTGCTGAAGCAGAGCTCTGCCATCGGGAGCGGCGCGTTGGAAGCGCCTGAAGGAGCGGTCGCCGTCTGGTGGAAGTTCGCCAATCTGACGCTGGCGCTGCGCGCCAATTTGTCAGGGCAGGCACTGGTCATGCCGTCGGTCGCCGGGACGGTGATCTATGAGCGCTACGGTAAGGAAGCAAAGCCCGCCGAGAATGGCGCGCTGCCGCCGCATTCGGTCATCTTTGCCATCGATATTGAGCCGGCAGATTAAGCATCTGAAAATTTCGCGTTGAGAGCGAGCCGCTGACTGATTGAACGCAGACGATTCGCGGTTATATCCTGTGGCGATGTTTCAACTGCTGTCGACCTACTGGCCGCATATCCTCTTCGTCATCTCCATTGCCATGGGGGCAGCGGCGGCGATCCACGCCACCATGACCAAGGAAGAGGTGCGGGCTGCGACAGGCTGGGTGGGCGTCATCATCCTCTCGCCGATTATCGGCGCGTTGCTTTACATGATTGCCGGCATCAACCGCATCCGCCGCAAGTCGCTGAGCCTTCGCCGCGACGCGTTGCTGCCTGCTGCCGATCTGGATGAGCTCGAAAAGTTCGACGCGGAGACCGATGCCGTCATCAGCCAGTTCGGCCGGCGTTTTGCCGCTCTGCAGACGCTTGGTGATCGCATCACGCGCTACCCGCTGACAACAGGCAATACGATCGACATGCTGGAAAACGGCGACGAGGCCTATGCGGCGATGAAGACCGCAATCGATGGCGCCGAGCGCAGTATCCTGCTGGAAACCTATATCTTCGACCGGGACAGGATCGGGCTGCGCGTCGCCGATGCGCTGATCGCAGCCATCAAGCGCGGCGTGGAAGTGCGCGTGCTGATCGATGCAGTCGGCGCGCGTTATTCGGTGCCGAGCATTCTCGGATACCTGAAGGACGGCGGCGTGACCGTCGATGTCTTCAACGGCAATGTCATCATGGGCCTGAGATTGCCCTATGCGAACCTGCGCACACACCGCAAAATCCTGATCGCGGATGGAAAGATCGCACTGACAGGTGGCATGAATATCCGCGAAGGTTTCAGCGAGGAGGCGGTCGGCGAGAGTTTTGCCCATGACACGCATTTCAGCCTCAGCGGCCCGGCAGTGGCCGATCTCTTCGATGTCGCGGCCGAAGACTGGCGTTTTACGACAGGCGAAGTCCTGAACGGCGAGGCCTGGCGCATCGACCGACTGGATCGCAAGCGCGGCGACCCGGTCTTCTTGCGCGTCGTGGCTTCCGGACCGGACCGGAGCGTGGAAACGAACCACAAGATGCTGATGGGTGCCTTTTCCGTCGCGCGCCAGTCGATCCGGATCATGTCGCCTTATTTTCTGCCGGATCGGGAGCTGATCAGTGCGCTGACGACGGCGGCCCGGCGTGGCGTGGAGGTTGATATCGTAGTGCCTGCGGCCAACAATCTCGTTCTGGTCGACCGGGCGATGACGGCGCAGTTCGACCAGATCGTCAAGAACTATTGCCGCATCTGGCGTTCGACCGGCAGCTTCAGCCATTCCAAGCTTCTCTCTATCGACGGAACCTGGGCCTATGTCGGTTCCTCCAATCTCGATCCGCGCTCGCTTCGGCTGAATTTCGAGGTTGATCTCGAAGTGCTGAATGCCGGCTTTGCTGCCGAAATCGATGAGCGCATCGACGATGCCATTAAGTCCGCCACGCCGGTTACGCTCGAGGGCCTGTGGTCACGGCCCTTCCTGGTGCGGCTGCTTGAAAAGGTGCTGTGGCTGGGTTCCCCATATCTTTGACCGCGTTTCGTGATTGCAGCATGGCAAGTTTTGCTGCGCTGCCTATAATCCTGACAAAGAGCCTTTCGAGCAATGGAGCCGGCGTTCCTTCCGATGCAAGTCAAGAAGAAAGACAGTCTGCCCGCCAGTATCATCGCTTCCATCAAGAATAGGAAGAAGCGCGTCGAGACCTGGCGTGCGGGACCAAAGCCGCGCAATGACGGCACTCTTATCGCCTCCTACAATGTCCATAAATGCGTCGGCACTGACCGACGTTTTGATCCGGAACGCACGAGCCGTGTCATCCATGAGATCGATGCCGACGTCATCGCGCTCCAGGAGGCCGATACGCGTTTCGGCGAGCGTACGGGCATTCTCGATCTCGCCCGGCTGGAGCGCGAAACCGGACTCGTCCCGGTTCCGATCTCAGGGGCGGTGAAGGCGCATGGCTGGCACGGCAATGTCGTGCTCGTCCGCAAGGGTCTCGTGCATGATGTCCACCAGGTGAAGCTGCCGGGGCTGGAGCCGCGCGGCGCGCTGGTTGCGGAAATAGAGCTCGAAGCCGGCGCGAGGCTGCGCATCATCGCCGCCCATTTCGGCCTGCTGCGCCACTCGCGGGCGCAACAGGCAAAGACGCTGGTCGATCTCATCAGCGACCGCCATGAGATGCCGACCATCCTGCTTGGCGATCTCAACGAATGGCGGCTCGGCGACCGCTCGTCCCTCAGTACCTTTCAGATGGCTTTCGGTCCGCTGCCCCCTGCCGTTCCGAGCTTTCCGGCCGGCTTGCCGGTCCTGGCGCTCGACCGCATCATTGCCAACCGGAAAGGCATCATCTCCGCCGTGGAGGTGCATGACACTCCGCTTGCCCGCATGGCATCCGACCATTTGCCGATTAAGGCGGTGGTCGATCTGCAGCAGGAGGTGGCAGGCGCCTAAAGCCGTTCGGGCTCTCAGGCCCGGACGGGAGCGGGAAGAAGCTTGCCTCTCACCAGCAGCCAGAGCGTTCCGACTGCAATGATCGCAAGCGCGATGTTGACGAGCACGAAGATAACGGGCGCAAGCTCGCTGATCGCGCCGGTGTCGCCGCGCGCCGTCATGCGCAGTGCTGTTGTCGAAAGCGCAGTAAGGCCGAAGGTAAACGCCCAATAGGAGCCGGCGAAGGGTTGTTGCATGATCCAGGGCAGCTGACGGCCGATGATCAGGACCTGGAGGATGGCGTAGCCGAACATGGCATGCGCGAGCATATCGGGTGTGCCGGTCGTCACACTCAGATAGGCGGCGCTGCCGACGGCTGGCGGGGCAAGCTGGATGCCCAGAGTCGGGCGCAGCGGTGCGGCTAGCTCCGGCGCCATCAGCAGCCGGTGCAACAAGACGGATTCGATCGCCAGCCAGGAAAAGAAGCCGGCGCCGAAG
Organism: Rhizobium sp. ZK1; assembly: GCF_047782645.1. Taxonomy (NCBI): domain Bacteria; kingdom Pseudomonadati; phylum Pseudomonadota; class Alphaproteobacteria; order Hyphomicrobiales; family Rhizobiaceae; genus Rhizobium; species Rhizobium sp. ZK1. Next base: position 511,879 of record NZ_CP180587.1, read on the forward strand.
GCGAGCTGGCCCCAGTCGGCATAACCAAGCGTGCCTGCCGCAATGGCGGTGACGAAAGAGCCGGCAACAGTCGGCAGATAAAGGACCGGCGTGTTGGTTGCCGGATCACGCCCACCGCGCCAGAGCAGGCCGGTTCGCCAGAGCAGGAAAAACAAGGTAATGGCGAACCCCGCCAGAGCCAGAACTTCCGTTGCGATGCGCGAATAAGGAAGGATCGCAAGTCCCGCCAGCATGGTTGCGACGCCGACCAGTCCGACGAAGCAGCACTGAATGGGATGTTCAAGTTCCGCCATCACCTCCTTCGGCGCGATAAAGCATTTCGCGGCGTAGAGTAGGATGAGGACGAGCCAGGTCGCAAAGCCAAGAAGGCTGATGGCTTCGCCCACGCTGGCCGGAACAGGCCAGATGGCAGCGGCGGCGCGCCAGCTGTTGCCGAGCCCGACAACGCCAAGAACAATGCCAAAGAATGCAGCGGGTATGCGGGGGAGCGACATGTTCGGTTCTCCGAATTGGTCCGGCAGGATCATTTACCCTGCCGAGGCGGCAAGCGGTCCACGTTGGACGTTTTACTTTGCAACGGCATCGGCAGCGTCCATCACGCGGGCCGAATAGACAAGAGCAGCGCCGGCATTAACGGAGATCGCGACACCGAGGGCCTCGGCAATTTCCTCCTTGGTGGCGCCTACCTTCTGGGCTTCGGTCGTATGTACGGCAATACAGCCATCGCAACGGATGGTGACGGCCACGGCAAGGGCGATCAGCTCGCGCTGCTTGGCGTCGAGATAGTTGGTCTTCTGTCCGGCGGTCGAAAGGGTTTGATAGCCTTTGATCGTCTCTGGCACGATCTTGGCGATTTCGCCGATCCGGCCCAAGAGTTCGCCGCGATATTCCTTCCAGTCCAACATGAAGATCATTCCTTCTCATACCAGCGACGGCGTAATTGCCTCGGCTGTTGGACGTGGCTATGACCTTCAGTGGTGATAATTTGAATGCTCAAAAATGTCATTTTCTAGCGCAATCGTCTCATGGATGTTTTAAGCCGCCTTATCGAACTTGCCCGCCTGCAGCCAACGCTCGACATTCGCTGCCGGCTGCAGGGTGCGTTTCATATCGACCACGAACCTGTTACTGCAGGTACATTGCCGTTTCATCTGATCCTCGGTGGCGATTGTCTCATTCGCCTCGGCTCCGGTCGTGAAATCATCTTGCGCTCCGGCGATTTCCTGCTACTGCCGCGCGGGGATGCGCATGCGATCGTCGGTCTGCGACCACGCGGCAAAGCACAGCCTCTGCGCATCGCCGTGGGTGGCATGCTGCCCTTGCGCGAAAACGGCGAAGGTGAGGCCGATGTCGACTTGCTCTGTGGTCATTTCGACTGCGCGCCGGGATCGGCCGCCTTGCTGCTCGATAGCCTGCCCGACGTCTTTCACGTATCGCTCGCCGAGGAGCAGGAGGAACTGCTGAAGATGCTGGTCGCCATGCTCTATAGGGAAACGGCTGAAGAAAAGCCGGGAGCATTGGCGATCATCACCGCGACCTGTCTTTCGCTTTTCGTCATGGCGGTGAGGGCAAGCAAGGTCTCGCCCGTCGCATCTTCGGGACTGCTGCAATTGCTTGACGATGCCAGGCTCGGCAAATCCGTCGTGGCAATGATGTCCTCGCCGGCCTTTGCCTGGACGATTGATTCTCTTTCCCGTCATTCGGCTATGTCGCGGGCTACCTATGCCCGGCAATTTCGCGAGCGCGCCGGAATGACGGTCGGCGCGTTCCTGACCGATATCAGGATGATGCTGGCGAGCGACCTGCTGCTCGGGACACGCCGGACTGTTGCAGATATCGCTGCAGGGGTCGGCTATGAGTCCGAAGCCGCCTTCGGCAAGGCTTTCAAGGCAAGACGCGGCATAACGCCGGCGCGCTTCCGCGCTGCAGAAAAGGCGAGACAGAATGGGCAGGGGTGATGCGCGCGGGGGGCTAAGCACCTTGCCGCTCGACTTCCGTCAGCACGGATATGAAGGCTCTGAGGCTTTGCGGCACATGCCTGTGGCCGGGATAATAGAGGCAGAGCCCGGGGATTGACGGGCACCAGTCGTCAAGAACAGAGATAACCTCGCCGCTGGCAAGATAGGGCCGCGCGACCCTTTCCGGCACATAGGCGATGCCGAGGCCTTTGACTGCGGCTTCCGCCATCAATTCTACATGATCGAGGGTCAGAGCGCCCGATACCTCGATCGTCACTTCCTGGCCGTGTTTCTCAAACTCCCAGCGGTAGAGCTTGCCGCTCGGCATACGCAGGCGGATGCAGCGGTGGCGCTTAAGGTCTTCAGGCGTCTTCGGCCGCCTGTGGTCTTTCAAGTAAGCTGGTGAGGCAACCGCGAGGAAACGTGCCTCGCCACCGAATTCGACCGCTATCATATCGAGCGGCACGGATTCCCGCAGGCGGATGCCGGCATCGAAGCCCTCGCCGACAATGTCGACCAGCCGGTTCTCGCTGACGATATCGAGCGATATTTCCGGATAGCGTTGGAGAAAGAGAGGAATGGCGGCATTCAACAGCACGCGGGCGGCAATTTCGCTGGCGTTGATGCGCAGCGTACCGCTCGGCTGGCCCCCGAATTCGCCGACGGCATCGAGCGCCAGACCGAGATCGCGCAAGACCGGTTTCAGCCTGTTGAGAAGCATTTCGCCGGCCTCCGTGGCCGCAACACTGCGTGTCGTGCGATGCAGCAGGCGCACGCCCATGCGCGCTTCCATATTGCGCATCACGTGGCTCAGTGTCGACGGCGACAGGCCGAGTTCCCCGGCCGCCTTGCGGAAGCTGCGATGGGTGACAATTGCCGCAAAGGCATTGAGGTCATCAAGCGTCGGTCGATAACTCATGGGTATTTTTCAACAGATCATGCGGATTTGAACGGATTATCACATCAATAAACCTCTCTATCTTTGCTGTCATCAAGCCGCGATCCGGCGGCATCAGAAAGGTAGCGACGATGACAAAGACATGGTTCATTACAGGCACATCCTCCGGTTTCGGTCGGATCATGACCGAGAAGCTGCTGGCGCGCGGCGATCGCGTCGCCGCAACCTTGCGCAAGCGCCAAGCCCTGACTGATCTTGAAGCGCAGTATGGCGACCGGCTCTGGGTCGCGACCCTCGACGTCACCGATGATCGGGCCGTTCATGCGGTCGTCAACGCCGCTTTCGAAGAGATGGGACGCATCGATGTCGTCGTCAGCAATGCCGGTTATGGCCTGTTCGGCGCCTCAGAAGAGGCGAACGATGCGCAGATACGCCATCAGATCGATACCAATCTGATCGGCTCCATCCAGGTGATCCGGGCGGCCTTGCCGCATCTGCGTCAGCAGGGCGGCGGTCGCATCCTGCAGGTCGCTTCGGAAGGCGGCCAGATCGCCTATCCGAATTTCAGCCTCTATCACGCTACCAAATGGGGGATCGAAGGTTTCATCGAAGCTGTGGCACAAGAAGTCGCCCCTTTCGGCATCGACATCACCATTGCCGAGCCGGGGCCTGCGGGCACGGATTTCGGCGCCGGCCTCGTCAGGCCGCCGCAGATGGATATCTATGAGGACACACCAGCCGGCCAGGTGCGCAAGGCAATCGCCGATGGCTCGTTCAAGATCCTGGGCGATCCCGTGAAGATGACCGACGCGATGATCGCGGCGGCCGAAAAACAACCGGCGCCCAAAAGGCTGGCGCTTGGCAGCACGACCTATCAATCGATCCGCAAGGCCCTGAACGAGCGGCTCGCCGAGCTGGAAGCGCAAAAGGAGATCACGCTGTCGACCGATATCGACGCGTGAGCCACCCTTAGCGATCGATCGTCGACATGATCGTGTCGTTGTAACGCTTGCCCGAGACCTTGCCGGGGGCAAGCGCTTCATCGAGCGCCTTCATCTGCTCGGCATTGAGCGCAATGGAGGCTGCAGCGATATTGTCTTCCAGGTAGGTGCGGCGCTTGGTACCGGGGATCGGCACGAAGTCGCTGCCCTTGTGCAGGATCCAGGCGAGCGCGATCTGGCCAGGCTTGACGCCGAGCGAGGATGCGAGCGAGCGAACGGCATCGGCCGCGCGAATATTGGCGTCGTAGTTCTCGCCCTGATAGCGCGGATCGCCGCGGCGGAAATCACCTTCCGGATAATCTTCGGCGCGCTTGACCTCCCCGGCCAGGAAGCCGCGACCAAGTGGGCTGAAGGGCACGAGGCCGATGCCGAGCTCCTTCAAAGCAGGGATGATGTCGGCTTCCAGATTGCGCTCCCACAGCGAATATTCGCTCTGCACGGCCGACACTGGAAAGACGGCGTGTGCGCGGCGGATATTGGCGACACCGGCTTCTGAAAGGCCGAAGTAACGAACCTTGCCTTCCTTGACGAGATCGGCGACCGTGCCGGCGACATCTTCCATCGGCACAGCCGGATCGACGCGGTGCTGGTAGATGAGGTCGATGTGGTCGGTGGCAAGACGCCTGAGCGAGCCTTCGATGGCGCTGCGAATGGTATCGGGCCGGCTGTCGCGCTCCGTGCCCACCTGTTTGCCGTCCTTCAGGCGGAAACCGAACTTGGTGGCCAGCGTCACCTCATTGCGGCGCCCCTTCAGCGCACGGCCGAGCAGTTCCTCATTCTTGTAGGGGCCGTAAACCTCGGCCGTATCGAGAAACGTGCAGCCAAGCTCGATGGCACGGTGAAGGGTTGCGATGGATTCCGTCTCATCTGCCGGCCCGTAGGACTGGCTCATGCCCATGCATCCGAGACCGATGGCCGATACGTCAAGTCCCTGGTTGCCGAGTTTGCGCTTCTGCATCGTGATGCTCCTGCTTCTCAAGTAAGAAGAGGTCTTTATAGACCCCGGTGCAGGATTATGAATGCGCGAAAATCCCGATAAGCTGCGTGAGCGTTCAACAGTCCGTGTGCCACCGGTTGTCTCTGTCATCAGATGTGAAGGTGACGCGACGAATGGCATCCATCAGGATGGAGACGATCTGCTTCCACACGGCTTTTCTCCTTTTCCTGTGGTTCTCCTCCTCTTGCGCACGGTCTTCAAACGAGCTTATCGTCGACTTCGGATGACTTGAGGTTATGGAATGAAGCGTGGTCGACTGCCATTGACGGCATTGCGAAGCTTCGAGGTTGCGGGCCGGCTCGAGAGCTTCACGCTTGCGGCCGAGGAACTGTTCATTTCGCAGGCGGCCGTCAGCCGGCAGATCCGCGACCTGGAACAGCTATTGGGTGAACCGCTGTTCGAGCGGCGCCACCGAAGTGTCGTTCTGACAGGCAGTGGCCGGAAGCTGCTTGCCATCCTGACGCCCTCCTTGGATCGGATCGACGAATGCCTGGAGGATATCCGTGGGGTTTCAGTATCCTCGGATCTGAAGGTCAGCGTCGAACCTTCCTTTGCCGCCTGCTGGCTGGTGCCGCGCCTGCCGGAATTCCGCAGACTTCATCCAGACGTCGAGATATCGCTCGATGCAGATCCGCGGACGATCGAATTTCGCACTGGCCAGGCGCAGATCGCGATCAGGCACAGCGCCACCGTTACCGCATGGCCACGGACGGAAAGCCGGCACTTGATCGATGTCCGTATGGTGCCGGTGATCGCCTCCGATCTTCTGGAGCGTGGCTCACCGATCTCCTCTCCGCATGACATTTTTACTTACGGGCTTTTGCATGAGGAGACCCGCGACGCCTGGAGCCGGTGGTTCGAGGCCGCCGGCATCGCCATGCCCGAGACGGCGAGGGGGCCAGTCTATGCCGATGACGGTCTCGTGCTGCAGGCGGCGCTGCGCGGCCAGGGCGTTGCGCTCCTGGATGAAGCCTTTGCAGAGGAAGAAATCCGGGCTGGCCGCTTGCGCCAGCTCTTCGACCTCACGGTTCCGAACGGCGCCTACTGGCTGGTTACCCGCAGCTTCGACCGCCTTGCGCCCCCGGCTGCGGATTTTGCACGCTGGGTAACCGAGAGCCTTCACAAGCGCTGACCTCTACCCCTCTGTCGCCATCCGCTTCCTGGCCGCCTCGCGGACAAGCTTCCATCGGGTAAGCTCAAGCGTGGCGTCAGCCAATGCGCGATGCGCCGGGATTGCCGCCTTGCTTTCCTCGACAATGCCGTCGATGAGCTTCGATAGCTCTGTCTCCGTGATCGCCGCTCCTGTTAATTCACGCGCCGCGGCCATAAAGGCATCACGTGACTTGCCGAGCCGGAGGGCATGCCGAGGAAATCCGCCGGCGCGCAGGAGAACGCTCAGCCATTTTCCATCCCACGAAGGGGCGCTCGCATAGAGCTCGTGCCCCGTCAAAACCTCGACCATTTCACGAGCGACCTGCTCTACCGGCACGCCCTCCGATGCCAGTAACTCCCGCGAAATCCCATGGATTGCTTCCGCATCGGCCGCCCAATCGTCCCAGTCGGCAGCGGGACGGATCAGAAGCGAGCGCGAGCGGCCGTCTTCGAACACCCAGGCAACTTCGATCGGAACGCTTTTCTTGCCGAGGGACGAGGCCTCGAAATCCAGGAAAACGATCAATGCAACGCGACAGGCGGGTGCTGTCCTCCAGCGAGAGTTCTGCTGCCGATCGGCCGGTGCCGCAGGCGCCCGACCGAAGAACAGGAACGCAGCCTACAGCCGGCCGAGTTTATTTGTCGAGCCGCATGCCGTCTGCGTCGAAGATGTGCAAATAATCGGGATCGCAGGTGAAGGCGAGTTGGCTGCCGGTCGCGATGTCAGACGAGCCCCTATACTCCACGGTCAGCGGCTGGCCGTCGCCAAGCTGGCAATAGAGGAACTGAGTGCCGCCGAGATATTCATCAAAATCGACCGTGGCCCGCAGTGCCTCATCCTGTGAGCCTGCGGCGATCCTCAGATGCTCCGGGCGCATGCCAAGGGTAATTTTCTGCCCTTGGCTCAAACCAGCCCCGCCGATCGGCGAACGGATTCGATTGCCGGCTACCATGATATTGCCGTCGCCAGTCCAACTTGCGTCGAGAAGGTTCATGCGCGGCGAACCGATGAAGCCTGCGACGAAGACATTGTTCGGCCGCTCATAGATCTCGCGCGGCGTTCCTGCCTGTTCGATATACCCATCCCGCAGCACGACGATCTTGTCGGCGAGCGTCATTGCTTCGGTCTGGTCGTGCGTGACGTAGATCATCGTATTGCCAAGCTCACGATGGAGCCTGGCAATTTCGATGCGCATCGAGACGCGCAACTCCGCGTCGAGGTTCGACAGCGGTTCGTCGAAGAGGAAGACATCCGGCTTGCGGACGATCGCGCGACCGATCGCCACGCGTTGCCGCTGGCCGCCCGAGAGCTGTCCCGGCCGGCGATCGAGCAGATGGTCGATCTTCAGGATCGCCGAGGCCGCCTTGACGCGGGCCTCGATCTCTAAGGCTTGCGTCCGGGCCATCTTCAGGCCGAAGGCGAGATTGTCGCGCACACTCATATGCGGATAGAGCGCATAGGACTGGAAGACCATGGCGATGCCGCGATCGGAAGGGTCGAGATCGGTGACATTGCGTCCCTTGATCTCGATCTCGCCGTCGGTGACATCCTCCAGCCCGGCAATCATGCGCAGCAGGGTCGATTTTCCGCATCCCGAGGGTCCGACGAAGACGACGAAGGATCCCTCAGCGATGGTCAAGTCGATGCCATGGATGACTTCCAGATTGCCGAAACTCTTGCGAATTTCGGTCAGCACAACGCCCGTATCCGCCATTTTATTCACCGCGCGCCTCGCCGGCTCTGACCCAGACGAGCATCTCGCCCGGTTCGCGATTGTCCCAGAAAGGATAGGGCACGAAACGCGCGCTCGCCTGCTTTGCCGCTGGCGGCGAGATACGGTAGAGCGTAGAGCCCCAGTCGGCCGTATCACGGCTGACGGGCAGTTCGAGGGCGACCGCGCCGCGAAGACCTGATATCTCTGATGTCTTGGCCTGGGAGATATCAGCTGAGAGCGTGATGCCATTCAATCCAGCGCCATTGTCGGTTTCCTCGACGCAATAGACCATCGGACCACGCATCAGTGCCGTGCGGCCGGCGTCCTGACGGACCAGCGGATTGGCGAAGAGCTTGCGGGCCGTCAGCGGGATCGACAGATCGACCGTGTCGCCGCTCTTCCAGTCGCGCTCGATACGGGCATAACCATCCATCAGCACGGATGCGAGATCGAGCTTTTCGCCATTGATGAAAAGCGTCGCACCGTCAGCCCATTCCGGGATACGCAGCGACAGTGCGAAGTGAGCCGGGCGGTCGAGCGTCAGGTCGAAATGGATCGCGCCATCCCAAGGGTAGCGCGTCTGCTGCGCAAGCTCGACCTTGGCACCGGCGAGATCGAAGCGCGCCTTGCTTTCCCCGTAGAGGTGGACGGCAATCTCGTCCTCAGCGATCGCATACATATAGGAGCCGACCGAGGCGAGCAGGCGGGCGATGTTCGGCGGGCAGCAGGGGCAATGGTGCCAGATCCAGCGATGATGCTTTCCAGCGCTTTCCAGTGGATTTTCGTAGAAAAAGCGCGTGCCGTCGAGCGACAGGCCGGCCATGGCGCCATTATAGAGCGCCTGCTCCATGATATCGGCATAACGACGGTTCGGGCCACGGCCGAGCATGCGGTTTGCCCAGAAGACGAGGCCGACCGAGGCGCAGGTTTCTGCATAGGCGCTTTCGTTCGGCAGGTCGTAATAGTCGGTGAAGCCTTCGTTTGCAGCTGCCGGACCGATGCCTCCGGTGACATACATCTGCTTGGTCGTCAGATCGTCCCAAAGGGTTTCGAGTGCAGCCGTCAGCGTGTCGTCATTATATTCGGTGGCAATATCGGCCATGCCGGCATAGAGGTACATGGCGCGCACTGCGTGGCCGACGACCTTCCTCTGTTCGCGTACCGGCATATGCGCCTGGCCATATTCATAGGTCTTCTGGTGGAAGTCGGCAGCACTCCGGCCATCGCGGATCGCTTCGTCGGTGAAGAAATGCGGTTCGGTGCCGCGCTCGTCGATGAAGAACTTCGACAGGTCGAGATATTTCTTCTCGCCCGTGACCCGCGCCAGCTTGACCAGTGCGAGCTCGATTTCCTCGTGGCCGCAATAGCCGGGGATCTGGCCGGGACCGTGGCCGAAGACCGTGATCAGGTAATCGGCATAGCGGCACATGATGTCGAGTAGCTTCTTTTTGCCGGTCGCCTGGTAATAGGCGACGGCGCCTTCGATCAGGTGTCCGGCGCAATAGAGCTCGTGATGGTCGCGCAGGTTCGTCCAGCGTCGGCCGGGCTGGACGCGCTGGAACCAGGCGTTCAGATAGCCGTCCTTGTCCTGCAGCTTCTCATACATGTCGATAATCTCATCGACGCGGGCTTCGAGCTGCGGATTGGGCCGGCGGTAGAGCGAATAGGCGACAGTTTCTATCGACTTGCCGAGATCGCTGTCCCAGAACATCTGCGTCGTGCCGCCCCAGGGTCCGATCGGAATGACGACGCCCGGGCTTGGCTGGGTCACGTCGATCGCCTGCAGCATGCCGGCCTCGACGCAGCGGTCGAGCAGCGTTTCGGCGGTGGAATCGCAGATCGCATCCTGGCGATCGCCAAACAGCCCCTGCAACTCGACGCTCGGCACGGGCAGGGGACGGAACTGGCGGTCTCTCTTCAGCTTGTTCATGGCTTCATCCATTTCGTTGAAAGATCATCATTTCACCGCGCCGGCCATCAGCCCGCGCATGTAGTAGCGTTGCAGAAGCAGGAAGACGATCAGGCAGGGGATCGTCATGACGACGACACCGGCCTGAACCGCGCCCCAGTTGATGGCGCCGAGGCGGCCGGCGCGCACCGCCGTCATCAGGACGGGAAGCGTGTATTTCTCGTTGCTGGAGAGCAGCACGAGGGCGGCCAGAAATTCGTTCCAGGCATTGAGGAAAGCAAAGATCGCGACTGTCGCAATACCCGGCAGCACCAGGGGCAGAAGTACGCGGATCAGCAGTCTCAGGTCCCGCGCACCATCGATGCGCGCCGCTTCCTCGATCTCCTTCGGCACGGCATCAAAGGCATTGCGCATCATGAAGACGGAGAAGGGAAGTTGCAGCGTCACGTAGACGAGGGTGAGCCCCAGCAGCGAATTGTTGAGGCCGAGCTTCGCCAGAATGATGAAGAGCGGCGTCAGGATCGATTGGAAGGGGATCATCAGCGTCGCGATGATCAGCACGAAGAGGGCATTCTTCAGCGGGAAACGATAGCGCGAGAAGCCGTAGCCGGCGAGCAGGCTCACAGTGACCGTCAGCAACACCGTCGCCAGCGAGACGAAGAGCGAGTTGATCATGTGCCGCCAGATGCCGGCGCCGAAGGTATCGAGCAGTGCATAGGCATCGAAGCTGACACCTGTCGTCGGCCAGGGCGGCAGCGGCGGCAGGCTCGCCTCCGTGCCATGCCGGAAGGAGGCGAGCAGCGTGATGACGAAGGGTGCCAGGAAGAAGATCGAAATGGCGATGCCGGCGACATGATAGGCCGATTGCGATCTGAAGCGTTTGCGGGCGCGGCGTTCACGGGAGGAAATCATCAGCGTTCCTCTCCGACACGCAGCAGCCAGAGCTGGACGATGGAGATCGCAACGAGGATCGCCAGAAGGACGATCGAAAGGGCGGATCCGTAGCCCAGATTGAAGGACACAAAGGACTGGTTGAAGATGTAGTAGACGACAGAGATCATCTTGTTCTGCGGCCCGCCCGACGTCATGATGTAGAACTGGTCGAAGGCGAGGATCGAGCCGGTGACCGAGACGATCAGCGCCAGCGCGATCGTCTTGCGCATCAGCGGCAGGGTCAGATGTCGAAAGCGCTGCCAGCGCCCGGCGCCATCGATGCGGGCAGCCTCAGTCAACTCGGACGGGATGGCCTGCAGCCCGGTCAACAGGATGATCATCGTAAAACCGGCGATCTTCCAGACGACCATGACGATGATGGTTGCAAAAGCGGTATCGAAGCTTGCCATGATATTGGGGCTTCGCTCGACGAAGCCAAGCGCACGAAGGGCCGGGCCGACAAAACCGCTGTCGACATTGGCAAGCCACACCCAGAGCAGCGATGCTGTTGCCAGGCCGACCACGACGGGCAGGAAGATGATCGTCCGGTAGGTGCTGACGAAGCGGCGTTCCTTCTCGACGAAGATCGCCAGCGGGAAGGCGACTGCGAAGATCGCGATGGTTACGATCACCGTGTAATAGGCGGTGAAGTTCAAGGCCGCCATGAAGCGGCTGTCGTTCCACATGCGAATATAGTTGGCAAAGCCGATCCAGCGCGCCGCGCCCATCAGCGGCCAGTTGTGCAGGCTCATCCATCCCGTGAAGAGAACGGGCATGACGAAGAAGACGATGACGAGCGCCATGGCCGGCGCGATATAAAGAAAGCCGCGCCATTGCGACCTCTGCCGCTTTCGGACAGCGCGCGTGCGCTGTGGACCGGAACCGGTCATCGAAACCTCCGCGCTTTACGAGTTCTTCTATCTTTGAATCGGCCGGGGAACTGCCACCGTCCCCCGGCCACGGCCGGGAGAGTTATTGGCCGCTGTCGATGATGGACTGCATCTCGGACTGAGCGTTCGAGAACGCGCCATCGACGTCATCGCCGAAGATCGCGGCGTTGGTGAAGGTTGCCCAAGGCCCGTTCGCGCTGTTGATCAGATCGTTGAACTGCAGCGTGTAGGGTGTCTTGGCAACGGAGATTGCCTTGAGGCCGACCTGCATGCGCGGATCGAGCCCGGCAAGAACCTGGTCGGCAATGTCCCCGCGTGTCGGCAGGCTTCCATATTTCGCCATGACCTTCTGGCCATTCATCGAATAGATATATTCGAGGAATTCCTTGACGGCATCGAGCTTCTTCGTGCCCTTGGTGATGACGAAATTGTCGCCGCCGGCAAAGGACGAGGCCTTGCCATCGACGCTGGGGATCAGCGTCACGCCGAAGTTGATGTCGGGATATTGGGTGACCAGCGTGCCGATGGCGAAGGCACCGAGGCTCTGCTGGCCGATCTTGCCGTTTGTAAAGCTCAGGAAGTTCGTGCCGTTGTCGCTCGCGGCACTCGCCGGAACGAGGTCCTTCTTGACCATGTCACGATAGTAGCCGACGGCCTTGCGCATTTGCGGTGTGTCCAGCGTTGCGGTCTTGCCGTCCGCCGAAAGGATATCCGCACCAGCGCCCCAGACGAGCGGCGTGAAGGTGAAGATCATGCAGCCGCCGCAGCCGCCGCCCGAGAAGTAAAAGCCGTAGGTATCATCGCCGAGCTTGCGGATCTTCTCGGCGTTCGCCTCGATCTCCTCCCAGGTCGTGGGCGCTTTTTCAGGATCGAGACCGGCTTTCTTGTAGAGGTCCTTGTTCCAGGCGAAGACCGAGGTTTCGACCGACAGCGGCAGGCCGTAGATCTTGTCCTGATAGGTGCCGAGCTTGACATGCGACGGCGACAAAGAATTGAAATAGGGCAAGCTCTTTGCCCAATCCGTCAGGTCCTCTAACTGACCGGCGGCCGCGAAGGCCGGGTTATAGATGAGGTCCATCGACAGGGCATCGGGCGCTTGGCCGCCGGCGATCGCGGTTGCGTATTTTTGCACCAGTTCGCCGAAGGGCACTTCGGTGGTGACCACCTGGTTTTCGTGGCTCGCATTATAGGCCTCGACGACCTTGTTGAAGGAATCGCCGATACCGGTGCGGACCCACATTTCGATCTTCTCGGCAGCCGAAGCTGTCGAAACCAGGCAGAGTGTGGCAAGGCTGGTTGCCACCAATAGGCGCTTCATCATGGCTCTCCTCCCAATAAGGCGCGCCTCCTGCGCGCCGTTGCTATATTCCGAGGGTGTCTCCCCCGCATGACTGCCGCACGACGAGACGGCACGGCAGTTTCCTGATGCCGGGCTCCACCTGATGTCCCTCCGCAAGCGCCAGAACCGTCAATCCAGCCTGCCGCCCCAGTTCCTTCAATTCCATATCCACCGTCGTCAGAGGCGGACGTGTCTGGGCGGCGACAATCTCCCAATTGTCGAAACCGACCACCGAAACATCCTGCGGCACCCGGATGCCGCGTTCGCGCAGCGCATCGATGACACCACGCGCAATCTGATCGTTGCCGCAGAAGATGCCGTCGGGCTTTTCGCTGCTACCGCCCCACAATCTTGCGACGGCTTCGTGACCCCAGCTTTCCGACCAGGCTCCAAACAGAACCGGCCGCGCCTCTCCCGCAACCTTGCGATAGGCATCGGCACGCTCGCGCACCGAAAAGAAACTCTCCGGTCCGGTGACATGTGCGATCCGCTTGCGCCCGAGCTTTGCCAGCCATTCGATGGCAAGCCGCGCGCCCTGTGCATCATCGGAGCGGAACGTCACGGTTCCCGGCGCTCCCTCCGTAAAGGCGTAGACCACGGGCACGTTCAAATTCGACAGATCGACCGGCAACCGTCTGTCCAGACGCTTTCCCGTCGCAATTATGCCGTCGACCTGTTTGTCGAGCATCGCCTCAACATGAATCTGCCCGAGTGCCGGATCCTCCTCGATCGCGCATAGAAATACTGAAACACCATGATCAACGAGAGCATCAGATATGCCCGCCATGACCGGCAGCGTGAAGCGGCCATAGGTATCGTTGGTGAGAAGACCGATCGTGAAACTGCGCTTGCTGAGCAGGCCTCTTGCCAAGGCGTTTGGTCTGTATCCGATCTCCGCCGCGATGCGCTTGACCCGCTCGCGCGTCTCCAGTCCCATCCGGCCCGTATCGTTCAGCGCCTTCGATGCCGTCGAGATGCTGATTCCAGCAGCCGCCGCGACATCATGAATGGTGATCCGGCCTCTTTTTCCTCCTGTTATGTCCAGTCGTCCCTCCATCGAACTTGCAATGAAAAAACCTTTTCCCAAAGAAATTGTCAAGTGAGAAAAGGTTTTCTCAGTCATTGCTGACCAATCTGGGGCTGGTTGAAGAGGGGAGGCTTGATGCCAATGATGAGCCGGCTTCTGATCAAAGCTAGGCACCACAAGGCTTGTCAGCGTGCGAGCGCGATCACTTACAGATATCCGACGTGCTCGCCGAACGGAACATCCTCATCCAGGGTGCCGGTACCGATGCGCTCGCTCTCGCCGGACAGGCGTTCTTCGGCCGGATCGGAGCCCTCCGTATGGGGATGGGTGGAATGATGGTCGAGATGCCGCTCTGCTGCCGGATCGTCATCACGATCGATACGATCTTCATCGCTGTCAGCAGCATGGTGATCGTCTTTTTTCCCACTGCCGGCGGTGATCTTTGCCTGTCGCTCGGCGACCCAGGCATTGTCAGGTTCGGAGCCGATGGAGGTGCTGTGGTTTACATGCGTGGCCGAAGAGGCTGCCGTAGGCGAGGTGGGCGCAATCTTTTCGACCATTGAAACTCTCTGGCTTATGGCCCGACTGGCGGACCTTGCTATGATTTCTGTCGCCCAAGCGGGTGCGCATGGGGATCGATGCTGATCTGGTCGCGACCTCTCATCTTGGCCGCGTAGAGCGCCAGATCGGCCCTTCGATAGATATCATTGGCATAGTCTCCGCTCATGACACAGGCAATGGCTGCAGAAAAACTGTACCGGAAGCTGAGCTGATCGGCTAGCGAGCGAGACGCCTGACGGCTACCAGCATGCGATTGACGATTTCGGGAGCCGTGTTCGGAAGAACCAGAACAAGTTCTTCGCCGCCGACGCGGCCGAGAACAGATTATCCCAATCTTGAACTACCTGCCCGGTGTGAAGAAACGGTTGGCCGCTTCGCATAGGCGCAGATCGTCACATCGCCGCCGCCGGCGCCGCTGTCCCGGTTCACAACGAGACATTTCACTATTCCGCTAAGGGGAATAATAACTTCCACATTCTGCCGATTAACGGATTCGAGTGAATGGCTATTGTTGGTGCGAGGCCAGCAAGGGTTGTTGGCGGATCTGTTAAAACGGAGAACCAACATGAACCGACTGATCCTTTCCCTGATGCTGGCAACCGTCAGCTTCGCTCCCCTTTCTGAAGCCGCAGCTGCTCCTGCCAAGCATGTAGCGATGACCCGGCAGGCGCCGGTGACCGTTCATTATCGTTCAGCCAAGATCGATGGCGTCAACATGTTCTATCGCGAAGCTGGTCCGGCTGATGGTCCTGTCGTCCTGCTTCTGCACGGCTTCCCGACATCCTCGCACATGTTCCGCAACCTCATTCCGCTGCTTGCCGATCGTTATCATGTTATCGCACCTGACTATCCGGGTTTCGGTCAGAGCGATGCACCCGATCACACCAAGTTCGCCTACACTTTCGGCCATTATGCCGACATGGTCGATACGCTCATGACTGAGCTCGGCGCCAAGACCTACGCTATGTATGTCATGGATTACGGCGCGCCCGTTGGCTATCGTCTGGCTATCAAGCATCCGGAACGGGTAAGCGGGCTGATCGTCCAGAACGGCAATGCCTATGAAGAAGGCCTGCGCGAGTTCTGGGATCCGATCAAGGCTTACTGGGCCGACGATTCAAAGGAGAAACGCGAGGCCCTGTCCAATCTCGTCGTCCTCGAAACCACCAAGTTCCAGTACACCGACGGCGTCAAGGACCTCACCCGCATCAGCCCCGACAATTGGGTGCATGATCAGGCCTTGCTTGACCGTCCCGGCAACAAGGATATTCAGCTCGATCTCTTCCACGACTATGGCACGAATGTTCCGCTCTACCCGCAATTCCAGGCCTTCTTCCGCGAACGCAAGCCGCCGACGCTGATCGTCTGGGGCAAGAATGACAAGATCTTCCCTGAGGAAGGCGCGCATCCTTACCTGCGTGATCTGCCGGACGCTGAAATGCACCTCCTCGACACCGGACATTTTGCCCTTGAAGACAAGCTGGATGAGATGGCGCCGCTCATTCACGACTTCCTCGACCGCAAGATCGCAAAGCAATAATCGCTTTCATGAGAGCCCGCGCATTCAGCGATGCATACGCGGGCTTTCGCTGCTAATTGAAATGCCTGTTGGCTCTCAGCTTTCCGACGGCAAAATCGATAAAACTCCGTACCTTTGCCGAAGCGTACCGGCCTTCCGGATGGACGACATGGATCGGCAAGGCCTCCTCCTCATAATTAGCCAGGATCGTGCGCAATTCACCTGCCTCAAGCTGCGGCGCAATCTGGTAGGACAGAACGCGCGTCAGGCCCCAGCCTCGGACCGCCGCCGAAATTGCCGCCTCGTTGGTGTTGCAGAAAAGGCGGGGATTGACGTGGACCGCAGACTTCTTCTACACCCCGAAGCGCCATTCGAGCGACGTCCAAGCACTGGTCGATGCGATAATGCGATGCTTCGACAGATCGCCGGGGGTCATCGGGAGGCCATGCTTTTCAAAATAGGCAGGCGATCCGCAGATGACGCGCCTCACCTGGCCGACGCGCGTCGCGCTGAGGCCGGAATCAGGCAGATGGCCAATACGGATCGCAACGTCGATGCCTTCATCGACCATGCTGACGATGCGGTCGACGAACAGGCCGCGACCGATGACATCGGGGTAGAGATCGAGATATTCTGTCATCAGCGGCGAGACGAACATTGTCCCGAACATGGCGGAGGTTGTCACGGTGAGCGTGCCCGTCGGTTTGCCGTAGGCGCCGGCAGCAGCAGCCTCCGCCTCCGAGAGATCGGCGAGAAGCCTCCGGCAATCCGCAAAATACTGGGCACCTGCTGCCGTCAGTCTGACGGATCGGGTCGTGCGCGTCAGAAGGCGCGTCCCTATGACGTCTTCCAGGGCAGACACAATGCGTGTGACGGCCGGAGGGCTCATGTGGAGTTGCCGTCCTGCATCTGCAAAGCTCTCAGCCTCCGCGACCTTCACGAAGACCCTCATTGCCTGCCATCGATCCATGCGATCCACATTGTCTTGAAAAGATTAAGTCCCGGACAGAGATTTAAGCGCTTTTCTCCCAATCGCAATCTATCGATCCCATAGGGACAAGCTGCCGGGCGAAAGCATCTTATTTCTGTGGCGGTGGTTCCAGCCCCTTGACGAAGGCGAGCAGTTCCGAAGCGACGTCTGGAACACCGAAAACGGTGAGCTGTCGTCGTGCGACGGTGCTTGCCTCTTCATCGCCCGCTTCGATCGCCAGCGCGAGTTTCACGGTGATATCGGCAAGCAAGTCGAAACTGCCTCCGCGTTTTGCTGCGTCGATCTCCGCGCCGCTCAGCGCTAGATGTTTCGCCTCGATCTCCAGAGATCGGAGGGCGTTGAGATCATTTCTCGCGTTTGCGATAGCAAGTTCGACTTGTATGCGCATGATCGGGGTGATGAGATCTTTGCTCACCGTATTATCTCCATAGGCCTCAAACAGCGCTCGCCTCGTCGGTCGCCGTTTCGAGCCTGTCGGTAAAGATGTCCTGCGACGCTTTGGCCGATGAAGCGATCGCAGGCCCGTTGGCCGTTCGCGGACGAAATATCGTCGATGGATCAATACATCCGGCCGCACCTGCCCTGAACAGAGGTTGTGCTGAAGGCTTTCTTCCGCGTGGCGAAACAATCGGAAGAAGCTGCCATACGGAGCCGCTTCGCAAGGCGGACCCACACCAAAGAACAGTTCCTGAAATGGGGAGGCTCTGCTAACCGTCGTAAAACTCCGACAGAATGCTATAAACCGAGACCACTGAATTCCGCTTCGAGGAACGCCATGCCCCAGCCCGTCCTGTTCTCGCCCTTCACCGTGCACAATCTCGAACTCGCCAACCGCATCGTGATTGCACCCATGTGCCAGTATTCGGCTTTAGACGGATGCATGACGGATTGGCACCTGATTCATCTCGGACAGCTGGCGCTTTCCGGGGCCGCGCTTCTGACCATCGAGGCAACTGCCGTCGTTCCCGAGGGACGCATCACCTTTGCCGATGTTGGCCTTTATGATGACGCCTCGGAAGCTGCGATGGCTCGCACGCTCGACAGCATCAGAAAATGGTCGGACATGCCGATTGCAGTGCAATTGGCGCATGCCGGCCGCAAGGCCTCGACTGAGGTTCCCTGGAGAGGCGGCGGTCAGTTTCCACCGACCGATCCGAACGGATGGCAGACCGAAGCGCCCTCCGCTGTCGCTTTCAATCCGAATTACGTGCCGCCGACCGCGCTGGATCGCGATGGCATGAAGCGCGTCCGCGATGCCTTTGCTGCTGCCGCACGGCGGGCGGCAAGGATCGGTATCGACGCCGTTCAGATCCATGGTGCCCACGGCTATCTGCTGCACCAGTTCCTGTCGCCCTTGTCGAACCAGCGAACCGACGAATATGGCGGTTCGCTGGAAAATCGCGCCCGGTTTCCGCTGGAGGTTCTCGACGCCGTCAGAGATGCCTTTCCGTCTGATCGGCCGGTGACGATGCGCGTTTCAGCCACCGATTGGGTCGAAGGCGGTCTGGAGATTTCCGAGAGTGTGGAATTTGCCGGGATGCTCGAAGCACGCGGATGTGACGCCATCCACGTATCGAGCGGCGGTCTGCATCCCTCGCAGGCGATCCCGATCAGCCCGAGTTACCAGGTGCCGCTCGCCAGGGCGATCAAAAGCGCCGTCAAAATGCCAGTCATCGCCGTCGGCTTGATCACCGAGCCGACGCAGGCCGAAGCGATCGTAGCAACCGGCGATGCGGACCTTATCGCGCTCGCCCGTGCCATCCTCTATGATCCGCGCTGGCCGTGGCACGCGGCCGCCGAACTCGGCGGACAGGTGAAAGCAGCCAATCAGTATCTCCGATGCCAGCCATCGCAGTTCAAGACCCTGTTTGTGAAGTGACGTTCGGGTCGGATATTCGCGTAAAGAACGCATCTGCCATCATGCTGTCAAAACCGGCATAGAGGCCCGCGATCGAAAACACATTGTTCGTCCACGCTTAGAGAAGCGGGCGGCATAAATCGATTTCATCCCGAATTGGAATTCCATGATCACCAATTTTCGGAATCGCGGGTTTCAACAACCGCGCTTCATCGACCGAACCTGGCCGAACTTGTTGCAGCTCGAAACCTCGCCGCTGGTAGAACCGCAATGCAGCGAGGTTGTCGTTAGTCGTCATGACCCAGAGGGATGAAATTCCTTGATCACGTAAAAGATCGGCCAAGGCCTCGATCTAAAAAGTACCGACGCCTTGGCCGGGAGAGACCGCACCCAGCGACATCAGTTCTGGATCGTCGTCCCGCAGCCGATATATCGCAAGCCCGCGTTGCGGTTCAGCCACAAGTGCTGGAAGGGACAACAGATCAAAGGCTTCGCCGTGAGCGACAATCGTCGTGCTGCCCCATCGCTGCACGAGGAGTCTCGCAAGCCAGTCAGTATCCTGTTTGGTAGCCGCGCGAGCCGTCATGCCTCACCATATCAAGCGCCCGGACCTTTGACCATCGCGCGCAGATTCCGGATCAATCCACCGGGACCGTTCTCGGCCGCGGGATCCATGCCGAGCTTCGTCAGCCAGCACCACATGCTCAGTCGATGGAAAAGCGTATAAAGCCAAAGCGCCCGCTCGATATCGAAGTGATCGACAGGGCCATAACCTTCAAGGATGGGCTTATAGCTGCGTGGATCTTCATGTGCCGAGCAGAAGAGGGCTTTGGCAAGATCGAAGAGCCTGTCTGCTGCCCGCGCATTGCCGAAATCGATAAGCCCGCTGAGCTGAAGCCTGCCGCCATCACCGCGCAGGGCCAATACATTGCCCTGATGGAAGTCGTCGTGGCAGAGCACGGCATTGCTGCTTTGCTGCAGAAGGCCGAAGTTTCCTTCTGTGAGCTGCCGCAGACGGCGCCCGAGATCGACATCGCCGCCCAGGTCGCGAAAGCGCCGGAACACGTCCTCGAAAGCTGAAGTCATATAGTCCGCATTCGTTGATATCGGTCTGTCGATCCCGTGGCCGAGCACGTAGCCATAGGCTGGCATTGGCATCGCATGAATGCCTCTCAACAACTCCCCCATCTGCCGATAGGCTTGCTCTATATCCGGCTCGGCCATCCAGTCGCGCAGCGAGCGGCCGGGCAGCAGCGGCAGCAAGGCGTAGCGCAACGGTAGGAGGTTTCGCGACTCGTCGATCTCCAGCCAGTTTGGCGCAAGCGGCGTCAGCTCCGTGAACCAACCCGCCACAAGCTTCTCTTTCGCCGGTCCCCATTCAGGTTCGTCAGGATAGATCTTGAGGACCAGCGGCTCGTGGTCGGCGCCGGCAAGGTCGATCCTGTAAACTTCCGTGCTGCCGCCATGCAGACGGGCAAAGCCGCCGGCGACGAAGCCAGGATCGAGATTTTGGACGATCTGCTGAACGGTTTCTCCATCAAGCTCCAGGGTCGTCCGTCTTTCCGGTGCCATGTCCAAAAGCTCCCTTGCGCGACGCTCGCAGCCGATTTTGAGAGGCGGTGCCCGAAATTGTGAACCAGAGAATGCCGCCCGGATGATAGACGAGGCAATTCGGCTCAGAGTGCTTTGACCCGTCTCACCGGGCAATCTCGTTTCGCAGAAATTATACCCTCGGCTGAGGCAGCAGCCTGGAAGCCAGAATGTGGTTCAGGGAAGGTCCCGATGCCGCGGCAGGGGACTGGCGATTATTGAGCCGAGCACCCATATAGGCGTCAGCGAAGCGGACCTTGACGATCCCCGTCAATTTCGCGCATTTGGAAAGGACATTTCTATGACGACAGAACGTGCGGTACTTGCTGGCGGCTGCTTCTGGGGAATGCAGGACCTTATTCGACGGCTTCCCGGCGTTGTTTCAACGCGTGTCGGTTATACGGGCGGTGAAGTCCCCAATGCAACCTACCGCAACCATGGCAACCATGCCGAAGCGATAGAGATCATCTTCGACCCGCAAAAGACGAGCTATCGCGACATCCTGGAGTTCTTCTTCCAGATTCATGATCCATCGACCCGCAATCGCCAGGGCAATGACATCGGCGCAAGCTATCGGTCGGCAATCTTTTACGCGGACGAGAACCAGCATCGCATCGCCGAGGACACGATCGCCGATGTGAATGCTTCAGGCCTGTGGCCGGGCAAGGTCGTCACGGAAGTCGTTCCCGTCAGCGATTTCTGGGAAGCCGAACCGGAGCATCAGGATTATCTCGAACGGATTCCGAATGGTTACACATGCCATTTTGCTCGCCCCGGCTGGAAGTTGCCGAAACGGCAGAACGTCGCCTGAGTTCCCTTTATTACCAGCTAAGTTGAGCTTCTCAGCGGTGGCCCTCGGCCGCCGCCTTCTTTTGAAATTGTTCGATCCGATTGCAGACTATAGACTTCACTTTGCCGCCATCAGCAGGACTGCCGGGCAGGTCATCATAATGTGATTGCAAGAGGAAATGGCCGTTCGAGCGCCGCGCACCGAAGACGCTGATCGCCGCTCGCCATCTTGCCGGCAAAGTTACTGGACATCCCGGTTTCAGAAGTTTAGTAGGTGCCCCGCTAACCGGTCGCAGCCCACCCGGTTCAACAAAACAAGGGATCCTACAATGAAAGTACTTGTCGTCTGCTCAGGCGGTCTCGACTCCATTTCGCTTGCATACAAGATTGCGGCGAACCACAAACTTGTCGGCCTCATCTCATTCAACTACGGCCAACGGCATGTCAAAGAGCTGGAATTCGCGGCTCTCTGCGCGCGAAAGCTCGACGTGCCACACGACATCATCGACATATCGAACGTAGGTAAGCACCTGACCGGCTCCGCCCTTACGGACGACGTCAAGGTTCCTGATGGGCACTACGCCGAGGAGACGATGAAGGCGACGGTCGTGCCGAACCGTAACGCCATCATGCTGTCGATCGCATTCGGACTTGCTGCTGCTCGTCACGCAGACGCCGTGGCGATTGCCGTCCACGGAGGAGACCACTTCATCTACCCGGATTGTCGGCCGGGGTTCATTTCGGCATTCGGGACGATGCAGCAGCATGCACTTGAGGGATATGCCGACGTCAGTTTGTTTGCTCCATATGTAAACGCAACGAAGGCCGACATTGTCGCTGACGGTGCAAAATACCGAACGCCTTTTGAAGAGACATGGTCTTGCTACAAAGGCGGTCGTTTCCATTGCGGAAGATGCGGGACATGCGTCGAGCGCCGCGAAGCTTTCCATCTCGCCGGCGTTGAAGATCCGACCGTTTATGACGACCCGGATTTCTGGATCGCTGCGACGGGTGCGTTCAAAGCAGAAGAGGCGAAGTGATGTACCGGATCACCAAGGAGTTCCATTTTTCCGCCTCGCATCAGCTGTCCCACCTTCCCGGTGACCATCAGTGCGCACGTCTGCACGGCCACAACTATATCGTGGAGGTCGAGCTTGCGGCATTGGAGTTGAACGAGGACGGCTTCGTCCGTGATTATCACGAGCTTTCGCCGCTCAAGCGATACATAGATGAGACTTTCGATCACCGGCATCTCAACGACGCGTTGGGCCATGACCGGGTGACATCCGAATGGCTCGCCAAGCATTTTTACGACTGGTGCAAGCAGCGCCTGCCGGAAACCTCCGCCGTCAGGGTAAGCGAGACCCCGAAGACATGGGCGGAATATCGCCCATGATCGGCAAGGAACAAAAGATCCGCATCACCGAAATCTTCGGACCGACGATCCAGGGGGAGGGGCCGCTCATGGGGCTTCCGACCGTCTTCGTCAGAACGGGCGGCTGCGACTATCGCTGCAAATGGTGCGACACGCTCCATGCAGTCGACAGCGCCTTCCGCGACGAGTGGACGCCAATGTCGGTCGATGAGGTCTGGTCGAACGTGGAATTGCTCTCTCAAGGCTGTCCTCTCATGGTTTCCCTGTCCGGTGGAAACCCGGCGATCCAGCCGTTTGCGCCGCTGATTGCCCGAGGAAAGCACGATGGCTATCAATTCGCCTTGGAAACACAGGGGTCGATAGCCCAGGACTGGTTTGCCGAGCTGGATCATTTGATCCTCAGTCCCAAACCACCGTCCAGTGGTATGGAATTCAACCCGGGCGAATTGACAAACTGCATAACTGCGGCTCGCAACGGCCCCAGGATCGCAATGAAGATCGTCATATTCAACGAAGACGACTATGCCTTTGCAAGGTCCGTCGCAAGGGATTTCAAAGAGCTTCCGATCTTCCTGCAACCCGGCAATCACACGCCGCCGACGGAAGAGGAAGCTTTGATTGATCTCGAAGGAATACTGAACCGCATGCGGTGGCTGGTCGACAGGGTTACCTCGGACCGGTGGTTCGACGCTCGCGTTCTTCCCCAGCTTCACGTCTTGCTCTGGGGAAACATGCGGGGTGTGTGATAACCTTTGAGGAAGATTGCGGCCCCGTGCAGAAGCGGTAGCGAAACTGCTATTTATTGGTGTGATTTGAATCGGCTATGGGCGCGCAGCTTGCGCGACCGCAAATGCTCCAATTCAGCGTTGGGCTAACGTTGTTATCATGCCATATGGAATGGGGCGGACAATGTCGGTGACCCTGCTGGCGACCGTGATCAGACATGCAATCGCATAACGATATCGCGGCCGTAATTTCCGAAATTGCGACCAAAAATGTTAACGCCCCCGGTATGGCGGGCATCCTCCGCAATGCCGACCCTTAGCCGTATGGAAGAGTGCTGGGCAAGCGCGAGATCGTTTATCGTCACTTCTGATGCGGGAGCGCCGTCAACAAAGGTCCCCCTACGTGATATATGCCACGTCTTCTGCATCCCATATTGCGAGCCCTCCAGCTTCCACCATGGTGGAGTAAACGCACCCCGCTTATCGCCGTTGTCACCAGGCGAAGTCCACGTTCCGATGGCCACTCCATTGACCCATAGTGTTATATCCGATGGCCAGTCGGCGTTCGTGCCCGGCACTTCCGACGAGAGTTCCAGGGAGAACTCGATTGCACGGATATCCTTGTTAAGGACTCTGGCATTGTTGGGGAATTTGTATTCCACATATCCCCTGCCGAACCAGATGAGCCCGGCCTGCATGCGCTGCGGATCAAGAAAGTAATCCGGGACGTCAAGGGGACCGATGACGCTTTCGGTGGAACAAAGTCCACACGGCGCGTAAACGTCACAACTGGTATACAGCCCGACCGGCATCTCGACCTCGATAACATCATCAAGCCGTTGAGCCGCCGTCTTTTCGAAACTGATGACGATCTCACTGTAGATCGCCGAGCAGATTTTTTGGTTCCCTTTCCGTGCTTTGGCGAGCCGGGACTCGACGAGCCTCGCGTCTTCCAAAATCTGTATTCCGGTAGCAACTGTCGATTGGGGAAGGGAAAGGGCACGCGCAATATCATTGATGTTCATCGGCCCTTCCGCGCAGAGAAGTTTAAGCATATCAACCCTCGCGGGTGCCGAGAGCGCGCGGATGGCGTCACTGTTCTCGCCAGCGAAAATTGTTAAAAACGCCCGCTCCATCATGTCCCCATGTTTTGTTCATGTGTATATCGGAAATTATGATGTATCAAGGGCGCCGCTCGGCCTGCTAGTCAGGCGGCCCTAGAATCTGAGGACAACAGGTGCCAGCTGGCTGCTGTATGAATGCCGTTCAGCCAAGCACGTCCAACCTTGATTAAGACTGCGCAATGCCGCCGGTATACCGGGTGCTCAAGTGTCCGTTTCGCGAGCGGCGTGAGAGAAGTCACAACAGAATGGTCGTATCCTACTGATATCTTGACTTCTGGTATATACCGGAAAGAATGGTTTTAATCGGGAGGAACTTCATGGCAGAAATCAGGCTTGAAAATGTCACCAAGAGCTTCGGCAATGTCAAAGTCATCGAAGATATATCCCTGACAATCCGTTCCGGAGAACTCATGGTTTTTCTCGGGCCCTCTGGCTCGGGAAAGTCAACGTTACTGCGGATGATCGCTGGGCTTGAAACGATTACGAGCGGGGCCTTGAGCATCGACGGTGTGCGAAGCGAGACGTTGGCGCCAGGTCAGCGCCGGCTGGCCATGGTTTTTCAGAACTACGCGCTCTACCCGCACATGACGGTCCGGGACAACATGGCCTTCGGCTTGCGAAACATAGGAATGCCAGAAAAGGATATCGACCTGCGCGTTGCCGAAGCGGCGCGGATGCTGGAGATGGATGCGCTACTTGGGCGAAGGCCTGCCCAGCTTTCGGGTGGCCAGCGCCAGCGCGTCGCAATCGGTCGTGCAATCGTCAAGGACCCAACAGCCTTTCTCTTGGACGAGCCCCTCTCCAACCTCGACGCTGCGCTGCGCGTACGCACCCGCGTGGAACTTGCCGAGCTTCACCAGCGCATGAAGTCGACGATGATCTATGTAACGCACGACCAGACTGAAGCTATGACGCTTGCCGACCGTATTGTTGTGCTCAACGATTGCAGGATCGAACAGATCGGCACGCCGATGGAGGTTTATCTCAGGCCAGCATCGAGATTTGTCGCGGGGTTTGTCGGCAGTCCTGCAATGAATTTTCTCCCTGTGGACCTGCTACCCGAAGGGATTTTACGGCTAGGAGACGGAGCCGAATTGAAAATCTCGCCGCCACCGTCAGGCCCGGGTCGCTACGAACTCGGAATCCGGCCGGAAGCCGTACGGGCCGTTGAAGGCGAAGGTGCCAGCGCACGGGGCAGTGAGGCGAAAGTTGGTGTCGTGGAGCGGCTCGGCGATCGAACGCTCCTCTATTGCAGCTTGAAGGATGGCAGCGAGGTCATTGCGCAGGATGGAGGACGTTGCAATGTTCAGCCGGGCGATACCGTCTTCATCTCATTCGACATGACTGCCGTCCATCTCTTCGACAAGGACGGAAAGGCGCATCACGTACACTGAGGAGCAAAATCTCTTCTTATACGGAACGGCGGCAGCTCTTGCCGACGGTCAATATCATCCCTTGATGCCGGCTGACAGGGTAATCGCTTCCGTCACGCGCCGCTGAAACACCAGATAGGCGATTGCCACCGGCAGGCCGGCCAGCACGGCTGCAGAGAGTTGCCGGGCATAATAGACCCCGAAGGCATCGTTGACCTGCGTAATGCCGACGGTGATGGTCATCATGTCGGTCTTCGTCACGGCAAGGAAGGGCCAGAGAAAGGCGTTCCAAGACCAGATAAAGGTGACGATCGCAAGTGCCGCCGTGACACCCCAGTTCATTGGCATGTAGACCCGCGTCAGAATGCGCCATTCAGAAGCATTGTCCATGACAGCGGCCTCGCGAAAATCCTTCGGCACTCCATCGAAGAACTGCTTGTAGACGATGATGATCACAGGGTGGATCAATTGCGGAAGTACAATGCCGCTCCATGTGTTGAGAAGCCCGAGGCTTGCCACAAGTTCAAAGTGATTGACGATCATGGTTTGCATAGGGACCATGAAACTCGCCAGGATTAGCCACCAGAGTGGGCGGCGGAGCGGAAATTCGAGTTGCGATATCGCATAGCCGCACAGAAGCGATGAAGCGACGGTCAGTACGGTGATCGCCAGTGCCGTCACGATCGAGTTCAGATACCAGGTCCCGATCTGGGTCTGAGTCAGTGCGAAGACATAATGCGAGAGGGTGAAGGTGTCTGGCCATAATTCGATGTAGGGCCTTATCACTTCGTCTTCCGGTTTGAGCGACGAGACGACGCCCCAATAGAGCGGGAACGCCCAGAGCACGGCGATGATGACGGTCGCCAGCGTAATCGCAAAACCAGCCACATTTAGGCGCTGGACAGTTGTTGAGGTCATCGCGCGCCTCCCTTCGACAGACGTGTGAGCTGGAAGTTGATGACCGAGACGACGATAACGATCACGAAAAGGACGACTGCAGCCGCAGCGGCACGACCTCCCTGGTCGGACTGGAACGCGCGTTGGAAGACATAGTAGACCAGGACAAGGTTGTCGTTGGGGCGGCCACCAGTCGAAAACAGGTAGACCTGGTCGAAGATCTTTAGCTGCAGGATCAACTGTATGGTGAGCACCAAGGCCGTGATCGGCCACATGAGCGGCCATGTAACTTGCCGGAACGTCGCCCAGCGGCCGGCATTGTCGAGAGCGGCTGCTTCATAAATTTCGGCGGGGATTGAACGAAGACCGGCAAGAAACAGAAGGATGGAGAAGCCGGCAGTCCACCAGATGGTGATGAAGGCGACGGCCGGCATAAACCAGCCTGTCGACTTGAAAACTGGGACCCGGCTTATCCCTACCATGTCAAAGAGATACATTGCGATTCCGAACTGGAAGTTCAAAGTCCAGTCCCAGATCAGGTAGACGACCGACACCGGCAGGATATAAGGCAGAAAAAACAGCGCCAGGACGAAGGCCTGAATCCGGCCTGCTAGCCGATTGATGCCGAGTGCTATGGCAAAGGCGGTAAATGTCCCAGGCACAACCGTTAGCAAGACAAAATAGGCTGTGTTCCACAGTGCAGTGTCGAAACGCCGTTCACCCCAGAGGCGCGCATAGTTATCGAAACCGACATACGCGCCGCTGCCGATCAGAGGAGCGTCCGTGAAACTG
Source organism: Rhizobium sp. ZK1 (assembly GCF_047782645.1). Classification (NCBI taxonomy): domain Bacteria; kingdom Pseudomonadati; phylum Pseudomonadota; class Alphaproteobacteria; order Hyphomicrobiales; family Rhizobiaceae; genus Rhizobium; species Rhizobium sp. ZK1. The sequence continues at coordinate 539,292 of NZ_CP180587.1, forward strand.
GTCAGGAAAAGTCTGATCAAAGGGTAGATAAAGACCAGACCGTATATCGCCACAAAAGGCGCAACCAGTACGGCGGCGATCAAAGCCTCGCTTCGTTTATTCCTGAGCATGATTGATGCAAGCTTCCTTCGTTCCAATAAGGGGATCGTGAGGGCTGCTGACAGGTCGGAGCAATGTGCCGCGACCTGTCGTAGAAGGAGCTAGAGGTCGTTGAGTTCGGTCTTGATCTCCTCGACGGCTTTAGCCGGATCCATCTCATTGTTGAGAGTTGGAACGAAGTAGTTGGACATCACATCGAAGATCGGTCCGGCCACGCCGGCGAGCGGCGTCTTTGGATCGAAGATCATGTTGGCCGTCAGAGGAGAATAGGTAGCATTCGGCTGCATGGCTTTGTATTCGGCACTCTGGGTGACCGGTCCATAGGCGGGGATGTGGCCTGCACTTGCCCAGTAGAGCGAGTTCTTCGAAAGCCAGGAAATGACTTCCAGCACGGCTGCTCTTTTGTCCGCCGTCATGTCCTTTCCTTTGTTGGCGGGAATGGCAAAGGTATGGCTATCTGCGTAGGTAGAGGCGTGTTTGAAAAGCACAGGAAGCTCGACGGCACCCCATTCAAAGAGTTTGCCCTGCTTGTGAAGGTCGACCATGGTCGGCACTTCCCAAACCCCATTGATCATCATTGCGGCCTCGCCTGATGTGAAAAGGGCGACAGTCGCGGGATAATCGGTATATGTCGATTGCAGGTCTTCCTTGGTCCACCCCTGGAGGAGGGCAAGCGCGTTTTGCAGTTTCTGCGCGTTGTCACCCGCGAGGAATTCGCCGTCGGTCAGAAGTTCTCCGTCCTGCTGACCCATCAAGGAGTAGATTGTCCGGAACATGAAGTTGCCATCGGCGGTGACCGACCCAAGCGGGAATTTTACGCCGGCTTTCTTCAGCCCCTGCAGGGTTGCCTCGAAATTTTCCCGGCTGTCGAGCCCCTTGGGCTTGCCGTCCTCGGTCAGCAGACCCGCTTTAGCCAGGATATCCTTATTGTAGTAGAGCACGATCGGATGGGTGTCGAAGGGAACGGCATATTGTTTGCCGTCTATCGTAACGGCATCCCACGTGGTTTCGGCATAGGCATCTTTCGCAAGGCCCATCTTGGACCAGTCGTCAGCAGTTATTTCCTGGAGAATTCCCTGCTTCACCGCCAGCGGAATCCGGCTGGCGTGATAAGTCATGATGTCGGGCGCTTCGCCGACCGAGGCTGCGGTCTGAACCTTGGAATAAAATGGCGTGCCCCATTCCAGCGTGGTCGCCTCGATCTTGATTTTCCCCTCATGGGCCTTGTTGAAATCGGCGATCATCTGTTTCATGCGCACGCCGTCACCACCGCTGAGAAAATCCCACCAGGCGACCGTTTCCTGTGCATGGGCAGCGGACCCGCATAATGCAGTTGCGACCACAATGCACTTAGCGAGTTTCAGCATTCTGAACATGATATTTCCTCCCTATTGCTCGCGGCCTCCCGCCGCTCACTTGTTTCACAACAAAGTCAAAGCGTGATCCTGATCATCGAATAAGAGTATGGGGGCACGGTGACTTGCACGCCATTGCTGGAAATCGTCGCGCCCTCGACCTTCATCGGGGCAACTGTGTCCGGCGCGTCCTTGGTGTTGCGAGCCTCCAGATCATCGTGCTTGATCAGCGTATGCTCGACGTTGCGGGCTTTGCCGAACCCCTCCACAGAGAGATCGATCGTCATGGCCTCCTCACCGTGGCGATTGATCGCAAAGAAGGTCAGCGTACCCGCATCCCCGTCATGAACGCCGGCGATGTCCAGGTAGGAGACACCCGCGGCGATATCGGCGTCGTACCTGGCGCAATCCACATCGAGCCGAAGGGCGGTGCCGCGTCCATAATTCGACGCGAACTGGAATGGAAAGTAGATGGTCTGGCGCCAGGCAGCGCCGCCCGGTGCGGTCATAATCGGCGCAATGACATTGACCAACTGCGCTATACAGGCGATCCGCACGACGTCCGATCGGCGGATGAAGGTATTGAGTATGCAGCCGACCTGAAGCACATCCTCGAAATTATAGATGTCTTCCAACAGCACGGGCGCATGCGGCCAGTCCCACTCCTTCATTCGCTTGGCATCGCTACGACGCTCGTGATACCAGACGTTCCATTCGTCGAATGAGATGCGAACATTCTTCTTGGAGCGCTTCTTCGCCTTCACATAATCGATAACGCCACCGACCGTGCCGATATACCGATCGAGTTTCTCTGGCAGGGCCAGAAACTCCGAGGTCTTCTTCTCGTAGTTCTCGAAATACATATGCAGCGAGATGTAGTCGACCTGATCGTAGGTCTCTTCCAGAACCGTCGCCTCCCATTGGGGGTAGGTCGGCATGTCGGAATGTGAGGAGCCGCAAACGACGAGCTCCAAGCTATCGTCGAAGGCACGCAGCGCCTTGGCCGTCTCGTTTGCGAGGTGGCCGTATTCCACTGCGGTCTTGTGCCCAACCTGCCAGGGGCCGTCCATCTCATTGCCGAGGCACCAGAGCTTGACGTTCCATGGATCGGCCTGTCCATTTTTGCGACGAAGGTCAGACCAGTAGCTGCCGCCTGGGTGGTTGACGTATTCGACGAAGTTGCGAGCGTCATCAAGCCCGCGGGATCCGAGATTGACGGCAAGCATCATCTCGGTACCCGCAGCTTTCGCCCAACCCGCAAATTCGTGAATGCCTACCTGATTGGACTCGGAAGTCCGCCAGGCCAGGTCGAGCCGTGTCGGACGCTCACTTTTGGGGCCGATACCGTCTTCCCAATTGTAAGCCGATACAAAGTTTCCGCCGGGATAGCGGCAGACTGGCGTATCAAGAGCGCGAACCAATTCAAGGACGTCCTGGCGCATGCCAGACTCGTCGGCTGTTGGATGCCCGGGCTCGTAGATGCCCGTGTAGACGGCCCTTCCGAGATGTTCAAGGAACGACCCATACAATCTCTTGTCGATATCGGCTACCGTATAACGCGCGTGCGCTGTGACTCGAGCCTCCATATTCCTCCCCACCATTCATATCAATTTATTTGGTTTATATCCGTCGGTGGCATAGTAAGCGCTGAGCATGTGCGTTCGTCAAGAGGGTAACGCAACTTGCTCGGCCCTAAAATGCACAAATGTCGCGTGTACCACCCATTGTTTTTGCTCATCTTCATCGAGCACTACTTTTCCCCAATACGAAGGCGATTTCCCGTCCCCAGGATCCCGCGATTTTCGCCCTGCAAGATTACCGGCCGGCGATGCGTAGAAAAAGCCCGCGAAGCGGAGCCGCGAAAGCGGGCTATTGAGTGTTAGCTGGCACTGCTTGGCCGACGGCGCCCGGAGCTAGCGGTCGGTCTCGAAGTCTATCCTACCCGTATGTCTTGCCCGCCACACTCCGTTGCACGGGCGGAAGCCTCCATCTTCTACGGGGGTTTTCTAATGCTGTGAGCTCGACCTTGCGCCGTAAGCCGGCCTCTTCTCAAAGCGTGTCGATGAGGCCGCCGTCCACCCGCATAGAAGCCCCAGTCGTGGCCGATGCGAGCGGGGATGCCAGATAGGTCACTAGGTTCGCGATCTCGTCGACGCTGGCAGCACGTTGGATGAGCGAGCCGCTGCGGTGTTGCTTGACGAAGTCGGCGGCAACTTCCTCAATCGACTTTCCGGTCTTCTGCTGCTCGTCGGCAAGCATTGCCTCGACGCCCTCCGAGAGAGTAGGGCCGGGAAGAACCGAGTTCACAGTCACGCCGGTGCCTGCCATGCGCTTGGCGAGTCCACGAGCGACGGCGATATCGGCCGTCTTGCTGACCCCGTAGTGGATCATCTCGACAGGGATGTTGAAGCCCGATTCCGAGGCGATGAAGATGACGCGGCCCCAGTTCGCCTTCTCCATGCCTGGCAGATAGGCGCGGGATAGCCTGATCGCCGACATGACGTTCACCTGCCAGTGCCGGTCCCACACTTCGTCGCTGGTGTCGAAGAAGTCACTCGGCTGGAAGATGCCAGCGTTGTTGATGAGGATGTCGACATGGGCAAGCTTGGCTACAAGTGCGCTGCATCCTTCGGCGGTGGCGAGATCGGCCGCGACTGCGATGACGCTGGCCTTGGCACCCTCGTTTCTCAACCGTGCGGCGGCCTTTGCCGTCTTGTCTTCGGATCTGCCGTTCACGACGACGTCCGCGCCCGCTCTTGCGAGCTGCCGGGCGATCGCGTAGCCGATGCCCTCCGTGGACCCTGTCACCAGGGCTGTCTTTCCTTTGAGATCGATCTGCACTTTCTGCTCCTGTGAGGTTGGACGTCGATCAAAGATTGCTCATGCCGCCATCGATTATGAGCTCGCTCCCGACGATATAGGCCGCTTCGTCAGATGCGAAGAAGACGATCGTCTTCGCCACTTCCGACACGTCACCGAACCGACCGACCGGAATTTGGTTCTGCACGCCTTCGGCCATCGCCTTCATGTCGGCTTCCGACATACCGAGCTTTCCGTAAAGCGGGGTCGCGATCGGGCCGGGGCTGACGGCGTTGACGCGGATGCCGCGACCGACCAGCTCGCCCGAGAGCGTCTTTGCCAGCGTCAGGAGGGCGCCCTTCGTCAGCGAATAGACGCTCGAGTTCGGCATGCCGATATGCGCGTTGATCGACGTGTTTAACACGATCGAGGCGCCCTTCGAGAAGATCGGCAGGAGAGCCTGGATGAGGAAATAGGGGCCCTTGACGTTTGTCGCGAACGATTTGTCGAAGTCCGCTTCCGACCAGCTCTCGACGGGACCGAACTGAGCGACGCCCGCGTTGACGAACAGGATGTCGAGTTGGCCGAAGGCTTTCGTGACCTGGTCGACGACCTCCTTCTGACCGGCGACGTTGCCAGCGTCGGACTGAATGACGATGACGTCTTCGCCAAGCTCCTTGCGCGCCTTTTCGACACTGGCAGCGCTGCTGCCCGTCACGGCGACGCGCGCGCCCTCGGCGACAAACTGGCGAGCCGTTTCAAGGCCGATGCCGCTGGTGCCCCCGGTGATGAGGGCGGTCTTGTTAGCAAGTCTGGACATGTTTGATTTCCTTTTGCGTTGTTGAGACGGCCTCGATGTCGGGGTCGATGACAATGATTTACTACTGGCGAGCCGTTCGAATTAGTGGGCCGAAAGCAATTCTATTGTTCGGCGACGCCGAACGTTTGAGGCGAGGGAGCATCAGGGCTAGGCGAGCTGAAGGGTCAACGGGACAATCCCAATAATCCAGTGGAAACAGTGATTTGAGCCTCTTCAGCGAGAGCGGAACTCTCTGAACGTAAAAGTAGGTCCGCATTTGCCATCAGGGATCCGCACCCCAAAATACTGCCTTGACGCTGCTTCAGCTTTCGGAAATGCTAGGATGTCAGACCAATTTTAAGGGTCGGCTGCCTTAGAAAAGAGCTTGGGGAACCATGAAGGCAAATGGTAGCGACAGGCCGGTAATCCGGCCGCTTCCGGCGATTGACCGCGCCCGTCAAGTGACGGATGCGCTGGCGCATTATGTCGAGGATGCCCGGCTTCAGGCGGGTGACCGCCTGCCGGCGGAGCGGGAACTGATGGCCGCCCTTGCCGTCGGGCGTTCCACCATTCGCGAGGCAATCCGGCATTTCCAGGCGCTTGGCGTCATCGAGACGCGCAAAGGCAGTGGAACTTATCTGTTGAAACCGGTTTCCCCGGACACGGTCCACATGTCGCTGTCGCTCGATACCGCGCATTTGCGTGACGTGTTGCTGCAGACGCTGGAAGTTCGCCGGGGCATCGAATGCGAGGCCGGCATGGTCGCTGCACGGCGGCGCACGCCGAAGGACCTCATGGTCATCGAGGAGAAGCTCGACGAGATGGAGCGGGTCCATATCGCCAAGGGGACGTCCGGGCCGGAGGACTTGGCCTTTCACCTCGCCGTCTATGACGCCACGCACAATCCGCTGTTTCGCCAGCTGCTCGAACAGATGCGCGAGACCTTCGAACGCTTCTGGGAGCACCCTTTCGACAGGCAGGACTTTGCTCGCCGCTCCTTTCCCTTTCACCGCACCCTTTTCAATGCCATCGCCGCCCAGGACACCGAGGCGGCGCGGCGTGAGACACTGAAAATCCTCGACGTGGTCGAGGAAGACATCAAGGAAATGTCCCGATGACTGACGGCCTCGAACCGTTTGACCTTGCTTCGCTGATCACCGCCCATGACGAAGGCAACTTCGCCGAAGCGGTCGTTCCGCCGATCTTCCAGACGTCGCTTTTCACTTTTTCAGATTATGACGACATGATCGCCTCCTATCGCGGCGAGAAGGTACGGCCGATCTATACGCGCGGCCTCAATCCGACCGTGCGCATGTTCGAGGAGATGCTGGCAAAGCTCGAAAGTGCGGAGGATGCGCTGGGTTTTGCAAGCGGCATGGCGGCGATCTCTTCTGCGGTTCTCAGCTTCGTGGAGCCGGGTGACCGTATCGTCGCCGTCAAGCACGTCTATCCGGATGCTTTCCGCCTGTTCGGCACCATTCTGAAGCGCATGAAGGTCGAAGTGACCTATGTCGACGGCCGCGACGAAGAGGCCGTCGCCAAGGCGCTGCCCGGTGCGAAGGTCTTCTACATGGAAAGCCCGACGAGCTGGGTCATGGAAGCCCATGATGTCGGCGCGCTGGCCGTACTGGCAAAGAAACACGGCGTCGTCACCATGATCGACAACAGCTGGGCGAGCCCGTTCTTCCAGCGGCCGATAACACTCGGCGTCGATCTCGTCATCCATTCCGCCTCCAAATATCTCGGCGGCCACAGCGATGTGGTTGCCGGCGTTGTGGCTGGCTCCAAAGAGATGATCGCCCGCATCAAGGCCGAATCCTATCCCTATCTGGGCGGCAAGCTCTCTCCCTTCGATGCCTGGCTGTTGATCCGTGGTCTGCGCACCCTGCCGATCCGCATGCGGGCGCATGAGGCGGCGGCCATGACGATCGCACAGCGCCTGCAGGCGCTCGACGTTGTCGAGCAGGTCTGCCATCCGGGCCTTGCCAACCGCCTGCCTGCCGGCCTCAACGGCACGTCGGGCCTCTTCTCTTTTATATTCCGCGAAGGCATCGACATCAGAGCCTTCGCAGATCACCTCAAGCTGTTCAAACTGGGCGTAAGCTGGGGGGGACATGAAAGCCTGATCGTACCGGGCGAGGTGGTGCTGCAGCAAAAGGCACAGCCGAATTCCGCACAAGCCTTCGGCATCAGCCCACGATCTGTGCGCCTTCATATCGGCCTCGAAGGAACCGAGGCCCTGTGGAGGGATATCGAGGAGGCGATTGCCGTCGCCTCGTAACTGAAACCTCACAAACAACGACGGAGGGGAACCGAAAATGAAAAAACTGATTCTTTCAACGCTATTTGCGACCACGATGATGGCAGGTACGGCTTTTGCGGACACGACGCTGAAGCTCGTCGAAGTCATCACCAGCCCGGAGCGCACCGAAACGCTGAAGTCGATCGTCGGCAAGTTCGAAGCCGCCAATCCCGGCACCAAGGTCGACATCATCTCGCTGCCCTGGAACGAAGCCTTCCAGAAGTTTGCGACCATGGTCTCGGCCGGCGACGTGCCTGACGTCATGGAAATGCCTGACACTTGGTTGTCGCTCTATGCCAATAACGGCATGCTCGAAAGCCTCGAGCCTTATCTTGCGAAGTGGGAACACACCAAAGAGTTGACGCCGCGCGCGCTCGAACTCGGGCGCGACGTCAAAAACACCGCCTATATGCTGCCCTATGGCTTCTATCTGCGCGCCATGTTCTACAACAAGAAGCTGCTTGCTGAAGCCGGTGTGAAGGAACCGCCGAAAACGATGGAGGATTTCACCAAGGCCTCCGAAGCCGTCTCCAAGCTGCCGGGCAAATACGGCTACTGCATGCGCGGCGGTCCGGGTGGCCTCAACGGCTGGATGATCTTTGCCGCCTCCATGGCGGGCGACAACACATACTTCAAGGAAGACGGCACCTCGACCATGAACAGCGAAGGCTGGGCAAAGGGCATCGAGTGGATGGTCGATCTCTACAAGAAGGGCTATGCGCCGAAGGACAGCGTCAACTGGGGCTTCAATGAAGTCGTCGCCGGCTTCTATTCCGGCACCTGCGCCTTCCTCGACCAGGACCCCGATGCGCTGATCGCGATTGCCGAACGCATGAAAAAGGACGATTTCGGCGTCGCTCCGCTGCCCAAGGGTCCGGCCGGCAAGTCCTATCCGACCATCGGTTACGGCGGCTGGTCGATGTTCACGACGAGCCAGAATAAGGATCTCTCCTGGAAGCTGATTGCCACGCTCGAAGGCCCGGAAGGCAATATCGAATGGAACAAGAAGATCGGCGCTCTGCCGGCCTATACGGCAGCCGAGAAAGATCCCTTCTACGCTGGTGACCAGTTCAAGGGCTGGTTCGAGGAACTGGCCGACAAGGACACCGTCCCGACGGTCATGCCGACCTATCTCGAGGAATTCGCCTTCTTCAAGGATTCCATGGCGATCAAGACCTCGCAGCAGGCGCTGCTCGGTGACATTTCGGCCAAGGATCTCGCCGACCAGTGGGCCGATTACCTCACCAAGGCACAGCAGAAGTTCCTCGCCAAGAAGTAAGCAGGCTACTGAAACGGCGGCGGAAATCTTCCGCCGCCGCTCATTCAACGACAGACGGCGCCCTGAAGCGTCGCGAGGGAAAGTATCGGGTTAATGACCACCACCGCCCATACGCTCGAGTTACGCCACGACCGCCGGCCATGGCTGCGCCGTCTGGCCGATGCCTCGGAGCCTTATCTCTACAGCGCGCCGTCGCTGATTCTGATCATCGCGGTCATGCTGGTTCCACTGGTGGTCGGCGTTTCCTATGCCTTCCGCGATATTCAGCTTCTCAATCCCTTTTCCGGCGGCTTCGTGGGGTTAGAGCATTTCCGGGAACTTTCACGGGACAAGGCCTTTTATGGCGCGCTGCGCAATACGCTCTGGTGGGCCGGTGCCTCGGTCATCCTGCAGTTCTTCCTCGGTCTTGTCCTCGCCCTTCTGCTCGACAAGCCGTTCTGGGGCAGGGGTGTTATCCAGGCGCTGGTCTTCCTGCCCTGGGCCGTGCCGTCCTTTCTCGCCGGGTTGAATTGGGCCTGGCTCTTCAATCCGGTCATCGGGCCGATTCCGCATTGGCTCTTTGCGCTCGGGCTGATGAGCGAGCCGGGCAATATCCTCTCAGATCCGCAATATGCGATGTGGGGACCGATCATCGCCAATGTCTGGTGGGGCATTCCGTTCTTCGCCATCACGCTGCTCGCCGCCCTGCAGGCAATCCCGCGCGATCTCTATGAGGCGGCCTCCATCGATGGTGCGGGCTGGTTCCAGCGCTTTTGGTCGATCACCCTGCCGTTCCTGGCGCCGACGATCGCCATCACTGTGATGCTGCGTACCGTCTGGATTTCGAATTTCGCCGACCTGATCGTCGTCATGACCGGCGGTGGGCCGGCGGATCGTACTCAGATCGTTGCGAGCTACATCTTCACCCAGGCCTTCAGACGTCTCGATTTCGGCTATGCCTCAGCGATCGCGCTGGTGCTGTTGGTCCTGCTTCTGGCCTATTCCATGCTGATCATCCTGCTGCGGCAGAGCCTGCTTGCCAAGGATTGAGCCATGAGACGATCCATTCTTCCCATCATTGCGCACCGTCTGGCGATCCTCGCCTATGTCGTTTTCGCGCTTTTCCCCCTCTTCTGGCTCTTGAAGGTTTCGGTTACGCCGAACGACCTGCTTTATACCGAGGGTGTGCGCATGTGGCCGTCGCGGACCACATGGGAACACTACAGCTTCGTGCTGGAGCACAGCGCCTTCCCGACCTTCTTCAAGAACAGCCTGATCGTCTCGGCCTCAACGGCGGTGGCGGTGACGATCTGCGCCTCGCTCTCCGGCTATGCGCTGTCGCGCTTCAGCTTTCGGGCGAAATATTGGATCATCGCGCTGATGCTGCTGACCCAGATGTTTCCGCTCGTCATGCTGGTGGCGCCGATCTTCAAGATCCTGTCGCCGCTGCACCTGACAAACAGCCTGACGGGCCTCGTCATCGTCTACACCGCCTTCAACGTGCCTTTCGCGACCTTCCTCATGCAGTCCTTCTTCGACGGTATTCCGAAGGATCTGGAAGAGGCGGCGATGATCGATGGCGCTACCCAGTTCACGGCCTTCCGGCAGATCATCCTGCCGCTGACGCTGCCAGGCATAGCGGCGACCCTCGGCTTCGTCTTCACGGCGGCCTGGAGCGAACTGCTTTTCGCGCTGATGCTGATCAACGGCAATGATGCCGCGACCTTCCCGGTCGGCCTTCTTACTTTCGTCTCCAAATTTTCCGTGGATTTCGGGCAGATGATGGCGGCGGGCATCATGGCGCTCATTCCCGCCGGCCTCTTCTTCCTGCTCATCCAGCGGTATCTCGTCCAGGGCCTGACGGCCGGCGCGGTCAAGGGTTAGTTACATGGCATCGATCGATATCAAGAATATCCAGAAGTCCTATGGTCATTTCTCGGTGCTGCAAGGCGTCGACCTGGAGATCAAGGACGGCGAATTCGTCGTGCTGGTCGGTCCGTCCGGCTGCGGCAAGTCCACTTTGCTGCGCATGATCGCAGGCCTCGAAGAGGTCACAGCTGGCGAGATCCGCATCGCCGGCAACCGTGTCAACGAGCTGCATCCGAAGGACCGCGACATCGCCATGGTGTTCCAGTCCTACGCGCTTTATCCGCACATGAATGTCGCGGGCAATATGAGCTACAGCCTGAAGCTCAGGAAGACGGCGAAGGAGAAAATCGCCAGCGCGGTGGCGAGTGCCGCCTCCAAACTCGGCCTCGATCCGCTGCTGGAGCGCCGACCGAAGGCGCTCTCTGGCGGCCAGCGTCAGCGCGTCGCCATGGGCCGTGCCATCGTGCGCCAGCCGAAAGCCTTCCTGTTCGACGAGCCGCTTTCGAACCTCGATGCGCGCCTGCGCGAGCAGATGCGTGCCGAAATCAAGAAGCTGCATGGCGACCTCAAGGCAACCTCGATCTACGTGACCCACGACCAGATCGAGGCGATGACGCTGGCAGACCGGATCGTCGCCATGCATGGCGGGATCGTGCAACAGGTCGGCAGCCCTCTGGAGCTCTACGACCGGCCCGCCAATCTCTTCGTCGCCGGTTTCATCGGCTCTCCCGGCATGAATTTCCTGGATGCAAATTACGATGCCGGTGGCGTGAAGCTGAAGGACGGCACGAACGTGCCTCTCAACAGATCGCTGCCTCTGTCGAACGGCGAGAGGGTGACGCTCGGCATCCGACCGGAACATGTCGTCATGACGAATGACGGAGCCGGAATTGCCGCCGATGTCGAGCTCGTCGAGCCGACGGGCTTCGGCATCATCCTGCATCTTTCGCTGCATGGCCTGCCGTTCAAAATCTTCACGCTCGATCGCGAGGCGCTGAGCGCGGGACCAAAGGTCAACGTCGCCTTTCCGGCCAAGCACCTGCATGTGTTCAACGGCGCGGGCAACCGCGTCGATTGAACGGAGGCAAGGCGATAGAATGCAACGGTCGCCTTCGGCATACTGCCTTCATTGGGAATTGAGGGGCACGATATGCTTGTTGCACAGATATCCGATATCCACGCCGGACCGGACAGTCCGTCGCTGCTTATATTCGAAAGGGCGATCGATTGGCTGAAGGCATTTCGGCCCGATGCGCTCGTCCTGACCGGAGATCTGGTGGATAACGGATGGCGGGAGGGCTATCGCCGCATGGCGCAAAGCCTGCGGTCGCTGGATTTTCCTGTCTATCTGTTGCCGGGCAATGGCGATGATCAACCCGTGATGCGGGGCGAACTTGCCGGGATTGGCAACTGGGCCGGCACGTCCGTCCCGATGCATTTCCATGCAGCTCTCACTGGTGTGACCCTTGTTGGGATCGATGTAACGGTAGCCGGACAAAGCTATGGTGACATCCTGCCGCATCTGCCGTGGCTAGGAAGCACGCTTGCCGATGCGGCGACACCCGTTCTCGTCTTTTTGCATCAGCCGCCGTTCGAGATCGGCATAGAGGTTCTGGATCAGGTCGGATGCAAGAATGGTGATGCGCTTCTTGCGCTTTTGAAAGCAATGGAACGTCCACCACTTGGAATTCTCTGCGGCCATGTTCACCGGGCCGTTCTCGGCAGAACGGGATCGCTCGCCCTTCAGACATGCGGTTCGCTTTGTCCGCCCAATCCGCTGTTGCTGGGAGATCGGGGTGATCTTCCCGTTCTCGACGCCTCCTCCTTTCTGCTGCACGAGGTCAGGAACGACCGGCTGTTGTCGCATATCGTGTCGATACAGTCGCTCGCCGAGGGTGGATGAGTTGGATTGAGCGGTGAATGCCGGCCCGCTGCCGGCGGAAAGAGCTTTCATCACAGGGCCTTCGGACGCTATATCATCAGACGATGATCATGCTGGAAGGGATATTATGACAGGTACCGTTCTCGACCGTTTTCTCCGCTATGTCGTCATCGACACCCAATCCGATCCCGCCTCATCCACGCAGCCGACCACCGAGAAACAGAAGGATCTCGGCCGGGTTCTGGTTGCGGAGCTCCTGGAGATCGGCCTTTCGGATGCGCATCTTGACGAGCACGGCTATGTCTATGCGACCATTCCGGCAAATACCGATAAGAAGGTGCCGGTCATCTGCTTCTGCTCGCATATGGACACGGCGCCTGACTTCACCGGCAAGAACGTCAAGCCGCAGATGGTGAGGAACTATGCCGGTGGGGATATCCAGCTTCCCCGCGATCCGAGCCGGGTGATCCGTGTCTCCGAGCATCCGCAGCTGAAGAACCAGATCGGCAACGACATCATCACCACGGATGGTACGACCCTGCTCGGCGCCGACGACAAGGCGGGACTGGCGGAAATCATGGCCGCGGCAAAGATCCTCGTCGACGATCCGGAGATCAAGCACGGGACGATCAAGATCCTTTTTACGCCTGATGAGGAAGTCGGCCGAGGCGTCAACAAGGTCGATCTGAAGAAGCTCGGCGCCGATTACGCCTATACGATGGATGGCGAGACCGCCGGCCATATCGAGGACGAGACCTTCTCGGCCGACAGCGTTGATATCGTCATTGCCGGCGTCGCTATCCATCCGGGTTTTGCCAAGAACCGGATGGAAAATTCCATCAAGATCGTCGGCGCCATCATCGACCGGCTGCCGAAGGATATCGCGCCGGAGACGACCGAAGGAAAGCAGGGCTTCATTCATCCGACGGGTGTGGCCGGCTCGATGGAAAAGGCAGCGATCAGCCTCATCATTCGCGATTTCACCGACGAAGGCCTTGCCGAAAAGGAGACCATGCTCGAAGCGATCGTCAAGGATGTGATGAAGTCCTATCCAGGCTCGACCTATCGCTTTGAGGTGAAGGAGCAGTACCGCAATATGAAGGTGGTGCTCGACCGTCACCCTGAGATCGTCGAGAACGCAGTCGAGGCGGTGCACAGGGTAGGGATGACACCGGTGCGCGGCAGCATCCGCGGCGGCACGGATGGTTCGCGCCTTTCCTTCATGGGCTTGCCGTGTCCGAACATCTTTGCCGGAGGCCATGCCTTCCACTCGCCGCTCGAATGGATCAGCCGCCAGGATATGGAAAAGGCTGTCGGGACGATCGTGGAGCTTGCGAAGATATGGGAAGAGCGCGCCTAGCGCCGCTACTCTAAGCGTCGGCCCGAAATCGGAATTGATTTGCGGGCCGATGCTGAAGCGCTCTTCATTCTTCCCGCATCAGCCGCCGTATGCCGGAATGCTTCCGCGCAGCATCACGTTGTCATAGGCAGGGCGGGGCGTCGGAATCGCAACAGGCATTCCGGGTTCCGGCTCGATCGACGTCACCGGCTCACTGACCGGTATCGGTTGTGTGCTCGCCGTCGCCATGGGATCGGGCGCTGGAATCGGCACGGGAACGGCTGACGGGATCAGCGCCTCGAACTGTGGCGGCAGCATGCTTTCGCCGGGTACATAGTTCATCGCGACTTCGTAAGAAGGCAGCGGCGGCGGGGTTTCGAGCGTGCCGTCTTCATCGCGCTTCTCGTAAAAGGCATTGCCGCCCGCAACCGTCACATAATGCATGTTATTGTAGGGGAACTTCAACCCTGCGGTGTGGAAGAACATTGCGTCCTTCACCGCGGGATGGCGCTCGCCGCTCAGTATCGCATCAGCCGCGGTCGCAAGCTCGGGCTCTGCCTGCGATTTGACCTCTCGAGTCATAACGCCTGGCGCAAACTGCCTCTTCTGGGCCACGACGCCGCAGATGGAGTCGGCATAGGCGCCGGAGGTCAGACGGTTCATGACGACGCTGCCGACGGCCATATAGCCGGCCTCATCCGAATGCTCGGATTCGAAGTACATCGCCCGTTTCAGGCAGTCGCGATCCTTGGTGGTGTAATTGAAAGTGACCTTTGCCGGTTGAAACTGTTTCGGTTTGGCTTTGACCGGCGCTGTCGCCGGTTTCGGTGTCGTCGTGCAGCTCGCGGCTGCCAGTCCTACGAATAAAATCCCGACCAGGGATTTTCCAAAGGATATCTCCGCCCTCAACGCCAGGTGCCTCCTATTGGAATTAGTCCAGCCCTTTTCGATCTAAGCGAAAACGTTTTACCCGGCATGTGACAAAAATACAAACAACCGGAGATCACAAAAATACCAATGGGTTCCCGCCCGAAATACGATTCTGGCGGGAACCGGTGCTGCGATGATGTCAGCCTCGAAAGAGCTTCCAGCGTGTCGGCTTGAAGGCAACACGCGTGCGGTCCAGCCGGTCGGCTTCGCTCGGCGGAAGCTCGATTTCGATATGAGGGCGGTCCTTGCCGATATCGAGCTCGATATGGCGGGTGCCCGCGACACGGCGGCTGGCAACCGGCTGGCCGGCAATGCAGTTCTCCGCCGATTCGCAGAGCCTGACATCATGAGGACGGAAATAGAGCTGGGCGGCGCCATCGGCCTCATCCTCGGCGTTGAGGCCCAGCGAACGGCCCTCGAAACGAATATCGCCGCCGGCGACCTCCACCTGCAGGCAGTTCGACTGGCCGACAAAGCCGAAGACGAAGGGCGAATTGGGACTGTCATAGACCTGGTCCGGCGTGCCGACCTGCTCGATCGCACCCTGGCTCATGACGACGACGCGATCGGCAAGCTCCATCGCTTCGTCCTGATCATGGGTGACGAAGACGGTGGTATGGCCGGTACGATCATGGATCTCACGCAGCCATTTGCGCAGATCCTTGCGAACCTGTGCATCGAGCGCACCGAAGGGCTCGTCGAGCAGCAGGACGTTCGGCTCGACTGCCATGGCGCGGGCGAGTGCCACGCGTTGACGCTGGCCGCCGGAAAGTTGGGCCGGATATCGCTTTTCAAGACCCGAGAGCTGCACGAGATCGAGCAGTTCCAGCGCCCGCTTGCGGATCTCCGCCTGCGGCGGACGGCGGGATGAATTACGTACCTTCAGGCCGAAGGAGACGTTGTCGAGCACCGTCATATGGCGGAACAGCGCATAATGCTGGAACACGAAGCCGATATTGCGCTGCTGGACCGTCTTTCTCGACGCGTCTTCGTCACCGAAGAAGATCTGGCCTTCGGTCGGGCTTTCGAGGCCGGCGATGAGACGCAGCAACGTGGTCTTGCCAGAGCCTGACGGCCCGAGCAGTGCGATCAGTTCGCCGGAGCGGATGTCGAGCGAGACATCGTGCAGCGCCGGAAAGCGATCGAATTCCTTGCGTAGGTTTTGGACGCGTACTTCCATTCTAATTCCTTCAGTGCCGCCGGCTGGCGGCGATTTCCGCGCTAAAGCGCATTTCCAGCAGCGTCTTCAAAACAAGCGTGACAAGGGCAAGCAAGGCCAGCAGCGAAGCGACCGCAAAGGCCCCGGTGAAATTGTACTCGTTGTAGAGGATTTCCACCTGCAAGGGCATTGTATTGGTCTGGCCGCGAATATGGCCTGATACGACCGAAACGGCGCCGAACTCGCCCATGGCGCGGGCATTACAGAGCAGTACGCCGTAGAGCAGGCCCCATTTGATGTTCGGCAGCGTGACGTGCCAGAAGGCTTGCCAGCCGCTGGCACCGAGCGAAAGGGCGGCCTCCTCATCCTGCGTTCCCTGTTCCTGCATTAGCGGGATAAGCTCGCGCGCGACAAAGGGAAAGGTGACGAACATGGTGGCGAGAATCAGCCCTGGCGCTGCAAACAGGATCTTGATGTCGTTGGCGCTCAGCCACTGGCCGAGCCACGTGTTGGCGCCGAAGAGCAGCACGAAGACAAGACCCGAAATGACCGGCGAAACCGAAAAGGGCAGGTCGATCAGCGTCGTCAGGAACGCCTTGCCCTTGAATTCGAACTTGGCGATGGCCCAGGCGGCGGCGACGCCGAAGCTAAGGTTCAAAGGCACGCTGATGCCGGCGACGATCAACGTTAGGCGGATCGCCGAGAAGGTTTCGGCATCCTGAAGCGATGCGAAAAACGAGCCGGCACCCTTGCGGAAGGCCTCGACGAAGACCGCCGCCAGCGGCAGAAGCAGGATCAAAAGCAGGAAGACGAGCGAGATGGCGACCAGCGTGACGCGGGCGACCTTGCTTTCGGTGACCGCCGAATGGAGCTTGTGCGGCTCGGTCGATGGGATGGTATCAGACGCCATAACCGTACCTCCGTCTGCTCCAGCTCTGGATGAGATTAATGACGAGCAGCATCGCGAAGGAGATGATCAGCATCATCGCCGCAATGCCGGTCGCAGCAGCATAATTGTACTCTTCGAGCTTGATGACGATCAAAAGCGGGGCGATTTCCGATTTGAACGGCAGGTTGCCGGCGATGAAGATGACCGAACCATATTCGCCGACGGCGCGGGCAAAGGCGAGCGCAAAGCCCGTCAGTACCGCCGGCGCAAGGCCCGGCAGCAGCACGCGCGCGATGGTCTGGAAGCGGTTGGCGCCAAGCGTGGCGGCGGCTTCCTCTACTTCCTTGTCGATCTCTTCCATGACCGGCTGGACCGTTCGCACGATGAAGGGCAGCCCGACGAAGATGAGGGCAACGACGATACCGGCAGGCGTGAAGGCGATCTTGATGCCGAGCGGCGTCAAGAATTGCCCGACCCAGCCGTTCGGAGCGTAGAGAGTGGTCAGTGCTATGCCGGCGACGGCCGTCGGCAGGGCGAAGGGCAGATCCACCATGGCGTCGATAATGCGTTTGCCGGGAAACCGGTAACGCACCAGAACCCAGGCAAGGATAACGCCGAAGACGACATTGAGACAGGCAGCGATGAACGCACAGCCGAAGCTGATGCGCAGCGCGCTCAATGTTCGCTGGTCGAATGCGATGCCGAAGAACGTCTCCCAGCCGAGTGCGCTCGACCGCCAGGCAAGGCCGGACAGGGGAATCAGTACGATGAGGGTGAGCCAGATCAAGGTAAGGCCGAGCGCCAATCCGAAACCCGGAATGACGCTCGGCCGCTTGAACCGCCACCGTGTGGGGTTATGTGCGCTCATAAGATCTATTATTGGGCCGGCTTGTAGATCTGGTCAAATACGCCGCCGTCGCCGAAGAATTTCGGCTGCGCATCCTTCCAGCCGCCGAAGTCATCGATCGTCGCGAGCGTCAGCTTCGGGAAGCGGGCAATATCGGCCGGATCGGCTGCTTCCGGCTTGATCGGGCGGTAATAGTGCTTCGCCGCAATCTTCTGGCCCTCATCCGAATAGAGGTAGTTCAGATAGGCTTCTGCGACCTTGCGGGTGCCTTTCTTGTCGACGTTACCGTCGACGATTGCAACCGGCGGATCGGCACGGATCGAGAAGGATGGGGTCACGATCTCGAACTGGTCGGGACCGAGTTCTTCGAGCGAGAGATAGGCTTCGTTTTCCCAGGCGAGTAGTACGTCGCCGAGCCCGCGCTGGACGAAGGTGGTCGTCGCGCCACGTGCGCCGGTGTCGAGAACCGGAACGTGCTGCAAGAGCTTGGTGACGTAGTCTTGTGCCTTGGCTTCGTCGCCGCCATTCGCCTGCTTGGCCCATGCCCAGGCGGCAAGGAAGTTCCAGCGGGCGCCGCCCGAAGTCTTCGGGTTCGGCGTGATGACCTGCACGTCGTCCTTGATCAGGTCGCTCCAATCCTTGATGCCCTTGGGGTTACCCTTGCGCACGAGGAAGACGATCGTCGACGTGTAAGGGGTCGAATTGTTGGGGAGCCTGGTCTTCCAGTCGGCTGGAATCTTGCCCGTCGCCTTGGCAATTGCGTTGATGTCGCCTTCGAGGGCCAGCGTCACGACATCGGCATCAAGGCCGTCGATGACCGATCGCGCCTGGGCGCCGGAACCACCGTGAGAGGCTTGGATCGTTACGGCTTCGCCAGTGTCGGTCTTCCACTTTGCAGCGAAGGCGGCGTTGAAATCCTTATACAATTCGCGCGTCGGATCATAGGATACGTTGAGAAGCGTCTGGTCGGCGAATGCGGGCGCGACGCTGCCGATCGCAAAGCTGCCTGCCATGACCGCGGCCGCGATGAGCCGTGTGAGCCTTGAAGTCTGCATGGGAACCCTCCGTGGTTATACGCTAAACTCTATCAACTAAGTCGTATAATGAAACGAAGATTGTTCCGCTTCCGGGGACCAACCTTAGAAAGCCATCCCATTTTCAGCGGGTGATTGCGAATGGGACGTGCTGCCAGTCGGCCCGCGGCCAATTAAGGCGCTGCGCCATAGTCGTGATTTTTCTGCCACAGTTCGACCGCCAAAGTGACATTGGTGTGTCGATTTTTAGTCTTCTTTTGCAGCGCTGACGTTTTCGAGTGCCTACATGGACTTCCGGTCGTTGGGATTCGGCGACCGATGGTGGGGGTGTCCTTGAAGCACTGCTTGCCTCTTTCAAACCGTAAAAGGTCTTTCTGATGTCTATTAAAACTATCCTTCTTGGCTCTGTTGCCGCCCTTGCAGCGGTTTCCGGAGCACATGCAGCCGACGCTATCGTCGCAGCCGAGCCGGAGCCCGTAGAATATGTTCGCGTTTGCGACGCCTACGGGACTGGCTACTTCTACATCCCGGGCACCGAAACCTGCCTTCAGATCAGCGGTTACATTCGTACTGAAGTTCGTTTTGGCGACAACATCTCCGGCGATTCCGACGTGAACTTCTGGACTCGCGGTCAGGTCACCTTCCAGACCAAGAACGACACCGAGTATGGCACGCTGACCGGCGTTATCACGCTGCGCACCAACGCTGACAACGCCACCGATCAGGAAACCCTGCTCGATGAAGGCTACCTCGACATCGCCGGCTTCCGCGCTGGTAAGCAGTACAGCTGGTGGGATGACGATCTGAGCGGCGAGACGGATACGCTCTCGAGCAACGAGACGACCCATAACTCGATCCGCTATCAGTACGAGACTGGCAACTTCGCAGCCGGTATCTCGGTCGACGAACTTGAAGAAGCCTATGTCGAAAAGCCGGGCGAAGGCCCGAACAACTTCGGCGTTGCAGCCCAGGTTTCGTTCAAGAGCGGCGCATTCAGCGGCTACCTGCTCGGTGGTTACGATAGCGACAATGAAGAAGGCGCTATCCGCGCAATCGTCTATGCTGATATCGGCCCCGGCACCCTCGGCCTCGCTGGCATCTGGGCCAGCGGTGCTAACTACTATTATGAAGAGTCCGAATGGACGGTTGCTGCCGAGTACAAGGTGAAGCTCACCGACAAGTGGGCCGTTACCCCGGCCTTCCAGTACTTCGATAAGATCAATATCGATGCTGACGGCGATTTCAGCGGCGGCAGCGCTTACACGACTGGCGTGACCATCGACTACCGGATTGCTGATAACCTGCGCAGCAAACTCAGCGTTCAGTATCACGACGAAGAAGATGGTGACGACGAAACCTTCGGTTTCCTCCGTTTCCAGCGCGACTTCTAATAAAAAGGAGCCGGAGCGGCCCCTTTGTTTCGATTTGCCTTCCCCCCGCCACGGCGGGGAGAAGGTCTGAAGCGAAAAGCGTATTTCGCTTCAGACGCGTGAATCCGCGATGAAATCCGAATAGAATTCATCACTGCTTTTTGCCTTGCGCATGGCCGCCAAGACGCCATCCGACTGAAGCCTGCGGGCGATGGCGGCAAGCACGTTCAGATATTCCCCACGATTGTTTTCCCCGAAGAGCAGCACGAAGGCGATGTCTGTCGGGATATCGTCGATCGCATCGAAATCCAGTGGTTGAGCGAAGCGGATCAAGAGGCCGCGTGGGCTCGTCATGCCGTCGATCGCCGCATGCGGAACGGCAATGCCGTTGCCAATGCCGGTGGAGCCGAGCTTCTCGCGGGATTCGAGCGCTTTCAGAACGGTCTGGCCGTCAATTTCGAAAGCCTTGCCGGCCTTTTCGGAAATCGCCTGTAGCGCGCGCCACTTGGTCGTCACCGACAGGCCGATGAAGGTATGCTCCGGCCGGATGATGTTGGAGAGGTTCATTTCATTCTCGATGCTGTTTCGACTTGTATCAGTCAGGCTCGCGGAGCCGGTAGCCGACGCCGGTCTCGGTGGTGATATAGTGTGGCTGGTCGGGAATCTGCTCGACTTTTTGCCGCAGCTGGCGCACATAGACGCGCAGATACTGCACGTCCGCCGCCGGCCCCCATACCTGCTTTAGAAGAAATTGATGTGTCAGCACCTTGCCGGCGTGCTGGGCGAGTACGCGCAGGATGTCGTATTCCTTCGGCGACAGCTTGATCTCCCTGCCGTTGACCTTGACGATGCGCTTGACGAGATCGATCGACAGACCGCCGGTCTGAAAGATCGCCTTTTCTCCCTGCTGTTGCAGCCGATGGCGGAGCGCCACGCGGATTCGTGCGCCGAGCTCGTTAACACCGAAGGGCTTGGTCACATAGTCGTCGGCACCGGTTTCCAGCGCCTTGACGATGCCGGCTTCGTCGGTACGGCTCGACAGGATGACGACGGGCATGGTGAGCCCATCCTCGCGCCATTCCCGCAAAAGGTCATGGCCCGAAATATCGGGAAGACCGAGATCGAGCACGATGAGATCGGGCTGGTCGTCCTTGACGGACTGGCGGGCAGCACCGGCATTCGGCGCTTCATGGACTTCGTAGCCCTGTGCGGTAAGGCCGACGCGTAAAAGCTTGCGGATCGGGGGCTCGTCGTCCACTACGAGAATCTTGACGGCTGAACCGGTCAT
Organism: Rhizobium sp. ZK1; assembly: GCF_047782645.1. NCBI lineage: Bacteria > Pseudomonadati > Pseudomonadota > Alphaproteobacteria > Hyphomicrobiales > Rhizobiaceae > Rhizobium > Rhizobium sp. ZK1. The sequence goes on from NZ_CP180587.1 coordinate 560,511, forward strand.
TTGAGTTCATCCAGTTTGGGAATGTCATTCGGTTTGGGAAGGCGGATGGTGAAGACGGCGCCGGACCGGTCCGTCCGGTTGCCGGCGGTGATCGTTCCGCCCATCGCCTCGATGAAGCCCCGGCATATGGAAAGGCCGAGGCCAGTGCCGGCGCGGACCTGATCGCCCTTGCGCACGCGGTAGAAGGTGTCGAAGACACGGGTGAGGTCTGCAGGGGGAATGCCCGGGCCTTCGTCGGAGACCTGTATGACGACATTGTCGGCATCCGCCCAACCCTCGATCCGGATGACCGAACCCTCGGGCGCGTATTTCGCGGCATTGTCCAGCAGGTTGAAGAGGACCTGCTCGAAGAGCACGGGATCGACGCGTACCATGGGCAGGTCGGCGGGGATCGTCATTTCCGTTCTGTGACGGTCGAGAATCTTGGCAGTGCGGCGCAACGCGCTGCCGGCGATGTCTCCAGTATAGTGCAGTGCATAGTTCGGCTCCATGGCACCGGATTCGATCTTCGTCATGTCGAGTAGGTTGGCGATGAAGCGGTTGAGGCGCTCGGATTCATCGACGACGGTCGAGAGAAGGTCGGTACGGTCCTCCGCAGTCATGGAATCGAAATAGTCGCGTAGCGTGCCGGACGCGCCGAGGATCGCCGCAAGCGGCGTCTTCAGATCATGCGAAATCGAGGTCAGCAGGGCCGAACGCAAGCGATCTGCCTCCGCCGCAAGTCTGGCGCGATCGACATCGGCGACAAGCTGGACACGCTCGATGGCGAGTGCTGCCTGATCCGCCAGGGCGTCCAGAAGACGTTGCTGCTCGGGCGTCAGCAGCGGGCCGTCGCGACGGTCGCTGTCCAGTCCGATGACGCCGACGGCCGTGCGGCCGGTGCGCAGCGGTACATAGAGACGCTTGGCGCCCGGCAGCGTATCGGCGCCGCGTCCGGCAGCGTGATTATGCTCCCAGGCCCAGCGGGCGGCGGCAATATCGGCATCGTCGAGCGTATCGTCAGGCGGATAGCCGGCCTTGACCGCGATGGAGCCTTCTTCCGGAAGGAGCAGAACAACGCGCACCTTGAGCATGGAGGCAAGCTGAAAGGCGGTCGCCCAGAGGACGTCATCCAGTGTGCCGGTACCGGCGAGCTTCTTGGAAAAGAGATAGAGGTCTTCGGTCGTCCGCGCCCTTTGACGGGCCGCTGCCGCCTGACGCTGCACCGTCGCCGTGAGATTTGAGGCGATAATGGCGACGCCGAGGAAAAAGAACAGCGCCAGCACGCTTTCGGGGTCGCTGATCGTCAGCGTGTAGCGCGGCGGCAGGAAAAAGAAGTTGAAGGAGAGAGCGCTGAGAATACAGGCATAAAGCGCCGGCCTCAGGCCATGAATGACCGCTGAGGTCAGAACCGCCATCAGAAAGACGAGCGCCAGGTTGCGCACATCGAGCACCTGATCGAGTACCACGCTGACAGCCAGCGCGATCGCGACATAGGCTGTCGAGACGATATAGGCTCTGAAATTCAGCGTGGGCGCGCTCGGGGCCGCCTTGACGCCGCGCTGCGAAGCCGTGTCTTTCTCGTTCCCGGAAATGACATGAACGCTGATATCGCCGGCCTGCCGGATGAGCTCGTCAGTCGTCGAGCGGCTCCACCACCATTCGCGCCATGTCGGCTTCTTCGGTGCGCCGATGACGATGTGGGTGACATTGTTGGCGGTGGCGTGGCGCACCAATTCTTCGGTGACTTCGCGACCGGGAATGGTGATCGCCTCACCGCCGAGCTGTTCGGCAAGCCGGAGCGTGGCCGCGATCGTATCGCGCTGCGTTTCCGACAGATTGATGGAGCGGTTGGTCTCGACATAGACGGCAGCCCAGGGCGCGCGCAAGCGCGCAGCCATGCGCGAGGCGTAGCGCACGAGCGAGGCGCAGCGCGGATGATCGTCGATCGACACCAGCACGCGCTCGCCGGCAGCCCATGGGCCGGAAATCGCATGCGCCTGCATATGGGTCAGCAGCTGGTCGTCGACCCGCTGGGCGGTCTTGCGCAGCGCAAGCTCGCGCAGAGCCGTCAGGTTGCCGGGGGTGAAATAGTTGGTCAGCGCTCGCTCGGCGGTCCTTGCTACATAGACCTTGCCGTCATGGAGGCGCTTGATGAGGTCGTCGGGTGTCAGGTCGATGATCTCGATATCGTCGGCCATGTCGATGACAGAGTCCGGCACGGTCTCGCGCACCCGGATGCGGGTGATCTGCGAAACAACGTCGTTCAGGCTTTCGACATGCTGGATGTTCAGCGTCGAATAGACATCGATGCCGCGATCAAGCAGCTCCTTGACGTCGAGGTAGCGCTTCGGATGACGGCTGCCCTCGGCATTGGTATGGGCAAGCTCGTCGACGAGAACGAGATCGGGCTTGCGAGCGATGATGGCGTCGAGATCCATCTCTTCGAGCGATTGGCCGCGATAGGCGACTTTGATGCGAGGGATGATTTCAAAACCGGCGAGCAGCGCCTCGGTTTCCTTGCGGCCGTGGGTTTCGACAACGCCGATAACCACATCGAAGCCGTCGGCCATCTTGGCGCGGCCGGAGACGAGCATTTCATAGGTCTTGCCGACGCCTGGTGCGGCACCCAGGAAGATCTTGAGGCGCCCACGCGACTCCGCCCGGGCCTTTTCAAGGAGCGCATCGGGCGAGGGCCTGCCGGCCTGGTCGCGGTTGTCGTCTGGCATGCGGTTCGGTCTTTCCTCACGAGCGAGCCCCGGCCCGCCTGCAGCGCTCCGGGGCTCTCAACCTTTACTGAGTCATAGAAGCATCAAGGCTCTGGTTCAACGCCAGAACATTGACGGTCGGCTCGCCAAGCAGGCCGAGTTCGCGGTCAGTCACGGCCGCATCGACCAGCGCCTTGACCTTGGCTTCGTCGACACCACGCGCCTTGGCGACGCGCGGTACCTGGAAGTAGGCGGCATCCGGCGAGATATGCGGGTCGAGGCCGCTGCCCGACGCGGTGACGAGGTCGGCAGGAACTTCGGCATTCGGGTTGGCTGCCTTGGCCGCATCATAGTCGCCCTTCACACGGTCGATCAGCTTCTGGCTGGTCGGGCCGAGGTTGGAGCCGGAGGAAGCAGCGGCATTGTAGCCATCGCCCGCGGCGGATGGGCGGCCGTGGAAATACTTGTCGCTGGTGAAGGCCTGGCCGATGAGCGTGGAGCCGATGACCTGGCCGTCCTTTTCAATGAGGCTGCCGTTTGCCTGAGAGGGGAAGAGAGCCTGGGCGACCCCTGTCATGGCGAGCGGGTAGAGGAGGCCGGTGATGGCCGTGGTGGCAACGATCATGACGATTGCCGGACGAATTTCTCTAAACATTGGATATCTCCTTAGGCGAGGCCGACGGCCGTGATGACGATGTCGATCGCCTTGATGCCGATGAAGGGGACGATGATGCCGCCGAGGCCGTAGATCAGCAGGTTGCGGGACAGCAGCGCACCGGCCCCGATCGGGCGGTAACGGACACCCTTCAGCGACAAGGGGATCAGCGCGATGATGATCAGCGCGTTGAAGATGATCGCCGACAGGATGGCGCTCTGCGGTGTGGCGAGGCCCATGATGTTGAGCACGCCGAGTTGCGGGTAGAAGGTCAGGAACATCGCCGGAATGATGGCGAAATACTTGGCGATGTCGTTGGCGATCGAGAAGGTCGTCAGCGCGCCGCGGGTCATCAAGAGCTGCTTGCCGATTTCGACGATTTCGATGAGCTTCGTCGGGTCGGAGTCAAGGTCGACCATGTTGCCGGCTTCGCGGGCCGCAACGGTGCCGGTGTTCATGGCGACGCCGACGTCAGCCTGCGCCAGTGCCGGCGCATCGTTCGTGCCGTCGCCGCACATGGCGACCAGCTTGCCCTTGGCCTGTTCCTCGCGGATCAGCTGCAGCTTGTTTTCAGGTGTTGCCTGGGCGAGGAAGTCGTCCACGCCGGCTTCGGCTGCAATGGCGGCTGCCGTCATCGGGTTGTCGCCCGTGATCATGACTGTACGGATGCCCATACGGCGCAGCTCGTTGAAACGCTCGCGGATGCCGCCCTTGACGATATCCTTGAGCTGGATGATGCCAAGCAACCTGCCATCGCGGGCAACGGCGAGCGGGGTGCCGCCGGTCTTGGCGATGTCGTCTGATATCGACTGCAGTTCGCGAACGACTTCGGCGCCGTTCTTCGAGGAAGCGTCCCCATTGACATAGGTGAGTACCGCATCGACGGCACCTTTGCGGATCGCAGACCCTTCGAGGTCGACGCCGCTCATGCGGGTCTGGGCGGTGAAGGGCACGAAGGTGGCCTTCAGGCTTGCCATGTCGCGGCCGCGGATCGCGTATCTTTCCTTGGCGAGCACTACGATCGAACGTCCCTCAGGCGTTTCATCGGCGAGCGAAGCAAGCTGGGCCGCATCGGCGAGATCCTGTTCGGAAATTCCGCGCACCGGGCGGAAACTGGTCGCCTGGCGATTGCCCAGCGTGATCGTGCCGGTCTTGTCGAGCAGCAGCGTGTCGACGTCACCGGCGGCTTCGACGGCGCGGCCGGACATGGCGAGTACGTTGAAGCGGACGAGGCGGTCCATTCCGGCAATACCGATCGCCGAAAGCAGGGCGCCGATCGTGGTCGGGATCAGCGTCACGAAAAGGGCAACGAGCACGATGATCGGGATCGAGCCGCCGGCATAGGAGGCAAAGCTCGGGATCGTTGCCGTTGCGAGTACGAAGATCAGCGTCATGCCGGCAAGCAGGATGTTGAGCGCGATTTCGTTCGGCGTCTTCTGGCGTTCCGCCCCTTCAACGAGCGAGATCATGCGATCGAGGAATGTTGAGCCGGCAGCCGCCGTGATGCGCACGCGGATCCAGTCGGAAAGAACCTGCGTACCGCCGGTTACGGCCGAGCGGTCGCCGCCGGATTCACGGATGACGGGAGCGGATTCACCGGTGATGGCCGCTTCGTTGACCGAGGCGACACCTTCTACGACTTCGCCGTCGGAAGGAATGATGTCGCCGGCTTCGACAAGAACGAGATCGCCGACCTTCAGGCTCGTGCCGGGCACCATGCGGTAGCCGCTGCCATTATTGGCTGTCAGCAGCTTGGCCTGTGTTTCGGTGCGCGCCTTGCGCAGCGATTCGGCCTGCGCCTTGCCGCGGCCTTCGGCGACGGCTTCGGCGAAATTGGCAAAGAGCACGGTGAACCAGAGCCAGAGATTGATCTGGAAGGAGAAGCCGAGATTGCCGTTGTCCGAGACGAGGTCGCGCAAGAACAGAACGGTGGTCAGTGCCGAGACCGTGGCCACGACGAACATGACCGGGTTTTTCGCAAGGGTGCGTGGGTTGAGCTTGGTGAAAGCTGCACCCACGGCCGGAATGAGAATGCGAGAATCAAGGATGCTCGCGGATTTTGCCTGGCTCATAAGAGACTCCAGCTTTGAAACGAGGATGGCGAACCGGACAGCCGGTCAGCCCTGTAAAATTCTGATTGCGCAGACGACGACGAGCAGGCCTGCCATCATCACCAGGATGATGTCGGAGGCGCGCGGCATCCGCTGGGCTCCACGCCCCGGCAGACCGGGACGTGGATGGAAGGCTTTTCGGAGCCTGTGGCGCACGAGCATGGCTGAGCCCTCAGAACGTCTGGCCCGCAAGGCCAACGAGATGCTCGACAACCGGACCGAGAGCCAGTGCCGGCATGAAGGTAAGGCCGCCAACGATGAGGATCGTGCCGACGAGCAGGCCGACGAAGAGCGGGCCGTCCGTCGGGAAAGTGCCCGCCGAAGCCGGAACCGTCTTCTTGGCAACCAGCGAGCCGGCGATGGCAAGTGCGGGAATGATCACAAGGAAACGACCCATCAGCATGTCGATGCCGAGCGAGATATTGTACCAGGGCGTGTTGCCCGTCAGGCCGCCGAAAGCCGAACCGTTATTCGCCGCGCCCGACGTGTAGGCATACAGGATTTCGGAAAAGCCGTGTGGACCGGCCGTGCCGACGGAGGCGACAGCCGAAGGCATCACGGTGGCAATGGCAGTGAAGACCAGCATGGCGAGCGGCAGGCAAAGGATGGCGAGAACAGCCATCTTCATTTCCTTTGCCTCGATCTTTTTGCCGAGATATTCCGGCGTGCGGCCGACCATCAGACCCGCCACGAAGACGGCGACGATGATGAAGAGCAGGATGCCGTAGAAGCCGGCGCCGACACCGCCGACGATGATTTCGCCGAGCTGCATGTTGATGAGCGGGATCAGGCCGCCGAGCGCAGTGAACGAGCCGTGCATGGCATTGACCGCGCCGCAGGAAGCAGCCGTGGTGATGACCGCAAACAGCGAGGACATGGCGACGCCGAAGCGCACTTCCTTGCCTTCCATGTTGCCCCCCTCAAGACCGAAGGCATGCATCAGCGGGTTGCCGGCAGCTTCTGCCCAATAGGTGATGCCGACGCCGACGATGAAGAGGACGCCCATGGCAGCCAGGATCGCCCAGCCCTGGCGCTGATTGCCGACCATGCGGCCGAAGACATTGGTGAGGGCTGCACCGATCGCGAAGATCGAGACCATCTGGATGAGGTTCGAGATCGCGTTCGGGTTTTCGAAGGGATGGGCGGAATTGACATTGAAGAAGCCACCGCCATTGGTGCCGAGCATCTTGATGGCAAGCTGCGAGGCCACGGGGCCGACGGCGATCGTCTGCTTGGCGCCTTCAAGCGTCGTCGCATCGATATACGGGCCGAGTGTCTGGGGCACGCCAAGCCAGACATAGGCAAGCGTCAGCATAATGCAGATCGGCAGCAGAATATAGAGCGTTGCGCGGATCATATCGACCCAGAAATTGCCGATCGCCTTGCCCGATGCGCGCGAGAAGGCGCGGATGAAGGCAACGGCAATCGCCATCCCGGTCGCAGCCGAGACGAAGTTCTGAACCGTCAGGCCCATCATCTGCACCAGGTAGGACATCGTGCTTTCGCCGCCGTAATTCTGCCAATTCGTATTGGTGACAAAGCTGACGGCGGTATTGAACGAAAGCTCTTCGGGCACTGCGGCCATGCCGGCCGGGTTATAGGGCAGTACGCCCTGCAGACGCATCAGCGCGTAAAGCACGATGACGCCAAGCAGATTGAACATCAGCATGGCGAAGGCATAGGAGGTCCAGTGCTGATCTTCGCGCTCGCTGGTGCCGGCAACGGCGTAAAGGCCCCGTTCGATCGGAACGAGGACCGGTGAAAGGAATGTGCGCTCGCCGCTGAAGACACGCGTCATGTAACCGCCGAGCGGTTTGACGAGCACAAGGACGATCCCGCAGTAAAGCAGGATCTGAAGCCATCCGTTGAGGGTCATGGGAGGAAACTTTCAGTACCCGGCTGCTTCTGGATGAGAAGCGCCGGCGCTTTCAGAAACGTTCTGGGCGGATGAGAGCGTAGGTGAGGTAGACGGTGAGAAACACGGTCACGGCACCGCTCAAGACATAATCGAGGGTCATCAGTGTTTCTCCTGTCAAAGCCTGTCGCAGGCGCGCGTATAGGCAAAGCAAAGCCCGAAAAAAATGATTGCAGTGCCGAGTAGAATTATATCCATCATCGATCTTGACTCCGGTTGATATTCTTGGAGTCAGACAAGATAAAGGGCGCCGTCTCGCTGAGGCGGCACCTTTATGCTTTCTGGCGTGGAGACGACCTTTGCGATCTCTCGGACATTAATATGCGACCGAAGCGCATAAAGGTTCGAGACTGGGCAACAGGCATCAATATAAAAATCTTATAAATGCCTTTTTGCGCCCGAAGTCGGAATTGTGGCGCCATCGGCACGTCGATGCAAACAAAACGCCGTGCCCCGAGCACGGCGCGATATCAGATGGTGCAATGTCGAAAAGCTCAAGGGTCGACCTTGAACTGGTAGTTGCCTTCGGCGCTGCGGCCGTCCCTCGAGAGCACACGCCAGTTGAGCGTGTAGAAGCCGGGCGCCATGGCGGGATCGAGCGGGATCTTGAAGACGGATCCTTCCGAGCCGGAGAGGAATGGTTTGCCCGTGGGCAGCGCCGTACCCTGCGCATCCAGCAGGATAGCTGTCGAGCGGGCGAGATCGACGGGCCCGGTAAAGGTGAGTTCGAGGTTGGCCGGCACCAGCTTTTCTTCCTGCTGTGGCGGCGGAAGCGATGCTTCCTCGAGCGCCGCAGACGCCTCGTTTGCGGCCAGCAGAAGGGATGCGAACAGGCAGAATGACACAATCGATTTCATGACGGTCTTCCTTACATTGCCGATCCGCATGGTGTCGGAGGCGTCATGCCCCCGCCACGCCATGTCGGCGCATGTCTAATAACGCTGCTGGGGGCGATTTCGATCCCGCGCCCGCGCAATAACCCGCACCGGTTGGAGCAGCGGCTGCGGCTGGCGACCTTGCCGGAGTACGGCGATGGCCTCATCCACCAGGTCGCGCCAGAATTCACGGAGCTGTTTTGTGATCCGCGAGTTGGAAGCAGGGTTCCTGCCGACGTTATCGTTGTCGTGCTTCATCGCTTTTCTCCTTCCCACGTTATCGTGGTAGCTGGAGATAAGTGTAGCCCTCGCTGGGTCTTTCCGGAATCATACGGACGTCTAGGGAGTGCTTATCTTTCGGGTGATAGGTATGTGAGCACTTTGTCACGCATTGAGCAAAAGCCTGCCGGACATGATTGAATTGCTGCGCCTTACGGTCTTATAGTCGCCGCAACGGCGCCCCATGAATCGCGGGAGCCATAGGGAAGGAAACCGATCATGACCAAAGTCCGTGCTCTGGTACTGGAGCGCCAGCATGAGCTTGCGCTTCGCGATATTGATCTGCCTCTGGAGACGGGACCGGGGCAGGTGAAGATCAAGATCCATACCGTCGGCGTCTGCGGCTCCGACGTCCACTATTACACACACGGCAAGATCGGCCCATTCATCGTCAACGAGCCAATGGTGCTCGGCCACGAAGCGGCAGGCACGGTGGTCGAAGTCGGCGCGGGTGTGACGCATCTGAAGATCGGTGATCGCGTCTGCATGGAACCAGGCATTCCCGATCCCAATTCCAAGGCAAGCCGCCTCGGCATGTACAATATCGACCCGGCCGTCAACTTCTGGGCGACCCCACCGATCCATGGCGTGCTGACGCCTGAAGTCGTGCATCCCGCCAACTACACGTTCAAGCTGCCCGACAATGTCAGCTTCGCCGAGGGCGCGATGGTCGAGCCTTTCGCGGTCGGCATGCAGGCTGCCACCAAGGCGAAGATCACGCCCGGCGATACGGCCGTCGTTCTCGGTGCCGGGCCGATCGGCACCATGGTGGCGATTGCCGCCCTTGCCGGCGGCTGCGCCCGCGCGATCGTTGCCGACCTCGCCCAGCCGAAGCTCGACATTGCCGCACAGTATCAGGGCGTCATTCCGGTCAATATCCGCGAGAAGAACCTGGCCGAAGAAGTCAGCCGGCTGACCGATGGCTGGGGTGCCGATGTCGTCTTCGAATGCTCGGGTTCACCGAAGGCCTGGGAGACGATCATGGCCCTGCCGCGTCCGGGCGGCGTCATTGTCGTCGTCGGCCTGCCGGTCAATCCGATCGGGTTCGACGTCTCTACGGCTTCCACCAAGGAAATCCGCATTGAGACGGTGTTCCGCTATGCGCACCAGTACGAGCGCTCGATCGCCCTTCTCGGATCGGGCCGCGTCGATCTGAAGCCGCTGATATCAGAGACCTTTACCTTCGAGGATTCGATCAAGGCTTTCGATCGTGCGGTCGAAGCACGTCCAACAGACGTCAAACTGCAGATCGTCATGGCATAAGGCGCCCCTACGGGTGCCTTATGCCGGGTTTCATCCTGTGAAGCAGCAGCGCCGCGCCCGCGATGATGGCCGCGGCGGCAAGCGCAACGAGCAGATGGTTGTGTAGCGGAAGGCGGCCGAGCATCTGTTCTATTCCATGTCCGAAGGCATAGCCGAGGGCGGTAAAAAGCTGGCCCCAGACCAGCGCCGCCAGCAGGTTGATGACGAGGAATTTCTGCGTCGATATGCGCGTCGTGCCGATGACGATGGGGCTGATCGTTCGCAATCCCACCAGGAAGCGGAACGCGAAGATGAAACCCGTCGGGTATTTTTCAAGAAGGTGCGTTACCCTCTCCAGCGCCGGCGTCTCCATCAGGCGGCGAACGAAGCTCCCTTGAGCGGCGTAGCGCCCGGCAAAGAACCACATCTGATCGCCAGCAAAGGATCCCGCCGAAGCCGCCATCGAGGCAGCCCAATATGTCAGAAGGCCTCTGTGCGCGATGACGCCGGCCAGAAAGGCAGCGGTTTCCCCCTCGAAGGCGGTGCCGAGAAAGATTGCGGGTAGGCCGTAATTTTCGATCAGCAGTTCGATATTCAATGACCGGCCTCCGGCTGATTGCGATGCATCTGTCGGCGGTGCAGATCAGACAGGCTTCAAATCTCCGAGCAACGTCGGAATCAATTCCGACACCGTCGGGTGGATCGGCACGGACCATCGCAATATGGGATAGGTCGTGCCGGCGTTCATGGCGTCGATAAAGCCGTGGATTGCCTCGTCGCCTTCGATGCCGAGGATCGCCGCCCCCAGGATTTCCTTGGTTTCGCCATCGGCGATCACTTTCATGAAGCCCTTGGTTTCGCCGCGTTCGCTGGCGCGGCCCACCCGGCTCATCGGCCGCGTGGAGACCATGATCTTGCGGCCCGAGGCGCGCGCTTGTTTCTCGGTCATGCCGACACGGCCGAGCGGTGGGTCGATATAAAGGGCGTAGGCAAGAATGCGGCTCGAAAGCTTGCGATCTTCGCCGTCGAGCAGATTGGCGGCTGCGATCTCGAAGTCATTGTAGGACGTGTGGGTGAAAGCGCCATGGCCGTTGCAGTCACCAAGCGCCCAGATGCCGTCCACATTGGTGGCAAGCCGGTCGTCGACGGTGATGTAGCCGTGCTTGTCGGTGGCCACACCCGCGGCATCGAGGCCGAGATCGTCGGTATTCGGCGTGCGGCCGGTGGCGATAAGCACATGGCTTGCTTCGATCGTCTCGGAGTCGATCGTGACGGCCGCGCCATCAGCACTCTTTGCGAAGCGGATGTCCTTGACGTCAGTGTGGATCTTTATCCCCTCGGATCTGAGGATATCGGCGATCGCATCGGAAATATCCTCATCCTCGCGGGAGGCGAGCTTCGGGCCGCGCTCGATCACCGTTACCTCCGAGCCGAAACGCCGATACATCTGCGCAAATTCCAGGCCGATATAACTGCCGCCGATGATGGCGAGATGTTTGGGCAGGCTGTCGAGATGGATGATGCCGGTGGAGGTGAGATAATCGATATCGGCAAGGCCCGGCATGTCGGGGATCGTTGGCCGCGCGCCGACATTGAGGAAGATCTTCGGCGCCGTCAGCGTCTCGCCGTTGACGGCGACTTCCTTGGGAGACGTGAAGCGTCCATGGCCAGAGATGACCGTCATGGTTTTCATGCTGGCGAACCAGTCGCTCAGACCGTTGCGGGCATTCATGGTGACCGTCTCTGCGCGACCGCGCACGGTCTTCATATCGATGCCGATCTCCCCCGCTATCCGCACCCCGTAATCAGCTCCGCGTCGCGCCACCTGGGCGGCGCGCGCACTTGCCACCAGCGTCTTCGTCGGCATGCAGCCGGCATTGACGCAGGTGCCGCCGAGGAACTTGCGTTCGATCAGCGCCACCTTCATGCCTTTTTCCGCCATGCGGGCGGCAAGGAAAGGGCCAGCCTGGCCGGCGCCGATGAATATTGCGTCGAAGGTCTTCATCAGACCGCTGCCACGATGATGATGGCGCCGATGATGGCGACGGCGTCTTCGATCAAGGCGGCCGGGCGATCCTGGCCGAACGAGGCAGCGAGCCTGCCGCGCAGGGCAGCCCCGCCAAGCGTGCCAATGACGGCGCCGATGACGCCGGCAATCAGGCCGCCGAAGAGCAGGCTGCTGGCCGCGCCGATCACGGCGCCGCTAAACGCACCCATGACGATGCGGGCGCCGAACTGGATCGGCACCTTGCGCGACGGCGTGGTGGGCAACTGGTCGGTGATGAGCTCAACGACAGCCAGTATGGTGAAGATCCATGGCGTCCACTGGTAGCCCATGAAAGCAAGCGGAGTCTGAGAGAGATCGTACCAGCCAAGTGCTGCGCCCCAGGCGACGGCGGCCGGTGCAGTCATGGCGCGAAGACCGGCAACGACGCCGATCAGGAGTGCGAGCAGCAGAAACATAGGCCGATCCCCCTTAAGCCGCCGGCTTGTCTGCCGCGGTAGGGGAAAAGTTGCACATTGTTAACTCCGTTGCAATTCGCCTTGTCCGCGGCAGATTCAGTTGGAAAAGGCTGCAATGCCCGTAATGGCGCGGCCAAGGATCAGCGCATGGATGTCATGCGTTCCCTCATAGGTGTTGACCACTTCGAGATTAACGAGGTGGCGGGCAACGCCGAACTCATCCGAAATGCCGTTGCCGCCCAGCATATCGCGGGCTGCGCGGGCGATATCCAGCGCCTTGCCGCAGGAATTGCGCTTCAGGATCGAGGTGAGTTCGACCGGCGGATGACCCTCTTCCTTCATGCGGCCGAGCCGCAAACATCCTTGAAGCCCGAGCGAGATTTCAGTCGCCATGTCGGCAAGCTTTTTCTGGATCAGCTGGTTGGCGGCAAGCGGCCGATCGAACTGCTTGCGGTCGAGCGTATATTGCCGAGCCATGGCATAGCAGGCCTCCGCAGCGCCAAGCGCCCCCCAGGCAATGCCAAAACGCGCGGAATTGAGACAGGTGAAAGGCCCCTTGAGGCCGGCAACTTTCGGTAGCAGGTTCTCTTCCGGCACGAAGACGTCGGCCATCACGACTTCGCCTGTTATAGAGGCGCGGAGCCCGACCTTGCCCTGGATCTTCGGGGCAGAGAGACCCTTCCAGCCCTTTTCCAGGATGAAGCCGCGGATGACGCCATCCTCGGTCTTTGCCCAGACGACGAAGATATCGGCGATCGGCGCATTCGAAATCCAGGTCTTGGAGCCGGTCAGGCTATAGCCGCCGTCGACCTTCTTTGCCCGCGTCGCCATGGAACCGGGATCGGAGCCGTGATTGGGTTCGGTCAGTCCGAAACATCCGATCCATTCGCCGGTCGCAAGCTTCGGGAGGTATTTCTTCTTCTGTTCTTCGGAGCCGAAGGCGTCGATCGGCACCATGACGAGCGAGGATTGCACGCTCATCATCGAGCGGTAACCGCTGTCGACGCGCTCCACCTCGCGGGCGATGAGGCCATAGGCGACATAGCCGAGGCCGGCGCCGCCATATTCCGGATCGATCGTCGGGCCGAGCAGCCCGAGTTCGCCCATCTCGCGGAAAATTTCCGGATCGGTCTTCTCGTGGCGAAAGGCTTCGAGAACGCGTGGCGCGAGCTTTTCCTGCGCATAGGCATGGGCGGTATCCTGCACCATGCGCTCCTCATCGGTCAGTTGCTCCACGAGCCGGAAGGGATCGGCCCAGTCGAAAACCTCGCGCGTATGCTGCATGTCCAGTCTCCTCGCCAGTGTTCAGGGCGATTGTCACAGGCATCCCTGATTTAAGGTCGCCATAGACCTGCCGGCTGACGGCGTCAACAGAAGTGACTATCGCACCAAAGATGCGGAAGTCATCTTTTCAATTGACGGCCGGTGCGCCAGTTTGCGCGCGACGGATCTGGTCGGATAGATTCCGGTCAGGTGGATTCTGGAGCGAGGAGGCAGACATGTCATCAAGCGATCTTTTCGTATCGGCCGAGGCCGCCGAGTGGGTGAACCCCGAGCCAGGTGTGACCCGGCGTATCATGACCTATCTGCCCGAGATGATGATGGTGGAAGTCGTCTTTGAGCCGGGCGCCGTAGGGGCTGCGCATTTTCACCCGCATATCCAGGCAAGCTATGTTGCCGAAGGCAGCTTCGAGGTGACGATCGACGGGCGCACCGAAGTGCTGAAGCAAGGCGGCAGCTTCATCGTTCCGCCCAATCTCGTCCATGGCGTCAAGGCGCTGGAAAAGGGCCGGCTGATCGACACCTTCACCCCGCACCGCGCCGAATTCCTGAAATAGTCAGGTTTCGGCCTTCGCCTTCCGTATCGCGCCTGACACGCCGATAAAAGGCGGGATAAAACGGGCATCCTCGCTGCGAACTGTTTCCCGCAGGAAGTCGATGACGGCGCGCACGCGCGGTGCCTGCTTGAGATCCCGATGGCAGGTGATCCAGTAGTGGCGCTTGAGGTCGATTTCGTCGGGCAGCACGCGCACAAGCTCAGGATAACGGCAGGCGAAGAAATAGGGCAGGATGCCGAGGCCGAGGCCGTTTCTCGTGGCGGTCAGTTGCGCGAAGATGCTTGAACTCTGGAATTGCGGCTTGATGCGCGGATGCACGTCGCCGAGATAATCCAGTCCCGGCGCGAAGATCATTTCCTCGATATAACTGATGAAAGGATGTTTCAGCAGGTCGTCGCGCGTGCGGATCGGCTCGGCGCGCGCCAGATAGTCGCGCGAAGCGTAGACCTGCAGATGGTAATCCGTGAGCTTCTCCGCAAAATAAGCCCCGCCCTTCGGCTCGTCGAGGACAACGGAAATATCCGCCTCCTTGCGCGACAGCGACATGATCTGCTGAATGGTGACGAGTTCCAGCGCGAGATGTGGATGGCGCGCGGCAAATTGTGGCAGCACCGTCGCAAAGAAGAAGTTGGCAAAGCCTTCCGGCGCGCTCAGCCGCACGAGTCCGCGCTGGCTTCCGGAGCCATCGGAAAGATCGGCTCGCAGGCGCTCCGTCTCCTGCTCCATCTTCTCGGCGGTTTCGACAAAGCGCGCACCCATGGCGGTCAGCACGTAGCCGCGCGGATTTCGCTCGAAAAGCTTCACTTTCAGCGCAAATTCCAGCCTGTCGATGCGCCGCGAGACGGTCGCGTGGCTGGCACGCAACTGCCGCGCCGCCGTCGAAAGTTGACCGGTGCGGGCGACGGCTAGAAAAAACTGCAGATCGTCCCAGGTAAATTGCGAAGCGTGACTCATTGGCGTCGCCTATCCGTCTACGTCTTTGGTCTAATGCCGCCCGTCAAGGAGGCGCCGCGACTGTCGCCAGAGCGGCTTGTGACGGGTTCTGTTCAAAAACGAACAGATACTGTTTGGAATTAGATGTAAACCGCCAGTTGCCTCATGGAGGAAATTCCGTGATCGTAAGGGCGGAGTGGCCGCTTTGAGGAGGGCGGGTCGCCAAATTTGAACAGATTCGCAATCTGGCCAATCTCTGGGAGGAGAGACTATGCGAAAGAATTTCATTGCGTCCGTTGCATTTTTGCTTGCAAGCAGCACTGCCGTGTTTGCCCAGAGCGCAGCCATTTCCGATGGAAAGGTCAAGATCGGTATTCTGAACGACCAGTCGGGCGTCTATGCCGACTTCGGTGGCAAGTCTTCTGTCGAGGCTGCGAAGATGGCGGTCGAGGATTTCGGCGGTAAGGTACTCGACATGCCGGTCGAGATCGTCGATGCCGACCATCAGAACAAGCCTGATATCGCCTCCAACATTGCGCGTCAGTGGTATGACACCGAACAGGTGGATGCCATTATGGAGCTGACGACCTCTTCGGTGGCGCTTGCCGTGCAAGCTATCGGCAAGGAAAAGAAGAAGATCGATATCGTTACCGGCGCTGCGACGACCGATCTCACCGGCAAGGCCTGCTCGCCCTATGGCTTCCATTGGGCCTATGACACCCATGCTCTGGCCGTCGGCACCGGCGGTGCGCTGGTCAAACAGGGCGGAGACAGCTGGTTCTTTCTGACGGCGGACTATGCCTTCGGCTATTCGCTGGAACAACAGACCACCGATTATGTGAAGGCGAGCGGCGGCACGGTTGTCGGGTCGGTGCGCCATCCCCTGTCGACCCAGGACTTCTCGTCCTTCCTGCTCCAGGCGCAATCATCAGGCGCCAAGGTCATCGGCCTTGCCAATGCCGGCCTCGACACGTCGAACGCCATCAAGCAGGCCGCTGAATTCGGCATCACTCAGGGCGGCCAGCATCTGGCGGCGCTGCTTTTCACACTTGCCGAAGTCCATGGCCTCGGCATGGAGGCCGCGCAGGGCCTGACGCTGACGGAAGGCTATTACTGGAACCGCGATGACGAGAGCCGGGAATTCGCCAAGAAGTTCTTCGCCCGTACCGGCAAGATGCCGAACATGGTCCACACCGGCACCTATTCGGCCGTTCTGCAATATCTGAAGGCGATCCAGAAAGCTGGCACGGACGAGACGGAAGCCGTTGCCAAGCAGTTGCACGAGATGCCTGTCGACGACGTCTTCGGCCGTGGCGGCACGGTTGGCCCGAACGGCCGCATGATCCACGACATGTACCTGCTGCAGGTCAAGAAGCCCTCGGAAAGCAAGGAGCCGTGGGACTATTTCAACGTTCTCGCCACCATTCCGGGCAAGGAAGCCTATATCGACCCCGCCAAGAGCGGCTGCGATCTGGTGAAGTGAACAATGGCGGTTTCCGCAAATGAAACTCAGGCCAAGCCGCGGGTGGTGCTTTCCGCCCGCGGCCTGCAGCGCGATTTCGGCGGCTTCACGGCCGTCAAGAATGTCGATCTCGATGTGCATGATGCGAGCGTCCATGCGCTGATCGGGCCGAATGGCGCCGGCAAGACGACGGTGTTCAACCTGCTCACCAAGTTCCTGCAGCCGACATCAGGCACGATTACGCTGATGGGCACGGATATCACCAGGACGCCGCCGGACAGGGTGGCGCGCATGGGCCTCGTCCGCTCCTTCCAGATCTCGGCGGTCTTTCCGCACCTTACGGTGCTCGACAACGTGCGGGTCGCCCTGCAGCGGTCGAACAATCTTTCCACGCAGTTTTGGCGGCCGCTTTCGGCGCTTGACAGCCTGAATGAGCGGGCCGAGCAATTGCTTGCCAGCGTCGGACTTTCCAAGGAGCGCGATCATATCGCCGTCGATCTCTCCTATGGCCGCAAGCGGGTGCTTGAGATTGCCACCACGCTGGCGCTCGATCCGAAGGTGCTGCTGCTCGATGAGCCGATGGCCGGCATGGGGCAGGAGGATGTCAGCGTCGTCTCCGCCATCATCCGGGATGTTGCACGCGATCGTGCGGTTCTGATGGTCGAGCACAATCTCTCCGTTGTCGCCAATATCTGCCAGCATGTCACCGTGCTGCAACGTGGAGAAATCCTTGCCGAGGGCGACTATGCGACCGTTAGCCGGGACGAGCGTGTGCGCCAGGCCTATATGGGTACGGAGGAGCACGACTGATGGCACCGCTTCTCGAAGTCCAGGGCCTCAACGCCTGGTACGGCGAAAGTCACATCCTTCACGGCATCGACATGACGGTCGGCGAGGGCGAGATGATCACCATTCTCGGCCGCAATGGTGTCGGCAAGACGACGACTTTGCGCACCATCACCGGCATTGTGCGCGCTCGAAAGGGAAAGATCAGCTTTGCCGGCACGGACATGATGCAGGTGCCGCTGCACAAGACGGCGCACAAGGGCATCGGCTTCGTCCCCGAGGAGCGCGGCATTTTCTCGACGCTGACGGTTTCGGAAAACCTGCTGCTGCCGCCCGTCGTGGCGCCAGGCGGCATGAGCCTGGATGAAATCTACGAGCTTTTCCCGAACCTCTACGAGCGGCGCACGAGTTCCGGTACCAAGCTCTCCGGCGGCGAGCAGCAGATGCTGGCGATCGCCCGCATTCTGCGCACCGGCGTGCGCCTGTTGCTGCTCGACGAGCCGACGGAGGGACTGGCGCCCGTTATCGTGCAGCGCATCGGCGAAGTTCTGAAAACGCTGAAGGAGCGCGGCATGACGATCGTGCTGGTCGAGCAGAATTTTCGCTTCGCGAGCCGTATTGCCGATCGCTTCTATCTGATGGATCATGGGCAGATGGTCTCGGAATTCCCTGTCGGCGAACTGCCGCAGCGCATGGATGTGCTGCACAAGGTTCTGGGAGTGTGACGCGATGACGATGATCTTCGGCATCCCCCTGCAGGCGTTGTTCGGCCAGTTGCTGATCGGCCTGATCAACGGCTCGTTCTATGCGCTGCTGAGCCTCGGTCTTGCGATCATCTTCGGTCTTCTGCGTGTCATCAACTTCGCGCACGGCGCCCAGTACATGCTCGGCGCTTTCGTCGCCTATCTGCTCTTGAATTATCTCGGTATAGGTTACTGGCCATCGCTGATCCTGGCGCCGGTCATCGTCGGGCTTGCCGGCGCCGTTATCGAGCGGCTCTTCCTTCGTCGCCTCTATGATCTCGATCCGCTCTACGGCCTGCTCTTCACCTTCGGGCTGGCGCTCGCCGTCGAAGGAACGTTCCGCTATCTCTACGGCTCATCCGGCCAACCCTATGCGACGCCACCGGCGCTAGCCGGCGGCGTGAATCTTGGCTTCATGTTCCTGCCGATCTATCGTGGCTGGGTGGTGATCGTGTCGCTCGTCGTCTGCATCGGCACATGGCTGCTGATCGAAAAGACCAAGCTTGGCGCCTATCTGCGCTCTGCAACGGAAAATGCCACTCTCGTCCAGGCCTTCGGTGTCAATGTGCCGGTTCTCTTGACCTTCACCTATGCGCTCGGTGCCGGCCTTGCCGCCTTTGCCGGTGTATTGGCGGCACCCATCTATCAGGTGTCGCCGCTGATGGGCTCGAACATGATCATCGTCGTCTTTGCGGTGGTCGTGGTCGGTGGCATGGGCTCGATCATGGGCGCCATCGTCACCGGCTATGTGCTCGGTATCGCGGAAGGTCTGACCAAGGTCTTCTATCCGGAGGCCTCCAATATCGTCATCTTCGTCATCATGGCGATCGTGCTTCTCATCAGGCCCGCGGGCCTCTTCGGACGGGATGCGTGACATGGCTGACATCACCGAAACGATCCGCACGGAAAAGAGCCGCACCGCGATGTCGGTGCAGACCGGGTTCCTGATCATCGGGCTGCTGCTTCTGCTGCTTGCTCCCTTCTTCTTCTACCCGATCTTCCTGATGAAGCTCTTGTGCTTCGCGCTCTTTGCCTGCGCCTTTAACCTCCTGCTCGGCTATACCGGTCTGCTCTCCTTCGGTCATGCGACCTTCTTCGGGGGAGCGGCCTATTTCACTGCCTATACGGTGAAGTCTTGGGGCTTTCCGCCGGAGCTCGGAATTCTCGTTGGTGTTCTCGGGGCAGCACTTCTCGGCCTCGTCATGGGCTTCTTCGCAATCCGCCGGCAGGGCATCTATTTCGCGATGATCACGCTGTCGCTGTCGCAGATGTTCTTCTTCTTCTGTCTGCAGGCGGAATTCACCGAGGGCGAGGATGGCATTCAGTCCGTGCCGCGCGGCCATCTCCTCGGTTTCATCGATCTCAACAGTTCGACCAACATGTATTATTTCGTGCTGGCGGTATTTCTGATCGGCCTTTTGATCATCTGGCGCTTTATCAACTCACCCTTCGGCATGATCTTGAAGTCGATCCGCGAGAACGAGCAAAGGGCGATATCGCTCGGCTATTCCGTGGCGCGCTACAAGCTCGGCGCTTTCGTCATGTCTGCAGCACTTGCCGGGCTTGCCGGATCGGTCAAGGCGCTGGTTTTCCAGTTTGCGACGCTGACGGATGTCGCCTGGCAGATGTCTGGCGAGGTGATCCTGATGACGCTGCTTGGCGGCATCGGCACGCTGATCGGCCCGGTCTTCGGAGCCGGTCTGGTCGTGACACTGCAGAATTATCTCGCCACCTCGGAATTTCCGGTGACCATCATTACCGGTGTGGTCTTCATGATCTGCGTGCTGATCTTCCGTCGCGGCATTATCGGCGAATTCTACGCCTCTCGGCTCGGGCGTAAACTGGGCTTTGTCTATCGCCGCTGAATGGGCGGACCGCTTTTCCTGCAACGGGAGAAGATGTGCAGCGGCGGCGCGAAATCCCGCTTCCCCGACCCCGGGGAGGCGGGACGCAGCCATTTCGGAGTGCACGATCCATGGATCGCTACGACTATATCATCATCGGCGCCGGCAGCGCCGGCTGCGTGCTCGCGAACCGGCTGTCGGCCGACCGCAACACCAGGGTTCTTCTGCTGGAGGCGGGCGGCAACGACAACTACCACTGGATCCATATTCCCGTCGGTTATCTCTACTGCATCAACAATCCGCGCACCGACTGGTGTTTTACGACCGCGCCCGAGGACGGGCTAAACGGACGGGCGCTGAACTATCCGCGCGGCAAGGTGCTTGGCGGCTGCTCGTCGATCAACGGCATGATCTACATGCGCGGCCAGGCGCGCGACTACGATCTCTGGCGGCAGATGGGCTGCACCGGCTGGGGCTGGGATGACGTGCTGCCCTTTTTCCGCAAGTCGGAGGATCACTACCAGGGTGGGGACGATATGCATGGCGCCGGAGGCGAATGGCGCGTGGAAAAGGCGCGGGTGCGCTGGGACGTGCTCGACGCTTTCCAGCAGGCCGCCAAGGAGGCCGGCATTCCCGAAACGGCGGATTTCAACCGCGGCAGCAATGAGGGTTCGGGCTACTTCGACGTCAACCAGCGCTCCGGCATCCGCTGGAATGCGACGAAGGCCTTCCTGCGCCCCGCGATGAAACGCGGCAATCTCACTGTCATGACAAAGGCACAGGTGCGCCGGCTGCTTATCGAGGAGGGCGCTGTTGTTGGTGTCGAGTTCCAGCATGGCGGCACGGCGAAGCGGGCCTATGCGGCGAGGGAGACCGTGCTATCGGCCGGCTCCATCGGTTCGCCACATATTCTTGAACTCTCCGGCATTGGCCGCGGTGAGATTCTGCATCAGGCCGGCATCGATGTGCTGACCGAGGTGAAGGGTATCGGTGAAAACCTGCAGGATCACCTGCAGCTTCGGCTTGCCTACAAGGTCACCGGCGTGCCGACACTCAACGAAAAGGCCTCCAAGCTGATCGGCAAGGCGGCGATCGGGATTGAATATCTCCTGCGCCGCTCCGGCCCGATGGCGATGGCGCCAAGCCAGCTCGGTATCTTCACCCGTTCCGGTCCTGACAAGGAAACGCCTGATCTGCAGTATCATGTCCAGCCGGTTTCGCTGGACAGGTTCGGAGATCCCGTCCACCGCTTTCCGGCGATCACGGCGAGTGTCTGCAATCTCCGGCCGGAAAGCCGCGGTTCCGTGCATGTTTCCAGCCCGGATTTTGCCGCCCAACCCGTCATCGCGCCTAAATACCTCTCGACGCAGCGCGATCGCGACATAGCTGTTCGTTCAATAAAGCTGACGCGCCGGATCGTGGCGCAGCCTTCCTTTGCCCGCTTCCGCCCGGAAGAGTTCAAGCCGGGGCCGAGCTATCAGAGCGAGGTAGAGTTGGAGAAGGCAGCGGGCGATATCGGCACGACGATCTTCCATCCCGTCGGCACCTGCCGCATGGGCGTGGACAGGGACAGCGTGGTTGACCCGCGGCTCAGGTTGCGGGCGCTAGGCAAGCTCAGGATCGCGGATGCCTCGGTGATGCCCGCCATCACCTCGGGCAATACCAATTCGCCGACGATCATGATCGCCGAAAAGGCAGCGGCCATGATCCTCGAGGACAACAGATAGGAGATGAGCATGGCAAGGATCGCATTCATCGGCCTCGGCAATATGGGCGGGCCGATGGCCGCCAATCTCGTCAAGGCCGGTCACGAGGTGCTTGGCTTCGACCTGGCCGCTCCCGTGCTGAAGGCTGCCGAAGAAAGCGGCGTGAAGCCGGCAAGCCATGCTAGCCAGGCGGTCAAGGACGCGGACATCGTCATAACCATGCTGCCGCAGGGTAAACACGTGCTGACGGCCTGGACCGATATCCTGCAGTCGACCGCGCAGGGCACGCTCGTCATCGACTGCTCGACGATCGATGTCGAAAGCAGCCGCAAGGCGCATGAGATGGCCAAGGCCGCGAGCTGCCTGTCGCTCGATGCACCTGTTTCCGGCGGCACGGGCGGGGCAAGCGCCGGCACGCTGACCTTCATGGCCGGCGGCTCCGACGAAGCCTTCGCCAAGGCAAAGGCGGTCCTCGATGCCATGGGCAAGAAGATCGTCCATTGCGGTGAGGCAGGCGCTGGTCAGGCGGCGAAGATCTGCAACAACATGATCCTCGGCATTTCCATGGTCGGCGTCTGCGAGGCCTTCGTGCTGGCCGAAAAGCTCGGCCTCTCGCATCAGGCGCTCTTCGATGTCGCCTCCACCTCATCGGGCCAATGCTGGTCGATCAATACCTATTGCCCGGTGCCGGGGCCGGTGCCGACCTCGCCGGCCAATAATGACTACAAGCCGGGCTTTGCCGCAGCGCTGATGCTGAAGGATCTCAGGCTGTCGCAGGAAGCGGCGCTGGTGAGCGGTGCGTCCACGCCGCTTGGGGCGGAGGCAGCACAGCTCTACGCGCTCTTCGAAAAGCTCGGCAATGGCGGCAAGGATTTTTCCGCCATCATCGAGATGTTCCGCGAAAAGATGTGAGGGGCGTCTAGCGCTCCCAGTAAGCGCCGATGCTCATCTTGTGGCGATCGTGGGCGCGTTCGCTCTTGAGAAAATCGCGAATGCGTTTGGCCTCGGATCGCTCGCAACCGGCCCAGACGAAAGTGTCCGCAGCGGCGTCAGCCAACGCATCCTTGATGGCGTTTTCGATGAGACCCATAGAGCCGGCAGGCGCACCGTTGCGATGCATCCAGGTAAGATCGGCCGTACCGGCCGACGGCAGGGGCAGCTCTTCCGCAGGGCCATCGACTTCGAGGAAGATGCGCAGCCGTGTTCCGGCAGGGACTTCGGCGGCGATGCGCGAAATGGCCGGTAGCGCCGTCTCGTCTCCGGCGAGGATCATCGTGGTTGCATCGGGAACGCCGCCGCCGCCAGGCCCCAGAGCACCGGCGATATCGCCGGGCTTCGCATTCATCGCCCATTCCGCGCCGGGCATGTTTTCGCCCTCGTGCAGCACGAAATCGATGTCGATCTCGCCACGCTCCAGATCGATACTGCGGAACGTGTAGATGCGCACCGTCAGCGCATCCTCGTCTTTCGCCCATTCGATACGCCCATCCGCGCGCAGTTTCGGCCAGACAGGCACGCGACCCTTCGGCGGGATGAGCAGGCGGAAATGCAGTCCGCCATGAGCGAAATGTTTGGTGTCGTCGCAGGCAACGGTTACCCGGCGCATGTGAGGGCTGATATTGCAGGCGCCGATGACGCGGATTTCTCGCAAGTCCGGCAGCCGGTCGGCTTTCGGCGCGTCCGACCAGGTGAGCTCCAACGTATCCTCGCCGGCAAACTGGAAGAGGTGCTCGGCAAGCACTGAGCGGACATTTTGAAGTGCGCGCGCACTCTTGCAGGAGAGCTCGATCGCAAGCGAGCGGCCTTCATGGCGGATATCGGCCTTGCCGATCATCATCTCCAGGGTCACTTGGTCGCCATCGCGCCTGACGATGCTGTGTTCGACAAAATGAGTGCAAAGCTCGTCGAGCATCCTGCCGGGATCGACGGCAATTGCGACGCCGGATGCGGTAAAAGGTGCAGCCATCATTGTTTGATGTCCTTTCGCGAAAGCAGCCATATGAGATAGGGACCGCCGATCAAGGCCGCGAAGAGGCCGACCGGCACCTGATAAGGGTAGATAACGACGCGCGAGAGCCAGTCGGCTGTCATCAGCACGCCAGCCCCGAAGAGAACGCTCACCGTAAGCTGGTGGCCCGGCCGGTGGAAGCCGGCAAGCCGCGCAAGGTGCGGGGCGATGAGCCCGGCCAGGCTGAGCGGCCCGACGAGGAATGAGGCGATTGCCGTCATCAGTGCGGCGAGAATGGCAAGTGTCAGGCGGCTTGCGCCAACGCGAAGACCGAGAGACCGGCTGGAATTGCCACCGAGCGGCAGTATCGTCAGCCAGCGGCCGAGGAACGGCAGCGGCGCGACGAGGATGGCAAGTGAGATGATTGCCGCCCAAGCTTCAAGAGCACCGGCGCGATTGGTCGAGCCGGAGAGCCAGGTCAAGAGGATGTATCCGCGCATATCGCCTTGAGCGAGCACCATGGTGACGATCGCCATGGCGAACGCGCCGATGCCGACGCCGGCAAGCAGCATGCGTTCCGGCGAGAATTGCGCTCGGGCGGAAATGGCAATCATCGTCCCGAATGCGGCGAGCGCGCCAAGCGCCATGGCGAGCAGCATGATGGCGGGTGAGGGGAAGCCAAACAAGAAGAGAGCCACCGTCAACCCAGCCCCGGCGCCACTGCTGATGCCGAGCACTTCCGGACTTGCGATCGGATTGCCGGTCATCCGCTGCATGATGAAGCCGGCCGCCGCGAGCATGCCGCCGGCGCAGGCCGCGACGATGATGCGTGGCAGACGAAAGGGCAGGAGGCCGGTGAAGAGGGTGCCGGTCGCGAGATGCCAACCGTCATCGGCCGGGCCGAGCGTGAGGAAGGCGATGAAGAGCAGCACAACTGTGGCGCAGAGCAAGGCAAGGGCGCCAAGCGGCTTTGATAGTCTCGTGAGCGGCCGCGTTGATTGAGCCGCCGTGGCCGCAACGGAATGTACGCGCGGCAGCAGGAAAATCAGCAATGGGCCGCCGAGCAAGGCTGTCGCAGCCCCTGTTGGCACGAGATCTGTGAAGCCGGGGCCGAGGATCTGGGTCAGGCAATCGGTGAGGAAGAGCAGACCGGCGCCGGTCAGCGGTGCCGCGATCATCAGGCGTCCGGTGCTGCGTGCGCCGAGAAGTCTCGCGATTGCCGGTGCTGCCAAACCGAGGAAGCCGATGATGCCGACCTCTGCCGTGACCGAAGCAGCGAGCCAGACCGCGAGCGCAAGGATGGCGAGGCGGGCAGAATGCAATGCGAGGCCGAGGCTCCTGGCACTGCCGTCATCCAGCGTCAGAATGCGCAACGGCCGCACCAGGATCAGGGTGGCGGTAAAGCCGAGGACAAGGCGGGGACCGAGCGAAAGCACGCCGTTCCAATCTTGCTGGCTCAGCGAACCGGCGCCCCAGATATAGATCGACATCGCATATTCGCCACGCTCCAGGATGAGTGTGACGCTCAGCGCGACAGCGATCATGCTGACGATCATGCCCGAGAGCGCGACGGTGACCGGATCGAGCCCGCGCCGCCAGCTCAAGGCGAGCACGATCGCGACGGCACCAAGCCCGCCGCCAAAGGCGATGACCTCTCGCGAAAAACCAGGTAGCAGCGGCGAAAAGCTGAGCGCCGCCGTCATCGCCAGTTCCGCGCCGGAGGCGATGCCGAGCGTTGAGGCGTCGGCGATCGGATTGCGCAACACCCGCTGCAACAGCGTGCCGGATAGGCCAAGGGCGGCACCGGCAATCAGCGCCATTACGGCGCGCGGCATGATGCTGTTCCAGAGCAGAACGCCGTCGAGCATGGTGGCTTGAGCGACGTCGCCGGGGACCTGCGGGCGTGTTGCGATCAGTAGCGCGAAGGCAATGATGCAAAGCACCGGCAGCGCAACAGTGGCAAACGGAATGTTGAGGCTGCGGGCGGGCCTGGCGAGACTAACCATTCCATGCATGGTCAAGACCCTCCTGCAGAAGATCGGCAAAGCGCATGGCAGCCGGGAGCGCACCATAGGGATTGATGGAGCCAAGCATCAGCACACGCTTCTCGCGCACGGCCGGCAATGCGTTCCAGAAGGCGCTGGTCGAAAGTTCCTCGATCGCATCGGCCGGATGGGGCGGGATCATGACGATCCAGGCATCCGGCATAGAAGCCAGCGTCTCGATGCCGACGGGAGCGGTCGCCGAATAGCTGGTCGCTCCCTGCCAGGCATTGGTTAGGCCGACACGCTTCAGCACCTCGCCGAACATGCTGTCGGAACCGAAGACGCGGAAATGCCTGGCATCGCCGAGATTGATCGGGATGACCGGCCTGCCATCGCCCGCAGCAAAGGCCGTCTTATAACCGTCGAGTTTGGCGGAAAGCTTTTCGGTAAGCTGCCTTGCAGCAGCAAGCTGCAGCCGCTCGCCGATCGCGAGCGTTGTCTGTTCGGCAAGCGCATAGGGGCTTTCGCCGGGCTTGTAGATCGCATGGCTTTCGACAGGGGCGATCGGCTGCATGCGCGCATCAGCCCAGGCGTAGAAATTCGAATTGAGGATCACTTCCGGGCGAGCGAAGCGCAGCACCTCGAAATTCGGCGTGCCACGCAGGCCGAGATCGGTGACGCCGCCGGGAACGACAGGCGTGACCGCCACCTTACGGAACTGCCGCAGTTCCGTTCCGGCGACCACATTGGCGCCGATGGCCAGCAGGGTTTCGAGCAGTGCCCAGTCGAGGGTCGCGACGCGCGGGCTGTCGGCCGCCCGCAGGAGTGCAGGGGCAGACAGCGTGGCTGCGGCGCCGGCTAGAAAACGCCTGCGGGAGAAAGACGCCATGGCCTACAGCAGGTAGCTGACCGGCTCGTTGCGAACCGGATGCGGGAAGACGCCCATGCCGACGCCGAAGATCGACTGGAGCTTATCGGCCTGCATGATATCGGCCGGCGCACCTTCGGCGGTGATCTGGCCGCGATTGAGGGCTATGATGGCATCGCAATAGCGCGCCGCGAGATTGATGTCGTGCAGGACGATGATGACGGTGAGGCCGCGCTCGTGGCTGAGTTCCTGTACCAGCGAGAGCACGCTTGCCTGATGTGCGAGGTCGAGCGCGGACGTCGGCTCGTCAAGCAGCAGGCAGCGGGCATTCTGGGCAAGCATCATGGCGATCCAGGCGCGCTGGCGCTCGCCGCCGGACATGCTGGCGACGAGACGGTCGGCAAAATCCTCAAGCTCCGTGCGGACCATCGCTTCTTCGACCATCTCACGGTCTGTGGCGCTGAAGCGGCCGAGCGTGCCATGCCAGGGGAACCGGCCAAGGGCCACCAGTTCCCGCACGGTCATGCCGTCGGTCGCCGGCGTGAATTGCGGCATATACGCGACATGGCGGGCGAAGGCGCGACTGCCCCAGTCGGCGGCGGCTTTGCCGTCGAAGTCGATCGCACCGCTCTTTGGGGCAATCTGTCGGGCGACGATCTTCAAGAGCGTACTCTTGCCGGACCCGTTCGGGCCGACCAGGCCGTAGATGCGGCCAGCCTCGAGCGTCAGATCGATGCCATCAAGGATGGGTCTGGTGCCGATGGCATAATCGATCCCGGTAAGGGTCAGGAAGGGCTTGGACACGAGGAAACTCCGGCTTGGCTGCAAAAGGGCTCAGGAGGGCCTTAACCCTCCTTTATCGCAGCTTCCTGAAAAACTAAACTATATTTGTCAACTTACCATTTCTTGCTGAGCTTGAAAGTGACCGTGCGTGCATCGCCATAACCGCAGACCGTAAGGCCTTGGCAACTGGTGACATATTCCTTGTCGAAGAGGTTGGCGACATTGAGCGATGCGGCCCAGTTTTCCTTCTCGTAGCGGATAGCTGCATCGAAAACCGTCGCCGATGGCACTTTTTCGGTATTCTGTTCATCCGCCCATGACCAACCTTGATGTCGAATGCCGGCGCCAAGGCTGAGACCCTCCAGCGCACCCGTCGTGACCAGATAATCGACCCAGAGCGAAGCCTTGACCTTCGGTGTGATATAGGGGGATTTGCCGACCAGAAGCGGGTTGGCGGCGTTTTCCAACACTTCCATGTCGGTATAGTCGAGACCCGCCGTGACCTTCCAGTTGTCGTTGACGTTGATCTTGCTTTCGAGTTCGAAGCCGCGCGAACGTACCTTGCCGAGCTGGCTCTGTTCGAAGGTGATTGGATTGGTCACGGCATTGTTGCGCTTGTCGATCTGGAACACGGAGGCTGTGATCACGCCATCGAAGAAGGCCGGTTCATATTTGACGCCGCCTTCGATCTGATAGCCTTCTTCAGGCTTGAGGGGGCCAGAAATGCCGGTGCCGATCAACGGGTTGAAGAAGCTTGCTGCGCTGACATAGGGGGTCAGGCCGTTGTCGAACTCGTAGGCGAGGCCGGCACGGCCGCTGGCCGCGCCGTCATCGAAACTGTAGCTCGTGCCGATCACGGCATCGGAGTCGATATCGACATGATCATAGCGGCCGTTCAGCGTCAGAAGCCAGCCGTCGCCGAAATGGATCTGGTCCTGAGCGTAAATGCCGATCTGCTTCATGCTCACGATACCATCGGCGTAAACGAAGTTGGCGCCCTGCGGCGTGCCATAGACCGGATCGGTCGCGCTGATCGGGTTCGAGCCGCAGCAAGCCTGCCAGTTGTCCAGACGGTAATATTTGTAGTCGATACCGGCGAGCAGGTTATGGGTAGTGCCGCCGAGCTCTGTCTCGCCCTCTACGCGGTTGTCGATGCCGACGGAATCAACGCCGGACCGGCCTTCGAAACCGATACGGGCAAGATCGTAATCTGGAGCCGTTGGAACGCCACCCACATAGCCGTTGAGGTACGGACCCTGCTCATGTTTATCCAGGTGGCCATAACGGAAATTCGAGGTGAATTTCACGCCATTGTCGAATTCATGCTCGAATTCGTAGCCGACCATCTTCTGCACATAGCTGCCGTCGTCGATATCAGGCTCGCCATAGAAGGCGTCGCGTGGGATCTTGCCGAAGGGCGCGTCCACGACCGTGCCCTCATAGGGGAAGAAGCCGTTGCCTGTGTGGACCTGATCGAGGCCTGCGAGATAACCCCAGACGGTGAAACTCGTCGCATCGTCAGGGGCGACCTTCAGCTGCGGCATGATGAAGCCGCGGAAATCATGAGAGAAATCGGAGTAGTTGTCGCCGCCGGAGACCTTGCCGGTGATGCGGTAGGTCATCGTATCGCTGGAGCCGACCTTGTTGGAGATATCGAAACCGGTAAAGGCGTTGCCGTTACTGTTGATGCCGATATCGGTGTAATAAAGCGGCTCATCGAGCGGGCGCTTGCGTACGAGATTGATGATGCCGCCGGGATTGGCGCCGCCGTAAAGAACCGAGGCCGGCCCCTTCAGAACCTCGACACGCTCCAGCATGAACGGATCGATCTGGAAACCGCCGAAGCCGTAGCTGAAGAGGTTCAGGTTGTCGAAAAAGACGCCGGTCTGGGTCGCGTTGAAGCCGCGGATATAGAACCAATCGGTATCGGGATCATTGCCGAAGGGCTGGGTTGTGACGCCGGGCGTGTAAAGGAGTGCTTCGTCGATTTTGTTGGTGATGCCGTGATCATCCATTTCCTGCCTGCCGATAACGGAGACCGACTGCGGGATTTCGTTGATCGGCGTATCGCTCTTGGAGCCCGTGGAAGAGGTTTTCGCGACATAGCCTTTGACGGGGCTGGTGGCGGTTTCATCGCCGCCCTGGATGACGATCGGCGCCAGTTGCGTCGGATTGGCATCTTGAGCAAGGGCGGAAGAGCCCGCCATGATCCCGGCGAATGCCGTTCCTGCCAGTAGATATGTCCTGAAGGTGAGCCCCTTGGTCTGCGCTCGCATAATTTACCCCACTCATGCCGCGGCCTCGCTTGCCACGGTTTGGCCTTGAATAAGTCGAGTGTTTAACTCAAATTTAATCGGGCGGATTGTCGCGATCGGGTGGAAATTGAACGTTCTTGGGCAATTTTCCGCGCTGCACGCAAATGCCCAGGCGTGTTGCAATCAGGCAATCTGCGCCTTTTTCCAGTTCGCCGGTGTGGTTCCCAAATTCTTACGGAAGACACGGGTGAAATGGGCCTGATCGGCAAAGCCGGTTTCCACAGCGATGGTCGTCAGCGGATATTCGCTGCCAACGAGCAGATGTTTTGCGCGGTCAAGGCGGACATTGGTCTGATATTGATGCGGCGCAACGCCGGTCGATGCCTTGAAGGCATGGCTGAAATGCGATTGCGACAGGCCGGTGACAGATGCCAGTTCTTCCAGCCGGATATTGCGCAGGCAATTCTCCTCGATGAAATCGGTGGCGCGGCGCAATTGCCAACCTGCAAGCTTGCTGCGCTTGCGCGGCTGCACCTTGGTAAGCTTCAGCACATCGATGATGAGGGAGAGCGACAGGCCGTCTCCATAGAGATCATGCAGCGGCTGCGGATTGACGCATTCGGCAGCAATCAACTGGGCAAGCGACAAAAGGCGCTCGTCGGAAAACAGGAGCTGAGCATTGGCGAGACGCTGCGGATCGAGCTCATCGCCGAGCCTTCGGCTGATGGTCTCTACATCGAAATGGATATCGAGATGGCGCAGCGAATGCACACCCACCAGATCGGCCCAGACCTCCATATCGGCCGGCACATAGGAGATCGGCCGCTTTTCGGTGTCCTGCACCGTGCCATGGGCACGTGGCGAGAGCTTCACCCGCGAATTGCCCGGCCCGCGTTTTTCAAGGAGGATGAAAAGCCGCGGGTCGCGCGATACGTAATAGCCACCGGAATGAGGAGCGCAGTCCACATCCCAGACATCCGCCACGATGCCGTTCCACACCCGGCGATTGACGCCTTTGGTGACGGAAAAGCCGTGGATCCTGTTTTGCATGCGCGGTTGAAACGTCATTTCCACTTCTGCCTCCGGCCGGATGGCCGAAATAAACCTTCGTAATAAACTCAAGTTTAATACAGGAGGCGGAGTGGGATGACAATCACCCAGTTCATGCGGGTGGAAATGCCCGTATCAGACGACGGAGAAGGTCAATCTCGCGCTGTCGCCGAAGTGGATGTCGATCTCGCCGGGTTCGGTGAGCTCGACGGCGCCACTGAGCGTGCCGGTCGTGACGAGCGCGCCCGATTTCAGCGAATCGTCCGGGCGCAGCGGATCGTTGGCGTAGTCGACCAGCCAGGTTACGACGTCGCCCTTCGGATGTTTGGCTAGGCCGTCATAGATCGTCTTGCTGCCTTGGGTGACCTTCAGCGGCGTGCTTGCGGCGGTATCGATGAAGCTCTTTGCGATGGAGGGGCCGAGCACATAGCCGCTATTGCCAAGGCGATCTGCGAGGAAGAGAAGGAAGGAGACAGCACCGCTTTCCTTGACCGCGCTGACCAGCAGTTCGGCGCCGAGATAGGCGCTGGATATTGCTTCCAGCACTTCGGCGCGGCTGTAGGGTGCGCCCTTGCGATACGGCAGGTCCTT
Source organism: Rhizobium sp. ZK1 (assembly GCF_047782645.1). NCBI lineage: Bacteria > Pseudomonadati > Pseudomonadota > Alphaproteobacteria > Hyphomicrobiales > Rhizobiaceae > Rhizobium > Rhizobium sp. ZK1. The sequence continues at coordinate 591,530 of NZ_CP180587.1, forward strand.
GCCGAGGCGCACCGCAATTTCGGCCTCGAATTTCATGCCCGGATACCAGGGGATCGTTGCGCCGGAGACGGCTTCAGCATAGGGATGGAGGGGCGCAGTAACCGGCTGGCCCTCGGGGGAGGCCGTAACCTTCCAGGCATTGCTGGCGACAGCTTCGTGGCCCTTCAGGAAATTCTGCGCTTCCATGCCCTGGTGAAAATCGTTCGGCAGCGGAAAGGCGCTTGTCGGCTCCTGCTTTCCGTCCTGGCGCAGGCTGTAAAGCTTGGCGGCCAGCGCCCGCGCGTCGAATGGATCAGTCATGCTGTCTCCTCCATCAAATCGAGAGGTGCCACAGTAGCGGCGCAGCCGGTCTGAACAAGGGCACTGTTGGAAAGACTGTTATTCCATCGCGGCGTACCACCGCTCCCGATAGCCGGAAAGCCCTGGGATTGCATAGGGTGCGAAATGTCTTTCCGCGCCGGAAACGGGTCTGATGCCGGCAAGCAGCGCGGCACCCTGACTGGTACCCGTCGAGCCGGGAAGCGCCATCGTGTCCCGGCCGGTCAACGCGGAAAGCAGGGACAGGTAGGCCTCGTTCAGCGCGAACGGACCTTCGACGATAACGGGGCCTTTTGCGCCGATCAGTCCGAGACAGGCCTGTGTCATCAATGCCAGATAGAGGCAGGCCGCGGCATATCGCTCTCCGCGGCTGGCGCCCTCCAGACCCACCCAGCGGCTGACCTTGCCGGGAAAGGGACCGGAGCCCGTCGCCACGTTCGGCAGCAGCATGATACCCTTGGCGATGACATCGGCAACGGCAGCTCGCGCAGCGGCATCGCTGACTTCACCGATTTCCGCTGAGAGAATTTCGAATTCGCGACCGCCCATGAAACGGGACGACGGTACGGCGCGACCATAGGCGTCGACATTGGCAAGAGCATCGCGCTTCGCGTCGAGATGGTCGAGATCGCCGCCGACGCCGAAATTGATGACCCACGTGCCGGTCGAGACGACGGAGAAGGGTGCCTCACGGCCGACGAGATGCGGCAATAGCGAGGCATTTGAATCATGGATACCGCAATAGACGGGCACGGAAAGCCCAATTTCATCGGCGATCTCGGGCAGGACTGGGCCAAGCGCATCGAAAGCCGAACGGATCGGAGCCATCCGGGCGCGAATGGCCAGCGTGTCGACCAGCGAGGAATAAGCGCCGGTTTTCGGGTTCCAGAGGTCGGTGTGACAGCCGAGCGAGGTCGCCTCGTTTGCCGCGATACCGGTCAGCCGTGCGGACCAGTATTGTGCATAGGTGAGGATGTCTGCGACTTTGGCGAACGCGTCCGGGAAGGCGGTCTTTTGATAATGCAGCTGTGCGCCGACATTCAGCCCCATCGACAGGCGTGGCGAGAATGTCTCGGCAAAGGGCGGCCGGAGCGCGTCATAGGCGTCGCGGATGTCCTGCGGGTATTCATGCTCGTAATCGATGACAGGCATGGCAAGTTTGCCATTTGCATCGAGCAGGGCGGCAGCTGCCCCATGTGTGGTGATCGAGAGCGCGTCGAAGCCTGGCTCCCTGGCGAAGGCCTTGAGTGAGGCTAGCGCGAAATTCCAGAGGTTTTCGATATCGTAATGCGGATAGAGGCCATCGCGTATGACGGCGTTCGGCTGCTTGCGAACGGCGATTTCAGCGCCCGTCGCGCTGTCCAGCACGACGACCTTGGCATTGGTCTTGCCGATGTCGAGAACGGCGATGTGGCGATAGTCACTCATGGCATATGGAAGACGGTGACGAGGTCGCTTTGAACTGGCGAATTGTCCGGATTGGTTTCCATGATGTCGCCCATATGCGCCCACCACTTCTTCATGAGGGGATGGTCGGGCAGGCTCGCCATGGTGTGGTCTTTCGGGCGCGTCAGCACGCCGAAAAGCGTATTGGTCTCGCGGTCGAGATGGATGGAATAGTCGCTGGCGCCCGACTTGTGCAGAAGATCGACCAGTTCCGGCCAGATCTCGTCATGACGCTTGCGATATTCGGCCTCCATGCCGGGATTGAGCTTCATCTTGAAGGCATGTTTTTCCAGGGTCATTTGGCGCTCATGGCTTTGATGCGGCGGGCGATGATCGGGATGGCGATGGTGATGATCAAAAGCAGGCCGATGAAGATCGACATGACGATGCCGGGCACGTTCAACAGGCCGAGGCCGAAGGTGACGAGCCCCATCACGAAGGCGGCGATGACGACGCCGCCGATTGTGCCGGAGCCGCCGAGGATCGAGATGCCGCCGAGCACGACCATGGTGACGACCTCGAGTTCCCAGCCTTGCGCGATCGAAGGACGCGTCGAGCCGAGGCGCGAGGTCAGGCAGACGGCGGCGACACCGCTCATCACGCCGGTCAGCAGGAAGAGGATGAATTTCACGCGCTCGACCGGAATGCCGGAGAAACGGGCGGCAAAATCATTGTTGCCGATCGTGTAGACTTGTCGGCCGAAATTCGTCGCATGCAGCAGGATGGCAAAGAGGATCGCCAGCACGATGAACAGTACGAATTCGAAGGAGAAGACCCAGACGACGTAACCCTGGCCGAAATAGGCGAAATCCGCCGGATATTTGCCGTAGGCCTGGTCGCCGAGCACGATATAGGAGATGCCGCGAAACAGGCTCATCGTGCCGATCGTGACGACGATCGACGGCAGCTTCAGCCCCGAAACGAGAAAACCGTTGAAGATGCCGCAGACAAGCCCGGTACCGATGCCGATCAGCACGAGGCCCGGCGTGCCGACGCCGACCTGTGCGGCAGCACCCATCGCCGTTGAGGCAAGGGCGATGATGGCGGCAACCGACAGGTCGATCTCGCCTGATATGACGAGCAGCGCCATGGCAAAGGCGATCATTGCCTTTTCGGTGAAATTGAAGGTCGCGTCCGAGAGGTTCCAGGCATCGAGGAAATAGGGCGAGGCCACGGAATTGAAGATGAAGATCAGGACGGCCACACCGAAGAGCAGCACTTCCCAGCTCGACATGATGCGCTTGAAGGGCGTGCCGAGGCGATCGGGAATGACGCGCTTTTCGGGCGTTGACGAAACCATGCTCATGCTGCGACCTCCGCTGCTGCGCGATCCCGCAGGATGATACGGCCGCGATTGCGCTCGCGCCGGGCGTTGAAAACGACGGCGAGGATGATGACGGTTCCCGAGATCGCCATCTGCGTGAAGGGCGAAATGCCGATGACGGGCAGGGCATTCTTGATGACGCCGAGGAAGAGCGCGCCAAGCACGGTGCCGGCAACCGAGCCAACGCCGCCGGCAATCGAGATGCCGCCGATCACGCAGGCCGCAACACTGTCGAGCTCGAAGCCATTGGCGATATCGACATAGGCGACTGCATAACGCGAGACCCAGAGATAGCTGGACAGACCGGCGAGCGCGCCCGAGAGGACGAAGGCCAGGAACTTCGTCCGGCCGGTATCGATCCCGGCATAGACGGCGGCCGTCGGGTTGCCGCCGGTTGCATAGGCCGAGCGGCCGAACTGGCTGTAGCGCAGCAGCATATACATCAATGCAACGATGATGATCGCAACCCAACTCAGCACAGGCAAGCCGAGGATCGGCGTGCGCGGAATAGCAAGGAAGGTCGGCGTCATCTGGTGGGCATTGACCCAGGCCCCACCCGACAGGACGAAGGCCATGCCGCGATAGATGGTGAGCGTGCCGAGCGTCACGACGATCGGCGGGATTTCGAGGCGCCAGACGAGGAAGCCGTTGATGCTGCCGAGGGCTGCACCGATCACGACCGCGGCAAGGATGAGCGCGACGAGAGGCAGGCCGGGAAAAGCGGCGTTCATCATCGCGATTGCCATGCCGGTAAAGGCGAGATTGGCAGCGACCGAGAGGTCGATCGATTTCGTCAGAATGACCGTCATCTGGGCGAGCGCCAGGATGATGAGGATTGCCGTATCGTTGAAGATGCCGGCGAGATTGTCCGGTGTGGCGAAATCGGCAGCACGCGTCGAGAAGACGGCAATCATCACCACGATGATGGCAAAGAGCAGGGTTTCGCGTTTTCTGATCAGTCTCATCAAGCCGTCACCTCATGCATTTCCGGTCGCCGCGCGCACCAGCGCTTCCGGCGAAAGCTGATCGCGTTCGAAGAGCCCTGCCGACAGGCCCTCCTTCATGACGAGCACACGGTCCGACATGCCGATAATCTCAGGCAGTTCGGAGGAGATCATGATGATGGAGAGGCCTTCGGCGGCAAGCTCGCTGATGAAGCCGTGGACGGCAGCCTTCGAGCCGATGTCGATACCTTTGGTCGGTTCATCGAGGATGATGACCTTGGGCATGGTCGCAAGCCACTTGCCGATGACGACCTTCTGCTGGTTGCCGCCTGACAGAGTGCCGACTGGCACGGACAGGGCGGCAGCACGCAGGTCCAGCCGCTCGGCATATTTGCGGGCGAGCGCGAATTCTTCCGCCGCCTTCAGGAAGCCCTTGCGCGAAGTGCGCGCCAGAGAGGGAAGCGTCATGTTCTGGTAGATCGGCATCGGCAGCGCCAGGCCGTGACGGCCGCGCTCCTCCGGCACGTAGACGATACCGGCGCGGATGGCGTCATGCGGAGAATTGATCGAAATCTCCCGGCCTTCAAGTGACAGCCTGCCGGAGAGCGGCCTGGTGATGCCGAAGAGCGATTGGGCGAGCTCCGAGCGCCCGGCGCCGATCAGGCCGTAAATGCCGAGGATCTCACCCTTGCGCAGCGTCAGCGAAATATCGCGGAATTCGGTGCGATGGCTGTATTTTTCGACCTCGAGAACCGGGCCGCCGATCGCCACATCGATCTTCGGGAAGGCGTTTTCGACATCACGGCCGACCATCATGCGGACGATTTCGTCCTGCGGCGTTTCTTTGAGCCTCCCATGCCCGACGGCGCGCCCGTCGCGGAAGACGACGTAATTGTCGGCGATCTCATAGAGCTCGTCGAACTTGTGGCTGATGAAGAGGATGGCCTTGCCGCTTGCCTTCAGGCCCTCGACGATGCGGAAGAGGTCGTCGATCTCCTTGCGTGACAGGGCAGCAGTCGGTTCGTCCATGATGACGATGCGGGCCTCGATCGACAAGGCGCGAGCGATCGCCACGAGATGGCGCTGCGCAATCGAGAGGTCCTTCAGGCGGATCGTCGGATCGATATTGCTTTCGAGCGAGGTCAGCAGCGTTCTTGCGCGGCTGTTCATCTCGCTCCAGTCGATGGTGCGCCAGCGTGTGCGCGGCGCGTGGCCGAGAAAGATGTTTTCAGCGACCGAAAGCTCGTCGAAGAGCACGGTTTCCTGATGGATGGCGGTGACACCGGCATCGATGGCGGCCTGCGCCGTCGCAAAATGCACCGGCTTGCCGTCGACGATGATTTCGCCCTCGTTCGGGCGGTAGATGCCGGTCAGGATCTTGACGAGCGTCGACTTGCCGGCGCCGTTTTCGCCGATCAGTGCCGTCACCTTGCCGGGATAGAGCGCGATGCTGACATTATCGAGCGCCTTCACGCCCGGAAAGATCTGCGAGATGCCGCGCATTTCGAGAATGGCGGCTGCGTCGTCGGCTTTTGGGTCCGTGACGGGATATTGAAGGGCAGGGGTCATCAGCAAGCTTACCACCATCGAAAGAGAAGCCCGGCGGCAAAACCGCCGGGGGTCTGTTCATGATCTCCGTAAATCAGAAGACCTTGGAGAACTGGTCGATGTTCGAGGCATTGTAGACGAAAGGATCGGCCATAGCGGCTTCGCCATTGTCGCCAATCTTGATCTTGCCCATGCGGCCGGCTTCGATTTCGCTGCCCGGCTTGCCGTCGGCATCACCCTTTGCCAGGTGATAGGCGATCTGCGTTGCGGAATAGCCGAGGTCGATCGGGTTCCAGATTGCGAATTCCTTTGTCGCGCCCGACTTGATCGCGCCAGCCATTTCGGAGGGTAGGCCGAGACCGGTGACGTAGACCTTGCCGACCAGGCCCTTGTCTTCGACGACCTTCGAAGCAGCCAGAACGCCGACCGTCGTCGGAGCGACGATGACCTTGACGTTCGGGTTGGACTTCAGGAGGCCTTCGGCTTCACGATAGGACTTGTCCGAGAGGTCGTCGCCGTAGACAGTGGTGACGAGGTTGAGACCCGGGAAGTCCTTCAGCTGCTTCTTCATCTGGTCGATCCAGATGTTCTGGTTGGTCGAGGTCGTGGTGGCCGACAGGATGGCGAAGTCACCCTTGCCGCCGTCGAGATGATCCTTGGCGAGCGTCAGGCACATCTTGCCGATCAACTCGTTGGATGACGGGTTGAGCTGCAGGATGCGGCCTTCCGGAGCAACGCCGGAATCCCAGGAGATGACCTTGATGCCACGCTGGGCAGCCTTCTTCAGAGCCGGAACGACGGCATCCGGGTCGTTTGCCGAGATGGCGATGGCATCAACGCCCTGAGCAATCAGCGAGTTGATGACTTCGATCTGGCCTTCGGCCGTCGTGCTCGTCGGGCCGGTGTAGATCACTTCTACACCGCCGAGTTCCTTGGCTGCTTCCTGAGCGCCCTTGTTGGCAGCGTCGAAGAAGCCGTTGCCAAGCGACTTCACGACGAGGCCGATCTTGATGTCCTTGGCGCTTGCAGCGCCGGCCATCATGGCGACGGCAAAAGCCACGCCGATTGCAAGTGTCTTTGCAAGTTTCATGTCATGTCCTCCCATTAAGATTTAGACTTCCACACCTCGCCGACGCCTCATGCGACCGACGAGGAATCCTCCTTCACAGCCTGGGCCACCGGGCTTGCCACAACGAGCCGCACGCCGGCATTCTCGATCATACGCGCAGCCTCATCGGCGATGCCGTCGTCGGTTATGATTGTCGAAACCCGGTCGAGCGCGCAAAGGATGAGGCTCGACCGGCGATTGAACTTGCTGGAATCGGCCATGACGACCAGCTCGTCGGCCTGATGCATCAGCTTCTGCTCGCTCTGGATGATGAGGGCATCCGCCTCCATGATGCCAAGCGGGCCGACGCCCTGAGCGCCGATGAACATGCGCCGCGCATAGAAATTGCGGATCGCGTCATTATCAAAGGGCGACAGGATCAGGCTCTGCTCGCGGTAGATTGCGCCACCCGGTACCGTCACCGTGTTTTTGGAGTGCTTCACCAAATGTTCGGCTATGGCGAAGGAATTGGTCATGACCTGCATGCGATGGCCGGCCATATAGTGAACCATCTGGAAGGTGGTTGTGCCGCCGTTGATGATGATGGCATCGCCCGCTTCGCAGAGATCGACGGCCGCACGCGCGATTGAGCGCTTTTTATCGATATTGACGGATTCTGACACCCGGAAGGGGCGACCTGCAAGATTTCCAAGCTGCGGCGGGTGCACAGCCTCCGCGCCGCCACGAACGCGCCGGATCTTGCCCTGCACGTGAAGAGCCGCAATGTCGCGCCTAATTGTCGCTTCAGAAGCCTCAGTCAGCTCGGAAATGTCCTGAATCGTAACGACGGACTTTTCCTGGACAGCGCTTAAGATAATGCGATGGCGTTCGCGTTCGTGCATTGGGCTCCTCCTCTTGTCATATTTATTTCGTATCCGTTAAAGCCTGTCAATCAGAAACGATCATAAATTTTCATATTGCGATGCAACATAATCGAATTTGATCGTTTTCGATTGACAAGCTGCATTTCGATGCGCGATACCGTGACCGAAAGGGCGTGCTTATCGCGGCGCCCCGCAGGCCTATACACAAGCCTATATGGGAGGATGACATGGCGGCAAAGGTTCGACTTCTCGAGAACCGGTGGGATGATGCTTATGCGGCGGGCCTCGATGAGCCCGGCAAGCTTCTCTATCGCTCGAATCTGCTCGGCGCCGACAAGCGCATCACCAATTACGGTGGCGGCAATACCTCGGCCAAGGTCATGGAGACCGATCCGCTAAGCGGCGGCAAGGTTCAGGTTCTCTGGGTCAAGGGCTCGGGCGGCGATGTCGGCACGATCAAGCTCGACGGTTTTGCGACGCTTTATCAGGACAAGCTGGAATCGCTGAAAGGCATCTACAAGGGTGTTGAAGACGAAGACCGCATGGTCGGCTTCCTGCCGCATTGCACCTTCAACCTGAACGCCCGTGCCGCTTCGATCGATACGCCGCTGCATGGCTTCGTTCCCTATACGCATGTCGACCACATGCACCCGGATGCGATTATTGCGATTGCTGCCTCCAAGAATTCCAGGGATTTGACCAAGCAGATCTTCGGCGACGCGATCGGTTGGCTGCCCTGGCGCCGTCCGGGCTTCCAGCTCGGCCTTGATCTCGAAGCCTTCGTCAAGGCGAACCCTGACGCAAAGGGCGTCGTGCTCGAAAGCCACGGTCTCTTCACCTGGGCAAACGACGCCAAGGCCTGCTACGAGCTGACGCTCGATATCATCAACAAGGCGATCGAGTGGTTTGCCGGGCAGACCGAAGGCAAGACGATCTTCGGCGGCGCCGTCGTTGAAAGCCTGCCGGTTGCCGAACGTCGCGCCATCGCTGCCCGCCTGATGCCGGAAATTCGGGGACGCATCGGCAAGCAGGAACGCAAGCTTGGCCATTTCGACGATCAGGATGCGGTGCTTGAATTCGTCAATTCGAAGAACCTGCGTCCGCTCGGCGCGCTCGGCACCAGCTGCCCTGACCATTTCCTGCGCACCAAGATCCGCCCGCTCATTATCGATTTCGATCCGGCAAATCCCGATGTCGATGCCATCATCGCCGGCCTCGACAAGGCGCTCGAAGATTACCGTGCGGACTATGCCCGCTACTACAATGCCTGCAAGCGCGACAATTCGCCGGCCATGCGTGACGCCAATCCGGTGATCTTCCTGGTGCCGGGCGTCGGCATGCTCTCATTTGCCCGTGACAAGGCGACGGCTCGCATCGCCAGCGAATTCTATGTCAACGCCATCAACGTGATGCGCGGCTCCTCCACGGTCTCTGAATATCAGGGACTGCCGGAGCAGGAAGCCTTCGACATCGAATACTGGCTGCTGGAAGAGGCCAAGCTGCAGCGCATGCCGAAGCCGAAGAGCCTTGCCGGCAAGGTCGCCTTCGTCACCGGCGGAGCCGGCGGCATTGGCCGCGCAACGGCTGCTCGTCTGGTCGGCGAGGGCGCCTGCGTGGTGTTGGCCGATATCGACCAGGCAGCGCTCGAATCGACGGAAGCCGAATTCGTGAAGAAATACGGGGCCGATGCGGTTCGCACTCTGAAGCTCGACGTCACCAAGGAAGACGGAGTGATTTCGTCCTTCGCCGAATCCTGCGTCGAGTTTGGCGGCATCGATATCCTCGTCTCGAATGCAGGCATCGCGTCATCGGCGCCGATCGAAACGACCGAGCTGTCGACCTGGAACCGCAATATCGACATTCTGGCGACCGGCTATTTCCTCGTCTCGCGTGAAGCGTTCCGGCTGTTCCGCCGTCAGGCGCTCGGCGGCAACGTTGTCTTCATCGCGTCGAAGAACGGCCTTGCCGCTTCGCCGGGGGCAGCTGCATATTGCACTGCAAAGGCTGCCGAAATCCATCTTGCCCGTTGCCTGGCGCTGGAAGGCGCAGAAGCCGGCATCCGCGTCAACACCGTCAATCCGGATGCCGTTCTTCGCGGCTCGAAGATCTGGAGCGGTGAATGGCGCGAACAGCGCGCGGCTTCTTCGAAGATCGAGGTCGACGATCTTGAGGAACATTACCGCAAGCGTTCCATGCTGAAGCTCAACGTGTTCCCGGAAGATATCGCCGAGGCCGTCTACTTCCTGGCGTCTGATCTGTCGGCCAAGTCGACCGGTAACATCATCAACGTTGACGCTGGCAACGTTCAGAGCTTTACCCGCTGATAGCGAGCGGCGGGTCACGCCCGCCGCAACAGAATTTCTGGGAGGAACAGATGACAGAATCCAGGATTGCGCAGGATCTAGTTGCGGCGGAAAACGACAAGCGCGCTGCGGCCCTGAAGGCCGACTATGAAGCGCTGGGTGCAACGCTTGCGCGCCGCGGTGTCGATATCGAGACGATCACCCGCAAGGTGGCGGAGTTCTCCGTCGCCGTCCCCTCCTGGGGCGTGGGCACCGGCGGCACGCGCTTTGCCCGTTTCCCCGGAACGGGCGAGCCGCGCGGCATTTTCGACAAGCTCGACGATTGCGCCGTCATCAACGAGCTGACACGGGCGACCCCCACTGTTTCCCTGCATATTCCCTGGGACAAGGCCGATGTGAAGGAGCTGAAGGCAAAGGGCGATGCGCTCGGTCTCGGCTTCGACGCGATGAATTCCAATACATTCTCGGACGCACCCGGCCAGAAGCTGACCTATAAATATGGTTCGCTCAGCCACACGGATGCGGCGACCCGCCGGCAGGCGATCGAGCATAACATTGAATGCATCGAGATCGGCAAGGCGATCGGTTCCAAGGCTCTCACCGTCTGGATCGGCGACGGCTCCAACTTCCCCGGCCAGAGCAATTTTACCAAGGCGTTCGAGCGTTACCTCGCCTCGATGGCAGATATCTACAAGGCGCTACCGGACGATTGGAGGCTCTTCTCCGAACATAAGATGTACGAGCCGGCCTTCTATTCGACCATCGTACAGGATTGGGGCACCAACTACCTGATCGCCCAGACGCTCGGCCCCAAGGCGCATTGCCTTGTCGACCTTGGCCATCACGCACCGAACACCAATATCGAGATGATCGTCGCCCGCCTGATCCAGTTCGGCAAGCTCGGCGGCTTCCATTTCAACGACTCGAAATATGGCGACGATGACCTCGACGCCGGTGCGATCGAGCCCTATCGCCTGTTCCTCGTTTTCAACGAGTTGGTCGATGCTGAACAGCGCGGCGTGAATGATTTCCATCCGGCCCACATGATCGACCAGTCTCACAATGTGACGGACCCGATCGAAAGCCTGATCAACAGCGCCAACGAAATCCGCCGTGCCTATGCCCAGGCCCTGATCGTCGACCGCAAGGCGCTCGATGGTTACCAGCAGGATAATGATGCGCTGATGGCTTCCGAGACGCTGAAGCGCGCTTACCGCGCCGATGTCGAACCGATCCTGGCCGAAGCCCGCCGCCGCGCCGGCGGCGCGATCGATCCAGTCGCCACCTTCCGCGCCAGCGGCTACCGCAGAAAAGTCGCCGCCGAGCGCCCTGCTTCGGTCTCCGGCGGCGGTGGCATCATCTAAGCACCGGGAAGCCGTGGATCAGGGCTTCCATCTCCCCGCAATCTGCCGGGTGGCGACGTTCAGCCGGTTCCAGACATTGATATTGGCGATCGCGATGACGAGGGCCGCAAGGCTCTTGCCGTCGTAGTGGCGGGTGCATTCGTCCCAGACGTCGTCAGATACCGGATCGGTGCGGTCGTTGAGGCGGGTGACGGCCTCGGCCAGGGCAAGTGCTGCACGTTCGGCATCGCTGTAATAGGGAGCCTCGCGCCAGCATGCGACAGCAAAGAGCCGCTCGTCGGTCTCCCCATGTTTGCGGGCGATGCGCCAATGCCCATCGATACAGACGCTGCAGCCGTTGATCTGGCTGGCGCGCAGATAGATGATTTCCAGAAATCCCGGCGCAAGCCCGGCCGCAGCAGGCACTTTACCGAGAGCATTCAGTGCCTGCATGGCTTCCGGGATGACGAGGGCTGGATTTCCCATTCTCTCTTGCATGTTCAATCTCCTGATTGCGTGTTTCCCTTGACGCAGGGCCGGCATGTCGCCGGCTTTCGTTCGTCATAGGTTTGACGGATCAGGATGAGGCAATGTGACGAGAACAGAAGAAAAAGATGGGAAGCAAAACGACTGTCGACTGCTCGGTCAAAGCCGCCATCGCCGACCTGCTTCGTGCTATCGCTGGTCGGGCCCGCATACCTGCACTGTCCATCATGCCCGTTAGGCGTTGACCTTATAGCGCAGGGTGACAGCACCATTGCCCATCGTCTCGGCCGATATCAGTGAGAGCTGCGTCTTGCCCGCCAGTCCTCCGTCAAAGGTGACGACAGGCTGGCCGCCGCTGCCATCCAGCGCCGGAGCGACGAGCAGATAGAACTCGTCGATCAACCCGGCGGCAAAGAAGGCGCCGTTGATCGCGGCTCCGCCTACGAGCAGCAGTTTGCGGATGCCGAGTTCCTTGTCCAGCACCTCGAGTGCTGCGCGCAGGTCGATTTCGGCGGAAGGCGAGACTATGTAGGAGATGCCGTCGGCGGCAAGCTCCGCAAGATGCGTATCCGGCACCTCGCCGCCGAGGATGACGACGATATGGTCGCCATCGATCTCCGGTCGCGTGAAATGCAGTTTGCCCAAGGTGTCGAGGGCAATCGCGTAGCGTTTGCCGCGCGATCGGCAAAATGGTTCGGCCGCTCCACAGCACCGGCCGATTTCGGCGGATGTGGTTCTCCCTTCGCCATTTCGGCCATCGTCACGCGCCCGACGATCCAGGCGTCACCCTGCAGCTCTTCATGGACCCTCTGATAGAGCGCAGACCATTCCTTGCGGCTGCCATCAGGGCTTTCTGTCCACTTGCTCGGATGCAGACCGCCGTCGAGCGACGACATCATCAGGCAGACGATTTCCGGCTTCATGGCAATTCCTTTCAAGCGGGTGCGGCAAACCGATCAAAACTTGGCCGATTAGAGCTTGGCCGATCAAAGCTTGATCGAGAGGTGGCCGCTGTCGGCAATGAGAACGGTCGCATCGGCATAATGTTCGATTTCGGGATAGCCTTGCAGCGAATGTTTGTGGCCGGCGGCCGTGACGACCATGATATCGGCTCCGGCTGCCGCTCCTGCCTTCACGCCGGCTTCGACGTCTTCGAAGACCAGGCATTCACGCGTGGAAAAGCCGAGCTTCTCGGCACCGAGGATGTAGCATTGCGGGTCAGGCTTGCCGACGGTCACATCCTCGGCCGTCACGATGGCCCGCGGCATCGGCAAGCCGGCTGCCTCGAGCCGGCGCTCAGCAAGGCGACGCGGAGAGGAGGTGACGATCGTCCACCGGTTCGGTGGGAGCGACGCCAGAAAATCGGCGGCACCCGGAAGTGCCACGACGCCGTCGACATCGCGGATTTCGTCTTCAGTAATCTCTGCTGCTTCCGCCTCGGCGTCGATATCAGGAAGGTTCAGCCGCCTGATCGTGTCGATACCGCGCGATCCATGCATGGTCGGCAGGAACTTTTCGACATCGAGCCCGTGCCGCTCGGCCCAGCGTCCCCAGACGCGCTCTGCTGACGCAGTCGAGCTCAGGATCGTGCCGTCCATGTCGAACAGGAAGGCGGCATATTGTTTTGAACTATCAAATCGGAAGGACATAGTGAAACACCATAGGGAGGGATCTGCGCGCCATCAGCCAATGAAAAATGCGGCAGGTCAAGTCGCCGGAGTAATTTCACGAGGGCTTGATGCGACATCGCTCCTGTCACATCGTCCGGCTTCCGTTCGTCATGGTCTTTGACATGACAGGATGAGGAGTGGACCAATGAATGAAAAAAACTGGCTGGCCGATGAATTCGAGGCGAACCGGACGCATCTGCGGGCCGTCGCCTTCCGCATGCTCGGTTCGCGTACGGAAGCGGAGGATGCGGTGCAGGAAGCGTGGCTGCGCCTCACGCGGTCGGACAGGTCTGGCGTCGACAATCTCGCCGGCTGGCTGACGACGGTCGTGGCGCGCATCTGCCTGGACATGCTGCGCTCACGCAAGACGCGACGCGAAGAGCCGCTGGAGTTGCCGGCGCATGGCGCAATCGCCGATATTGCCAGCAATCCGGAGCGCGAGGCAGCCTTTGCCGATTCGGTTGGCATAGCCGTACTAGTCGTCCTGCAAACGCTCTCGCCTGCAGAGCGTGTCGCCTTCGTGCTGCATGACATGTTCGATCTTCCCTTCGAGGAGATCGCCACGATCATCGGTCGCAGCGCTGCCGCCACCCGGCAGCTTGCGAGCCGTGCGCGACGCAGGGTCAGCGGGCAACCTGAAACGCCTGAGGTCGATCAGGTTCGCAAACGCAGCATTGCGGAAGCTTTTATTGCTGCCTCTCGCAACGGCGACTTGGAAGGGCTGATAGCCTTGCTCGCGCCGGACGCCGTCTTCCGGCCGGATGCGACCGCCGCTCGCACCGGCGGGGTTGTTCTGCTTCGTGGCGTGGATGCCGTGGCCAAAATGTTCAAGGGAAGGGCACAGTCCGCCGAAGTCGCGCTTGTGGATGGCGAGGTCGGCCTCATCATCCGCGTCCAGGGCGAGCTTCGTGTTGTCCTGTCCCTCAGCTTCCATGGAGACAGAATCTCGGCCATCGATGCGATTGCCGATGCCGATCATCTTAGCGAAATTGGCTATTCGGCCTTCGAAAGCTGAGCGATCTCAAATTGGTAAATTTCGACCAGGCGGTTCTTGAAGAGCTCGCCTGCTCGAGAATCTGCCGGATCCCGCAAGGCCAAAACTGCCTGGCAATATCACCGTTGCAATCGGCGCGATCGTCGCGCTTAAAGACTGAGACAGGCGCTTTAGTGGCCGCGCCAGCCCATCAGCCTTTCGATGCGTTCCGCTGAGCTGCGCACCTGCGTGGTATAATGGCTCTCGTCTGAAAAGGCCTTTTGTTCCGGCAGGACGATGGAAATGGTGGCGACGCATTGGCCTTCACGATCGCAGATCGGCGAGGCAATGCAGGCGACGGCATAGTCGGATTCACCGGCCTGGATCGACAGGCGCGCTTCGAAGGCCTTGCCGGCGGATTGCGATAGTGTAGCGGGATCGATTTCGGCGCGTCCGGTCGGCGAGGAGCGGGCGCAGCGCTTGAAGAGCTCGACGCGCTCGTCTTCCTGCAGGTGGCCGACCAGCAGGCGGCCGGAGGCTGTCCAGTTGAGCGGTACGCGGGTGCCGACACGCGAGGCGACCTGGAAATGGCTGGGGCCATCGGCCATGGCGAGCACCAGCATGTAATCGCCGTCACGACCGCAGACCTGAACGGTCTCGCCGGCCTGCCGGCAAAGATCGTGCATTTCATGTGTGGCAACGCTCATGAAGTCGAGCGAGCGGGCATAGGCAAGGCCATAATGGTAAAGCCGCGAGCCGAGCCAGATCGAACCGTCGGACTGACGCGTCAGCATGTTCTTTTCGACGAGATCGTCGACGATGACATAGACGGTCGAAAGCGGCGCCTTTACAGCTTTCGCAATGGCGTAGACGCCGGCCGGGGATCCCGTCTCGTAAAGATGGTCGATCACCTGCAGCGCGCGGTCGATACCGCTGACACGCGCGCGGCGGCTACCCTTGGTGCCGGTCTCTTCGGCCGGGCTTTCATCTTCGGAGATTGCGGGTGATGTGTTTCCGTCCAACTCAACGTACCTCTGATGCTATGCGAGCCTGTTACATTACTATGGCATAGCTGCTTGCGAAGCAAATCGCAAAATCTTGGGAGCTTACGGAAATGCCTGATAGCGGCGCAGCGGATACCGCTTTCAGGCGGCGCAGGTTGAGGTGGCTAAAGAACTTGGGGTCAAATGCCGAATACGGCGCAGGCATTTGCCATCGCTCTAAATTGCAACGGCACAAAGAGCCGCAGGCAGGAACAACAAGGCCCAGCCCGAGTTCTTGACCTATCAGTACAGATATTGGCTGATCGGATGCGGGCTATGTCTCCGGCCAGGCATTGCGGTCAGTCATGGCAAGTCCGTCTGGGCTTGCAAAGCCACCGCCGGTGAACATTGTCATGATGACGGCGTCACCGGCGGCGAGCGTTCTATCGTCTTGGGAGATATAGTCATAATCGGTTGGATGTTAAAAAAACTCGCAACTCCGGAATGCCGGAGACGTGAAGCGCCCAACAACCATGTTGCAAGGGCTGCCGCCTGTTGATAGCGGCAGCCCGTCTGGGGCAGGGCTTAACCCCAGTGCCGATCGGGCCTTGTAAGGCCAGCGGTCAGATCAGCCGAAGCAGGGCATCGCCGGCAGATTGGCGCGGCTGGCAAAGGACCCGATCATATCGCTCGCCGTGGAGGTACGCGGCTCGCGTTTGCGGGCGGCCGTCTCGAGGAGTTGCTTGAAGTCGTCAAGCTTCACGCCGTCGGCGCGCAGCACCATGGCGATCAGCGGGTCGCGAAGGGCTTCGGAAATGGTCAAATCTTCTCTGGTCTTTCTCATGGTGCAGTCCTCCTTTCGTGGGCGGTCGCCCGTGTTCCACTCCCGCTGCCAAGCGCTCTTGGCATTGACTTCCGCGAAGAGTGGTGTTACCGGTAAGTAACAATGCATTTGTTACCGATCGGTCACATCGATGTCAAGGACTTCGTCCGCGAAAAAATCAGAAACATTGAACGAAATCTCCGCAGCCGTTTCAGATGATCGAATCCCGCCGCGGGAGCGTATCGTTTCGACGGCTTCGGAGCTTTTCCGCGAGCGCGGCATTCGCGGCATTGGCGTCGATGCCATCGCCGATGCTGCCTCCACCAACAAGATGACCCTCTACCGGCATTTCGGCTCCAAGGATGAACTGGTCTGCGAGACACTGCGCCGCGCCTCCGACAAGGCCGAGAAGATCTGGCGCGATCTCGAAGCTGCCCATCCTGGTGATGCGCGCGCCCAGCTGCTTGCCTGGGTCGAAGATCGGGCTCACTGTCTGAACGGCGAGCCAGCAGGTTGCGATCTCGCCAATGCCGCCATCGAATTGAAGGGCGAAGGCCATCCGGCGCACGAGCTGATCGAGCGCCACAAGGCCATGCAGCGCAACCGGCTCGCGGCTCTTTGCGTGGCTGCCGGTGCACGTGAGCCGGAACTTCTTGCCGACACGCTGACGCTGTTGCTCGAGGGCGCGCGCGTCACCCGTCAGGCCATGACGGATGGCGGCTGTTCCTGCCATTTCGAAAAAGCGTGCAACGTGGCGATCTCCGCCTTCGGCTGATCCCCACGCGACCAAGGTGCTCAGTCTTGGGAACCTTGGAGGTGCATGGCCGTTATTCTGCTGATCTGGGAGCAATCTGGAGGCAGAGATGAATTACGCTTATCTCCGGCGGCTATATGCCAGACGTGCCGAGCTTGAAGCCAAGCTCGAACTCTACGACGCACGTTACTGCTTCGGCGAAGAGGAAGTGGACGATGGTACGGAAAACGATCTGAAACAGCGCCTCGAAGAAATCACCAAGGAGATTGCGGCGCTGGAGCGCTCGCCGGCTTAATTATTACCGGCGCTCAGAATCGAAATTGTCCGTTCGTCGAATTTTCCATCGTAGAAACGCTCGATTGCCTTGTGAAAGGGCGAGCCGTGGTCGCTGACCGCAGCAAAGAGCGTCATGGACGAGCGCAGCTTCAGATCATCGGGTGCGCCCATAATATCGTGGGCGCTGCGATCGTTAACAGAGATGATCGCCTCGACACAGCGCAAAAGTCTGCTGCCGAGGATTGGGTCGGCGAGATAGGCTGACGCTTCCTCCGCGGAGCGAATGGCATATTTCTCCGCCATGGAAGACGTCCCAAGACCGGCGATCTGTGGGAAAATGAACCACATCCAGTGGGAGCGCTTGCGGCCGGTTTTCAGCTCGGTAAGAGCCTGTTCGTATATGCCGTTCTGCGCTTCGATGAAGCGGTGGAGGTCGTAGTCTACGTCACCGGCCATGGCTCTTTCCCTTTTCTATGCTTCTTATGCACGTCAGACGAAAGATTTCCATGCCCGGCAAAAATCGCTGGTTCTCAGCAGACCTTGTCTGCGTAGGGGCTTGTTTCACGGCAATGGCCGTAGCGCTGGTGATGTGGCACCAGACTATCACCTGGAGGTGCTTTTTCTTCAATAGCCGAGGTCGTCATCGGATCGGTCGCTGATGTCTGTGCCGACGGTGCTGTGAAGCCTACAAAGCTCAGCAGTACGAGGGCGCCCACGACAACGATCCGCTCCAGGACCGAGAGCTTCTGCGCGCTGACGTGGTCGGCGTAGTCGCGTTCAGCTTCGCCGTAGCTCACGTCCTCCTTCACATGCTGGTGCACCATATCCTGGTGACCGGAGGTCCAAGTTTCAGATTGTGTCATTTCAAGTCTCCTGCAATGCACTGGGATGCGGCTTGGAAAGGCAAGCTAATGGCGCGCCTATCCGCTTCCCGCGTGCAGCACCGCATGTGTGTCTTAATTGCGATAAATTGAAGAGGGCTAATTCAAACTCAGTGTTCACAAAATCGTACCAATCGTCGTGAAAAGCCGTGCAAGGGCTGGTCCTGCAAAATGATAGGCGGTAAATCCTGTGTGATATCCACAGGACTCTCCCCCATGGCCCTTACTTTCGGCGCGATGTCGATCGCTCAGCTTTCCCTCATCATCCAGAGCGGAAAGGCTGATCCTGTTGACGTCGCAGAGGCGATCTTCGACGGCATCGAGCAATATGCCGACAAGGCGGTCTTTACCGTATTGTTGCGCGAGCGAGCATTGCGGGAAGCCCACGCTTCCTCGAAGCGTATCCGCGACGGCCGTTCGCTCGGTGCGCTCGACGGCATTCCGATCGCCTGGAAAGATCTTTTTGACATCGAAGGCATGGCAACCACGGCTGGTTCGGTGGTACTGGCGGGCGATGCGCCCGCTAAAAGGGACGCTGCCGTCGTCACCACGCTCAAGAATGCCGGCATGCTGGCGATCGGCCGTACCAATATGAGCGAGTTCGCTTTCTCCGGCCTCGGCATCAATCCGCATTATGGGACGCCGGAAAATCCTCACAGCAGGGACGAACCGCGTATTCCCGGTGGGTCGTCTTCCGGCGCGGGCGTCGCCGTTGCCGCAGGCCTTGTGCCGGTTGCGATGGGCACGGATACCGGCGGTTCGGTGCGTATTCCTGCCGCCCTGAACGGCATCGTCGGCTACAAGGCGACGCGCGGACGCTATGCCATGGAAGGCGTCTATCCGCTGTCAACGAGCCTCGATTCCCTCGGCCCGCTCTGCCGTTCCGTGCAGGATGCCATCTGGGTCGATGCCGCCATGCGCGGTCTGACCGCGCCGACCATTGCTTGGCAGTCCCTGAAAGGCATCGAGATCGTAACACCGCGGAACGTCGTGTTCGACGGTCTGGGTGCTGGCGTCGCCGAAGCCTTCGAAGGCGGTGTGAAGCGGCTGCGCGCTGCCGGTGCGCTTGTCAGCCCGCTCGAAATCCCGGCTTTCGACGAGATCCTTGCGCTGATGGCAAAACATGGAGCTCTCGTGACCGCCGAAGCCTTCGCCCTCCATCGCGAACGACTTGCAGGGCCGGAGGCTGCGCGCAGGGATCATCGTGTCGTCATGCGCACTCGTCTTGGCGAGAAGACCAGCATGCCCGACTATATCGCCATTCTTGCTGCGCGTGCCCGACTAATCGCCGATACGGAGCGTCTGATCGGCAATCGCCTGATCGCCTTCCCCTCGGTTGCCCATGTCGCACCGCCGATCGCCGCACTGGAGCGCGACGACGAGCTCTTCGTTGCCACAAATGGCAAGACGTTGCGCAATACGGCGCTCGGCAATTTTCTGGACTGGTGTGGCGTTTCCATTCCCTGCGGAAAGGGTGAGGCGGATATGCCGGTTGGTTTCCTTCTGTCGGCCCCGGCTAATCGGGATGACGCACTGCTCGCGGTTTCTCTGGCGGCAGAAGCGATCATTCGCGGTGACCAGATTTAGCGTTGCGGGCTTGAAGCCGCACGCCATTCTTGCCAGAGTGGAAACGGGAGGAGATGAAAGATGCAGGCTTTGCAGAATGGCCGGTTTGCGGTTTCCACATGGTCGCTTCACCGGATGCTGGGTGCAACCCACCCCTATAGTCCCGATCCGCAGAAAAGCGCGACACGCCAGGAGCCCTATGGGCCAGGCACCGTCAGCCTGCTCGAAGTGCCGGGCATGCTCGCCGAACGCGAACTTGGCCGGCTAGAGGTCTGCTCGTTCCATCTGCCGAGCCTGGATGCCTCTTATCTCGCCGAATTTCGCGATGCGCTTAAGGCCTCCAACATTCTCTTCCAGACGCTGCTCGTCGAGGATGGCGATCCCAGCAACGGTGAGACGGCGGAACGTGACACAGGATGGATTGCCGGTTGGATCGATATCGCAAAGAAGCTCGGTGCCGAGCGCATCCGCGTCATCGCCGGCAAGCAGGCGCCTAACGAGGAGAACCTTGCGCGTTCCGCGCGGCATCTGAAGTGGCTGGCCCGGCAAGCGGAGGGAAGTGGCGTGCGCGTTGTCACCGAAAACTGGTTCGCCCTTCTGCCCTCACCGAGGGAAGTGAACTGGCTGCTTGATGAACTCGACGGCAAGATCGGTCTCAATGGCGACCTCGGAAACTGGGGCGCGCCGGCGAAATATGAAGGGCTGGCGAATATCATGCGCCGGGCCGAAATCTGCCATGCCAAGGCCGATTACAATGCCTCCGGACTTGATGCCGCAGATTACCGTCATTGCCTGGAAATGTGCGAAAGGGCTGGTTACGCCGGACCCTACACGCTGATCTACGACTCGCCATTCTTTGCGGATGAGTGGGATGGCATCCTGCTGCAAAAGCGCTTCATCGAGGACTTCCTTGAGGACGTCCCGGCGCGCCGCACAGCCTAGGCTCGTTCAAGCCTGTTCTTCGCCCGCTTGCGCCAATCCTTGGGGGTCTCGCCGGCGTGCTTGAGGAAGAAGCGGGAGAAATAGGCCGGGTCGGCAAAGCCAAGCCGATAGCTGACCTCCTGAACGTTCGCGAGCGTGAAAACGAGCTCGCGCTTGGCTTCGTCGACGAGTTTGCCGGCGATCAGGTCGTGAGCCGTCTTTCCGGTCATCGATCGGACTATACGATTGAGATGGGTCGGCGAAATGCCGATTTCCCTGGCATAGAATGAGGCAGGTCTGTGCGAACGGAAATGCTGCTGGATGAGGCCAGTCAGGTGCTCCATCCGCCGTTCGTTTTCATCGGTGGGGAACTGGCTGATATCCTCCTGATAGGAAATTCTCGCCGTCAGCCGCAGCGCCAATGCGGCATAGGAGGCGAGAAGCTCGCTGCGGCCGCTGCGGTTGTTGCGATATTCATCGCCGAGCCGCCTCAGGCTCTGCATGAGATAGGCGGCGTCGGGATCATCAGGATCGAGCGCTATGAGATGCGGCACAGCAAGCCATTCGCCGAGCCGGCTGCGGTCTCCGGGAGGGTGGCTGAGATTGGCGCTCAGCATCGTGATGACCAAGCCATCGATATCCTTCGAAAAGCGGAAACCGTGCTCCAACCCGGGAGGAACCGTGACGACTGCCGGCGGCTGGATGCTCTGGCTGCGCTCCCCGAAAATGGCATCGCCCGCGCCGGCGTCGATGTATAATATCTGAAAGAAACTCGCGTGCCGGTGCAGCTTGATCTCCCAATGGTGAAGGCTGCTGCGCGAGGGAATTGTTTCGCAATGCAGCCAGAAATCGGGTTCCTTGCCCGATGCCTCGCCGTAGAGTTCATAGGTCGGCACATGTCTCGTCATGGGTTTCCTCCCGTTCCCATGTTCGTTTTGTGCAATTTTTCGGTGGGAAAGTCCATTGCCGCATGAGAGGTAGCAGGTCAGAATCTGGCAAAAGACAAATTGCGGGGAGGAAGCAATTGCGCACCCAAATCGCCATCATCGGCTCGGGGCCATCAGGCCTGCTGCTCGGTCAGTTGTTGACCGGCGCTGGGATCGACAATGTCATCCTCGATCGCGTAGGCAAGGATTATATCCTCGGGCGCGTTCGCGCCGGCGTTCTGGAAGAAGGCACGGTCCGTCTGCTGGAAGAGGCGAAGTCCGCTAAGCGCCTGCACGCCGAAGGCTTGCCGCATGATGGTTTTTCGCTGGCTTTCGACGGGCGCGATCACCGCATCGATCTCCATGGCTTGACCGGCGGTAAACGCGTGACCGTCTACGGCCAGACCGAAGTGACGCGTGACCTGATGATCGAGCGGGAGGCAAGCGGCGCCGTGACGATCTACGACGCTGCCAATGTGACGCCGCACGACTTCGACGACAGCGCACCCTACGTTACTTACGAGAAGGGCGACGTCACTCACCGCATCGACTGCGATTTCATCGCCGGCTGTGACGGCTTCCACGGCGCAAGCCGCAAGGCGGTTCCGGAAAAGGCAATCAGAACTTTCGAAAAGGTCTATCCCTTCGGCTGGCTTGGCCTGCTTGCCGATGTCGCCCCGGTCAATCATGAGCTCATCTACGCCAACCATCCGCGCGGCTTTGCGCTCTGTTCAATGCGTTCGGCGACCCGCAGCCGTTATTACATCCAGTGTTCGCTGGAGGAAAAGGCCGCGGACTGGAGTGACGACCGTTTCTGGGACGAACTGCGCCGCCGCTTGCCAGCCCATCACGCCGAGGTGCTGAAGACTGCGCCTTCCTTCGAAAAGTCGATTGCGCCGCTGCGCTCCTTCGTGGCCGAGCCCATGCGTTTCGGGCGCATGTTCCTGGTCGGCGATGCCGCCCATATCGTGCCGCCGACCGGTGCCAAGGGGCTGAACCTTGCCGCCAGCGACGTGCATTATCTGTTCGGAGGCTTGAGCGAGTTCTACGGTGATCGCTCCAGTGCCGGGGTAGACGCCTATTCGCAGAAGGCGCTCGCCCGTGTGTGGAAGGCCGTGCGTTTCTCCTGGTGGATGACGACGATGATGCATCGTTTCCCGGATACGGATGATTTCGACCAGAAGATCCAGGAGGCGGAATTGGACTATCTCACCCATTCCCGCGCCGCCTCGACGGCGCTTGCGGAGAACTACGTCGGATTGCCGTTCTGACGGAATGACTTAAGACCGGTGCAGTGCCATGGAGGGCGGCACCTTTGATAGAGGGAGGAACTCACATCATGAAAAAGCTCGTTATGGCTGCGGTCGCGGCGGCGCTCTTCGGCGGAACTGCCTATGCCGATACGATCAAGGTCGGCGTGATCGGGCCGTTCTCCGGTCCGTTTGCCTTGCAGGGCAAGAACTTCAAGGCCGGTATCGACGCCTATATGGCGCTGAACGGCAACAAGGTCGGCAATGATACGGTCGAGGTCGTCTATCGCGACGTGCCGCAGGCCGATCCGGCCCAGTCCAAGGCGCTGGCGCAGGAGTTGATCGTCAAGGAAAAGGTGCAGTATCTCGCCGGCTTCTATTTCACGCCGGATGCGATGGCCGTGACGCCGATCCTCAAGCAGGGCAATGTGCCGATGGTGATCATGAACGCTGCGACCTCGGCGATCGTCACCAAGAGCCCGCTCGTCGTGCGTACCTCCTTCACCACCTGGCAGACCTCGACGCCGATCGCCAAGGTCGCCTTCGATTCCGGCGTCAAGAAGGTGATCTCTGTCGTCAGCGACTACGGCCCGGGCGTCGATGCCGAAAACGCCTTCAAGGCCGGTTTTGAAAAGGCCGGCGGTCAGGTGGTCGAGGCGATCCGCATGCCGCTTGCGACCAACGATTTCAGCCCGATCATGCAGCGCATCAAGGATTCTGGCGCGCAGGGCGTCTTCGCCTTCCTACCGTCCGGTCCGACGACGCTCGGCTTCGTCAAGGCTTACAACGAAAACGGCCTGAAGGCTGCCGGCATCAAGTTCTTTGCGCCTGGTGACCTGACGCAGGAATCCGACCTGCCGGCGCTCGGCGATGCCGCACTCGGCATCCAGACGACGTTCCACTATGCGGTGTCGCATGACTCGCCGGAGAACAAGGCCTTCGTCGATGCCGCAACCAAGGCAATCGGCAACAAGGCCGAGCTCTCCTTCCCGGCCGTCAGCGCCTATGACGGCATGTATGTCATCTACAAGATGATCGAAGCGACGGGCGGCAAGCAGGATGCACAGAAGGCGGTCGATGCGGTCAAGGGTCTCTCGTGGATCAGCCCCCGCGGCCCGGTTTCCATCGATCCGGAAAGCCGCCACATCACACAGAACATCTATCTGCGCGAAGTCGCCAAGGCCGGTGATGGGACCTACATCAACAAGGAAGTTCAGACCTTCGAAAAGCAGGGCGATCCGGGCCTTGCGGCCGCCAAGTAACAGGCCACTGACTTCGAAAGAGACATGCGACGGACCCGCCGGCCTCCCTCGGGGGTCTGCCGCATCAAAGCAGGGTAGTTCCATGCAGACAGTCTTCAGCATAGCCGTGGATGCGCTTGCCTATGGCATGGTGCTCTTCGTCATATCGATCGGCCTTTCAGTGACGATGGGTTTGATGCGTGTCGTCAACCTGGCGCATGGTGCCTTCGCGATGATTGGCGGTTATGTGGCGTCTTATGTCGCCCGCGATCTGGGGCTTGGTTATACAGTCGCAATCGTTGCCGCCGTTGCAGCAACGATCATCATCGCCATTCCAATCGAGCGCTTCTTCTATCGGCGCATCTATGGCGCGCCGGAACTGACACAAGTCTTGATGACGATCGGTATTACTTTCTGTGTCATCGGCATCGCCAACTACCTCATGGGACCGACGCTGAAGACCATTCCGCTTGCCGAGGCGCTGCAGGGGTCGGCCGATCTCGGCTTTCGCACTATTCCTGTGCATCGGCTCTTTGCCATCGTCTGCGGTCTGGCCGTCGCCCTCGGCCTCTGGTTCGTGATCGACAGGACGAGTTTCGGTGTGAAGCTGCGTGCTTCGGTCGATAATGCACCGATGGCTGCAGCTCTCGGCGTGCGCACCGAGATCATCTATGCCGTGAGTTTCGGCGTTGCAGTCGGCCTTGCCGCATTTGGCGGGGTCGTCGGTGCCGAATTGCTGCCGGTCGAGCCCTATTATGCGCTGCGCTACATGGTGACCTTCCTCGTCGTCGTTTCGGTCGGCGGTGCGGGTTCCATTCCGGGCGCGCTGATCGCCTGCCTGCTGCTTGGCGCGATCGATACGACAGGACGTTATCTCATGCCGGAATTCGGCGAATTCTTCTTCTATCTCGCGGTTATCGCCATCATCTGCATCTTCCCGCGCGGCCTTGCCGGGAGGGCGAAATGACGCTCGCCATGCATGATAAAGAAATTTTGGTGCAGCGCCGCCGCAGTGCCCTCAGCCGCGATCTCTCGGGCATTGCCGTCATCATCGCCGCCGCTATCGTCGGCTATTTCGCCTTTCCAGACAATCTGGCGCTCTTGACCCGCATCATCGCCATTGCGCTTCTAGTCTTGTCGCTCGATCTCGTTACCGGCTATGCCGGCATCGCCACCCTCGGCCATGCCGCGCTCTTCGGCTCCGGCGCCTATGCGGCCGGTATTGTCTCGGCCCATTACGGCATCAACGATCCGCTGCTGATGACGCTTGCCGGCATTTTCGGCGGGGCGATCGCCGGCCTCATCTGCGGTGCCGTCATTCTTCGCGCCCATGGCCTGCCGCAACTCGTATTGTCGATTGCGCTCATCAACCTCTTCCACGAATTCGCCAACAAGGCGTCCTCCTGGACGGGCGGCAGCGACGGTCTGTCGGGCATTTCGCCTGATCCGATTTTAGGCATGTTCGAATTCGACCTCTACGGCCACACGGCCTATGTCTTCGGGATCGCTCTGCTGTTGATCGTCTTCGTGCTGCTGCGCCTGCTCGTGCGCTCGCCTTTCGGCATGCTGTGCCGCGGCATCAAGGAGGATCCGCTGCGCATCCGCGCCATGGGCGCCTCGCCGAAAGCGGCGCTTGCGAAAATGTATGTGCTGTCCGGCGCGGTTGCTGGTGTCGGCGGCGCCTTGAACGCGATTTCCACCCAGGTCGTCGGTCTCGACAGCCTCTCCTTTACCCAATCGGCGGAAGCGCTGGTGATGCTGGTGCTCGGCGGCACGGGCTCGCTGTTTGGTGCACTGTCGGGCACTGTTATCTTCATGCTTTTCGAGGATTATGTCTCGGCCGCCAATCCTTTCCACTGGCTGACGATGATCGGTGCCTTGCTGATTGCGGTCGTACTCTTTGCACCCAAGGGGCTTTACGGCACCGCGGCTGCCCTCGTCGCCCGCCGCAAGGAGGCCCGTCCATGAGCGCCGTTTTCGAAGTCGCCCATCTGAAGAAGGCCTTCGGCGGTCTGGCGGTCACCAACGATGTCTCGCTCTCCATGTCGCCTGGCGACCGCATCGCGCTGATCGGCCCGAACGGGGCCGGCAAGACGACCTTCGTCAATCTTGTTACCGGCAATCTGGCGCCCGATTCCGGCGAAGTGCGCCTTGCCGGCGAGATGGTGACGAAAGTGGATGCGATTGGTCGGGTGAGACGAGGGCTCGTGCGTTCATTCCAGGTCACTCGCTTGTTCCAGGACATGACGCCTGCCGAGCATGTCGCGCTTGCCGTCTTGCGCCGGAAGGGGCGAACCGGGCGCCTCATCGGTAATTTTCTGGCCATGCCTGATGTCATGGCCGAGGTCGACGAGATGCTCGACAAGCTTGGCCTTGGACCGCTGATGCATCGCAAAGTCGCCGAAATCGCCTATGGCCAACAACGGCTTCTGGAAATCGCGCTGGCGCTTGCACTCAAGCCCAAGGTGCTGTTGCTCGACGAACCTGCAGCCGGCGTACCGCAAAGCGACACAGGTCGTATCGAACAGGCGCTGGCCGATCTTCCGGCCGATCTCGCCGTCTTGATGATCGAACATGACATGGACCTCGTTTTCCGCTTCGCCAAACGCGTCATCGTGCTTGCGGCCGGCGCTATCATCTTTGATGGCGCGCCGGCCGAGGTGACGAAGGATGCACGTGTCCGTGAGGCCTATCTGGGGAGCTATGCCAATGCCAGCCATGTCGCTTGAGGTTGAAAATCTCTCTTCCGGCTACGGTCCGACAAAAGTGCTCGAAGGCATCACCTTCTCGGTGCCCTCTGGCTGTCGCCTCGCCGTGCTCGGCCGAAACGGGATGGGCAAGACGACGCTGCTCGCAACGCTCGCGGGCCAGACGAAACGTTATGAGGGGCGCATCCGGCTCGGCGAAGCCGATCTGACCGATGCGCCGAGCGCAACGCGCGCGCATCGTGGTCTCGGCTATGTGCCGCAGGCACGTTGTATCTTCCCGACCCTGACGGTCGAGGAGAATCTGTTCGTCGGTCTCAAGGGGCGCCCGAAGACGGCGCTGGAGGAAGCTTATGCGATGTTTCCGCGGCTGAAGGAGCGACGCAAGAACCTCGGCAACCAGCTCTCGGGCGGCGAGCAGCAAATGCTCTCGACGGCCCGCACCATTCTCGGCCGCCCATCCGTGCTGCTGCTTGACGAACCGCTGGAAGGATTGGCGCCCGTCATCTGCGAGGAATTGATGGCCGCCTTTACCGAGCTTGCCAAGGCTGGCGACATGACCATCCTGCTTGTGGAGCAGCGAATCCAGAGCGCCGTCGATTTTGCCGATCGCGTCATTATCCTGGAGCGCGGCCGGATTGCCTGGAGCGGCACGCCGTCGGAATTGTCAGCCGATCACGATGCCGTGGAGCGTTTCCTCGGGGTCGGCGGATTGCACTGACTGAAACCTAGCGAAAGGGACGGACCCATTGCGTGCGCGCCAGCCGCAGACAGGCTTCCTTCGACGGCTGGATATGGCGGCCGACGATCTCGACAAGCTTCTCGCGATCGCCCTTTTCCATAGGAGATCATCATGCCATGCTGCTACCCCTCAAGGCAGGCAGCGAATATCGCAACAATATTGTTGGGTATCTTGGTGGACTGTGCAAGAACTCAAGAGCCATGAAAGCAGGATCGCCGAACTCGGCGAAGCTGCAATGCGTTCCCGAGGAGATCGAGGTCGAGGGCGTGGTCAATGTTGCTTACCTCTGACGACAGCCGCTTGATTACCAAGCAGATGCTTGTGATCAATGGCGGCCTTATCTGACGATGAGTGGGGGTCCCATGAACGCCAATACCAACACCGCGCCCCGCCGCTATCGCATCGCCTCCGTTCCGGGCGATGGTATCGGCCCCGAAGTCATCGCCGCCGGCCTTGAAGTGCTGGATGTGCTGGCCGCCCGCAGCGGTACTTTCGTGCTCGACGTCGATCACTATGACTGGGGCAGCGAGCGCTACCGCAAGACCGGTGCCTTCATGCCTGACGATGCGCTGTCTCTGCTGAAGCAGGCTGACGCCATCTATTTCGGCGCCGTCGGCGCGCCTGACGTGCCGGATCACGTCACGCTCTGGGGCCTGCGCCTGCCGATCTGCCAGCGTCTCGACCAATATGCCAATATCCGGCCGACCCGAATCTTCCCCGGCGTGAAAAGCCCGCTGAGGGGTGCGGAAGAAGGCGATCTCGACTGGCTGATCGTGCGCGAAAATTCCGAGGGCGAATATTCCGGCCATGGTGGCCGCGCCCATATCGGCCTGCCAGAGGAAGTGGCGACCGAGACTTCGATCTTCACGCGTCGTGGCGTCGAGCGCATCATGCGTTTCGCCTTCCGCGAGGCGCAGAAGCGCCCGCGCAAGCTCTTGACGGTCGTCACCAAGTCCAACGCCCAGCGTTACGGCTTGGTGCTCTGGGACGAGATTGCCGCCGAGGTCGCCAAGGACTTCCCCGACGTGACCTGGGACAAGGAACTGGTCGATGCCATGACTTTCCGCATGGTCGCAAAACCGAAGAGCATCGACACTGTCGTTGCGACCAACCTGCATGCCGACATCCTGTCCGATCTCGCGGCGGCACTTGCGGGCTCTCTCGGCATCGCGCCGACCGGCAATGTCGATCCCGAGCGCCGGTTCCCCTCGATGTTCGAACCGATCCACGGTTCGGCCTTCGATATTACCGGCAAGGGCATCGCCAATCCGGTCGCGAGCTTCTGGACGGCATCGTTGATGCTGGAACATCTTGGCGAGGCGGCTGCGGCAAAGATACTGATCTCGGCCGTGGAACAGGTCTGCGCCGCCGGCATTCTCACTCCAGATCTTGGTGGCAAGGCAACCACGGCGGATGTGACGCGCGCCGTTTGCGAAGCGTTGCGAGGATCGAACTTCGCTCCCGATGACGAGAATATTCCGGCCGTCTGACCCCCAGCATCCGCGTTTCATGGAAGGTGTCCAGTCATGAGCAACAGACTTTCGGGCTACAAGCTTCGCCGTCCGGAACTTTTTCGCGAAGCGAATTATATCGCCGGCCAATGGGTGCAGGCCGATAGCGGCCGTACCTACGACGTCACCAATCCTGCGACCGGCGAGGTGATCGGCACCGTGCCGGCCATGAGTGCGGTCGAAACGAACCGTGCGATCGACGCTGCCTACAAGGCGCAGAAGGCATGGGCGGCGCTGACCGCCGAGCAGCGCGCCAATCATCTCTGGAGCCTCGCCGAACTGATGCACGAGAATCTTGAGGACCTTGCAGCGATCATGACGATCGAGCAGGGCAAGCCGCTCTCCGAAAGCCGCGGCGAGGTCGTCTATTCCGCAAGCTTCATCGAATGGTTCGCCGAAGAGGCAAGACGCATCTATGGCGACACGATCCCTTCGCCAGTTCCGGGGCGTCGGCTGATCGTGCAGAAACAACCGGTTGGCGTCTTCGCGGCGATCACGCCGTGGAACTTCCCTTCGGCAATGATCACCCGCAAGGCCGGTCCCGGCTGGGCGGCAGGCTGCACCGGCGTCATCCGGCCGGCGAGCCAGACGCCCTATTCGGCGCTGGCGCTGGCGGTGATGGCGGAAGAGGCGGGCTTTCCGGCCGGCGTCTGCAACGTCATTACCGGTCCTTCATCGGAAACAGGTCCCGCAATCACCAGCAGCCCGAAGGTGCGCAAGCTCACCTTCACCGGCAGCACGGCAGTCGGCGCCAAGCTGCTCGCTGAATGTGCGCCGACCATCAAGAAGACCAGCATGGAACTCGGCGGCAATGCGCCCTTCATCGTCTTTGATGACGCCGATCTCGACGAGGCGGTGAAAGGTGCCATGGGCTCCAAGTTCCGCAATACGGGGCAAACCTGCGTCTGCGCCAACCGCATTCTCGTGCAGGACAAGGTGCATGACGCCTTTGCCGAAAAGCTCGCAGCCGCCGTTGCCAGGCTGAAGCTCGGCAACGGCATGGATGAGGGCGTCACCCTCGGCCCGTTGATCGACGAGGCGGCGGTCAAGAAGGTCGAGACGCATGTCGAGGATGCCGTCAAACACGGTGCGAAAATCGTCTCCGGCGGCAAGCGCGATCAGCGCGGCGGCAATTTCTACCTGCCCACCATTCTCTCAGATGTCTCCCCTGCAGCGGAAATCTTCTCCGACGAGACGTTCGGCCCGGTTGCCCCGCTTTTCCGCTTCAAGACGGAGGAGGAGGCGATCGAAATGGCGAATGATACCCCCTTCGGTCTTGCCGCCTATTTTTATGCCCGCGACGTCGGCCGCATCTTCCGGGTTGCCGAGGCTCTCGAATTCGGCATTGTCGGTATCAACGAGGGACTCATCTCGACGGCCGTCGCTCCTTTCGGCGGCATGAAGCAGTCCGGCATCGGCCGGGAAGGCTCGAAATACGGCATCGAAGAGTTCCTCGAGGTCAAATACATGGCCATTGGTGGCCTGACGAACTGAGGAGAATGCCATGAGTGCAACTGACATCGACGGCTTTGCAGCCCGGATCAGGAACCATGCAAGCGGGATGATTTCCGCTTGGGTCGGCATTCCCGATCCGCTGCTGGTCAATCATCTGGCCCAGGAAGCCTTTGATGCCGTCGTGCTCGACATGCAGCATGGCATGTGGGATCTGCCATCGGCAGCCGCCGCCGTCAGTCATGTGCGTATTGCCGGCAAGCCGGCTCTCGCCCGTATTCCGGTCGGCGATTTCGCCTCTGCCTCGCGTCTGCTCGATGCCGGTGCGTCGGGCATCATCGCGCCGATGATCAACTCGGCCGAGGATGCGAAGGCCTTCGTCAAGGCCACCAAATATCCGCCCGTCGGCGAACGTAGCTGGGGTCCTTCGCTGGCTCTCAATCATACCGGTCTCTCCGCCGATGACTACCTCAAGAATGCCAATGACCTGACGGTGGCGATCGCCATGGTCGAGACGCGCGCATCGCTCGAAGCAATCGACGATATTCTTGGTGTGCCCGGTATCGATGGCATCTTCATCGGTCCTTCGGACCTTTCCATCGCACTTTCCAACGGCGATCAAGTCGCACCGAATGCCGCCGAGATCGACAGCGCCATGCGGCATGCCGTTGCGCGTTGCCGCGCGCATTCAAAATTCGCCTGCGCCTTTGCCGGTGACGGCGAGCGCGCCGGCGAACTTCTGAAATTCGGCTTCGTCTTTGTCATCGCCGGCGCGGAAACCGCGCAATTACGCTCCGGCGCCCGCAAACAGATCAACGCCGCCAGGAAGATTGCCTCCGGCGGCTGATCCATAGGCATATACGGTCTCAAGCGATCATGTAGCCGCCATCGACAGGCATGGAGATGCCGTTGACCATCGCGGCTTCGTCCGAGAGCAGGAAAAGGATCACCTCTGCCACGTCCTCGGACTCCGCGAACCGTCCGACCGGGATGCGGTTCAGCATGCCGGCGGCCTTTTCCGGATCGCTCCACGCCTTGATCGCCATCGGGGTCAGCGTCACCGTCGGATGTACGCCGTTCACGCGGATGCCTTTCGGCGCCAGTTCCTTGGCCATGACGCGCGTCAGCCCATCAAGGCCGCCCTTCGAAGCGCAATAGGCGGCATGATCAGGAATACCGACGAAGGCGGCGACGGAAGAGACGTTGACGATGGCGCCCTTGCGCCCCTCTTCGATCAGGGAGCGCGCAAATTCCTGTGCGACGATCATCGGAGCGCGTGTGTTGACGGCTATCAGATGATCGAAGGCCTCTATCGTGGTGTCCAGGAAGGATTGCAGCTCGGTCGTACCGGCGCAGTTGATCAGAAGATCCGCTGGCAGAGCAGCTTGCGCAGCCTCCCGCGTTGCTTTCGCATCAGCAAGATCGACCTGAATGGCCCGGCAGCCAAGATCCTCCCGTAAGGAAACGACATCGTCAGCACTTCTGGTCAGTGCCGCGACCTCAGCCCCGCGCTTGACCAATATCTCTGCGACGACACGGCCGATGCCCTTGCCGGCGCCGGTGACGATGACTTTTTTACCTTCAAAATTCATGTGATCCTCGCTTTACAATCGCTGTCCCGTCGACTGATCAAAGATGTGAACGCGTCTCGGATCAATATGAAAGTGCAATGTCTTGCCGGGCGCGACCTCAAGGCGTTCACGGATGAGGGCATCGATCGGGGTGCCGCCGACACGGCCGAAGATCAATGTTTCGGAGCCGGTTGGCTCGTATACCGAAACTTCCACCGGAATGCCGTCGTCACTGATGGTGATGTGTTCCGGGCGAATGCCGTAGGTCACCGCTTTGCCGTCCTCAGCATTCACGCGGTCGACGGGCAGGATGACGCCCTGGTCGGTGATGACGATTTGCTTGCCGTCCCTTGTTGCGATCTTGCCCTGAAGAAAATTCATCGATGGGCTGCCGATGAAACCGGCTACGAAGAGATTAGCGGGGAAGTCGTAGAGGTCGAGCGGTTTGCCGACCTGTTCCACCCTTCCGTCGCGCATGACGACAATCTTGTTTGCCATCGTCATGGCTTCGATTTGGTCATGCGTGACGTAGACGGTGGTGGTTTTCAGTCGCTGATGCAGCTCCTTGATTTCGACGCGCATGGTGACGCGAAGCTTGGCGTCGAGGTTGGACAGCGGTTCGTCGAACAGGAAGACCTGCGGGTCTCGGACGATGGCACGGCCCATGGCGACGCGTTGGCGCTGTCCGCCTGACAGCTGTTTCGGGTAGCGGTCGAGATAGCGTGTCAGGTCGAGGATCTCGGCTGCCCTGCCGACCTTTTCGTTGATCTCCGACTTGGGGCGTTTCTGCATCTTCAGCGGGAAGCCCATGTTCTCGGCGACCGTCTTGTGGGGGTAGAGCGCATAGCTCTGGAAGACCATGGCGATGTCGCGTTCTTTCGGCGGAGCGTTCGTCACGACGCGGCCGCCGATCCTGATGTCGCCGCTGCTGACCGTCTCAAGACCGGCGATCATGCGCAGCAGCGTGGACTTGCCGCAGCCGGATGGGCCGACCAGCACGACGAATTCACCATCTTCGATATCGACGCTGACGCCGTGCATGACCTGAAGAGCGCCATATCTCTTGGTGACGTCGCTGACCTGTACGTTTGCCAATCTCGTTTCTCCCTAATGCAGCACCGCTTGCGTATTGATATTGTTGACAGAATGCCGCCTCACCCCTTCCGGATGATGTAGGCGCCGAGCACGGCGGAGATTGCGACGGCGAACCAGACCGAAAGCCCGAGCGGCTCGATGAACCGCATCCAGAACAGGGAGAGCGCGACCCAGATCACGATCGAGATGAACAGCCGGTCGAACCAGTTCGTCTCGATCGGCAGGAAGCCCGGTTGTTTTTCGTTGTTTCGAGAATCCGAAGCCATCTCGCTATCCTTTCACTGCGCCGAAGGTCAGGCCGGCAACGATGTGACGCTGCACCACCGAGAAGACGATGAGCGCCGGGATCAATGTCAGCATCGAGATCGCGGCCATGATGCCCCAGGCGGTGCCTGTCGTCGTCACGTATTCCGACAGGCCGGTGGTGAGTGTGCGGGCGTTGAAGTTGGTGAGTGTCGCGGCAAGCAGATATTCGTTCCACGCGAAGACCCAGGTGAGGATGAGCGTCACTGCAAGCCCCGGTCGCGCCAAGGGAAAGACGATGTCGTAAAGGACCATCCAGGGGCTTGCGCCATCCATATAGGCCGCCTCGTCCAGTTCCTTGGGGATGCCCTCTACCGTTGGACGCAGCGTCCAGATGGCAAAGGGAAGGTTGAAGGAGCAGTAGACCAGGATCATGCCGAGCCTGGAATCCGCCAGCGAAAAGTCGCCGATCCTGTAGACCTGCGTCAGCAACAGGAAAAGCGGCAGCAGGAAGACGGCCGGCGGCGCCATGCGGTTGGTGATCGTCCAGAAGAAAATGCTTTCCTTGCCGGCGAGATCAAAGCGGCTCAGCGCGTAACAGGCAAGAAAACCGAGGGTCGTGACCAGGATTGCGTTTCCAGACGAGATGACCAGCGAATTGATCATGTATCGCCGCAATGTCTCGTTCGTCAGCACGTCCTGATAGTTCTTCCAGAAGAAGCTGCTGATGACGACGTCTGGCGTCGAGAACAGGTCGAAGGGCTGCTTTACCGATATGACGAAGAGCCAATAGATCGGGAAGAGAGTTGCAAAGCTTATCAGCGTCCACAAGAGAACCGAAAGCCAGGGGTTCCGTCTCTGCATCGGATCAACCTCTCTTCGCGCGGGGAGCAATCAGGCCAACGTAGAGCAGCCAACAGACGACGATGGTGAGGTAAAGCACGACGACCGAAATCGCCGAACCGTAGCCGTAATTCGTCTTCGGAAAGACTTCCCTGAAGATGTGGACGCCGATGTAGCGCGTCGAAGACCCCGGACCGCCCCCGGTCAGCATCAGGACTTCGTCGACCGTGCGCAGCGCGTCCATGAGCCTGATGAACACCGTGGCCAGCAGGGCGGGACGGATCAGAGGGAGCGTGATGTGCCAGAAGATCTGGCTCTTGCCGGCGCCATCGATCTGCGCCTGCTCGAAGGGATCTGGCGGAAGCGAGACCAAGGCAGCAATCAGGGACAGGGTGACCAGCGGTGTCCAGTGCCAGACGTCCATGATAACGGTAATGGTGAAGGCCGCGGCGGCGCTCTGGCCGATGTTCAAATCATACCCGAACCAGCTTCGCAAGAGATATGGGATGATGCCGATCGACGGTGTTGTCATCAGCTTCCACACCGATCCGACGATGATGGGCGCCATGATCAGAGGAAGGGTATGGATGGTGCGGAAGAACGCCTTTCCGGGAAAATCCTTCATCAGCGCCTGCGCGAGCACGTATCCGAGGACGAGTTCGGAAACGACAGCAAAGAAGACGAATGCGATGGTGATTCCCAGCGAGGCGAGGAACTGTTTGTCGAAGACGAGGGTGCGGTAGTTCGATGCCCAGTTGAAGACCATCAGCGGATTTGCGGCGAAGGGATTCCACTGGTGAAACGAAACCCAGACGACGTAGATGAAAGGAAAGATGCCGAAGAGCCCGAGGATCAGGATCGTCGGTGACAGCAGCAGCCATCCAAGCTTTTGTGAATGCATTGCCTCATCCTCTTTGGCCCCCCGGGGCGGCCTATCGAGCCAAGAAAGAGACGGGTCGCCAAGCGAAGACGACCCGCCAAGGTGGGGAGGATGACTTATTTGCGATAGCCGAGCGACGTGAGCTCCTCTTCCGTCTTGGCGGCCATCTGGTCGAGGCCTTCGTCGGGCGCGATCTTGCCAGTCAGGATGTCGAAGAAGATCGGCAGGGTTGCTTCACGCAACTGGGCATGGAACGGATACGGGGGAGCGCCGGCGAAGAGTTTGCCTTCATCCTTCAGCATCGTGTAGAAGCCGCCGAGCTTGACATCCATCGCCTTGACCTTCGGATCATCGAAGGTCGCCTTGTTGGTGATGCGCGGTGCCGCGATCGCCCAGTCGGGCTGCACATCGTTCTGACCCATGAATTCGAGGAAGAGCAGGGCCGCTTCCTTGTTCTTGGATGTAATCGGCAGGCCGAAAGCGCCGCCGTCATAATAGCCAATATAGCCTTTTCCGGATTTCGCATCTTCCAGAACGCCCGGTTCGAGCGGCGGCAGGGCAAAGCCTACTTTGTCGACCACCTTCGACTGCGCAGGATCACTCGCAATCCATGCCGCGTTCTCGCCGTAGATCAATCCTTGGGCGACACGGCCGGCAGCGAAGGTCGTCGCAGTCTCCGTCCAGGTGGACTGGGTCGATTCCGGTGGAGCGATATCGCGCAGGTGCAGCCAGTATTTCAGCGCGGCCTTCGCCTTGTCGCTGTTCATCGCGCCGCCATGTTCGACGGTTGCAGCATAGTTGTTGCTGGCGTCGATGCCCCAGTTATAGACGCCAAAGGTCGGCGCGATGGATTCGAAATATTCATACCATGACGCCGCGTGACCTGTATGGGCCTGAGCGGTAGTGCCCCAAAGCTCCAGGCCGTTATCCTTGCCGTATTTGGTGAAGAATTCGGCGATCTGCGTGTAGTCCTCATGCGTGATTGCCGGCTTCAGGTCCTTGCCAGTTTCCTTCTTGAAGGCTTCCTTGATCTTCGGATCGTCGAAAAGGTCCTTGCGATAGAGATATGTCTTCAGGAAGGCTTCCATCGGGACGCCAAAGAGATCGCCCTTCTTGTCCTTGAAATAGTCGGCGAAGCTCGTGAAGTTCGCGTCGTCGTAGGTCGGCGCCTTCAGATCCGCCTGATCCTTCAGCGTCTGCGTGATGTTGACGAGAAAATTCCGGGACAGATACGAGTAAATGATGTCCTGTTCGATGTAGACCATGTCGTAGATGCCGGTCTTGGCCTCCATGTCCTTGATGGCCTTGTCGTACATCTGATCCCAGGACGTCGTCTCGATCTCGACTTTGATGCCGGTCTTCTTCTCGAATTCCGGGGCGAGCACGTTCTTGATGTAGTTCGATGGCGGCGTGCTTTCGGTCACGCCGTGCAAGGTCACGCCTTTGAACTTGGCGCCGGCGTCAGACCAGAAGTCTGCCCAAGCCGGCGAAGCGGCGGTGGCCAGGCTGAGCGTCAGCGCAAGTGCGCTGGCCTTCAGAGCGTAATTCATTTCAATCCTCCCAGATAGCAGCGAGATCATTTCGCCGAGCCATTTTGTAGACGAAAAATGCTGCTCATGCAATATTTGTTGTCTAAACCTGCAAATATGCCGGCTATGTCGTTGATTTTGGTCAGAACTAATTCTGATGAAAATAACAAATACAGATCTATCAAACTAAAATGCTGCAATGCAACGAATTTGCTCGCAGGGGCAAAATTTTGATCTGCGAATTTATTTGTTGTCTTACCATACTAAATGGCATAGGTGTGGCAAAGTTGAAGGCTTGTAGTGGAGGAAAAAAGCCATGCGCCGATTGGGTATCCATTCATTTGTATGGACAGGCGGCCAAACGCAGGAGGGCCTTGAAATGGCCCTTAACAAAACGGCCGAGCATGGATATCGCACGATCGAATTCGCTTATCTGCGCCCCGAGAAGTTCAATCTCGACCGTCTGGCGAAGCTCGCACAATCGCTCGATGTCGAGATCGGTGTGACGATGGGGCTGCCGGTCGAGAAGGATATTTCGAGCGAGGATGCGGCGGCCGTCTCCGCCGGCAAGCAGACGCTGGCCGATGCGGTGCGTGCGGTCCGTGACATCGGTGGAAACAAGCTCGGCGGTATTCTCTATTCCGCGCACACCAAGTACAACCGCCAGCCGACGAAGAAGGGCTGGGACAACAGCGTCGCTACGATCGCTGCGACCGCTGATGTCGCGAAGGAAGCAAGGGTCGATCTCGTCCTGGAGATCGTCAATCGCTTCGAAACGAACCTTCTGAACACGGCGGCCCAGGGATTGAAGTTCATCTCCGAGACCGGATCGGACCATGTCCGACTGCATCTAGACACCTTTCACATGAATATCGAGGAAGCAAATCCGGCTGCCGCGATCCGGCTTGCCGGCGACAAGATCGGCTACTTCCACATCGGCGAAAGCAATCGCGGCTATCTTGGGGACGGCGTCATCAACTTCGATCTCATCTTCGATGCGTTGCTCGATATCGACTACAAGCGCGACATCGTCTTCGAGAGCTTTTCGACCGCCGTCGTCGATGAGGGTCTCTCGCTCGCCTGTGCAATCTGGCGCGACACGTGGACCGATAACGACCCGTTGGCGGCCCATGCCAAACGCTATATCGAACTGAAATACGAGGAAGCCAGACGCCGCCGCGTCACGAACGCGCGCCCCTGATAATCCTTCTGCCGATCTGCTTCGCAAGTGTAGGCTGGAGCAGTCGATTTGAAGAGAAATGAACATGAACGACACCGTCTCCATCGGAAGCTCGCCGCGCAGGATCAGGCAGAACAACATCGTCGCAGCCCTGCAGACGATCTACAGTCATCGCCGCCTGAGCCGGGCCGATCTGGCGCGGAAGCTCGGAATGAACCGTTCGTCGTCAGGCGAGATCGTTGCCGAACTGACAGAGAGCGGCTTTGTTCAGGAGTCGGAGGAGAGCAGCAAACAGCGCCCGGAGCAATCGCGCGCCGGCCGTCCGGGGATCATGCTCGAACTGGTTCCGGATGCCGCGTTCTTCGCCGGGATCGAACTTGGCGTGGAGCATATATCTGCTGTCGTCGTGGATTTTTCGGCGGATGTCCGGGCCTGTCGCAGGCTGGTCTTCCACGCGCAATCCTTGACCGTGGAGGAAGCGGTGGCGTGCGGCGTCGAGCTCGTTGTGGACGCGATGTCGAAAGAGATGATTGAGCGCTGTCGGGGGCTCGGCATATCCGTGCCGGCGCATATCCGGCCGGAGGGGATTGTCACGCTTGCGCCGATCATCGGCTGGCGGGAGGTGCCATTGAAGGAGATCGGCCGCAGCGCCTTTCCGGCCGAGGTGCCGATCGCGGTCGAAAACGATGCCAATGCCTTCGCGATTGGTGACAGCTATCGTCACGGCGTTGCCGGTGTGACGCTCTTCCTGCTCATGGAGACCGGTGTCGGCGGCGGGATCATGATCGACGGAAAGCTGTTTCGCGGCGGTCACGGCCTTGCGGGCGAAATCGGCCATACCCTGGTGCCGGGAAGCGGCGGACAGAAGTTCGAGCAACTGATCGGCCGCGAAGTGCTGATCCGGCAGTACCGGGAAGCGACCGGCCGCACCGACGCCGACCTGCAGGAGTTCCTCACCGACGTTCGCGATCGTGTTCCCGATGCGGTCAACATAGCGGAGATCTGGTCGCGGCATCTTGCCTATGCGCTGCTGCAGGCCTGTCGTCTGCTCGATCCTGATAGGATCGTGCTGGGCGGCTCGGTGGCCTCGCTCTATCCGATGGTGGCTGCCCGCGTGGCGGTCCACATGTCGGAGGGCCAGAATATTCCTTTTCCGACACCCGAGATCGTCGTCGATGGCGATGCGGAGTTCGGTTCCGCCTTCGGAGCGGCATGCATGCTGCACCGGCGCTTCCTTTCTCTCGAAAACGAGGAGTTCGGTGGCGAAGACGGTGCAATACAACGGTCAACAGCGATTTAGCGACATCTATCGAAAGCAGGATGGCAATGGCTTCAGTGCTGGCTCCGGACCATCTCGGTCCCACGGTTTGCGTCGGCGAGATCCTCGTGGAGATCGTTGCCATGACGATCGGAGAGGGATTTCTCGAAGCCCAGCCGCTCGTCGGGCCGTTTGCCAGCGGGGCGCCGGCGATCTTCATCTCACAATGCGGCCGGCTCGGCGGAGCGGCAGCAATGGTGGGCGCGGTCGGCAATGACGATTTTGGTCGCGTCAATATCGACCGCCTCAGGCGCGATGGCGTCGATGTGTCGACCATTGCCGTCGATCCTGACTATCCGACTGGAAGCGCCTTCGTCCGTTACCGCAAGGACGGCTCGCGTGACTTCGTCTACAATATCGCGAAATCCGCGGCCGCCCGCTTCGGCTGGTCTCAGGATGTCGCCGATCTCATCAACCGCAGCGGACATCTCCATGTGATGGGTTCGGCTCTCTCCGTTCCGAGCGCTCGGGAAGTAATCGACAAGGCGGTCGATATTGTGAAGACGCGAGGCGGCACGCTCTCGGTCGATCCGAACATCCGCAAGGAATTGCAGCTCGATGAGGATACCGAGCGCCGATTTTTGCGGCTTGTCGCCGCCGCCGATCTTCTTTTGCCGTCAGGGGAGGAGCTCGAGCGTGCTGCAGGCATTGCGGGCGAAGCCGCGGCGATCCGCCGCCTGTTCGACATCGGCGTGAAGGAGATCGTACTGAAGCGCGGAGCGGAGGGAGCGACTTATTTCGGCAGGGACGGATACCGGATCGATGCACCTGCATTCCTCGTCGAGGAGGTCGATCCGACCGGTGCCGGCGATTGCTTCGGCGGCGCCTATCTCACCTGCCGGCGGCTCGGAATGTCCCCAGGCGAAGCTCTTGCCTATGGTTCGGCCGCCGGTGCGCGCAATGTGACGGTTCGCGGTCCGATGGAAGGTGCCGGCACCCGTCAGGAGCTCGACGCGTTCATCGCCTCGACGGAAAGGCGCCCCTGATGCAGATAGCACTCAACGAGCTGGCTGCACTCAGGGTCCAGGGGCGTCCCGCCGGTATCGTCTCTGTCTGCTCGGCCCACCCAATCGTCCTGCGGGCAGCGTTGCGTCATGGGCGTGACCATGCGAGCACGGTCCTGATCGAAGCCACCTGCAATCAGGTCAACCATTTAGGCGGCTATACCGGGATGACCCCTGCGGACTTTGCCGCCCTTGTGCTGCGCATCGCCAAAGAGGAGGGCTGCCCGGAAACCCTCATCACGCTTGGGGGCGACCACCTCGGGCCGAATCCCTGGCGGGATCGTGCGGCCGAAGAGGCCATGGCGGAAGCCGAAAGGATGGTGGCGGCCTATGTCGATGCCGGATTTCGCAAGATCCATCTGGACGCGTCGATGGGCTGCATGGGTGAACCCGCCGCGTTGGATGACGACACGACCGCCCATCGCGCTGCACGCCTTGCCGCTGTCGCGGAGACCTCGGCAAGGCAGGCAGGGGGAGCCATGCCGGTTTATGTGATCGGCACGGAGGTTCCTCCTCCCGGCGGTGCGGATCATGCGCTGACCACGATCGAGCCGACCGCGGCTTCCGCCGCCAGGCGAACCATCGATGTCCATCGTCATGTCTTCGCTGAGGCCGGCCTTGCGGAGGCGTTTACGCGCGCTATCGGCCTGGTGGTGCAGCCGGGCGTCGAGTTCGGCAACCATAACGTCATCCGCTACGACCGCAGCAGGATCGACGCATTGAGACAGGTGCTCGGAGACGAGCCGCAATTCGTGTTCGAAGCGCATTCCACCGATTATCAGGGCACCGATCCGCTGACCGCGCTGGTCGAAGATGGGTTTCCCCTTCTCAAGGTCGGGCCGGAGTTGACCTTCGTGCTGCGCGAGGCGCTCTATGGGCTGGATCTGATCGCCTCTGATCTCGTGCCTCATTATGGCGAGCGTCCGCTTTATGCCGCGATGGAGGCGCTCATGCTGGCGCATCGGGAAAACTGGAGCCGGCACTATCACGGCACGGAGAATGAGCAGCGCTGGCTTCGGCATTATTCGCTGTCCGATCGCATCCGATACTATTGGACGTCGAAAGAGGCTCAATCCGCCGTCGCACGCCTTTGCGACTCGCTTGCCGGAAAATCCGTGCCGTTTCCGTTGTTCCGGCAGCACATGCCGGCCGCCCAGCAGTTTTGTGACATGCCGCTGGATCCTGAGGAGGTTCTGATCTGGCGGGTGACGAAGAGCCTTGCCGACTATCATGCAGCTTGCGGCGCAGGCAGATAGCGCTGCTCAACCGAGGAGGAAAGAATGAACGAGTTGAAAGGGAAGGTCGCCGCAATCACCGGCGCGGCGTCGGGTATCGGAATGGCGTCGACGGAGGCGATGGTCGCGGCGGGCGCCACGGTCGTTCTTGTTGATCGCGACGAGAAGGCGCTGAAAGCAGCCTGCGAGCGTCTGGGTAAACAGGCGATACCTCTCGCCCTGGACCTGCTCGACCCGGAAGCATGTGCTCAGCTTCTTGACCGCGTTCTATCAAAGGTGGGGCAGCTCGACATTCTGCATGCCAATGCGGGTACCTATATCGGCGGCGACCTTGCGGATGCCAATCTCGACGCCATCGACCGGATGCTGAACCTCAACGTCAATGTGGTGATCAAGAATGTCCGGACCGTCATTCCGCACATGATCGAGCGCGGCACAGGCGACATCATCGTCACGAGCTCGGTCGCGGGCCATGCGCCAGTTCCCTGGGAGCCGGTCTATTCGCCGTCGAAATGGGCGATGCACTGCTTTGTCCAGACGATGCGCAGGCAACTGCTGAAAAGTGGTATTCGTGTCGGCTCGGTTTCTCCGGGACCGGTCATCAGCGCATTGCTTGCCGACTGGCCGGAAGAGAACCTGCGCAAGGCGAAAGAGGCCGGCGCCCTGATCGAACCCAAGGAGGTGGCGGATGCGATCATGTTCATGCTGACGCGTCCGCGCAACGTGACGATCCGCGACATCGTGGTTCTTCCAAGCGCATTCGACATCTGAGGAGCTTGACCATGAGCTATCAGGAAAAATTCCGCCTTGACGGCGAGCGCGCCGTCGTCACCGGCGGCGGGCGGGCCATCGGGCTTTGCTGCGCTCACGCACTCGCCGAAGCCGGCGCAGCCGTCGTCGTCATCGAGCGCAATGAATCCGACGCCGAGCAGGCTCTGGCGCTCAAAGACCAGGGATACGACGTCGAGTTGCGTCTCGGCGATGTGACCGATTCCGCCCGCATGGAGGCGATCGCCAATGAACTCGCCGGCAGCGGTCGCCCGGCAACGATCCTGGTGAACAATGCAGGGATAGGGCAGAACGGGATTGCCGCAGAAGATGTCACGGACGCCGACTGGCTGCGCATGATGAATGTCAATGTCAATGGCGTCTTCTGGTGTTCGCGTTCCTTCGGCCGCCATATGGTGACAATGAAACGCGGGGCGATCGTCAATCTCGGCTCGATGTCCGGCATCATCTGCAACCGGCCGCAGCCGCAGACGGCCTATAACGTCTCCAAGGCTGCCGTTCACCACCTCACCCGTTCCATGGCCGCCGAATGGGCTCAGCATGGTGTCAGGATCAATGCGGTTGCGCCGACCTACATCGAAACCCCGATGGTGGCTGCAGTCGAAGCCAATCGCGAGCGGATTCCGATCTGGCTTGCCGATACGCCGATGGGACGAATGGGCACGCCGGAAGAGGTCGCAAGCGCGGTTCTCTTTCTCGCATCCGGTGCGGCAAGCTTGATGACGGGAGCAATCGTCAATGTCGATGCGGGATTCACCTGCTGGTAGACCGGGTCGGGGAGAGTCTTCGAGGCGCCGGCGATTCTGCCGACGCTTCGCTTTCTTCCGCCAACCTGCCCACCTGCCCACCTGCACGGGGGTTCGTCAGCTTTTGACCGGATCATCCTTCACGGCATCGGCAAATTTCCGCATCAGGCGGACCAGATTGTCCAGATCATCGGGATCCCATGTCTTGAATATCTCGATCCCTATCCTCTCAAGAGCCGCATCGACGCGGTCCGTCATCGCTTTGCCCTTCGCGGTGACGACCGCTTCGCTGACGCGGCGGTCCGTTGTCCCGGCCGGCACGGCCGGCAGATCGACCACGCCGATCGGCCCCCAATCTTTCAATGCCTACCAGCAGAGGGAAAAGGGCGCACCAGGTGACCGGATTCTTATCCGTCCGGATGACTATGTCGGCGCGATCACCTCACAAGACGAAGTGGCTGCATTGGAAGCCTGTCTGCATGATGTCGGGTTGCGGGCAGGGGCGGCAGCCGGGCGATAAAAAATGCTTCCGCGGCATCGCTTCGTCAGTGGGAGCAGAGATAGTTACGGCGCGGAACCGTCAGAGCTCTTCAGTGACGCTTCGTCATGATCGTGATGACATTCGCTGTTAAGCTCCGGTCGTGCGATGCTCGAAGCGGGTAACGCGAAAGTTCGTTTCCAAAGATGCAGCAATTTGGTCAGCACCTGGAATGCCTTGAACGGATGTCCATCTGATCTCGTAGATTAGCTCTCGGTACGCCTCATCGCTGTCCCTGAGCTCTGTGAAGGTCGCTTCTGAAAGCTCGATAGCCGTCTTCTTCAGATCAGGAATGCCGGCCTCGACCGGCAGTCTGATTGCGACCATGCCTTTCTGTTGACCTGATATCCACCGGTCTACCTGCTTCAGCGGGGAAAGGATCAGGACGGCGAGAATGGTCACGATAGCGCCGATCACGATCTGCCCGCCGCCGAAACACAGGCCGATTGCCGTGATCAGCCACAGCGTGGCCGCCGTAGTCACGCCGGTTGTAATGTCGCCCCTCCTCAGGATCGCCCCGCCACCGATAAAGCCCACGCCAGTCAGGACGCCGAGTGG
The DNA here is from genome assembly GCF_047782645.1 of Rhizobium sp. ZK1. Lineage (NCBI taxonomy): Bacteria > Pseudomonadati > Pseudomonadota > Alphaproteobacteria > Hyphomicrobiales > Rhizobiaceae > Rhizobium > Rhizobium sp. ZK1. Next base: position 635,377 of record NZ_CP180587.1, read on the forward strand.
GAAGCGCAATATGTCCATTGATCCGTTTACGCTCTGGCTCGTTGCCAAGAGGATATTCGCCTGGATCATCGAAAGACAGGCCGCTAGCCCTACGAGGATGGTCGTGCGCAATCCCGCGACATGTCCCCCGCGTTCCCTGTCGAGGCCGATGAATGCGCCGGCGATAATCGTTGCCGCCAGACGGATTGCGATGTCCGTCCAGCTCGGCGTGATCGGCATCAGGTCGATCAAATCCAATTTCATGCTCCCCTTGTCGCAAATCAGCGCCCAGAACGCGGGATCGCTGCCAATCGTTTAGTGCGGGAAGCTAGAGCGCGGGTGGCAAGCCGGCCAGTGGGACAGTAAAATCCGTCACGGAATCGGCAGGTGCAGGATCGGGTTCATTCTGCGAAGACCGATGGCGCAGGCTTGCGGCCGAATCGCGAATGACCTCGGAAATCTGGAGCAGCTGCTTGGCCAGAGGCGTCGAATTGCGCCAGATGATTCCGATCGTTCGCAAGGGTTGGGGTGTGCGAAACCGGGAGATGGAGACATCCGCCGAGCGCGTTTCCACCGGCACCGCCATTTCGGGGATGAGGGTGACGCCGATACCGGCGCTGACCATCTGCACCAGCGTCGAGAGCGAGCTTCCCTCCATGATTTCGCGGGGACGCGTCGATTCTATTCCGCAGAAGGACAGGGCCTGATCTCGAAAACAGTGCCCTTCCTCCAGAAGAAGCAGGCGCATTTCGCGCAGAGCCTCGGGTTCCGGCACCGGCTTTCCTTCGTCTTCGCGCCGTCGGACCAGCAGGAACTCCTCGTCGAACAGCCTGATTTCGGTCAGCGATGGTTTCGATACCGGCAATGCGACCACCGCCAGATCGAGCTCACCCTGCGCCACTTCATGAACCAGCCTGGCCGTCAGCGTTTCGCGCACCTGAATTTCGATATTCTCGAAGGTCCTGTTCAGGTCGCCGATGATCGCCGGGAGCAGATAGGGGGCGATGGTTGGAATGATGCCGATCCTCAGCCGCGTCAACAGCCTGTCCTGCGAGGCGCGGGCAAGGTCGCCGAGTTCGTCCACGGCCCGTAGAATATCGCGAACCCTCAGCGCAAAGAGCTGTCCGAATGCGCTCAATTTCACTTCGCGCGCACCGCGTTCGAAGAGATTTCCGCCGAGCTCTTCCTCAAGCTCCTTGATCTGCATGGACAGAGCGGGTTGCGAGATCGCACAGGCATCGGCCGCATGCCGGAAACGGCCGTGACGTGCCAGGGCTTCGAAATAGCGAAGCTGCTTGAGGGTAACATTGGTCATAAGACCAACTTATCGCAGCCATCAGTAAATCCAACTTAAAATTATCACATGCTTCCGATAAAAAGGAAGAACAGGGAGGATGCGTGCCGACCCCGATCGAGCCGGGACGAGGTGTGGGTACGCGATCAGGCCCCAATAGTTTGACGGACAAGGCGGCTGCAGAACGGTCGTCTGAAGCAACAGGAGAAAACTATGGACCAGAAACCAGAGAGCGCGGGCAAATGTCCCGTTGACCATTCGGGAGCACGTGGCAGGGGCAATCGCGACTGGTGGCCGAACCAGCTCGACCTGCAGGTGCTGCACCATCATTCCGACCTTTCGGATCCGATGGGCAAGGATTTCGATTATGCCGAAGCGTTCAAGGCGCTCGATCTCGATGCGGTGAAGCAGGATCTTCATGCGCTGATGACGGATTCGCAGGACTGGTGGCCGGCCGATTTCGGTCATTACGGCGGTCTCTTCATCCGCATGGCCTGGCACAGCGCCGGCACCTACCGCATCACCGACGGCCGCGGCGGCGCCGGTCAGGGCCAGCAGCGTTTTGCGCCGCTCAACTCCTGGCCTGACAACGTCAACCTCGACAAGGCCCGCCGCCTGCTCTGGCCGATTAAGCAGAAATACGGCAACAGCATCTCCTGGGCTGACCTCTTGATCCTCACCGGCAACGTCGCGCTCGAATCCATGGGCTTCAAGACCTTCGGTTTTGCCGGCGGCCGCGCCGACGTCTGGGAGCCGGAAGAACTCTACTGGGGTCCGGAAGGCACCTGGCTCGGCGACGAGCGCTATAGCGGCGAACGCCAGCTGGCAGAGCCGCTCGGCGCCGTGCAGATGGGCCTGATCTACGTCAACCCGGAGGGCCCGAACGGCACGCCCGATCCGCTCGCATCCGCCCGCGACATCCGCGAGACCTTCGCCCGCATGGCGATGAATGACGAAGAGACGGTGGCGCTGATCGCCGGTGGCCACACGTTCGGCAAGACCCATGGCGCCGGCGACCCGTCATTCGTCGGCGTCGATCCAGAGGGCGGTGCGCTCGAGGCCCAGGGCCTCGGCTGGGCGAGCACGTTCAACAGCGGCGTCGGCCGCGATGCGATCGGCAGCGGCCTTGAAGTCACCTGGACGACCACTCCTACCAAGTGGAGCAACAATTTCTTCTGGAACTTGTTCGGCTATGAATGGGAGTTGGAAAAGAGCCCGGCGGGCGCCCATCAGTGGGTGGCAAAGGGCGCTGGCGCCACCATCCCGGATGCCTTCGATGCCTCGAAGAAACATCTGCCGCGAATGCTCACCTCCGACCTTGCACTGCGCTTCGACCCGATCTACGAGGCGATCTCGCGCCGCTTCCTCGAAAACCCGGATCAATTCGCCGACGCGTTTGCCCGCGCCTGGTTCAAGCTGACCCACCGCGACATGGGACCGAAGGTCCGCTACCTCGGCAAGGAAGTGCCGGCCGAAGACCTGATCTGGCAGGATGTCATCCCGGCCGTCGACCATCCGCTCGTTGACGACCAGGATATTGCCGGTCTCAAGGCCAAGGTCGCTGCTTCCGGCCTGACAGTGCAGGAACTGGTCTCGACCGCCTGGGCGTCGGCTTCGACCTTCCGCGGCTCCGACAAGCGCGGCGGCGCCAACGGAGCACGCATCCGTCTTGCGCCGCAGAAAGACTGGGAGGTCAACGAGCCGGCACAGCTTGCCAAGGTTCTGGGCGTCCTGGAAGGCATCCAGACGGACTTCAACGCGGCCCAGACCGGCGGCAAGAAGATCTCGCTCGCCGACCTGATCGTGCTGGCCGGTGCAGCCGGTGTCGAAAAGGCGGCCAAGGCCGGCGGTCACGATGTCGTCGTACCGTTCACGCCGGGCCGCATGGATGCAACCGCCGAGCAGACCGACGTTGCGTCCTTCGCTGTTCTGGAGCCGCGCATCGACGGTTTCCGCAACTATGTGAACGGCAAGCGCCAGCAGTTCATGAAGCCGGAGGAAGCGCTCGTCGACCGCGCCCAGCTCCTGACGCTGACCGCACCGGAAATGACCGTGCTTATCGGCGGCCTGCGGGTGCTGACGGCCGGCAAGCCGGAGCACGGCGTCTTCACCGCCCGTCCGGAAGTGCTGACAAACGACTTCTTCGTCAACCTGCTCGACATGGGCACCGTCTGGGCACCGGTTGCCGGCAAGGACGGCGTCTACGAAGGACGCGACCGCAAGACGAAGGAACTCAGGTGGACCGGCACCCGCGTCGACCTGATCTTCGGCTCGCACTCGCAGCTTCGCGCTCTTGCGGAAGTCTACGGCCAGTCGGATGCCAAGGCGAAGTTCGTCAAGGACTTCGTCGCCGCCTGGAACAAGGTCATGAACGCCGATCGCTTCGATCTCGTCTGATTGAAAAGCCCTGTCTGGACGCGGCGGTATCGCCGTCGCGTCCACACGTTTGAGCGATCGAGCATTCTCTGTTCGGTATTGCGCGCTCGATTTTTCTCGTGCAGCCACGACGACTGCAATCGGCACAGCCACGTGCTCTGAAGATTCATTCAGCCATTCGGTATTGGTCGTACCGCCCTTGCGATTGCCAAGGGCCGTTTGCAACGCAATGTCTATAGGCAGATATTTGCTGCAGACCGTCATAAGTTTTCGCAAACGGTGTGTCGCGACAATGTTACGTTAGAGGTCCCTTTAATTCTCCTTCAATCCGATTTCGCTATCATGGCCTCATGAGAATAAGAACGATCACCAACTGGGCCTATGGCATAACCATGATCCTCACGGCGCTTTCGGCCGGCGCCTTTATCATGTCATCGCGCAGCGCCGAGGACGAGAGGCGTGCGGTTGAGGAGCATCTCGCTCTCGATACGCTGACTGAACAGCTCGAGATGGGCGCGGAATTTTCCAGCGATGAAGCACGGTTCTACGTCATGCGCGGCGAACAGCGCCACCTCGATGCCTTCAAGGCGGATGAGGAAACCGAACGGCGGCGCGAAACGGCGGCCGAGCAGATCGCGGCCAGAGATATATCTGTCGTGGAGCGGACTATTATTGAGGACATAGATAAGCAGGCTGAGGCGCTTGACGTTCTGGAGGCCGCCGCTATCGATGCCTTCCAGAAAGGTGACAAACAAGCGGCACAGCAGGCGCTCTTCGGGCCGGAGCACGAGAGGTTGCAGACGGCGCTCCTGGAGTCGGCCGGGCATCTGCGTGATATCACCGCGACACGCACAGGAGCCGCACTCGATGATGCGCGTCGGCGCAGTGATCAGTGGAGCCTTGTCGCCAAGGTCATGCTGGCCATTACCGGTCTGCTCTTCCTTGCCGTGCTCTATTTTATCCTGCGGCGTCGTGTGGCCATGCCTCTGGTGCGCATGACGGGTATCGTTAACCGGCTGGCCAAGCAGGATTATGCGGTCGAAGTCCCTGTCGACCGCCGTCGTGACGAAATAGGCGAGATGAACGATGCCATCCAGATCTTTCGTGAAAACGGGCTCGAACGCGAGCGTCTGGATGCCGAACGGCGGGCCGACCAGCACACCAAGGATCTCATCCTGCAGATGATGCATCGCCTTCAGGCCTGTGAGAACCAGCACGAATTGGCCGATGTTGTCGCACGCTTCGCGCCGCAGATCTTTCCGGGCATTGCCGGAAGCCTTTATATCCTGAACGAGGACAAGTCCGCGCTCGCACAAGCCGGTGCATGGCTGGAGCCCGTCAATGCACAGGAGGCCTTTCCGGCCAATGCCTGCTGGGGTCTGCGGCGCGGACGCCCGCATATGAGCGGCACGGGCTACGGCGATGTGCCCTGCCATCATGTCGAGGGCAGCGGTGTTGCGACCTCCTGTCTTCCTCTGACTGCGCAAGGTGATATGATTGGCCTTCTCTATCTCGAGGAACGCAACGGACAGGTGCCGGTACTGGAAGATGCCCGCCTCTACCTGGAACTGATTGCCGAGAATGTCGGGCTGGCGGTCGCCAACCTGCAGCTTCGTGAAAAGCTGACAGATCTTGCCGTCCGAGATCCGCTGACCGGGCTCTTCAACCGCCGCTTTCTCGACGACGCGCTGAATCGGCGTGGCCGTGATAATGCCGAAGAGCCACTGGCCTGCCTGATGATCGATATCGATCATTTCAAGCGCTTCAACGACCAGTTCGGCCACGATGCCGGTGACTTGGTCATGCAATATGTCGGGCAAATCTTGCGAAGTGCCGCGGCCGAATACGGCAACGCATTTCGTTTCGGCGGTGAGGAATTCACGATCCTGCTGCCTGACCACAGCGAAGAGGACGGATTCCGATTCGCCGAGATGCTGCGTGCGCAGATCGGCGCAGCCGCGCTCTCCCACTCAGGTCACATTCTCGGCGCCGTGTCGGTGTCGATCGGTGTGGCAGTGTCACCTGGGGAAGGTACTGTCGATACATTGGTAAGCCGCGCCGATGCGGCTCTTTTGGATGCCAAGGCCAAAGGCCGTAATCGAACGGTGCTGGCAAGCAGCCTTAGCAGGCCGGCGCAGGAAACGCTGCGCGCCTGATGCCTGCAAGCAGGAAGTCAGTTAATTAATTGCCGACTGCGCCATGAGGCGCAAGTTCGCTGATCTCGCGGATCGCGCCGTAATCGCGCTCATGGGCGGAGCGGAAACGGCTTTCCTTGCGCCCCGTCAGATCACGATGGTAGCGGTCGGTCATGCCATCGGCATAGGTGCCGGTATCGGCGTCGAAGTCTTCATTCGACCGCTTGATCGAGAAAAATTTGAACATCTTCAGGGTCCTCCACAGCGTGTCTTCAACACTCGGACGTGTCGTTCTGTTCCTTCTCTCAAATGATTATAATGAAAAAATTAACCATGTTTAAACAAACGGCATATGTTTGGGCGCATGCCACCTGATTGCTTAAGATTTTCATGCTTGATGTAAAAGCAGCGCCAGCAATTGTTGCAGTGAAACGCCGCCCAGCGGCCGGCCCTCCTGCGATATGACTGTGGCGGAGGAGACGTTGCCGCGCGACATTTCCCGCAATGCTCCTTCGAGATCCATATCTTCGGCAAGTCGCAGCTGGCTTTCGACCGAGATCTGTTTCGCGACGGCACCGATCTTGATGACCCGACCGCGATTGACCTCCTTGACGAAGGCAGCGATGTAATCGTTGGCCGGGTTGAGGACGATCTCAGCCGCCGAACCCTGCTGGATGACCTCGCCGTCGCGCAGGATGGCGATTTTCTCCCCGAGCCGGAGAGCTTCGTCGAGATCGTGGGTGATGAAGACGACCGTTTTCTTCAGGTCCTTCTGTAGATCGAGGAGGACGGTCTGCATGTCGACACGGATCAGCGGATCGAGCGCCGAATAGGCCTCGTCCATCAGCAGGATTTCGGCATCATTGGTGAGCGCCCGCGCCAGGCCGACGCGCTGCTGCATGCCACCGGAAAGCTGGTTCGGATAGTGCCCATCAAAGCCCTCCAGACCAACACGCTTGATCCAGGCATTGGCCCGTTCCTCACGCTCCGCCTTTGCGACGCCCTGGATTTCCAGACCATAGACGGTGTTCTGCAGAACGTTGCGATGCGGCAGCAGGCCGAAGCGCTGGAAGACCATGGCAGTCTTCCGGCGGCGGAATTCGCGAAGCTGCAGGGCATCCATGCGACAGACATCCTCGCCGCCATAGAGCACTTCCCCCGACGTCGGGTCGATCAGCCGGTTGATATGGCGGATCAGCGTTGACTTGCCGGAGCCGGAAAGGCCCATGATGACGGTGATCCTGCCGCCGGGGATGGTGATGTTGATATCTTTCAGACCCACAACATGGCCATGTTCTCTGTTGAGCTCGGTCTTCGACATGCCGTTGCTGACCGCTTCCACATAGTCGCCGCCGCGCGGGCCGAAGATCTTGAAGAGGCTCCGGATTTCAATCGAATTGCTAGCCATGCACGATCTCCCGGTGCTTCTGGAGCCGCAGCCCATAGGCCTGACTGATGCGGTCAAAGATGATGGCAATGCCGACGATGGCGAGACCGTTGAAGACGCCGAGGGTGAAGTACTGGTTGGAGATAGCCTTGAGAACCGGTTGGCCGAGCCCCTGAACGCCGATCATCGAGGCGATGACCACCATGGCGAGCGCCATCATGATCGTCTGGTTGATGCCGGCCATGATGGTCGGCAGCGCCAGTGGCAGCTGGACGTTGCGAAGTTTCTGCCAGCTCGATGAACCGAAGGCATCGGCCGCCTCCAGCACATTCTCATCGACCATGCGGATACCAAGATTGGTGAGACGGATCATCGGTGGCAAGGCATAAATGACGACGGCAATGACGCCGGGCACTCGGCCGATACCCAGAAGCATGACGACGGGGATCAGGTAGACGAAGCTCGGCATCGTCTGCATGACGTCGAGAATGGGGTTGACGATCCTCTGCATCGTATTCGACCGCGCCATCAGGATGCCGAGGGGCAGGCCGATCACGATAGAGAGCACAGTGCAGACGAAGATCATCGACACGGTCTTCATCGTATCCTGCCACATGTCGAAATAGCCGATGACAAGAAGCGTCAGCACACAGCCGATGACCACCTTCCAGTTGCGGCTGGCAAACCAGGCAATGGCACCAAAGACGATCAGCACGATTGGCCAGGGCGTGCCGGTCAGCAACCGTTCTGCCCAGATAAGAAAACTTTGCAGCGGGCTGAAGGCAGCCTCGATGCTGTCGCCGTAGGCGCGGGTGAAAGCGCGAAACCCTTCGTCGACGCTCTTCTTCAGCGCGCGCAGCGTCTCGTCGTTCATGGTCGGAAACTTCCAGAGCCAATCCATACCGGTTCCCCAAAATAGATAGTGGCGGCGGCCGATTGTTGTTTTGGCCGTCGCGCCGAAGGATTGTCTTGGCAGCGGCGAGGCTGCCCATGTCATGTCTGTGTGATTAGAGCGAAGCCTTGATTTTTTCGGCGGCTTCCGGCGAGACCCAGTCCTTCCAGAGGGGCTCGTTGTTCTTCAGGAAGTATTTGGCGCCGTCTTCACCGGTTGCTTGGTTGTCGGTCATCCAGGCGATCAGCTTGTTGACGGTGTCATTGGTCCAGGCGCGCTTCTTGAGGTAATCAATGGCCGGGCCGCCGCGATCGGCAAAACTCTTGCTGATCAACGTCTGCACATCGTCGGACGGCCAGGCATTCGGCTTGGGATCGGCGCAATCGGCAACCGAAGTGCAGCGCTTCCATTCGGCCGCGTCGTATTCCGTTCCATATCCTAGCTTGACCATTTCGTATTTGCCGAGCAGCGAGGTCGGTGCCCAATAATAGCCGACCCAAGCCTGCTTGCCCTCGTAGGCCTTGGCGATCGAGCCATCGAGACCCGCGGCAGAACCGGTATCAACGAGCGTAAAGCCGGCTTTCTCAGCATCATAGGCCTTGAAGAGCTGTGCGGTGACGACAGTACCACCCCAGCCCTGCGGGCCGTTGAAGACGGCGCCCTTGCTCTTGTCTTCCGGCGCCGGGAAGAGTTCGGGATGTTTCAGGAGATCAGGAATGGTCTTGATGTCTGGATGGGCGTCGGCGATGTATTTGGGGATCCACCAGCCCTGTATTGCGCCGTCCGAGAGGATCTTGGCGCCCTCGACGACCTTGCCGCCTTCAAGGCCGCGCTTGACCAGTTCCGGCTGCAGGCTGACCCAGGCTTCCGGTGCAACGTCCGGCTCTCCCTTTTCCGCCATGGAGGTCAGCGTCGGGACGGTATCGCCGCTGACGATTTCCGCCGTGCAGCCATAACCTTCCTCGAGGATTAACTTATCGAGGCTCGCAGCCACTTCTGCCGACTGCCAGTTCATGCTTGCGATGGTGATATTGCCGCAATCGGCGGCAGAAGCGCTGCCGCCCGCGAGCATGGCGCCAGCTGTGAGAATGGTGGATGCCAAAAGTACTTTCATTTTTTTGTTCCCTCTGGTCGCGGTGCATCCTGAACCCGGGCGCCGGCGGCACCGCGCGCCGACCCCTGCATTGAGCCTGCTTTAGGGCTGCAACGGCCATTCTGTTTACGCCAAAAAATGGCGCATTAGAGCCTTCTTTCAATGCTGTCTTAAATACGGCGTCGCTGACGGCACGGCGGACCGACGTAATCGCGCTTTGGTTGTTTCCGCGGCGGCGTCATGTCATTCGGTTGAACGGCGGGTCGCGCCTATCGATCGTCGAAAACGAGCGCATCAATCGCTGTCCCCATTCACGGGTCAACTTATCACAAGGCGATTTTCAATGATTTCCAGGAACGAAGGATGCGCTTGTCAGAAGTTGGATACTAATATATTAGTTCTTTCGTCAGGCTGCAGGGAGGCGGTTGTCGGTGGTTTCGGATGCTCGATTTTCGAATCTTGCCGGTGAAGGAACGCGATGAGTTCGCCAACCGGAATCATGCGCAAAAAGCGCTCTCTTCAAGGCGTCACCGTGCTTTCGCATCAGCGCGCAGCCGCACCGCGAGCGGCCACGCTGGTCTACAATGCGCTTCTCGATGACATCGTGTCGTTGCGCCGCAAGCCGATGGAGTTGTTGAACGAGAAGGAGCTCGAAGCGCAGTTCGGCGTCAGCCGCACACCGATCCGCGAGGCGATCATCCGCCTTTCCGATGACGGTCTGGTTGACGTCTTCCCGCAGTCGGGCACGTTCGTTTCCCGTATTCCGCGCCGGACGCTTTACGAAGCGATGCTCGTGCGCAAGGCGCTGGAGGATACAACGGTTTCGATCGCGGTCGAGAAAATGACGCCGGCGGGTCTCAGGGCGCTGGAACGCAATCTTGCCGATCTCGACGCCTGTCACCGCGAAGGTGATGTCGCGGCCTTCCATGTCGTCGACAATGATTTCCACCAGCTCATCAGCAATATCGCCGGCTTTCCCGGCATCTGGGCGATCATCCAGCAAGTCAAGGTTCACAGTGATCGCTATCGCCTGCTGACGCTGCCGCAGCAGGGCCGTCTGAGGCGCGTCATCGAGGAACATGCCGCCGTCATCGATTGCATGCGAGCGGGCGACAAGGACGGCGCGAAGGCTGCCATGGAATTCCATCTCGGCAAGCTCCTGCGCGAAGTCGAAAAGGCCGAGATGCTCGACCCCGCTTATTTCATTGAGGATGCCCCGTCGATGGCGGCATCCGGAGGAGAGAAGGATCATTCCAATGCAGATTGACGTACGGCACGCCTCCCATCCCGAAGCGGTGCGCGGTTTCGATACGGAAACGCTCCGGCGTCACTTCCTGGTCGAGACGGTGTTTATATCAGGCGAGATCAGGCTCACCTATTCACATTATGACCGTATGGTCATCGGTGGTGCAGCGCCGCTCGGCGCGGCCCTGGCGCTGACGGCGCCGAAGGCCATCGGCCAGGAGACGTTTCTGGCCGAGCGCGAACTTGGCGTACTGAACGTCGGTCATGCGGGCCGTGTCGTCGTTGACGGCAGGGCCTACGAACTGGCGAAATATGATTGCCTCTATATCGGCAGGGGCGCCGTCGATGTCAGCTTCGAAAGTGTTGATGCCGGCAATTGCTCGAAATTCTACCTCGTGTCGACGCCCGCACATGCAAGCCACCCGACCGTGCTCCTGACGCGCGACAAGGCGCGGCATCTGACGCCGGGCGAGGCGGCGACCGCCAACAAGCGTTCGATCTATCAGTATATTCATCCGGAAGTCTGCCAGTCGTGCCAGCTCACGATGGGCTTCACCAGCCTGGAGACCGGCAGCATCTGGAATACGATGCCGAGCCATACGCATGACCGGCGCATGGAGGCCTATCTCTATTTCGACCTCGATGCCGACCAGCGTGTCTTCCATTTCATGGGCGAACCGCGTCAGACGCGCCACATGCTCGTTGCCAACGAGCAGGCGATCATCTCGCCGCCCTGGTCGATCCATTCGGGTGCGGGCACCAAGAACTACAGCTTCATCTGGGCGATGGCCGGCGACAACAAGAGCTTCACCGACATGGACCATATCGCAATCGGCGATCTGAGGTGATGGCGATGCAGGCTCTTTTCGATCTCTCTGGCAAGATCGCCGTGGTCACCGGCGCCAATACCGGGATCGGGCAGGGGATCGCCGTCGCATTGGCTGAGGCCGGTGCGTCGATCGTCGCCGTCGGCCGTTCGTCGATGGATGAGACGGAAGCACTGGTGGCAGGCGCCGGCACGAAATTCCACGTGATCAAGGCCGATCTCGGCACGATCGAACCGGTCAAGCTGATCGTCGCGGAGGCGCTGGAGCGCTTTGGTGGTCTCGATATCCTCGTCAACAATGCCGGCATCATCCGCCGCGCCGACGCAATCGATTTCACCGAGGAAGATTGGGATGCGGTGATGAATGTCAACCTGAAGACGGCCTTCTTTCTGTCTCAGGCGGCGGCCCGCCACATGCTCGAAAAGGGTCGAGGCAAGATCATCAACATTGCTTCGCTGCTCTCCTTCCAGGGCGGCATCCGCATTCCATCCTACACGGCCTCGAAGAGCGGCCTGGCGGGGCTGACGCGGCTGCTCGCCTGCGAATGGGCCGGCAAGGGTGTCAACGTCAACGCCATCGCGCCCGGCTATTTTGTCACCAACAACACGACGGCGCTACGCGAAGATGCCGATCGCAATACGAGCATCCTCGCCCGCATTCCGGCCGGCCGATGGGGTAAGCCAAGCGATATCGGCGGTGCATCTGTGTTCCTGGCTTCGTCAGCATCCGACTACGTGCATGGCGCCGTGCTGCCGGTCGACGGTGGCTGGCTAGCGCGGTGACGCAATAAAATGCCTGTTCCGGCCAATGGCGGCGTCTTGGAGCGCCGGTCACGATAATCCCAATCTTATCGCCGCGGCCTCCCAGGTCGCGGCGTTCGTTTTGGTGCACAACAATTCCGGGCTGTGTTGCATATCTCTGCCAGCGAAAACGTTGACGATTTATCGATAATTTCTTAGTGATGTCGGAAACGATTGGTGGAGGCGATTTTGTCGGGCATTGCGGCTGGTAGTTGGGACTTCTGGATCGATCGTGGCGGCACCTTCACGGATGTCGTTGGGCGTGACCCATCGGGCGCGCTTCACGCTCGAAAAGTGCTCTCCGAAAACCTCGAAGCCTATCGTGATGCCGCCGTCCACGGCATCAGGCAGCATCTGGGTCTCACGGCCGGCGAAGCGATACCGGCCGGACTGATCGGCGAGGTGCGCATGGGAACCACGGTCGCCACCAATGCGCTCTTGGAGCGCAAGGGTGAACGCCTCGCGCTGATCACCACAAAGGGTTTCCGCGACGCGCTGCGCATCGGCTACCAGGAGCGCAAGAACATCTTCGCGACGGAGATCATAAAGCCGGAAGCGCTTTATCAGGATGTGGTCGAGCTCGACGAACGCGTGCTGGCGGACGGTACGGTCGAGCTTCATCTCGATGAAGCATCGACGGAAGCGGCACTGCGCGATCTGCGCACCAAGGGCTATCGCGCTGTCGCCATCGTTTTCATGCATGCCTATAAATATCCGGAGCATGAGGCAGCAGCGGCGCGCATTGCCCGCGCCATCGGTTTCGAGCAGGTTTCCGTCAGTCATGAGGTTTCGCCGCTGATCAAGCTTGTCGGCCGGGGCGATACGACCGTTGTCGATGCCTATCTTTCTCCAGTGCTCGGTCGTTATGTGCGCCAGGTTTCGGATGAGCTCGATGTAGCGCGCACCGGCGCGCGCGTCATGTTCATGATGTCCTCCGGCGGTCTGACGGCGGCCGACATGTTTCAGGGCAAGGACGCTATCCTGTCCGGCCCGGCCGGCGGTGTCGTTGGTCTTGCCAAAACCGGTGAGCAGGCAGGTTTCGGCCATGTCATCGGCTTTGATATGGGCGGCACTTCGACGGACGTTGCACATTTCGATGGCGAATATGAGCGCGCTTTCGAAACGGAAGTCGCCGGCGTGCGCGTTCGCGCGCCGATGATGCTTATTCATACGGTCGCGGCAGGTGGCGGTTCGATCCTGCATTTCGACGGCGGCCGCTTCCGTGTCGGACCGGATTCCGCCGGCGCCTATCCGGGACCGGCCTGTTATCGCAACGGCGGATCGCTTGCGGTTACCGATGCCAATGTCATGGCGGGCAAACTGTTGCCGGAGTTTTTCCCGGCGATCTTCGGCCCGAACCAGGACCAGCCTCTCGATGCCGAGACGGTGCGGCAGAAATTTGCCGAACTGGCCACCGAGATCGGCGATGGGCGCAGCCCCGAAGAGGTGGCGGATGGTTTCATCCGCATTGCCGTTGCCAATATGGTCGAGGCGATCAAGAAGATTTCCGTCCAGCGCGGTTATGACGTCACGCGTTACGCATTAAACTGTTTTGGCGGCGCTGGCGGCCAGCATGCCTGCCTTGTGGCAGATGCGCTCGGCATGAAGAGCATTCTGCTGCACCCGATGTCGGGGCTGCTGTCAGCCTATGGCATGGGGCTTGCTGATATCCGCTCCACCCGCCAGAAGGCGCTCGGCGTGCCGCTTGATGAGGCGGCGCCAGCGGCGATCGTTGCACTCGGACGTGAGTTGCAGGGCGAATGCCTGCCGGAACTGGTGGCGCAGGGCGTGGATGCCGAGAAGATCAAGACGGTGGTTCGCGCCCATATCCGTTATGCCGGCACCGATACGCTGCTCGCGGTCGAGGCGCTGTTTCCACAAGGGGACGATGCGGCCCGGCTTCGTCAGGAATTCGAGGTGCTGCACAAGCGCCGCTTCGGTTTCGTTGCGGAGGATAAACCGCTGGTCGTTGAAGCGGCCGAGGTCGAATGCATCGGCGGTGCGGCCGCTGAGATCGATGTCGACCGTGGCGAGGCGGGCCGTGGCGAAGCCTCGGCCATCCGCCATACCCGCTTCCATTCGCAGGGCGAGAGCCATAATGCGGCAGTCGTTCTGCGCGATAGCATTATCCCCGGCCAGACGGTGACAGGCCCCGCGATCATCATCGAGCCGAACCAGACGACCGTCGTGGAAGATGGCTGGCAGGCGAAGTTGACGGCACGTGATCATATCGTGCTGACGCGTATCAAGGCCCTGCCGGAGCGCACGGCGATCGGCACCAAGGCCGATCCGGTCATGCTCGAGATCTTCAACAATCTCTTCATGTCGATTGCCGAGCAGATGGGTGTGACGCTGCAGAACACGGCCTATTCCGTCAACATCAAGGAGCGGCTCGATTTCTCCTGCGCGGTCTTCGATGCGGACGGCAATCTCGTCGCCAATGCACCGCATATGCCGGTGCATCTCGGCTCCATGGATGCGTCGGTCGCGACTGCCATCCGTGAAAACCCGGTCATTCATCCGGGCGATGTTTTCCTGATCAATGCGCCCTATAATGGCGGAACGCATCTGCCTGACCTCACCGTCTGCACGCCTGTCTTTGACGATGCCGGTGCACGCATCCGCTTCTGGGTGGCGAGCCGTGGCCATCACGCCGATATCGGCGGTATTTCGCCCGGCTCGATGTCACCGCTTGCGACCCATATCGAGGAAGAAGGCGTCTATATCGACAATTTCAAGCTGCTCGATCGTGGTCGTTTCCGGGAAGGCGCCCTTGCCGATCTCCTCACCGGCGCACGCTATCCGGTGCGTACGCTGGCGCAGAATGTCAATGATCTGAAGGCGCAGGTGGCTGCCAACGAAAAAGGCGTGGCCGAGCTTAAAAAGATGATCGGGTACTTCGGCGAGAATGTGGTCGATGCCTACATGGGCCATGTGCAGGATAACGCCGCCGAGAGCGTGCGCCGCGTGCTCGACCGGCTGCCGGATGGCGAGTTTTCCTATGAGATGGATCAGGGCTGCAAGATCGTCGTCAAGATCGCCATCGATCGCAAGAAGCGCGAGGCAACGGTTGACTTTACCGGCACGTCGGCGCAGCGACCCGACAATTTCAATGCGCCGGCACCGGTCACGCGGGCTGCCGTACTCTATGTCTTCCGCGTGCTGGTCGAGGCGGATATTCCGATGAATGCCGGCTGCCTGCGGCCGATCCGTATCGTTATCCCCGAAGGTACGATGCTGACGCCGGCCTATCCCGCAGCGGTCGTCGCCGGCAATGTCGAGGTCAGTCAGGCCGTTACAAACTGCCTGATCGGTGCGGTAGGCGCCATGGCCGCGGCGCAAGGGACGATGAACAACCTGACCTTCGGCAACGACATCTACCAATATTACGAGACCATCTGCTCTGGTGCCCCCGCCGGCCCCGGCTTCAATGGTGCGGACGCGGTGCACACGCATATGACCAATTCGCGTCTGACCGATCCTGAAATCCTGGAGAGCCGTTTCCCGGTCGTGCTCGAAGATTTCCACATCCGTCCGAATTCCGGTGGTCGCGGCCAGTGGCATGCCGGCAACGGCACGCAGCGCACGATCCGCACGCTCGAGAAGCTCGAATTTGCCGTTCTCTCCGGCCATCGCCGTGTCGCACCTTTCGGCTTGAAGGGCGGCGAGCCCGGACAGACCGGTCGCAACTATGTTCGTCGCAACGACGGTACGATCGATGAACTGAGCGGTGCTGCTCATACAGTGCTGGAAGCGGGCGAAGCCTTTACGGTCGTGACCCCGACAGGCGGCGGATACGGGCCACCCGATGCCTGAAGCGTGATCAGTTAAAATGATTTAGAATCAATGCAATAGAGCCGCGTTCCTAAATGTCGAACGCATGTAGGAACGGGGCAAGAGAAACGACGGCAGAATAGAGGAATCTTAGCGATAATTTGTTGACAAATTATCGCTTCCGGCTAACCTGCTTAACGTACTTCAGTTCTGAGATGAGAGAGTTCATTGGATAAACCGAAGGAACGAAAAGCCCCCCGCGAATTGATCGTGTCGTCCGCCCATCTGGCGCTCGGCAGTTCTCCGGCCCTCTCCGAACTTGAATACGGATCCATCCTTTTTTCTCACGCTTTCAATCGCTGGATGGTGCGATGCATGGCTGCAGCCGGGGTGCCGAGCCTGTCGCCGGTGGAAATCCTCATCATCCATTCCGTCCGTCATCGCGGCCGGCCGAAGACGCTTTCCGATCTCTGTCTCGTGCTCGATATCGAGGATACGCATATCGCCAATTACGCGGTGAAGAAGCTCGATGCGGCTGGGCTCGTCAAGACCGGAAAATCAGGAAAGGAAAAGGTGATCCAGGTCACCGACAAGGGCCTGGAGGCGCTGACACGCTATTCCGAAATCCGCGAGCGTCTGCTGGTGGAGGCGACCAAGCTCTCAGGCCTTTCACAGGATGAACTCTCCGACATTGCCTCCCATCTGAGAGCCCTGTCGGGATATTACGAGCAGGCAGCGAGGTCAGCGGCAACCTTATGAGTAGATCGACCGAGAGCAACAGCGCTTCCGCTTCCGCCATTCTCTCGGTTCGCTCACTGTCCGTCGACTTCAGGTCCGGCCAGTTTCGGGCCGTCAAATCGCTGAGTTTCGATGTCAGGCCAGGCAAGACGCTCGCCATTGTCGGTGAATCCGGCTCGGGGAAGTCGGTAACGTCGAGGGCCATCATGCGCCTCACCGATTTTTCCGGCGGCCGCATCAGCGGCGGCGAGATCCTCTTCCAGAGCCGCAACGGGCCGGTCGATCTGGTGACCGCGAGCCCCGACCGCATCCGGCAGATCCGGGGAGGGGAGATCGCCATGATCTTCCAGGAGCCGATGACCTCGCTCGATCCGGTTTTTTCGATCGGCGACCAGATTGTCGAAGCCATCCTCCTGCATCAGAAGACCACGCGCGCTGAGGCCAACCGTATCGCGCGGGACATGCTGGAAAAGGTTCGTATTCCCGATGCCGACGCGATGATGAAGCGTTATCCGCATCAGCTCTCTGGCGGCATGCGCCAGCGCGTGATGATTGCCATGGCGCTGTCCTGCCGTCCCAAACTGCTGATCGCCGACGAGCCGACGACTGCACTCGACGTGACGATCCAGGCACAGATCCTCAATACGATCCGCGAACTGCAGCGTGAGCTTGGCATGGCTGTGATCTTCATCACCCATGACATGGGTGTTGTTGCCGAGATGGCTGATGACGTGATCGTGCTTCGCCACGGCGAAAAGCTGGAGGATGCCCCGGTCCGGGCGCTGTTTTCCAATCCGCAGCATCCTTACACGCAAGCCTTGCTTGCGGCTGTGCCGCGTCTCGGCAGCATGTCGGGCAAGGCGCCGCCGAATAGTGAGGCACTGGAAGCGGCCCGCTTCGACAGCAAGTTGCCGCTGCTGCAGGTCGATGGTCTGACGGCGCGCTTTGCTGCGCGCAGAAGCCTGTTCGGCCGCCTGACGCATCGCATCCATGCGGTTGAAGGCATTTCCTTCGAGATTGCCGCCGGTGAGACGCTGGCACTTGTCGGCGAATCCGGCAGCGGCAAATCGACGACCGGCCGCATGCTGCAGCAGATCATGGAGCCGACTGGCGGCAAGATCCGTTTCCGTGGCCGCGATGTCGCCGAAATGGATCCGCGCGAGAAGCGTTCCCTGCTGCAGAAGATCCAGTATATTTTCCAGGATCCTTATGCGGCACTTGATCCACGCCAGCGGGTAGCTGCCAGCATCGCAGAGCCTATGATCGTGCACAAATTGCAGCCGGACAAGGCGGCGGTCGAGGCTCGCACGCTCGCCCTGCTCGATCGCGTCGGCCTGCCGCGCGAATACAGAACGCGTTTTCCGCATGAACTCTCTGGTGGCCAGCGCCAACGTGTCTGCATCGCCCGTGCGCTCGCCAGCGATCCGGAACTGATCATAGCGGATGAATCGGTCTCCGCGCTCGACGTTTCGATCCAGGCACAGATCCTCGATCTGCTTCTGGAGCTGCAGCGGGAGCGTGGACTTTCCTATCTCTTCATCACCCATGACATGGCTGTGGTCGAGAAAATCAGCCACCGCGTCGCGGTCATGTATCTCGGCCAGATCGTCGAGATCGGCTCCCGGCAGGAAATCTTCGAGAACCCGCAGCATCCCTATACGCGCAAGCTGCTGTCGGCCATTCCTGTCCCCAATCCCGATCGCAACATCGACACCACGCTTCTGACCGGCGCGATACCGAGCCCGGTCCGCAAGATCGGCGATGAACCGGCGCTTCTGCAATACAGCCGATTCTCCTCCTCCCACTTCGTTGCGGCCGAGCCGCAGAAGCTGTCCGAAACCCTCCCATAGGACAGGCCGCACCAGCACAGTCACCGAAAAAGAAAAATGGGGAACTGAAAATGCGATATAAAAATCTCTTTCTTGCCGCCGCAATGTCGGTCCTGCCGCTTGCTGCAACCATCAATGCCGCCCACGCTGCCGGAACACTGACCGTCGCGCTCGAACGCGATGACGGCAGCTGGGATCCGATCGATACGTTCACGCTGACCTGGGGCCGTATCGGCAGCAATATTTTTGACGGTCTCGTCCAGCGCAGCACGGACCTGAAGCTGCAGCCCGGCCTCGCCACAGCCTGGGAATTCCTTGACGACAACAAGCGCATCCGTTTCACGCTGCGCAAGGGCGTGAAATTCCACGACGGTGAGGACTTCAACGCCGCAGCCGTCAAGTTCACCTTCGACCGTCTCCTCGGGCCGGAAGGTGCCAAGGGGCCACAGCAGGCCAATTACACCTCGATCGGCGAGGTCAAGGTCATCGACGATTACACCGTCGATTTCATCCTGAAGAGCCCCGATCCGGTACTGATCACCAAGCTTGCCGGTTATGGCGGCATGATCGTGCCGCCGAAATATATCCAGGAGAAGGGTGACGAATATTTCAACCTGCATCCGGTCGGCACCGGCCCGTTCAAATTCGCCGACTACAAGCCGAAGATCAGCCTGACGCTGGAAGCCAACCCCGATTACTGGGGCGGCGCACCGAAGCTGTCCGGCCTCGTCTACCGCTTCATTTCCGAAGCCGCGACCCAGGTCTCCGAGCTGCAGTCGGGTGGCATCGATATTGCAACGCTCGTGCCGATCAGCCTGATCGATACGATCAAGGGTGATCCCAAGCTGGAAGTGGAAAGCATCACCGGTCCTGACGTCGCCATGCTGCGCTTCAACAATACCGACGGCATCACCAAGGATCCGGCGGTGCGCAGGGCGCTGATCCAGGCGGTCGACCGCGAGGCTATCATCGAGCAGATCCTGCAGGGTAACGGCAACCCGATTGCAAGCCTTCAGAGCTCGCTGTCGCTTGGCTATGATCCCAATCTGAAGCCGATACCCTTTGACCCCGCAGCCGCAAAGGCAGCCCTCGACAAGGCTGGCGTGAAACCCGGCACCAGCCTGGAGCTTTCCTTCGTCGGCACCGACGCGACCTTCCGCGAAGTGTCCCAGACGGTCGCCGCCTATCTTCAGGCCGTCGGCATCAATGCCTCGCTGAAGTCCTATGAGACCAATGTCTATTACACCGACATCATCGCGCACGGCAAAACCGGTTCACTCTACCAGTTCCAGTGGGGCGGCTGGACCTTCGACTTCGACAATACGGCCTATCTGCTCTATCACAGCGGCCAGTTCTGGAATCCCTACATCAAGGACGCCAAGCTGGATCAACTGCTCGAAGCGCAGCGCTCGACCTATAATGTCGATGAGCGCAAGAAGATCCTGGGCGAGGTCGCAGCTTATGCAGCCGACCAGGCCTTCGAGATGCCCCTCTACAACGGCAATACGCTCTACGCGATCAACAAGCGCGTGAAGAACCTGGCGCCGACCCCGGACGTGCGTTTCCGCTTCGTAGACGTATCGGTCGACTAACCAACCCCGCTCGACTGCCTGTCTTGCGGCAGGCAGTCATTTCCTCCGCAGGGTCACGCCATGCCAGCCTATATTGCCAAACGCCTCTTGCAGGCACTTTTCGTCGTGATCGTCGTCACGCTACTCGTTTCCTATGCGATCCGGCTGTCCGGTGATCCGACAGCCATGCTCGTCAGCGGCGGCGCTGCCGTCACCGAGCAGGATCTGCAGAATATTCGTGTCGGCCTTGGTCTCGACCAACCGTTCCACATGCAATATTTGAATTTCATCTCCGGCGTCGTCAAAGGCGACTTCGGCAAGAGCTTCTTTGGCGGCACGCCGGTCTGGAGCCTGATCGCTCAGGCCTTGCCGGCAACCCTGCTCTTGTCCTTCCTGTCGCTCATCCTGTCCTTCGTCATTTCCATCCCGCTCGGCATTCATGCCGCGGTCAAGTCGGGCTCTTGGGGGGATCAGATCGTCCGCATCCTGTCACTTGTCGGGCTATCATTCCCGAATTTCTGGCTGGCGATCATGCTGGTGCTGATCTTCTCCATCAAGCTGGGATGGCTGCCGTCCAGCGGCTTCCTGGCCTATTCGGGTCTGGTTCTGCCCTGCCTGACGCTGGCGCTCATCCTCTCGGCGGTCAATGTGCGCATCGTGCGCTCGGCCATGCTCGAGACCCTGTCGGCACAATTCATTCTCGTCTCCCGCGCCAAGGGGCTCAAGGACAGGGTCGTGCTCTACAAGCACGCACTGCGCAACTGCCTCATTCCGCTGCTCACCTTCGTCGGTCTGCAATTCGGTGATCTGCTCGGCGGGGTGGTTATCGTCGAGCGTGTCTTCAACTGGCCGGGCATGGGCAGCCTTGCCTTCGATGCCATCTCGTCGCGTGACTATCCCGTGCTGCAAGGCACGATCACCGTGCTGGCGCTGCTGATCGTGCTGACCAACCTGGTGATCGACATCGCCTATGGCATCATCGATCCGCGCATCGGGAGGAAGTGAGCCGTGGCATCCTCTCAGACAATGTCCCGATCCTTCTTCCGTCATACGCCGCTGGAGCTCATCCTCGGCATCCTCCTCACCGCCGGAATGGTTCTGCTTGTCGTCTTCTCCGATGTGATATTCGGAACCAAGGCGGACATGATGGATCTTCGTGCCCGACTGTTGCCGCCATTCGTCAGCCTCAACCATATTTTCGGAACCGATCCCCTCGGCCGCGACGTGCTGGCACGCATTGCCGCCGGCGGCAAGATTTCTCTGATCGTCGGCTTGCTGTCGGTCACCGGCGCGACCATCGTCGGCACGATCGCCGGGCTGATTGCCGGCTATTTTCGCGGCGTTGCCGACATGATCCTCATGCGCATTGCCGATGTGCAGCTGGCCATGCCTTTCATGCTGATGGCGCTGACCTTCATCGCCATCGTCGGGCCGGGCCTGCCGATCCTCATTTCGCTGATGATCATCGCCCAGTGGGTGCAATATGCCCGTCTGGTGCGCGGCCTCGTGCTCTCCCTGCGCGATCGCGAATTCGTCCAGGCGGCGCGAGCGATAGGCGTCGGTCGCATGCGGATCATTCTCGTACATATCCTGCCGAACATCATCGGCCCGATCATCGTGCTGATGACGCTGAATGTCGCCAACAACATCCTGCTCGAAAGCAGCCTGACCTTTGTCGGCCTCGGCGTCGACGCCTCCATTCCGAGCTGGGGCGGCATGCTTGCCGACGGCCGCACCTATGTGCAGTCGGCATGGTGGGTCAGCGTCTTTCCGGGCTTTGCCATCATGTTCACCGTCCTCGGGCTCAATCTGCTCGGTGACTGGCTTCGTGACTATCTCGATCCGACGAGGGAAAAATGAGCACCATCCTCAATCTCGACGTTCCGCGCACGCTCGACGTGCTTGTTTCCGAGCTGATCGCCAATCCGCCGGGCATTCCGGTTGAAGCGTGGGTCTTCGACGATGCGCCCTCGCGGCAGGCTGCAGAAGAAAAGCTGGCCGCCGTCGGCATCACAGCGCGCATCCGCAGCTCCTACAAGCCGCTCGTCTATTTTTTCCTTGAGGAACTGCATATTGCGTCCCTTGCCAAGGTGGAGATCGGATATCCTCTTCATTCTGCCGCCGATCCGCAACGCTTTCTGATCGAGGCCTACCCGCTGGCGGCTCTCGTTGGCGATGCCGAAATCGCCTTTCACGCCAACACGCTCGATCTCACTTACGATGTCACGCTGACCACCAAGGCGGGAGAAACGAAGGCCTATACGGTCTTTGCCCCCAACGTGGTGGAGGATGACCACGTCGGCATGCCGGTGCTGCGCTGCTGCGGCTGGCACAAGGGTGCACGGTTGAAGACCGATTTCGAGATGATGTTCCTGGCGGCCGTCGATGCCGTCAAACAGCAGACATGGGGTCGCAAGCAGCCCTATTTCGACCGGTTGCGCATTGCAGTCGACTTACCGGCCAGGGATCTCGATCTCGATTTCTGCAGCGAGAGCATCAGCCTGCGCGAAGCCATGCATGAAGACCTGTTCTTCAGTCTGCGCGAATGCCTGGATGCCGAAATGGGCGCGATGGCGGGGCGGGGCGGCGCAAGACCAGGCCAGATCGTTCCCGATATCAGCGGCACCGATGGCAATCCACGCATCGTCATGACCGTCGAGGACTTCGGCGAACACGAGGAGACCACAGGCGAGGATATCGATATCGCCACGGCAACGAGGCCCCTTAAGATTGGTCAGATCCGCCGCGAACTCGCAAAGATCGAGGGTGAACCGATCAAGGCCATTTCGCGCGAGGGGCGCGAAGTGCTCGGCCGCTACCACAAGGGGCCAGGGCCGGCCGTGCTCATCTCCTCGGGCCAGCATGCCAATGAGACCAGCGGTCCGGTCGGGGCGTTGCGCGCCGCACAGATGCTCGCTGCCGATCCCAGCCAGCACTTTGCCATCGTTCCGGTGGAGAATGTCGATGGATATGAGCTTCATCAGCGACTGATTGTCGAGAACCCCTTCCATATGCATCACGCCGCTCGCTATACGGCCTTCGGCGATGACCTCTCGTTCACCGTTCCGCCGCCGATCTACGAGCGCGAGGCACGCGGCAAGGCCCTCGAGCTGTCATGCGCCAAGCTGCATCTCAATCTGCACGGCTATCCCTCCCATGAGTGGACCCGGCCTATGTCGGGCTACCTGCCGCGCGGCTTCGAACTCTGGACCATTCCGAAAGGCTTCTTCCTGATTGTCTGCACTCATCCGGGCTGGGAGGCGATCGGCGAGACGATCCTTGAAGAGGTGGCCAAACGTCTCGCCGAGGACAAGAGCCTCGTCGAATTCAATGCAAGGCAGATCGATTGCGTCCGCCTCCACATGCCGAATGCTCCCTTCGAAGTGCGCTACGGCATTCCGGTTCTCAAGCAAGTCAGTTCGCTCTATCAGGCTCCGGTAACAATCATCACCGAAGCGACCGACGAGACGGTTTACGAGCAGGTCTTCGTCGATTGCCACGAGGTGCAGACCCGCACCGTGCTCTATGCCGTTGAGGTCTATCGCCGATTGGCGGCCAACAGCGATTTTCCGTCGGTGTGACGGGAAGCGGAGTGGTCTAGAGAACTGCCGCAGGGGATGGCCTGCGGTAAGCATCGAGTGCGGCCTCGATACCGAGCGCGATCTGCAGCAGCTTCCCGTCGCTACCGATCGGGCCGGTCAATTGCAGTCCAAGCGGCAGATGACCGTCCATGCCTGATGGCAGGCTGAGGGATGGCTGACCGGTCATGTTGGCGAAGCCGCTGGAGAGCATTTCGCCTTCCTCGCCGTCCTCGGTGAATTCCGGATCCGTAATCGGCGCTGGGAAGGGTACGCTCGGTCCGAGAAGCACGTCGATGTCGCTGAATACCGCTTCGACGGCATTGCGAAGCTTGACGCGGAATTCCTGTGCTCTGATGTAATCCACCGCCTTCGCTTCGAAACCAGCCTCCACCTGCGATCGCGTGCGCAGCGCATACCCCGCAGGATTTTCGGCATGGAGCGGAGCGTGGATGACGGAGGCCTCGGGCAGGATGATCCGGCGCAGTTCCGAATTGGCGAGCGTAAGCTCCGGAATGTCGATGCGCTTGACGATTGCACCCGCTGCCTCAAGCCGCTTGAGTGCTTCGGCGAGATTGGCGGCAGCTGCCGGCGTCAACTCGGGACTGTCGCAATGGAATTGCACCGCGCCGATCCTGACGCCTTGCAGCGAAGGCGCCGAAAGTGGAAATGCCTTGCCGGCCAGCACTTCGAGCAACAGCGCCGTATCCGTAACGTTGCGCGCCAGAGGGCCAGCATGATCGAGGCTCCAGGAGAGCGGGAAGACACCGTTAAGAGGCACCAGTCCGAATGTCGGCTTCAGTCCGACGATGCCGCAATAGGAGGCCGGGATGCGGATCGAGCCGCCCGTATCTGTGCCGATCGCAAGCGGCAGGATGCCGGCGGCAACGAGAGCGGCCGAGCCACCGCTGGAGCCGCCGGACGTGCGCCCGACATCATGGGGATTGTTCGTCTGGCCGACGTCAGGATGGGCAATGCCATAGGCATATTCGAGCAGGTTGGACTTGCAGAGGAAGATCGCACCGGCCTCCCGCAGCCACTGCACCAGCAGGCCGTCCTCGCTTGCCATGGCAGGTGGCCGCACCTTGCTGCCGTAGCCGGTTGGAGCGCCCTTGACCTCGATCAGATCCTTGATGGCGACCGGAATGCCGTGCAACGGTCCGCGATCCCTGCCGGACCGCAGCTCCTCGGTTGCCTGTTCGGCGTCTGCAAGCGCCATCTCATCCAGTCTCTGCGCGACGGCATTCAGGGCAGGCTCCAGCCTCTCCAGCCGTTGAATGCTGGCACGTACGACATCGACAGGGGAAAGCGAACCGTTTCTATAGGCTCGCCCAAGCTCGGCTACGCTCATGAATGCGATTTCGTCCGCCGTCATCACCGCCTCCGTTATCGGAATACTCCGCCGCACGTCGAGCGGCGGAGTATGATCGCAAATCCGCAATTTGTCAGTTCTTGACCGTGTCTTCCAGGAAGAAGCGGCCAAGCGGGTTCTGGTAGAAGTTGTCGATGTTCTTGCGAGCCACATTGATATAGGGGCTATAGTAGAGATCGATCCAGTTGACGTCGTCCTTCGCCGTCTTCTGCAGGTCGATGTACATTTGCTCGCGCTTCTTCGGATCGAGTTCCAGGCGGGCCTTGGCGACCAGCTCTTTCACCGCCTCGTTCTTGTAGTTGGTCGAGTAGTTGTTGTTGGAGTCATGGCCGAGCACGAAGGTCGTCTTCTGGTCCGGGTCGAGAATGTCGTTCGTCCAGTAGTTGACGGAGATGTCGTAGTCGCCGGCAACGGTCATGTCCCATTCCTGGCTGGGGTCGACCTTCTGCAAATTGGCAGTGATGCCGGCCTTGGCGAGCTGCTGCTGCACCAGCACGGCCGTCTGCTCATCCACCTCGTCACCGGCGCGGATCAGGTAGTTTAATGTTAGATTGGAAACGCCGGCATCAGCCAGCATCTGCTTGGCCTTTTCCGGATCATAGGGGCGCTGCAGATTGTCGGCGTAGTGGTAGAGGGCACCCTTCGGAATGTAGGAATTGGCGACCGTGCCCTGGCCGAAGGTGACGGCCTCGACGATTGCCTTCTTGTCGATCGCCAGGTCGAGGGCCTGGCGCACTTCCTTCTTGCCGAGATCGCCATGCGCATGGTTGATCAGCAGATGATCTTCACGCGTCGAAGGATCGATCAGCACGTTGAGGTTTGCATCCTTCTTCAGCTCCTCGACGCGCGAGAAGGGCACGAAGATGGCCGCATCGAGCTGGCCAGCCTGCACGTTCAGCATGCGGGTATTGTCGTCAGGCACCGAGATCCACTCGACCCCGTCGAGCTTCACCCGGTCCGCCTGCCAGAAATTCGGGTTCTTCTTCAGGATGATACGGTCGCCGCGACGCCATTCCTCGACGGTAAAGGCACCCGACGCGACCGGTTTTTCGCCATAGGCATCCGCGCCCATGGATTCCATGCCGGCCTTGGAGATGACGGAGGCATTCGGCAGT
Source organism: Rhizobium sp. ZK1 (assembly GCF_047782645.1). NCBI lineage: Bacteria > Pseudomonadati > Pseudomonadota > Alphaproteobacteria > Hyphomicrobiales > Rhizobiaceae > Rhizobium > Rhizobium sp. ZK1. The sequence continues at coordinate 661,382 of NZ_CP180587.1, forward strand.
GCCAGCGTCGACAGGAAGGGCGCGGAAGGGTTCTTGAGCTTGATTGTCAGCGTATGCGGGTCAGTGGCGACAGCCGTATCGATCACCTTGTAGGAATCACTCCAGAGCGAGCCCTCGTCATTGCGGATGCGCAGCAGGCTATAGGCGGCGTCTTCGGCCGTCAGCGGCGAACCGTCGGAGAATTTTGCGTCGCGGATCTTGAAGACATAGGTCAGGCCGTCGTCGGAGACCGTCCAGCTTTCGGCAAGGCCGGGCTCCAGCTTGGTTCCGGTCTTGTCGACGCGGATCAGTACGTCATAGACGTTGGAGAACACCCAGTTGTCGATGTTCTGCGCCGTCTTGATCGGATCGAATGTGGTCGAATCCTCGCGGCGGCCGATGGTAAGCACGCCGGCGGCCTCGGCGTAAGATGCGCTGAGTGTCAGGCCTGCAAGAAGCGCTGCAAGCCCGATTGATTTCCATCTGGTGATCATGTTCGTTCCCTTCGTTGTTATGGCATGCGTTTAACGGGTAGAGCCGACATTGACTGCAGTTCGTCTTCCGGGCCCGCTCCTGCGAGAAGCGGCTTGTCCGGATCGATGTCGGGGATGGCGGCAATCAGCGCCGCGGTATAGGGGTGCTTCGGTCGAGCGAAAACCTCATCCGAACGGCCTTCCTCGACGATCTCGCCGCGATACATGACGACGACGCGTTCGCAGAGATTGCGCACGATCGCCAGGTCATGGGCGATGAACATCAGCGTCAGGTTCATCTTCGCGGTCAGTTCGCGGAAAAGCGCGATGATCTGTGCCTGGATGGTCACGTCGAGGGCTGCGACGCATTCGTCTGCAATGATGAGCTTCGGATCGACGGCGAGCGCCCTGGCGATGCCGGCACGCTGACACTGGCCGCCGCTCATGCTGCGAGGCCTGCGGTTGGCGAATTCCCGCTCCAGCCCGACGAGATCGAGCAGTTCGCCGATGCGCGCCGGAATGGCAGATATTGGAACCTTGCCTTGCACCTTCAGCACTTCGGCAAGCATCTGGCCGATGGTGAGCCGCGGATTGAGTGCATTATAGGGATCCTGGAAGACCATGGCCGTCTCGCGCCGCAGCTTTGCGAGGCCGGCTGCCCGTTGCTGTGCAAGATCGATGCCGCCGAAAGAGACATGGCCAGAGGAAATCGGGGTCAGGCCGAGGACGGCGCGTGCGAGCGTGCTCTTGCCGCTGCCGGATTCGCCGACAATGCCGATGGTCTCACCCGGCATGACCTGAAGGCTGACGCCCGAAACCGCACTTACCGTCTTCGTGCTGCCCTTAAAGAGACTGCCACCGGCCTTGAACCGCACATGGAGGTCGTCGATTTCGAGGAGAGGTTTGGTCGATGCCGCGGGGGATGCGACTTCCGCAGTGGGTACAGTCATCTCATCCGGCATGGAAGGATGGCTGTTGATCAGATTGATCGTATAGGGGTCCTGAGGCCGCGAGAGGATCGCGCGCTTCGGCCCCTGTTCGAGCAGCCTGCCGTTGCGCATGACAGCAATACGGTCGCAGGTCTGCGCGACGATGCCGAGGTCATGGGTGATGAGGATGATCGACAGCCCGCGCTTGTCGCGGATCTCCAGCAAGAGCTTCAGGATCTGTGCCTGGATGGTCACGTCGAGCGCCGTTGTCGGCTCGTCGGCAATCAGGATTTTCGGATTGCAGGAGAGGGCCACGCCGATCATCGCGCGTTGGCGCATGCCGCCCGAAAATTCGTGCGGATAGCTGTCATACTGGCGCATGGGATCGGGAAAGCCGACCTGCGTCAGGATCTCGATGGCGGCGGCCCGCGCTTCCTTCGCTCCCAGGTCCTGGTGATAGCGGATGCCCTCGGAAATCTGGTCGCCGATGCGCATGACCGGGTCGAGATGGCTTGTCGGGTTCTGGAAGATCATGCCGATCTCGCCGCCACGGACATCGAGCATGTCGGCATCGCTTGCCGTCGTCAGGTCGCGTCCTTCAAGCAGGACGGTGCCGCCCTCGATCTTGATCAGCGAGGAGGGCAGCAGCCGGACAAGCGAACGGCAGAGCAGGCTCTTGCCCGAGCCGCTTTCGCCAACGAGGCCGAGGACTTCGCCCTTGGCGAGATCCAAGGAAACATGATCGATCAGCGTTCGCGTGCCGCCGTCGAGATGAACCTTGACCGTCAGATCGCGGACGGAAAGCACTGATGCACTCATTCTCGAACTCCGAAAAGTTCGCCGAGCGCATCACCCAGCATGCTGAAACCGAAGGCAAGGCAGACTATCGAAAGGCCGGGGAAAAGCGTGATCCACCAGGCCGTGGTGATGAAGCTCTGCCCTTCCGCGACCATGACGCCCCATTCGGCAAGCGGCGGCTGCACACCGAGGCCGAGATAGCTGACCGCTGCGCCGCTGAGCAGCACCAGTGTGGCGTCCGACATGGAAAAGACGATGGAGCCGGCAATTGCATTCGGCAGCAGATGGCGGAACATGATGCGGGTGCGGCTGAAGCCGAGACTGACGGCTGCGACCGCGTAGTCGCTGCTTTTCAGAACCAGCATCTGCGCGCGGATGAGACGCGCATAGGAGACCCAGCCGACCAAAGCGATGGCGATATAAAAGCTGCCGAGGCCCGGGCCGAGAATGGCGATGATCGACAGCATCAGCACGAGGAACGGGAAGGCGAGAATGATATCGACGAGGCGCATGAAAATCGCATCGACGAGACCGCCGAAGAAGCCGGCGATCGTGCCGACGGTCGTGCCGATCAGGAAAGGGAAGAGGACGCCGATGACGGCGATCTGCAGATCGATGCGGGCGCCCCAGATGACGCGGGACAGGATGTCACGGCCGAAATTATCCGTGCCGAAGAGATGGGCGAGTGACGGTCCCTGCAGTCGGACATCGGCATTCTGCAGGATCGGATCATAGGGAGCCACCAGTGGAGCCGCTATCGCCAGAAGCAGGAAGAACAGCAGAATGGCCGAGCCGAACACGAGCGTCAGCCGGCGGCCGAGGAAACGGCGCCAGGCGACCGGCTTGGGAGTAATGGCTTCGACACTCATAGCTTCACCCTCGGATCAACAGCGACGGTGACGATGTCGGCGATGAAATTGACGAGTACGGTGGCGCAGGCAAATGTCATGGCAACGCCCTGCACGACCATGTAATCCCGCGAGAAGATGGCGCGTACCAGCAACTGCCCCATGCCGGGCAGGGCAAAGACGCTTTCAACGACGACCGTGCCGCCGATCAGCCAGCCGATGTTGACGGCGAGAAGATTGATGGTCGGTACGAGCGAATTCGGCAGCACGTGACGCCAGAAAACAATGCTCTCAGGCATGCCGCGTGCACGCGCAGCCGTCGCCACATCGGATTTCAAGGATTCGATCATGGCGGAGCGCAGGCTGCGGGTGAGAACCGTCGACAGCGACAATGCCACTGTCAGGCTTGGCAGCATGAGATGGGAGAGCTTGTCGCCCAGTGTCGTGCCGTAGCCGGAGACCGGCAGGATGCCGAGTTCTACGCTGAAGAGAATGATCAGCATCAGGCCGAGCCAGAAGGGCGGAAAGCCAATCCCGAAGGTGGAGACGATACGCACCGCATGATCCGGCGCCTGGCCGGAATTGCGAGCGGCAATCGCCGCCATCGGCACGGCGATCAGGATCGACAGAATGACGCTGGTCAGCACCAGCGCGATCGTCGGCTCGATGCGGGTTGCGATCAGCGGCAGCACATCGATCTTGTAGAGGATCGACTTGCCCATCTCGCCATTTACGAGGTTTTTGAGGAAGTAGAAATATTGCAGCCACATCGGCTGATCGAGGCCATATTGGGCTCGGATATTGGCAAGTGCGGTCGGCGTGGCGCGCGTGCCGAGAATGTTGCGGGCGGGATCACCGGGGATCAGTCGCACCAGAATGAAGGTGATGACACTGATGCCGAAGATAACGGGCAGAAACTGAACCGGCCGGGTCAGTATGAACTTATAACGATGCATGGCGGCGCTCGCCCCCTTGTCTTCGTCGGGTACCGATCACCTTACCCTGCATCAGCTTGCCCTATGCCGCGATAGAAAATCGACCAGCGCCGGATAATAATCATGCGGATTTTCATAGAAGGGCATGTGGCTGGCATTGGCGAAGACCTTGAGTTCGACGTTCGGCAAGGCAAGCTTCATCCGCAGCGCGCAGGCTGGTGTCAGTTCGTCATGCTCGCCAGTCGTGATCAGCACCGGCATCGTCACACGCGGCAGGTCGGGAATCCGGTTCCAGTCCTTCAGATTGCCGATATAGAGGAACTCGTTCGGCCCCTGCATGGTCTCGTATGGACCCATGTTCCAGTCGTCCAGCGAGCGACGCACGGGGGCCGGCCATTCCGGCAAACGGCAGACATGGCGGTAATTGAGAATCGTCACCGCCGCCAGATATTCCGGATGATTGTAGGTGCCCTGCGCCTCGTGTTTCTGCATCATCGCCACCGTCTCCGGACCGAGGGCCGCGCGCAGCCGCTCCAGCTCGGAAATCAGATGCGGCATGTCGGCGACAGTGTCTTCGAGGATCAGCGTCTGCAGGTTCTCCGGATAGGTCAGCGCATAGTCGATCGCCAGCCATCCGCCCCAGGAATGACCAAGCATATGCACTTTGCCGAGGCCGAGCGCCTTGCGTACCGTCTCCGTCTCCTCGACATAGCGGCCGATGGTCCAAAGCGATCGATCCGTCGGCCGGTCGGAGGCGCCGGTGCCGAGCTGATCGAAAGCCACCACGCGGTAGCCCTTGTCGATGAGGCAGGAATGAGCCTCACGCAGGTAGTCGCAGGGCAGGCCGGGTCCGCCATTCAGGCATAAAACGGTCTCGCCGCCGCTTCCAAAGCTGTAGGCGACCACCTTATAGCCGTCGACTTCGATTTCATGTCGTGCCTCGGGCTCGATTTCACGCCACATTCACCGCTCCGGCAGAAGATTTCGCTTGCTCAATAATTGGGCATGGCTAAATTTTTACCTCAAACCTCAGTCTTCGCCAGCTATAAGAAGTGATAGGGTGGGGAACCACCGACCGGGAGCCTGCCATGCTTGACGAAATCGGAACGATCAGACGGCAATTCGCCATCCATCAGACCCTTGATGGTCGTATCGATCAGGTTTTCGAGGCGATGAAAGAGATCGGCTTCGAGGCTCTGATCTACGACTACACGCCGGTGCCTTACGACCTCGACGGTGCGATCATGATCCCTTCGCTCTTGAAGTTGCGCAATATTTCCGAGGACATGCGGGAATACTGGTTCGATCGCGGCTATTTCCGCATTGATCCCGTACAGCAGGTGGCGTTGCGCACCTCAGCCCCCTTCTTCTGGAATTACGACAGGGATGCAGACACCCTCATCAACCGTTTCATGAGCGACGATACGGTGCCGGTGACGCGCTATCTCAGCGAGCGCGACATGTCGACGGGTGTGACTGTTCCCGTCCATATGCCTCGCGGCGACTACGCGACCGTGACCGGCATTCGCTTCGGCGCCAACAGCGATTTCGAGCGTCATGCGCTTCGCTACATTGCCGATTTCAACCTGCTGGCCCATATCTTCCACGAGGCTGCGTATTCGCTTTTCGACGCCAAGGCGCTGAGTGTCGGGAAGGTCCGCCTGACGGAGCGGGAGCGCGAGTGTCTGCGCCATTCCGCCGATGGCCTTTCGGCCAAGGAGATTTCCCGCATCATCGATCGGTCGGTGCCGACGGTCGTCATGCATCTCAATGCTGCAGCCAAGAAGCTCGGCGCCCGCAATCGCACACAGGCCGTGGTGCGCGCCACGCACTACCGCCTGCTGGAGGATCGACCATCCTATAACTTCTGATAGCTGCCGTCACCGTTGCGGCGACGCTATGGTCTTTCATCGCTGCACCTAGGATGGAGAGACTTGTGGCCGCAGTTCCGACGAAGGAAGCCTATCTGCCATTTCGCGAATACCAGACATGGTATCGCATTACCGGTTCACTGGATTCTCAAAAACTACCGCTTGTCGTCGCCCATGGCGGCCCCGGCTGCACGCATGATTACGTCGATTCCTTCAAGGGTATCGCCGAGCTCGATGGCCGCGCGGTCATTCACTACGATCAGCTCGGCAACGGCAACTCCACGCGGCTGCCTGAAAAGGGACCGGATTTCTGGACGCCGGCGCTCTTTCTCGAAGAGCTCGACGCGCTGCTGAAACATCTCGGTATTCAGGATCGCTACGCCTTCCTCGGCCAGTCCTGGGGTGGCATGCTCGGTGCCGAACACGCCGTGCGCCAGCCGAAAGGCCTGAAGGCGCTCGTCATCGCCAATTCGCCAGCCAACATGCACACCTGGGTGGCGGAGGCAAACCGCCTGCGCGAGGAGCTGCCGCAGGAAGTGCAGCATACGCTGCTGAAGCATGAGGAAGCCGGCACCATCACCGACCCCGACTATGTCGCCGCCTCGCGTTTCTTCTACGATCGGCATGTCTGCCGCGTATCGCCCTGGCCGCCGGAAGTGGCGCGCACCTTCGCCATCATGGACGAAGACAATACCGTCTACCGCAACATGAACGGTCCGACCGAATTCCACGTCATCGGCACGATGAAGGACTGGACGATCGAGGATCGCCTGCCGCTCATCGAGGCGCCAACGCTTTTGATCTCCGGCAAATATGATGAGGCGACGCCGCTGGTCGTCAAACCCTATGTCGATCGCGTCAAAGGTTGCGAATGGGTGCTCTTCGAGCAATCCAGCCACATGCCGCATGTCGAGGAAAAGGAACTTTGCCTCGACGTCGTCTCGGCCTTTCTCACCAGACATGATTGAGGCGCCTGACCGCGACAGGACCTTCCTAACCCATCAACGACCATGCCAAGTCTTGGTATTTGGTAGGCGCGATGTGCCTTGATCTCTGAAACGCAGTCGTCGCCGTACCTATATTGCCATCAATCATATCTCTGGATTCAATTCGAGAAGTGACCTAACGCGAGACGTTCCCGACAGATTGCCTCAACGAGCTGCTGCAGAACCTGCACGCGTTCAACAAGCCACTGCATCTCTTCGCTGCTGATTACAAAATTTGAAGAATAGCGTGCCTCGACATAGGCTCGTGACAGCAATTCGAAACGCCGCCGCGCTATCCGGTTGTCGCTGGGCCAGGCTTCCACTAGGCGTTTGTCGATGTCCTCCGCCTTGGAGCGAAGGACCTTGATGCGGTGAGACTTCGGGCTGTAGAGCGTCAGCGTCAGCAAAAGGCAGTGGTAGGCCGTCTCAGTTGCCTGATGGAGATTGAATGCTGCATGCCGCGGAACGTCATCTGCGATGCTGGTTTCCGCGAGCTTGACATTGTGTCGAGATAGCGGAAACCATTGCTCGAAATACCGCTGCGCCTCTTCCTTCGCCTCTTCCTGGCTCAGCGGCTTGGGATGGGCGAGGGGATGGCCTTCCTCTTCATAGAGGATCTTGCCGTCCTTGGCGATGTCGGCGAAAAAGGGCCGGCCGCGTGAGAGCTGGTCATTGACGTCATGCAGGCTGTGGACAATCGGGATCACCGGTGTTTCGATCCGGTGGGCGATCTGCTCCTGCAGGAAGCGTTCGTCGAGTAAAAGCCACAGATCCTGCTCCTCGGCGAAGCTCTGAGAATTGACGACGATCAGGAGATCGTAATCGGAGCGATAGCCACTCAAGCGGTCTTCCACCCAGTCGCCACGGGCATAGGAGCCATAGAGGATTACCTTGAGGATCTTGCCGCCGGCCTTCCTGGTTGACAGCTTGGTTGAGCGGTATTGCTCGACCTCGGCAAAGATGATCTCGAGCACGCGGGCAAGCTCGCGCCGTTTGTTTGCCGGGAGATGATCAAGCGCGTCGGTCAGGGTCAAAGCCGCATCAAAGCCTTCGGTGGGATTCGTATCCATCGTAACGGTTCATCCATCCTTCGCATCCGAACTTTCTAACGCATGAAGAAAGTTTATGCAATCTTTGATGGAAGTGTTTATTTTCTCAACCACTAGGCAACGGTTCGTGCTGCATTCGGTGTACGGCGATAGATGAAGAATGACCGAAGTTGCTGTTTGGCACTGCCGTAGAGCCCCTAAATATCGCGGGAAAATTGAAATCTTCACTTATTGAGACGTTGTCAGTTCACCGACTTCCGATAAAGATTTTTATAAAGGCTGCCGCGTTCGCCGGCTGAGATGAAATGCAATTCGACGCACGGAGTTCTTTCAGTGAATTCTTTCCTAAGCATGTGGAAAAGCCTTCTCCGGAAGTCCCCTCAAAAGCTTCCTGTCAGTAAATTTGTTGATCTGGCTCCAACTCGTAACGCCGCTCAGACTGGTATATACTACGAGACGCTGGAATTCGCCACGAACAATGACGAAGTGCTCAACACTGCGCTCACCGGTTCCTACGGCTCAGGAAAAAGCAGCGTCTCAAGTCCTTTCTCAACCTCATAATCTGAAGGCCGCAGGTTCAAATCCTGCCCCCGCAACCAATCTTTCCAGACACTTAGAATTTTTAGCTCCTTCCCCGCATACAGACGGGCAGCGGACCGAGAGCGCCGGGGAGCATCGACGGCTTCAGGAGCTGAATATCCTCCTGATGTTTGATGTTTCACCTCAAGCCATTTACTGGTTCGATCAGTCCAATAAGAGGTTCGAGGTGTCGGCCATCGATTTCCTTTTTTCCGAACGGCAGCAGAGAATGCTCGCGGCCACAGACCTTTCCTCTCCGAAACCGGCTATCGCAGCTTCATGGGCGTGCAGCCCGAGCTTGTCCTCGAACTGACGCCGGATACTTTCGCTTCGAAAGTCATCAACGCTCATGTTCAAAAGGGGTTAAAAGGCCGGCTTCGGGCCATCGGCCCGCAATATCGCGAGAAGGCCCGCAATATCGCGAGAAATAGATACACTTTGTGTATGCGTTTATGGTATGCTGGCTTTGAAGGAAAAATATCATGACCAGCAAAAACGCCACTGATACCCATAAACGGCCTGTCAATTTGAAGGTTCGCGAGGACGTCCGCGTCCTGATCGATCGAGCCGCCAAGGCCCACGGGAAAACCCGCTCGGATTTCATGATCGACGCCGCCCGCCGCGCCGCCGAAGACGCGCTTCTCGACCAGACCTTGGTGCAGGTCGATCCCGACAGCTATAAACATTATCTCGCCGTCCTCGACCTGCCGCCAAGCGGCGAAGGCCTCGAACGCCTGATGAACGCTCCCAAACCCTGGCAGCCTTAATGTTGTCAGCGCCGGCGCTTCTAAGCGAAGCGCACGATCTCCAGCTCTTCGACAGCGGGCACGACAGCCTCGATGAATGGTTGCGCCGCCGGGCGCGGGCCAATCAGGTCAGCGGCGTCTCGCGAACCTATGTGGTGTGCGAGGATAAGCGCGTTATCGGTTATTTTTGCCTGTCGTCGGGAGCGCTCGCGGTCACGGAAGCGCCGGGAGCCATCCGGCGCAACATGCCCGACCCCGTCCCGATGGCGGTGCTCGGCCGTCTGGCCATTGACCGCAATTGGCAGGGAAAGGGTATCGGAGCCGCGCTGTTGCAGGACGCCGTGCTGCGCACCGGGCAGGCGGCCCATATCATGGGAATTCGCGGCCTTCTGGTTCACGCGATCTCCGACGAAGCCAAAGCGTTCTATGAGCACTATGGATTTACGGCCTCGCCGGCGAATCCGATGACCTTGGTGTTGTCGTTGAAAGCGCGATGAGGCTTGAGTCAGGGCCGGCCTATCGACCTCGCAAACTTCGGGTGATCCGCTTGAGCTTGGCATTTTCCTCTTCGAGCTGCCGCAGACGCTTCGTCTCCGAGGGCATCAGGCCGGCATACTTTTTGCCCCAGTTGTAAAACGTCGCGTCCGAAGACCTCACCGATTGGGGTCCCGTCCTCGGCTTGCTTCAACACGAATGCGATCTCCGATTTCGAAAACTTCGAGGCCTTCATCGAATTCTCCTCTTCTTCCCATCAGGGATCATAAGTGGAAAATTCCAGTTCCAGATGGCCTAAATTATTGGGGCACGTCAAAACTCTTGTGGGCAGAGTCTTACGGTTAAATGCAAAAGGACAGAAGTTTATCCGCGGAAAATATTGCACCGACAACGCTGAAAGCTACTGTTCCGTCATCGCTCGAACGGCTCGCCGAGTGAGGCGACGCCGTTGAGCTTCAGCAGCCGGCGGTCTGCCGAGATGATGCCGAGCACGATGATCGTTACCAGGTAGGGCAGGCAGGCCAGCAGTTGCGAGGGCACATCAAGCCCGGTTGCCTGGGCAGCAAGCCCCATTAGCGATACGGCACCGAAGAGGCAGGCTCCGAGGAAGATCCGGCCGGTCAGCCAGGTTCCGAAGACGACGAGCGCAATGGCGATCCAGCCGCGGCCTGCGATCATTCCATCCGCCCAGAGCGGCGTATAGATCGTCGAAGCATAGGCGCCGGCAAAGCCCGCCATCATGCCGCCGAATGCTACCGCGGCGAAACGCACGCTGATAACAGGATAACCGATGGCGTGCGCTGCTTTCGGGTTTTCGCCGACGGCGCGAATGACCAGTCCAACCTTGCTATAGGCAAAACTCGCCCAGATCGCGACGGTCACCAAGAGCGAAAGCCAGACGACGATATCCTGGGTGAAGAGGCCGCCGATGACGGGAATGTCCGAAAGGCCGGGGATGGTTATCTTCGGCAATGCCTTGACCGTCAGGCTTTCATAGCTCTTGCCGAACAGCGCCGACAGGCCCTGGCCGAGAATGCCGATCGCAAGCCCTGTCGCGACCTGGTTTGCGTTGAAGCCAAGGATGATCCCCGCAAAGATCAGCGACAGCAGGATGCCACCGAGCCCGGCCGCGAGGAACGCGAGAATGTGGCCGCCGCCATGATATACGATGATGAAGGCGATGACGGCGCCGAATGCCATCAAGCCCTCGACACCGAGATTAAGCACCCCGGCGCGTTCGACCACCAATTCGCCGAGTGCTGCCAGCAGAAAGGGTGTCGCGGCTGCCAGCATGCCGGCCAGGATGAACTCGATGGCGTTCATGTCGGGCTCCTGATGGCGGTCGGCCGCCACGCAAGGCGGTAGCGCACGAAGGCAATGGCGATGAGGTAAATGAGAAGCAGGCTGCCCTGGAAAACGCGGACGGCGGCGATCGGCAGGTTGGCGGACACCATGGCATTGTCACCGCCAATGTAAAGGGCGGCCATGACGACCGAGGAGATGACGATGCCGATCGGATGCAATCCGCCGAGATAGGCGACGATGATCGCCGCATAGCCGTAACCGGTCGAGATCGAGCGCTGCAGCTGGCCGAGCGGGCCGGCGACTTCGGCAGCACCCGCAAGACCAGCGGCCGCGCCACCGATCAGCAGCGAAAGCCAGATCGCCCAACCCTCTTTGAAGCCGGCATAGCTTGCCGCACGCGGCGCCAGCCCACCGACCTGCAATTTATAGCCGCTGAAGCTCTTCTGCATGAAGATCCATGCGGCGATCGACAGGAGAACGGCAAGGATCAGCGAGACGTTGACGCGCGTTCCCTCGATTAGGATCGGCACCATGGCATCGTATTGGAACATGACCGACTGCGGGAAATTGAATCCGTTCGGATCCTTCCACGGGCCGAGCAACAGATAGTTGAGAAGCTGCGTCGCGACGAAGCTTAGCATCAGCGAGACGAGGATTTCGTTGGCATTGAGCCGGACGCGCCAGAAGGCGGTAAGAGATGCCCAAACGGCGCCGCCAATGGTGCCGAGCAGCAGCATTGCCGGCCAGATCCACTGTCCGGTGGCGTCAGGCCACCAGATCGGAATGGCGGAGGCGAAGATCGCCCCGAGGACGAATTGCCCTTCGGCGCCGATATTGAAGACCTTGGCGCGGAAGCCGATCGCCAGTCCCTGCGCGATGAGCAGCAGCGGTCCGGTCTTCAAAAGCACTTCGGAGAAGGACGCCCAGGAGAAGAAGGGCTCGATCAGCATCGCGTAGATGACCGCGGCTGGATCGCGCCCCATGACCATATAGAGGCCGAGATTGAGAGTGATAGTAACGATCAGCGCGATCGGCGGGGCAAGCAGGGTAGCGGCAAGCGAGGCGCGCTCGCGGCGCACCAGTATGGGCAGGGCAGCGAAAAAGGGTCTGCTCATGCGGTGGCCTTCTCGCGCTGTAGCTGTGCTCCGATCATGTATCGACCGATCTCCTCGGGTTTGGTGTCGCGCGTGACGAGCGGCGGGCTCAGCGTGCCGTGATGCAGGACCTGTATGAAATCGCTGAGCTCGAACAGTTCCTCGAGCTCCTCGGAAACGACGAGGATCGCCATGCCTTCATTACGAAGGGTGATGAGCCGCTTGCGGATCGCCGAGGCCGCACCAATATCGACGCCCCAGGTGGGCTGGGCGAGGAAAAGAAGCTTTGGCGCCAGCATGATTTCGCGCCCGACGATGAATTTCTGCAGGTTGCCGCCGGAAAGCGAACCGGCTTCCGCTTCGGGACCGCGCGTGCGCACGTCATAATCCCGGATACAGTTATTGGTGAAGTCGGTCGCCTGCGCCTTATCGAGAAGGCCGCGCTTGACGAGGTTCAAGGGGTGGGCCGTCAGCAGGCTGTTGAGGGTGAGCGACATTTCGGGAACCGCACCGTGCCCGAGCCGATCCTCCGGAACGAAGGCGAAGCCCAGTTGACGACGCGCGGCAGAATCGAGCGTGCCAACATCCTTGCCCATCATGAAAATCTGGTCGCGCTGAACTCGCGGCAGGATGGTTTCGCCCGAAATCAGCCCCGCGAGTTCGCTCTGACCATTTCCCGAAATTCCAGCAATGCCGAGGATCTCGCCGGCGCGCACGGTCAAGCTGACATTGGCGAGCGGCACGGCGAAAGGATCGTCCGGCCTATAATTGAGGCCGATAAGCTCCAGACGCTTCTCTCCTTCGATCAATGGCAGTGCCGCCATGGGCTCTGGCATGTCACGGCCGATCATCATGCGTGCAAGCTCGTGAGCGTTATGTTCGCGCGGATCGACATGGCCGGTCACGCGCCCGCCGCGCAGGATCGTCGCGCGGTCGCAAAGCGACTGGATTTCCTCTAGCTTGTGAGAGATGAAGAGGATCGAGACGCCGCCGTCACGCAGCCGGCGTAAGGTCTCGAACAGCTTCTCCACGGCCTGCGGCGGCAGCACCGATGTCGGCTCGTCGAGGATCAGCAGTTTCGGGTCGGTCATCAGGCATCGGATGATCTCCACCCGTTGCCGTTCGCCGACTGAAAGCGAATGCACATCTGCGAGCGGATCAACTTCGAGGCCGAATTCATTCCCGAGCTTGCGAATGCGCTCCGCAAGCTCGCGCTTGTTGCCGGACACGATGAGCCGGATGTTCTCGACAACCGTCAGGCTTTCGAACAGCGAGAAGTGCTGAAAGACCATACCGATGCCGGCACGCCTTGCCTCTGCGGGAGAGGCAAGGCTGAGGTTCTGCCCGTTCCAGGCGACGGTTCCGCTGTCCGGCTGTTCGACGCCGTAGATCAGCTTCATCAGGGTCGATTTGCCGGCCCCGTTTTCTCCGAGGATGGCATGGATCGAGCGGGGAGCGACGTCGAGGTCGATCTGCTGATTGGCATGGACCTGGCCGTAGCTCTTGGAAATGCCGCGCAGCGACAGGAGCGGGCTCACCATGGTTTACTTCGGCAACGCCGTCGTGACACCCTTGACGTGCCAATCCATCGCGACGATCTGGGCGTCCGTCAACGTCGCACCCGAAGCAGCACCTTCGCTGCCGTCGGCCTTGGTGATTGGGCCGGTGAAGGGCGAGAAGCTGCCATCGGCGATCTTGGCTTCCACTTCCTTGATCTTCGTCATCGTATCGGCCGGGATGGCCGGGTTCCAATCGACGACTTCGACCACCTTGTCGGCAACGCCGAGGAATGTGTTGGCGCCCTTGAAAGTGCCGGCGAGATGGGCATCGACCGAAGCCTTGAAGAAGGGCGACCAGTCGGTGGCAACGCAGCCGAGATAGGTCTTTTCGGCATATTTCTTCATCGAGGAGTTGAGGTTGAAGGCATAGATACCGGCCTCCTCGCAGGCGGAAATCACCGAAGGCGTATCCTGCGCGTTCGAGAAGATCACATCGCAACCCTGCGCAATCAAGGCTTTGGCGGCTTCCTGCTCCTTTGCCGGATCGAACCAGGAATTAACCCAGACGACCGACACTTCGATGTCAGGCTTGACGGACTGTGCGCCGAGCGTGAAGGCGTTGATTGAGGTAATCAGTTCGGGAATGGCGAAGGCCGAAACCGAGCCGAGCTTGCCGCTCTTGGACAAGGCTGCTGCCGCCATGCCGAGCAGATAGGTTCCCTGGAAATATTTGGCGGCGAAGGGCGAGAAGTTCGGCGCGACCTGGAAGCCGGAGGCATGCAGGACCGTTACCTTCGGATTGCGACGGGCGATCTGCAGCGCACCGTTCTGATAGCCGAAGGAGCCGGCGATCAGGAAATGGTTTCCGTCGGCAACCGTCTTGTTCATGATGCGGTCCGCATCCGGTCCTTCGGCGATGTTCTCGAGGATGGTGACCTTCACCTTGTCGCCGTAGGCGGCCTTGATGGGATCCAGGCCGGCGGCAAGGGCATGGCCCCAGCCGACGTCGCCGATTGGCGAGGGAACGACGAGGGCGATGCCGAGCGGTTCGTCGGCCGCAAGTGCGGAGCGGCCGGCAAAGGCCGTGGCAAGGCCGGCGGCAGCCGCATTCTTCATCAGTGTTCTGCGGGTCAGATTGTTGGACATGTCAGTTCCCCTCTTTTGGTTGTTCAGAATTCCACAGTCGCGAGCGCGGCTTCGGCATCCGCGAAAAGCTTGAATTCGTCCAGCCCGGCGAATTCACCGGCCTGCCAGACGATCCGTCCATTGATCATGGTGAGATCGGTCGGCATGCCGATCCCGACCTTGGCGATCAGGCTAAGCGGGTCATGCCGCGTGCCGACATAGTCCATCCGCCGCGTATCGATTGCAAAGAGGTCGGCGGCCATGCCGGGGGCAAGGCGCCCGATATCGCTGCGGCCCAGCAGGCTTGCGCCGCCCGCCGTCGCATAGCGCAGAAAGTCGACGGGTGCCGGGACCGGATGAGCACGCGTCGATGCTGTCAGGCATTGCAGCATGTAGGCGGAATGGATGCAGTGCATGAGGTTCGAATTGTCGTTCGAGGCAGCGCCATCGCAGCCAAGCCCGATACGCAGGCCAAAGGCGGACATTGCCGGAATATCGGTGACCTCTGCGCCGACAAGATAGACCGGCTCGGGGCAATGGGAGACACCTGTACCGCTTGCCGCCATCTTTCGCAATTCGTCGCGTGTCAGCTCCCAGCAATGGGCATAGAACGTGTCGGGGCCGGCAAAACCGAGTTCGGTGCAATAGTCGACCGTGCGCATGCCGTGCCGTGCCTCGATCACGGGGCTTTCGCCCTCGCCGACATGCGTGTGCATCTGCACGGCGCGATCGCGGGCCAGCGCGACTGATTCAACGAAGGTTTCGCGATAACAATTGACTGGCTGGCAAGGCGCGACGACCACCTGCCGCATGCTGAAGGGACCGGCATCGTGGTAGCTGTCGATCAGCCGGGCACAATCCGCGATGAACTCATCGGTCGATTCCAGCATGGCATCCGGGATCGTCGAGCCCTCGGATTTCGGCAGCGTATTGCCGCCACGCCCCGCGTGGAAACGCATGCCAAGAAGCTCGGCTGCCTCGAACTGGCGATCGATCAGGCGCTTGCCGGCGTGCCGAGGAAAGCAATATTGATGATCGAAGGCCGTGGTGCAGCCATGCTTGATCATCTCGGCCATGGCCGTGACTGACGAATGGTAGAAGCAATCCTCGGTCAGCCGCGAGAAGATCGGGTAGATCCGATCAAGCCATTCGATGACCGACAGCTTCGTCCAGTCGAGATCGGCCCGGTTGCGCACGAAGCACTGGAAGAAGTGATGGTGCGTGTTGACGAGCCCCGGATAGACGAACCAGCCGGTCGCGTCCTGGACGATCGTGCCGGCGGGCAGTGTTTCTGCCGGCAGGTTTTCTCCGATCGCCTGGATCGCCGGACCATCCGTGAGCAGATCGACATTCCGGCGTACGGCCGGGCCACTGCCCTCGTCGACGATGACGGCTGCGCAATTTTTCAGCAGGTAGCCGGCCATCTCACCTCTCCTCCTTTGCGGGATGAGGATCGGGTTTCAGCTCGTGCAACCTGTGAATGCCCGGCATTTCGACAAAACCGTCGATGCTGCGGATGGCACGCAGCCAAAGCCGGATCGTTGGGTATGGATCGAGCGAGATGCCGCCATCGGGCGCGAGCGCCACATAGGGGAAGCAGGCGATATCGGCGATCGTGGCGCGGTTCGACGCCAGGAAGCGCATGCCGCGCAGACCCTGTTCGAAAAGGCCAGCCTCCAGTTCGCGCAGCGCTGCAATCCCCTGTGCCTGCAGCGTCTCGATATTGCCGGGGCGCAGAAGCATTTCATGCAGCCGCGCACCGCCGAGATTGGCCGTCAGCCGGTGCGAGAAGGAGAGCCATTGCTGCACCCGCGCCGTCTCTTCAGGCGTGCCGGTGCCCAGCCATTCCGGCGCGCGCCCGGCGGCTAGATAGGCGAGGATGGCGGAGGATTCCGTCAGGACGAGATCGCCGTCTTCAAGGATCGGGATAGAGCCTGCCGGATTGAGCGCCAGGAGTTCTGGTCCGCGATGTTCGGCGCCGGGGTGAAAATCGACCGGTCGGATATCCAGCTTGATGCCGAGGATCGCCGCCATCAGGCGGATCTTGTAACAGCTCGGCGAGAGAATGTAGTCGTAGAGCTTCATTGCGCGACCAACTGTGCCCCGTAAGTATAGTTGTGACGCTTCAGCCAGCGCCGGTAGGCAACCGATGTGAGATCGGCTCGGGTTGGGATTTCCATGCCGGGATCGAGCGGCAGCAGGGCTGGGATCTGGTTTTCAAGGATCGAGCGATCCTGCAGGAAAATCATCTGTTGAAAATGGATGAGGTCTGTCATGGGCGTTTCGTCATCGAAAAGGGCCATCCATGGCCATACATCACAGAGGTCCTCCGCAAGCGGCTGGACGAAGAGGGTAATGACATCCCATTCGCCGGGCCGGGGAGGGCAGGTCTTGTAGAGCACTGAGCAGGTGGGTGCCGGTACGCGGTACATATATTCGGTGGTAATGCCGCCGGTTGCCGACTTGGCTGCCTGCGGCTGGTAGAATTTCACCTGCGTTGCCCAGACCTCATCCTCATCTTCGCGGATTTCTACCTTGTAGTTTTCGACCTCCGTATGCGGCTCGGCGCCGAGGATGTCGGTATGGACGAAGGGGAAATGGGCAATGTCGAGGAAGTTCTCCACCGCCCGTAGCGGCGAGCAGCGCACCCGCACCACGCCGACATCGACAAAACGGCGGCCGGGCCGATCCGCCTCGGGAATAGCAAAAAGCTCCTTGACGGGATTGCCGAGGGAAGACCAGACATGGCCGTAGCGAACACGGACAGGGAGTGGGCGTCCGTCGCCGGATGTTACCCGCGCCGATCCGTCCTGCGCGCGTGCCACCTCGATCGGTTCGCCCATCAGCGCGGTCTTGTTTCCCGTCTCGGTGAGCCGGCTGAGAAGTCCGACCGGATACCATTCGTCGATCATCGCGCCGGCCTTCATCATGCAGCTTCCTTCTGGCGTGCTTCCGCCCGGCGGCGCAAAGCTTCGGCAATGCGGGACGCGGCAACCCGATCCTCAATGCTGCGACTTTGTTCGATCAGGACATGAACCAGCGTGCGATCCCCCTGTGGCGTCGGCCACAGCCGGACCCATGGATATTCCGCGACGCTGATAAGTCCGTCTGCATTCGCCTTTGCGCCGGCCACAGCTTCGATTTCCGCGATGCCGGCCTCGGCCGTCAGCGAGCGCAATGGAATGAGATCGCCAAGGCGCGGCGGCTGCGATGTCGGCTCGCCAGCAGCGACCCAGATGACGCCATCCAATTCTTCGACTGTCTGGACCGCGACGCGGATCGTTTCCGGCGGCACGAGGTCGGGATGGGCCGGGATGCGAACGCATCCTCCCGACGGAGAGTAGCTCCAGCCATGATAGATGCAGGAGAGCGTCTCGCCACGCACGAAGCCGTGGGACAATCGCATCCCGCGATGCGGACAGCGATCCGACGATGCCGATGCGCGCCCCGATTGACTGCGCCAGAGAGCGATCGATCCTGCTGGCGTCCATGCTGGTATAACGGTTGCCGGCGGCAGATCAGCAGAAAGGGCGACAGGCGTCCAGGAGCCGGCCGTATCAGATGGCATAACTTTCAGTTCCTCAATTTTACCAATACTTTAGCGCCGCTGGCCGCGCACTGTTGCCGAGCTCGCGACCTCAGTTGTCTGAGGCTTGCATAAAAAAATCGCATTAGCAACAATGATTAAATTAAAGGCAACAGATCAATGTTGCCGCATTACGGTGCATCGGCCGGATCTACAATCTTGCGCTGAATCTCGTCCACCCAGACATCGATCGGGCCGAGCGAACATCCCATTTCCAGCATGTCGATCAGTTCGACAGGTCCCGCGACCTCGAGCTCGATTCGGTCGGCCCCGGTGTAAAAGAAATCCTGGGACAGTCCGAGCTTGTCAGCATGGCGACGGATCCACGGGACGAATGAGGCAGAATTGACATCGCCAAGGATCGTCATCCGCTCGCGCAACTCCCCCTGCCGTGCCTGCATCATTGAATTATCCATCCTTCAGTCTGCGATGACAGCATAGCGGCTCGGCGCGTTTGTGAAAGGGGCATGCGAGGCCGAACGGTCTTATGGGCCTCATGAGTTCGTGGATAATTGGAACGGCAAACAGTGATATCACACGCGACGCAGGCTGCGTCGGTGACTATGGTGGCCGGCAATAGAAAGATGCAGAACAAAGGACACGAACATGACGACCACTTCCTGGCAGGCAGCTCCACTCGTTTGGGGTTCCGGACAGCGCGTTTTCGAGGCATTCCTGGAGCCGACCTGCCCCTATTCCGTCAGGACGTTCAACAAGCTGGACAGGCTTCTGGAGCAAGCCGGCGAGAACAGGATCACAGTGAAAATCCGCCTGCAGTCGCAGCCCTGGCATATGTATTCCGGCGTGCTCGTGCGCTGCATCCTCGCCGCGTCGACCTTGAGCGGTGGCAAGGAAACCGCAAAGAAGGTCATGGCGGCCGTCGCTGCCCATCGCGAAGAATTCGAGTTCGAGAGGCATGCCGGCGGTGCCAATATGGATGTCACGCCGAACCAGATCATCGAACGCCTGGAACGCTACAGCGATGTCGAGCTGAAAGACGCTTTCGCGATGCCTGATCTCGACCGCGAGATCAAATGGCACTGCAAATATGCGCGTCAGAACGGCATTCATGTCTCGCCGACATTCATGATCGACGGGCTGGTGCGGCCAGACATGAGCAGTGGCGACGAGGTTGAAGCCTGGGTCAAGCTGCTGGTCGGCTGATTCCTGCCTCAGGCGGTGAGGTCTACGACCTTGCGCTTGAGATCGTTGACATAGGCGGAGGCGGAAAGGTCTTCGCCTGTCGCATCCGCCAGCAATTGGCTGGCGCTCTTCGAGCGTCCGTATTGATGAACATGGTCATTGAGCCAGGTTTTCAGCGGCAGGTAATCGCCATTCTCCAACCCGCGTTCGATGGCCGTCTCCTTGCAGGCCGCTGCGAAGAACTGCGACGACATGATGTTGCCGATCGTATAAGTCGGGAAAGAGCCGACCATGCCGGATGACCAGTGGACATCCTGCAGGACGCCGAGCGTATCGTTCGGCACATCGAGCCCAAGATACGCCTTCACCTTGTCGCGCCAGATGCCAGGCAGATCGGCAACCCGGATTTCGCCTGATATCAGACCCGCTTCGATCTCCGAACGCAGCATGATGTGCAGATCATAGGTCAACTCGTCGGCTTCCACACGAATGAAGCCGGGCCGGGCGGCATTGACGGCCCGCCAGAAATCCTCCGGCGTGACATCGCTAAGCTGGTCGGGGAAGGTCTTTTGCAGATCGGCGAAATTCAGCTCCCAAAAGCGGCGGGAGCGGCCGACGCGGTTTTCCCAAAGGCGCGATTGGGATTCATGCGTGCCGAAGCTCGTGCCGCCGACGGCATACAGATTGACGAAATCCGTGGTGAATGTCGAACGGCTGAAAGCTTCGGAAATGCCCTGCTCGTAGATGCCGTGGCCCGCTTCATGCCACACGGCGAAGAGGCCGCCGGGCAGCCAGGTTTCGCGGAACCGGCCGGTGATGCGCACATCGGATCGTGTGAAGGAAATCTCGAAGGGATGAACCGTGTCGTCGAGACGGCCGCGGTTGAAATCATAGCCGAAACGGGCGGAGATCAGGCTTGAAAATGCCCGCTGCTTGTCGACCGGGTAAGCCCGATCGAGAATTTCCGCGCGGACATTGGCTTCTTTCGCCTGGGCGAGCAACGGCAGCAGGCCGTCGCGCAGCTCACCATAGAGCCTGCGCAGCCGCGACCAGTTCATGCCCGGTTCGTAGGTTGCAACCAGCGCGTCGTAGGGATGCTCCCTATAGCCGATGGCAGCGGCGATCTCGCGCTGCATTTCCATCGTGCGTTCGAGGAACGGCGCGAAAGCGGCAAAATCATTGGCGGCGCGCGCGCTGCTCCAGGCCGCCTGGGCGACGGTTTTCAGCTCCGCCGCAGCGCTGACGAGGGAGGCGGGAATGCGTGAGAGGGTGTCGATCGCCTCTGCTGCCTTTTCGAGCGCGAGCTTACGGCGGTCACCGACATCGATCCCTGATAGTTCCGACCGCGCGCCCTCGATGGCGCGTTGAAGTTTGTCACTCGTCGCAAGATCGCGCGCGAGCCCGGCGAGTGTGGCAATCTGCTTGCCGCGTGCATCGACACCGCCTGGCGGCATCATGGTGCGCGCATCCCAGGTAAGCAGGTTTACGGCGCAGAGGATGTCGTTGATCCTGGCGATCTCGTTTTCAAAAGCGGCAAAACTCATGGTTCTCTGATCCTCTTAGCGCACAGGTGCCCCGAAATCCTCAAGGTGGCAGGCCGCGAGCTGGCCATGGCCACGCGGCGTCAGAAGCGGCCGCTCTATCCTGCAACGATCGAAGGCATGCGGGCAGCGGCTGGCAAAGGCGCATCCCGGCGGAACTTCGAGCGGGCTCGGCAATTCGCCGCGCGCTGCGATCGTTCGGCTGCGGCGAGACGGATCGAGCTCCGGTGCCGCGTCGAGCAGCGCCTTGGAATAGGGGTGACGCGGGGCGGTGAAGAGGCCTTCCGACGTGTTCACCTCAACCACCTGGCCGAGATACATGACCGCGACTCGATGCGAGATATGGCGAACCAGCCGCAGGTCGTGGGCGACGAAAATGACGGTCAGATGCAATTGTTCCTGCAGTTGCAGGAGTAGATTGACGACCTGGGCCTGCACCGAAACATCGAGCGCCGAGACCAGTTCGTCAGCGACGATGACATTGGGCTCGACGGCGAGCGCTCTCGCAATGCCGATGCGTTGGCGCTGGCCACCGGAGAATTCATGCGGATAGCGGCCTGCCGCATCCTGCGGCAGGCGAACGAGCTCTAAGAGTTCCGCAATCCGATGGGGGATTTCGACCTTGGCCCGCATTTTGTGAACGGAGAGCGCCTCGCCGAGAATCTGCGAAACGGTCATGCGCGGGTTGAGCGAGCCGTAGGGATCCTGGAAGATCATCTGCACCCGCCTGTTGAAGGCGCGCCGCTCGCCGCCGCGAAACCGGCCGATATCCTTGCCTTCGAAGCGGATTGCCCCGCCATCCGGCTCGTGCAGGCGCACCAGGCACCGCGCGAGGGTGGACTTGCCGCAGCCGGATTCGCCGACGATGCCAAGCGTTTCGCCGCGATGAATTTCGAGCGTCACGTCGCGAAGCGCATGCACGGCGAGCTGCGGTTTTCCCTGCAGTCGTCGCGTCAGGGAGTGCGGGCCGGCAAAGCGTTTCGAGATGCCGTCGATCGAAAGAATGGGAATATTCGCGTTCAAATGATCGCCTCCGCCTTGGCCACGAGCTCATGGTGGAAACAAGCAACCATCCGCGCCTCGGAGGTGATGGACTCTAGCGGCGGACGCTCTCCCAGACAGTGTTCGGTTGCAAATTTGCAGCGCGGGTGGAAGGCGCATCCCACCGGCAGATTGGTGAGGCTCGGCGGTGTGCCCTCGATCGATTGCAGCACAGTGCGGGATGCGCCTGAGCGCGGCACCGAACCGAGCAAGCCCCGCGTATAAGGATGGCGCGGCTTGCTGAAGACATCGGTCACCTTTCCGGTCTCGACGATGCGGCCGGCATACATGACCGCCATGCGATCACAGGTGGCGGCGACCACGCCGAGATCGTGGGTCACGAGCACAACGCTCATCGACAGCCGGTCGCGCAGGTCGAGCAGCAATTTCAGGATCTGATCCTGGATCGTGACGTCGAGTGCGGTCGTCGGCTCGTCGGCAAGCAGGAGTTTCGGCGAACAGGCGAGCGCGATGGCGATCATCGCGCGCTGGCGCATGCCGCCGGAAAACTGGTGCGGATATTCCTGCAGTCGTCTCTCGGCGGCCGGAATGCCGACGATGTTCATCAGTTCCAAGGCGCGCGCCTTGCGCTCCCTGGCATTCAGCGTCGTATGGGCGACGAGGTTCTCCTCGATCTGCACGCCGACCGGCAGGACAGGGTTCAGCGCCGTCATCGGTTCCTGGAAGATCATCGCGATCTCGCGGCCGCGAACCCTGCGGAGTTCTTCCGCCGTCATGACGACGAGATCGCGACCGCGCCATTCGACACGGCCGCTGACATGTCCTGGTTCGCGGACCAACCGCATGATGGAGCGCAGCGTCACACTCTTGCCGGAGCCGGATTCGCCGACAAGGCCGACGACTTCGCCCGGCGCAACGTCGAAATCGACGTCGGCAGCTGCAATTGCCTGCCCGTGGGGCGTATCGAAGGTTGTCGTCAGGCCGCGCACGATCAGCCCGCCATTTTCGCTTGGCATGCCCGTCATCGTCTGACCCTCAACAATTCGGCAACACCGTCACCTGCCAGGCTGAAGCCGAGGCCGGTGATGACGATTGCGACACCCGGAAAGACCGAGATCCACCAGGCGGTATTCATGAAATTCTTGCCGTCGGCGATCTGCACGCCCCATTCGGCGGCCGGCGGCTGGGCGCCGAGACCGAGATAACCGAGGCTGGAACCGAGCAGAATGGCGAGCGCCATATCGGTCATCCAGTAGACGATCGCCGGCGTGATCGCATTCGGCAGCAGGTGACGGAAGATGATGCGCAGCGGCGCATAACCCATCACCTTGCCGGCATCGGCATAATCGAGCCGCTTTTGCACCTTGATTTCGGCAGCAACCAGCCGCGCATAGAAGACCCAGCCGACGACGCTGACGGCGACATACATGTTGCCGAGGCCGGGGCCGAGCACGGAGACGATGGCGATGACCAGCACCAGGAAGGGGAAGGTGATCGTCGCATCGACGATACGGCCGAAGATCGCCTCCCAGAATCCGCCGACATAGCCGACGAAGGCGCCGACTAGCGTACCGAAGATGAAGGGGCCGATCGTCGCGAAGATCGCGATCTGCATGTCGATCGTATAGGCATGGATGACGCGCGAGAGCACATCGCGGCCGAAACTGTCGGTGCCGAAGGGATGCGCCCAGTTCGGTGGCTTCAGCAGTGCATTGTAGTCGAAGGCTGTCGGATCATAGGGGGCAAAGAGCGACGGCCAGATCGCGACGATGAGGCTGAGGCCGAGAATAATGCCGCCCGAAATCAGCGAACGTGGCAGCATGCGCCAACGCGACGCGTGACGCGCGGCCCTGTTGGCGAGACCGGTCATCGGGCAATCCTCGGATCAAGCCAGGCCTGCACGATATCGGTGACCAGAAAGGTCAGCGAAACGAGGACAGCAAGCGCGATGGTCAGCCCCTGGAGAACCGGATAGTCGCGGCCATAAATGCTATCGATCAACAGGCGGCCGGCGCCGGGGACGGCAAAGACGGTTTCGGTGATGACGGCGCCACCGAAGAGCGTGCCCGTCTGCAGGCCGAACAATGTGACGGTCGAAATCAGGGCGTTGCGCAGGATGTGGCGCATGAGGATGACGCGCGAGCGCAGGCCCTTGGCGATGGCGAAATCCACATATTCGGCATTCATGACGCCAATGATGGAGGAGCGGAGATTGCGCATCAGCACGGCGGCAAAGCTCAGTGCCAGGGTCAGCGCCGGCAGAAAAAGATGGTAGATGCGGTCACCAAACGTATCGCCATAACCGCCGACGGGGAAGATCTTCAGCTGCGCCGCAAAAACGGTCAGTAGCACGATGCCGACATAGAAGACCGGCATCGACAGCCCGACCTGGAACGTACCGCGAATGATGCTGTCAGGAAGCTGCTCACGTTTCAGCGCAGCGACGAAGGCGAGCGGCACGGCAAGAACCAAAGCAATAAGCGCTGACATGACCGTCAACATCAGCGTGACCGGCAGGCGCTGCAGGATCAGCGACATGACAGGCACTTTGAGGCCGATGGAATTGCCGAGGTCGCCGGTCAGGATACGCTCGACATAATAGAGGAATTGCACGGGGACAGGCCGATCGAGGCCAAGCTGGTGATTCATGCGCTCGACATCGGCATCGATGGCGCGGTCGCCAAGCATGGCGCTGGCGGGATCGCCGGGCAGCAGGCGCACGAGAACGAAGGTGACGATGAGGATGAAGATCACCGTCGGGATCATCTGCAGCACGCGGCGGATTATGAAATTGAAAAGGGGCAACAGCCGCTCCCGATCTTCCTCCAGCGCGCCGTGCGTCCATTTGGTCGCACTAAGGACGCACTAACTCTTTTGAATCTACGCATCAGGCTTTCCGAAAATCGGTCCCGAATTTCGGGCCGATGCTGTAGTCGAAAAAGGCCGCGGGCCTTGGTAAGAGGCCCGCGCAGCAGGCTGGGTCACGTATTACTTGTCTTTCCAGGTCTTGGCGAAAATGTTGTTGCCAAGCGGGATCTGCAGAAAGCCGTGGACCTTCTTGCTGAGAGCAACCGGGTAGGGCGTCTCATAGAGCGGCACGGTCGGGCCTTCGGTGTTATAGATTTCCTGCATCTTCGCATATTGCTCAGCGCGCTTCTTTGGATCCATTTCCTTCTGGGAGTCTTCGAAGAGCTTGTCTGCCTCGTCGTTCTTCCAGCCGCTGTGCAGCGCATCGATCGTCTTGGAATAGACGAAATAGGAGGTGATCTCGTTCGGATCGGCGATATCGTCGGTCCAGGCGGCGTTGCGCATCACGAAGGTGCCGTCGCGATATTGCTGGGTGCGGGTCGGGTTATCGACCTGCTGCAGCTCGAGCTTGATGCCGATCTGCGCCCACATCTGCTGCAGGGCGGTCGAGATGCCGACCTCGTCCTGATTGCCGGCGAGCACGAGGATGCTGGTCGAGAATCCGTTCTCGAATCCGGCTTCCTTCATCAGGCTCTTCGCCTTTTCCAGGTCGTAGGGATAGAGCGGCTTGTCGCCGACATGCAGCGGCGTTGCCGACGACATGTAGGACGTCTGCGGTGTGCCGACGCCGTGGGTGACGATCTGGATGATCGCATCCTTGTTGACGGCATAGTTCATCGCCTGGCGGACCTTGGCGTTGGACAGAGGATTGTCCTTGCCGCCAAGCTGTGGACGGACATTCAGAGTAATATATTCGACGCGTGTCGATGGGTAGAGTTCCATATTGAGACTACCGGACGACTTCAGTTCGTCGACACGGGCATAGGGAATGAACTCGGCGCCATCGATCTCACCGGATGTGAGCTTCAGGATGCGGGTCGCATCGTCGGGGATCAGCTCGAAGTCTAGGCCGTCGAGGTAGGGTAGCGGTTTGGCGTCCTCGCCCTTGCCCCAGTAATATTCGTTGCGCACCAGCTTCATGCTGGAGCCGCGGTCCCAGGATTTCAGCACGAAGGGGCCGGAACCAACAGGATGTTCCGCAAAAGCCTTGGCTTTTTCCTCGTCGGTCGCGCCCGGCGATGCTTCAAAGGCCTTTTCCGGCAGGATGCCGGTATTGAAGACGGTCAAGGCCGCAAGAATGGCCGGATCCGGATGCTTGAGCTTGATCGTAACGGTCTTGTCGCCTTCCGTCGTCACGTCGTCGATGGATTCGATCATGAAGCCCCAGATGCCGTTGTCCTTCTTGGAGGCGCGCTTCAGCGACCAGGCGACGTCGCCGGGGGTGATCGGTGAACCATCGGAGAATTTGATGCCGTCGCGCAGCGTCAGCGTTACGCTTTTGCCGTCGTCAGCCACCTTGTAGTTGCTGGCGAGGCCAGGCTGTACGCCCTTGCCATCATCGGTCGGCAGGAGCAGAGTGTCGTAGAGATTGGACAGGATCCAGATATCGACGTTGGCGTCGTTCAGCACGGGATCCAGGAAAAGGCTGTCGGCATAGCGGCCGTAGACCAGCGTGCCCCCCCGCTCCAGGGCGAATGCTGAAACACTGGTGCCGAGTAAAACTGCAGCGGCCACGGCCGCACGAGCGATCGTTCTCATATCATTCCCCTTTTTATGCATATTAAGTGTTATTATTGACTATAACGATTTCACGCAGGAAAAAGCCTGTCAACTGATTTTTGTCCAAGCCAACCGAGACGCTTGACTTGTCTATGCGCCATTTTCGCGATAACCGTTATATCCATCTATAACAGATAGCGCTGAACGGGTTTCATGGATTTCTTCGTCGACCGGGAGTTGCCGGTGCCTTTGCGCACGCAGCTTCAGGGCCTTATCGAATATGGCATCGCCTGCGGCGAGTTGGCGCCTGGGGAAGCCCTTCCGTCGGTACGGGAACTGGCGGAGAAGGTGGGTGTGGCCCCGATGACGGTCAGCCAGGTCTATTCCGACTTGAAGGCGGCTGGCCTGATCGACACGCGTCCGGGCTCCGGCACGTTCGTCAGCGACAGCCATCAGGCGCGGCTCGCAGGGCGGGCAGATGTGAGCGAGTTGCATCGGCAGATCGACCACCTGATCGATGAGAGCCGCCGCTTGGGTATTCGTTCGTCAGACCTTGTCTCCCTCGTCAATGCTCGGGCCTTTTATCGTGACAGTGTCGGTCCACGGCTGCGCATCGTTATGATCGGCATCTTTCAGGATGCGACTGCCAGCTATGCCAAGTTCATCGCGGCCCGCCTCGGTCGCGATGTGACGGTCGAACCGATGACGGTCTCCTCGATCGAGCGCAACCCTGCCGCCATGGCGCGCGCCAATTCCGCCGATCTTGCCATCACCTTCGCCAATCGCCACCGCGAGGTCGCAACCCTTGTGCCGAATACCAAGGTGGTGACAATCAGCTTCACGCCATCGGAGGAGACGCGCAGGGCACTTGCCTCGCTCGACTCGCTGGCCTCGATCGCCGTCGTCTCGCGCTTTCCGGATTTCCTGCCGATCATGAAGAGCGGCGTGCAGCGCTTTGCGCCGCATGTCAGCGAAATTACCGCAACCACGCTCGAGGCGCCGGGGCTGGAGACACTCCTCGCCAATGTCTCCGTGGTGATCTACGCATCGGGCGCGGAAAGCGTGACCGATCTTCTTCCCGAGGGCATGCAGGCAATCGAATACCGCCATGCGCCAGATACAGCCGACATCGAAAGAGTGATCGTACCGATCATTCGTGCTGCCGGCGTTGTTTCGCAGGCAGACGACACATCCAAACGAGACGCTATCGACGCAAAGGTCTAGGAAAGGCAGACGAGATGAGAGTATCTGGCTCAAACTGGCAGCAGATCGAAACCTATCTGAAAACCGATGACCGGGCGATCCTGCCCCTCGGCAGCACCGAGCAGCATGCCGGCCTGTCGCTTTCGGTCGACTCCATCCTGTCGGAGAAGGTCGCCGCCGACGCCGCCGCGCCGCTCGGCATTCCGGTCTTTCCGGTCGTTGCCTATGGCATCACGCCCTATTTCCTCTCCTACCCCGGCACGATCAGCATCCGCCAGGAGACCTATATCAGCTTGATTCGCGATATCCTCGACGGCTTGAGGCGGCAGGGCTTCCGCCGCATCCTCATCGTCAACGGCCATGGCGGCAACCAGCCAGCCGGCAGCATGGCGATCGAATGGATGGCGGATAACCCCGACACGGCAGTGAAGTTCCACAATTGGTGGAATGCGCCGAAGACCCTCGCCAAGGTCCAGGAGATCGACACCATTGCCTCGCACGCCTCTTGGATGGAGAACTTCCCCTGGACACGTCTTGAGGGTGTCAAACAGCCGACCCAGCAGAAGCCGATGATCGATCTTGCTCGCATGCGCGTCATGTCGCCGGATGCCGTCAAAGCCTATCTCGGAGACGGCAATTTCGGCGGCTACTACGAGCGACCCGATGAGGAAATGCAGGCAATCTGGGATGTGGCGGTCGACGAAACCCGTGCGCTGCTCGAGGGAGGCTGGGCATGAGCGAACCGATCCTGATCTGGGGTACTGGTGCGATCGGCGGTACGCTGGGTGCTGCCTTCATCCGGGCCGGCAACGAGGTGATCTTCGTCGATAACGTTAAGGAACATGTCGATGCCATCAACGAGAAGGGCCTGCAGATCGTCGGTCCGATCTTCGAGGATGTCGTCAAGGCCAGGGCCTATCTGCCGGAAGACCTCGAAGGCACCTATGCGCGCACCTTCCTCTGCGTGAAGGCGCATCATACGGAAGCCGCAACACATATGCTCGTCGAGCATCTCGCCTCGGACGGATATGTCGTCTCGGCGCAGAACGGTCTCAATGAGCGCGTCATCTCCCGCATTGTCGGCGAGAACCGCGTGATTGGCTGCTTCGTGAATTTTGGAGCCGACTATCTCGAACCGGGCGTCGTGCAATATAGCGGCCACGGCGCCGTCGTTATCGGCGAACTGGACGGGCGGTTTACAGATCGCGCCGAGGGAATTTACGACCTGATGAAGCAGTTCGAGCCGAAAGCTCTGATCACCAACAACATCTGGGGCTTCCTCTGGGGCAAGCTCATCTATGGCGCACTGCTCTTCGGAACTGCACTTACCAATGACAGCATTGCCGACGTTCTCGACAATCCAACCGCGCGGCCGGTTTTGCGCAAGCTGGCATTGGAAGTCGCGACTGTCGCTGCCATCAACAATATCAAGCCGGAGGCTTTCGACGGCTTCGATCCGGCAGCCTTTGGACCGCTGGCGACGCCGGAGCAGACGACCAAGTCCTTCGACGACATGTCCGTCCACAATCGCAAATCGGTCAAGTCGCATTCCGGCATCTGGCGCGATCTCGCGGTCCGCAAACGCAAGACAGAGGTCGACGCGCAGGTGCTGCCAGTCGTGGAGATCGGCAAGGAATCGCGCGTTCCGACGCCACTTGCCGCCCGCGTCATCACCATGATCCACGAGATCGAAGACGGTAAGCGCCCTCTCGCCATGGCCAATATCGAAGAGCTTGCGAGGGTCGCATGAACATCTCCTTTGACGGAAAGGTCGTCGTCGTCACTGGCGCTGCCCACGGCTTTGGTCGGGCGATATCAGAGGCTTTTGCAAGCCGCGGCGCGCGGGTTCATGCCTGCGATGTCAATGTGGCTGGGCTCGAGGAAACGGTGAAGCTCTGTGGAGCAAAGACCACGGCCCACGTACTCGATGTCGGCAACCGCACCGATGTGCTGGCGCTGGTGCCGACCTTCGGCGAGGTCGATATCCTCGTCAACAATGCCGGCGGCGTGCGCGGTCAGGTTGGGCGGCCGATCGAGGAGATTTCAGAAAGCGACTGGCAGACGATCTTCGATGTCAATCTGTCCGGCGCCTTCTTCATGGCACAGGCGGTTGCCCCCGTCATGAAGAAACGCAAGACCGGGCGCATCGTCAATATCTCGAGCGGCGCCGGCCTCGGCATCTCGCTGACCGGCATCCAGGCCTATGCCAGCGCCAAGGCCGGCCAGATCGGGCTGACGCGCCAGCTCGCCCATGAGCTCGGGCCCTGGGGCATCACGGTCAACAATGTCGCTCCCGGTTTCGTTCGCTCCAACCCGACCACCGAGCGCCAGTGGGATGCGATGGGAGAGGAAGGACAGGCGCGGCTTCTGCAGAACATCGCATTGAAACGTCTCGGCTTGCCTGACGATATCGCCGCCATGGTCATGTTCTTCGCTTCCGATTATGCCGGCTGGATCTCCGGCCAGGTGATCAGCGTGGACGGCGGTAAATGAGCGTCGAGACCTATCTGGAGGAGAATTATCCGGCGGCGCTTGATGATCTCAAGGCTTTTTGCCGGATACCGAGCGTCAGCACCGACCCGGCCTTTGCCGAGGGCATCCGCCAGGCCGCGGCCTTCGTGGCGGATCGTCTGCGCAGGGCTGGTTTTGCTCCCGTTGAAACGCTTGATACCGGCGGGCACCCTGCCATCTATGGCGAAATTCTCTCCGATCCTACACTGCCGACCTATCTCGTTTATGGCCATTACGACGTCCAGCCGCCCGATCCGCTAGAGAAGTGGAAGACGCCGCCTTTCGAGCCCGATGAACGCGATGGCAGGCTCTATGCCCGCGGCGTGTCCGACGACAAGGGGCCGCTGCTGATCCCGATTCTTGTCGCCGAAGCCTTCATGCGCGTCGAAGGCCGGCTGCCCGTCAATCTGAAGGTGCTGATTGAGGGCGAAGAGGAATCCGGCAGTCCGCATTTTGCGCCGACGCTCGAAAAATACCGTGACAAGCTCCGCTGCGACCTCGTGCTTTCGGCCGATGGTGCCATGTGGCGTCCGGACAAACCGTCGATCACGGTGGCGAGCCGTGGCCTCGTGGCCCTCGATGTCACCATAACCGGTGCCGCCAAGGACCTGCATTCCGGTCGCCACGGCGGCAGTGCGCCCAACCCGATCGCAGCGCTTGCAGGCCTGCTCGCTTCCATGCACGGCCCGGATGGTCGCGTCAGCGTCGAGGGTTTTCTGGATGGCACGACACCTCCCGATCCGAAGATCATCACGGCAATCGAGGTATCGCAATTCGACAGCGCTGCCTATTACCGGGAGATTGGTGTGTCCGGCGGCGATCCGATCGATAGCGGCCGTGAATTGCTGATCCGGCAATGGCTGGAGCCTACGCTTGAATTCAACGGTATCTGGGGTGGCTACCAGGGCAGGGGCACCAAGACGGTGATTCCGAATATGGCGAGCGCCAAGATCACCTGTCGCCTCGTCGCCGGGCAAAAACCGGATACCGTGATTGCGGCGATTGTTCGCCATTTGCAGCAGCGTTTGCCAAAGGGCTTTCAGCTTGAGGTTCATCGTCACGGGCCGGGCAGCGAGTCGGATTTCGTCGATCCCGATCTGCCGGCCTTGAGAATTTCCGAAGAGGTCCTCGGCGACTTGCTCGGTGAAAAGCCGCTGCGGGTCGCCATGGGCGCGACGATCCCGATCGGTAGTGCCTTTCGCCGGCATCTCGGCTGCGCTTCGATCTTCTTCTCCTTTTCCACGGCAGACGAGGATTATCACGCGCCCAACGAATTCTTGCGGCTCGGGAATTTCAAGCTCGGCATGCGGGCCTGGACAATGTTGCTGAGGCGGCTAGCCGCCTCGTCCTGAGAAGAAGCACAACGACGCCGGCGCAAACGGCGCTTTTCATGGAGGAATGCTCGATGACCGCCTTGCCCGCCCTGCGCACCGGAAAGCCCCGCTCGGAATTCGGCCATGTCCGCGCGACGAAAGAGCTCGAAATTCCCTTCGCGATCATCGAGGGAGCAGAGGAGGGACCGTGCCTGCTCGTCACCGCCGGCGTGCATGGTTCGGAATTCTGCTCCATCGAGGCGGCTGTCCGGCTGATGAAGACGCGGCCGGAAGAGATCAAGGGCACACTTGTCGTCCTGCCGATCCTGAACGTTGAAGCCTTCCACCGGCGCAACATCTATATCATGCCGCAGGACGGCAAAAACCTGAACCGCATGTTTCCTGGCAAGCCTGATGGAACGACCAGCGAACAGCTGGCGCATTGGCTGGTGACGGAAGTGTTTCCAAAGGCCGATGCCTATATCGATTGCCATGGCGGCGACCTGGACGAGAGCCTTGCACCATTCACCATTTTCCCCGCCGCTTGCGAGAAGTCGAAAGCGCTTGCGGCTGCCTTCGGCATCAAGGTTGCTGTTGCAGCCGGCGGCTCCGGCTATACGGTCGATGCATCCCACAAGCTCGGCATTCCAAGCATCCTGCCCGAGGTCAGCGGTAACGGCCTGTGGGGCGAGGCGAGCGTGGCACAGATGACAGACGGCATTCGACGTGTCATGCAGCATATCGGCATGCTGCCGGGTAAAGCGCCGGTAACATCGCTTGATGTCGTCACCATGTGGGTTCCCACTGCGCCGGTAACCGGGCTCTGGTATCCAAAAAAGGATCTCGGTGAGCCTGTGGCAGTTGGCGAATTGCTGGGCGAGATCAAGAGTGTTTTCGGCGAGGCGCTGGCGAGCATCCACTCCGAGAAGACGGGCTTCATCCTTTATCGGCTGACGAGCCTGTCAGTAAACGAGAAGGAAGCCTTGCTTGGTGTCGGCACGCCGGCATGAGTTTCGTTCAAGAGAATCTGAATACGCCTCTGACGGAGATCGCAGCAGCAGACATCATCCAGGAGCTTGTCCCAACGGGTCGGTTGCGTCTCGGCATCGTCGTTGCCCCTGCTGCGTCGGCCTTCTTTGCCGTGATGGAGAATGGCAGTCATCGCGGCGTGACCGTCGATATCGGTTGGGCGCTTGCCGCAACGCTCGGCCTTGACGCGGAGATTGTCGCTTTCCCGAACTCCGGCGCCTGCACCGAGGCGCTCGAAGCCGGTGCAATCGATGTCAGCTTCATGCCGGTCGACGACGAGAGGCGCAAACGTGTTGCCTTCGGTCCGGCCTATTACATCATCGAGAGCACCTATCTCGTCACCGCTGCATCCGGCATCGCGAGCCTGGCCGAGATCGACCGCGTCGGTATGCGCGTCGTCGGCATCGCCAACACTACGACGATCCGAAGTGCTGCCCGTTCGCTGACGGTGATCAGGCCGGAACCAGTGGAAACGGTCGCCGAAGGCGTCAATCGTTTGCTGGAGGGCAAAGCGGATGCTCTGGCGCTTTCACGCGACGCCTTCCGCTCGCTGCTGCCGCAACTGCCGGGGGCACGGGTCCTCGATGGCGGCTTTCAACAGACAGGCATCGCCATCGCGACAGGCAAGGACAAACCGGCGGGGTTGGCCTTGCTGAGCGAATTCATGGAACGGGCGAAGGCATCCGGTCTCGTGCGCAGCGCGCTGGATGCTGCCGGTTTTGCCGATGAGCCGGTGGCGCCACCTCATGCCTGAACGGATGGCTGTTGGCCGCATTGAGATTGCGAGCCTACGCGCTCAGCGCTTGTTTGTACGGGGCCGTATTCCTGCGTCCGCTCTTGCGTTCTCCGGCGGCAGTTCCCAACCGAAGACGCTACGTCCGCCGAAGGTGGAGGATTGCTGGAATTCGCCGGCGACAATTTCCTTGAGATCGGGACCGGTGGCGTAACGCTCTATGTTGCGTGACTGATCGTCGAGCCGGCGTAGCGCCTGTAATTCCTCTTCGCGGCCGAGCTTTCCCTTCATCACGGCTGATTTCATGACGTTGATCGTCTCGTCATAGACCTTGAGCGGTACGGGGAAGGGATGCCTGTCCTTGCCGCCGTGGGCGATGGAAAAACGGGCGGGATCGGAAAAGCGGCAGGGCGCGCCATGCACAACTTCGGCCACGAGGGCCAGCGCCTTGACCGTACGGGCACCAACGCCTGGTACGAGAAGCAGGTCCTCGAAATCGACCGGTCCGCGATCGGCAGCTGCGGCAAGGTTGCCGTGCAGACGCCGCATATTGACGTCGCTTTCGCGCACGTCGTGATGGGCGGGCATGATGAGATGGGGCAGCATCGGCTGTTCGACTGGCTCCGGCGCGGGCGCAGGATCGGCGGCCAGGGCAAGGGCTGCCGCCTCGCGGACAATGCGGTCTGGCCCAAGCGCTACGAGAAGATCGAGCTGATCGTGGCGGGATTTTTCCGCGCGTCGGTCGGCCAGATTAATGATCTTGCCTTGCGAGCGGCCTTCGATGGCCGCATGCGGGGAATTGACGAAGCTCTCCAGTCCTTCGGAAAACCAGTGATAGCGCCGCGCCTGACGCTTGTCGCCGTTCATGCCCTGCTGGACGATCACCCAATGCCCGTCATCGGCAACGATGAAGCCGTGCAGATAGAGATCGAAACCATCCTGCACCGCCGCGCTGTCCACCTTGGCGACCAGGCGACTTGTCTTTGCAAGGCCGGCACCGTCAAGGCCGGTGCGATCGCCGATCGCCATCAGTTCGTCCGGCGTCTTGCGCGATTGCGCACCGCGCCCGCCGCAGACGTGCAGGCCGAGTTCTTTCGATAGCGGCTTCAGCCCGCGCTTCAGCGCGCCGAGCACGCTGGTCGTGATGCCGGAGGAATGCCAGTCCATGCCCATGACGGCGCCGAAGGACTGGAACCAGAAGGGATGGGCGAGCCGTTGCAGAAACTCGTCACGCCCATAATGGTGAACGATCGCCTCGGTAATCAGCGCACCAAGCGTGGTCATGCGGTTGCCCAGCCATGGTGGCACGCGGCCTCCGTGAAGGGGGAGGTCGGCGCTGCCCGCTCTTTGCGACATGCTTCCTCTTTCTGCAGGCGATCTTGTACGACGGATCCGATCACCCGATAAAACAGCTATCCGTCAAAATCGGGGCGATGGCAATAAATTCCTATCCGTTGCGGGTGCCTTCCGGAAATTGCGGCCGAGGGGATCGCGTCGCACGGGCAGGAACGTCCCACCGTCGCAAAACAAGCGCAAAAAAGCGCATTTTTTTGAGCCCGTCACGGAACCCGAGCCGGCATTGCCGATTTTTATGTGGGGCAGGAATGTGAGATCGCGTGATGAAGTCGCTTGTTGCATCATCCATTGGTCTGGCGGTGCTTGGTGCCATTCTGATTGGCGGCTTTGCTTCCTATGCCTTGCGTGATTCGGAACCACATCACTTCGCCAATCTCGACGCGCCGCTCTGGACGACGACACCGATGCGCGTTGACCCCAAGGCTCAAAATTACGAGCGCCTTCCGCCGCAGCAGGCCGTTGTCGACAATAACCAATCCTTAAAACCTGCGAATTTGGTTGGCGTATTGGCCATTGCGCCACCTGACGCAACAGTGACAGGGGCGATTGAGCCGCCGAAGCAGGAATGGACAGCCGATAGCCACCATCTCAGTCTATGCCGGCAGCGCTATCGGTCCTACAACGTCGCCGACAATACGTACCAGCCTTTTGACGGTGGCCCCCGAAAACCCTGCGTGACGGACGAAAGGAAGCTTTCCAGGGCTGCCGGAAGCCGATACGAGCTCCGACTCACATATTTCATCGTGCGCCGCCCGCTATGATTCCTATCGCGCTTCGGACAATACCTATCGGCCGTTCAGCGGGCCGAGACGCCAGTACTTTTCTCACGTTGTTTGACGGACATATATGATAAGGCCGCCTTCTTTTGCAGCGACCGTCTCCCGTCTTGATCAGAGAGCCGGGACCAAAGTCCTAGCCGCCTTGGTACCTATGTCCGACCGTCTTGCAATTTCGAAGCAAGCGGTCAATCTCATTCCTGTTTTCAAGCTGACACTCAAGGAAGAACGACAAGGCTAGGGACTATGGTGATCTCCAAGCGCAATTTCCTGAAAGGCTGCGGCGCGAGCGTTCTTGCCGTTGTGCCGCTGAAGGTCGATGTGGCGGGTTCGTTTCCGTCGTTGGCCAGTCTGACGGCATTCGCTAAGAACGAAAACGGCAACGGCGGGGGAAATGGAAACGGCAACGGCGGGAATGGCGGGGGAAATGGAAACGGCAATGGCGGGAATGGTGGGGGAAATGGGAACGGCAATGGCGGGGGGAATGGAAATGGTAATGGCGGCAGCGGCGGGGGTAATGGTAACGGAAATTCGGGCGGCAACGGCAGCGGGAACAGCCGATCTAGCTCAAATGGAGCCGGTAGTACGGACCGTGCGCCCTCAACATCCGGCGCACGCGCGACCGAAGATACGGATGGCTCGATCGATGTCCGGCATTCGAATGGAATAACCGAAACTCTTCGTGCAGGACGCTACATCATGAAGGACTCGAAAGGCCGCACGATCATCAATAGGCGGGCGACATCGGCTGACAGCACGCGGCTTGCGCGCCTGCTGCGTTAGCGTTTTTCACGCCACCGCAAGGCGGCTTCCGTCCTGTTGGTGACGCCGAGCTTCGTCAGGATCTGGGTCATATGATGCTTGACCGTTTTCTCCTGTAGATCGAGACGCAGGCCGATGTGTTTGTTTGAGAGACCTTGGGCAACAAGGTCCATCACCTCGCGCTCCCGAGGGGTGAGCGTGTCTCTGTCGGATGCCTGCCCGCTCAATGAATATTCCATGACCTTCGCCGACATCGCCGGAGAGACGTAGCGGGCTCCCTTGAAGACGGTGCGGATCGCTTCCGCCAGACCGCGGGAACCAACACCCTTGAGAATGTAACCCTTCGCTCCGCGTTGGAGCGCTTCGACGAGCGTATCGACTTCCTCGGAGGCCGTCAGCATGAGGATTTTGGTATCCGGGCTTATGGAAAGGATCTCCTCGATCACCGAAAGCCCGTCTCCGGGCATCGACACATCGAGGAGCAGCACGTCCGGATGGGCATCGGCAGCGATCATTGCGGCGTCGGATGTATTGGCGCCTTCTCCGACAACGGCAAAATCACTGACCTCGGAGAGACTGCGGGTCACCCCCTCGCGAAACAGGGGATGATCGTCTACGACGGCGACCTTGATGGATGTCATCCTATTCCTCCACTTCCATAGGCGCGAAAGTCATGATGACAGTCGTTCCGCCTTCGCCGGTCTTTATGTCGAATTCCCCGCCAAGGCTATCGATCCGTTCCTTGAGCCCCGCAAGGCCGAGGCTCGCCGGCCTCACCTGCGTTGGATCAAAACCCTCGCCGCGATCGCTGACTTCGACGCGGACGGCGCCGCCTTTCGATGTTGCCCTGACGGCCTGCTCGACACCCCCGCCATGTCGATAGGCATTGTTGAGCGCCTCTTGAATGAAACGGTAAATACAAATCTTGAGAGCGGGAGCAAGTTCCGGATCGTCCTCATCGATTGTTGTATCGACGGTCGTGTTGGTCTTCTGCTGATGGGCCTCGACAACCCGTTTTACGATTTCCGTAATCGAAGCCTTTTCGATTTGCGGCAGCACCAGTCCCTTGCAGATATCCCGGATTTCCTTCATCGCCTCGGCAAGGCTCGAGCGGATCCAGGCAAGTTCCTCCTCGCGTACCTCCGGCGCGGTGCCGGCATCGACCAGCAGGTCACTGTCGAGACGCAACGAAGCATAAGCGATGTGCTGGGCAGGCCCGTCATGCAGATCGGCGCCTATGCTGCGCAAATATGTTTCGTTCAAGGCCGCAGCGCGCTGCGAGGACAGTTGAAGCCGGCGTTGCAGGCCGCGATTTTCGGCGAGGAGTGCGGAAAGTTGATCCACTCGGGCCTTTAGCGCTTCGCGCTGAACCTCGATCGTATGGCTGCCGCGAAAGACGACAATGGAAAGAGCGAGGAAGAAGATCGTAGTCAAGCCGGCCACGGCCAGCCAGCTCCGGAGCCGCGCCCGTGCGAGGCTGTCTTCTAGCCCTTCGGCCGTCTCGTAGAATTCAAGGACGGCGACAGCCTCCCCCGACCAAGGCTGCAAAACAGGATTGTAAATTTCCATGAGCGCTTTGCCGAGATTGCGCTCCTCGGCGCTTTCGGGGTCGCTTGGGACTTCGTAACGTGCGACCAGCGAGCCCGCAAACGCCTGAGCGAGCTTGGCATTGACCGGAAACGTCTTCCCCACGAGTTCCTTTTGATTGGAGTAAAGGATCGTGCCGTCACTGCGCCACAGCTTGAACGATACGAGACGGCGGCCAAGCGCGCCCTGTCCGAGCGTTTCGTCGAGTGCTCGGGCGCTTGCCTCATCAAGCAGCGATTCCTTCTGCATGTCCGGAAGTAAGGGCGCGACGACGCTATCGACGTAGAGCGCTGTCGCCGCGCCCGAATTGTGAATGACGGCGTCCTCGATGAGATGGGTGACGATGAGCCCGATGACGAACATTGCGCCAAGGGCAACAAGCCCTCCCATGATGAGGAATTGGGAGGCGAGGGAGCGGGCATTCCAGCGTATGGGCCAGTTCATTTCCAACCTGAATTGCGATGGTCCATTCAAACTACCGCATTGGCCGGACTTTTCCAGTTCACCTGACCTCGATGAGGTCGGTGCCCTGGACTGTGGTGGTCAACTGGCTCGGCTCGCCCGACATAGCCATGCCGAAGACATAGAGCATGGCGGCAAGGAAGATGACGAGCGCTAGCAAGGATGCGTTCCAGGCACTGGAAATTTCTGGAATCTCATTCCTGTCGTCCATGATTGAACTCCTGTTTCGATGCCGAACGGGTGGGGAGACGGTGCGTTCCGGATCTCGGACTTCAGTCCGAGTGTCATCGGACAAAGGTCCGAAGCGGTTCCGACTGAAGTCCGAGATCCGGAACAGTGAGGAATGCAGGTCGTTCGTCTGGCAGCGGTCAAGCAGGCCGCTTTGACACCAAAGGAGGAAAAAATGCTCTCGAAGCTTTTCATAGGCACGGCAATGGCCGCGTCTCTCATGTCGGGCGCGGCACTTGCCCAATCTTCGACCGTCAATGGAGCCGCTGGTGGCGCCGTTACCGGCGCGATCGTTGGCGGCCCGGTCGGCGCCGCAGTTGGTGGTGTAACCGGTGCTATTATCGGCACGGCCATCGATCCGCCGCCGCAGAAAGTTGTGACCTATGTTCGCGAGGCTCCGACTCCGGAGGCCCGCGTGGTTGTCAAGGAAAAGATCGTTGTCGGTCAGCCCCTTCCGCAAACCGTTGTCGTAACACCCGTTCCCGATAATCCGAAATATGCCTATGCGGTCGTCAACGATGAACGTGTCATCGTCGAGCCGTCTTCCCGTAAGGTGATCCAGGTTCTCAACTGACCAGGCACCGGGCGCGGCAAATGCCGCGTCCCATTCAATCCAGGCACAGGCGTTAAAGTCGCCGCCCAAATGGCGGCGATGGTCTTGTGCGACTTGCAACCACAGAGAGATTGTCATGAAAACCAAGACGATTGCCGTCCTGATGACGGCATTGTCGATTGGCGTTTCGCCCGTCGGCATCATTTCCGCTTCGGCTCAGGATGCACCGATCCTGCCCAAGAAGGGTGCGGCGCAGAATGGCGCCCCATCCGGTGGCGAAACACAGCAACAGCCAGATTCGGATGCGACAACCGGCGGCAGTTCTTCCGGTTCGGATACGGGTGGTGGTGCAACGACCGGTCAGCAGCCTTCCAGCGGTGCTGGACCGTCAACCGGCGGAACCCCGGGTCAATCGACCGCTGAGCCGCAGGTTAAGCCACAATCGGGTACGTCTGAGGGCGCTTCGCAGACTGGCAATGCGAAGAATTCGAGCGGCGCGGATGCCTCAGGCGGACAAAGCTCGAACGGCGCGAAGGCCCCAAAAACGGGCCAGTCTCCGACGGATACGCGAAACTCAAGTGGCAATCAGCCTTCCGGTTCTTCGAACACAAATGCTTCGCAAAAGTCCGGCAGCGGCACAACACCGACCGATGGTTCGGCAGATACCAAGTCGAACGACAAAACGACGGTCAACAGCAATGCCGATAGCACCACCAAGGCCGAAACAAACAACACCGCCAATGTGAACATCTCGGTCGAGCAGCAGACCGAGATCCACCAGGTGGTCAAGGAAGTCCATATCGAGCCGGTCCGCGAGACCGACTTTACCGTCTCGGTGGGAACAACCATTCCGAAGAAGATCAGGCTTGAGCCGCTTCCGCCGCGGATCGTGGAGATTGTGCCGCAATATGAGGCCTACCGCTTCTTCGTTCTGGCGGATGGCCGGATCGTCATCGTCGATCCGAATAGCTACACGATCGTCTACATCATCTCGGCCTGACCGTTGGCCATCCCGGCGGCGACATCGTCGCCGGGTTGAGGGAAGTTATCAATGATCTACCCCAGGAAAGATCCAGCGGCTTTGCAATGCGTGTCATCGCGATCTTGTTTGCGATGGCAGGACTTATTACGGCGCTCGTGGTCCTGGACAATCGGGACGACCATCATACCGCTCGAATATGGGGTCCTCCGCAAGGCGACGTGAATGTCTCCGACAACGGCTACCAAATGCCAGCATCAATTGGTGCGCGACCTGGCAACATCCAGGCGCGCCTATAGCACCGCATGGTTATCACCGTGACGAGGCTTGCCAGGGCGAAAGTTTTCCAAAGACATTAGCGATAGCAGATAGCGAGGCAGCGCGTATGCGCAGCAGTCTTTGCCGCCGGAGGGCATCGACACGTGTGCCCGGCGCTTTCGTCAGAGCCGCACGGGCAGCCCTGACAGGGTCCACTAGGCTGGCAGCAATCTCCGGCAAGGCATCCACTTCCGCTTCGAGGCGTTCGAGATAGGCATTCAGTCCATCCGCAGCGGCCTGCCGCAGCCGGCGTGTTGGGGCGGTTCGAAGCTTGCGCGTCGTCCAGCGAAGATGTTCTTCGGCATGCCTGTGCAGCGCCTGCGGATGCTTGTAGGCTCTGTGGTCGCCAAGCATGTCGGCGACGAATGCCACTTCTCCGAGTTCGCCGCAGCGCCACCAGAGCTCCATATCCTGCAGATACTGCCAGGCCGGGTCCCAGCGGCCGGCTCTGAAGAACACGTCCGTGCGGATGGTCGCACCCGGCATCGCGACCATATTGTTGAGCAGAAGCAGTTCCCGAAACGCCTCGCCGCTGTTGCTGTAACTCCACCCGAAGCGACGGCCGGGAATGGGATCGCCCCCATAGGTAATCTGCCGGAAACGGCCGTGGATCAGGGCAGGGTGGCGCATTGCCGCGCGCCCGATTGCGCGCAACGCCCCCGGCGCGAGACGGTCGTCGGCATGCAAGGTGACGAGGTAATCCGCCTTCGCGCCGGCAGTATAGGCGCGATTCCAATTGTCCGTGCGCGGCACGGTGTTCCGGTGCAGGGCCGGCTTCAGCCGTGGAGATGAGTAGGATGCGATCATTTCCCGACTGCCGTCCGTGGAGCCGTTGTCACAGACATGCACCTCGAAATCCGGATAATCCTGCGCCAGAGCGCTGTCGAGTGCTTCGGCAAGTGTCTCAGCATTGTTGAAGCAGGGTATGATAACGGCGAGAGAGGGTAATTTGCTCGATGTCCCGGCTGTCATGATGAACTCCCATCCGGTTTGCTAGGTCCCCTGATCCCCGCGAAGGCGTGTCGAGCGGATCGTTGGCAAGGCTCCGTGACCCTTCGAAGCGGACCGGCGCCAGTATTTCCCTCATCTTTGACGCTAGCCGGCAAGGGCCGCGTCTGCGATCTTGACATCGAACACGTCACGCGCCGGTAGCGTCCGGACATCGAAACCGTGTGCGACAATGCCGTTCAGCATCGGGCACACAAAAAGTAGGCCGTTATGCGCGAGGCTCGCGCAGTTCTGCAGGCTATGTGCCAGAGCCAGATGAAAAACGGCGACGTTGCGGAAGGCATAGACGCCTGCCGATGCATTGGCGGAAATAACGATCTTCTCCCTCGCTTCCAGCATACGGCCATCATCTCCAAGCCTGATATAGCTGTATTGCGGATGTCGGGAGCCAAATGTGAGCGCCAAGCCGCCGAGATTGGGATCGGCGGCAAAGATTGCAGCAATGTCCGCATCGCTGTCGAAGATGATATCGCAGAGATCGACGACGACGGGTGCATCCGGAAAAGCGGCGAGTGCTGTACCGGCCGCAGCGCTCCAGGCAGCACCCCCACTCGCTTCGGATAGCCATACGATCCGCGCGGTCGGATAGCGCGTCAGTAATGTTTCCCGCGCAAAGCGCCGCGATCCGGGGTGATCCCGCAGCACGAAAACAGGAACTGCTGCTGTGGTCCACCACGAGCGCGCTTCCAGCGTGGCGCCAAGCAGTGTCCTCTCTCCAACCGGTATTTCCGCCTTCACCGAGCCGTCAGGCCGTTCAAAATCATTCCCGGCCATGGGAATGATGATGTTCAGCGGCGCTGTCGCGCCCGGTCTGATGCTGACCTCACGCATAGGCAGGCTCGCGGCCTCGCAGATATTCGGTCAGATCCTCGGGCGTACCAAGCCCGTGCATGTTTCTGACGTCGATTTCGTAAACACCGATGCGTGCGCCGTTGCGGATGGCGTAGTTATAGGCGGGGCAGACATAGAACTCGTTGTTGGTGCGGTCGTTGTGCACCATCATGTCGAGAGCGCCCTTCATGAAATCGCCGGCGCGGCGGAAGAAGTAGATGCCGACCGTCGCCAGTTCGGAGATCGGCTGCTTTTCGGCAACCCTGAGCACAAAGCCTGCCGCATCGGTTTCCGCGAAGGACCATTTCGGATCGCGCTTCGGATCGCGGAAAACGAGGATCGATCCGTCGAGGTCGCGCGACATGCAGTCGTCGATGAAATCGACGATCCGCATATCCACGACCTGGTCGGAATTGGCGATGAGAAGGGGTGCTTCCTCGTCGAGTTGCTGGCGCGCCAGAAGAACGGTGCAGGCCGTGCCCTCGGTCAACTGGTCGACCGAGACGATGCCGACACCCTGCGAGCGCAGGTTCGCCACCGCGTCCGCCTGGCTCTCCAGATGTTCGCGCAGCAGCAACACTGTCGGCTGTCCGCCAGGCGGCAGGGTATTTTCCAGCACATGCTGGATCATCGGCCGGCCAAGCACATCGATG
This sequence comes from Rhizobium sp. ZK1, assembly GCF_047782645.1. Classification (NCBI taxonomy): domain Bacteria; kingdom Pseudomonadati; phylum Pseudomonadota; class Alphaproteobacteria; order Hyphomicrobiales; family Rhizobiaceae; genus Rhizobium; species Rhizobium sp. ZK1. The sequence continues at coordinate 704,194 of NZ_CP180587.1, forward strand.
AAGGGCTTTGGGCGGACGAAGCCGACCTTGGCAAAGCGGCTGCCCCGGCCGGCGGCCGGCACCACCAGTTGCACGGGCCGTGCGGCCTGTGCAGAAGACAGGCGGCGTACGCCGTTAACCTCGAAATTCTCAATCATTTTCGGATTGTAGAAGCTATGATAGCGGTCGGCAGCGATGCTTTCGGAGACAACGCGACCGCCATCGAGGATCACCTCGTTCAGCGCGGAACTCACAAAATAACGGCCTTCAACGGTGACGCCATGTCGCAGCGCGGCAGTCGCGGCCTTGAAGAAGATCTGGGCCTCGCGGAAATAGTAGAAACCGGCGATCGCCTTGTTGCTGATCACCTCCTTCTCGGAGGTGCGGTTTACGAGACCATCGTCGCCGAGCGTCGCGTAGGACCAACGCGGGTGGATCGTCTCGAAGGTGATGACACCGGCATCTGCATCGGCTGCCTCGAATTCCGCAATCACCGATGCAAGGCGGGTGTCGATAATCTGGTCGCTGTTGGCGATGACCAGCGGCTCGGTGGGATCGATCTTGTCGACCGCCATCAGGCAAGTGCAGAGCGCGCCGGCCGTCGGGCCTTTCAACATCACCACCTCGGAGCGACCGTTTGTGCTGAGATCGAAGATCCGCTCGTAGGAATATTTGACGGCATCCTGCTGATCGACGACAAAAAGGAAATGCGTGTCGCCGCCAAGCGACTTCAAGTTCTCGATGGCCCACAGGATCATCGGCTTTCCGGCGACTTCGATGAGCGGGCGTGGATAAGCATAGTCTTCCGGGCTGAAATGGGGGGATGCGCCCGTGGTGGGGAACAGGACGATCATGCCATCACCTCCGATACACGCTTGATCTCCGATACGATCCGGCCGTGGATGACGTCGGCCGGTGTGCCGATCTGCATGACGTAAGCCCCGCTGTCGCGTGCGGCTCTCAGGCCGTATTCATTGTCCTCGAGAATCAGGCACTCATCCGGCCTCAGGCCGAAGCGCTCCATCGTCGTCACATACATCTCCGGATCCGGCTTGGCACGAGTGACGTCCTCGTTGGAGACGATCAGGTCGATATATTCCATCAGTCCGGCGCGCCGCATCATGGATTCGATGGTGACACGGATCGAATTCGAGCAGACGGCGATCTTGTAGCCGTCATGCTTGAGGCGGCTCAACGCGTACTGATGAGCAAACACCGGCTTGCAGCGGGTATAGATCAGCTCCATCGTATAGTCCTGCTTCAGCTCGTGGATCAGCTCGTTCAGCCCCTTCGGCAGGCCATTGGAACGGGAGAGGATCTCCAGTTTGCGGCGTGTCGGCAGGCCATCGAACGTGGTCAGATGTGCCTGGCGGTCAATTGGCATGCCGAAAAGATCGAGCGCCCGGTTCAGCGCCTCGTAGTGCCATTCCTTGGCGTCGATCAGCACGCCATCCATGTCGAACAAAACAGCACGGATCATGTGACTTCCTCCTCAACCATCCAGGCAAAGCTTTGCTCGGCTGCGTCGGGTAGATCGGTGCAGATCATCAGCCGCTCGAGCGGAAGACCACTCTTTGCAGCCTGCCGCAATTCGGCAGACCAGACGGCCCAGGCTGCTTGATGTGCACGTTTGTGCAGTTCCGGCGAGACCATCGCGACATATTTGCCGTGTCTGAGATCGTCGACCGCCCGTTCGATCGAGGCCGGCTTCTCGGTGAAGGAATCCACCCAGACACCCTGGCAGCGTTCGTAGAAGGACGGGTATAGCTCGACCTCGCTAAAGCGGGTGAAGACAGGGATATCGCTGTCGAGATAAGGCCTGAGATCGGGAACCGACGCATCGAAAACGAAGGAGCGTTTCGTCACCCGATATTGTTCCAGCATTGGCACGAGAACCGGGCAGAGACCGTCTGCCTTGATGTTGATGGCCAGCCGTCCGGGGGCGCCATTTGCCGCATAGCACTCAAGAACGCGCTCGAAAGGCAGCGCGCCGGATGTGGGAGGATCGTGTGAAATAACCAGTTCGCCATTCAGATCGCGAACATCCAGTTCAACGCCGTGTCCGGCTGCAAATGCCTTCTCGAATGCCCCTAGAGTGTTCCGCTCATGGGGTGCAAGCCACCAGCCACGATGTGCGAGTATCATCATGATCATGTCCCTCCGGCCCAATCGGCCAGCAAACGATTTTGTGTCGTCACAAAGGGCGGATTAAATCCATGCATGTGCCGACCAATCTTCACATGCGGGATTGTAATTTCATATTGACTATGCAGAAGTGAGTATTGATCGTCAATATCAAATATACATCAAAGTTGTTACTTTGGTAACACGTGCAGTACGCCTAATGATACAAATATAAACTTGAGCTAAACTCGAACGAACATGTGACCATGGGCACATCTAGTACGGCATCACTACGCGGCGCAGATCAAGACCAGGAGCCACGTAGTGTCTCTACATCACGGGATGCGCTATGGGTTTCGGGCGCTCGGCTGGTGAGCCAACTCTGCGGTATCGGTACATTGCTGGTGGCAGCTCGCGTCCTCTCACCGGCCGACGTTGGCGTCTTTGCCATGGTCTCCTCGACCGTACTGCTGCAATCGAAGATTGCCGAGGCCGGATGGAGCGAATACCTGATTGCTGCGCCGCACGACAGAGAACTGCCCGGTACGGTCCTTTATTGCGCGCTTGCAAGCGGTCTCGCCTTCACCATCCTGGGCCTGATTGGGCTTGGCGTTTCCCTCGTCTGGCTGGCGCCTACCGGATCGATCTTCGTCACTCTCCTGCTGCTGATGGCGACTATCGTGCCCGGCACCTTCATCATCTGCCAGAGCGGCGTATTGGTCAGGGGACGACGCCTGCGCGAACTTGCATGTTATCAGGCAGCGTCGGAATTTTCGGGCCTTCTGGTAACGACAGGAGGACTGTTGCTCGGCTGGGGCATCGTCGCGCTCGCGGCAGGGCGCTGTTGCGTCGTGCTTGTCGCACTCCTGATGTCCACGGGCTTTGCGCGCTGGCTTCCGCGCTTCGAATTCCAGCTCACGACTGCCCGCGCGGCGCTGGCCTACTCCACACGGTTGCTGGCATCGCGCCTGATGCAATTTGCGCAAAGCTACGGTGCGGAGTTCCTGATCGTCTTCTTCATCGGCGCGACGGAAGTCGGTCTCTACAGAATGGCAAGCCGCATCGTCGGCGCCGTCACAGAGCTGATTTCCGAACCCGTGCGGATGCTGGCATGGAGCTACTTCTCCCGCCAGCAGGGTGAGGCAGGGGGCGGTGAGGAAGGTCTCAGCCGTCTGACGGGATTGATCATGGCTGCGACGGCTTTCGCAGCGCTTCCGGTCTTCATGGGTCTTGCCGTGATATCGAAACAGCTCGTCAGCGTGCTGCTCGGCGCGCAATGGCTCGCAGCAGCGCCCGTCCTCATCCTGCTGGCCGCCGCGCGCGGCATTGCCGTCATCCAGATGCTCAACGAGCCTGTGCTCAGCATCATCGGCCGCGTTGCGCTGCTGCCGCGCCTGAACATGCTGTTTACGGCGACCAGCCTCGCCTGCCTCGCGGTCGCGGGCTGGATCGGGCCGCAACTGCTCAATATCGCCGTCGCGCAATTGGTGGCTGCGGCATTGACGACTGCAGTATCCCTGTATTTTCTGCAGCGCGGCACGGGATTTCGCTGGCCATCGCTGTTGCGGAGGATCTTTCCCGCTGGTCTGGGCGCCTGTGTCATGGTCGGGGTCGTCGGTTTGGCACTCCATATGGTAAGCGACAGCCTGCATCTTCCGTTTGTGGATTTGTTTATGGGAGTTGCGGTGGGGGGGCTTGCCTATGCCGTCATTGCCTGGTCCAGCGGTCGCGCCTTGATGGCGGAGCTCAATCATGTGACGGGTGCACGATAAAGACCTGGATGCGGGTGCCTGTTGGAGCCGAGTTTCGTTATCCGCTGTCAGCCACTGGCTCGAAAGCCGTGCCACCACACAGCCATGTCCGTGAGGCTTATTTCACTCCCAAATGGTGGCTGAAATAGCCCCACTCGACCGGCTATTGCCGTGAGACCAGGCGCAGCATGGGATAAGGAGGCAAGCTTCGAACTTATGACGGCTGAGCGCGTTCTCATCTTGCGATAATCGACCCGCCGGATGGGAGGTGCCTATGACGGATATAAGGACGCGCGGATTCAAGACGAAGACCGAACTTGACGAACATCTTGCCGACATTGAAGCGGCCACTGAAACGGAAGAGGCCAACTTGCTTCCGGTCGATTTTGCGGCGGAGAAGGAGACCGGCGAGCTCGCAAGATTACAGGACGATCTAACATTGCTGCGCAGGCACCTCGCTCTCCTCCGCGAGCAGGCCTCCATTTTGGCACGCGCCCAACGGGCGGATACGAGCGCTCGTGAGCAGCCTGGAAACTATCCCTGGCTCAAGCTCGCCGGCGTCATTGCCGTAACGCTCCTGATCGCTAGACGATTGCGGTCGCTGCGTCCTTCGAGAATGACGAGGATGCCTCTCGGCCTTTTTCGTTTCGACTAAGCGTGATCAGGCATTTTGAGCCAAAAGTTCAATCGAGGCGTAGCCAATAGTAACCGTAGGGCTGAAAGCTCAGCCCGTAGTCGGTCTCGGAAATCTCGGGAAACGCCTCGCCATTGATGAGTTCGACGGGAGTGCAGCCGCTTAACCCGACGAGCTGCACATCGGCGGCGACGGACGCATCCGACAGGTTGGCGGCGCAAAGCAATTTCTCCTCACCATGTTCTCTCAAATAGGCGATGACCGCCGGGTTATCGCTTTCGAGGAAGCGGATCGCTCCCCGCCCAAAGGCCTGGTGCACGGTGCGCAGCCGCAGAATGCGGCGAAGCCAGTTGAGCAGCGAATGCGGGTCGCTGTCCTGTCCCCTGACATTGATCGCCCTGAAGCCATATTGCGGATCGTCGATCGGCGGCAGCGCGAGCTTCTCTTCAGGCGCGGTCGAAAAGCCGGCGTTCCTGTCTGGCGCCCATTGCATCGGCGTGCGCACCCCGTTCCTGTCTCCGAGGTCGATATTGTCACCCATCCCCAGTTCGTCGCCGTAATAGAGCACCGGGCTGCCCGGCAACGACAAGAGCAGGATGTGCAGGAGCTCTATGCGCCTGCGGTCCTGGCTCATCAACGGCGCTAGCCTGCGGCGAATGCCGAGATTGAGCCTCGCCCGTTTGTCTGCGGCATAGGTGTCCCAGAGGAAATTGCGTTCCTCTTCGCTGACCATCTCCAGCGACAGTTCATCGTGATTTCTCAGGAAGATCGCCCATTGGCAGCTCTTCGGAATGTCATATGTCTGACCGATGATGGTGATGATCGGTTGCTTGTCAGCTTTGGCAATTGCCGTGAATATCCGCGGCATCAGCGGAAAATGAAAAGCCATATGGCATTCGTCGCCCTTGCCGAAATATTGGCGCGCTTCTTCCGGCCATTGATTTGCCTCGGCAAGCAGCACTTTGCCGGGATAGCTGGCATCCAACGTCTTTCGAATATGCTTCAGAAGAGCATGGGTTTCGGGCAGGTTTTCGTTGCGCGTCTCGTCCCGCTCAACAAGATGCGGAATGGCATCGAGCCGGAAACCATCGACGCCGAGATCCAGCCAGAAGCGCATGGTGTTCAAGAGGGCTTCGACAACCGCCGGGTTTCGATAGTTGAGATCCGGCTGATGGCTGTAAAAGCGATGCCAGAAATAGGATTTCGCCACTGGATCCCAAGTCCAGTTCGACCTCTCGGCATCGACGAAAATGATGCGGGTGTCTTTGAATTTCTGATCAGTATCCGACCAGACGTAGAACGCGCGCTCGGGCGAATCGGGAGGCGCCTGTCTTGCCCGCTGAAACCAAGGGTGCTGATCGGACGTGTGGTTGATGACAAGCTCGGCGATGACCCGGATCGACCGCGCGTGGGCTTCCCCGACAAAACGGCTGAAGTCATCGACTGTCCCAAATTCCGGCCGGATGCCCGTATAGTCGGAAATATCATACCCGTCGTCCTTGTCCGGTGAGGGGTAAAATGGCTGTAGCCAGATGGTGTTGATGCCGAGTTGCGCCAGATAATCCAGCTTCTGCGTCAATCCCTTGAAATCGCCGACCCCGTCGCCATTGGCATCGAAAAAAGATTTGACGTGCAATTGATAAATGATTGCATCTTTGTGCCAAAGAGGATGCTGCAGCTCATTATCCGACATCGAGATCCCTTGGTCTTCCGCTGACACAGCTGGTGTCCTGGATTGCCGAACTTCGACATCGGACACCTATCAAATTCGATCCTCCACGAACTGTTCCGCACCCTCGACCGGCCGCAGCCAAGGTTCGCGCCGCTTGATCCAGAGCTCATAGGTGGGCTTGAGGCTGGTCGGCGCATCCTGCAGGGTTCCGAGTTTGATCTCGGCCTCGCCTTCGTCGTCGGCAAAAACCCGCGACCCGCACGTCGGGCAGAAGCGGCGGCCTTGATGATCAGCGGTTTCTCCCGTTGTCTTGAAGGCGGTCGTCGGCCAGATCGCGTAATAGGTAAAGGCTGCGCCGCTCTCCTGCCGGCAGTCAGTGCAATGGCAAAGCCCGACGCGCTTCGGTTCGCCCTCCACCTGATAGCGCACCTTGCCGCAATTGCAGCTCCCATGACGTATGGTCATCCAAGTCCTCCCTCAATGTGTCACCCCGAAAGGCGGTTGATCGTCGTCGAAATTGCCGTTGCTCAAACGGTCGTAGCGATTGAGGCTTGGTTCGCCGCCTCGGGTGCCGAAGGGCGTGAGTTGCAACATCATTTCCCTGGCGCGATCGATTGCGTCTTCTTCACTCAGCGCCGCCGCCTCGGGAAGGCGCACCGTCAGCTGCTCACCGCCGTTGCCGAAGAAATCGACATGCCAGGCCTTCTGCCGATGCGTCACCTTCGCTCCGTTTAGATGCATCGAAACCTTCCTCCGGCCATCTGCTGGTTTCGCTTCTCTCGTGGCATGGAAATCAGTGTATCAACCGATATGCTGGCGATTGGTTCCGGAACCTCGCCTCCTTCGGTTCTGTACTGTCGCCTTACCAGATGGTTTACTCCGGACTTCGCTCTGCCGGCATCTGCCGAAGAACATATGCCTACCTGAAGAGCAGTGGTCGACACAGCTGTGGCCTGGCGTCCCCGCATGGAGACGATCGACGCATCTATTTGCGCTCCGCTGCGTTCACTTCAAGCACCACATCTTGTTCGAACACCGAAAGGAACGGATATGAATTTTCCAGTCCCGACAAGCAATGATCCCACCCGTCGTTTTCAGGAAGCGACCGATGCTGCCCGCATTGCCCTGGAGGCGCTTATCGCCGATGCCAATGCCGCGGGTTGGGGCACGGATGAAATGGCCGTGGCGCTCATTGAAGCGGCGCGGTCTCTCAAAGATGCAAACACCAGTGACCCGGATCCCGCTGACGATCCGGCAATCAGCGATATAGATGCGAAGCAAGGACAGATTGGACGGGGTGAATTATTTGACTGAGCGACGATCCGGCGGGCGCTGAAAACAGGACCAGCGGCAGGATCTTGAACCGTTGGCGCGAGATCGCTCGTCAGATTCTGATCTGCAGTAGACCCCTTCGCGCCACCTGTCTGCCGTGGCACCAGAACGGATGGAGCATGTCGCTGGTGCTCAGGACGTCTGCACATGGAACAAGCGGCGACCATCCTTCATTGGCATCGAGCCCGACGAATGCCAATCTTGTCAGGGATCTGGTGTCGGCAAGCAGATCTTCGTCATCGATGGTGATGTCCACTAGGAGCACCTCTGGCGCCCGCACGGAGCAATCGACTGCTTCCCGCGCGATTGCCGCCACCGACGTGCTTGCTCCGATGTAGAAGGCCATGATCGTATTGTTGGCGAAGTCGGCGATGGCAGGAACAAGCAGGTTCGCTGGTAGGGCCGTTAGTGTATCGCGTGTACCGTCAAACCGGTGCCCGGTCGCATCCCCGCCTTCGAGACTGCGATTACCCGAGAACTGATAGAAGATCTCGCGTCGAGTGAGATATTCGACCGTCCAGTGACCGGAATGGTCTGTTGCATTCGAAGTCGCGAGCGCCTCGATTTCCGAGATGACTTCATGGAAGGTGGTGCGAGCGTTGGCCATGGCAATTCTCCTTGAGGGGACAAAGACGGTCGGCGGGTGAATGTTCCTGCCGAAAGAGAATAACGTCCTGTGCGGGCGCGATAACCAATGGCCGCGATCATGACGCGGTGCTTTCTGAATGGTGCCGCTGAAAGGCGCGAATAGTGCCATCATATTGACGCAGTGCGCGTTAACCTTTGAGAGCGAAGGGAGAGGAGCATGGCCGGACACGATAGCTACTATATCGAGATCACCACGCGTCTTCGATCGGTGCGATCCTTCTGCGACTTCCTGTCGAGCGGCGGTACGGTCGGCGTCGCTCCGGCGGATGGCTTACGTTACGGTGATGTCACCACTGATCTGCTTGCAAGAACGCGCAAGGAAGCAGAGGCCCTCGATCGCATGCGCCGCCAACTCTTTCCCGATCGTGCGGACGAAGAGGTTTCGCCGGCGCTCTATACTTGTGGATTTACCGATTCCCGCCAGTCGCGTAAGGCAGGTCGAGCTCAATCATGACGGGCGCATGATCGCTCGTATGGTCCCAGCTCCGCGGATTGCGCCGGACGCTGGCAGAGCGAAGATGTCCAGCGACGTCGGGACTGAGAAGAATATGGTCGATCCGCAGTCCCGCGTCCCGTTCGAATGAGTTTCTCCAGTACTTCCAGAAGGTGTAGATCCGCTTGTTCGGGTGAAGGTGGCGAAGCGCATCCGTCCATCCCTGTTGAACCAGCCTGGCATAGGCTTTTCTGACCTCGGGTCTGAACAAGGCATCATCGCGCCATCGTTCCGGGGAATAGACATCCATGTCTGTCGGCATGACATTGAAGTCGCCGATGAGCAGGGTCGGAACTTTGAGGTCTAGGAGCTCTCCGGCATACTGATGCAGTCGATCAAACCAGCGCAGCTTGTAGTCGAACTTGGGGCCGGGTGCAGGGTTGCCGTTTGGAAGGTAGAGGCAGCAGATCAACAGGCCATTTATGGCAGCCTCGATGTAACGGCTGTGGCTGTCGTCCGGATCTCCAGGCAGACCTTGCCGCGTGAGCACCGGCAAAACGTCTCTCGCAAGGATCGCCACACCATTCCAGCTTTTTTGGCCATGCCACACGGCGCGATAGCCTGAACGTTCGATCTCCCGTTGCGGAAATTTATCATCGGAAGTCTTCAGTTCCTGAAGACAGACGACGTCTGGAGCATCTTCTTCCAGCCATCGCAGGAGTATCGGAAGGCGGCCGATGATTCCGTTGATATTATAGGTGGCTATTTTCAATAGACCTCCAGACGGCGAGGCGGACCGGACAGGTTGGGTGCTCGTCTGCCATTTCGTTAGCCATGGCGGGAAACCGGAAAAATCGCCATGTTCACCATCCCAGTCGCGTCCGGTTGACACGGACCGCACTCGGCGACTGGAATGTGCGTAGCTTCAGAAAGTTCCCTTTGGCCTGCGGTTGAAGCGGACCGCGCTGCCTTGCATGACCACCATATCGCTCTTACTTACCTAAGATCGTCCGTATCGGCTGGGCAGGGACCCACAGGACGACAGGATCTCCTCTTGAGGGTGCGCGGTCGGCCAGGACTTTCACAAACCTCTGCCACTGACTGGTTCGGCATGTCGCCGCGCTGGCGCAGTGCGGTCGCAAGCGATCCTCTGATCGTTTCACCCAAGGTGCCTTCGATTACGTCATTCGCGCAGAACGAATGTCGAAAGATGCCAGCCGAAGCGAAGAGCTTCTGCCAGCCGAAAGACGCCGCGCGTGTCCGCACACTGATAAATAACAGCGCCGCCGCAAGATGTCGGCGGCTATTCCGGCCCACTATTTTGGAAAGGGACATCATGGAAGAGTTGCGTAGTCTGACAGTTTCCGATGATCGGGTTGACGATTGCCGCGAGGCTATCGGACCGGATCTGCAGGATCTGATCGAGGCGACTGTCGCCTCCGGTTTTACGATCGAGGAAACATTGATCGCGATCAGCGAACTGGTGGCGGAGGACTTCGCCTCCGCGGTGAAGCTTCCGAGCGTTCACTGAGGGGGAAGATGGTTGCAAGTGCATCAGATCAGCCAGATCCGAGAGGCGCTGAAGGTTCGATCGCTCAAGCCCGCGATGCGCGTTCGCTAGGTTGTGCATCATGAACGCCGCCTACTTTTTCCTCTCCATCGAGAGCGTTTTGCATTTCCTCGAGAACTCGAATGAGCTGTGAGGTCGCCGGCGCTGTATCGTCCGAGGAGGCGGCGTCGGAAGCAATATTGACGCGTGTTTTCTGGCCTGTGCGCGATGGCACCGGTAGCAGGCTCACGATGAGTGAGGCGAAGAACTTCTTTCGGCGTTCGGCGACTTCCGCCAGCAGGAAGCAAAGAATGAAGCAGGCGACGAGCAGCGTAGCGGCCAGCGGAACGCGCTCCTCCACTGGATGCAGGAAGGACGCAAACATGAGGATGAGCGGCTGGTGGACAAGATAGAGCGTGAAACTGCCGCCAGCCAGCCATCTGATCGCCGGGCCTGTCTTCTCGAACAATACCGGAGCCTGGTGGAGCAGCGATGCTGCGCCGACGAGGTGCAGGACCACGGCAACGCCGATGAGGTTGAAGTACACGAAATTGATCACTTCCTGAGACAGTGACCAGGTCTCGTACATGTTGGTCGCAGTGCGATCGGCGAAAAATTTCAGGCTGAAGAACAGCAAAAGCGATGCGACGATCATCGCGATGGAGATGGGGCGTCGAAATGGCGGACGTTCGATGACGCATTTCATCGCCAACCAGCCCATGAGCCACAGCGGCATATACATCAGAATTTTCGGCCCGGCGACCGCGGCCCAGAGGCACAGCAATGGTATTTTCGCGTGCCGCGGCGAAAAGGCAAACAGCCCGAAAAACAGGTAGTATTGAACTTCGAAACCCAACGACCAGTATGGCTCGCCGCTGCCAAAAACGGCATGTGAGAACCACAATTGGTTGGTGAAGGTCACATAAGCCAGTGCCGCTTCGACTGATACCGGAGTGAAAAATCCGGTGTTGATGACATCATAATAGGAGGCATTGACGTGCATTCCGATGTTGTCGGCCGCGAAGATCACCACTATTGCCAGCAGAGCAACAGGCATTATTCGAGCAAGGCGGGCGACGAGGTATGCGCGCCATTCCTTTTCGCTCACCTGTCCGACATAGCTGATGACGAATCCCGAGAGAACGAAGAAGACCGCCACAGCCTCCCGTCCCCAACCCAGAGGTCCGATCTTGATCGTGGGGAGCAGGAAAACATGCGCATGGGAGAGAAATACGACGACGGCTGCGCTTAGTCGCAGCAGGTCAAGATAGATGGAAAGATTGCCATCAATCTTCCTGCCTTCGATCGCGCTCATGACTGATTTCCCGCCGGATGACAAAGCGTGTGTTCAATTGAAACCGCTTTGTTCAGAACTGATTTCTGCGCTGATGCGCGCGGCGGCATTCGACCAAGCAAACTTTTAAAAGTGTTTACTGAATAAGATCAAATTTTGAGAAGCGGCCGATATGGGGAGAAATGTCGCGTGCGGCGAGCGTTGGTCCGTTCGCTACAGTCGTCTTGCCCAAGCTACCGTATAGTCGGACAGTCGCCGCAAATGGTCGCCAGCGGAATATCCGGAAATCTTCTTTCGCGGCTTGAGATCGTGGTCGCCATCTTCCAGCCAGAGCAGATCAATCTCACCTGAGAGCGTATAGGATGCGACCTCTTCCCTCGATCCGAAGGGATCACGCGTTCCCTGGCAGATCAGTGTGGGCATGTGCAGGCCTTCCAGATGCGCGGTGCGAAGCTGGTCCGGCTTTCCCGGTGGGTGAAACGGATATCCGAGGCAAAGCAGGCCCCGGGCTTTCTTCGCCGCAAAACTCTCATCAGCGATCATGCTTGCAACGCGGCCTCCCATCGACTTGCCACCGATGATGAGTTTGCCGGCGTTTAGTTCGCTGATCGCCGTGCGATATTCATCGAGCAGGTGGTCGGCACGCGGGGGAGGCTTGACCGCTCTGGTCAGGCGACGCTGCGCCATATAGGCGAACTCGAAGCGCGCTACCCGGAAGCCGCCGTCTGTGAGTGCTTTCGATAGATCCGTCATCGACGTGGAATCCATCGCCCCGCCGGCGCCATGAGCCAGGAGGATTGTGAAGGTGGCCGTTTCCGGCCCTGTGATCAGAAAGTTTGTCATTCGTCAGGCTTGGTCGCGAATACCACCATTGACTTTGCAAATGCCGGCACGCGGCCCGTCCGAACGATCTTTATCTGCTTGAAGCCTGTATCTGCAAGGAGTTCGTTGATCGTCTTTGCGGACCAGAACTTTATGTGTCCATGCTCCCGAAGAGCCATGAAATGCTGGTCCATCATTCCGGTTGCTGCGAGAGCAAGGTTCTTCCAATAGCCGTGAAACGGGGTCGATAAGGCAAATAGACCTCCGGGACGGAGGAGGTCGAACGCGGTCCTGGCAAAGGTATGAGGACGATAGAGATGTTCAATTACTTCGAGCGACAAAACCGCATCCCATGTACCATACTTGTCGGCAAGCCGATCATAAGCAGATGCGTTTTCCACCGGAAGCATCGGGTACTTCGCTCTTGCCTGGCTGATGCCGTTTATCGACGGATCGATACCAAAGACCTTGAAGCCACTATCGGATAGACGCTGTAGTACATCGCCGGTGCCAACTCCGATCTCGAAAATCGTGCGAATGGATGTGTTGCGTTCTAACTCTTGAACGACGGCGGGATAGATATAATCCTGCGCCAAATTCGGGTTTTCGTGGATGTAATCGTCAGCATTATCATCTGCGCTACGCAAGGAGACTACCCCGCATATCTCGACTACATTATGTATTAGATATATGGAAATTAATGAAAGTAAAGGGCCGGGGCAGTAAGAAAGAAGTAACGCTGGATTTATCTCGTGCGGTTACTGCTGCGGAGGTAATATTCTACCACAGGTAGATGTAAATCTTACATTAACTCACTACCAACTGTTCGAACCGTCCCGACTTCTCGATCGGCAATTCGAATGCGGGGAATATCTGGAAGGTAATAGTGTCAGATAGTGGTCAGAGCAATGAAGTCGCAGTGGAGACCGGCATATCGGCACCGTGGATCGAACGTATACGGGGCGCGGATTTCGATGCCGGTCCTTTTTTCGCAGGCCGAATGCATGAGACATCTGGCCCGCGAAGAAAATAGCAGCTTCCGATACGCCTTGTCTTTCAGCAAGGAGACGCGAAAACTTGGCCAGCGCCGGACCGTGCGCCTTCTTCCGCCTGACATTGCAACGGTTCAGACGCAAAGCCGGTCGGCCGATATCGGTCGTGTAACGGGCGGCGGGCCTGTGGGGACAATGAGCCCCGCCGTCTCCGCTATTGGAGGAACGTATTCCTACTTCTTCTCCGGCTTCTTGCCGATGGCAAAATATTCGAAGCCGTGTTTGGTCACGTCGCTCAGCGAATAGATGTTCCTCAGATCAACGATCACAGGAGTCTTCATGATAGTTTTAAGGCGCTTCAGATCAAGCGCACGGAACTCTTCCCACTCGGTGACGATGACGATTGCATCGGCATCAACGGCGATCTCATAGGGATCCTTCCCGTAAGTGATCGGGCCGAGCACGCTCTTTGCGGCCTCCATGCCCTCCGGATCGAAAGCATGAACTGCTGCGCCGCCATCGAGCAAAGCCTGAACGATGGTGATCGATGGCGCATCGCGCATGTCGTCGGTGTTTGGCTTGAAGGTCAGGCCAAGGATGGCGATCTTCTTGCCGCGCACATCGCCGTTGCAGGCGGCGATGACCTTGCGGCCCATAGCGCGCTTACGGTTGTCATTAATCGCAACCGTCGTTTCGATGAGGCGTATCGGGCTGTCGAAGTCCTGTGCGGTCTTGACGAGCGCGAGCGTATCCTTCGGGAAGCAGGAGCCACCGTAACCAGGGCCTGCATGCAGGAACTTATCGCCGATGCGCTTATCCATGCCGATGCCCTTGGCAACCTTCTGGACGTCCGCACCGATCTTTTCGGAGAGGTCAGCGATCTCGTTGATGAAGGTGATCTTCATCGCAAGGAAGGCGTTGGCGGCGTATTTGATGAGCTCCGACGTCCGGCGTTCGCAGAAGTAGAGAGGCGCTTCATTGAGATAGAGCGGGCGGTATACCTCGCGCATGACCTCGATGGCGCGCGCATCCTCGGTACCGATGACGATCCGATCGGGACGCTTGAAGTCGGTGATAGCCGCGCCTTCGCGCAGGAACTCCGGATTGGAAACGACAGCAATATCCTTTTCCGGAAACTCTTCACGGAAGATGCGTTCGATTTCGTCACCGGTACCGACCGGGACGGTGGATTTTGTTACAACGACCGTAAATCCCTTGACGGCGGCAGCGATTTCGCGCGCCGCAGCATAGACATAGCTCAAGTCGGCATGGCCATCGCCGCGCCGCGACGGGGTGCCAACAGCGATGAATACGACGTCGGCTTCGCCGACCGAGGGGGCAAGATTTTGTGAGAAATCAAGGCGTCCAGCTTCGCGGTTCTGCTGAATAATGGCTTCGAGACCAGGCTCAAAAATCGGCACGTCACCGGCTTCCAACGCTGCAATTTTTGCTTCGGACTTGTCGACGCAAGTCACGTGGTGACCAAAGTCGGCAAAGCAGGCGCCAGAAACGAGGCCGACATAGCCGGAACCAATCATAACGATACGCATGAAGCTATCTCCAAGTTAATAACGCCACTTGGGCTATATGCTGCAACGCAACAAATCAAGCCTAAATGGCGTTTTAAGGAAATGTTAAGAGCGACCAAATTCGTCGACAATGCGAATAATGTCGTCTTCGCCGAGGTAGGAGCCGGTCTGGACTTCGATGAGTTCCAGGACAATTTTGCCGGGATTCGCGAGACGATGGACCTCGCCGAGCGGGATATAGACTGATTCGTTTTCGCGCAGCATCTGCACGTTCTCTCCGATCGTAACTTCTGCCGTTCCCTTCACGACAACCCAGTGCTCGGAGCGGTGGTGGTGCCTTTGTAGCGACAGTTTTTTGCCGGGTGTCACGAAGATGCGCTTCACTTGGAAGCGGTCGCCGTTGAAGATTGACGTGTAGCCACCCCAGGGACGATAGGAGGTGGGGTGCGTCTCCGTCAGCTTCGACGTCTTCTTCTGGCCGGCAAGCAGCTTGACGAGGTTGCCGACTTGCTGGCTTTCCTTCAGCGGACCGACATAGACCGCATCCTCGCTGGCAATGACTGCGACATCGTCCATGCCCTGAACGGCGAGATGCACGCCATGGGTCATGACGAGCGAGTTGCGGGTGTTGACAACAGTCGTGTTGGCAGCCGCAATGTTCCCGTTTTCGTCCTGAACGCCGGTCTTCCATATCGCATCCCAACTGCCCAGATCCGACCATTTGAAGGCGGACGGCACGACCACAGCCTTGGACGTCTTTTCCATGATTGCGTAATCGATGGAGATGTCAGGACTTTTCGCGAATTCCTCTGCGTCGAGACGTGTAAAGTCCAGGTCACGTGTCGCTCCGGAAACAGCCTTGCTGGCTGCCTTCAGAACATCCGGTGCATAGTCCTGCATTTCGGAAAGCAGCTCAGTGACCGGGAACATGAAGATGCCGGAATTCCAGTAGAAACCACCGGCGGCCAACATTTCCTCGGCTTTTTCGCGAACTGGCTTTTCAACAAAGCGCTTGACCTCGTGCGTGCCGGCCGAAAGTTGTTTGCCGGCCTCTATATAGCCATAACCGGTCGCCGGTTCGGTCGGCGTGATGCCGAAGGTAACAAGCTTGCCCTTGGCTGCTGCATCCCGTGCCGCGCCGATGGCGTCGAAATAGGTTTCATCAGCAAGAATCTCGTGATCGGATGCCAGCATCTGGATAATGGCGTCTTTGCCGAAATGCTCGGAGGCAAGAGTTGCTGCTGCTGCGACTGCCGCAGCAGTGTTGCGGGCAACAGGTTCCAACAAGACGGCGGCAAGCTTAATATCGAGTTCGCGGGCCTGTTCTGCAACGAGGAAGCGAAAATCCTCATTCGTCACGACGATGGGCGCCTCGTAAAGGGCCGGATCGGCAACGCGGACCAAAGTCTCCTGAAACAGCGTCCTGTCCCCGACGAATTGGATGAATTGCTTCGGCGCGGTTGCACGCGAGAGCGGCCAAAGGCGCGTGCCCTTGCCACCAGCCATGATCACGGGGACGATTTTCTGTGTCATAGGATGTTCTTCCTCGAAATGTATGGCCAAGTTTGTCGCATGCTTAACCGGCTTCTGCCCAGCGCTTAATTCGGGTTAGTCCGGCGTTTAATAGGTCTGAGGCGGCTGTCTCGCCCTCGGCTTCTACGTAACACCGCATTTCCGGCGCGTTGCCGGACGGACGGAAATGTATGATGCGGCCATCACGCAGCGTCACGCGCAAACCGTCAATATCGCTTTTCGAGCCAACTTCCCCGATAGGCTGCAGGAACTCCGCAAGATTGGCATCGGATGCGCGCAGGTAGTTCATCAAGGCTGCGCTGGTTTCGACCGGGAAATTCTCAAGGCGGTCGGCCGCGGCGAAGGGCAGCTTATAGGAGGCTGCAACGGCCGAAAGCGGCTCCCTGCGGATCGCAGCAAGCGAAAGCGTCGCCAGCATCGGCAGGAAACAATCACGTGTCGGCAATGCCCGCACGTTACGGCCGTTAATATCGAAAGGCGTTGCCGTCAGCATCCCACCATTCGCCTCGAAGCCCATGACGAGATCCTTGCCAGCGGCAACCGCTTCTTCCATGCCGGCAATCACGAAAGGGGAGCCAACGCGGGTGCGGATGACGGTGAAAGGCCCGGCCGCCTCAATGCCGGAATTGGAGGTGACTGGCGTGACGACGATCCCGGCGCCCAGGAAGTTCGCCGCGATCAACCCGAGAAGATCGCCGCGCAACGGCATTCCGGTCTCGTCGGCAACCAGTGGACGATCGCCATCGCCATCGGTGGAAACTATCGCATCAAGGCCATGCGTTAAAGCCCAGCCCTTCAGGAGGGCGATCGTCTCTTCGGAAACGGCTTCGGTGTCGACGGGAATGAAGGTTTCGGACCGACCAAGGGCGACGACCTCGGCACCGTAATAGGCGAGGATATCGACCATCAGGTCTCGGGCGACGGTGCTGTGCTGATAGACGCCGATCTTCATGCCGGCTAGTGCGGCTTCAGGCAAGAGGGCCGTATTGCGCTCGAAGAAGAACTGCAGGCACGGCGCAGAGTGATCCTCGCAGGTGGCGGGCGCGCTGACGACAGCTTCGCCGGAGGCTTCGATTTCGGCAGCAAACCGGGTAATGGCAGCTTCGTCTGCTTTGTCTATCTCGCCGTCAGGACGGTAGAACTTGATGCCGTTGCGGTCCGCTGGAATGTGCGAACCCGTTATCATCAGGCATGCGGCCTTTCTCTCGATGCCATAAAGTGCAAGTGCCGGCGTCGGAACGGTACCGCAGTCGAGAATCTTGAATCCGAGGCTTGACAGTGCACCGGCGCAATTGCCGGCGATCTCCGGGCTGGAGTCGCGGTAGTCACGCCCGATCAGGATGACATCGCCCTGTTCTGCTTTCTTGCTCTGTAGCAAATATTTGCCGAAAGCCGTGGCATAGAGCGCCGATGAGCGTCCTTTGAGATCCGCTGACAGACCGCGAAGGCCGCTTGTCCCAAACTTCATGCGAAACACCCTCGCGTTGTGAACAACCGTTTCTACTGTGCTGATTTGCTTGGGTAAACAGCAAAATTAGGACATAGTTAAACCGGCGGGCGGCATAAGCGAAGTATTGCCATCATTTACGCGTCGTTACCAGAGCTTTTGCTAATGTTATTGAATTTCAGATTTATGACGATTGCTCGCCTTTGCGAGACTGAAAATATTCCGCTGCAAGCGTTGCGTATTGCGGGTATAGACACTTTTGCTAGAACCGCTGTCCTACATCAAGAGCGTTGATCCCGGAGGTTTGCGTCGTGAACGAGACGTCGGTTACTCTAGAAGAGAGCTGGAAGGCGGCTCTCGCCGGTGAGTTCGCAAGTCCTTATATGCAGCAGCTTAAGACCTTCCTGCTGGAGCAGAAGGAACTCGGACGGCGGATTTTCCCCAAGGGCAGTGAATATTTCCGCGCGCTCGACCTGACCCCGCTTGCGAAGGTCAAGGTCGTGATCCTTGGACAGGATCCGTATCATGGTGTGGGGCAGGCACATGGGCTGTGTTTCAGTGTGCGGCCTGGCGTGCGCATTCCACCGTCGCTCGTCAACATCTATAAGGAAATGGAGACGGATCTCGGCATTCTGCCGGCGCGGCACGGCTTCCTGGAACATTGGGCTCAGCAGGGAGTGCTGCTGCTCAACAGCGTGCTGACTGTGGAGGAGGCGCAGGCTGCCTCGCATCAGGGCAAGGGCTGGGAGCGGTTTACCGACGCCGTTATTCGCAAGGTGAACGATGAGTGCGACGCTGCCGTTTTCATGCTCTGGGGTTCTTACGCTCAAAAGAAGGCGGCTTTTGTCGATGCAAGGCGGCATTTGGTGCTGAAGGCGCCGCATCCGTCGCCGCTTTCGGCCCATAACGGTTTTTTCGGATCTCGGCATTTCTCCAAGGCGAATGCATTTCTGCAATCGCACGGTCGGGAGCCGATCGACTGGCAGCTTCCCACCAATCCATGAACGCTTCCGCATTGTCGTTCACAAAATGAAGACAATGCGTGTCGGCTTGCCGGTCTATGAGAAACGGGTGGAAGAGCTCATTTATGACCCATCGAAAGCCCGCCCGATGCGGGCAGAAAGAGGTCTCAAATGCTCGATCAAATCAAGGGTCTGCACCACGTCACATCGATGGCGGAGGACGCCCGCACCAACAACCAGTTCTTCACCAATGCGCTGGGCCTGCGCCGCGTCAAGAAGACCGTCAATTTCGACGCTCCCGACGTCTATCACCTCTATTACGGCGACGAGACCGGTTCTCCGGGCACGATCATGACCTACTTCCCGTTCCCGAAGATGCCGCAGGGGCGCCCGGGTACCGGTGAAGTCGGCACTACGGTCTACTCGGTTCCGCAGGGCTCGCTCGGGTTCTGGAGCGATCGGCTGACGAAACTCAATGTCGGCGGTTTGAAAGCCGAGGAAACCTTCGGTGAAAAGCGCCTGAATTTTGCTGGCCCTGACGGGGATGGTTTCGCGCTCGTCGAGGTCAAGGACGATACCCGCGCTCCCTGGACACATGGCGGCATCAGCGAGGATCAGGCTATCAGAGGCTTCCACTCGGTCGCCATGCGGCTGAGGGATGATGGCGCCACCGCCGAACTCCTGAAGTTCATGGGTTATGTGGTTCAGGAGGAACAAGACGGGGTCAAGCGGTTCGTCATTCCCGGCGGCAACGGTGCGCATCTCGTCGATCTCGAAACCATGCCCAATATCGCTCGTGCGCTCCCGGGCGCCGGTTCTGTCCACCATGTCGCCTTCGCCGTCGAAAATCGCGAAAAGCAGCTCGAGGTGCGCAAGGCGCTGATGGATACGGGCTATCAGGTCACCCCGGTCATTGATCGCGATTACTTCTGGGCGATCTATTTCCGCACGCCCGGCGGCGTGTTGTTCGAGATCGCAACCAACGAACCAGGTTTCGACCGCGACGAGGATACGGCTCATCTCGGCGAGGCGTTGAAGCTGCCGCAACAGCATGCTCATCTGCGCGCCCTTATCGAGCAGCATCTGCAGCCACTTGAAGCCTAAGCGGAGGCAGGACAATGACTGACAATGGTTATGTGCACCG
Organism: Rhizobium sp. ZK1; assembly: GCF_047782645.1. Taxonomy (NCBI): domain Bacteria; kingdom Pseudomonadati; phylum Pseudomonadota; class Alphaproteobacteria; order Hyphomicrobiales; family Rhizobiaceae; genus Rhizobium; species Rhizobium sp. ZK1. The sequence continues at coordinate 724,039 of NZ_CP180587.1, forward strand.
GCTGCATGCTGGTGCGCCCGGCAAACCCATCCTTTTCGTGCTTCACGGAACCGGCGGCGACGAGAACCAGTTCTTCGACTTCGGCAGGCGACTGCTGCCGGAAGCAACAATCGTTTCGCCGCGCGGCGATGTTTCCGAATATGGGGCAGCCCGTTTTTTCAAGCGCACGGGGGAAGGGGTCTATGACATGGCCGACCTCGCGCGGGCGACTGCGAAGATGACTGACTATGTCCAGGATCTGGCGGCGACACACGGCGCCTCCGAAATTCTCGGGCTCGGCTTCTCGAACGGCGCCAACATTCTGGCGAACATATTGATCGAAAAGGGCCTGTTCGACGCAGCAGCACTGCTCCATCCGCTCATCCCTTTTCGGCCGCGCACCAATCCCGATCTCGGCGGTCGAAGGGTCTTGATCACGGCAGGCCAGCGCGATCCGATCTCCCCGGTCGCGTTGACCGAAGCGCTTTCTGACTATTTCGAGGCCCAGCAGGCGGAAGTGCTGTTGGAATGGCATTCGGGCGGTCACGATATCCGGCCGAATGAAATAGAGGCGATCGGTAATTTCTTTGCGGAATACGCCTGATCAAAAATTATGCGGCGAATTTCGCCGCATAATGCATTTCAGAGTCCAGTTGGAAAGCGGTCTTACGCTTCGTGGTAGTAGGCCGAGTAACGGCTGTAGTAGTACTCGCCTGAGCCATATGAATGGTAGAGTTTCAGTTTGGCCGTATCAACTTTGTTCAGTATTACGCCAAGGCATTTCTGTATCAATTCCGGGTGGCTGCCGAACGTCGATCGAACGACCCGTCGGGACGTATGGCCCCATTCGATGACGGCGAGCGACGCGTCAAGCATCGGCCCAACAGCCTTGGCATCCACCACAGGGCCAAGCGGTGGCAGGTCGATCACGATATAATCGAAAAAGCCGCTCATCTCCTCTAGGAGGTCTGCCATCAGTGGCGACGACAGCAAGTCAGATGAGTGAGGAATGCGGCGTTTGACAACCGCTGCAACAAAGGCGAGCTTCGTCTTGCTGTCGACAAGGACTGAATCTCTGATTGGTTTTTTATCGAGAAGCGTTTCGATAATCCCGTTTTCGGCATGCCTGCCTATTGCGCGGGTTGCGCCGGGGTTGCGCAGGTCGCCATCTACTAGAAGCGTCCGAGATCCCTGCATCGCCAACAGTTGCGCGAAATTGATCGAAACGGTCGATTTTCCCTCGCCGGGCAAGCTCGAAATGATGCCGATGATTTTGCACCTCTTCCCGGGGTTGGCCATATCGACAGCAAGCTTGGCGCTTCTGAGCGTTTCGGCGAAGGCCGAAAGTGGATGATTGACTACATACCGCGTCGCTAAACTCACATCGCTCAAGTCGCGTGGAGAGCCGGAAGTGGCAGGCGGGGGGGCGAGCTCTGTCTCAGACATGAGCGGAACATGGCCTATATACTCCATACCCAGCTCATCTCTGACCTGCTCACCCGTGCGGAAGAACCTGTCACGGAATTCTCGATAGGCCCCGATGCCGCCTCCAAACGCTGCCCCAGCGAAGATCGCCAGTGCGATTATCAAAGGCTTCTTCGGAGAGCTTGGACGCGTGGGAATTTGGGCCTTCGTGATGATGCGAGATTCAGTGATTGGGAATGACTGCTGCTGAGTTGCTTCCTGGAAACGTGTCAAGAACGTCTGGTAGAGGTTCTTATATGTATCCGCGTTGCGCTCCAGTTCGCGTAGCTGCACCTGTGTTTCGTTCGCTGCACTGGAAATGCCTGTCGCATGCGCCACGCTGTCTGCTAACGATTTCTCGCGTGTTTGGGCTACTTCCAGTTCGCTCTGGTAACTCTCGGCGATGCGATTCAGCTCTTCGAACATCAGCCGTTTGTATTCCGCCATCTCACCGCGCAATCTTACCGCCTGTATATGGTCTGGGCCAAGGCGCGCCTCCAGTTCCGATTCGAACTTGGAAGCTTCGAGATACTTTTTGCGAAGGTCGTTCGAGATGGAACTATCCAGCACATCAGTGACGATTGCGTCCGTTTTGCCAGAGTCAATGATTGCCTTCACGCGGTCATATCTTGCCTGCGCCTTCGCAGTATCCGACTGCGCCGTTATGAGGGCACTGTTGAGTTCGGTTAACTGTTGATCGCTGAGCAGCAATGAACTGCCATTTGTCGAAACAGCGACAAGCCCATGCTCGGACCGGAATTTCTGAACGGCCAGATCTGAATCCAGCGCTTTTTGTCTGAGTTCATCAATTCGTTTCTGCAACCAATCACTGGCTCTTCTGGTCGCATCGTACTTTGAATTCAGCTTATCCAGAAGATACGCATTCGCAATCGAATCAGCGATATTGGCTGCGAGTTCTGGTGAAGTTGATGTATAACTGATCGACAGGGCGTAGGATTTGCCCGTCCTTTCAACATCCATGTTGTTTGCGACGTTGGTGGCAGCTTTTATGCGTCGCAGGTCTTGATCAACGGCGCCGCCGCCGTCGTCCGAAAACCATCGTCGAAAATCGACCGCTGATCTTATCATGCGTGAAAGCGACGGTGGGGCCGACATGAAAACCGGGTTATCGAGCAAGTTGAGTTTATCAACGACGGCTAGTCCAACCGTGTCAGATTTAAAAAGCTCGACTTCGCTCAGAATAGCGCCATCATCATCAACTTGAACGCCCATATTCGCCAGTTGATTCAAAATCTCGCTGTTACCGCGATCGATCAGCACGCTTGTCGTCGCAGTAAATTGCGGGACGGCGGTGAGAAGATAGGCGATGCCAAATAGCAGGAAGACGAATACCGAAACCGCCACAACCAGCCATTGCCGCCGTGCGATCGAGAACAGTTTTTCGAAATCGATAAACTCTTCCTGAGTGTCGCCGGTCGGTTCGTAATCGCTGTTCGGAATCGCTTTTTCGGGCGAGAGCAATCTTACCTCCATCTGAGCAACCATGGCACTATTTCAAACCGTATCGCCCGTTTGAGGAAAAAATTCGTCGTGCAGCGCAACAGCTACACGACACACTTTAGATTTTCAATATACCACCGGAAACGGCCTTTTCCGGGCGATTTATTAAATTCGGGCTCTTCTGGTCGCAGCAAATCTGGTGCCCCTTCGTCAAATTTTCCAAAAAATCAAACGGTTGCTTGAGTAAGCCGCCACCTACGAGGCGGCGGAATATTTCGCCGCCGACGGCGATTTGCCTGTGTGCAGTGCAAAAAAATCCAGCGCTGCCATTGTTTCGCGTTTCTGACACGTTAACCTGATGAACAGTGAAATGGGTAGCCGTAGCCGCTAGGCCGAGGAGAAAACGCATAGCTCGCCCAGCTTGGTCGCAGATAAAAACCGATGATTGAGCAACAGGAGCGGCGGATCAGATGCGCAGCATATTGTTAGGTGTCGCAATTATGTTCGGTGCTCATGACGTGATGGCGTCCGCTTCGGAACTAAAGATCGTAAGCTTCGGAACGTCTTTGACGGACATCGGCGGTTGGCAACCCGCCCTGCAGAAACAGCTATCGTCCTGTCTGAACCGAGAGGTCAAGGTGACGAAAGTCGCAATGAGCGGCGCCACGTCATATTGGGCGAAAGCGCATCTGGACAGCGTCGTGAGGGAGAAGCCAGACATCGTTTTGATCGAGTTTTATGCGAATGATGCGACGCTCCATCGTTTCGTCTCCGTGGCCGCCAGCCGAAAGAACATGGCGTATATTCTCGATGAACTGCACAAGAGGCTTCCCGACGCCCGGATCATTGCCATGGCCATGAACCCCTTTTCCGGGATTCGCGGAGTCGTCCGACCTTTCGTTGATGATTATATCGAGGCACACAAGCAGGAGGCGCAAAATAGACACCTGGAGTTTGTAGATTTTCGTGGTCTCTGGATGCAGCTTTCGCCTGCGGAGCGCGGGCAGGCAATACCGGACGGTGCGCATCCAAAGCCGGAGGCTGCAGCGCGGATCATCATTCCCGAGCTCGTCGATCGCATTTCGGACTCAGTGTGCAAACAGTAGTCGCCATCGTTCGAACTATCGCTTGTCGGAGACGTGAACTCCTTCATTCAATGGCAATTTGAAGCAGAATTGCAGTCATCGGAGATTTTGCAAATGTATAGACGCGAGCTTCTGAAAGCTGCTGCTGGCGCAACTGTCGGCCTGATGAGCTACGGATATCTCAATGAGGCATCCGCGCAAGTTGAAGATTCTCTGAGAAACCTGGCGGACAGGAAAGGCTTTCGATTCGGCAGTGCCATCGACTACCAGAACCTACAGGACGAATGGCTCAAAGATCTCTATAGGACACATTGCAATTCACTGACCGCCCGAAATTCAATGAAATGGGTAGGGACTGAACGCTCCCCCGGCAAATTTACCTTCGGTCAAGCGGATGCCATTGTCGCCTTTGCGGAAGCTGAAGGCATGAAGAGCTATGGTCACACGCTCGTGTGGAAGAACGTTCCCTCTTGGGTATCGAAGATTAAAGATGCAGCGGAAGCCCGCAAAGTTATGTTGCGCCATGTCCGCGCCGTCGTCGGTCATTTCAAGGGTCGAGTCGATGCCTGGGACGTCGTCAATGAGCCGATGGAATATGATACGGCGGAGATGCGCTCTTGGACAATTCAAAATCTGCTGGGAGACGACTACGTAACAGAGAGTTTCTTGGCCGCCCATGAGGCCGATCCAGACGCGGTCCTTGTTCTCAATGAAGCTCATCTGGAAAAGGTAGGCTCGAATTTTGAACAACGACGTATTTTGCTGCTGAAACTGATAGAGGCGCAACTCGCAAAGGGTGCGCCGATTCACGCAGTTGGACTCCAGGGGCACTTTCGCCCGGGCATCGATAAGCTCGATGAGGCAGCTGTTGCACGGTTCTGTGGAGAACTGAAGGATATGGGCCTTTCCGTATTCATCACGGAACTCGATGCTTCTTGCCGCTTCACCTATGCAGACAAGAAGTTCAACGAAGCCGATTACGGCAAAATCTTCGAGTCTTTCGTCACGACTGTAGCGGAAAGCGGCAACTTGAAGGGTGTAACCGTCTGGGGCCTGGCCGAGAGGTACGGAGAGCTGGAGCCGAAGCCAGTCGGTGCATGCCGCAAGTACATTAACCTCTATGACGACAATAACGAACCTAGAAGTACAGTAGAGGGTCTCACGGCTGCCCTGAACAGTCTATAAACCCGTCCAGCAGCAACATCCGGAAGTTTATCGTGAAAAATGTCGCCATCTACATCGAAACTTTTTTGCCTCCAAGTCAGTCGTTCATTATCAATCAAGCGCAATCCTTCAGGAACTATAATGCGACAATTCTCGCAGGAGAAAGGGTTAGCTCTGCCCATACCCAGCAGGCGAAAGTAGAGGTCCAAGATATCAGAAGTTCGCCCCGCATGCGTGCCGGGGAACTGTTCTTGAAAATTCCTCGGATTGGTATCCCAGCACTTTTTCCGGTCACGAAAAAAGCGGACCTCATCCACGCCCATTTCGGTAAGAATGGTTACGTGATCGGGCCGTTGGCACAAGCTGCCAGACTACCACTCATCACGACTTTTCATGGCTTTGATGCGACATACACCGGTGATCCTAAAGGACCGGGTGGCTTCAACCAGGTGCGTTTCTTCTCGCATGGCCGCAAACAGATGGCGGGTTGGAACGGCTGGAATATCGCAGTGTCTGACTTCATTCGCGAGCGGCTGCTGGAGATCGGCTTTCCGGAACAACGAATATTGCGCCACTACATCGGCTTGGACCTGACGATGTTCAAAGGCTCGCCCACGAAACGGCGCAAGGGCTTGGTTGTCTCGGTTGCGCGCTTCATTGAGTACAAGGGGCACCGCTACATGATTGAGGCGCTGTCTCATGCTGCAGCGCAAGGTAATCCGATCGAATTCGTCATGGTTGGAGACGGCCCATTAAGGGGGGAAATCGAGGCTTTGGCGCGCAAAAGCTTGCCAAAGGTGACGATTTATGAAAACCTTTCGCAGTTGCACATAAGAAATCTGCTTGCCGAAGCCGAACTCTATCTACATGGGAGTGTGACTTTGGAAAATGGTCATGCAGAGGCTTTCGGTCTCGCAAATTTGGAAGCTCAAGCTGTCGGGACGCCGGTCGTCGCCTTTCGTTCAGGGGGGGTCGGCGAGGCTGTCGAAGATGGCGCAACAGGTTTTCTTGTTGCAGAACGAGACACTACCGGCATGTCGAATGCGATAGGGCGCCTCTTGAGCGATGCGGATATGTGGGGCGCTTTTAGCGCCCGAGCTTCGGTTATGGTCTCGGAAAAATTCGACATTCTCCATCAGACCCGGCTGCTCGAAGACCATTATGACGCGGTTCTTGATGAGTTTGCGACAGCGAGGCGCGTGTAAATGGGTAAGAATGGAAAACAGCCTAAGTGGGGCCTCTATTCATTTCGTCGATGGCGCAATGCGATCGTCAAATTGAAGTGGCTCTACTACACAAAATTCTGGGGCATGGATATCCATCCAACCGCCAGCTTTTCCTTAAGTGTGCGTTTCGACAAGACGAATCCGAAGGGCATGCATATTGGAGAAGAGACTTACGTTGCGTTTGAAGCCGCAATACTGACCCACGATCTTACACGTGGTCTTTTTCTTGACACACGGATCGGCAAGAGGTGCTTCATCGGTGCGAGAAGCATCATTTTGCCGGGAGTTGAGATCGGTGACGAGTGTGTTATCGGCTCCGGCGCTGTTGTAACGAAGAGCGTTCCTCCGCGGTCGCTCGTGGTCGGCAATCCCGCCAAAATTATTAGAAGCGATATCAAGATTATTTCACGTTACGGACGCATGGCTGTCGACGAACCTGCGGAATGATTTCGTCCAAAACTTCTGGCAATTGACGTCGGAGACGAAGCAGGGTGAGCGAAAAAATATGAACTATCCACAGAGAATTAATGTGAAAGAAGCGACATGGGAGTTCGAGCCTTTTCCTGTTGTCTATTTCTCCCTGTCTTTTCCTGAACTCAGCCAGACATTCGTATTTAACGAGATCCGCAGCATTGCCGAACTTGGCGGTGATATTCGGGTTCTTTCCTGCAAATCACCCTCAGAGAATCGCTCGAATCTACCGAACGCTTATGGCTACGAGGACCGGATCGATACCATTTTCGATGGGACTACAAGGTCCAGTCGGGCGCGACGATTGTTGGCGGCAGCGAAAGCTGCGTCAAAGCTGCTGATCAGGAACCCTGCATTGCTTCCGAATGTTCTGTTGGCGGCATGGAGTGGCGATACCGTGGTGCCTTTCTCCATGAAGCTTGCCATTGCGGTCAGACTGCAGTCGCACCCCGACAGCATAATTCATTGTCATTTCGGGCCTGCCGGCAAAGTCATCGCTGACTTGAAAAAACACGGTCTAGTCAAGTCGCCCATGACGACCGTGTTTCATGGTTATGACATTACGCAATATATCGTTGAAGCGACAGATGCGTATAAGACTTTGTTCTCTGAGGCGGACCTGCTAATTCCGATCAGCGATTTCTGGCGTCGCCGCCTTACAGAGCTTGGCGCTCCCTCCGACAAGATTCGCACTATCCGTCTTGGCGTCGATTGCAATGCTTTCGAATATAAGCGCCGCGTTGCGGTCCCCGGCGAAACAACGCGATTCATCACGATCGGTCGAATGACGGAGAAGAAAGGCCATCGTTACACGATTGAGGCTTTCAAGGCTTTGGCCGAGCGTCGGCCTGACCTCAATATTTGTCTCGACGTCATCGGAGACGGGCCGGATCTTCAGGAGATTCGAGCGATCACGACCGGATGGCAATCCAATGCCAAGATCACTTTGCATGGTGCGCTTGCGCATCAAGATGTCAGGGCAATGTTAGATCAATCGCATATCTTTGTGCTGCCCAGTGTGGTTGCTGCCAATGGGGACATGGAGGGTATTCCTGTTTCTATCATGGAGGCAATGGCGATGGGATTACCTGTGATCAGCACGCGTCATAGCGGCATCCCAGAGCTCGTAGAGGACGACTTGTCAGGCATCCTCGTTGACGAACGCGATGTTGACGCCCTGTCGGCAGCAATGGAAAGGCTCGGATCTGAGCCTGAGCTTCAGTTGGCAATGGGCAAGGCAGGCCGTGCCGTCATTGAGCGCGAATATAATGAGCGTACACAAGCTCGCGTTCTAATGAGCGCGCTTTCCAAGATCTCATCAAAAGAATAGGTCGATTGATGCATGTGGTTATAGAAAATACCGTATGTCTGAACGCAGGCGACGCTGCGATCCTGATCGCGATTATGCGGATAATACGCGAGACTTTTGGGGATGACGTTCAGTTTTCGGTGTTTGATAGCGATCCCGAGATCGCGCGGCGATACTATTCCGGAATCGATTTCTATCCTCTGACGACATCTCTCCTGGCAACGAAGCCGGTGCTGACGTTCCTCGGCCAGCAGTGGAGCATAAGGCTTCGCCGCAATATCGACCGGATCAAGCGTCGCGAGTTTCGACGTATGCTTGCCGCCATGTCCAGCGGACGTAGGGCGGGCGGAGGTCTTTTGCTGGATCCTCAAATCGCTCGCAATATCGAGATCTATTCTAAAGCCGATATGGTGATCTCGACGGGCGGCACTTATCTTGTCGAGCGCTACGGTCTCGATGAGCGTATCGAAGAGTTTGAAAAGGACCTGGCTCTCAAAAAGCCGCTTGTGCTGTTTACACAATCACTTGGTCCGTTTAAGCAGCCAAAGAACAAGGCTGCTGTCAAAAAGGTCCTGGACCAGGCGCACCTTGTCCTTCTTCGCGACGCCCGGTCACAGCAGTATCTGCGCGACAGCGATATCACGCACGACCGGCTGCAGGTCGTGGCCGACAGCGTTTTCGCGCTCGCGGATATCGAGCGCCTGTCCGCGCCATTGCGCGCGCGGGTTGGTGAAAGGTTGCGAGTGGCGGTTTCTGTTCGCGATTGGGCGCATTTTGAAGGACGAAGCCCCGCGGACGGTATGGAGCGTTATCTTGACGCGGTAGCCGGAGCAGTGACTGCGCTGGTGCGTGATGACAATGCCGAAGTCGTATTTCTTTCGACGTGCCAAGGCATTCCCGAATATCGATACGATGATTCCGCCGTCGGCCAGCGCATTTTTGAACGATTGGATGAGGAAACGCGCAAATCCGTCAGTGTTGACCGCGCTTTCCATGAGCCTGAAGATTTGCTCGCCCAACTGAAAGGCTTCGATTTCGTTATCTCGACCCGGATGCACATGGCGATCCTGTCGCTTTGCGCCGGGGTTCCCGTTCTGCCGATCGCTTACGAATTCAAGACCACCGAGCTCTATAATTCGCTCTCGCAGGGGGAGTGGGTGACAGACATATCTCATATCGACCGGGAATCTTTCGTGGCGCTTGCACGTCGCTTCAGTGGCAGTCTGGCGGATTTCTATGCAAAGGTTGCACCTTACATAATCGAACAATCCCGTTCTGCCCGGTCGGCCGGCCCTCTGATTGCTGCCAGCATCAGCGCATCACAAAAAGTCGCCGAACAAGCAAGGTCCGCAATGTGATGAGCGAGCCTTTAGAAGCAAATTCTGGCGCTGTCGGAAAAAAGACCGTCAAGGCATCGATCTGGCTCTTGACGGGGGTTTTTTACAGCCGCCTCGCCAATCTGGCGATGATCATCATCCTTGCGCGCATACTGGTGCCGGCCGATTTTGGGCTCGTTGCGCTGGGTACTACGCTGCTGACGATCCTTCTGGCCGTGACTGATCTGGCACTATCAAACGCTCTAATTCACCATAAGGAACCGGTAACGGCGGATTTTGACACGGCTTTCACGTTAAGTGGTATTCGCGGAGCAATCCTCGCCCTGATCATGGTTGTCAGCGGCTTTGTAATGGCCGACATATACCACGATCCACGGCTGATCGGTGTATGCGTGGGCCTGTCTATAAGGCCTTTACTGAATGGCCTGCGCAGCCCGAACTTCGTTCGCTACGCTATCGACCTGGACTTCAAGACCATTTCGATATCGGAAGCACTGGAATACACGGCCCAACTCATCGTATCAGTTGCAGTTGCGTTTATTACTGAAAGTTATTGGGCCATTGTCGCCGGAGCTGTTGCGGCGTCGGTATCAGGCATCATAACGTCTTATTATTATTCTCCGTACAAGCCTGGTTTTTCTCTTGCGTCCTGGCGCAAAATAATCGGCTTTTCGATCTGGCTGACCTTTAACCAATTTGTCTCCATCGTTGGCAACCGGTTCGACAATTTCCTTGCAGGCGGGGTTCTTGGAGTAGCAACCTTTGGTGCTTATTCCGTTGGAAACAATATTTCTCAGATGATCACTCAATCTGCGACCCAGCCGCTGGAGCGGGTTTTGTTTCCTAGCTTTGCTAAGATGACCAATGACAAAGCGCGTCTTGCCGAAGCCTATCAAAAGAGTCAGGCGTCTCTCTTTGCCATTGGAATGCCTCTCGGTGTTGGTCTCGCGCTTGTTGCGGATCCATTCGTTTATCTGATGCTCGGTCCCAACTGGACCGTTGCGGTTGAGGTGATCAGGTTTATCGCGCCCGTTCTCGGTATTCAGATCGTTTTTGGCCCAGCGAATGCGCTTGCATATGCGGTCGGTGCTACGCGACAACTATTCAATCGTGGGATGATCCTTCTGTTGCTGCGCGTGCCGGTGGTGATATTGGGACTTTACTTCTACGGCCTCACAGGCCTTCTTGTCGCCCGGACAATTTCTGGTGGCCTATTTCTGTCCATAACTAATTTTTATCTCATTCGCTCACTGACCGGGTTGAGCACGTGGCAGCAATTGACTGTGACGTGGCGTTCATGGGCGAGCGGGGCGGCAATGGTCGTGATCGTCTTATTGTCTGGCAATTTCACAAGCCCAATAAACAGTACGGCACATGCATCGATTGCGCTGGTGCTCTTGTCTGTTCTCGGGGCTGCCGTTTATTGTGCAGTGCACGCTGGCCTGTGGGTAATAACCGGAAAATCGCCAATAGGAATTGAAACCGAAGTCGTGAAAATTTTGAAGCGAATGCTTCAGGTTATTCAAAGTCGTCGCGGGAAATTTGCTTGACCGCTTTAACGGAACGAGGCGATGCATGACGAGTGAAATTGTTATTTCCGTGCTTTTCGCATGCCATAATGGCGAGAAGAGGTTGCGGCGCACCCTTGATTCCTTTGCGGCTCAGGATCTTCCGGTCGATCAGTGGGAGCTTATTGCTGTCGATAATAATAGCAACGACAAGACTTTTGCGATTTTTGAGGAATACCGCGATCGATTGCCGATTGTTCCAATGCAGCATTCCGCTCCAGGCAAGTCTCGCGCCTTAAATGCTGGTCTCGCGCGAGTTCGCGGAAAATTTCTAGTGCTGACCGACGACGATGTGCGTGCTGAGAGCAATTGGCTGAGTACCTTCCGCCAGTGCGCTGAGCTTAATCCGGATTACTCAATCTTTGGCGGGCGGATCATTCCTGAATGGGAAACGTATCCTCAGGGCGACCCTTTGATGGATTGGATCCCGATGGGGTCCACCTTCGCGATTATCGATGAGCTCCAAAGCAAACCATGCGAGGCAAATATGGTTTGGGGGCCAAACACAATGATCCGACGCCAATCGATCCCATCCGATACCCGCTTTCGGGAAGATATCGGGCCATTGGCCGGTGGTCTCTATCCTATGGGACAGGACCAGGAATTCATTATGCGCTTAGCGAAATATAGTTTGAAATCATACTATTGCGCCGAAGCAATTGTGCACCATTGGATTCCCGCATCCAATGTCAAAGAGGAGTGGGTGCAGCGACGTGGCGAACGATTGGGATATGGAGTTCCTGCACTTTTTCCCGAAGAGATCCCAGCAGGACCCAAGATAAAGGGCATTCCTTTGTCGACTTGGCTTGAGAGCATCCACTGGTCCCTAAGGGCAGCATTGCTTTACTACCTGCCGCGCTCCAAGTGGCGGTTTTGGGCGATCTGGAAATATTACTACATGCGCGGATATAGAGCCGGTATTCGAAGGTTTGCGCCAGCGCCGGTTTCTCAGTCATGAGCGGTGGATCTATGGAAGGGACGCGTCCCAGGGTGTCGGTGCTTATCAACAACTACAATTACGCCCAGTTCTTGCGGGCGTGCATTGATAGCGTCCTCGCACAGGACTATCCCGAATTTGAAGTCGTCGTGGTTGATGATGGTTCGACAGACGATTCGCGTGACATCATTTCGTCGTACGGCTCGCAAATTGTGCCGGTATTGAAAGAGAATGGCGGCCAAGCCTCGAGCTTCAATGCAGGCTTTGCCACTGCGAGTGGAGAGATTATCTTTTTGCTCGATTCCGATGATGCATTTCTCTCTGGAAAGCTTCGTCAGATTGCCCGGCTGTATGATCGTGACTCTCTGGACTGGTGTTTCGATCGGGTGACGACAATAGAGGGGGAGGGGCCGTCAGAAGACCTGGAGATCCAGATGTACGATCAGCGTGACGCGATCCGTCGAGGACATTATCCATCAATCCCGGTACCGACGTCCGGTTTGAGCTTTCGACGAGGTCTTATTGAACAGATCCTGCCGATGAAGACGGCCAAGGATGTCGTGTTAAGCGATAATTATCTGAAATTTGCGGCGGTCTATCTCGGCCGGGGTGCCATTGTCTCGACGCCGCTCACCTTTCAGAGAATTCATCAGGCAAATCGGTATACTGGCACATCCAGGGCGAGCAGCCTGCGTCCCAAGATCATGATTGCCACGGGCCTGGAATTGGCCCGTCGTTACACCGGGCTTCATGCCCTTGGTAAAGGCCTGATAGCCGGAGGTATTGCCGAGGCCGGCACGCCATTCACGCAGCTCCGAACAGAGGCCCAGCGCGCTCTGGCCGATAGTCCGTTTGGGCAATCTGCAGTATCGCAGATCGCGATGGCTGCCGCCCGCAAACGTCTGATCAGAAAACTGAAAGGCTACCGCAATGATAACCGGACATGAGATGGACGCAAAGCAGTCAGCTGACAACAAGGTCTGGCGTATAACCGTTGCTGTGCTGACATATCGGCGGCCGGAAGGCATCGTAAAGCTTCTGGATTCGTTGACACGCCAGGAGCGGCACCCCGCCCGACCTTACCATATGACGGTTTTGGTCGTTGATAACGATGCGACCGAAAGCAGCCGCGACATCGTGGAAGGTTTCGACACGAAAGGGGTCTTCGATATCGTTTATGCAGTCGAACCCCGCCAAGGTATTCCCGTCGCGCGCAATCACGCCATGGATAAGGCGCCGCAACCCTCGCCGGAAACCGGCGAGTTGCTGGATCCTGACTATTTTTGTTTTCTGGATGATGACGAATGGGCAACCGAGGGCTGGATGGATGCGATGCTGGATACCTGCCTCAGGCAGAAAGCTGATTGCGTTTACGGTTACGTCGTGCCGGTCTATCCGGAAAATGCACCGGAATACTGGGTCAAGGCGCGCGTATTTGAAAGCGCTCGGAACCAGGAAGGCGGACGCATTGATTATGCCGCTTCCAACAATGTCATGTTCGACTACAAGTTGGTGCAATCGTGGAACCTTCGCTTTGAAGAAAAGATGCTGAATACCGGGGGCACAGACTACCTTTTCTTCAATCAGGCAGTAAAACTCGGGATGAAAATCGTTTGGACCGAGCGCGCGATGGTCTATGATATTATTCCGCTGAAACGGATGACGTGGAAGTGGGTGCTTCAGCGACAGTACCGGCTTGGCAATACCTTTGCGGTGAGCGAGGTGTTGCACGGAAATCGCAAACAGCGGCTCTACCGGCTGATATACGGCATCACTCGGACCGGGTTAGGTGTGGCCATGTTGCCGACACTGGCGGTATCGCCCTATCTCGGTATGCGAGCGCTCACGCATTTGCTGCGGGGGGCTGGCGTTGTGACCGGTCTGTTTGGTCATTTCTATCAGGAATATCAGCCACCAAAAGAGGCTCAATCTTCGGCCGCTAGCTAGGCGACAATGTAATGAGTATAGATACGCCATACCATAACAGCTCGCAGATGATCGCCCGACGAGGTGCCGCCATCTCGCGGTTTGCGATCAGAAAGGAGCTTTTTGTTTATATCCTTCTGTCGGCAATGTTCTACATCGCTTTATGGCGAGGTACAGGCATGTGGTATGGCCTGCCTGCGAACTTTAACGACGGCAGTACGGGAAATATTCTGCCCCACCAGATCATTCTTTATAGCTTGATCCCACTGATAGCTGTTTATTCTCTCATTGAACCGCACCGGTTTATTGCCTACCTCCGGCGCATTCCGCCGTTGTTAACGATAATCATTGTGCTGTGCCTTGCATCAGCAGCTCAGTCTGTTCAACTATCCGCCTCTTTGAAAGGGATGGTAGCCGTAACCGTCCTTACTCTGCCACCTCTGCTGTTTCGTCTAAGATACGGCAGCGTTGAAACACTCAGATTGGCCAGAAATTTTTGCATTGTCGCGATCTTCGCCAACGTCCTTTACACCTTCGCGTTTCCTCAGTTCGCGATAATGTCGGGAAATGACTACGACGGTATGGTCAAGGGGCTTTTTTATCACAAGAACGAGTTGGGGCAGTTCTGCGCTATCGCATTTATAATCATACTGGATATGAAATCGCCGCTTAGGAGGTTGAGTTACGAGATGCTAATTCGTAACGCAGCTCTTCTGCTGACGGTCCTCCTCGTTGTTTTAGCGCGATCGTCGACGGCCATTGTGATGATTGGCGTTGGCACATCGATGCTCGTTGGCTTGAGAGCAATTAGCGCGGTCGGAAACATCACGGTAAAATCTCTTTTCGTCCTTCTTTTTTGCATCTTGCTTGGCTTGTTGGGGTCTCTGGCCTATCTCGGCGTTGCCGAAGCTATCGCAAGTGCTTTTGGCAAGGATCTGACGTTTTCGGGCCGCTCGAATATCTGGGATCAGCTGTTACCGCTCGTCTACGAGCGTCCTTTTCTGGGGTATGGATTTTCCACGTTTCGCCAGCCGGATATTGTGAAAGAGTATGTCCACGTTACCTTTGAAGCGAAGTCTACTCACAATTCATACCTGGAACTTGCTCTGAGTATTGGGGTTCCGGCGACAGTGTTGTGGACAGTTTATGTGTTGTCGCGCGTGTACCTAAAGACAGTTATGACGCAAAGCACCATTCAGATGAGAGCGGCGCAATCGAAGGAGGCTGTGATCCTGTTTCTTATTGCTATTGGCGGTCTCACTGAGGCCGCAATGATGCTTTCTCCTTCGCTGGTATGGCCGATTATGGTTGCCTCTCTGCCACTAACTTGCTCTCCAATCATCCTGAAAACGAAAAGGCGATAACGATGAGCGCAAGCACATACGAGTCGAACCAAAATCGCAAAATTCTTGCCGTGTCATCAGGCGGCGGCCATTGGGATGAGCTTATTGCTCTACGCGGGGCATTCGATGAGGCGGACGTCGTATTCGCGACGACCATTCCCGAGCTCTTGCAAAAATATTCCATCACGGACGGCTATTGCCTTCCTGATTGCAACAGGAATGATGTCTGGATGTCTGTCCGCTGTTTTTTTTCAGCGTTTAGCCTAGTTTTTCGATCTAGGGCAGATGTCGTCATTTCGACGGGCGCGGCTCCCGGCTTGTTCTGCTTGCTGGCCGCGCGGATCATGGGCAAGAAAACAATCTGGATAGATAGCATCGCCAACGCCGAAGAGCTGTCGATGTCCGGAAAGTTGGCCGGTTTTGTAGCAACAACGTGGCTTACCCAATGGCAACATCTGGCTCGCCCATCCGGACCTCATTTTGCGGGAGCGGTACTTTGATCTTGGTTACGGTCGGCACGCAATTGCCGTTCGATCGCCTTGTTAGGGCGTTGGATGAAATGGCTCCGAACATTTCTACTCCCATGTTCGCTCAGATTGGGAAAGGTGAATACAAGCCCCGCAATTTCGAGTGGGTGGAGACGATCGCACCACTGGAAATGGACGGCGTATTTGCGAGGACATCATTGATTGTGTCTCATGCGGGAACCGGGACAGTTCTTGCAGCCAAGAGGTTCAAGAAGCCGATCATTTTGTTTCCCCGGCGCGCCGCATTTGGTGAACACAGGAATGACCACCAATTGGCGACCGCTGGTCAACTTGACGGGAGACCGGGAATACGTGTCGCCTATACGGAAACAGAATTGGGTGAGCTCATTACTGGCCCTCCAACTGAAACGATGGAATTAGGCCTGACCACCGCGCCAGCGGCGAAACTTGTAGACTATCTTCGATCCGTTATTGGGTAGTGGTCCGGCGAGCGAGATCGTTCAATAACGGCGGAAGGAATACGAAAAGTCATTGGTTGTTCGCGAGATTTGTCGTACGCCGTACATGCCGCTGCCTTGAAATGAGCCCACGCTAAGTTTGTCACCGACATTGCTGTACAGGAGGCTGGATGCTTTCGCCGAATTCACCTACCGTGTTGGCGGTATCTCAAATGGATGATCAATCCGAAAGGATCGATTTTGAGAAGCTTTTCGCGATAGCGCGCCGCCAATGGCGTGTCGTTGGGATTTGTGTTGCATTTTTTGCCATATTAGCGGTCGTCTATCTTTTGACTACTGCTCCATATTTTACTGCGTCGACCAGCGTTTTGATCGATCGGGGCAATTCGGAGCTGATAAATCAACTATCGTCGCTGGGTGCGCCGATAGACGACGAAACCGCGTTGCTGAGCGAAATTCAGCTTTTTCAATCTGACACAATCGCGCTTGCGGTCGTTGACAACCTTAAGCTTGCCGATGATCCGGACTTCATGGCTTCGGATTTTTCGTTCACGCATCTCTTAAAATCACTTTTGAATTTCAACTCTTGGTTTGCCAGCGCGGACCTGGTGACGGCTGCGGAAGATCGGCGACAAGCTGCGGCCAGCCGGCTGAACGACAATATGGACGTCGAGCGCGTTGGAAAATCATATGCGCTGTCGATCGGGTATACGTCGCGCTCGCCAGACCAGGCAGCGGATATAGCGAATGCTATTGCTGATGCATATTTGGTAGATAAGCTAAATTCAAAATTTGAAGCGACGAGCCGTGCAAGCGGTTGGCTGCAGGAGCGTATTGATGAGCTCAAGCAAAAAGCTCTTGAATCCGATTTGGCCGTACAAAAATTCAGGGCCGACAACGGTCTTGTTGCAACGGACGGAAATTTGCTGACGGATCAGCAACTTTCTGAGCTCAGCAGCAATCTCATTAAAGCGCAGGCAGACACTGCGCGCGCTCAGGCGAAGTTTGACCGCATCCGTAAAATCATCGATTCCGGTCAGATGGACGCAATCGTGACCGATGTACTCGACAATTCCCCGTCGAACGACATTCGCAAGAAGTATCTCGAAGATTCGAAGCTCGCGGCAGAGATTTCAGCCCGTCTTGGGCCGAACCATGAACAGGTGGTTCGGCTTAAAGCCGAAATGGAAGAATATAAGCGTCAGATGTTCGACGAACTTAATCGTATCGCTGAGAGCTATAAAAGCGATTTAGACGTCGCGCAGACGAGGCAGAAATCACTAGAGAACAGTGTCACAAAAGCAACTCAGGTTAGCGCTGCCGCTGGAGAAACACAGGTCGAATTGCGCGAACTCGAGCGCAAGGCGGACTCGTATCGAAACCTATACCAAAGTTTCCTGACCCGTTTCCAAGAGGCGGTACAACAACAGTCATTTCCCATAACCGATGCCAGGGTAATTACCCGAGCGCAAACCCCAGACAAACCAAGCGCACCAAAAAAACCACTGGTTTTAGCAGTGGCAATTTTCCTTGGGCTTGCTGCGGGAAGCACAATTGGGGCCCTTCGCGAATTCCGTGATCGCTTCTTCCGCACAGGCGACCAAGTGCGAGAGATTCTGGGGCTTGAGTATCTGGGGCATGTTCCGAAGGTGGTTGCCGAAGAATTCAAGGTTTCTTCGGAGCAGTCCGCTCAACACGTTCGAAAGATCAGCGGGCTCCATGAATATGTCGTTGAACATCCTTTGTCCGCTTTTGCTGAAACGCTTCGCAATGCAAAGGTGGCGGCGGATATCGAGAATCCCATGCGGCAGACAAAGATCATCGGTGTGGTCTCCTGCTTGCCGTCCGAAGGGAAATCAACGCTCGCCATCAATTTCGCACAACTCCTTTCAAACCAAGGAGCCCGGACACTTCTCATCGATGGCGACCTCAGAAATCCTGGCGCGACGAGAGCCCTTGGGCAGCATGCAGCCAATGGACTGTTGGAGGCGTTGCTTCAAGACAGGTCTTTGGATGAGCTCATTTTGACCGACCCGGCAACTACCCTTTCGTTTTTGCCGGCTGTGGTCAAATATCGGGTGCCGCACTCCTCAGATGTATTGGCTTCGGCGGCAATGGCCAACCTCCTGAGCGAGGCCGCAAAGAGATTCGATTATATTATCCTAGATCTTCCCCCGCTTGGGCCTGTCGTCGATGCGCGTGCAGTCAGCCATCTACTCGACACGGTATTGCTGGTAGTAGAATGGGGTAAGACCTCGCGCCGGATTGTGCAATCGATAATGGCTGAACAACCCGAGATAAGGAAACGATGCGCAGGCGTAATCCTTAACAAAGTCGATTTGGAGAAAATAAAGCTCTACAGATCTCACGGCTCAAGTGAGTACTATTATAGCCGTTATTCTAATTACTATCAGGAAAACTAGAGGCTGTTGAATCGATGGGTAGTCATAATGGCTCCATTGATGGCAGGCATACTTATGACCGCCGTCTGGCAGTTTGGTGTGGACTTGGGAGCCGCGGTTGATCAAAAAAAGTGAGATACGCGCTTTAACCGGATTTCGCGGAATTGCTGCTCTGGTGGTTGCTTCCTATCATTTTGCTCGTGGGCTCGGGGAGAATTCATTCTTCGTTGTAAGCTCGGGTTATATTGCGGTTGATGCGTTCTTTGTTCTTAGCGGCTATGTGCTGGCATATAACTATGCGGAAACTTTCGCCGACCGCTTTGATCGAAACGATTATCGCGATTTCTTAATAAGACGCATATGCCGCATATATCCGGCATATCTTGGGATTTTGGCTCTCGCCACTGTCAAAGTGAGTGCAAATCTAGGTGGCGGCGGACCACCTATGGTTCTCGACGCATGGGACGCTTTTTGCAACATTTTTATGCTAACCGGTTGGGGTTTGCATGCCACTCCGATCATTGGAGTCTCCTGGTCCGTAAGTGCTGAACTCTTCTGTTATTTACTGTTTCCGCTATTCGCGTTGCTAACGAAGGGCAATGTTACACTCTTATGGGCAGTCGCTGTGGCTTTTTTCGGCGGTATCGTCTGCCTTGCACGACTGGGTTTAGGCGTTCAAGGGCCGATGGATATCGTCTCTCCGGATCATTCGTATTCTTTGCTGCGAGCAGCTTGTGGATTTGGCCTCGGTGTTATTGGGTATTCCATTGCAGTTAGGACAGCCCTGGGAGATCAGGGAGTAGTTACCCGGCTCTTGCCGGTCTGTATATGTATCTTGGCTGTTAGCTGGTACTTCGATGAAACAGATTTGATCAAGTATGCGTTGCTTGTTTGTCTTGTTTGGTTGATCGCACAAGGATCTCGAATCGGCGAAGGGATATTCGGCAATCGGATTGTCTATTTCGTCGGAGAAGTATCGTATTCGTTATATCTGATCCACCCTTTGCTCATTTCGTTCTCCGTGAAGCTGGCGAAGCGCCTTTTTTTATTGATCGGGTCAGAAGTCGCTTTCGTTCTTGCGCTTTTGGCGTATCTGTTACTGACTATTGCTCTGTCTTATGTGTCCTACCGCGCATTTGAACTTAAAGGTAAAAACCTAATGCTCAAATTCCTTCTTCCTCGACGACGACCGGCTATTTGAAAGAGCTGAAGCGCTCGTCAAGATCCGAGGCTACTTCATGCCAAAAAGTAGGGCAAAGCAGAAGTTCTGAAAAAAACCGCTACTGCCATTACGTCAATGGTGTGTTCCGGCGTGGAAAATCGGGTCTGACTCACCTCACCGGGTCTATCATTCCAGCACCGGCTGACAGGTCGAGCCTCTTACAGTTCGTACCAAACCCTCGGATCATCTCCAGATTGGATCATTACCCAATTCAGATCGGTTTTATCCCAAGTTTTTATAGCGTTGGTGCGATTGTCTAGAACTAAGTCGCCAACATTGGTTTTCACCACCAAAACCGCGTGCCCTTCGCCGTAGGGCGTTCTTGCCACCGCGATTCTGAGCGCCTTCGAAGACCAGCCCATCGCGATAAGATGGTCACGTTTAGTCAGAGCGAAGTCCTCGCAATCGCCGCTTTTGACGTTCACTTCCCATACATCGTCAGCGATCTTTCCGCTTGCATCATTGCGTGGAACGATCGAGCGATTGACCGATGCGTTGACCGCGCGCAGCTGCTTGTCCGCATAGGCGCTGAGTGCCACAACGGCTGAGCCACTCTTCGCCTCACATTCCTGCGGTTGACGGGCGCAAAACATAACATGCGCGAAGGGCGCCATGGTCCTTTTTCTTGCCTGGATATATTTGACCGATGGAGTTTCGTGCAAATCACGTGTGAGACCAGACAGTACACCGGCCTGCAGATCTTGAGTACCTGCTAAAGAAACCAGGACGAGTGCAGCCAGAAATTTACGAGCCGACATGTTGCCTCTATTCGGTGTATGACAAATCGCCACTTTGGATGCAACTAACTGACATCTCGTTGGAATTTGTCTTGCCTGAGATGGGATCCAATCTACAGAACAAGGCTGTTCATCGGCTTAAATCGATAGTTACAATTTTAGCGATTTTCCTTTTATCTATTGGCGTGAAATTTACGTTGTCTCTGCAGTAAAAACTCCTTGAAAAGGACTGCCAGTTGGTGCAGGCATGGCGCCTGACCTGCCACATTTTCTATTTCAAATGACCTCGCTCCGAATTTCTCCAGATTTACTGCTTTATATTTACTGCGGCCTGATTGTTCTGTCGGTCGTACCATTCGGCTTGGTTGATATTTTGCCTCAAACGCTGATCTTGATCCTTATATGTCTATTGGGCGGGCTCGCCGTTGTTCTCTATGGCCCACCCGAGCGCGGACAATGGGTATTCGGCACCGCACTCGCCATTTTTTCGCTCATGGCCCTTTGGATTCTCTTTCAGACTGTTGAGATTCCCGTTACGCGCTCTGATGACTTGGTATGGGCCAAGGCACGCACGATGGCGGCAGCAGCGAAGACGATCTCCGTTGAACCCGCGGACACGCTCGCAGCGCTGTTGCAAATAGCGCTGCCCGCTGTGACGTTTTTAACGGGGCTTATCGTCGCCGATCGCTCAAAGGATGATCAAGCGATGCTCAGGTTTCTGGCCTCGGCGGCAGGAATCCTGGCGATGTATGGTCTTTATCAGTTCCTGTTCCTTCCCGACACACTGCTCGGCGAGACAAAGAAAGCCTATCAGGAAAGCCTGACGGCCACCTTCGTGAACAGGAACACTAATGCCACTTTTTTTGGCTTGGGATTGCTGATGCAGCTCACGCTGCTATTTGATTCTTTTCTCGTCAAAACCGACAAAGCATCGGCTGAGTTGCAGAGCAATGCGACGCTACCACGTCTCTACTATTGCTTCATATCCCTTGCTACTTTTGCGGCTTTGATGCTTACGCAGTCACGCGCCGGGGTTTTTCTGACCGCATTTGCGATACTGGTCTATACGCCTTTCCTGGCAAGCCAGTGGCTCAGGATATTTCCAAATTCATTCGTGCGACTGGGTTCCAGATGGCTTCGTGTAGCTGTCGTGATCGCCGCCGCTTGCCTGGGGACGGGATTTTTTCTTCTTTTTGCATCGAAAGCGATGTTACGCGCAAATATTCAAGGACTTGAGGATGCTCGCTTCTGTATCTGGCCCGATGTGGTCAGGGCGACATACAACAACTGGCTTTTTGGCACTGGATTTGGCACGTTCCGAACTGTATTTTCCGGTTATAGGGATTTCCGCTGTGGTATCTTCAATATCTTTGATCGGGCCCACAATACTTATCTCGAAGGCTTTTTGACGCTTGGGGTCATATTTCCAGTTGTCGCATTGCTTGTCCTTGCCGCCCTCCTTTTCATTTTCTGGCGCGGCTATCGCAACAGAAGGCGCAATAGGCACTATGCGGTGCTGGGTTTGGCGGCAACTATTCTCGTTTGGGGACATGCGCTTGTCGACTTTTCCATCCAGATTCCGGGCTTTTCGGTTTTTTACGCCGCTTTCCTTTCCGGTGTCGTATGTGTGTGCTACAAGCACACGCTAAAGCCGGCGGCCAGCAAAAATGCTGCGTTGCACAAGTATAATAATGATGAAATTGAATTGGAATTAATATATTGATGGGGAATATATTATGAAACACCTGATAATATATTCGAAGACTTTTCCGGCTTATTCGGATTGGTTAATTAGAAATCCGACATAGATCGCCAGAAATTAACCATAATTCCACTGCCTCCATGTTGCGCCGTTGCCACATTAACGATTTATTGGCTATCATGGACCCCGTTCTAGCAGATATTGCCCCTGTTTTATGCTTTGCATAGACGCCAACCTGCCAGACGGAAAACTTAACAGGGATAAGATGAGCATCAACTTTCGACGCACCTCTATCGTCGCTGCGACGCTAATCGCGCTGTCGAGCTGCACTTCATTGCCTCGATCCGGTCCCGATCACACCGATTTCGATAAAGACGCTTCGGTGAAGGTGACGACAAAGGACAGGAAGGTCGGGATTGATTACGCGCTAATTGATCTGAACAAGGCAATTCTTCCCTTCTTTAACGAGGTTAAGTCCAGCTCGCTGGGCGGTTTCGGTGGCGGCAAAGGCGGCGCGCCCGATATTCCGCTCGGCGCTGGCGACGTCGTTCAGATTTCTATTTTTGAAGCGCAGGCTGGCGGTCTTTTTATCCCGTCGGATGCTGGCAGCCGTCCAGGTAATTTCATTACGCTACCTGCTCAGACCATCGACAAGAATGGAACGATCAGCGTTCCCTACGCAGGACGTGTGCCCGCCTCCGGAAGGCTGAAAGAAGAGGTGGAACGCGATATCGAAGACCGGCTTGCCAGCCGCGCAATCGAACCGCAGGTGGTCCTGACAACGACGACGACTAAGTCTGCAGAGGTTGCTGTCGTTGGTGATGTCAATGATCCGCAGAAGGTGCAGCTCACTCCGGCAGGCGATCGCATTCTGGATGTGATCTCGACAGCGGGCGGTCTGACGACACCCAACATAGAGACGAACGTGACGTTGCAGAGGCGGGGAAGAACGGCGACGGTTGCTTATGAGACCCTGTTGCGCAATCCCTCGGAAAATATCTACGTTGCGCCCGGCGACACTGTTTCTGTTGAGCATGAACGCCGCACCTATATTGCCCTCGGTGCCACAGGGCAGCAGAACCGTATCGAATTCGAGGATTCGAACCTTACACTTGGCGAGGGAATCGCCAAGGCCGGCGGCGTCCTGGATAACCGGGCGGATCCACGGGAAGTCGTCCTCTACCGTCAGGTCGACAAGAAAACCTTGCAGAAGCTGAACATTGACGTATCGCGGTTTGCTGGAGCGGATGTTCCGGTGATCTTCCGAGCCAACCTGCGCGATCCAGCGACGATGTTTGCAATTCAGCAATTCCTGATGAAGGACAAGGACGTCATTTATATATCGAACGCGGGCTCCGTCGAGCTGGTCAAGTTCCTTGATATCCTGAACTCGATAACGTCTACGGCAAGGGGCGTATCTACGGACGTTGTTGACACGCGCGACGCTGTACGAGAATTGGACTAAGGCCGGGACAGCAGAACAGAAATTTAACTCAGTCGATACGGCTTGGAAAACGAAGGACTAAGTAGAATGGCAAATAAATATCTTATGACGGCTGTCGGCGCCGCGACTATGATCGTTGCCAGCCTTTCTTTTTCGTCGGTTTCCTTCGCGGGAAATTGCCTTTCCGGGCCAGGAATGGCATCGCCGGAGATGGTCAGCGCATTTAATGCATCTCCGGAGGCATTTTTGTTTGCGAATGCCTCAGTCATTGGTCTGTCTGATCAGGTGCGGTCTTATACCGCAACGGAAACGGATCTCACGGCAAAGATGATCGGCCTCGCAAAGGCTGGCACGCCCGCGCAGAGAGCAGCGATCGGCGCCGGTCTTGGAAGGGCTGCGAACGTATGCCGCCCTCAACATCCGGAACTGGCTGATGCGATCACCAAGGCGATTGCCGATGCATTGCTGGCCGATACCACGCTGGACGGCCTTCAGACAGCCTTTGTGCAGGCGCTGAACGGGCAGACCGCAACCGCGGCGTTGGGATCCCCCGGCTCTGCCGCGGCCGCTGCTGCTGACATTACTAACGGCCCTGCCGGCGCCATTATTGGTGGCGGTGAAGGCGGTGGGTCGACTGATGGTTCCCAGAACTCGACCGCCAACCTGCTGCGGACTTCGGCAAGTAGCGCCGGCAATTTCACCACCACCACCACCCAGTCCGTCAGCCCGAGCGGTATCTGACAGCACGCATATAATAATTTGAGCTAGTGGGCGAATTGTGCTGACCAGGGGAGAAGTTCGCGGCACTCAAAAGGGCTCAAAAAGAAAAGAAAGGGTGGCCCCAATCTCTTTGGGGGTTCGTCGTGCGCCCTTCTTGTCTTGCTGCTTCATTTTGGTTCTTGGTGCCTTTCTGATGCTTGCCGCCAGCGAACTCCATCGCTCGATTGAGTTTGCTGATATGTTTGTCGTGGCCAGGCAGATCGAGGAGGACGGTGTAGTCAGCACCAAGAGTCTTTCTCGGGTCGTTGGCATGCCCGCAGAAGTTGTCGAGGGAGGCTATTGCCGCTCTGATATCATTTTGGCTGCCACGACCATCGTGCTGACGCAGATAGACACCTCAAACCAGACCAGTGACTATGAAGGCTGGCTGTCTGCCGTTACCATGGCTGAGAAATTCCTGCAGCATGCGCTGAGCTGCATGCCTACTGACAGTAACCTGTGGCTTCGCCTCGCAGTCGTGCGAGCAGTTATTGCGGAGGATCCGCAGGCTACAGCGCAGTTGATGGCACAGTCCGTGAAGTTGGCGCCAGCTGATCAGGTAACCCTTCTCGCGCGTCTCTATTTTTGGAACAGATTCAGTGAAGCGACACTGAGATCTTCCAGTCCTATGGTCGAGCAGGATCTCGATGTTCTCTTCCAATTGGGGGATCCTCTCCAGATTGCGCAGCGCATTCCGAATGTTGAGCCGGCTTTGATACCCTACATCAAACGCGCCTCGATATCCTTGTCCGATTCTCGCAAGAAACTTTTCGCCAGAAGTGGTCTGGACATCGCCAAGTTGCCTTGACTGCGCCACAGCAGGCGCAACTAAGAAAGAATCTTTGCGGCACCATTGGCAATTTTGACCACCGTCAGCCTGCCTGTGGCGTAGCAACCCGTATCAATTCCAATTCGACCATTACCAAGGTGGGGCCGGATCTGGGGGGTATGTCCATGGACCACAATGATTGGAAGCTCTGGCCCTCGTGTGAGGAACGGCTCCCTGATCCACATCAGGTCCTCATCGCTTTGATGCTCCAGAGGTAATCCATTACGAATCCCTGCATGAACAAAAATGAGATTTCCGATTTGCAACATCGAGGGCAACGTTCCCAGCAGGATTCGATGGCTGGCTGGAACTGCCTGATCCACTGCGTTTCGCAATCCCATCGTATCGCCGACACGAAGTATATGCGCAGCGTCAACGCCATAGGAGGTCAGCGTCTGGTATCCAGCGAACCGTAGCCACGCCGCGGTGGAAAGCTCATTGTTCAAAAATCTTGAAAACCAGTCATCGTGATTGCCGCAAAGCGCAATCCTGTGGATATTGCGCGGCGAAGGTTGGCACAGATGTTCCAAGACATCGCGGGATCGTGCACCGCGATCCACGTAATCGCCCACCAGCACCATCAAAGCGCGCCCACCACCCGAATCCTCGGAAATACGTCTTTCGGCATCCATGAGCTGTTCGTAGCAGCCGTGTACATCGCCGATCGCATAGATAAGGGGCCATTCAGCCTGATCCATCACAAGTCGCGGGCGAGCAGGGGCAAGACCAGCAGATGAATCTTTTGAAAGATGCCCGACAAATCTACGAATGGTACGAATCAAGGCCATTTTCCTCCCGCTGTTGCAGCGGAAAAAGCCAACGGCACAAACTGTATCCCGACCGTCGCACATTTCGGAAGCGAAATACCACTTGTTGTCATGCGGCCCCTATCAATTCCGCCAGAGACCGAGATTCCATTCGGCATTTTCAACCATCGCCAATCGGCACACGCTATCGACCATCTTCGGTCGCGATCTCATCACGCCCATTAATCTTGAAGCTTGGAAACAGTATGTTGTGCACTACACACTATTCCGATTAAAAAAAGCACAATGTACTCGGTGCTTCATCGGACAAAATCGCCTTTTCCGGCTGGCGGGCCTGGTTTTGGACAGCAGCGCCGCCGCGCAGATAGCGCCAGGCTCATAGGTTCGAAGCCTAAGTTGCTCTCTTTCGTAGTCTCAGAATGTCATATTATACACTGCGTCGCTCGGCGCTAACCATTCAATTTTGACCATTTCGGGATGTAGAGCAAGAATTCAGTCAACTGTCGAATGCTTCAAATCCAATTGGTCGCGTGCATAGCCTGTCACGGGATCGAATTGGGCGACAATTGCGAACCAGTTAGCAGGTGAGTGAACATGTCAGCGAAAACCGGTGGGCTGCTCTCAAACGCCCTCCACCATAGTCGAGAGCCTGTCAAATTCGCGCAATCGAATCAATAGTTTCGCTGTCATCAGGATCGCTGACAAGACCCAACCACAGATCTACACCTAAGCGCCGCTCAAAAACGCCACATATAAGGCTGTAACCCACAGTCAGAAGCATGAAAGGCAGCATCACAGCCGCTAAAAGAAACGCAGGAAAGAAATTGAATCTCTGATCATCCATCGAGCCGCCGCGCTCCATTCTGAAGGGAATTCACGTTCTAGAATGGAACGACTCTATGTTAAAAACTTAATCGAATCAAACCAAATCGGCAAAGGCTGTCTTGTTTTGCGACACGCTCCGCGGACGAATAAGCAGGTACACACTGCATCCCAAATCCCATCCGAGATGAAATGATGCAGGCGGTCGTAGCGATCAGGTGCCAGGCGCTCCGCCATGGGCTCGATACTCTTGCGATCGCCAGGTCCGATGAGGCCCGAAATATACACCGGGCACATCTGTCGCCGCTTCTTGTGGCCAAGCTTCTCAACGAACGGCTGCCCATCTGCCAGTGCAACATCCAGTTCCACCATCTCGCACACCCCTGTGAAAGTGCCCAAGATGGCCCATCATCGTAAATGGTCAGTTTATCTGCCAAAGTAGTGCTAAGGTGTGGCCTGAGGCTCAAATCTCACCGCAATCCGTCAAAGAATCGCACCCGAAGCCTTCGATTGCGGCAACGCAGCGCCAGTCTCAGCAACTGCTAGAGGTTTTTTGATGGCTCGACCCATCGTTAACGATTTGTTAACCATGAAGCAGCTAAAGCTATTAAATCGAAATTAACTAAGTTTACTAACGTGTTAACTGAAGCGCGCTCCATTCGCATCAAAGGCAGATCGTTCCTTGCAGTCGTGCTGACACCCGATTTGCCGTTTGAGGACTGGCTCGTTCGTCTCGACGATCTCGCTGCTCGCTCTGCCGGGTTCTTCCTCGGAAGGCCAGTTGTTCTGGACGTCACCGAGCTCTCGCTGGACCGTGCCGCGCTGAAGGCAATGGTGCAAGCTCTCGGCGAGCGCAATGTCAGGGTGATGGGCATCGAAGGCGCGCGGCCGTCGCAGCTCGACGCCAGCATGCCGCCGGGCATGGCTGGCGGACGTCCGGCAGCGGATGTGGACGTGCCGACAGCAGAGGTTAAGGCTGAAGGGAAGGCGCCGCATAAGGCGAAGCCGGCAGAGGTGCAGGAGGTTGCTGCGCCGATTGTCCGCGCCCCTGTGTCGTCGCTGGTGCTGCATGAGCCGGTGCGTTCCGGCCAGTCGATCATCTTTCCCGAAGGCGATGTGACAGTCATCGGGTCCATCGCCTCGGGAGCGGAAGTGATCGCCGGCGGCTCGATCCATATCTACGGCGCGCTTCGTGGACGCGCACTTGCCGGATCGGTCGGCAACTCGGCGGCGCGAATTTTCTGCCGCAAGCTGGAAGCCGAGCTTCTGGCAATCGACGGGATTTATAAGACGGCCGACGACCTGCCGGCCGAACTGCGCGGTCAGTCCGCGCAATTATGGCTTGAGAACGAGGCGATCATGGCGTCGCGACTGATTTAACGGGTGAATGGTTCAAACAGGAGAGGGATATGGGAAAAGTCATTGTTGTAACCTCGGGTAAAGGTGGCGTTGGCAAGACAACCTCGACTGCAGCGTTGGGGGCAGCGCTGGCGCAGAGGAACGAGAAGGTTGTTGTCGTCGATTTCGACGTCGGTCTTCGCAATCTCGATCTCGTCATGGGGGCAGAACGTCGGGTCGTCTATGACATGATCAATGTCATTCAGGGCGATGCGAAGCTGACCCAAGCGCTGATCCGCGACAAGCGGCTGGAAACGTTGTTCCTTCTGCCGGCATCCCAGACCCGCGACAAAGATTGCCTCACCGAAGAAGGCGTCGAGCGCGTCATCACCGAGCTGAAGAAGCATTTCGACTGGGTCATCTGCGACAGTCCCGCTGGTATCGAGCGCGGTGCAACGCTGGCGATGCGGCACGCCGATATCGCCGTCGTCGTCACCAATCCGGAAGTTTCCTCGGTGCGCGACTCCGACCGCATCATCGGCCTTCTGGATGCCAAGACGGAAAAGGCGGAGCGCGGTGAGCGCATTGAAAAGCACCTGCTTCTCACCCGTTACGACGTGACGCGCGCCGAACGCGGTGACATGCTGAAGGTGGATGACGTGCTCGAGATCTTGTCGATCCCGCTGCTCGGCATCATTCCTGAAAGCATGGATGTGCTGCGCGCTTCAAACCTCGGCGCTCCGGTGACGCTTGCAGACCAAAACAGCGCCCCGGCAAAGGCCTATTTCGAAGCGGTCCGCCGCCTCAACGGTGAAGTTCTCCCGGTGACGGTACCAGGCGAGAAGCGTGGTCTGTTCGGCAAGATCTTCGGACGGAGGGCAGCATGAGCGTATTCGATTTCTTTCAGAAGAGGAAAACCGCGCCGATCGCGCGCGAACGCCTCCAACTGCTTCTGGCACACGAGCGTATCTCTCCCGGTTCGGATCTCGTATCTCTTCTCAGAGAGGAGATCCTTGCAGTGATAGCCAAGCACGTGGAAATCGAAGGCGATCGCCTGCAGATCAGGATCGACCGCGGCGAGCACGTCTCGATCCTCGAGATCGATGTGGAAATTCCCGCCAAGGCCGCCCGGGCGGCATAAATATCGCGACTGTCAGCCGGAAGACTGCGGAAGTCTTTCGGCTGAAGCCCGCCACGTCTGCGCAAGCACCATGTAATACCGCGATGCTCACCCCAATACTGCCGGTTGCACTTTCCGGGCCGAACGTTTGGTTGCGACACAGCCAGACCAGGCTGGTGAGTGACCTCAATTAGGCTTGTGGGCGACGGCGATCATTGATTTTGCGAGAAGCGAAATTCGTCCGACATATTCGAAATCAACACTCTCAAATCCTGTATCCAGCAGAAGGGTCTTAAGAGTTTCCGGAGACCAGAATTTGATGTGCCCATGATCCTTGAGGGGCATGTGGTGATTGTCCATCCTCCCGGTTAGCGCCAGTGCCAGATTCTTCCAGTAGCCATGAAATGGCGTCGATACGACGGCTATCCCCCCAGGTTTAACCAGATCAAACATGGTCGATGAAAAAGTTCTGGGATCGTAGACGTGTTCCACGACCTCAAGGCTGATGACAGCGTCGAAGGTTCCGTATCGGTCGGCAAGATCGTCGTAGGCAGATCCGATTTCCAACGAAAGATCTGGATAGGCGAAATTTGCCTTCGCTATGCCGTCTCGTGACGGATCGACCCCGGCAACTTCATAGCCCTTGTCAGAAAGCAGGGCTGCGGCGCCTCCAGTACCACAACCTAGGTCGAAAACTGTTGTTTCGTCGACTGCCTGGAAATTATCCTCAAGTACATCGACAACTGTCGGCATAAGATAGTTGTGGGCTGTGGCGGGTTTCGAATGAACATAGGTGCTGGCGTTAAGGTCGACAGACATATTCCCTCCTTGACCGTAGTCACAGGCAACCATCGTAGCGACCAGTTGGACTGGAGTTTGATCGCAGTGTGTTGTTAATGTGATTTTGAAAGCCAGATCGTGACATCTGTTCTTCACGGGACATTGGGTTGTCGAACAACTGGGCTGCAGGCGATGAAAGGTGAGCGCCGCCGAGATCCCTTCAGTTCGCCGACGCCTGGAGCCTGCGTTTTGACACTACACAATCGCCGGCGACAAACCGCAATCAGCACGAAAAGCCTTGAAGGCGCTGAGCGCGCGCAGCGAACGTCCATCATCGATGGCTGCAAGATCGAGAATGACCGCATTGGCGATCGTCATCGGAACGACGAGCGACTGGGATTCACCCGCTTCACCGCGGGAAACCGAAATTTGGCAATCGGGCACAGGATCGAAGCGCGCGCTGAGCAGATCGGTGAGCGCCAAGACTTTGGCGCCTCGCGCGGCCGCGATCTTCCTGATCTGATGGATAAGCGGTGAAGCCTTACGGAAGGCGAGCAGCCAGACGACATCGCCAGGTCCCAACGTTGCCAGTGCTTCGGCGATCAGATGCATCTGGCTTGCTAGATCGACCGATGGATAGCCGGAGCGATTGAGCCTCAGGGCAATCAGCGAGGAGAGGGCGGCAGAGTGGCCGCGTCCGAAGACGAGGACGCGACGGCTGTCGCGCAGGATCTCCGAAAATCCTCTGACATTGGCATCGGCGACGGCGTTTCGCACCTGCTGGAGTGCGGCAATCTCGCTGTCGAGTACGGAAGAGAGTACGCCGCCTTCTTCCGCCCGGACGAGGCGCGCGGCCATGCGAGCCGCCGGGCTTTCAAAATCGCCGCCGCCTTCGATTAGGTTTGCCTGCAGGAAGGTCCGGAATTCAGGATAACCCTTGAAACCGAGACGGCGTGCAAGCCGCACGGCCGAAGCGGGATGCACGCCAGCACGGAAGGAGACGGCCTTGCCGTTCTCCATTGCAGCGCGGATCGGATCCTGCATCATCACATCGAGAAGGCGGGTATCGGCCTCGGTGAGCTTTGTCGAGTTGCGGCTGATAAGATCGCCGAGACGCTGCGGAATTTCGTTCTGTCTTTCCATTGCATCACTTCTTGCGGCGCTGCTTGCGAACCTGAGCCTGCCCGGGGCTTCTAAATTCAACGATCTCCGGATGAGAGATCGACGCGGCTCCCGCTCTGGTTATCGAAAAACACCGCCTGGTCAAGGTCGCACATGACCCAGAAATTGTCGGCATGGCGCGGCACGTCCTTGCGTGGACTGGTGAGCGTGATGCGTCCGGCCGGGCTATCGCAATGCAGTATAATATCAGAACCCGTCATCTCCGACAGCATGAGGCGGACAAGCAGGGCGGGCTCATGCGGTTTTTCGGCTGATATCGCCATGGATTCGGGCCTGAGTCCTGCCGTCAGGCCGAGCCGGCCATGCCAGCCGGGCAGATGTTCGACAGGCAGGAAATTCATTGAGGGAACGCCGAGGAAACCTGCGACGAAACGGTTCTGCGGCTGATCGTAAATTGCTTCAGGCGTGTCGAACTGCAGCAGGTCGCCGTCCTTCATGACCGCAATCCGATCGGCGAGCGAAAGCGCCTCGGTCTGATCATGCGTGACATACACGATGGTGGCGCCGAGTTGGCGATGCAGTTCCTTGATCTCGGTGCGCATGGCGACCCGTAAAGCATTGTCGAGGTTCGACAGCGGCTCGTCCATCAGGAATATGGAGCTGTTGCGCGCCATCGCGCGGCCCATCGCCACACGCTGGCGTTGGCCGCCGGAAAGCGCGCCCGGCTTTCGGTCAAGATAGGGTTCGAGCTGGAGCGTCTTGGCCACGCCTTCGGCCCGAGCATTGCGCTCGGCCTTCGGCATGCCGCGCAGTTCCAGGCCGAACGCGATATTCTCGCGCACCGTCATGTGCGGATAAAGCGCGTAGTTCTGGAAGATCATGGCGATGTCTCGGTCCTGCGGGGCAAGATCATTCGCACGCTGGCCGCCGATCTCGATATCGCCCTCTTCGCAGCGTTCCAGGCCGGCAATCAGGCGCAGCAGGGTGGACTTGCCGCAGCCTGACGGGCCGACGATGACGATGAATTCGCCTGATCTGATATCCATGGAAACGCCGTGCAGGACTTCCGGCCCACCGGGATAGGATTTTCTGATGTCCCGAAGGGTAATGCCGCTCATTGCGCGGTCTCCGCTTCGAGGCGATTGCGAATGGCGATGGCAAGACTTGGCCGGTCTGTCGTGAAGACCTTGACGCCGAGCGCCAGCACCTTTTCGATCTGCCGGGGCGAATGGGCAGCCCAGCAGCCGAAATCGAGGCCGGCGGCCGTGACCTCGGCCATCAGCGCGGAATCGGCTGTATCCACGTGGACGCCGATTTCGCGGATCTTATGCGCCTTCGCGACTTCGATCACCGCAATGGTTCCAAGCTGACGCAGCACCGGCGGGCTGACGAGCCAGAGTTTTGGCCGGCCAGTAGCGGCGGAAAGAGCATCCAGCGACTCGACCAGAAAGGAGGAGAAGATCGTCTTTTCGAGCATGCCGTGGCGCGCCAGCGTCTCGACGACGCGGGGCACGAAATTCTCATAGGGACGGCCATCGGCGCCAGGCTTGATCTCGCAGCGAAAATCCACGGAACTATCGGCGTAGATGGCGCAGAGATCCACAAGCGAGATCGGATGTCCGCCGGCGCCATAGTTGATGATGGCCGCGCGAACCTCTGCCTCGCTCATGGTGGCGATTGCGCCGCTGCGATCCGTCGTGCTGTCCAGCATTGCGTCGTGATGGACCATGATTGCACCATCTGCTGTGGGATGGACATCGAACTCCACCTCTTCCAGCGGCATTCTTGCTGTAGCCGCAAAGCCTTGCGGCGTGCTGTCGCCGAACTCAAGAGTGCCGCCGCGGTGCGAAGCGATGCGTGTCATTCTATGCTTGTCCTTCTTCACGATTTATTTGACCGCGCCGAGCGTGATGCCGCGCACGAGATGGCGCTCGACCAGCAGGAAGCCGAGCAGCACTGGCAGCATGCTGAGGGTGCAGGCGGCCATGACGAGTGGCCAGTCGACGAGGCCCTCACCAGGATTGATGCGGTAGAGGCGGGCAAGGCCGATCTGCAGCGTGTAGAGGTCTTCCTTGCCGACGGCAACAAGCGGCCAGATGTAGTTGTTCCACTCCGTGATGAAGATGTAGAGGCCCATCGAGAAGATGGCGGGCCGGGCGATTGGTACGATCACCCGCCACAACACCTGTAGCGGCGTTGCGCCATCCATATAGGCTGCTTCATCCAGCGCCTTCGGAATGCCCTTGATGTACTGGCGCAGGAAGAAGGCGGCAAAACCATTCGAAATCGCCGGCAGGATGAGGCCGGCATAGGTATCGAGCAGGCCCGCCTTGGCGAGCGTCAGATAGTTGGGGATCAGACTGATATGGCTCGGGATCATCAACGTGGCGACCGTTGCCCCGAAGAGAAGGTTGCCGCCGCGGAACTGGTAACGGGCAAAGGCGAAGGCCGCCATTGTCGCGACCGTGATGCCGAGCAGCGTCACAAGCCCCGAGACGATGATGCTGTTCATGAGATAACGGGCGAAATTATATTCGGCGACGGCACGGACGTAGTTGTCCAACGTGAACTCGTATTGGCCTGTATAATAGGACTGCGCCGTCTCGAAGGACATCCAGATGGAATAGAGCACCGGCGACAGGAAGATCAGCCCCGCAAAAAGCGCGAGACTGGTAACGATCGGGTTCTCAAGCTTCATAATGGACCCTCCGGCCGATGACGAAGGATTTGATCAGCGCCAACACGATGAGGAAGATGAAGAGCAGGACGGCGAGCGCCGAACCTCTACCGATATCAAAGAGGGTGAAACCCACGCGGTAGAGCAGGTTGACGAGCATGTCGGTAGCACCCGCAGGGCCGCCATGGGTCATGATGTTGACGATGGTGAAGACCTGGAATGCCTCGATGACGGAAATCACCAGCAGGAAATAGGTGGTCGGCATCACGAGCGGCACGGTGACTCGCCGGAACACATGGAAACGCCGTCCGCCGTCGACGGAAGCAGCATCATAGAGTTCCTGCGGTACAGCCTGCAGGCCGGCAATATAGATGACGATATCGTAGCCGAGTTGTTTCCACGTATTGACTGTTATCAGTACCCAGAGGGCGAGCTGCGGATCTTGCAGCCATTGCACCTTGCCGAGACCGAGTGAGGTCAGTGCGGCATTGACCATGCCGTAGTCGGTGGCAAAGACCCAGGAGAAAACGACGGCGATCGAGACTGTAGACGTGACCGACGGAAGAAAGAGTGCGCCGCGCAGGAGCCGCGAGGGCAATGTCTTACGGACGAGATAGCTTGCAACGGCAAGAGCCAGTGCCAGCCGTATCGGCACCGAAATCAGCGCGAAGATCGCTGTGACCTGAAGTGAATTCCAGAAATCTCGCGAATTCAGTAACAGGCGATAATTCTCGAAGCCGACGAAGGGCATGGTCGGCGACAGGAAGTCCCAATGCCGGAAGCTAAGGTTCACGCTGGTGATGACGGGGATATAGGTGAAGACCGTGATGAAGATGATCAGCGGTGCAACGAGAAGATAGGGTGTGAGTTTGCGCAGCATGGGACCGAAACAGTTGAGACGACGAGCCGTTCAAGGCCGTCGTCTTGCTGAAGTGAGAGGCTCAGTTGCTGGAGCGCTTGGCTTCTTCGCGCGTCTGCGCGGCAAAGTCCTTCATAGTCTCGGTGACATCGCGCTGGCCGAGCGCCATGGCTTCCCACATCTTGTATTCGGTCGTCCGCATCCAGGTAACGACGGGAGGACGGGCACGGCCATGAGCGAAATCGAGCTGCTTGATGGCAACATCGATGCCCTGCTTCTTGGCAAGCGCTTCGGCGGCAACTGGCTGTGTCGCGCTCTTCTTGTTGATCGGCAGGTAGCCGGTTGCAGCAAACCAGATCGCATTAGCTTCCGGCGAGGCGGCATAGCTGATGAACTTGTAGGCGGCGTCCTGAACGTCCTTTTGCGAAGTCGCGAGAATGCCGATACCGGCGCCGCCGATCGGAACTGAGCAGACCTTGTTGCAGGGCATCGGACGCACTTGGAGCTTGTCGCCGAGCGCCTTCTTGGCGCCGCCGTAATCGCCCGTGGAATTCAGAGAGATACCGACCTTGCCGGCGAAGAAGGCATCACGGCCGACATCTTCATCGGTGACGCCGTCCGGAGAGGCAACCTTCTGGTCATGCACGAGCGAGGCCATCCACTGATAGGCTTCGATCGTGTTCGGCGAGTCGAGCAGGATATCGTTGGTCTTGGAATTGATCAGTTCGCTGTCATTGGACATCACGAGACCCCAGCGGGCGAACTGGCCGGGGGCCGCGATACCGGTGATGCCTTCCGAGCCGAGCTTCTCGGTGATTGTCTTCGAAACGGCAAGAATATCTGCGAAAGTCTTCAGCGACGGCTCCGTCGTGAAGCCGGCGCGCGCAAGGATGTCCTTGTTGTAGTAGAGGACAGGCGTGGAGGAGTTGAACGGTACGATGTAGTTCTTGCCGTTATAGACGCCGACTTCACGCGCATAGTCGTAAAGGTCGTCCTTCAGCGGGTCGGCGTTGAAATAGGGCGTGAGATCGATCAGAGCGCCGCGGTCGGCGAAGAGACCATAGCGGGTGACTTCCATGATGACGGCATCAGGCCCACGTTTGGCGGGAATGGCGGCCTGCAGTTTGGCAACAATATCATTATAATCGCCGACGAACTCGCCGTCGATATGAATACCGGGATTGGCGGCTTCGAAATTGGCGATGATCTTGTTGAGCGCCTCGCCTGAGGATTTGCTGAAGCTGTGCCAGAACTTCACCGTCGTATCGGCATGTGCCGAACCGACCATCGACATCAGGGCGACAACGCCGGCTGCGACTGTGTTCTGCAATTTTACTAACATAATTTTCTCCTCTGCAAAAAAAAATGCATTCCGTTTTGGCAGGGATTACCGCGCGCAGGAGACAGTTTCTTGAAAGCCGTATGAAGTTTTGGTGACAAAAGAGGTCGCGCAAACGACTTGAATCCACCGTGCTGGAACGTCCGTCTGCGGCAATATTCTACGATGACGCCGCGCGCATAAGTACCTATGTCTTAAAAAGACAACCAAAGCGAATTCAGATCATTTCAGCATAAGTTGTATTATTTGCGAATTTACTAGTTACCAAACCTAGTAATGATTGTATTTCAATCGTAGAGATACCCAAAAATGGCGCGCTATAATTTCACGCATTGATTGATCTGTGCATCAGAATGTGCTTGATGACGCTCAACTTAGTAAACAAATCGATAGCGAAGTGTCTCTATCTCGAACATGGCATGCGTTCCTTGCGGTTGCGGTTGCAAGCGGGTTCATTAATCTGCTGCATTTGACCGGTTCATTGTTCATGCTTGAGGTTTATGACCGCATTCTGCCGAGCAAGAGCATCCCGTCCCTGATTGCTTTATGTGTCCTTGTCTTGTTGCTTTACGGGTTTCAGATGGGATTCGATGTGGTTCGGGGTCAGATGTTGACCCGGGTCGCCGACATTCTGGACCAGCAACTTGAAAGGCGCATGTATAAGGCGCTTCTCAAAATGCCCTTCTCCGGCGAGGTCAGGGGTGACGGTCTCCAGGCCCTTTCCGATCTGGACCAAATTCGCGGATTTCTTTCGAGCAACGGTCCTAACGCGTTGTTCGATTTCCCGTGGCTGCCATTTTACCTGCTCATTTGTTTCATGCTGCACCCGTGGATCGGCGTCAGCGTTCTGATCGGTGCAGTCATCCTGGTCGTCATAACGGTGCTGACCAATTGGTCCACAGCGTCACTGAACGAGAGCGCGGCGAGTGCCCGCGGCCAGCGTAACATGTTTGCGAGCGGCAGCGTCCGCAATGCCGAAGCCATTCAGGCTATGGGCATGTCGAGCACCATGATGATGATGTGGCGTGACCTTCACGGCGAATACAAACGCCAGAGTCGCCGGGGTGCCGATATCATCGGTGCCTACGGTGCTGCGTCGCGCGTGGCGCGTATGATCATCCAGTCCGGCGTCATGGCGGTGGGGGCTGTCTTGGTCGTCAATGGCGATGCGACGGCGGGCAGTATCATCGCCGGATCGATCCTGTCGGCAAAGGCTCTTGCGCCTGTAGAGCAGGCAATCGGCAACTGGCGCAGCTTTACGTCGGCCCGGCAGGGTTGGAGGCGCCTTCAGAAATTTTTCGAGATCGCTCCCGAAACGGAAGCCGCCCTTTCCTTGCCCCGGCCGGCCTTTACCTTTTCGGTCGAGAATCTAACCGGTTCGCCGCCAGGCGGGTCCGCAATTACGCTAATGGACGTCTCCTTTGAACTGCAGGCTGGAAGCGCACTCGGAGTGATTGGACCGAGTGCATCCGGAAAATCCACGCTTGCCCGCCTTGTTGTCGGCGCTTGGCCAATACGTTACGGCAAAGTGCGCTTTGATGGTGCGAGCCTTGACCAATGGGACATGGATGAGCTCGGCCAATATCTCGGTTATCTCCCGCAAACTGTGGAATTGATGGCCGGCACGGTCGCGCAGAATATTGCTCGTTTCCGGCCTGACGCGACTGCTGCGTCGATTATCGATGCAGCTAAAGCGGCGAATGTTCATGATCTTATCCTGAACTTGCCGGATGGCTACAAGACCAAGATTGGTTCTAACGGCGAAGCTCTTTCTGCGGGACAAAAGCAGCGCATTGCCCTGGCCCGCGCGCTTTACGGGGATCCGTTCCTGATTGTGCTGGATGAACCAAATTCCAATCTCGACGCGGAAGGCGAAAATGCCCTCAGCAATGCGATCGCCAATATCAGGGCAAGGGGCGGGATTGTGATCGTAATCGCACATCGGCCGAGTGCGCTGGCCAACGTGGATTTGGTCGCAGTTATCGCCGCTGGCAGGTTGCAGCGATTTGGTACGAAGGAAGAGATTTTCGGGCAGGTGCTGCGTCAGAATATCCGACCGGTCACATCCGACCATCAGCCGCGGGCGATTGAAGATGCCGGATCGTCCGTCGCTTCGAACGATATGTGATGGAGCCGCCATGCGTTTGCGAAATCTAGCAAAATTACCGCTTGCCAAGCACGTCGCGGCTGTCGTTCTGCTGGCATTCGGGTTGGTGGTCGGTGTTTTTGGATGGGCGATGACGACCGAGCTTTCGAGTGCAGTCATTGCGTCCGGGCGTGTCATCGTCGAGGGCAATACAAAGAAGATACAGCACCTCGCTGGCGGAATTGTCAGTGAAATCGACGTGAAAGAGGGCGATAGGGTTGACGCGGATCAGGTGCTTGTCCGCCTGAACGGAACCGTCGTACAGGCTAATCTCTCGATCGCCGAAAATACGCTTGCGCAACTCTATGCACGCCGCGCCAGGCTTCAAGCCGAGGCATCCCGCGCACCCGAGTTGACAGTTCCTGAAAAATTGTCCGAGCTCACAACGTCCAAGTCGGCCGCAACGCTGGTTGCAAGCGAACAGAACCTGTATATCAGCCGAAAGAATGCGCTTGAAGGCATGAGGAGGCAGGTTGCAACACGCAAGCAACAGTTGACGGACGAGGTCAATGGTCTGACGGTTCAGATTGACGCTATACGGGATCAGGTTAACCTTGTTAATCAAGATCTTGAGAAGGTAAACACGCTCTATCAAAAGGGCCTGACGACGCAACAGCGGCTGAATGATTACAAACGTCGTAAGTCTGAGCTCGAAGGGCAGATGGGGCAGGGTATCGCCGCCCGTGCACAAACCGAAGGCAAAATCGGTGAGCTTGATCTTCAGCTCCTGCAACTTGATGAAGATAGGCAGTCGGAGGTTTCCAAGGATCTGACCTCTGTCGAGGCCAGTATCGCAGAATATGAGGAACGACTGGCCGCGACAAAGGACCAGCTCGCTCGCCTGGAGATCCGCGCGCCGATTGCCGGCCGAATCTACCAGCTCGGCGTTCACAATATCAATGCAGTTGTCCAGCCGGGTGAGGTTCTGATGCTCATCGTCCCGGAGCACGATGAGTTGCAGGTCGAGGCAACCATCGCCCCGAAGGATATTGATCAGATCTACAAGGGGCAGCCGGTCGATATCCGGTTTACGGCTTTCAATCAGACAACGACGCCTGATATTGCTGGAGAGGTTTCCGTCATTTCGCCCGATCTTCAGACGGACCCACGGACGGGAGCGGTTTTCTATACGCTGCGCATAACGCCTGACTTGGCCACACTGCAAAACCTGTCCGAACGCTCCCTTTATCCGGGCATGCCCGCAGAAATATTTATCAAGATCGCGGACCGCACGGTAATATCGTATTTCGTCAGGCCTTTCAAAGATAGGTTGCGATTGGCGTTCAGAGAAGAGTGATAGTGAAACGGGATATTGTCCCAAAAAGGGCTCAATTAAATACCTCTTTCAGCGCTGTTACAGACTTGCCAAAATATTATGCTTATCTATTAGTAAAGAAAGGCGTTTGTCGCTGTTGAGTTAGTGTATCGAGCGTCGCAACGAGAAAAGCTTTATTCAAACAAAGGAATGGAGAACATTCATGGCAGGTTTGACAGTCACGTTCGGTAACGGTGGTGCTTCCACCGTTTTCGACCTTCAGAGCATTGATGCCCAGAACAACAGTGCCCTTGACAACAGCACCCAGAAGCAGGAAGTGACCGACCAAAACGGATCGATCCTTCAGTCCGGCTCTGTCAATGTAGGCGTTGCACCGGTCAGTGGTTCCGGTACGGGCGGCGATGTCGCCGTCAATTTTGACGCGAATACGAATTCCTTCAACTTTGACGTTGTTGGCAAGTGGAATTCAGTTAAGAACGTTTTGGCGCAGTCTGACAGTGCGGAAAACGTCTACTTCAAGGATTTCGTTCAGGCCGACGTCCATCTTGGCGGTACCACCGCTTCGACCGTCGAAATTCTCAACGTCAAGCGTGCAAACGTCTCGACCGGCTCAGGCAACGACACTGTCACCATCTCGCTTTTGTCAAATGACAAGAGCTGGGTAAACGCAGCTACGGTCGACACGGGTGCTGGCAACGACACGATTACGATCAAGGCCGGCCAGGGCCTGAGTGCCATTGGCGGCATCACTGGGGCAAAAGCCGTTAACGGTGGCAACGGTATTACGGATGGTAGTAATTCGTCCGTCATCAT
The DNA here is from genome assembly GCF_047782645.1 of Rhizobium sp. ZK1. Classification (NCBI taxonomy): domain Bacteria; kingdom Pseudomonadati; phylum Pseudomonadota; class Alphaproteobacteria; order Hyphomicrobiales; family Rhizobiaceae; genus Rhizobium; species Rhizobium sp. ZK1. The sequence goes on from NZ_CP180587.1 coordinate 764,409, forward strand.
CAATGCAGGTGCTGGAGACGACACCATTGATCTTCACGGCGTCAATCTGAAGTCCTCGACGGTCACCGGTGGCACCGGAGTCGATCATATGATTGCAAGCGGCGGTGCAGATACGTTCGTATTCAATCTCGGCGACATGGCCAAGTCTTTCATCACGGATACTATCGAAGGCTTCAACACGGCAGTGGATAAGCTTAAACTTGTGGGTACGGTGGAATCCGACTGGCAAGCACAGACTGTCGATGGTGACGCCATTATCAAGTATATCGGCGCTGAAGTCGCTCATCAGGGCGAGAAGATTATCCTCAGCAACGTCGACGCTGGTGGGTTCCATAACTGGTTCACTGCGTAACGATCCGAAGCATCGTTGAGGTGATGAACATGCCGCTGCGAGGCGGCATGTGTGTTTACGGCCTCAGCGGGAATTATTCAACCGTTCAGACTAAAAGCATCGCTTTCCCCGGGCACAAGCTCCAACGGCCAGATCCGGTTACGCACCCTATTGCGGTAGGTTTCCGAATAGGCAGGCATGCCCGCAAGCAAGGTTTCGGCAAGTGCTGCGCCGAGGTCGGGCAGCGACATGCGGAAGCAGGTGAGCGTCGGCTGCAGAAATTTGGCGCGGGGTTCCTCGCGGAAGCCGATGACGGCGAGGTCGCGGCCGGGGACGATGCCGGCTTCGACCAGGCGGCGGTAGAGGCCGATCGCCATCAGTTCGTAGATCAGGATAATCGCTGTCGGTCGGTCCTCGATCCGCAGCAGTTCGTCGCCGGCCCGGTAGCCGCCCTGTTCGCTGGACTTGACACGGATAACCAGCTCCGGATCATATTTAATCCCGTGCCGTTCTAAAGCCTTCCGATAGGCATCCACGAAGATATAACCGAGATTGATCTCCCCTGACGGTGCGGCAATCGCAATGCGGCGATGCCCCTTGCCGACGAGCCGGTCGACGGCGCAGGTTGCGACACCTTCGAAATCAAGGTCGATCCAGGTGAAGTTGCCGCCGCCGGAAGAGCTGCGGCCGAGAGCGACGAAGGGAATCTTCGCCTTGATGAGCAGATCGATACGTTTGTCGATGCGTTGCGTTGCGGAGATGATCATGGCATCGACGACCCGGCGCGCCACCATGCGCTTCAGATATTCGTAAGGGTCTTCGTCGCTGGGGCAGGGGAGCATGACGAGATCGAGATTATGGCGCGATAGCACGCTCTGCAGCCCACCAGTCACGCCGAGGAAGAAGTTATCGCTATTTTCGACCGTCTCCTTGCTGGATTCAATCATCAAGCCGATAACATTGGTCGTTCCCTGACGAAGGCTGCGGCCGGATTGGTTGGCCACGTAACCGAATTCTTCGGCGGCAGCCAGCACGCGCTTGCGGGTCTCCTCATTGACATCGGCCTTTCCGTTCAGCGCACGCGAAACCGTCCCGATCGATATATCGAGATGTTCTGCGAGCTGGCGGATACCCTTCATCTGCAATCTCTCTTCCGGTAGGCGGATCCTCTCATCTTATTGCCATGGGAAAACGTTTACGGAAAGCATTTGCCGTGAAGGCGGAATGTATTTTTACGCAATCTGAAAAAATCTGTTGCTGCATCGCCGAAGGTTTTGCCTAAACGCCCGTTCGCATTGTGATTTTTCGCAATATTTTGTCGAGCGACGCCGGGATTGACAGCAGTAAACGTTTCCGCTTAGTATCGTAAACGTTTACGGAAGGCGTTTCGGGAGGAATCTGAAGCGCACCGCTGGAGGAAATCGTGAAATTGAATGCCGTTCTGTGCGGGTGCGGAGCTATGTCCAATGGCTGGCTGCGCGCTATCAAAGAAACGCCTGATCTTGCTGAGGCGATCGAGATCGTCGGCCTTGTCGACGTCAACCGTGCCGCCGCCGAAAAGCTCGCCGACGAATTCGGCTTGAGCGCGGCTCGCATCGGTAACGATCTCGCGGCCGTCATTGCCGAGACCAAGGCCGACATCGTCTTCGACGTCGTTATCCCGACTGCCCGTTTCGATATCGTCTCGACGGCCATGAGGGCCGGCTGCCATGTGCTCAGCGAGAAGCCGATGGCGACTTCGCTTGCCGAAGGGGCCGCACTCATCGATCTCGCCGCCGAGACCGGCAAGATCCACGCGATCATCCAGAACCGCCGCTTCATTTCCGGCGTGCGCCGCCTGCGTCGCTTCGTCGAAAGCGGGGCGATCGGCGATCTGACGGGCATTCATTGCGATTTCTTCATCGCTCCTCATTTCGGCGGGTTCCGTGAAGAGATGGACAATGTCCTTTTGCTGGACATGGCGATCCACACGTTCGATGCCGCCCGCTATGTGGCCGGCAAGAAGCCACTCGCAGTCTATTGCGTCGAACGCAATCCCAAAGGTTCCTGGTATCGCCACGGCGCTTCGGCCAATGCCACCTTCGAATTCTCCGACGACGTCGTCTTCACCTATCGCGGCTCCTGGTGCGCGGAAGGCGAGCGCACGAGCTGGGAAAGCCAGTGGCGCATCGTCGGCTCGAACGGCATGCTGACCTGGGACGGTGAGGATGGTTTCAAGGCGGCTGTCTCCGGCAATGAACCAGGACTGCTTCACGGCTTTTCACCCGTCGCGGTTCCGGCGCCTCAACGTGCCGAGGAAACCCACGGCCACGCCAGCGTGATCGCAAGCTTCGTCGAGGCGATCCGCACCGGAAAGCGGCCGGAGACGGTCAGTTCCGACAATATCAGAAGCCTCGCTATGGTCTTCGGGGCGATCGAAAGCGCCAAGACCGGGCGGCGCGTCGACATTTCAGCATAAGGACAGATGACGTGAGCAACCCCGCCAAAGCCATTCGTATCGGTACCATGGTCAGCGCCTCGAAGGGCGGCGCCGACAAGCGCATAGCGCAGATCGCCGATATGGGTTTCGAAAGCTTCGAGCCCTTCTTCTGGCAGACGACCAACGGTCAGGATCTTGCCGAACTCGGCAAGCGCAGCGTGGAGGCGATCGGCGATCGCGACATCACGATTTCAACGCTCGGCATGTTCGGCAATCCGCTCGAGGAGACCGAGATGGACCTGCAGACACTGCAGGGCTGGAAGGATTGCATCGACAACGCCCATCATTTCGGCGCCACCTGCGTTGCCGGCTTCACTGGCCGCATCCGCAACAAGCCGCTAACCGAGAGCCTGCCGCGCTACAAGCAGATCTGGAGCGAACTCGCCAAGCGCGCCGCCGACAAGGGGATCAAGATCGCCTTCGAAAATTGTGCCATGGACGGCAACTGGGCAACCGGTGACTGGAACATTGCCCATAATCCGGATGCCTGGGAACTGATCTTCAACGAGACGCCCGACGACAATATCGGCCTCGAATGGGAGCCGTGCCATCAGATGGTCTATCTGATCGAACCGCTGCCGCAGATCCGCAAATGGGCGAGCAAGATCTTCCATGTCCACGGCAAGGATGCGACGATCCGTTGGGATGTCATCAGCGAGCACGGCATCTTCGGCAAGGAAAAGTTCGTCTTCATGCGCACGCCGGGCTTTGGCGACAGCAACTGGACAGATATCATTTCCGAACTGCGGCTTGCCGGCTGGTCCGGCTCCATCGACATCGAGGGCTGGCATGACCCGGTCTATCGCGACGCCCTTGAAATGACCGGTCAGGTCTATGCACTCAATCATCTGAAACATGCCCGGGGCGGCGATTTCGTCGTCGATCCGGTGTGAGAGAATGTTGCCCGGCGTGGAGGAAATCGCCGGCCATCGCAAGGATAACCACAAAGGAGGAGAACCATGGCTATCCGCAAATTTGCAGTTCTGGGCGTGCTGGCTCTTGCCGGCGTGTCGCTCTTCGGCCTTTCCGCCAAGGCGGAAGACGTCAAGCTGACGCTCTGGTCGTTGGACAAGGATACCCAGCCGGCGCCGACCCTGGTCAAGGAATTCAACGACCAGCACAACGGCATCACCATCGAATATCGCCTGATCCAATTCGATGACGTCGTTACCGAAGCGATGCGCGCCTATGCTACCGGCCAGGCGCCCGATATCATCGCTGTCGACAATCCCGAGCACGCGCTGTTTTCTTCGCGTGGCGCCTTTCTTGATCTCACCGACATGATCAAGAATTCGAAGGTCATCAAACCCGAGAATTATTTCCCCGGGCCGCTGAAATCGGTCGAATGGGATGGCAAATATTTCGGCGTGCCGAAGGCGACGAATACGATCGCGCTTTACTACAATAAGGACATGTTCAAGGAGAAGGGCCTCGATCCGAACAAGCCGCCGCAGACCTGGGACGAGCTCGTCGAGGATGCCCGTAAGCTCACCGACCCGGCAAAGAACGTCTACGGTCTTGCCTTCTCGGCCAAGGCCAATGAGGAAGGCACTTTCCAGTTCCTGCCCTGGGCGCAGATGGGCGGCGGCAGCTATGAGCACATCAATGCCGACGGTGCGGTCAAGGCACTCGAAGTCTGGAAGACGATCATGGACGAGAAGCTCGCCTCGCCCGATACGCTGACCCGCGGCCAGTGGGATTCGACCGGCACCTTCAATTCCGGCAATGCCGCCATGGCGATTTCCGGACCCTGGGAACTGGACCGCATGGTTCAGGAAGCCAAGTTCGACTGGGGTGTCACGCTGCTGCCGGTTCCGAAGGAAGGCGCTGAACGCTCTTCGGCCATGGGTGACTTCAACTGGGCGATCTTCTCGACCAGCAAGCATCCCGCCGAAGCCTTCAAGGCGCTCGAATATTTCGCCTCGCAGGACGACAAGATGTTCAAGAACTTCGGCCAGCTTCCGGCCCGTTCCGACATCTCCATCCCCGAGACCGGCCAGCCGCTGAAGGATGCCGCGCTGAAGGTTTTCCTCGAACAGCTGAAATATGCCAAGCCGCGCGGCCCGCATCCGCAGTGGCCGAAGATCTCCAAGGCGATTCAGGACGCCATTCAGGCCGCACTGACCGGCCAGATGAGCCCGAAGGATGCGCTTGATCAGGCTGCCGACAAGATCAAGGCGGTTCTCGGCTGATCTCCCGCATCACCGGATGGCCTGACGGCCATCCCCCTTTTCCTCCCGGAAGGGGCTGCTCAGGCATCGGCCAAGGCAGCCCCGTTCGGAGCATTGGAGGACCCATGAGAAGGACCTTTTCCAGCATCAGGGATGGCCGCGGTTTCGATATCGTGCTCGTCGCCTTTCCGCTCGGTTTTCTGTTCCTGATGGCAGGCCTGCCGCTCATCTACAATGTGGTGATGAGCTTCCAGGAGGTTGACATGTTCAGCCTCGGCACCTTCTCGCGCCCGTGGGTGGGTTTCAAGAATTACGTGGATCTCTTTGCGCAGCCTGAAACGCTGCCGATCCTGTACAATACGGCGATCTTCGTCGTTGGCTCGATCGCCGGCCAATTCCTGATCGGTTTCGGTCTGGCGCTGTTCTTCTGGGTGAACTTCCCCGGCGCCTCCTGGCTGCGCGGTCTGTTTCTCGTCTCCTGGGTCATGCCCGGCCTCGTCGTCGGTGCTATCTGGAACTGGATCCTCTCTGGTGACTTCGGCGTGCTGAACTTCATTCTGAAAGAAAGCGGCATCATCTCAGGCAATATCTTCTGGCGTTCGGACCCACACTATTCGCTCTATGCCGTCATCATCGCGAATGTCTGGCTCGGCACCTCGTTCAACATGATCCTGCTTTCCGTTGGCCTTTCGGGTATTCCGGGCGATCTCTATGAGGCGGCCGAACTCGACGGTGCCACCGCCTGGCAGCGCTTCTGGACGATTACGCTGCCGATGATGCGTTCGACGATCGGCGCCATCATCGCACTCGGCCTGATCTTCACACTCCAGCAGTTCGACCTCTTTGCCGCCATCACCTCGGGCGGGCCGAACAACTCCTCCAACGTCACGCAATACTGGGCCTGGGATTTGTCTTTCCGCCAATATGACTTCGCCAAGGGCGCGACCATTTCCGTCATCATGATCGTCTTCGTGATGTTCGCCTCCGTGGTCTATGTCCGCTCGACCCGCCACGAGGTGCGCGGATGAGCGAGACTGCACGCAATCGCCTGATGTTCTTGATCGCCATCATCATGGCGGCGATCTATCTTTTCCCGCTCTACTGGATGTACATTACCGCGCTGAAGAGCGGCTCGGAGATGTTTGCCACACCGCCAAGCTTCTGGCCGACCTCGCCGCAGTGGGGCACCTATGCCTATGTCTGGGAAAGCCGGAACATGGGTCTCTATCTCTGGAACTCGCTGGTGATCGCGATCGGCGCGGTCGTCATCATCACCTTGCTCGGCGTCGGTTGCGCCTATGTGCTGGCGCGCTACCGCAACATCTGGGTGGATATCGGCCTCTTTCTCATCCTCATGCTGCAGGTTCTGCCGGCTTCGCTGATGATCACGCCGATCTTCGTCGGCTTCTCTCAGATCGGCATGCTGAATTATCCTCGGCTTGCCGTCATCATCGCGATTGCCGCAAAGAGCATGCCCTTCTTCGTCGTGCTGGTGCGCGCCACCTTCATGGCGGTTCCGATGGAGCTGGAAGAGGCGGCTCTCGTCGACGGCAATTCGCGCGTCGGCGCCTTCTTCAATATCGTGCTGCCGCTTGCCCGTAACGGCATTCTGGTCAGCGCCATACTCATCTTCATGCAGGCCTTCGGCGAGTTCGTCTATTCCAAGTCGATGATCCAGGCCGCCGAGCTTCAGCCGGCAAGCGTCGGGCTCAATTCCTTCATGGGGCCGAATACCAACGAGTGGAACAACATCATGGCCTATGCCACGATGTATGTGACGCCGATCCTTGCCATCTTCGTTCTCTTGCAGCGCCGCATCGTGTCCGGCCTCACCTCGGGAGCCCTCAAATGACCCCTCAGATCGAGCTTGCCGGCGTCAACAAATATTACGGCGCCTTTCACGCACTGAAAAATATCGATCTCTCCATCGCCAAGGGTACCTTTGTTGCACTTGTCGGCCCATCCGGCTGCGGAAAGTCGACCCTGCTGCGCTCGCTGGCCGGCCTGGAAACCATTTCTGACGGCAGCCTGAAGATCGCCGGCGAGTTGATGAACGGCGTGCCGCCGCGCAAGCGCGATGTCGCCATGGTGTTCCAGTCCTATGCGCTCTATCCGCATATGACCGTGGAAGAAAACCTCACCTACAGCCTGCGTATGCGGGGCGTTGCAAAAGCGCAGGCGAAGAAGGCAGCCGAGGAGGTCGCGGCCACCACAGGCCTTTCGCATCTGCTGAAGCGCTATCCGCGTGAGCTCTCCGGTGGCCAGCGCCAACGCGTCGCCATGAGCCGCGCCATCATCCGCCACCCGAAGGCCTTCCTTTTCGACGAGCCTTTGTCGAACCTCGATGCGGCGCTACGCGTCCATATGCGCAAGGAAATCCGCGCGCTGCACGATCGTCTGCATGCGACCTCGGTTTACGTGACGCACGACCAGATCGAGGCGATGACCATGGCCGATCATGTCGTCGTCATGCGTGATGGGATCATCGAGCAGCAGGGCCGGCCGCTCGACCTCTACGACAAGCCCGTCAACAAATTCGTCGCCGGTTTCATCGGTTCACCTGCAATGAACTTCATACCGGCAATCGTCGGCGAGGATGGCAAGAGCCTGACGCTCGATCTCGGTTCGGTGAGGCCGCAGATTTCTATAGACCATCAGCTCCAGCCCGGCCGGCGCGTCACAGCCGGCATCCGCCCGGAGCATATCGGCATTACCGGTCAAGGGCAGGGGAGTTTTGATGTTCCGGTTGACGTGGTCGAATCCACGGGGTCTTCGACCTACATCACCGCCGCAACGACCCCTGAACTGACTATCGTCGAAACAGGCAGGGGAACGGTTCAGCCGGGCCAGACGATTGGTATGACAGTCGATCCGGTGCAGGTGCATCTCTTCGATGAGGCGAGCGGCGTCAGAATTTGAGATCCGGCTTCTGCCGGATCAGTTCCCGCAGCGATTGGCTGCGGGATATTGCCGTTCTTATCGAGCGAGCGAGGCCGGCGTAGCTTGCTTGGCTGCCACCTCTGTATCACGAGCTTGTTCGCTGGAATTTGCCCACATGGCGACAGCAAGTCCTGCGACGATAAAGTAGGGGAGTTTGCTTGAAAGCCTGAGCTTGCCGGAAACGGCATTGCCGCGGGTGCATTCAAAGCCGGACATTTCTGGGGTCATCAGTACCTGTCTCGTGTGAATATCACGCCGTGAATATAGTGTATCCGGCGATTCGAATGAACCCCCAGATCAGGGGATATATAAACGGTTGTTGAAAAAGAGCAGTTCAATGGCCCGCTGGTCCGCCCGATCCTTCATCGAGATTGATCTTGCGCAGGATGAAGGCGAGCGGCAGCACGGCGAGCGAGAGCCACATGAGCGTGTGGAAAACGTCGATATAGGCGAGATAGCTCGCCTGGATCTGCACCTGCTGGCCGATCCAGCCCATGGCTTGCGATTGTGCGTCGACGGCTCCCGCACCTCTGTCGGCAAAATATCGCGTCGCGCCCTGCAATGCGTGATTGTAGGCCGGATCGGAGGGGATGATATGTTCGACCAGCCGGCTTTGGTGCCACTGCTCCCGATGGGCAAGCACGTTTGATGCGATGCAAACGCCGATCGAGCCACCGGTGTTGCGCGCCGCATTGATGAGAGCAGAAGCCTGATCCGTCTGATCTGGCCTCAAGCCATCATAGGAGGCAGAAGTCATCGGAATGAAGATCAGCGGCAGACCCAAGCCGAGATAGATGCGCGACCAGACGAAGAAGCCGAAGTTCAGGTCGGCATTGAGCCGCGTCATATCATACATAGCGAACGCAATAATCGCAGTGCCGATAGCGATCAGATATTTTGGCTGAACCTTGTTGGAGATCCGCCCCGCTACGAACATCATGAACATCGTGACCAGGCCGCCGGGCGAAAGTGCCAGCCCGGCCCAAGTCGCCGTATAACCGAAATTCTGCTGCAGGACCTGCGGAATGAACTGGGTCGTGGCAATCAGGATCGCCCCGGTCGCAAGCATGACGATGAAACAGGAGCCGAATTGCCGACTTGCCAGCAAGCGTACGTCAACGACCGGGTTGGTTGTGTTCATCAGCCATGGGATGGAGAGAGCAAGGGCGGCAACGCAGACTGCAGTCATCGTTACAACAAAATTGGAATGGAACCAGTCTTCCGTCTGGCCGCGATCGAGAACCAGTTCCAGTGCGCCGAGAAAGGTCGCGACCAGGAGGAAGCCGACAATATCAAAGCGCACGCCTTGTTTGCGCATGTTTGCCCGCTCCTGCCGCAGTGAATCCGGTTCGTTAACGAGGAAATAGACGAGGACGAAGGCGAAGAGGCCGACCGGCCCATTGATCAGGAAGCACCAGTGCCAGGAGAAATTGTCAGAGAGATAGCCGCCGAGCGTTGGCCCGACGACAGGGGCCACCACTACGGCGACGCCGAAGAGGGCAAAGGCCTGGCCACGCTTCGACGGCGGGAAGGAGTCGGCCAGGATCGATTGAGAGATCGGCACCATGCCACCGCCGGCGAAGCCTTGGATCATGCGGAAAATCAGCAGGGATTGCAGGTTCCACGCAAGGCCGCAACAGATGGAAGCAACCGTAAATGTCGCAAGGCAGAGCAGGTAGAAACGTCGCCTCCCGTAACGCTTGGCGATGAAGCTGCTGGCGACGAGAATGATGGCGTTGGAAACGAGATAGGTCGTGATGACCCATGATGCCTCGTCGGCGCTGACGGCAAGACCGCCGGAGATGTAGCGCAGCGCCACATTGGCAATCGTCGTATCCAGAACCTCCATGAAGGTGGCGAGCGAAACGACAAGTGCGATCAGCCATGGATTGGCAATCCTGGCACCCGATGTCGGGGTGCCATCCGCTGTTGCGGCATCACTCATGTCAGTTCCTCGGGCGCACGGTTACCGTCGGCACCACGGACATGCCGGGGCCGATCGCCACATCCTTCGGCCAGTTGTCGATGACGATCTTGACCGGAACGCGCTGGGTTACCTTCACATAATTGCCGGTGGCGTTTTCCGCTGGAAGCAGCGAGAAGGCTGTGCCCGAGCCGGGCTGAACGGAATCAACGCGGCCATGAAGGACGTGATCCGGATAGGCATCGATCGTCACATCCACAGGCTGACCCGGTCGCATATCCGTCAATTGGGTTTCCTTGAAATTGGCCGTCACCCAGATTTCATCGGGTACGAACATGGAGACTGCCTGTCCTGCCTGAATATATTGCCCTTTCGAGCCGCTGAGCTTCACGATGCGGCCGGGCTGGGCGGCCGTGATCGTCGTGTAGCTCAGGTTCTGTTCGGCGGCTTCGACCTGGGATTCGGCCTGATGCAGGCCGGCGACAGCGCTTGCTCGTTGCGCTTCCGCGGCCGCCTTGTTCTTGATGGCCGAGGTGACGCTTGCCTGCGCTTGAGCGGTACTTGCCTTGTCCTGCCGCAACGTGGATGCCGCCTGCTGTGCGGCCTGTTCTGAACCGGCGCCGCTTTTCACCAGTTGCTGCTGCCGGTCGTTTTCATCCTGCGCATACTGAAGGGCGGCTTCCGCGGAGGTCTGCTGCGCCTTGGCCTCGTCGATCGCTGCAGCTGCGGCGGCGATCTGTGCTTCGGCGCTAGAAATCGCTGCCTTCGCGACACCGACCTGGCCATGCGCCTGATCCAACGCGATCTGGTAGTCGCGGGGATCGATCTTGGCGATGACTGCGCCGGCGTCGACATGCTGGTTGTCGGAGACGGGAACATCCGAAACATAACCCGACACTTTGGCCGCGACGGAGAAGCTGCGGGCATCGATGAAGGCGTCGTCCGTCGTCTCGTAGGGATGGAAATAGATGAGCCAGATGAAATAGCCGGCGACAGCAAGAACAATCAGCGCAAGAACGATGAGAAGCGTCGCGACCGGATGGCGCCTGATCATTGAAGGCCGCTTCTCGGCCTCCTTGTCCTTCTCGACTGCCTTGGCAGGGGCTTCGTTTTTTGCGGGATCGGCGGACTGATCATGCCCGGCGAAGGCGGGCTGGTTCTGGGGCACGACAATGTCTTTCAGTTTGAAAACCGGAAACCAACGCCGGATCATCGGCTTTGGTTCCGGTCGAAAATGTCGCAACGTACCTGCGGGCTCGCAACTGGTGGACAATTCCAGGTTGTGAAGGCAGGGCGCGTATTTATGAGCAATTGAAGACGCTGGGCTCAGCCTCCCGCGGCAAGATCTGAAGCCCGCGCGTCTTCAATGTGGATCGACCGATCTGGTTTGTCAGCCGCCCCGATCCTACCTTTATCGTGCGCGATCAGCGCTGCTGTTACGATTGAAGGCCACAGGCGCTGCTGACCCGCCCAGGAGGTGTTATGAGACGTTTAATTTTGGCGGCCGCTGTTCTGCTCCCCACGGCTGCCTTTGCCGTCGAGGCCGTCGAGGTCAATGCCCGCGACCATTCCTGCCGTGAGCTCGCGCAGATTATCCAGCAGAAAAAGGCCGTCTTTGTTCGTATGGGCATCGGCGGCCGGAGTTTCCGTTACCCGCCTGCGCGATGCCAGTTAGGCGATAAATATAGCGTGGCCAGAGTGCGCGCGGCCAACGGGGAAATGTGCGTGCTCGACTACGAGTGCGTTTATGACCCGCAATCCTTCTACAACCGCTTTCCCAATTAGTGTTTTCTATCGCTCGGCCGCTGTGGCGTAGACGACTTGAAGCTCCATCTGGACCGCATCCATGAACAGGGCGGCCTGCCTCGAGAGCTCAGCATCGCTGCAGCCTTGTTCTTTCAAATTGGCCGCGAACCCGGCCATCTCCGACCGCCAGAAGCGGTTGGCGGCCTCGCCGTGAAGGTTCTGAAGGGCCTCTGCGCAGCGCCTGATATCGGCTGTGCGTCGGTCGGCGGGAAACTGCAGAAGCGGCATGCTATCTCCGTCATTGCTGGGCGAATCGCCAAGTGTCCCGCAGAATGGCTATGAGTTCTTCACAAGTGGTGAAGCCGGTCGCGGAGACATGGCTCCTCAAATGCTGCCCCTTCGTTCGATGGCACCCCACATCACCGAAAATTGACACAATACACTCCGGCGGCGGCGGTCGCCGCCGCGTCAAGCTATGTTAGAGTTCTGAAGATAACGCAGTGATGGGAAGTGATGATGCTGACAACACTTGCGATGCTCGCGAGCCTGTCTGGCGCTGCCGCCACGATCGCGCAATCAAGCCAAAATGAAGTCGACGTCGAGCTGGTGCTGGCCGTGGATACGTCCCGCTCCATGGATTACGAGGAAGTCCGCATACAGCGCGAGGGTTATGTCGAGGCGCTCAGGCACAAGGAGTTCCTCGATGCCGTGAAAGGAGGGCTGACCGGACGGATCGCCATCAGCTATTTTGAATGGGCCGGCTATGTCGTACCGGGCTCCGTCCTCGACTGGCAGGTGATCGAAACGGAAAGGGATGCGCTGGATTTCGCCGACAAACTCGAAGCGAGGCCGATTGCCACCCAGCGCCGCACATCCATATCCGCAGCGATCGTTCAAGGCGTCTCGATGCTCGCCGCCAGCCCCTACAAAAGCAATCGCGAAGTGATCGACGTTTCCGGCGATGGTCCCAACAATTCGGGGGACCCCGTCACGCCTGCCCGCGACACGGCGCTCAGGACGGGCGCCGTCATCAATGGCCTTGCCATCATGCTGAGACCATCCGATGTGCCGGAGGGGCTCGATAAATACTATGCCGATTGCGTCATCGGCGGCCCCGGCTCCTTCGTTTTGCCGGTTCACAAGATCGAGGATTTCGCAGTTGCGGTCCGCAGGAAGCTGGTTTGGGAAATCAGCGGCCTCGAGCCCCGATCACAGATCCGCAAAGCGGCCAATCAACCGACAACGGACTGTCTTGTCGGCGAAAAACTGTGGCAGAACTTCTTCGATCGCTGAGTGCTCATCATGCTTTCGAAATTGCGGCGACAGGTCCTGCCTGCTCCAGCCGAGGCAGGACCTTCCTTGCGATGGTTTCGAGGTCGGATAACGCCTTACGACTGTCCGCGGTCAGGTTGAACGCGACGTGATGCACACCGAGCTCGCGGAGGGCCACAAGAGCGGCAAGCAATCCATTCGGCCCCGCCCGATACCCGAGATTGATGTCTTCGAGACGGTCGGCAGATGTATCGACGAGCTCGAGCGCCATGGCCTGGCCCATTCCGCGGAATTCGTCGGTCGTGCGCTGCACGGCCCCATGCCATAGAGCGATCCTGTCTTTCTGTGCGGCGAACGGTCGATGGTAGGTCATCCAGGCTCCAGCGTTTCTGGCGATCCATTCGAGCGACTGCGAGGATGAACCGACTGCGACTAAGGGAATGCGGCGGCCGCTGCGCGGCCGGATTTCGAATTGGTTCTCGTCTGTCTGGTTGCCAACGCGGTCGTCAAGCGCGTCTTCGAGAGCGGCCCAGTTCGCCCGAAACAATTCCCGGCGGTCGTCGACATTGCGGTCAAATGCTGAAAACTCCGATGGCCGATCACCGGAACCGAGGCCGAGAACGAACCTGCCCGATGAAAGCATGTCCATCGAAAGGGCCGCCTTGGCGACGTGCAGGGGATGGCGCAACGGCAGGACAATCGCGCCTGTCGCCAACGTGATCGATCGGGTGGACGCGGCGAGCGCGCCAAGCAGGACCCAGGGGTCGGAATGACCTGCGGGATCCGGATAGGCCGGACTGTTCAAGGGGACGTCACGAACCCATATCGCTGCAAAGCCAAGCTCATCGGCGCGCCGGGCAAGCTCCAGTTGAAGGCCGAAGTCGATGTCCTGCCGTTGCTGCGCCTGCATGGGGAGAACGACACCAACCGTCAGCCGTGAATCTTCGAAGAGCATCCGTCGTTTCCTGCGTTGCCTGCCCGCACGTGGGTGATCCCAGTGAGGTTTGCAATAGCCGGAACACTATAGACCGGCGGTCACTACCAGAGTGCGACCGGCGCGCCTGCAAAAAACTGATCGAAAGCGAAAGCGAGCGCCGGAGCAATCGCCACGATCTCCTCATGAGCCGCAAAAATGAGCAGCCCCAGCATCGAGATGACCGATCCGGCTTCGATGACTGACATGGGATTGTTGACCGATGCGAGAGACGCAGTGGGTGGAGCGATATGCGGTCGTGCGGCGGTCCGGCTGTTGTCGTTTGCTGGATGGAGGAGGCGGGTAGGGCGAGGTTGGGCGAGGCGGGATTTACTGCATATTCCAGGATAGGTTTCGCAGACTGAGCTAGACATCGGATGTGTCCTTGACCGGCATTGGAGGATTGTAAATTCACGTGGGGTTTGGCCGGTCTTCCTTCAACTATACTCGCGAATAGGGGAACGGCGCCGGAATAGGCTGTTGTCTCATTCCGCTATGCATCAGCTGCATAGGTGAGCTGTAGTCTGAACGCTACTCATTCTCGCAGTCCCATATTATATACTTCTCATCGAAGCGAACGAAGCGCCGCTATCTGGCAGCTGTCGCTAGACCCACGGAAAGGGGATTGAAATGAGCATCGCACGGACCTTCAACAACTGGCGCAAGTATCGTCAAACCGTTACTGAGCTTGGCCGTATGTCGAGCCGCGAGTTGAATGACCTGGGCATCGCACGTGGGGATATCCGCGACGTCGCACGCGCAGCCGTCGGCCGCTAAGATCGCTGCTGAATGAATTCAAAAACACGCCCGCCTTGCCCAAGGCGGGCGTGTTTTTTTGTTTGGCGAGCCTTTCGCCTGACGCATAGCGCATGGCAGCCTTGCAAATATGTGCCTAGAAGAATGGCAGGGCTCAGCGTATATCTTCTTTCAACGAAGCGATGAAACTCCTCCCTTGTCGCTTCGTCCGAGACGCGGCTTACCTCCTCCCGAGCCAGCGTCTACGTGGCGGCATCCTCCTCCCGTCGCCACGCGTCATAAAAGGCGTCTGCCGGATCTCCTCCCTCGGCAGACGCCTTATTTTTTGGCGCTTGCCTCATCTGCCGGTCATCTCCAAGAGCGTAGTCAATTTTTTTACAGCGATCACACACCGGCCTTCTATCGCCGCTTGCCGCGTTCCATAAACATGATAATTGAACTCATGTTAATTTTGACTTAGAAGCCGGGATGAAAAGCACGATGTCGTCGATGCCGAGCAAGGATGGATCCATAGTTTGAGTTTCTGGCATTCCATGGTCTGGCATACCGAAGGCATCCGGGTGATGGCGCCGGTCAAGTGGCGCCAGTTCGACGGGCTCGTGAGTGTCTTCTGGGAAGCCGAAAGCCAGTCGGGCGCCAGGGGCTATTACCTCTCGGACGATCCGCGCATCATGATCTTCTTCAGCGATGTCTCGTCTCAGATCCGCATGTCGAATCGCGACGGTGATTTTCAGCAGCATTACCGGCCCATGACGCGGGCGGTCTATGTTCCGCCCGGCATGCCGATGTGGACGACGAGCGGCACGACGCACCGATTCTCGCATCTCAATCTGCACATGCATAAGGACCGGCTCCTGAGATATCTCGCGCCTTCGGTCGGCAATTCCGCGGCGATGACGGCACTTCGCAATCCGGTCGAGGTGCAGGACACCGGAGCGATCGAAACGCTTGCCCGCCTCGTCGTCGACGAGGTCTCCAGCCCGTCGAAACATGAGATCTTTGGCGAGAGCCTTGTCGGCAGTATCGTCAGCGGTCTGCTGGATATTCCTCGACAGGGTGTCGAACAACCGAATGGCCGGCTGACCCAGGCGCAGATGAATAAGCTGATCGCCCGCGTCGAACGGTTGAGCGATTGCCGCCTGACGGTTGCCGAGATGGCAGAGACAGTCGGCCTGTCTGAAAGCTGGTTTTCCAACGTCTTCAAGCAGACGACGGGCAAGACGCCGCTGCAATGGCAGCTCGGCAAACGGATCGACCATGCCAAGACGCTGCTCATCGAAAGCGAACTTGCTGTCGCCGATATCGCCGCTCAGCTCGGTTTTTCCGATCAGGCGCATCTGACCAAGGTCTTCCGCCAGATCGTCGGCGATACACCTGCCGCCTGGCGGCGGATGAGGCAGATCCGTTCGTAAGCAGTCCCGCCCGCAGGATGCAGGCGGGACCGGCCGGTTACCAGGTCTGGCGCAGCGTCGCGTAGATCGCACGGCCCGGGTTATAGAAATCCGCTCCGAAGCCGTCATAAGCGACATGCTTTTCATCGAAGAGGTTGCTGACGTTCACATCGAAGGATGTGTTTTCCTGGATCTTGTAGCTGAAGGCGGCATCGAAGGCGATGCTGCTGCCCGTCGACTGGGTGTTGGCGTCGTTAAAGTAGTAGGAGCCCGTGTAGCGTGCACCGAGGCCGAAGTTCATGTCGCCGCGGAAGCCGTTGCCGGGAATGCCGTAATTGACCCAGAGCGAGGCAGTATGGTTGGGCACGAAGGACATCTCGTTGCCCTCGTTGCCAAGCGTGCCGTTCTCGACGATGTCGGAAACCATATAGGAATAGGCGGCCGTCAGGCTGATATTGTCGGTGACTTCAGCCTTGGCTTCGAGATCGATACCGCGCACGCGCACCTCGCCGATCGTCTCCTGGAAGCCGGTCGCCGGATTGGTGCGGGTGATGTTGTTCTTGGTCAGGTCGTAGACCGCTGCGCTGAAAAGGGCAGGGAATTCGTCGGGCCGGTATTTGACGCCGACCTCCCATTGTTCGCCGCGCTCGGGATCAAGTGTCAGCGAGGCCGGCAGCACCGATTCCGCGTAGCTGACATAGGTCGCCACCTGATCGATGATCTTGTAGCTCAACGCGGCGCGCTTGGTGAACTCGCTGAGATCGGCGTTGGTCGTCAAGCCAGCCATGTTGTTCTGCTGCTGAAGGTCAAGCCAGTCGTTGCGCAGGCCGACGGAGGCGGTCAGCTTGTCGAAGAAGGTCAGGTCCTGTTGCAAATAGAGGGCCGTGGTCTTCTGGTTGTTTGTCAGGCTCTGGTAGAGCGGAACCGAGGTCGGTGCGCCTGTATAGACGGGGTTCGTCCAGTCGATGCCAGGAGCTCCGCCGAAATAGCCGTCATTGTCCGATTGCAGATTGTTGTATTGGAGGCCGACGAGGCTGCGGCTGTCGATGTCCTCGAAATTCGTCTCATATTGCAGGCGGGTATCGATGATGAAGTTTTCGACCGCCTGGTCATTGGCGAAGAAGGCGCGGTCGGCGATGGTCGAGCCGTTCGTTGGCGTCGCCGAGATATAGGCATAGCCGAAATTGCTCTTGGTATTGCTGTAGCGCGCATTCGAGCTCAGGGTCAGGCCCGAACCGAAGTCATGATCGAACATGACGCTCAGCGTGTTCCTGTTGACGTCGCGATAGTTGAAATCAGGCTCGCCGAAGAAGCGGCTTCTCGCAAAATCCGAGCCGACCGGGTGGCCGCCGCTGCCGGGCACGCCGTTCTTGTCCAGATGGTCATAGACCACGGTCAGGTTGGTGTCGGCGCCCGGGCGCCAGGTCAGGCCGCCCATGAAGAAATTCTCGTCGTCCTGCGAGTAATCATATTCCTCGTCGGCGCGCTTTACCTTGCCGGTGATGCGGTAGGAGAATGTATCGTCCTCGGTGATGTTGTCGCCGAAATCGACACCCGTCTCGCGATGATCGAAGGAGCCGCCGGTGACATAGGCCTCGCCGAAGCGCTCGCTCTTTGGCCGCTTGGTCACGAAGTTGACCGCGCCGCCAGGGTCGGAAACGCCGAAGGTCGTGGAATTGGCCCCCTTCAGCACTTCGACGCGCTCGAAAGCGAAGGGCTCTTCGCGAATGCCGCCGAAGGGGTCGCCGAGCGTCAGGCCGTCGCGATAGGTATAGGCATCGAAACCGCGGATCTTGAAATAGTCGAATCGGTCGTCCGAGCCATAGAAGTCGGTGGTGACGCCGGATGTATATTGCAACACCTGCTCGGTATCCTGCGCCCCGCGCTCCTGAATTTCCTTCGAGGTGATGACGGAGACGGAGGCCGGCGTGTCGAGAATGTCTGTCGCCATACCGTTGCCGCTGATCGTCTTGGTCGCGACGATCGATTTTGAATCATTGTCGGTATCGAGGCCGCTGCCCTGGATGACGATGGGCGCGAGATTGGTAACGGTATTGGAATTCTCGCTCTCCTGACCGAGCACCGCGCCCGGCGCAAGGGCGACAAGCGCCGTGCAACCGAGAAGGACCGCATTCCGGTAGCGGAGGAGGGTCTGTCTCGAGTGAGCGCCTGTTCTTTCGATATCCATGTTCACGTTCCAGAAGTTGGTGTCGCCGTTTCGGCCCTTCGACAGGGGCGCCGAATGGAATGCCGGTTTGAGGGTCGGTCCGAACGGCACGTCAGCGGCCGGCGCGAACGGGAGATTTGCCCGGATCGGCAGCCGCAATGGTTGGTTCGATGTCCCTGCGATGGCTAATAACTTGAGCAATGTTGTCCAGTATTGTAAATTTCCCGTGTTTTGTAGGATCCCACGGAAATCTCAACGCCACAGCCCTGAAGCGCTGGCATGACCGTTGACGCAGGTAGATTAACCTGAAAGTGGAGGTCAACTTAAAACAGGCGGAGTTTGCGTGATGCTGCGCTTTTTGCTTCTGGCCGCGAAACTGGCGGTAACGTGTATCTGGCTGATGGCCACTGCGCCCGGCAACGTTTGGGCTGACGAGAGCACGTCCTATCCTGTCATCATCAAGCATGCTTTCGGCACGACCGTCATCACCAAGAAGCCGGAGCGGGTCGCGACGGTCGCCTGGGCCAATCATGAAGTGCCGCTGGCGCTCGGCATCGTGCCTGTCGGTTTTGCGGCTGCCAATTTCGGTGATGATGACGGTGACGGACTGCTGCCCTGGGTGGCCAGCAAGCTCAAGGAATTGCACGTCGAAAAGCCCGTCCTGTTCGACGAAGGTGACGGCATCGATTTCGAGGCGGTCGCGGCCACCCGGCCGGATGTGATTCTGGCGGCTTATTCCGGCCTCAGCCAGTCCGATTACGATACGCTGAGCCAGATCGCTCCTGTCGTCGCCTATCCGGATGCGCCCTGGTCGACCGACTGGCGCGACATGATCCGACTGGACAGTGCCGGGCTCGGCATGGCCGCAGAAGGCGAAGCGTTGATCAAGATGATCGAGGGCGAAATATCAGAGACCGTCGCCGGCCATCCCGAATTGCAGGGTAAGTCGGCGATGTTCATCACGCATCTCAATGCGACCGATCTCAGCATGGTCAACTTCTACACGACGAACGATACGCGCGTGAAATTTTTCGCCGATCTCGGGTTGAAGTCTCCAAAGAGCGTCGTGGAGGCCTCCGTGCCGGGCAAGTTCGCAGGTTCGATCAGCGCCGAACGTATCGATTCCTTCGATGATGTCGATATCGTCGTCACCTACGGAAACCAGCAGTTGCTCGAAGTGCTGGAGAAGAACCCGCTGATGGCCAGAATGCCAGCTGTCTCCAAGGGCGCGCTCGTGACACTTGGCCGCGATCCGGTCGGCACTGCCGCCAATCCGACGCCGCTGTCGATCTCCTGGGTTCTCAAAGATTATGTAGCGCTGCTCACAGACGCCGCCGGAAAGTCAGCTAACAAGTCTCAATGATCGTACGCAGCCGAAAATCATCGTCCCGGCCGCCAGCATCCGCCCGGTCGAACCAGGCTCGCAGCCTCTGGCTTATCGGGCTCACCGCGGCTCTTGCGTGCCTCTGTGCGCTCTCGGTCACGGTCGGCACGCGCGATGTGGACTGGGTCGATATCTTCGCCGCCTTGGCCGGGCATGCGAACAATATCGGCCAGGCGGCGGTGACGGTACGCATTCCGCGCACGCTGCTTGCCGTCGTCGCTGGTGCAGCGCTGGCCCTTGCGGGCGCGATCATGCAGGGGGTGACACGCAATCCGCTCGCTGATCCGGGCATTCTCGGTGTTAACATGGGCGCATCGCTCGCAGTCGTCGTTGCGGTCGCGTGGTTCGATATCTCCTCGAACGAGGCCTATATCTGGACGGCGATCCTCGGCGCCGGATGTTCGGCGGTCTTCGTCTATACGATCGGCTCGCTCGGACGCGGCGGCGCAACGCCTTTGAAACTGGCGCTTGCCGGCGCAGCGACTTCGGTCGCCTTCGCCTCCATGGTCATTGCCGTCGTGTTGCCGCGCAATGACATCGCCGGCGGTGTCCGCTCCTGGCAGATCGGCGGGGTCGGCGGGGCGACCTTTGAGCGCATCCTTCCTGTTCTGCCGTTTTTGGCGATCGGCTTCCTCATCAGCCTGCTGTCGGCGCGAAAGCTGAATTCGCTGGCGCTCGGCGATGAGTTGGCCGCCGGCCTTGGTGAACGCGTGGCGTTTGCCCGCGGCGTTGCAGCACTCGGCGCCATCCTTCTTTGCGGCGCGACCACGGCGGTCTGCGGTCCGATCGGCTTTCTCGGCCTCGTCGTGCCGCATCTCTGCCGCCTGCTGGTCGGGATCGATCACCGCTGGCTCTTGCCCTTTTCGGCGATCGGCGGCGCCAGTCTGCTGCTCGCAGCCGATATCGTCGGGCGCATCGTTGCGAGACCTGCCGAGCTCGATGTCGGCATTGTCACCGCGCTTGTCGGCGCACCATTCTTCATTGCCATCGTCCGGCGCCAGCGGGTGCGTGAATTATGACCGTGCTTGTCTCTTCCCTCAATAGCATCATCGATAACCGCCGCCGCAGAGCGCGTCGGCATGCGCTCATGGTTTTTCTGTTGCTCTGCCTTGCCGTCGCACTCTTTGCGCTCACTCTGTCGCTTGGCCAGTCCTTCACCTCGCCCAGCGATGTCATCCGCGTGTTGCTCGGTGAGAATGTGCAGGGAGCAGCCTTTACCGTTGGACAGCTGAGGCTGCCACGAGCAGTACTTGCGGCACTCGCCGGCCTGAGCTTCGGGCTCGGCGGCGTCGCTTTCCAGATCATCTTGCGCAATCCGCTCGCAAGCCCCGATATTATCGGCATCAGTTCGGGGGCGAGTGCGGCGGCGGTCTTCGTCATCGTCGTCTTGTCGCTGAAGGGGCCGATCGTTTCTGTCGTCGCCGTCATTGCGGGCCTCAGTGTGGCGCTGCTGGTCTATGGCCTGTCATTCCGCAACGGAGTGGCGGGCACACGGTTCATCCTCGTCGGCATCGGCGTATCCGCGATGCTGGAAAGCGTCATCGCTTACATCCTGTCGCAGGCGCCGGCCTGGAGCCTGCAGGAAGCGATCCGCTGGCTGACGGGCAGCGTCAACGGCGCCCAGCTTGACCAGGCGGCTCCCCTGCTTTTGGCGCTTGCCGTCTTTGGCGGACTGCTGCTCAGCCGCACACGCGACCTGGAGGCGTTGCGGCTCGGCGATGATATGGCTGCCGCCCTTGGTGTCGGTGTGTCGCGCACGCGCGTCGTGGTCATCATCGCAGCCGTCGGCACGATCGCCTCGGCAACGGCGATGACAGGTCCGATCGCCTTCGTCGCCTTCCTGTCGGGGCCGATTGCCGCCCGCATCGTCGGAAATAACGGCTCGATGCTCATTCCCGCCGCCCTAGTCGGTGCGGTGTTGGTACTGGCGGGCGATTATGCGGGCCAGTTTCTGCTGCCGAGCCGCTATCCGGTCGGTGTCGTCACCGGCGCGCTCGGCGCCCCCTATCTGATTTTCCTGATCGTGCGCGTCAACCGGACCGGAGGCTCGCTATGACCGTTCATACCCTCACAGTCACCGGGCTTTCCGCAGGTTATGGCAAAGACGAGATCCTGCATGGTCTTGATCTCGCCGTACCTCCCGGCAAGATAACCGCCATCGTCGGGGCGAACGCCTGCGGCAAGTCCACGCTGCTGCGCGCTATGTCGCGGCTGCTCTCGCCGCGTAGGGGCCAAGTGCTGCTCGACGGCAAGTCGATCCATCGCATGCCGCCGCGCGACCTTGCGCGCAAGCTGGGGCTGTTGCCGCAATCGCCGATCGCGCCCGAGGGCATTACCGTCGCAGATCTCGTGAGCCGCGGGCGCCATCCGCATCAGAGCCTGTTTTCACGCTGGACCCGTGCAGATGACGAGGCAGTGGACGCCGCGCTTAACGCCACAAAGACTTCGGAACTTGCCGAAAGGCCGGTCGACGAGCTCTCGGGCGGCCAGCGCCAGCGCGTGTGGATTGCGATGGCGCTGGCGCAGCAGACGGAAATCCTGCTGCTCGACGAGCCGACGACCTTTCTCGACATCAGCCATCAGGTCGAGGTTCTGGACCTCCTGACCGATCTCAACCATGTGCGCGGCACTACCGTCGTCATGGTGCTGCATGATCTCAATCTCGCGGCGCGCTACGCAGACCACCTCGTCGCCATGACTGATGGCCGCGTCCACGCGTCCGGTCTGCCGCAGGATGTGCTGACGGAAGACAATGTGCGGCAGGTCTTCGGCCTTCAAAGCCGCATCATCACCGATCCCACATCCGGCCGGCCGATCATGCTGCCGATCGGTCGCCACGGCATGGCGGAGGGCAGGGCCGACCCTCAACACGCATTCCTCAAGGAGGGCAGATGACCATCGCTCAGGAATTCAAGCTCTCGGGTGTCGCGCTTCCCCGAGATGCGGCTGCCATGCTCGGCGAAATCTGCGAGCACTTCGTCGAACATGCGGAGGTGCACCGGCGCGGCGATCTCGCGCTTCTCAAGAGCAAGGGCGGCACTGCCGAGGTCCGTATTCAGGACCGCAAGCTGCTGATCGAGCTTTCCTGCCCCTCGGAGACGGCGTTGCAGATGAGCCGCAAGATGCTTGCCGAGCATCTCTTCTATTTCGCCGGCGAAGATCCGCTGGAGCTTGCCTGGTCCGATCCGGCATCGCTTGCCATGTTGCCGAATATTCATGAGGCGACCGTCATTTCCGCAGAGGACGTGACGCCACACATGCGCCGGGTGAAATTCGCCTGCGCCGATGTCACCCCGTTCATCGGCGGCGACATGCATGTGCGCCTGCTCGCGCCGCCGAAGGGCAGGGCACCTGTCTGGCCAGGCCTGCGCGCGGATGGCCGCGTTGCCTGGCCCGAGGGCGAAGACGCGCTTCTGGTGCGCGTCTACACGATCCGCACCATCAATGTCGAAAAACGCGAACTCTGGATCGATTTCCTGCAGCATTCGACACCCGGCATCAAAACGCCCGGCGCCGATTTCGCCCGCGACGCTGAGCCCGGCCAACGAGTGGCGCTGCTCGGTCCCGGCGGCGGCAGTCTCCCGGCGGCGCAGTCCATCCTGCTTGCCGGTGACGAAAGCGCGCTTCCGGCTATTGCCCGCATCGCCGAGGAAGTACCAGCGGGTGCGCGGCTGCAGGCAATCATCGAGGTCGCCGACGAGACGGAAGAACAGCCACTATATTCGGCAGGCTCGCTCGATGTGCGCTGGTTGCACCGCCGGGATTATGCCAATGGCGCCAATGGCGCCAATGGCGTCCTGCTGGAAGAAGCCAAACGGGCGATTGCCGCAACCGAGGGTGAAACCTTCATTTGGTTTGCCTGCGAGAAGGAGGATGTGCGCGCCATGCGCACCTACCTGAAGTCCCGCCGACACGATAGGAAAAGCATGTATGTCGCCTGGTATTGGGAACGGGAAGCCGACTAGCTTGAGGATGCATCCTTTGACGGTTCCCGAACCGGTCGACCGGGCGCTATCGGATCGCTTGCCGGAAATGTCTCTTCGAGCGACTCCTCAAGAAAATCGTCCTGCTCCTGCTCAGCGCTTTCAGTGTCCGCAGGCTTGTTGGCTGGCTCGGCTGTCTTGATCATCTCAATCTCCTTTACATCAAACCTCTCAAACCTAGCAGCCCGGATGGCGCTCCGTTACTAAACAGTCGGATAGGTTTCGGAATCAGCGATTCCTGAAGACCGTGCAGGCAACGCCGGCAGCGCGTATCGTGCTGCAGAGCTTGGTCGCCTCGGCACGCGTCTCTCTGCCGATCCTTGCAGCATAGCGTGGCCGGTATCCGAAATTTCCGCCTCTCTGCCGCACGATCACCGCGCGCTCCGCATTCAGTGGGTCGGGAAGCTTTGCCACCGATACCGTGAAGAGCCGGTCCGCGACGGACGGATTATAGTGGGCGGCAAGCTGCACGCCCCAGGGCGCCCAGTCAGCCGATCCAGTGAGGACGGGCTCATTCATCTGCCGCGTTTCGGCGAGCGCCACACATGCCTCCCGGAATGGCATTCCGTCCCGCAGGTCCGGAGCGGCGGTCTCCGGAGGGCTGTCCCGCCAGGTTTCGACGGTCTGGCCGGTAATTGCGAAAACATAGTCGCGGGTCTCGATCGGTAGGCGGCCGGAGGAGAGGAACCGGCTGAGACCGGACTCGCCCGCATTATAGGCGGCCGCCGCAAGCCCGAGATTGCCAAAACGAAGCCTAAGTTCGTCGAGATAGCGGGAAGAGGCTTTTAGCGCCTGAACGACATCGAAGCTGTTTTCCAGCTCTCTCAAGCGGGCGGTGCCCGGCATGAATTGCGCAATGCCTTCCGCGCCCTTGGGGCTGACTGCTTCCGGACGGAACAGACTTTCGCGCCAGATCAGGCGGGCGAAGAAGGCAGGTGGAATGTTGTGAATCGCTGCGAAACGGTCCATGACGGCGCAGAGATCGGCATTGAAGTGATCTTTTCGGATGCAGAGCGTTTGCCCGTCACCAACGTCACCCTGGTAAAGGCAAGCCGCTTCTGGAGCGGACGGCTCGGCAGTGCTGATCGCGGGCGCCGCCGCAGCCCATACTGCGGAAACCAGCACCGCAGCCATTAAGAATCTGCCGCATCTCATCATCGCCAAACCTTGCCTGACGACATCGTCGCGGTTTTCAAGCAAGACGGCAAGCGTCCTTCCTCGCCCGCGGCCAAGGCCGCGGGCAACGGGCTTCAGTGCACAACCGTCAGGATCGCAATGCCTGCTTCGGCAGCCGCACGGCGAATGGCATCCTGCAGTTCGCTGACATCGATTTGTCCGGTGATGGCATCGACGCAGGCCTTGACGGCCACAACATATTCCTCGCCGTCCTCGGACGGCCAGTCCGCAATCAAAACCTCAGCGGCGTCTCTCAACGTTCTGAGGACCCTGTATTTTTCTCGGCCACCCAGCATCAGCACCAGAGGTGGAAAGCGCTCGTATATGTTCCATTCCATTACACTTGGTCTCCCCAACGTAAGGATATTGGTAACGTTGCAAGAACCATACCGATCGCGTGTGAAAATCGTGCATCCGACAACTTTAGGGCTGCGGGGTCGGATTTGGCGGCCGGGCAACGCTAGAAAAATGGATATTAAAACTCAAGTTTTCATTGCACGGCATTCAACCCCCCGCTAAAGAAAGATCGTCATTGGCCGGATGCGAGCGGGCCACGTAAGCGTTAACGTCACTCAACGCGTATGATCGAACGGCTTTGCGGTTTCGATCTGCGCGACTGTGTCCTGCGGATCGTTTTCCGAAGCCCCGGAAGGACATGATGGATAACAAGCAATCCACAGATCACTCGTTCCCTGCGCCCTCAATCGAGCGGGTCCGCCATGAATTGCGTCGCCGCTTCCTGACGATCGAGAGCGTGACGGATATTACGCCTGGCATGCGACGCATCGTGCTGAAAGGGGAAGATCTCGCCGATTTCACGAGCCTGGCACCCGACGACCATATCAAGATCATCGTGCCCGGTGCCGATGGCGCCGAGGAACGTCGGGATTACACCCCGCGTCGCTACGACAACGCAGCTCGTCGTCTGACCATCGACTTCGCTTTGCATGAGGCGGGTCCCATCACGCAATGGGCAATCGATGCCCGCGTTGGTACGCCTCTTGAAATCGGTGGCCCGCGTGGTTCGGCCGTTGTCGCCGGTACAGTGAATAGGTGGCTTCTGATCGGCGATGAGACGGCTTTGCCCGCCATCGGCCGGCGAATTGAGGAGAGCGGGGCTGAAACGACGATTACGACAATCGCCGCAGTCGCAGACCCGCAAGAGCAGCAGTCGTTCGAGACTTCTGCAACGCTTACGATGCTCTGGGTTTACCGTCCTCTCTCCGATGCGACGAATGCCGAACCGCTGATCGTTGCTTTGGCAGGGATCGACATCGTTCCCCAGACATTCGTCTGGATCGCGGCTGAGGCGTCGGTGGTGCGGGCAATCCGCTCATATCTCACCGAAGATCGCGGATATCCGCTTAGCTGGATCAAGGCATCGGGCTATTGGGTCAAGGGCAAGGCCGATACGACCGAGAAGTTCGGATAGCAGCGAACTGATGGCGTTTAGGAGCTTCCGCCCATCGCTCAGGGAATGGCCCCATCTGCGGAGGGGCCACCGAGCTCCGTCTCGATCGTGTTCACCATTGCTGCCCGTGCGGCGCGAAGCCGCTCATTCTCGTTTTGCCGTGCGGCGGAACATCGGGCGGATGGTGGTGTTTCTAAGCAAAGGAGATACGGCCATGGATGCAGACCACACCAACGCCCAAGCCGAACAGCGCCGCGCGAAGGACGTCGGATCAATTGCTCCGCCAACGGTCCGACCGCCGGACAAAAAGGATGAAAGCGAGTGACCCGTCGTAGCACTGAGAAGTCATGCCGGCGACCATGCGGAGATTGGAGGTAGGGCGATGGCCAGGGACAAGGAAGAAGTAATTCGTCAGCGTGCCTACGAGATCTGGGAGCAGGAAGGCCGTCCGGAAGGGAATGCGCTTCGCCATTGGCTGCAGGCATCCGATGAATTCAGCGAAGACGAGGAACATGAGACATTGCAGGAATTGATCGACGAGGATGATCGCGACGATGCCGCTCTGCTGCAAGGTGCAGGTGAGAGTGGCGATGTTCACTCTCGTCGCTAGTCGCGTATAGGTGGATTATTTTTCCGCTCGCTCGAGCAGAATGCGCGCCTCTTCGAAGCGGCGCTTTCGGTCGCCATCGTCTTCATTCGGCGAATACCAGGTATTCGACACACAGAACCGCGCCAGATGATGCGGCTTGTCGGCCTTGTCGAATTCGCATTCAAATGTATCAGTCATGTCAGCCGGAGCGGTTCCCGCGCGGGTGGAGTAAGTCATCCGCACGCCTGGTGGCTTGAGTTCCGGAAAGGACTGCACGGAGCCGATCGAAAGCTGTTCCGTCATGAAGAAGCCCTTGGCAACTGCCTGGCAGGTCGCCTCGAGATCGGGGGATTGCGCGAAAGCTGCCGCCGGAAACAGGACAATACCGAATAATACTAAACGTTTACGCAAAGGTCTCTCCTCTGAACATTGTTTAGGATGAGGTAGAGCCAATGCGGTAAAAGCAAGTGGGACCTCAGGCAGCGCCGGAAAAATCTTGTGACAGCAGACCCAGCAGTTCGTCGCGATCCCGCACGCCGAATTCAAACCAGTCGATAAGCGCTTTCGCCCTTGCCATTCCCAAGTCGCTGTCACGGCGGCAACGAGCGGCCGAGCACCATTCCCGGTGAATGCCGTCGAGAAAGTTCATCACCTCCGACGTCAGCGCTTCCTTCGGCCAAACCGTTCGCGTCATCGCCTTGCTCCCTGATGCAGCCTCACAGTAGATGACCTATGGTTGAGCGCAATGGCGAGAATGCAACACTAACGGATTAGTTGGCGTTCGTCATTGCTCCGTCGCGCAACAAAAAAGCGGCAGGCACACAGGCCTGCCGCTTGTCATCACATACTCTCTGGGGGAGGCAATCAGCCCTCCAGCCACCTCACCTGTTCGGGTGTCAGCTTGATATCCAGCGCCGAGAGGCTGTCTTCGAGCTCGGCGATCGTGCGTGGTCCAATGAGCGGGATAACGGGGAAGGGCTGGGCGATGACATAGGCAAGCGCGATGTGGATCGGATGTCTGCCAAGCTGCTTGGCAAGCTCGATTGCTCGGTCACGCCGTCCGAAGTTGCGGTCCGAATACCAGCAACGCACGATCTCCTCGTCGTCACGCTTGTCGCGCCCGGCCCGGTCGGTGAAGAAACCGCGGCCCTGGCTCGACCATGCGAAGTTCGGGATCTGCTTTTCGTTCAGCCACGTCTTCCACTCATCGTCAGAGGAGGCCACGCAGCCGGCCCAGATCGGATCGAGCATTTCGGCCAGCGAGAAGTTGTTGGAAAGCGTGGCAGGCGCGGCCTTGTCGTTCTTCTTCGCATAGGCAATCGCTTCATCGAAACGCTCGCGCGTCCAATTCGAGCCACCGAAAATACCGCGGATGCGGCCGCGTTTGACCTCGGCATCCATGGCATCGACGAATTCGCCGACAGGCACGTCGGTATTGTCGCGATGCATGAAATAGATATCGACATAATCGGTCTTCAGCCGATTGAGCGATTGATCGAGCTGCTTGCTGATGATGTCAGGATAGCAGAGCGGAGAGTGGGCGCCCTTGCCGATCAGTACGATCTCTTCGCGCGGCACCTGACGGCTGGTATGCCAGTCGCCAAAAATGTTTTCCGTCTTGCCTCCGCCGTAGACGAAGGCCGTATCGAAGACGTTGCCGCCCGCTTCATAGAACGTGTCGAGGGTCAGGGAGGCGGCAGCGAAATTCGGGAAGAATTCGAAGCCGAGGGTCACGACGGAAGCCGGTTTCGAAATGCCGGGGATCTGCCGTTTCGGAATAGAATTGCCGCGTTGAACGGTGCCGCCGGCAATGTTCAGGTTGCGCTTGACGGCTTTCTCGACACCATATTCGAGACCGACCGAAGCGCGCCATTGGTCGAGCACTTTGAGGTTGTTGGTCGAATCCGCCCAGCTCATGCCGGGTGAACGGAATTCCTTCTCGCCGGCACGGATCGCGTCACCGGCCGCATCTGCTTCGAAGGAGTAGAGCCAGCGGTCTTCCTTGACCTCGACCGTTTCCTGCTCGCCGTTCCTGAAGATTTCGATCCTGCCGACACCGCCCTTGTGGCCGGAAGCAAACCAGAAATCCTTGACCTCGATACGGCCCTGCGAGCCGATGATGCGCAACACATTGTCCTGCTGCGCCATGATCGAACATGAGACTTCGGCAATGATATCGTTTGGGAATTTCAGCACGGCAGAGGCCCATTCATCGACGCCGGACTGGCCGAGATGGGCAACACCGGCCACCTTTTGCGGCTCCAGGAAGGGTTTTCCGGCCGCAGCACCGGCAATCAGCCGGGCCATGGAAACGGGATAACCGCCGACATCGAGAATGCCCCCGCCGGCCGTTTCATTGGCAAACAGGCGGTGTTCCGGCTTGTAGGTGCCCATGTTGAAGCCGAACGAGGAGCGGATAATGCGGATATCGCCGATCGTGCCGCTCTTGACCAGCTCGATCAGCTTTTCCGTCTGCGGATGCACACGATACATGAAGGCTTCGCCGGCAAAGACGCCAGCCTTCTTCGCCTCATAATAGATCGCCTCGGCATCATAGGCCGAGAGAGCGATCGGCTTTTCGACCAGCACATGCTTACCTGCGCGGATCGCCTTGATCGCCCATTCGGCATGGCCGGTATGCGGGGTGGCGATATAGATCGCATCGACTTCCTGGTCCGTCAGCAGCGCCTCGTAACCGTTGATGATACGTGCGCCGGGAAAACCCTCGGCAAGACCTGGCTTGTCGGGATTGCGGGTGGCGATTGCAACCAGCTTGCCGGTGCGCGAATGCGCAACGCCATCGGCAAAGGTGCGGGCGATGGTGCCGGGGCCTATGATGCCCCAGCGGATTGGATTATCTGAAGTCATGACTATCCTCTTTCGTCTTTCAGTCCTGGGATTACGTTAGCGGAGCCGCTTGCCGGCGGCATCAAACAGGAAGGTGCGGGTGGTGGGCAGCGACACCGTCAGCGTCTCGGTCTTGCCAAGGCTGCGGGATTCCGGCTGCTCGATGATGAGCTGGTCGCCGCCGAAGTTCGCATAGATGTAGCTGGTATTGCCGAGGTGCTCTGCAACGTCGACGGCAACCGTCAGATCCGCTTCGCCCTGGCCCGCCTCACCGAAATGCTCGGGCCGGATGCCGAGCGTTACCGCCGCGCCTGATGTTACGGACGGGTCGGAAAGTGGTACCTCCAGCCGAGCCGTCTTATCGCCGGTGAGCACGACCGTTGCCTTGCCCGCGTGCACGTCGACTACCTCGGCCTTGAGGAAATTCATTTTCGGCGAGCCGACGAAGCCGGCGACGAACTGATTGGCTGGATCGTCGTAAAGGTCCAGGGGCGCACCGATCTGCTCGATATTGCCGGCCCGCAGAACGACGATCTTGTCGGCGAGCGTCATCGCTTCGGTCTGATCGTGCGTGACATAGATCATCGTCGTGCCGAGCTGCTTGTGCAGCCTGGAGATTTCGACGCGCATCTGCACGCGCAGTTCCGCATCGAGATTCGAGAGCGGCTCGTCGAACAGGAAGACC
Source organism: Rhizobium sp. ZK1 (assembly GCF_047782645.1). Classification (NCBI taxonomy): domain Bacteria; kingdom Pseudomonadati; phylum Pseudomonadota; class Alphaproteobacteria; order Hyphomicrobiales; family Rhizobiaceae; genus Rhizobium; species Rhizobium sp. ZK1. The sequence goes on from NZ_CP180587.1 coordinate 794,634, forward strand.
TGCGGTTCGCGTACGATGGCCCGGCCGATCGCCACGCGCTGCCGCTGGCCGCCGGACAGTTGTTTCGGCCGGCGCTTCATCAGTTCCGTAATCTGCAGGATCTCGGCGACACGGCCCACCCGCTGTTCGGTATCGGCCTTCGGATTGCCGTTCATGCGCAGGCCGAAACTCAGGTTCTCCTCGACGGTCAAATGCGGATAGAGCGCATAGGACTGGAAAACCATGGCAATGCCGCGATCGGCCGGCTCGACGTCGTTGACGACGCGGCCTCCGATCTTCAGCTCGCCGCCGGTAATATCTTCAAGGCCGGCGATCATGCGGAGCAGCGTGGACTTGCCGCAGCCGGAAGGGCCGACGAAGACGACGAACTCGCCGTCCTTCACGTCGAGATTGGCGCCGTGAATGATTTCCAATGCGCCGTAGCGTTTGATGATGTTGTGGAGTGAAAGCTCTGCCATGGGCTCCCCGATTATTTGATTGCGCCGGCCGCAATGCCGGCGATGAAGTGACGCTGTAGAGCCACGAAGATGACAAGGATCGGCGCGGTCAACAGTACGGCGCCCGCCATGATGCCGCCCCAGGAAACCTTGGTGAGACCGATCAGAACGCCGAGCGCCACTGGAGCCGTCATCATGCCTGGCCTCGAGTTGATGAGCAGCGGCCAGAGGTAATTGTTCCAGGAGGCGAGGAAGAGGATGATCGCGAGTGCCGCCATGGTCGGGCGGGCGAGCGGCAGCGCAATGCGCAGGAAGATCTGCCATTCCTTGACGCCTTCGACGCGTGCCGCATCGAAAAGATCGTTTGGCATCATGGAGAAGGATTGCCGCATGAAGAGCACGCCGAGCGAATTGAAGAGCGGTGGCACGATGAGTGCAACCCAGGTATTGGCGAGCTTGAACTCACGCGCCACCATGATGAATTGCGGAATGACCACGACGAAATAGGGCAGGGTGATCGTGCCGAGGATGATGGCGATGACCAGCGAGCGGCCGACGAAACGATAGCGGGCGAGCGCCCAGCCGGCCATGGAGGTCAGCAGCACGGACAAGACGGTATAGACGGTGGCAACGACAATCGAGATCACCATCGCGCCGATGAAGTTCGTGTCCGCCTGCAGGTTCTGGAAATTCGCGACGAAATTGGTCGAGGGCCAGAGGACGATCTCAGGGCTGAAGATGCCGTAATCCGGCATGGTCGAGAAAACGAACATCATCCAGAGCGGAAAGAGCCAGATGATTGCAAGCGGCAGCAGGAAAGCATGCAGGGCGATCTTGCGGATGAGAAGGGATTGCGACTTGGATCTCATTTCGGATCCCTCCCGACCCAAAGATTGAGAAGCGAGATGGCCACTGCGAGCGCTGCCATCGTATAGGCAATCGCCGAGGCATAGCCGAAGTTCAGCGATGTGAAGCCCTGGCGATAGAGAAGCAGGCCAAGCGTCTCCGTGCCGCCGCCCGGCCCACCACGGTTGGTGATCAGGAAGGGTTCGGCGAAGAGCTGCATCGTGCCGATGACCGACAGAACCACGCAGAAAAGAATGATGGGTTTCAGAAGCGGCAGAGTAATGTGGAAGAACTGCTGCAGCTTGCTGACGCGGTCGAGTGTTGCCGCCTCATAGACATCCTCTGGGATCGATTGCAGGCCGGCCAGAATGATGATCGCATTGTAGCCTGCCCACCGCCAGGTGACGGCGATGATGATGACGACCATGGCAGCGTTGGCATTGTCGAACCAGGATACGGGCGCGAGCCCGGCGGCGCCGATCAGCTTGTTGATGATGCCGAAATCGAGATTGAACATCAGACGGAAGACGGCCGCATAGGCGACTTCGCCGACGACGACGGGTGCGAAGAAAGCAAAGCGGAACAAGGCGCGCGCCTTCAAGAGCGGCGAGTTCAACAGTACCGCCATGACAGTCGCGAGCGTGATCATGACGGGGACCTGGATGACCAGGATGATGAGCGTGTTATAAACGGCGTTATAGAAGGCCGGGTCGCCGAAGAGGCGCCCCCAATTGGCCTGAAAGCTGAATTTCCACGGATTGATGCGCGTGTTCTGGAAGGAAATCAGGAACGAATTGATGATCGGCCAGACCCAGAAGACGGCGAAGACCAGAAGATAGGGCGAAAGGAACGCATAGGCGCTCCGGTTTCTGATCGGCATGGTACCTCCTTACCGAAACGAATGTGCCTGCCGCCTCCTGCAGCAAGCGAAGCCGGGCGCCTTGGCGCCCGGCTTGCCATTCATTGTGCGATCGGAAGACCCGTCGCTGACGCGATCTGCTTGGCGGCATCGTCGAGAGCCGTCTTCGCATCGGGATAGCCGCCGGCGAAATATTTCGTCTGCGTCGTCTTGTAGATGGCATCTGCGTCAGTCTGGAAGGCCGTGCCGCGGCTCGGCACGATCTTCGGCAGGGTGGCGAGGATGTCGGCCCAGATCTTCTGGCCGCCCCAATAGGGCTGCGGCTCGTTGACGAAGGGATCCTGAACGGCCGACAGCAGCGACGGCACGAGGCCGAACGATTTCAGCATGGTGACCTGACCCTCATTGGTGGTGAGCGCATAGGTCAAATATTTGAAGGCCGCTTCCTTGTTCTGTGAATTGGCATTGATCGCGAGCGAGGAGCCGCCGAGATTGGCCGCATGCGGGCTCTCTGCCGTCATGCCAGGCATGGCGTAGACGCCCCACTTGCCTGAAAGGTCCGGGGAGCCGGAGCGGATCGTGCCTTCGTACCAGCCACCGAAGACCTGGCTTGCGACCTTGCCGGCGGTGTTGGAGGAGATCTTCTCATCCCAGTTTGCCGCCGTCAGCGTGCCGGCATCCTTCATCGCCTTGACTTTTTCCAGCGTCTGCACGCAAGCCGGCTGATTGATAGTGATCGACTGGCCATCGGTCGAGAAATAACCACAGCCCTGTTCATTGGCGAGCATGCGGAACCATTCGCTGTCGCCGTTGAAATCGGCCTGACCCATCACGACGCCGGGATTGGCGGCCGAGACCTTCTTGCCGGCGGCAATGAAATCGTCCCAAGTTACGATCGACTTCGGATCGACGCCGGCCTTTTCATAATAATCGCGGCGGTAGAAGACGGTGACGGGGCCGGAATCCCAGGGCATGGCATAGGCGACATCGCCGATCTCAAGTTCGGTGCGCTTGAACTCGGGGAATTTCGCCTGCATGTCGGCGTTGTATCCGAGGTCCTTCAGATTGGCGAAGCAATCCGGGAAACGGCTCCAGAAGATCTCGGCCTCGAAATTCTCGATCGTCACGATATCGGGGAGGCCGTCGCCGCCGGCGGCGCAGGCGGCAAGCGTCTTGTCGAAGACCTGCTGGTTGCCGAGATCCTGGACATCGACCTTGATGTCGGGAAACTGCTTGTTGAAGCCTTCGACCGTCGATTTGAGAGCGGAAGCTGCGACATTCCAGCTCCAGATGGTAAGCGTAGCGGATTGCGCATAGGCAGATCCGGATGCAAGCAGCACAAGCGCTGTCGTTGCCGTGATGAGTTTAGAGCGCATGAAAATCCTCCCTTTTCAATTGCCGTCGCTGAGCGAACGTGGCTAATCTAGCGCGGCGGGAACGGCTGTCTCATAAAAAGGGAATATGGAATTGGCGGAAAGTAAGGTCGTCGGCAAACCTGTTTACCAGCCTGGTGCGAGCACCATTGAAGGCATGCCGATGGCGCTGCAGATGTTTTATGCCCATCCGCCTGTGATGGCGATGCCGCACTGGCATGCTCAGGTCGAGGTCAATTACATCATGCGTGGCAGCGTCCACTACCGGATGAACGACCATGATATTACCCTCAAAGCCGGCCAGATGTGCCTTTTCTGGGGAGGGCAGCCGCATCAGATGGATGACTCCTCGGATGATTCCCTTTACGCGGGCGCGCATCTGCCGCTCGTCTATTTTTTTCGAATGCGCCTGCCTCCGACCATAGGCACACGTCTGATGAAGGGAGAAATTCTGCTGACATCGGCGACCGACGCGGCGGATGAGGCCAATTTCCCCCGCTGGTACGACTATGCGAAATCCAACGATCCTAGGAAAACGCAGCACGCCGTCGATGAATTGCTTCTGCGCATCGAACGGATTGCCCTGGAATCATACCTGATGGTGCCCGGCACCGGCGTCGAGGGACTTGAGCAGCCCAATTCGCATCTTTCCCGCAGCGTGGCGCGCATGTGCGATTTTATTGCGAGCAATTTCCTGCAGGACATCGACACCGTCGAAATCGCTCGCGCGGTCGATCTTCATCCGAAATATGCGATGAACCTGTTCAAGAAGACGACGGGCATGACGATCAGCAAATATATCAATCTGCTGCGTCTTTCACATGCTCAGGCGCAGCTCATGGGCGAAGGGGCGAATGTTCTTCAAATTGCGATGGATAGCGGCTTCGGCTCCATCAGTGCTTTCAACAAATCCTTCCGGAATATTGCCGGCATGTCGCCATCCGATTTCCGGCGGGATATGCGCTCGGTGATCAGCACTCTCTCTGCCGCCGGTTGAGACGCCCTTGGTTTGTCTTCGAAATGGGTCTTGATCACGGAGGCCGATCGCCTAGTCTCGCTCGGGCGCTGACATAGCTGCCCAAGAGCCAAGAGATGCCATGAAAAGATGTCTTGAATGCGTGGGTCTTCCGCTGGTCGAAATAAGACCCTTGCAATGAAGGCCAGCAGCGGCATCTTCATCTCGTTGCCAGAGAGGACTTCAAATGACCGTCACCCTGGATGCTTTTCGTGTACGCATTACCGGTGGCGTGCAGGGCGTCGGCTATCGCGCCTGGACCCGCGGCCAGGCCCTCCAACTCGGCTTGACGGGCTGGGTGCGGAATGAGGCTGACGGCTCGGTCAGCGCGCTGATCATCGGCTCTCCGGCCGCGACCGGTTCCATGCTTGAGCGTTTCTGGAGCGGTCCCGCCGGCTCCTCGGTATCGGAGGTGAAGGCCGAGGAGGCCGCGCTCGATGAGGTGCCGAGCGACTTTCGTATCGTCCGATAGAGATCAGGAGAACCTGTGTTCCTTCCCGGTGAGTGGCGAGGCGAATTGCGTCTCGCCGATCTTGACCGGCCGGTCACCGTCCGTGCGTGCGACAAGTGTCTGCAATTCCGGCACATCGAGATAGACTACCGTATCGGCACCGAGCCGCTCGATGTGACGCACTTTGCCTTGCCATTTCCCTTCAGTGGATGAGAGCGCGACGTGTTCAGGGCGGATACCATAGGTCTTGCAGCCTTCCCGCGCCGCAATCTCTCCCTCGAACAGGTTCATCTTCGGCGAACCGATGAAGCCTGCGACAAATGGAGTGGCCGGATTGTTGTAGAGCGTCATCGGCGTTCCGACCTGCTCGATCTGACCGCCGTTCAGAACGACGATCTTGTCGGCCATCGTCATGGCCTCGACCTGGTCGTGGGTGACGTAGATCATGGTCGCGCCGAGCTTGGCATGAAGGTCGGTCAACTCGATGCGCATCTGCGAGCGAAGTGACGCGTCAAGGTTTGACAACGGCTCGTCGAACAGGAAGACTTTCGGATTGCGGATGATCGCCCGACCGATTGCGACGCGCTGACGTTGACCACCGGAGAGTGCCTTCGGCTTGCGATCGAGCAGATGCGAGAGCTGCAGGATATCAGCTGTCTGCTTCACCCTTTCGGCGATCTCCGCCTTCGGTCGCCTGGCAAGCGACAGGCCAAAGCCGATGTTTTCTGCGACAGTCAGATGCGGATAAAGCGCATAGGATTGGAAGACCATGGCGATACCGCGCTCGGACGGCTCGGCATAAGTGACGTCCTTGCTGTCGATGAAGACCTTGCCCGACGTCTGTGTCTCCAGTCCGGAGATGATGCGCAGCAGCGTCGATTTCCCGCAACCGGACGGACCGACGAAGACGCAGAATTCGCCGGCATCGACGGTGAGATCGACGCCCTTCATCACCTCCAGGCTGCCGAAGCTCTTGCGGACACTTTCGAGTACAACTGATGTCATGGTCTATCCCTTGACTGCACCGGCGGTCATGCCTGCAACGATCTGCCGGTTGAAGAAAATGAAGACGATCAGGGGCGGAATGGTCACTAGAAGGATGTTCATGAACAACAGGTTGAACTGGGTCTGGAACTGCCCCTGGAAATTATAGAGCGTGAGCTGGACGGTGACTTTTTCCCGGCCTGGCAGGTAGTAGAGCGGGTTGGTGAAATCGTTGAAGATGGCGATCGACTGAACGACGATGACAGTCACGGTGACCGGCTTCAAAAGCGGCAGGATGACGCGAAAGAAGATCTGGAACGGCTTTGCCCCGTCGATGATGGCCGCCTCGTCGAGATCCCGCGGAATGGTTGCGATGAAGCTGCGAAACAGGAGAACCGTGAAGCCGAGGCCATAGGCGACCTGGATCAGCACCATGCCGGACAAGGTCTTGAAGAGGCCGAGCAGTTGCAGCACCCATATGGTCGGAACAATCGCCGGCGGGATCATCAGGCCGGCGAGCACGCAGCCATAGATGACCGCATTCCAGCGCGAGGGGCGGCGCTGCAGCACGTAGCCGACCATGGCGCCGAACAGCACCAGCAGGGTGACGGCGACGACCGTGATGACGGTCGAGTTAAAGTAGGCGAGCAGCAGCATGTAATTGCGAGTCTGCACGACCTCCATAAAATTCTGCCAGAGCTGCCACTCGACCGGCCAGCTGAATCTCAGCGTTGCCGCATCCTGTTTCGTCTTGGCGGCAGTGATAAAGATGAAGAGGAAAGGCAGCACGAAGATCACGCCGCAGGCGGCCAGTGCCGCAATCCCGGTATAGAGTTGGCGGCGGCTCATAGATCCACCTCCTTGCGATTGAACCAGGCCGTTAGCGGCAGAACAATGAGGCCGATAAGGAGGAAGAGGATCACGTTTCCGGCCGTTGAAAGGCCATAGAAGCCCGCCTGGTACTGCTTGTAGATGACGCTTGCCAGCACATCCGAGGAAAAGCCGGGGCCGCCGCGCGTCATTGCCCAGATCAGGTCGAAGCTTCTGAGACCACCGATCAGCGAGAGCGTCACGACCGTCACCGTCGCGGGCTTGACGAGCGGGACGGTCACGCGGAAGAACATCTGGGCGCGGGTCGCCCCATCGATGCGGGCGGCCTCATAATAGTCGGGGCTGATCGATGCGAGCCCTGCGATATAGATCACGGTCGCAAGCCCAATACCCTTCCATAGGTCGACGAAGACGATGGAATAGAGCGCGAGAGCCGGATCGGTCAGCCAGCCGGGGCCATGAATGCCGATGGCGGCGAGCGCCACGTTGATCAGCCCGCGGGTCGGATGCATGAGCACCGAGAAGGTGATGCCGACACCGATAGTCGATACCAGAACCGGAAAGAAGATCACGGTGCGCAGTAGCCCTTGTCCCCAGAGGCCGGAGGTCAATAATACCGCGAGTAGAAGACCGAGAACGGTTTTCGTGCCTGAGGTCAGCACCGCATAAATGACGGTGTTGACGAGGCCCTGGATCAGGAAGGGTTCGCGGAAGAATTGTCGGTAGTTTTCCAGGCCGATGAACTGCGTGGTGAACAGGTCCCAGCGCGTGAGGCTGAACCAGAAGGAGGCGACCGTCGGTGCCAGAAAGAGGACGGTGAATATCACCGCCGCCGGCAGGACGAACCAGTAGGGATAGGGTGACTTGCGTTTTATCATATGGACACCGTGAAGCGTCCCCCACGCAGGCTCAAGGAGGTGAGTGGGAGATCGGCTGGAAGGTTACCAGTTCGGCAGGCCGAGCTGCTTGGCCTGCTTTTCGACATCCTGATCGTAGAGGGCGGCCGCATCCTTGGCGGAGCGTATGCCGGTTCCGACCTCGACGGTGATCTGCTCGAGCGCCGGTCCCTTGACGGGCGAGAGGAATTCGAGCGCCGGACCGTTGCGTCCCTCGGTATCGAAATACGGCAGCATGTCGGAAACAACCGGCGGAATGTCCTTGGGAAGTTCGCATCCCTTGACGAGGTAGGGACCTGACGGAACGGCCTTCGCCATCAGGTCGCAGGCTTCCTTGGAGCCGACGAAATCAAGAAATTTCTTGGCCTCTTCCAGGTTTTCGGACTTTGCGGAAGCATAGAGCGCCGAAGGCATCCAGACGGTCAGGCCGTTCTTGGCAGCGTCCGTTCCAGGCTGAGCGAAGAAGCCCAGATCCTTCAGGTTGTCAGGGAAATTCTGCTGGATGTTGCCGATACCGAAGGTGAGGTTCGGATAGTGCGCGGCCTCGCCTGTGGCGACCATGCGCATGCCGTCGTCAAAGGTCGCCGCGCCGAAGTCCGCGTTGAGGAAACCGCCCTTCGCGACCTCCTCAAGATGTTCGAAGCCGCGCAGGGCAGCAGGCGTGGTGGCATATTTGATCTTGTTGGCGGTATAGTCAGCCGCGAAATTCGGAACCTCGGTCTGGACGTTATAGAAGTCGGCAAGCACAAAGAGCTGCGAGGTCCAGGTTGTGCCATAGGTCTGCGCCACAGCGACCTTGCCGGCTGCCTTGATCTTCTCGTTGTTGCTCATGAATTCCGCCCATGTCTTCGGCGGCGTCAGCCCGAGATCGGCATAGATCTTTCTATTATAGAAGATGCCGCCGCCCATGGCAGGACCAAATGGAAGGCCGCGAACATGGCCGTCCGGGCTGGTGACGACCTTCTTGAAGCTGTCGAGAATACCGGCTTCCGATGGAAGATCGGAAAGATCTGCGATCGTTTCCTGCGGCTTCAGAGCCTGGAAGAGGGAGCCGCCATTATATAGGAAGACATCGGCCATTTCGCCTGTGGCGAGCCGGGTCTTGATGATGTTATCGCCCTCCGAGCCTCCGGCACGCTGCTCGACGTCAAATGTGACGTCGGGATGCTTTTCCATATAGGCTTTGGAAACGGCATCGAACGAGGCAATCGTCTCCGGATTGGTGTCGATCAGCACGCTGAGGGTCACATCTGCATGCGCCACTCCAGCGGCAAGAGCCATGATACTGGCTGCAAGGATGCTGCACTTCGTCATTCGCATAGTCATTTCCTCCTCTTGAAGACCGGAATGCGTTGGGCTGCTTGCCCGCGGATCGAAAATCCGCGAGCAACCGCATCAGATAGAAAATGTAATCGTATGTTCTCCTGCGCCGAGCTTGATCTCCTCACCTTGCTCGATCAGGGTGCCATCTGCCTTCAATGACTTGCGGTCGCCTTTGCCCTGCAGACGCGCTGTCACGCCTTGCGGCAGCACGAGACGGCATGTGACGGCTCCCTCCTCCAGGGTCCACCCAGCTTCGATACGGCCAAAGTGCGTGTCATGCCAGGCTGCAACCGGCGAGAGAGCAGGCAGGATCGCGGGATCGAAGACGACTTCCTCGAAGCCCGGCTTGTCTTCCAGCGGCTTGATGCCGGCAACATCTTCGAAGAGCCATTGGCATACCGCGCCATAGGCATAGTGGTTGTAGCTGTTCATATCGGGATCATAGATCGTGCCGTCCTCGGCGAGCGCGTCCCATCGCTCCCAGATCGATGTCGCGCCGCGCTCGACCTGGTAAAGCCATCCCGGAACCTTCCGGTTGAGGAACATCTTTTCGACAAGGTCCAGCATGCCGAGCCGGGTCAGTGCCGGCAGCAGGGCAGGAGTGCCGATGAAGCCTGTGCCGATGACGCCATCGGTCTCTTCGGCCACCCTGCGGAAATAGTCGCGGGCAGCCGGCTCATATTCCGGCGGAACGAGGCCATAGAGGAATGCCAGGGACCATGAGGTCTGGTCGTTATGCGCAATGCGGCCGGAGGGCGCGAAGAACTCGTGCTTGAACGCGGCCCTGATCTCGTCAGCGCGCTTGTCGAGCCGCGCGGCCTCGACGTTTTCACCAAGAATACGAGCGATCTTTGCCGTCAGTTGCGTTGAAATAAAGTGGTAAAGGGTCGCTGCGCAATCATCCGCCACGGTCGGGCGCGGCTTGCGGTTATCCCCGACCGGCTGGAGCCAGTCGCCGAAGGTGAAGCCATGCGCGCCCCATACGGCGGGCGGGCGGATGATCGGCCCATCCGAGATGCCCCAGAGGTAATCGAGCCAGCGCAGCATTGCCGGGAAGCACTCTTCTAGAGCAGCGCTGTCGCCGTAATGCAGGTAAAGCTGCCAGGGGATAATGACGATTGCATCGCCCCAACCGGTCGAGCCCGCCCAATCGCCGCGGCCGTCGATCGGGTGCAATCGCGTCGGATCGGGCGAAAAATGCGAGACCGCGCCGTTGGCACGCTGGTCGTGGATTACATCGCGGAGATACTTCTTGAGGAAGGATTGGCTATCGGCAAGCCAGCAGGCCGTTCCGGCAAAGACTTGGGCATCGCCCGTCCAGCCGAGGCGCTCGTCGCGCTGCGGGCAATCGGTCGGCACTTCAATGAAGTTTGAGCGTTGCGACCAGATGGTATTTTCGACGAGCCGGTTGACGGCCGTAACACCAGAGGTGAAACCACCGGCGCTTGTTGGCACTGAGGTCACCGGCACCATGGTGACCGCGACCAACTCGGTTTGGCCGATCACAGTGATGCGCGCATAGCGGAATCCAAAAAAGGTAAAGAGCGGCGCATAATCCTCTTCGCCTTGCCCCGAAAGCGTATAGGTCAATTCGGCACGCGCGCTGCGATAATTGCGGTTGTCGAAGAAGCGGTCAGGGCCGAGCACTTCGGAATGCTCCACGCGCACCTGCGCCCCGGCCGCACCCTTCAGGCGCAGGCGGATATAGGCACCGGCGTTCTGGCCGAAATCATAGACGGTCCGGCCATCGGCCTCCGTCCAGCTGTCGATCGGTGAGAGAGCGTCCAGTTCTTTAACCGCACCGGTCTCGTGCGGAACGAGCAAGGCCTTATCGAAGGGAAGGAGATCGACGCCGTGGCTGTCCTGCGGACGGATGCGGGCGTCATAATCCTCGCCGAAATAGATCCCGTTACGCACGACAGGACTAAAGCCGCTCTTCCAGCCGTCATCCGTCTTCAGGAGCAGTTCGCCGCCTGCGCGCAATTCTGCGATTGCCGCTGTCCGGTCACCCCAGCAGTTGACGATCGGATTGGAAGCCCACATGAGCTGGCTGCGGTACCAGCCATCACCGAGCCAGATCTCGATACGGTTGCCGCCGGGCTGCAGGAGCTGTGCGACCTCATAGGTCTGATAGGCGATGCGATCATCGTAGCAGGTCCAGCCCGGCGTCAGGAGGTCGCTGCCCACGCGCTTTCCGTTGATGAAGGCGCGGTAGAGACCGAGCGCCGAGATGCGCAACGTTGCTTCAGCCGGAACCGCTTCGAGCGTGAATTCACGCGACACGAAGGTGCCGGCCGTCGCCTGCCCACCGTCGCAGGACGGGGCGATCATCGACGCCGTAAACTGGAAAGCAGAACCGGCAAGCCCGTCTTCCCCGGCGATGCCGTGGGCCGAAACAGTCTTCATTTAGAACCTCCTCAACCGCCAATTCCTCCGGCGGCCACCTGTGTGTATCGTTCTATGTATATCATTCTACACTATCGATTGCCGCGCAAGAGGTTTTGTGCCTATAATTTTCACGAGACCTGAGAGTGAGGCAATTTGGAATGAAAAATCAGACCGTTAACGCGATGAGGGACAGGGTCACGATCCGTGATGTGGCGCAGGACGCTGGCGTCTCCATCGCTGCGGTATCGAAGGTACTGCGCAATGCCTACGGCGTCAGCGAAATCCTGCGAACGAAGGTGGAGATCTCGATCGAAAAGCTGAATTACCGACCTTCCGTCGCAGCGCGCGCCATGCGCGGCCGCACGCAGACGGTTGGTGTGTTGGTCATCGAATTGTCGAACCCGTTCCTGGCGGGCGTCATCGAAGAGGCCAACGCAACCCTTTCGGAAAGCGGTTTCAAGGCGTTGATCGGGATTGGCCGATCCACAAGCCCGATCGAGGCCTCGATGATCGAATCAATGATCGATAATCGCATGGATGGCGTGCTGATCATTGCACCGCGCATATCAGGCAAGGTGCTGGAGCGTTATGCGCGCCAGATTCCGCTCGTCGTCATCGCCCATCACGAGCCGCATGCCCTGACCTACGACACGGTCAATTCCGATGATCGCAGGGGCGCTCACCTGGCAGTCGAGGCTGCATTGCGGTCCGGCTACCGAGACATTGCGATGCTCGGATATGATCTTGCCGATTCACCGCCGACCATCGTCGCCCTCCAGCGCGAGAAGGGTTATCTTGACGGCATGCAGGCGGCGGGTCTGGAGGCTCGCATCATCCGACTGCCGTTGGTGGGGACCGACCGTCGCGCTGCGATCAATGATTTCCTGGCCTTGAAGGATCGTCCGCGTGCAGTCTTCGTCTGGTCCGATCTCGATGCCGTTCCGCTCATCAATGCCGCGCGCATGAGTGGGATACGGGTTCCGGAGGACCTTGCGATTATCGGCTACGACAATTCGCCGATGGCGGCCATACCGCTTGTCGGCCTGACCAGCGTGGACCAGAACGCCGCCCGGCTTGGCAGTACTGCAGCCGAGATGCTGCTCGGCAGGATTGATGGCCGCGAGGAGGCCCGGCATCTGCTGATCGAGCCGCATGTGGAAATGCGCGGAAGCACCTGACTGGCATGTGACCTTCCGGAACCACGCAGATCATGCGGTGGGACAGAATGCCCTGAGCACCTCTTTCTGTTCTAATTCTATGATACGGCGACGCTATACCGGTCGAAGACGCCGACAAAAGCAGCTGTCGAATTCACGGACCAACCGACAAGCGGCCGGTTAAATCCCATACCTCTCAGATTCGCGACCAGGCGAAGCCGATTTACGACTTCGCCTGGTCGATTCGTTATAAAGGCCGTCTTGACACGATAAATTGGATGGAGGGCCGCCACTTATTGGACGAGGAATCCGTCTTCGCGGTCGGTTGCTGCTCCCCGATGGGGCCATTTTGGCCGGTGAGCAACCCGATTAATCGCCCGTTCATTTTGTGGTCGCTATTGACCACTATCCGCCATTTCGAACAATCCCAGTTTGAATGTAAACTTCCTTTCAAAAGCGATGAAGATGCCTAATTCGAAACGCTCGTGCTCCTGCTCGCATCCCGTTCCGCAAGAATGCAATCGTTGGACACGAACCCAGTAGAAGAGAAAACACTATGACCTCTCAAAATATTGTGGGTGCTTCGAGCGCGCATGTTCAAGCATCGTCCGCGGATCCCGATTTCGGCATCCGCGCGCCCCTGCTGTCGAATGACCAGCTGAGGCTGCGGGCCGCGCAGTTTGCGGAGAGCCGTACGCTTGATGTTACAAGCTTCACGAATTTCGATTTCTTCCAGCGGCACCGGGAGAACGAGGCCGAGATCCTGAGGGTCTATCGCGCCGCCGCTGCAGATGTCGATGCGGGCGAGAGCATCACGCCGGCCACCGAATGGCTGCTCGACAACCACTACATTGTGGAGGAAGCGATCCAGGAAGTGCGTCGCGACTTTCCGAAAAAATTCTATCGCGAGCTGCGCAAGATCAAACTTGACGGGACGGAGGTGCCGCGCACGCTGGCGCTCGCCTGGCTCTACATGGCGCATGCACACAGCAATATCAGCAATGCCGGCATGGCGGCTGTCACGGAAGGGTTCCAGGACAAGGAGACGCTGCGCATCGGCGAGCTCTGGGCGCTGCCTTCGCTCGTTCGCTACGTGCTGATCGACAATCTTCGTCGTGTGGCGACGCGGATCGACAAAAGCCGCGAGATGCGGTCGAGCGCAAATGCGGCGGCCACCCAGGCGATTACGCTTGGCGATGCCGGATCCGCCGGATTCCTGGAGACGCTGACTGCCAATCTCGATGACACGACCTTCGTCACTCAGTTGCACTATCGCCTTCGCAATGCGCTGGAGCCGACCGAGGCCGCGCTGAACTGGCTCGAAAGCAAGCTTTCCGCAAAGGGTACCGATGCGGAAGCGGTAATGTCGGCAGAGCAGATCCGTCTCGGCGCGGCCAATGCGCTGATGGGCAGCATCATCAAGAGCCTGCGCGAGATCAACGATACCGACTGGTCCGAATGGGTCGAAGAGGTCAGCACCATTGACAAGCTGCTCTGGCAGCAGACGGATTATGCCGAGCTCGATTCCGGCTCCCGCAACAGCTATCGCCGCCAGATCGAAAAGCTTGCCAAGCGCTCCGACAAAACGGAGATGGATATCGCCGAAGCGGCCGTCCGTCTGGCCGACCGCGCGACGGCAGGCAGCCAGGATCTCGCCGCGTCAGCCGGCAATGTCGGCTATTACTTCGTCGGCAATGGTCGCCCGGCGCTGGAAACGGAAATCGGCTTCCGGCCGACGCTCGGTCTGCGGTTCATGCGCGCGATCCGCAAGCTGAACTGGCTGGCGATCGCCATACCAGTGCTGCTCCTGACGTTGCTGGCACTAATCGTGGTCGACCGCGTTTTCGTGGACGCCGGCATGCCGCTTTTTGCAACGGTCGTGCTGCTGCTGATGTTTGCGCTTCCGGCCTCCGAAGGTGCGACCGGTCTCTTCAATTTCTTTGCCACCTTCTTCATCACGCCTGACCGGCTGGTCGGCTACGAATTCAAGAAGGGCCTGCCAGCGGAAGCCCGCACACTCGTCACCATTCCCTGCCTGATCGGCAGGCGCGAACATGTCGATGAGCTCGTCCGCAACCTTGAGGTCCATTACCTCGCCAATGCGCGTGGAGAGATCTACTACGCGCTCTTGAGCGACTGGCCGGATGCCCAGGAGGAGCAGAACGCCCGTGATCTTGAAGTCCTCGATTATGCGCTGAGCCAGATCGCCGATCTGGAAGCACGCTATGCCGAGGATGGCAAGCAGCGCTTCTATCTCCTGCATCGCCGCCGGCAATATAACCCGGCCGAAGGCGCCTGGATGGGCTGGGAGCGCAAGCGCGGCAAGCTGCACGAACTCAACATGCTGCTGCGCGGCGGTTCCAACACGAGCTTCCTGCCCGGCGCCAACGTCGTGCCGCAGGACGTCAAATATGTCATGACGCTGGACAGCGACACGCGCGTCGTACGCGACACCGTGACCAAGCTCGTCGGCAAGCTGCATCATCCGATCAACCGTCCGGTCTTCGACGAAAAGAAACAGCGTGTCGTCGACGGCTACGGCGTACTGCAGCCCCGCGTGACGCCGTCGCTGACGACAGGCAAGGATGCATCGACCTTCCAGCGCGTCTTCTCGGTCAATCGCGGCCTGGACCCTTACGTCTTCGCCGTCTCCGACGTCTATCAGGACATTACCGGCGAAGGCACTTTCACTGGCAAGGGCCTCTACCATGTTGATGCCTTCGAGGCCTCGCTGAAGGGCCGGATCAAAGAAAATTCGGTTCTGAGCCACGATCTGCTCGAAGGTTCGATGGCGCGCTGCGCGCTGGTGACGGATTGCGAACTGGTCGAGGATTTCCCGATCCGCTACGAGGTCGAAGTCTCGCGTCAACATCGCTGGGCGCGCGGCGACTGGCAGCTTCTCCCCTATATTTTCGATGACCGTCGCGGCGTCACCGCGCTCGGCTGCTGGAAGATGTTCGACAACCTGCGCCGCTCGCTGACGCCGATCGCCTGGTTCCTGGCATCCGTGCTCGGCTGGTACTGGATGGACCCGCTCGGCGCGCTCATCTGGCAGATCCTGCTGATCTTCAGCCTGTTCGTCGCGCCGACCCTGTCGCTGATCAATGGCATCATTCCGCGCACCAGCGACATCATCCTGCAGGCGCATCTGCACACGGTCTGGAAAGACATCGAGAATGCCAACGCCCAGGTGGCGATGCGCATCGTCTTCATTGCCGATATCGCCTGCGTCATGGCTGATGCCATCATTCGCTCGCTTTACCGCCTCTTCGTCAGCCGCAGGCTGATGCTGCAATGGCGCACCGCCGCCAGCGCCCAGGCCATGGCGCAGACCACGATCCTCGGCCATTACAAGGTCATGTGGCGGGCGCCGGTTCTGGCCATTCTGGCGCTGATCTTTACCGTCTCCTCCGGTGACAGCGCCTGGATGGTCGGCCTTCCCTTCGTCATTCTCTGGGTGCTCTCGCCGGCTATCGCCTGGACGGTCAGCCAGACGGCGGAAACCGAAGACCGGCTCGATGTGCCGGACAATGTCCGCAACGAGCTGCGCAAGATCGCAAGGCGCACATGGCGCTACTTCGACCACTTCGTGGTTCCCGGCCAGCACTACCTTCCGCCGGACAATGTCCAGCAGACGCCGCACGCCGTCGTCGCCATGCGTACTTCGCCGACCAATATCGGCGTCTATCTGCTGTCGGTCATTTCGGCGCGTCGTTTCGGCTGGATTTCGTTCGAAAATGCAGTTAAGCGCATCGAACAGACGATCGAGACGGTTGATAAGCTCGAGAAATATCGCGGCCATCTCTTCAACTGGTATCATACGGATACGCTGAAGCCGCTCGGCCGCAGATATGTGTCGTCGGTCGACAGCGGCAATTTTGCCGGTCACTTGATTGCCGTATCGTCGGCTTGCCGCATCTGGGCCAAGTCTCCTCTTTCCCACATTCACACCGACCTCGATGGTATTGGCGATGTCGCGGCCATTCTTCGCGAGGTGCTTGCCGAGCTTGGGCAAGACAACAAATCTGTCCGCCCTCTGCACGACCGGCTCGATGGCCGAATTGCCGACCTTGAAGCGGCAGTCGCTACCGGCAAGCGTGAGAAAGAATTCTCTTCGGGGCTGATCGAGCGATTTGCTGGGCAGGCGCGGGAAATCCGTGAACTTGCCGGCAGCCTCGACCGAGAGGTGAAGACGGCGCAAAGCGACGAGGTTGTCCATTGGGCCGAAAAGCTCGTAGAGACCTGCGAACTTCATCAGGCCGACAAGGCCTTCGATCATTCGCAGGTGGATGCCATCAGCGAAAGACTGAGCCGTGTCGGCAATCGCGCCCGCGAAATCGCTTTCGATATGGATTTCAGCTTCCTTTACCGTCCCGAGCGTCGGTTGCTGTCGATCGGCTTCCGGGTCGAGACGGAGGAAGTCGATGCGGCCTGCTACGACCTGCTTGCCTCGGAGGCCCGTCTGACGAGCCTCTTCTCCGTCGCCAAGGGCGATCTGCCGACCGAGCATTGGTATAAGCTCGGCCGTCATGTCGTTCCGGTTGGATCGCGCGGCGCGCTGGTCTCCTGGTCCGGCTCGATGTTCGAATATCTGATGCCGCCGCTCGTGATGCAGGAGCGCAGCGGGGGCATTCTCAATCAGACCAACAATCTGATCGTTCTCGAGCAGATGAACTATGCGCGCAGCCTCGGCACGCCATGGGGCATCTCGGAAGCGGCCTTCAACGCCCGCGACCACCAGATGAACTATCAGTACAGCAATTTCGGCGTGCCGACACTCGGCCTGAAGCGCGGTCTCGGCCAGAACGCCGTTATCGCGCCCTATGCCTCGCTTCTGGCGAGCCAGTATCACCCTGTTGCGGCGCTTGAAAACCTCAACAGGCTGAGGGCGGTCGGCGCGCTCGGCATGTATGGTTTCCATGATGCCGTCGACTTCACGGCAAGCCGCGTGCCCGAGGGCAAGCAGTGCGCTGTCGTCTACAACTATTATGCGCACCATCACGGCATGTCGATTGCTGCCGTCGCCAACGTCGCCTTCGACGGACTGCTGCGCGAGCTCTTCCATGCCGATCCTGTGATCGAAGCTGCCGAACTCCTGCTGCAGGAAAAGGCGCCGCGCGACATTCCGGTCATGGCCTCCAAGCACGAGACAGATGCGCCGGCGACCATTCAGGGTGACCTGATGCGTCCGGAAGTCCGCCGCCTGGAAGACCCGGCATCGCGTGAACGCGAATTGCTGCTGTTGTCGAACGGCCGCTATTCGACCATGCTGACGGCGACGGGCTCCGGCTACAGCCGCTGGAAAAACCTCTCCATCAACCGGTGGCGAGCCGATCCAACCGAGGATCGCTGGGGTTCCTTCATCTTTCTGCGGGATACCGCGTCGAACGAGTGGTGGTCTGCGACGGCAGAGCCGCGCTCGATCGCCAACGAGCATGTCCGCGTCAGCTTCAGCGACGACAAGGCGGAATTCATCAAGACCGTCGGCGAGCTGACGAGCGAAATGGAAGTCTTCGTCGCGAGCAATTATGATGCGGAAGGCCGCCGCCTGACGATCACCAACACCGGTACCGAGGACCGTGTCATCGAAGTGACCTCGTATATGGAGCCGGTCGCAACGCTCGATATCGTCGACACCGGCCATCCGGTCTTTGCCCGCATGTTCCTGAAGACCGAGATCGCCAACCGCGGCGATGCTATCTTCGTCGAGCGCCAGAAACGCGGCCTGACCGATCCCGATGTCGCGATTGCCCAGCTCATCGTCGACACGTCCGGCGAAGATGGCCCGACGCAATATGAAACCGATCGTATGCGCTTCCTTGGCCGTGGACGGACATTGACCGAAGCAGCGGCCTTCGATGCTGGTGCGGAACTCTCGGGCACCGACGGTTTCACCATGGACACCTGCGTGTCGCTGCGCCGGACGCTTCGTGTGCCGGCCGGCGAGAAGGTCAGCGTGACCTTCTGGACGATTGCAGGTGCGGATCGTGCCGAACTCGAGGCGGCGCTGGAGCACTATCGCCAGCCGGAAAGCTTCGCCCAGGGCCTTGTTCAGGCCTGGACGAGAACGCAGAGCCAGCTGCGCCAGATCGGCGTCAACTCGAAGGAAGCGGCCGCCTACCAGCGCTTTGCGCGCTATATCATCTATCCCGACATGGCGCTGCGTGCCGACAGCAAGGCGGTGCGCGAAGGCCTCAAGTCCCAGTCCGTCCTTTGGGGCGCGACGCTGTCAGGCGATGCGCCGCTGATGACGCTGCGCATTACCGACGAGCTTGGCACGGATCTCGTCAAGGAGTTGCTGCGCGCCCAGGGCCTGCTGCAATCGCGCGGCGTCGAGGTCGATCTCGTGATCTTCAACGAGCGCGCCGGCGAGGCTGCAGCCGAGATGCAGCGCACCATCGACCAGCTTTGCGACGCGGCGCGCCACGCCAGCGAAGTGGCGGGCATCCAGCGTAACATCTATGTCCTGCGCAAGGATCTGACGACACCGGAAGCCTATGAGGCCATCATTGCCGCTTCGCGCGTCGTGCTGCGCGGCCGCGACGGCAGCCTCATCGACCAGCTGCAGAAGGCGCGTTCCGTTTCCGGCTCACCGGCGCTGCTCGGCCAATGGGGCGATTCCACTCTCGTACCGAGAATGGATCGCAGCATCGGCGCCCCGGCGCCAGCCGAAGGCGGCGATCTCGCCTTCTGGAACGGTTATGGCGGATTTGCAGCCGAAGGCAGCGAATATGTCATGCGCCTGTCGGGCGGTGAACAGACGCCGCATCCGTGGGTCAATATCATCGCCAATGAGAGCTTTGGCTTCCATGTCTCGGCTGAAGGCGCGGCTTTCACCTGGAGCCAGAACTCCCGTGACCACCAACTGACGCCCTGGACCAATGACATGGTTGCCAACCGACCGGGCGAAGCCTTCTATCTGAGGGATCTCGACCGCGGCTCCGTCATCGTGCCCTATGCGTCTCTGGCGCAGCGCTCCGACACGCGCTTTGAAGCGCGACATGGCCTCGGCTACTCGGTCTTCTCGACAGTTCAGGATGAAATCGCCCTGGAGGTCACGCAGACCCTCCATATGGAGAAATCGGTGAAGCTGACGCAGCTGCGCATCCGCAATGATGCGGGCGAAGCACGCAAGCTTCGTATCTACGGTTATGCCGAATGGATCCTCGGCAACAACCCGACGAAGAGCAAACCCTTCATTATCTCCAGCTTCGATCGCGAGAGCGGAGCGATCTTCGCGAGCAATCCGTTCAGCGTGAATTTCGGAACGCGTGTCGCAGCCTTTGCGGCAAGCGAAACGCCGTCGAGCGTTTCCACCAGCCGCCGCGAATTCATCGGCCGCCACGGAACGATCCAGCAGCCACGGACCGTCTCGGCGGGCTCGCGCCTCTCCAATGCCATGGATCTCGACGGCGATCCGGCAGCCGCCATGGCCTTCGATCTGACGATCGAGCCCGGCGAAGTGCGTGATATCTGCTTCTATATGGGCGATGGGGCCTCGCAGGAGGAAGCGTCGGCTCTCATTGCCGAGATCCGCGCCGTCAGCTTCGAGGACGTTCTCGGCCAGACGCGCGGTTTCTGGAAGAGCTTCACCGGCCGGACGCGCGTTTCGACGCCGGACCAGCGCCTCGACTTCATGGTCAACAACTGGTTGCCCTATCAGACCTATGGCTGCCGCATCATGGCCCGCACCGCCTTCTACCAGTCGAGCGGCGCGTGGAACTTGCGCGACCAGCTGCAGGATTCACTGGCTTTCCTGCTGCATTCGCCGGAGATCGCTCGCAAGCAGATCCTCAATACCGGCCGGCGCCAGTTCCCGGAAGGCGACTTCCAGCACTGGTGGCTGGCAGACAGCGGCGCCGGCGTGCGCACGAACATCTCCGACGACCCGGTCTGGCTTGCCTATGCGGTCGATCAATATTGCACGGCGACCGGCGATGCCGCGATCATGGATGAAATGCTGCCCTTCGTCGAAGGCGCGCAGCTCAGCCCCGGCCAATATGATGCTTTCCTGCAGCCGCGCGTTTCCGACGAGACCGCGTCGCTCTACGAGCATGCCGCACTCGGCCTCGATCTCGCGATCAAGCGCACCGGCGTCAACGGCCTGCCGTTGATGATGAGCGGCGACTGGTGCGATAAGATGGATCGTGTCGGCATGGCCGGCCGCGGCGAGAGCGTCTGGCTCGGCTGGTTCCTGGCCGGTGCACTGCGCCGCTTCATTGCCTACGCCGAAACCCGTGGTGACACCCATCGTGTCGGCCGCTGGTCGGACCATCTGGCAAAGCTCAGGAACGCGATCGAAACGGCCGGCTGGGACGGCGAATATTATCGCCGCGGCTATTACGACAATGGCGCGCCGCTTGGCTCCAGCCAGTCTGAAGAGGACAAGATCGACTCGATCGCCCAGTCCTGGAGTGTGCTGTCGGGCGAGGGTAGTCCTGAACGCAGCGAAATGGCGATGAAGGCCGTCCTCGACAAGCTCGTCGATGAAGAGGGCAAATTCATCCGTCTGCTGACGCCGCCTTTCGTCAAACCGGTCAACGACCCCGGTGTCATCAGGGCCTATCCGCCGGGTGTCCGTGAAAACGGCGGCCAATATACCCATGCCGCCACCTGGGCAGTCCTTGCTCTCGCCCGAATGGGGCGCGGGGAAGACGCTTGGCGCGCCTTCGAAATGCTGAACCCGATCAATCACTCGCTCGATAAAGCCTCCGCGGATGTCTATCGCATCGAGCCCTATGTGATTGCCGGCGACGTTTATGGCGAAGACAACCTCAAGGGCCGCGGTGGCTGGAGCTGGTATACGGGCTCGGCCGGCTGGTTCTACCGCGTGGCAATCGAGGGCATCCTCGGCATCCGCTCGGAGAACGGCCGCCTGCATGTCAAACCGGTTCTGCCGGCCGGATGGGACGGCTTCTCGGCTGAGCTTGAACTGCCGAGCGGTAAATACCAGGTTTCCGTTTCGAAGGTGGACACGGGTCGCTGCTCTGTGACCATCAACGGCGCGGCGCTCGATGAGCTGAGCGAGGGGTATCTGCTGGAAGCCAATTGAGACCTCCCTGCGGGGCAGATTGACCGGTGTCACTGCCCCCAGCGATTGCCGCGCCTGCTTCGTTCAATCCGTTGGCAGAGTGAAGACGGCGCAGGGATCGGCGATGCCGCGTAACCGGTGTTCCCCCAGGGGGGCCAGTTGTATCGTAATCTGCGCGGCGAGTGCGCCTGATATCAGCACGCGGTAGCCAAGGGACTTGCAGAGCCCCTCCAGCCGGCTGACCAGATTGACTGCGGGGCCGATGGCGGTGAAGTCGAGCCGGTCGGCGGCACCGACATTGCCCCAGAGCATCTCGCCGAAATGCAGTGCCACGCCGAACGGCAGCGGTGGCAGGCCTTGTGCTTGCCGCGCGGCATCGAGATGGGCCATGCCGGCACGGGCGGCCGCGACGGCGCGCAAGGAGGCCTCGCAGGCCTCACCAGGCGTGCCGGTAACGGGAAAGATCGCCAGAACACCGTCGCCAATGAACTTCAGCACCTCGCCGCCGAAAGCGTGGACCGCTCCGGCAATACGATCGAACCACGCATCGAGAGTGGCGATCATAAGGGAGGGCTCCGTCGCTTCGGAGAGGGCCGTGAAGTCGCGCAGATCAGCACAAAGCAAAGCGGCATGGATGGTTTCGCTGCTGCTGCGGCCGAGCATTCCGGCCTGCACCTGCGCGGCACTGCGCCGCCCGAGATAAGCCTCCAGTAGCGTTGTCAGCGCCGTTCGCGCGGTCAGAGCTGCCAGGGGTGCCGCCGCAAAGCGCGCGGCCTGGCATAGCCGATCCGCCTCAGCCGGATCAAACGATCGGGTTCCGGCCCAGCCTAACATCGGACTGCGGGAGCCGCGGCCGATCTCTCCTTCGTGTATAGGCCCCAGCCCGGCAAGCCAGTCGCCTGCGGCCCTGTTGAGCGAGCTGCCGGCAAAGTCGAGCGCTTCGATGACTGCATCGTTTTCTGCCCGCCACAACCAGGTGCGGCGCGCAATGATCGGATGCGGAACGGCAAGAGTTAGGGCTCCGCCCGCAAGCGGCAGACCATCGGCAAGCAACTGCCGGCCAAGCTCGGCTATAAAGTGTTCGGGGCTGGACGAGGCGCTGGCCTCATCGATCAGCCAGGCGAGGTGGGCGGGCAAATCCATGCCTCGATCATGCCATAGCGCTCAATTGATGTCAGCCAGGCGGCGGCCACAGCCAGACGTCGCCTCCCTCATGAATTCGACTTCTCTTCAAATGAGAAGCCTGGTCATTTCCTGCCATGAAAGGAATCTGGCCCCGGGTCGCGTCCGGCCGCAACCGTGCTCAATCGGCCAAGGTAGTGAGCCCAGCCCTCGGCATGGCCGGCGCATTGCTCGGCATTGGGCAAGCCGGTATGCGTCAAACGCAAGAGCGTTCCGTCCGGCTGCTCAATCAGATCGATTTCGACCAGGCTCGACCCCGGCGGCACCACCTCGCTGCCATCCCAGCCGAAGCTATAGGCCAGGCGATGGACCGGCACCACTTCGCGAAAAGAACCGCGAGCGAAACGCGCACCGGTCACGTTGACGAGATAGAGTCCTCCCGGCTGTGCCTCGATCTCGGCTTCTGTTCCCATCCAGCGCAGGATCTTTTCCGGATCCGTCAGCAGGGCGAATACTGCGGCAGGCGGCGCGGAAAGATGCGTTTCGCGGCGAACGACGAGGGCGTCTTGCATCGCTTTCTCCCAGTTTGGTCTGCACCGGCCGCGGGTACGACGCGGTATCCCGAATTAGTTTAGGGGGAGGATCCTTCGCAGCAAGGGTGTCTTGCGTTGCCAGCGCTTGAATCGTGGAGGCTGTCGTCCTGAGATTTCACGTGGAGAAGGCGGCCGACCGACCTCATATATGCCTGCCGCAGTTGGCCGCCGACGCTAAGACGGATTTGCCTTCAGGAAGGCGATAAGGTCGTCGATTTCGAAGCTCCAGAGTCCCCAGAAGCGCATCTTTGTGCCCGGAATTTTTTTGCTCGGGCTTGCCAGAAACTCCGCAAGTTCATGCTCGTTCCAGACAAGCCCGTCTTCGCCGGCTTTCTTCAGGGCGGGAGAGTAGACGTAGTCGTCCTTGATCGCTGCCCGCCGTCCCACGACACCCTTCAGAGAGGGGCCGAAGGTACTTCTGGTGTCATCGACAATGTGACATGAAGAACAGGCCCGGAAAATTCTCGCGCCACGATCTACGTCGGCCGCAAAACTGCTGCCCGCTACTGCTGCCGTGATCGCCCATACTATTGTTCTCAACATCGTCCTAGGTCTGGGAGGCGATCTTCGTGAGTTTGAAGTAGAACCGTCTTTCGTCGTCACGCACGCACATCATGCCAGCCAAGGTGTCATCGGCTACTCGTCTGAAGTGGTCGACGATCGGTTGCGCGTCGTAGATCATCGCAGCGCTTGCGATCTGCCCGGATGTCCGAACCTCCAGGGCGGCTGTCGTGCCCTTTGCGCGGAACGCCTTCTGAAGATGTGAAAACAGGTTCCGGGCAAGGGATGTTCGTCCCAGCGGCGCGAGCCTGATCGCCAACCCGATAGGGGCGAAGCGCGGATCGATGGCCACGAGCCGTCCCGGACGCCACTGAAAGAGCAGGGGGTCCGCCCGCCTGTCGGGATGGAAGCGCTTGCCGAACCATCCCAAATTCTCGAGAACGCCGTCCAGTGGGTGTCCTGACGGAATGCCGGCACCTCTCCAAAGTCCGATCATCTCTATGGGATCGACAGGTTCGAGCGACTGGAACCAAGCCGCCATGTCTTTCTGGAGGTCGGTCTGCACGAGTTCACCTTTTCTCATGATCATGCAGGAACCACATAGCGCTTGGCTGCGGAGATTCCGAGGGCCAATTCTCCGTTTCTATCCGGAACATTCGAGGTCCGTGCTGGTTGGACCTAATATGAGGGACAAGACGGTGTCCGCACCATGGCGTTCATTGTCGCTTTCTCGCTCTGGCGTTGGCGGTAACAACCCGCGTTCATGTCCGAGAAGCCGTCGCGGGATACCCGGCCCGAGACGCGATTGATCCGATAGAAGGAGGCGCTTATGAGCAAACTCGACAAGCAACATCGCGAACATTTGCAGACACCTCCCGATGCTCCGGAAAACAAGGTCGAGCGCGGGCCGCCGGTCAAGGAGTCAAGCGAGCAGGATGCCATAAGGCCAGGCATCAATGATCCTCGGCTGATGCCGATTGGCAAGCCAGGCATTCGCGTTCGTGAGGGGAAGCGATGACCTCCGTGTCGCTCGCAGCAGTTTGGCCTCTCGGGAGCGGGGAGTGCCACCAATGTGGACTTTGCGGCCAATATCCCTGACCAGGCTTTCGATGCATCGCCTTTCCGGTAAGTCTCTCTTGTTTGGACTTGCCTTCTGGTTGCTTGTTGCCGGATCTCGGGCTGCCATGAGCCAGGCCGACAGCAAGGAACAGCAACCGGAGTGTCAGGCGGATAGCCAGTCGTCATCCGAGAAGGATCGGCGGGCGGAGAATGGCAGATCGGAAAGCGAAATATCTCGGTGCAAAGGCGTGCTGACGCCTCCACCAACTGGCGATCGCGGGTTGGTCGAACCGGTCCCATCCACAGGCAACATGCCGGTCATCCGACCGGGCGACATCCCTCAACAGGTGCCTGGACCAAGAGAGCAGTAGAGGAACGTATCTGCAATTTGGATTCCCATAGGATGTCGTCGCCACTTTCGATCATCAGCGCCGACCCGTTCTACGCTCGCGGCAAGAGGTCGTTGCCTTTTACAGCATTGCGGGAGACTCGGACTTCCTACTGCAGGTCGTCTCGCCCGATCTCGATTCCTATGCCGATTTCGCCATCTCTGTTGTGCGCCGCCTGCCGCGCATCAAGGAAATGCAGACCACCTTCGTTCTTAAGGAAATCAAGCCGTTCGAAGGTTTTCCTGTAGGACTTTAGGAAGTTGATCTGAACCCCGACTGTCGTTGGAATAGCCGCCCAGCAGATGCTGGACGGCTGATCGTGCTGAAAAACAAGCCGTCATGGCTTCAACATAGGCCGGATCAAAATAACGACATTTCAACGAACTCAGTCTGACGGGTCGCGCTTGCGCCAAGCTTTTCGCAGCGCACAATAAGTATGACAATTTATTTTCTCGACGCATCCTCAGTTGGCCGCCAACGCGTGTGCCGAAGCAAATCAGGTTCAGATGTTGGAAGCCGAAATTTTTGGTTTCCACCCGATTGACCGGATCGGAAATCTTGCGTTAGCTTGATTAAATCAATTTGATTGACTCATAAAATAACAAACAGGGGAACGTAAAAATGGGACTGGACAAGAGCGCAAGCCGCAGTGTTTCCGCGCGTGCCGGCTGGGCGGCAGCGACCGCCCTGACGGCGGTCATGGCGTTTGGTGCATCGGCTGCTTCGGCTGCGGAAGCGGTGCTGACGATGCATATCGAAGAACAGTCGAGCTGGGTGCAGAACTTCAATCCGTTCGACCTTGCCGGCCGTCGGCAGAGCACAATGGACTTCATCTATGAGCCGCTCGTCATATTCAACGCGCAGGACGGTGGCAAGCCGGTCTGGCGCCTTGCCACGAACTACAAGTTTTCGAACGACATGAAGTCGATCACCTATGAACTGCGCTCGGGCGTGAAATGGTCGGACGGCAAGCCGCTCACATCGGCCGACGTCAAATATACTGTTGATCTGATGCTGAAGAACGCCGCCCTCGACACAGTCGGTGTCGGCGAGACCGTGGCATCCGTCGAGGCGCCGTCGCCGACCGAGGTCACGATCAACCTCAAGGCTGTGAACTCCGACTTCCCGGAATCGCTCGCCGATCTCGCCGTCGTTCCCGAACATGTCTGGAAGGATGTCTCCGATCCCGTCGCCTTCAAGAATGAAAAGCCGGTCGGGTCGGGACCAATGACGGAGGTGCGCCGTTTCACGCCGCAGGTCTACGAGCAATGCCGCAACCCGAACTATTGGGATGCCGCCTCGCTGCATGTCGATTGCCTGAGGCTGCCGCAGATTTCCGGCAATGACCAGATGCTCGCCATCCTGCCCGAGGGCAACATGGACTGGATCGGCTCCTTCATTCCGGAAATCGACAAGACCTTCGTTGCGCTCGATGCCGACCATAACGGCTATTGGCAACCGCCAGCCGAAACCGTCGCCTTCCAGATGAACTTCAAGACCAAGGATGACGGCAATCTGGAGGCCTACAAGGACCTGAACTTCCGCCACGCCTTCAGCCTTGCCATGGACCGCAAGTCGATGGTCGACATTGCCGGCTTCGGCTATCCCGTTGTCAACGAGCATGCCTCCGGCCTGCCGCCGCGGTTTGAAGGCTGGCGCAACAAGGAGGCCGAAGGCGACAAGGACGCCTTCATGGGCTTTGACACCGACAAGGCCAACAAGATCCTTGACGATGCCGGCTACAAGAAGGGTTCCGACGGTTTCCGCACGACCCCGAACGGCAAGCCGATCACCTTCCCGATCATCGTTCCCAATGGTTGGACCGATTGGATCGACGCCGTACAGATCGCCGTTGAAGGCCTGCGCGCGGCCGGCATCAATGCATCGGTCGCCACGCCCGAATACGAACAATGGCGCAAGCAGATCCTCGATGGCAGTTTCGAGGTTGTCATGAACTCGCGTGCCGATGGGGCCACACCGTTCCGCGGCTACTATCAGAGCCTCTCGACGGCCTATGCCGGGCGCGTCACCGGAGCCCCCTCGCGCTATCAGAATCCGAAGCTCGATGCGCTCTTCGATCAGTATCTGAAGGCGACGTCGGATGATGATCACAAGAAGATCTTCAACGACATCCAGCTTCTGGTTGCCGACGATTTCCCAGTCGTACCTGTCTTCAACGGCCCGACCTGGTACCAGTTCTCCAGCAAACGCTTCACCGGCTGGGTAACCGACAAGGACCCGATCATGAACCCGGAAGATCACGACAACAACCGGATGCGCCTGATGCATCTCCTGCGCTTGAAGCCGGTCCAATAAGACCGTCGAGGGCAGGGACATGCGTGTTTCCGGACGACGCCTTGGCGTCTATGCGGTCGCCCTGGCATTCGCCATCGTGATGAATTTCATACTTCCCCGGCTCATGCCGGGGACCCCCGTCGACGCCATGGTCGCCCAGCTCGGCCCGCGGGCGACGCCCGCAGCCGTCGAGGCGATCAAGGCACGATTCGGCGTTGTCGACCAACCGATGCTCTTTCAGTTCGTCGATTATCTGAAAGGTCTTGCGACCCTCGATCTTGGCGTCTCGGTCAAATATTATCCCCAGACCGTCGTGCAGGTTCTCAGCCGCTCGACGATCTGGACCATCTTCCTGGTTGTGACCGCCATCATCTTTTCGCTCTGCATCGGTGTCGTGCTTGGAGCGGTTTCGGCCTGGCGGCGTGGCGGACGCTTTGACACGATCGTCTCGCCCCTCTCCGTCATCATGATCTCGGTGCCGCCCGTGATCATCGCGCTGACGACGCTTTTCGTGTTCGGGGTTTCACTTCGCTGGTTCCCGGTGGGGTACGCCTATGATCCGAATCTCGATCCTGCTTTCAACTTCACATTTGCCGGCAGCGTCTTCATGCATGCTATTCTGCCGGTGCTGACGCTCTCGCCTTTTCTGATCGGCGAATTCCAGACGACCATGCGTTCGTCGATGATCTCGATCCTCGGCGAGGACTATGTGACGATGGCCCGTGCCAAAGGGCTCAGCCATCTGAATGTCATGTTCGGTTATGGTGTGCGCAATGCCATGCTGCCGGTCCTGACGAATCTTGCGCTGATGCTCGGCGCCGTCTTTGGCGGCTCGATCGTCACCGAGATTGTCTTCAATTATCCGGGGCTAGGTCTGACGCTCTATACCGCGAGCATTGCCCGCGATTATCCGGTCATCCAGGGGCAGCTGTTGCTGATGACGCTCGCAACACTCGGCGCCAACTTCCTCGTCGACATCATCTACGGGTTCATCGACCCCAGACTGGGGGATGCCGTGTAATGAGCTTCACGCTGAGATCCATACTTCGCCAGAAGAAGGCCGTCGCCGGCCTCGTCATCGTCGTCGGCCTCTGGCTAATGGCCCTTTGTGCGCCCGTCATAGCCCCTGGAGAGCCCGGCGCGCGTGTCGGTCGCTCGCACCAACCGCCATCCGCCGAACATGTGCTCGGCACGACGAAAATGGGCCGCGACGTCTATCGCCAGTTCGTCTGGGGTGCGCGCAGTTCCCTCTCGGTCGGTTTTGCGACCGGTATTGCCATCACGGTGATCGGCACCGCGATCGGCCTCGTCGCCGGTTATATCGGCGGCAAGACCGATGCGGCGCTCGATCTTGCGACGAATGCAGTCCTGGTCATCCCGAATATGCCGCTGCTGATACTGCTCGCGTCTTTCGCCGGCACGGTCGGCCCGATGACGATCATGACGATCATCGCGCTAACCTCCTGGCCATGGGGCGCCCGAATGACGCGCTCTCAAACCATGGCGCTGCGCAATCGTGATTTCGTTACTGCGTCAAAAATGATCGGCGAGCCGGCCTGGCGCATCATCTTCGTGGAGATCCTGCCGAACCTGACGCCGCTGATCGGCATCAATCTGGTCGGCAGCATCATCTACGCCATCGTCGCGCAGACGACACTTGAATATCTCGGCTTCGGCGATCCCCTGAAAGTTACCTGGGGCACGATGCTCTACAATGCCCAGAACGCCTCGGCGATCATGGTCGGCGCATGGTGGGATGTCGGTATTCCCGCGATCGGCATTGCACTGACGGGGCTCGGTCTCGCACTGCTCAACTTCACTTTCGACGAAATTGCCAATCCGCAGCTCCGCTCCGGTCCGGCCTTGACGCGCTGGTTCCGTCTCAGTCGTGCCCGCAACCGTCAATTGGAGGCAGGCCGATGAGCGGCAATCTCCTGGAAATCGAAAACCTCAATGTCGACTATCTGCTCGACAAGGGTGAGTTTCGCGCCGTCAAGGACGTCTCGTTCAATATCGGGCGGGGCGAGATCTTCGGTCTGGCCGGTGAATCCGGCTGCGGCAAGAGCACGATTGCCTATGCTATCACGCGGCTTTCCAAAGCTCCGGCCTGGATCAGCGGCGGCAGCATCCGCATGGACGGCCAGGATCTGCTCAAAATGCCGGAGCGCGAGTTGCAGAAAATTCGCTGGAAACGCATCGGCATGGTCTTCCAGAGCGCGATGAACTCGCTCAATCCGCTGATGCGGGTCGAGGCACAATTCCATGACGTGCTTTACCGGCATACCGGCTGCTCGCGGCAGGAGTCGCGAGCACGGGGCGAGGAGATGTTCCGGCTCGTCGGCATCCCACCGCAGCGCATCGGCGACTATCCGCATCAGTTTTCCGGAGGCATGCGCCAGCGTATCGTCATCGCCATCTGCCTGGCGCTGAGGCCGGAACTCATCATCATGGACGAGCCGACGACGGCGCTTGATGTCGTCGTGCAGCGCGAAATCCTCGAACAGGTCGTCGATCTGCAGCGGACATACGGTTTCTCGCTGCTGTTCATTACTCACGACCTGCATCTGATGGCGCAGCTCTGCCAACGCATCGGTATCATGCTGAAGGGCGAGCTCGTCGAAGCCGGCGACGTGCGCCAGGTTAGTCAGACGCCGCTGCACGACTATACGCGTAAGCTCTGGAACGCCATTCCCCAGCTTCCAACCCAGTCCCATCTTTCAGGAGCGTTCGCATGAAGCCCGAGGCACATCCGTCCCCAGCCGGAGCCGTCATACGGCTTGAGGAGATCAGGCGTCAGTTCGGCCCGGTGCACGCGCTGAAGGGTGTTTCCTTCTCGCTGTTTCCCGGCCGCGCGCTGGCGCTCGTCGGTGAATCAGGCTGCGGCAAGACGACCTGCGCCCGCATCATTGCGCGCCTCGACAGGCCGACGGGTGGCAAGCTGTTCTTTCGCGGGCATGATCTGACAGCGCAGAGGACGGCCAAGGATGAGCGTCTTTATCGCAAGGACGTGCAGATGGTCTTTCAGGATCCATTCTCGTCACTCAATCCTGCCTTTACCGTCAGCCATCATCTTTCCCGGCCGCTGCAACTCCACCGGCAGAACACATCACGCTCAGCCCTCGAGGAGGATATTGCCGGACTGCTGGCAAGCGTCGGTCTCGATCCGGCCGTGTCGAAGCAGAGGTTTCCGCATGAACTTTCCGGCGGCCAGCGCCAGCGCGTCAATATCGCCCGGGCACTCGCGGTGGCGCCAAGCGTGCTGGTCGCTGACGAGCCGACCTCGATGCTCGATGTTTCCATCCGCAAGGACATTCTCGATCTGCTCGCCCGGGTGAAGCAGGAGAATGGACTGGCGATGCTGTATATCACCCACGACATCGCGACCGCTGCACATGTGGCCGAGGAAATCGTCGTGATGTTCGCCGGCCAGACGGTCGAATGGGGTGATACCGAAACGGTGCTCTCCAATCCGCGTCATCCTTATACCCAGCTGCTGCTCTCCGCGGTGCCTGATGGCAGGCGCCCCTTCGTGACCGGCGGCAGCGCACGTTTCCTCGAACAGGCAGAGCGCGTCCGGTCACTCAGCCGCCCGGAATCCACCGTCATCGAACAGATCGGTCCCAATCACTTCACGCGTGCGCTCGGCACGCAGAGCTAACAGGGCATCTCCATGGATTATCTCGTCAACCTGTCGACCCTCCCGCAGGACACAAAGTCACCCGATGCCATGGCAAAGGCAGGCGTCACTATCCGCCGTGCACTGCCGCCTGAACTCAAGCTGATTGTCCGCTGGATCGACGAGCAGTTCGGCGAAGCCTGGGCAAGCGAGGCGACAGTTGCGATCTCGCACCAGCCGCCCACTTGTTTCATCGCCACGCGCGAAGGCAAGCTCGTCGGCTTTTCCTGTCATGAAGCGACCGCACCCGACTTCTTCGGGCCGACCGGCGTGGACGAGAGCCTGCGCGGGCTTGGCATCGGCCGGGCGCTGCTCTTTGCCAGTCTCAATGACCTGAAGGCCATGGGCTACGGCTATGCGATCATCGGCGACGTCGGCCCATCCGCCTTCTACGAAAAAGCCGTTGGCGCCATTCCCATCCCCGATTCCGCTTCTGGCATCTATGCCGGCATGCTCAAGACCTGATTTCCATAGTCCGAACAGAAAGAAACGACCATGTCCACACCGCGACACCATGCCTTGCGGCTCGAGACCCTTTGGAACCCGCCAGCTGATGGCAAGGATTTTTCCTATGTCCTGAACCTCAAGAATCTGACCGCCGAACCGCTTTCCGGCTTCTCGCTCTGCGTCAGCGGACCGGGGCGTGTCGATCCTGCCGGAAGTGTCGAAGGGGCTACGGTCTCCAGGAGACTGTCGAACTTCACCGAATTCCAGCCGCCGGAGGGCTTCGTTCTCGGCATTGGCGAGACCTGGACGATTTCGGTCCATGCGCTGAGCTGGCAGTTCCGCCATTGGACGGATGGTGCAACAAGCGGCTATCTCGCTTTTGCGGATGGAAGCACCGTTTCGCTCGCGCTCGAACCCACACGTTCATCCGCCAGCAACGCGCCATTGAAGCGCGGTGCCGAGATCTTTCCCGTGCCGGCCAGCGTGCCGGTGCAGGTGTCGATCATTCCCTGGCCGAATTACGTGGCGGTTGCCTCAAGACAGGCTTTGCCAGCGGGTTTCACGTTGCAGGCTGATGATGCGGAAGCAAAGGCTGCAGCCGAAAGCTTCAAAATGCTGGTCGATCATCTCTTCGCCGTCGAAGGCATTATCCGCTCGGCCGCTGAGGGCGCTGCAGCCGTAACCCTCAAGAAGGCTGACGGTTTCGGCCCCGAGGCCTATCGATTGAGCTTCAAAGGGGAGGCGATCACCGTTGAGGCGAGCAGCCGGACCGGCTTCCTCTATGGTCTGATCACGCTCGGCCAGATCTGGCGCGGCGCGCGCCTGCATCCGCGAACCTTCCAGTTCCCGGCCTCCGGCGAGATCGTCGACGAGCCGTCGATGGGCTGGCGCGGTCTGCATCTCGATGTCGCCCGTCAGTTCTATGGCGAGGCGGAAATCAGGAAGCTGATGGCGGTGCTCGCCTGGAACAAGCTCAATCGGTTCCATTGGCATCTCTCCGACGACGAGGCCTGGCGTGTCGAGATCGATGCCTATCCGGCACTGACCGAAATCGGCGCGTGGCGGGGCCATGGCCTTGCCTTGCCGCCACTGCTCGGCTCCAGTCCGGCGCGCACCGGCGGTTACTACACCAAATCCGTGATCCACGAGATCGTCGCTTATGCCAAGGAGCTTGGCATCGAGATCGTGCCGGAGATTGATATACCCGGGCACTGCTACGCCATGCTGCAGGCAATACCGGATCTGCGCGATCCCGAGGAAGCAGGCAGCTACTATTCGGTTCAGGGTTTCCCGGATAATTGCATCAATCCGGCGCGCGAAAAGACCTATCAGGTCATCGAGACCATCTTCTCGGAACTCATCGAGCTTTTCCCCTTCAAAACCATTCATATCGGCGCCGACGAGGTGCCGCTCGGCGCATGGTCCGGCTCGCCGGAAGCACTCGCGTGGCTGCGTACGCTCGCCGGCGACGATATCGTCGATGCGCATGCCAAGCGCTTGAATGTCATCACCAATACTCATGGCGCTGACGACATCCATGGCTCGGGCGCGGCGATCCTGCAGGCGGAATTCCTGAAGCGCATCCAGAGCTTCCTGGCTTCCAAGGGCTGCATTACCGGCGGCTGGGAGGAGGCGGCGCATGGCGACGTCATCGACAAGGCGAAAAGCTACCTCTGCTCATGGCGCAATGTCGAAGTCTCCGCCGAGCTTGCCGACCGCGGCTATGAGATCGTCGTCTGCCCAGGGCAGGTCTATTATCTCGATATGGCACTACGGCCGGACTGGGACGAACCGGGTGCGAGCTGGGCCGGCACGTCGGACGCAGAGAAACTCTATACGTTCGATCCGGTCGGTGGATGGACCGAAACGCAGAAACAGAAGCTGCGCGGCATTCAGGCCTGCATCTGGTCCGAGCCGATGACGGACCGCGCCGTCTTCGACCGGCTCGTCTTTCCACGTCTTTCGGCCCTTGCCGAAACGGGCTGGACGAAGCCATCGTCAAAATCCTGGGAACGCTTCAAGGCGCTCGCCGGGCTGATGCCGCTGCTCTACGGGCTGCAGCAATCCTAGCTACAGCCCGACAGGGATAGCTTGGTCTCCGCCTCGGGAAGCGAGGCGGAGCTTAGCCGATCGGCTTCTGCAACACGTCGAAGCGGGGATTGGTTTCCGAGAAGATCGGCAGGGCTGCCGCTCCAAGAATTGCAGTATCCTTGCCGGTCATGCCGATCATGACGCGTGGAATGGTTCTTTCCCCGGTCGGATCAATCGGTAGGTGCAGCGGCTCCAGCCGCTCCGCAAGCCCGCGCATCATGATGGTCGAGATACTGCCGCCGAGTACGATGGTTTGCGGATCGAAGGCAAGCTCAAGGAAATCGATGGTTTGACGCAGGGGCTGGACAGCCTGATCCAGCCATGCGCTGAGGCCTTCTTCACGTCCGGCGATCAGCGCGTCGAGTTCATCCGGCGAAAGCTCCTCGGCATCGGCGATACCCATGAATTCATAGGCCACAGTTGGCGAAACGTAGCGGTCCAGACAGCCTCGCTTGCCGCAGCTGCAGAGCCGGCCGTGGGGCTCGACGATGATGTGGCCGATCTCGCCGGCATTGTGCCGGCTGCCTTTGTAGAGATGCCCGTCGAGAAACATGCCGGCGCCGATCCCGCCGCCGCCGGCAAGGAAGAGATAGACGAAGCTGCTGAAGCCGCGGGCAACACCGTGCAGGCGCTCGCCGATGGCCGCAGCCGTTGCGTCATTCTCGACAAGCACCGGCACCTTCACGCGCCGTTCCAGCTCATAGCCGACCGGGAAGTCCTGCCAGCCGGGTAGGTTCTGCGGGCTGAGTGACGTGATACCTCCGTCTGCATAACGGCCGGGCAGGGCCATGCCGACACCGAGCAGCCTATCGCGATCGAAGGAAAATGCCTGCTGCAGATCCTCGACAATAGAACCGAGCACCGGCATCGCCTGTTCGGGATCCGGATGTTCGATATGGCGTTCGATGCGCGCGCAGACGGCGCCCGAGAGATCGGTCAGCACACCGCTGGCGCGCTGGCGGCCAAGCTCGAGCCCGATGGAATAGGCCCCATGCGGATTGATGGAATAGGGAATAATCGGCTGGCCGCGGGCAAGCTTCTGCGCTTTCGCAGGCACGAGCAGGTGCGAGCGCTGCAATTCTTCGACGATGTTTGAGACCGTCTGCGCCGTCAGCGCCGTCATGCGGGCGATCGCGGCGCGCGACAGCGGACCGTTGGTGCGGATCGCCTCAATCACGACACGCCTGTTGTGTGACTTGGCCTGCTCGAGATTGGTACCTGAAATCGCTTTCATGATGTCTTTACAGAGGTTAAGCCTCACCATTGCCACAAGACGATCACATGGGGAAGGGGGAGAAGTGTTCAGTCTTTTCAATGTGATCGCGGCGACAGTTGATGCCGATTGTTCTGGTCGCTCTTCACATATCACTTTAACGGCTGTGTCGCTGCCATCGATGCGATTGACGACGCCGGACAAGCACGGAATTCCTCTCAGTGATTAGAGTTCTGTCATGAAAATCCTCAGTCAGGAATCGACGATGGCAGGATGAAGTTCTATGGGAGAAAAGAAACCTAACCAATTGGGACGAATCATGAATTTGCGCGTCAGCCGGATCGCGGGAAACGCAGCGCTCTTCGGTGTCCTTCTGATGCTGCTTGGCGATTTGCTGTTTTCGCTGAATGACGCCATGGGCAAATGGCTGGTGGCGAGCTTTGCGGTCGGCCAGGTTCTGGTGATCCGCTCGTTCGGTTCCTTTCTCATCCTTGCTCCGATGATCGCCAGGCAAGGACCTCGCTCGCTGTTTCGGGTCGAGCGTGTGCCCCTGCAGATCCTGCGCGTGATCCTGACGACGGGTGACGTCGCCTTCTTCTACGCCGCAGTTGCCTATCTCCCGCTTGCCGATGTCATGACCTTTTACATGGCCGGTCCCATCTATGTCGCGGCTCTTTCGCACGTCTTCCTCGGCGAGACGATCGGCTGGCGTCGCTGGCTCGCCGTCATCATCGGCTTCATCGGTGTCGTGATTGCACTGAGGCCTTCGACGGCCATGTTGTCCTGGCCATCGATCTTCGGCGTGATCGGCAGCCTTTCCTTCGCGCTGACGCTGATCCTTGGTCGCCGTTTGCGGCAGACGGGCGATGTCACACTCGTCACATGGCAGACGGTCGGTGCGCTGGTCACAGGTCTGATCCTGAGTATTGGCAACTGGCGCGCCGCCTCCGCACTCGACTTCACCGCCATGCTGGCGCTCGGCATCGTCGCGGGTAGCGCGCATATGATGATCACGCGTGCGCTGAAGCTTGCGCCGGCATCCCTGCTTGCGCCGCTCCAATATAGCCTGCTGCTCTGGGCAATCGTCCTTGGCTACATTTTCTTCGGCGAACTGCCCGACAAGCAGATCCTCGTTGGCTCGCTCATCATCGTTCTCGCAGGCCTCTTCATCTTCCATCGCAAGAACATGGTGGACGTCACGTCCAGATCTGACGTGCCGCCTGACGGGCATTAAAGGTCACGTGGTCTTATGGTGATCTCAGCGCCGGGGGAGCTCTTCACTCGGCGCTCTCACAGATTGAACTCAGCTTGATATCCACGGCAGTCAGCCGCATCAGATGACGTCGTGACCGCACGGTCCCCTCCGGGCATTTGACATGCGAAGGGGTGATCTGCTCGTCGAACCTCGGTTTATTGCATTGCGGCGGATCTTCAACCTTCGCCGCCGTTGTCTTGAGAGTGAGTCGTCGCTTCATGAGGCGCCGGCTGGTTTGCAATGCGAGTCCAAGTATGAAACGTGGATCCTTTTGAAAAATCGCCCAAGCAATCATGAGTGACAGATGCAGGCTCTTGGCTTCTCTATACTGCCGGAATGCATATCTTTGAGTGAGTACGACAGCGCTCCTGGCTGCGTATCTCGGAAGCTGCGGATTTGCGGCTAGTGAGCGCCTGATGACTTCCAAGGCACCCTTGCCCATTCGTACGTGATTGGATGACATATTGCCCGGATACTCTCTGTATCCCACCAGACGTTCGGGCACGACTTCGATGCAATAACGTGCGGCTAGCCTGAGTTCGAAGTCGAGATCTTCGCAGCCTCCGATACCCGCTGCTGCGTAGGAGCTATCAAACCCACCGATCTCGAGTGCAATGTCCCGTCGGACAAGAAGCGCGCTTCCATTGCTTATATATTTGAAAGTCAGATGTCGGGCATAGATATATCCTCGTGCGACATTGGAGCCGCCGGGTCGAATGATCTCGTCGTCATGATTGATGACATAATGCAGCACGTAGACCGCAGCCCACTGCGAGGACAAGCGATTGAGAGCGTTTACCTGCTTCTCGATTTTCGTCGGGTGCCAGAGATCGTCCGCGTCAAGGAATGCCACAAATCGACCTGACGATGCCTCGATTCCGGTATTCCTTGCGGCAGCTACACCGCGGTTTGGGGTGGACAGGAGGCGGATCCGTGAATCCGTCATCGCTATTTGCTCGACCAGTTTTGCCGTGTCGTCAGTGGACCCGTCGTTGACGACGATGATCTCCAGTGCCGGATAGGTCTGGCGCGCAGCGGATCGAAGCGTGCGCTCGATATATGTCGAAGCATTGAAGGCCGGAATGACCACGGAAACCAGCGGCAGGGTGGAATGAAAAGCGTCTCCTCGATCCATCGCCTCTTCCTTATGCCAAAGCCGGGACGAGGCAGATTTGATGCTTCATCAGGCTGGCGACGGACGGTCGGTGGCTGACGATAATCAGCGTTCGGCCCTGATATTCCTTAAGCAGGAGAGAAAGCACCCGCGCTTCCGTCGCCTCGTCGAGCGCATTTGTCGCTTCGTCCAGGAGCAGTATCTCAGGCCGGCCGGCAAGCGCCCGCGCCAGGCCAATGCGCTGCCGCTGGCCGCCCGAAAGCCTTATCGCCTCATCGCCCAGCCACTCGTCGAAGCCGTAGGGTAGTTTCTCGATAAACTCAGTCGCGCAGGCCATATCGGCGGCCCAGCGGACATCAGCTTCGGAGATCTCGCGACGGAAGCGGATATTGTCGAGAACCGTGCCCTCCATCAGTTCGACATCCTGGCCCGAGACTGAAAGCTGCCGCAACCAGCTTGATCGTTCGATGGTCGAAAGATCCTTGCCGTCGAGGGTGATGCGACCCTCCGTCGGCTGGATGAGGTCGAGAAGCATATTGAGGATGGTTGTCTTGCCGGAGCCGCTTGGCCCTGTCAGCGCGGTCGTCTCTCCTGTTCTGATGGAGAAGCTGACGTGGCTGACGGCCGGAACGCTGCTGCCTTCATAAGAGAAGGAAACATCGTGGAAAACAATCTCACCTTGCAGATGTCGCAGCTCTTCTCGGTCGGAGGCTTGTCGCGCATCGTCCGCTTCGGAAATTATCGTAAGAACGTTCTGCAAGGAGGCCTCCAGGGCATGGAGGCCAAGGATCTGCGAGTCGAAGTCCTTGATATGCGGCTGAAGCCTGTAGAGAAGGACGGTGGCCGACAATGCTGCGCGGAAATCCACGGGGAGAAACTGTGAAGACAGGATGATCGTCAGGATCACGCCGAATGTCAGCGCCTCGCTCAATAGCGACGTTGCCGCGCCCAAACGGTCGGAACGGTACCAGGCTTGCCCGACATCTTTGGAAAGGGCATTGAAAATGCTCTCATGGCGTTTTTCCAGGCCGAAGCTTTTCACCGCCTTCAAGGCCTGAAGCGTGGTCCAGGTCAATTGCGTCAAGTCCTCCACCGCCGAAAGGGCGGTCTCGCCGATACGCCGATAGGCATTGGCGAACAGACCGAGCGTCAGATTGTGGACAACGCCGAAGACAAGTCCGAGCAACGCGATCGGCCATGCCATGACAAGCATTCCGACGCCGAAGATAACGATGGTCCCGAGACTGATCCCGAGGCGAACGAGGCTCGCATGAGCCGAAGCGACGGCATAGGATTCAGTGGCGATCACGTTCATGATGTCGCTGCGCTCGTAATGCTGAAAGCGCTGGAACGGGATCGCCAGGATTTTTGAATAGAGACGGCGCCGGATGCGATCGCTGATCTGATGGCTGACAGTGCTCGCAATGATGGAGTTGGCAAAGCCCAGCACGATCCTGAGAACGATCGCGCAGATGAGGATGGTGACCAACATCGGCTTCGAGATTGCGGTATCGAACCCACCGAAAAATGCGGGAAGCCAGCCGACAGCTGTACCGGAAGCAGAACCCTGCTGGCCGAGGAGAAAAATGAGGCTGACAAGAAAGGTGATCCCGACCATTTCCATCAGACCGCTCAGAATGCCGACGATGATCATCACCGAGGTCTTCATCCGGAGCCCTGGAACGAGTTGCAGAAGCTCTCGGAAACGGGCCGCGATGAC
The DNA here is from genome assembly GCF_047782645.1 of Rhizobium sp. ZK1. NCBI lineage: Bacteria > Pseudomonadati > Pseudomonadota > Alphaproteobacteria > Hyphomicrobiales > Rhizobiaceae > Rhizobium > Rhizobium sp. ZK1. The sequence continues at coordinate 833,700 of NZ_CP180587.1, forward strand.
CAGGTTGAAGGCGCTTGTTGGCTTGCCGGAAACGGATTTTCGCATCGTCGTCATGCATCACCGGCATGCGGCTTGATGGACTCACCGGCCCGACCGGCGACAGCCGCTTCAACACGATCATGGAATGATGTACCGCTTTCGGGAAATGCGATCCTCATCACTCCGTCTCGCATCGGCGGGGCAAATGGAGTTGGATGCTTTGGCAATCGATTTGCCAGTCGCCGCGCTCGACTCTTGGCTGCGCGCCAGACGAGGCGAGCGCCATGGACGGCGAATTTCACAGGGAACCGTCTGGCAATCATCGGCGCCAGTTTCCTGATCTGATCTTGGTCTCCTCTGGAAATCGCTTTGTTGAGATACCACCGTGCCGTATCGAATTCCGCCGTGGTGGCAGCGGCGGCAAGGCGCGGATAGCGTTTCCTGACCTCTGCCATCACCAGGGTATGAGATTTCAGCATGCGGTAGGCGTTGCTCGACATGTTTCCTTGCGTGAACCGGTATCCGGTCAGAAAACCAGGAACCACAGCAAAAGGCAGCCTTTCGGCAAGTGCGAGATAAAGCTTCAGATCTTCGCATCCCTCGGCCTTTTGATCACGCAACGCCGGATCATAGCCACCGCATGCCAGAACATCAGCGCGAGGCATGAGCGGCGTGCTGCCGTTGCCGATAAAGTTTTCCCGAGCCATGATTTCAAAGACGTTGCCTTTGTACAGCACAGGTCTCGAATGGCTGAAAATCACATCATCGGCGTCGATTGCCGCATACCAGTTGTAGGCGACCCCTCGTCCTTCCGCTAAGCTTCCCAAAGCCTGGACTTGCAATTCGATCTTGCGGGGGTGCCAGAGATCATCGGCATCGATCGGCGCGATGTAGCTTCCGGTCGCTTCGCGGATTCCGTGGTTGCGGGCACGTGCCACGCCGCCATTTTCCTGTCGCAGGATTTTGACACGCGGATCTTTGAGGCGATATTCGCTTGCCAGTTCGTAGGTTTTGTCCTGTGAACCATCGTCCACCACGAGGATCTCGAGGCATTCATAGGTCTGGTTCGATACGCTCAGAAGCGTTTCAATAAGCGTTTTCTCGGCATTGTAGGCCGGAATGACGACCGTGACCAAAGGGAGGAAATCGGCGCTCATTGCTTGCTATCCAATGAACGCATCGGGCTGACCCATCAGCTCGGCAAAGGCCTTGAGCGGTAGGTCGCCGCGAACTTCAAGGCGTGGCAGGGAAAGCGCATGGTCGGCAGAGCTCGCCCTTGAGGGCTTTGTCGAAAAGCCGATCTCGTAACCGACGTGAGCAAGAATGCCAGGGACGCGGAAATCGCTAGAGCCGAAGGGAAGGGCGATGGATGTCACAGCCTCGCCTAGCCGGCTTTCGAGCGCATTACGCGATAGAGCGGCTTCGCCCAGCAATGCAGCGTTGTCGAGTGAACTTGCCGGCCTGTGAGACGCCAAATGGGATCCGAAGCAGATCCCCTGCCGCTGCAGGATCCTGATGTCGGCCCAGGACATCAGCGGGGCCGGCTCCCCGTAGGCGGCATCCCAATCCGACCGGCCGCCGACCTTGTCCGTTACCACGAAGACGTCTGCGCCGAACCCGTTCTCAGCCAGAATGGGGAAGGCGTCGGTGAGAAAGTCGAGATAGGCGTCGTCAAAGGTCAGGACGACGGGACGTCCTTGGATGGGTTTGCCCTCACGCAGCAGCACGGCCAGGTTCTGGGCTGTCAGCGTATAATAGCCCTGCCGCCGGAGGAACTGCATCTGCTTGAGAAAGACCTCCGGCGCGACTCGAAATCGACGGAGTGCGTCCGGCCCGTCGATCGCAATTCTGTGATACATGAGCACAGGAACCGAAGTCGTAATCTCGTTCGTCCATGCCGCTCCGCGATCGACGCCTGCCGGCCCCCAGATGATGTGCTTGGCCACATCGGCATCGAGAGGGACGCCGTGAGGTTCGATCCGCACGGCCGGTGTTGCCATCTTGCGCTTTGCGAACCGATGGACCGCGTAAAGCTCGGTCTCGATCGTTTCTTCCAGCACAAGATCAGGCAGGTTCGACAGAACCTTCTTGATCGTGCCCACGCCAAACGGATTATTCCAGTCGAAACCGGTTCTGTCGGGTTCGTCGCGACGGATATGGGCATGCGCCGTGACAAGGCAACCGTCCGGTTTCAAGGCCGTCGCGATCTTCCGGCATACCTGTTCCAGGATCTTCTCGTCGTCCATGTAGTACAGGACCTCCGAACAGACGATCAGATCCTGCTCGGGCGGAAGTTCGCTCCCGACGAAATCCAGGACGCGAAACTCCGCGTTCGGGCAGTCCCGACATCTCTCGGATGCCCTTTCAATGGCGCGGCGGGAAATATCCGTGGCCGTCAGGAAGCCGACCCTCTGTGCAAGCTTTGCCGTGAAAATTCCTTCCGCGCAGGCGAGCTCGAGCGCTCTTTCTATACCGTCGGGAATAAGGCTCAGCGTCTGCTCGTATTTGACCTGTTCGTAGACAGAGAGGTAATTCCACGGATCCGGACGCTCGAAAACACGTTCCCAATATTCCTCTTTCGTCGCGGCTTCCGGCAGAGCCGTTTGCTTGCCTTTCATTTCGGGAGAGGCATCGCTCGTCTCACCAACCGGTCCGGTGAATCGCCGCTCGGAACGGGATTCCACCTCCAACAAGCGCGCATCATTGTCTCCAACTTCCTTCGCCGCGGACTTGATGAACGCGTTCCGACGTATTGCGTAGGAAAGTTGTCCGAGCTGCCGCCGTCGCCCCCGCCGCTGACGGACGATTTTGCCTAAAACCGTGGTGTTGCGAATGGCTTCGGCTGCCCAGAAGCGGGCATAGGAAATGGTCAAAGGCGTGGGCAATTGATTTCCGGCCCGCAGTTCATCGATGATGAGCCTGAGTTGAGCGCGAACGGAGAGGTCTCCCCACAGGGGGCCGACATACGACCCGACATGTCGCCCTTCGGAAAAGACGTGCAGCAACAGCGTATCGGCCCCGTCTGCCTTGGCAATAGAGATCAGTTTGCTGACATCGACGGCAGCCACCTGCAGATGGCCGAGCACGAAGGAGCGGGACATGTCGGCCGCGGAGATTGACCAGACAATGAGCTCTTCCAGCCGACGCCCGGTCCCGGGCAGCGAGTGCTGTTCGAGCAATTGAACAATGTCGAGGAATGCTGGTTTCCAGCGTTCCTGCAGATCGACGAGATCGGCGGCATTCGCAACTGCCAGACCTGTTCGCAATCCATGCAGTATCACCGAGGCGAGGAAGCCTTCATAACCCGAGGCGTCGGGCAATTCCGGAAGAAGCTCTGCAAGCGCGGCCAGATCGGCCCCCACGCACAGGTTGGCCGAAGCGGCCCAGGCAAGCATCCGCAATTGCCCGAGAGCCGGCGCCGTCCACCGCGCATCCTTATCGTCCGCCGACTGTTTCCCTTCCATGCCCAGGGCTTGCGCCCTGGTGGTAACACGGACCGCGTCCCTTACCATTTTTTGCGGATCTCCCGAGAGAGAGCCGGCCTTCATGCGATAGAAGGCAAGGCACTGGTCGATCTTCCGGAATGCAGCCCCTGCAAACGCCATGCGAAGCCAGAGATCCCAGTCCTCGCAGGTCTGCAACTCGGCATCCATGCCGCCAAGCCGGACGAAAAGGTCCTTGGGAAAAACCACCGTATGAATGGCCAGGGCGCAAAATGACGAGAATTCCCGCTTTGCTCGATCGCCGGCCAGATTGGGGGGCGTTTCAATCTCCAGCATCCGCCCATCCGGCGTGACGCGGCGATAGCTGCAGCAGGCAATCACCGGCTGAGCACCATTAGCGGCGACCGGCAGCATGCTTTCGATAAAAACAGGGTCCAGCCAGTCATCCGCATCGAGCATGCAAAGAAAAGGGGCGGTCGCAAACCCCGCGGCTGTGTTACGCGCTGCGGATGCGCCGGCATTCGCCTGGCGATGGATCAGAATCCGGCTGTCCGCTTTCGCAAAACCTTCGAGCACATTCCAGGTATCGTCTTTCGAACCGTCATCGACGACTACCGCCTGCCAGTTCGACGCCGACTGTTTTTGCAGGCTGCGCAGGCAATCGGCCAGAGTTTCTGCCGCGTTATAGGCGGGGATGAGGAACGATATGTCCGGCTTCGATGCGGTTACCATGCTGGCTTCTTCCAGCGGCGAAGGAGATACCAGGCGCCGTTCAGGCACCCCAGTATTTCCTCCTTGAGAAAGAAGGTGTCAGAGGTCGCTCCCTTGGGCAGCCGTTTCTTCAACCTCTGGAGATAATATCGCGGCAACGCGACCAGGATGCGCCGCAGATTGCCCCGGTTTCCGGTGTTCTGGTACTGGACCAGCAGGGCTGCCACATGACCGCTCATATATTGGCGGATCTGCTTGGCGAGCCCCTTCATCTCCTTGCGATGGAAATGCCAGGAAACTGCCGTCGGCTCGTAGCGACAGGTACCACCGTGGTGGAGAAGGCGATTCCAGAATTCGGAATCGCCTGAACACCCGGCCGCACCCATATCCAGCCGCACGTCGAACAATCCGATATCGTCGAATACCTGGCGGCGGAATGCCTGGCTTGCGCCCGCGCCAATCAACCAGGCAGGCGCCCCGTATGGTGCACTTTGGCGATAGAAGTCCTGGCCGAAATCCTGGCGCATATACCCCCTGCCAAATCCCCAATGGGTTTCGAATATCAACTGCGCGGGCGTGGAAAGCTCGCCGGGAAGGACAAGGCCGGTGACGCATCCGATTTCGGGTCGATCGAAGGCCTTCATCAGGTTTTCCAGCCAGCGTTCATGCAGGACCACGTCGTCATCGGTGAACGCCACGAACTCGGTCTTTGCCGCGCGCACGGCGGCATTGCGGGCGTAATCCAGCCCGATCCTGTTCTCGCGCACATAGGTCGCGCCGGCCGCCTCCACGACGCGGCGCGTGCTATCGCCGGTTGAGGCGTTGTCGACGACGATGACCGCAGCCGGTGATAGAGACTGCTTGGGGATCGATGCCAGACATCTGGCCAGTTCGTCCGGCCGATCCTTGGTGCAGATCAGGAGGGTGACGTCGCGGTTCCTGATCGGCACCTGCATCACATTCCGAGCGTGTTCAACGGTTTCTGGCAACACGGCGCGCGCCGCCAACGCGGCCGGGTTTTCTGACCCCTCGATATAGACCTGACCGACGGGAAGGCCTTCGGATACGAAGACGACGAGCCCGGTGTCAATGGCCGGGGCATTGGCACCGACGTCATCCGAAAGATCCAGATATCGGATAGGCACAGGAAAGACATTGTCTTTCATGTCACGCGGGATGACGTCGCTCATTGTTACACTCTGCACCAGATGCCGGGACTGTTTAGCGTCCTGCCTTGGCCAACCGGCGGGAGCCCGCCTCGGCCACCTCCGCCGCAGTGACTTTCATGTCCTGCCTGAACCAGTCGAGAGTCTTTGCAACGCCTTCCTCATAGCTAATCGTGCACGACCATTCGGGCATCACGTAGTTTGCATTCGCCAGATCTGGCCGTCTGTTTGTTGGATCGTGCGGCGGTGACGGCTCGAAGACGATCGGAATGCCGCCCATCAGGCGCGAAACATACTGAGCCACTTCCAGGACTGCGATCTCCCGATCGTTCCCGACGTTAAGCGGCCCTCTATAGTCCGTTTCGTTCATCCAGAAATAACGTGCGAAGCCGTCAATGATGTCATCGACATAGCCCCAGCTTCGGGATTGGAGACCATCCCCGAACACCGTAATGGGGCGGCCGGTCAGGGCCTGTGCGACGAAATTGGAGACGGCCCGGCCGTCGTCTGGTCGGGTCCTCGGTCCGTATACGTTGAAGGGTCGAACGATTTTAACGTCCAGGCCTTGTGTGCGCTGCATCTCGAACAGCAAGGACTCCGTGCAGCGTTTACTTTCATCGTAAGATGAGCGTGGCCCGGTGCAATCGACCTGGCCCTTATAGGACTCCGGCTGCGGCGAGACGAGGGGGTCGCCATAGACTTCCGAGGACGAGGTGAAACAGAAGCGTCCTCCTTTTTTCAGAAGGTCTAGAAGACGGAACGCTCCGATAAGGTTTGCCGAAATGGTTCTCTTGGGTTCCTTCATGTACCACGGCGGCGAGGCCGGAGAGGCAAGGTGGTATACTTCGTCAAATTTGTCCGACGTCTGAAGGTTTTCAACATCGGATTGCACAAACTGGAAGCGGGGGTCTCGGATATGGGAAATATTCGCCTCAAGCCCAGTCCAAAGATTGTCGACGACGACAAGCTTTTCGACGTCCGTGCGATTTAAAAGTCTATCGCACAGATGTGATCCGAGAAAACCGGCACCGCCTGCTACAAGCACTTTCTTCATGACTTCTCCTGCGGATCGCATGTTTTATCTTGCTCATATTAGGGTAGTTGTAATTAAGTAAACTCGTCAATAACTGCGGCGTTTTTCAAGAATTCAGGCTTAAGATCTGTCGTTAATGGCAATAATTGTAGTAAATTTGTATTAGAATTACCCAGTCGGTATTTCCGGCCCTTCACCGCGCCGGGCGCGACGATCAACGGCTTAAACGAGGAAAGTTGCCTTCGATGTTGCCGCGCTTTGATCTGCAATCGGAGCGCTAGCGAGGTGAAACTCCATCTAGTCAGCCGTGTTAGAGGATCGCTTTCAACGCACCTACAATGTCCTCGATTACAAGCAACAAGGCTGTTTAGCCTTTTTGTGCGCTGCGGAACACGGACTTTAGTCTGATGTGATATACCTCATCCGAAGTAGGCCGGAGTAATTAAAAACCCAAGATGTGCTTTCCGCGCCGCTCGTAATTCATGGTTGAATCTTTCGGGGAGCGATGTTCGACGTGAGCCACAACTTTTGCCTTATTCATGTCGCTGCAGCAGGGGCAAGTAATTCCGAGGGTGACAACACTGGCAGACGGCGCGCATCGTTTTGTCACTTCATTGGCCACCTATTCCGTTAGGAGCGCGCTTTGATTTTGGATCAAAGATGTTGGCTCCTCTTTCAATGATAAATGTGAAGTCGTCTCAGCGGGACGCGGTCTACTCCTTTCCGCCGACGAAGCGACTTTCTCGATTGACAAGGTCACTCCCGTCGATATTCTATTATAAAAATCGATATAACATAATTGCGGAACATTAAACCGGGAGCATGAAATGAAGACTTTTGTCGCATTCCTTCTCGGCACTGCGCTGGTCGCTTTGCCGACAACCCTGATGGCTCAGGAAAAGGGCGGCGTGATCAACGTCGCGACGATCGGCGAGCCGCCGACGCTTGATCCGATGTCCTCTACCGCCGACCTCGTCGGTATCGTCACGCAGCACATTTTCGAAACGCTCTACACGTTCGACAAAAACTGGAACGTCACGCCGCTTCTGGCTGAAAGCCTGCCGGAGATCAGCGCGGATGGTAAGACCTATACGATCAAGCTTCGCACCGGCATCAAGTTCCACGACAACTCCGACATGTCCTCGGAAGACGTCGTTGCCTCGCTGAACCGCTGGATGAAGATCGCCTCGCGCGGCAAGCAGGTTGCAGGCTTTATCGACTCCATTACATCAGTCGATCCGGCAACGGTGAAGATCGCGCTGAAGCAGCCCTATGCGCCGCTGACCTCGTTGCTCGCCTTCAACAACTCCGCCGCCATCATCATCCCGTCCGAGAAGCAGGATGAACCGATGAAGGAATTCATCGGCACCGGCCCTTATATGCTGAAGGAACGCAAGGCGGACCAATACATCCAGCTCGTCCGTTTCGACGGCTACAAGTCGCGCGAAGGTGAGAGCGACGGTTATGGCGGTGCCCGCCACCAATATCTCGACGAAATCCGCTTCGTGCCGGTTCCAGATCCGAACACGCGCGTCGAGGCTGCCGTTTCCGGCCAGTATGATTACGTCGACTCGATCCCGGTTGAATCCTTCGACAAGCTGAAAGCTTCGAGCGCATCGCAGCCGGTTATCCTGAAGCCTTTCGGCTATCCGGTCTTTGTCTTCAATACGAAGGAAGGCCTTGCCAAGAACGTCGAGGTCCGCAAGGCCATCCGCCAGGCACTCAGCATGGAAGACATGCTCGCCGCCGCTTTCGGCAGCACGGATTTCTACACGCTCGACGGCGACATCTATCCCAAGCCGTACGTCTGGAATACCAACGCAGGTGTCGAAGGCAATTATAGTGTCGCGGACCCCGAAGGCGCCGCCGAAGCGGCCAAGAAGGCCGGCTACAATGGCGAGCCGATCCGCATTCTGACCAGCCGCCAGTACGAATTCCACTACAAGATGGCGCAGGTCGCCGCCGAATACCTGAAGACAGCCGGCTTTGCCGTCGACCTGCAGGTCGTCGACTGGGCAACGCTGACGCAGCGCCGCACCGATCCGAAGCTCTGGGATATCTACATCACCCACAGCCCCTTCCTGCCAGAACCGGCGTTGATCGGTTCTCTGTCTCCGAGCTCGCCCGGCTGGTGGGATACACCGGCACGCAAGACCGTCGTCGATGCCTTCACGTCCGAGGTCGATCCACAGAAGCGCATTGCACTGTGGGCCGACGTTCAAAAGGCCATGTATGACGAGTTGCCCTACATGAAGATCGGCGATTTCAATGCCGTCTCGGCCAAGTCGACCAAGCTTGAAGGCGTCGATCCGGCTCCGTGGCCGTACTTCTGGAACGCGTCCATCAAGAAGTAACGCTCCATTGCGGGATACCGGTGCGCCCGCATCGGTATCCTTCTTCCATTGTGCCCGCCCCGGTACCGGGATAGACTTCATGATACGTTACATTCTCCAGCGCCTGCTTGGCATGATCGTCGTGATGTTCCTCGTCGTCACGATCGTCTTCGTCATCGTGCGCGTCACACCCGGCGATCCGGCAGCCGTCATGCTCGGCCCAGATGCGACGCCGCAGGATATTGCCGATCTGCGCGCCAGCCTTGGTCTCGACCGGTCCATCGGCGTGCAATATCTCTATTATATCAGCCAGTTGCTGAAGGGTGATCTCGGACAGTCGATCTTCCTGAACATGCCGGTGACCTCGGCATTGCTCGATCGCGCCGAACCGACTTTCTTCCTGACGATTTTCTCGCTGGTCATCGCCAGCCTCATCGCGCTGCCGATCGGCATCTATGCCGCCTACCGTCGTGGCTCCTTCGTCGACCAGGCGGCAACGACGCTTGCGATGTTTGCAGCAAGCATTCCGAGTTTCTGGCTCGGTCTCATTCTCATGCAGGTCTTTGCCGTGCGCTTTGGCCTTTTCCCGGTGTCAGGATATGGCGGACCGGGTTCGACCTTTCTCGAGCGCATGTACCACCTGACGCTGCCTGCCTTCGCGCTCGGCATCGTCTCCTCAGCGCTCATCCTGCGCTTTACGCGCGCCTCGATGCTCGATGTTCTCGGCGACGATTATATCCGGACCGCTCGGGCCAAGGGCCTGATCGAGCGCCGGGTAATCCTCAAACATGCCCTGAAAAATGCACTGATACCGATCCTCACGGTTCTCGGTCTGACTGCTGCCGTGCTGATCTCAGGTGCAGTCGTTACCGAGACTGTCTTCGGTCTGCCGGGCGTCGGCAATCTCGTCGTATCAGCCGTTCTGCGCCGCGACTACCCGGTCATTCAAGGGGCGCTTCTGGTGATTGCAGCGCTCTACGTGCTGATCAATTTTGCGATCGACATGCTCTATCTGCTCGTTGATCCGAGGGTGCGCTACTGATGACGGATATCGCGATCAAACCGGCCGAAAGCGAAGGCCGCAAATTCCTGAGCCGCTTCCTGAAGCGCAAGACCGTCGCTATCGGCGTCCTCGTCCTTGTGATTTTCGTGCTGCTGGCGGTCCTCGCGCCATGGGTTGCTCCCTATTCGCCGTCGAAGCTTTCGATCGTCAACCGGCTGAAGCCGCCGAGCGGAACCTACTTCTTCGGTACGGATGAGTTTGGCCGGGACGTGCTGTCGCGCACCATCTTTGCCGGTCGCCTGTCACTGCTGGTCGGAGCTGCGGTCGTGGCACTGTCGGCTGTGATCGGTATCACGCTCGGCCTGCTTGCCGGCTTTTTCAAGAACCTCGATACGCCGATTGCCCGGCTGATCGACGCAATGATGGCTTTCCCCGACATTCTGCTGGCGATCGCACTTGTCGCGGCTCTTGGCCCGTCGCTGACGACAGTCATCATTGCGCTGTCGATCGTCTATGCGCCACGTCTTGCCCGCATCGTTCGGGCCTCGACTCTCGTGATCCGTGAACTGCCCTATGTCGAGGCGGCTCAAGCGCTTGGCATTTCGACCTTCCATATCATGACGCGTCATGTGCTGAGGAACCTGCTCTCGCCGATCCTGGTGCAGGCGACGTTCCTCTTTGCGAGCGCGATGCTCGCCGAGGCCGGCCTGTCTTTCCTCGGCCTCGGCGTCAGCCCGGAAATCCCGACCTGGGGCACTATGATTGCCGCCGGTCGCCAATATATCGGCCAGGCCGACTGGATGACGCTGTTTCCAGGTGTCGCTATCATTCTTTCCGTGCTTTCGCTGCAGATGGTCGGTGACGGTCTGCGTGACATGCTCGATCCCAAACTTCGAAAGGACCTTTGAATGACCGGTGAAACGGCGGGCAAGCCGCTCCTCCTCACCAATGTGAAGCCTGTCGGCTTCGGTGCTGGCACGCCTGATGGGGCGATTGATATCCTTGTGGGTGCCGATGGCAAGATCGCCAGGCTCGGTCCGCAGCTTTCGGTTGCTGACGACGTAGCCCGAATAGACGGCAATGGCGCCTTCGTCTCGCCCGGCTGGATCGACCTGCATGTGCATATCTGGCATGGCGGCACCGATATCTCGATCCGCCCGTCAGAATGTGGTCTTCAACGGGGCGTGACGACGCTGGTCGATGCCGGCTCTGCCGGTGAAGCCAACTTCCACGGCTTCCGTGAATATATCATCGAGCCGTCGAAGGAGCGCATCAAAGCTTTCCTCAATCTCGGTTCCATCGGCCTGGTGGCCTGCAACCGTGTCGCCGAACTGCGTGACATCAGGGATATCGACCTCGACCGCATCCTCGAATGTTATGCAGAAAACAGCGAGCATATCGTCGGCATCAAGGTGCGCGCCAGCCACGTGATCACCGGCTCCTGGGGCGTCACCCCCGTCAAGCTCGGCAAGAAGATCGCCAAGATCCTCAAAGTGCCGATGATGGTGCATGTCGGCGAACCGCCGGCACTTTATGACGAGGTGCTGGAAATCCTCGGTCCCGGCGATGTCGTCACCCATTGCTTCAACGGCAAGGCGGGTTCGAGCATCATGGAGGACGAAGATCTCTTCAATCTCGCCGAACGCTGTGCATCCGAAGGCATCCGTCTCGACATCGGCCATGGCGGCGCCTCCTTTTCCTTCAAGGTGGCGGAAGCGGCAATCGCCCGCGGCCTGCTGCCCTTCTCGATTTCCACCGACCTGCATGGCCATTCGATGAACTTCCCGGTCTGGGATCTGGCAACGACCATGTCGAAGCTGCTCTCGGTCGGCATGCCCTTCGACAAGGTGATCGATGCCGTCACCCATGCACCGGCCTCGGTCATCAAGCTGTCGATGGACGACCGTCTATCCGTCGGCGCACAGGCTGAGTTCACGGTCTTCGATCTCGTCGATTCCGATCTGGAGGCGACCGATTCCAATGGCGACGTCTCGGTGCTGAAGAAGCTCTTCGAGCCGCGTCATGCGGTGATCGGCAACGAGGCCTTCACCTCCAGCCGTTATGTGCCACGCGCCCGCAAGCTGGTGCGCCACAGCCACGGTTATTCTTACCGATAAGCAGAGCATAAAAGAAATCGCATGACAGGAGTTTGCGTGAACCAGTCTCCCGCTACCGCCGGCACCATCAGCATGTCGCCCTATGAGCGGCTTGCTGCGCTTGGCATTACGCTTCCGGCCTCGCCGCCGCCGATTGCCAATTTCGTCACCCATGTGCAGGAGGGTAACATGCTCTACCTGTCGGGGCAGGGGCCGCGCGAGGCTGATGGATTCATGCATGTCGGCAAGGTTGGCGCCGAGGTCGACGTCGAGGCCGCCTACCGCCACGCCCGGATGACCGGCATCAATCTACTTTCCGTCATGCATGAGGCGCTCGGCGATCTTTCCCGCGTCAAGCGTGTCGTCAAGCTGCTCGGCATGGTCAATGCCGTGCCGGATTTCCTCGATCATCCCGCCGTCATCAACGGCTGCTCGGATCTCTTGATCGACGTGTTCGGCGAAGAGGTCGGACCTCATGCCCGCTCGGCCGTCGGCTTCGGTTCACTACCAGGAAACATCACCGTCGAGATCGAAGCCATTGTCGCGCTCAGGGATTAATGAGGATGCGGTGATCGTTTCGGCCCAACAGATTGAAATTGGAGACACCCATGTCTGAGGACATCCGCACATCGATCGGTCTTCGCCCGGTCATCAACGTTTCCGGCACCATGACGAGCCTCGGCGCATCGATCGTCGTTCCCGAAGCCGTTGCTGCCATGTCGTCGATCCTGCCGCAGTTTGTCGAGATCAACGATCTGCAGCGCAAGGCGAGCGCCGTCATCGCGCGGCTGACGGGCGGCGAAGCCGGCTTTGTGACTGCATCCTGTTCCGCTGGGATTTCGCTTGCTGTGGCCGGCGCGATCACCGGAAACAATCTCCTCGCCATCGAAAAGCTGCCGGATATCGTCTCGGAAAAGAACGAGGTTCTCGTCCAGATGGGCCACGTCGTCAGCTACGGTGCGCCGGTCGATCAGGCGATCCGCCTTGCTGGCGGCAAGGTGGTGCTGGTCGGTCAGGCGACCTCTACGCACCGCTTCCACATGGAGCATGCGATTACCGAAAAGACGGCCGCGGCCGTCTATGTCGTATCGCACCATGTCGTCGATTACGGCCTTCTGAACCTCAAGGAATTTGTGGAGATCGCCCATGCCAAGGGCGTCCCCGTCATCGTCGATGCTGCCTCGGAATATGATCTGAAGATCTTCCTGGAGCAGGGCGCCGATGTGGTGCTCTATTCCGGCCACAAGTTCCTGGGCGGTCCGACCTCGGGCATCGTCGCCGGTAAGAAGGAACTGGTGCGCAATGCCTTCCTGCAAAACATGGGCATCGGCCGCGGCATGAAAGTTGGCAAGGAAAGCATCTTCGGCGTCATGGCGGCGCTGGAGGCCTGGGAAAAGCGCGACCATGCCGGCATTCGCGAGCGTGAGACGAACTATCTCAATCTGTGGAAACAGACGCTGGACGGGCGCCCAGGCGTGACCGCTTTGATCGAGCCGGACCCGACCAACAACCCACTCGATCGCATGCGCGTGATCATCGACACCGATGAAGCGCACATTACCGCCTGGGATCTCGCCGATGCGCTCGGCCGCGGTTCTCCGCCGATCATCGTGCGCGACCATGAAGTCGAGCACCGCTACTTCTATCTCGATCCCTGCAACCTGCATCCGGGTCAAGAGAAGATCGTCGCAAGCCGTCTGACAGAAGAACTCGACAAGGCGCGCGCCTCTAACGAGATCATCGCAACGCCGTTTGAAAACCGCAGCAAGCGCCGCTTCGACGGTGTGCTGAAGTGGCCGGATTGACTTGGAAGTCCCGAGAAAGTTGAGGAAGCGATGATGACAGGCATCCAGGCACAATCCATCACAACGGCGGAGCAGGTTCTCTCCGTCCGGAATCTGACGACATCGTTTCTCGTCGATGGCGCCTGGAAGCCTGTCGTTCGCAATGTCTCCTTCGACGTAGCACCGGGCGAGACGGTCGCCATCGTCGGTGAAAGCGGCTCCGGCAAGAGTGTAACCTCGCTGTCGATCATGCGTCTGTTGCAGGCGGATTCGAGCCGCATCGAAGGCAAGATCATGCTCGGCGGCCGTGATCTTCTCGGCTTGGCCGAAGATCAGATGCGCAAGGTCCGTGGCAACGACGTCGCGATGATCTTTCAGGAGCCGATGACGAGCCTCAATCCGCTCTTCACGATCGGCGACCAGATTTCCGAGGCCTTGCTCTGCCACAGGTCGATGTCGAAGACCGAAGCCCGGGCCGAGACGATCCGCCTGCTCGAAAAGGTGCGGATCCCCTCGGCCGCCTCCCGCTTTGATGAATATCCTCATCGCTTCTCCGGCGGCATGCGCCAGCGCGTTATGATTGCCATGGCGCTCGCCTCACGGCCGAAGCTTTTGATAGCGGACGAGCCGACGACGGCGCTCGACGTAACGATCCAGGGCCAGATCCTCGATCTGATCAAGATGCTGCAGGAGGAAGAGGGCACGTCGGTCCTGTTCATCACCCATGACATGGGCGTCGTGGCCGAGATCGCCGACCGCACCGTCGTCATGTATCGCGGCGAGCAGGTAGAGACGGGAGCAACGGCGGATATCTTCCATCGCGGCAAGCATCCCTACACCCGCGCCCTGCTGTCGGCCGTGCCGGTTCTCGGTTCCATGCAGGGTTACGAGCGGCCGTTGCGCTTTCCCGTGGTCAATACGGCGACCGGGGAATCGAACAGTCCGGTCGAGACGGCCGACACGGTTGCCGCGGCATCCCGTCCCGTGTTGGAGGTCAAGAACCTCACCAAGCGCTTCGACATTCATTCCGGCCTCTTCGGCAAGTTGACCGGTCGTGTCCATGCGGTCGAGAACGTGTCCTTTGATCTCCATGCTGGCGAGACGCTGTCGCTCGTCGGTGAGTCCGGCTGCGGCAAATCGACAACCGGGCGTGCGATCATGCGGTTGATCGAGGCGCAGAGCGGTTCCGTCATTGCCGATGGCAAGGATGTGCTGGCGCTCGACAAGGCGGGTATGCGCGAGATGCGTAAGACCGTGCAAATGATCTTCCAGGATCCCTTCGCCAGCCTCAATCCGCGCATCCGCGTCGGCGATGCCATTGCCGAGCCCTATCTGGAGCACAGGATGGGGACCGGCAAGCAGGCGAAGGAGCGCGTCGCGGACCTCCTTACCAAGGTCGGCCTGACGCCCGACATGGCCTCGCGCTTCCCGCATGAATTCTCCGGCGGCCAGCGTCAGCGTATCTGCATTGCACGTGCGCTTGCATTGGAACCGAAAGTCATCGTGGCAGATGAAAGCGTTTCCGCACTCGACGTGTCGATCAAGGCGCAGGTCATCAACCTGATGCTCGATCTGCAGCAGAGCCTGAACCTCGCCTTCCTGTTCATTTCGCACGATATGGCGGTCGTCGAGCGCGTCAGCCATCGCGTTGCCGTCATGTATCTCGGCGAAATCGTCGAAATCGGCCCACGGGCGGCCGTCTTCGGCAACCCGCAGCATGACTACACCAAGAAGCTGATGTCGGCCGTCCCGGTTCCCGATCCCGATCGCCGCCGCGAAAAGCGGATTGTCGTCAATGACGAGATCAAGAGCCCAATCCGGCCTGTCGATTACAAGATCAAGCCGCTTGAATACCGTGAGATATCACCGGGGCATCTGGTGGCCGTCTAGGCACGCCGATAAGCCGCGGCTGCCGATTTTCGCGGCCGCGGCCAGCGATGTTCTGCGCAGCAAGCCTCAATGCTTCGTATCGTCGGCACGGAGCTGGTCGATTGCGTCAAGCGCTTCGTCTGCCGTCCAGCCGGCACGCAACGCCGCGGCGACGAGCCGAACCTCTGCCTCCATTTCGAGCCTGAGATAAAGTCCCTCCAGGGCCTCTTTGGCCGTAACCACGTGATCGTCATGCGGCACAACATCAACAGTCCGTACGGTCATAGACAGATTCCTTTCCTTCCTCGAAGTGGGTTGTGCTTCTTGTTAGGGCGATAACAGGCTCTTGGGTGTCCAAGAGAAGTATGACGCGGCTGCGGCAATTTTGTTCCATGCATCTTACCTCAATCGACGTGAGTGTCGAATTTTTTGCAACGGCGCCATCCTTGCCTGGGAATGACACGGCCAATGGACCAACGACGAAATTGGAGTAGAAGGACAAACCTCCACAAATTCGGGGACCAAAGGATGTGACCATGCCTCGCTTGCAGGACCTGATCGATTGGATCATCGCCGAAGGACTATCGACGGATACGATCGAGACCATTTTGCAAGGTGTTGCGGAACGGCTGACGGATCTCGGATATCCGATCCTCCGTGCCTCGATCGCGATGCCGTCGATCGACCCCCTGCAACGGGGATTTTCGGTTGCCTGGTATCGCTCTTCCGGCTTCTCGACCGAGGTTCAAGGGTATGATGAGGCGGGTCAGGAATTGTTCCGGCGCTCTCCCATCTCCTATCTCTTGGAGAATAACCTGCAATTTGCCCGCTGGCGATTGCCGCCGGGACCGGATGCTCCGCCGATTCCTCTCCTGACTGAGCTGGCGGAGCTCGGAGCGACCGATTATCTGACGAAGCTCGTTGCATTCCCCGGCGATACTGCGCTGGCGGGCGTCAGCTTCTCGATCGCCGTTGATGTCCCCGGGGGCTTTTCGGACAGGCTTATAGCCGATCTGGAGAGGTTGGTGCCGGCGCTGTCGCTTGCCTGTTGCCGCATCGCCACCACGCGTGTCGCGGCGGATGTGCTGGCCGTTTATACGGGCACCAGGACCAGCAATCGTATCCTGAGCGGTCATATCCGTCGTGGCGACGGTACGGCGGTTTACGCAGCGATCCTTCTCGCTGATCTCAAGAGTTTCACTTCGCTCAATGAAAAACATGCGCCCGAACATATCGTTGCCTGGCTCAACGAACACTTCGAGGCGATCGGCGCTCCGGTCGAGCAGGAGGGCGGCGAGATCCTGAAATTCATGGGCGACAGTCTGCTTGCCATCTTCCCTGCCGATATCGACAACCCGGCTGAGGCATGCGGCCGCGCTCTATCGGCGGCGCGTGCTGCAATGGATGCCAATGCCGACGTCAATCGCAGGCGGGTGGAAGCGGGGGAGCCGGAGCTGCTTGTCGATATCGTGCTTCACGTCGGCGAAGTCTTTTATGGGAATGTCGGCGCGGCCCGCCGCCTTGACTTCACCGCCATTGGTAGAGCGGTCAATGAGGCGGCGCGCATGGAGAAAGTCGCCGACGAAATCGGCCACAGTCTGCTGGCATCCGCCGATTTCGTTTTGCAGGCGCCGGGCCGTTTCGAGAAAGCCGGCATTTTTCCACTCAAAGGAGTCGCTCGTCCTGCGGTGATTTACGCCTGGCCGGATTGAAGCTCGGCCGTCGCTGCGGCTCTCGCTCGGAGCCATAGAAAAGCTTGTACCGCCGCTGCTCGCACGGTGGCCATCATTTCGCCCCGTCTCGGCCATGGAGCGGTCTGCGGACAAAGATGACAGGTCGACCTCGTAGCGCGCCCGCACGCGCCGCCAGGCCATTGATGAGCAGTCGAACTATGAATTTCACTGCCGTACCCCTCCGATTCAAGCGGCCGATTTGCTGCGCATATAGTTCCGCCAGCCGCCGAGAGCCGTGATCTCCTCGGCTCCGGCGACAGCGTGGGATTCACAGAGAAAACACGATACGCCCGAACCGTCCTCCAGCGTCACCTTGCCGATACCAAGCGGGGCAGGGATATTTGCAACGAAACGGCCGAAGCCCTCCGGCGGCAACGCCCAGACCTCGATCTCCAGTCCATGCCCGTCATACCCCGGCTCGCGGACGAGGCCGGGCTTTTGCGGCATAGTATTCGGAAGCACGAAGAGACGATAATCGCCTGCGGTGCGGCAGGCCCTTACCAATGTGCCACCCAATGTTGTCAGCTCATGATTGAGCGGCATACCCGTCAGATGCGCGCCGACTACGGCGATGGCGATGGTATCGTCTGTCAGCGAGGCGACACGGCTCTGCTCAGGCATCGCCGCAGTGCGGTCGACACCCATGCCGGCTGCGGCTGCGCGATGCAGCGCATCGGCAAGGGGAGCCAGCGCATCGTCGGTGAAGGCTGGCGCAACCAGTGTCACGCCGCCCGGCAGGCCGTTGTCGCCGAAGCCGGCCGGAACGGCGATTGCAGCGCAATCGAGCAGATTGACAAAGTTCGTGTAGCGGCCAAGCCGACCGTTGAGCACGATCGGGTCGGCCTGCATGTCGGCGACCTTATAGGTCGTCGGTGCTGTCGGCAGCAGCAGCAGATCGGCCTTTGCCCATTCGTCCTCCGTCTTGCGCCGCAACTCTTCGAGCTTGTAACGGCCATTGAAGGCATCGACAGCGGTTTTGCCTTTCGCGCCTTCGATGATCTTGCGGACCGTGGGATCGAAATCGGCGGCATTGCTCGCCAGGAAATCTTCGACGGCAGCCAGGCGCTCGGCAACCCAAGGGCCATCATAGAGGAGAGAAGCCGCCTCACGGAATGGCGCGTAATCGAAGGGAACGATCGTCGCGCCGAGCGCTCTGGCCCGGTCGATTGCCTGATCGTAGAGCGCCTCGACATTGGCATCGCCGAAGAATTCGCGCTCTGCGCCGTCGAGAACGCCGACGCGCGGGGCGGCGGCCGGAAGCGAAGCCGGCTTGGCACGCCTGGAGAACGCGTCGGCGGCATCGAAGCCCTCGGCAATCTTGCGGATTGCGACGCCGTCGCCGACAACAGCGGCAAAGATGGTGATGCAATCGACGCTCTTGCAGGCCGGCACCGCGCCGGTATTCGACAGCAGGCCCGGAGTCGGCTTGATGCCGACGAGATTGTTGAAAGCGGCCGGCACACGACCTGAACCTGCCGTATCCGTGCCGAGTGCGAAGGTGGCGAGGCCAGATGCCACCGTCACCGCCGAACCGGAGCTCGAACCGCCGGAGATATAGTCGGAGTCAAAGACCGATCGTGGCGCTCCATGGGGTGAGCGCGTACCATTGAGGCCGGTCGCGAACTGATCGAGATTGGTCTTGCCGATCACGATCGCACCTGCCGCCCGCAGTCGTGCAACGACAGTTGCGTCCTTCTCGGGATGATAGGCGAAAGCCGGGCAGGCAGCGGTGGTCGGCAGCCCCGCCACGTCGATGTTGTCCTTCACCGCGAAGGGCATGCCCCAGAGCGGCAGGCTGTTTGGCGTTGGCGCTCGCTCCATCAGGGCGCGAGCCTCGGCCCGCAACGTGTCATCAGGCGTCGGCGTGATGAAGATTGCCGGATCCTTCGAGGCGGCACGACGGGCAATCACGGTCTCGATGACATCGAGCGGGGTTGTGCCCGCCTCATAGGCTGCGCGAAGGCTTGTCAGATCAAGAATGGTCGGCAGCATAGGTCAGCATTCCTCCAGAACAACAATGATATCGCCCGCTTTGACGTTTCGTCCGGGCCCGGCGCGCAGGTCGCGGACTCGGCCCGGCGCATGTGCGGTGACGTTGATTTCCATTTTCATGGATTCGATGATGGCAAGCGTGTCGCCGGCCGCGACCGGTACGCCCGGCTCGACCAGCAGTTTCCAGATATTGCCGGGTACGGCGCTGGCCACGCCGAAGCATCCCTCGGGAATATCCCCGTCCAGGCTTTCGACCACGCCTTCGTCGGTGACGAAGCTGTCGAGGCCCGCCTCCTTCCAGCGTTGGCGCTCGGCATCGAAGGCCGCCTGCTGTCTTGCCTTGAAGCGGCCGATCGAGGCGGTATTCGCCTGCAGCTCCCTTTCATAGGCCGCATAGGAGAATTCCGTTTCCTCGATCGTGACGGGGTAGCCGCCATGCGGGAAGGCGCTGCGGGCTTCCGCCAGCTCCTGGTGGCTGACCGGGAAGAAGCGGATCTGATCGAAGAAATCGAGCAGCCACGGCTTGTCCTTGGCAAAGACCGGCGTCTGCCGCCACGTATTCCACATCTGGATGGTGCGGCCGAAGAGCTGGTAACCGCCAGGGCCTTCCATGCCATAGATGCACATATAGGCGCCGCCGATACCGACGGCATTTTCCGGTGTCCATGTGCGGGCCGGATTATATTTGGTCGTTACGAGCCGATGGCGCGGATCGATCGGAGTGGCGACCGGCGCGCCGAGATAGACGTCGCCGAGGCCGAGCACCAGGTAGCTGGCATCGAAGACGACATCGCGCACCGCCTGTTCATCCGCAAGACCATTGATGCGGCGGATGAACTCGATATTGGACGGGCACCATGGCGCGTTCGGCCGCACGAGCTCCTGATACTTGCGCATGGCAAGTTCCGCGTCCGGATCGTTCCAGGATAGCGGCAGATGCACGATGCGGCTCGGCACTTTGACGTCCTGGGCTGCCGGCAGGCCCGCCTCGATCTCGGCGAGCAAGCCAAGCAGGCGCTTGCGGGTCAAATTCGTACCGTCATAGTGAATCTGCAGCGAGCGGATGCCTGGCGTGAGATCGATAATCCCTGGCAGACGCGCTTTCGATACGGCCTGCATCAGGAGATGAACCCTGAGCCGCAGAGCGATATCGAGCGTCATCGGCCCATACTCGACCAGCAGGTTGTCGTCACCCTGCCGGCGGTAGACGACGGAGACGGGTCCATCGTCACGGTGGCCGACGATCGGTGTGCCCGCCTCCTCCTTGGCCCGATGCACCGCCGGGCCGGCAATCGGATCCTCAGAACGTGAAACGGGATGGAAGCGGATGCGGTCGCCCGGTTTGAACTGCCCCATCTTCCACTGCTCGTCGCGGGCGATCACCGCAGGGCAGACGAATCCACCGAGGCTCGGTCCGTCCGGACCCAGGATGATCGGCATGTCGCCGGTAAAATCGATCGCGCCGATGGCATAGGCGTTGTCATGCAGATTTGAGGGATGAAGGCCTGCCTCGCCACCGTCGCTACGTGCCCATTTCGGCGCCGGGCCGATCAGGCGCACGCCGGTGCGGGCGCTGTTGAAATGCACCTCGTAGCTCGTCGAAAACAGCGTCTCGATATCGCCGTCCTCAAAGAAATCGGGGGCACCATGCGGGCCATATACAACGCCGACATCCCATTCACGGGTCAATTCTGCCGGCTCCGTCGCCGGTTTCGGCGGCCCGACAGCAACCTCTCTGGCAAGATGCAGTACATGGCCAGTCTTCAGCGTACCTGTAGCGTTGCCCCCGAACTGGCCGAGGCCGAAGGTGGCGCGTGAACCGAGCACGGCGGGAGCGGCAAAACCGCCTGCCACAGCCAGATAGGCCCGCTGCCCCGGCCCATCGATGCTGCCGATTGAGAGGATCTGGCCGGCGCGGATAATCACGGCTTCGCCATGCGGCAATTTCGCTCCATCAACGCTTATTGCCATCCTGGCACCGGCGAGCGCCACCACCGTATCGGTATGGAATTTCAGCACCGGACCGGAAACCGTCAGTTCCAGCGCCGCAACCATATCACCGTTGCCGACGAGGCGGTTGGCATGGCGGAACGAGCGCTCGTCCATCGGACCGCTCGGCGGCACGCCGACATGCCACAGGCCGAGGCGACCCGGCAGTTCCTGGATACTCGACTGCGCGCCCGGCGTAAGCACCTCGATGACCTCGGGTACGAAGGAAAAGTCACGCAGCGCCGTTGTTGCCACCTTGCCGCTGGCGAGTAGATCCGAACCGGCGATGGCGCGAAGGTAATCCAGGTTGGTCTCGATGCCCGATATCGATGTGCTCGAAAGCGCGGCCTTCAGCTTCTCGATCGCTGCCGGGCGATCCTGAGCAGAGACGATGATCTTGGCGAGCATTGGATCGTAGAAAGGCGTCACCTCCGTGCCCGTCTCGACCCAACCGTCGATACGTGCATCATCAGGGAATGACACCTCCGTCAGCAGCCCGGCGCTTGGGCGGAAATCTGCATGCGGCATCTCCGCATAGACGCGCACCTCGATCGCTGCACCCTTCGGCTGCAGGGTCTCTGTGCCGGAGAGTACGTCTTCGCCCGCCGCTTGGCGGATCATCCATTCAACGAGATCTATGCCGAAGACGGCTTCCGTTACCGGATGCTCGACCTGCAGGCGAGTGTTGACCTCAAGGAAAAAGAACTCCTCACGCACGGGGTCGTAAATGAATTCGACGGTGCCGGCGGATTCGTAGGAGACCGACGAACCGAGATCGACGGCTGCCTTGTGCAGGCGAGCGCGGATTGCTGCGGAAAGACCGGGGGCAGGGGTCTCCTCGACCACCTTTTGATTCCGCCGCTGCAGCGAGCAGTCGCGCTCGCCGAGCGCGATGACCGTGCCTTTCCCGTCGCCGAAGATCTGCACTTCAACATGGCGGGCTTCGGCTACAAAACGTTCGATATAGACACGCGCATCACCGAAGCTCGCCCGCGCGGTTCGCTGCACGCTTTCGAACGAGGCCTTGAGGCTTTCCGGATCACCACAGAGCTGCATGCCGATGCCGCCGCCGCCTGCCGTGCTTTTCAGCATGACAGGATAGCCGATCGCTTCTGCAGCAGAGAGTGCTTCGTCGGTGCTCGATAGCAAGCCGGTACCGGGCAGGAGCGGCACGCTGCTCGCCTTGGCGAGTTCGCGGGCCGTGTGCTTGAGTCCGAAGGCTGAGAGATGCTCGGGTCGCGGGCCGATGAAGGCGATGCCTTCAGCGGCCAGACGCTCGGCAAAGCCGATATTTTCCGACAGGAAGCCATAGCCGGGATGCACCGCCTCGGCACCGGTCGCCTTGCAGGCGGCAATCACGGCATCGACGTTGAGATAGCTTTCGCTGGCCGGCGCCGGGCCGAGGCGAACAGCTTCATCGGCCATCACGGCAGGCTTTGCGAAACGGTCGGCATCGGAATAGACGGCGACGGAAGCAATTCCCATGCGCCTCAGGGTCTTGATGACCCGGATGGCGATTTCGCCCCGGTTTGCGATCAGGACTTTCTTGAACATCCTCAGTCCTCGCCATCCCAGATCAGCACGCGGATCGGCGTCGGATCGAAGCCGTTGCACGGGTTGTTGATTTGCGGGCAGTTGGAGATGACGCAGAGCACGTCCATCTCGGCGACGAGTTCGACATAATCGCCCGGCGCGGAGATGCCGTCGACGATCGTCATCTCGCCATTCGGCTTGATCGGCACGTTCATGAAGAAATTGATGTTCGGGACGATGTCGCGCTTGCCCATGCCGTGTTTCGAAACTTCGAGGACGAAGTTGTCGCGGCAGGCGTGCAGGTATTTCGTGCCATGGCCGAAGCGCACCGTATTGCTCTCGCAGGAGCAGGCGCCGGCCGACGTGTCATGACGGCCGCAGCTGTCTGCCGTCATGGTGAGCATGACATTGCCTTCGTTCGACATGATCTTCGTGCCGATGCCGACATAGGCGGCACCTTGCATGCGCATCGTATCCTGGTTGGAATAGCGCTCGGAAAAATCACCGGCACGATAGAAGAGCGTGTCGATAGCCTGTTGGCCGTAACTGTCCTCGATGCGGATCGTCTGGCCCTTGCGCACGATGCCGGACCATGGGGCTTCTGCTGGAATGAAGTGATCCTGCGCGGCATTTTCTATGGCGCGGGCTGGGGAGGTCTGGATGAAATCTGACATCGTCTTCTCCTCAGGCCTGCATCAAGGCGTTGTTTTCGAAGCCGCGCACGGCTTCAGCGGTTGCCGTCCGGCAAAGATCATCCGTGGCCGGAACCGCGGCCTTGTAGCGCGTGACGACGACCGGCTTCGGCTGATAGGCCGGTTCGGGATCAAGCGGATGCGGGCAATTGGAAAAGCCGACCAGCATGTCCATTTCTGCACGCAGCTCCACATAGTCACCGCTGTTGGAGAGCTTCTTCTGCCAGCCGAAGCCACCGTCCTCGGTAAGACGAACGGGCGCGAAGAGATTGAGGATGCCGGGTATGTCGCGGCGGTCGAGGCCGAGCTTGCCGGCGACGAGGACGAGGTTGTCACGAGTATTGCGCGTCTTCTCGCCGGGATATTTGTCTGCATTCGAGACGGCCGTCGAGCCACCCATCAGGCAGTCATGGGCGCCGGAACTGTCCTCGATCATCGAGAACATGACGCGACCCATGTCGGAGAAGATCACACGCCCCTTGCCGAGCGCCGTCGTCCACTGGACCTTGGCGGTATCGACCAGATTAATGCGCTCGCTGGTATCGGCCGCGTTCCAGGCGACGATCGCTACCGTGGAATTGCCCTCTGCCTGATCGATGCGGATTGCTTCACCGCATAGAAGCTTCGTCGACCAGTACCAACCGCCCGGAATGGTCTCCTGATGAACGATGGCGGCGGCATCGATGGCCGGCGCCGGCAGCGGGCTTGGGCCGGGCAGGGCCTTGGGGGCAAATTCCAGCCCCTTCTTCTGATGCTCCTCATAGCGCGCGCGGTTGGCGGCGATCTCTTCGGGTGAGCGTCTCATATGCATCATAGCATCTCTCCTGACGGTGCCAGGTCGTCCCGGCCGTGCCCCAGGGAAGCGACCGGGCCGTCCCGGTCGGGGCTGAAAATCGATGACTGGCCGGCAAGGCGCGGTGGCCAGATGGAAATGTCCTTGGTGATGGTGGCGCCGTAACGCTCCTTCTCCTCCGGCCGGTCGCGGCGGCGTTCGAAGGCGACGACTCGGCTCGCAAGCGTGAAGGCTTCGCGCATGTCGTGCGTGACCATGACGACGGTCATCTGCGTCTCGTGCCAGAGCCGTTTCATCAACATGTGGATCTCGGCGCGAATACCGGGATCGAGCGCGCCGAAAGGCTCGTCGAGCAGCAGCACCTTCGGCTTCATGATCAGCGCCTGGGCCAGCGCCAGGCGCTGCTGCATGCCGCCGGAAAGCTGGGCCGGATATTTGCCTTCGGAGCCGGCGAGACCGACCTCGGCAATCAGCCGGCGTGCGTCTTCCAATGCGTTGCGGCGGGCTGCACCGAAGAGCCTCGCTCTGTAGCGTGCGACGGTCAATTCCTTGCCGAGCAGCACATTGCCGAGCACGGTCAGGTGCGGGAAGACGGAATAACGCTGGAAGACGACTCCACGATCTGGCCCCGGTTCCAGTGGCAGCGGCTCACCGTCGAGCAGGATCTTGCCCTTCGTCGGCCGTTCCTGACCAAGCAGCATGCGCAGAAATGTGGACTTGCCGCAGCCGGAGGGGCCGACCAGCGCGACGAAGGCGCGTGCATCGACTGTCAGCGAGATGTCCTCGAGCACGATCTGGTCGCCATATTCCTTCCAGACCCGTTCGATCCTGAGTTCGCTCATGCCTGCCTCTCCAGTTCCGACCAGGGGAAGACGGCGATGCGCAGGCGGTCGAGCAGATAATTCATCACAACGGCAAGCAGGGTGATCCAGACCACATAGGGAAAGATGATATCCATCGAGAGATAGCGGCGGACGAGGAAGATGCGGTAACCGAGGCCGGAATCCGAGGAGATCGCCTCCGCCGCGATCAGAAACAGCCATGCCGGGCCGAGCTGCAATCTGAGGCAGGTGATCAGCCGCGGCAGGATCTGCGGCAGCACGACACGCAGGCCGATCTGCCAGGAGGAGCCGCCGAGCGTCTCGGCCTTGACGATCTGTTCGCGGGGCAGCTCCAACGCCTTCAGTGCCAGGTCGCGGATCATCGTCGGCGCGACGCCGATCACGATGAGGGCAATCTTCGACGTTTCGCCGAGCCCCATGACGATGAAGAGGATCGGCAGGAGTGCCAGCGGCGGCACCATGGAGATGACGGCAACGAAAGGGGAAAGCAGCGCTCTCAGATAGGGCAGCATGCCGATCAGCATGCCGACGACGAGCGCAATTGTGGTGGAGATCCCGAGGCCGGAGAGCAGCCGGATCAGGCTTGCTCCCGTATCCGACCAGAGCAGATATTCGCCTGTGCGCTGGTCGGCAACGAAAGCAAGGCGGTTGATCGCATCGGCAAAGCCAGCAAGGCTTGGCAGAAGCTTGTCATTGGCGTTATCCGCCAGTCGCGCGGCCGAACCGAACGCATAGGCGACGACGAGCAGCACGAATGGCAACGTCATCAAGGCAAACTGTGCGCCCCGGCTCGGCCTCGTGTTGATCCAACGCATGGGAAATGCTCCGCTGGTGAAGGAAAGGGACGGCGCGTGTGGGCCGCGCCGCCTGCTGCAATCAGAGCGAACCGTCGGCTGCGGCCTTCATGTAGGTTTCGGTGAAACGCAGCTTCACGTTGCCCGTGTCACCCAGCACCTTGCCGTCGGGCATTTCAATGCCGATGACATCGGCAGACGGGGCGCCGTTGCCGAGCAGACCCTTTTCGAAGAGGAAGGCACGGACGAGGTCCATGGTCTTCGGCAGGCTCGGCGAGGCGGTGAACGCAACTGCATCAGCCGGCTTGTCGAAGAGCTTGGTGGCGGCGAGCTGGGCTTCGAAGCCGGCAAGATCGGTGCCGGATGCCGAACCCATGGCCTCGCGGGCTGCCTTGCCTTCAGCGGTGTCGGCCCTCAGCAGGGCTGCCGTCTCGTACCAGATGCCGGCAAGCGCCTTGCCGAAATTCGGATTGTCTTTCAGTACGCCGCTATTGGCGACCATCAGGTCGATGATTTCGCCCGGAACCTGCGAACTATCGAAAACCTTCTTGGCGGTGGGATCTTCGAGGATGGTCGAGACCAGCGGGTTCCAGGTGACGACGGCACTGACATCGGGCGTCTTGTAGGCTGCGACCATATCGGCGTCAGACGTATTGACCACCTTCACGTCACGTTCTGTCAGCTTGATGCTTTCGAGCGCACGAGCCAGCAGATAGTGCGATACCGAGAATTCGACGAGATTGACGTTCTGGCCCTTGATATCGGCAAGGCTCCCCTTGTCCTTCAGGATGACGGCGTCATTTCCGTTCGAGAAGTCGCCGACAATGACCGCTGTCGTGTCGACGCCGCCGGCAGCGGGGATCGACAGGCCGTCCATATTTGTCAGGGTCACGGCATCGAAGGCGCCGGCCGTGTACTGGTTCATCGACTCCACATAATCGTTGAACTGGGTGACATCGATCTTGATGCCGTATTTGTCGGCCCATCTCTTGACGATGCCGTGGTCAGCTGCATAGCCCCAGGGCATCCAGCCGACATAGATCGACCATGCGACCTTGAATTCGGTCTTCTGCTCGGCCTCGGCGATGGAGCCGAACCCGAGCGCCAGCGACACAGAGAGCGCGGTCATGGAAAGGATTTTCGAAAAAGTCTGCATTGAAATTCCCCTTTTGCTTTTCTTCAAAAGGGATCGGCAATGACCATCGTGCCGCCAATCCCTTGGCTTACGAGGTCTCCCGGGCTTTTGTCCCGCCGTGCACCCGGCGGGATTTCTCCCCCGCCGGTGGTGGCTCTCGGACCAGCCGCGCTCTCTAAGAACGCCGGAACCCTAGCCACCAACTCTGCCTTTATCGAAGCAAACACCATGCCAGGTGGTGTATCTATTTGATTTTACAGGGCTGACGTATGTTGCGCACTGGCAGGTGCCGAAAAAGTGCATACTAACGCCTAGAAAATAGGCGCAGCACCGGTTCACGTTGGCGATATGCATGAAAATTAACAATCCTAAGAAAGTCGGCGGCAACAAAAAACTTAAGCTCGGAGATAGTTCATTCGGTGGCTCGCTGCTATGACATGGGCGGAGCGGGTTTATGGAACGCGTTAGCCTCAGGTAATTGATGCAGCCTTTGATTCACAGACCTCGCGTCTTTGATGCTCTTCTGGCGCGCCGGGAGCCGATCGTCGTTCTCGATGCGCCCGCCGGCATGGGGAAGACCTCGGCTTTGCACGAGGTGGCAGCTTATTTCGGCGCCGATATTCACGCTGAGGAAACGGCACCGGCAGCCCGACCTGATCAGGTCTGCATCTGGGATATCCCACCCCATGGCAAGCCTGCCGCGTTACCCGAAGCCTTCCTTTCAGCTCAAGCACGGATTTTTATCGCAAAACGTCCCGATACGCTGCTGCCGGGTCTCCCGCGGGCTGTCGCCTATGGCCAGGCCTACGTCGTGGATCAAGCTTTTCTGCTTATAGACCAGCACGAAGCGGTAGAGATTTTTGCTGACGGCGCGGCTGATATCATGCATGCCTCAGGCGGCTGGCCCCTGATTGCTTTTAACCCGGTACTGAGCTCGGAACATTTGAGCGCATTTCTCGAAAGCGAGCTTCTTCAAGCTGCGCGACCCGAAGTCCTGGTTGATCTGCGCATCGTTCTGGATACCGGTAAGGGTGATTTTCGCGGGCAATTCCATTTCCTTCCACTCGTTGGAAAGAGTGGCTTGCATGTGACGGCGATTGCCGGAGAGATCGACAACGCGCTCAATAACGTGCTCGCGGAGCGGATAGAGACGCTGGCAGATGCGAAAGCGATTGCGGAGGCTTTTGCAGTCCGTGGTCACCCGGTGCGGGCGATTGAGATATTCCAGCGCATCGGCCTTTACGACAACGCGCTCAGGGTTTTTATCGAGGCGAAGGGCATCTTTCTGCTCTATTTTCATGGGCCGGATGTTTATGATCGAGTTCTTGCCGGTTTTCCGCGAAGCTATGCGCTGCAAAGCGAAGTGCTGGTGCTTGCGCTTGCCCTGCAAGCCCTGAAGCTCGGGGATGTGTCGCGAGCGCGCCGACTGCTTGCCGACCGCTTCGGCGATCTCGCCAACGACCCGGAAGCGGTCTTTGCCCAGAATGCCGTGTTTTCGCGGGAATTCAGGGCATTCCGGCTGCTGATGCTTATTTATGAAGACTACTTCTTCTCCGAAGAGCTTCTGGAAACTTGTTTCGCGCTCGTTGCCGAGTTCCCGCTCGACGACCATCTCTTTCGGGGCAGTTTCTACAATTCGGTGCTCGAATTCTACATCCGCAATCGACGTTTTGCGGAGGCAGAGGAAGTGGCGCAGCGTGCAATGCACCACTACGAGCGTGCCAAAGCGCCGATGCTCTGCTTCTATGTCAGCCTCCACCAGGCGTTGATCCGTCTTTTGATGGGTGACGCGCTTGCTGCTCGCAAGCATTCGGCCCAGGCTGCCGGAAGTTTACGCGAACTTCCGTTCGAAAGCCCAAACGACCGGCGCCTTCAATTGCTCCTGGAGGCCTGCGTTGAATACGAAACCGGACGGGCTGAACCGCTCGCCCGATTTCTCAGCCTTGAGATCGATGATTTTTCCCACAGCGAAATCTGGCCAAGCCTGCTGGAATTCGCGTTGCACTACGGCAGCCAGGCGCTCGGAGATCATTTTTCGACGATCGCAGCACGCAGCTTTCTCGACCGCTGGCGGGTCTACCAGGTGTCCAACCGGCAGTTCCAGGCGATGATCGAAATCCGCGAAGCGGCCATCCTGCAGAATGCAAATCGCTGGCAGGAGGCATCGCAATGTCTTGCGCCGATCAGGTCACGCATCGACCGGAACTGGGTGGTAAACAACGATGGAGAGCTGGTCCACCTGCATGATCGCGACGAAATAGCGCTCGCGCTCGCATGGCTGCGCCAGATAACCTACGAGCAGCCCGCACGCCCCGGCCTCGACGCCCTGATCGAAGGCATCATCGGCAACCTGCACCTGACGGACCGTCAGCGTCTGAGTGCGCAGATTTGGCTTGCCTATATTGCCAAGCGCCAACGCAACCTGACGCGTGCCCGCGCCATCCTGCAGAAGATATTCGAGGATTGTGCCCGGCTCGGTGCCATTGCTCCTCTTTCGGAGGAGCGCGTTTTCCTTGGGGAGTTGATCGACAACCAACGCATAGGCGGTTTCCTGGCGACATCGTTGCCCATCAAGCAGATCATCCGCAAGCTGCGGGACAGCGGAAGATTATCGAGCCGTTCTGCGGGCGGGCGCAACGAGCTGTCGCGGCGTGAGAGCAAGATCCTGCTAATGATTTCGGAAGGTGCCGCCAACAAGTTCATCGCCAGCACACTCGGTCTCAGCGAGGCGACGGTCAAATTCCATCTTGGCAATGTCTATCGCAAGCTCGGCTGCCGTAACAGGCAGGAGGCAATCAGCGCCGCAAGGGCGCTCGGCCTTGTCAGCTGATTGTAAATCGTGTGGCGAGATTCGCTTTCGTCAGAGACACAAAACCTAGACCATTTAAGCTAAAACCTAGACTCGCCATCTGTTGAGCAGGTTCCTTTGCATGTGCAATCTTCTTCTCAGACCTCCTCTGGCGGAAAAATAGGGTGGGTCGGCGAAGGGAATGCGGCCTACCGGCAACCGAAGTGCCTGGTGCACCTCCCGAGCAGACCGATGTGTGCCAGTGCTTACGCTGCCATTCAGCGCCGGGCACAGGGCGGTCCAACAAAAGCGACCAAATGGTCGCAGGGAACTTTTGAACCGGGAGATACCATGAGCAGAATACAGCTGATTGCTTCTACCGCGATAGTCGTGCTTGCCGCCGGCTTCGCGGGTCAGGCCGCGGCCAAAACGACCGTGACCATGAATACCGTCCAGATCTTCGGTACGATCGATCCCGCCAAGATCTCCGATTACACCGACTATATGGCTGCCGTGAACCTCTATGACGGCCTGGTTACCGTCGATTCCGGCGGCAACCTGCAGCCCGAGCTCGCCGAAAGCTGGACTGTTTCCCCGGATGCCAAGGAAGTGACCTTTAAACTGCGCACCGACGCGCATTTCAGCGATGGTTCGCCGGTTGAAGCCGCAGACGTCGTCTATTCCTTCGAGCGACTATTGAAGATCAATCTCGGGCCGGCCAACCTCTTCGCGGACGTGCTGAAGCCGGGCTCGGTCGTTGCCGTTGATCCGCACACGGTCAAATTCACCCTGGCGAAGGCCTTTGCGCCGTTCCTCAGCACGGTTCCGGCCGTCTTCATCGTCAATGCCGACGTGGTCAAGGCCAATGCCGGCAGTGATGACGGCCAGACCTATCTTTCAACGAAGACTGCAGGCGCCGGCCCTTACACCTTGAAGAACTGGGACCGTGGCGCCTCGATGACGATCGAACGCGACCCCAATTACTACAAGGGCTTCAACGACGGCCCGATCGACGAAGTGCGCTGGATCATCACCAATGATGAAGCGACTGTGCGTTCGCTTGCAGCCTCCGGTGAACTGACGATGAGCAGCCAGTATCAGGCCCCCGATACCTACAAGGCATTGCAGGAGATGGGCCGCTTCAACATTGTCAGCGAAGACACGACGATCGGCTTTTAT
Source organism: Rhizobium sp. ZK1 (assembly GCF_047782645.1). NCBI lineage: Bacteria > Pseudomonadati > Pseudomonadota > Alphaproteobacteria > Hyphomicrobiales > Rhizobiaceae > Rhizobium > Rhizobium sp. ZK1. Next base: position 864,587 of record NZ_CP180587.1, read on the forward strand.
CTGAAGCTCAACACCAAGGTGCCGCCGACCGACGATATCCATATCCGCCGCGCGCTCGCCTATGCGACCGATTACGACACGATCCGCAGCGTCATCGTGCCGGGCGGTCAGTTGAACGGTCCGCTGCCATCCGGTTTTGCCGACTATTATGCCAGCGACCTGCCTGCGCCGAAATATGATATTGAGGCCGCCAAGGCGGAGATCGCCCAGTCGAAATATGCCGGCAGTGAAATTCCGATCACGCTCGGTTATGTCGCAGGCACAAAGTTTGAGGAAGAGCTCAGCCTGCTGATGCAGTCTAATCTCGAACAGCTTGGCTTCAAGGTGACCCAGCAGGCCGATCCCTGGAACCGAGTGACGGAAATTGCCGGCAAGGTCGAAACGACGCCCAACGTCAACCAGATCTTCTTTGGCCCGACATATCCCTCGCCGGATTCCATGTTCTTCACGCAGTACCATTCGAAAGCGGCTGGCACCTGGGCTTCGGCCGAATGGCTGCAGGATCCGGCGATCGACAAACTGATCGATCAGGCCCGCGAAACGCCTGACAAGGCGAAGCAGGCGGAGATTTACAAGGAACTGCAGCACAAGATCGTCGACCTGCAGCCGGATGTCTTTTTGGAAACACAGACAGTGCAGCATGCCATGGACAAGTGCCTGGATGGCTTCCATGCCGTACCGATGCAGTCCTTTGACTACAAGTTCACCCGCTATCGCTGGACCTGCAAATAGCGGCTGACTGGATTTCGGGCAGCGTCACCCTCATGACGAAATGCCTGGAAAGGACGGCCCGAAAGGGCCGTCCACATCCTCCTTCATGAACTGTAACAGGGCTGGAACATTGGAATTCCTCCTCTTCCTGATCAGGCGCGCTTTGTGGTCGCTGCTCGTTCTTTTCGGATTGTCGGTGGTTATCTTCACGATCGCCCGCGGCATGCCGGGGGATCCCGTGCGCCTGGCGCTCGGGCCTCGTGCCAGCAACGAGCAGGTCGAGCAGCTTCGCCAGACACTCGGTTTCGACAGGCCGCTGATCGAGCAGTATGGCATCTATGTATCCGGCCTTGCCGGCGGTGATCTCGGCCTGTCGCTGCTGACCAAGCGTCCCGTCAGCGACGATATCGGTGAAACCTTTGCCGCGACCTTCGAACTGGTGCTTGCCACGATCACCATCGCCTTCCTGTTCGGTGTTCCCCTTGGTGTCGCCGCTGCGCGCTGGAAGGATAAATGGCCCGATAATCTGGTCCGGCTGATCGCGATCTTTTCTGCGGTGACGCCCAGCTTCTTCCTCGCGCTCGTGCTGCAGATCCTTGCCGGCTATGTGCTGCACGTTCTGCCGACAACCGGGCGTCTGCCGCCGGGCATAACCTTTAGCGCCGACATTACCGGTCTCGTAACGCTCGATTCCCTGCTGCACGGGCGGCTGGACGTCTTCGGCGAAGGTCTGCGCTATCTCCTTCTTCCCTCGCTTGCGCTCTCCGCGGCGACAATGGGTCAGATCGCTCGCATCACACGGTCCTCGATGATCGACGTCTCCGGTCAGGATTATATTGAGGCGAGCCGCGCCTTCGGGATTCCTGAGCGTGTGAGAATCTTCAAATATATGCTGCGGCCGAGTTTTGTTCCGCCGCTCACCATTTCCGGCCTCGAGTTTGCATCGCTGATCGGTAATGCCTTTGTCGTCGAGCTCGTCTTCGCCTGGCCCGGCATGGCAGCCTATGGCGTGCGGACCATCATGCAGAAGGATCTAAACGCTGTCATGGGCGTGGTGATCGTCTCCGGCGTCTTCTTCGTCATCGTCAATCTCATTATCGATGTACTGGTCGGCATCGTCGATCCGCGCATCCGTATCCGAGGGAGGCGCTGATGTCCGATGCTCCTGTTATCGAGGCCGAACGCCTCTCAAATGCCTATCAAAACTGGTATCGCTTCTCGCGCAATCCGACCGCCGTCGTAGGTGCCGCGATCGTCATCATCTGCGTACTCGCCGCGATCCTCGCGCCATGGATCACGCCGCATCCTGACCATGTGGGCGCCGCCGTCAATTTCCGTGCTCGCCATCTGCCGCCGTCCGGCGACTACTGGTTCGGTACCGATAATGTCGGCCGCGACATCTTCACGCGCGTGATCTTCGGAATGCGCATTTCCCTGCTTCTGGCGCTTGTCGTGCTCGGCACGGCTGTTCCGATCGGTACCATCCTCGGTATTGTCGCCGGCTACTTCGGAGGTTGGGTCGAAGTGCTAATCATGCGTGTGACGGATATTGCGCTTGCCATTCCGCCGCTCGTTATGGCGCTCGCCGTCGCCGCGGTGCTGTCACCGAACCTCGTTAATTCGCTGCTTGCCATATCAGCGCTCTGGTGGACCTGGCACACACGGCTGATCTATTCGATCACAAAGCAGATCTGCGCCCAGGAATTCATCGAGGCGGCGGAAACGCTCGGTGCGAGCAAGTTCCATATCCTCTTCCGCGAGATTCTGCCGAATTGCGTCTCGGCAATCGCTGTGAAGACTTCGCTCGATTGCGGCTTCGTCATCCTCGTCGGTGCCTCGCTCTCCTTCCTCGGCCTCGGTATCCAGCCGCCGACGCCGGATCTTGGCACGATGGTTGCCCAAGGCGCGGCCTTCCTGCCTGACTACTGGTGGGAATCGGTTTTGCCCGGTTCGGCCATCCTCTTCGTCGCGCTCGGCTTCAATCTGCTGGGTGATGGCTTGCGCGATCTCTTCGACGTTCAGGAGGTCCGATGAGTTTCCCGCTCCTGCGTGTCAGCAATCTTTCGGTCGAGTTCTCCACCTATGGTCGCACGAGCCGGGTGCTGCACGGCGTCAGCCTCGATGTCCCAGCCCGGTCGCAGGTTGCCCTTGTCGGCGAAAGCGGCTCCGGCAAGACGGTGACGATGAAGGCGATCATGGGGCTCCTACGTCAGCCGCCCGCCCGCATCACATCCGGCGAGATCTACTATGACGGCGCTGATCTGCTCACTATGCCCGAGAAGGACCGGCTGCGGCTGCGAGGCACCGCCATGTCCATGGTTTTCCAGGACCCGATGAGTTCGCTTAATCCGGTCTTCACCGTTGGCGACCAGATGGGTACGATCCTGAAATATGCCGACAAGCGTCTCGGCCGCTCACGCTCGCGCAAGGAACGGATGGCGCGCGTCCATCAGGTGCTCGAACAGGTCCGCATGCGCGATCCCGAGCGCGTTGCCCAGGCCTTCCCGATCATGTTGTCAGGCGGCATGCGCCAGCGCGTGCTGATCGCCATGGCGCTCTTGAGTGAACCGCAGCTTTTGATCGCCGATGAGCCGGGCACCGCGCTTGACGTTACCACCCAGGCGCAGATCCTGAAACTGCTGAAGGACCTTGTCGAAGAGCGCGGCCTGGCGCTGCTGATGATCACCCATAATCTCGGCGTGGTGCGTGAGACCTCGAACTATGTCTATGTCATGAACAGAGGCGCCATTGTGGAACATGGCGAGACCGCCGGTATCTTCGACAATCCGCGCGATCCCTATACCTGCAGCCTGATCGATGCCGTGCCTAGGCTGACAGGCGGTATGCGTTCCAGCGGGGAGGTCACCGCATGAGCACGCCGATGCTTGAGATCCGCAACCTTGTGAAGTCCTTTCCCGTCCGCAATACCTTCGGCCGTCAGATCGGCGAGGTGAGGGCGGTCGACGACGTTTCCTTTTCGATCGAGAGGGGGAGAGTCTACGGCCTCGCAGGCGAAAGCGGCTCCGGCAAGTCAACCATCGCCCGCATGATCATGGGGCTTGAAAACCTGGATGCCGGCGAGATCCTGATCGATGGCGAAGTCCTTGCGAAAACGGGACGTCACCATTCCCGGCATGTGCAGATGGTCTTCCAGAATCCGGGCTCCTCGCTCAATCCGCGTCGCACCGTCGGCCAGTCCGTCGCCGTGCCGCTCGATGCGCATGGCTTTTCCGGCAACAGGCGCCAGCGCATTTCCGAGCTACTGGAGATGGTGCAGCTGCCGGCCAATTTCGCCGAGCGTTATCCGCACGAGCTTTCCGGTGGCCAGAAACAGCGGGTGGCAATTGCTCGCGCACTTGCCGTCGAGCCGAAGCTGCTCGTGCTCGACGAACCGACCTCGGCGCTCGACGTCTCGGTACAGGCGCGTGTCATCGACCTCTTGACCGATCTCGCCCGGCGTATGGATCTCACCTATCTCTTCATTTCCCACGATCTCAGCCTGATGCGCAACTTCGCCGGCACTGTCGGTGTGCTCTACCGCGGCCAGATCGTCGAAACGGGGGCGGTATCGTCCGTCTTTGAACATCCATCCCACGACTATACCCGGCTTCTCCTTGCCTCAGTTCCCGTCATTTCGAAGGAGGAGGAGGCGATGCGCCCGAAAATTCCGTTGATCGACGGGGAAATCCCGTCAGCCGAAAAATTGCTGGCGCTCAGGGAAGTCGGTCAAGAAGCAAGTCACCAACGAGGTTAGGACTGATGATCAGAATTGGTATTGACGTCGGCGGCACCAATACGGACGCCGTCATCATGAACGGACCGGACGTGATTGCCGGCGTGAAATCCGCGACGACAGCGGATGTCATGAGCGGCGTCGTCAACGCGCTGCGTGACGTACTTGCCGCCTCACGGATGGAGGCATCCGTTGTCGACTTCGTTATGATCGGCACAACGCATTTCACCAATGCTGTCGTTCAGCGTCGCGATCTCGCGCAGACAGCCGCCGTGCGTCTTGGCTTGCCTGCCACCGCCTCCCTGCCGCCGATGGTCGACTGGCCGGAGGATCTGAAGCAGGCAATCGGCAACCACGCCTATCTCGCCCATGGTGGCAATGAATTTGACGGCCGCGTGATCTCGCCGCTCGATGAAGAAGAACTGCTAAAGATCGCCGCCGACATCAAGGCGAAAGGCATCGACACGATTGCCATCACCTCCGTCTTCTCGCCTGTCAGCACCGATTTCGAAAAGCGCGCAGGAGAGATCTTCGAAAACGCTCTTCCAGGCGCCCACATCACGCTGTCCAGCGAGATCGGTCGCATTGGTCTGCTTGAACGCGAGAATGCGGCGATCATGAATGCCTGCCTGCGCGATCTCTCGGCCCATGTGATCGATGCCTTCCGCAAAGCGATCGCAGAGGCGGGCATCAAGGGCAAATTCTTCCTGACACAGAATGACGGCACGCTGATGGATGCCGCCTTCGCCGAGAAATTCCCGGTCCTGACTTTCGCTTCGGGTCCCACCAATTCCATGCGCGGCGCGGCCTTCCTCTCCGGTGTCAGCGATGCAATCGTCGTCGATATCGGCGGTACGACATCGGACGTCGGCTCGCTTCAGAAAGGCTTCCCGCGACAGGCGACTGTTGCTGTCGAGGTGGGCGGCGTGCGCACCAATTTCCGCATGCCCGACGTCTTCTCGATCGGCCTCGGCGGCGGTTCGCATGTCGTCGAAACGGAAGGTGGCATCAAGGTCGGCCCAGTCTCGGTCGGCTACCGGATTCAGACGGAAGCGCTCATCTTCGGCGGAAAGACGCTGACGACGACCGACATCACCGTTGCTGCTGGCAACGCGGCACTCGGCGATCCAGCCAAGGCTTCCCATCTTCCGGCCGATCTCTTGCAGCGCGCGCAGGAAAAGATCCACGACATGCTGGAGGATTGCGTCGAGCGCTCCCGTCTGTCTCCAGATCCCCTGCCTGTCATTGTCGTCGGCGGCGGCTCGATCCTCGTCAACCGGCCGATTGCCGGCCTCGAAGTGATCAAACCATCACATTTCGGCGTCGCCAACGCTGTCGGCGCGGCGATTGCGCAGGTCTCGGGCGAAGTCGACCGTGTCTATGCTCTTGCTGAGATGGGGCGTGAGAAATCGCTCGAGGACGCCAAGAGGCGGGCAATCGAAGCGGCGGTTGCGGCGGGTGCGGCACGCGAATCGATCGAGATCGTCGATGTCGAGGATGTGCCGCTCGCCTACCTGCCGGGCAATGCCACCCGCATCCGCGTCAAGGCCGTGGGAGAGCTTAATGCCCGCTGAAGGTTACCTGCTCAAGGAAGAAGACCTGCTGCCCCTGTCGCTCGGCGCGGCCCTGCTCGGTACCGGCGGCGGCGGCAATCCCTACATCGGCATGTTGCGCGCCCGTGAACTGATGCGCAAGGGAGCGCAAGTGCGCATAATACCGCTGGAGGCGCTTGCAGAGGATAGTTGGGTCGCCGAAGTCGGCGGCATCGGTGCGCCTGTCGTCGGCGTCGAAAAGATCGAGGAGGGTGGCGAGTGCTATCGCGCGATGCGTGCGGTCGAGGAGACCGCTGACGTTAAGGTCTCGGCGGTGATTTCCGCCGAAATCGGCGGCGCCAATTCTATCGAACCGATTATTGCCGCGGCGATGGCCGAACTGCCGGTCGTTGATGGCGACGGCATGGGACGCGCGTTCCCCGAGGTGCAGATGACGACCTACATGATCTACGGTGCGCCGGTGTCGCCGGCGGCAATCGCCGATGAGAAGGGCAATGTCGTCGTCTTCAAGGATGTCATCGACATGTTCTGGCTCGAGCGCTTCGCCCGCGACACGGCTGTCGCCATGGGGGCAGGGGCCGGCTTCGCCACCGCGCCGATGCGCGGCGATTTTGTCCGCCGCAACGCCATCCCAGGAACGGTCAGCCAGGCACTGGAAATCGGCCGCGCGGTGCTCGATGCCCGCGCCAGGCGTCAGAATGTGGTCGAACGTGTCGTTGAAAGTGCCGGCGCCAAGCTCTTCTTCACGGGCAAGATCGTCGATATCCGCCGCGAGCTGAGGGGCGGCTTTGCCCGCGGCCATGCCATCATCGCCGGCACCGGTAACTGGACTGGTTCGCAAGCCCGCATCGCCATCCAGAACGAGAACCTTGTGCTCTGGATCGACGAGAAGCCGGTGATCATGGTGCCCGATCTGATCATGAATCTCGAAATCGACACCGGTGAGCCGATCACCACGGAGATGCTGCGTTATGGCCAGCGCGTCGCCGTCATCGGCCTGCCGGTACACGATCTGATGAAGACGCCGCGTGCACTCGAAATCGTCGGCCCGAAGGCCTTCGGCTTTCCGGAGCTGACATTCGAGCCGCTGATTACGCGCCATGCTGCGCGATAGGGGGAATGATGAAGACATTGAGGACGATCCACGTCGAGGATCTTGAAGACATTGCGATCGGTGGCGCCATTCTCGGCACCGGCGGCGGCGGTGATCCCTATGTCGGCAAGTTGATGGCGCAGGAGGCGATCCGCAAGCATGGCCCGGTCAAACTCATCGATGTCGAGGAACTGCCCGACGATGCGCTGGTCGTGCCCGTCTGCATGATGGGTGCGCCAACAGTCATGACCGAAAAACTGCCCCAGGGCGACGAACTGATGAACGCGTTCCGTCAACTCGAGAAAGTGCTGGGACGAAAGATCGATGCAGTGCTTTGCGGCGAGGCAGGCGGTATCAATTCGACCACGCCTTTCGTTGTTGCAGCAGCAAGCGGCCTGCCGCTCGTCGATGGCGACGGCATGGGGCGCGCCTATCCCGAGTTGCAGATGGAGACCTTCACGCTTCATGGCGTCTCCGCGACGCCGATGGTGCTTTGCGACGACAAAGGCAATTCACTGGTCCTGGAAACCGTGAGTAACGGCTGGACGGAACGCCTGGCGCGCGTCGCAACCGTCGAAATGGGCGGCTCCGCCCTGCTTGCTTTTTATCCCATGAGCGGAGCGATTGCCAAAAAGGCGGTTGTGCGCGGTACGCTGTCCCTTTGCGTCAACCTTGGCCGTACGCTGCGGGAAGCCCGAACGGCGCATGCCGATCCGGTCGGCGCGATCACCAAATTGCTCGGGGCGAGCGTGATCTTCAACGGCCGCGTCACGGATGTCGATCGCCGCACGATCGGGGGCTTTGCACGCGGCAGTGCGCGTTTCGACGGGCTGGACGAATGGAAAGGCCACAGTTTCAAGCTGGATTTCCAGAACGAATTCCTGATGGCCGAACGGGACGGCAGGATAATCTGCACGACGCCCGATCTCATCACGCTGCTGGAAGCTGAGATGGGGGCTCCCGTGACTGCGGACTCATTGCGGTACGGGTTGCGCCTCGTGGCCCTTGCTTTCCCGTGTAATCCGCAATGGCAGACGCCTGCCGGGATCGCCTTGGTGGGGCCACGCTACTTCGGCTACGATACGGATTACAGACCTTATACGTTCACGTAGGCACCGAACGGTTGCTGTTTGCGGTCGGACGAAGCGTTGCCGTTGTCGGAGGATTCGACGTAGCATCGCATGTGCTGCCACCGAAGTCGCAGCACTTCTGCATGACCGCGCGGTTCAAGGTATTGCAAGTTTGGCAAGCTATGGAATGTCTCTCGACTCCAATTCCGGGCAGCTTGCCTCGTTTCCGAAGGTGATCTCCTTGCGATCTCCGTTAATCGTCAGCCCCCTGAAGGTCAGCACGTTCTCGTCACGATAGACGATTTCGCTGCGGTAAATGCCGGCGCGTATCGCGCGGTTTCTGGCCCGACTGACATTGCACTGCCCGACCGGCGGTGACACATGCCAATTGGATGTGCCTTGCCTGTCTGTTTGCCATCCCTGTGCTGAAGCCAGCGTCGAACCGATGAGCAACGCAGATGCTGAAAGTGAAAATTTGGACGACAATCGAGATTTCACGATATTACTCCGAGGCAATTCAGCTATCGATGCCTCAGCTATTATCTGAAATTGCTTGCCAGATCATCCAATGGCGCGCCAATCGGCTTTGACTTCTCAAGAGATGGTGAACAACGGCATTCGCAATCGGCAAATTGCGACGCCGCCCGGAGAGGAGTCATACCAATAGATCGCCGGCGCGGTCAGCAAGCCGGAGAACGGAGGCATGACCGCGCTGCCAACTATTCGCTGCCGGAAATGCGCGGTGGCACTTGCCTCTGGTATGAGCCGCACCATGTGAGTGGTCTTAAGGTCTAGCTCAGGGAGGAACGGATGGCAGTGAACGAAGACCGTATCAGACAACGCGCCTATGAGATCTGGGAGCAGGAGGGCCGGCCTCACGGGGAGGACATGAAGCACTGGCTGCAGGCATTTCAGGAAATCGCCGCGAGCACCGAAGCCGATGGTCAGCCGGTCAAGAAACCCCGGTCGAAGAAGGCTGGGAAGGCGGAGGTCGCTTCTAAGGTAAAAGCCGCAAGCAAGTCCAAAGGCGGCGCCCAGAGCGTTCCGACGACGGCTCCGCCGCCGAAGTCAACGAAGATTGCCACAGGCGTTACCAAGCACTAACAGGGCTGCTTCCTGGCGGTCCATGCAACCTGGTCGGATGGGATTGAAAAAGCGGGGCGCGTCGATGAGCGCCCTGCGATGAGTTCTGATTGTCGAAAAGGAGATTCCGCGCAGTTTAGAGCGGTCTGACGTTTTCGGCCTTTGACTTGCCAGTCTTCCGATCCTGGCCGATATCGAAGGACACGTTCTGGCCTTCCTTCAGTGCATCGCCGTATTGCAATGCGGACACGTGCACGAAAACGTCAGCTCCACCGTCGTCAGGTGTGATGAAGCCGAAACCCTTGTCGTTGTTGAAAAACTTTACTTTGCCAGTCGGCATGAGAATCCTCGTGTGCTTGCGGTTCAATCGCGCCTGCAATCTAGCGATTAGCTGTCGCGCGATCAACCCGATCTACCACCGATGCAGAAGAGCCTCTTTGGCCGGCAGAAAACGTCCCCCGGTTCATGAAAGGAATTTTCGACGCGAAGATCGTTCCTAAACCTCGTGTCGTGCCTGGTCGTGCGTCTCACGCGCGTTCGGTATTATTCGCCCCTCATTAGAGGGCGCCGAAAAGCTTCCGGGTCGCGTTATATGGATCGGCTCGTCGTATATTGCTCTCAGTGACAGCTCGGTGCGGTTCACCCTGCGTGCTGGTTTGTCCCAAAGGGCCGCAGTTCCGGGGTGACATGAACTCAGCCGAGCACATAGTCTTTACAACATTCACCAGGGGTGTCCCGGCAAGGGGCTGAGATACTGCTAGGCAATACGGTTTTGCCGATTGTGGGCGCAGTGACGATGGTTACGGTCAGTCGGCACTTCCTACTCCGCTCGCGGCCGGAAAGCAGGAAACGTGCGCTGGCGGAACGTTCCGTTCAGCTCCTCCCATACCTGCATGCCTGGCTGAAACCTATGCGTCGAGAGGAAATGCTTTGGCCGCTGCCGGAGGCGGCCGCTTGTCGCAGAACCATATCGCTGGCATCCAGCACCATCGGTCGATTCCTTCGTTACCCAAGAACCGATGACAGAAATTCGCGCGTCCTCTCCGCTTTCGGTGCCCCGAATATCTGTTCCGGAGCACCCTGTTCGCAGATGCGCCCCTTATCGAAAAAGCAGACGCGATCCGACACTTCTCGGGCAAAGCGCATCTCATGGGTGACGAGCAGCATCGTCAGATCATGTTCATGCGCCAGTCCGCGGATGACGGAAAGCACTTCGCCGACCAGTTGCGGATCAAGCGCCGAGGTTGGTTCGTCGAAAAGCAGAACGCGTGGACGCATGGCAAGTGCACGGGCAATCGCCACGCGCTGCTGCTGTCCGCCGGAAAGCTGTACCGGATAATGGTCCTTCTTATCGGCCAGACCCACCATCTGCAGCAGTTCAATCGCACGCGCCTCTGCTTGTGCCCGCGCCATTCCCAATACCCGTACCGGCGCTTCGACAACGTTACGAAGGACCGTCATATGAGGAAAGAGATTGAAGCTCTGGAAGACCATGCCGACATGGTTGCGGATCTGGCGCAGGTGTTTTTCCGAGGCTTGAAAAGGACCTTTTCCGCCGGACTCGTGGTAGGAAGTGCCGGCCAGCGTCAGCTTGCCCTCCTGGAATGGCTCAAGTGTCATCAGGATACGTAAAACCGTGGATTTACCGGAGCCGGACGGTCCGATCAGGGTGACCTTTTCACCCTTCGCAACACTGAAATTGAACTTGTCGAGTACGGTCAGAATACCAAAACGTTTGGTGACATCGCGAAATTCGATAATGGGTTTCTCAGAAGTATCGTTCATCGCAAGGGAATTCCTGCTTTTGGAAGAGCTCTCTGCAAGCGGTGGAGGCCGGCCGAGCAGATCAGCGTCAGGAGGAGGAAAATCAGGCCGACAAGTGTCAGCGGCACAAGATATTCGAACGTGCGCTCGCCGATCATGTTGGCAAGCCCCATCATCTCAAGAACGGTCACGACGGAAAGAACCGGCGTCTCCTTGATCATGGCGACAAGATAGTTGCCCATAGCCGGCACGATGCGCGGAACGGTCTGCGGAATGACGACATCGCAATACGTTTGCATGCGCGACAGGTTGAGCGCCGTTGCTGCTTCCCATTGTCCATGCGGAATGGCTTCAATTCCGCCACGATAGACTTCAGACGTATAGGCCGCATATTGCAGACCGAGTGCCAATGCACCGGTGAGAAAGGCAGGCAGCACGATACCGAAATCGGGCAGCACGTAGTAGAGGAAGAACAGTTGCACCAGAAGCGGCGTATCGCGCAGGAATTCGACGATAAAGGCGGTCAGCCAGGAGATCACCTTGACGCGGCTTCGGCGCAAGAGAGCGAACACCAGGCCGAGCACGAGTGCAATTCCGAACCCAGCGGCTGCCGCCTTCAACGTGACGGTCAAACCAATCAGAATGATCGGCAGGATCGAACTCGTGTAGGTAACCCAGGTTGTCGTGTCCCATTCATAACCATACATCATAGCCGTAAGGTCCTCACGAGCGAGCCGAGCGAGGGAAGACATCGCCGCGTCGCACGAAATGCTCGATCGCGCGTACGGCGATCATGAGAACGAGCGACATGGCGAAGTAGCATACGAGCGTGATCGAATAGATGCTGGCGCTGTCCAAAGTGATGTTGCGGATCGATTGGGCCGCGAAGGTGAGATCGGCAATCGAGATCAACGACACCAGCGAGGATAGCTTCAGCGTTTCGATGGTGAGGTTTCCGAAGGCCGGCATCATTTCGACAATGGCTTGTGGCAGTGAAATGCGAAAGAGGGTCTGGACACGGTTGAAATTCAATGCGCGGGCAGCTTCCAGTTGCTGCGCGGAGACCGATAGGAGTGCCCCACGGACGATTTCAGCACCATAGCCGCCGACATGGGCGGCCAATACCAGGATGCCCGTGGTGATCGGATCGAAACTCAGGCCGATCAACGGGAGCGCGTAATAGAACCAGAACAGCTGAACGAATAGCGACGTCCCGCGAAACACTTCCGTATAACACAGCGCGACGATCGACAGGATCGGTCCTCCCTCGACGCGCAGGATGCCGAAGACGAAGGCGAGCACCGCGCCGCAGACGATCGCTGCCAAAGTGATCGTCATCGTCACGGTAGCACCTTGCCAAAGCATCGGCAGATAGGCTGTCCAGCTCATCTGGCAATCTCTCCGAGTGAAAGCAGATGGCGCCCGGTCCGGGACCAGGCGCGTTTGTCGTTACTTCCCGGCGCAGAGATCGGCGACATTCTTCTGAGCTGCTGCCGCGATGCTCTGTTCCGACAGACCATACTTCATGAGGATCTTCTTGTAGTCGTCCGTCTTTCGGAACGCGACGAGCGCAGTGTTGAACGCGTCACGCAATTCCTTGTCTTCCGGACGGAAGGCAAAACCGCCATAATTGCGGACCGGTGCGCCCTTGACGATCGGATCCTTGAACGGCGCGACCTGCTCGACATTAGCCTGATCCTTGGCGAGCGCGGAGACCGTCAGCTCGGTGGCCGCATAGGCGTCGACGCGGCTCTGTACGGTCGGGATCGCATCCGCATTCGCCGGAATGAAGACGATCTGATCGTCCTTGACGCCGACGGCACGCAGGAAGTCGACATTGTTTGCACCCGAAACCACCGCGACTTTCAAGGATGGGTCTTTTGCAATGTCGGCATAGGTTGTCAGGCCCTTTGGATTGCCCTTCTTGACCAGCAGTCCCTCACCGTAGGACGAGTTGGGTTCGGTAAAGGCGACCTGCTTGCAACGTTCGGGAGATATGTTCTGCTCTGCGGCGGCAAAGTCGAAGCGGCGCGCCTTGAGGCCCGGGATGAGCGTGCCGAAGGGGGTCACCGTCCAGTTGATTTCCTGGATACCCATGGATTTCAGGACGGCATTGGCAACGTCGGGGCCGATACCGGCAGAGGTGCCGTCCGGCTGCATGTAGGAGTACGGGACCTCGTTGGCAGTGGCAGCCCGGATAAATCCTTGCTTCTTGGCCTCTTCCACGGTCAGTGCGCTGGCAGATGTGACGCCGATGCTGAGCGCAAGCGCGGAAAGGCAAATGGTTTTTGAGATGCGCATTCGAATTCTCCTCTGGTTAAGTTTTGTGGTCCGTTTTCGGATCTCACGGCATTCGTGTGGTCAGGTCTTCTCCGTGATCGTTGCGATGACGGAAAGGCAGTCGCCGGCCTTGATCAGGCCGGGCACATGGCGAGCCGCGAGCACGCCGTCCATGGCCGCGCGGTAGTCGATCGGTGCAACACCGGTCTTGCCGACGGAATACAGGCGGGCGACGATTTCGTTCCTCTTCACCGGCTCGCCTAGATCGCGGGCAAAGGCGATAAGTCCGTCGTCCTCGGCAAATGCGAAGCAGTCGCTCGATGGCATATCCAGCCAGCGGGACGGCCGAGCGTCTGGCGCGCCCCTCAGGATTCCGGCATGGCGCAGGAGATTGAGGCTGCCCTTCCGCGCGATCTCGATCGATCTTGCGCTGGCAGTGCCGGCACCGCCGAGCTCGGTTGTGACGAAGACCTTGCCCATTTCCTCCACAGTCGTATCCAGCATGCCGACCGCATCGATCTCCAGCATTTTCATCGAGTAGGGCGCAGCAAAAGCCGCAACGGCATCAAAGCAGCGCGCCTCCTGATCCTTGTCGGGCAGTTCGTGTGCTGCAGCGTAAGGCAGAAAATCGAGCGTCTTGCCGCCCGAATGGAAGTCGAGGACGATGTCGGCGAGTGGTATCAGATGGCGTGTGACGTAATCTGCGATCTTCTCTGTCACCGTGCCATCCGGGCGGCCTGGAAAGCTGCGGTTCAGATTTCCACGATCGATCGGCGAGGTGCGTGTGCCGGCTCGGAACGCCGGATAGTTGAGCGCCGGCACGATGATGATGCGCCCGTTTACCTGCGAAGGATCGAGCGACTGCGCCAACTCGAAGAGGGCGGCCGGACCTTCGTACTCGTCACCATGATTGCCGCCGGTCAAAAGAGCGGTCGGGCCTTCGCCATTGGCGATGATGCAAATCGGGATCATCACCGATCCCCAGGCGCTGTCATCACGGCTGTGGGGCAGTCGCAAGTGTCCGTGTTGCACACCCTTTGCGTCGAAATCGACGGAAGGGGCGATCGGCGAGGGGCGGGGCGTGCTGGTCAGCATCGCATCAGCCCTTCACGAACAGCTGGCGCGGCACGTTCGACAGGCATTCCACGCCTGTTTCGGTGATCGCGATGCTCTCGGTGATTTCCAGCCCCATGTCTTCGAGCCAGAGACCGGTCATGAAGTGGAAGGTCATGCCAGGCTTCAATTCCGTGCGGTCGCCCGGGCGAAGGCTCATGGTGCGTTCGCCCCAATCCGGTGGATAGGACAGACCGATTGGATAGCCGGTGCGGTTGTCCTTGATGATCCCGTATTTCTTCAGCACGGCGAAGAAGGCGTTGGCGATGTCTTCGCAACTATTGCCGGGTCTTGCTGCTGAAAGGCCCGCCTCCATGCCCTCGAGCGTCGCCTTTTCCGCGTCGAGAAAGGCCTGCGTCGGCCTGCCCAGGAATACGGTACGCGACAACGGACAGTGGTAACGTTTATAGGCGCCGGCGATCTCGAAGAACGTCCCTTCGCCCGAGCGCATCGGCTTGTCATCCCAGGTCAGGTGCGGAGCAGAAGCGTCTGCGCCCGACGGCAGAAGCGGCACGATCGCCGGATAATCGCCGCCGAATTCCGACGTCCCACGGATGCCGGCATCATAGATCTCGGCAACGAGATCGCATTTGCGCATGCCGGGCTCGACGACATCGACAATGCGCTTGTGCATCAGCTCGACGATCTTGCCTGCCTTGCGCATATAGTCGAGTTCGGTCGTGCTCTTGACCGCGCGCTGCCAGTTGACGAGGCCCGCCGCATCCTTGAAGCGGGCATTGGGCAGGTACTTTTGCAAAGACGCGAAGGCGGCTGCCGAGAAATAATAGTTGTCCATCTCGACGCCAACTGTGAGGCTCGACCATTTCCGCTCATCGATGATTTGCGCCAGGAGATCCATCGGGTGGCGTTCCGTCGACTGGACGTAGTGATCCGGGTAGCCGATGATATTGTCGTGATTCAGATAGGCGGTGCGCTTTGCGCCATTGGCATCCTGCTTGCGTCCGTACCAGATCGGCTCGCCGCTCGGCGGCACCAGAACGCATTGATGCACATAGAAGGACCAGCCATCGTAGCCGGTGAGCCAGTGCATGTTGGATGGATCGCTGACGATCAGGAGCTCGATCCCCGCCTTTTCCATCGCCTGACGGGTTTTGGAAAGGCGCACGGCATATTCCTCGCGCGTAAAGTTCAGCGTAACGCTCACGCTGCGTCTCCCATTTTGATGTCGTTTTCGATCGTCTGGCCGCTTCCTGCGGCTTTTGCGCGGGTAAGCGCCAGATTGGCGATGGCGGTGTCCTGCACGCCGGTCCCTGTGAGGTCGGCGAAGGTTATTTCGTGTGCGCTCGAGCGGCCGAGTGCCGCGCCGGCGATAACGGCTCCGAGTTCGGAAAACTGTTGGCCCTGCGGGACTGCACCGGCCTTGATGGCATGGTGCAGCTCGCCGAGAATGCGGGTCTGCGAAAGCCGATCTGCAACGTAAACGGCGCGAGCAAAGACGGCCGGATCGATCTCGTTCTTGTGCTCCGAATCCGATCCCATTGCGGTTAGATGCTGACCGGGCTCGAGCCATTCGGCCATTAGGATCGGCTTTTCTGCCGGCGTCGTCGTGACGACGATATCCGCGCCGTGGATCGCTTCACGCGGATCGGCGATGGCGGCGACCTTGATTGCGTGGTCGCGAACGAAGTCTGAAGCAAGCGTCTTGGCCTTCGCGTGCTCGCGTGCCCAAATCCGGGCCGATTTGATCGGCCGTACGAGCATGAGAGCCTCAAGCTGCAGCCGCGCCTGCATGCCTGCTCCAAAGATCGTGGCGACGCTGGCGTTCGTGCGCGACAGATGGCGTGCGGCAACCGCACCGGCCGCCGCAGTGCGGACATCCGTGAGATAGCCGTTGTCGAGAAGAAGGGCTTCGACCAGCCCGGTCTTCGCGCTCAGGAGGATCATCAGCCCGTTGAGGCTCGGCAGACCGATCTTGGGGTTGTCGAAAAATCCGGGGCTGACCTTGATGGCAAAACCCTCGAAGCCTGGCACATAGGCCGTCTTGACGTCCACCTCGCCACGAAATTCCGGAATGTCGAGGCGCAGGATCGCCGGCATGGCAACGGCTTTGGTCGCGAGCGCAGCAAAGGCCTGTTCGATGCAATCGACTGCGGAGAGGTCGAGCTTGACGATAGCGCGAAGGTCTTTTTCCATCAGAATGCTGATGCGGCTCATATGGCGGCCTCCGCGAGGATTCTCTGGTGCAGCGTCGGGTCAATGTTGCCGCCTGAGATGATGATGGCGGTGGAGCCGGAAAGTGTGATCTTGTCTGCGAGCATAGCGGCAATGCCGATCGCACCCGCACCCTCAACGATCATGTCTTCCTGTCGCGCGGCATGACGGATGCCTTCAGCAATCTGGTCTTCGGTGAGGAGGACGATGTCGTCGAGGAGATCGCGGCAAAGCGCAAAGGTCACATGGTTTGAAAGACCTATGCCACCGCCCAGCGAATCCGCCAGCGTTTGCTCCTCGCGGATCGCGACAGGCTTACCAGCGGCAATCGCCGCATGCATGGCTGCCCCGCGTTCCATCGAAATACCGATGACGCGGGCCTCAGGCTTCAAGGCCTTGACGGCAACGGCAATGCCGCCAGCCAGACCGCCGCCGGAAAGAGGTACGAGCACGGTCGCGAGATCGGGCAGGTCGTCTACAATTTCGAGGCCGATCGTGCCTTGACCGGCAGCGACGTTCACATCGTCGAAAGGCGGGATCGGCGTGAGGCCACGACGCTTGGTAAGGCGTTCCACTTCCTCTTGGGCGTCGTCCTGCGATCTGCCGACAATGCGGATGTCGGCGCCGAGCACGCGGATTGCTTCGACCTTGTTGGCAGGGACGAGCGATGACATGCAGATGGTGGCGGGAACGCCGAGTTGGCGCGCGGTATAAGCCACCGCGCGGCCATGATTGCCTGTCGAGGCGGTAACGAGACCACGCTTGCGCGCCGCGTCACCCAGCGAGAGGATCGCATTCATTGCGCCGCGCAGCTTGAAGGCGCCGATCGGCTGGCGTGTCTCGCACTTGAGATGGACGGGCTGGCCGGCGCGCTCAGACAGAGTGCCGGAGAAAACCAGTGGTGTGCGCATTACCCGGCCGACGATGCGAGCAGCAGCCCGCTCGATGTCCGCCAACGTGACTGGCAGCACCTTTTCCTCGGTCGATCGGGACAGGATTTCGCTCTTCATGATTGTCATGTTGAGAGCGAAACAAAATCATGTCAATTGTTATATTGTAATGATTCAATGATTGTCCTGGGCGAAATCTAGCCGATGGCGCCGATGTCATAGACCGGCGGCAATTGCTCGAAGGCCTGCCGTACGATTGTCAGTGCCTTGGCCAGGCCTGCATGGTTCATACGTCCGCCCAAACAGATGCGAATGCCACCGCCATGGCCGGGGCCTGCGATGAAGGGTTCGGACGGCGTGACCGCGACATTCTGGTTGGCCAATGAACGGACCAGTCCATCCTCGGTCCAGTGCGGCGGAACCTTGAGCCAGGCACAGAGCGAGCGCGGATGACTGGAGGCGATATGGTCCCCGAGGATTTCACTGGCAATCTCTTGGCGTGCTCGTGCTTCGTCACGCTGGATTTCGACCAACCGCTGAGCCGTGCCGTTCTCAACCCATCGCGTGGCGATTTCGCCGGTCAGATAGGTGCCGCTCCAGCTCGACACTCGCAGGATCGAGGCGGCGCGAATGGAATAGGCGGGTGGAACGACGAGATAGCCGACGCGCAACCCTGTCAACACTGCCTTGGTGAAGCTCGTGACGAAGAAGCCGAGATCGGGCAGCATCTCAGTGATCGACGGTAGGTCTTCCTCGATCATCGGGCGATAGACCTCGTCTTCGATGACGAAGACATCATATCGCGCTGCAATCGCGGCTATCTCGCTCCTACGGGCCGCGCCCGTGACATGGCCTGTCGGATTGTTGAGGGTCGGGACAAGTACCAGAGCTCGCACCCCGCCTGCAGCACAAACGGCTTCCAGCGCATCGGGTAAAATACCTTCATTGTCTGTCGGCAAGCCCTTCAGGCTGAAGCCAAGGACGTTTGAAAGCCCGATGATGCCGTGATCGGTGAGAGTCTCACACAAGACGACGTCTCCGGAGCGGATAATGCAGCTCAAAGCGAGAAAGATCCCATGGGCAGCACCGTTGGTGACGAGAATGCGCTCTACTCCTGCCGAGACGCCAAGCGTGCGCAACCAGATGCGAGCAGTCTCTCGATGGCGATCGAGGCCCGCGACTGGGCGGCACGGGCGCATGAAGCTTGCATTGTCGCCCTCGGATAGCTCACGAAGGATCTCGCGCGATGCTGTCTCATGCGCATCGAGATAGACGCCGCGGATAATGGAAAGATCGAGCACCTCGTTGGCACTGTGATCAAGCATCATGCGCCCGGCCCGGTCCGTTACCCGTGTCTTCACGAAAGTGCCGCGACCGATCTCACCGCTCAGATAGCCGAGCCTTTCAGCCTCCTTGTAGGAGAGGCTGACGGTCTGGACGGAAAGGCCGAGTTCACGCGCCAGATCGCGATGCGTCGGCATACGATCCATCGGCTTGAGCACGCCGGCATCGATATCAGCGATAATGCGCTCGGTGAGTGCTGCATGCTTCGTCTCACCCTTTTGCTTGGCGAGGCTAGGCCGCCATGCCACCGGCTTCGTCGCCGTCGTCGGATAAAGGTTCAGGGGATTGGCTTGACGTCGCATGAAATTGTCTCGTTTTTAGGACGATAATTTCATGACATTATGCACACTTCGTCTGAAAAGATGAAGCGCTATGCATATCAAGCCGTAATTGCTCCAGAAATAATCACGATCATCTCGACTTTTCTCGCAAATCGGCAGTGGCGGGCATGATCAGATCTTCTCGCCAGCCTTTATCAATTCGTCCATCACGGAGCGTACGGCGGATTCGGCGATAGCAACGATTTCGTCGACTTCTTCCTTCGTCGTGACGAGCGGCGGGGCAAAACCCAAGATATCGCCATGCGGCATGGCCCGGGCAATGAGTCCATGGTTGCGCGCGGCCTTCGAAATTCGTGCACCGACAGTCAGGCCGGACGCAAAGCGGGTCTTCCTTTCCCGATCGGCTACGAATTCGATGGCGCCCATCAAGCCGACGCCTCGCACTTCACCGACGATGGGAAGCTGAGCGAACTTGGCCTTCAACTGCGCCTGAAAATAGCTGCCGACCGTCCGTGCATTCCCCGGCAGATCCTCTTTCTCGACGATGTCGAGGACGGCGTTCGCGGCTGCGGCGCCGATCGGATGGCCGGAATAAGTGTAGCCGTGCGAGAAAGAGCCGACGCGATCGGCCCCTTCTTCCATCACCTTATAGACCTTTTCGCTGACGATTGCGCCCGACAGCGGAAAATAGGCCGAGGTGAGACCCTTAGCGACGGTGATCAGATCGGGTTCAATACCGTAATGCTGCGATCCGAACATCGAGCCGGTGCGTCCGAAACCGGTGATGACTTCGTCGGCGATGAGCAGGATATCGTATTTCTTGAGGATATTCTGTATTTCCTCCCAATAGCCCTGCGGCGGCGGCGTAATGCCGCCGGTGCCGAGCACCGGTTCGCCGATGAAGGCACCGATCGTGTCCGGATCTTCACGCAGGATCAGCGCTTCAAGTTCCTCAGCCCGGCGTTTGGAAAATTCGAGTTCCGTTTCGCCGGCTTCCGCCCCCCAATAAAAATGCGGCGCACCCGTGTGGAGAATGCCAGCACGCGGCAGGTCCATATGATCATGGTAGAAACTCATGCCGGTCATGGAGCCGGAGACGACGCTGCAACCATGATAGCCGCGTTCGCGAGAGATGATCTTCTTCTTATCCGGCTTGCCGCGCAGGTTGCTGTAATACCAGACGAGCTTGGCTTGCGTTTCGTTGGCATCGGAGCCTGACATGCCGTAGAAGATCTTGCTCATCTTGCCGGGTGCCATCTTCACCAGCCGATCGGAAAGAATCGCGAGCTCATCCGTCGTGTGGGCGGCATAGGTGTGGTAGTAGGCGAGGCGGTAGGCTTGGCGCGAGATCGCTTCGGCGACCTCGGTTCGGCCGTAGCCGATATTGACGCAGTAGAGACCGGCGAAACCGTCGATCAGCTGCTTGCCGTGGGCATCCTGAATGCGGATGCCCTTGCCGGTGTCGACGATCGTCGGATCGCCCATCTTGCCGCTGGCGAAATCCTTGAGCTGCGTGAAGGGATGCAGGACCGAATTGCGGTCCATCTCGGCGATCTGGTGAGGGTTGACGGTCATGGTGCGGATCCTTTTCATGCAGCAAGATTACCGAAGCAAACATATTTTGCTTCGAGATATTCCAGGAGGCCGTGGCGCGAACCTTCGCGACCAAGGCCGGATTGTTTCCAGCCGCCGAATGGTATCGGAGCGCCGGTGAATTTCGGTGTGTTGACGGCGATCATGCCGTATTCCAGCCGGTCGGTGAGACGCATCGCGCGACCAAGATCGTTGGTGTAGACGTAGGCCGCCAGTCCCATCTCAGTGGCATTGGCACGGGCAATCACTTCCTGCTCGTCGTCGAAGGGCAGTATCGCGGCGACTGGACCGAAGGTCTCTTCTCGGGCGATCAGCATGTCGTCGCTGACATCGGCGAGCAGGGTTGGCGCGACGAAATTGCCGCCAAACGGGCTGTCTTGTCCGCCGCAGACGAGACGCGCGCCGGCAGAAAGCGCCTGCGCAATCTGCTGGCGGCATTTTTCAGCAACCGAAGGGCGTGTCATCGGCCCGATATCGGTGCCGGGTTCAAGCCCATGGCCGACGTGAAGCTCCCTGGTCGCCTTGGCGAATGCATCGACGAACCGATCATAGTGCCCGCGCTGGACGTAAATCCTGTTGGCGGCAAGACAATCTTGCCCGGACGTAGCGAATTTTGCGCCGATACAGCCCTTCACGGCCTTGGAGAGCTCGGCGTCGTCGAACAGGATGAAGGGTGCGTGGCCGCCAAGTTCCAAAGAGGCCTTCTTCACGGTCGCCGCCGATTGCGTCAGCAGGATGCGCCCGACTTCAGTAGACCCGGTGAAAGAGAAGGCGCGCACATCCGTGTGTTCAAGCAGACGGCGCGCAAGCGGGGCGGCTTCGCCCGTCAGAACCTGGAATACGCCAGCGGGCATTCCAGCCTCCTCAGCAAGCTTTGCCAGAGCAAGCGCCGATAGCGGCGTTTCCGGGGCAGGCTTGACGATCATGGTGCAGCCGGCAGCGAGCGCGGCACCCGCCTTGCGGGTAATCATCGCAGAGGGAAAATTCCACGGCGTGATTGCGACCGTCACACCAAGCGGCTGCATCTGCACTGAAAGGCGGCTGCCCGGCAGGTGGCTCGGTATCGTTTCGCCGTAAGAACGCTCGCCTTCGGCCGCGAACCAGTCGAGAAAGTTCGCGGCGTAAGAAATCTCGCCAAGCGATTCTGCCAGCGGTTTTCCCTGTTCAGCGGTCATGATCACAGCGAGGTCTTGCGCGTGATCGCGCATTAGCTTGCCCCAGGCACGCAGGATCTGACCACGCTCGACAGGGAGCCTGTCACGCCAATCGAGAAAGGCGTTTTTCGCCGCGTCGACGGCAGCATCGGCATCTTGGAGCGAACAGACTGCGACATCGACGAGGTGCTCGCCGGTTGCCGGATCGATGACACTCAATGTCTCTCCACGCGGGGCCCATGTGCCGTCCAGAAAGGCACGGCGTTCGATCAGATCGGGTCGTTGCAGGTTTTTCAGCGCGATGCTGGCGATACCTTTCATGCGGGGCTCCAAGTGGGGTTTACAAGGAGACTAACCGCGCGCCATGATCGATTGGCTGCATTGGTTTGGTCTTCGGAGCAGGAAATGGACTTAATTCGCATCCCAAACGCAGGATTTCTGCATGGCCAATCTCGATAGAGCCGATAGGGCGCTGCTTGACGCTGTCCAGCAGAACAATCGCTTGACCTCTGAAGAGCTGGCACGAATCGTCAATCTCTCACCAACTGCCTGTCAGCGACGGCTAAAGCGGTTGCGTGAGGAAGGGGTGATCGAGGCAGACGTGTCGATCGTCTCGCCAAAGGCTGCCGGGCGCGGCATCACCATGATTGTTCTTGTCTCTCTGGAGCGTGAACGGGCCGACATTGTTGATCGTTTCAAGTCGGCGATCCGCGCCACCAAGGAAGTGATGATCGGCTATTACGTAACGGGCGATGCCGATTTCATATTGGTAGTTACCGCCAAGGACATGGAGGACTACGAAGCCTTCACACGTCGGTTCTTCTATGAGAACCACGATATCAAAGGTTTCAAAACCATGGTTGTGATGGATCGAGTAAAAGCTGGCTTCGCTTTCCCGATAGAGAACTGATCGCAAGGTCGAGCGTGTGGGTGAGGTGCGCAGCCCTGGCGACGTTGATTTCAGGCACAGATTCTGTCTCAATGTCTCGTGCAGATAGTTCCGGGTGGTCGGTCACCGCCGACAGGCCGGTTGATAGATAATTATTAGGCTCGATATTCCGCCGCCGATAGGTTGCACCGCGTGTTTCGGCCGGATTCGCAAAGCAAAGGCGATTTTCTCGCAAATTAGTAGAAAATTGGCATGCCATTGCGCGCCCGCCCTGTGTGAAGCCTTTAGAACCGGCGTCGTGAACTCGACAACGAGAGGGGAATGCAATGATTTCGAAGACTATGGTCGGAGCGCTCGTCGGCGCAGTGCTTGCCGCCGCGACCTTCGCACCCGCCCATGCCGATGTCGTCAAGATCGGCAGCAAGAATTTCACTGAACAGTTCGTCGTCGCCGAAATTTACGCCCAGGCACTTGAAAAGGCGGGCGTCGAAGTCGAGCGGCATCTGAACCTCGGCGCCACGCTCGTCGCCCATACCGCGCTGACGAATGGCGATATCGACCTCTATCCCGAATATACCGGAACGGCGCTTGCAGCCGTGGTTAAGGGTGACCTGTCCGGCTCTGCCGACAAGATCTACACGGACGTCAAGGACTATTACGAAAAGAACCTCAAGCTGACGCTTCTCGCGCCAACCAAGATCAACAACGGCTATGCGATCATCACGCTGCCCGAGACGGCCGAGAAGTACAAGCTAAAGACACTAACGGATCTCGGTCCCGTCTCCAAGGACCTGACCTTCGGCGCGGAAGGCGGCTTCAGCGAGCGCAAGGACGGCTTGCCGGGGCTGAAGCAGACCTATGGCATCGAGTTCAAGGAGTTCAAGGTCTTCGCCAAGCTCGGCATCCGCTACAGTGCGCTGACCAACAAGGATCTCGACGTCTCCTACGGCTTTGCGACAGACTGGCAGATTTCCGACAATAAGCTCGTCGTGCTCGACGATGACAAGCACCTGTTCCCGCCCTACTATCTGGTTCCGGTCGTCCGTCAGGACGCGCTCGCCACGAACCCGAAGATCGCCGAGGTCCTGAACAAAATCAGCCCGCTACTCAACAATGAAAACATGCGCGAACTGAACGCCAAGGTCGATCGTGACAAGGAAGAGCCGGCCGATGTCGCTGCCGAGTTCCTGAAAGCGCAGGGCATCTGACCGACAAGACGGTTTTCGCTTTTTCTGGAGACGGAATACGGCCAAACTTGAAGCTTGGCCGTATTGTCGTAATCGCAGATAGGATCGCTCTCTTTTGAACTGGGCACCCAAGCATATTCCCGAGATCGCGCTTGCCGTCTGGCAGCATCTCGTCCTGTCGATCTCCTCGGTGCTGATCGGCTTGGTGATCGCGCTCGTTCTCGGGGTCGTCTGCGCCCGCCGGCCGCGACTCTATGCCTTCGCGCTGACGGTGACCAACATCATCTTCGTTATTCCGAGCCTGGCGCTTTTTGCCCTGCTCATTCCTTTCGTTGGCCTTGGCATGGAACCGGCGTTGATCGGGCTTTCCTCCTATTGTTTGCTCATCCTGCTTCGCAACGTCGTCACCGGGATCCGCGGCGTGTCGCCTGATGTGCTCGATGCCGCCAACGGCATGGGCTATGGTCCGTGGCAGCGGCTCTTCCGCATCGAAATGCCGCTTGCCCTGCCGCTTATCGTTTCCGGTGCGCGCATCGCGCTTGTCACCGTTATCGGCATTGCGACGGTTGCCGCCTTCATCGATGGCGGGGGGCTCGGAACTATCATCCTGATCGGCATCGACCAAGAATATCCCGAAAAGATTCTGGTCGGCGGCATCCTGACGGCGCTGCTGGCGGTCACCTTCGATTTCCTCCTGACGCGGGCCGAAAAGCGCCTCGTCGGCTGGCAGTGAGGCGTTC
Source organism: Rhizobium sp. ZK1 (assembly GCF_047782645.1). Taxonomy (NCBI): domain Bacteria; kingdom Pseudomonadati; phylum Pseudomonadota; class Alphaproteobacteria; order Hyphomicrobiales; family Rhizobiaceae; genus Rhizobium; species Rhizobium sp. ZK1. Next base: position 889,237 of record NZ_CP180587.1, read on the forward strand.
GATGCTGAGCACGGCCTTTTTCTGGATCATCGGTCATCAGCCGGAGTTCTTCCGGGCGCTTGGACAGCATCTGCTGATGTCGGGCGTGTCGATGGCGATCGCCCTTGCCATCGCGCTGCCGCTGGCGATCTTGATCGTCAATCACGGGCGCTTTGCCTTTGCCGTCATCAACACCGTGAATGGTCTGAGAACCATCCCTTCCCTGGCGATCCTCGCCATCATGCTGCCGCTGCTCGGCATCGGCCTCATGCCGTCTATCGTGGCGCTGACCGTGCTCGCCCTGCCGCCGATCCTGCTCAATGCTTTCGTCGGTCTTCGCGACGTGGATCCCGACGCGGTGGAGGCGGCGATCGGCATGGGCATGAACCGTGGCCAGGTGCTGCGTAAGATCCGCATTCCGCTTGCCGCTCCTGCCATGTTTGCCGGCGCCCGTACCGCTGCCGTCCAGGTTCTCGCCGGCGCAACGCTGGCACCCTTCATCGGCGGTGGCGGGCTCGGCGACTTCATCGCCACCGGCATCGGCGTGATGGACATGTCGCGCCTGCTCGTCGGGGCCGTACCGATCGCAATCCTTGCCCTTGCCACCGAATTCATTCTCGGCCGCGTCGAGAAATTGCTGTTTTCAGAAAGAGCCGCTGCATGATCCGCATGGAGAACGTCACCAAGCGTTATGGCGACAGCGCAGCGCCTTCGGTCGATAATCTGACGCTCGATGTGCCTGAGGGATCGACCGTTGCGCTGATCGGACCGTCCGGCTGCGGCAAGACGACGACGATGCGCATGATCAATCGGCTGATCGAGCCAAGCGAAGGGCGCATTTTCGTCAATGGCGAGGATGTGACGGGTGCCGATCCCGTCAAGCTTCGCCGCCATATCGGCTATGTCATCCAGAATGTCGGGCTCTTTCCGCACATGACGATCGCCGAAAACGTCGCCGCGGTGCCGAATTTGCTCGGCTGGGAGAGGGCACGGATTGCGAGGCGCACCGATGAACTGCTCGATCTCGTTGGCCTCGATCCGGCCGAAATGCTGAAACGCTATCCGCGTCAGCTCTCTGGCGGCCAGCGGCAGCGCATCGGCGTCGCCCGCGCCCTTGCCGCCGATCCGTCGGTGCTTTTGATGGACGAGCCTTTCGGGGCGATCGACCCGATTGCAAGAAGCCGCCTGCAGGACGAATTCCGCCAGATCCTCAGGCGTATGCGCAAGACCGTGGTGCTCGTTACCCATGATCTTGATGAGGCGATCCGCCTCGGCGACCGCATCGCCATCATGCGCTCAGGCAGGATTGTGCAATATGATACGCCCGATACCATTTTGTCCAAGCCGGCCGACGCCTTCGTATCCAGTTTCGTCGGCGTTGACCGGGCGATCAAGCGCCTGAGCCTGTTTACGGTTGCCGATGCGATGATTGCGGGGACACCGTCATCGCCGGCCGCAAGAGTTGCGGTCACCGCCAATCTGCGCGATGCGTTGTCGCTGATGGTCGCGGCCAATAGTGACGTGCTTGCTGTTGTCGAGGATGGCGATGTGACCGGGCATCTGACGCGCGACGCCATCTTTTCCATTTGAGTGCAGGAGCCCCGGATGTATCTCGGCCTTTCGCTTACCCCCTTTGGTCACCATCCCGCGGCCTGGCGCGAGGCGGCGCATGTCGAAAACCTCGGCTTTGATGCGCTCTCGTCCCAGGTGGCACAAGCAGAGAGCGCCGGCTTCGATTTCGTCCTGCTCTCCGATCGGATGGGGGTGAGGCCGGTCGATGATCTCTCCCCCGTTGCCACGCCTTTCGAGCCGACGACGCTCATCGCCGCGCTTGCAACAAAGGCATCCCGCATCGGCTTCCTTGGAGCCGCCTCGACGCGCCAGCACGAACCCTACAATCTCGCCCGTCGTTTTGCCTCGCTCGATCAGATCAGCAAGGGGCGGACCGGATGGGTCGTTCTTCCGGCGGCCGGGGAGTTTGCCCGCGACCGGGAATATGTTGATCTCGTCAGTGCTCTCTGGGACAGCTTTGAAGACGACGCCTTCGTCTATGACAAGGCGGAGGGCCGCTTCTTCCAGCCCGGCAAGATGCATGTGCTCCATCATCACGGTGAGCATTTTGCGGTGCGCGGCCCCCTGAACGTTAATCGCTCACCGCAGGGAAGGCCTGTTATCGCCCAATTGCTGAGCGCAGAAAGCAAGGGGCTCGCTGCCCGCGGCGCTGAACTTGCCCTGCTTCAGGACGCAACGCCGGAAAGTGCAAACGAGACCGCGGCCGACTTCGTGCGCCTGGTCGAAGCGGCGGGGCGCAGGCGGCGGGACGTGCGGATATTGGCGAATATCGTGCCGGTCGTCGCAGAGAGTTCCGAAGCGGCGCAGGCGGCAAGCCAAGCGCTCCAGTTCGGCGAGGCGGAGCGGAAAGGCCAACCGCTTTCTGCTGCCCGTCTCGTCGGCACGCCAGCCGAAATCGCCGCCTCCATGCGACAGTGGTTTGAGCTCGGCCATGTCGACGGCTTTACGATTTTGCCGCCGACACTTGCGATCGGCAATCTGTTCCTGACGGAGGTGGTCCGGGAATTGCGCGGCCTGGGCTTGCTTAAGGCCAAGACCGGCCAGACCTTGCGCGATCGGCTTGATCTTGTCCGCCCGGCTCATCCTTCGACAATTCTGGAGCGTGCACCATGAGTTTCGATCGGAAAATGAGGCTCGGCGCCTTCCTGATGGCGGGCGGTCATCATATCGCTGCCTGGCGCCATCCCGACGCTCATGCTGAGGCCGGCGTCGATATCGATCATTTCATCGCGCTCGCGCGTATAGCCGAGCGGGGAACCTTCGACATGGTCTTCGTCGAGGATGCCGCCGCCATCCGCGAGCGCAATCCCGACATGGCAAGCCAGGCGGCCCGCTCGACCGCTTTCGAGCCCCTGAGTCTATTGGCTGCCCTTGCCGTCAACACATCGCATATTGGCCTCGTCGCGACGGCGTCGACGACCTATAACGAGCCCTATAGCCTTGCCCGAGCATTTGCTTCGCTCGACAGCTTAAGCGGCGGTAGGGCGGGCTGGAACCTCGTCACCTCGGCAAGCGAGCTCGAGGCCGAAAATTTCGCAAGCAGCGGCCTGCGGCCACATTCGGAACGGTATGAACGTGCCGAAGAATTCGCCGATGTGGCACTTGCCTTGTGGGACGGCGTTGAACACGGCGCCTATCTGCCTGAAGACGCAACGGTTTTTGCCAATCGTGCCAAGCTTCATGTGCTCCGCCATCACGGCAAGCACTTTGCCGTCGAAGGCGTGCTCGAAAGCCTGCCTTCGGCCCAGGGCCGGCCAATCATGGTGCAGGCCGGCGCCTCCGATGTTGGAAAGGATCTGGCCGCCCGCACCGCCGACATCGTTTTTGCCGCTTCGCAGACGCTTGCCGAGGCAAAGGCCTATTATGCGGACGTAAAATCGCGGCTCGCCAAATACGGACGCAAGCCCGACGACGTCAAGATCATGCCCGGCATATCGCCTGTAGTCGGTGCAACGGAAGCCGAGGCCAAGGCGAAGTATCGAGCGCTGCAGGAGCTGATCCCCGATGCCGTCGGTGTCGCCCTGCTCGCGAGCTATCTTTCGATCCAGGATCTGTCGGCCTATCCGCTCGACGGGCCACTGCCCGACATGCCGCAGACCAATCTCATTCAGAGCCGGCAGCAGTTGATCATCGATCTCGGCCGACGCGAGAACCTCTCGATCCGCGAACTCGCCCGCCATTTCGCCGGTGCGCGCGGCCACTGGCAAGTTGTCGGAACGCCGACCCAGGTTGCCGATGCGATGGAAGAACGCTTTCGCGAGGGGGCTGCTGATGGTTTCAATGTTATGGCGCCGCTTTTCCCCTCCGGTCTTGAGGATTTCATCACCCATGTGGTGCCGGAACTGCGCCGCCGTGGCCTCTTCCGCGAGGAATACGAGGGTCGGACGCTGCGCGCCAACCTCGGTGTCGGCGCGCCAAGCAAACGATAAATGAGATGACAATGGACCCGATCTACATCGACTATCTGAACGCCTTCGATATCGAGGCGCTCGCCCTTACCGACGCTGAGATCCTGGCCGCGATCGAAACCTCGCTTTCGGCCCAGGGCAGGGGCGAGACGGTGATCGAGCCGCGGGTGCATCTGGAACCGGATGCCCGCTTCCACGGGCATTTCAATGTCCTGCGCGGCTATGTGGCGCCGATCGCGCTTGCCGGCGTGAAGGTGGTCGGCGATTATGTGGACAATTACAAGCTCGGCTATCCCTCGGAATTCGGCGTACTCAACCTCTTCGACCCGCGAACCGGCGTGCCGAAGGCGATTCTCGATGCGACCGTCATCACCGATATGCGCACGGGTGCGGTCACCGCGCTCGGCGCCCGACATCTTGCCCGCAAGGGCTCCAAAGTGCTTGGCCATATCGGTGCGCGCGGTACGGCCTATTGGAACGTCCGCCTGCTCGACCATCTCTTCGATTTCGATGAGATCCGCGTGCATTCCCGGCGGCCTGAAAGCCGCGACGCCTTCGGCGCCAAGCTGGAGACCGATCTCGGCAAGAAAATCACCGTGGTTGACAACTGGCGCGACTGTGTCGAGGACGCCGACATCGTCGTCGAGGCTTCGCGCCTTTCGGCGCCGGAGCCGATGCTGAAGACGGAATGGATCAAGAAGGGCGCCTTCGTGGTACCTTACGGGACGATGAGCGCGGTGGAACTGTCGCTGACCGATATCATGAACAAGCTCGTCGTCGACGACTGGGGTCAGTGCAAGACCGGCAAATTCGGCTCGCTGCGAGCCCATGTTGAAACCGGCCGGCTCTCGGAACTGACGTTGCATGCCGAGCTTGGCCAGATCGTCGCCGGGCTGAAGCCGGGGCGGCAGAGCGAAGACGAGACGATCCTGCTCTGGCACCGCGGCCTATCTCTCAGCGACATCGCACTCGGGCATGCGATGCTTACCAAGGCGCACTCGGCCGGTATCGGCCAGAGGCTGCGTTTTGCATGACAAGCGTGGTGCTCACCGGTTCCGGCATTTCCATTGCCGATATCGTTGCCATCGCCAGGCAGGATGCCGTGGTCGGGGTAGCCGATCCGGTGCGCGAGCGGCTGATCGCAGCGCGGCGTATCCTTGAAAACGCAGCCGCAGGCGGCCAGCAGATCTACGGCATGAATACCGGGCTTGGTGCCAATCTGAAGACCGCCGTCACCGGTGATTTCGTTGCCTTCCAGTTGCAGTTGATCCGCGGTCGCGGCATGGCCGTCGGCGATCCCTTGCCGCGCGACGCGACCCGTGCGGTCATCGCCGCCAGGCTGGCGATGCTGGCTGTCGGCGGATCCGGCATTTCGCTATCCGTCTTTGAGGCACTGCTTGCGATGCTGAATGCCGGCGTTCATCCGGCTATGCCGTCGATCGGCTCGATTGGCGCTGGCGACCTTGTTTTGCTTTCGGCCATGGCGCGCGTGCTTGTTGGAGAGGGCAGGGCCGAATATCGAGGCTCTGTCTATCCGGCAGACGAAGCTCTCAGCCTTGCTGGGCTCGTGCCCGTGACACTGCGGCCGAAGGACGGCATTTCGCTTCTCAACGCTTCGGCCGTCTCCGCGGGCCTCGGGACCCTTGCCCTTTACGATGCGGAAAGATTGATGAATGCTCAGCGCGAGGCGGCGGCTTTGAGTTTTGAAGGGCTCGGCGGCAACCCGCTCGTGCTGTCGCCCGGTATCCAGGCAGCCCGGCCTGCTGCCGGTCAGGCCGCGGAAGCAGAACGCTTGCTGCAAGCGCTTGTAGGCTCCTCTCTCTTCGAAGCGGCGGCTGCGATCCAGGATCCGCTCAGCCTGCGCTGTCTTGCACCCATCCACGGAGCGCTCGCCGAGGCGCTGTCGCGGACGAAAGATGCGGTCGAGATCGAACTCAATGCCGCAGCCGACAATCCGGTTGTACTGGTGGAGGAAGGAAGGGTGCTGTCAACCGGCAACTTCCACACGCCGTCGCTATCGCTCACCTTCGAAACGCTCGGCCTTGCGATTGCTCAAAGCGCTGGCGCCGCTGCTGCGCGCTTCATCCAACTCACCGGATCCGGCCGCAGCGGCCTGCCCCGCAATCTTTCACCGGTCGGCGGGCCGTCGGCAGGTTTCGTGCCTTTGCAGAAGACCGTCGCGGCACTCATGGCGTCCATTCGTCATAAGGCCAATCCTGTGATGTTGGACTTTCTTTCGGTCTCCGAGGGCGTTGAGGATCACGCAACGCAATCGGCCCTTGCGGTTCAGAAACTGGCTGACATGCTCGACCTCTGGCGTTTTCTCATCGCCTGCGAACTGCTGGCTGCCGCCCAAGCGGTCGACCAGCGTCCAGGGCACCGCTGCGGCGAGGCGACGGCAAGGATTTATGCGATGGTCCGCGAGGCCGTGCCGCCAATGCACGAGGACCGTCCACTCGGCGAAGACGTGGCAGTGCTTGCGTCCCGTATTTTGGATGCCGGTCAGGCGGGAGCGTAGCTGAAGAGTAATGGGTATTGCCAGCATAGCGATGTATGTCTCACCCGAGCCGCTTGCGGAGGCCACGGCCGCGCTCTGGTCGTTTCTGCGCGACCGGCTGGCGGCGGCGGGGCTTGCCGGAGTGCCGGACACACTCGATTGGGACCTCGCCTATGACGCGGCCTGGCTGCGGCCGGACCTCTTGCTCTCCCAGACATGCGGGTACCCCTATGTGAGACATTTGCGAGGCAGGGTCCGGCTGGTGGCTACGCCGGCCTATAGCCAACCGGGTTGCTCTGGCGCGCTGATGCGTAGTTTCATCATCGCGGGTCGGGACGCGGGCATTCACACGCTTGAAGATTTGCGCGGCACGGTCGCCGCGATCAATAGTCCGGACAGCAATTCAGGCGCAAATCTCTTTCGCGCGGCGATCGCGCCGCTCGCTGGCGGCAGCCCTTTCTTCGCAGATGTCCTGGAAACGGGCGGCCATGGTGCGAGCATCGATGCCGTTGCGCAAGGGGTGGCCGATTGCGCCGCGATCGATTGCATCACATTCGCCAATATTCAACGCTTCGATCCGGAGCGCGTCGAAGCTGTCCGCATTGTCAGCGAAACGCCGTCGGGACCTGGCCTTCCCTTCATAACGGCTGCCGATGCAAGCGACCGGCAGGTCGCTCTCATCCGGGAGGCGCTCGGTGCTGCCATCGGCGAAGCTTCGCTCGCGCCTGTGCGCGAGACGCTGGGCCTTGTTGATTTCGTGGCTCTCTCCGATGCCGACTACGAGCCGCTGCTGACATTCGCCCGACACGCCGAGGAGGAGGCCTTCGGTGATTTCTAGGTCCGGCCGTTCCTCGCGGGTTGACCTGGCGGTGCGAAGAAGTGCCAAAAATTCGCTGTGGCATGGTCCGGTCAACATTTAAGGCGACATCAGAACACTCCGTTTAAAGACGGATTGAACGTAATCCCCGTCGTGTGTAACGGGCACTCCTCGCGTTTATGAGCGCGAGGAGTGCAAAATTGATAGGTCCTTCAGCGCAGGCACGCGTTCAGGCTGCCATCCAGCCGCCATCGACGAGCAAATTGTGCCCGGTAATGTACCTCGCCTCGTCACTGGCCAGGAACAATGCCGCATTGGCGACGTCGGAAGGCCGTCCCAGACGGGTCATCGGCGTTCGCCTGTGCGAGTAGTCCAGCATGTCAGGGGCTACAGCGCGTCCCGACTTGCCCGTCAGGATCTTTCCAGGGGCGACCGCGTTACAGATGATGTTGTCCTTGGCGTAGTCGGCGGCAATCTGCTTTGTCATATAAACGAGGCCTGCCTTGCTGACGCCATAAGCGAAATCGCCGGGCGCCGAAATCATACCGTGCTGCGATGAGATATTGATGATGCGTCCGCGGGCCTCGTTGACGACATCCTGCTTGAGCATGATGCGGACCGCTGCCCGGCTGCAGAGGAAGGCGCCTTTCAGGTTGACATCCATGACGCGGTCCCAATCGGCTTCCTCGGTTTCGGCAAGCGGCGCTGGCGCATGGATCGCGGCATTGTTGACAAGGATGTCGAGCCGGCCGAAACGGGCCGCACTTTGTGCAAATACGTGTTCCACCTCGTCCGTCCTGGCGATGTCGGCCCTGATGAACATCGCATTCGAGCTGATGGCAAGAAGAGCGTCGAGCACCGGCGGGCCGCCCTCGACGACATCCGAGGTGATGTCGACGGCAACGATGTTGGCCCCTTCCTCGCAAAATCTGCGGGCGATCGAACGCCCGATACCCGAGGATGCGCCGGTGATGACGACGGTCTTGTTGTTCAGCCGCATGGCCTAGCCTCGCTTCTCATAGAGGGGTACCGATTGCCGCAAGCCAGGACCGATAGTCATCAGCGGCAGTACGACCCGAAAAACGCGGGTGGAAACCGACATCCCTGCCAATGCGGGCAATATCGAGTGCCGCGCGATCCTTCGCCAATCCGAATACCACATTGGGCTTTTCGGCCCCGCTGGCGATGTGCCATCCATGCGCCCAGGGCGCCGTTTCCAGCTGTTCGCACCAGTCGGCGACATCCGTCATCGATCCTCCGCCCAGATTATAGAGGCCGTTGCCCAGATGATCGGCGAGCAGCAGGGCCACAAGACCCAGTCCGGCATCGCGACTGTAGAGCCAGTCGCCGGTGAGCCGGCGTGGAAGCACGACATGCTCGCCTCGCCGCCAAAGGTCAACGACCTGGGCGTGCGGGCTCAGAAGCGGCCGCAGGCCCGTCTTGTATTCCCAGGGACCATAGACTGGTCCGAGCCGGGCGATCGTCAGATCGATGTCATAGAGGCCGGCAAGGCGGCGTGCTGCATCTTCGGCGGCAAGCTTGGTGATGCCGTAAAGGCTCTGCGGCGCCGGTACGGCCTCGTTTTCCCGATACGTGGCGCTTGCGGGCGGGATCTCGCCGTAGACCGCGACGCTGCTGGCGAGCAACACCTTCGGACGCCGCTTCAGTCGCGATAGTGCACGCATCAAGTTGGTCGTGCCGCCGATGTTCACGGCAACGATGGATGATGGATCGTCCATTTCGGCAGCCCGATCCGGCGTCACGGCGGCGAGATGAACGACCGCTTCTGGCTCCGTCGCGGCGAGCAGCGCTTCCAGCGCCTTGCCGTCGGTAATGTCGCCGCGGTGGAACGGTAGCCAACCCAGGACGCCCGCAAAGGCTTCCGGCATCGGATCCCGTCCGAACAGCACGACCTCTCGGCCGGCTGCTTGCAATGTCTCGGCAAGGGCAAGCCCTACGAAGCCTGTACCACCGGTGATAATGACGCTCATCGTTGGTTTCTCCCGATGATGGCGCGCCGCTCCATGCGGGAAACCCAATGAGAGAATGGCCACAGCATGATGAAGAAGATCACTGCTGCGGCCGTCAGCGGCGTCGGATTATAGGTCTGCTCCTGAGCGACGCGCGCCGAACGCAGAAGCTCCGGAAGTGCGACCATGGAGGCGATCGACGTCGTCTTGACGAGTTCGAGTGAATTGCTGGCGAGTGGCGCAAGCACCTTTCGAAGCACCTGGGGAAGGATGATCAGCATCATCGTATGGCCACGATGCAGGCCGAGGGCGGCCGCCGCCTCATGCTGCCCTTTATTTATCGACTGCAGCCCGGCACGAAAGATCTCGCCGAAATAGCCGGTATTGTTGATCACGAGCGCCACAACGACGGCGGTGAAATTTCCAAGCGTGATCCCGAAGAAAGGTAGGCTGTAGAAGATGAGGATCAGCAGGACGATGACAGGGAAGGATCGCAGCAGATCGATCAATACGATCACGACGCGACGGGTGAGCGAGCCGCCGAAGCTGTAGAGGATTGCAACGGCAAGGCCGGTCATGATCGACAGGGGCAGGGTGACGAGCGCCAGAAGGACGGTCAGCTCAAGGCCTTGCAGAAGCAGAGGATAGATCTGCAGGAAGGAGGCGGGGCTTGCAAAATTCTGAAGAAAGAGATCCATGGCTGCGCCTCACTGCGATCGGGAAAAACGCTTTTCCAGGACCCGGCTCAGCCAGACCAGCGGAATGAAGAACGCAAGATAGAAGCCGGCGGCAAGCGTCAAAGGCGAGGGATTGGCGTGGATCGACATGGCGCTTTGTGCGCTTCCCAGCGCTTCGGGAAGCGAAACGGCAGCGCCGAGCGCCGTGCCCTTGGTGATGGCGATGGCCCTGTTGGTGACGAGCGGAATGGCAAGACGGATCGCCTGCGGGAGGATCACCAGCCGCATGGTGACGAAACGGGAGATGCCCAGGGCCTGCGCTGCCTCCCATTGCCCCTTCGGCACCGCCATGATGGTCGCCCAGAAGATCTCGGCCGAAAAGGCGGCAAGCACTGCTGCAAGTGCGAGCGCAGTGGCGAGAAAGGGGGAGAGAACCACGCCCATATAAGGCAGGCCGAAATAGATGAATATGATGATGACCAACTGCGGCAGCGTCCGGAAGACCTCGACATAGATCGTGACCAGCGCGTTGAGGATGCGATTATGGGTGGAGCGAAGAAGCGCGAAAAGCAGCCCGGTCGTCACGCCGATGACGATGACGCAGACCGCAACTTCGACCGTAACCAGAAAACCGCTGAAGACGTCAGGCAGCGCCTGCGCCATGATCGCGCGGTTGAAGTAGTTCTCAAGGATCTGATCCATCTACTCCTCGCAAGGAAACCCGACGCGGCAGCCGCCGCGCCGGTATTCAGGTCAATTGCAAGTCAGATCATGGGGCTTTTCATCATAGCCCTTGAAGCCCGGAGCGCCGTATCCGGGATAGATCGTCGTCAGCGACGTTCCGTCTGCCGGCTTTTCGCCGTACCATTTTTCGTAGAGCTGAGCCATCGTACCGTCTTTCTTGAGGCACTCGATGGCTGCCTCGACCTTGTCGCGATAGGCTTCGTCACCATAGCGGAAGGCATAGCCGAAGTTGCGCCCGTTGAAGTCCTTGAAGCCGACTTCGATCGCCGGGTTCTTGCTTGCGGCGTAGACGGTCGTCGGAATCTCGTTCAAGGCGGTGAAGGCCCGACGGGTGATGACGGCCTGCACCGAGTCTGGGAAAGTCTCGTAGCGCTGCACTTCGAAGCCGTATTTTCCGGCATTCTCGGTCGCCCAAGTATCGGAGATCGTGCCGCGGTTGACGGCGACCGTCTTGCCTTTCAGCCCGTCGAAGCCATCGAGCTTCGTGCCCTTGGCGACGATGAAACCATTGCCCGTCGCAAAGAAGGGCTCGGTGTAGAGCATTTTTTCCGACCGCTCCTGGGTGATATTGAGCGGGTTGACGGTGAACTCGATCCGCTTCGAAAACAGCGCTGCAAACAAGCCGGAAAAATTGATGTCCTGGATGTCGACCGAAGGCCGGTCGATCTTTTTCGAGATCGCGTTGATGAGATCGACACCGAAACCTTCGGGGCCGTTGGCGCCGCGCACCATCCAGGGTGCGACGCCGAAATCCGAACCGACGACCAGAGGCTGGTCCTGCGGGTGATCGTCGGCAAGAGCGGGTGCGCCGGAAAACCCGATGGTTGCAAGCGCGGTCAGAAGTGCGATTGAGCTGATTGTTCTTATTGTCATTGCATTCCCCTTTTCTTCCGTTGGTGTTGATTATGACGGCTGGTGGTAGCGGTGCCAGTGCCTGGCGATGTCGGCGCGGCGGCAGATCCAAACGCCGTCGTGGCGAGAGACATGATCGAGAAAGCGCTGCAGCCCGGCGGCCCGACCGGGATGCCCGGCGATGCGCAAGTGCAGGCCGACCGACATCATTTTCGGCGCGTGTCGGCCCTCGGTATACAGGAAGTCGAATGCGTCGCGCAGGAACTGGAAGAACTGGTCGGCGGTCGCCATTGCACCGCGCATAAACTTGGCGTCGTTGTTTGTAAGACTGTAGGGAACGATTAGGTGGTTACGGTCGCCGACCCTGACCCAATAAGGCAGCTCCTCGTTGTAAGCGTCGCTGTCGTAGGAGAATCCACCATGTTCGACCAGCAGCTCGCGCGTGTTGACGCTTGGACCGTATCGGCAATACCAGCCTTCCGGCGCCGTGCCGATCGAGCTCCTGATGCTTTGCGCGGTTCTGGCAATACGCGCGCGCTCCTCGTCCAGCGAAAGGCCGCGATGGTGCTCCCAGCGCCAGCCATGCGCGCAGACGTCGAACCGGCTCGCGCGCAGATAACCGGCGATCTCGGGATTTCGTTCGAGCGCCAAGGCGCATGCCATGACGGTCGCCGGCAGACTGCGCTCTTCCAGCAATCCCGCCAGCCGCCAGAATCCGACGCGGCTTCCATATTCGAACATCGATTCTGCGGCGAGATCACGGCCCGCAAACGAGCCTGAACCGCCTTCGGTCAGCGCAGCCTCGCTGGATGCATCGCCGTCTGGGATGGAAGGCTCGGAGCCTTCCTCGACGTTTAGGACGATGTTCAGCGCCAGACGGGCACCGTTCGGCCATTTGGGATCGTAGCCTTTTGCGCCGTAGCCGACAAAATCCCGCGTCAGGTGCCTCACAGGTTCCATCCCTAGGCCTCCCGCTTGATCGCGACAGGGGTCGGCAATTCGTAGAACTCGTCGTTCGCTGCCTTGTCGGTGATCCCCATCGTCACGAAAAACTCTGCAGGCGCGGTGAGGGCGGAAAGCGGGGCGTGCCAGACGTTACGCCTGTAGATCACGCCCTGACCGGGACCTGCCTCATAGGCATGGATTTGATCGAGGTTGGGGCTTCCGTCGGAATTACTCGGGCAAATGACGACGAGGAAGCGAGTATCGCGCAGCGGAACGAACGCCTGATCGGAAAAGGGATGCCGTTCCAGGAACCTGACCTGCGCCGGAAGGTCTGTCGCCTCGACCACCTTCGACACCCAGAAAGCCCGGCGCATATCGCCATGATCATGTGTGAAGTCGATCGAAAGGGCTCGCCTGCGCTGATCGCCTCGATGCTCGATGACATCGCCGAAATCCGAGAAATCGGCCTGATTAAGCAATTGGACAATCCTGCTCACATCAACTCCATATAAATCCCACTGGGATACCACTGGGGCACGGGGTGAAGTTAGCGACAAAAAAATATCTTTGTAAAGCGCAAATCCCGGAGACGAGCGATGAATAAACCAGCGGGATCCCGCTGGGATTGCGTGGCGTGGTTTCATCGTCTATGAGAAGATGGGCGAGGAAATTCTCAAGGACGGAAAGTGGCGGACGAAACAAACCTCCCTGCGGGACGTGATCAGACAAAAATCTCCGAGCAGGCCTATCAATACCTGAGAAGCCTGATCCTCGCCCGTGAGCTCGGTCCCGGCGATGTGTTCACCGAGCGAAAACTTGCCGAACAAATCAATGCGTCACGCACGCCGTTGAGAGCGGCGATCAACCGCCTTGTCGGTGAAGGGCTGGTATCGCGTCTGTCGAATGGCAGCATCGTCATCAGGCAGGTGGCGATCGAAGAGTTGATGGAGATCCTCGTGATCCGCCGCCTTCTCGAAGGCGAGGCTGCTGCACAAGCTGCTCATCGCAGCACGCCCGGCAGTGTCGATGCCATATTGGAAAAGAGCCGGGCGATCGCCGCTGATCCGAGCTTCGACTTCGATCCGTTCTGGGAATACGACGACGAATTCCATCTGTTCATCGCGGATGCCAGCGGCAAGCCGCTGCTGGCGCAACATATCCGCAACCTTCGCGACAAAGCCCGCATGGCCCACGTCGTTCGCATGGAAAAGAATTTCGAGCAGCAGGCGCTTGAACACATTGCTGTCCTGGAGGCGGTTGCCGACAAGAAGCCCGAAGAGGCGCGTCAGGCCATGGCGATCCATATCGACCGCGTGCGCGAGCGCTTCATGCGCTGGCTGTTTACCGATTAGCCGCTCGCTGGGAAGCATCGGGAGATCCGACCGGCACCGATCGAGCGATGCGATGGAGCTTGTCGATGACGGAGCAAAGCTATTCACTGAAACAGCTGGCGCAAGGCCAGCGCCCGATCCGGATCGGCTTTTACCTTGTGCCGGACTTCCCGCTCATGACCTTTGCCGCGGCGCTCGATTCGCTCAGACAGGGCAATCGTCTGGTGAAGCGAAAGGCGTTCGAGTGGATGATCCTGTCGGCCGATGGAAACCGCGTCAATTCGAGCAGTGGTCTCGGCTTCGACGCCGATGCGCCGATTGCCAGGGCGCCACGCTGCGACGTCGTCATCCTCTGCGCCGGCATCAATTATGCCGATGCCTATGATGCCAATGTCTTTGCCTGGCTGAGGCGCCTTCATTCCGAGGGCTGTGTACTTGGAGCCGTGAGTACCGCGGTCTTTTTCCTTGCCAAGGCCGGCCTGTTGGAGGGGCGGCGTTGCGCTGTTCACTGGGAGTCGCTTGCAAGCTTCCGCAGCGAGTTTCCAAACTGTCTTGCCACGGACGACATTTTCGCGATCGACGGCCGTTTTCTGACCTCATCGGGTGGCACCGTCACGCTCGACATGATGCTCTACCTCATTGCCGCCGTCGAAGGCCGGGAACTCGCATCGCTGATTTCGGACCAGTTCAATCACGCACGCATCAGACGCCAAGACGACGTCCAGCGCATGTCGCCGGAAGACCGGTTCGGCATCAGGAACGCCAAGCTTGCCTTTGCGGTCCGCCGCATGGAGGCAAGTCTCGGCGATCCGCTCGACATTTCTGATCTTGCCGACAGCGTAGCATTGTCGCTGCGGCAGCTCGAACGGCTTTTCCATGCCAATCTCGGCAAAAGCCCGAGCAGTTTCTATATCGAGCTTCGCATGACCCGCGCCCGCGAGCTCTTGACCTATACGGAGCTTTCGGTCGGCCAGATCGCCGAGATCTGCGGCTATCAGTCGGCCTCGCATTTCGGCCGCTCATACCGGACACGCTTTGGCGAGAGCCCGGCAGCAGCCCGAAAGGCGGGCAGGGAGGTAACCATCACCTGAACAATGTCGGTTCACGCAGAAAACATGTCGGTTCACTGCATGTCACAGACATTCATCCCGTTCTAATTTTTAGGGAGACGGATGGATGACGGGCAAAAAGCCCGCTGCGGCTGGTTCTGGGAGCAAAGCTTGCCAGGCGGCCCGACCAACAAGAATTGGGAACAGTTAAAGCGCGAACCTGGAGATGACTACCGTGGACAAGACACAGCATTCCTATATCCCGACACTAGTCGAAGAAATGTCATCCGGCACGATCGGCCGACGCGACTTCCTGCGCAAGGCGACGTTACTTGGCCTGTCAGCGGCAGCCGCCTATTCCATGGCCGGTGTTGCCATGCCTGGCGCCGGTGCGCAGGCCGAGGACATGCCCAAGGGCGGAAACCTGCGCATCGGCATGCGCTGCATGGAAATCAAGGATCCGCATCTGGCAGATTTCGCGGAAAAATCCAACGTCATCCGCCAGGTCTGCGAATATCTGACCTTTACCGACCGTAACAACATCACGCATCCTTATCTTCTGGAAAAGTGGGAGGCGAGCGACGACCTGAAAACCTGGACTCTCCACATCCGCAAGGACGTCAAGTGGCGCAAGGGCGGCAAGCCGCTGACGGCTGACGACGTCGTCTGGAACCTGAAGCGCGTCAGTGATCCGAACGTCGGCTCCTCGGTGCTCGGTCTCTTCACCGGCTATCTCGTGCAGGAATACGAGACAGGCGAGAAGGACGAAAAGGGCAATGCGAAGAAGTCGAGCAAGCTCTGGGCCGACAACGCGATCGAGAAGGTCGACGACTACACTGTGCGCCTGAACTGCTTCGCGCCGCAGATCGCCGTACCCGAGCATCTCTACCACTATCCGATGTTCATTCTCGATCCGGCCGATAACGGCGCCTTCGGCCCCGACGCCAACGGCACCGGTCCGTTCGAAATGACCGAATATACGGTCGGCAAGGGTGCCAAATACAAGGCGCGAACCGATTATTGGGGCACGGGTCCCTATCTCGACACCTTCGAATATGTCGACCTCGGCGACAATCCGGGCGCCGGTATCGCGGCGATGGCCTCCAAACAGGTCGATGGTCTGTCGGAAGCCGACGCCGTACAGATCAATTCGATGAAGAACTTCCCGCATGTCGCCGTCTACCAGGTCGAGACGACCCAGACCGTGGTCGCGCGCATGCACCCGGATATCGAGCAGTTCAAGGACAAGCGCGTGCGCCAGGCCATGCGTTATGCCATCGAACGCGACAAGGTGATCCAGACCGCCCTTCTCGGTGCCGGCGCGCCAGCCGAAGACCATCACGTGGCGCCGTCACATCCCGAATACGCCGCCCTTCCCAAATATCCGCGCGATATCGAAAAGGCCAAGAAACTGCTTGCCGATGCCGGTTATCCCGACGGCTTCGAATTCGACATGGTGACGCGCCCCGATCCGATCTGGGAACTCAACACCGCCCAGGTGCTTGCCCAGCAGTTCGCCGACATCGGCGTCAAGATCAACATCAAGGCGCTGCCGAGCGCCCAATATTGGGAAGTCTGGACGACGGCGCCTTTCAGCCTGACCGCCTGGGGCCACCGCCCGCTGGCGATCATGACGCTGTCTCTTGCCTACCGGTCGAATGCTGCATGGAACGAATCGAACTATTCCAATCCGGATTTCGATAAGCTCCTGACCGAGGCCGAGGGCATCCTCGATCCGAAGGAGCGCAGCAAGGTCATGGCCAAGATCGAGGCGATCATGCAGGATGACGGTCCGATCGTTCAGCCGTTCTGGCGAGTCTTCTCGACCGTCATGGACAAGAAGGTCAAGGGCTTCGAACTCCATCCTTCGCAATATATCTTCGCGCATCAATACGCGATCTCGGCCTAATCTTGAGCCGGCATCCGGTCGCGCTTGCGCGGTCGGGTGCCGGCGCAGACCTCGGATACCTTTGGGCTATGGCGAATTTTCTCCTCCGACGACTGGCGATGATGATCCTGACGATGCTGTGCGCCTCGTTTCTCGTCTTTGCCGTCTGCGAATTTACGCCGGGCAGCGTGGCACGCAAATCGCTCGGTCCCTTCGCAACCCAGCAGCAGGTCGATCTGCTCACCGAGAAGCTCAAGGCAAACGATCCGCTTCTCGTGCGCTATGGCCGCTGGCTCGGCGTGCTTATCGGCGCCATTCCCGATCCGCTTCAGGATCCTGCCACCGGCCTGAACTTCAAGGATCCGCGCGGTGCCCAGTATTTTGGCAATTTCGGCTATTCGACCTTGAACAAGCTTCCGGTCAACGACGTCATCTGGGATCGGCTCGGCAATACAGCGATCCTCGCAGGTCTTGCCTTCCTGCTGATCGTTCCGCTGTCGATCATCTTCGGCGTCCTGTCGGGGCTCAAGGAAGGCGGCGTGCTCGACCGCACGCTCTCGGTCATCTGCATCACCTTCACCTCCATCCCGGAATTCGCTTCAGGCGTTTTCCTGGTGACACTTTTCGTCATCCTCTGGCCGATCCTGCCCGGAACGAGCCCGCTCAATAGTGATGGTGGATGGGCGGTTCCCTACCAGTTCGTCCTGCCGGTCGCTGTCCTTGTCATCTACGATTTCGGCTATGTTGCCCGCATGATCCGGGTCTCGATGATCGGCGTCATGGAACGGCCCTATATCCGCACGGCCATCCTCAAAGGCATGAGCACCCGCCGCATGGTGCTTTCCCATGCGCTGCGCAATGCGATGATCGCGCCGTTCACCGTGCTTCTCCTGCAGATCAACTTTCTGATCAGCGGCGTCGTGGTCACCGAACTCGTCTTTGCCTATCCGGGTTTTGGACGGCTCATCCTCGAAGCGAGCCTCTTTGGCGACATGGCCACGCTTGAGGCCGCCACGCTCATCACCGTCGCCGTCGCTGTTGTCACGCAGCTGCTCGGCGACCTTGGCTACATGCTGCTCGATCCTCGCATCCGGGTGAGATAATCATGGCCTTACAGGACGTTATTGCTCAAGTTACAGCACCCGCCAAACGCACCGCCCGTCCGAGCTGGATGCGTATTCTCCATTCGCGCACGGCACTTGTCGGTCTCGCACTCGTGCTCTTCTGGGTTTTGGCGGCACTTCTGGCGCCAATTTTGCCCTTGCCGTCGCCGACGGATTCCGACGTCATGGCCATGGCCAACCCCTATCCGTCGGCCGCCCACTGGCTTGGTACGGACATTCTCGGGCGCGATGTGCTGGCGCGGCTGATCTTCGGTGCCCGCACCGTGCTCTCCGTTGCGCCGCTGTCGGTTGCCGTGGCGATGGTCGTCGGCATCACGATCGGCATGATCGCCGGCTATTACGGCGGCTGGATCGATGCCCTGATCAGCCGTTTCTCGGACATCATCCTGGCCTTCCCGGTCCTCGTCATCTACGTCATCCTGATCGCCAATATAGGGCCGTCGGTGTTCAATATCGTCATCGCGACGACGATCGCTTCGGCACCCGGCATTGGCCGCATCACCCGCGGCCTCGTGCTCGGCCTGAAGGAACAGGAATATATCTCGGCGGCGAAATTGCGCGGCGAGAGCACGATCTACATCATGCTCGTCGAGCTACTGCCGAACTGCCGCAGCCTGCTCATCGTCGATGCCTGTCTGCGCATCGGTTACACGATCATCACCATCGGCATCCTCGGTTTCCTCGGGCTCGGTCTGCCGCCGCCGAACCCGGATTGGGGCGGCATGGTCAAGGAGAGCGTGACAGTTCTCAACGTCTGGCCGCACATGTCGCTCATTCCCTCCTTTGCTCTCGTCACCCTGGTCCTCGGCTTCAATCTCCTGGCCGACGGCATGCGGGAGGCCTGGAAGCCATGAACATTCTCGCCTCCAATCTTCAAGGAGCGGCCATGTCCATCACGCCCATGACCGATCAGGCACCCGTCCTCGATATCAGGAACCTGCGCATCGAGTTTCGCGGCAAGGCCGAGACGGTGGTCGCCATTCCCGACCTGTCCTTTTGCGTTAAGCCCGGCGAAAGTTATGGCCTTGTCGGTGAATCGGGCTGCGGCAAGAGCACGACGGCCATGGCGATCATGGGGTACCTCGGCAATACCGGTGTGATTGCCAATGGCAGCATCCGCTTCAACGGCAAGGAACTCGTCGGCGCCTCGGCCAGGGATCTGCGCTCGATCCGGGGGCGTCAGATCGCGATGGTCTACCAGGACCCGATGAGCGCGCTGAACCCGGTCAAGACGATCGGAGCCCAGCTTGCCGAAGTGCCGCTCCTGCATCTCGGCGCCACGAAGGCCGAGGCGATCGCTATGGCAGAAGCGATGCTCGCCGATGTGCGCCTTGCCGATCCAGGCGACATGCTCAAGCGCTACCCGCACCAGCTGTCGGGTGGTCAACAGCAGCGCGTCGTCATCGCCATGGCGCTGCTTGCCAAACCTTCGCTCCTGCTTCTTGACGAGCCCACCACCGGCCTCGACGTGACCGTCGAAGCAGCGGTCATCGATCTCATAGCGGAGCTTCGCCAGCGTTATTCCACAAGCCTGCTCTTCATCTCCCACAATCTCGGCCTGATTGCCGAAAGCTGTGATCGCCTCGGCATCATGTATTCCGGCGAGATGGTCGAGGAGGGGACGACGGGCGAGGTATTCCGTCGGCCCCGACACCCCTATACCCGCGGCCTGATCGATTGCATTCCCGACATTGCCAGCGACAAGCGCAGCCGCACGCTCGCCGCCATTCCCGGCCATATCCCGCTCCCCTCGGAGCGGCCCGTCGGCTGTCTCTTCGCTCCGCGCTGCACGAGTTTTTCTGCCGGGCAATGCGATCAGCTAGGATTGAGGCTCGAGGAGGCGGATGAGGGTCATCTGGTGCGCTGCCCCCGCTGGCAGGAGATCCCCGATGTGTCGCAGGCGCCGGCGCCCCGGCACAATGAACGTGGCGAGCCTGAGACCGCGATTGCGCTGTCCGAGGTCAGCCGGCTCTACGCAATCGGCTATCAGAAGACAGTCAAGGCCAATGAAGCGATCTCCTTCGATGCGGCCAGGGCCGAGATCGTCGCGCTTGTCGGCGAATCGGGTTGCGGCAAGTCGACGCTCGCACGCATCGTCACCGGGCTCGACAAGGCAACGTCTGGTGAGATCCGCATGGCGGGTGACAATATCGCCGAGCTGCAGGCTCGTGAGCGGCCGCGCAAAATGCTGCAGCAGATCCAGATGATCTTCCAAAACCCGGACAGCACGCTCAACCCGTCGCATCCGGCGGCTTTTTCGATCCGCCGCTCGATCAAGAAATTCGGCATCCGCAAAGGCAAGGCCGAGATCGAGAAGAGGGTGCAGGAGCTTCTGGAAATGGTGCGTCTGTCGCCTGCCGTCGCCGATCGCAAGCCGAGCCAGCTGTCGGGCGGCCAGAAGCAGCGTATCGCGATTGCGCGTGCATTCGCGGCCGAGCCCAGCCTGATCGTCGCCGACGAACCGGTTTCCGCGCTCGACGTCTCGGTCCAGGCCGCCATCGTCACGCTGCTCCTCGACATCCAGCGGGAAAAACACGCGACGATGCTGTTCATCAGCCATGACTTGTCACTCGTGCGCCACGTCGCCGACAAGGTCGTGGTCATGTATCTCGGCAAGATCATGGAGCAGGGGAGCGTCGAGGAAGTCTTTGGTGAAGGCGCGCATCCCTATACGGAAGCGTTGCTGTCGGCGATCCGCAGCCCCCATCCGGACGAGGCGCCGCGCCAGCGGATCCGGCTTTCAGGTGAAACGCCGAGCCCGATCAACGTGCCGGCTGGCTGCCGCTTTGCAACGCGCTGCCACCGCAAGGTCGGCTCGATCTGCGATACCGTTGCCCCACCGTTGCGCAGGATGTCTGATACGCACGAAATTGCCTGCCACATCGACGAGGACGAGCTTGCAGCCCGTCCCTCGGTGCTGGTGCGCCCGGGAAAGGCGTGAGCAATGGTCCCTCCCGATAATGCGGTTGCCGGCCTCCAGCCGAAGACGGCAAGGTTTCGTGCGATCCTGCATGTCATGGCGAGCATCCTAATCGTCGCAACCGGCAACTCGCTTCTAACGACGACCGTCTCGTTGCATCTGAGCGACCCGGCGATCGATCCCCAGGTCGTGCAGCTCTTGCTGACGGCGTTCCCCATAGGCTTTCTCGCCGGATGCCTGTCTGCGCGCCTGCTGGTCGGCCGCTACGGCCACGAGCGCGCCTTTCTGGCTGTCGCCGCACTCGCAGCATTCGGTGCCTGCGGCTACATGCTGACGCAGGCACCAGCTGTCTGGTTCTGCCTGCGTCTGATCAACGGCTTTGCCATCGCCACGCTCTTCGTCGTCGCCGAGAGCTGGATCAACCTCTATGCCGACCAGAAGAACCGCGGAGCCTATTTCTCCCTCTACATGCTGATGACCTCGCTTGCGACCCTGTCTGCGCAATTACTCGTCGAGGCCACCGGACCGGGTTCTCCGCATCTGTTTGAGATCGTGCTCGGCGTCATCCTATGCGGGCTAGCCTACGCCCGCCTTGTCGGCGCACCCTGGCCAGCCTTGCGCGTGTCGGCGGCTGCAGAAACAGAGGGGACGGGAAGCGTCCAGTTGAGGCATTGCTTCGGCGTCTGGCAGCTGGCAGCCCTCGCGCCGGTCACCGTCGTCGGCGTGTTTCAGGCCGGCATGACGAACATGAATGTCTACACGATGACACCGATCTATGCCGAACGCGTCGGGATCGATGCGGCTTCGGCCGTCACGCTGGTGACGGCCTTCAGCCTCGGTGGCATGCTCGCGCAGGCGCCCGTCGGATGGCTTTCGGACCGCATCGACCGGCGCATCTTGCTGCTCGTTCAAGGCCTGGTCGCAGCCGGGCTCTGCGCCGCGATCGCCTGGCCCGGCTCGCATCCGCAGATCCTGCTTCTCGGACTGTTCTTCGCCTACGGGTCCGTCGCGCTGACAATCTACCCGGTCGCCATCGCCTATGCCAATTCGCAGCTCGACAGCCGCCACATGGTCTCGGCGTCCGGAGGGCTGCTGCTCCTTTATTCGATCGGTAACATCATGACACCCGGGGCTGCTGCAGGGCTGATGGACCGGTTTGCCCCGCAGGCGCTCTTCCTGCTTCTCGGCGGCGGCGCATTTCTTGTCGCCGTCGCCGCCTGCCTCAACCTGTCGCGCCATCGATCGGGCGGCACCAAACTCTGCCTCGAACCGGGAGGATGCGAATGATGTCCGAACACCCCTTTGATCTCGTTATCCGAGGCGGTCGTGTCGTGCTGCCTGATGCGACGAAGCAGATCGACATCGGCATTCGCGACGGGCTGATCGTTGCTCTCGATGAGGATCTTGGAGAAGCCCATCGCGAGGTCCAGGCCGAAGGCCGCCTCGTCCTGCCCGGCGGCGTCGACACACATTGCCACATGGACCAGCAGCCATGGGAGGGGAAGTCGACGGCCGACGATTTCAATACAGGCACGCTCTCGGCCCTTTGCGGCGGCACGACCACCGTCGTGTCCTTCGCCATGCAGATGCGCGGCCAGTCGCTGCGCGCGATCGTCGAGGACTACCATGAGCGCGCCGGCCCGAAGGCCCGTATCGATTATGGCTTTCACCTGATTGTCGGCGACCCGTCCGCCGAGGCCCTGCGAGAAGAGATCCCCGGCCTGATCGCCGAGGGATGCACGTCGATCAAGATCTACCTGACCTATGACGGCCTGAAGCTCGACGACTACGAGGTACTGAACGTTCTCGATCTTGCCCGCGCTCAAGGCGCGATGGTGATGGTGCATGCCGAAAATGATGCCTGCATCCGCTGGCTGACGGAAAAATTCATCGCCGCACGCAAGACGCAGCTTCGCTATCATGAAAAGGCGCATTCGGAAATCGGCGACCGGGAGGCGACCTTCCGGGCGATCAGCCTTTCCGAGCTGATCGAGACGCCCATTCTCGTCAGCCACGTCGCGGCCGGCGGAGCCGTCGAGGAAATCCGCCGGGCCAAGGCACGTGGCCTGCCGATCTATGCGGAGACCTGCCCGCAATATCTTTTCCTGTCGGCAGACGATATCGACACGCATGACCTGTCGGGCGCCAAATGCGTCTGCACACCGCCACCGCGCGATAAATCCAACCAGCCCGCCATCTGGACCGGCATCCTGGACGGGACGCTTGAGGTTTTCACCTCCGACCACTCGCCCTGGCACTATGCGGACAAGATTGCCGGCGGCCCCAATACGCCTTTTCACCGGATCCCGAACGGCATTCCGGGCATCGAGACGCGCCTGCCGCTGCTGTTTTCGGCCGGTGTCAACGGTGGCCGGATGTCGCTTCAGAAATTTGCGGATCTGACGGCCGGCGCACCGGCAAGGCTTTTCGGCCTTCATCCCCGCAAGGGCCGCATTGCTCTCGGCGCCGATGCCGACCTCGCGATTTGGGATGCGGCCCGCTCGGTGACGATCACCAATTCGGCCCTGCACCACAATACCGATTACACACCCTATGAAGGGCAGACCATCAAGGGCTGGCCGATCATGACGATCTCGCGCGGCGATATCGTCTGGGACGACGGCAAGGTGCTCGCCGAGCCGGGCCGCGGGCAATTCATCGCGCGCGAACGTCCCTTCCCGCCGCAGCAGGCGCTTTCGAAGGTTCTCGCGTCATGAGCGGCTCCGCAGCCCGCCTTGGCGGCAAGGTCATGCTCATCACCGGAGCGGCAAGCGGTATCGGCACGGCAATCGCCCGGCGCTGTGTCGCCGAAGGCGCTTCGGTGATCTGTCTCGACCAAGCGAGCGCAGATGTTCTGGCGCTCGCCGAGGCGCTCGGCCGATCGGCGATCGGCGCCGCATGCGACGTGACCGACGCCCGGTCCGTCAAGGCAGCCGTCGAGATCGGGTTGGCGCGCTTCGGCCGCCTCGACGGGTTGGTGCACAACGCGGCAGCACCCTCGCGCGACGGCACCGTGATCGACCTTGCCGAGCAACAGTGGCAGCTGGAAATCGGCGTCAGCCTGACGGGCGCTTTTCTCGTCAGCAAATACGCGCTGCCGGCGATGATTGCGGCAGGCGGGGGTTCGGTCGTCTTCATCGCCTCGCAATTTGCCCATGTCGCCGTCGGCAAGGCGGTTGCCTATTGCGCGGCCAAGGCCGGGCTCGTGCATCTTGCCAAAGCGATGGCGGTCGATCACGCGGCCGACGGTATTCGCGTCAATTCCCTGTCGCCCGGTGCGGTCGCCACGCCGCGGCTGTTGCAGCGCTTTCCCGACCTCGACGCCGCCGGTGCTGCGCTCGGCCCGGCCCATCTTCTCGGCCGCATCGCTCAGCCGGATGAGATTGCCGCGTCTGCTGCCTTTCTCCTTTCGGCGGATGCTTCCTTCGTCACCGGCACCGATCTACTCGTGGACGGCGGCTATGCGACGCGCTGACATGCTGTTGTTGAGACCTTCGAACGGATCTTGAAATGACCCTACTTGTGACCGGCGGAACCGGATTTGTCATGAGCGTGCTTGCAAGAACGTGGCTGGAGCGTGACCCGACGGCGCGTGTCGTCATTCTCGACCGGGCCGGTCTTGATGCCATGGCGGAACGCTATTTTGCACCGGTGCGAGACCGGCTCGGCGTGATTACCGCCGATATCTGCGATCCGGCAGAGTGGCAGGCTGCCCTTGACATGTATGATATAACCCATGTCGTGCATGGCGCGACCGTCACACCGATCTCGCGCGGCAGTGCGGCGGAAGCCAGGCTCCAGCCGGAAGCGGAAGATCCCGCACGCATCGTCGACGTCAATTTCATGGGCTCGGTGCGCATCCTGGAATGGGCTCGCACGCACAAGGGGCTGAAGCGTTTCGTCTATGTCAGCTCCGGTTCGGTCTACCGCCATCACGGACCCGACTGGAGCGGCGAACCGCTGCCGGAGGACGGTTATGTCGCGCCGCTGACGCTTTACGGCATTTCCAAATTCGCCGCCGAGATGGTCGTCAACCGCTATGCCGATCTTTTCGGGCTGTCGGCGGTCTCCGTCAGGCTTGCCTCGGTCTATGGCCCGATGGACCGGGCAACCGGCAGTCGCAACTTCCGCCATGTGCCGAACCGCGTTGCCCATATGGCGCTCACCGGTAAGGTCATAAGGCCGAACAGCCTGGAGCCGGTCGGCGACTATGTCCATTCGGCCGATGTCGCCGACGCGATCATCGCGCTGCTCTCGGCCGAGCGCCTGCGCTATCGCCATTACAATATCGGCAGCGGGGAAACCGCGACGATCGGCGACGTGATCAACTGGGCAAGCGAACGCTCGCCTGGACTTCAGGTTGAGATCAGCCCCGTCGAGACGGCGAATATCATCCAGGACGTCGCTTTGAAGGACGGTATGTGGGGCGCCTACGACATCGCCCGCATCGTCCACGATACTGCCTGGCGACCACGGCCCGCCAGGCAGGCATTCCACGACTACATGGACTGGATCAAGGACAACGAGATGCAGGGGGAGGAAAGACAATGAGCGTTTCCGCCAACGACCAGACGCGCGATTTCGTCGGCTATGGACCGATGCCACCATCCATCACCTGGCCTGGTGGCGTCAGGCTCGCGATCAACCTCGTCCTGAACTACGAGGAAGGCGCGGAATATTCCTGGCTGGACGACGGTCGTAACGACAATTGGGGCGAATACAATATCCCCAACAGCCCACCGGTCCGCGATCTCGGGACGGAGACCCATTTCGAATATGGCAGCCGCGCGGGCGTCTGGCGCCTGGCGCGTCTATTTGACCGCTACGAGATCCCCGTGACGGTCTCGGCCTGTGCTGTGGCGCTCCAGAAAAACCCAGCAGTCGCTGAATGGATGGCAGCGCGCGGCCACGACCTCCTCGGACACGGCCTGCGCTGGAGCGAATATTCCACCATGCCGCGGGATGAGGAGGAGCGTCAGCTCCACGAGGCGATCGCGCTTTACAAGGAGCTTACCGGCAAACGGCCGCTCGGCTGGAACTGCCGCTCGTTTCCGAGCGTCAATACGCGCGACCTGATCGTCGAGGAGGGCGGGTTCCTCTATTATTCAGATCCTTGCAACGACGATCTTCCCTATTTTCTCGATCATCAGGGAACGCGCCTTCTTGTCGTGCCCTATTCGAAGACCTTGAACGATAGCCGCTATCTGATCGCACCGGGCTACAGCAATCCGCGCGACTTTGCCGAGGATTGCCGCTCGGCCATCGACTACATGATTGGCGAGGCCGAGGAGACGGGCGGGCGTATGCTGACGATTGGGGTGCATGCCCGCTGGATGGGACAACCCAATCGCGCGTCCGGCCTGCGTGACGTCATCGAACACGTCAGGAAAACGCCCGGTGCTGCCTTCATGCGGCGCGAGGACATTGCCCGCTACTGGATCGAACATCATGGCTGACGGCACGCATGCAATGGCCAATGACGACCTTCTGGCGAAGACGACAAGGATGAGCGGCGCCGACTATGTCGCAGGGGTCCTTAAGGAAGAAGGCGTCAAGCAGATCATCGGTTTTCCGGCAAGCGAGCTTTTCGATGCTTCGGCAGCACTCGACATTCCGCCGCTGATTGCCCGCACCCAGCGCGTTGCCGTCAATATCGCCGAAGGATATGCGCGCGCCACCGCCGGCAAGGAGCTCGCGGTCGTGACCGTCCAGTATGGTCCTGGCGCGGAAAGCGCATTTGCTGGCATTGCCCAGGCCTTTAACGACCGCGTGCCGATGCTGTTCCTGCCGACCGGCTATCCGCGCGGCTCGGAGGCGGTCTCTCCAAATTTCGAATCCCGCCGCAATTTTCGTCACATCACCAAATGGTGCGAGGCGGCAACACAGGTCACCCACTTGCCGAAGCTGATGCACGCGGCGATATCACGTGTCAGAAATGGGCCGCCGGCACCTGTCCTGCTCGAGCTGCCGGTCGATCTTCTGGCCGAAAGCCTCGACGCGCAGCCCTCCGACCACCGGCGCCCGCGCCGCAGCGTGCCACAGGCCAATAATGGTGAAGTGGCCGCTCTCGTCGAAACCCTGCTTGCGGCGGAAAACCCGATCATCTTGGCAGGGCAGGGGATCCTGTCGGCGTCGGCGACAAGAGATTTGGTCGAGTTTGCCGAACTTCTCCGCATCCCCGTCATGACGACGCCAAACGGCAAGAGTGGTTTTCCGGAGGACCACCCGCTGGCGCTAGGGACAGCCGGTCGGGCACGCCCGGCCCCCGTCGATCATTTTCTCGACAAGGCCGACGTGGTGCTTGCGCTCGGCAGCAGCCTGACGCGCTCCTATTACATCCTGCCCGTGCCGGACGATAAAATCATCCTGCAGGTAACGCTCGACGAGGCCGACCTCGGCAAGGACTACGCAGTCGCGCAAGGGGTGATAGGTGACGTCGGCTCGGTCCTGAAACAGATGATCGCCCATATCCGGCAGGAAGGCCTGGAGCTTGGCAGACGTCCCGACCCGACAGCGGAAATTGCTGAGGTGCGCGCGGCCTTCATGGCGAGATGGATGCCCCTGTTGACGTCGGAGAGCCGGCCGATTTCGCCCTATCGGGTGGTCTGGGAGTTGATGCAGGCGCTCGATCCGGTAACCTCGATCGTCACTCATGACGCCGGCAATCCGCGTGACCAGTTCTGCCCTTTTTATGTGGCGAGCGTGCCCGGCAGTTATATCGGCTGGGGCAAGACGACCCAGCTCGGCAGCGGCCTCGGCTTTGCGATCGGCGCCAAGCTCGCGCGGCCCGAGGCCACGGTCGTCAATCTGATGGGGGAATCCGCGTTCGGCATGGTCGGCATCGATTTCGAGACGGCTGTGCGCTGCGACCTGCCGGTGCTGACGATCGTCCTGCGCAACAATGTGCTCGGGGGCTACGCGAAAAGCATGCCGGTCGCGACGGAAAAATATGGCGCCAACCGGATAACCGGCAGTTATGCACCGATCGCCGAGGCGCTCGGCGGCTACGGGGCTTGCGTGAGCGAACCCGAAGACCTGCGCCCGGCGCTGCTTGACGCCCTCGACCGGGTCAAAGGCGGACAGGCGTCCCTTCTGGAAGTCATCACCCATGAAGAGCCGCGTCTTGCGGGCTTGTGGTAGAGCGGGAGGCCGGCATGTTCGACCTACTGATCACCGGCGGGACGCTGATCAATGCCAACGGGCAAATATGCGCTGATATCGGCATCCGCAACGGCAGGATTGCTGCCCTGCTTGCTCCCGGCGACACCGCGATGGCGCGCTCCTTTGTCGATGCGAGCGGAATGCAGCTTCTGCCGGGGCTGATCGATGCCCATGCGCATCTGCGCGAACCCGGCCTGACGCAGAAGGAGGATTTTGAGAGCGGTACGCGTGCGGCAGCGCTTGGTGGCGTCACCACCATCCTCGACATGCCGACCGACGATCCATGGACGGCAACTGCTGCGCAACTGTCGCAGAAGATGGCGAGCGCTGCCGGACGGCTGAACGTCGATGTCGGATTTCAGGCCGTCGTCTCGAAGAGCAATCAGGCGCTGGAGGAACTGTTGCCGCTTTCGCCCGTCTCGCTCGAGCTATTCACGGCCGACGTGCCGAAGGAGTTTCGCTTCGATAGTCTCCACGCCGTGACTGAAATGCTGCGCCGGCTGGCGAAAGCCGGTCCGGTAATCGGCATTTCCCCGGGTGATCAGTCAATTCTGGAGGCAAGTGCAGGGCGG
Source organism: Rhizobium sp. ZK1 (assembly GCF_047782645.1). Taxonomy (NCBI): domain Bacteria; kingdom Pseudomonadati; phylum Pseudomonadota; class Alphaproteobacteria; order Hyphomicrobiales; family Rhizobiaceae; genus Rhizobium; species Rhizobium sp. ZK1. Next base: position 917,743 of record NZ_CP180587.1, read on the forward strand.
GGCGGAAAGGGCATTTCGGCCTTTCTCGATAGCAGGCCGCCGCTCGCGGAAGCCGGCGGCATTGCCCGTGCGGTTCTGGCTGCAGCAGAAACCGGTGCCCCTGTGCACGTGCGCCAGATCAATTCGAAACGCGGGATCGAAGTCTGGCGCCGGCTTCGCGATCTCGCTGACGTTTCCGTCGAAACGACCCCGCAGAACCTCTACTTCACGGCCGATGACTATGCGGGTCAGGCTGGTGCAGACCTCAAGGGATCGCCGCCCTTTCGCGACCGAGGAGATGTCGAGGCGCTGCGGCATGCGCTTTCGGAAGGATTGATCACCATCATGGCGACCGATCATGCCCCGCATGCCAGGGCCGAGAAGTCCGCTACCTATCCAGCCTTTGCCGATATTCCGGGCGGAATGCCGGGCCTGCAGACGCTGCTCTTCGTCATGCTCGATCTGGTGGCCGAGAAGCTGATCGATCTTTCGGCGCTTGTACGCCTTTGCGCCTACAATCCGGCCCGGCGCTTCGGGCTCGGCGGCTCGAAAGGATCGATTGCCGTCGGTTGCGATGCCGACATTCTCGTCGTCGACCTCAATCGCTCGACTTCGATCTCCAATGCCGATCAGGCGACCCGTGCCGGCTATACGCCCTTCAAAGGCCGGCGCACCGTCGGATACCTGACGGACGTCTTCCTGCGCGGCGAACGCATCGTGCGCGACGGTGCCCTTCTTTTGCCCAACCGCGGCCAAATCGTCCGTCATGCCGCCTGAAGGAATGTCCATGCCCATGTTGAACGAAAAGGTTGCCATCGTATCGGGTGCGAGTTCCGGTCTCGGGCGCGCGATCGCACTTCGCTACGCCGCGGAAGGTGCAGCGGTCGTGCTTGCCGATATCACCGAGATGCCGGTCGAAGGCGGCGAGCCGACGCTCTCCCTTATCCGCGGAGCCGGCGGCAAGGGGATCTTCGTCAAGACCGATATCTCCCTTTGGACTGAGGTCGATAGACTGGTTGCCGATACAGTCACCAATTTCGGCCGTCTCGATATCCTGGTCAATAATGCTGCGATCTACACCTCGACGAACCTTTTGGAGACGACGGCGCAGCAATGGGAACGGGTAATCGCGGTCAATGTCACCGGATTTTTCTACTGCTGCAAGCGGGCGGTCCAGCAATTCTTGACGCAGGAACCGGTCGCGGAAGCACGTGGCCGCATCATCAACATCTCGTCGCAACACGGCATGGTCGCCTGCCCAGGTGATTTTCCCTATGGCGTCAGTAAGGGGGCGATCGTCCAGATGACCCGGCAGATTGCCGTCGATCACGCTCACTCAGGTATCGTCTGCAATGCGATCGCCCCCGGCAAGATCATCACCGGCAAGCCGGGTGTCGCCAACGATCGTGACGCCCTCGACTATTCGCGCCGGCGCACCCCCTGGCCGCGGCTCGGCGAGCCGCGCGACGTTGCAGACGCGGCAGTTTTTCTCGCCAGCGACATGGCGAGCTACATCACCGGTGTCAATCTGATGGTCGACGGCGGCTGGATGGCCGGCTGATCGGGCGTCGAAAAAATCGACGATAATGGAAAGGAAAAACAGACCATGGATTTGGAATTGAAACGCAAGACGGCTCTTGTTCTGGGAGCAGGCGGTGGGCTTGGTGGAGCGATAGCGAAAACGCTTGCCGCCGAGGGCGCACAGATTGCGGTCGCCGACATTAACGCGGAAGCGGCCGAAAAGACGGTTGCCGACATCCGCACGGCCGGCGGCTCGGCGATGGCTCTGGCGTGGGATCTCGCCAATCTCGATGTGATCGCACCCAATCTCGCTGCCATCGAAAAGCAACTCGGTTCGGTCGACGTCCTCGTCAACATCACCGGCGGCCCGCCGCCGACGCTCGTTGCCGGCCAGAGTGCTGACAGCTGGCGCAAATATTTCGACAGCATGGTACTGTCGATCATTGCCATCAGCGATGCCGTTCTTCCGAAGATGCGTGAAAAGAAGTGGGGCCGCATCATCACCTCGACATCCTCGGGCGTCGTTGCGCCCATTCCGAATCTCGGACTTTCCAACGCCTTGCGCATGTCGCTCCTCGGCTGGTCGAAAACGCTCGCAGGCGAAGTCGGCCGCGATGGCGTGACGGTCAATGTCGTGCTGCCTGGTCGTGTGGCCACGCAACGCATTACCTTCCTCGACGAGCAGAAGGCAAAGCGGGAGGGCAAGGCCGTCGAAGAAATCTCGGCGGCAAGCACCGCGTCAATCCCCGTTGGCCGCTACGGCGATCCTCAAGAATATGCCGATGTCGTCGTCTTCATGGCGAGCGCGCGCGCTTCCTATATGACAGGCTCTGTCATCAGGGTCGATGGTGGCCTCATCGCCAGCGTGTGAGACGGCAGCTAGGTGACGCCCACGACGTGGGGACCGTCGGCCCATGGAGGAGGAGCCTGACAGCTGAAACAAGCGCCGCGACGACCGCTCAGGAGCCGGAGCGAAGGGTCAGTGTCCGGGCGTCGCGATTGTTCCTCCTGACCGTCATTCGCCGCGAGGAAATCGCTGGTTCTCCTCCAAGACGTTCAGATCCATATGATTGCGCATGTATCGCTCGGCGGCCTTCTGCAGAGGTTGATAGTCCCACGGATAGTAGGACCCTTCCCGCAAGGCGGGATAGACGACCCACCGACGGGCCTGACTTTCTCGGATCTGCGCATCATAGCTTGATAGATTCCACCGGAGATGGACTTGAGAAAGCAGGGTGTCCAGCGTTTCCGCATAGTCTGGATCACCTGCGAGATTGGAGAGTTCGTGGGGATCGGCAAGGAGGTCAAAGAGCAAAGGCGGGTCCTTTTCGCAGACCGTCAGTTTGAAACGGTCGGCGCGAATGGCCACAAGCGGTGCAATCGATCCTTCAGCGGCATATTCCATCAGGACCGGACCATGTGCCTTGCTGCCGCTCAGGAGCTGTGCCAGATCCTCGCCATCCGTCCACTGGGCAATCGTAGAAATATCAAGCCCGGCAAGCCCGGCAAGCGTAGGCGTGACATCAAGCGTGGAGGCGGGCTGATCGATTAGGCCAGGCTGCCAGCCCGGCGCCGATATCATCAGTGGCACGCGCGCGGAACCGTCGAAGAAGCACATCTTGAACCAGAGACCGCGTTCGCCCAGCATGTCGCCGTGGTCGGACACGAACAGGATGGCGGTGTCTTCCTCCATCCGTGTGCGCTCCAGTACGTCAAGGATCTCTCCGACCTTCTCGTCGATGTAGGAGATATTGGCGAAATAGCCGCGTCTTGCCCTGCGGATCTGCTCGGCGGTGATGTCGAAGGCCTTGTAGTCGCAGGCTTCCAGCAAGCGCCTCGAATGCTGGTCCATCTCCTCGAACGGCAGGGCCGGAACGGTCGGATCAAGGGCCAGGCAATCCTCGTAGAGATCCCAGAATTTGCGCCTGGCGACATAGGGATCGTGAGGGTGGGTGAAACTGACGGTCAGGCACCAGGGACGCTCGTCTTGTCGCCGCGATAGGTCGTAGAGCTTGCGGGTTGCGTTATAGGCGACCTCGTCGTCATATTCGAGTTGGTTGGTGATTTCCGCGATGCCGGCGCCGGTTACCGATCCAAGATTGTGATACCACCAGTCGATGCGTTCACCGGGCTTGCGATAGTCGGGTGTCCAGCCAAAATCGGCCGGGTAGATATCCGTCGTCAGACGCTCTTCGAAACCGTGCAACTGATCGGGTCCGACGAAATGCATCTTGCCCGACAGGCTGGTGTGATAGCCAGCCGCTCTGAGATGATGCGCATAGGTCGGAATGTCGGAGGCAAATTCGGCCGCATTGTCATAGACTCGCGTCCGGCTCGGCAACTGGCCCGACATGAAGGATGCGCGCGCCGGCGCGCAGAGGGGGCTCGCCGTATAGCTATTGGCGAAGCGGACCGAACGGGCAGCGAGCGCCTTGAGATGTGGTGCATGCAGAAAATCGGCCGGCCCGTCCGGAAACAGTGTGCCGTTCAGTTGGTCGACCATAATGATGAGAATATTGGGGCGGGCCATGATATTCGATACTGCTCACGTTCGGGGTGGGGGAGGTGATCTACGGATGCGTCCGCCACCAGTTCGCCTGAGGGATTTGTATATCGCCGTCGGGTGCCGATCTGGCTCGGCGAGCGCCGATCAGATCCATTATCCTCTTCAGAAGCGGCACTGGTCGTCGCATGACGGATCCTCTCGACGGCGTGGGGTGCAGTTATCACGCCACGATAACCAGCTTGATGATGGCGCGCTATCGCTTTGCCGACATCCGTTGTTCCGGGCGCTCGCGCCGGCCTATTTTTCAGGGCCGAACCTGCCGGCGACATCGGCGGTCGCAGCAAGACAGGCCTCGTGGCCAGACCCGTGCATGATGGCCTGATCGCTGGCTTGTCGCCACCTCGGCAGCATCTTGCGAGCACCCGGAAGGATCTTCATGTCGATCGACCGACCGATGCCCACCGAAGCGAGCATTCTGGAATTCCTTGATGTCTGCGAAGGCTTTTATCCGCCGGATGCGGTCGAGGCATCGGTCGAGCAGCAACGTCAATGGTATGACGCGCTCTGTGCGCGGTTTGACCGCGCTCTGCCGCAAGGGATGGTCTATGCCGATGGTATGGTGCAGCGGATACCGATCCGCCGCTATCGGCCACGGACAATCACCGCATCGACCGTTCTCCTCTATCTTCACGGCGGAGGCTTTGTTGTCGGCTCGCTCGAAAGCCATCACTCGATCTGTGCCGAAATCGCCGATTTTGCCGGCGCCGAACTCGTGTCCGTCGACTACCGGCTGGCGCCCGAGCATCGCTGGCCGGCCCAGAGCGACGACTGTTTCCTCGTTTTGAAACACCTGCTGTCCTCGGCCGGGAGCAAGGTCGTCATCATCGGCGACAGCGCCGGCGCCAATCTGGCGGCGGGGCTCGCCGTCAGGGCGCTCGAGGAGGCCCTGCCTGGTATCGCCGGTCAGGTTCTCGTCTATCCGGCGCTGGGTGGCGACCTGCAGAAGGGTTCCTATGTTGAAATGGCAAATGCACCGAGCCTGACCACGGCTGATGTCGCCTATTATCGCGATATTCTGCAGGCACCCCTGCGCCATCCTGTCGCCGCACCGCTTCACGCGGTTTCGGTCGAAGGGCTCGCACCTGCCTTCATCACAGTCGCGCGGTTCGATCCGTTGCGAGACGACGGACGAGCCTACGCTGCCCGGCTTGCGGAGGCCGGCGTGGAAGTCTGGTTCCGGGAAGAACCGCAGATGGTGCATGCGTGGCTGCGCGCGCGCCACATGAGCGAAGGTGCCCGGACAGGCTTCAAGGCGGTATGCGAGGCGGCGCGGCTCTTCGCATCGCGCTGACGGCTACATCAGATCGCGGGCGATTGCCGTCTCGCCAAAATCCTTCTCAAAGATCTTTATTCCGCCTTCATGGGCGATGACCGAGGCGGTGATGATCCAGTGTGTTGCGGTGCAACGGATCGATGCTGTCGCAACCGTTGTCACGGACCAACCAGGACGCTGCATGTCGCAAGTCCAGGTCGAGGTGCCCGTCATCGATAGCGGATCGTTCGGCGCGATTGACCAGGTTTCCTCGCGAAACTGCCGAGTGGAAAGACCGGTGCGGGGATGCTCGAAAAGGCCGGTATCCTCATGGATTTCATAGCGCGTGACGCCGGCCTGGAGATCGCGCACCACCTGCCGTTTTGTGGAGGCGGGTGCGTGTTCGATATATTTCGGCAGGGGATCGGGATTGTCGGGTTGCTTGATGTCGATGATCTCATGCGCGCCGAGCATGGGCAAAGCTAGACCGATGGAGGCGATGTCGATCGTCAACCCCGGATCTTCCGGCGGTGGCAGCACCATCGGCCAATAGGCCGTTGATAGCGACAGGCGGATACGGTGCCCCTTGCGGAAACGATAGCCGCAGGCATCGAGCGTGATGGTAATGGTTGTCAGTTCCCCCTTGTTCAGCGGCTCCGGTGCAGCATTGCCATTGCGATGAGCGAGATTGAGCACGCCAAAGGAGACGCGCGTTGCCGTGCCGTCTGGATGGACATCGACGAGCCTTGCGCAGAGATTGGCGGTTTCGGCGTCGCATCTGAGCGTCAATGTGACGGCCGGGCGTCCGAGATAATCATGGTCCTCGATCAGCGGAGCGGTCTGGAAGGTCAGCGATCCGGCGTCATCGAGGCGCTGGTCGATCGCCAGTTCCGCATCCGGCTTCAGAGTGAACCATTCGCCCGAGGCCGTGCCCGTATCGAGCGGCGAGCGCAGATAAACGGGATGTTCCGGCGCATGTGGGATCGGCATGCCTTCCATCAAGGAGCCGAACTGCTCGACATAGAAGCACTGCATGTCCGGCTGCTGCCAACTGCGCTTGGCGATCCAGAATCCGGGGTCGAATTCGCGGCGCATGGCGGGCTTTATGGCATCGAGAATATAGGCGCGTAAGGATGGCATGGTCTCGGCGCCGTTTCGCTCGCCGCGCAGCCAGCGGTTCCACCAGGCGGTGGCCTCGCCATGAAAATCGACCCGCGGCTTCGGCCAGGCGAAATGCGGATACTTGTGGATCCATGGGCCGATCAACGCCTTCGCCTTCTCGCCGAGACCCTCGACGGCCAGCAACGGCGTGTTGCGATAGCCATCCGCCCAGCCGGCGATGACGATGGCGGGAATATCGAAGCCCGCGAAATCTTCGCAGATCGACCCATGCCGCCAGAAATCATCACGGCGCTGATGCTCCAGCCATTCTTCCATGAAGAAGGGTTCCTGCTCCAGGCGCTGCCGCCACATATCGCGCCAGTCGTCGCCGACGATGCCCGGATCCGGCGGGCGGGACTGGTAGGCAAGCATGGTCGCCGCCCAGGAGAGCTGGGCGGAGAGATGGCAGCCGTTCTTGTAGTGGATGTCATCATTATAGCGGTCGACCGTGGAAGCGATTGAAATCACCGCCTTTAGCGCCGGGGGCTTCAGGGCTGCGACCTGCAGGCAGTTGAAGCCGCCCCAGGAAATACCCATCATGCCGACCGAGCCGTTCGACCAGGGTTGCGCTGCGATCCAGGCGATCAGCTCGCAGGCATTGGCAAGCTCGAGCTCGGTATATTCGCCATCGATGATGCCGCTGGATTCGCCGGAGCCTCTGATGTCGACACGAACGCCGGCAATCCCGGCTGCAGCGAAGACCGGGTAGGTGGATTCGTCACGCGGGCTTGTCCCGTCGCGCTTGCGATAGGGGAGGAATTCGAAGACGGCCGGCACGGGATCCTTCTCCGCGCCGTCGGGCATCCAGATGCGTGCGGCGAGCCGCGTGCCGTCCTTCAAGGTGATCCACTGATTTTCGACGGTCGTGAAGGAGCGTTGGCTCATGGTTTTTCCTGGAGGCAATCATAGAGCCGGTCGAAAGCGGCCGGCGGCGTTGAAGGGTCAGTTGCCGGCACTTTCCATCCGTCGGGTGGTCAGCACCTTTTCAAGCCAGCCGATCTCCATTTCCGGAACGGATTTCAGCAGCAGGTCGGTGTAGTCGTCGAAGGGCGGCGAGAGCGCCTTCGACTTCGGTCCGAAACGCACGAGCCTGCCGCGATGCATGACTGCGACACTGTCGGCAATGGCCCTGACGATGGCGATGTCGTGGGTGATGAAGATGTAGGAGAGCTTTTCCTCTTCCTGCAGCTTCAGCAGCAGCTTCAGGATGCCTTCGGCAACCAGCGGGTCGAGGGCCGAGGTCGGCTCGTCGCAGAGGATGAGTTCCGGCTTGGCCGCGAGCGCGCGTGCGATGGCGACGCGCTGCTTCTGGCCGCCCGAGAGCTCTGCCGGGTAGCGGTTCAGGAAGCCGTTGCCCATCTCGATCTGGTCGAGCAATTCCTTCACGCGGTCCGTCTTCGCAGCTCCCCTAAGGCCATAGTAGAAGGTCAGCGGCCGACCGATGATGTCACGCACGGTCTGACGCGGGTTCATCGCCGTGTCAGCCATCTGGTAGATGAGCTGGATGCGGCGGAGATCATCGCGCGGCCTGTGTCGGACGTCGGGTGTCAATAGCTTGCCGGCAAAAGAGACCCTCCCTGATGTGGGTGACAAGAGCCCGGTGACGACGCGGGCGAGCGTCGATTTTCCAGAGCCCGATTCACCGACGATCGCCAATGTCTGTCCCATCGGCACGTGCAGACTGACATCGTTCAGAACCTTGAAGCCATTGGAATATTCCGCGCTGACGTTTTCGATCTTCAGCAGCGCATCGGACTGATCGACCGCTTCGTCCCTCAGCGTCTGGCGGACGTTGACGAGCGCGCGGGTATAGTCCTCCCGCGGCGCTTCGATGATCTGCTGGACACTGCCGTATTCCACTGTCTTTCCATGGCGCAGCACCATGATGTCGTCGGATATCTGGGCGACGACGGCGAGATCATGAGTGATATAGAGGGCCGCCGTATGGGTTGCCTCGATCGCATGCTTGATTGCCGCCAGCACATCGATCTGGGTGGTGACGTCAAGTGCCGTCGTCGGTTCGTCGAAGACGATCAGTTCCGGGTTGGAGCAGAGCGCCATGGCCGTCATGGCGCGCTGCAGCTGGCCGCCCGAGACCTGGTGGGGGAAACGTTCGCCAAAACTTTCGGGATGGGGAAGGCCAAGCACCTGAAACAGGTAGAGCGCTCGCTTTTTCGCCTCCTGTCTGCTCATGAGCCTGTGTTTGACGGAAGCCTCGATCACCTGGTCGCCGAGCCGGTGGGCGGGATTGAAGGCGGCGGCGGCTGACTGTGCGACGTAGCAGACACGGGCACCGCGGATCTGCCTGATGCCATTCCTGTCGAGGGCAAGGATATTGTCGCCATCGAGCCTCACCTCTCCGCCGGTGATCTCGGCACCGCCTCGGCCATAGGCAAGTGCCGAGAGCCCGATTGTCGACTTGCCGGCCCCGGACTCTCCGATCAGTCCGAGCACCCGACCTTTCTGCAAATCAAAGGAAACGCCGTCGACGATGGTCACGCGTTTCGGCGCTTCACCCGGCGGATAGCTGGTGGCTTCGATCTTGAGATTGCGGACGGAAAGAAGATCAGGCATCGCCACGCCCTCCCTTGAGGCTCGAGGTTCGTTTCAAAAGCCAGTCGACGACGAGGTTGACGCAGACGGCGAGGATGGCGATCGCGCTACCCGGCACCAGCGCTGCCGAAATGCCGAAGATGATGCCGTCCTTATTGTCCTTGACCATCCCGCCCCAGTCGGCCGATGGCGGCTGGATGCCGAGGCCGAGGAAGGACAATGTCGAGAGAAACAGGATCGAAAAGGCAAAACGCAGGCCAAACTCGGCCAGCAGCGGTGTCAGCGTATTCGGCAGGATTTCCCGGAAGATGATCCAGAGCTTTCCTTCGCCGCGAAGTTTGGCCGCCTCGACGAATTCCATGACAGCGACATCGAGCGCCACAGCACGGCCGAGACGATAGACACGTGTGGAATCGAGGATCGCCATGACGAGGATCAGGACGATGATGTTCTGTGGCAGGACGGCGAGCACCACAAGCGCGAAGATCAGCGTCGGGATCGACATCATCAGGTCGTTGAAGCGCGAGAAGACCATGTCGATCAGCCCGCGCGAGACGGCTGCCGTAAAGCTCAGGATGACGCCGAGCGAAAAGGAGATGACCGTTGCCGCAAGCGCCACGAAAAGCGTCGTGCGCGCGCCGTAGATCAGCCGGGAGAGGATGTCGCGGCCGAGATTGTCGAGGCCGAAGACATATTGCGCGTCGGGCATCTGCCAGACACTGCCGACGACTTCGGTCTCCCCGTAGGGAGCAATCAAAGGTGCAAGGAGCGCGAAGATGAAGGCGACGGCGATGCCGATCATGCCGATCCAGGCGGTGATGGGGATGTCTCTCAATCTCATCTTGGATGCCTCAGCCGCGGGTTGGCAATGATGGCGAGAATGTCGGCCAGCATGTTGAGGAAGATATAGACGGCGGCAAAGATCAGGCCGCAGGCCTGCACCACCGGCATGTCGCGCACCGTCACGGCATCGACCATATACTGGCCCATGCCGGGATAGACGAAGACCACCTCGACGACGACCACCCCGACCACCAGATAGGCAAGGTTCAGCGCCACGACGTTGATGATCGGCGCAAGCGCGTTCGGTGCGGCATGCTTGACGATCGAGCGAAACGCCGAAAGGCCCTTCAGCTCTGCCGTCTCCATATAGGCCGACGACATGACCGAGAGGATTGCGGCCCGCGTCATGCGCATCATGTGGGCAAGCACGACGAGCACGAGGGTCGCCGTCGGCAGGGCAATCGCCTTCAAGCGATCGGCAAACCCCATGCTTTCGTAGACGGTTGCGGGAAAGGTGGCGACGCCGAACTTCACCGCGAAAAACATGATCAGCAGGTAGCCGATGAAGAATTCCGGTAATGAAATCGCCGCAAGCGAAATGATGTTGATGATCTTGTCCGGCAGGCGGCCCCGGAAATGTACCGAAACCATGCCGAGCCCGACGGCAAGCGGCACGGAAATCAGTGCAGCAAAGCCCGCCAGAAACAGCGAATTGCCGAGCCGCTTGCCGATCTGTTCGCTGACGGAATTCTTGCTGGCCCAGGATGTGCCGAAATCCCCTTGCACGGCATTGCCTAGCCACTCGATGTATCGCGTCGTCACCGGCCGGTCGAGGCCGAGATCCTTGCGGATATTGGCAACTGCCTGCGGCGTTGCCGACTGGCCGAGATAAGTCGTGGCGAAATCGCCGGGAAGGGCTTCCAGGCCGCCGAAAATGAGGATGGAGACGGCAAAGAGCAGGATGATGCTGAGCACGAAGCGCTCGAGAATAAGGGCAAGCAGCGGAAAACGCTGCCGGAACCTGAGACCGGGCAGGATATTGCCTGAGGTCGGACTGGACATGGTGATGGCCTCGCGCTGAAACGTCAGGAGGACCGCGGGTTTTGTCCCACGGTCCCGACTTGCCTGGAGATCTGAGGGCAGACGCCCGGCGTCAGGCCTCCAGCCAGACGCGGGTTGCGACATAGCCGTTCGACATGTCGTTGCCGATGTCGTGGACGTAGCCCTTCACCTGCTTGGTGGAGGCGTTCACGAAGTCGTTGAACATCGGCAGGATGACGCCACCCTCGTCGCGGACCATCATCGCCATGGCGCGATACATGTCCTTGCGCTTGGCTTCATCAAGTTCGGAGCGGGCCTGCAGCAACAGCTTGTCGAAGTCAGGGCGCTTGAAGCGGGTGTCGTTCCAGTCGGCCGTCGAGAGATAGGCGGTGGAATACATCTGGTCCTGCGTCGGGCGACCGCCCCAATAGGAGGTCGAGAAGGGCTGGACGTTCCAGACGTTGGTCCAGTAACCGTCGCCCGGCTCGCGCTTGACCTCGATCTCGATGCCGGCCTTCTTGCAGCTTTCCTGATAGAGGACGGCCGCGTCGACACCGCCGGGGAAAGCGACTTCGGACGTGCGCAGAAGGACCGAGCCGCTGTGGCCTGATTTCTTGTAGTGGAAGGCCGCCTTGTCGGGATCGTAGACGCGCTGCTCGATGCCTTCGGGGAAAAGCGCGTAGGTACTGTTGATCGGAAAGTCGTTGCCGACCTTGCCGTAACCGCCGAGGATCTTCTCCACCATGGTCTCGCGGTCCATGGCGTATTTGAGCGCGAGACGCAGGTCGTTGTTGTCGAACGGCGCCTTGTCGCAATGCATGATGAAGACATAGTGGCCGCGCCCGGCAGTCGAAAGGATCTCGACATTCGGAGCACGCTTCAAGAGGTTGACGGTCTTCGGATCGACACGGTTGATGTAATGCACCTGGCCGGACGACAGCGCGGCGATGCGCGCCGTGGCGTCGTTCATGCCGATGATTTCGATGGAATCGACATAACCGCGGTCGGTGCGCCAGTCGTCCTTGTTCTTCTCGAAGGTGGCGCGCACGCCCGCCTCGAAGTTCGTCAACTTATAGGGACCCGTGCCGATCGAGGCGAGAGGATCGTCGTTACCGCCATTTGGCTGAATGACCAGATGATAGTCGGTCAACAGCAGCGGCATATCGGCATTGCCTTCGGAAAGCGTCAGCACGAGATTGCCGCCGTCCGCCTTGATTTCCTTGATCGAGCCGAGAACACCGAGCGCGCCGGATTCCGACGCCTTGTCGGTATGACGCTTAAGGGTCGCAACCACGTCATCGATCGTCAGTTCCTTGCCATTGTGGAACTTGACGCCCTTGCGGATCTTGAAGGTCCAGGTTGCCGCATCCTTCGACGGTTCCCAGGATTCGGCAAGCGCCGGTACGGCGGCGCCCGTCAGTGGATCGGATTCGACCAGCATGTCGCCCCAGCAGCGACCGACGCAGAACATGAATTGCGACAGAAATTTCGCCGGGTCCTTGGAATCGGTTGCAGCTCCGCCCTCCAGGCCAAGCTTCAGATGACCGCCGCGCTTCGGCTCGGCGGCTCTAGCACTTTCGGTAAAGAGCTTGTCGGCAACGGCAAGCGTCAGGCCGGCTGCCATGGCACGTCCCAGGAATTCGCGGCGGCTGAGGCCACCGGCGGTCACCCGGGTTGCGAGATATTTCGTGTAGTCGTTCATTCCCCTTCTCCTTCTTATGGTGCGTTGACTTCGATTTCCGGGCATGATCCCCGACCGGTTTCCTCTTCCGTTCGAGGTGCCCGCACGCTTGCGGGAAGATGATGCTGTTGTCGCCGCCTGTTACCGTCCTTTCCAGTTGGGGCTTCTTTTTTCGGCGAAAGCCCGTGCGCCTTCCAATTGGTCCTCGCTCGAATAAAGCCGGTCAACCGTTGCAAACTGCCGTTTGGTGATCTTGTTCATGGCAGTCTGGAAGGTCGAACCCTCCGATTCACGCACGATTTCCTTGATGGCCGCATAGACAAGCGGCGGCCCGCTTTCGAGCAGGCGGGCGAGATCCCAAGCCCGCTCCATCAGCCTGTCCGCTGGCAGGATTTCGTTGACGAAACCCCAGCGATGCGCCTCCTGGACGTCAAGCCAGCGGCCGGTCAAAAGCATGTCCATGGCGATGTGATAGGGGATGCGCTTCGGAAGCTTCACCGAGGCGGCGTCGGCAACCGTGCCGGAGCGGATTTCCGGAAGGGCGAAGGTCGCATGTTCGGCGGCGAGGATCAGGTCGGCCGCTAGCGCGATCTCCAGTCCGCCTCCACAACAGATGCCGTTGACGGCGCAGATGACAGGCTTGTTGAGATCGCGCAGCTCCTGCAACCCGCCGAAACCGCCAACACCATAATCGCCGTCGACCGCGTCGCCTGCTGCGGCAGCCTTCAGGTCCCATCCGGCACAGAAGAATTTCTCGCCTGCACCGGAGATGATTGCCACGCGCAGCGATGGATCGTCGCGGAAATCACGGAATATCAGTCCCATGGTGCGGCTGGTAGCAAGATCGATTGCGTTCGCCTTCGGCCGGTCGATGATGACTTCCAGCACTGCGCCAACCTGTCGGGTGCGAATGGGGTCGCTCAACCTATGCTACCTCCTCCGCCGGATCAGGGCATCGACTGCGGCCACGCCGTGACCTTCAGGAAGAACCATCAATGGATTAATGTCCAGTTCCTCCAGCCGTGCCGCATTCATTACGACATAATCTGCCGCCCGTGCGACAGCCGTTACGGTCGCTTCGAGGTCTCCTTTCGGACGCCCGCGATATCCCTCGATCAATTTTCCGATCTTCAGGCGTGAAATTGCCTCGGAAATTTCCGACCTCGTCGTCGGCAGCGGCAAAATGACGGAATCCTCCAGCAATTCGACGAAAATTCCGCCGGCGCCGAGCGTTAGCGATAATCCGAAGACCGGGTCGCGAGAGGCGCCGACGATCAGCTCGGCGACGGGCCGGTCGATCATCTGCTCGACCAGAAAACCGCGTGTCGCAGTCATCTTTGATGCGGCATCCGATACTGCCTTGGCATCCTTCAGGTTGAGTGCGACGGCGCCTGCTTCGGTCTTGTGCGGGACGCCAAGAGCTTTCAGGACAACAGGAAAGCCGAGCCGCGCGGCACAATCTGCCGCCTGAAGCGGCGAGCTTGCAACTCGGCCTTTGGGGATCCGAAGGCCGGCGAGATCGAGTTCGGTCTTTGCATCAGCCTCCGTTAGTGTTTCGATTGCGCCTTCGACTGGCGCCACATTGAGAAGCGGCAGGGAAGGCGGCTTGCGCCAGGCATGGCCGATGCCGGCTGCGATTTCTGCGGCAATCAGGGTTTCATCAATACCGCAGAAGGGGACGACGCCTTCAGCGATCAGACCGTCGGCGACGGCCTCCGGCATGTTTTCGGGGAGGGTCGCCATGATCCCGGCAAGCGCGCCTGTCGCAGACGCCGCAGCGGTGACCGCGTCAACCGTCGTCACCCAATCTGCCGCCTCGCATCGATCGCCGCGCGGAAAATCGAGGACGACGAGATTGAGGTCGTAGCTACCTTCGAACATGGCGGTGAAAGCCTCTGTCTGACGCGCGAGATCGCCCCACACGAACGTGTGGTAATCGAGCGGATTGGAGAGCGTCACCATGTCGCCGAGGATCTTTCTCAGGCGCGGCAGTTGCTTTTGTTCGAGATCTCGGAACGTGACAGCGCGTCCGATCGCAGCATCCGACATCAGCGAGGCTTCGCCACCCGAGCAACTCATCGAGGAGATCGAGGCACCTTGCAGCGGGCCTGCGACATGCAGGAGTTTCAGCGTTTCAAGCAGCGCCGGCAGCGTCTCGACGCGGCCGAGGCCGAGGCGGGCAAGCACCGCATCGGCCACGGCATCGCCGCCGGCAAGGGATGCTGTGTGGGAGAGCGTTGCCTGTCTTGCCTGTTCGGACTTGCCGACTTTCAAAACAACAACAGGCTTTTTCGTCAGGCGAGCTGTGGCGGCAAGGCGCTCAAGCGCGGCTTTGTCGCCAAAACCTTCGACATGGAGGCCGAGTGCCGTCACGCGCGGGTCGGCAAGCAGTCCGCAGGCGAGGTCGCAGAGCGAGGTTTGCGCCTGGTTGCCCGACGTCACGACATAGGCGATCGGAAGGCCGCGTGTCTGCATGGTCAGGTTGAGCGCTATATTCGACGATTGGGTCAAGATCGCCACGCCGCGTTCGACGCGCCTCATGCCGTGCTGATCGGGCCAGAGCAGCGCGCCGTCGAGGCCGTTGATGAAGCCGTAGCAGTTCGGTCCGAGGATCGGCATGTCGCCGGCGGCGCCAACCAGCGCTCGTTGCAGGTCGTTGCCATCGGCAAGCTCCACCACGGCCTCGCTGAAGCCCGAGGCATAACAGACCACACCCCCGGCACCCGCTGCCGACAGGCTGCGCACGAGTTCGATGGTCAATATCCTGTTGACCCCGACGAAGGCCGCGTCTGGCGGCGACGGCAGGTCGGAAACGCTTCTGTAGCAGCGCCGCCCGAGGACCTCGTCGAGCGTCGGGTGAACGGGCCAGAGCTTACCCGCAAATCCCATTCGGTCGCACTGCTCGATCACCCGACGCGCTTCCCGGCCGCCGAAGACGGCGATCGTTTGCGGTCTGAACAGGCGATCGAGCGTGCGTGCTGGCATCGGCTACGCTCCCAGAGGCCGCAGGAGATCGCGGCTGATGATGTGGCGCTGGATTTCCGACGTGCCGTCCCAGATGCGTTCGACGCGCGCATCCCGCCAGAAGCGGGCAAGCGGCAGATCGTCCATCAGGCCCATGCCGCCATAGATCTGGATCGCTTCATCGGTGACGCGGGCAAGCATTTCGGAGGCGTAAAGCTTGGCCGAAGCGATTTCGCGATCGGAAGTCAGGCCTGCATCCAGCCGCCATGCCGCCGAGAGTGTCAGCCATTCGGCTGCGTCGATCTCGGTGATCATGTCGGCAAGCTTGAAGGAGACCCCCTGGTTGGCGCCGATCGGCCTGCCGAACTGCTTGCGCTCGGCAGCATAGGAAAGCGCCATGTCAAAGACGCGACGTGCCCGGCCGACGCAGGTGGCGGCGACAGTCAGCCGCGTGCCGTAGAGCCATTGATTGGCGAGTTCGAAGCCGCGATGGACCTCGCCGAGCACCTGGGAGGCCGCAATCCGGCAATCGGCAAAGCTCAGGGTGCAGTTGTGATAGCCACGATGGGAGACGGAATCGTAACCCTTGAGAATTTCGAAGCCCGGCGTGCCGCGATCGACCAGAAACGCGGTGATCTTCTTCTTGAGGCCCCTTGGCGTTTCCTCCTCGCCGGTTGCGGCAAAGACGATGATGAAATCGGCGACATCGGCATGCGAGATGAAATGCTTGGTACCGTTGAGGACGAAGTCGCTGCCGTCGCTGCGAGCGATGCATTTCATGCCGCGCATGTCTGAACCGGCATCCGGCTCGGTGATCGCCAGCGCGTCGATCTTTTCTCCGCGGACGGCAGGAAGCAAATACCGTTCACGCTGTTCGCCCTCGCAGGCCATCAGGATGCCGGAGGGCCGGCCGAAAAAGACCGTCAGCGCCATGGAGCCGCGGCCAAGTTCCCGCTCGACCAGCGTGAAGGTGACATGATCGAGGCCGGCGCCGCCGGCCTCTTCGGGGAAATTGCAGGCGTAGAAGCCGAGTTCGATGCATTTGCGCCGGATCTCCGCTGCGAGATCCGGCGGAACGAAACCTGTGCGCTCGACTTCGTTCTCATGCGGATGGATTTCGGTTTCGACGAAGCCGCGGACCGTCTCGACGATCATTTCCTGTTCTTCGCTGAGGCCGAAATCCATGTCGATCTCCCTATCGTTTCTGGCCGACATGGCGGCCAACCCCATCGGGGGGAGGCAGCTTTGCGTGAGCCGCGGCAATAGCATTCGCCTTGTCGAGTACAGCGACAGGTGCCGGGGTCGCCTTGCCGGCCTCGGTATCGACATGCAGCAGCATCTGCTCGGCAGTGGCGAGCACGGCGCCGCTCTCGGTGTCGCGGATCGTGTGGAAGAGGTGCAGCCGCTTGTCGTCGACTGCGAGGATCTGGCAAGTCGAATGGATCGCCTGCCCGAGTTTTGCCTCGCCAAGATGGCGGATATGGGTCTCGACCGTATAGTAGCTCTGCCCGGCCTCGACATAGGCAAGATCGACCCCGATCAGGCGCAAAAGCGCGTCGGAGGTGTCGCCAAAGACCTGCAGGTAGCGATGCTCCGTCATATGGCCATTATAGTCAACCCAGGCGGGGCTCACCTTCGTCTCGACGAGCTTCAGGGGCTCTGCGGGGTCGGCAGGAGCAGTCTTCCCGGCACCTGCGGCCCAGAGGGACCGTTCGAAATCCTTGAGCAACTCGCCGGCACCCCAGCCCTTGCCGTCGTTTCCGGCCTTCAGCGCCTGCAGGATGCCGACGAGATTTTCGTCGCGGATGCGCTCCAGTGCGCGGATCGAAAGGCCGGCAGCCTGTTCGTCGGACTGTTTTCCGATCTTCTCGATCAGCGCGTCGTCGAGATCGACGACATCGGTAAGCTTCGTCCAGGGCCAGGCAAGGCATGGCCCGAACTGGGCGAGGAAATGGCGCATTCCGGCCTCGCCGCCGGCGATGCGATAGGTCTGGAACAGGCCCATCTGCGCCCAGCGCAGTCCGAAAGAATAGCGGATGACGTCATCGAGCGTCTCGACGGTGCAGATATCGTCATGGATGAGCCAGAGCGCCTCGCGCCACAGCGCTTCGAGCAGTCGGTCGCCGACGAAGGCCTCGATCTCCTTGGCAATATGAACGCCCTTCATGCCGATAGGAGCCAGGCGCTCCATCGCTGCCTCGATAGTCGCTTTCGAAGTCTTCTCGCCGCCGACAATTTCCACCAATGGCAGCAGGTAGACGGGATTGTAGGGATGGGCGACGAAGAGGCGCTCGGGATGCTTCATGTTGCGCTGCAGGTCGCTCGGCAGCAGGCCTGACGTGGACGAGCCGATGAGGGCATCGGGGCGTGCGGCAGCGTCGATTTCCGTCAAGACGCGGCGCTTGAGGTCGAGCCGTTCCGGTACGCTTTCCTGGATCCAGTCCGCACCGGAGACGGCCTCTTGCAGCGACGTTTCGAAGGTAAGCCGGCCGCGCGGCGGCAGCGGCGCGCCGGTCAGCATGGCATAGGCTTTTTCCGCATTGGCAAGGACTTCGCCGACGATGCGGCTTGCTTCCGGATGCGGATCGAAGACGCTGACATCGATGCCGGCAAGCAGAAAACGTGCAATCCATCCGCCGCCGATGACGCCGCCGCCGATACAGGCCGCTTTGGTAATCCCTGTCATGTCGTCCTCAGCGCTTCGTCAGATTCAGTTTCTTGCGGACGTCCTCAGGACCGATGATCCTGGCACCCATGCCTTCGACCACCTGCACGGCCTTTTCGACGAGCTGCGCATTGGTGGCGAGAGCGCCCTTGCCGATATAGAGATTATCCTCCAGGCCAACGCGGACATTGCCGCCCGCCAGAACCGCGGCAGCCGGATAGGCCACGGCGTTGCGACCGATCGAAAAGGCCGAGAAGGTCCAGCTGTTGGGCACGTTGTTGACCATGGCCATGAAGGTATTGAGATCGTCTGGAGCACCCCAGGGAATGCCCATGCAGAGCTGGATCAGCACCGGATCTTCGATCAGGCCTTCTTCGGCGAGCTGTTTTGCAAACCAAAGATGCCCTGTGTCGAAGGCCTCAATCTCAGGGCGCACGCCGAGATCGGTCATCTTCTTCGCCATTGCCCGCAGCATGGCGGGCGTGTTGGTCATGACGTAATCGCCGAGATTGAAGTTCATCGTGCCGCAGTCGAGCGTGCAGATTTCGGGCAGGCATTCGGCGACATGGCGGACGCGCTCGGTTGCCCCTGCCATATCCGTTCCAGCCGCCTTCAGGGGAAGCGGGCTTTCGACATCGCCGAAAATCAGGTCACCGCCCATGCCGGCCGTCAGGTTCAGCACCACGTCGACATCGGCCGATCGGATGCGGTCGGTGACCTCCCTGTAGAGGTCGTTGCGGCGACTTGCGGCACCGGTTTCCGGATCGCGGACATGGCAGTGAACGACTGCCGCCCCAGCCTTGGCGGCATCGATCGCGGAGGCCGCGATCTGCTTGGGAGTGATGGGAACGTGGCTGGATTTCGAAACCGTATCGCCGGCGCCGGTGACGGCACAGGTGATGAAGACATCGCGGTTCATCGCAAGAGGCATGTTTGTTGTTCTCCCTCGTCTTGAGGCTATTACGCGCCAGGATGAGTGAGGATGCTTTGCATTTTCGGAATCGATCGATACATTATCGGAACATCGGGGAGGGGAGTTTGCTGCAGCGATCGACCGAACGGCTCGACATCGATCTTCTTGTCCTGCCGGACACCAATCTCATTCTCATTGCGTCCGTCATCGAGCCGTTGCGCGGAGCAAATCGCATTTCCGGCAGCGAGCTCTACCGCTGGCGCATCTTCACGCCTGATGGAGAAGCTGTGCCGACAACCAGCCACATTGCCATACCGGCGCAGGGGACGTTCCAGACGACGGCGTCGGACACGCCGCTCTTCGTGCTGGCGAGCTACAACTGGCGGCAAAGCGCAACTGCTTCCCTGAAGATGCAGTTATCGCAGGCGGCTCGCCACCGGACGATGATCGCCGGCATCGAATCCGGAACCTGGCTGCTTGCCGAAGCATGCCTGCTCGACGGCTTGTCGGCGACCGTGCATTGGGAGGATTACGAGGATTTCGCGCTCGCCTATCCGCACGTGGCGGCCGTCAAGGACCGGTTCGTCATCGACGGCAAGCGTGTGACGACATCAGGCTCGCTGCCGACCGTGGACCTGATGCTGGAGATCATCCGGCGACGCCAGAGCTATTCGCTGGCGCTCGAGGTCAGCCGGCTGTTCCGCTACGAGCAGCCGGCCTTTCATGCCGACGAGGCGCTGTCGGCAGGCTTGCGCATGGACGATCCGCGGGTGGCCCACGCCGTGCGGCTGATGGAGGACAATATCGAGCAGCCGATCGTGCTGGCGCGTCTTGCCCGCAGGGTCGGGATCAGCGCCCGGCACCTGCAGGATCTCTTCCAGGCCTCGATCGGTGCGCCGCCCCATATCCACTATCTTGCGCTC
This sequence comes from Rhizobium sp. ZK1, assembly GCF_047782645.1. Lineage (NCBI taxonomy): Bacteria > Pseudomonadati > Pseudomonadota > Alphaproteobacteria > Hyphomicrobiales > Rhizobiaceae > Rhizobium > Rhizobium sp. ZK1. The sequence continues at coordinate 937,745 of NZ_CP180587.1, forward strand.
AGATTGAACGCGGCGCGGCGCAAGGTGATCGAGACGACGGCGTCCTTCGCCGATATTGCGGCTGCAACCGGCTTCAATTCGGCCTCCGCCTTCGCGCGAAGCTATCGGGCAAGCTATTCCGAAAGCCCGTCGGAAACGCGGCGACGGCTGCGGCGACCGGTCAGGCCATCGGAAGCCCGGCCATAGGTTGGAAGGCATCGCGCACCATCTCGGCAAGCTCGCGAACCGCTTCGCTCGACCGGAAGGTGTTGCGACGAAGCACGACCCTTGAGGAATCGACCGGCGGGAAGCCGTCCTCAGTCGTCAGTTCCCGGCAGCCGGGTGGGATGTTGCTGCGCGACAGGGTGGTGACGGCAAGACCGGCAGTCACGGCGTTCTTCAGTCCGGAACTGGTATCAGCAATGAAGGCGACCCGGTAGTTGCGACCGAGCTGGTGCAGCGACTTCAACGCAAAATCGCGACACCAGCTCGAGTCTCTATAGGTGGCGATTGGCAGCGGATCGATGTCGTGCAGCCGGTGGACGATCGAGGTCACCCAGACGGTTGGGTCGATGCAGAGCACCTCGCCACTCATCTGATCGCTCCAGTCGAAAACGACGGCGAGATCGAGCTCATCGCGTTCAAGGGCGGCGATGTTGCGGACGGTATAATCGCAGGAGATCGTAACCTCGACAGCCGGATGACGCACGGCGAAGGCTGCAAGTGCGGCGGGCAGCACGGTCTGGCTATATTCCTCGGGAATACCGATGCGAACCGGTCCGCCGAGCGGCTTGCTGCGGATCGTCGCTGCCGCCTCGCTCAGGAGATCGATGACGCGCCGCGCATAGGGGACAAGCTGGACGCCCTGACGTGTAAGGACGACCCCTCGAGCGCCGCGTTCGAACAGTGCTTCGCCGATCGTGTCTTCCAGCTTCTTGATCGCCGCGCTGATCGCAGACTGCGTTCTGCCGACGCGCTGGGCGGCCGCCGAAAAATTGGTGGTCTCGACGACGACGAGGAAGGTCCGGAGAAGATCACTCTCGATGGGCTCGCGCATGGACAGCCATAGAAAAAATCGATGCCATCCATCTCTACTATTCGTTTGTCTGATGTCAATTGCGGGTGCAGAAAGGAGGTGCGTTCGACTTTTCCTCCTTCGAGACTAACTTGCGTGACCATTGACCATTCGGCTAGGCATCTCGGTGCCGGCGAGCGCGAGAAGGGCATCCTTCTCGTCATCGGGGCGACACTTGCCTGGAGCGCCAGCGGGGTCTACTCGCGGCTCCTGACGACAGATGTCTGGACGGCGATCGCCTGGCGTTCGCTGTTCGGCGGGCTGTTCCTGCTGATCCCCTGCCTGTTCCTCGAAGGCGGGATATCACGAAATCAATGGCGTTCGGTCCTGCATCCGTCCGGTCTGGCGATGATTGTCTGCCAGACCGTCAGTCAGGGCTGCTTCATCGGGGCGCTCTATATGACCAGCGTCGCGAATGTGACGATGATCTATTCGACGGCACCCTTCATCGCCGCCCTGTTCGGATGGATCATCCTGAAAGAGGGCGTCGGACGGCGCACGCTGATTGCCGGGGGCATTTCTCTTCTGGGTGTCGTGGTCATCGTCGCCTCGTCGATCGGCGGTGGTACCGGGATCGGCGACCTCTTGGCGCTTGGCATGACGGTCTCCTTCGCCCTCGTCATCATCATCCCGCGCATCAATCCCGAGGTTCCGAGCCTGCCGCCGACTGTTGTCAGCGCCTTCCTGACACTCGTCATCTTCGCTCCATTCGGCTCGGTCGGCTCGGTTGATCTTCATAACTGGATCGTGCTTGCTGCTTTCGGTGCGACCAATTTTTCGCTGGCGCTTGTGCTTTTCCTGGCAGGGGCCAGACGAATGCCGCCGGCCGAAGCTGCGCTGATAGGGACGATGGAGATCGTGCTGACCCCGTTCTGGGTCTGGCTTCTGTTTTCCGAGCAACCGCCTGTCGCCACCTTCTTCGGCGGCGTCATCATCTTCGCAGCCGTTCTCTGGCATACCGCCGTCGACCTCGGCCGCAGCCGGCGGGCGCATGCCGGCTAGAAAGCGACGCCGATCGGATCGTCATTTCAGGCGCCATGGGTCAGAATAGCGGTTCGATTGCCACTCCCACCCAAGCAACGAGTGCGGACATGTCCTCCAAAGATCCCCTGCTGCAGCCGTTTCAACTCAAGCACCTGACGCTGAAAAACCGGGTCATGTCGACCGCTCACGAGCCGGCCTATTCGGAAAACGGCATGCCGACGGATCGCTACCGGCTTTATCACAGGGAAAAGGCGAGGGGTGGCATCGCGCTGACCATGACGGCGGGATCGGCGGTCGTCTCACCTGACTCTCCGCCATCCTTCGGCAATCTCCATGCCTATCGCGACGAGATCGTGCCCTGGCTGAAGAGCCTTGCCGACGACTGTCATGAGTTCGGTGCGGCAGTCATGATCCAGCTTACGCATCTTGGCCGCCGCACAAGCTGGAACAAGGGCGACTGGCTGCCGGTGCTCTCAGCCTCGCCGATCCGTGAGCCGGCGCACCGGGCCTTCCCGAAAGAGGTGGAAGACTGGGACATCGAGCGCATCGTGGCCGATTATGCAAGCGCCGCGCAGCGCATGCAGGAAGCCGGCCTCGACGGTATCGAGATCGAGGCTTACGGCCATCTGCTCGATAGCTTCTGGTCGCCGGCAACCAACCGGCGTGAGGACGAATTTGGCGGCTCGCTCGCCAATCGCATGCGTTTTTCTGTCATGGTCACGCAGGCAGTTCGCAAGGCAGTCGGGCCGGATTTCATCGTCGGCATGCGTCTCGTCGCAGACGAGGACTGGGAGAAGGGCTTGTCGCGACAGGAAGGCATAGAGATTGCATCACGATTTGCCCGATCCGGCGAAATCGATTTTCTCAACATCATTCGCGGCCATATCGACAGTGACGTTGCGCTCAACGAGGTCATCCCGATCCAGGGCATGGCATCTGCCCCGCATCTCGATTTTGCCGGCGAGGTGAGGGCGATCACCAAGTTTCCGGTCTTTCATGCCGCGCGCATCGGTGATGTAGCAACAGCCCGTCATGCGATCGCCGAGGGAAAGCTCGACATGGTCGGCATGACACGCGCCCATATCGCCGACCCGTATATCGTGCGCAAGATCGAGAGCGGCGAGGAGGCACGCATCCGGCCCTGCGTCGGCGCCACCTACTGCCTCGACCGGATCTACGAAGGCGGGGAGGCACTCTGTATCCACAATGCCGCGACCGGCCGCGAGGGACAGATCCCACATGAGATCGAAAAGGCCGCGCTTCGCCGCAAGGCCGTCGTAGTCGGTGCGGGACCGGCCGGCCTCGAGGCCGCCCGTGTGCTCGCCGAGCGCGGGCATGTGGTCGATCTCCTGGAAGCAACGGGAAAAGCCGGCGGACAGGTCAATCTACTCGTCCGCAATGTCAGACGCAAGGAGATGATAGGCATCATCGACTGGCGGCTGGCGGAACTCGAGCGGCTGGGTGTTCGCATGCATTATGATATCTATGCGGAGGCAAGCGATGTCCTTGCTCTTGAACCCGACCTCGTTGTCATTGCGACCGGCGGCATTGCGCAGCAGCCCGAACTCGTTGCAGGCGATGAACTCGTGACCTCTTCCTGGGACATCCTTTCAGGCGGCGTCAGGATTGCGGATGCGGTCCTGCTCTTCGATGACAATGGCGGACATCCGGGCATGTCGGCCGCCGAAGTGATCGCCAGAAGCGGCGCCGAGCTCGAGATTGTGTCACCCGAACGCTTTTTCGCGCCCGATATGGGAGGCATGAACCACGTGCCCTATGCCCGTACCTTCGCAGAACGGAACGTCAGGGTCACCATCAACACGCGGCTCAAATCCGTCCGGCGCGACGGCAATGCTCTTGTCGCCGCACTCGGATCGGATTTTGCAGACGGCGCACAATGGGAGCGGCGCGTCTCCCAAGTCGTTGTAGAGCATGGCACGCTTGCCAATGATGGGCTTTATCTCGAGCTGAAGCCGCTTTCGCGGAATCTTGGAGCCGTGGATTATGCTGCCTTGATCAATCGTCGGGCGCCATTGCCGAAGCTCGGTAGTCAGGAGCGTTTCGATCTCGTGCGGATCGGCGATGCGGTTTCCAGCCGCAACATCCATGCTGCCGTTTATGACGCTCTGAGATTATGTTCGTTGTTTTGACCTCTCTGCAATTGCCCTGCGTTTGTCAGATGGCAAGCCGTCATCTGCCATCTTGATGGCGAGACCGGGCTACCATATATTTTCTGCGAAGGAGACCGCAATGGCCGCACCACAACTCTCTGTTCGAAGCTCCAAAGCACGTGATTTGGCACACAGGCTGGCTCGCCGCGAAAATCGTTCGATCGCTGAAGTGGTCGAACGAGCGCTAGAAGCTTACGAGATACGCGAGGCGGGGCGCGAACCTGCGTCCAGCTTCTACTCACGTGTAAATGCGCAGGCTGCCGCAGATATCGATCTGGATGCCGTCATCCGAGAAAGCCGTCGTCCTCATCAGGGCATTGAGCTTTGATATTTCTCGATACGAACGTCGTCTCCGAGACATTGAGGAGGGATCCCAACGAAGCCCTAATGGCTTGGCTGGTTCGGTTCGACGCGGAATTGGCCCTGCCCACTGTGACAATAGCCGAGATCGCTTTCGGCATTCAAAAGATCAAGCCGGACCAGCGTGCCGATCGCCTCAAACAGGGGCTTACAGAGTGGCGTCGCCGGTTTGCCGATCGGATGTTTGGGCTTACGGAGGAAGCCGCGCTTGCTTACGGAGAAATTATGGGGCGGGCGGTTCGTCAGGGGCGAGGAATGTCAGCACCCGATGCAATGATCGCTGCAGTTGCTCGCGTGAACGGCGGACGCCTAGCCACGCGCAATCTCAAGGATTTTGAAACAACAGGTCTCGATCTCGTCAACCCGTGGGATTTTTAATCTCATCCGTCTGCAGTTTTTGCTGGCCCACTTTCCGACGCTTGGCAGCCGCGACGGCAGCAAGCGTGTCCCGGCAACTGGGCTCGGAAGCGATGCTGGGATTGTGGGCGCTGACTGCTCTCCTTGCGCTTGTTCTGTGGCAAGCCGCATCGTGTTGCCTCAGGGCAAAGGACGGCAACAAGTAAAACTAGTAGTTCGTCCCCCTCGCGAAGCGGCAGGGCGTGGCTTTTGCTTGCCTTCTTCGGCGTCGGCACGGGCGCCTACACGCTCGTGCTGGCGTGGCTGCCGCCCTTCTATGTTCAACTGGGGCGGAGCGAGGATATCGCAGACTATCTGCTCGCGGGCCTCACGCTGGTGGAGGTTCTAGCCGACCCCGCTGTGTCGGTGATGATCAACTGGTTTCCCAATCGGCGGGGAGCTCTTGCCGCCGTTCTTTTTGCCATTCTCGGAGGCTTGGTCTGCCTCATCACCATGCCACTGACGCTGCCCTTCCAGCGATGATCCTGCTTGGGTCGAGCATCGGCGCGCTGTTTCCACTTTCGTTGATCGTCACACTCGACCACGCCGACGAACCGACCAGCGCCGGCCGCCTCACCGCCTTCGTGCAGGGGGGCGGATAGATCATCGCCAGCATCATGCCCTTTACGGCCGGCTGGTTGCGCAGCCATTCAGATGACTTGTCACAAGCCTGGGTCATGATGGCTGTCGGCATAGTGCAAGCGAGGCCGCAGCCATCCCAGACGTCGTGCGTTGCAAAAGTCCGCGATTTATCTGATGGAGAGACCGGAAGCTCGTGAATACCGGTATGGCTGTATTGACGACCATGAATTGCTGAGAGGCCCGATGAGGTACGACAATCAACGACTGAGCTACGTCCTGTTCCTCATCGCGGGGTCAGGACTCGTGACCATCGCGCGTGCAATGACGCTCTCGTTCCTTGCCATCAAGCTGCAGCAGTCGTTCGGGCTTGGTCCGGCCATGATTGGCGCGCTTCTGGGCATTGGTCCCCTGGTAGGCGCTGTCGCGGCTCCCTTCGCGGGATCCCTGTCGGACAGGGTGGGGCGCAAGACGGTGCTGACGCTTACTCTGCTTTCCATGGCCGTTGCGCTAACCTGTATGGGGTTGGCTGAAACCGTGCTGGCATTTTGCATTGCCCAGATCGTTGCTGCCATCGCTCTCGCGATTTATGAACCGATTTCACGCGCGCTGATGAGCGACGTCTGTCCGCAGCCGCTGCGCCTCAGGTATTTTTCCTGGCGTTACACGGCCACGAATGTCGGCTGGGCCATCGGACCTTTGATGGGGATTGCCGCTGGGGCTGCATCCACCATTCTTTTCGTTATTGCGGGTGTTGTCTACGCGATGTTCGCGCTTGCCCTGTACATGTTGCACGTTCCAGCTCACCAGAGTGACGATGTTTCCAAAGCACCCGCTTCGCCGCCATTGCTTGAGAGCCTGAAGGCGGCGATCGGCGATCCGCGGTTGGCCTTCTTCGTCGGTGGCGGCACATTGCTGATCGCCGTCTATGGCCAATGGTCAGCGACACTCGCCCCGTACCTCACGGGAAATGTCGCCGAAGGCATGGAAATCTACGCCTATCTCGTTTCGATCAACGGTGCAGCTGTTCTGATCGGGAATCCGTTTGCCCGCAGGTTCGTCGAACGTGCAGGCGCGCTCAACGGCCTTGTGATCGGCTGTATGCTGTTTGCCTTCGGCGAAGTCGGGTTTCTCAGCGCCGCCGGCTTCTGGGGGCTTGCGGCCTCGATGGTTGTTTTCACGATCGGAGAGATTCTCGTCGTACCTTGCGAATACATGCTGGTCGACGGCATTGCGAACGATCGGAACAGAGGCAGCTATTTTGGCGCTCACTCGTTCTCAACCATCGGCAACTTTATTGGACCGACTCTGGGCGGTGCCATGCTTGGCGCTTTTGGCGGGCCAGGCATGTTCCTTTTATTCGCCGGGTTCTCGGCCATCAGCGCGATTTTGTTTGCCATCGGGACACGCATGCCACCACCGAAAGCAGCGGCACAGCAATCCTCGGCCGGTTCGCCGCAAGCTGCAACCGGGCCATGTTTGCGCGGCGCCTATCTTGTTGCATGAATTGCGACATTCACGGGGGGGCTGCAGTTCAATCAACGAGGAAATCGATGTTCGAAGAACTTTGGCCAGTGTGCTTCGGAAGCGCCTGGTCTATTTGCGGTCGTTGCGCAAAACGATTGCGATAAATCATTGGGCTAACCCCGTAATGTCGACCAAACTGAAGCCGTAGGTTTTCAGTACTTCCGAGTCCTGTCGCCCTTGCGATGTCATCAGGCACGGTAGAACCGGTCTCCAGCATGATGCGGGCCTGCTCAAGTCGCTCCCTCAGGATCCATTTGAGCGGTGGCAGGCCGGTCAGAGAGCGAAAACGACGTTGAAAGGTACGTTCGCTCATGCCGGCGTGGCGGGCGAGAGAACTGACTGTGTGCGGGTGGTGGAGGTTGGTCAGAATGTGGTCCAGGATCGATGACAGCCGATCTGCCTCCCGCCTAAGCGGCACGGGACGCTCGATGAACTGGGATTGTCCACCCTGGCGATGGCTGTACATCACCAACCGGCGCGCCACCGTATTGGCGAGCTCCGCTCCGAAATCCGAACGGACGATATGCAGGCACAGATCGATGCCTGCTGAGCTGCCTGCCGAGGTGAGGATGTCGCCCTCATCAATATAGAGGCAATTCGCGTCAATCTTGATGGCGGGATAGCGCTGAACCAGGCCCTCGGCGAAACGCCAATGCGTTGTGGCGCGGCGGCCATTGAGCAAGCCGGCGGCCGCGAGCACATACGCGCCCCCGCAGATGGAAACGATGCGGGCGCCGCCCTCATGAGCGCGAACCAATGCGTTGCAGATCTGGTCGGGTACCGGCTCGTCGGGTCCACGCCAGCCGGGGACGATAATTGTTCCGGCTTGGTGCAGATCCGTCTCGGTGCCCGTTGCTGCTACCGTCAAGCCACCACAGGCATTGAGAACCTGATCCTCCAGCGAGACCGATTTGAACTGATACCAGTCGGGTCCTGCCTCAGGTCGGGCCAAACCGAAGATTTCGGCCGTGATCCCGAACTCGAAGGTGCAGAGGCCATCATAGACAAGGCTGACGACACGTCTGTTTGCAGGAAAGCGTACGTTCTCATTTTTTGGCATGAATGCCGTCTTATCTGGCAATCCTGCCGCTGGCAACTCGCGCTGTCGGCATGCAACACGGTCACCCGCCAACAAAACGGAGAAACCAGATGAGCCGCGATACCGAATTGCTAAACGCGATACAAAACTATTTCGATGCCCTCTACGCCTGCGATCTCTCGCTCTTTGACCACATCTTTCATCCAGCCTGTAGCCTGTTCGACGCTGACGAAGGCGCAATCAGGGTGGACCCGATTGCAGATTATCGCCAGGTGATCGCCAGGCGCGAATCTCCCGCGAGCCGCTCGCAAGACCGTGAGGACGAAATCATTCTGATCGATTGGCTTTCGCCAGCTGCGGCCACCGTGAAGGTCAGGCTGCGGATCCACGCCAATATCTTTATCGATCATCTTTGCTTCGTGAAAGGCATTGAGGGCTGGCGGATCGTCGCAAAGGTCTGGCACCTTGAAAGTGTGAGGGCGTCGGCGTAGCGCCGAGATCAAGGCAGGAGGGTAAAACATGATCTTATCGTACGAAGAACAGTCGCCATCGATCGATTCCGATGCCTGGGTAGCGCAGGATGCGACGGTCTGTGGCGATGTTACCATCGGTGCGGGAAGCAGAATCATGCATGGCGCTCGCTTGGTGGCGGAAGCCGGTGGATCCATCCACATCGGACGGAATTGCATCGTGTTCGAAAATGCCGTGATCCGAGCCACCAGTCGTCACGACTGTTCCATTGGAGACCATTGTATAGTCGGGCCTAACAGCCATGTCGTTGGCGCGCAAATCGACGGCGAAGTTTTCGTCGCAACCGGGGCAGCCGTGTTTCACGGGGCGCAGATCGGACGTGGGTCAGAAGTCCGCATCAACGGAACCGTGCATTTGCGAACGCGGCTGGAGCCGGGCTCAACCGTGCCGATCGGATGGGTCGCCGTTGGTGACCCGGCGGAAATGCTATCCTCCGATCAGCACGAAGCCATATGGGCACTCCAGAAGACACTGGACTTTCCGGGTTTCGTTTATGGCGTAGATAGAAGCTCACCCGATGTGATGAAAACAATTACGTCGCGCTTGTCCGATGTTCTTGGAATTCATCGAGCCGAAAGTAGTTGTTAGGTGTCACGAAAACTCCGACCGCTCGAGGTTCGCCTTGGCTCTACCGCTACCATTAGGGCTTCCATGGCGGCGTCGGCCATCGTCTTTGCATAGAGGCTGGCCAGCCGGTCGAAGTGGCACCAAACTGCCGTTAACTCCACAAGCGCACGTGGCCTATTCTGCCGTTGGCTTTGATATTTTCAGCGCCGTCTTCGGCGCTCTGGTTACCTGGAGCTGCCGCGGCCTCGTGGATCGGCTAGGCCTCTCAGTCGGCCACCAAACGAAGCAAACGACACCCGCTCGTACCTCGACGGCACCGCCACTGGTGTAGAATTCACATATTCGACAGCATCGTCCAAACCTACGGGACTTGCGGCCCCAAATCAGCCGCTCCATCGAGGTCAAGTTCGCCGCCCGCCTAGGGTAATCCCTTGGCTAAGTCTTTCCCGAGCGGTTAATTTTGCACCATTCTTCGTACTCTCCGCGGGCACCGTCATGCAGCGGATAGTAGCGCTGCAACGACCCGCCCCCCATGAGCTTCATGCGCGAGAACTCCTCCCAATCGTGATGCTTTTGCGATTCTTCGATCACCTTCGAGGCCATTGCGACTGGAAGCACCACCACCCCGTCATCGTCGGCGACGATGATGTCTCCGGGGATGACCGTGACACCGCCGCAGGCAATCGGAACGTTGACGGCGTTGGGATAAATGCTGGTCTGCACATGGTAGTTGGGTGTCCAGCCGCGCAGCCAGAGGGCGAGATCTAGCTTCTCGACATTGGGCCGATCGCGCATGCAGCCATCGATCACGATGCCGGCGCCGCCTCTACCCTTGAAATAGGTCGACATCATGTCGCCGAAGACGCCCGAGCTCATATCGGCCCGCGCGTCGACCACGACCACATCCCCCTCCTGCGCGTGATAGAGCACGTGCCGGTGCAACTGCGTCTCCGGATCTGCATATTCTCCCTCGGTGAAAAGATCCGGCCGCTGCGGCATGAATTGAAGCGTCAGCGCCGGGCCGACGATCGACTTGCCGCGGCTCTGCGATACCGGGCCGACCATATGCGGATTGCGGAAGCCCATGTGGCCGAGCGTACCTGCAATGGTCGCGGCGCCGATCTCCTTCAGCGCATCGATCAGCTCTCTGGGCGGTCGCGTAATATCGGGCGTATGCGTCATTTTAAGCTCCGGTGGATGAAACTACCAGTTTGTGACAGAACCGTCGCGGCGCTTCAGGTGAGGCGCTTCCCAGAAACGAAAGCTCTCCGCCTTGACAGCTTCTTCGTTGACCTCGACGCCGAGCCCCGGCAGGTCGCTCACCGGATAGTCAGGGCCGTCGAGCCGTGGTTGCACGGGGAAGAAGTCGGAATTGTCGAAGCCGAGCTTTGCTTCTGGCACCCTGGTCTCGAGCCAGGCGAAATTCGGCACCGCAGCAGCAAGATGGATGGTGGCGGCCGTGCAGACCGGGCCAAGGGGATTGTGCGGCATCAGGTCGACATAGTGCGCCTCGCTCCAGCCAGCGACCTTCATCGCTTCAGTGAGCCCGCCAACGTTGCAGACATCGAGCCGGTTGAACTGATGGATGCCGCGCTCGATATAGGGCAGGAACTGCCACTTGCTGGCAAATTCCTCGCCAATGGCGAAGGGGACGTCAGTCATCCTGCGTAGGGATTCGTAGGCTTCAGGTGTCTCGTCTCGTATCGGCTCCTCGAGGAAATCAAGCACGCCACGGCCGAGCTTGTTGCAGAAGCTCGCCGCCTCTGCCACCGACAATCGATGATGATAGTCGATGCCGAGGACGACGTCGTCGCCGAGCGCCTCGCGCGCCTTGTTCAGCATCCGTGCGGTGGGCCCGATCGACTCGCGCGGCTCGAAGATGTCGTTACTGCTTTGACCGATTGGGAAGAAGCGGATCGCCTGCCACCCTTGTACACGGAGTTCGCGGGCTCGTTCGATGGCAACATCGCCCTCGGCCTCGTCGCCGGTCGAGGCGAAGGTCGGAATGCGGTCGCGCTGCTTGCCGCCCAAGAGTTCGTAGGCCGGCACGCCCAGCGCCTTGCCCTTGATGTCGTGAAGGGCAATGTCGATCGCGGAAATCGCCGCCTGCAGAACGCGCCCGCCTTCGAAATATTGGCTGCGATAAATTTCCTGCCAGATCCGGCCAATCTGCATCGGGTCGCGGCCGATGAGGAACTCGCGATAGTGCTCGATCGCGCCGGTCACAGCCTTCTCGCGGCCGCTCAAACCGCTCTCGCCCCAGCCGAAGATGCCGTTGTCGGTCTCCACCTTGACCAGCATCTGGTTGCGCGTTCCTACCCATACTGGATAGGGCTTGATCGCCGTGATTTTAAGTTTCGCAGTCATCCACGCCCTCGTTTCACGCGCATCCGCCTGGTCTCAGTTGGCCTTGAGCGCCATTTCCGTTTCGCCGTCGAACAGATGCATCCGCTCCTGATCGAACTCGAGCCAAATCTGTTCGTCGGGCGTGACGGCAATGGTCGGCGGCACGCTGACATTGACGATGGCGCCGGAAAGAAACGCCTGTACGAAGGTGACGTCTCCGGTCGGCTCTACCGTGTAGGCCTTGGCAGGGACGCTTCCGGGCACCGCACTCTTATGCAGCTTTATCGTCGAGTGGCGCGCGCCGAGCACGACTTTCCTGGTGGATGACCTTGCGACCTTCTGGGCGTTTTCTGGCGAGAGTTCGAGGCGCCAGCCCTCCGCGCTGGTCAACACGGTCTCGCCGCCTGCCGTTGACGCCTCCAATGGGACAAGGCTCATCGCCGGGCTGCCGACGAAGCTGGCGACGAACATGTTTACCGGATGGGCAAAAACCTGCGCCGGAGTATCGTATTGCTGCAGGTAGCCTCCGTTCATCACCGCCATCCTGTCGGCCATGGTTACGGCTTCGAGCTGGTCGTGCGTCACGTAGATGATCGTCGCCTTGAGGTCCTGGTGGAAGCGCTTGATCTCCGAGCGCATCTGCACGCGCAGCTTTGCGTCGAGGTTGGAGAGCGGCTCATCCATCAGGAATACTGCCGGATCGCGAACGAGGGCACGGCCGAGCGCCACACGCTGCTGTTGGCCACCCGAAAGTTCGCGTGGCTTGCGCTCGAGCAGCTGCGTCATGTCCAGCACGCGCGCTGCTTCCCTGACCTTCTTGTCGATCTCGTCTCGCGGCAGTTTGCGCATCTGTAGCGGGAACGCCAGATTTTTGTAGACAGATTTCTGCGGATAGAGCGCGTAGTTCTGGAACACCATTGCGATGTCCCGGTCCTTGGGGTCGAGGTCGTTGACCACCCGGTCGCCGATGACGATGTCCCCAGATGTGATGGGGATAAGCCCTGCCACAAGATTGAGCGTGGTTGTCTTCCCGCAGCCTGAAGGGCCGACAAGCGCAACGAATTCGCCGTCGTTGACCGTCAGCGAAACATCGTTGACAGCTTTGAAGGCGCCATAGGTCTTGACCAGATCTTTGAGGACCACGTGGGCCACAGGCAACTCCCCTAGTGCTTGACTGCGCCTTCGGTAAGGGCGCGTACGAAGTATCGTTGAAGAACGAGGAACAGGACCACGACGGGCACGCTCATCATGAAGCTTGCCGCCATCAGGCCCGGAAAGTCCGTCGTGTTTTCCGAGAAGAAGCGCTGGATGCCGACCGGCAGCGTCAATTGCTCGTTCTTGGAGAGGAAGGTGTAGGCGTAGATGTACTCGTTCCACGCACCGATGAAGGAATAGATCGCCGTGGCGATGATTCCTGGCGCCGAGAGCGGCATCACGATCAGGACAAAGGCCTGGAACCGCGTTGCCCCGTCGATGCGTGCGGCCTGCTCGAGCTGCACCGGGATGTTGTCGTAGAAGCCCTTCAGGAGCCATATTGCCAGCGGCAGGCCGAATGTGAGGTAGGTGAGGACAAGCGACCCATGCGTATTCACCAGCCCGATCGCGCGCATCAGGATGAAGAGCGGCACGAGAAAGATCACTGCCGGGAACATGTTGCGAAGCAGGACGGCGAAGAACAGAAAGTTCCGGCCCGGGAATTTGAAGCGCGAAAACGCGTAGGCCGCAGGAACTGCGACGATCACCGAAAGGATGGTCGTGGCAGTGGAGACGAAAAGGCTGTTCCAGAAGAAGCGCAGGAAGTCCTGGCCGACGCTGTTTTGCGGATCGAGCAGCTTCTGGTAGCTGTCGAGGGTCGGTTGGTCCGGCCACCATTGCGGCGGGAATTGCATGGCGGCGAAGCCGGACTTGATCGAGGTGATCAGCATCCAGATCATCGGTAGCGCAGTGTAAAGGAGCATGAACACAAGGAAGATGCGTCCACCCCACCGCCATCCATCGATGCGTGTACGGCGACGCGCCTGATCTCGATGAGCAGTCTCGGCAATCGCGGTCATTCGCTTCCATCCTTTTCGTTGCCGCTCAGCGCACGGACGTAGAAGTAGCCGAGCGACATCAGGATCAGGAACAGCAGCACCGAATAGGCTGATGCCACCCCCCAGCGCTGGCGGCCGAAGGCGAGTTCATAAATGTGAGTGATCCAGATATGCGATGCATTCGACGGCCCGCCGCCGGTCATGATCCAGGGGATGATGAAGGAATTGAAATTGGCCACTGCAAGCAGAAGAACCGTCACCGTCGAGACGTTTCGCAAGTGCGGAAAGGTGACGTGCCAGAACCGCTGCCACGCATTGGCTCCGTCGACTTTCGCGGCGCGCAGCAACTGCTCGGGAACCGTCTGCAGGCCAGCCATCATCATGATCATGGCAAACGGAAACTCTCGCCAGATATTGACGACGATCAGCGAGGGCAGCACCGTGCTGACGCTGTCGATGAAGTTCGGCGGCCGATCGGCCACTCCGAGGCCGACCAGCACCGCGCCGATGATTCCGAAGTCCGAATGGTAGATCCACTTCCAGATATAGGACGCGGCGACCGCGCTGATGACCCAGGGAATGATCAGGATGGCGCGCAGGATGCCGCGGCCGACAAAGTCGCCATGGAGCGCGAGCGCGCAGGCAAACCCCAGGACAAATGAGATGAACGTGGATCCCAGTGTCCAGATAAGAGTGTTGGAGGTGACTTTCCAGAACACCGGACTTGTGAGGATGGCGGTGTAGTTGTCGAGGCCGACAAAAATCTTGTCCCGAAGCTGCAGTCCAGGCGGTGTATTGAAGAACGACAGCTCGATCGTATAATAGATAGGGTAGGCGATGACGATGAGCATGACGGCGATCGAAGGAAGCACATACGCATAGTCAGCGCGATGCTCCCAAATCTTTCGCAGCACGCCGGACCTGTCGGGTTGCAGTCCTCGGCGCGCATCGGCCTTATCAGTCAAGATCGTCACTGTGCCTGCCCTCGTCCTTCGGAAGAAACCGGCTGCAATCTCGGCGCAGCCGGTCAGATCGATCGTGGTCAGGCTTGGACTAGAGACCGCCATCCATCAGGTCTTTGACCTTCTTGGCCGCGTCGTCCGCTGCTTGGTCGACGGACATGGCTCCGGTCAGGGCATTCTGCAGCATGTCCGGTACGATGATATTCATGATCTCGGGCGACTGTGGCAGCGCCGGGAACGGGATGCCGTAGGGCAGCATCGAGGTCGTGACATCGAGGAACTTGATACTATCAAGACGCTCCTTCATCCATTTGGTCTTGAAGCCGTTAAGGTTTCCCGGGTTAGAGCCGGCATAGGCCATCTTCAGTGACCATTCGGGGCTCGTCCACATGCAGATGATAGCCTTTGCAGCCGGCTCGTCTACCTTGCCGCCCTCGACATATTCGGGCTTCAAGATGTGAATGTTGGAGCCGCCAAACACGACGGCACGCTTGCCGTCGGGACCTGTCGGAATCAGGCCGTAGCGCATGTTGTCGATGACGGTCTGGGCTTTTTCCTTGTCGCTGCCCGTCGTCTTCTTCTGCAGGTCGAGCATGACGTTATAGTCGGACGGGTGCGAGATCATCATGCCGAGCTGGCCAGCGAGGAAGAGGGGCTGGTTATCTGCCTGCTGATTGGTGAGCGCCGAAACCGGAACCGACTTGTCGCGAACATACATATCGTAGGAGGCTTGCAATGCCGCCTTGCTCTGCGCGGTGTTTAGCTCGACTTCCTTATAGGTCGGGTTGGCGGCAGCTTCATCGAAGACGCCGCCGCCATAGGCCCACAGCTGCGGCATGAAACGGTACGGTGTATTACCGGCATTCTTGCGCGCCACGAGGCCGTAACCGGCAATGCCGAGCCTGTCGTGGATCTGCTTGGAATATTTGACGACGTCGTCCCAGGTTGCCGGAGCCTTGTCCGGATCGAGGCCCGCACGCTTGAAGATGTCGGCGTTCCAGATGAACGCCATCGTCTCATTATTGGTTGGGATGCCGTAGGTCACCCCCTCCCAGGTTACGGCCTTCATCGCACCGGGCCAGAAGTCATCGGTCGAATACCCGATATCTTCGGGTTTGAGCGGTTCCAGATAGCCCTTAGAGGCGAATTCGGTGCCGCCAAGGATTTGCAGGCGCACCGCCATGGGCGCTGCATTACCCAGAAGTGCGGTCCGGAACTTGTCCAGAAGGTCATTATAGGTGAGGGCTTGTTCCTCAAGCTGGATGTTTGGATAGGTTTTGCGGAAGGTCTCGAAGAAGTCCTTGTAATACTGGCGCAGGAGGTCGGGGTCGCCCTCGAACACGCCCTGATACCAAAAAGTCAGTCGCCCCTTATAGTCGAGCGGAGTGACCTTGGCGCAATCGCCGGCCGTGTCAAAATCCTGTGTGCCGGCGATGGAGCGGACATATTCCGGCGACCACTTGCTCAGGTCGACCGGCGCACCCAACGCAGACACGGACATCAACGATACCATCAAAGCAGTCGAGACAGTGCCGCGCAAAACGGCACGGCCGAGTGAAATCCTCGTCATAGGTACCTCCCAGGTTCTCTCCCATGCCACTCTGCGTCGAGGCGAGCGGTCTTCTCCCCGGCCGCAGGACTTCTCCTAATGTATCCCTTCGGCCTGATCATACGTTTTCAGATCACAGATTGCCTGTCAATGACAGAAATCGTACATTGTTTAAGGAAAATTTGCGTGATATCCGAATAGTGTGTGTATTTACTGGGGACAGTCTTGGCCGAAACAAGTGATTTCAGGGCGCAGCCACCCGAAGGGATCGACGCTATCGGGGCCTCCAGCGAGGGCGCCTCGCTTTATCAG
Source organism: Rhizobium sp. ZK1 (assembly GCF_047782645.1). Taxonomy (NCBI): domain Bacteria; kingdom Pseudomonadati; phylum Pseudomonadota; class Alphaproteobacteria; order Hyphomicrobiales; family Rhizobiaceae; genus Rhizobium; species Rhizobium sp. ZK1. The sequence goes on from NZ_CP180587.1 coordinate 954,155, forward strand.
CTGATCAGGGAAGACATCATCGAGGGTCGACTCGCGGCCAACGAGCGACTTGTTGTCACGGATCTCGCCCGGCGCCACGGCACCTCAACCAACCCCGTGCGCGAGGCTCTGCAACTGTTGCGCGGGGAGGGCTTTGTCACCTTCGTTCCCAACCGCGGAGCGCGCGTGAGGCCCATAGATCAGGATTTCGTTCGGGACATCTACGAGATCGGCGTCTTGATCGAGCCGGCATTGACGAAATGGTTCGTGAATATGGCCACCGTCGAGGACATTGCTGAACTCGAACGCATCCAGGGCCTGATTGAAGAGAACAACTTCGCCGACCCGTTCAGGCACAGCGAGCTGGACACCGCGTTTCACACAGTCATGTACCAGAAGCACTATAACCGCCATGCCGCCGAGCTTTGGTGGAAGCATCGCGAAGTGCTGCGAGCCGTGAGCCGACGTTTCGACTTCACGCTCGCCCGGCGTGCCGCAATCCTCAGCGAGCATCGCGAGCTCATCGCGCATGTAAAAGCGGGACATGCGAACGAGGCAGCCGACCTTATTGCACGCCATGTCGAGGGCTCCGGCCGGCACATCCTCGAACATATGCGCGCGCGTAACGCCGCTCGGGCAGGATAGAATCCATCACCCTTAATATCGTTATCCCCACCACTTCAGTTAAAGGCAGTTGAGATGAAAATCACCAGCGTTCGGCCGTGGCTTATCAAATCCGATGCTTCTTATTGGGGGGAGTTCCTGTTCGTCGAAGTGACGACCGACGAGGGGGTGAGCGGCTGGGGCGAGATCACCACCACGACAAGGCTTGCCAATCGCGCCCTCTGTACGATCCTGCGGCAGATCGGTACCGCTATTGCCGGCGAAGACCCGGCGCGGATCGAGTATCTGTGGCACAAGATATTTCGCAGCTTCACCTACATGGGCAGTCGCGGCGCCGCAGTCGAATGCATAAGCGCCATCGACATCGCCCTCTGGGACATCCGCGGCAAAGTTCTTGGCAAGCCGATCTACGAACTGCTGGGCGGACCGGTGCGCGATGAAATTTCGCTCTACACTCATCCCAACCAGCGCAAGTTTACCAGCAAGGAGGCGGTCGTCCGGGAGATTCGAGACATCGTCGAGTCTGGCCACACTGCACTCAAGTTCGATCCTTTCCCCTACCAAGGCCGCACTGCCGATGGGCTGCCTCGCGAACAGCGGGATGGCTACCTCGATGGCAGCATGACCCGCAAGGATGAGCGCGAAGCCGCTGAACTCACGGCCCTGATCCGCGAAACGGCGGGGCCTGATGTCGACATCCTCATCGATGCGCATGGCCGGTTCGACGTTCCGACGGCCATTCGTCTTTGTCGCAGTCTCGAGGAAGCTGGCCAGATCGACTGGTTTGAGGAGCCCTGTCCACCGGAGAGCCTCAACGCTCTCAAGCAGGTGCGTGAGAAGGTCAGCGCCGCTATCTCGTGGGGCGAGCGCGGCCACACGAAATGGGATTTCGTGCCGGTGCTCGAAAACAAGCTCGCCGACTATATCATGCCTGATGTCACCTGGACCGGCGGCATTACCGAACTCAAGAAGATATCTGCCCTTTGCGAAGCCTACTACATTCCGGTCTCGCCGCATGACGCCGCAGGGCCGATCAACGTGGTTGCGGGAGCGCAGGTGATGATGACCGTTCCAAATTTCTACAAACTCGAAACGTCGGAATGGAATCTGGGCAAATATGATCACCTCATCGACAGACCACTCGATGTCTCGAACGGCAGCCTCAAGCTTACCTCCAAGCCCGGTCTCGGCGTCGAAATGAACCGCGACTATCTTCAAGATCACGAGATAGAGCTGGATTAGCTCGCCACGCTCGACGCCACCCCAAAGTGCCCTCCGACCAGAACGAGGATAAATCATGCTAGAGGCAGATGGAGCCGACGAAGCGCTCAATCGGGTGAATACGCATTCCAGGCCGTCCGATCTTCGCATCACCGACATGCGGGTGGCCGAAATTGTCGGCGCGCCGTTCACCTCAGTGCTGCTCAAGATATACACCAACCAGGGCATCGTCGGGCTGGGCGAGGTGCGCGACGGTGCCAGCGCCACCTATGCGCTGATGCTGAAGAGCCGGTTGCTTGGCGAAAACCCTTGCGACATCGATCGCCTGTTTCGCCGGATCAAGCAGTTCGGCGGGCATGGGCGGCAAGGCGGCGGCGTGTCAGCGGTTGAAATCGCCTTGTGGGATCTTGCCGGCAAGGCCTATGGCGTTCCCATCTACCAGATGCTCGGCGGAAGGTTTCGGGACAAAGTGCGCGTCTACTGCGATACCGACGCCACCGTACCGAGCGGTACCGAGACCGGCAAGCGTCTCAAAGAGCGCATGGCGCTCGGATACACCTTTCTCAAGATGGATCTGGGGTTGATGCAGATCGCGGATGTGCCTGGTGCGGTCGTGTTTCCGGCCGGCTCACTGGAAGGATACCGCGACGATCCCCGTCGCGGGCCGCTGAAGACCATTGAAGAGCGGCGCCTCCGCAACGCTGCTTACGATGTGCATAACGTCCAGCACCCGTTTACCGGCCTGCATTTTTCCGACAAGGGCCTCGACCTGCTTGAGCAATATATCGCCGAGGTTCGTGAGGTCATCGGCATGGATGTGCCGCTTGCCATCGACCATATCGGCCATATCTCGATGCAGAACGGCATTCGCCTTGCCAGGCGAATTGAAAAATACGTGCCAGCCTGGCTCGAGGATGTGATCCCGTGGCAGTATACCGAGCAATATCGACAACTCCAGGACGCCACTACGGTGCCGATCTGCACCGGCGAGGACATCTACCTCAAGGAGGGCTTCGAGCCTCTGCTCAGAAGCGGCGGCGTCTCCGTTATCCACCCTGACCTGCTCACCAGCGGGGGCATCCTGGAGACCAAGAAGATCGGGGACATGGCGCAGGACCATGGCGTCGCCATGGCCATCCACATGGCAGAAAGCCCAATCGCCGCAATGGCCGCCGCACATGTCGCGACCGCGACCGAAAATTTCATGGCGCTCGAATACCATTCCGCCGATGTCGACTGGTGGGACGATATCGTCACGGGCCTTCCGAGGCCCCTGGTGAAGGACGGCTTTATCACTGTTTCGGACAAGCCGGGGCTCGGGATCGACGACATCGTCGACGAGGTGATCTCGCAGCATTTGCAGCCGGGTGTCACCGGCATTTGGCGGCCGACGGATCATTGGGACGACGAGTATTCCTGGGATCGCACCTGGAGCTGAGGTAAAAAAGGAACGAAGATGAAGATCACCGATCTCCGTTGCGCCGTCATCGGCAAGCACCCGATCGTGCGCATCGTGACCGACGAGGGCCTCTATGGCTTGGGCGAAGTCGAATTCACAAAGTCCTATCTCAAGCCCTTTGTGCTGCATTTCCGCGAGGCGCTCATCGGCGAGGACCCGACCGACGTCGAAAGAGTCATGCTGAAGATCCGCCAACGCGGCTCTTTCAAGCCGTACGGCGCGGCGGTGAGCGCTATTGAGCATGCGCTGTGGGATATTGCCGGCAAGGCGGCGGGCGTACCCGTCTATAAACTGCTCGGCGGCAAGGTGCGGGACAAGGTGCGCGTCTACAACGGCTCGGTCCGCCAGAAACGCACAGGTGACCGGCCGGAGGATTACGCCGCTGACGTCAAATGGATGATGGAGCAGCCGCAAAACTTCTTCATGGTCAAGCAAGGAATCTCGTTCCACTCCAACATGAAGGATACCATTGAGGGCTTCCACTACGGCGTGATCCAGAAGAAGGCCGGCTATCACGGCGCCATGGATCAAGGCGTGATCAGCGAGCGCGGTTTCAATCACATACTCGACTGCGTGATCGCGATGAAGGAAGTGCTGGGCGATAAAGTCAGTCTGGCGCTCGACTGCGGCCCGGGCTGGATGCTGCCCGATGCGATCAGGTTCGCTCGCGCGGTCGAGAAATACAATCTGATGTGGCTCGAGGATATGCTCACTGGCGACTACGTGCCGTGGGTCAATCCGCAGGCCTATCGGGAATTGACGACCTCCACCTCGACGCCAATCCACACGGGTGAGCAGATCTACCTGCGGCACAATTTCAAGGAACTGATCGAGACGCAGGCGGTACGCGTCATCGGCCCCGATCCAGCCGACATTGGCGGCATTGCCGAGCTCAAATGGGTCGCCGAGCACGCCTACATGCACTCGATCCTGATGGCACCGCACGGCACGGCCAACGGACTGCTGGGCCTCGGCGCGTTGATCAATGTCTGCGCCACGCTGCCGGCAAATTACATTGCGTTCGAATATCCGACCGCCTCCGACCCCTGGTGGGAGGATCTGGTAATCGGCTTGCCGTCGCAGATCGTGAAGGACAGCATGGTAGACCTACTGGAAGCGCCTGGCCTGGGCCTCGATATCGACGCTGAAGGAGCCAGGAGATACCTCAGCGAAGAGGATGCGGGCTTCTTCGACTGAAACCTCCCTCCCAATGTGGTCGTCGACATCACGATCGGCAGCGTTTCCGGCGGAGATGCGGCGGCAGGTGACCGTTGAAATGCATGGTACAGTGCCTCGCGCGACCGGGGAGGTCTCGATCTTCAACCGAGCGGGCGGCGGAAAGTGTCCTCGGCACCGTTCATCGTGGGGCCGTTTGCCTGGACTGCAGTACAGCACGATAGTTCGTCATGCCGACACACTGACCCGCGAGACTCCGATGCGATCCATAACCTATGACGCTACAGAAAGGTCATCTGTTACAGGTCCTTGAGCGGATCCAATTTGATCGTGGGCGGCCTGTGAAGCGGCGACGTTGACTCCTGCAGCGACCTGGCCGAAAACGCTCGGAACAATATGAGGATCATCGATGGCTGACGACGAATTCCAAACATCGCTTGCTAGCACCGCCACAAAGCCTGAAGCGGAGAAGACCGCAACTGCCGCTGGTGCACAACGCTCAAGTTCCAAGAAGAAAGGGGGGAAGGCTGACACGGTCGCTCAAAAGATGGCAAAGCCCAAGTCACGCGGTTTGAGCGACGAAGAAAAGCTCGTGAAGATCAAGCAGGTCGAAGCTGCCGTTGCCGGTGGCACGACATTGAAGGATGCCGTGAGTGCCGCGGCTATATCCGATCAGACCTACTACACATGGAAGAAAGCCTTTGCTGCGGCGAGTGGTGAGGCTCCCTCAGGCACGGTCGCATTTGACGATGAACTCGCCGAGTTCACCGAGCTTGAGGAAGAAAATCGTAGGCTGCGCAAGCTGCTTGCCGAAAAACTTCGTGCCGAAAACGCCGCGTTGCGCAAGCGGCTTGGCATGAGTTAGACCAAGACACCAAATTTCAGATGACACAATCAATGATCCAGTGGTCACCGCGCTGCTGCAATCGATATGCATTGGATGAGCGATGAAGACACCACGGCGCAACTTCGTGGTCGAATACAAGACAAATCGGCGACAAGCCCAAACAAGGCCTCCATCCATTTGGGGCAATCTTGATCTGCAGGCGGTCGCGCGGCAGGTAGAGGCCGATGGCATCTTGGTTGATGCGGCTGCGCTCGATCCGCATCTCACCAACAGCGGCAGAGCTCCGATCGCGGCGATTGCTCCTTCGCAGCATCCTCAAGCGCCAGTCGAGGACCATGCTCTCACTTCAATCGAACAGACGGTAGCCAGTGACGACGGTGTATCCCAGGAAGAGCTGCCACAGGAGCTTCCGACCATTGAGGCACAAACGGTGCGCGATTACGCACGGAATGCCGGTAAGGAGACCCGTTCTTCGATGCGCGATGAGCGCGTGTCCATTCAGGAGCGGACCGTCGTCGAAGGTTGCTCCGAAGTCTCCGCTCACCGCAATGGCGAGGACGACCTTGATGCGATCGAGAAAGAAAATCGCCGATTGAAGACTCTGATGATCATCAAGCTTCGTCAAGAAAATGCCGAGCTGAGATCGATGCTGAAGCGGTTCGACGCCGAGTAAAGATTATCTGAATACTGGTCTATGGGTCTGCGCTTGGTCGGAGCGACTGACGATCTTTCCTTTTCTTCGCGTCGCCTTCCGGCAGTCTTCCTGCCGCGCTACGAGCAGGAAGAGATGCATGTCGGACTGATCGCGCTGAACACGGTCGCAGGCGTCATGACGCTCGAGCTGCAACGTAGGCTCCTTCTTCTTGCGCTGGAAATGCTGGAAGGGAAGGAGCGTTGGAACGAGGTTCTGGAGATTTCAGTCACGGCCGACCGAACGTTCACTGTGGATCGGTACGACTTGCCTTCCATCTGAGTGGCATTCGCCTTCATAAGGCGTCAATGCTCTCTTACGTTGGAAAAACTGCGCACCTTTTGAACGCAGCCAACACCGTGACATTTCAATCGGATTGTGTCCGGCCTGACCGTCGTGCATAGCGTCGCTCCAGACGTAACATGAAGAATTCCACCCAAAATAGCTCCCTACTAGTTCCATAACGTATGTTATGCGACACTAAAATGTAAGGGCTATTTAGTAATGCGACAGTTGGGCCAGTTAGAGATGCGACAGTCTCGCCTCTTGACGCGCTGGTCAAAGCCAACGTTGGGAGCAAGGATGACGACCTTCAGCCTGGTCGAGACCATGAGCGGTTGGAGTTGTCATGTCCTTTATGATCGCCATGTCGCAGAAAGAATTGCAATCTCGCTTTGCCGGATCGGAGAATACGTTCGACTATCTGCATGCGACGAAGGCGTGTCTGCAGCAATGGGCAAGCCGCTGGCCTTCTATAGCGACAAGCACGGCGTCATTCGCTCCACCCATGCGCCAGAGAAAGACCGGACGCGCGGCCTGACGCGCAATTTGGCCGGGCGCTTTATGAGCTGAACATCGACATTATCTGTGCCAACACTCCGCAGGCCAAGAGCCGGGTGGAACATCGCCCACCAGCCAATCGATGATGAAAATTAATTTCATCAATCCCCTTTGAAACCCGTTTCCAGTTGACGGCCTTCATTTTTTGTCCCAACTTGAAGAAAATAAATTACGAATTGGGAACATTGCTCGCATGAAAGTGGGAATCATAGGGCTGGGATTCCGGCTCGGCTATCTTGGCTATGTCTTCAAGGCTATCGACAGCAGCTTCGAGATCGTCGGTTACGTCGATCCGGACCCCGCAGGACTTCCCGGACTGACGGAAAAGGGCGTTTCTGTCGGCAAGGCTTATGGTTCGCCGCAAGAGCTCCTTGCTTCAGAAAATCTCGATCTCTTGATGATCGGCTCTCCCAATCACATGCATCTCGATCATATCCGCCTCGGCCTCGAGGCTGGTCTTAAGGTCTTCTGCGAAAAGCCGATCGTCACGACGATCGCCGAGAGCATCGAACTTGCCCATCTGATGGCGAAGTTCGGCCATGAGCGGCTGATGGTCGGTCTCGTGCTGCGTTACTCCCCCCTTTATAAGGATCTGCGTGCCATCCAGGCCGAGGGCAAGCTCGGGCATATCGTTTCCATCGAAGCCTCCGAGCATATCGAGCCCTATCACGGCGCATTCTTCATGCGCGACTGGCGCCGCTACGAGCGCTATTCCGGCAGTTTCATGCTGGAAAAATGCTGCCACGACCTCGACCTCTATAATGGTGTGGTCGGTGCCCGTCCCGAACGTGTTGCAAGCTTCGGCGGCCGCAAGAGCTTTATCCCCGCCAACGACCCGGCGCGCGAAGGGATCAACGATCTGGAACTCTTCCACCGAAAGCCGAGCGGCTGGATGGGCTCGGACAAGGTGTTCGACAGCGATGCCGACATCATCGATTACCAGGTGGCGATCGTCGAATACGCGAATGGCGTCGGCATGAATTTTCATACCAATCTGAATGTTCCGGACCAGTTCCGCCGCTTCGCCATCATGGGCTCGCGCGGCATGGCTGAAGGCGACTTCGTCCGCGGTTATCTCGATGTCCACGAGCAGCTGACCGGCAACAAGATCGTCGGAAACAAATATGCCGCGACCGAGTTGTCGCAGCATTACGGCGCCGACGAGCAAATGGCGGCCGATATTCTGCAGAGCGTGCGCACCAGTTCGGAACTCCCGGTCTCCACGCTCAACGCGTTGGAGGCGGGTATTCTCGCCCTCGCCATGGACGAGGCTCGCATGAAGAAGGCCGTAATCGACCTTCGTCCCATATGGGACCGGTTCGACGAGGCGCTACACGCCAGAGCGGCCTGAGGAGAACGGCAAGATGAGTGCTCAGAAAAGTGCCGTCATCTTCGCCTGGATCCTTCTCCTTCCGGCTGTCCTCTACGTCACTGTGATCGTTGCCTATCCGCTACTCGACACCTTCATCCTGTCGTTCACTGACGCATCGCTGAAGAAGACCACCAACTGGGTGGGCTGGGTCAACTACGGCAAGATCTTCAATTCGACCTTCGCCGAGGTCATCATCCGGACCTTCATCTGGACGTTTTTCTCTGTCTCGATCAAGATGATCATCGGCGTCTTCGGCGCCACCATGCTGAACGCCGCCGTGCCCGGCCGCGCGCTCTTTCGCGTATTGACCATGCCACCATGGATCGTTCCGATGGCAATCGGCATCTTCATGTGGGGCTGGATGTATAATGGCCAGTTCGGGATGATTTCCGGCATGCTTCAGCGCTTTGGCCTCGTCTCCGGCCCTGTCGCCTTCCTTGCTGAAGGATCGACTGCCTTCTGGGCGACGATCATCACCGATGTATGGATCGGCGTTCCGATGGTGACGCTCTATATGCTGGCCGCCATGCAGGCGATCCCGCAGGATCTCTATGAGGCAGCCTGGACGGATGGCGCCGGGCGCTTCTATCGTTTCCGCCGCATCACTCTGCCGCTGATCGTACCCTCGATGATCACTATGTCGATGCTGTCGCTGATCTCCACTTTCAACTCCTTCGACATTATCTGGATCCTGACGCGCGGCGGCCCGAGCGGCGAGACCACGACGATGATCATCGATACCTATCGCACCGCGATCGGTTCGAACAAATATGGCGAAGGCGCCGCGCGCGCCGTGCTGATCTGCATCTTCCTGTCGATCTTCTGCGTCTGCTACTTCCGCATTACTAGCCGCCTTGCTTCCGGAGACAAGCGATGAAGACACCCCATCTGCTGATCAATCGGTACAAATGGTATGAAGTCGTCGGCATCTATGCCGGTATCCTGGTGTTCCTCACCTTCGTTCTCGCCCCCTTCGTCGAGGGTTTTCTCGTCTCGCTGAAACCTCTGAGCCAGCTGTTTTCTTCCCCCTACCGGTTCATTCCCGAAAACGGCTCGTTTGAGGCCTACCGGACGATGTGGGTCAGCGTACCGGGCTTTGCACGATACATCTTCAATTCCTTCTTTATCTCGACCGTCGTCACCACCGCTGTGCTGATCCTCGTCGTTCCGGCTTCCTATGCCTTCGCGCGCTTCGAGTTCAAAGGCGCCGGGCTGCTGCTCGGCGCGTTCTTGGCGGTCAACATGTTTTCGGGCGCTGTATTGCTCATTCCTCTCTTCCGGCTGATGCGCTCCTTCGGCCTCTTGAATACCTATTTCGCCATCATGGTCCCGGGCATCGCCTTCCTGATCCCCTCGGCGATCTGGCTACTTCGCACCTATATGATGCGCATTCCGAGGGAATTGGATGAAGCGGCCTTTGTCGACGGCGCCAGCCATTTCTACACGCTGCGGCGCGTCATCCTGCCGATCGCCATGCCCGGCGTTACAGTGGTGGCGATCACCACCTTCATCGGATCCTACGCCCAGCAGTTCATCTACGCCCTGACCTTCAACTCCAAGACCGAATTCGCACCGCTGCCAGTTGGACTCTTCGCCTATTTCGGCCGTCAGGAAGTCGTTTGGAATGAGCTGATGGCCGCAAGTTTCGTTGGCATCGCGCCAGCAATGATCGTGATTTTCTTCCTTCAACGGTATCTCGTCAGCGGTCTGACCGCCGGCGCGGTGAAACAGTAAGACAAGACCAGAACCACCAGAGAAAACGGGAGCTAAAAGTGACAATCCAATTCAAGACCGGGCTCATGGCCCTCGCCCTGCTCGGCTCCACCGCGCTCGGTACCATGACTGCTCATGCCGCTGACCAGGAAATCAGCTGGATCTATTGCGGCGACAAGATCGACCCCATCCATGAGAAGTACATCAAGGAATGGGAAGGCAAGAATGCCGGCTGGAAGGTCAAGCCGGAAGTTGTCGGCTGGGAACAGTGCCAGGACAAGGCGACGACGCTTGCTGCAGCAGGCACGCCGGTCGGCATGGCCTATGTTGGCTCGCGTACGCTCAAGGAATTCGCCCAGAACGATTTGATCGTTCCGGTGCCGATGACCGACGAAGAGAAGAAAAGCTATTATCCCAACATCGTCGATACCGTCACCTTTAACGATACGCAGTGGGGCGTGCCGGTCGCATTCTCGACCAAGGCCCTCTACTGGAACAAGGATCTCTTCAAGCAGGCCGGCCTCGACCCGGAAACGCCGCCCAAGACCTGGGCCGAAGAAATCGCCGATGCCAAAGCCATCAAGGAAAAGACCGGTATCGCAGGCTACGGTCTTCCGGCCAAGACTTTCGACAACACCATGCATCAGTTCATGCATTGGGTTTACACGAATAACGGTAAGGTCATCGATGGCGACAAGATCGTCATGGACAGCCCGGAAGTGCTGGCTGCCCTGCAGGCCTACAAGGACATCATCCCCTACTCCGTCGAAGGTGCAACCGCCTACGAACAAAATGAAATCCGTGCCATTTTCCTCGACGGCAAGGTCGGCATGATACAGGCAGGTTCGGGCGCTGCTGCCCGCCTGAAAGACACCAAGATCAACTGGGGCGTCGCAGCGCTGCCGCTCGGACCATCGGCCAAGGGTGAAGGCACGCTGCTGATTACCGACAGCCTCGTCGTATTCAAGGGCACGGGGGTCGAAGAAAAGGCGGCGGAATTTGCCAAGTACATCACCTCGCCGGGTCCGCAGGGTGAATACGAGCTCCAGGGCGGTGCGGGCCTCACCCCGCTGCGTCCGTCCGCCAAGGTCGACGAATTCGTCAAGGCCGACCCGTCGTGGAAGCCGTTCATCGACGGCATCGCCTTCGGTGGTCCCGAGCCGCTCTTCACCGATTACAAGGGCTTCCAGAATTCGATGATCGAGATGGTCCAGTCCGTCGTTACCGGCAAGGCCGAGCCCGAAGCCGCACTGAAGAAGGCGGCCGGCGAGATCGAGGCCTTCAAGTAAATCGACGTCGAGGATCGCAGGTCGACGATCTGCGATCCTCGACGACCAAACTCTTGCGCATTCAGGCCGGGACCGGAGACAGATTTTTGGGACAGCTTCAGCTCAACAAGGTTCAAAAATTCTATGGCGACTACGAAGTTCTAAAAGGCGTCGAGCTCGACGTCAGGGACGGCGAGTTCGTTGTCTTCGTCGGGCCTTCGGGATGCGGCAAGTCCACCCTCCTGCGCATGATCGCAGGTCTTGATGCGACGAGCAAAGGCGACATCATCATCAATGGCGTCAGGGTCAACGACCTGCCGCCGGTCAAGCGCGGCATCGCCATGGTCTTCCAGTCCTATGCGCTCTACCCGCACATGACGGTTTTCGAAAATATCGCCTTCCCTCTTCGTGTGGAAAAGATGGAGGAGGAAAAGCTCAAGGCCAAGGTCGAGAATGCCGCTCGTATCCTGCATCTCGAAACGCGGCTGCAGCAGAAACCCGGCATGCTCTCGGGCGGACAGCGCCAGCGCGTCGCAATCGGCCGCGCCATCGTTCGCGAGCCAAAGATCTTCCTGTTCGACGAGCCTCTTTCCAACCTTGATGCCGCCCTTCGCGCCGACATGCGCATCGAACTCGCCAAGCTGCACCGGCAGTTGAAGGCGACGATGATCTATGTGACGCACGACCAGGTGGAAGCCATGACAATGGCCGACCGCATCGTCGTGCTGGACGCCGGCAATATTTCACAGACCGGTGCGCCGCTCGAGCTCTACCATAAGCCCGCCAACCAGTTCGTCGCCGGCTTCATCGGCAATCCGAAAATGAATTTCCTACCCGTGACCTGCACGTCCGCAAGCGAGGCAGGCGCGACCGTCGACTATCGCGGCCAGATGGCAACCCTGCCCGTAAAGCCGCGTGACGGTATGGTCGGTAAGATGATGACACTCGGTATCCGACCGGAACATATCCAGCTCAGCTCCGGCGATATTTCGCTGACGGTTACGCCCAGCGTCATCGAGCGGCTTGGCGCGAACACCGTGGCCTATGCGGCGCTCGGCAGCGAAACGGAAAACTTCTGCGCCATGCTGCCCGGCAGTGTCGGTATCCGCACCGAGGCGCCGGTTGCCGTCGGCATCAACGCCGCCGATTGCCATCTCTTTGACGAGGACGGTGTCGCCTTCGAACGCCGCGTCGAACTCACCGATATCGACATTAGCCTGCTGGCTCCGGCAACGGCGTGAAGGGTCGATTGATCAGCTACCAGACAAATCCGCGCGCGGCGACGGCCTCGACGCGCGTGACGATGCCGTTGCGATGGAAGACCATCGTGTCGAACAGGTTCGAAACCACGCATGTGTGGTTCGGGATGATGGAGAGTTTTTCGCCGATCTGCGGCCTCGCAGCGGTGCACGCCGAAAGGTCGATAACGCCGTGCTCTTCAGAGAGGCTGGCTATCTTCGCCTCGGGATATCCGACGACGAGGCCGAAATCGGCAAAGCCCTGAAGATCGGAGGTCAGCGCCTTCGAACCTGCATCGATAACGGCGCGGTCGGCATTCGGCCGTGACACCACTGTTGCCAAAACGTGCATCGCGCAATCGTCTTGCGTGCAATGTCCCATCCGGATCATCTGCCGGTCATTGTAGATATAGGTCCCGGCCCGGTGTTCGGTCGCCGACTTGACCAGGTGCGCCTGAAAGAGACTGGGTGCTCCGCCGTTGCTGACGGTTGGACAGGCGATACCCTCTGCCGCTAATTGGTTCAATGTAGCCTGGATGAAGGCTTCGACGGCATCAGCCGACTGCGGCTTCGGATAGGTGAGGATACCACCGAATGACAGCCCGTCGGCGGCAAGGATACGTCTGGCGAGCGAGACCGCCTGCTCGGGCGTCTGCACACCGCAGCGCGCGCCGCCGGTGTCGCATTCCACGAGGACGGTGAGCGGTTTGCGGCCGGAAAAATGTGCAGACAGCCCGTCGACCGTGACTTGGCTGTCGGCGACGACCTTGAGACCGGAAATGCGATCGTTCAGCGCTGCGAGCCGTTCGAGCTTCTGGGCTCCAATAATATTGAAGGTGATCAGGATGTCTTCGAAACCGGCCTCAGCAAAGACCTCGGCTTCCGTCACTTTCTGGCAGTTGATCCCCTTGGCGCCGGCCGCGACTTGGGCGGCGGCAAGTGCAGGTATCTTATGCGTCTTGATATGCGGGCGGAAATTCAGCCCATGCTCGTCCATGTAGGACTGGACCCGGGAAATGTTGGCGGCCAGCTTGTCCTCGTCGATGATCGGGCGCGGCGTGGAGAGATCTGCGATCCTGTCTCCAGCCTTCTCGACGACGGCAAACCGGTTGTCATGCATCTCAGGCAGCTCCGCATTCGGTTCCATGAGGATCGGCCACGATCGGCCAGATAGTCTTCGGTGCCCGGCGATAGCGGGTCGTCGCCGGATTGTTGGGATAGGGGCTTCCCGCCGAACAGTACAGGATTTCTGCGGCGATCTTCGAGAAGGATGCGAAGAAATGGTTGGTCGATTTGATCACCAGGATCTTCTGCTCGGTCGGATCGATGCCCATCACTGAAAACAGGCTCGGATCGAAGCTCTGCGCCCGCGTCGAGTTCAGAATGATGTCGATGCCATCAAGCATGATATGCGCGGCATCGCCAAAGGGGGCGAGGCTCTCGCCGAACTGCATCTCGGCATTCTTCACCAGTTTGACGACCCTCACCATGCCATCGACGGGATTGCCTGTTCCGGGCGCCGATTTCGCGCCGAAGCGCAGCGGAATTTCGGCCCCCTCGCCTGCGGCAAAACAGATCTGAACGGCAATCGGATCCCAGATCGTGCCGACAGCAGCACTTGCCACACCGCGGGCCAGAAGCTCCTCGACAATGACAGTGGCATCGCCAGCCGTCCCACCGCCCGGATTGTCCCAGACATCGGCAATGACGACCGGCCACGCTTTGGCGGCTATCGCCCGGGAGACGGCTTGCTTCTCGTCGATCTGCGGCACCATGAAGGTGCCGCGCTTGGAAAACAGCTCCATGCCGAGCTCGCGCGCCAGGGCCGCACCCTTTTGCGGATTGTTGTCGGTGACGACAAGCAGCTTGGTGCCCATCTCCGGCACATCGCCGACCATGAAGCCGTGGACCACGGAAATCGACAGGATTTCAGCATCCTCCTTCTCGATCCGCATGATCTTGTCGACGAAGGAACGCATTGGATCGCGTGAGGTCGGGAAGACATCGATCATGCGGCAGTCGAACACCGAATTGACCGGCCTGACCCTGCCCTCAAGCGCATGGACGGTAATGCGCCAGAGATCCTCGGCGCGATCGACGAAATCCGTATGCGGAAATTCCTTGAAATAGACTGCGAAATTCAGCGCTTCGAGACGCTTCCTGGTCAAATGGCTATGTGGGTCGAGCTCGGCGCAGATCAGCACATCAGCCCCGACGATGTCGCGGATGCGGGTCAGGAGGTCGCCTTCCGTGTCCTCATATCCTGCGGCCACCATTGCCCCATGCAGGCCCATAACCACGGCATCGACAGGCATTGCGGCACGGAGCTGGTCGAGGATTTCGTCTCGCAGCCCTTCATAGGCCTGGCGGTTGACGAGGCCGGCTGGGTCTGCCCAGGCTGCCGTGCCTTCGATCAGCTCCCAGCCCTTTTCAGCGGCGACACGGCGACCGACAGTGATCGGCGCGGTGCAGAGTGTGGGCGTTTCCGGATGCTGGCCGGGCGGGGCATAAAGAGACGCTTCGAAAGCGCGGCGGTCCACACAGATCGGGGAAAACGTATTGGTTTCGGTCGCCAGTGCTGCCGTGAAAATACGCAAATGAGTTGGCCTCGTTTTTGCGGTCCCGCCTCAACCCATTGGGTTCGGCAGGTAGCCTGTAAATCCGCAGATCTTCCATCGTCCTTCGTGGAGCCTGCAATAATAGAGCGTCTGCCACTGCATGATATCGCGGGTGCCATCGCTCTTGGTGAGACTTCCGTCGAACTTCTTGCGGACAAGCGCCATGTCGCCCTCGATCTCGATGTCCTCGAGCGTCGTGGTGGTGAAGATCGCCGTTCGGGTGTCCTCGGCAAAGCTCTGCGTCGCAAAATCCTTTGCCTGTCTCAGCCACTCGTCGCGATAGGCGCTGAGTGCGGGGAATGCCAGGCGCCACTTGTCAGGGTTGACCTCTTTGCGGCCATCGATGCCGATGAAACCTTCCTCGACGAAATCATCTTCCACCATCGACCAGTCGGCTGCCAGAAATGCATCGATGTCGCGAGGCACGAGCATCTCCCAGATGGCGTGCCGTGCAGTATCGGAGGGCGGAAAAGGATTCTTGAAAGGATCACGCATCTTCGCCCCCGATTTAAATTCTTTTCATAAATGGTGTTTTTCACTGGTCAAAATCTGCTTTCTATGGTCCCTTGTCAACTTATCAAGAAAATAATTTGCAGGAATCCAAACATGCCCATCAAGCGATATGGCACTGTTCAGACCGGCGCCGGCGGCAAGCCGCTGCCTTTTGCGCGCGCCGTCGAGGCCGATGGCTGGCTCTATGTTTCCGGTCAGGTGGCGATGGAAAACGGCGAGATCATCGACGGCAATATCGTTGCCCAGACGCATAAGACGATCGCCAATGTGCTCGCCATTCTCGACGAAGCCGGATATGGCGTCGAGGACGTGGTGCGCGTCGGCGTCTGGCTGGACGATCCGCGCGACTTCTGGACATTCAACAAGATCTATCAGGATTATTTCGGCGTGCACCCGCCGGCTCGTGCCTGCGTCCAATCGTCGATGATGGTGGATTGCAAGGTCGAGATCGACTGCGTTGCCTATAAGAAGAAGAGTTGACTGACGGATCGGCGGGAGGATCGGCTTGGATATCTTTTCCACATTACAGGAAGACAGAAGCCGGCTTTCCGCCTCCGAGAGCCGCATCGCCGACATCATCGTCAATGATTTCGAATTCGCGGTGAATGCCTCGATCATCGAGCTTGCCGAACGCGCGGAAGTCTCGCCGCCAACGGTCACACGTTTCTGCCGCCGCCTCGGTTGCGACAGCTTTTCCGATTTCAAGGTGCAGCTTGCCCGCACCGCCCATGTCGGCGTGCGTTACCTGAAGCCGGAATCAAAGAGTAGCGATCCAGCCGATGTCGCTCAGGATATCATCACCAAGGCGCAGAATGCCCTTTTCCTCTTACATCGCTCGCTGGACCTCACCGCGATCGAAGCTGCGGTCGCGCAGATCGCCAAGGCGGAGATGATCTATGCCTTCGGATCGGGCGGCAATTCTTCGATGATCGCCGATGAGTTGCAGAATCGGCTCTTTCGGCTCGGTCTCAGGATCACCTCCAGTTCCGATCACAGCATGCAACTGATGATGGCGGCGGCAGCGAAGGCTGGCGATGTAATCATCGGCTCGTCCTTTTCAGGGCGCAATGCCGAGCTGGTGCGAGCCTTTGCACTGGCACGCGAGGCCAAGGTCAGGACCATTGCGCTGACGCAAACCGACAGCCCGGTCGCAAGGGCCGCGGGAATCGTCGTGCCGATCGATCTTCCGGAAGGAACGAACATCTTCCGCCCGACATCGACGCGTATCGCCTATATCGCAACCGTCGATATCCTGGCGAGCCTCGTCGCCTATGCGATCCAACCGAAGGCGACGACGACGCTGAGACGCATCAAGCAGCAGCTGGTCACACACCGCGACGGCGACGACAAGCAGCTGCTCGGAGACTGATCAACAAGAGGGAGCGACAATGACGCAATCGGTGGCCATTGTGACGGGAGCAGCAGGTGATATCGGCGCGGCGATTGCCGATCGACTTGCCGCCGATCATGACGTCATTCTGCTTGCGGATATCGATCTCGTCACTGCGGCAGCCGTTGCCGGCAGGCTTGGACCGGCTGATCGTTTCGTCGCCATCGAATGCGACGTGACCAGCGAGACAAGCGTTGCGGCTCTCGCCGGATCTGCGGCGGAGCTCGGCAATCTTCGTACCCTCGTCAACAATGCGGGAGCAGCCCGCGCCGTCAGCCTGCATGATACGACGCCGGAGATCTGGCGCGCCGACAATGCGCTCAACCTCGAAGCCGCCTTTCTCTGCTTCCGGGCCGTCGAAGACCAGTTGAAGACCTCGCAGGGCTCTATGGTCAATATTGCCTCGGTCAATGGCATGAACGTGTTCGGACATCCGGCCTACAGCGCCGCCAAGGCCGGCCTTCTGCATTTCACCCGGCTGGTCGCCGTCGAATATGGAAAATTCGGCATCCGCGCGAATGCCGTTGCCCCCGGAACGGTAAAGACCCAGGCCTGGGAAGCCCGGGCGGCCGCCAATCCCAATGTCTTCGAGGACGCCCGTCGCTGGTATCCGCTGCAACGCGTGGTCGATCCGAAGGACGTCGCCAATGCCGTCGCCTTCCTGGCTGGTCCCCAGGCTGCGGCGATCACCGGCGTCTGCCTGCCCGTCGACTGCGGCCTGACGGCCGGCCAGGCCGAGCTTGCCCGTACGTTTTCCCAGTCCGAGCACTACTGAGATTCATAGAACATAACGAGAGGAACGAGAGATGAAACCGGCAGACTATCGCCTGGAAAGCAGCTGGGACCCCAATGGCGGGCCGCATGGCGCGTTCACCTTCACGCTTTTCAATCTCTCCGGTGAGGCGCTTTCCGGTTTCAAGCTTGCCTACACCTCGCTCACGCGGATCATCGATGCGGCCGCATGCGGCAATGCCACCTTTCTCAGACGCAATGCCAATTTTCATGAATTCGAGCCGCCGGCCGGGCTGACCCTCGCAGCCGGCGAAAGCTGGACCTTCACGGTCGCCGGCTTGCATCGCCCTGCGCGCCATTGCACTGACGGCGCCAAGTCCGCCTATCTGACGCTGTCATCAGGAAAGCATGTACCGGTCGCCGTTTCCGATCTGCTTCTCGAAGGCCGAGTGAGCGAGCCTCCGCCTGCGCTCCTGCCTGAAGGCAGGATCGGCCTGCCCTTTGCGTTGCAGCCGTGGCCTGCCGAGATCGATGCGAAGCCGGGCGATAGTTTTCCGGTCGTCCTTTATCCGGAAGGTGCGAGCGCAGACGAATTGTCGGCAATATCAACATGCATTTCCCTGACGCGCCGCCTTTTCGAAAGCGATCATTCTGTTTTCAATCTGGTTGCCTCGCCGCAAGGCCGCGCACTCACCTTCAACAAGGACACCTCGCTCGACGCTGAAGCCTACCGGCTGACCTTCGCGGCCGATCGTGTGACACTTTCCTATTCCGGCTCCGCCGGGCGCCAGTACGGATTGACCTCGCTCGCGCAGATGCTGAACGGTGCGCGCGTCACCAAGGGCAAATTCTGCTTCCCGGTTTCGGGAACGATTTCCGATCGGCCCCGCTATAGCTGGCGCGGCTGCCATCTCGACGTTTCCAGGCAATTTTATCCGGTTGCCGACGTGAAGCGGCTGATCGACATTCTTGCCTGGTTTAAGCTCAACATCTTCCACTGGCATCTGACCGATGATGAGGCTTGGCGTCTGGAGATCAAGGCCTATCCGCAACTGACGACAACGGGCGTGTTGCGAGGCCCGGACGAACCGCTGCTGCCGCAACTGGGCAATGGCGCAGAACCGGTCGGCGGCTTCTACTCGCAAGACGATGTCCGAGACATCGTTGCTCATGCGAGTTCCCTTCATGTCGAGGTGGTTCCGGAAATCGACATCCCCGGCCACAATGCGGCGACGTTGGTTGCCCTTCCCAATTTGACTGATGGCCAGGAGGCACCTGAAAGTTACCATTCTGTCCAGGGCTATCCGAACAATGCACTGAACCCGGCGGTGCCGCTGACCTACGAATTCCTGGAAAAGGTCTTCGACGAAATGGTCGAGCTGTTCCCCTCATCCTACATCCATATCGGCGGCGACGAAGTGGCGAACGGCTCCTGGCTGGCCTCGCCCCTTGCCCGGAAGCTGATGGCCGAAGAAGGCATTTCCGGCACGTTCGGGCTGCAGTCCCATTTTCTGAAGCAGATCAAGTCGATGCTCGACAAGCGCAGCCGCAAGCTCGCCGGCTGGAACGAGGTCGCCCATGGCGGTGGAGTCGCGGCGAAGGATAGCCTCTTGATGGCTTGGGAAAATCCGCAGGTCGGCATCGAGCTTGCCGAACAAGGCTATGACGTCGTCATGACGCCGGGGCAGGCTTACTATCTCGACATGGTCCAGGCCGAAGCCTTTCAGGAGCCGGGTGCGAGTTGGGCAGGCACTGTGCCGCCGGCCCACACCTATGCCTATGAGGCAGCCGGCGAATTCCCGGAGGAATTGAAGCATAAGCTGAAAGGCGTCCAGGCCTGCATCTGGTCGGAGCACTTCCTGTCGCGCGGTTATTTCAATCGACTCGTCTTCCCGCGTCTTCCGGCAATCGCAGAGGCTGCCTGGACCCCGAAGGCGTCGAAGGATTGGGACCGTTTCGCTGCGATCGTGACGCTTAGCCCGAGGCTCTGAGCTGGCAACGATGAAAATTGACATCGGAGCGATATTCGCCAGTCCTAACCCGGGGGCGGTCGATCGAGACATCGAATATCAGATGAGCGTCAGGCCTGCCGCTTTGTCTTTCCCCTGAATCAGGATTTCGGCTACGCGCCGCATGCGCGCCTTCCCGCCCTCAGGCGCGACCGAGATTGATCATGACAATCCTTGTGCGGAGCGGTTTCCCGGCCCGCACAAGGACGCCTCAAAGCCAACTGGCGACGATAATGAACCGCTTGATTCCCGACGTTTTCCGTAATCCTGCAATCCGGGTGAGCATGATCGCCATCTTCACGTTCGGATTTGCCGGAGCGACGACGGCCCCCTATCGGTCCGTGGTCGGTATCCGCGAGCTCGGGCTGTCGAATGAGCTCTATGCCACGCTGATCTTCACTGCCGCGGCAGTCAACGTGATCGTCAGCATTCTGCTCGGCAATCTTGCCGACCGGCTCGGTGAATACCGTAGGATGATGCTTGTAGCGGCGAGCTTCGGCGTTATCGGTTATGGCGCGGTGTTCTTCTTCCCGACGCAGGACATATTTGTCCTCAGCGCACTTCTGCTGCTTCCGGTCTATGGTTGCCTGAACTCGTTGCTCTTTGCCAATGTCCGGGCCGCGGCCCATGGACTGGCACCGGCTGACGTGGCGACCGTCAATTCCGGCGTGCGGGCGATGATCTCGCTTTCCTGGGTCCTGGTTCCCGGGCTCACGGGGGTTCTGCTCTCCCCCTCCTCGACCATGTTGCCAGCCTATCTCTTCGCCGCTATTTCCTGCCTTGTCTGTGTGGGACTCGTGGGCTTCTTTTTGCCCCGACAGAGCGGTACGGATCGTGCCGCCACCCACCATCTCTCCTATCTCGCCGCACTGGACCAAGTGATTTCCCCGAAAATCTTCAGCCGGATCACGGCAATCGCGCTGATCAGCAGCACATTGCATGTGAACGACGCCATTTTCCCCCTCGTCGTAACGGGCGCCGCCCGCGGCGCTGTCGCCGATATCGGCATTCTGGTCGGGATCGTCGCGCTCCTCGAGGTGGTCTTCATCATCGTCTGGTCACGCCTGTTGCGCCGCATCAGCCAACTCGCAGCCCTTGCAGCCGGGGCATTGATCTATGCTGTCTACCTGCTGCTTCTGGCTTTTGCCCATGAGCCCTGGCATGTCTATGCCCTCACCTTGATCAGTGGCATCGGCGCGGCGTCACTGATCTCCATTCCAATCACCTATCTGCAGGATTTGATCGCCGAGCGGCCCGGTCTCGGCAGCGCGCTGATTTCCGTCAACATCTTTCTCAGCGCCGGACTGAGCGCTCTTCTCTTTGCCGCCGGCACAGCCATCACCAGCTATTCCGGCACTGCGGTGGTCAGTGCCCTCTCCGGTCTTCTCGGGATCGCTTGGCTGCTGTGTCTCGACAGGCGCCGGTAGCCGAGGAGCGGCGGCGCTTGAGAAAGCTTCAGCGCCATCCGCATTTTGCATGGCTATCGCCACTTCAGTCCTTTGACGCCTCGTCATCCGACACAGGCAGGCCCGCAGACTTAAGTCCCGCAAGAAAGCGCTCCTGGTCTTCGGTCCGCGCCAGCCGCCTGGCGACCTCCCGCCTGACGTTCGGGATCAATGCGGGTGACCTGAGCTCGATCCAGTCGAGCTGCTCCTTGGCCTCGGCCGTTTTTCCCAGCGTGCCGAGGATGGAGAGCAATACGAGGCGATGCATCGGATTGTAGTTCAGGTCCGACATGCGGGACCAGAGTTCCGCGGCTTGCGTGTCGCCCCGCATGAAGGCACAAAGCGCCATTCCAACCTCGTAATATCCGCGTGGTCCGGCATTCCGGCTGACCGCCTCGGAAACCAGTTCGCAACCCCTGGCCCATTTTCCCGACATCGACAGGCGCAAGCCGTATTCACCCGCTACTTCGGTGTCGTTCGGGTTGCTGGCATAGGCGGCCTCGCCGGCATTCAGGGCTCCGGTTGGGTCATTGCTGAAAAAATCGGCGAGCATTAGTGCTTGAAGCGCGCGCGCATTCTTCGGGTCGAGCCTTACTGCGCGTTCGGCAAGTTCCTTCGCAACGCGGAGCGTAGCGGCTGTCGGCTTGGTGTTCAGCTGGTACAGAAAGCGGAACTCGTCGAGATGGATCAGCGAAAGAAGAGCGATAGTATTGGAAACATCGGGTTTCTTTTCAACGGCCCGCCGCAGACATGATTTTGCTACCTCATGCGCCTGCGCAGTCATTTCGCTGCGATAGCTGTAGTAGGACAGAATGCAGGAAAAAGTGTCGCCACTTCCGGCAATGCTGGCGGTGTCCGTTTCGAACATAACGCCGAACGGCCGTGCGACCGCCGTCGCGATATGTTCGGCAAGGCTCGACTGCGTTTTCAGAATGCCCTGCACTTTCGTGTCGGCATCGTAATTGTTTGCCCAGATGACAACTCCATCCGCCCGTCGCACCAGCCTTGCCGTTGAGCGCAGAGTGTTGCCTTCCAGCCGGACGCTTCCCTGGAGAGCGTAGAGCGGGTCCGACGAAGCCTGGCCTTCCCCATTGCGCGGCAGCACGGCGACGGCGATGGCGATGTCGTTGAAGGGGACGAGTTTTTCGATGATGTCGTCGGTAATGCCTCGGGAGATATCGGATGCAAGCCCTCCTTCAGAGGCACTTGCGAAGCGTTCGACGACGATGGTGGGGCGGCTGTCGGCCCCCGTCGCTGTCTCGGCTTCCATATCGAACAACTTTGCATGCAAAAGCATCGCCGCCGAGACGAGGAGGATCACTGCGCCCCCCGCAAGGAGCCAATATCGGGTTCGTGACAAGCGCCAGCTCGCCCTATCTCGGCCGACCGTATCTCCGATGATATTGGCCTGCCGCGATGCATCGCCTCCCCCTGGTATCGGGTGATTGGAGAGCCCGAGTTTCGGCATATCTGCGGGCTCAGTGCCTTGCCTCACGTCGAAGACCGGCGCGTAGCCGCCCAGGGGAACTGTGATGATGATCCGGTCAGCGCCGCCGGCGGTGAGGTAATAGTGTTCCAGCTCCCTCCTCAGCCGCCCGGCTTCGATACGGACACATGGATCCTGTTGAGCATCGAAATTCGCATCCCTGCCGAAAACAGCTTGCGCGATGGTAAAGGCCTTCAGATGCTCGCGACGGCCCTCAAGTGTTTCCGTCACGACGAATTCGAAGAATCTTCTCGCCCGCTCGGGAAGACGAAACTCCGGGCTGGAAAGAATGCGCTCAAGCTGCTGCCGCACCTCCTCCTGCGAAAAAGTGCTGTCGCCGGCCCTGTCAACGCCTGCATTTGCCATCGGCTCCCCCAAGAATCCGACTGATAACAACCTGCAGCATACTGCCTTGGACGATAGTCCGAAGTCGCCATGACGGCAATGTCATTTAGTAGCAAACGCTAATAAAACAAAGTTTGGGCAATGGATCACCTGATGGCCTAACACGTCTTCGCGGGCCATATGCCGGCGTAAGATACCGTATTCTACCGGATCGGACGTGTATTTTACTGCCTTCGACTGCCTGCGCGCTCTATCATCGCCCATGCACTCTGGAGGAGACGGCGATGACATCACCTGAGACGTCCACAACCCAATCCATGGCAAGCGCAGAGGAGCTGCGCAAACGTGCTCTGGAACTCCAGCTTCTGGAAATGGAGCGCAACGAAAAGATCAAGGCGCGTGAAGCGAAGAAACATTCGGAATTCGTCGAGGATTTCTTCCGCAAACAGATCGGTGAAACGGAACGCGCCGTCATCAAGCGATTGGTGATGAAAGCCGCTGCAGACGGCAAATACGAGGCGCTGATCTACAGTTTCCCCTCGACCTTCTGCACGGATAGCGGCCGAGCCATCAACAACAACCTTCCTGGATGGCAGAAAACACTGCAGGGAAAGGCAAAGGAACTTCTCGAACTCTTCGAGACGGTCGCCAAGCCTCAAGGCTACGGGCTCAAGGCGATGATCATCAACTTTCCCGATGGCATGCCTGGGGATGTGGGCTTCTTCCTCACCTGGGAGCCGCCTGTCGACTGACCGGCAACATCAGGCATGAGCAAGGGAATACCGAATTGAGAGCGACCGAGATCGAGTGAACGTTCCCGGTCCGCAACGACCGTGGGCGCGTTTGCGCCGACGACCTGGATCTCCAGCAGGAGACCTACCTTTACCGCCAAGATCAGAACTCCATCCGTGTCCGCTTGATGGACGGGTTCCGCGCGCCTGACGAACAGATTTCGTGCCGGCCTCGCCCGGACGAAAGGAATATGAGATTCCAGTCGAAGAGGCACGGAACCTCCTGCTCCACGCCGCCGGCCATATTATTGCGACAGCGTTCTTCATGATGGCAGAAGCCGAGATGTGGACGCCTCTGGCGCCTTTGAGGAACTGACGCCGCCGGGACCGAATGGCGAGCGAGGATGATCGGCCGAACCTGCCGCATGGATGGGATCGAACGTTATTCTAACAGCGCCATGGCCGCTGTCTTGCGCATACCGCCGGCGATACCGGCAGCATGGACTAAGATCCTATTCGCTTACGACGGTCCAGTTGGCATCCGGATTGAAATCCTTGATCGCCGCCGCGCGCGCTTCCGTTTCCGGTCCCAGATCGCGCTGGTAGATGACGCTCGTCCCGTTGACCATAAATGTCTGCACGCCGGTGACCCGATATTTGACCGGCCAGGCGATGAGCGCAAAGCCGCCGGTCATATAACCGTTGATGATATAGCTTTGCTTGCCGCCAAGCACGTTGTCTCCCTGAGACGTCAGGATGCGGTAGCGATAGCCGTAATAGCCCTCCCCGCGTTTGGCGGCGCCGAAGGCAGCTGTCTCGACCAGCGCGCTTGCCGGGCTTTCCTCGGGATAAACGTTCGGATCCCAGTACAAGCCATCGAGCTTGCCTGGACTGCTGATCAATTTCTTTGCGAACTCATAGATGCCGTCGCCATCACGGTCCTCGGATGCAAATTGATACTGGGCCGCGACATATTCATGCATGGTGTCGATGGTGGCGAGTTCGTTTTCGCCAATGCGGCGATTGATGATCTCTTCGAGGCCGCGCTGAGTGTCAAAAGACCATTTGTCGTCCTTGCCCTCGGTCAGCGGAAACGGCAAGGGCCAAAGCCGATCCCCGATCGCAACGATCTTCATGCCTTCTGAATCCCGCAAAACCACCCGCCGCTCGGCGCCTTCGCGGATCAATCCGTAGGCGATCATCGCCTCGTTGTTCGAGCGCAGCTTGTCCGGCTTCAAGCCGAGCAACGTGGCAAGATCGTCGATATTGTTCGAGCCCAGCACCGATTTGAGCTTATCGAGCGCAAGCTCAGGACTGTCGAATTTCGGCGATGGCGTTGCCGCCTTGTAGTCAGCAAGATCTGTCTGCTCCTGCGAAAGCACGGGCGGCGCCGGCATTGCGCAAAGTACTGTCGCAAACATAAGCGGAATTACGATCGATTGGCGTCCCATGAGGTTACTCCCTGAGCTGGAAAGAGGTCTCACCGCCGTCTGCCACCGCCACCGCCACCGCGACCGCCACCACCCTGCGGGCGTGGCCGATGCTGTGCGGGGCGAGCTGACTGGCGATTTGCGCCCATGCTCTGCGATCCGCGTTTCGAGGCAACCGCCTCACGACGACCGGACTGGACATTGCCGAGCGCGCTCGGTTGGCGTCCGCGATTATCGGGTCTGGCAGCCATCTGCGGTTTATTGGGCCTATTGACGGATTTCTGCGCAGGCTTGGACGGGCGATTGGCGGCCTTCTGAGGACGTGCCTCGGGCCGGGATGCGGTCGGCCGATTGGCCGCCGCCGGTCGATTTGCTGCCGTTGGCCTAGTTGCCTGCGGTCTGTCCTTTAGGCCCTGAGCCGTGCTCTTGCGGATATCTTCTGCACGCGCCGAATTAGCGCGATTGCCGGGCCGCTGGCTCGCCTGGATATCGTTGGCCCTGTTGCGCAACTGGTTGCGATTGTCGGCCTGCAAGCCGGACTTGATCGCCGACCGGTCCATCTTCGCAAGCTGGTCCTTGCTGATGTTCAGCTTGCTCCGGTCGACCTTGCTCCAGTCGACGTCGTTCCACTTCATCTTTCCGTTGAAGTTGCGGTCGTTCAGGCAATTGTTGCAGTCAATGTCGATATCGCCATCCCAGCGGCCGCCCCACACGCCCCAGTCGTCCCAGTTGACAAGGGCAGCCCAGGTCAACCCGGTGACCGCAGCGGCAAAGAACCCTGCCCCGGGATAATAATAGCTGTCGTAATAATCCGGATAATAGGAGATCGGTTCCGACGCATAGCCCGGTTCGTAGAGCATTTCCGGCGGATATTGCGGGATATAGATCTTCTCCGGATCGGTCGGCCGGATGATGATGTTGTCGTTTTCGGTGACGATCGTCACCTTGTCATCCGTCTTGATGATGTTCTTTTCCACCGCTTCATCACGAAGCTGCTGGATGGCAATCAAGACATCCTTCTGCTGGTTGGCGAGCGCATCGGCGAGCGACTGCGTCCAATCGAGATCCTCACTCATCATCTTGACGATGTCTGGGTAGTTCAGCAGCGAAACGACGCTGCCGTCCCAATCGCTTTTGGGCTTGAGGTCGGAATTCTTCTTTTTCGCTTCGAGGAAGCGCTGTGCTTCAATGATCTGAAGAGGAAAGAGCGAAGCGGCGGAAATTACCGCGACCAATTCATCCGGATAGAGCGCGATCCGCGCTACGAGCACTTCAAGCTCATCATCAGACAGGAGTGCGGTTGCGGGCTGTTCTGTGCTTGTCTGCGCTGGTGCTGCTGTCGGTGCGGGGGTCTGCGTCTGCGCGCGCATTGGGAGCGCCGGCTGCAACGCAATAATTGCCAGTGCCGACAATCCGCCAAGCAGTTTGCGGGAAATTGCTTTCATCACGCACGGACCTCCCTTGAGTTCTTGAACGACAGATACTGCTACAGAGGCTTCGGGCCAGTCTGCGTTGACCGCCTGAGGACCACAATTTTCGATTGGGCGATGGCCTCCCCCATCTCTTTCAGGAGGGCATCGACGAGACCCGCGTATTCCAGCCGCCGTGCTTCCCTAACCGCCTCCGGTAACCGCTCGACATGCGCGAGCGCCTGTGCCGCAGCCGTGAGATCCTCGCACATGCTGTGAAAGGGTTCGTTTACATAGAAAAGCCGCTGCACCAGCCGCTTCTGATTGGGAAAATAAGTCTCCGCCGTCTCAAGGACGGACAAATATGTCGAACCTTGCTCTCCCGAGACCATCCCCGCCCCCGCCGTCAAACTGCGCCAAGCAGATGCAGAAACTATATATATCAAGCGGATCGGCAGCAGACGTAAAATACGCGATCTTACATTAGCCGGCTTCCAAAAAACCTGGCCAATTCGGTACGCGGAGGCCGGAATGGCACCCATCCTACCGATCCCGCCTTCTTCATTTTCCGCAGGGACGATCTGCTTAAGCGGGTCTGCTGCCGACGCGTGAATAGAGGTTACGCGATGCTACGGGCCTCCGCGCCAAAACGGGCCTAATATCCTGTTGTCGATAGCAATCGAAAGGCTCGGCCGAACCGGCCGGAAGGGAGCAGCCGTGTTTCTCGATTATTTTGCTCTGGGCGTGCTGGTCTTTGTCATCGATGCCCTGTTTTACGCAGTGATTGCGATCCACGACATTCCTCATTTCATGGCCAAGCACCAGTCCCGGCGATGCGAGTGGAATGCCAAGACGCAAATGCGCCAACGGTGAAAGCATAAGGAGCTAGCGGTGATACGCAGTCTTCCGATGTTGCGAGGCTTGACTGGCTTCAACAGAGGCTGGCTCCGGAGCGATATCCCGGCCGGCCTGTCGATCGCCGCCGTCGGCCTGCCGAGCGCCATCGCCTATCCCGCTATCGCCGGCCTGCCGCCGGAGACCGGCATCTATGCGAGCATCGTCGCGCCGATCGCCTATGCGATTTTCGGGCCTTCCCGGCTGCTGATCGTGGGGCCTGACGCCGCGTCAATGTCGGTGCTGGCGGCTGCAATGGGCACTATCATAGCTGCCGATCCCACGGGCAGCGGCGACCGGGTGGCGATCGCGGCAGCCCTCGCCCTCGGCGTCGGCGTCTGCTATATCGCCGCCAAATTGTTGAGGCTTGGCGTCCTCGCAAACTTTCTTTCCCGCCCCATTCTGGTCGGGTTCTTTGCCGGCGTGTCCCTCTCGATCCTTGTGGGACAGATCGGCCGTTTCACGGGGATGAAGATCGAATCCGATGGGTTGATCCAGCCGCTTGTCGAATTTCTTGCCAAAAGCAGTCTGATCCACTGGCCGTCGCTCATTTTTGGCTTCAGCATGTTCGCGCTGCTGTGGATCCTCCGTTTTTTTCCTTTCAGAATTCCAGGTCCTATCCTGGTCGTCGTTATCTCGGTCGTTCTTTCCGCGATTTTCGATTTTCGGGGCCAAGGCATTGCCGTCGTTGGGGACATACCGCGCGGACTTCCGAGTTTCTCCCTACCCCCGCTTCATGAGATGCCCCTAGACAAGATCGTCACCGGTTCGGTCGCGATCTTTCTTGTCAGCTTCGGCTCCGGCATTGTGGCGGCGCGCAGCTTCGCGTCGCGGACCGGTGACGAGGTCGATGCAAATCAGGAGTTGGTCGGGCTTGGCGCGGCCAATATAGCGCCCGGGCTTTTCGGTTCGTTTCCGGTCAGCGTATCGGATTCTCGAACCGCCATAAATCTGTCGACGGGCGGCGTGTCGCAGCTCGCAGGACTGGTCTCCGCGGCAGCACTGATCGCGGTGCTGGTTTTCCTCCATGCTGCGTTGCGCATCCTTCCCATTCCCGCGCTCGCCGCAATCCTTGCAATGGCTGCCATCAGCCTGATCGATCTTCCCGAGCTCAGGAAGATCTGGCGCATCAGCCGTATGGAATTCGTCTTCGCGCTGATCGCCATGTGGGGAGCGATCAGCTTCGGTGTCCTCAATGGCGTCATCGTCGCAATTGCCGCAACCTTCGTCTATCTCCTGCGGAAGACCATGTTTCCGCGCGACGGCCTTCTTGGCCGCATCGAGGGGCGGCACGGTTTCTTCGATCTCAAGCGCTATCCGGAGGCCCGACCCGTCCCGGGCGCAGCCGTCTTCGCGGTGCAGGGCAGCATCCTTTTCTACAATGCTGATTACGTTCGCATCCGGCTGACATCGGTGGCAAAGGAGCTTCCCGCGGATACCAAATGTCTGGTGCTCGATGCCAGCGCCATCACACAAATCGACAGCACCGGCGCGACCGCGCTCGAGGCCGTCGCCGAAATCCTCGTGAATCGAAACATCATCTTCGCCTTTGCCGATCTCAGCGACGAAAGCCGGGTCATTCTCGAACGGGCCGGTGTCATCAAGATGGTCGGCGCCGAGAATATTTTTAACGGCAGAGAAGAAGCCCTGCGAACACTGATCGGCGATATCGACCAGATCGGTAGTGCCACGCCGGCGAGCAATGCACTTTAGTGATAGAAGGAGGGAGAACCATGGACGAGAATTACAAGCCGAAGCAGGCCACCGGCGATGAGAGCCGGGGCAAGGATAAAAAGAAAAAGAAATCATGGGATTATGAGAAAGAGGTCGGTCGGCTGCAGGTCGAAATCGCTCATCTGCAGGCCTGGGTGAAGAAAGCCGGCGCAAGAATCGTCATCATCTTCGAGGGACGCGATGCCGCCGGAAAGGGAGGGATGATCAAGCGGATAACGGAAAAGGTCAGTCCGCGTGTCTTCCGCGTCGTGGCGCTGCCTGCGCCGACAGATCGGGAGAAATCGCAGATCTATATGCAGCGTTACATCGCTCACTTGCCGGCGGCCGGCGAGGTCGTGATATTCGACCGCAGCTGGTATAATCGGGCGGGCGTCGATCGTGTCATGGGCTTCTGCAGCGATAAGAAAGCGCGGCGTTTTCTGGAGCTCGCGCCCCGCTTTGAAGCGGCCATCGTCGAAAGCGGCGTCATTCTGCTCAAATATTTCCTGACCGTCAGCGAGGAAGAACAGGAGCGGCGCTTCAGGCGGCGGATCGACGATCCGGTGCGGCAGTGGAAGCTTAGCCCCATGGATCTCGAATCCTATCAGCGCTGGTGGGATTATACGCGCGCCTATGACGAGATGCTGCGGATGACCGACACCAACCATGCACCATGGTGGATCGTGCCTTCGGACGACAAGAAGCGCGCGCGGATCAACTGCATCTCGCATATCCTGCAGTCCATTCCCTATGAGCGGGTGAAGTTTGACGAGCCCGATCTCGGAAAACGTCAGAAGCGTCCGGCCGACTTCATAGAGGATAGCAGCATCCGCCATATCGTGCCCGACATGACGTCGTAAGCACTGCCGGCCTGGAACGTGGCGGATGTAACAATGGAGCAGATAGCCGATACGCCGGCGCGGAAAACCGATGCGGGCCAGATTTCGATAGAGGCGAGAGTAAGTGATCTGGTCCGGTTAGGCATCATCGGGCTTTTCGCCTACTGGACGATGGTTCTCATCGCGCCCTTCGCACTGATCGTCATCTGGTCGGCGATCCTCGCAGTGGCGCTATTTCCGATGTTCCAGACTCTCTTGCGACTGATTGGAAACAGGCCGATGATTGCGGCTGTTATCATCGTCATCGGCTGCCTTGTGCTGATTATCGCACCGCTCGCACTCGTTGCGGTCAATTTTGCCGATGCGGTGCAGGCACTGATCGGCAAGTTGTGGACGGGAAACTTCACGCTACCCACAGCACCGGTCGCCATCAAGGAATGGCCTGTCGTCGGTGAGCGTGTCCATGACACCTGGAACCAGATTGCGGGCGATCTGGCCTCCACCATCATCAAGTTTCAGGCGCCTATTCGTGAGGTCATGGGTGTTGTCGTCGCAAAGCTCGCCTCGATCGGCGGCGGCGTCTTGAGCTTCGTCGCTTCGATCATACTCTCCGGGCTGTTTCTCACGTGGTCCGTGCGTCTGGCCGCGGCAATACAGGTGCTGGCCAGCCGGATCGCCGGCGAAAAGGGTGTCGGTTTTGCCCGGCTGGCAGGAACCACGGTGCGGAATGTTTCGCGAGGCGTGATCGGCGTTGCCTTCCTGCAGACCCTGCTCTGCGGAGTGTGCTTTGCCTTCTTTGACATTCCGGCACGGGGTGCTCTGACCTTTGCGGTCTTCATGCTTTGCGTGATGCAACTGGGTCCTGGGCTCGTGCTGCTGCCGGTCGTCATCTGGGCGTGGTTCTCCTGGCCATTCGCGACTGCCTTTATCTTTACCTGCCTTGCGGTGCCGATCACCGTCGTGGACAATATTCTGAAGCCCATCCTGATGGCGAAAGGCCTCTCGACGCCGATGCCCGTTATTCTGATCGGCGTCATCGGCGGCACGCTCTCTCACGGGCTTCTGGGTTTGTTCCTTGGGCCGGTCGTCCTCAGCGTCTTCTACGAGTTGCTGAGAGCCTGGGCCTGGCCGCCGGCGACCTCAAATGGATCCGAAGCGGAACACATCGGATAGGTATCGGCAAGCTCATCGGCTGGTGCAGTAGACGACAACTTCCTGCTCTATTTCGCGGCAGAGCTGCTCATATTCTGTAATCAGCTTATCTTCCCTCGGTCTTTGAATCCGAAATCTGTCCAACGCATCGACGGCAAGATCATAGGCCTCGAACATCTCACCGAGTGTCTCGTTGGTTATCTCCGCTAGAAGATGACGGATATCGGGAAGCCGCAACATCAGTTTTCTGCGACCGCGTTCTAGGCTCATGGATCGCTCCGTATTCAAAGCACGTCTGCAATTGATACGAAGGCAGAAAGAGGTCGAAATGTTCCCGACCTAGCAAATATATGGTCCGATTTGAGAGCGAAAACTGTCGGGATCCGGCTGACGAGGCATTCGCAGTCCCTTTCAATGAAGATCGGACGGATCACATCGCTGAATTTGCCATGCGCGCCAATGGGTCGGGTGAATATCAAGCATCTCGCCGGTCATGGCGTTGGCCCATCCGCCGGGCAGACGTTGGCAAGGAAAGACCAGGGCATGGGTACCTTCGTCGTCGATGACGGCGAGTTCTATGTCCTCTTCGAACGGAGCTTCAGCGACCAAGCGCCACATCACCGAACCCTCCCCGACGATGCACCGGCGTCGACCGGCAAGATGCTATCGTTTCGGCGTGCCAGTCACTCGTCCGGCATGGTTTTTCCTGCCTGTACGTCTGCGGATGTTGCATTTCGCCATGTCCTGCCTTGGCGTTGCACCAGCGATCGCGAGCCCTCCTCGCAGTGAACCAGCTCTCTCAAATAGCCATATACCCACGACGTCTCAGACTAGCGGAACAACGAGCCAGAGGCATTGAGTCGGATCAATGGAGGTGAGGCCGGGCCAAGGCGCTGGCTCGCTGGGCCTTCAGCAGGCCCGGTTGTAGGAGAAGACCAATAGAGTCTACGCGATATTACACCGATCCCCCATCCAAAGATGGTAAACTCGCGCCATTGTTGAGGATGCCGTCGAGGCACTAGCGTCGAGGCACTGGATTGCTTCTCAAGGGCGGAGGAGACCACCATGTCCACCAAGATGGAGTCGCCGCATGCTACCGAATTCAGTTCCCCTGTCTCAAGCCTGGCGGCACGAACCTCGTTCATCGGAACGCGAATAGCACGGCGCGAACCCGTGCGTGCTGCTTCCAAGGGTGATAATCGGCCACAGGCGAACTGGATTCGGCAGCTCTATGAACACATACCGGACGCAGTGTTCTTCATGACCGGCAACAATAGAATTTCAGCCTGTAACAGGGCTGCGGTGGTCCTGTTCGGTTATGAGGAAGATGAATTGCTCGACCGCAAGATCGACCTCGTCTGGTCCGCGACGCCGGATGTCAAACTCAGGGGACGCTGGGCGGACCAGGGCGCGGCACGCGCCGGCCTAGCAACGACCAAGAGGGGCGTCCAGTTTCCAACTACGCTGACCATCATCCGAGAACAGGGCGAAAAAGAAACCTTCGCTGCGGCGATCTTTGAGGACTTCCGAACAGAGCGCGAGACATTGCAGCAGGTTCAGGAGCTTCAGTGTGAGCTGGCGCGTCTCGCAAGAGTAGCCGCGCTTGGAGAAATGACAACGACGCTGGCTCACGAACTCTCTCAGCCGCTCTCCTTGATCGCCGCTTACTCCGAGGGGTGCGGGCGCCTCATGACGAACGACCGCCGCAGGCACGGCGCGGAGCTTCGTGAAGCCTTGTCGGAAATTACGCAGCACGCCTTGTGGGCGGGAACGATCGTCCAGAACATCAGGGAATTTGCAAAGCGCGGCACCGCCGAGAAACAACTGGAGGCGATGCACGCGTTGATCCACAAAGCGACGGCGCTTGGGCTTGCCGGATCAACCCGGAAAGGCCTTCACACCGATTTGCAACTCGAAGCAGAGCGGGACATCGTAGTCGCAGACCGTGTCCAGATCGTCCAGGTGCTGATAAACCTTCTTCACAATGCCGTGGACGCGACCGACGGCGTCGAGCGGCCGACGATCGCGATCCACTCGAGGACCGATGATTGCTCGCATCTGGTTGTCGACGTGTCCGATAATGGTTGCGGAATTGCCGTCGAGATCGAAGAGGCGCTGTTTCGTCCCTTCGTCACTAGTAAACCGCGCGGACTTGGCATGGGCCTGGCATTGTCAAAGCGTATCATTGAAGCGCATGGAGGCCGCATAAGCGCGCGCAAGGGAACACAGGGAGGCTCCATCCTCTCGTTTTCGCTGCCGCTGGCGGAGACCACAATCAATGGCGAATGACCTTACGATCCATCTCGTCGACGACGAAGAGTCGCTCCGGCGATCTCTGACGTTTCTGCTGGTGTCGGCCGGCTTTGCCGTTCGTGCACATAGCTGTGCGAAAGCCTTTCTGGAACTTCTGCCGCTGTCGGGGCGAAGTTGCCTTGTTACCGATCTATGCATGCCCGATATCAACGGCATCGAATTGCTTGAGCGGTTAAGGCGTGTCAGCACGGACGTGCCGGCGATCGTCATTACCGGTCAGGGCGATATCGCCGCCGCGGTTCAGGCGATGAAGGCGGGAGCATCCGATTTTCTGGAAAAACCGCTGAAGGAAGAAGCGCTGATCTCGGCCATTAACGGAGCAATGAGGCAAAGGCGGTGCGGCAGCGCCGTGGCCGATTGCGAAAGCGTTGCGGCGCGACTTCGTCAGCTCACGGACCGCGAACATCAGGTTCTCTCCGGCGTGCTCGATGGCTTACAGAACAAGATGATCGCCTATCATCTCGGCATCAGCTCGCGCACGGTGGAGGTCCATCGCGCCAATGTGATGGCCAAGATGGGCGCGCGCAATCTGGCAGAGCTCATGCGCATGGCCATTGCCATCGATGCGGCGCAACCGCTTGAAACCGCAAAGGCTTCGCCGATCGGCAGCTGGTCAGCTTATATTCGACAAGCCTAAAGCAGAACTTGCAACCCCAGGCTTGTGAGGTATGATGCGTTAGAAGTAACTTAAATAATTGCGTGATCTTGTCGTAGGGGCGATCATGAGAAGCGCAAAGATCAATGCTTTCAGTAGTCTTGGGCCAACAGCTGACGAAATCAGCCGGCAGGTCGAACGAATTCTCACAAGCGAGGAATTTCACGCACCGAAACGCGGGCGGAATTTCCTGGCATTCGTCGTCAATGAGACACTCGCCGGCCGATCGGACTTCCTGAAGGCATTTACGATAGCAAATGTGGTTTTTGGCCGGGAAGCTTCGTTCGACCCGCAGAACGATCCGGTTGTTCGAATCGAGGCCGGCCGAATACGAAAGGCGCTCGAGCGTTACTATCTCGTCGCAGGCCAGAGGGACGACATCGTCATCACTGTGCCCAAGGGTGGATATGTCCCGCATTTCGAATATGCGCGGGAGGCGCCGGCCCCGGCAGATCCCGCCGAAGTCTCGGATAATGCGCAAAATGCCGAACACGAAGATCAAGATCATTCGCTTCAGGAAACACGTCGTCCGGGGTTGGCCACCCTTATCGGTCTCGGAACTGCGCTGGCCGTCGTCGTCGCTCTTCTTCTTCTCGCTCTCACGTCCGCATTGTCCTTGCGTGATACTCCAACCGCAACGATGCCGCAGGGATCTCCCAAGCCAAAGGTGATCATCGAATTTTTTGCCGAAAGCAGCCCCGCTGACGCCGGTTCGGATATCGCGCGTGGTCTCAGGGACGACATTATCGGGCAGCTCGCCCAGTTCGATGACATCGTCGTGGTCGCCGATCCGCTGCGTGGTGAACACGCCACCGGTACCAACTACGCATTGCAGGGCAATGTCCAGCTCGATGGAAGCAGGCTGCGTGCCGTTGCCAGGCTGGTCCGCCAACTGGATGGAGCGGTCATCTGGGCCGATAATTTCGATGCGGATCTTCAAGATCAAAACGAGCTTGCGATTCAAAGCAATATCGCCCGGTTAATCGCCAATGCTGTCGCGCAGCCCTATGGCGCCCTCTTCCAAACCGACGCGGATATGGTAGCGCGACCGGCGCAGAGGGGAAACCAGAGTGCTTATGCCTGTACACTCGCCTATTCCAACTACCGCCAGACCATGACTGTGCAAAGTCTCAGTGCAGCACGCGAATGCCTGCAACAGGCGACCCAGCGCTTTCCCAATGACGCGGTGTCCTGGGCGCTGCTGTCCATGGCCTATCTCGACGAAATCAGATTCCGTTACACGCTCGGCACGTCATCGTCGACCCAGCCTCTCGCACTGGCGAGCGCTGCGGTGGAGCGGGCAACATCACTCGCACCGGACAATCCCCGCGTGCTGCAAGCGCAGATGCAGGTGAGCTTCTTCAGGGGAGATATTGACAAGGCCCTGAAGGCAGGCACCGCAGCCTACGATGCAGACCCTGATGATGTAGAACTCGCAGGCGAATACGGTTTTCGACTGGCGATGTCGGGGAAATGGCAATCGGGCTGCGAGTTGCTGTCGGTCGCCCTCAACAAGGGTGTCGGCACCAGAGGTTATTACGAGGTCGGCATGGCTTTGTGCGCATTCATGAAAGGAGATATCGGAAAGGCCGAGCAGTGGTCGAGACGGTCCGATCTCGACAATAATCCCATGCACCGCCTTGTGCTGCTATCCATTCTCGGAGCGGCCGGAAAGACTGATGAAGCCATGCTGGAACAGGATTGGCTCAAAATCCACGCGCCGGCTTTGATGACGAATATCCGTCAGGAAGTGTCGCTCCGCCTGCAGCGGCCGGAGGACCAGGAACGGTTCCTGAACGGGCTGCGCGCCTCAGGACTGGTCGTCGACCCCGTGTCGGCAAGATAAGATAAGCTATGGATCGGTGCCCGTGCCGTTCAGCCTCTGGCTGTTCGAAACCTCCATCGCGATCTGTGCGGCGATCTCGTCCTCAACATCGAGAATGGTCTGGCCGCGCAGGTCTCGATCATATTGATTTGCCCAGATAACCGTGCCGTCGGCGTCGTTTATCAGGCGGACATGCAGATGAAGGATCATGCCCTCGACGAGGGCGCTTCCCTGCAGGTTGAAAAGCGAACCGGTCGTTTCCGTCCTGGAACGGCCTGGAGCGAGCACGACAAGGTTTTCCACCTTCATCAGCTTTGCAATCAGCTGATCGGCCAATCCCTTCACGAAATCAGCTCCCTGCACGGTACCGCCGAGAGCGGCGAAGGGTTCGACAACAATCCTGATCTTGCTCGTCAATGATGATGTGGCAGGGGCCGGCAACGGTTTTGGTGGGGAGAGATAGGTTTCCAGCGGACGGACAAGGGCGAGTATAGCCACGACCCCGAACAGCGCGGGGATGCCGATCGGCAACAGGAGATCTCGATAACTCGCCGGCCGCTCCCGCCCGAGGGGGCGCCGCTTGTTCTCGCGGTTCTGCAGAACGGAGATTTCGCCCGCATCCGGACTGTCTTCCCCACGGGAAAAGTGCGGCGCATAGCCTCCTTTGGGGACGGTAATCCGGATCGGGTCACCGCGTCCGCAGACGAGGTAGTATCGTTCGAGCGCGCGACGGATCCGCCCCGCTTCGATGCGGACGACCGGATCACTCTGCGCATCGAAGGAGGCATCGCGGCCAAAAACCGCCTGTGCAATCGTATAGGCCTTAAGCTGCTCGCTGCGCCCTTCAAGCGTCTCTTCAACGATATATTGCAGGAAGCGGCGTCCGCGCTCAGGGACAAGGAATTCCGGACTGGCGAGTATAAGGTCAAGTTGTGCACGCACGCTTGCAGAGTCTTGAAATGCGCGACTGTCCCCTTCCTCTTCCGATGCCATCGAGACCTCCCGCGATATTCTCGTATCGCTCTCATCAAGGGGAATAGCTTTATACACCTGTCGATGGTCCCGGGCCTCCGTAACAATACGTAAGGGGTATCTCGAATACCGGGTCAGGCCGCGATTGCCTATTCTGCGATACGGATGGGGGCGACGCATATGCTTCAAGACCACGCGATGGTAAAGCAGACGATAGTTCCGGGGTACCGCTATGGCGCGACTGCTGGGACGGCCAAGGATCAGTCGATCAAGCTCAAGGCCGACGAGACGATCTATAGCGAAGGCGAACATGCACTTGCGATCTATCAGGTCGAAGCGGGTGCGGTGCGCATCTATCGCCTGACGGCCAGCGGGCAGCGATACATCCTGTCTTTCTGCGGCAAGGGTGAGTGGTTCGGTCTGGAAACGGGCAATGTTCGAACCGATTTCGCAGAAGCCGTATGCGAGACCTGTATCAGGCCCTTTCGCGCCAATCGGGACGCACTCGTCCCCATAGACCTTCTCCACATTGCGCTGACGAGCCTCGCAAAGGCACAGCACAAACAACTCGTCATCACCGAGCAAAGCGCACTGAAGCGCGTTGCCGCCTTTGTCTACGAAATGGCCGATCGTCATCCAGGAAGCTGCGAATTCGATATGATGATGTCGCGCAGCGATATCGCCGACTATCTCGGACTGACGGTCGAAACCGTCGCCCGCTGCTTCACGAAACTCCGCGGAAAGCGCATCCTCTGCCTGAACGGTAAACTGCAACGCATTGTTCGTCTTCTTGACCGCGATGCACTCATCGCAATGACGATCTAGCGGCAGCGGATTTCGGAAGAACTAATCGTGCAAAAGGAGGGATTGAGCAATGAAGTACGCATTCGGCCGAATATCGAACGGATTGACCAAAACGCTTCTTGCAAGTCTGGTCTCGCTAGCGGGGCTTCCACTCACCGCGCTCCAGGCGCAGGACGATCCGTTCGATCAATTTCCATTGCTCATCCAGTGCAAGTACAAAGACACCTATCATGCCTTCTTCATATCGCGCATCTCGCAGGACGGTGTCGCGACCTATGTGGCATCTGAGCGGATGGCCGGCACGATCACCCTGGACGGCCACGCGAAGGCAACCGGAGGCGCGGAGGGCGGCAGCTGCGTCGGCAAGACCTTGGCAGAGCTTCGTGCATCTCACCAGGCCTATGACCTGAAACGTTAGCGCCCTCCATGTGAAGCGGTTCACAGCTCGATCATTTCAGTTCCCCACCATCGTGACCGGCACGATAAGGACTGAGATGCGGAATGCATTCGGTTTTGCGGCGCCTTCGCCGTCATCATCTTTCTCTGTCTCAGCTACGGAGAAATGCCGGGAAGCTTCATATTTCGTGGGCTTCGAATGAACGAGCATATGAAAGTCGTCGAACTCAAAAATGCCCCTCGCCTGATCAACCACGGCCCAACTGTTCTGGATCGAGGCCCTGCTCTCCTGCGACTACACGCCATGGGTCAATGCCGGCGTCTATCGTGAGCTGACCCGTTCCAGCACGACGCCGATCCATCTCGGCGAACAGATCTATCTGCGCCAGAACTTCAAGGAATTGATCGAAGGTCACGCGGTTAATGTCGGCAGGATCGCCGAGCTTGAATGGATCGGCTAATATGTCCACCTTCATTCGATCCTGATGGCGCCGCATCGAACGGCGAGCGAGCTCCTCGGTCTGGCCGCACTCATCCGGGTCTGCGCCACCCTGCCCCACAACTTCATTGCATTCGCGTAGACGACTGGCGATCCGGACCGGTGGTACGACATCGTCGACGGGCTGCCGCAGACGATCGTCAAGGACGGCTCATCGACGTGATCGACCGGCCGAGCCTGGGCGTCGATCTCGTGCCCGAACCAGCAAGACGTTATCTGGCGGAAGATGACTAGACCGTCTTCGATTGATCGGCTGGCTGAACAGTCGTCGCGTTTCATCCAACTTCGGCGTGCATCCAGATCGCGGCGCGGCCAATTGTCATTTGACATCGCGTTCTTTTGATTCCTATATTTGGTCTATTATGAACTACATGCTGTTCATATAAGAAACAGGCGGCGGCCAACCGGAGGAGCGGAGGCTGGTGGCCTGAGGAGGAGGCTCATGGGAATCCGATGGAGCCGCGTCATCCCGCATCTGGCCGTTGCGCCTGCAGCGCTGTTGACGCTTGTCTTTTTCATTGGGGCGATAGGCTGGACCGTCTATCTCTCGTTTACGGCAAGCCGCCGCTTCCCCGACTATGAACTGGTCGGCTGGAAGCAATATTGGCGGCTTTTTCATGATCCGTCCTGGATGCTTTCGCTGCAAAACCTCGTCATCTTCGCCGTGGGCAGCCTGCTGTCGATCGTCATGGGCTTCATCCTTGCGGCGCTGATCGACAAGGAGGTGCATGGTGAAGGCATCTTCCGCACGGTTTTTCTCTATCCGCTTGCCGTTTCGCTGATCGTCACCGGGCTCGTCTGGCGCTGGCTTTTCAATCCGGGCCTCGGCGTCGAAAACGTTCTTCACTCGATGGGCTGGGAGAGCGCCTCCTTCAACTGGCTTGCAAGCCAGGACACGGTCATGTTCGGGGTCATTCTGGCGGCGGTCTGGCAATCGACCGGCTTCTTCATGGCCCTCATGCTCGCCGGCTTGAAATCGATCAACACCGAGATCTGGCAAGCTGCGCGCCTTGATGGCGTGCCCTTCTGGCGGCTCTATATCGAGGTCATCATTCCCATGATGAAGCTGACCTTCCTGACCTGCATCATCCTGCTCTGCATCGGTGTGGTGAAGGCTTATGACATTATCGTCGCCATGACCAACGGCGGTCCGGGCGGTGCGTCGGTCATGCCCGCTTATTTCGTTATCGACGCCTATTGGCAGAAGCAGAACCTCGGCTTCGCCTCTGCGGGCGCGACCGTCATGCTACTGACGACGCTCGTTCTCTTCCTGCCGCTCGTTATAATCACGGCCATCCGGCAGAGGAGAGCGGCATGACGGCTATCTCAGCGACATCCCAACCCCGCCGCGAAACGAAAGTGCGCAGGCGCCCGCTGATCCGGCCGAGCCGGGTGGTGATCTTCGTCTTCCTGCTGATGGCCGCCGCCTTCTTCGCAGTCCCGCTCTACGTCATTATCGTGACGTCCTTCAAGACGATGGATCAGATCCGCGAGGGGCAAATCTTCTCTCTGCCCTCACCCTGGACGACCGATGCGTGGTCCTATGCCTGGATGCAGGCCTGTTCCGGCATGAACTGCAACGGCGTGCGAATCGGCTTCCTCAACTCGCTCTATATCCTCGCCCCGAGCCTAGTCCTGACGATTTCGCTATCGATCATCACTGGCTACGGCTTGGCGCTCTGGAACATCAAATGGGCGAACGGTTTCCTGTTCATACTCTTCATCTGCGCTTTTGTGCCGTTCCAGATCATCATGTATCCGCTGATCAAGATCACCGGCTCGCTGCATATCTATGGTACGACGTTCGGCATCGCTGTCATCCACAGCGTCTTGTCGCTGCCCTTTTTGACGTTGATCTTTCGGAATTATTTTCGAGGCATGCCGCCGCAGATCATCGCCGCTGCCATGATCGATTCCGGCTCCTTCTGGCGGATCTTCTTCGAAATCGTCCTGCCGATGTCCGGCAATATCATGATCGTCGTGCTGATCCTGATGATCACGGGCATCTGGAACGACTTCCTGGTCGGCCTCACCTTCGGCGCGCAGGACACGCAGCCTATGACGGTCGTGCTCAACAACATCACGGTGACGACGACAGGCGCCAAGAACTATGCGGTCGACATGGCTTCGGCACTGCTCACCGCCCTGCCGCCGCTCGTCATCTATTTCGTTCTCGGCAGGTTCTTCGTGCAGGGCATCACTGCTGGCGCCATTAAGGGATAGAGGCATGCCTTCCATCGCATTCAACAATATCGTCAAGAAATTCGGTGCCCTGACGGTCATCGAGAACCTGAATCTCAGTATCGGTGACGGGGAATTTCTGGTGCTGCTCGGGCCATCCGGCTGTGGCAAGACAACGCTTCTTAATCTTCTCGCCGGTCTGCTCGAAATCGACGATGGAGAAATCCTCATTGACGAGCGGGATGTCAGTTACCTCGACCCCAAGGACCGGGGCCTTGCAATGGTCTTCCAGTCCTATGCGCTCTATCCCACCAAGACGGTGCGCGGAAACATGAATTTCGGGCTGTCCTCCCGCGGTATATCGCGCGAGGAGGCGGATAAGCGCATCGCATGGGCCGCCAAACTCTTACAGATCGAACACCTTCTCGACCGCAAGCCCTCCCAGCTTTCCGGCGGCCAGCGCCAGCGCGTTGCGATCGGCCGGGCACTGGTCAAGCAATATGGCGTCTGCCTGTTTGACGAGCCGCTTTCCAACCTCGATGCCAAACTGCGCAACGAGATGCGGATGGAGATCAAGAAGCTCCACAATCAGCTCAGAAACACCGTCGTCTACGTCACGCATGACCAGGTCGAAGCCATGACGATGGCGACCAAGATTGCCGTGATGAACAAGGGTGTCATCCAGCAATTCGGCACACCGGATGAAATCTACAACGAGCCGGCCAATCTGTTCGTTGCCGATTTCGTCGGGTCGCCGGCCATGAACCTGCTCGATTGCGTTGTCCGGCAGGAAGGCACTGACCTTGTCGCCGTGGATGAGAAGGACGGCGTCAGCATCAGCCTTGGCGAATACAAATGGAAGGCCAAGGCGGCCGAAGGCAAGCCCGTCAAGATCGGCTTCCGGGCGGAGGAACTGCTGATCGAGGAACGCGCGGATGCGGGAAACACCGTCCGCTTCGACTGCCCGGTCGAATATTTCGAGAAATCCGGACCCGATGCCTTCGCCTTCCTGACCATGTCGGGAAAGAGCATCGCCGTGCGTATCGATGGCCGCGATGCGAACCGCTACCGGGGCAGACCGGCCCTGCCCGTCTATCTGCCGCTCACCAAGTTGAACGTCTTTGACGGCCCGACCGGCCAACGGCTCTGATCAGATCTAAAAGGGAGGAATGTTGCATGACGAAATGGAAATCGCTGAAACGACTATCGCTGTTGCTTGCCGCGACCACTCTTGCCGCAAACGCCTGGGCAGATGAAGTCGTCGTCTATCACACCTGGTCGAAACCATCCGAGATTGCGGCGCTCACCGTCCTGCGGGAGGCTTGGGCCAAGGACGGTCACCAATGGAAGGACCTCTCGATAGCCCACGATTCCGGCGCCAATGTCAGCCTGATGAACATGATCACCGGCGGCAATCCGCCTGCGATCTTCATGAATTCCGATCCCGGCATCTATCGGGATCTGAACAAGCAGGGGCTCGGCGTGCCGTTGACCAAGTTGTTCGACAGCATCGGAGCGACGAATAATTTCCCGCCGTCTGTTCTGAAGAACATCACTGTCGACGGCGAGATCATGAAGGCCCCGGCCACGGTGCATATCGACGGGATGGTCTATTACAACAAGCATGTCGCCGAGGCGGCAGGCGTCGATCCGAAGTCCTGGAAGTCTCTCGACGATCTCTTTGCCGCCTTCGACAAGGTCAAGGCTGCTGGTTACATACCGATTGCGCAGGGTGGCGACCAGTTTCAGAAGGCCTATCTTCTTCAGGCCCTGATCGCTTCCGAGGAAGGCCCTGAAATCTACGATCGTTTCTACGGCGAAAAGCCTGATCGCGACGTGATCGACACCCCGGAAATGCGGGCAGCACTGAAGCGTTTCCGCCAAATCGCCGAGCACACGGATCCGGGATCCCCGAACCGCCAGTGGAATGACACGACCAATCTCGTCATCACTGGAAAGGCCCTACTGCAGATCCATGGCGACTGGATGAAAGGCGAGTTCGTCGCTGCGCAGAAGAAGCTGGGCACGGATTTCGACTGCATGAATATCCCGGGCACCAAGGCCGTCGTCGTGACCGTCGATTCCTGGGGCTTCCTCAACACGAATAACGCTGACACCGCCAAAGCCCAGGAGGACTTCGCCAAGCTTGATGTCGATCCGAAGCTGAACGCCGAATTTGTGCTGAAGAAGGGGGCAAGCCCCGTCCGCACCGATGCCGACACGACAAACCTTGATGCCTGCAACAAGCTCGTCCTGGAAACGCTGAAGGACCCGTCGAAGCAGGTGTCCAACCCCTTCAATACGGCGGACGCCGATTGGTATCGCACCATCTGGCAGGAGGCCGACAAATATTGGAGCGATCCGAGCCGCACCGAAGACGATTTCGTGCAGGCGATGCAGAACGCCTACGACCAGATCTTCTGAACCCCGACACGAAAGAACCCGGCAGAGTGCTGCCGGGTTCTTTCAATCACAGAGCCGATAGTCGAAATACAGTCCAGTCAGACTGATTCCGTCTGAAGTCTCTTGATGGCCTGCAACTGAATGCAATCTGGCGCCATTTCCATGACCTCGATCTGCGTGCCATCGGGATCCTCGATCCATGCGCCGCGATTGCCGTCGATGCCGATCTTTGTCGGTCTCGGTTTACTCGGCTGAATGCCGACTTTTGCAAGCTCTTCGAACGTCTTGTCGATGTCCTCAACGGTGAGGCAGATATGGAAGATGCCAATGGCGTCTGGGCCGGTTTCCGGCCGCTTTACGCCTTTCGGGAAAAGCTCCAGATACTGATCGTCGTTGATGCGCAGATAGACGATCCACGCCTCGCCCTGATCGTTGAACAGTCGCGTCATCTCGCGAAAGCCGAGTTTCTGATAAAAGGCCAGGGACTTGTCGAGGTCGTTGACGCGCAATGCGATGTGGCCGAGATGCTTGAAAAGATCCATGGCTCAGACCAGCCCCTTGATGCGGCGAACGGCGGCCGTCTGCATGGCGTCGGCACCAAGCTGCATCAGTTCGATGCGGTTGCCTTCGGGATCTGCGATCCAGGCCTGGTAGTTGTTGTCGACGCCGAGCTTCTTCTCGGCTGTCAGCACAACGCCGCGGCTGGTGATATCGGCGATCGCCTCATCGATGTTTTCGACCTCGAGGCAGAGATGATTGTAGCCGACATTGGCAAACGGCGGGGCGCTGTCGCCGACACCTTCTGGAAACAGCT
Source organism: Rhizobium sp. ZK1 (assembly GCF_047782645.1). Classification (NCBI taxonomy): domain Bacteria; kingdom Pseudomonadati; phylum Pseudomonadota; class Alphaproteobacteria; order Hyphomicrobiales; family Rhizobiaceae; genus Rhizobium; species Rhizobium sp. ZK1. The sequence continues at coordinate 998,151 of NZ_CP180587.1, forward strand.
CGATGAACTGGGTGTCAGTGATCCTGAGATAGACGATCCACAAGCGGCCGTCGCGTTCAAGCCGGAACATTTCGTCGAAGCCTAGCTTGTTGACATAAAAGTCGAGCGAGCGGTCGATGTTCTTCACACTGACAGCCACATGTCCGATCGATTTCACACTCTTCATTGCATCCTCCTCCGTATTTCCGTTGCACCCGCGCGTGCTGAAACAGTGCTCGCCGAGCCTCCGATCCGGCACTCTTTTTCGGAACGCCACGTCGGGAATAAATCGACGTGACGTTTCTTATTTGAACTGATATAAGTTCATGTATGAATTTACCGGCATTCTCGTGCCGGAGTCAATCGAAAGGAGCCGCGATTGCGTGAACTCCACGCATTGCTTATGGAAGGCGAAGCGTTGCCTGATAGGCTTGGCAGGATTTGAATGACCGACATTAGTGAAGACGCCGCGCAGAAGTACCGCATCCCCGTCATCGAGCAGATGGTGGAGGTGTTCGCGCTGCTGGAACGCACGCCGGAGGGCGCGACGATCCGCGACGTGGTCAAGGCGGTGAAGCTGTCGCGTACGACCGTGTACCGCATGCTCAACACGCTGAGCGCTTACGATTTCGTGCATCGTTCACCGGCAGGAAGCTATACGCTCGGGCGCCGCCTTCTGACGCTTGCGGCCCATGTTGCTCCGACCGTTGCAAGTTATGACCTGCTGGCGATCGCGCAGCCGCATCTGAACAAAATCTCCGAGCTGTTGGGCGAAGGCAGCAAGCTGACGGTACCGTCAGGCGACAATATCCTGGTTGTCGCCTCGGCACAGGGGCACGGCCAATATGCACTGTCGGCCACCGCCGGCCAGCGGTTGCCGTTTCACGCAGGTGCTGCCGGCAAGATCCTGCTTGCCTTTTCATTGCAGGAGGACATCGAGCGGCGCCTGACCAAGCTCGAGCGCTTTACCAACCAGACGATTACGGATCCCAAGCAAATGCTTGAAGAGCTTGCGCTGATCCGCAAGCAGAATTGGGCGCGGGACATGGGAGAGCAGATGTCCGGTGTTCATGCGATCGCAGCTCCGGTAAGGGATCATCAAGACACGGTCATTGCGGCTGTCAGCGTTCCTTTCGTCACGGGGGTGGACGAAAAGCGTGTGGCAGATATCAGGCAGGCGGTGATCGCGGCAGCGCAGTCCATCACCAACGATATCCGGTCCGTGCCCCCCGAAATTCCGGCGGACCTGGCTGCTGGACCCAAGCGAGCGAATCAAAAGACGACCGCAAAACCGAAGCAGCGATAGATGCCCAACCGTTACGGGCTGCTCAAAGCCAGCCGCGTTCTAGGATATCAGACAGCCTCCCTCCCCGGGAGACGGACGGCGCATTTGCGCGTCGCCCGCTGGTCTGGGAGGAAACCCTATGTGAACTTGCCTTCCTTCAGGTGCTGCGGGATCGGGTCCGGGCGGCCGCAACTGCTGCGGATGGCGACCGGCCGCTTCGACTGGGCAGATCGTTCAAAGGCGGTCATGACCTCAAGCGCGTGGAAGGCGAGTTCTGACGAGACGCGATGTGGCCTGCCGGAGCGCAACGAATCCACCATCTCGGCAGCGCCTAGTCCCCTGAGGCCCAGATGGCCGGGAACGCCTTCGACATAAGGATGGTCGACGGCGACCTCTTCCCAGGTTTCGCCCCCCTCGGTGAAGATCTCGACCTTGCCCGTGAAATTGTTCGGGTCCGGCGTCACCATCGAGCCCTTGGAGCCATAGATCTCGATCTGGTTGTGCTTGTGTTTGATGACGTCGAAGCTGGTAGCGATCGTCACGGTCGCGCCGCTGTGGAATTCCATGACGCCGGTCAGATGCGTCGGCGTCAGCACCTTGATCGTTTCGCCGAACCGTGGCTGCGTCTTCACGGTTCGCTCTATGCGGGTGACCTTGGCAGCACCGAAGACTTCGCGGACCGGCCCCAGAAGGGCAATCAGATTGGTCACATAATAAGGCCCGACATCGAGCATCGGCCCTCCGCCACGACCGTAGAAGAAGGCCGGATTGGGATGCCAGTGCTCGTGGCCGGGCAGAAGCAACATCGCGGTCGCGGAAATCGCCGTGCCGATGCGTCCCTCATCATAAAGACGACGCGTCAACTGATGGCCACCGCCGAGGAACGTATCGGGGGCGCAGCCGAGCCGCAGATCGCCGGCGCGGGCGAGCGCCATCAGTTCTTCGGCCTCTTCCATCGAAACGCCGAGCGGCTTTTCCGAATAGACGTGTTTGCCGGCAAGCAGCGCCCTCTTGCTGATCGAATAATGGGCGGTCGGCGTGGTCAAGTTGATGATGAGGCCGATTTCGGGATCGGCGAGCATTGTAGCGAGCGACACCGATTGGACACCGAACTGCTCGGCGAGCTTGCGCGCCGGCTCCTCATAGAGGTCGTAGATCGACTTCACGCGAATGAAATCGAACATATGCAGTGTGGCGACGTAGGTGGCGCTGATGTTTCCAGCGCCAACGATGCCGACTTTCATGGGGCTGTTTCCGCTCATTCTGGTTCCTCAGGTAATAGTGATGTCGATTTCGGCGGCGCAGTCGCGCAGATAACGGATGCCGCGTTTCATTTCGGAATCGAATTCCGGCGTGGCTTCCCGAAAATGGGTCCAGTGCGATGCACCGGGCGCATCCTCAAGCTCCAGGGTGATCGGCCCGGAATAGCCTATTGTGCGCAGCGCCGCGAAAATCGCCGTCCAGTCGATCTTGCCGCGGCCAGGACGCCAATGAGCATTGGTGTGCCCTTCATTGTCGGAGAAATGCGTGTTGTAGATCCGGTCTGCAAGCGACAGCACCACGTAGTGCGGCATGTCACCAGCAGGGAAGAGATGGCTGGGGTCGAAATTGAGCCCGAGATTGGGAGCCCCGGTGCGCTCGATCAGCCGCAGCATGCCCTGCCCGGAACTGACCCAGCGATAGGGATGCGGCTCGATGGCGACGCGCAGCCCGGCATCCGCAGCAATGGCGCAGGCTGCAGCGAAACCTTCGACGACGACATCGTATTCCGCAGTCCAATCCCACTCGGGCCGAACGGCTGCCGACCATTCCTGAGCCGTCGGCCTCTGCAGGATCGGACGTACTTCGGATTGGAAGGGATAGGGAGTCATGCTTGTCATGATCGGTGTGCCGATCTTTGCCGCCAGCTCGACGCCACGTTTATATGCATCCAGGTCCACATGCGAAACCGGCGCACCGTCATCACGTGCGAATGGCAGATTGTAGAAGAAGTTGGTCAGCGTCAGCCCTTCACCGTCGGCAATTGATTTGAGCTCGCGGATCGTCTCGTCGGTGTAGTAACCGAGCATGTCGACCGACCATGCGGTCAGCTCGAATCCCTTGCAGCCGGTAGCTGCCAGCCGGCGCAGCGGCGCTGTATAAGGTGGGTTCCAGTTGAACGTCCAAATTGGCGAGCCGAAAAAAAGTGCTTGAGCACCCACGCCGTCCTCCCATCATTGTCGCAGTGGCTTGTCTTGGCTCTTAAAGCGCTCCAACCCGCTCCAAATGCCAATTCGTAACGTTACGAATGCATAGTGAGGCTTAAGCTGTCAACGGCTTCTGTCATGGAGCTTTTGCCGCATTGCGGCAAGGAAGGTGAATTCGTAACGTTACGAATAACTTACCTGTGCCGGATTTTTGGGGATTTTCAGCGAAGGCTGAATTCGCTGCGGCGTTCGACAAAACTTGCGTGGACGATCTCGGTCAGGCCGGATGCCGGCTCGCCCTGCATCGACCTGTAGAGAAGATCGCTCAGGCGCTGTCCGATGACGAAATTCGGAAAATAATAGGTGCTGAGCGGCGGATTGTAGAAGTCGTGAAGACGACTGCCGGAATAGGTCAGGATGGAAAAATCCTCGCCGACCTTTCGACCAAGATCGGCCAGAGCGGAAACGAAGCCGAGGGCCGCCTCGTCGCTTGCAACGAAGGCGCTGGTCACGTCTGGATATTTCGCAAGCGCATCCGCGGCAATCTTCTTGCCGCTATCAGGCGTGGTTGCGGTAAAGAACATCCTCTCGTCGGGAACGGTCAGGTTCCTGCGGTTGAATTCGCTCGTCCAGCCCTTGATAAATTGCAGGCTGTAGGTGAACTGGCTGGAGGGCGCGACGAGCAACGGCGCCTTGTGCCCGGCATCGAGCAGCCGCGCCGCCGCCGCCGCGCCGATCTCCTCATGCTCGATATCGATGCTCGGATGTTTGCTGAGCAGCTCAGTGCGGCCGAAGGTGACAAAGGGCATGCCGACTTCCAGCAGATATTTCACCCGATCGTCCTGCGGCCTCGTATGAGTAAGGATGACGCCGTCAACCGTTCCCTCTTCGACAAGATCCCGCACCGTTGCCAGCGGGTCGTCAGCCTGAAACTGCGGGGCGACTGTCGTGCGATACCCACGTTGCTTCATTGCACCGCAGAAGCCCTCGATCAGCGAGGCAACGACGATATTCATCTCGCCGTCTCGATGGAACGGCATGATGACGCCGACAGCATGGGTTTTTCCCGTTCTCAGATTGATGCCTCCGAGGTTGGGACGGTAGCCGAGGTCGGATGCCGCTTTCTTGACGAGGTCGATCGTCTCGCGGTTGACCTCGGGGCCATCCTTTAGCGCGCGACTGACGGTCGTGACGGACAGGCCAAGCAAGTTCGCCACCGTGCGCAGGGTCACCCGCTGGGCAGCCCTGCGGGATGCCGCCAGTTTTGCTTGATCCGCCACCCAGATTTCCTCCACTTCGACAATCGACGCCGCTACTGCAACACGGCAATCTCTAGCCTATCATGGGAGTTGCGTGCAAAGGGAGCAGCCATATCCGAAGCCGATCTCTGCGGACGCCTGGTAACAGTAGCTTCGGCTAGCCACCCGACCGCCGTTCCCGTAAAAGCGGATAACCATTTAGTTATTTGGCAACCCTGAGGTATTCATCATGAAACTCTATAAGCTTCCGCAGACGGACCTCGACGTGTCCAGCATCATCCTCGGGATGATGCGGATCGCCAAAATGACGAACGGCGAAATCCAACAGCTGGTCGGCGCCGCACGGGATGCCGGCGTGACGTTTTTCGACCATGCGGATATTTATGGCGGCGCGCCTCATCGCTGTGAGGCCCGTTTCGGCGAGGCGATTTCTCTTAACGCCTCCGAGCGTGAGAAGCTTGTCATCCAGAGCAAGGTCGGCATCCGCAAGGGATTTTTCGATTTCTCCGCCGAGCATATTCTGGCCTCGGTGGATCAGTCGCTCGCAGCCCTGCGAAGCGACTATCTGGACGTGCTTCTGCTGCATCGCCCTGACACGCTCGTCGAGCCCGAGGAAGTCGCAACAGCCTTCGACACGCTTAAAACGTCGGGCAAGGTCAGGCATTTCGGCGTCTCCAACCACACACCCGGCCAGATCGAACTGCTCAAGACCGCTGTCAAGCAACCGCTCATCGTCAACCAGGTGCAACTCAGCATCACCCATGCGCCGCTGATTGCATCAGGAGTTGCCGCCAATATGGCCGGGCTTGACCAGTCCGTCGATCGCGACAACGGCCTCCTCGACTATTCCCGGATCAACGGCATGATGCTGCAGGCGTGGTCGCCGTTCCAGAAGGGCTTCTTCGACGGCGTATTCCTCGGCGACCGTGAAAATTTCGCCGATTTGAACGACGCCATCGACGAGCTCGCGAAGGCCTATGGCGTCACCCCGACCGGCATTGCAGTCGCCTGGATCACCCGTCATCCGGCAAAGATCCAGGTCGTTCTCGGCACCACGAAGCCGGAACGTGTCATCGAAGCCGCGGCCGGCTCTTCTGTCTCGCTGACTCGCGAGGAATGGTACCGGCTGTTCAGGGCTGCAGGACATACGCTGCCTTGACCTGCCGCGATGATACGGCCGTCTGATTACCGGGCGGTCGCCACTGCAATTGCCGGCATCACAGCAAGTCGCTTTTAACGAGACAAGGCAAGGCTCAAACGCAGAGCCGCCGCTTGAGGCCGGTGATTTCCGATTGGTCCAAGCCTATCTGCGCGAGATAGGCGCCAACGCCGCCGTAACGTCTGGCAAGGTGCCCGAGTGTGCGGGCCATGCTGTGCGGCGCCGATGCGAGAACCACATCCGCGAGGCTCGAAGGCACGCCGCGTGCGACCGCCCGTACATGGAGGTCGGCAAGCAAGGGAACGGATATCGATCCGGTCAGGGCGTAATCTTCGATGATAACAGCTTCGTCGACGCCGGCATGGGCGAGCAGCAGAGCGGCAATGATACCGGTGCGATCCTTGCCGGCCGTGCAATGGAAAAGAACGATCCCGTCCGATGCGTGTGCGATCATCGTCAGCACCTTGGCGATCGCCGGCTGACAATTGTCGAGTGCTTGGCAGTAGCGGTCGCTCATATCGAAATCGGACGATTGCGCTGCCATCATTTCGACCGGCGCCAAAGCCGACAAGAGCGGGACGTTGTCGTAACGGACCCGCGCATCATCCGTAAAAGGATTGGCCTCCTGGGCGATTTCCTGCGGATTGCGCAAGTCGATCACCGTCTTGACCCCGTAAGCGATCAGCGCCTCGATATCGGCCGCACTCAACGCATGCAATGTGTCGCCACGCAGAACCGAACGCCAGCGCGTCAGTCCACCGTTGCCGGCCGGATAGCCACCAAGGTCGCGCACGTTGCGGGCGCCAGTGAGTGCGATGAGTCTTTCATAATTTTGCATGATCAGCGGATTCCGGATTTCATGAAGGATTCGATGACGTGTCGCTGGAGAACGAGATAGATCAGTAGGATCGGCAGGCTGGCGAGTGCCGCCGCCGCCATCAGCGGTCCCCAGAGGTTACCCTCCTGGGTCATGAACATCTGCAAGCCAATCTGCACGACGGAGTTCTCTGGCTTGCGCGACAGTAGCAGCGGCCAGAAATATTCGTTCCAGGCGGAAATGAAGGCGATGATCGATAAGGAGGCGATGGGGGCGCCCATATTCGGCGTGACGATCTGCCAGAGGATGCGGAAGCTCCGTGCGCCATCCATGCGCGCAGCCTCCAGCACTTCGGTCGGAAAGGCCCGCATGGCATGATAGAGGAGCAGGATCGCAAATGCGTGGGCGGCATTCGGCACAACGAGACCCGTCAATGTGTCGAGCAGCCCTATCCTGGAGGCGAGCACGTAGTTCGGGATCATCGTGACCTGGAAAGGCACGAGCCAGGACAAGGCAATCAGGCCATGGACGACAGACGATAGCCGCATGCGCCAGCGCACCAGCGCGTAGGCGGCAAACATGCCGGTCACGACCTGCAGCAACGCAGTCGCGGCTGATACGAGCGTCGTGTTGAAGAGCATCTGCAGCATCGGCACACGCGTCAACACGAAGAGGTAATTGTCGAAGGTCGGATGGGACGGCCAGAGCGCGGTGGAGAAGGTCTCGTTCTCAGGTCGCAACGATGTGACGATCATCCAGTAGATCGGAAAGATCGAAACGAACGAGAGCACGACCATGACGGCGTGTACGCCGAACTTGCGCCCGAACCCGCGGGTCGGCGCCGATCGGCTCGGCCGGTGGTCGTCGAGGGCATCAGTTGTCATAGAAGGCAAACCTCTTCGTCAGCCACATGCAGATGGCGGCAAGCACAGCGAAGCCGGCAAAAGCGATCATGCCGGCGGCCGAACTCCAGCCGGCCGAAAGCGTTTGGAAGCCGTATTCCCAGAGCAGGTAAAAAATGTTGGTCGTCGACTTCAGCGGGCCGCCATTGGTCAGCACGTTGATATAGGCAAAGCTCCATTGCGCGCCGAAAAGGACCGTCATCATCGACAGCAGCAGGATCGTCGGCGAGAGCAACGGCAGGCGAATATCGCAAATGATGCGCCAGCGGCTGGCACCATCAATACGCGCGGCTTCGATATAGGACGGGTTGATGCCCGCATTGGCGGCGGAAAAGAGCAGCGTCGAAAAGCCGATCAGCTTCCAGCCGGTGATCCAGGTCAACGTCGGCAGGGCATAGAGAGGATCGGTCAGAAAGCCGACGCGGCCGAGCCCCAGACTATCGAGGGCAAGCGTTACAAGCCCCTGATCTTCGTTCAGCAGCCAGCGCCACAGGACGGCGGCAACGACGGGAGCGATGATCATCGGCACGAAGATCATCGTCCGGTAGATCGTCCGGGCGCGACCGCCGAGATCCTGCGTCCAGATCGCTACGAATAGCGGAATGATCACCGACATCGGAAACAGGCCGATCGTGTAACAGAGCGTGTTCCAGAGGGCGTTGCGCATTTCCGGCAGAGCCAGCAGCCGCTGGTAGTTCGCTAGCCCGACAAAGCGTTGCGGCGATGTCGGCAGCATGTTCCATTGGTAGAAAGACAAACGAAACGTCTCGGCAAGCGGGACGTAGGTCCAGACCATCAGGAGGACGAGGGCGGGCGCCAGATACAGCCAGGGAGAAATGGTAAAGCGTTCGCGGGTGATTTGCGATCGTGCCGAAGCCGCTTTCGTCGAGGCGGGGCCGGCCACCTCTGCCTGGATATCTGTCATTGGCGAAAGCTCCGATCGACTGTCGATAAAGGGCGGCCTCGTTGCCGCCCCTCACATTCCTCGTGAAGACTGCAACTTACTTATGGCATCAGGTCCTGACCCTGCTCCTGCGCACCCTTCAGCGCTTCGACCGGGTCGCCGCTTCCGAAGACGGCTTCGCGGACGCCGTCCATCATCATCTTCTCGACCTGGCGATAATTCGGTCCGGGAAAGGCGATATTGGCGGTCAGACGGTCGAGCTGTTTGATGTTGGCCCGGAACATCGGGTTTTCCTTGAGCCAGGGGCCGAGATAGTTCGGATCGTCGACGATATCGAGGCGCAGCGGCAGGTAGCCGATCTTGCTGGTGATGATCGTGTAGGCTTCTTTGCTCGTCAGATATTTGAGGAGCTCATAGGAGGCGCGCTGCTTGTCCGGGTCCTTGCTGAAGACGAAGAGGGCGCTGCCGGAATTGGTCGGCGCCGTCGGCTTGTCGCCAAATGAAGGCATCGGAGCAAGGCGCAGGTCGAACTTGCCCTGGGCCGACTTTTTGACGCTGGAAAGCAGCGCGCTCGTATAGAGGAACATACTCATGTTACCGGCGGCAAACGTGTCGGACGCGCTGGCCGGATCGATCTTGGCATGCGCGCCGCTGTCGACCATGCCACGCAGCATCTTGACGGCGTCCGCCGAGTCCCCGTCGGCAAAGGTTAGCGTGTTGCCGTCGCGCACCTTGCCGCCGTTCGACATGACGATCGACTGATAGACGAAAGTGCCGTCGGTCGGGCCATAGGCGCCGGGGAAGAAGCCGTTCTTGCCGGCTTTTTCCTTGATGGCCTTGCCGGCAGCCGCGACATCGTCCCACGTTCTCGGCGGCTTGTCGGGATCGAGGCCCGCCTGCTTGAAGAGGTCGGCATTGTAAAACAGGATCGGCGTCGAGAAGGTGTAGGCAAGGCCATAGGTCTTGCCGTCGACCTTGCCGAGTTCGAGCCCCTGCGGGATCATGCCGGTGAGCTGATCCTTCAGTTCGTTCGCATCGACCATGTCTTCGAGGGCATTGGCGCCGAGGTCGCTGGCGATGTAGATCAGGTCACGGAAGACCAATTGCGCCACGTCCGGCTGCTTGCCGGCGACGATATCGGCCTGCACACGCGACATGATCTCGTTGGACGGGACGGCAACGGTCTCCACCTTGATATTGGGGAATTTCTTTTCGAAACCGGCAATCAGTTCCTTGGTCGCATCGGCTCCGGCGCTCGCCGAAGCGAGATTGTAGTTGTAAAAGCTGATCGTCACCGGCTTGTCGACGAATGCGGGCATTTCGGCGAATGCGCCTGATGGTAAGAGCGAGGCGGCGGCGAGCGCTCCCGTGAACTTCAACGTGGTTCTGCGCAACATGTATGTCTCCTGACGTTCATTCGGCAGCGATGGGCACGGCCCGTGCCAACAGCATTTCGAGTGGATAGGTGTTGAGTTCGGCGCGGTCGGACGGCAGCGGCACGAAGGCCATGGTGAGGCCGGACGGGCGGATGGTGCCGATGCCGAAAGAGGCGCCGCGCACCATGCGCAGAATGTCGGTGCGCAGAATATCGGTCGCCGCATGCTGGCCGGTGCCGACGACGACGGGGATGCCGTGCCAGACCGAAACGCGATCATGATGGATATGTCCGCTGAGAATGCCGATGATGTTACGGCCCTTGAGCAGCGCGCGGAACCGTTCCGACTGCGGGAAATGAATGGTCCGCCAGTGGGTTGTATCGGGTTCTTCACCCAGAGCCGGTGGATGATGAACGACGATGAGCTTCGGCAGGTCGGGATGCGTATCCAGCGTTGAGGCCAGCCAGTCGAACTGTTCCGGATCGATCGTGCCGCCGATCAGCGCGGGTGTCGAGGAGTCGATCGTGACGATATGGATGCCGTCGACGACGACATCGTGATCATAAGGAGCGTCCGGATCATCCGTCGCAACGCCCATTCCCTCGTAGAAGCCGGGACGCGTGTCGTGATTGCCAAGCGCGTAGATGACCGGCACATCGAGCCGCGCATCCATGATTTCCTTCAGCCGGCGGAAGCTTTCCGCATCACCGCGATTGGTGAGGTCGCCGCTGGCGATCACGAATTGCGGCTTGGGCGCGACTGTGGCGACCAGATCGAGCACTTGGCTGAGCGTCTCGGTCGTATCGCTGTAGAGATGGTCATCATCGGCAGTGCCGATGTGCAAGTCGGTCAGATGAATGAAAGTGGTATCGCGGCGCATCGGAAGGCTCCCTGACGGTTCTCTCATGGGACCGATAGAGGGGGCGTGTTTCGCGGGCGTGACGGATTTCGAATGCTGTTCGAAACACGTTCAGACCTGATCGGACGTAGGTCAGGAAACCCGACGGAACATCGGCGCAATGACCTCCACGATTCGCGCGATGACGAGATCCGGATTGTCGAGATCCATCTGATGATTGGTGAGAACCTCGGTTCTCTGCCGGCTGCGGGTGACCTGCGAGCGGATGCCGAGCGCACAGTTCAGACGCCAGCCGATATCCACTTCATCGAGCCAGGGTGCGATCCGCTTCAATTGCGGGATAAAGGCCCGGTGATGCTCGACATCCTCGATGATGCGCCGGTAGTGAGGCGCACCGTCACGATGGCTGTGTGCCATTGAGGTGAAGTGCGACAGCACGGGATAGCTCGACGTCGGATCGGTCGCCCAGCGGATCGATGGGCCGACGAGAGCTGCTATTACCTCGTCGATATCAGGAGGATTGGGCGCCCGTCGATCGACGGCTTTCTGCAGCAGGCTCAGTCGCTCGGTGTTTAACCGGCGATAGACACGCTCCGCAACTGCGGTGATCAATTCTTCCTGAGACCCGAAATGATAAGCAATCGCCGAAGGCGTCGCCTGCGCCTGGATCGCAATCCGGCGCGCCGTCAGCTCTTCGAGGGCATGCGCCTCGCAAAGCAGCAGCTCGCAGGCGTCCATGAGGCGTTTTGCAGTGACGTTCGTTCGACTGGACATGAGGTGCGCACCTTCACCCAATGACCTAGACCGCAAGTATGTAGCCCGGATGACGCAATGCGATGAAAGTTCGGAACCGTCCATTGCCGGCCATGATGTACATCGTTGCTCGCAGCTCGATTCCAAACAGTGCCCGGTGCTGCCCTCAATATGAGGCCAGCAGGTTCTGCCCGAAATCCGGCTCGACACCGAGGATCGGTGCGACGCGACTGATGATGTCATGCACCATCGGAGCTGCCGTGTTCGTCGCGAAGGTAAGACCGTGCTGGCCGGTCAGCGGTTCGTCGATGAAGGACAGCACGACATATTTCGGGGCATCGATCGGGAAGGCCGCCAGATAGGCGTTGAAACTCAGCGTGTGCGAATAATGGCCGTTCACAACTTTATTCGCCGTGCCTGTCTTGCCGCCGACATGGAAGCCGGGCACGTCGGCGGTGCGCCCGGAGCCTTGTTCGCCATTCAGCTTGAAGAGAGCGCGGATCGTGTCGCTGGTGCTTTTCTTGACGATCTGCTGTTCGGTTTTCGCCGCCGCTTCCGCCGAGCGCGGCAGGAAGGTCGGCTCTATGAGCTCGCCGCCGTCGACGAGGGCGGCACCGGCAACCGCCGTCTGCAGTGGCGTGGTCGCGACACCATGGCCGAAGGAGATCGTGATCGAATTGATCTTCTTCCAGACTTTCGGCTGTGTCGGTGTTTTCACCTCCGGCAGCTCGGTCTGCATCTTTGTCAACAGGCCAAAGCGGGTCAGATAATCCTTCTGACGATCCATGCCGACCAAGTCCATCATCCTCGCCGTGCCGATATTGGAGGAATAGCGGAAGATCTCCGGAATGGTCAGCCAGCGGCGCGGCACATCATGGTCGTCATGGATTGTGAAGCCGCCGTAATGCAACGGCCCAGTGGCGTCGAAACTGTCGGAGAGTTTCACCGTGCCGCTGTCGAGTGCCAACGCCATCGAGAAGGTCTTGAATGTCGAGCCCATTTCGAAGGTGCCGTTCGACATGCGGTTCAGCCAGCCTTCGCTGCCTGTCGCCTGCGGGTCATTCGGATCGAAATCGGGAGCGGACGCCATGGCGAGCACCTCGCCGGTATGGACGTCGAGGATGACGGCGCCGGCAGCCTTGCCCTTGTATGTGGTGATCGCATCGGTGACGACGTCATGAACGACATTCTGCGCCCGGATGTCGATCGACAGCCGCACCGGCTCCAGATTCTCGCGCACTGCGAGCCCGGTGGATTCCAGATCCGAAAGGCCCTGCGTGTCGAGATACTTCTCCATGCCGGCCATGCCCTTGTTGTCGATATCGACATAGCCGAGAATGTGGGCCGCCGTGCGCCCGCCGGGATAGAAGCGCTTTACTTCCGGACGGAAGCCGATGGCGGGAAGGCCGAGGGCCAGAACCTCGCTTTGCTGCTTCGGCGTCAGCTGGCGACGCAGCCATGTGAATTGCGAACGCTTGTCCGACAGTTTCTGATAGAGCGCCTTCCGGTCGAGCTCCGGGAAAAGCTGCGTGAGCTTCTCGACCGCTTCATCCACATCGACCATATGGCTCGGCTCGGCAAACATCGAAACCGTGCGGATATCGGTCGCCAGAAGCTCGCCGTTGCGGTCGAGAATATCAGGCCGGGAGGCCATGATCGGATTTGGCGGAATGCTCGATGTCGTCGTGTCGACGACAAGTCCATAGTAGATCAGCTTGCCGAACATCCCGGCGTAGACGATGCCGAGGACGCCTGCGAGAGTGACGATACGGCTTCTCGCCTGACGTGCCGTTCCCGTCGTTTTGCGAGCGGCCCGCGTGAAGGAGGCAGATTCGAAGGTGAGTTTCACCAGCCGACCGCTTCTTACGCTGATACTATGAATGATCGACATTGCCACACACCGAGAACAGAACGCACCAGCGCATAACCCACCTGTCGGCATCGGCTATCGAGGGGGATATGTGCGGATTTAAAGCCCCACGCGGCGGAACGCATTCTCACCGCTCTGGCAGAACATTTAAACCTCTCTCCATCTGCGACCTGGATGGTTAACAAGGTCTTATCCAACTGCGTGTGTTTTTGTCGCAGTTACCCGACGCACACCGCACCAATGGCAACTTCCCGATTTAAAACGATTTTAAAATGTACACTTCAAAAACTAATCGATTTTAATTTTATGGTTAAATTTTTCTTGTTGCAGCGCAAAAGGATTCACGCCTTAATCCCTGCGAACGGTCAATTTGCTCTGTCGAGGAACGCACATGACAGTGACATTTCCGCTAACAGAAAAGCGCAACGCCGATGAGCTGCTAAAGCACCTGATCCAGCACAATCTCTCCTATCCGGGAAACTGTGCCGTTTCGCTCAAGGCTCACGTCGCCCTCGTCACGTCCTCCCATACGTTCGCGCTAGGGACTGCCCGCACGGCATGGTAGCGCTCGAAAAGCCGGGCTCCGATTTCGGCGATCGCGTCGATCTTAATCCTCCCGAAAGGCGCGCAGGATCTGGTCGGAGAGCGGCTTGACGAGATAGGAGAGTGCTGTGCGGTCACCCGTTTTGATCATCACCTCGGCCGGCATGCCGGGAACGAGCGTGAGGCTCTTCAGCTTCTCCTTTTCGGCTTGCGGGATAGCGACGCGCACCAGGTAGTAGGACTGGCCGGACCGTTCGTCGATGGTCAGATCGGCCGCAATTCGGCTGACGATGCCACTCAGCTCTGGTGTCGTGCGAAGATTAAAAGCGGTCATGCGCAACAAGGCGGCGTGCCCGATCTGAATCTGATCCACATCCTTCGGTGCGATCTGAACTTCAAGGGCCAGATCATCGCCTTCCGGCACGATCAGCATGATCGGATCGGCAGGAGAGATCACCCCACCCACAGTATGGACCGCCAGTTGGTGCACGACGCCGGATTGCGGAGCGACAATATCGATGCGTTTCAGGTCGTCCTCGGCTGCCACTTTGCGTTCGACATATTCGCCGATCTGAGCCTGGACCTCCCGCAATTCGCGGCCGACTTCGGTTCTGAGATCCTGATCGATCTGCAGGATCTGTAGCCGTGTTTCCGTGATCCGGCCGGCCGACTGGGCCTGGAAAGCAATCTTCTCGCCGCGTTCGCCGCCGAAGGTCGCAGCCTGGGTTTTGAGGCCGTTCAGCCGCTGATCGGAAACGATGCCCTGTTCGCGCAACCTGTTCAGAGCGGATATTTCTGTATTCAGAACCTCTATCCCCTCGCCATAGGCAACTTCCTGGGCCTTCAGCCCGGCGATTTCATGCTCGAACTGTTCGATGCGCTGATTGAGCTGGGCTTTCTGCCCTTCCCTCGCGTCCCGCCGAGATTGGAATAATCGAGATTCGCTATGGATGGCAGCAGCCACCTCAGGATCCTTGTCGGCGGCAAGCAGCCAGTCTGGAAAAGCGATCTCGTCAAGATCGTCACGTTCGGTTTCAAGCCGCGCAAGCCGCGCAGCCAATTCGTTCAGCCGCTTGGTGACGATCGCCAGGTTGGCGCGGGTCTGGGTGGCATCGAGGCGCATGAGCACGTCACCGGCCCTGACCTCATCCCCCTCTCCGACAAGGATTTCTCCAACGACCCCGCCCTTCGGATGCTGGACCTTCTTGACGTAGGAATCGACAACAAAACGCCCCGATGCAACGACCGCTCCGGCGAGATCCGTCACCGAGGCCCACGCCCCGGCACCTCCGACCATCGCGAGCGAAGCGATGACGCCCACCATCAGGTGGCGACGGATTGAACGGCTGACTTCGCGATCATCAATGTCGGACATCGGCATCCTCCTGACTATCCGCTATGGCGCCATTTGCTGCATCGGATGTCGCCTGGGCGACGTTTGCAATCACCCGCAGCGGTGCAGTGCTCACGCCGGTTGCTGGAAAGCCCCGGCCAGAGTGCAAGCCCGAGCCGCTCTTGAGAACTTTGGAAAGCACCTCGTCACGCAGACCGAAGGCCTTTTGCCTGCCACCTTCGATCATCAGCACATGATCGACGATCCCAAGTGCACTGGGTCTATGGGCAACGACGACGACGATACCCTTGCGATCGCGAACCGCGGCGATGGCCCTGACAACAGCGGCTTCACCTTCGGCGTCCAGATTGGCGTTGGGCTCATCGAGGACGACCAGAAACGGATCGCGATAAAGGGCACGCGCAAGGCCGATGCGCTGGCGCTGACCGGCCGAGAGCGCGGCTCCGCCTTCGCCGATTTGCGTCTCGTAGCCGAGTTCGAATTTCAAGATGAGTTCATGGGCACCGGCCGTGCGCGCCGCGGCGATGATCGCGTCTGCGTCAGGAGTTTCCTCGAATCTCGAAATGTTTTCGGCAATGGTTCCGTCGAACAGCTCCACGCCCTGCGGGAGATAGCCGATATGCTCACCGAGTGTGGCGCTGTCCCACTGGTCCAGGCTGGCGCCATCGATCCGGACCTTGCCCGCCGACGGCTGCCAGGCGCCGACCAGGATTCGCGACAAGGTCGACTTTCCCGATCCGGATGGACCGATCACGCCGAGTGCGTTTCCTGCGACCAGCGAGAAGCCGAGCCCGGCCAGCGTTGGTTTTCTTTCGCCCGGAGGCGCGACGGTCACCGCCTCGATGCGCAACTCACGTTCGGGGCGCGGCAGAGCCGTGACGGGCTTCGCCTCAGGGATCTTGCCCAGCAGGTCCTGAAGCCTCGCCCAGCTCTGGCGTGCCATCAGAAACGGTTTCCAGTTGCCGATTGCGAGTTCGACGGGTGCGAGCGCCCTACCCATCATGATCGAGCTTGCGATCATGATCCCGCCCGTGGCCTGCTGAGTGATCACGAGATATGCGCCGACAGCGAGAATGGCGGACTGCAGCATCATGCGCAGCGATTTCGACAGGCCTCCCAAGCCACCGCCGATGTCGCCGGTCCGACGGTTGGCCGCAAGATAGGCGGCGTTGACCTTCAGCCATCGTTTGGCGAGCCGCGTTTCCAGTCCCATCGCGCGGACGACTTCCGCATTGCGACGAGTACCTTCCAGAAGACCGTTGCGGATCATGTTCTGGGCAATGGTTTCGCGGATAGGACCTTGCGACAGGGTGTTCGTGATCAGCGTCAGCGAGACAAGGATGATCGCGCCGACGAGCGCCGTTACACCGATCCAGATGTGGAAGAGGAAACATATGCCGAGATAAAGCGGCATCCACGGAAGGTCAAAAAAGGCCGTGGGGCCTGTGCCCGACAGGAAGCCGCGGACGTTGTCGAGATCCCGCAATGGCTGCAAGCCATCACCGTGGGGTCGACTGACCAATGGAAGGCGTATCACGGCCTCATGAACGCGGGCGCTGAGCTTTCCGTCAAATCGCTCGCCGATCCGCAGCAAGACACGGGTGCGGACGATATCGAGGATCGACTGGAATGCGTAGAGGCCTGCGGCAAGTACCGCCAGACCGATCAGCGTCGGAACGCTGCCGCTTGCGAGCACGCGATCATAGACCTGCAGCATGAACAGGGGCGACGTCAGGGCGAGCAGGTTGACGACCCCGCTGATGAGGGCAATGCTGACGACATTGCTCTTCAGCGGGAGGATCGTCGCCGCAGCAAAGGGCTGCGACGACGTCCGAACCAGAAATTGGTTCCTCATCGGCCGATCACGCAACGAAGATCAGATCGGAGCTGTCAAGCGTGCCGCCGCCTGCGAAAGCGACGTCAATGCTGTTGCCGGCGTAGGAGATCGTCGAGCCGGAAATACTGCCGCCAGCCGTGACGAAGTCGCTGTAATCGTCCCAGCCATAACCATCGAGAACAATCAGGTCGTTGCCGTCAACGAAGTCGGTGATGGAATCATCGCCCCATCCGCCGGCATTCAGATCGGCGCGATAGTAGAAGGTGTCGAAGTCGCTCGCACCGGCGCCCGTCAGCACGTCGTCACCGGCAAAGCTGTAGAGGGTCTCGCCGAGGCCGCCGCTATTGCCGGTCTGCGTCGTGCCCTGTTCGCCGAGATAGTCGTAGAGATGCGTCAGGTCGGCGAAGTTGGAGAGGTAGTAGATCGCATAGGTGAACGCCGTAGAGGCGGTCGCGTCCGACAGGTCCAGCGTCAGCACGGTGCTGAGATCATAGCCGGCCGCCGTGCTGCCGGTCAGATGCGAGCCGAATTCCAGCGTGTCGAGCGAGCCGACGAAGCCGCCCGGCGGAATGTAGCTGAAATCGCCGTTGAGAACCACGCCCGACTGGGCAGTACCGGCATTGCCGGCGACCCACTGGTCGTAAGGCGCCGAGCCCGGGCTGAACGAGCCATGGCTGCGATATGAGAAGGAGTTGAGCCACGTGGTTTCGAGATAGTTGACCCAATCGGGCGCACCGGCGGGGACCTGAATTCCTACACTCATTGTCTTTCTCCATTGATGGTTGGTTGTCCGTCGGTCGACGAACCTCGGATCCGGGCCTGTCGGCCGGGAAATTGCTTAGAACTTGAAGTTGAGCGATGCCGTCGCCGTGCGTCCCGGTCCGGGCAGGCTGATTGTCCCGAGCGCCGGGACGTAGGCGACATCGGTCACGTTGTTGACGGCAAAGCGGAGCTTGACGGTGTCGTTGAAGGCGTAGGACCCGTATATGTCGTAGAGCGAATAGTCTTCGGTGACATAGTTGCTCGCCAGCACGCCGATATTGGGCGATGTGCCGCCGACATGGGTGGCGCGACCGCCGATCGTCAGCTTGTCGTCGAAAAGCCGCATGCCGGCATCGATGGTGAACTTGTTGCGCGGCGGCACGAAAATAATCGAGGGCTCGATCTCGTAGCTCGCGCCGTCGTAGCTGTAGCTGGTGCCGAAATCCGTCTTGAGATAGGTATAGGAGAGGCCGGCATACCATCTACCTGCATCGTAGCTCGCCTCCAGCTCGATGCCTTTCATGCGCGTCGTGCCGTCGACATTGACATAGGAGGCATAGTCGCGGCCCGTTTCGGCGCGATGAACTGTCCCGAGCGCGATATAGTTTTCGATCTTGCGGTAAAAGCCGACGGCCTTCAGGCGCACGCTGTCGTCAGCGGACAGGAGCCCGTCGGTCGTGGCATTCACACCAAGCTCGAACGTGTTGCCTTCCTCGGCCACGAGATCGGGATTGGGAGCGTTCTCCACGAGATTGACGCCGGGGTGACCGCCCGTCAGGAAGGTTTCCATGATCGTCGGAGGACGGAAGCTGCGCGAATACTTGGCGAAGGGCTGCAGCCAGTCGACGGGTTTGACGGCGAGCATGGCGGAGGGCAGCAGCGCGCCGTCCGAATTGTCGACCGGGATGACATTTTCCGGATAGACCGTTACGCGATCGATAGTGCCCGTCCATATCCGGCAGGTCACGCCGTCGGGGAAGTACAAGCGGCATCTCCGGTTGTCGATAGTCTTGACTTCCAGACCGTAGAGCGATGCATCGCCCGACAGATTGTAATAGTCGTAGCGTAGGCCGGCCTGCGCCATCAGCCAATCGTCATGTTCGAACGTGGCATTGGTAAAGGCGCTGTAGACGTCGCGATCACCTGACGGGGTCGTGCCGGTATAGGTGGCCGTCATATCGACGCCATTGAGAAAATAATCCTCGAGCGTCTCCGTCTTGCCGCGATCGAAGAAGGCTTCGACACCGTAGTTCAGCGAAAGTGAACCGGCCGAAGTTTCGAAGCGGCTGGTATTATCGATGCTGAAGCCCAGTGTGCCGAGAGCGTAATTGACGGGGAAACCATCGTCGTTGATGGCCGAGCCGTAGCGCTTCTCGCGGTTTCGCGTGTGGTTGTACCAGAGGCGGGCGTTGAGATCGATGAGCTCGCTGTCGGGATCCCAGTGAAGGCTGCTGGTGATCGTATCGTTCAGAACCTGCTGCGTATCTTCATCGAGGTCGCCATCGTTATTGTAGGAGCCCTGGCTGAAGTCGGAATCGTTGCGAAGCCAGGTCAGCGACGTATCGAGATCGTCGGTGAGCTCCGCCTCGGCCTTCAGCAGGTAGGAGTAGGAGTCCTGCCCCGTGAAGATTGCCGCTCCGTCATGCACGGAGCTGTCATAGAGCTTGATGTCGCCATTCTCGCCGATGTCATAGGCGCCAATCTTTTTGTGGCTGATGCCGCCGAGCACCGAGAAGCTGTCCGACAATCTGACCGCCGCCATGCTTGCGCCATCAAACTGGAACTCGTTGGTGCCAACGGTCGCGTTTGACTCGCCGCCCCACTGGCGGCCGTCTTCTATAAGATCATCGGCTTCGATGGTTCGGAAGTTGACCGAACCGCCGAGTGCGCCGGCTCCGCCAACGCCTGAGGTGCCGCTCTTTTCGACGTCGATTTCACGGATGAAGGCAGTTTCGACATAGGTTCGCTGCGTCGATCCATGACCGTTGCGCTGAAAATTCTGCCTTGCCCCGTCGATCATGGTGACGACGCGGTTCTGGTCCTGGAGGCCGCGAATATTGACCGTTACACCGGGGTTTTGCCCTTCGGAACGGTTGGCATAGACGCCGGCGGCGGTATCGAGCAGGTCACGTGCGTTACGGGCGGGAGAGCTTTGAATAGCCTCCCTGGAAATGACACTGACGCTTGCCGGCTCGTCGTAGACCCAGTCGGGCGTGCCGCGATAGCCCGCGCCGGAACTTGCACGCCGGCCGCCCTTGATGACGATCGGAGCAAGTTGGGTGACACCTTCCTCCTGCGGAATGGCATTCACAATCTCGGCGCTGCCGATCATCGCTGCGCCGCCATCTCCGGAAATATGGGCCGATATTCCCGTTCCCGACAGCATTCGATCAAGCGCGTCGGCAGGCGTCAATCGACCGACAACGGCGCTGGTGTTCACAGAGCCTGTCGGCGTCGACGACAAAGTGATCTGCATACCGGATTGACGCCCAAATGCACGGATTGCACTCGCTAAGGACTGGGATGGGATGTTGAAGGGGAGGACGGTGGCCGCTTGCGCTTGTGCCTGATCGGCCGGAGCCGACTGCGCGTGAGCGTTGATCGCAACCGATAAAATCGCAAAAGCCGTTGTCGCCAACAACCGTGCTCGCCAGGCGTGCCCGCCCGCTTGGCGCGCGCCGTTGAGCCTCAGAACCCCTACCCTCACTCGCATGCTCACTCTCGTCTCTCCAGTCGTTTGCGCCGATGCCGTGCTCGGCGCTTTCAACGAAATGACGATTGGCTCTCAGAGTTTTTTCAGGGTTTTCGGCTGGGGTGAGCTAAATCTTGATAATTACAGTCAAATTTTTTCTAAAATCGGCTGACGATGCGCGCGAGCGAGGATATTGAGCGGACCTTGCCGCCATAGGGTTCGACCAAGGCGCGCAGCGCCTGATCGGGTTGCCTGAGATTGTAGAAGCCCGTGACCCGCTGATGAGCGAGTATCGCGTCGGGAACCGATATCCAGGAAGGGTGATAGCGCTGGATCTGCTCTATGACCGAGGCAAGCGTCGCGTTCACGACGTAAAGTTCGCCATTGCGCCAGTTGGCGATCTGATCGACCGGGATCGTGTCCCTCGTCATGACGGCGCTATTTGGATCGACCGTCAACAGATCTCCGGGCATCAGCCGTTCGGGCGGGGTCGCAGATGAACCCGCAATGGAGGCTTGAACGGAACCGTGCGCAAGGGCAATGCTGGTCAGCCCATCGGCGAGCTGCACATCGAAGGCCGTGCCGAGCACCTCGACGCGGACGCCATTTGCCTCCACCGTAAAGGGCCTGTCCTTGTCCGGCGCCACCTCGAAATACGCCTCGCCGGCAAGAAGCTTGATGCCTCGCCGTCCGTCGCTGTAGTTCAAAGCAATCGAGGTCGCGGCAGCCATCGTTACCATACTACCGTCCTGAAGGGTGATCGTGCGGGTCTCCGCCGTAGACGTTGAATAGTCGGCGCTCAAGCGAAGCATCAGGCCGGGCGCAACGACAAGCCCGAGACAGAGTGCGGTCACAGCCGCCGCTGCCACGGCAACCCGCCGCCACGGCGCGCGACGGCGAGCCGCTGCCGGTTTTGGCATGACGGGTCTGGCCGCCGATCTCGACGCATATTCCCACTGCGATCGCATGGTAGGAACGACCTGCCCCATCGCGGTCCATGCCTTTTCCGTGCGCTCCCAGGCCAGGCGGTGTTCACTATGGCTGTCTCGCCAGCGATCGAAGCGCGCTTTGAGCTCGGCGTCTTCGGGACCTTCCTGCAGAAGAAGGAACCAGTCTGCCGCCGCCGAGAGTGCCTCGTCCGAAACATCAGGCCTTTTATCCGGTTCGACGGCCATCAGTTCCCAGTCTTTCCCCTAGCCAAACCACGTCTCGCATCCCCGCTGTTTTACCGCTTCACGAACAATGACGTTTATCTCGTCCGGTTTTTTCATGCGGATTCGAGATTTTTAGCGGATCATCCCATTTTTTTGGCGATTTCGACAATTGCGGCCTTGATCAGCCTGTGGACGCCGGCCACCGAAATGTCGAGGTGGCTGGCGATGTCCTCCATGCGGTATCCGCCGAAGCGATGCATTTCGACAGCGATGCGTGCCTGGTCCGGCATTGCCGAAAGGATTGCGTCGACTTGTCTGACCTGATCGCAGAAGAGCGCGTTTTCCTCCGGCGTTCCCGTGTCCAGGGGAAGTCCCCACCACGGCGTATCTTCCGGACGGGCGCGCAAATCGCGCTTCTGGCGCCTGCGCACGTCGAGCGCGAGGTTCCTCACCATGCGGAAGAGATAGGCCTTCAACTTCTGAGGTGTAGCTGCGTCTTCCGGCACGAATTTTATGAAGACCTCCTGGACGAGGTCTTCAGCTTCCTCTCGCGAACCGACGATGGGCGTAGCATATCGAATGAGGTCGGAGCGATGTGCCGCATAGACCGCGTAACGCCGGTCGTCCTCCCTGATGCCCATAGCAATATCCATAAAGAAACGCGGAGAGGAACAATCGACGGCTGGCTAAACGCCGGATTGCAAGTTCCGCTTATTTCGCAACGTGAGAGGTAAACCAAAAAAACTTGACAATTTCCAGCATGTTTTTTCCAAGATTGAATTTGCAGGGCTTTCTAAATTGAACGAACGGTTCGATCAGCGACTCTATGCGCGGAACCAGGATTCGACTTCGCAGGCAACACAGTTCGTGGCGCCTTCGGTTGCCTTATGAAATTGGGTATAGTGCTGTTATCGCCGAGTAACGATCAGAGCAACACGGACCCAGAGGCGGCAGCAACTCGACCTCAAGCTTTGGGGGATGAGAAGAATTTTGTGTTGTGGCAAATGAAAAATCTGATTTACTGGCGCGACGCTGCTTGGCTTTGAGGGGGATATGGCCGATGGTGTGGACCCGCAGGGATATTCTGCTCGGTGGATTGGCATTGCTTGGCACCAGCGCGGTACAGAAACCGGCTTTTGCCCAGGCTGCCTCCTATTTTACCGGCACGGCCGCCGATAATGGCGTGACGTTCAGAGCGACCAATTTCGCCAAGATCGACAGGCAGTGGCAGCGTCAGGTTGTCAAATATTTCAGCAGCGAGCCG
Organism: Rhizobium sp. ZK1; assembly: GCF_047782645.1. NCBI lineage: Bacteria > Pseudomonadati > Pseudomonadota > Alphaproteobacteria > Hyphomicrobiales > Rhizobiaceae > Rhizobium > Rhizobium sp. ZK1. The sequence continues at coordinate 1,021,106 of NZ_CP180587.1, forward strand.
ATCGGCACCGTTGTTGTCGATACCCGGCATCACTTTCTCTATTTGATCATGGAGAATAAGACAGCCATCCGCTACGGCGTCGGCGTCGGCCGCGAGGGCTTCAAATGGTTCGGCCGCGCCACGATCGACGGTAAGTCTCTCTGGCCGCGCTGGACGCCGCCACCGGAAATGCGCAAGCGCCATCCTGAACTGCCCGAATTCGTGGCCGGGGGCTCACCGAAGAACCCGCTCGGCCCCCGGGCCATGTACCTGCATCGTGACGGTGTCGACACGGGCTATCGCTTCCACGGCACGTTGGAACCCTGGAGCATTGGCAAGGATGCCTCCAGTGGCTGCATCCGGATGTTCAACGAAGATGCCATCGATCTTTATCAGCGCTGCCCGATCGGCACCGCGGTTCAGGTCCTGCCGCACATTGCCGACCAGGCGCCGGCAGCTGAGGTCAGCCAGGCAACCCCGGTCGAATGAGGAATATCACGTTGATGTCTGACTATACGAGGCCTCTTGCCGCCGCGGCCATGCTTTTGGCGCTCACTGCCTGCACCACCACCGATATCGCTTCCGTGGAAGAACCTCCCGCAGTGCCGTTGACTGGCCAGACCAACGATCCCGCGCCCGGTTTTGAAAGCGTCAAGGCCGGCAGCGAAGAGGATTTCATCCTCAATGTCGGCCGGCGTATCTACTTCACACAGGACTCCGCCAAACTCGACTCCGTCGCGATGACGACGCTGGACAACCAGGCAGCCTGGCTGAACAGGAATCCAAGCTGGCTGATTAAGCTGCAGGGATTTGCCGACGATTCCGGTTCCGTATCGAAAATGAAGAGCCTGTCGCAGCAGCGCGCCGATACGGCGATGGCCTATCTGGCCTCGAAGGGTGTGGACCCAAAACGAATGTGGGCCAAGGGTTACGGCGAGGACCGAGAAGTGCGCGACTGCACAGAGCGTTCCTGTAAGGTGCAGAACCGGCGCGTCGTCGCCAATCTCCGCACTGAGCCTGATGCGACCTGATTGGACCCCGTCTGCTCACGATCGCGCATGCGGAACGCCTAGCCTCTCCGCTTGAAATCGAGCGTTTATGAACCGGAGACATATCTTCCGGTTCTCTCAGGGTGAGGCGCCCTACCCCCTTTCATCAATAGTGATGAAGCGAAGCATCCGGCCTCCACCTTCCTCAAGGCCCCGTCAGATTGCACACTGGTGTTGCGGCGCTGGACCCTGCGTCCGGCGCGCTCGCAACGCCTAAGGCATTGAATCTGTATCCGCTTGAGGATGCTTTGTAGGCTGGACACATAGATGAAGTTATCGTACCGCGTTCCTCACATCTTCTTTCGTGCGACGTTTGCCATCAGTGCGCTCGTCTTTCTCGCCGGACCTGTGTTGCCGGCTTTCGCCGACGACACTCCTTTCGCTCCTCAAACGAAAATCCGTTTGACGATTGCGCAGTGGATGCCATCCAAAGGCCAGTATGAGCGATGGGAAGCGATCGGTGGCGAATACACCGTCTCGGATGACGGCGCGGTCTTCTTGCCCTTTCTTGGATCCCTTCCCGTCGGCAAGCTCGATAATGCCGGCCTCACAAACCAGATTGCCACGCGCCTGCAGGAAAAGATCGGTTTGATGCAGGCTCCTGTGGTGATGATCGAAATCCTCGAATACCCGCCGATCTATGTCGTGGGAGACGTAGCCAAGCCGGGAGAGTATAAATTCCGCCCCGGCCTTACCGTCCTGCAATCGCTCGCAATGGGTGGCGGCCCGGTCCGCGCCAAAAGCGAGCAACAAACGCAGTCGATCAGGCTCGCAGGCGAATTGCGCGAAACCGATCACGCGATCCTGCGCAGCGCCGCGAAACTGTCGCGGCTCCAGGCGGAGATGGACGGAGCGAAGGAAATTACCTTCGACCGGACGGATGGCAGCAACCAGCAATATGCGGCGGGGATCTATAACGAGGAACGGGTCATCTTTCAGGCCCGTGCAAGTGCGCTGGAGAGGCAGTCAAAGGCACTCGTGGAACTGCGTGATCTTCTGAATACCGAAATTTCGACGTTGGAAGAAAAGCTGGCGGGGGCAGACGACAATATCAAATCAGTCGAAGACCAGCTGGTCAGTGTTAAGACGCTGGTTGCGAAGGGCCTTACGCTCTCGTCGCGGCAATTGGACCTGCAACGGCTGCTGACGACCTACCGCGCCGACAAGCTCGACCTCGTCACCGCGATCATGCGGGGCCGTCAGGCCATCAGCGAGACAACGCGGAACCTCGAGGGGCTTGCTGATACGCGCCGGAGCGAAATTGCAACCGAAGCGCAGTCCGAACGGGCAAATCTCGATCAGCTCAAGATGAAACGGGAATTGACGCAGAAGCTGCTCATCGAGGGGCTCGCCGCCGGCGAAGATGCCAAAAACCCTGGCGATGAACTCCCGCTTACCTTTACCGTCAGCCGGCGGAATGACGGACAAATCAATCAATTCCCGGCCTCGGAAACGACGGCGTTGGAGCCTGGCGATGTGGTGAGAGTGGTCCAACCTCACATTTTGGGAAGCTCGTCCCATCCCGATTCCGCCGAGCCTTCCGAAGAAACCCAGGCGCTTGTAGATCGGGCCAGCCAGTGACCGGCGAAAGCATGTGTTGCGACGAGGCTTGCTGCGAGCCTATGGCTAGGGATATCTGATGACCTTGCGCATGATCCCTCCTCCTGGCCAGACCTATACCCAGATTCTCAAATCGACGATGCTGATGGGCGGCTCCTCGCTGGTGAACGTCGCGCTCAGTATTATCAGAAATAAGGCCCTGGCTGTTCTGCTCGGGCCGGAAGGCGTGGGACTTATCGGCCTTTACGGGTCGATCATCGACATGGCGCAAGCGATCGCGGGTCTGGGCGTGAGCGGCAGCGGCGTGCGCCAGATCGCCGAAGCTGCCGGCACTGGCGACACAGAGAAGATCGCACGATCGGCGACAGCGCTCAGGCGCATATCGATGGTGCTCGGGCTCCTTGGTGCGCTCTTGCTTGCCGCACTGGCGTTTCCGGTCTCAAGTTTCACCTTTGGCGACTACCTGCATGCCGGCGGGATAGTACTTCTCTCTCTAGCCGTTTTTTTCCGGGTGGTCTCCGCCGGACAAACTGCATTGATTCAGGGCATGCGGAACATCGGAAACCTTGCCCTTATCAACGTGCTTTCGGGGCTCTTCGGAACGGCGGTCAGCATCCCGCTGATCTATCTGTTTGGCGCACAGGCCATCGCGCCGTCTCTCGTCGTGATCGCAGCTGCTTCAATCCTTCCTACCTGGTGGTACAGCCGAAAGATCTGCACCGATCGCCCGCCGATGTCGGCGCGCCAGTTCGGTCAGGAAGCGACCGCGCTGCTCAGGCTCGGTTTCGCATTCATGGCAAGCGGACTTCTGACCTTCGGTGCCGCCTATGCCATCCGCATCATCGTGCTGAAGGAAGGGGGCGTAGCGGCGGCCGGACTGTATCAGGCGGCTTGGGCGCTTGGGGGTCTCTATGCCGGATTTATCCTGCAGGCGATGAGCACGGACTTCTATCCGCGCCTGACTGCGACCGCAGACAACAATGCCGAGTGCAACAGGCTGGTCAATGAGCAGGCGGAAATCAGCCTGCTGTTGGCCGGCCCTGGCCTGCTCGCTACCTTGACCTTGGCACCGCTCGTGATGAGTCTGTTCTATTCCGCTGAGTTTCATGGGGCTGTAGAGCTTTTGCGCTGGATCTGCCTTGGAATGATGCTCAGGATTGTCGCCTGGCCGATGGGTTTCATCGTTGTGGCGAAGGGGGCGCAGACGATCTTCTTCTGGACGGAAGTCGCTGCGACGCTGGTGCATGTGGGGCTGGCGTGGCTCTTTGTGTCAAAGTTCGGCACGCCAGGGGCGGGCATGGCGTTTTTCGGCCTCTACGTCTGGCATAGTATTCTGATTTACGTGATCGTACGGCGGTTTACCGGCTTCCGCTGGTCGGCCGCCAATCGCAGGCACGCGCTTCTTTTCCTGCCTGCCTCGGGATTGGTGTTTTCGGCCTTTTTGATCTTGCCGCCATGGCCGGCGATGGTGATTGGTTGCGTCGCCGTGGTCGTGAGCGGGCTTTACTCGCTGCGCATGTTGATCGAACTGCTTCCGCCGGAGTCAGTACCCGCAGTCGTTAGAGGATGGATCACGAAATCCGCATAAAGAGACACGCGCATCAGATGATGCGCGTGTCTCTTTATGCGGTACTCCAGGGATCATATCAGGCAGGCACGACGCCCCGGTCGGGCTGACGGATGACGCGTCCGGTGTTGGCGTTAGCAAGGACCTGACGCAGTGTCTCGACGACCCCGACGATGTCGAGCTCCGTCATCTGGGCATAAAGCGGCAGGATGATGGTTTGCTGCTGCGCCGACACGCTTCGCGTCAGGCTGGTGGCAGCGCGATGGGAGCTCTGGTCGGCATAGGCGCCTTCCAGATGAATGTTCATCACACCGCGCCGGGTCGAGATCCCTTGATCGAGCAGCGCCTGCATGACTGCCCGCTGGTCGATTTCATCAGACAATCGCACACAGAAGCTTTGCCAGTTGCTGCGAGCCCAGCGAGGCTCGGTCGGAATCGACACACCGGAGATCGTGGACAGGCGTTCGCAATACTGCTCGGCAAACCGCCTTCGCTGCGCAATCAGTCCGGGCAGCCGCCGTAACTGCTCTCGTCCGACGGCCGCCTGAAGGTCGGTCATGCGATAGTTGTAGCCCAGTTCGTCATAGTCCTCGAAAATCACCTGTTTCGAGCCATGCCTGATGGTATCGGTGACGCTCATTCCATGCTGGCGCCAGAGGCGGAACTTCCTGTCATATTCGGGATTGGCCGTGGTCAGCATGCCGCCATCGCCCGTCGTGACGACCTTGCGGGGGTGGAAGGAGAAGCAGGCAATGTCGCCATGCGGCTTGCCGATCTTTTCCCAACGCCCCTCCCACAGGACTTCGCTTCCCGTTGCACAAGCGGCATCCTCGATAACCGGTATCGAATGGCGCTTGCCGATCTCCACAATCGAACGGAGATCGCAAGGCATGCCGAGCTGATGCACGCAGAGGATTGCCTTTGTGCGCGGCGTGATTGCCGTTTCGATCAGGCTGGGGTCGATATTGTAACCGTCAGGCTCGATGTCGACGAAGACGGGCAGCGCACCGCAATATCGAACAGCGTTCGCGGTGGCGATGAACGAATGGCTGACCGTGATGACTTCGTCACCTGAACCTACGCCGACCGCCATCAAGGCGAGATGAAGCGCCGTCGTGCAGTTGGAAACCGCACAAGCATGCACGGCGCCGACGAAAGCCGCGAATTCCTTTTCAAAAGCCGCGACTTCCGGCCCCTGCGTCACCCATCCCGACAGAATGACGCGACGCGCGGCCTCAGCCTCTTCCTCCCCGAGGACGGGCTTGGCGACGGGAATTGTGGATTGAGATGAGCTCATGCTGCCGCCCCTCCCGCCGTGGTCTGCTGCTGCCACCAGGCAACGAGATCGCGAAGCCCCTGTTCCATGGATATCTCCGCCTTGAACCCAAGGAGCCGTTCAGCCTTGCTGATATCGGCGAGACGACGCGTTACGCCGTTGACGGTCCGGGCCTCTTTGTGTTCTGGCGTGAGTGAAACGCCCATGACGCTGCTCAGCACCTGAGCGAGTTCTAGGAGGCTTATTTCCTGGCCGCTCGCTACATTGAATACTTCATCCGTGACATCGCTCTTCGCAGCCAGCAGGTTTGCCCGGGCGATGTCGCGTGCATCGACGAAGTCCATCGTCTGGCTACCGTCGCCATAGATGAGGGGCGGCATGCCTGCTGCCAGACGCTCCATCCAACGAATCAGCACTTCCGTATAGGCCCCGTAAACATCCATTCGCGGCCCGTAGACGTTGAAATAGCGCAGCGCCACGTAGCGCAGGCCATACATGTCCGCGAAGCTCCGGAGCAATCCCTCGTTGAATGTCTTGGCCGCGCCGTAAATCGTCCTGTTGTTGTAGGGATGATGCGCTTCGGTGGTCGGAAAGCTCTCGGCCAAGCCCAACACAGAGGCCGAGGAAGCAGCAACCACCTTCGATACGCCCGCCTTGACGGCTGCTTCGAGAACATTGAACGTGCCCTCGGCCAGGACATCGAAGGCGAGCCGTGGCTCTTCCGCGCATTGTGTGATGCGAATGGCCGCCTGATGAAAGACGATGTCGACGCCTTCGAAGGTCTTCGCAAGCAGCGCTCTATCGCGAATATCTCCCTCGATGATGTTCACGGAGCCGCTGGCTATTGCCGTGCTGAGATTGTCACGGCGTCCACGGACGAAATTGTCGAGGATGATGATTTCGCGTGGCTTTTCCAAAGCAACCAGATCAGCGATATGCGACCCGATCAGGCCGGCTCCGCCCGTTATAAGAACTCGTTGATTTTTCATAATTTTACTCCACGCGAGATTTCCTGCACAGGATCTCCTTCCTTGCGCCAGCGTATGTGTTTCGCCGGCACACCCGCAGCAACCGAATACGCCGCCACGTCGGAAACAACGATTGCTCCGGCTCCAACGATCGCCCCTTCGCCGATGGTCACGCCGGGAAGAATGGTCGCATTCGTTCCGATATCGGCTCCTGCGCCGATGCGGACCGGTTTGATTTCAAGATCCGTGCGAATGATTGGCACGTCTACCGGCAGCGCCGTATGAGTCGAGCCCAGTACCTTGGCTCCCGGCCCCCAGCCGACGGAATCCCCGATCTCCAGGTCGCGGGCGTCGAAATAGGCCATCGGGCCGATCCAGACGTTGTTGCCGATCTTGCAGGTGCCGTCGAAGCGTCCCTGGATATAGGACTGGGCGCCGATGAACACGCCGTTGCCGATTTCAAACGTTTCCGGATGCTTGAAACCGGCACCACCTGCAACCTGCAATCCGGTGCCGCAGCTCCGCGTGATGGCTTGCCAGATGGCCTTTCGCATAAGGCTGTCTACAACACCGTCCCCGGTTGCGAAGCGACCATAGAGATCGATTAGGCCAGCACGCCCATATGATTGCTTGAGCTCTTCGGCCAGACCAGCCTGATAGGCCGGATCTGCCGGCCGTTCATGGCGGCCATGCACCGCCTGCACGACCCTCGCCTCACCTGTCCGACTAGCTGACATAGGCATACTCCAGCGCGGCGGCCACCTGGTCGATATGCTGCGAAGGCATCTCAGGATAAATCGGCAGCGAGAGGACCTCTCTGGCGGCGGCTTCCGAGACGGGAAAATCGCCGGCTTGGTAGCCAAGGTCGGCATGAGCCTTCTGCAGATGAACGGGAATGGGGTAGTGCAATCCGGACGGAACGCCGTCAGCACTCAGCACACGCTGAAGCCCATCGCGATCGCGGGTCCTGATGGCATAGACGTGATAGACGTGACGCCGGTCGGCTGTTTCGACGGGTATCTTCAAATGCGGCGATCCAGCGAGCAGCGACGAGTAGCGGCGCGCATGAGTGCGACGCGCCTCTGTCCAGGCTTCCAGATGCCGGAGCTTCACGCGCAGGATCGCACCTTGAATGGCGTCCATGCGATAATTGAAACCCTTCAGCAGATGATGATAACGCTGTTCCTGACCCCAGTCGCGCAGCATACGCATCGTCTTGGCCTGTTCGTCGCTGTTGGTGACGACCAAGCCTCCCTCACCGCAGGCGCCGAGATTTTTGCCTGGATAAAAGCTGAAGCATCCGGACACACCGATGCTGCCGGCCCGCTGCCCCTTGTATAGAGCCCCATGGGCCTGGCAGGCATCTTCGATGACGGGAATGCGATGATGATCAGCAATCGCCTTGATCGCGTCCATATCGGCCATCTGACCATAGATGTGGACGGGAATGATGGCCTTGGTCCGGGGGGTTATCTTCGCCTCGATCTCAGCCGGATCCATCGTAAGCGTCACAGGCTCGACATCGACGAACACCGGTCGCGCACCTGTATAGCAGATCGCCGACACAGTCGCGACGAAAGTGAATGGCACGGTGATGACCTCATCGCCGGGGCCAATGCCTGCGGCAAGGAGAGCCAGATGCAGGGCACTCGTTCCGGTATTGACGGCTATTGCATGCTTGACGCTGCAATAGTCTGCGAATTCCTGCTCGAAGCGCAGAACCTCTTCGCCCAGTACGTATTGCCCCGAGGCGAGAACGCCGAGCACGGCGGCGTCGATCTCGCCCTTGATGGATTGATATTGTGCCTTGATATCCAGGAACGGGATCATGCAATGCGCCTCGCCTCTTCGAGTTCGATGATACGACCGCGCTGGGCGAGCGACCGGCTTGCTGCTTCAAGGGTGCGAACGACACGCAGGCCGGCCTGGCCGTCCGTAATGGGGCGCGAATTCTGCTCGATGCACTCGACGAACTGATCGAGTTCGCGTTTCAATGCCTCGGTCATATCGAGCTTGGGCGCCCACATGTCGCCGCTGCGGTAACCGACCATCATCTGATGCACCTTCTCGCCGTAGGCCTGAGAATTTGGGTTCAGCGTGATGCCCTTGTCATAGACCTTGATCTTTTCGCTAGGCTCCAGATCGTCGTAGACGACCATCTTGTTGCTGCCGCCGATCAGTGTGCGACGCACCTTGACCGGCGCCAGCCAATTGACGTGGATGTGGGCAATAAGCTTGCTTTCGAAGAAGAGGGTCAGATAGGCGATGTTTTCCGGCTCGCCGAGCACATGGCTCATGCCCGTCGCTGAAACGGCCACCGGCCTTTCCTGCACAACATGGTCCAGGATGGAGAGATCATGCACCGCGAGGTCCCAGATGACGCTCACATCATGTTGGAAGAGCCCTAGATTGACCCGAACCGAGTCATAGTAATACATGTCGCCCAGACCGCTTTCGACCAGTTCGCGCATCTTGCGGACGGCGCCGGTGTGGACGAAGGTATGATCCACGGCCAGCACGAGCCGTCGGCGCGCGGCCTCCTCGACCATTCGCGAGGCTTCGTCCGCCGTCGATGCCATCGGCTTTTCGACGAAGACATGCTTTCCGGCCATCATAGCCTGCATTGCGAGCTTGAAATGGGTCGAGACCGGCGTTGCGATAGCGATTGCGTCCACTCTCGGATCGCGAAGGACTTCCTCAAAATTATCGGTGATCGTTATTGCGGGGTAGCGGCTTTTAACTGCCGCCAACCGTTCGACATTCAGATCACAAACTGAAACGAGGTGCGCACCGGCCGCTTCCGAGATGTTACGAACCAGGTTCGGACCCCAATACCCATATCCAACAACGGCAATACCGATCATCGCATTCCTCCCAACGCTTGCATGTCAACTGATCGGTCGTGAACGTGACCGGTAATCCTGGCCGGAACGCCCGCGACAATGGCGCCCGCAGGCACATCCTTTGTTACAACTGCCCCGGCTCCGACCTGCGCGGCTTCTCCGATGGTCACCCCGGGCAGAATGGTCGCATTGCTGCCGATCGACGCGTGACGCTTGACCAGCGTGGGGATGACAACCCAGTCTGCTTCGGTCTGCAGACCGCCATCCACATTGACGGCGCGCGGGTACGTGTCATTGGTGAACATGACCCCGTGGCCGATAAAAACGCCGTCTTCCAGCGTCACGCCCTCGCAGATGAAGGAATGGCTGGAGATCTTGCAGTCTTTTCCGACGAGGACGTTTTTCTGGATTTCAACGAAAGTGCCGATGCGCGTTCCGGCACCGATCGTGCAGCCGTAAAGATTTACGAGTTCCCGATGATGGATGACGCTGCTATCATCCAGCTTGACGTTCGATGCAATCATTACGCATGCACCTCTACTCTTGAACAAACCCTTATTTCTAAATGAAACCGACAATCAGGTGATTGCGCCCAAGGTTTTCATTTCGAGAGAACAAATATTGCTCTCCATTTAAAGAGAATTGTTTTCGTCATCTGAGTAAAGAAACAAAACGTCTAAGCTTATTCACCTAAAGGCGTATATACTTATGACGATTTACGCCGAAATTCATAGCCAACGATCAACATTGGTGGTGGAACAAGTCCGGATTCGGTTCAATCACACGCCAGACGCAGACATTGTTTTCATGCGTTTAGCCATTCGATCCGTAACCGATGAGCAACGTAATCGACCACTCCCCGAGTGGCTTAATATCGCGTGAGTTTATACCAAGAATTAAGTCTTATTTACACCTTACGATGGAACTAATGTGCGTCTTTAGCCTATATTAGCTAGTTTGATATCGCGGAAACTGTGGTATTTAATTCCTACTTTAGTGCTTCCAAACCCTCATATCTGAAGGGCTTGAGTGTTCGATTTTGTTGGGGCGTAGGGAAACTCGGCTGGGGAGGATGAAGCAGTGAATTCAGCGCTTATACCAAATTTAGACCTTAGGCAGGAAAATGTAACTCTGCCACTTAAGATAGAGAATAGTTCGACGGCATCAATCTTACCGTCGAGGCCAAAGCACTCTCTCGTGATCCTCGATAACCGTGAACTTGATCGGCAATGCCTTGCGCAGTGCATGGCCGCCCACAAGACGGATTTACTTATCCTGGCATTTGGAACGGTTGAAGAGTGGAAGCAAAAACGCGACGAGTATCCGCCGCTTTCGGCAATACTCTTGAACATTGGCGGCAAGAAAATCGACGAGCCTGCCGTTTCGGAGCAAATCAGGAGCCTTTCGTCGGAGTTCGGGACGATCCCTGTCATCGTTCTGGCTGATAGTGACGATTTCACTCAAATCGTGAAGGCGCTCGAATATGGAGCCAAGGGTTACATACCTGCCTCGGTCAGCGTCAGCGTCTGCATGGAACTGATCGCACTGTCAGTTGCGGGAGGCGTTTTTGTTCCCGCAAGCACCCTATTCGCCATGCGTCACTTGCTGGAGTCCAGCAACTCGACGGCGCGTCCGTTGGCGGGCATGTTCACGGATCGTCAGGCCGAAGTCGTAGAGGCGCTCCGGCGCGGAAAGGCGAACAAGATCATCGCCTATGAGCTCAATCTGCGAGAGAGCACCGTCAAGGTGCATGTTCGCAACATCATGAAGAAAGTCAAGGCGACCAATCGAACAGAGGTTGTATTCAAAATAAACGATCTCTTCGAAGGTATTACTTCAGCTGGCGCCAATAGAGATCGCATTGATACTGTCGGTCGTTCGCCAGTCTCGTCACATCACTAACATGCTCTCATTTTAACAACCCTCGGTGGACGCAAGTGAACTGCGCCACCGAGGTTGCTCCTCGATGTTCGAGTGGCATAAGTCTGTGTAATTCCGTGACCAGACATAAGCTGGGAGTCCACTTGCAGCTCTATCCGCTGAGGACACAGGATCCAGCCAGAGCGAGGTCTCGCAGAACGCCACACGCCCTCTCTCCATTCCCATCCAATCAGGTTCTATAGCTGCTGCTTCGCCGCCGGCGGATGTAGGCAGCAGCATGGTAAGCGAGGCCGCAAGGCTGGATAGTCTCTTCCCGATCACAGCTACCGAAATGCAGGCGTTCATGAACTGTTGTCTCAGGATTTTGAACGGTTCGCCTGGTTTTCTGTCAGCGCTCGCGAGAGGGGCAGGAGAATCTGCGCTCCCGCAGATACATGTACATCGTGCGGGCGGCATCGGATGCGGTAGCCGTGCTGCTCAATCTGCCCACGGCCGCGGAGCGGTAAACCCTGTCCAGAACTGCCCCTACCGCATCGAGCGAATAATGGCGCACCACGAAGTCACGGCCGAATACTCCTATCGCATCCCGGTCGACGCCATCCTGTGTCATCAGCGCGAGCTCGGATGCGAGCTGGCTTTCCTTCGAGGCAGGATCCCCCTGACCGAACATGCCGTTGTCGTAGAAATAGTCCCTGGTTTCCGGCAGGAATGCCTGCGCAAAGCCCTGCTCGCCAACCACGATGACAGGCTTGGCAAAGGCCATCCCCCGCAGCGCCGAGCCGCCCATGCCGATCACGATATCGGCTGCGGCGTAGGCCGGCCGCGGATCGACCATGGGGCCGGCAACAACGACGGCCTCCCGCTTCAAAAGCTCATTTGTCTGGCGCGCCAGCGCCTCCAGCCTCGCCCGCTCGGTTCCGTCGCCCACGATGATCAGCTTGAGTGCAACGCGCCCATTTAGCCGTTGAACGGCATCAATCGCTCTCAGCAAGCTATCAAGTTTCATCAATGCTGCGAGGCGCGCTACCGTCACCACCAGCACGGTGCCGGGCTCGCTATATTGCTGCCGGAAGGCGCTCGCGTCGACGGCGCCGGGGGCGTTGAACTCAACATCAACAGGCGGAAGCAACAGTTCCGCTCGCCGCCATCCGGCCGCTTTCGCGCTGCGGACGACAAAGGGAGTGCCAAAAGTTGTGGGGATCGTCTTCGGAAGGACCCTGCTCACCCCCATCATCATGTCAGTGATGACAAGTGGCTTTTTCCATGGGAGATGGACGGATAGGTAAACGTCGAGACCCTGCCACCAGTCCCAGGCATGAATGAGATCCGGAACCTCCTCGCGCACGATCGTACGGAGTGACTTCATTCTGGCCAGGGATGGATGCACCCTGGCGTCGGGCGCGGGGATGAATTTCAGACCTTTCGCTTCGACCAGTTTCAACATCGGCCCGGGCTGAGCCCAGAATACGATGTCGTGGCCATATCGGTCGCGCATATGAGCGGCCAGTTCTATGGAATTGACCTGCGTCCCACCAATCTCCAGGCGATGCGCGCTTACGAGAACCTTCATGATGATCGTCGACCCATTGTTTTATTTCGCGGCCGCCGGTCTGAAGCTGGCGGCCGTTTTCGAATGCGCATGATCGAACCGGTGCCATCAACCGGATGTCGGAGATATCGCAACATCCGGTTCGAAGGCGCCCAGCTAGGCTACGAGACGTTGAGCATCAGTTACCGAGCTGTGCGGCTTCCGGCACGGAAAGACCGGCGGCCGGAGAAGGCATATATGCCGTAACCGCCGTGCGAGATTTGGTGCCGGGCACGCTCCTCGCTCCGCCAGAAAGCTTCCACTCGAAGTAGGCGATTGTTTTATCGAGGCCCTCACGCAAGTTTATCGTCGGCTGCCAGCCAAGTTCCTGCCTTGCGCGGCTGATATCCGGCTTGCGCTGTGTCGGATCGTCCACCGGCAGAGGCTTGTAGACGATACCCGATTTAGAGCCCGTCATTTCGACGACCATTTCCGCCAGCTCGCGAACCTGGAATTCTCCCGGGTTGCCGAGGTTGATCGGACCGGTAACGCCAGCAGGCGTGCCCATAAGGCGGATGAAACCTTCGATCAGATCGTCCACATAGCAGAACGAGCGTGTCTGCGTACCATTCCCGAAGATGGTGATCGGCTCGTTTCGAAGCGCCTGAACGATGAAATTGGAGACGACGCGGCCGTCATTGGTCTGCATGCGCGGCCCGTAGGTATTGAAGATCCGCGCCACCCGGATTTCCACGCCATATTGACGGTGGTAGTCGAAGAACAGTGTTTCGGCGCAGCGCTTGCCTTCGTCATAGCATGCCCGCGGGCCGATGGGATTGACGCTGCCTCGATATTCCTCGGGCTGTGGATGAACTGCCGGATCGCCGTAAACTTCACTCGTCGATGCCTGGAAGATCTTCGCCTTGGTGCGCTTGGCGAGGCCAAGCATGTTGATGGCGCCGTGAACATTGGTCTTCACGGTCTGCACAGGATCGAACTGGTAGTGAACCGGGGATGCCGGGCAAGCGAGATTGTAGATCTCGTCGACCTCCACATAGAGCGGGAAGGTGATGTCGTGGCGCAGAATCTCAAAACGAGGATCGTCGAGAAGATGCAGCACATTGTCGCGTGAACCGGTGTAAAAATTGTCCACGCAAAGGACGTCGTTGCCCTCCCTCAAAAGCCTTTCGCACAGGAACGATCCCAGAAACCCGGTACCGCCAGTTACCATAATTCGCTTATGTCCGTGCATTGGTGTGCTCCGTTGTTGATGGTTGCCTCGCAGAACGAGGATGGTCAGTAAGCTCCCCTGCGTTTGAAGACCGCAGGGATTGTGCTGAGAAGAATTTGGCAGTCGAACCATAGGGACCGGTTGTCGATGTAGAACTCGTCGAGTTGCTGCTGCAGCTCGATATCCGCGTTGCTTCGTTCGGATATCTGCCAAAGGCCTGTAAGCCCCGGCGTTACGGAACGGCGCTTATCTCGAAATTCACCGTCCATAGCCAGGAGGTGATACTCCGGAAACGGACGCGGTCCGACGATCGCCATCTCGCCTGCGATGATGTTCGCCAATTGCGGGAGTTCGTCGAAGCTCGAAGAGCGCAGGAGATGGCCGATAACAGGCAGAACGCGGGGATCGTTCTTGAGCTTGAAGTGGGCCAACCATTCGGCCCGCATCGCAGGGTTCTCCCGGAACAATGCTTCGAGGCGCTGTTCGGCATCTTGGTACATCGTCCTCAATTTCAGGACGTGCACTGGTTTGCCGGACAGACCTTCCCTGGCATGGCGGAAGAAGACAGGGCCTGGATCGATGGCGTAGATCGCCGCGGCAGCAATCGCAATGAAGGGTGCAACAACGATCGTCGCAGGAATGGCGATCGCGAGATCGAGGATCCGGCGAACCAGGTCCGAATTGACCGAACTCCCACTGCTGGTGAGACGAACACCGATCTCTCCGCCGACATCCGCCGGTCGCAAGCCGTTTATCTTGAGGCTCGGCGTATCCGACAGAAGAATGACTTCGGAGTACTTTCGCCGCATCGCCGCCAGATCGGCAACAAGCGAGGAGGTGTCACCGGCAATCAGGGCAATGGATGGCGCGCTGTCGGACGACACTTCTGGCGCATCGGGGGAAAAGGGTTCCGGCCTGATGCCATATTTCCAGTGATCTTTGAAATGCGCCATGAGTGCCGGGGTAAGATTGCGGCCCCCTATGATTACCGCACGCTCTCCCCAGATTCCAAGTCTCCAGCACAAGCCTCGAGCGAGCCAATGCATGACAGGCTGGACAATCAGTCCGAGGCCGAGGAAGCCGATGACGGCGAGCAGCAGTCGTTCCCCTTCCGGCAGGAGGATTGCTCCGAGCGCCGCGAGAACGGCCACCTTGAAGGCGGCGATCGTGCGACGCCGCAGATGTTCGTGGTCGTGAAGACGATAGCCGGGGTAGAGGCCGGCCGATACATAGAGAACGATGGTTGCCAGTGCCGCGAGGGCGAAAGCACGCTCCAATACCGTGCCCGCCGAACCATCGGGAAGGAAGGAAAGGAGAGCAAAATAGGCGATCAGATAGGCGGCAATGTCGCCGGCAACCAAGACCGACGATGTTGCAAGCCGAGGAAACCGGCGCCGTAGCGCAACTGGCATATTCAGCCCCGCCTGCCTTAGCGGTTCGACGGTCTTGGCGGCCGTTATGGGGGGAACAGAGCCTACCGGCGCTGCTCGCGAGGATGCGTCATTCGTGTTGGCTACCTTCGACGGACCCGATGTCATTGCTGACGGCGCAAGTAAGGACATGGTGGGTTTACTCCTCTACAGCCTTTGTGCCGACGCACCCGATCCAGAAACAGGGTCTTCGAGCGGAAACTCCCGAATCCCCAGTCTCTGAAAGGCAGTCAGTGAGATGAAGGTCGGCACGACGAGCGCATAGCGCCGCCACAGCCGTCGCGGCTCACATAGGAGACGAAACGCCCATTCGAAGCCGCTTCTCTGAATGAACCTTGGAGCCTGCCGCTTGAGGCCGGCGTGGAAATCGAAGGCAGCTCCGACTCCGATGAGAACCGAAGCGTCCAGACGGTCGCGCATACGCGCCATCCAGAGTTCCTGCTTGGGACTGCTCAGCCCGACCCAGATGATATCCGCGCCTGACAGATTGATCCGGTCAGCAATATCCGTTTCCTCTTGCCGCGAGAGGTCACGAAAGGGCGGCGCATAGGAGCCGACGATCCGGGCTTCCGGGAATTTTGCGATAAGTCGAGCCTCCAGCTGCTCCAGCGTCTGGGTCGTTGCGCCGTAGAGGAAGTGACGCAAGCCTTTCGATCTGCCGGCCTCGAAAACAGATAGCATCAGATCCGGCCCGTAGACCCTGTCGCTCTCCACGTGGCCAGCATGTCTTAACGCCCACACCAACGGCATGCCGTCGGGGGTCACGAGGAATGCACGATTATGGATAGATCGAAGTTCGGGATCTTTTTGACACCGCACGACACCGTGCGCGTCACGCACACACACATATTCTCTCTTGCCGTCTTCAATCGCCTTTTCGATCAGTCCGGTCGCACTCTTGAGATTGACTGCTGAAATTCGAACACCAAGGACATTCGTCCACTCCAGGGAGCCCTTTGGATGAAAGCCTGAAGTCTGGCCTCTGGCTGCTGCTGAATTTCTCATGATCTACGCTTTTGCCAACTGAAACTGTTTCTAGAATATGCTGGCAAGCCGCGTGTATCCATACTTTCAAGTCCAGCTATTGGACGTAGAAAGACTTCACATTTCTGCGTCAGATATAGAAATAAGTTACAATATTCGAAGTAAGTCGGCATCCCCAGGGTATGCCTCATTGCCCTTTTTGATAAGCGTTACCCCGAAAAGAGCAGTTTGACCTTCGCCGAGACATAGAAGACAGTCGCTCTAGCACAACCATAGCTAGTGGAGATTGGCGCGCGATAAAGTTAAAGGAGAGAGACAATGGTTAATTCAACAGCAGTGAATTCAACAGACGAATTACGGGTGCCGGCCAGAGAGCCTTCAAGGGTACCCGGCATGACCAGCCAACTGCAGGACGATTTGAGCGCTGATGGCTATATCGTCATCAGAGACGTCCTGACGCCTCAGCAGGTGGAAACATTACGGCGGATCGCCAAACGGTATCTGAGGTCCGGCGGCAAGTATCTGTACGGTGGGAAATTTCAGCTTCATGCCATGTATGCCGTAGAGGAAGTCGCAAGCTTCATGACTTCCGACACGATCCTCACTCGTCTCAAGGAAATTACGCAACCGCTCGATGCCGTCCTTACAGGTGAATGCGATCTCATGATCAACACGACATCGTCATGGCATAACGACGTTCCTCACCATCCTCGCTGCGTTGATGGAAGTATCTTCTCGGACGAGAGTTTCAGGGTCTACAAGATCGCGTTCTACCTGCAGGACCAGGCCGAAAATTCGCGAGCGACATTGAAGGTTCGACCAAGATCCCATCTCAAGGGCCTGACCCAGAGCTTGCCGGCGAAGAGCCTTGGTGTACGCGCGGGCGACGCCATCATCTTCGATGTGCGTATCGAACATGCGGGGCAAATGCCGACACTCGTTGACAGGGGTCTGCGCAAGCTATGTGAGCGGATCGGACCGTGGTTTCGCCTGGATGTTCAGCGGGCCTTCACTTCAACACGATCGATCATTCGACGGTTCGGCAGAACGCCTGATCGTATCGCGGTCTTCATGACATTTGGTCCGTCAGAGGCGGAGACCTATTCCTATGCCGAGGAAGGCGGCCATCGCCATCCCGGTGTTCGGGGCACGCTCAGCGCAGAGGTATTGGCGCAGCTCGCGGTCAACAATATTGTCCCGCCCATTATCGGGATGCCCGTATCGCACTGAACCGCCGGGGCACGGCTTTCGCGGATCAGGAACGAGCGCATCGTCACCCATCGTCGTATGCATGCCGGTGCGAACCACAGGTCATGCGGCTCCGTTGCCGGTCATCTCGGCGCTATCAATCATTAGCGCGGGTGAAAACACTGTCCGTGTCGGCTCCGGCTCTCTGAAGATCGGCCAGGCTGCCAAAAGCACCCCAGCGCATGATCGCCGGAGCGATCCGAAAGCTCTTGTTGTTCAGATTGCCGCTGTAGCGGTTGCGCGCGAACTGTACGGATCCAGTCCCGTGATCAGGCGCGTAGACGAAGGCTGCGACCCCGTTGCTGTTATCGATCGAGACGATATTGTCCTCTATCCGGTTGGGGACGGCCCACGGCGGATGCCATCCCCAACCGGTGCCGTCGTCCACGCGGAAGGCCGCGCCCGAGCCGTTTGAGATGGTGTTTCCTGTCACCAGGTTATTCCAGCCGCCGTTGATGCCGATCGCACAGACATTGCCGGAAAGAGTGTTTCCTTCGATGCGCACGCCACTCGCCTTGCCATCAGTGTAGATCGCCCAGCTGATCGGAGACGGCCATTCATTGATATTTTCGTATCCCGCAGGCCAGAAAGTGCCATCGGCCCTGTTCATGAGATGCCCTGTTCCGGTGACGAGATTGTAGCGGATGGTGCTGTTCAGCAGGTCGGCCTGCTCGCCCATCATCTTGATGGCGCCGCCGTCGGCTGTCTGCTGATTGGCGTTGCGCACGACATTGTGTTCGATGATCGCGTCGTGGACTGCATCCTGGGCGCCCCAAAGGGAGCCGCCGGCGATCCCGAATTGTGCGGTATTTTCGATCAGGTTATTGGCGATCCGGATACCGTCGCCTGCCTGGAACCATATGCCCGCAGTCTCGAAATAGACCTTTCCGATGTCATGGATATGGTTCGACAGAATTCTGACGCCGTTCGATTTGCCGAAGCTGCCATAGGTGGTGCCGACATAGATGCTGTTGCCGGCGATATCTCCGATCACATTGGCGGCAATCAGAACATCGCTGCTCTCGGTCACATGGATGCCGACGCCGACATTTTCGACGAGATTTCCGAGCAGCCTGACACCGTTGGCGTGTTCAAGCCGTATGGCGCCGAACCCTCTGGTATCGGTATAGAACTTACCGCTGCCTTGAGGCGCTCCGTCACGAAACTGGAGCCCTGATACGACCATCTCATCGGCACTCTCCAGCCGGAAGAATGTCGGCAGCACACCGGCCACAACAGTAGAATGAGGTGACAGTCCCTCGGCCGGGATATAGTCGAGCTGGCCTGCTGCAACATTGTAGCGCCATTCTCCTGGCGCGTCGAGAAACGCTGCTCCTGTCAAGAAATAGCGGCTGCCTTCTGCAGTGAAGAAGTAGCTGGTGCCCTTGGTTTGAACGGTCCGCGTTGCAGCGTCGATCGAAACGACCGGCAGTGTGTCGCTGCCCCATTGGCTTCCAGGCTTGAAGCCACCGACAATGTTGACGACAAGCCCTGATGCGCCTTCAAGCACCGGGACGTCGCCGGCATAATAGCAAAAGCGCGTATTGCCTTCCCATTGGTCAATCGCCGGATTGCATTTGGCGGCAAACAGCCATCCCTTGCGCGGATCTCCGTCGGAAGGAGCGTTCGGAAAACGGGCCAGGGTCTGGCGAACCCCGTTGACGAAGAGATCGCCGACGGCCTCGTCCGTCGGCAAGTGCAGTGGCGCCGTCCAGCGTCCGGCAGTCTGTGACACCCAGTTATTCACAAGTGGACCGCCATGCAGGACAGGTGTCTGGTTGCATCTCGCCGTGATGACCAGACCCTTGTCTCTGGCATCGAAGACAACGGGGCGGGCTAGATAATAATCTCCACCCTCCATGGCAATCATGCGCTGCCCCCCTGCTTCGCGCGCAGCATCGCGCGCGCGCTCGATGCTGGCAAAGGGCCCGTCTGTGGCATTTGGTTCGGGATGACGGCCGCTCCAAGTGTCTTTGCCGGCGGGCGACACATAGAATATCGTGCGTCCCGCGGCTGTGCCGGTCACCGCATCACCAGAGAGAATTCCCTTGAGTTCGTCCGATAATGCGCCTGGCGCGGCCTCGGCGCAGGTCGCTGCCTGGATTGCCTTACGCATGATGTCGGGCGCGTTTGCGTCCGAACTCAGCGACGAAGTATGACCCAGGCGCGGTGAGAGCGCTGCAAGCAGTACGCAACAGGACAGTGTGAAGCGAGGTCTCATGGGATTGATGGATCCGGCGCTGTCATGGGCATCTGCCACCCTTGATCGGCCTCTGCCGAGACGACGGGCACATGCAGCGAGAACATGATGAGAGCCGTGCTGAACAGAATGAAAATGGCGTCATTCTGGACCAGAAAAATGCTCTCGGTCAGGTTCATCACCAAGATCATGACGGTGAAGACATTGAGCCAGAGCCAGCCATATTGCGGATCGCGGCATTGAAGAATCGCCCCCTGGCGCACTGCACGCAAAAGCAGCAGAACAAAGAAGGCCGTGCCGATGATGCCGAAACTGAGCATCGCGTCGCGGTAACCGTTATGGGCGTGAGGCGCCATCCATAGGATTTCGGACCAGATGGACCATGCTCCGGGGTTAGCTTCCGTCCAAAACGCCTGATAGCCGAAGCCGAACATCAAGTGGCTGGCAATCTGGCGGTCGACAAGCTCCCACAACGGTACGCGACCTGTCAAAGTGGCGTCCTTACCGAGCGCTTCGAGGAACGGAACCAGGAACTCGTGAAGCGAGATGAGAAGGCCAGCCGCGAGCTGAACGAACAGCAGGATGAGGAGGATGCGACCGATGCCGCTGCTTCTCTGCAGGGCTGAATAGAATCCGATCAGGCAAAATGCCGAGGCAGTCGCAATCGTCGCAGTCATCGATCCTGAAGCAACAAGACAAATCCCGCTCGCAGCCAGCAGAATAAATGCGGTTCGCCGCAAGCCGAGAGTGCCGTCGATCAGCACGACAGTCGCCGCCAGTATCATGATGCTCGAATACCAGCCGAGGCTGTTCTTGTTGATGAAGATGCCCCGCATCTCGCTGTCCATGGGCATACGGGCAAGATGAGGCGCCACTGCGAACATCGCCAGGCTCAGTACGATACACGTTCCCAAAGTCGCAAAGACCAGCAAAAGCAGCTGTCTCGGCGTGAAGCGCATTGCCAGCACGTAGGCAAGAAGCACAGTAAACAACAGGCCGACTGCGCGCCGCAGACTGAGCGATGGACTGATCGACCACAAGATGGACAAAAACGGCAGCAGGATGATCAGGGGGAGGAGCAGATTGCGTCTCAGCGCCATGAGGAAGAGCGGTAGATTTCTTGTCAGGATCATTATTGTAAATGCATACACGGGTAGGCTGACGAGACGCAGCAGCGACTTGGAGTGATCGCTCAACCCTCCGTCCGGATCTGATAGTAAAAGCGGAAAAAGCGCGCCCGTCTGCAGGAAAAGGCATATACCGGCTCCCCAGCATTCTATGCTTCGCCAAGTGATGGCCGGCCCGCTTGTAATTCTAAGACCGTATATGCTCATTGTCGGTCCTTGCCGAGCTGGCCAAAGGAGCGGCTGTTGATCGCGTCAGCCTGGAAAGGCATGTATCTCCTTTCACAGCTACGCTCCTCACAAGAACAACCATCCAAATATCCGCGCAGTCAACTCACGCAAATGACGACGCGGCTACGCCTAATGCAGGCACCCATCACCCAAAGACGTGGTTACGCTTAAGCAGGCGACTGGAACCTACCCCAAAGGATAGGCCCTAAGCCTGCGGGATTGCCCATAAGAGCAGATTTTACCCATCTCCATTCGCCGGTAGCTTGCAAAGGTGCAGACAGCAAAGCACGCCACGTTGCGCCACGTTTTTTTGGCGAATTGAGGGTTCCGACGCAGGCTGTCCGCAGCGATGCTTGGAAGGTTGGGATTGCTATGGTTTCGCGTTATGATCCTGGTTCGGCATGCTCCACGACGAGAGCTTCACCGGTCGCGGCGGCGTCAACGCCTGCCTCACCGTCTCTACCCAAAAAAAACCAGATCGGGCACGTGAGCGCTCCTGATATAGCGATCCGCGAGACCCCAAGGGATGGGGGCGATGGCGGGGCCTGCCTCCCGGACGATATCACGACCATGCTGTTGCACCGCCTTGTCGTGCTGCAAGCCGCTTGAGGGCGTCATGGAGCAGTCAGGCATCAGCGTTCTCATCAACAATTACAACTATGGCCGTTTCGTCGGACGGGCGATCGACAGCGTCCTGAGCCAGGATATTCCCGACGTCGAAATCATCGTCGTCGATGATGGATCGAGCGACGGGTCGCGCGCCGTACTGGAAGCATATGATGACAGGGTGAAGGTACTCTTCCAGGAAAATTCGGGACAGGCAGCCGCGATCAATGCTGCGGTAAAGCTTAGCAGCGGCGGTATCCTGTGTTTTCTGGACGCGGACGACTGGTGGGCTCCGGGCAAACTGTCGGCGACACGCGCTGCCTTCCAGTCGGATTCTGCGGTATCGCTTGTCTATCATCGACTTCAGCCGGTTTCGATCGATGGATCGTCAACCCTCAAGCCGATCCCCCGCACGCTATGTTCCGGAGATCTCTCGGCACTGCTGACGAGATCGGCCGGCTGGTGGCCCTTCCCGATGACCTCAGCCATCTCGGTTCGGCGCAGCGCGTGGGATGCTGCAGGACCGATCCCGGATCAGTTCCGTATTTCGGCCGATGCATGGCTCACGGGGATCTATCCGTTTCTCGGGGACGTCGCGTCTTTGCCGGATTCACTCGGCTTCTACCGGATCCACAACAACAACTGGTATCGGCCGGTCGATGATGCCGCGATGTTGCGACGGAGAATGGCCCATTGGCAGCGCACCGTCGAAGCGACAAACAGGTTTCTTTCAATCCACGAGATACCGGCACGGTTAAGCCTGACGGATCACTATCCCTACTGGGTGGCATCGGCGGAGCTGGCCGGCGCCGATGTGCGTACCCGCATCAAGCTTGCCTTCGAAGGGCTGTTTTTCGCTGGCGAGCCAAACGTGCTCAGACGCACACGCGACGCATTGCGTTCAGTCCGCAACCTCCCCCGGTTCGGCCGGGACATCGGCTTATCGGAGGCAGCGAAATGAAGGCGCTGCTCCTCGTTTCCGAACTGGAAGATTACACGATCGCCTTCGCCGGCGGCGTCGCGCGGCACCTTGATGTCGTACTCGGCGTCCCTCGCCGACGCTACGCGCATCTTGCGTCCTGGTTCGATCCGGCAATCGATCTGCACCTGCTGGACTGGCCGCGGCACCGTTCGCTCGCCAATCCCTGGTTCCTGCATCAGTTGACCCGACTCATCCGGAACGAAAAGCCGAACGTTATTCATCTGCTCAGCAATAGTACGCTCTGGCTGAATTTCGCCGCTCCGTTCTGGCGGCCGATCCCGCTCATCACAACCGTCCATGATGTCGATGTACATCCGGGAGATTCCGATACCCGCACCCTGCCCGGCTGGGCGCCGGAGTTGATGGCGAGACAATCCGGACACCTCGTCGTTCATGGTGAAGAGCTGAAGCGGATGGCGCTCGATCGATATTCAAAATCTCCAGACTGCGTCCATGTCCTGTCGCACCCCGCTATACAGCGTTACGCGGAACTCGCCCGGCAGCAAAATCTGGCGCGAGGCCAAGCCGATGGAACTCTGCGCGTCCTGCTTTTCGGACGGATCTTTGCCTACAAAGGCCTGGAACATTTGATCCGCGCCGAAGCGATGCTCAAGGATGCGCTTCCGAACCTGCGCATTACGGTCGCGGGCCGCGGTGACAACCCCTGGCTGTTCCAACCACTGATGGGGGACGCCGGTCGCTATGATATCCGCAACCGATTCATTGAAGATGCTGAAGTTGCGCAGCTTTTCCTCGATGCCGATATCGTTGTGCTCCCTTATACGGAAGCTTCTCAAAGCGGGGTACTCAACCTTGCCGCTGCCTTCGGCAAACCTGTCATCGTCACCGACGTCGGCGAATTGCGCGCGACAGTTCAGCCGAATGGGCTTGGAATCGTGGTCTCGCCCGCAGATGCGGAAGACCTCGCAAAGGCCATCCGCACATTGGCCGAAAACAGCGAACTCAGAAACAATCTCGGCGCCAACGCGCTTGCCTGGGCCAGGGGACCGAATTCTCCCGAGCAGGTTGGAGCCCAGGCTGCAGCCGTCTATCGCGAGGTCGTCCGATCATGCTGATGAAGGCATCGGCGGAAAGAGCTCAAATGGCAAGCGTACGCCACTATGTCCCGGGCGGCTGCGAGAATGGCGGTGGGATCGGCAGGCTGGTCGGTTATATAACCAGTTCTGCAAGGCAAGCCGGCGCAACGCACTTCGTCACCGACACCAGAGGGCCTCGATGGTCCGCGGCGACATCGTCCCTGCGCCTGTTGGGCGCCATCCTGACGATGGCTAGGGATCGGATCGTTGCTCCCGCACGTATTCACCATATCCATGTCGCAGGTCGCGGCAGCACGTCACGAAAGCTGATCCTGACGGAGGCCGCCCGTGTGCTGGGCTGCTCTCACATATTGCATTTGCACGACTATGATTACGCGAGCGATTTTGCTGCCCGGTCTCCACGCCAACAAGCGCTCATACGGCGGATGTTTCAAAATGCCGATTGCGTGGTGGCGCTTGGCCAGCGTGATCAGGTGACGCTGACGACGCTTCTCGGCGTAGACGGTCACCGCGTCGTCGTCATCCACAATTGTGTCCCCGATCCCGGCGAGCGGCGCAGGCTTCCTGCCGGCCAGACGCCACTCATCGTCTTTCTCGGCCGTTTGAGCGAACGCAAGGGCGTGCCGGAGCTGTTGCTGGCGCTCAGCCATCCGACGATGAAAGAGTTACAGTGGCGTGCCGTGCTGGCAGGTGACGGACCGGTCGAGGACTACCGCCGCCAAGCCGCCGCGATGGGGCTATCCGATCTGGTGGAGATGCCTGGTTGGCTTGGGGCCGACGAGATCAAGGACTTATGCGCCCGCGCCGATATTCTCGTCCTGCCTTCGCATGCCGAAGGCCTGGCTATGGCGATCATTGAAGGACTTGCCCACGGCCTTGCCGTCGTCACCACGCGGGTTGGAGCGCATGAGGAGGTCATCTCCGACGGCAAAACCGGTGTCTTCGTCCCTGTCGGGGACCAGGATGCTCTGGCTGCGGCCCTCGCAAAGCTCGTTACGGACCCTGAAATGCGCGCTGAGCTCTCCAACAAAGGCCGCGTCCACTACCTCAACCATTTCAGTATGACAGCATATATGCGGTCGATCGAAAAACTCTACGAGGCCATCTCCACGCAACCTCAAGCAAGGGTTAGCGCATCATGACAATCTCGACTTTTCCGCCAGATCGGAATGTTCCTATCAGAACGATGCACTATGAACCCCGGTTTCAAGCAGAAGCGAGATCGGATGATTTCGATCTGGCATCCGGTTTGCGCCTGCTCCGCCGCCGGATGGTGATGATCGTATGTCTGGTGGTGCTGATGATGACGGTTACCACCGTGATGATCCTGGGAATGCAGCCGAGCTATCATGCCGAGTCCCGGCTTATGATCCACGCGCCGCTGGCAAAATCGGTGAACAGCGACGACAGCGGCAATGACCCCCTGAATGTCGCATCGGAAGCGGAGCGGCTGCGGTCCAGGAGCGTGGCGGAACGTGTTATTCGGGATCTGCGGCTCGACGAGCGGGCGGAATTCAATCCGGCACTGCGTCAACCGTCCCTCATCAGCGAGATCAAGGCAAGTCTGCGGCAGTTGATCGACAGCGGTAAGCCGTCCGTGCCGCAGCAAGACAGGCTCGAGCCGGTTATCGAGGAATATTACAAGGCGCTCCAGGTGATCCGGGACGGCCCGGGCGGTGTTATCCGAATCGGATTCGATACGCATGATCCCGAATTGGCGGCCGCTGTGCCCAATCGCCTGATCGATATTTACCTTGAAGAGCGGGAAGAAAGCGCTCGCAATCGTCTGGATGCTGCAGAAGGGTGGCTTCGACAGCGTATAGCGGAGCAGCAGGGCCGCACCGATGCGGCGCGCAATGCCGCCGACGCATATCAAAAAACCACGGGCATCGTCCCGAATGACGATGCTCAGAGCGAACAGATCAAATCCATTATGGAACTGAGCGACCGGCAGGCAAAAATTGAACAGGACCGCGTCGATATAAAAGCAGTAATCGCCACCCTGGAGGCGTCCGGCGACGCCTCGCTCGCCACGCAGAATGACTCCATCCCCGACAGTATCAGCGCAATGGAACGTGACCTTCGGGCACAGCAACAGGATCTCGAGCGTCTTCTCGACATATATGGTAGCGACGCCCAGCCGGTCGTCGATCTGCGTGCAAAGATTGTCAAATCACGCGCCGATCTCGGCACCGCCGTCGATCGCTATGTTCAATCGCTGCGCGCCAAGCTTGCTGCGCTTGATCGTGAAGACAGCACAGTCCGATCCGCCCTGGCGGCGGCTTACAATCTCCGGTCTCACTCCACACTTGATAAAATCGAGCTGGCGCGACTGGAGCGCGTCGCCGATAGGGAACAGACAGCCTTGGACAGGCTGGAGGAACAGCGTCGGGTATTTGCGGCACAAGCCATGCTGCCCGGCGCGGAAGTTGAAGTTCTGTCGCCGGCTACGGTACCACTCATGCCACAAGGACGAGGCCGGCTTTTCTATCTGATCGGTGCTCTTGTGGCTTCGTCCGCGATCGCTGCAACGGCCGCTTTCGCTGTAGAAATGATGGACAAATCTGTCCGCAGCTTCGACCAGCTGGTCGGGATGGGACGCTTCGTGCCTGCCGGTTTCATACCACGTCTGAGTCAGGCAACCCGGCGAAATCCGTCGGTCCTCTTTGGACAAATTCAAGGCGGCATGTTCGACGAAGCAATTCGCACCGTCATGATTTCGCTCAAACAAACCAATGGCGGGAAGCTTCCGGCCAGCATTGTCGTCACGTCCGCCCATAGCGGCGAGGGCAAATCGCTTGTCGCCGGATCGCTGGCCATCGAACTCGCAGCCAACGGAACCCCCGTGCTGCTCGTCGATTGCGACCTTCGGCGCGGAAAACTCGACTCGCTTTTCAAGTCGGGACTCAAGCGCGGACTGAACGATTTCATGAGCGGCCAGGCTGAGATCGACGACATCATCTGTCATCATCCAAGCGGTATCGACTTCATTCCCGCCGGCAACCCCAGCCACCTTCGGCATACCCGTCTGGCCGATCTTGCGGAACTGATCGAAATTGCCCGGGCAAATGGCCAGGTTGTGATCTTCGACAGTGCGCCCGTGCTTGCCTCCACCGATACGATGCATCTGACAGCGATCGCGGAGAGGACGCTCATGGTTGTCAGATGGGCAAAAACCAGCCGCCGAGCCGTCGATTTTTGCCTTCAGCAGTTGAGGGCTTCTTCACGCAGCCCGGAAATTTCCATCGCGATAAACGGCGTAAAGCCAAGAAAGCATGCCCTTTATACGTTCGGCGATTCTGAGTTGTTCTCGAGATCGCTAATGAAATACTACAAAACGACGATATAAAGCAGCGAAAGAACGCCGGATGGCCAGAGAAATTCATCGGCGTTCGCGCCTTTCCTACACCACCAGCATCCAAAGATAGCGTTAGTATTCGAGTTGGAGAGCGACCATGGATACCGGAATGAGAAATAACAGGAAAGTTGCGCTGATTACCGGCGTGACCGGACAGGATGGCGCATACCTGGCCGAATTGCTCTTGGACAAGGGCTATATCGTTCACGGCATCAAGCGGCGCTCGTCGTCCTTCAATACCAATCGTATCGAGCACCTCTACGAGGATCCGCATGTCGAGAACCCTCGCTTTATCCTGCATTACGGGGATATGACCGATTCAACCAATCTCATCCGGGTCGTTCAGGAAACGCAGCCCGACGAGGTCTATAACCTTGCCGCACAAAGCCATGTCCAAGTCTCTTTCGAAACGCCGGAATATACGGCTAACGCGGATGGAACCGGAACGCTGCGGCTGCTTGAAGCAATTCGCCTTCTGGGCCTGACCAAGAAGACCCGCTTTTATCAGGCGTCCACCTCCGAGCTCTACGGCAAGGTGCAGGAAGTTCCCCAAAGCGAAACGACGCCGTTCTATCCCCGATCCCCCTACGCGGCTGCCAAGCTCTATGCCTATTGGATCGTGGTCAATTATCGCGAGGCATATGGCATGCATGCCTCAAATGGCATCCTGTTCAACCATGAAAGCCCGATCCGCGGCGAAACGTTCGTGACCCGCAAGATCACCCGGGCGGCCGCTGCAATCCATCTTGGCCTGCAGGACCGGCTCTATCTCGGCAATTTGGACACCAAGCGCGACTGGGGGCATGCACGAGAATATGTCCGCGGCATGTGGCTGATGCTGCAGCAGGACGAACCGGAGGACTATGTTCTTGCGACCGGCGAAACGCACTCGGTTCGCTCCTTTGTCGAAAAGGCGTTTGTCAGGGTGGGCATGCCGATCGATTGGCGTGGGGAGGGTGTCGAGGAAAAGGGATACGACACGATCTCCGGCCGCTGTGTGGTGGAGATAGATCCGGCCTACTTCCGCCCTACAGAAGTCGATCTTCTGCTCGGCGATCCGACGAAGGCGCATACGAAGCTTGGCTGGAAACATGAGACCAGTCTTGATCAACTGGTTTCGGAGATGGTTCGCGAAGACCTGAAAGTCATGGCACGAAATGTTCCGACGGTCGGTGCGAACAAGGGCTTGGTCCATGCCTGAGGTGATCTACGGCCTTGCCGGAAAAAAGGTCTATGTCGCGGGCCACCGCGGCATGGTGGGCTCCGCGATCGTGCGACGTCTCGCCTCCGAGGGCTGCGAGATTTTGACGGCCACGCGCGCCGAGGTCGACCTGGGACGGCAGGAGCAGGTGGAGGCATGGATGGGAAAGAACCGTCCCGACGCCGTCTTCCTCGCCGCTGCGAAGGTCGGCGGTATTCTCGCCAATGACACCTATCCGGCCGCCTTCCTCTACGACAACCTGATCCTCCAGGCTAACGTCATCCACGCAGCTCATAGGGTTCGCGTCGAAAAACTGATGTTTCTGGGTTCGTCCTGCATCTATCCGAAGTTCGCCGATCAGCCGATCGTTGAGGAGGCACTTCTGAGCGGATCGCTCGAACCCACGAACGAATGGTATGCGATCGCCAAAATTGCCGGATTGAAGCTTTGCGCTGCCTATCGAAAACAGCATGGCAGTGATTTCATCTCGGCCATGCCCACCAATCTTTATGGACCGGGCGACAATTTTGACCTCGATTCGAGCCATGTCATGCCGGCGCTGATACGCAAGGCGCATGAGGCCAAGATGAGCGGTCAGAAAGACATGTGCATCTGGGGTACCGGAACACCGCAGCGCGAATTCCTGCATGTCGACGATTGTGCCGACGCCTGCGTCTATCTCATGAAGACCTATTCCGCCGAAAGTCACGTGAATGTCGGCTCAGGCGAAGACATTACCATCCTCGAATTGGCAGAGCTCGTCGCGGAGGTCGTCGGCTTCGAAGGCGAAATCAGGCGAGACCTCACCAAACCGGATGGCACTCCACGTAAACTCATGAGTGTCGACAAACTCCGCGCTCTCGGCTGGTCGCCGAAGATAGGGCTGAAGGAGGGTATCGCAGGCGCCTACCGCTCCTTCCTGAATGGGCATTACCTCGAACGCAGCAACGAGGCTGCAGAGTAATGGCGGCACGACTGTTGTCGCGATAATCGAGCTATCTGGCGCGTGTGATGGTCAGCGCGTCATCAAGGCCACGGGCTGCTAGGCCTTTTGTCCAGCCTTGCTTGCCAGGGCGGAAGCATTAGCCCGCAACGCTTCGGTTGTCCTGTCGCGGTCAACCGGGCGGCCAAACAGATATCCCTGTACATAGGGGCAGCCGAGGCGCCGAAGACGCTCCGCTTGATCTTCGGTTTCCACACCTTCGGCCACGATACGGGTGCCGAGACCGATCGACATATCGAGAAGGGCTTTGACGATGACTGCGCCGGGTCCGTCTGACATCCGGTCGACGAAGGTCTTGTCGATCTTGATGATATCGACCGGAAAATTCAGCAGATGCGTGAGAGAGGCGTAACCCGTGCCGAAATCGTCGAGCGCCACAAGCAACCCTTCCCTGCGAAGTTCTTCGATCGCCTGTGCGACCTTACCGTCCTTTTCGTCCATATAGACCGTTTCGGTCACCTCCAGCACAACGTGCTTGAGGGGCGTGCCGTGGTGGGCAAAAATGCTTTTGATACGCTCGCGGAGATTTCCCTGATTGAAATCCGCCATCGACACGTTGACGCTGACATATTGAAACGACATCCCACGATCGAGCCAGTATCTGATGTCGCGGGCGACCTGCTCCAACATTCGATCCGTCAGGAGGTGGCCCATCGATAGATCCTGGAGCGCCTCGGCGAACGCGCCGGCTGATAAGATCTGCCCTCCATCCAGACGGATGCGGCAGAGCGCCTCAAGGCCGATAATTTCCTGCGCTGCGAGGCTGACGATCGGCTGATAGTGCGCCTCTATCCGATCTTCGGCCAAGGCGCTCGTCACGGTCTGGAGCACACGGAACCGGTTTGCGATCGCCCCGGCAAGATCGTCGCTATACAGCACGAATCCGCCCCTGGCTGTCCGCTTGGCGTGGTGAAGTGCGAGATTTGCATGTTGCAGAAAAGTCGGGACGTCGGGTGGCTGGGACGGTTCGGAGATCGCGCCCCCGCAGGTGACCGAGACCGGCAGGAGATGTTCGTTGCGCCGTGGTGTCCGGTTCTCGATGGCGCGTAGAATTTCCGCCGATACCGCGGACAATTCCGTCCCGGAACGATTTTCGATCAATACCGCGAACTCATCGGCGTCTACCCTAAAAGTGGCCGCCGGGGCTGCGATCCGCGCAACCGTTTGACCGACCTCCAGGATCAGCCTGTCGCCGGTCGCATGCCCGAAGGCGTCATTGACCCGGCCGAGATGATCGATATCGATGAGCAGAACCGAAAGAGGGCCAGCACCGCCGTCGATGGCTGCCTCCAGCGTCTTGAGAAAATTGGCGCGATTGCCGAAGCCGGTGAGGTTGTCGAAAAAGGCCAGCCTTTGATTGTCGGCTTTCACCTCCTCGCGCTCGAGCACCAGTGAGCAAAGGTCGAGGTACTCGGCGACGATCATTCGTTCTTCGGGGGTTGGGCCGCGATTGTCCTTGTAATAAAACCCAAACGCCCCAAGCAC
Source organism: Rhizobium sp. ZK1 (assembly GCF_047782645.1). Classification (NCBI taxonomy): domain Bacteria; kingdom Pseudomonadati; phylum Pseudomonadota; class Alphaproteobacteria; order Hyphomicrobiales; family Rhizobiaceae; genus Rhizobium; species Rhizobium sp. ZK1. The sequence continues at coordinate 1,051,898 of NZ_CP180587.1, forward strand.
GCGGCCATCACTGCGCAGGATGGGGCTTGACCAGCACGCCTTGACGCCATGTTCCGTTGCAAGGATGTCGGCTAGCGACCGATAGGGGATCCAAAGCGGGTCAGCAAAGATATCGGTGACGGCGATCGGCCTGCGAAAATGGGCAGCCGTGCCGCAAGAGCCGACATCAGGTCCAACCGGTATTCCATCGAGCGCGTCCGAATAGGTTTTGGCGATCGTTGGCCCCGCCAGGGGATGCAGGAGACCATCACGATCAACAGTCACGATTGAACAAAGGACGCCCGCCGCAAGCTGTTCAGCATGCTCACAAATGCGATCGCAGGCGTCCTCAAGGGAGGAACCCCGTGCCAGCATATCCAGAATTTCTTGCTGAAGCTGTCTTCGCATCCTGGCCTCGTCATGGTGCCTTGCGCTCAAACGGCCTCAAAGCCTGTTTGACCGATTACGATCGAAAACTAGCAGGTATCATGTTACGGGTTTGGAAATATATCGTCTACAATTCGAGCTCAAGATTGGGGCGTGTTGTCGCCTCATAGACAGTCGTAACGATGGCCGGCAGACATGAGATGCCATCGAATTTCCAGGCCGCGACGCCAGGCCCAATCGGACGTGATATTCTTGCTCGTAAAGTGGCACCTACATCGCTATTCGTGTGGCTGCGGGTGTCGCCATCGGCGAGCCCGACTTTAAAAAAATGATAGGATCGATTGCGAAGGAGAGGCAGCGATGGCCAAGCTTGCAGACATGACGAAGCACCGCGGCTTTCCATCTGGTATGCCGGGCAGCGGCATTCAGTTCACCATCCGCCGCGCGAACCCCAGGGGCGTGACGCCGATCAAAACCCTGCCTCGCCGTGCGCGGCCGGGCTCAGCGGAACACCGGGTCGATGCTGCCTTCCTGCATGCGCTTTGGCACCATTTCGGAGCGGAGCCTTTTGAGCGCGGCAATCTGGACGCCGCCCGACTAAACCTGCTCTTTGGGCGGGAAGTAGTGGCAGCGGACAAGGATTTCGATCCAACATCCTATGAGGCGATGCTTGTGATCAACGAGAAGGTGGCGCGCCAGACTTTCCCGGAATCGTTTGAAGACGTGATGGAGGTTTGAAGGTCATCGGGCATTGGCTCCATGGTGGCTCTCTTGCGGGTCTTCTTCGCAACTAACCGCCGCTCTTTTCGTCAATACGCAATCGCTTCTCGACTACCGATGAGCTAGTTTCCCGTTTCGATGTTGACCTCATAGTCATCGAGCGATTGCTGGACGGCTTTATTTCCGGCGTAAATGCGATTCAGTCGAGCAAGCTCGGCATCGGTTCCGATGCAGAGTCGCTGCAGTTCCCTGTCAATTTGCGCCCTGCTCCGCATCAGGAGAACCTTCACCACGAAAATGATCGCATCCATCACGACGCTCTATAAAGGTGCGGACATCCTCCGGCAGTCTGGGTCGATTTGTCTTCTGATCCGCGGCAAACGATGGCCCGCAGCAAGAACCGGCGAGCACGAGAAGCAGAAGGCCTTTTGCAAGTGCACGTCTGTCTGACATCAGATTGAAGAATTCCATCATGATCGGAAAACCGAGCGAAGAACGATCGTCCATATTACCGTCTCAAACGGACGTGCCTGTAAATCCCAATGGCGCAAAGTGTCGTGATTTCCCTAAAATGAAATCGTAGACCGGTTCAGGCTGTCCCGGCATGGTCACCCTCAAGACCGGTGGAGCGTTCACTGATTCTTCGGCCATATCAGCAAGCATTGCCAGCGACATTCCGAGTGCGTGCGAAAAGGCGTCATGCGGGACTTTCGACAGTTGACGAAACAGCCCGGCAGCGCGGCCGGCATGACGCATCGCCGCTGCGCGTTTGCCTTCTCGGATCTTCACACCGGCGGCAGAGAGCAGGATCAGGCCCTTGAGCAAGGCACGCAGTGCACTGCCTCTTTCCGCGACCTGCCAGATCTCCTCCCAGGCTTCATGCGCTTCCCAGTAATAGCCATGGTTGAAAAGGTCCGCCCCCCACGCAAATTCATCGGAATCTTGTTTCGGAAGAACCGGCACAGGCTCGACCTGGTAACTATGCCCTGCCGGATCCCGTACGGGATGGGGCATCCGGCCGGGCAGATAGGCGTAGCGCGGAAAGCTTCTCTGCGGCAGTAAACGAGGACGCTGCATAACCTCAATAGTCTTCATGCCGGTGACCATGATCGCAAGCGAAGCGGTACGCAAGCCGGCCGACAAATTGCCGCGGTCGACCCACTATCGGATCGGATGACATGACATCACGAACGTCCGCAGTCGTTTTAGGAGAGCGCTTCGTCTACGGCGATTTTTGCCATCGCAAGGGCTGCCTCCCGGGTCTTTGCGGCCGCGACGAAGCGTCCCTTATGGCAGAAGGTTGCTCCTTCGACACCACAGATGCGCTCAAGCTCGTGACCGGTAAGACCCGCCCAGGATGCCGGCAAGTCGGCGCGCAGTTCGAAACCCTCGTCAGCACGGCGTATGCCCGTCAGGCACCAGTCGTTTTCCCTGGGGTGAACGACGAAAAGCAGATGGTCGGCCTTCGCCTTTACGATCGCCGCGCGAAAGGGCATTCCCATCGGCAGTTCGAGAACGTGCTCCTGGCCCGTCTCGTTAATTGCATTGAGAACAAAAGCTTCCGCGCGTAGCTTGGCATCCTGCGTTAAGACACCTGCCTCTACGAAACTTCGCGCGATGGAAAGGGCGGCATGGAACGCGCGGTCATCGGCCTCGGGATCCTTGGCATCAAAAACCGGCTTCAGGGTTTCCAGCAGAGCCGGCAGCGTGAGGCCAGCCAACTCGCCCGCAATGGAAGGATCAAGCGCGCCATTGTCGGTCAGATCGACTGGCAAGACGAACTTGGCGTCGAAGGACGCATGTACCGACGAAACATGCGCCTCGGGCACGCCCAATGCTGAGAGATAATCCGCCCCGTAATGTTTCCAGACCAAGCCGAAGGAACTGTAGGGCCGTCCGTCCTCGCGCGCGGGTGCGCCGCGCTGGTGGTGGTCGAAAATGCCTGCTGCGGGATCGTATTCCCCGCCCACATCATAAATGATGCGGTCGGTGCCAGGCGTGATCCATTCGACATTTCGGCTGCGAACGACCTTGGCCTGCGGGAACAGCCGGGTGAGGATGACGCTCGAAAGCAGCTCATCGGCGTGGAATCCGCCGGAATGCGTAACCAGGTATAACGGGATCATTTTGAGATGCGCCTCGGAGCCAATAATATGTTGCCCGTCCTGATAGCCCGCGTCGGTCGCCAGCTCAACAGTGGGTGCGAAAGGCAGCCGCATGAATCTCTCGATCAGGATCGATTTGAAAGGCTGTTTGGACCTGATGCAGCCACAATGCTGCTGTAACGACCTCAACATCCGAGGGCGCTGCATCCTCAATGAAGCAGGCATTCGTGGTCCGATTGCCGACGCACGTTTGCAATCTTCCCATCACCTATTTGTAATAGCCGCAGTCGAGGATTGCTTCTGCGCATGGATCCCTGCAGATCACAATGACCCCATCTGTTGGCGGCAACGCCGCTTGGCCGATCGCTGACCACTCGCCTACAGCCTTCGAACGCAAGGCATCAGTTGCAAGCTGTCATGGCGGATGATCGCCAAACAGAGCGCTCAAACTATTTTCAGACGATCAGGAGCGAACCCTCGCGGTTCGGATTTATCATGAGAAAACACCACTTCGCCACAGCCGATAGAAGTGCTACATCATCGCGGCAGCGCCTGCTGGATCGACACAAGCAGTACCTTCAATTTGCCGAGCTGAAGTCTTTGGCCGGCGACCGGATCGGCGCAGAAAATGACTACCAGCATGCCGAACACTTCTTCCGCAGCGCAGCTGAACAGAAAGACGCCGACCGACCATGAACATGACGATAACGGCCGGCCAAGATGCCGGTACGGAAAAAGCCTGGCTCAAGATTCTCTCGAATTACCGGAAGCCAGATACAGGCCGAAGCCTGTACGAACTTGCCGTAACACTGATCCCGTTTGTTCTTCTATGGGCAGCGGCGTGGATCGCGATCCATTTTGGATATTGGCTCGGCATGATCCTCGTCATACCGGCGGCGGGTTTCCTTTTACGGCTCTTCATGCTGCAACATGATTGCGGGCATGGTTCTTTCTTCGGAAAGCGTCAGTGGGATGACTGGACAGGGCGCGCGATTGGCGTCCTCACGCTTACACCTTACGACTATTGGCGCCGTGCGCACGCGGAACACCATGCCTCAGCCGGCAATCTGGATGAGAGAGGGGTGGGCGACATCAGCACGCTGACGGTCGCGGAATATCGCGCTCTGACGGGACGAGGAAAACTCGCCTATCGCCTATATCGGCATCCACTGGTCATGTTCGGCATTGGCCCCACCTATCTTTTTCTCTTCAAACAAAGACTGCCGTTCGGCATGATGCGCTCCGGGACGCTGCCCTGGGTTTCGACGATGGCGACCAACGCGGGCATCGCTGCGCTGGCTATTCTCCTCATCTGGGCCGTCGGGATCGTTCCCTTTCTGCTGATCCATTTACCAATCGTTCTGCTTGCCGGATCGGCTGGTGTCTGGCTGTTCTATGTTCAACATCAATTCGAAGACACCCACTGGTCCAAGCCTCCGGAATGGACGTTCCCCTATTCCGCCATGCATGGCGCCTCGCATTATGATCTACCGCGCCCACTGCGATGGATCACCGCGAATATCGGCATGCACCATGTCCACCATCTGTCGAGCAGGGTGCCGTTTTACAGGTTGCCGGAAGTCCTGCGGGATTATCCGGAGCTGGCGAGCCTGGGGCGTATCAACATTCGTGACAGCCTCCGCTGCGTGAAACTCATCCTCTGGGACGAGACGGCACGACGGCTGATTTCGCTGCGTGAGGCGGAGGCACGCCGATAACAGCAGGTCCGGAAGCAATCGGTCAGCTCAGATTTTTCAGATAGAGCGAGAGCAGTTGTGTCTGCGAGGAGATGCCGAGCTTGCGGTAGACGTTGCGGCGGTGGACTTTCACCGTTCCCGTCGAAATATTGAGTTTCAGACCGATCGATTCCGACGAATGTCCCTGCAGCACCAGTTCGACGATTGCCGTCTCACGGCCCGTAAGGTTGAGATCGCTCCAGACAGTGTCAGCGCGCGGGATGATCTCGCTTTTGCGGCGGCTTTTGCCTCTTACGGCGAGCTGCGCGTCGAAGCGCGGCGCAAGTCCAGCCCAATAGTGTTTCACCATGTTTGCCACCAGCGGTTCGGCCTTCTTCAGCGTCGCGAATTCTGCGGGCGGGAAAGCGCCGGTCTTCTCCTGTCGCATCAACGACAGGACGACTGTGATGTCGCCGTCCAGAGGCACGAAGAAGCCGATTTCCTCGGCAAGTCCGGTCTGGACGTAATAGGTGCGATAGTATTCGCTGGAGAAGAATCGGTCCGGCGCCAGTTCGCGCATCCGGAAGACGCCTTCGCGCCGCTCCCGAGCGGTATGATAAAATGGGTCGAGCAAGTAAGGCCCCGCCTGATAGAGCGTGACGAAAACGACGTGCTCCTCGCGGTCGAAGGTACTGTAGAGATCGATCGGCCGCGTCTTGCCGCGATAGGCGAAGACGACGACATAGTCGAAGCGCACGAGTGCGGCCATCATCTGGCGGAAGGTATCGCCGAAACCGGCATCCGGCATGGCCGGCTTACCGATCGTCGTATTGAAGGCGGCAAACAGCGTCTCCAGGTCGATGCTCATCTAGCCCTTTCCCTCCGTCGTTCCACGCAAATTCGCGCAGAGCGGATATACACCTTCCACGAAACATTATGCGCCTAAATACCTCTCTCGGGGTATATACCGCGCGGGAAGCTCAGGCTTACTCTTTCCTTAACGACGGTGGCAATGAGGCAGCAACAGACTGCCATTCCAACCAACCGCAGGGAACAGACGTGGCATCCGCTTCGACGAACGATATCGAATTCCGTTCGGTCACGAAAAACTATGGCGCCGTGACCGCCGTAACGGACATTAACCTTACTGTACCCAAGGGTGCGTTCCTGGCGCTGCTCGGGCCTTCCGGCTGCGGCAAGACGACCTGCCTGCGCATGATCGGCGGCTTCGAGCAGCCGAGCGAAGGCACGGTGCTGATCGACGGGCGCGAGATGAATGGCGTTCCGGCCTATCGCCGGCCCGTCAACATGGTCTTCCAGCACTACGCCCTGTTCCCGCATTTCAATGTCGAGCAGAATGTCGCCTATGGGCTGAAGCAGATGCGCCCGAGGATCGGGGCGGCGGAGATCGACCGCCGTGTCGCCGAGGCGCTCGAATTGGTCCGGCTCGGCGGCTTTGCCAAGCGGCGGATCCATGAAATGTCGGGCGGCCAGCAGCAGCGCGTGGCACTCGCCCGCGCCATCGTCAACCGCCCTTCCGTTCTGCTGCTCGACGAACCTCTGGCCGCACTCGACAAGAAGCTGCGCTCGGCGATGCAGATCGAGTTGCAGACCCTGCAGAGAGAACTCGGCATCACCTTCGTCCTCGTCACCCACGACCAGGAAGAGGCGCTGTCGATGGCTGATGTCGTCTGCGTGATGAGTGCCGGACGCATCCGGCAGATCGGCAGCCCGCAGGAAGTCTATGACCGGCCGGCCGATCTTTTCGTCGCCGATTTCGTCGGCAAGACGAACCGGATCACCGCTGCGATGGAAGCCGACGGCACGACGTTGCGGCTGGCGGATGGGTCGGCGATCGCCTTCGGCAAGCGGCTCGCCTCAGGCGACGTCATCGCTGCGCTTCGCCCTGAGGCAATCCATCTGACGCGCAAGCCGGTGGTATCAGGCGCGTCATTCAAGGGGACAGTGACGCACCGCATCTTCCTCGGCTCGTCGGCGGAATATGCCGTGAGCGTGCCGGGGCTCGGCGACTTCCTGATCACCGCCGATCGCCGCAGCATGAACGAGAGCGATCTCGTAGAGCCGGGCGAGGAGGTTTTCCTCGGCTTCGACCCTGCCGCCATCCATGTCTTTCCAGCATCGAATGCATAAGCCAAAACAAGGGAACAGCATCATGAGCAAGGACTACAAGGACAATCTCCCCATTTCCGCCGAAGGTTTCATGGACGAGTTCATGCGCCTGAAGCGCGGCTCCGTCAGCCGCCGCCACTTCCTCGGCATCACCGGCCTCGGCCTTGCAACGGCCGTGCTGTCACGCATCCCGGGCGCGCTTTCGACATCAGCCCATGCGGCGGACGATCTCGGCACGCAGATGTCGATCGCCACATGGCCCAACTATCATGACCCGGCGACCTTCGAGAACTTCAAGGCGGCGACCGGTGTCGCCGTCGAGGTCAACGTCTTCGGTTCGAACGAGGAGATGCTCGCCAAGCTGCAGGCCGGGGCTTCCGGCTGGTCGCTCTTCGTGCCGACCAACTATACGATCTCGACCCATCACAAGCTTGGCCTGATCGAGGAACTGGACCTTTCGAAGATCCCGAACTTCAGCCAGGCGAGCGAAAGCCCGCGCTTCACCAAGGAAGGTCAGATCGACGGCAAGACCTATGCCGTGCCGAAGAACTGGGGCACGACCGGCTTCTCCGTCAACACCTCCAAGATCAAGACCAAGCTTTCGAGCTGGAAGGATTTCTTCGAGATCGCCCAGACGGAAGCCGATGGCCGCGCCATGGTGCATGATTATCAGTTGACGACGATCGGCAGCGCGCTTGTCTCGCTCGGTTATGACTTCAATTCGATCAAGGCCGAAGAACTTGCCAAGGCGGAAGAGCTGCTGATCAAGGTCAAGCCGCATCTGTTTGCGATCAATTCCGACTACCAGCCGTCGATGCGTTCCACCGATGCATGGCTGACCATGTGCTGGACCAATGACGGCGCACAACTCAACCGCGACATGCCGGAACTTGCCTATATCCTCGGTACGGACGGCGGTGAAATCTGGACCGACTACTACGCGATCCCGAAAGATGCGCCGAACAAGGCTGCCGGTTATGCACTGCTCAACTATCTGATGGACCCGCAGAATGCGGTGAAGGAGCATATCGCCAACGGGGCGCCGACCACCGACAGCCGCGTCATCGCGCTGCTGCCGAAGGAGGTCACGTCCAATAAGATCGTCTATCCGGACGAAGCCGCCCTCACCCCGCTGGAATTCGGCGCCGCCGTGACGCTTACCGATCCGGGCCGTGCCGAACTGATGGCGCGCTTCAAGTCAGCCTGACGCACTCTCCGAACTCCGGTCTCGCGCCATGTCGCGGGAGACCGGTCAAGCTCCAAGATCCGGCGGATGAGACTTAAGCCATGCCCCTGACCCGCGCCACCAAGCGGCGCCTCATTACTGCTGCCCTTGTCGGCCCGGCCAGTGTCTGGCTGTTCGTGTTCCTGGTGCTACCCTTCATCGCCATCATCGTCTTCGCCTTCGGAGAGCGGGCGCCGGAAGGCGGTTATCAGGCCGCCTTCACCTTCGAGCAGTTCGCCAATCTCGGTGCGCGCTCGGCAGCCTTCGTCAATACGCTGATTCTGGCACCGATCGGAGCGACCGCCTGTCTCCTCGTCGCCTATCCGGTGGCCTACTACCTTGCGGTCAAGGCAAGTCCGCAGCGCCGGCTGCTGCTCGTCTCGCTTGTCGTCGTTCCCTTCTGGACCAGTCTTCTGGTGCGCACCTATGCCTGGATGTATCTGCTCGGCGCGCGCGGCATTCCGCATCTGCTCGAATTCGTCGGCATAGAGAACGTCCGGCTCATCAATACGCCCGGCGCCGTGCTGCTCGGCATCGTCTATGGCTATCTGCCGCTGATGATCATGCCGATCTATGTCAGCCTCGAAAAATTGGATCGCCGGCTTCTGGAGGCTTCGGCCGATCTCGGCGCGAAACCCATCTCGACCTTCTTCGGCATCACCCTGCCCTTGTCTCTGCCGGGCGTCATGACCGGCGTTGCGCTGGTGACGATCCTGCTGCTCGGTGAATATCTGATCCCGCAGCTTCTTGGCGGCGGCAAGGTATTCTTCATCGGCAATGCACTTGTCGACCTTTTCCTGCAATCCCGCAACTGGCCCTTTGGATCGGCAATCGCCGTCACTTTGGTTGCCATCGTCGTCATCGTTCTGCTTGTCGCCATGCGGATCGCCTGGCGTGTCGCCGGCACACGGCAGGTGGATCTCATCTGATGCGCGCGCTCGTCACCTTCGTCTACCTGTTCCTCTATACGCCGATCGCGCTCGTCGTGTTATTTTCCTTCAACGCGGGGCGCAATGCCAGTGAGTTCACCGGCTTCTCGACGCAATGGTATGGTCGGGCGCTGTCGAACACCTTTCTGATGGAAGCGCTGCGTAACAGCCTGATCATCGCCGTGACCAGCGCCGCGCTCGCGGCGATCTTCGGCACCATGGCCGCAATCGGCATGGAGCGGCTCAGTGCCCGCACGCGCGCCGTCTTCGACGGGCTTTTTGCTGCAGCGATCGTCGTGCCGGGTGTCGTCATCGGCATTGCGACCCTGGTTGCCCTCGTCGAAGTCTTCGGCTTCATCAACCCTGTGATCGCCGCCCTCTGGCCGGGCGACCAGCCGCCCAAGCTTGCGCTCGGTTACGGCTCGATCATAGCCGCACACGGGCTCTTCACCATGGCGCTGGTGACGATGATCGTGAAGGCGCGTATCGCCAGCCTCGGGCGCGATATCGTCGAGGCCTCCAGCGATCTTTACGCCACGCCGTTCACCACCTTCCGGCAAATCGTGCTGCCGCAGATCATGCCGTCGATCCTCGCGGGCTTTCTGCTCGCCTTCACCTTCTCCTTCGATGATTTCATCATCGCCTTCTTCGTCGCAGGATCGAACACGACGCTGCCGATCTATGTCTTCGCCTCCATTCGCCGCGGCGTGACGCCGGAAATCAATGCGATCGCGACGATGGTGCTGATCGCCTCGCTCGCCCTCATTTTCATCGCGCGCTTCCTGATGCGCGAAAAGACAACGATAAACTGACCGGGGAAATATCATGATACTGAGGGATCGCGTTGCAATCGTCACGGGAGCAGGTTCGGGTATCGGACGTGCGGGTGCTGTGATCATGGCGCGCGAAGGCGCCCATGTCGTCGTCGCCGATATCAATATCGCCAACGCTGAAGAAACCGTCGGCCTGATTGCCGAGGCCGGCGGCAGCGCCGAAAGCCTTGTCGTCGACGTGACCGACGACAAGGCGCTTGAAGCGGGCATTGCGGCTATCGCCGCCCGTCACGGCCGGCTCGACATCCTCCACAATCACGCAGGCGCGCAGATTGCCGGCGATCTGGAGCAGGTTACGATCGACGGCTTCGACAAGTCCTGGAGCCTGAATGTACGGGCGCATTTCATGGCCGCCCGCTTTGCGATGCCGATCATGAAAAAAGCCGGCAAGGGCGTTATTCTCAACACGTCTTCATCGTCAGGCGTGCTCTACGACCGCGAGATGATCGCCTATACGACCACCAAACACGCTGTCATCGCCATGACCCGGCAGATGGCCGGCGACTATGCAAAATTCGGCATCCGCGTGAATGCACTTTGCCCTGGATGGGTCGACACCCCGTTCAACGAGCCGTTCATCGAGCAGATGGGCGGGCGCAGCGCGATCGAAGGCTATATCGCCGAGAAAGTGCCGCTCGGCCGCTGGGCTGACGTTTCGGAAATCGCCGAACCGATCCTGTTCCTGGTTTCGGACCGCTCTTCCTATATGACAGGGCAGATCCTCGTCGTCGATGGCGGCGAGACAATCGTCTGACTGACTAAAAGGTGAGCTGCACCTTGCAAGCCAGCGAACGATCGCCGGCAACGGTAAAGGCTGAAACGGCATCCTCGAGCGGCAGGCTGTGGCTGATAATCGGCCGTACGTCGATCTTTCGGCGCGAGATCAGGTCGACGGCAACAGCGAATTCCTCGTGAAACCGCTGTGTTCCGTGGATATGCAACTCCTTGCCGACGATGGCGTTGAGGGGAAGAGGCACATCCCCGGTAACGCCGACCTGAACGATGGTGCCGCGAGGCCTGATCGCCGCAATGGCACTTTGAATCGCCGGAGCGGCTGCAGAGCATTCAAAGACGAGATCGAAATATCCCTTTCCCGTCTGGAATTCGGAAAAGGAAGCTGGATCTCGTGCCACATTGACTATGCGGCTGGCACCCATTGCCTTTGCGCGTTCGAGTGCCGCATCTGCAAGATCGGTGATGACGATCTCGCTTGCATCAAAATGCCTGACAACCGCGGCCATCAGGGAGCCGATCGGTCCGGCGCCGGTCACGAGAACTTTCTTGCCGGCAACCTCAGACGCGCGCGATGCGGCGTGCAGGCAGACGGAGAGCGGCTCGCTGCAAGCTGCTTCCGCTGGCGTTGTCGTAGCGCCGACCTCTACGCATTGCCTGGCCGGCACCACCAGCCATTCCCGGAACATGCCCTGCTCGTGCGGCAGGCGCATCGCGCTGCCCATGAAGCGCATCTCCAGGCAGTGAATCGGCATGCCGATCCTGCAATATTCGCAGGACCCGCAAGGTTGGCTCGGATTGACGGCGACCAGCGTGCCGGCTCTCAGAGTAACACCCTCTCCTGCCAGCTCCACCGTTCCGGAGGCCTCGTGCCCGGGTATCATCGGCTCGCGAACCCGGACCGGTCCGAAACCGCCATCCTGGTAATAGTGCAGGTCGGAGCCGCAGATACCTGCGGCTGCCATTTTCAAAAGCACCTCGCCCGGACCGGGGACTGCGACCGGAGCCGTCTCGATCCGCAGGTCGCCCTTTGCATACAGCCTTGCCAGACGGGTCTCCATCACACTCTCCTATTTCAGAAGCCCTAGCTGCTGCGGCAGCCACAGGGATACGGAGGGAATGAAGGTGATCAGGATCAGCGCGATGAAGAGCGGTGCCAGCCAGGGCAGAATCGCCATCGTGGTGCGTTCGACGGACAGTTTCGCCACCCGCGACAGCACGAAAAGCACCATGCCGAGCGGCGGGTGCAGCAGGCCGATCATCAGATTCAGCGTCATGATGAGACCGAATTGGATCGGGTCGATGCCGAATTTTGCGACGATCGGCAGAAGGATCGGCACAAGGATGGTGATTGCCGCGATCGTGTCCAGGAAGCAGCCGACGAAGAGCATCAGCAGGTTCACCAAAATCAGGAAAACCCACTTATTGTCGGTGATGGACAGGATCGCATCGGAAAGAAGCTGGGCGGCCTGGCTCACCGTCAGCAACCATGCGAAGACCGAAGCAGCAGTGACGATGAAGAGAACAGAAGCCGTCGTCTCGATCGTGTCGAAGCTTGCCTTGGCAAGCGTCGAGAGCGTCATCGTGCGGTAGCGCACCAGACCAAGAAACAGCGACCAGAGCACGGCCGCGACAGCAGCTTCCGTCGGCGTAAACCAGCCCATCGTCATGCCTCCGATGAGGATGACCGGCGTCATCAGCGCCATGACGGCGGAGAAGCGGAAATACCAGTCGGCCGCCAGAAGCGCGACGAGGGCAATGCCGGCCGCGGCATTCACCGATACGCCTGATCGTATCATCAGGTAGATCGCCAGCGGCACCAGCAGGACGACGACGATCTCCATGCCCGCCGAGAATAATTGCCGCAGATCGAACGGCGCGTCGGAGCCCCAGCGCTTCACGTAGGCGAAGGCGGCGACGGTGATCATCATCAAGAGCGTCATGACGATGCCGGGCAGGATGCCGGCCATGAAAAGTGCGCCGATCGAGACATTCGCCATCATGCCGTAAATGACGAAAGGCAGTGACGGCGGGAAGATCGGCCCGAGCGTGGCAGATGCCGCCGTCACGCCGACCGCTGCTTCGACCGGATAGCCATGATCCTTCATCGCCTTGATCTCGATCGTGCCGATGCCGGCAGCATCGGCAAGGGCGGTACCGGACATGCCGGAAAAGATGACCGAGCCGATGATATTGACCTGCGCAAGACCGCCCTTCATCCAGCCGACGAGCGCGACCGCGAAGGAATAGATGCGGCCTGTGACACCCGCCGAGTTCATCAGGTTACCGGCAAGGATAAAGAAGGGAACGGCAAGCAGGGGAAAGCTCTCGACGCCGGCAATCATGCGCTGAGCGACGATGATGTCGGGCGCCACGCCGTATAGGACGATGTAGAGCACGGATGCGACGGCCATCGAGATTGCGACGGGCACACCGATCAGCATCAGGAGCAGAAACGAGCCAAGCAGGAGCAGCATCTGGTCAACCCTCGACAGCGTGGAATTCTTCAGGCCGTTCCAGAACGGAGTAGCCGCGGCGCATGTTGGCGATGAAGACGATCACCGCGCGGATCAGCATCAGCACGAAGGCTGCAAACACGCTGTAGAAGACGATGTTGCGCGGCAGGTCGACGGTGACCATCTGCTCGTCGGCAACGATCTGCACATAGCGCCACATCAGATAGCAGCCATAAGCGAAGAAGCCGATGCGCACGATGTCGACGAACGTTGCGAGCACCCGCGCAAGGCCTGCCGGCATATAGTGATAGAAGACGTCCACCTGGATGTGGCGCGAGGTGCGCACGCACATGACGGCGCCCAGAAAGACGACGCCGATCAGGCAGTTGACGGCGATTTCCTCGGTCCAGGCATAGCTGTTGTTGAGCACGTAGCGGGTGAAGAACTGCAAGAAGACGCAGCCGGCCATCAGCCAGAAGACGATCAGCGTAATCCAGTCTTCAATGGCATAGTCCGAGACGTTTGCGGTGGGCGCATGCCCTTCGAATTCATGGCCGATCTCCTCGGCGGTGACTTGCGTATGGACTTCTTGAGACATCATCGGCCTTATTCCGGTTGGGGAAGAAGGGCGCGCAGCGCTCCCGCGCGCCCTCGGGCTCTTACTGGATCGCGCGGATCGCTTCCCAATCGGCTTTCTCGTAGCCGAAGTCCTCGAACTTGACCTTTTCCGCAACAGTCTTCTCGAAGTCGGCCTTGTCGACCTCGGTGACGCTCAGACCCTTTTCCTTGAAGGTGGTGATCAGGCCGTTTTCCTTGCCCTCGATGGTCTTTGTCGTGCGCTCGGCGGCTTCCTGCATGACCTCGCCGAAGATCTTCTTGTCCTCGTCCGAAAGGCTCGACCAGAGCGTCTTCGAGATCACCGTATTCAGGTGATCGACGATGTGCCCGGTCAGAATGATGTTCTTCTGAACTTCGTAGAACTTCTTGGCCTCAATCGTCGTCAGAGGGTTTTCCTGGGCTTCGACCGTGCCGTTCTGCAGAGCGAGATAGACCTCGGCAAAGGCGATCGGTGTTGTGTTGGCGCCGCAGGCGCGCGGCATGGCGAGGTAGGCCGGAACGTCAGGCACGCGGATCTTCAGGCCTTGCATGTCGGCGCATTTGGCGATCGGCTTGTTGGCGGTCGTATGGCGTGTGCCGTAGTAGCTGACGGCGGCGATGTGGTTGCCGGTCTTGTCTTCATAACCCTTGGCGAGGCGCTTGAAGACGTCGCTCTTTGTATAGGCAATCAGGTGTTCCGGACTGCGGAAGATATAGGGGAAATAGGTGACGCCGATCGGCTTGTAGTCGCGGGCAGCAAAGCTTGATCCGGAAATGATGATGTCGACCGTTCCGAGCTTGAGGCCCTGGTTGATATCGGCTTCCTTGCCGAGCTGCGAGGCCGGATAGACTTCGATCTTGTAGCGACCGTTGGTGCGCTTGTTGATCTCTTCCGCGGCCCAGACGGAATCCGTGTGGAAGGGTTCCGAGGTCTCGTAGACATGCGCCCATTTCAGCACCGTCTGGGCATGGGCGATCGCCGTTGTCGCCATGATAGCGGCGGCGGCGCAGAGTATCGTTGTCAGTTTCAACTTCATCGCTCTCTCCTCCTGAGCTCTGGTTAGATGATTACTTTTCCCTTGTTTGGCCCGGCCACATGGCCGCGCCCCTCCTCGCCCGAGAACTCCTCCCCGAAGCTCTCGGAAAACCTCTTCTGCGAATTCGTCAGATGCGTGCGCATTGCAGCCTTCGCCCTCGCCGCATCGCCGGCGGCGATCGCGTCGCGGATGACCCGGTGCTCTTCCAACGCGCTGCGCCACGATACCGGTCCTTCGAAATGGCTGGCAAGCTGCTCGAAATATGGCGTCATCCGCATGTCGAACATTTCGCCGGTGACCCGGATCAAGGTCGCGTTGCCGATGATTGCGGCAATGCCGGTATGAAAGGCGCGGTCGGCGACAAGCACGGCCCGTGCATCATCCACAACACCACTCATCGCACTCAGCGCCTCATCGAGAACGGCAATGTCTTCCGGCCGGGCGCTTTCTGCGGCTTCCTCTGATATTGCGCATTCGATGATGGCGCGTGCCTGCAACAGCTCGAAAGGTCCTTCGACAGGTTCGCGCTCGTTGCCAGACCCTTCGGCCGCATGTTTACGCGTGACGTAGATGCCGGAGCCCATGCGGATATTGATGTAGCCCTCGACTTCCAGCACGATCAGCGCCTCGCGCAGCGTGGGGCGCGAAACCGACAGTTGCTCCGCGAGCTCACGCTCAGCCGGCAACCTTTGGCCGATGGCGAGTTCGCCCCGGATGATCATCATACGGATCTGGTCCGCCACCTGCCTGTAAAGGCGGCGCGATTCAACTGCCGAAAACATTATGGCCTCCCGGCGCGCTTCTCCTCAAGCGCACGACTGGTCAACTGGCCTGACCAATTGATCCGAAGCTATCATCGGGGAAGTTGTGCGTCAATCCGACGCATGCACTCAGACCGGGCTAGTCAGTTGATAAGTGGATGCAAGGGTCCTAACCGCCTCGACCGTCGCCGGATCCAGCGTCACGCCGTGTTTTTCCCGCTCGGCGGCGACAGCCCATTCGCGGTCGCCAGGCGCCATCACCTTGAAGCCTTCACGCGGCGGAGATGCCCGCAAGGTTTCGACGTAGCGTTTCATGGCAGCATCGAAGGTTTCCATGTCGAGGAAGGCTGCTGGATTGAGGGCGATGACGAAGGAGCCGAGCCCACGCGGGGTCGAGAAATCCGGGCCGGGCATCGGAGCGATATCGAAACTCAGCTTCATGCCTGTAAGCACCGCGCTCAGGATCTCGGGAATGCCCGCAAGCCCCGCGCCCTTGAAGCCGAATTCGCCGCCGAGCGGCGCCAGCATGTCGGCCACATCGGGATCGGTCGTATCGTAACCCCGTTCATCCGATGCGACACCTTCCGGCAGTTTTCTGCCGAGGCTGCGATAGAGCTGCACGCGGTTATAGGGCACGGCGCTCGTCGCCATGTCGAAGAGCCAGGGATTGTCTCCCTTGACCGGCACGGCACAGGCAATCGGATTGGTGCCATGAAAGCGCATGGCGCCGTCATGCAGGCGAACGAAGCTATCGGAATTGCAGAAGGCGAAACCGATGAAACCACGTTCAGCGGCGTCGAGCACATAGGCCCCTGCCGGGCCGAAATGTGAGGAATTGCGGATGGCGACGGCGCCAATCCCGAACTCACCGGCCAGGCGCGTCGCACGATCCATGGCCGTGTAAGTCGCAAGGGCGCCGTGGGCATTATCTGCATCAAGCGAGGCGACCGCGCCGAAGGCATTTGCCAGCGAGAGCTTTGGGCGTGGATTGAGGCGTCCCTCTGTCAACCCCTTTACGTAATGCGGAAGCAGACGCACACCGTGGCTGTCGATGCCATAGCGCGTGCCGTGCAGCATCCCCCGTGTCGCGGCGTCGGCGGTTGGCTGGTCAGCGCCGGCTGCAAGCAGGACCTCCCGGCAGAAATCCTCGATGACAGCCAGGGGCGCCAGAGCGCCGGTAAGATTGGTGCTATCACTCGCCAAAGGTTCAATCCATTTCGCTCTATCGTTGGCAGGTCCAGGCATTCTGTCCCCGATAGCTTAGCGCGCTTGACAGGGGATTCGATAGCTGCCTCGCCCCAGACTTGGCGCCTATCACCGCTTGCCGAGCGACAGGCGGAATTGCCGGGGCGTGGTGCCGCTCCGCTGCTTGAAGATATCGTAGAACCGGCTGCTGGAGCCGAAGCCGCAGTCCAGAGCGATTTCCAGGATCGAGTCTTCGGTTTCAACCAGCCGCTGCATCGCTCTCGCGAGACGATATCGCGTCAGGTATTCCATCACCGAAATGCCGAGCACATCGCGAAACGCCCGGTTGGCGGTAGTCGGATGGATATTGGCGCGCTTTCCGAGCAGCTCGAGAGTGAGCGGCTCGGAAAAGTGCCTGTTTATCAGGTCGGTCAGCACTTCCGAATGGCGGATTGCGGGACTGACCGGCGTCACTGGCGCCGCGACCGAAGAGCCCTGGCCATCGGCATGATCGAGGATAAGCCGGCGCAATCGGAGCTTGACCTCCTCGGTAATCAGCTGACGCCGCACCGGATCGCCCCTGCCCCATTCCTCGACCCATGCAGAGACGGTTGGCGGTGTCGTCTCATGGCGGTGGGGCTCGACCACGAAGGCGCCTTGCATGATCGCCTGCCTCGCCTTCTTGTCTATGGACAGAGCAAGAAAATCGACGAGCGGAAGATAGAGGCAGATGAGCGGCGCTTCCTGCGTCACCAGAATCGTCTGATGAGGAATGGCCGCCCAGAACAGGACAAGGCGGCCGGCCTCTACCTGCTCTTGCCGGCCATTGAAGAGATAGGTCATGGCTCCATCGAGAAGCAGGTTGATTTCGACATGGTCGTGCCAATGTGCAGCGCTCATGGCATCTGCTGTGTGACGCTCGATCAGAAAGCCGCATGGCGACCCCGTCCATTCGCCACTTGTGTCAGAATGATCGTCTTTCATGTCACTCTTGCGCTTCGATCCGGGAATACAAATGCCATTAAGCGGAAGAAATTCCGATTTGGAAGAGGCAAAGACAAGGCAACCTTGATTGGCGGGAGATCAAAATGCCGAAGATTTGCCTCGTGGGTGCTGGCAGCACCGTTTTTGCGCAGAATATTCTGGGGGATGTGCTGTCGACGCCTTCCGGCAGCGACTATGCCATCAGCCTGTTCGATATCGATCCCGAGCGGCTGAAGACATCGGAGATTGTCGCAAGGCGCATCTGCGAGGCGCTCAATCTGCGCAGGGTGACGATCGAAGCCAGCCTCGATCGTCGCGAAGCGCTGCGCGGATCAGATTTCGTCATCCTGATGATGCAGGTTGGCGGTTATAGGCCGGCGACGGTGACGGACTTCGACGTGCCGAAGAAATATGGCCTGCGGCAGACCATCGCCGACACGCTCGGCATCGGCGGAATCTTCCGCGGGCTTCGCACCATACCGGTACTGGAAGCGATCTGTCGCGATATGGAAGAGGTCTGCCCCGGCGCGCTGCTCATGCAATATGTGAACCCGATGGCGATCAATTGCTGGGCCATCAAGGAGTTGGCGCCGTCCATCCGTACGGTCGGCCTTTGCCACAGCGTCCAGCATACAGCCGCTCATCTCGCGACATGTCTTGGCGAAGACATCGCCGACATCAACTTTATTTCGGCAGGCATCAATCATATCGCCTTCTTCCTGAAATACGAGAAGCTACACGCCGATGGCAGACGCGAGGACCTTTATCCCCGCCTGATGGCGCTTGCTGGTGAGGGTCGCGTGCCAACCGACGACCGGGTCCGCTTTGACGTGCTGAAGCGGCTCGGCCATTTCGTGACGGAATCGAGCGAACATTTCTCGGAATATACGTCCTGGTACATCAAGGACCACCGCCCCGAGCTCATCGACAAACTCAATATCCCGCTCGACGAATATATCAGCCGCTGCGAGAAGCAGATCTCCGAATGGCATACGCTGCGCCGCGATCTCGAGGGCAACAAGCCGATCGACGTCTGCCGCAGCAACGAATATGCTGCCGGCATCATTCACGCTGTCGTCACCGGCAAGCCGGCGCTGATCTACGGCAATGTTCCGAACAACGGCCTGATCGAGAATCTCCCGCCCGAATGTGTCGTGGAAGTGCCCTGCCATGTCGACAGAAATGGCATCCAACCAACCCGTATCGGCAGGATCCCGTCACAGCTTGCGGCAGTTATGAAGCTTAGCATTTCGGTTCAGGAACTCACCGTCGAGGCAGCGCTGACACGGAAGCGCGACCGCATCTACCAGGCGGCCCTGCTCGATCCGCACACGTCGGCCGAACTGTCTCCGGACGAGATCTGGAGCCTCGTCGACGACCTGATCGACGCGCATGGCGACCTTCTGCCAGGATATCACTAAGCCCGTTCCCACGCGGGTTCTCTCATAGAAGACACTCTGCAGCAGGCGCGCCGTCTTTCGGGACGGTGCGCCTTTGTTTTTGATCATGAATAAGCAATCGTCCAATCTGGAAAAGATCATAAACGATCATAATTATGATTGACATTGATCGAATTGGGTGTGAACTTTGGCGCAAGAAGACACGATTGCAGCAGGGGGATAGCCGGTGAACCAGAGTGGCGGAGTGAAGACCGATCGGCTCGATGCCATCAGAAGCCATCTCTATGCGAACGGTTTCTCGACCATTCAGGATCTCGCCGATGCTGTTGGCGCTTCGCTCGCGACCGTGCGGCGTGACCTGCAGGTCCTCGAACAGGATGGCGCTATCGATCGGGTTCATGGTGGCGCCCGCATCGCCGAGGGTTCTTCGGTCGAGCTCGCCTTCCAGGAGCGCGAAAAGCGTCATCTTTCGGCAAAGCGCGCTATCGCCAATGCGGCCTATGAGATGCTCCTGCCCCGCACGGCGATCTTCCTCGACGCCGGCACGACGGTTCTTCAGCTCGCCCGGCTGATCCGCATCAATCCGATGCCGCTGCGCATCTTCACCAACGGCCTGATCGTCGCCCAGGAATTTCTCAATATTCCAAACCTTGAGGTCGTCCTTCTCGGCGGCCAGCTGCGCAGCGAAAACGCCTCGCTCGTCGGCCCGCAGGCCGAGGCGATGCTGGAAACGATCTGGTTCGATCAGTTGTTTCTGGGTGCCAGCGCCATCAGTCCTGATGGTGCGATCTACAGCGTGGACAGCGCGGAAGCGAGCCTGAACCGGCGCATGCTGTCACGTTCGGCCAACGGTTATGTGCTCGCTGACTCCTCGAAATTCGGGACGATGGCAACCTACAAGGTCGCGCCTTTGAATGCCGCAAAGCTCATCACCGATAAGGGCCTGACACCACAATGGCGCGCCGAGCTCGCCAACTTCGGCGTCGATACGACCTTCGCCGAACTCGGAGCAAAAGAATGAGCGGAGAGCTGATCCTCGGCATCGATGGCGGCGGAAGCAAGGTGCTCGTTACATTGGCCGATAGAGATGGCCATATTCTGCGCACCGCGCTCGGCGGCGGCGTCAATCCCATGGACAATCCGGACTGGCGCCACGAACTGGAGCGACATATCGAACCGTTCCGCAACGAGCAGGGGCTGACTGCCGTCGGCGCGGCCCTGCCGGCCTATGGTGAAGTCGCGCATCTCTCCGCTCTCCAGAAGCAATGCATCGACGAAGCCTTTCCGGACATCCGCAAGGCCGTGCTCAACGATGTCGACGCCGCCCATCTTGGCGCATTTGCCGGTCGTCCAGGCATCCTCGTCCTCTCGGGAACCGGCTCTATGTCCTGGGCGCGCAATGGCGCGGGGCTATCGACCCGAGCAGGCGGCTGGGGCGATGTGATCGGCGATGAAGGCAGCAGCTACTGGATCGGTCGCAAAGCGCTCCAGCTCATCAGCCAGAGCCTTGATGGACGTGCCAAGCCGACGGCACTGGCGAAGGCAATTTACGATGATCTACAGCTCGACATTTCCGATCCGATCAATGCTCTCGGCAGTTGGATCAACGGGCTTGCACGACCACGCGCGGCTATTGCCGCGCTCTCCGTCCTTGTTGACCGAACCGCCCAGCAGGGCGACGAAACGTCGATCAGCCTGATCGAAAAGGCGGCCGACGAGCTTGCCAAGCATCATTGGGCGATATCAAGCCATTGCGAGGCCGGCACCGATTGGACTTATGCGGGCGGCACCTTTTCCAGCCGTCTCCTGCTCGAAGCCGTCGAACGGCGGATCGGCCGACGGGCGATTTTACCTGTACTTCCTCCTATTGGCGGCGCGCTTCTGGCCGCCGCCCAACTTCTCGACTGGCCGCTGGACGAAAGCTGGTTCGGGCAAATCGCGGTCGAGGCTGAAGCCGTGATCGCGCGATCAAGACAATGAGTGTCAACGATAACGAAGGATGGGAACATGCGTAAATTTATATTGCCTTTGCTTGCCTCAGCAGCCTTGGCGATTGCCTTGCCTGCTTTGGCCGATGATGCCAAGCCGCTTGCCGGCCAGTCGATCACGGTCCTGATGCCATCGCCGCAGGGAGCCACGGTCGCTGCCGATTTTGAAGCCGAGACCGGCATTCATGTCGATCTTCAGACCCTGTCATGGGACGACATTCGCCCGAAACTCGTAACGGCGCTGGTCGCCGGCACGGCACCGGCCGATGTCACTGAATTCGACTGGTCCTGGACCGGCCAATTCAGCGCCGCCGGCTGGTACATGCCGCTGAACGACGTGATCGACAAGGACGCCGTCGAGGATATCGGTGTTGCCAAGATCTTCACCGTCGATGGTCAGTTGCTCGGCGTTCCCTACACCAACGACTTCCGCGTCATGCTCGTCAACAAGAAGCACTTCACGGATGCCGGCGTTACCGAGATGCCGAAGACACTTGATGCGCTGGTCGCCGCGGCCAGGAAGATCAAGGAGAAGGGCATCTCCACCTATCCGATCGGCCTGCCGCTCTCGGCAACGGAGGGTGCTTCGACAAGCTGGTATCTGCTGACCAAGGCCTTCGGCGGCGAACTCTTCGACAAGGATTTCAAGCCGCTTTTCCTCACGCCGGATTCAGCCGGCCACAAGGCACTCGCCTTCGAACTATCGCTCTTGAAAGACGGTCTGGTCGATCCGGCCTCGACTGGCCTCAAGGACAGCCAGATCAACGAGAGCATGTTTGCCCAGGGACTGACCAGCATCATGATCTCGGGCGAACCCGGCCGCCTGGGTCAGATGAACGATCCGAAGCAATCCAAGGTCGCCGGCCAGGTGGAAGCGATCCTCGTGCCGACCGAAAGCGGTCAGACGCGCAGCTTCGGCCTTCCGGAAGCGCTCGCCATTCCGAACGTGTCGCAGAACAAGGAAGCGGCTGTCGCATTCGTCAAGTGGTTCACCAGCAAGGAGTTCCAGAAAAAGAACGCGGCGAACGGCTTCCTGCCGACACGCACATCGGCTCTTTCCGAACTCAATACGGAAGGCAAGCTGACCAGCGGCGACGCACTTGTCGCGCAGTCGAAGACCGTCGAGCCGTTGTTCCAGCAGGGAACGCCGCCGTGGTACCCGCAGTTTTCAAGCGCGGTAAATACGGCGATCAACAGTGCGGCGAAGGACCAGATGACGGTTGATCAGGCCATGCAGGCCATCGCTGATGCCGCCAAGCAGGCGATGGCGCAATGACAACAGCCACCGCTGAAGGTGTGGCAGCCAAGCGTAGTGTCGGCCTCAACGCCGACACCATGCTCGGACTGCTGCTGGTGCTGCCGATCCTTGTGACGATGGCAGCGCTGGTCTTCTATCCGATGGGACGAACGGTCTGGGACTCGCTGCACCGGGTTAATCCGATGCAGGCGGGAACACCCTTCGTTGGCTTGGAAAACTACACGCGCATGCTGTCGGACGGACAGTTGGCGTCGACCTGGACGAATACGCTCATTTACGTCGTCCTTGCCGTCGCTGCCGAAACCGTCTTTGGCGTGCTCGCCGCAGCGCTCATCAATCAGGTGAAAGTCGGGCGGCAATGGGTGCTTGCGGCCGTCATCCTGCCCTGGGCGCTTCCCGGCGTCGTCAACTCCGTCATCTGGCTGTGGATCTACCAGCCCGGCGCCGGCCTCTTGAACGGCATCCTCGTCGCACTTGGCCTGCCCTTCGAAAATCATGTCTGGTTCAACGACCGGACGAGCGCGATCATCGCAGTCACCGTCGTGCATGTCTGGCGCATGATGCCGCTGACGATCGTCATCGTGCTCGCCGCCATGCAGAGCATCCCGGCCCATCTTTACGAGGCCGCCCGTATCGACGGCGCGACGCGCGTGCAGATGTTCAGCCTGGTGACGCTTCCCCTCATACGCAGCGCCATTGCCGTTGCCATGACGAACGCGACCGTCAACGCCTTCAACCTCTTCGACGAGGCGTGGGTATTGGCAGGGTCGAGCCTCGAAACGCGGCCGATCCTCGTCCAGATCTATCTCGAGACATTTCAGAACCTGCGCTTCTCCTACGGCATGGCGCTTTCGGTCGTCATCACGCTGGTGTCGCTGCTCGTCTCGCTCGTTTACGTCCTGCGCGTCTATCGCAACACACGGTTCGACTGATGAAACCAAGCTTTCTCCATCGTCTGATGCTTTGGGCCGGTCTTGCCGTGCTACTGATCTGGTCGCTCGGTCCGATCTATTGGACGCTCGCAAGCTCCGTGACGCCGACGGAAGATTTTTCCACGCGGCCGATCCGCTTCTTCCCGCAGCATTTCACGCTTGACCACTATTCGCGCCTGCTCGGCATCAACATCTCACGGATCGGCGGGGTGGAGGTCTGGAAACAGTTCCGCGCCGCGCTGCTCAACAGTATGATCACTTCGGCGGCTGCCACGCTGCTTTGTGTCGCAATCTCGGCACTCGGCGCCTACGCCTTCACCAGGATGCGCTTTCCCGCACGTCAGATTCTGTTTGGCGCTGTCGTCGCGACACTGGCCATTCCTGCCTATGCGGTGCTGATCCCGCTCTATCAGATCATGATCAAGATGCACCTGGTTGATACCTATACCGGGGTCTCGCTGATCTATGTCTCGGCCTATCTGCCGCTCTCGCTCTGGCTATTGCGCAGTGTGTTCGAGCAGCTTCCGATCGCGCTCGAAGAGGCGGCACAGATCGATGGTGCCGGCCGCCTCTATATTTTCTTCAAGATCGTGCTGCCGCTTGCCGGTCCCGGCCTGACGGCGGCTGCCATCCTGACCTTCCTGGGGGCGTGGGGCCAGTATCTCGTCCCCCTCATCTTCTCGCCGCAGGCGACAAAACCCCTGACGGTTCTCATTCCCGAATTCGTCACCAAGAACTTCATCGACTACGGGCTGATCACGGCAAGCGGATCGATTGCGATCGTCATCCCTGCCCTCGTCGTCATCTTCCTCAACCGTTACCTCGTCAGCGGTCTGCTGGCTGGTTCGGTCAAATAATCGGAGACATCATGAACACGACCGAAAAGGTAATCTTCGAGCAGTTCCCTTATTGGGAAAAGGCTATCGGCTCGAATGCTGCCAGCGGCAAGACAGACGATCTCCTCGTCTTTGTCGGCTGCGGCACCTCTTTCAACCTCGCCTTGTCTCTCGCCGCCTATGCCAATAGCCTCAAGCGCAAGGCGATCGCAGTTCCCGGCGCGGAGTGGCTGAATCGACCCTCATCCTTCTGGCCGGAATGGCAGAAGACGCATGTGGTTGCACTCTCGCGAAGCGGCGAAACGACGGAAACGGTTGCCGCCGCCAAGGCGAGCCGTGCCGCCGGCGCCTTCGTGACCGCCGTGACGGTCGAGCCCGAAAGCACGCTTGCGAAAAACTGCGACCAGCTGATCTGCTCTCCGACCCATCCCGACGAAGGCATCGTCATGACGGTATCGGCAAGCCTCATGGTACTTCTGAGCCTGCAGATGATCGGCCAGACCGTCCCGGCCTCGGTCGTCGCATCGGCTCAAAAGCTGGCGAACGCTCTCGATGCCGCGCTGCCCGATATCATCAGGGACCGCTCGCACTTCGTCTTCCTTGGCGGCGGGCCGCTTTTCGGCATCGCGCTCGAAGGTGCCCTCAAGCTGATGGAAATGAGCCAGCTGATGACGCAGGCCTTTCATCCGCTCGAATATCGCCACGGACCGATCAGCCTCGTCGACGAAAAGACGGCAGCCGTCATGCTTTACAGCTCGGACCAGAGACAAGCCGAGGCCAAGCTTGTCGGCGAACTGCGCGAGAAGGGGGCTGTCGTCATCGGTCTCGGCGGCCCCGGCGATCTGGAGGTTCCCGTCGATGTCGATCTGTCGCTCGCCGGTCTCGTCGTCCTGCCGGCCTTGCAGATCCTCGGCGAACGCGCCGCGCAGGCGCGCCACATCGATACCGTCTCGCCACGCCACCTCACCAAGGTCGTGACGCTGATATGAGCGCCGCCATCGACCAGAACCGCCGGATCGCCCTGGCAAAACTGTTCGGCGGAAGGGACCTGCCCCTGCCGCGCGGCATGACATCCGTGTGCTCCGCCCATCCGCTAGCGATCGAAGCGACGTTACGACATGCGGCCCTGCAGGGAGAAGCCGTCCTCATCGAGGCGACCTGCAACCAGGTCAATCAGGAAGGCGGCTATACCGGCATGACGCCGACGGACTTCCGGGCCTTCATCGAACGGATTGCAGGAAGTATCGGCTTTCCCGCCGATCGCATCATACTCGGCGGCGACCATCTCGGCCCGAACCCGTGGAGAAAGCTCGGCGCCGAGGATGCCATGGCCCGAGCCGAAGCCATGGTGACGGCCTATGTCGAGGCCGGTTTCGAAAAACTGCATCTCGATACGTCGATGGGATGCGCCGGTGAGCCATCGGCACTTGCCGACGAGTTGACCGCCGCAAGGGCAGCATGCCTGGCGAGGGCGGCGGAAGACGCTGCCCGCCGCATCGGTGCTCGTCTGCCGGTCTATGTCATCGGCACCGAAGTGCCACCGCCGGGCGGCGCAACGCATGCTTTGGCCGAACTCGACGTCACGCAACGGGAAGCCGCTTTGAGCACGCTTGATGTTCATCGCCAGGCTTTCATCAAAGCGGGCGTCGGTGCGGCACTGGCGCGCATTATCGCCATCGTCGTCCAACCGGGCGTCGAATTCGGAAACGCCAATGTCGCGCTCTACAAGCCGGATCGTGCACAGACGCTAATCTCCGCGCTCGATGAGATGAAGGGTCTGCTGTTCGAAGCCCATTCCACTGACTATCAACCGGCCGCTTCACTTTCGGCGCTCGTCGATGGCGGATTTGCAATCCTGAAAGTCGGCCCTGGGCTCACTTTCGCATTGCGCGAAGCCCTCTATGGCCTCGACGCAATCGCTGCCATTCTAGCCGGAGACAGAGGCGCTGACGGGCTGAAAGCGATTATGGAAGAGATCATGCTCGCCGAGCCCGGCCACTGGGCCGGCCACTACGGCGGTACGCCCGAGGAACTGCGCCTGCAGCGGCATTTCAGCTACAGTGACCGCATCCGCTATTACTGGCCCGATGCGCGTGCGGCGGCGGCGGTCGAACGCCTGTTTGCCCGGCTTCCCGACACTATCCCGGAAACGCTGATCAGCCAGCATCTTGCTCGCCTCTATCCGGACGTGGTGGAGAAACGCATCGCACCGAATGCTCGCGAACTCTGCCTCGCCGCTATTGATGCAGCGCTGGCGCCTTACGCTGCCGCAACGGCGCCTCGATAGCAGGCGCGTTCATCACCGCATATCGCTCCGGGTGAGCGAGTGCAGATCGATATCAGTTTTCTAGCCGGAGACAGTTATGGCGTCCGTAAACGTGGCGAATGTCCGCAAGAGCTATGGTCACTTCGAGGTATTGCATGGGGTCGACATCGACATCCGCGACGGGGAATTCGTCATCCTCGTCGGCCCTTCCGGCTGCGGCAAGTCAACCTTGCTGCGCATGATCGCGGGGCTTGAAGAGATTTCTGGCGGCAAGGTGTCGATCGGCGGCCGGGTCGTCAATAATGTGGCGCCGAAGGAGCGCGACATCGCCATGGTCTTTCAGTCCTATGCGCTTTATCCGCATATGACCGTCGAGGCGAATATGGGATTTTCGCTGCGGCTGGCGAAGGCGCCGAAGGATGAGATCAGAGGTCGCGTCCGTGACGCCGCGCAGATCCTCGGTCTCGAACATCTGCTCGACCGCTACCCGAGAAATCTCTCCGGCGGCCAACGTCAGCGCGTCGCCATGGGCCGCGCGATCGTCCGCCAGCCGCAAGTCTTCCTCTTCGATGAGCCGCTGTCCAATCTCGATGCGAAGCTTCGCGTGCAGATGCGCTCGGAAATCAAGCAGTTGCACCAGCGACTGCAGACGACGACGGTCTACGTCACGCACGATCAGATCGAAGCCATGACGATGGCGGACCGGATCGTGGTGATGCGCGACGGCTACGTCGAACAGATAGGCTCGCCGCTCGATCTCTACGACCGGCCGGCCAATCTCTTCGTTGCCGGCTTCATCGGCTCACCGGGCATGAATGTCATCAGGGGCAAGATCAGCAGTTCGGGACCGTTGGAGTTCATTGCCGATGGTGGCGCGCGCCTGCCGCTGCCGGAAAGTGCTTCGTCAGCGCGAGGCTCGGAGGCGATCTATGGCATTCGCCCCGAACATCTATCCGTCAATCCGAACGGCGTGAGCGCCGAGGTGGCGGTGATCGAACCCACCGGAGCCGAAACCCAGATTAATGCCAGGCTCGGATCGGATCCAATTGTCGCCACAGTGCGGGAGCGTCTTTCCCTGCAGGCCGGCGACATCGTCAGTATGATGCCGGATCTCGGCAAACTGCATCTCTTCGACGCCAAGACCGAAAAGCGCCTGTCGATCGACTAGCGGCTGCTTTATGCTGCCTAATATCCGCGAAACCATGGCACTGAAAGCGGTGCGGCGATGATCGTCGCACCTTGTCTTTTTGCCGGGTCGAGCCTCAGAACTCTTCCCAGTCGCCGCCCTTCGTATCGAGTGCGGCATTTCCGGAGAATGCGGAGGCGATCTTGCGGCCGAGCGCTCGAACGGGGGACGGTGCCGGTGCATCTTTTCGCCCGACCGGACGAGGTTCAGCCGAACGCGAAACGTAGCCTGCTTCGTTCAACTTGAACTGCGCCAGAAGCTGGTTGAGCGATGCGACCTCCTTCGCAAGATTGTAGCTTGCAGCGGTCGACTCTTCGACCATGGCAGCGTTTTTCTGCGTGTCCTGGTCCATCTGATTGACGGCCATATTGATCTGGTCGAGGCCCGACGATTGCTCCTGCGATGCTTCGACGATCGCAGCGATATGGCGGTTTATCTCCTGAACCTCCGAAACGATCGCCTGAAGCGCCTTGCCGGTATCGTCTACCAGTTGCACGCCTGCATGCACCTGCGCATTCGAGGCCGTGATCAGATCCTTGATCTCCCTGGCGGCAGTTGCAGAGCGCTGCGCCAATTCACGCACCTCCTGCGCGACGACGGCAAAACCCTTGCCCGCCTCGCCGGCGCGGGCTGCTTCGACACCGGCATTGAGCGCCAGCAGGTTCGTCTGGAAGGCGATGTCGTCGATCACACCGATGATGTTGCCGATCTCACCGGAAGACTTGGAGATCTGCTCCATGGCGAGCACGGCCTTGCGGACCACCTCGCCAGAATGTTCGGCGCCGGATTTGGCACGCGCCACGAGTTGGCCCACATCCTGGGCGCGGTTGCTGGAAGTCTTGACGGTCGTGGTGATTTCTTCGAGAGCCGCAGCCGTCTCTTCGAGAGCCGCCGCCTGCTGCTCTGTGCGCTTGGCAAGGTCGTCGGCCGCCGATTTGATCTCGTTTGCCCCGGAATCGATGCCGCGGGCATTCTGCGACACCCGGTTCAGCGTGGATTGCAGCTTCTCTGCGGAGTCATTGAAGTCGCTGCGTACGCCATCGAGCCTCGTGACGAAGGGCTGCACGATGCGGTAGGACAGATCCCCCTCGGCGAGCTTCGACAGGCCGGCAGCGAGATTGTCGACGGCAAACTGCACGTCGGCGGCGTCCTTCGCCTTTTCCTTCTCCCGCTCGATCTGCTCTCTCTCGCTCAAGCTGCGATTGGCTTCCGCCTCCTGCTCGAGGCGAACCCGCTCGATTGCATTCTGCTTGAAGACCTGAACGGCACGGGCCATCGCGCCGATTTCGTCAGGCCGGGCCTGACCTTCGACCTCTACATTGATATCGCCTGCGGCCAGACGCGCCATTGTGCCGGTCGTCTTCTTCATCACCGACGCAATCGAACGTGCAAAAATGAGGAAGCCGAGCAGTGAGATGAGCGAAACGACACCTGCACCGACCGCCGCCATCCAGAGCGCTTGCTGCGATGCTTCCACGATCTCCGTCACATCAGAACCGATTTCGAAAACACCGATCTTGCGGCCGGAGAAATCTTCGAAGGGAATAGCCGCGACTTCGTAATCCTTATCGCCGAGAACGGCATGAACACGGACGCGCTCGCCGTTGAAGGCTGCCTGCAACTGCTCCTGAGTGAGGATTGCCTTTTCCCCGAAAGTCGAAGCCTGCGGCACAAATTTCCCGTCCTGCAGGATATGGACCGCAACCTCGGCATCGACGGACTTTGCAAGCGGCGCAAAATAGGCATTCGTGAGCGAGGTGCCGACGTCGACGACGCCAACAGTCTTGCCATCCTTGATGACGGGAGCTGAGGCAAACATGCTGACGGCGGTCCGTCCAGGTTCAATGCCGGCATTCAGTTTGCCCTGCGTCAGCGCCGCAACGATCATCTTGCGGCGTGCCTTGAGGTCGTCGCCGAAGGTATCAGGTGTGTGGATACGCGCGACCGCGAGGCCATCGGAATTGCTGAAGGTGATGAGCTGAAGGCCTTGCGCCTTAGTTGCCGGCAAGCTGGCCGTGTATTTTGCGAAAATGGCCGCCCGGTCATTCTTGGCGATCAGATCGGCCGTATCGGGCTCGCCGGCAAGGGTAATGGCAAGCGCGGCAGCGGCGCGTTTCTGCGCATCCATGTCGGTCTGGATCACGTGCAGGTCCGCCGAGAGCTCCTTTTGAAGCGATTGATCGCTCATCGCGCTCTGACGATACCAGGCAAGTCCGCCAATTGCTGCGCTCGCAAACAAAACGGCCGCAAACCCGTAGGCTGTGATGCGGATCCAAATCGGCCGCTTAATCTGTTCTTCACTCATATCGTCCCCCATGCGTCGAATACCCTAATTCTTGAGAGGAAAACTTGTTTTTTACTTAATTTTGAATGGCCAACATTATGCATGCGATCTGCAGGCAAATATCGCCGTCAGTGTTGGCAAGCCGGGATTTATCCCGCATAGATTGCGCCGATTTCCGTTGCTTGATCGACTTCGAAACCAGCTCCTTAGCGATGGATGCGCATCAGCAAGAGATCGAAGACATCCTGGGGCAGGGTGACGGCCTTTCCGTAACAAGGGTCAGCGCCAGCATGGCAGTGGTGATTGACCTGAGCATCGTACCCTTCTCCTGCGAGGCTCGCTCTGATCCCGACAGGCTGGCTCCCGCGCGGCTATCATCGCCTTTGAAAGTCAGCCTAAAAATCTCTCGGAAACCAGTTAAGGTTGTTGTTGCGGTAATCCCCAACAAGATATATCTCGGAAATGCCACTCGAAATTGTCCTTTTCGCCGTCGTTGCGACTGAGGTCCAACTCCCGAACCGATCACATCCCGGAGCGATCGAATGCACATCCAGCCGCAACAACGGATCTATGTCTGCTTCTTTCTCTTCGCCATATCGATGGGAGCATTGCTCTCGCGATTGCCTGACCTTCAGGATGCGCTGGGCGTCAACAAGTCCGAACTCGGCCTCACGCTGATCGGTGCGGCGATCGGTGCGCTGATTTCCCTGACCTTCGCGTCCCCGCTCATTGCACAGTTCGGCGCACGCAAGACGGCGTTTCTGACCGTACTCGGTACGTCCGCTCTGCTGGCAACCATCCCCTGGGCCAACGCCGCCTGGTTGGTTTTCTTCATTCTTTTCTGCGAAGGCCTGCTGGCAGGCGCGTTGGAGATCAATCTTAATGTCGAGATCGATCGCATCGAAGCCCAGCTTGGTCGCGGCGTGATGAACAGGGCGCATGGCTTCTGGAGCCTTGGTTTCTTCCTGACCGCGCTCGTTGGCTCGGCCGTTCGTCAAGCAGGCGTGCCCATGCATCTCCACCTCGCACTGACATTCACCTTCGTTCTGATCGTCGGCACTATCGTTATTTCGGGCATCAAGAATGCGGCGGCTCGTGACGAGGGTGAACATGTAGAAGGTCCGAGCATCGCGTTGCCGACATGGGGGCTGATGCCGCTTTGCGTGATCGGTATTGCCGCCTTTCTCGTGGAAGGCGCTGGCATCGACTGGTCAGCCATTTATATGCGCGATGCCTTCGCAGCCGAGCCTTTTATCGGCGGCCTTGGGCTGACGCTGTTTACCTTCTTCATGGCCGTAGCGCGGCTGTTCGTCGATCCGCTGGTCGATCGATTTGGCGCGCGTGCTGTCGCGACCTTTCTGCTGATTCTCTCCGTGGGGGGCCTCTGCGCCGTCTGGCTCGCGCCACACCCCTATGTCGCGCTGCTCGGCTTTGCGCTGATGGGCGGCGGCTGCAGCGCAGTCTACCCTCTGGCGGTTTCCGCGGCAGCCCAGAGGACCGATCGTCCGGCCCATCTGAATGTCGCGGCCCTCGGGCAGATGTCCTTCGTCGTCTTCTTTCTGGCACCCCCGCTGCTCGGGTTTGTCGCTGAACACGCGGGCATCAGGGTCGCCTATCTCGTCTGCTTGCCAGTTATCATTGCGGCTTTGTGCCTGACGAAAGCGCTGAAGTCGCGCGGAACTGACAACAAAGCCGGGATCAAGAGCGAGACCAATCAGGCAGCCCGCGTGTAGATGATCGGCTAGATCTGGTTGACCTCAGGCTTGGCCGGCTTGGCCAGCGGAACGGCGAATGACAAGCGTACAGGGCAATCTCTCAACACCGGGTGCGACCGTCTCGCCTTTCGATAGGCCTAGGATCGCAAGTCCCGCCCGGTGACCGAGCTCCTTGAGCTCCATATCGACCGTGGTCAAAGGCGGACGCGTCTGCCGTGAGACAACCTCCCAATTATCGAAACCGACGACCGCGATGTCGTCGGGGATGGAGATGTTTCTGTCGCGCAGCGCATCAATGACGCCGCGGGCGATCTCGTCGCTGCCGCAGAAGATCGCGTCCGGTTTTGCACCGGATCGCGAGAAGACGCTCTCGATCGCCGCATGTCCCCATTCTTCCGACCAG
Source organism: Rhizobium sp. ZK1 (assembly GCF_047782645.1). NCBI lineage: Bacteria > Pseudomonadati > Pseudomonadota > Alphaproteobacteria > Hyphomicrobiales > Rhizobiaceae > Rhizobium > Rhizobium sp. ZK1. Next base: position 1,083,902 of record NZ_CP180587.1, read on the forward strand.
TCGCCGAACATGACCTCGGCCGCCGCTCCGACGAGCTCCCGGTAGGCCTCGGCGCGAATGCAGGCAGCGCGGTAGTTCTGCTCGCCGGTGATGTGCAGGATGCGCGACCGGCCGAGGCTCTGGAGATGTTCGACCGCAAGCCGCGCGCCCTGGGCATCATCGGGATGGAAGCTGACGCTGTCCGACGGCCCCTGCGCGAAAACATAGACGACCGGGATACGCAGCTTGGTCAGTTCCGGCGGCGGCTCGAGGTCGATACGCGTCGCGGTGAAAATGATCCCGTCGACCTGCCGGTCGAGCAGTGCTTCGAGGTGTAGTTTCGCAAGCCTCGGATTGTTGTTGGTGGCGCAGAGGAAGAGCGAGACACCATGGTCGACCAGCACTTCCGACACGCCTGATGCCATCGGCAGTGTCAGACGTCCATAGGTATCGTTGGTCAGCATACCGATCGCGTGGCTGCGCTTCGTCAACAACCCACGCGCGAGCGCATTCGGGCGAAATCCGATTTCCTCGGCAATCTTCCTCACCCTTTCGCGCGTCTCGACATTGGTTCGCCCGGTACCGTTCAGCGCGTTCGAGGCCGTTGAAATACTCACGCCCGCAGCCTTCGCCACGTCACGGATCGTATGCCGGCCGCCGCCTGATTCCTTCAAAATCGCACCCATTCAACTGGCTTGTTAAAACCTTTTAGCAGAAATAATTTAGTTGCTAAAAGGTTTTAACAAAAACATGGCCTTTTGATGCATACAGACTGTCGACATGAAAAATTTTCTCCTTTAACGTCGTCTTTGTCTCGAGGCAGAGGAGCCTCGCATAAGAGAAGGGGAACCCGCATGTTACATTTGAAAACCACCATTGCCGCCGTTGCGCTGCTGGCGAGCTCTTCTCTCGCCAGCGCCGAAGAAATCACGCTATGGGTGCGGACGTCTTCGGGCGCCGTGCTTCAGGGCCTGGCCGAAAAATACAATGCCGCGCATTCCGACAAGGTTAACGTCACTCAGATTACCGCCGAGCAGATGGTTCCGAAGCTCGGTGCCGCGATTGCTGGCGGCGCGGCACCTGATGGCGCGGTGCTCGACCTGATCTACCTGCCGACTTTCGCGGCCAATGACAGCCTTGAGGACATCAGCGATTTCGTCAAGGGTCTGCCCTATTCGGCAGCATTGAGCCCGTCGCATATCCGCCTTGCCACCTATGACGGCAAGGTCTACGGCGTACCGGCGCTGCCCGATGCCTCGATCATCGCCTACAATACCGACCTCTTCAAGAAGGCCGGCCTCGATCCGGAGAAGGCACCAGCCTCACTCGAAGAGATCGCTGCCGACGCCAAGAAGATCCATGCGCTCGACAAGGAAACCTACGGCTTCTACTTCGTCGCCAATTCCGGCAGCTGGCTGATCTATGATTTCCTGCCGCATCTCTGGGCCGCCAATGCCGATGTGCTCTCCGATGACGGCCGCACCGCCACCGTCGACACCCCGGCGCTGCGCGACACCATCGCCGCCTATCGCGATATGTGGAAGGAAGGCGCAATCCATCCAACCTCGCGTTCGGGCAACGGTAACAACGCCGTCGAAGCGTTCGCCTCGGGCAAGGTCGGCATTCTCATGACCGGCTCCTACATCGTCAACCTGCTGACCAGCAAATATCCCGACGTCAAGTTCGCGGTCGCCCCGATCCCAGGCCCGAAGGGCGGCGCATCGAGCTTTGCCGGCGGCGATACGGTAGCCCTCATCAAGGGCATCAGCGAGGAGAAGAAGAAGGTCGCGCTCGACTTTGTCAAATTCTACATGGAGCCCGAGCAGCAGGTCTACATTACCCAGGAATCCGGCATGCCGTCGCGCACGGACCTCGCCAAGGAGGCCTATGCCAAGTTCGACCCGCGCAATCTCGTCGCCTACGACATCCTGGCCAAGGCGCGTACGCCCTACACTTTCTCCTCGGATGAGTTGTTCGTGAGCCGTACCGGCCCGTTCCTCAACCTGATCCAGGGCACGATCTTCGGCGACGATGTCGATGGTTCGATCAAGAAGGCGCAAGGTGACTTCACCAAGATCCTCGACCGCACCAATCCGTAATCCTGCCGAGGCGGGGCGGTTTTCCGCCCCGCACATCCCGGATTGCCGACACGCGGTTTTGAAATCTTCGAGGAAAAATAGTGGTCGACACGCCGACAACTCATATCAACCAGCCGATCTCCGGGGAGCCGGAGCCGAAGGGCTGGCTGGGGCTCGCCTTCATCCTGCCCGGCTTCCTCTTCATCCTGGTGCTGTTTCTTATTCCGCTCGCCATGACCATATGGATGAGCTTCTACAACTGGCCGCTGCTCGGCCGGAAGAAATTCATCGGTCTCGCCAACTACGGCGAGCTCTTGGGCGACACGCAGCTCTGGCATTCGCTGGGCTTCACGATGCTCTACACCGTGCTCGTAACGGCGGCGATTTTCGTGGTGGCTTTTCCGCTGGCACTGCTCGTCGATCGCCCGCTGCGCTCGGCCGGCTTCTTTCGCACGATTTTCTTCATGCCTGTCGTGATCGGCTTCGGCGCAGCCTCCACCCTCTGGATGTGGTTACTCAACCCTGACAGCGGCGTCTTCGCGCAGGTTCTGCGCGGTATTGGGCTGATCAGCTCGGCGCCACGCCCGCTCGAGAGTTTCTGGCCGGCGATGGCCGTGGTCGTCCTGATGGTCGTCTGGAAGACCGCCGGCTTCACCATGGTCATTCTGCTGACTGGGCTGCAGGGCATTTCCAACGATGTCATCGAGGCCGCCAAGATCGATGGCGCCAGCGTCTTCAGTCGCTTTCGCCGCATTACTCTGCCGCTGATGCGCAATTCGCTGGTACTGGCGCTGGTGCTCAACATCACCTCCTCCATGCTTGCTTTCGACCAGTTCTTCATCATCACCCAGGGTGGGCCGGAAAACAGCACGATCTCTGCGGTATTTTCGATCTACCTGGCGTCCTTCTCGTCCTATCGGCTTGGCTACGGTTCGGCGCTCTCCTTTGCGCTGCTGATCGTGCTGGTCGCCATCAGCGCCATTCAATTCGTGCTGTTGCGCGAGCGCCCGGAGGAAGGCTAATGACCTCGACGCAATCCAATACGAATAATAATCCGCGCGGCGGCCAGGTCGGCTACCTGCTCTTCCTGCTCGCATCGATCCTGCTCGCGATCTTCTTCATCATGCCGATCGTCTGGTCGCTGGCGAATTCCTTCAAGCCGGCTGCCGAGGCGCTCGCCAATCCGGCTGCGCTGTTTTCCAAGACCTTCTCGCTGGAGAATTACCGCCGGCTCGAGAATGTCGGCGCCGGCTGGTATGTTTACGCCGCCAATTCGGTAATGATCGCCTTCGGCACGGTCGTGCTGACGGTCGTCGTCTCGGTGCCGGCCGGCTATGGCTTCTCCAAATTCAGGTTTCCCGGTCAGTCGATCCTTTTTGTGCTGATCATGGCAACGATGATGATCCCGTTTCAGTCGATCCTGACGCCGCTGTTTCTGATCCTGAAGCTGCTCGGCCTGCAGAACAACCTGTTCGGCCTGGTGCTGATCTATGTCACCTTCCAGCTGCCGTTCTCCGTCTTCATGATGCGCAATGCCTTCGATGCCGTACCAAAGGCGCTGATCGAGGCGGCACGCATCGACGGTGCCTCGCAGGCGACAATCCTGCGCCGTATCATGCTGCCGATTGCGCTGCCCGGTGTCGCGACGGTAGCGATGTTTGCCTTCCTCAATTCGTGGAACGAGTTCCTGGCCGCGCTCATCTTCCTGTCGGACCAGAACAAGTTCACGCTGCCGATCATGCTGGTGAACGTGTCTTCTGGCCTCTACGGCATCATCGACTGGGGTGCGCTGCAGGCGGGTATCGCGGTCACCATGATCCCCTGCATCATCCTCTTCCTTCTTCTTCAACGCTACTATGTGCGCGGCCTGACGGCCGGCGCCGTGAAATGAGAAGCGGCCCGCCCGCTCAAGGAGTTCCCATGTCCATCGCCCAGAAATCCCCGTCACGATCCCCGATCGACCGATACGTGCCGGCCGACCACACCCGTGTCGCCTTCAATGGCGGCTTCTGGAAGAGCTGGACGGAGACCGTCCGCGACGTGACCATTCCAACCCAGCACATGCGGCTCGATGAGGAAGGCTTCCTCGAAGTGCTCGACTTCGACAAGCCGGCCGGCCCGTTGGCGCGGCCGATCCAGCCGAGCGGCCTTTCGATGCAGCATTTCTTCGATTCCGATTTCGGCAAATGGATCGAGGCAGCGAGCTACACGCTGAAGAACAGTCCCAACCCTGACATCGAGGCGAAGATCGACGCGATCGTCGAAAAGCTCGAACGCGGCCAGATGGCCGACGGTTACCTCAACAGCTGGTTCATCCGCCGCGAGCCGGAAAAGCGCTGGACCAACCTGCGCGATCTGCATGAAATGTACTCGATGGGGCATCTGCTGGAAGGCGCCGTCGCCTATTTCGAGGCGACGGGCAAGCGTCGCTTCCTTGACGTGATGATCCGCGCCGTCGATCACATCATCGACACCTTCGGCCGCGAGCCGGGCAAGCTGCGCGGCTATGATGCGCATGAGGAAATCGAGTTGGCGCTGGTCAAGCTCTACCGCGTGACGAGGGACCCCCGGCATCTAAAGCTTGCCACCTATTTCGTCGACGAGCGCGGTCAGATGCCCTCCTATTACGACGAAGAGGCGCGCAAGCGCGGCGAAGACCCGGCCGGCTACGTCTTTCAGACCTATGCCTACAGCCAGGCCCATATGCCGGTGCGCGAGCAGACACAGGTCGTCGGCCACGCGGTGCGCGCCATGTACCTGTTCTCCGCCATGGCCGACCTTGCCTTCGAGAATGACGACGAGAGCCTGAAAAGCGCGTGCGACCGGCTCTTCGATAATTTGGTGGGACGCCAGCTCTATGTCACCGGTGGCCTCGGCCCTTCGGCTTCGAACGAGGGCTTTACCCGCGAATACGACCTGCCGAACGAGACGGCCTATGCCGAAACCTGCGCAGCCGTTGCGCTCGGTTTCTTCAGCCATCGCATGGCGCAGATCGAGCTCGACAGCAAGTTTACCGACAAGCTCGAAACCGTACTCTACAACGGCGCGCTGTCAGGCATCTCCCGCGATGGCGAACATTATTTCTATGAGAACGTGCTCGAAAGCCACGGCCAGAACCGCCGCTGGAAATGGCACTACTGCCCGTGCTGCCCGACCAACATCGCCCGCTTCATCACCTCGCTCGGCCAGTACTTCTACTCGACCAAAGCCGATGAGGTGGCCATCCATCTCTACGGTGAAAACGCCGCCGAGCTCTCGGTCGGCAACACTTTCCTGCGCCTGACGCAGAAGACGTTATATCCGTGGAACGGCGACGTCGGGATCTCGCTTGGCCTCGAGCGGCCGAAGCATTTCACCCTGCGACTGCGCATTCCGGGCTGGTGCCGCGATGCCAAGGCTTTCGTCAATGGCGAGGTGCTCATGCTCGATATCACCAGGGGCTATGCAGTGATCGAACGTGAATGGAAGGATGGCGACGAGGTTCGCCTCTCCTTCGATATGCCGGTCGACCGGCTCTATGCCCATCCGGCAGCAACCGAAGACAATGGCCGTTTTGCGCTGCGGCGCGGGCCGGTGATCTTCTGCGTCGAGGAAGCCGATCTCGGCACGGAGCCGCAACGGCTGAGGCTGCCTTCGCAGGGCGAAATTGCCGCGAGCTTCGACGAAACGCTTCTCGGCGGCGCCACGGTTCTCGAGGGCGATGCGCTGGAAGCCGATGCATCCGACTGGCGAGAAACGCTCTATCGCACGGAGCCGCCGGCGCTGAAGCCGACGCGGTTCAGGGCAATCCCCTATCATCTTTGGGCAAACCGAGAGCCGGGCGCGATGGTCGTCTGGCTGCACGAGAAGTAGGGAGACCGCAATGGCACGCCTTGAACTGCGCAACGTGGTCAAATCCTACGGCATCTACGAAGCCGTGCGCGGCATCAACCTCAATATCGAGGATAACGAATTTGTCGTCTTCGTCGGCCCGTCCGGCTGCGGCAAATCGACGACGCTGCGCATGATCGCCGGACTGGAGCATATCACCGGCGGCGATATCGTTATCGACGATCAAGTCGTCAACCGGCTCGGCCCCGGCAAGCGCGACATTGCGATGGTGTTCCAGAACTACGCGCTTTATCCGCATATGAGCGTCAGGGAGAACATCTCCTTCTGCCTTGAGCAGCAGAAGCTGCCGAAAGCGGAGATCGACGAGCGCATCAGCCGTGCCGCGGAGACGCTGCATATTACCGAACTCCTGTCGCGGCGCCCCGGCCAACTGTCGGGCGGGCAGCGCCAACGCGTCGCCATGGGCCGCGCCATCGTGCGCAATCCCAAGGTCTTCCTGTTCGACGAACCCCTTTCCAACCTCGATGCCAAGCTGCGGGTGCAGATGCGTACCGAGATCAAGCGCCTGCACCAATTGCTGCCGACCACGACCGTCTATGTCACCCACGACCAGATCGAGGCGATGACCATGGCCGATCGCGTCGTCGTCATGAATGGCGGCATTATCGAGCAGGCCGGGCCGCCGCAGGAACTCTACCATAATCCTGTCAGTCAGTTCGTGGCCGGTTTCATCGGCTCGCCGTCGATGAACTTCCTCAGCGCAACGCTCGAGGCCGACGGCAATGGACTGGTCGTCATCCTGGAAGACGGCAGCCGGCTTGCGGTTCCAGTGACGCGGGCTCAGGAATACCTGGCGCATGCCGGCAAACCGGTCATCTTCGGAATCCGGCCTGAATCGATATCAAGCCTGACGCCGAAACCCGGCTTCGAAACCATTGAGGCGAATGTCGATCTGGTGGAGCCGCTGGGGCCGGAGACAATGATCTATTTCGACATCGGTTCGGCCAGCATGTGCGCTAATGTCGATCCGGAGAGCGATCCGCGTCCGCGCACGAAAATGCCGCTCTCCTTCAACATGAATCGCATGCACCTCTTCGATCCCGTCGGCGGCAGGTCACTTTCGGCCTGACTCTGCAGGCTCGCGAACACACCCGAGATCAAGGCCCCTCGGATTATCCGAGGGGACCGCCGCGATCACGCACCATCTGCCTGAGACGTGTGAAGACGGCAGGCGACTGGCGCACGCCGTCATGTTCGAATTCATTCGTCACCCAGGTCCTGATATTGCCGACGTCACGGGCAGTGGCGAGCGACAGCTCGGCATCGACATACATGTCGTCGAAATAGACCGCCGCCGCGACCGGGATCTCGCTCGATGACAGCCGCGCAGGATCGTAGAGCGGTTCGAACCCGTCGCAACGCGCCAGTTCCTCCACGGCATCACGGAACGGCCGCAGCGAGCGGATTTCCTCAAACATCCACGGATACATCATCTCGCCGGTCAGATAGAGCGGCCGGCTCTCTTCACTGAATTCGGCAAATTCCGATCGGATGCGCTCCGCGGCCCAGCCCGTTGCACCCCTGCCCTGCCCGTAAATGCTCTCCTGCAGCACGGCGAACATCGGATTTCCGTCATAAGAGGTCAGCGACATGACCGAGGCCAGGAAGGCATCTGAAAACCGTGTCTCTTCCTGATCGGAGAAGGCCTCGTCCACCAGCCAGTGCACATTCTCGTAACCCGGCGCCATGCCGAAATCGATGCCGATCGTCTGCAGCCGGCGCACCGTCAGGCGATCACCGTCCGGAAGGCGGATGTCATTGGCGGCAATGCGCTCGGCGATACGGGCGATGCGATCGCGATCAGCCGGATACCGCTGATAATATTCCCGGTTCTTGGCCGCAACGCGCGGATAGGTGCGGCGATAGACGTCATCGGCTGTTGCCGAAAGCCCGGCCAGTCCGCCGGTGACATAACAGGCCGCCAGTCCTTCCGGGGCCTGCGACAGATAGGTCAATGTCAGGAAGCCGCCATAACTCTGGCCAAGCGTCTCCCAGCGCACCCCGCCAAACACGCTCTTCCGGATATGTTCGCAATCTGCAATGATGCTGTCTGCGCGGAAACGGCTGAGATAATCGGCCCCTGCCTTCCCATCCGCAAAGACGGTCATGGTGGCGCTCTCGATGCGCGTGCTTCGTCCGGTGCCGCGCTGATCGAGCAGCACGACGCGGTAGTTTTTGAGTGCTTCACCCAGCCAGGAGGGGCCACCGCCGACCGGACGCGGTGACTTGCCGCCAGGCCCGCCCTGCAGGAACAGCAGGACGGGCAGCTTTTCCTGTTTACGCGTGGGATCGCAGACCTCGCGCGCAAAGACCTTGATCGATACGCCATCCGGCTTTTTCCAGTCGAGCGGCACGTCGACGAGATGGTCGCGGACATGGATACCGGGGATCGTGTATTCGCTGACGAGCATGGTCAAATCCTGTAGATTGTTTGTCGACACAGTGCCTACAATTGCCCTATGTTGGAATCAAGCATCTAATTTCGGCAAAAATCACGGATATATAGCGTGTCTCTCCCAGCCTGGTCCCAGCCCGTCGCAGCCATCACAGACGAAGAAAGGCAGAGCCGCCTGTCGCGCCTGCGCGAACGCATGCAGGCGCACGGCATCGCAGCCACCCTGCTCGGCCCGACCGAGAGCTTACGCTATTTCACCGGCCTCGTCTGGCACCTGAGCGAACGCCTGCTCGGCGCGCTCGTGACTGACGATAAGCTGATTTATATCGTGCCCGGTTTCGAGCGCAGCCGTGTCGAGACGCTGCCGCATCTGCCGGGTGAGATCGCCGTCTGGGAAGAAGAGGAAAGCCCCGCGGCGCTCGTCTCGCGGCTGGCCGGGCCAACAGGCAAACTCGCCCTCGACGACGCACTGCCGCTTGCCTTCTATCATGCCTTTACCGAACAGATGGGCGCTGCGCGTGTCGTCGACGGCGGACCTCTCATCCGCGCGCTGCGTGCCATCAAATCGCCGGCGGAAATCGCCCTCATCCATCATGCGATGGGCATCACGCTGGATATTCACCGCAAGGTCCGCGATACGCTCGCACCCGGCACAGCGGCTTCGGAGGTGGTTCGCTTTATCGATCAGCAGCATCGGGCGGCAGGCGCCGACGGCGGCTCGACCTTCTGCATCGTCTCCTTCGGTGAGGCAACCGCGCTGCCGCATGGCGCAGATGGCGAACAGATCCTGCAGGCGGGCGATGTCATTCTCGTCGACACCGGTTGCCGCCTCGACGGCTATCATTCGGATCTGACACGCACCTATATGCTCGACGAGGGTAATGGCGAATTCGAACGCGCCTGGGCGGTCGAGCGCGAGGGCCAGCAGGCCGTTTTCGATGCGGCAAAACTCGGCGCACCCTGCGAAAGCCTGGATACGGCTGCCCGCAACAATTTTGCCCGCCATGGCCTCGGCCCTGACTACCGCCTGCCCGGCCTGCCGCATCGCGCCGGTCATGGTCTCGGCCTCGAAATCCACGAGGCGCCCTATATCGTGCGGGGCAACGGAACGCCGCTGGCATCGGGCATGTGCTTTTCTAACGAACCAATGATTGTCTTCCCCGGTACGTTCGGTGTCCGCCTCGAAGATCATATCTACATGGCCGAAGACGGACCACACTGGTTCACGACGCCAGCTGCGAACCCTTGCGCAGTCTAAGTTCCATCCAGCAAACAGGCGAAAAGCCTATTCATATCGGCCGTAATCGCCCTGATTTGCAGCCATCACATCGAGCCGCTCGTTTTTGATGAGGCCTCTCTGGATCGAAGATCTTGCTGACACATTTTGTCATCGCAGCAGCGTAACAGGTTAGCTCACGAGTGAATTGTCGTGGATGGAGGCTCTTCGAGCTTCCAACACTGCGGCGTCGGCCACATACGCGAGCAGATGATGAGGCCGTCGTATCTGCAGACCAGACAAATCTACGATGGAGCAGATGATGTGGCTGAGTGATTTCGAAGTCGTGCTGCGCGATAGGGTCATACCTCGTGGCGCAGTTAGGATCGAAGGCGGCATGATCGCAGAAATCAGGGAACGGCCAGCGGCCTCCGCCGACATCAACGGCGACGGCAGGCTGCTGCTTCCCGGTTTCATCGACATGCATGGAGACATGATCGAGCGCGAGATCGAGCCGCGTCTGAATGTGCGCTTTCCTTTGGAGCTCGGCCTCTTCGAACTCGACAAGAAACTCGCCGGCAATGGCATCACCACCGCCTTTGCGGCGCTTTCCTTCCACGGTAACAACGGCTACGGCAACGTCCGCTCGGAAGAACATTCGCGTTCGATCATCCAGGCACTAATTCAGCTCCGGAAAAATGGTCTTCTTGTCGACCACAGGGTCCACGCACGCTTCGAAATCACCTTCACTCATGCCCGCGCCGTAATCGAAGATCTGCTGCGGGCCGGCGCCCTCGACCTCGTGTCGCTGATGGACCACACGCCAGGACAGGGCCAGTATCGCGATGTCGAGCGGCATATCGAGACGATTGCCCGCAACAACAAAATTACGCTTGAACAGGCAGCGCGCCGCGTGCGAGAGCGCATCGAATACCGAGCCCAAAACAATGATGCAGTCGGCAATCTGGAGGGAATCGCTGCCACCGCGCGCGATCATGGTGTCATCATCGCCTCCCACGACGATGACAGCATCGAAAAAGTCGCGATCGTCGAGGGACTGGGTGCACGCATCAGCGAATTTCCAGTGACGATGGCCGCAGCACAGGAAGCCCGGAAGCTCGGACTTGCAACCGCCATGGGGGCGCCGAACGCGCTTCGAGGCCTATCCTATTCGGGAAATCTCTCTGCCCGAGAGGCCTACGAGCACGGCGTTCTCGACATTCTGGCGAGCGATTACCACCCCTCCGCCATGCTGCCGGCCGCCATCGCGCTTGCAGAAGCTGGATCGGGCGGGCTGCCGGCATCCGTGGCGCTCATCAGCGCTAACCCAGCGACGGCGCTCGGGCTTACAGATCGTGGCGCGATCGACGTTGGCCTGCGTGCCGATCTTGTCATCGCTGAGCGCGGTCGTCTGCCACGGCTGAGGGCAACCTTCTGCCGCGGAAAACTGGTCTACTCAGATGGAACTGTTCAGGGATTGTCGACACCATACGCGATCTCATGCTGAAGGCGCCCAACGCCTTTCGCGGGGCGTTTCGGCGCGTCTCTTGAAAGACGAGCCCGCGAGCCTCACCTGATATCTCCATTGTTCACCTGTCGAACTGACAGCCCTTTGCCACTAGCAATCGCTGCCGGTCCTCAACGTCGACGCCTCTCGCGTCGGAGGAGATTTCATGGGATTCATTGATCGTGACATTCAGCCGTCATCAGATGCCGGACTGCTGGATGCCTATTCTGAAACGGTGTCAAACGCCGTCGACACCGTCGGTCCGGCCGTCAGCCGGATCGAACGCGTCGGTGGACGGGCGGGACATGGTTCCGGCTTCGCCATTTCACCGGATGGTCTCGTCGTCACCAACAACCACGTGGTCGGCGATGCAAAGGCCGTGACCATCAAGACGCCCGAGGGTACGGTTGTCGAAGGCAGGGTCCTCGGGCGGGATGGAGACACCGACCTCGCTCTTATCAGGGCCAATGATTGGTCCGGAGCCTGGGCGCAGCTTGCGGATTCCAAAAAGCTAAAGCGCGGACACATTGCGATTGCCATCGGCAATCCGCTCGGCTTCGAGTGGACTGTCACGACCGGCGTCGTTTCTGCCCTCGGGCGTTCGATGCGCGCTGCCAGCGGACGGCTGATGGAGGATATCATTCAGACCGACGCCGCCCTCAACCCCGGAAATTCGGGTGGCCCGCTGGTTTCTTCCCTGGGCGAGGTAATCGGCGTCAACACGGCCGTCATCCAGGGTGCGCAAAGCATTGCCTTTGCCGTTGCATCGAATACCGCCAAACATGTGGTATCAGACATTCTGCGCTTCGGAGAAGTCAGGCGCGGATATATCGGCATTGCGGCCGATACGGTCGATCTGCATCGGCGCATTGCGCTTGAAGCGGGCGTTCCGCAGCGGACGACGGTCCGCCTGCGCCGTGTCGAAGATGGCGGTCCGGCTGCCATGGCCGGTCTTCGCGAAGGTGATTACCTGCTCGCCATCAGCGGGCATCCCGTATCGGGGATAGACGACGTTGTTCGGCTTCTTGACGGCGCGACGGTAGATGCCGACATCGATGTGCTGATCTTCTCCGTCGCGGGACGGATCGAACAGCGCACCGTCCGTCCAACGAAAAGAGCGAATTAGCTGGTCGCACCATGGCGTGCCTGGAAATCAGCCGTTCAGGTAACGAGGCACCCGTCTTTCGGCGGGCGCCTTGTCTGTTTGCCTTTCGCGACATGGAATCGCGATGATTATAAGGATTCGGGCGCAAGAGCGGCTGCGGCAAGCAAACCCAGCAAAGGCGATGGTTCATTAGAGAACACGTCGTAGATGCAAGGTGCAGCAAAAACGCTTACGGCCAGAATACAGATGACGATCCTTTTCATCGAAGCCTCCGGGGACGCAATAAGTCTGCGTCCCGTTTATCCTTGATGCCTTAGACGAGGTTCAACTCGACATTGATGTTGCCGCGCGTCGCCTTCGAATAGGGGCAAGTCTGATGGGCTTCCTCGACGAGAGCGCGGGCAACTTCCGGTTCCAGACCCGGCAGGCTGATGTTCAGGCGCGCCTGCAGGAAATAGGCGTCGCCGGTCATGCCGAGATCGACTTCAGCATCGACGGCGGTATCAGCGGGAAGCCTCAGCTTTCGCTTGCCGGCGGCCAGGCCCATCGCGCCAATGAAGCAGGCCGACCAGCCGGCTGCGAAGAGCTGTTCGGGATTGGTGCCGGCATGGGCGCTGCCTGGAGGCGAAAGCTTGATGTCGAGCTGTGCATCGCTGCTGCGCGCCGAACCGTCGCGGCCGCCGGTGGTATGAGTCTTGCCGGTGTAGAGAACCTTTTCAATCGTCGTCATTTGAGCACTCCTTCGTTTCCTGTCGCTGCTTGCGACATCTGGTGACGGAGTGGTTTTTGACGGCCTGACGTATCCCGTATGTTTCTCAAATCGGCCGAAATGTATCAAAGCGTAGCACCAGCCGATCCAGACATTTTCATATACAAATCAGTGAAAAGCTCAGTTGGCGCGGATGGTGATTTCGGCCGCCAGCCCGCCGCCTTCGCGGTTATAGAGCCGTACCGATCCGCCGATCGCTGCGGCCAGCTGCTGAGCGATGGCAAGGCCGAGCCCCGTGCCGCCGGTCTCCCGATTGCGCGACTGCTCCAGCCGGAAGAAAGGCTGCATGGCAGCTTCCAGCATGGCATCCGGAATGCCCGGGCCACGATCCATCACGGTGATGGCGATAGCCCCCTCGTCTTTTCGCTCGACGCCGATTTCGGCGGCACCGGCAAATTTCAGAGCATTATCGATGAAGTTCGTCAGAATGCGTCGAAGCGCATGGGGTTTTGTCGATGCGACACCCTGCACGAGGCCTATAACGGCGACGGCTTTATCCATGTCTTGATAATCATAAGCGATACTGTCGATGAAGGATGACAGGTCGATGCGCGAAAACTTCTCGCCATTGCCATGGGCACTGCGGGCGTAGGCGATCCCGTCCTGCACCAGCCGCTCGATCTCTCCGAGATCACGCACCAGCTTGTCCTTCTCGGGGGAATCGTCGGCCATATCCGCGCGCAGGCGCATGCGGGTAATCGGCGTCTGCAGGTCATGAGAAATAGCCGCCAGAATCTGCACGCGCTCTTCAAGATAATGCGCAATTCGCTCCCGCATGGTGTTGAAGGCGCGCGCCGCATGCGCAACTTCGCTCGGGCCGCGCTCGCTGAGCGGCGGCCCTTTGTTGTTGGGATCGAGTGCATCGGCCGCGGCAGCAAGCGCGCCGAGCGGACGGATCGCCTGACGGACGGCAAACCATGTGCAAAGCACGAGCAGCACCATCTGGATGGCGAGCACATAGGGCAGCCATGCCGCAATCGGCATGGGAGGTCGGGGCGTAATGTCGATTGTCAGGGGGCTTCCGTCGCTCAGCGTCAGATGCGCCTGCAACCGGCTGATATTGCCGGGAATGGATTCCATTCGGATCGGATGGGTGCCGCCGATCGCTTCTTCGATCCTGCTGCCGATTTCCCTGCCCTTGCTGGAATTATCGGGCACGCCGGGAAGACCTGGCCCGAGTACAAAGCGATAATTGCCACGGCTCAAGCGGTCGAGCAGGTCGGCCCGCTGATCTGCCGGCAGACGGTCGAGAACAGCGATCGAGGTCGCGACGTCACTTTCCAGCGTTCCAAGCATGACGGCCTTGGCGGACATGGACCGTTCTACGAAGAGCACGGTGAATGACAGGCCATAGGCAATCGCCAGACCCAATAGCAGGATTAGGAAAAGTCGAGCCCTGAGGGTGTTCGGCCAAAATCTGGAGCGAATAACAGCTCCCACACTCATGACCTGGCCTCTTCAATCTCCACCGGAACGGAAAAGACGTAGCCTTCGCTGCGCACCGTCTTGATATAGGTCGGCTCGCGGGCATCATCCCCCAGCCGCTGACGCACGCGGCTGACCAAAAGGTCTATCGAGCGGTCGAAGAGTTCCGCATCGCGGCCCTGCGTCAGGTTCAGAAGCTGGTCGCGGTTGAGCACCCGCTGCGGATGATCGATGAAGACGCGCAGCAGACGGTATTCCGCACCACTGAGGGCGATTTCGGTTCCCTCCCTGTCGAGGAGGTGCCTACCGACGGTATCGAGACGCCAGTCGCCGAAGCGCAGCCACTGCCCGGCCTCCGATATCTGCAGGTTCGGCGGCAGGGCACGGGTGCGGCGCAAAACGGCCTTGATGCGCGCCAGAAGTTCGCGGGCAGCAAACGGTTTCGGCAGATAGTCGTCAGCGCCCATTTCAAGCCCGATGATACGGTCCATCTCATCGCTGCGGGCCGTCAGCATCAGGATCGGTGTCGCCTTGTGTTTTCCAGCGCGCAGCTCACGGCAGAGTACCAGCCCGTCGTCGCCGGGCATCATGACATCGAGCACGATGAGGTCGACCGTATTGGCCTCGAGAAAGCTGCGCATCTGGCGGCCATCGGCAGCAACGCTCGTGCGGAGACCGTTCTTCGTCAGATAGCTCGAAACCAGCTCTCGGATTTCACGATCGTCATCGACGATCAGGATATGGTCGACATGCTCCATCTCTAGACTTCGGATCCTCTATCGGTCGGTGCAAAGCAGGCCCGCTGCTCCCGGGGACAGACTCGCTGTCCCCCTTTTTGACTCTGAATTGGTTGCCGCGAAACAGGAATTCCGTTCGCGGCGGCGACAGTAGCTTTCATTCAGAAGCGATCAACATCGAGGATGGCCTGGGCGAAGGCTTGCGGTGCCTCCTGCGGCAGGTTGTGCCCAATGCCGCCGGTGATGGTGCGGTGTTCGTATTTTCCGGTGAACCTCTTGGCATAGGCCGATGGCTCCGGATGCGGGGCGCCATTGGCATCGCCTTCCATGGTGACGGTCGGCACGGTAATGATCGGGAAGGCGGCAAGCTTCTTTTCCAGCGCGTCGTACTTCTTTTCGCCCTTGGCAAGGTCAAGCCGCCAGCGGTAGTTGTGGATGGTAATGGCCACGTGGTCGGGGTTTTCAAAAGCCTTGGCCGAGCGGTCGAAGGTCGCGTCGTCGAAATTCCATTGCGGCGAGGCGAGCTTCCAGATCAGCTTGGCGAAATCGTGCCGGTTGGCCTCATAGCCGGCGCGGCCCCGCTCGGTGGCGAAATAGAACTGATACCACCAGGACAGCTCGGCCTGCGGCGGAAGGGGCTTCCTGTTGGCTTCCTGGCTACCGATCAGATAGCCGCTGACGGAGACCAGGCCCTTGCAGCGTTCCGGCCAGACAGCAGCCATGATGTCTGCGGTGCGACCGCCCCAATCGTAGCCACCGATCACGGCGCGCTCGATATCAAGAGCATCCATGAAGTCGATCATATCGGTCGCGATGGCGGCCTGCTGGCCGTTACGAGGGGTCTTCGCAGAGAGAAACTCGGTCGTGCCATAGCCGCGAAGATACGGGATGATGACGCGATATCCGGCATCGGCAAGGATAGGTGCGACATCGACAAAGCTGTAGATGTCGTAGGGCCAGCCATGCAGCAGAAGCACAACCGGGCCGTCTGCCGGACCGGCTTCGGCATAGCCAACGTTGAGCACGCCAGCCTTGACCTGCTTCAGCGCCTGAAACGAAGTGTATGTCCCAGCCTTAACCGTCGGCGCGGTAGCTTGCATCGATTGGGCGCTGGCGGCGCCGGTCAGGCCGAATTCGGTCGCTGCCATCGTCATGGCAGCTACACCGAGAAAATGACGACGCTGAAGATTGATTTCGTTGGACATTGGCTCTCTCCGTTTTCAAGTTGATGACAGGAAAAAACAGCCGGCATGTATCCCGGATGTTTCGGGCATCCGGCTCTATTGCATGCGGATGTAGCATCCGGCCTACTGGATACGTTCTGATACAATTCTCCGCTGTCTCATTCGGACTTCCGGTGCATGAGGAAGTCACGAAGCACGACGGCATTGTTGTGCTCATCATCTTGAGCGGCATAGAGCAGCGTAACAGGACCCTTCTTCGCGAAATCTGCCACGAGCTTCACTTCCTCTTCCTTGTGCCGAAGCTCCTCCGTGTAGCGCCTGTGGAACTCCTCCCAACGATCCGGCTCATGATTGA
This sequence comes from Rhizobium sp. ZK1, assembly GCF_047782645.1. Classification (NCBI taxonomy): domain Bacteria; kingdom Pseudomonadati; phylum Pseudomonadota; class Alphaproteobacteria; order Hyphomicrobiales; family Rhizobiaceae; genus Rhizobium; species Rhizobium sp. ZK1. The sequence goes on from NZ_CP180587.1 coordinate 1,100,543, forward strand.
ACCAGTGACGCAGTTCCGTGCTCGGCGCGACATCTTTCACCCAGGCGTCGAGAGCGGCGCGCTCCTTGCTGAGGCCGCGCGGCCAGATCCGATCGACCAGCAGGCGGGCGCCATCCGTGCCTGCCTTGGCCGCATAGACACGTTTGAGCTTTATGGCTTCCACTTCGATCATCTCCACATCCTCCGTGCCTGAACGACGATCTCGGACGGGATGATTCCGGCCAGATAGAGCAACAATGGAGGAAGGATAGCGCAGCCACGATCGTGGCGCTTCCTACACTTCGGTACAGTTCGCCGCAAAACCGGACACATCCGGGATACATCGCCTCGACCAGATTGGCCCCGTTGCTGGTCGAGCCGCATCGCCGTCCAGAGCCCTTAACCCGGTTTCAAAGGAAACGATGATGACGCTACTTATCATTGCCTACCTCGGAGGGGCGCTGACCATATTCAGCCCATGCATCCTCCCCATCCTTCCCTTCGTCTTTGCTCGCGCCGGACAGCCTTTCGTACGCAGCACGCTACCGATGCTAATCGGCATGGCCGCCACCTTCGCGCTTGTGGCAACACTTGCTGCCGTCGGCGGAAGCTGGGCGATCAGCGCCAATGAATATGGCCGTCTTGCCGCACTGGCCCTGCTTGCCGTCTTCGGCGTCAGCCTGCTTTCGCCACGCGTGGCAAGCTTCATCACTCAGCCGGTCGTCGATTTCGGCAACCGCCTGCTGAATGCGTCCGGCAAGACCGGTTCTGCCCCGACAGCGGCAAGCGCGCTCATTCTGGGCATCGCGACCGGTCTGCTCTGGGCACCCTGCGCCGGGCCTATCCTGGGTCTGGTCCTGACAGGGGCAGCTCTCCAGGGCGCCAATCTCGAGACGACTTTCCTGCTGATTGCCTATGCCGCAGGTGCCGCCACCTCGCTCGCGGCGGCCCTTTCCGTCGGCGGAAAGATTTTTGCCGGCATGAAGAAGTCGCTTGGCGTCAGCGAGCGGATTCGCCAAGGGCTGGGAGCCGCCGTGCTTGCAGGCGTCGTCGTCATCGCACTCGGTCTCGACACCGGTCTACTGTCGCAGCTTTCCTATGCCAGCACGGCGTCCTTCGAGCAGGCCGTGCTCGACAAACTCAACGTGAAGCCGACCGACGGCGTGCCGTCCGAGGTTGCAAGCAATGACAAGATGATCGGCCTCGCCGATACCAAGACGCCTTTCCACAGCGACCTTCCAGTCGAAGGCTCTGCTCCGCCGCTCGATGGCGCCGTCGAATGGCTGAATTCGCAGCCACTGACCATGGAACAGCTCCGCGGCAAGGTCGTGCTCGTCGATTTCTGGACCTATTCCTGCATCAACTGCATCCGCACCATCCCCTACGTCCGTGCCTGGGCTGAAAAGTACAAGGACCAGGGCCTGGTGGTGATCGGCGTGCATGCCCCGGAATTCGCCTTCGAAAAGAAGATCGACAATGTCAAAAAGGCCATTGGCGACTTCAAGATCGGCTACCCGGTCGCAATCGACAACGACTACAAGATCTGGCGTGCCTTCGATAACAGCTACTGGCCGGCTCATTATCTGATCGATGCCAAGGGCCAGATCCGCGAACATCACTTCGGCGAAGGCAACTATCGACAGACTGAGCAGGCGATCCAGGACCTGCTGCGCGAAGCCGGCAGCGAGATGGCAACAAGCGCACCGGTCGTGCCGGATGCGAAAGGTGCCGAAGTGAGCCCGGACCTGAAGGACATCGGTTCTGGCGAGACCTATATCGGCTACAAGCAGGCCACCGGCTTTGCGTCCAATGAAAGCATGCGTGCCGATGCCACCAGGGACTATTCGGTGAAGCTGCCGGGTCTCAACCAGTGGGGTCTTTCGGGCAAATGGACTGTCGGTGCCGAAGAGGCCACGCTCGATCAGGCGGGCGGCGGCATCGCCTACCGCTTCAGCGCCCGCGACCTGCATCTCGTTCTTGGCCCAAGTGCTGACGGCAAACCGATCCGCTTCCAGGTAACGGTCGACGGCAAGGCGCCGGGTGCCGACCATGGCAGCGATATCGACGCCGATGGAAACGGCACGGTGACCTCGACCAAACTCTACCAGCTCGTGCGCCAGTCCGGCGCGGTGGAAGCACGCAATTTCGAGATCCGCTTCTACGATCCCGGTGTCCAGGCCTACGCCTTCACATTCGGGTGACATTCACTCTCACATTATACTTGAACAACAGGAGCAATAACCATGAAATACCAGTATCTTTCCACCATAACCCTTGCCTTTGCCACCAGTGTCATCGCTTTTGCTTCCCAGGCGGCCGAGGTGAAAAACATCGTCATCGTACATGGTGCGCTCGCCGACGGCTCCGGCTGGCGCCAGGCAACCGAAATCCTCGAAGGCCGCGGCTTCAACGTCACCATTGTCCAGGAGCCGATCACCTCGCTTGCCGATGATGTCGCCGCAACCAACCGGGTTCTTGACCTACAGGATGGCTCGACCCTACTGGTCGGCCACAGCTATGGCGGCATGGTAATCACCGAAGCCGGCAACAACTCCAATGTTGCAGGCCTGGTCTATGTCGCGGCCTTCCAACCGGACAAGGGTGAAAGCCTGATCGGCCTTGCGAGCTCGAAGCCTGCCGGCGGCATGAATATCCGCGAGACGAAGGACAGCAAGTATCTCTATCTCGACCCGGCCGCCTTCGCGAACGACTTTGCCGCTGACCTGCCGAAAGACGAAGCGGCCTTCCTGGCAAGATCACAGGTTTTCGCGTCCAAGGAAGCCTTCTCGGCAAAAGTCGGCGCACCCGCCTGGAAGACCAAGAAGAGCTGGACGATTGTCGCCACAGAAGACCGGTCGATTAATCCCGACCTCGAACGAGACATGGCAAAGCGGGCGGGAAGCGATGTCACCGAGATCAAGGCAAGCCATGCGGTTTTCGCCTCGCAGCCGGAAAAGGTCGCGGACGTCATCGAAAAGGCTGCCGAAGCAGCAGGTAAATAATCAAGTCGTTAAAGCCGGCGGATCATTCCGCCGGCTCGTTTTCTGTGAACGTGTCCCTCATCGCCTTTATGATGACGACCGCCGACGCCGCACCCGGGTCGATATGGCCGAGCGATCGTTCGCCAAGACGGGCGGCGCGGCCGCGGGTGGCGACCATGGAGCGTGTCGAGCGTGCGCCCGCATCGGCGGCGTCGACAATCTCGGCCCACATGGCCGAAACGCTCGCCTGCCGGTCGCGTGCGGCGGCTGCCGCTTCGGTTGCCGGGATCCAGGCATCCAGCATCGTCTTGTCGCCGCGCTCTCCCTTGCCGCGTTCCCTGATACCTGATGTCATCGCCTCAACGATCGCCGCCTGGCCGGCAACCGAGAGCGCTTCGTCCTGCTTCAGGACCTGCGCCGCCTTGCGAAAAGCCGTCGCATAAAGTGGTCCGGTCGACGCACCGACTGCATCGAGAAAGGCCGAGGCGGCTATCGAAAACACCTCTGACGGCAGCATCTCATCGAGATCGCGCTTTGCCAGTTCGCCATTCACCGCCTGGAAACCGAGTGCCATTGTGATGCCGTGATCGGCATCGCCGATCGCGCCATCCAGATCGGAGAGATGGTCCTTCTCAGCCGAAATTGCGACCGAGATCCGGTGAAACATCCTGCTGAGGCGGCGGGCTGCGTTTGCCGACATGCGTATCCTCCCAATTCCATGCAGCCCAGCCCCTGGGATGCTGTCTTCTCTTTTTTCAGTCTACGACCCTGAGGAATGCCGTATCGCAAGGATGATGCAGCATATCCGTTAGTTCCTGATCGAGATGCAGGACCGATATGGATGCGCCGACCATGTCGAGCGATGTGCAATAATGCCCCACCCAATTCGCCTCGATCTTGATGCCCTTTGCACTCAGCCGCTGTTCCACGCGCCTGAAGAGAATGTAGAGCTCCATCAGCGGCGTGCCGCCGAAGGAATTGACCAGCACGGCGACACGATCTCCCGAGACCGCTTTCATCTCCGAGAAAATCCTGTCCATGACGACATCGACGACGGCATCGGCGCTCATCATCCTCTCCCGCATCACACCGGGCTCGCCATGGATACCCATACCGATCTCGATGTCATCAGGTCCGATCTCGAAATTATGGCGACGCGTCTGCGGCAGCGAACTGGGTTCAAGCGCGACACCCATGGTGAAGGTCCGTGCATTGGCCTTGCGGGTTACGGCTTCGCAGGCATCGAGCGACAGGCCGCGGTCGCAGGCTGCACCGGCGATCTTGAAGATGAAGAAATTGCCGGCAACACCGCGGCGACCATCCCGGTCCTCCAAGGGCGAGGAAGAGATATCGTCGGTCGTCACGACCGTGCGGACCTCGATATTCTCCTCCGCGCCCATCTCGGCGGCCATCTCGAAGTTCATCACATCGCCGGCGTAATTGCCATAGACGAAGAGTACCCCCGCTCCGCCCGATGCCGCCTTGGCGCATTGCAGGATCGGCCCCGGCGGCGGCGAGGAAAAGATGTTGCCGACCGCGACCGCATCGGCAAGCCCCTTGCCGACATAGCCGAGAAAGGCGGGTTCATGCCCCGTACCACCCCCGACGACCAGACCGACCTTGCCGGCCCGCGGACCCGAACGGGCAACGAGCGCACGGTGGGAACTGTCGACCGGGCGAAGGTAGTTCGCATGTGCCTTGACGACTCCATCGAGCATTTCTTCCACGACATCGTCGGGGTTGTTCAGGAACTTCTTGATATGAGTACGGAAGCCAGTCGGCGGTGTGGTGATCTCGCTGTCCACCTTCGGGCGCTGTGAGAGCTTCTGATCGACCTCCGTCACGCCATCGGCATTGAGAATGCCGCGGCCGGTCGCCGCATCGGTGATGAGCACATTGACATAGCCACCACGGAGTGCGGCAAGAATGGCCGGCACCTTGTCGAAACCGCCGGCAACGGCGATGCGCGTGTTGATTTTCTTCAACAGATCGAGCGATATGCCGACCGTGCGGTCGTCCAGCGGTCCCGCGACAGGGCGTCCGTGACCGTCGATAAAACGGCCCGCCACCACACCGGTCGCATCCTTGGCCAGATAGTCCTGCAGCGATACGGAATCGAAAAAGCCGCTTGTATGGATGGTGGAATTCGGCCGCATGGAGGCGATGCCGAAGATCACCTTGTTCGCCCGTGAAAGCGCCTCGAACTGCCCGTCGATCAGCGGCTCGCGCAGGAACACATCGCGGACCGCGGAGCTGGAGACGATAGCAGGTGCTGCAATATTGACGAGCTTGGCATCGACCGCATCGGCAAAGGCCGCGGCACAAAGCTCCGGCGTATAGGCGAAAGTCGCGCTCGTTCCGCCCGTCGCCTGCACGACGGTCATATCCTGAAGCCCCGGAATGGAAGCCTGCTCGCCGACCGCCATGATCGTGCGCCCCCAGACAACCGCCAGCGTGTCGCCGGATTTGAGGATCTTCTGCAGGGCCTGGGCGCCTGCAGAGCCGAGCCGCTCGATCAATGGACGGGTATTGTCGTCGCTCGGCACGACAAGACAGTCGTGCAGACCGAAATGCCGCTTCAGCTCCTGGGCGATGGTCAGCGAACTTAGCCGCGCTGGTTCGATGGAAATGTTGACGATGCCGCGGGCACGCGCATCGGCGAGGTAGCTGTTCACCGTCGCCCGCGAAATGCCCATCGTTTCGGCGATATCGCCCTGAGTCATGCCGTCTTCGTAGTAGAGCCAGCACGCCCATACGTAGGGATCGTCCCCGTAGCGCAACGGAATGGGCTCGGCCGCGATATCAGCCGTACCATTCTTTCGTGCCGATGATGTCTTAGCGGTCATCCTGCCTGGTTTCCCTCATCCAAATCGACGGCGAAGATGAGCGTAAAAGCTGCAGTTTTCAACGTGCCCTCGCCCGATTGTTCCCGGCCGCCGCCGCGGCCGGGATGGTGATGCAAGGGAGGATCACGGGCTCTCACCAAAGCCCGGTCTGTCAGGCGGGCTGGAGCCTTGTCTCTACGCCATCAGCCAGCGACTTCAGGATCAAGGCACAAGAGGTTGCGCCCGCATCGAGCACGCCGAGCGAACGTTCGCCAAGGCGGCTGGCGCGACCGATCTTGGCGACGAGATCGCGCGTGCTGTCCCGCCCGGCTTCAGCGGCCGCAACGAGGGCCGTAAGCGCCTCGCCAAAGGATTTGCCGCTGCCGACCGCCGTATCGAATGCTGTGATTGCCGGCACGAGCGTATCGAGCAGTGTCTTGTCGCCGACCTTTGCCGAGCCGATTGCCTTGATACCGTCGAGGCCATTGTGCAGCATGGTGCTGAAGGTCGCGGCGTCGATCACATCAGACTTTTCAATAGTTTCGGCGAACTGCGTGAACATCACGCCATAGAGCGGCCCCATCGAACCGCCGATCTCTGTCATCAAGACCGTGCCGAGCGTGTCGAAGGCTTGCGCCAGCGACATGTCCGCCCCCTTGATGCGTTCGGCAGCCATACCGAACCCCTTGGCCATGTTGACGCCGTGGTCACCGTCGCCGATCTTGCCGTCGATTTCGCTGAGATAGGCGCGGTTTTCGATGATCTTGTCCGCCAGCGAGAGAACGATATCGCCCGACCCGGCATTCTGAAATTGCTGCATTCCGCCTGCCTCCCTTCAGAGCATCGCCGGGCATTGGACGTCGATATCCAGAAGCCGTTTCAGCTCGTCGTCCAGTGCCATCACGGTCAGCGTTGCACCGACCATTTCCAACGATGTGAAATAATTGCCGATATAGACCTTGTGGATCTTCAGTCCGCGTCCAGTGATTTCGGATTCGATCGTATCATGAAGAATATAGAGCTCGTTGAGCGGCGTGGCGCCGAGACCGGAGACGATGATCGCAACTTCCGTCCCTGCGGCAAGTTGATGGTCGTCGAGAACGATCTTCGCCATCTCTTCGGCAACTTCCTTGGCCGATTTCAGCGGTTCGACACGCACGCCGGGCTCGCCGTGATGGCCGATGCCGACCTCCATCGTACCCGGTTCGATGGCGAAATTCGGATGGCCGACAGAGGGCAGCGTGCAGGGGCCGAGGCCGACACCGATCGATCGGCAATTGTCGATCGCCTTCTGTGCCGTCGCACGGACTTCCTCGAGGCTCGCGCCCTCGGCAGCCTTCGCCGCTCCGAACTTCCACATGAAGATTTCGCCGGCAACGCCGCGGCGTTTTTCGCGCTCCTCGGGGCCTGCCGAACATACATCGTCATTGGCAACGACCGTGGCGATCTCGATGCCTTCCTTCGCCGCAAGCTTGATCGCCATCTTCACATTCATGTTGTCGCCGGCGTAATTGCCATAGAGGCAGACGACACCCTTGCCGCCATTGGCCGCGCGGGCCGCATCCAGGAAGCTTTTTGCGGTTGGCGAGGAAAAGAGTTCGCCGACAGCGACAGCATCCAGCATGTTGCGGCCGGTATAGCCGATGAAGGCAGGCTCATGACCCGAACCACCGCCGGTAATGACGCCGACCTTGCCGGAGACCGGCGCATGAAGGGCGGCGATGACACGGGGATTTTCCGAAGACAGCCTGACGATATCGCCATGGGCCTTGACGAAGCCCTTAACGGTATCCTCGACGACCTCATCCGGATTGTTGATAAACCGCTGCATGATAACTCCTATCTACCGCGCGTCAGATAATGGTGTAGCCACCGTCGACCAAAAGGTCCGCGCCATTAATCATATCGGCGCCGTTGGAGGCGAGGAATACCGCCGCCGCCGCAATCTCCTCGGGGAACGCGAAGCGTCCGGACGGAATGCGCTGTTTCAGCGCCTCACCGCGCGGGCCATCCCATGCCTTTCTGCCGAGGTCGGTCAGGACAACAGTGGGAGAGATCGTGTTGACGTTGATGCCGTGCTTTCCCCATTCAGCGGCAAGCGTCTTGGAAAGACCGATCACGCCAAACTTCGATGCGCAATAGGCAACATGCTGATCGATGGCGACAGTGCCAGCCTGGGAAGCCATGTTGATGATCTTGCCGCCCCGGCCCGCCTTGATCATGGCGCGGCCGGCAGCCTGGGACACCAGGAACGTGCCCTTCAGATTGATGGCGATGGTCTTGTCCCATGCATCGAGGCTGAGTTCTTCTGCAGGGGCGAGCATGACGACGCCGGCGCTGTTGACGGCAATATCGATGTGGCCGAACGCGATCTCGAGATCGGCAACGACTTTTTCGACGGAGTGCGGATTGGACACGTCACAGACGAAGGATTTCGCACCATTGCCGAGTTCTTCGGCTTTGGCGCGCGCCACCGATTCATTGATGTCGATGACGGCAACGACGGCGCCTTTGGCAGCCATGGCGGATGCAATGGCGCTGCCGATACCGGATGCGCCGCCCGTGACCAGAGCGACCTTGCCGCTCAGCGAAAAGTTCAGGTCAACCTGTTTGGAGTCAGTCATGGCTCTGTTCTCGATCTGTCTGGGATATGGGGCGGGATCTAAATCCCGCCCCAGGGAGGATTACTTGCGCGTGGAGAGCAGCTTGTCGACGTTTTCAGCCGTCACCGGGGTCCACGGAACATTATAGGTCTTATCCTTGCCGTCGTTCCACGGCATGTCCTTATAGGTGGTCCAGATATCGGATTCGGGCTTGTAGTTGCCTTTCTTGGCGTTGAAAATCGCCAGATCCAAAGCACCCTGCGCCTGGGCGCGGGCATCCTGAAGGATCGAGGTCATCTCGCCGGCCTTGGCCGCACGCAGCGCATCGGTGACGCCGTCGATGCCGGCAATGGCAAAGCTCTTGACGTCGAGGCCGGCGGCCTTGATCGCCTCGATGGCGCCAAGCGCCATTTCATCGTTCTGACCGATAATCCCATTGATCTGGTTCGGGTGCGAGGTCAGCCAGTTTTCCATCAGCGTCTGGGCTTCGGCACGTGACCAGTTTGCAGTCTGGTCTTCGAGAACCTTCACATCTGGGCACTCGGCAAGCGCCTTCTTGTTACCTTGCAGGCGCTGGATCTGCGCAGACTGGCCGACCGGGCCTTCGATGATGACGACATTGCCCTTGCAACCGATCTTGTCCAGAACGCTCTTGGCTTCGAGATAACCCGACACCGTATCGTCGGAACCGACGTAGGAGGTCAGCTGGTCGGAATTAACGCGGGTGTTGGAGCCGATGACGGGAATGCCGGCATCGACCGCAGACTGAACGGCAGAGGCACCTGCATCGACGTCGATCGGTGCAAAGATGATGGCGTTGTACTTCTGCGTGATCATCGTCTTGAACTGATCCTGCTGGACCAATGCGTCATAGCGGCCATCGAAAACCGTCAGTTCGACTTCACCGCTCTTGACGGCCGGGTGATCCTGCAGGGCTGCGGTCCAGATCTGCATAAACTCCGCGTTCAGGCCGTAAGGTGCTGCACCGATCTTGATCTTTTCCTGGGCTGCGGCAGACGTCGCCAGCAGCGCCGTTGCCGAAGCAAGCGCAATCAGAAGCTTTTTCATTGTCAATTTCCTCCACTTTGGGTTTAGGCCGCCGGCATGGCTTGCCTGTCGGACGGAGCGAACGAAGCGCCTGCCCCGAATTTCTGTGAGTTGAGCTCAGGCTCCGAAGTTTCGTTTCTGGTCGAGCATCACGGCGCCGACGATAAGGGCGCCCTTCAGAACCTGCTGGTAGTAGGACTGGATACCCATCAGATCGAGACCGTTGTTCATGACGCCGATGATGAGCGCGCCGATCAATGTTCCTGTTACGCGGCCGACACCGCCAGAAAGGCTCGTGCCACCGATGACCACAGCGGCAATCGCGTCCAGCTCATAGGCAACGCCGGCCTGCGGCAGGCCTGAACCGGTGCGGGCGCTGAGCAGGATGCCCGCAAGCCCTGCCAGGCCGCCGGAAATGACGTAGACGGTGAAGCGGATACGATCGGTATTGATGCCCGAGGTCTTGGCCGCATGCGGATTGCCGCCAACGGCATAGATATAGCGACCGAACCGCGTACGGTTGAGGATCCACCAGGAGACCGCAAAGACGACCGCAAGCACGATGACCGGCGCGGGAATGCCGAACACATCACCAGTTCCGATCCAGCGGAAGGCGGGTGTAAGCGCCGGAACCGGACGGCCGCCGCCATAGATCAGCGTCATGCCGCGGGCAGCCGAAAGCATGCCAAGTGTCGCGACAAAGGCCGGGACAGAAAAGCGCGAGACGATCGCGCCAGAGATCGAGCCGCAGACGACACCGACCAGGACACCGACCAGCAGGCCGATGGCAACCGGATGGGGCGAACCGATAACGCCGGCCGTTTCCGAAGTGGTGGCAAAACTGGCGCTAACGATGCCGGCCAGCGCCACGACCGAGCCGACCGACAGGTCGATGCCGCGCGTCAGGATCACGAAGGTCATGCCGATCGCCAGCACGCCGTTAATCGACGTCTGCAGCAGCACGTTGGAAATATTGCCGCCGGTTAGGAAGAACTCGTTCGAGAACGACAGGATAACGACCAGCAACAGGAAGGCGAGGAAGATCCCGTATTCCTGCACGATCAGGCGTCGCTGCTCGGTCTTGAACCAGCCGCCCGCACTCTTGTTCTCACTCACTGACACTGCCTGCTCCTCTGCCGCCGGACGAACGCCCTGACCCCGGTCAGGTCGATAAGTGGACGAGTGATTGGGCATTCGTCTCCTCCCGGCTGTATATTCCGGCGCTCTTGCCGCCACGCATCACCATGATGCGGTCCGACATGCCGAGAACTTCGTCGATTTCCGATGAGATCATCACCACGGTGCCGCCGCCTTCGGCGAAGTCGCAGATGATGCGATAGATTTCCCGCTTGGCGCCGACATCGACGCCGCGTGTCGGCTCATCCAGCAGCAGGACCTTAGGGTTGCGCAGGAACCATTTGCCGAGAACGACCTTCTGCTGGTTGCCGCCGGAAAGGCCCGACACCGGCATGGTGTCACGCGCTGCCTTGATCTGAAACTGTTCGCGCATGCGCTTACTGGCATCCACTTCCTTCGCATGGTCCATGGAAAAGGCCGGGCTCAGTTCAGGCAGGCTCGCCATGCAGATATTGGCGCGAACGGAATCCGAGAGATTGAGGCCTGTCTGCTTGCGATCTTCAGTGACGAGCGCCAGACCATGGGCCATCGCATCCGATGGCTTTGCAACCGAGATCGCCGCACCATCGACCGAGATGCGCCCTGCGGACGGTTTGTCGAGTCCGAAAAGGCAGTTGAAAATCTCCGTGCGGCCAGAGCCCATGAGCCCGTAAATGCCGAAGATCTCGCCCTTATGGGCGGCAAAGGAAATATCCTCGATCTTGTTCGGGCAGGAGAGTGCGCTGACCTCAAGACCGATATCCGACGTCGGCCTATTGGTCTTGATATATTCTTCGGCGAGTTCCCGTCCGACGATCATGCGGATCAGGCTCGGCCGGTCGATCTCCGACAGGGCGCCGGCACCAACGAAGGAGCCGTCGCGAAAGACCGTGTAAGAATCGGCAATCTGGAAGATCTCCGACAGCCGATGGGAAACGTAGACTATGCCGCGTCCCTGCGCCTGGAGGCGGCGGATCGCCGCAAAGAGCTGCTGGGCTTCACGCTCGCCGATGGCCGATGTCGGCTCGTCCATGAAGATGACTTCGGCATCGTGGCTGAGCGCCTTGGCGATCTCCACCAGCTGCATCTGCGCGACCGAAAGGTTCATCATGTATTGGGTAGCGCGGATATCGAATTCCAGCTCGTCGAGCAGCTTCTGCGCCGCCCGGTTCATGCTGCGAAAATCGATGCCGCCGAAACGAGCTGACGGTTCTCGGCCGAGATAGATGTTCTCGGCGACCGTCATGTGTGGAACCGGACTCAGCTCCTGCTCGATGATGGCAATGCCGGAGGCAAGCGCGTCAGCCGGGCTGGAGAAATCCACCTCCTGGCCGCGGCGGCGGATCGAGCCGGCATCGCGCTTGTGAATGCCCATCAAGATTTTCAGGAAGGTCGATTTGCCGGCGCCATTGCCGCCGCACAGCGCATGGACCGAGCCGGCGCGAAGTTGGAAACGGCCGTCACGCAAGGCTGCGACACCGCCAAAGGACTTCTTGAGCCCCTCCACTTCCAGCAGAAATTCCACGTCCGCCTCCTCCGCGCATGCACCTGGCGAGCACAATACAGCGCGCCATTCGACACCTGAAAACCTCCGCCCGATGTCAATGCTGACAATATTCGATTGGTATTCGACAAATGTCAAGCGATGTGTGATCACGTAAATGGCAGGGCACATCGAGAGCCGAAACGACACCGAAAAGGCCTGCATTTTCGGGCGCAAGGGCGACGTAGCGGCACGAATGAGGGCCGACAGAAAATCGAAAAGCCGAAAGGAAACACACACTGAAAATGGCATCGGGGCCGACAGCAGCGGCCAACCGCTGCTCGATGTCATTACCTCTCACCCGACCGAAACGATAAGCATCGCGGTCACGGATCTGAGCGAGCCGGGCTTCTATGCCGACGCGTCGCAGAAGATTGTCTGGAAGGCTGTCGATGGCGAATATGGGCGCGCGGTCGGCCCCGAACGCACCAAGGCGATCATCGACACCTACCATGCCTCCAGCCTCTACCCGAACGGGCCTTTGGCTGAAGACGTCAAGGCAATCAATCGCCTGGACAAGGCCAAAAGTTGAGTTTTGTCACGAGAGCTTTTGCCGCCCGTAAAGCAGCAGCATACCGATGATGACAGCACCATAGATCAGCTGGCGGCCAGCCTCCTCGATCTGCATGACCGAGAGGATCGACTGCAGCAGCGTGATCAGGATGACGCCGGCAACGGTTCCGAGATAGGAGCCCTTGCCGCCAAGAACGTGCGTGCCGCCGAGCACCACGGCGGCAATTGAGGGTAGGAGGTATGCGTCGCCCATGGACTGGGAGGCTTTCGAAGCATAACCGGCAAGAAGCACACCGCCGAGCGCACTAAGGCCGCCTGAAATGATGAAGGCCAGAAGGGTGATCCTGCGCGTATTGATGCCGGACATGTAGGCGGCGCGTTCTCGGTTGCCGATCGCATAGAGCGCCCGGCCGAAGGTCGTGCGCGTCAAAAGGAACACGGCGAACAGACCGACGAGGAGCCACACCAGAACTCCGTTCGGAAGCCCCGGTATGGTGTAGCCCGTTGCCAGGAAGCGCATGGCAGCGGAAGCCGAATCCTGCGGCGAGAAGCCGCCCGTATAGACCACCATCAGACCTTGAGCGACCGCATTGGTGGCGAGCGTGATGATCATCGAGGGGATGCGCAGATAGGCGACTGCAATGCCGTTGACGAAGCCGATTGCAGCACCACAGAGAATGCCGAAGGGAATTGCGAGAACCGCGCCTGTCGTCCCGTAAGCGGTGGCGGCGCATGCCATCATCGCCCCCGTCGTCACCACCCAGGGCACCGACAGGTCGATCTGTCCAAGCAAGATGACCGCCATCATGCCGGTTGCAATGACGCCGAGGAAAGAGGCCACCTTCAACTGCTGCATCAGGTAATCCGGGGACAGAAAATTGGCGGAATAGAGCGAGCCGCCGAGAAGCAAGAGGATGATGCAGCCGAAGGCGATCGCAACCGCCGGGTCGACACCGCGCAGCCGGGCGGGTAAGGGAATTTGCCGCATGCCGGAAGCACCCTCGCTCATTGGAACCACTCCAGACGATTGCGAACTCGCGACAGGCCGATGCAGCCGATGCTGACTGCCAGCATCAGCACCACGCCCTGGAAGAGCGGCTGCCAGAGCGGATCGAGATCGAAGACGAACAGAAGGTCGCCGATGGTGCGAAAGGCCAGCGCGCCGAAAACGGCGCCGACAGCGCTTCCCTTGCCGCCCGCCAGAGAAACGCCGCCGAGCACCACCGCCGCGATCGAATAGAGCGTATAGGCGTTGCCGCTCGCAAAAGCCGCCTCGCCCGTATAGGAGAAGAAAGTCAGATAAAGCCCGCCGATCGCTGATAGTAGGCCGGCCAGCGCGTAAGCCGCAAGCTTTGCCCGCTTCACCGGCATGGCCGACATGTAGGCGGCATTTTCTGCCGATCCCACGGCATAGGCGGTGCGGCCGAGCACCGATCGGCTGAAGGGTACCCAGATCACCAGGACGACGAGGGCGAGCACCACGAGGCTTGCCGGTATCAGGCCGAAAAGCTTCGAGGTGAAAGCATCGGCGAGATCCTCATTCACCGAGCCGCCGGGCGTTGGCCTCAGCAACAATGCCAGACCGTAGAAAACCGCGCTGGTCGCAATCGTCGTGACGATCGGCTGCAACCTGCCGAAGATGATGACGAGCCCGTTCAGCAGACCGCAGGCGAGCCCCGTCAGCAACACGGCAATTATGCCAAGCCCGGTCTGCAGCGGCGTGCCGACCACGAGCCATGAGGCGAGGCAATTGCACAGGACGAGGATCATGCCGACCGACAGATCGATGCCTGACGTAATGACCACGAAACACTGCGCCATCGCCACGAAAGCTAGCAACGTCGCCTTGTTGGCGGCCGTTTGCACCACATTGGGCGTAAAGCCGGCCGGATGGTTCGAGACATAGAGAATGAACATCAGGATGAAAAGAAGCGCCGCAAAGAGCGTGCCCTTCTGCTGAACGTACCAATAACGCCATTCCCCTGTCGCCTGTCTGCTCATTGGGCCATCCTTTGCTGCGCCTCGCCAGCGCCGATGTTGAGCGCGGCGCTGACCAGCTCGCGCTCGTTGATCTCGTCTCCCTCGAGGACGCGGATGATGCTGCCATCATACATGACGAGCACGCGGTCGCAGCAGCCGACCAATTCGTCATAGTCGGTCGAATAGAAGATGATGGCCGCACCCGCGTCGGCAAGCTTGCGCAGCAAAGCGTAGATCTCCTGCTTGGTGCCGACATCGATGCCGCGGGTCGGGTCGTTGAGCAGAATGATGCGTGGGCGGTTCATCAGCCATTTGGCGATCACGACTTTCTGCTGGTTGCCGCCGGACAGCGAAGCCACCGGCATGTCGATCGTTGCCGCCTTGATGGCCAGAAGCTTCAACAGCTCGTCGATCTCCCGAAGCTCTGCTGCCCGGTCGATCACGCCATTGCGCGAAACGCGGTCGAGCGCGGCGATCGACAGGTTCTCCCGCACCGTCATCGGCAGCATCAACCCCTCGGTCTTCCGGTCCTCCGGGATCAACGCCATGGAGATATCGCCGGATTTTGCCGCACCGGGGCTCTTCAACCTTACCGGCCGGCCATCGACTGCGACTTCGCCCTTCAGGTCACGCAACACGCCGAAAAGCGCCAGCAGCAATTCGCGCTGCCCCTGCCCATCCAGCCCACCGAAACCGATGATTTCACCAGGCCGGACATCGAAGTCGATTCCGGAAAGCCGGTCTCCCCAGGAGAGGTCCCGGCAGGACAGAACCGGCGCGTCTGCCTTCGATCGCAGCGGCTTGGGTGGAAAGACATGGGTATATTCGCGTCCGATCATCAGCTCCACGACCTGCTGATCGGTCTTGGTACCGGCGGGATAGGATTCGATGCTGCGGCCATTTCGGAAAACCGTGCAGTCATCGGCCAGTTGCGCAATCTCATGCATACGATGGGAAATATAGATCAGCGCCATGCCCTCGGCACGCAGCTGTTTCAGCACCCCGAAAACCTTCTCGACATCCGATTGAGTGAGCGCCGAGGTCGCCTCGTCGAGGATCATCAGCCGCGGCTTGCGGGCAAGCGCCTTGGCGATCTCCACCATCTGCCGGCGGGAAAGGGGCAGGTCCTTGACGAGCGACGACGGATGGATATCGGCTGCTCCGGCGCGGGCAAGTGCCGCCTCTGCAATCTGGCGCTGTCTTTTACGATCGATCATGCCGAAACGAAGTGGCGGATTGCTGATGACGATGTTGTCGGCCACCGAAAGATCGGGAATGAGCGACAGCTCCTGGAAAACACAGACGATACCGGCGGCATTGGCGGCTGCCGGCGAGGCGAAGGAAACCTCGTTCCCATCGAGCAGCATGCGTCCCTCGTCCGGCGCAACCACCCCTGCCATGATCTTGATGAGGGTCGATTTGCCGGCGCCGTTTTCGCCAAGCACGGCATGGATCGCGCCCGGCCGGATCGCGATACTGGCCTCCTTCAGCGCTATCGCGCCGCCATAACGTTTCGATATGCCTTCCAGGCGCAGAAGCGGTTCGGAAAGGATCATGCAGCCAGCCTCCATTCGGTCGCGTCGAGGTCGAGACTGCGGGCGCGAACGCCCGCAGTCAGGTCCGGATGGTGGCGTCTACTGGTTTTCCTTGGTCTGTCCCATGATTTCCTGTGCGGAGAAGTTGATGCCGCAGGTCGGGAAGGAATTGCCGACGAAAAAGTTGTCGGATTCCTTGGGATAGTAGTCCTCGCCTTCCTTGAAATCAGGATCGGAAACGAGTGCCGTCGGCAGCTTGACGGCCTGAGGAACGACCTGACCTTCGAGAGCCGCGATCGCAGTCTTGATGGCAACCGCAACCTGCGCCGGGCCGGTACCCGCTGAAGAGCATTTCAGGCCATCGGCCGCATGGGCGGCGCAGAATTTGCGGAAGCCGTTCTCCGTCTCACCGCCGAACGGCACGAAGGGGTGCTTCGCGTCGATCATCGCCTGCACGACGCCGGTGTCACCGCCCTGCGCGGTAATGCCATCGAACGGGCCATTGGTGGCAATCGCATCGGCCGCTGCCTTCTGCGCTACACCATCATCCCACTTGCCAACGACTTCAGTGACGGTGAATTTCTTGCCGGAAGCATCCAGAGCCTCATGAATACCGTTATGGCGATCGGTATCGACGGAGGTGCCGGCAACGCCGCGCACTTCCAGGATCTTGCCGCCCTGCGGCAGGTGCTTCACCAGCCAGTTGGCCCAGATGACGCCAAGGCCTTTCTGGTCGACATTGACGTTGATCGCATCCTTGGTGTCGAGGATATTGTCGAAGGCGACGAGAACGACGCCGGCTTCCTTGGCGCGCTTGATGACCGGTCCGAAGGCTGTCGGGTTCTGAGCGTTGACGACTATGGCATCATAGCCGGCATCGATGAAATTGTTGATCGCCGAAATCTGAGCCGGAACGTCCTCGCCGGTCGACACGACCTTGAATTCTTTCAGCTTGGCGGCGACATCTGGCTGGGCGGCATAGGCTTTTGCCGTCTGCACCATCTGGATGCGCCAGGTATTGGCAATATAGCCATTGGCAAGCGCGATGCGGTAAGGACCATCCTTCTTCGGATATTGCAGGAACTGGGTTTCGGCCGACCACGGAACCATGCAGTTCGGATCGGCGGCGGGGCCGGATACCACCTTCGGTTCCGCCATGGCTGTGCTACAGAGCAGAGCAAACGCCGACGCGGAAAACGCGGCGATACGGGCCATCTTCGCTTTCTTCACCTTGAGCATTGAATGTCTCCTCCTCAGGCGGACCAGGCCGCCCCTCCATAAATTCTGATTGGCATGCTGATCCCGGAAGGCTCCATCCCATCCTTTTCCGGTACAATTTAAGCCTAACATAGTTGACAGCGCTGTCAAATCGGATTTGCTAGCGCTGTCAACTACAAAGACCGAGAGGAAATATTTCGCAATTGCGAGATAAATTACGGATCGGCACGACTTTGCTGCATGGAGTGAGACAGCGATGCGAAGAATAACCTTGGATGACGTGGCAAATCTGGCCGGCGTCAGCCCAATCACAGTTTCACGCGTACTTCGCAAGCCTGATGCGGTCTCGGAGGCGCTGCGGCAGCGCGTCAATGCTGCCGTCCAGGAACTCGGCTATGTGCCGAACATCGCGGCCAGCCGCCTCGCCTCTTCGCGTACGCATGCGATCGGCGTCATCGTCCCGACCCTCTACAATGTCATCTTTGCCGAATATCTCTTCGCACTGCACGATGTGCTTGTCGGGGCGGGCTTTCAGGTCGTCGTCGTCAACAGCCGGTATTCCGAGCTGGAAGAGGAAAACGCCATCAAAGTGTTGCTCGGCCAACGCGTCGAAGCAATCATCATCGCCGGCATCCATCATACGCCGCTTTCCCATCATCTTCTGACGCGGGCACACTTGCCAGTTGTCGAGACATTCGAGTTGTCGCCAGATCCGATCGACCTCAATATCGGCATGCTGCAAGACCGCGCCGGGCAGGCGGCGACGCAGCATCTCATCGACCGCGGCTTCCATCGTATCGCCTTCCTGGCGGGCAACCTCGACCATCGTTCCCAGTCCCGCTTCGACGGCTATCGCCTGGCGATGCAGGAAGCAGGCCTGGAGAACCTTGAGATCGTCACCCAGCGGCCGCGGCACAGCTCGGTTGCGCTCGGCTCCGATCTCCTAGCCCTGATGCATGAACGCGGCGACCGCCCCGAGGCGATCTTCTGCACCGACGACAACGTGGCGCTCGGCGCCATGCAGGAATGCCGCAAGCGCGGCATCCGCGTGCCTGACGATATCGCCATCATCGGTTTTCATGATCTGGAATTTTCCGCCTGTGCGTCACCGTCCCTCTCATCGATCATGACGAGACGTTTCGAGACGGGCAGGCTTGCCGCCGAAAAGGTGCTGGCCGCCCTCAATTCGACGAGCCGCCAGCCACCGAACCAGATCGATCTTGGCTTCGAGGTCATCGCCCGCGAAAGTACGGGCGTGACCGTCGCGGCTTCTGGCTAAGCCGCAGCCTGAACCTCGCTCTTAGCGATCGTGACGGGAACGCCTTTGTAGCTGGGTGTGCCTGACTTGCGATCGTAGTGACCGAGCGCGATCACCGCATTCATTTCCGGATAATAGCCCGCCACCGAACCGACGGGGATACTATACTCGACAGCCGTGAAACCGATGACGGTTTTCCCGCCGCCGTTGCCGGTGGCTGAACGGATATCGATCCGGTCTCCATCACGCAGGCCTCGTTCAGCAAGATCCTGACTGTTCATGAAGATGACGTCACGGCGGCCGAAGATGCCGCGGTAGCGGTCGTCGAGGCCATAAACGGTCGTGTTATACTGATCGTGGCTTCGCAGCGTCGTCAGCACGAGCGTCATAGGGTCCTTCAGGCGGGGATCTTCATCGAGACCGGGGGCGACGAGGAAGTTTGCCTTTCCGCTCGCCGTCTTCCAGACGCGGTAAGAAGCCGGAACATCGAGCCGGAAACCGCCGCGAACGCGAACACGGCTGTTGAATTCGCGAAAATCGGGGAAGACCACTTCGATCTTGTCGCGGATGCGGTCGTAATTGGCGATCAGCCCGGTCCAGTCGATGCCATATTTTGTACCCAGCGTCGCCATCGCAATACCTGCGATGATGGCAGGCTCGGACTTGAGCAATTCGCTCGGCGGCTTCAGGAAACCGCGCGATGCATGCACCATCGACATGGAATCTTCCACCGTCACCGCCTGCGGGCCTGATGCCTGGGTGTCGAGGTCGGTTCTTCCGAGGCAGGGAAGAATGATCGAGGTCTTTGCCGTCAGCAGATGTGAGCGATTGAGCTTGGTTGCAATATGGACGGCAAGATCGAGCTTACGCATTGCTTCGAAGGTGACATCCGGATCGGACATGGCAACGGCCAGATTACCACCGAGGCAGATCAAGGCCTTGGACCGACCGGCAGCGATCGCTTCGATGGATTCGATTGCATTGTGGCCTTTTCTGTCGGAAGGTCGGAAGCCAAAGGCACGTTCCATGCCGTCGATCAGCATCTTGTTCGGAATTTCGGTGATGCCGACGGTTCTGTCGCCCTGCACGTTGGAGTGACCCCGCAGAGGGCAGAGACCAGCGCCAGGGCGGCCAATATTGCCGCGCAGCATCAGAAAATTGGCAAGCTGCTGGACATTGGCCGTACCATTGGCATGCTGGGTAATGCCCATGCCGTAGCAGAGGATGACGTTTCGGGCGTTGAGGTAGACATCGACGGCGCTCGCCAGCGCTTCCATTGTCAGGCCGGAGACGCTGAGAATATCGCTCCAGCTGGTATTGGCGAGATCAGCCTTCAGATCCTCGATACCGGCGGTATGTTCGGCAATGAAGGCCCGGTCGATAACGCCCTCGCCGCCAGCAGCGATATCAGCCTCGTCACGTTCGAAGATCAGCTTCATGAGGCCCTTGAGGGCGGCAAGATCGCCCCCGGTGCGGAGCTGGTGATAGGCTGATGCGATGCGCGTCGAGGAGAAGGTCACCATCTCTACCGGGTTCTGCGGCGCGGCAAAACGCTCCAGCGCCCGCTCCTTCAGCGGATTGAAGACGATGATCGGAACGCCGCGCCGGGACGCCTCATGCAATGTCGTCATCATGCGCGGATGGTTGGTCCCGGGATTGTGGCCGAAGCTGAAAATGGCATCGGCATGATCGAAATCCTCAAGCGTCACCGTGCCCTTGCCAACGCCGAGAGACAACGGCAGGCCGACGCTGGTCGCTTCGTGGCACATGTTCGAACAGTCGGGGAAATTGTTTGTGCCATAGGCACGCACGAAAAGCTGATAAAGAAAAGCCGCCTCGTTTGAAGCACGGCCGGATGTGTAAAATTCGGCCTCATCCGGGCTTGCGAGCTTGTTGAGCTCAGCGCCAATCAGGCTGAAAGCGTCGTCCCAGTCGATAGCCTCATATTTGTCGATGACGCCGTTGTATTTCAGCGGATGCGTCAGACGACCCTGATCCTCGAGCTTGTGATCGATCCATTCCCAAAGTTCGGAGACGGTATGCTCGGCAAAGAATTCAGGCGGGACGCGACGAGCGGTCGATTCCCAGGTGATCGCCTTTGCACCGTTTTCACAGAACTCGAAAGAGGATGTGTGCTTGGGATCGGGCCAGGCGCAGCCCGGGCAATCAAAACCTTCCGGCTGGTTTGCCTTGAGCAGGGTGGCGCTGCCCTGCGCGACGATCTGCTGATGCTTCAGCGTCTCCGCCACCGCCTTCAGCGCGTCCCATCCCCCTGCGGGACGCCCGTATTCCTCAACACCATCAGGACGTTCGTCGCTCATCTTCGTTCTCCGTCTTCAAGGTCGCCCGACGATAACAGCGATAGATCGGGCCGTGCATTATACTGAGGCATAGGTAGCGCAGTGGCCCCCAAAGGCATGGATGTTGCGGCCTCTTCTCAAAGACCCATACGCAGATCGGATATTGCACAGATATACAGCAAAATGATCAATTTTTGGTCATTGTGTATTTATGCCTAAAATTTTGCCTTTTTGGCTTGTGCGCCTTGCTGCGCTGCGTCATAAATGCTCAATGAGCCGGCTCGATCTGACCATTCTAGTGATCGATGAAAATACCATTCGCGCCTCCATCATTGAAGAGGGGCTGCGGGAGGCTGGCCATGCGCGGGTGACTGTCATTCACGAGGTTCAGGGCGTGGCGCGCATCATCGATACGTTAAGGCCCGACGTGATCATCATCGATATCGAAAACCCCAATCGCGACATGATGGAGCATCTGTTCCAGCTCACCCGCACGGTTGGCCGGCCGATCGCCATGTTCGTCGACCGCTCCGACACGGCCTCGATCGAAGCCGCAGTGGATGCCGGCGTTTCGGCCTACATCGTCGACGGGTTGAAGAAAGAGCGCGTCAAACCCATTCTTGATATGGCAGTCAGCCGCTTTAATGCCTTCAGCCGGCTGCAGCGCGAACTTGCCGATGCCAAATCGGCTCTCGAAGAGCGCAAGGTGGTGGAACGCGCAAAGGGCATTTTGATGAAGATGCGCGGCCTGTCTGAGGAGGAAGCATTTGCACTGCTTCGCCAGACAGCCATGAACGAGAAGAAGAAAATGTCCGACATCGCCCAGAGCGTCGTCACCGCGGCGGGGCTTTTGATGTGATGGCGGCTCCGTGTGCTGATGTCCGGAGGAAGCCGGAGTGAATATGATGACGACAAATCTCGGTCCCGGCGCCAGCCTGCCCGCCCCCGCACGGCTCAATGGCGAGGGCGACAGAACATTGAGAGCCGGGTTCATCCCGCTTGTCGATGCCTCCGTACTGATCGCTGCCTCCGAATTCGGTTTCGCCCGGAAGGAAGGCCTGAAGCTCGATCTCGTCAAGGATGTCTCCTGGGCCAATGTCCGCGATCGCCTTGCCTTCCGGCAGTTCGATATTGCTCACATGCTCTCGCCAATGCCCGTTGCCTCCATGCTCGGCCTCGGCTCCAACCCATCCCCGACGATTACGCCCTTCTCTCTCGGGCGCGGCGGCAATGCGATCACGCTTTCGATCCGCCTGTTCGACAGGATGCGGAATGCGACCGGGCTTTCTGAAACTGCCAGTGCGCTGGAAAACGCCAAGGCGCTCTCAACGGTGCTGGCGGAAATGAAGGCAAGCTGCGAGCCACTGCCGACTTTCGGCGTCACCTATCCCTTTTCCTCGCATAATTACGAATTCCGTTACTGGCTTGCCGCCGGCGGCATCGATCCGGACAAGGACGTCAAACTCGTCGTCGTGCCGCCCCCGCTGACCCCGGATGCACTGGCTGCCGGCGCGATCGACGGTTTCTGCGTCGGCGCACCATGGAACATGGTAGCGTCAGAGCGCGGTGCCGGGCGTATCGTCGCTGCCAAACAGGATATCTGGCCATCTGCACCGGAAAAGGTGATCGGCATGCGCCCGGAATGGGCGGACAGCCATCCGGAAACAGTCTCCCGGCTGATTGTCGCTCTCGACGCAGCGGCTCGCTGGTGCGACCGGCCAGAAAACCACGATGCGCTTGCCGAGGCCCTCGCGGATGCCCGCTATATCGCAGCGCCGGTTCACATCATCCGTCACGTGCTGGCCGGCGAGTTCAGCCTTGATGCAAAGGGCAACCGCCGCATCATCGATAATTACTTCATGTTCCATTCAGGTTTTGCCAACTATCCTCGCACGAGCCAAGCGCTCTGGATCTACAGTCAGATGATCCGCTGGGGACAGGCCGAACTTGGACTAAACCCCGCACGCGCAGCCGCTTCCGCCTATCGCCCGGACCTTTATCGTGCAGCCCTTGGCGAGGGCAGCGCGCCCATCGATGCCGACGTACGCATCGAAGGCGCCGACGAAAACGACCGCTTCATGGACGGTCACGTTTTCGATCCATCGAAACTGCCGGATTATATTGCGGGCTTTGAAGTGAAGAGCGACCTGTCCTTGATCCCGCACTCTTATGAGACCTGAAGGGGTTACTGCATTGCATAAATCACTTGCAGCATTTTCGATCTGCGACTGAGCAATCGCACAAAAGTTTTGCAGAGTGATTTCGTGCTTCAAAAAGCAGCGGTAGCTTTTACCCGAAGCAATCTCCTTTAATTTCAACAGCCTGCAGAAATACCTACAAACTGGCACACTGCTTGCAAGGTTAAACTCGTACCGGTCAATGGCGATCGGATGCAGGATGGGCGCGTAATAGGCGCTCACAAAAGACATCGACGTCGCAAGGTTTTTGCTGCCCGGGACTTCTCCCTTCCCCGAGGACGCAATCT
Organism: Rhizobium sp. ZK1; assembly: GCF_047782645.1. NCBI lineage: Bacteria > Pseudomonadati > Pseudomonadota > Alphaproteobacteria > Hyphomicrobiales > Rhizobiaceae > Rhizobium > Rhizobium sp. ZK1. The sequence goes on from NZ_CP180587.1 coordinate 1,123,926, forward strand.
CCGAGCGGCGTTTTTTTATTTCGAAAATTCCGGCAGCCACCCAGAGGAGCCCGCGCATGACCAAGATTTTCACGACCGCGATCAGCCGTCGCAGCATGCTGAAGACCACCGCAGCAGCAGCCCTCGTGAGCGCTGTTCGGACGGCATTTCCTTCGGGCGCCTTCGCCGCTTCAGCCGCACCTGAAGTGACCGGCGTCAAGCTTGGTTTCATCGCCCTGACAGATGCAGCGCCACTTATCGTCGCCAAAGAAAAGGGTCTGTTCGAAAAACACGGCCTTCCTGAAGTCGATGTGGCGAAGCAGGCATCCTGGGGGGCAACGCGTGACAATCTGGTTCTCGGCGGCGCGGCCAACGGCATCGATGGCGCCCATATCCTCTCGCCGCTGCCCTATCTCATGCACACCGGCAAAGTGACCCAGAACAACCAGCCGGTGCCGATGGCATTGCTGGCACGTCTGAACTACGACAGCCAGGGCATCTCGGTCGCCAAGGAATATGCCGATACCGGCGTCCAGCTCGACTCCTCCAAGCTGAAGGCCGCCTTCGAAAAGAAGAAGGCCGAAGGCAAGGAGGTGAAGGCCGCCATGACCTTCCCCGGTGGTACCCATGATCTCTGGATCCGCTACTGGCTCGCCGCCGGCGGCATCGATCCGGACAAGGACGTATCGACCGTCGTCGTGCCGCCCCCGCAGATGGTGGCGAACATGAAGGTCGGCAACATGGACGTCTTCTGTGTCGGCGAACCCTGGAATGAGCAGCTCGTCAACCAGGGCATCGGCTTCACAGCGGCAACGACCGGCGAATTGTGGAAAGGCCATCCGGAAAAGGCCCTCGGCATGCGCGCCGACTGGGTGGAAAAGAACCCGAATGCCGCCAAGGCCCTGCTGATGGCCATCATGGAAGCCCAGCAATGGTGCGATAGCATGGACAATAAGGAGGAAATGGCGACCATCCTCGGCAAGCGGCAATGGTTCAATGTGCCGCCGAAGGATGTGCTTGGCCGCCTGAAGGGCGACATCAACTATGGCAATGGCCGGGTTACCCATGGAACCGATCTCTACATGAAATTCTGGGCTGGCGGCGTCTCCTACCCCTTCAAGAGCCACGATACCTGGTTCATTGCGGAGAATATCCGCTGGGGCAAACTCGCGCCCGATACGGACATCAAGGCGCTGGTCGACAAGGTCAACCGTGAGGACATCTGGCGCGAGGCCGCAAAGGACCTCGGCATTGCGACGACCGACATTCCGGCCTCGACGTCGCGCGGCAAGGAGACCTTCTTCGACGGCAAGGTCTTCGATCCGGAGAACCCGTCTGCCTATCTCGACAGCCTTTCCATCAAGGCTGCTTCGTAATCCCCGCCTCCGGCGCGTGGGGCGCGCGCCGGCCTTTTATTCCATCAAGGAGCGAACGCATGTCAGCGCTTGCAAAGAATGAAACCATCAAGGCGGCTGTAGCGCCGAAAACGGCCAATGTCGTCCATCTCGCAAAGAAGCCGGCGCGCAAGATCGATCTGCAGCTTCTTTCGGTGGCCGCCGCCCGCAATATCGTGCCGCCGCTGATCGTTCTCGCGATCATTCTCGGCCTCTGGCAGATCCTCTGCTCTTCGCCGAACGCTTCGCTGCCATCGCCGCACCAGGTCTGGCAGGAAAGCTATGATCTCATCGCCTATCCCTTCTTCAACTACGGCTCGCAGGATATCGGTCTTGGCTGGCGCGTGCTGGTTTCGCTGCAGCGGGTTGCCTATGGCTTCGGTCTTGCAGCCATAGCCGGCATCGTCATCGGCGCCGTTATCGGCCAGTCGGTCTGGGCGATGCGCGGCCTCGATCCGATCTTCCAGGTGCTGCGCACAGTGCCGCCGCTTGCCTGGCTGCCGCTGTCGCTCGCGGCCTTCCAGGACAGCAATCCTTCGGCGATCTTCGTGATCTTCATCACCTCGATCTGGCCGGTCATCATCAATACCGCCGTCGGCGTGCGCAACATCCCGCAGGATTATCGCAACGTCGCCGAGGTGCTGCGACTCAACCAGTTCGAGTTCTTTTTCAAGATCATGCTGCCCTCGGCAGCCCCCTACATCTTCACTGGCCTGCGCATCGGCGTCGGCCTGTCATGGCTGGCGATCGTCGCGGCCGAGATGCTGACCGGCGGTGTCGGCATCGGCTTCTTCATCTGGGATGCGTGGAACTCCTCCCGCCTGCCCGACATCATCGTGGCCCTGGCCTATATCGGCGTCGTCGGCTTCGCCCTCGACAAGCTCGTGGCGGCCATCGGCAAACTCGTCACGCGCGGCGCCTCGGCCAATTGAGGGGATCGACCATGAACGCCTATCTGAAGCTCGACCATATCGACAAGCATTTCGACCGGGCCGGCGCCCGTACAGAGGTCCTGAAGGACATCAACCTCGTCATCGACAAGGGCGAATTCGTCTCGATCATCGGCCATTCCGGCTGCGGCAAGTCCACGCTCCTCAACCTGATCGCCGGCCTGACGCCTGTCTCGAAGGGAGCCGTGCTGCTCGAAAACCGCGAGGTCAACGAGCCTGGCCCCGAACGTGCCGTCGTCTTCCAGAACCATTCGCTGCTGCCCTGGCTGACGGTCTATGAAAACGTCAATCTCGCCGTCTCGAAGGTCTTCAGCAATAAGAAGAGCAAGGCCGAGCGCCACGACTGGGTCATGGCCAATCTCGACCTTGTGCAGATGGCTCACGCGAAAGACAGACGCCCCTCCGAAATATCAGGCGGCATGAAGCAGCGCGTCGGCATCGCCCGCGCCCTCTCGATGGAGCCGAAGATCCTGCTGCTCGACGAGCCCTTCGGCGCGCTCGATGCCCTGACCCGTGCGCATCTGCAGGAGGCCGTGATGGAGATCCACGCCCGGCTCGGCAACACTATGGTCATGATCACCCACGACGTCGACGAGGCCGTGCTGCTCTCCGACCGCATCGTGATGATGACGAATGGGCCGGCGGCCCGCATCGGCGAAGTGCTCGACGTGCCGATCGCCCGTCCCCGCAACCGGATCGAACTCGCCTCCGACCGAACCTACCTCAAATGCCGCGAAGCCGTGCTGAAGTTCCTCTACGAACGTCACCGCTTCGTCGAAGCCGCGGAGTAAACCATGACCGAAAAACTCGTTATCATCGGCAACGGCATGGCGCCTGGGCGCATGCTGGAACACCTCTTCGAACAGGCGCCGGGCCGCTATCAGGTCACGATCTTCAACGCCGAGCCGCGCGTCAATTACGATCGCATCATGCTCTCGCCGGTCCTCTCGGGCGAAAAGACCTACGAGCAGATCGTCATTCACGGCGACGGCTGGTACATCGACCATGGCATCACCCTCTACAAGGGCCACAGGATCGTTTCGATAGACCGCGACAGGAAGACGGTCACGTCGGATCACGGTGTAACCGAGAGCTACGACAAGCTCGTCATTGCCACGGGCTCCGTTCCGTTCATCATTCCCGTTCCCGGCAAGGATCTGCCCGGCGTCATCACTTATCGCGATCTCGACGACGTGCAGGCTATGCTGCTCGCCGCCCAGTCGCGGCAAAAGGCCATCGTCATCGGCGGCGGCCTGCTCGGGTTGGAAGCGGCTGCCGGCCTTGCACAACGCGGCATGGATGTCACCGTGCTGCACGTCATGCCAACGCTGATGGAGCGCCAGCTCGATCCCGCCGCAGGCTACCTCTTACAGAAGGCGGTCGAGGACCGCGGCATCAAGGTCATCTGCAAGGCCAACACCAAGCAGATCATCGGCAACGGCAAGGTGGAAGGCGTCGAGCTCGACAACGGCACGATCATTCCGGCCACGCTTGTCGTCATGGCGGTCGGCATTCGACCGAACGTCAATCTCGCCAAGGACGCCGGACTTGCCGTCAACCGCGGCATCGTCGTCGATGCCGGCATGCAGACCTCCGATGGTGACATCTACTCCCTCGGCGAATGCGCCGAAGTCGGCGGCATGGTCTATGGTCTTGTCGCACCGCTTTACGAGATGGCCCGCGTGGCGGCCGCCCATCTCGCGGGCGATACCAAGCCGGGCTTCGTGCATTCCGATACGCCGACCAAGCTCAAGGTTACCGGCATCGAGCTCTATTCTCTGGGTGATTTCGCCGACGGTGATGACCGGCAGGAGATCGTGCTGCGCGATGCGACCGCGGGCGTCTACAAGCGTCTTGTACTGAAGGACAACCGCATTATCGGCACGGTGCTCTACGGCGAGACCTCAGACGGCGCCTGGTTCAACGACCTCAAAAAAAAGGCGGTCGACATTTCCGAGATGCGCGACACATTGATCTTCGGCCAAGCCTATCAGGGAGGGTCCCCGCTGGACCCTATGGCGGCCGTTGCAGCCTTGCCGGATGATGCGGAAATCTGCGGCTGCAACGGCGTTTGCAAGGGCAAAATCACGTCCACAATCACAGCCAAGGGGCTGACATCGCTCGATGATGTGCGCGCCCATACCAAGGCTTCTGCCTCCTGTGGCTCCTGCACCGGCCTTGTCGAGCAGCTCATGTCGTTGACGCTGGGTGATGCCTATAACCCGAAGGCCGTGCACCCGATGTGCACCTGCACGGAACTCGGCCATGACGATGTGCGCCGTCTCATCAAGGCGAAGAAGCTGAAGACCATTCCCGCCGTCATGCAGGAACTGGAATGGAAGACATCGGGCGGCTGTGCCAAATGTCGTCCGGCGCTGAACTATTACCTCGTTTGCGACTGGCCGGACGAATATGCCGACGACTACCAGTCGCGCTACATCAACGAGCGCGTCCACGCCAATATCCAGAAGGATGGCACCTATTCCGTCGTGCCGCGCATGTGGGGCGGAGTGACCAATTCCGGCGAGTTGCGCGCTATCGCCGACGTGGTCGACAAGTTCGCCATTCCGATGGTCAAGGTCACTGGTGGGCAACGCATCGACCTGCTCGGCGTCGAAAAGGAAGACCTGCCGGCCGTCTGGGCCGATCTCGGCAAAGCCGGCTTCGTCTCCGGCCAAGCCTATGCCAAGGGCCTTCGCACGGTAAAGACCTGCGTCGGCTCCGACTGGTGCCGCTTCGGCACGCAGGATTCCACCGGCCTCGGCATCCGCATCGAGAAGTTCATGTGGGGCTCCTGGACACCGGCGAAACTGAAGATGGCAGTCTCCGGATGTCCGCGAAACTGTGCCGAGGCGACCTGCAAGGATATCGGCGTCATCTGCGTCGACTCCGGTTTCGAGATCCATTTCGCTGGTGCTGCAGGCCTCGACATCAAGGGCACCGAGGTGCTCGGCCTGGTGAAGACCGAAGACGAAGCGCTCGAACATATCGTGGCGCTGACGCAAATGTACCGCGAACAGGCCCGCTATCTCGAACGCATTTACAAATGGGCCAAGCGCATCAGCCTCGACGAGATCCGTCGGCAGATCATGGAGGATCACGACAAGCGCAAGGCCTATTACGAGCGCTTCGTCTTTTCCCAGAAATTCGCACAGGTCGATCCCTGGTCGGAGCGCGTCTCCGGCAAGGACAAGCATGAATTCCGGCCGATGGCGACCATCGGTTTCAGTCAGGCAGCCGAGTGAGGAGAACCATCATGAACTGGCACCCGATCGGCGATATCTCCGATATTCCGCTGCGCGGCTCGCGCTGCGTGAAGACCCCGCATATGAACATCGCCGTCTTCCGCACCAGCGACGACGAAGTCTATGCGATCGAAAACCGCTGCCCGCACAAGGGCGGGCCGCTTTCCGAAGGCATCGTGCACGGCAATGCCGTCACTTGCCCGCTGCACAACTGGGTGATCTCGCTGGAGACCGGCAAAGCGCTCGGCGCCGATGACGGCACGGTGCGCACGATCCCCCTCAGACAAGAGGGCGGCACGCTCTATATCGCGCTCGAAAGCCTTGTCATGGCGGCCGAATGATGGGAGTGGAGGTCAAGACCACCTGTCCCTATTGCGGCGTCGGCTGCGGTGTGATCGCCCGTGTGGACGAGGCCGGTACGGTGACCGTGAAGGGAGATCCGGAACATCCGGCCAATTTCGGCCGGCTCTGTTCGAAGGGGTCGGCGCTTGCCGAAACGATCGATCTCGATGGCCGCCTCCTCCATCCTGAAATCAATGGCAGACAGGCAGGCTGGGATGAGGCGCTCGATCTCGTCGCCAGCAGGTTTTCCGAGACCATTGCTGAACATGGTCCTGATGCCATCGCTTTTTATGTCTCGGGTCAGCTTCTGACCGAGGATTACTACGTCGCCAACAAGCTGATGAAAGGCTTCATCGGTTCGGCCAATATCGACACGAATTCCCGTCTCTGCATGTCTTCCTCAGTCGCCGGTCACCGGCGCGCTTTCGGTTCGGATACGGTGCCGGGCCTGTATGAAGATATTGAGCTTGCCGATCTCGTCATACTGACCGGCTCAAACCTCGCCTGGTGCCATCCCGTCATCTACCAGCGGCTCGCTGCCGCCAAGGCTGCCCGGCCGGGCCTGAAGATCGTCGTCATCGATCCGCGGCGGACGATGACATGCGATATCGCCGACCTGCATCTCGCCATCCGGCCTGACGGCGACGTGGCGCTCTTCATGGGGCTGCTCGCCCATCTCGCGGCAGGCCCCGCGATCGACCAGAACTATATCGGCGCCTATACCGAAGGTTTTGGCACTGCCTTCGCCGCTGCCGCCGCACTAACCATAGACGACCTGCTTGAGCGCACCGGTCTGCCGGCCATGTTGGTGAGAGAGTTCTTTCGACTGTTCGAGACGACCGAGAAGGTCGTCACCTGCTACAGCCAGGGCGTCAATCAGTCCGTTTCCGGCACCGACAAGGTCAATGCCATCATCAATTGCCACCTGGCGACGGGGCGCATCGGTAGACCCGGCATGGGACCGTTTTCGCTGACGGGCCAGCCGAATGCGATGGGCGGGCGCGAGGTCGGCGGGCTCGCGAATATGCTCGCCGCTCACATGGCGATCGAAAGCGCTGATGATCGCGACCGGGTGCAGCGCTTCTGGAATGCGCCCGACATTGCCGCCAGACCCGGTCTGAAAGCCGTCGACTTGTTCCGCGCCGTCGAGGGGGGGCGTATCAAGGCACTCTGGATCATGGCGACCAATCCCGTCGTTTCACTGCCCGATACCACCAGGGTCGAGGCAGCGATTGCCGCCTGCCCCTTCGTCGTCGTGTCCGACATCCTGCATAAGACGGACACGACACGGCACGCACATGTGCTCCTGCCGTCGCTCGGCTGGGGCGAGAAGGATGGTACGGTCACCAATTCGGAGCGTCGCATATCCAGGCAGCGCCCCTTTCTCGATTTGCCGGGAGAGGCACGTGCCGACTGGTGGCAGTTGGCAGAAGTCGGACGCAGGATGGGTTTTGCCGCCGCCTTCGATTATCCATCGCCGGCGGACATCTTTGCCGAACATGCGGCCCTTTCCGCCTTCGAGAATGACGGCAGCCGCGACTTCGATATCGGCGCCTACGCCGAAACGCGTACTCCGGCATATGACGCGTTGAAACCATTCCAGTGGCCTCAGCCTTCCGGGACGAACAGCCAAGAAACGCGGTTCTTCGCCGAAGGTGTTTTTTTTCACCCCGATCGCAAGGCGCGCTTCATAGCGGTCGAGGCGCCGGCAACCGACAAAACCGATGGCGCCTATCCCTTTACGCTAAACACCGGCCGCATCCGCGACCAGTGGCACACAATGACACGCACGGGAAAGAGCGCGCGGCTATCATCCCACATTGCCGAGCCCTTCGCGGAAATCCATCCGCGCGATGCGATGGAACTCGGCATAGCCGATGCCGCCTTGGTCCAGGTCGAAAGCGCCTACGGAAAGGCCGTCATCCGCGCACTTGTAACTGACCGGCAGGCACGCGGCAGCGTCTTCGTGCCGATGCACTGGAGCGACCAGAATTCCGCACAGGGACGTATCGGAGCTGTCGTAAAGCCGGCGACCGATCCCGCTTCAGGGCAACCCGCCTCCAAGAATGTCGCAGTCGCCGTCAGCCGTTATCGTGCAGACTATTATGGCTTTGCCGTCAGCATGGCGAGACCCAAGGCTCCCAATGCGGACTATTGGGCACTTGCAAAGGCGGAGGGTGGCTGGAGGCTGGAGCTTGCTTTCAACGACAGCCTCGAAGATTGTACGGCATGGTGCCGGCAGACCTTCGCCATCCCTGACCATGTCGAACCACTAGGTTATGCCGACCGTCAATCCGGTGACCGGCGCCTTGCCTTCTTCGATGGAGAGAAACTGCTTTCCGCGCTCTTCCTTGCACGAGAGCCGGTTGCCGTCGCCCGCAATTGGGCGGTGTCGCAGTTGACCGCCGACCACCGCAACCTAGGCCGCCGCTTTGCCATCATCGCCGGCCGCCCGGGTGCTGACATGCCCGATCCGGGCGCGACGGTCTGTTCCTGCTTCAGCGTCGGCGTCAACCAGATCGTTGCCGCCGTGCGCTCCGGCTGCCGCAGCGTCGAAGCGATCGGCAGCGAAATCAAGGCCGGTACCAATTGCGGTTCCTGCCGCGCCGAAATCAGGGGGATCATCAATGCCTGTGTTGCAGACGCTGCCGAATGAGATTGCCGAGCGGACGCCGGCTCGCATGGCACCGCTCGCCAAACTGCCGGTTTTCTGGTCGCTCACCGGACAGCGAGTCATCGTCGCCGGCGGCTCGGACGCCTGCGCCTGGAAAGCGGAGCTGCTCGCTGCCTGCGGCGCGAAGGTCGAGATCTATGCTGAACACCTTGGCGAAGCCTGTGCGGCTCTCGTTGTGCGAGGCTCCACGCATCCGGAAGGCGCACTCATCCATCGCCCCGCAGCATGGCACGAGGATGCCTTTGCCGGGACAGCCATTGCCGTGGCCGACTGTAATGACGAGACCGAGGCAAGGCTATTTTTCGAGGCCGCGCAGCGGGCCGGGGTTCCGGTCAACGTGATCGACAAGCCGGCTTTCTGTCAGTTCCAGTTCGGCTCCATCGTCAACCGCTCGCCCGTCGTGGTGTCGATCTCGACGGATGGCGCAGCCCCCATCCTCGCGCAGGCCATTCGCCGCCGTATCGAAACGCTGCTGCCGGCATCGCTCAAATCCTGGGCGGCCCTCGCTCAGTCGCTGCGTGAGGGGATTGCCCTTCGCCTCAAACCCGGAGCAGAGCGTCGCGCCTTCTGGGAGCATTTCGTGGATCGCGCTTTTGGAGTTGAGCCGACGGAAGCAAGCGCCCGCGATCTGCTTGCCGATATGGAAGAGCCGGCTCAGGGGCGGACCGTCGGACGGGTGACGCTCGTCGGCGCTGGTCCGGGCGATGCAGAATATCTGACGCTGAAGGCCGTGCGGGCATTACAGGCGGCCGATGTCATCCTGTTCGATGATCTCGTGTCGAACGAAGTTCTGGAACTTGCGCGGCGCGAGGCAAAACGTCTGCTGGTCGGCAAGCGCGGCGGCCGAACAAGCTGTCGGCAGGAGGATATCAACGAAATGATGCTGACCTTCGCCAAGGCAGGCAAGAATGTCGCCCGGCTGAAATCCGGTGACCCGATGATCTTCGGCCGCGCCGGCGAGGAGATTGCCTATCTGAAACAGCACAATATTCCGGTCGAGGTCATCCCCGGCATCACGGCTGCGAGCGCCATGGCATCACGACTTGGCATTTCCCTGACCCACCGCGATCATGCGCAGAGCGTGCAGTTCGTCACCGGACATTCGCGCCACGGCGAGCTGCCGGAGACGATCGACTGGCAGGCTATCGCAGACACAAGAAAAACGACGATCTTCTACATGGGTGGACGGACAGCCGGAGCAATCCAGAACAGGCTGATTGAGGCTGGCCTCGATGCACGAACGCCTGTTGTGATCGTCAGCTCTGTTGCCAATACCGACGAGCGGCGTTGGGCCGGCAGTCTTGACGGCCTTTCTTCGGCGATGGCGGAAATCGGCCTCGACCGGCCAGTACTGATTGGCGTTGGGAAGGTTTTTGCCTCTTGCGGCCTGATGGCTGAAGCCAATCTGCCGTTCTTTGCCCAGGCTTAAGGAAGTGCCGGAACGCGGAACAAAAAACTCGTCTTGTCAAACTCACGCAGCGGTTACGCCATTTTCCAGCAACGCCTTGAGATCACGAACGGGCGGTGCCCCAAACTGGCGGGCATATTCCCTTGTGAACTGCGTGACGCTCTCATAGCCGACGGAATACGCAGCCGAACTGGCCGGAACGCCTTCCGAGATCATCTGCCTTCGCGCCTCGATCAGGCGCAACTGCTTCTGGAACTGAAGTGGTGACAATGTGGTCACTGTGCGGAAATGCTGATGAAATGACGAAAGGCTCATGCCCGCCGTCTCGGCGAGCTCGTTCACCCGTAAGGGACGAGCAAAGCCTTCGCGGATGATGGCAATAGCGCGACCAATTCTCTCCGCGTGGCCATCTGTCTGACCGAGCGCCCGGATCGAGGCTCCGTGCTTGCCGGTCATCAGCCAGAAGTGCATTTCCCTTAGATGCTGCCTCACAAGGATCGGCATGACTGCGGGCCGATCGACGAGGCCCATGAGCCTGGCGGCGATGTCCGCGACCTCAGTTTCCGTCGGCTCTAGGTTGACGGGTTTCGAGGTCGAAACTGTCATTGGACCAATTTCCGAACCCAGTTCGCGGATCATGGCGAGGTCGAGTTCGAGAACGAGAGAATAGTAGGGAGCAACGCGGCTTGCCGTTGTGATCTGGCTCACCGTGGGGACGTCGGCGGTGATCAGGAGGCTATCCCCTGCGCCGAAGTCGAACGTTTCCGGCCCGATGCTCACTCTCTTTCGCCCCTGGAGAACCAGTGCAACCAGAGGCCTGTTGATCGCAAACTGGATTTCGCTTGGGTTCAGGGCGCGGATAGCCGTCAGACCGGGGATCGGAGTTGCTGCCGCTCCGAAGCGATCGACGTTGATGTCTGCATGACGGCGGACGATCTCCAGCAAACTCATCAGAACTCCTATAGCAATGGAGAAAAAGGCAAGTCGATATTGTCTGCCTGCCTTGAATGACGCCAGATTAGCAGGCCTTTGAGCCATGCCGCAAGCGCGTGAGGCGATGCCACTCTTCGGTTTTGGATAAATAGGCAATTCGTTTGGAGAAATAGGCAGCAGTTCCCATCGGCTTGGGGGCATTGTGTTGATCAGCAATCAGCACAAAAGGAGTTGACCTATGACGACAATCTCAATCGTAACCGGCGGCAGCCGTGGCCTTGGACGTAACACGGCCATAAGCATCGCCAAGCATGGTGGCGATGTTATTTTGACCTACCGAAATGGCGCAGAAGAAGCCAAGGCTGTCGTGGCCGAAATAGAAGCTCTCGGCCGCAAGGCAGTGGCGCTGCAGCTCGACGTCGGCACCACGTCGGCGTTCCCGGCCTTCGCGGAAGCCGTTCGAGCCGCCCTGACAGTTACCTGGTCGCGCACCAATTTCGATCACCTCATCAATAATGCCGGTCATGGCGAAATGGCGGGTTTCGCGGAGACCACCGAAGCGCAGTTCGACAATCTCTTCAATGTCCACGTCAAGGGCGTCTTCTTCCTGACCCAGACCCTGCTCCCGTTCCTTGTCGATGGCGGCCGTATCGTCAATTTCTCGTCCGGCCTCACCCGCGTTTCCTATCCGGGATTTTCCGCCTATTCCGCAGCCAAAGGAGCGGTCGAAATCCTGACGCTCTACATGGCGAAAGAGCTCGGAAGTCGCGGTATCACGGCGAACACAGTCGCTCCGGGTGCGATCGCGACAGATTTCCTGGGCGGCGCGGTTCGCGATACGCCAGCCTATAACGAAGCATTCGCAAACATGATTGCCCTCGGCCGCGTCGGGTTGCCCGACGATATCGGCCCGATGATCGCCAGCCTGATTGGCCCTGACAACGGCTGGGTCACGGCGCAGCGCATTGAAGTGTCTGGCGGTCAGAATATCTAGTCAGCCAGGCCGGCTCGGCGTTACGCCGGACCGGCCTCGGATGTCTTCGATGCATCTGCCTTCCCCGAGAAAATCTTGTTCCTCGACGTTGGGAAGGTGATGCGCTTCAATACTCGCGTCGCCGAGGCGCAAGGCGGATTGGTTCTGCTGTCCTCGGTCTTAAGCCAATGTTTATTGCGCTCTAGGGTGGGTTCGTCAGCACGTCACTGATCTAACTCAGTGACAACGGATATTATTTGGCTCAAACATTTTTGCGTCATTCTCCGATTCCCCGTTAGGCGACACGAGATCTCACATGTCTTCGAGACTGAATCGCAAACTGCAAATGCCCCGCCGCGACGACCTTGGCCTTCTGACAATCGCCAATGGCTCCGGCCTCTCCATATCCGCACTGCCGAACGGCGCGCTCTTTTCCATCGACTATGTCGATAGCCTCGGATCGGTGCAGATCAACCAGATCCAGGGATCGCCGCTTTCCGGCGGCGTGGGGCGTCTTTACCTGCGGATCGGCGGCAAGAAGCCTGCCGTTGCAGAGATCGTCGGGCCTCGGGCGCGAGGTCGCTTCGGGCACGGTGAGACAGGCTTTTCCTGGAGCGGCGATGTCGCAGATGTCCACTATCAGGTGAGCCTTGTGCTTTCTCCCTCCGAGACGACGTGGTTCTGGCGAGTTACGCTGACGCATACCGGCAAGGAGACGCTGCCGGCCGATCTCGTGCTGGTTCAGGATATCGGCCTTGGCGATCGTGGCTTCCTGATGAACAGCGAAGCCTATGCCTCGCAATATGTCGACCACCATATTGCCGAACATCCGGCATTCGGTTTTGTCGTGATGAACAGGCAGAACCTCAAGCAAGGTGGCGGGCGCAATCCATGGCTCGCGCAGGGCTGCCTCGAAGGCGTTGCCGCCTATGCCACCGACGCAATCCAGCTCGTGCAATCGGCCGCCCGGAGCGACGATCTGCTGGTTGGCCCCTTCGGCACGGACCTGCCGTGCCAGCGCCGTCAGCATGAAATGGCCTGCCCAGCACTTCAATCAAAGCCGCTCTCCATATCTGCCGAGGGCGTGACGGCGACTTTCTTCGGCTTGTTCCTTAATGATCATCAGGCGGCATCTGATGATGCCGATCTTTCCCGCCTCGACCATCTGACCACGATCGAAAAGAACGGTTCCAGACCGGCAGAACGAACGCCGCCGCGCAGCATCCTGCAGGATGCCGCGCTTCTTGATGTTGACGCACTCGACGACAAGGCGATCGCCCGCCTCTATCCCGAGCGCATGCTCGAAGAGCGTGTGGATGGAAAGCTCCTCTCCTTTTTCGTGCCCGAGGGTTCACTCAACCGCCACGTCGTACTTCAAGAGAAAGAGCTGCTGGTCGCACGCCGCCACGGCGCGATCGTGCGCAGCGGGCAGAATATGCTGCTCGACGACGCGACACTGGCCTCTACCTGCTGGATGCAGGGCATCTTCGCGGCACAGTTGACGATCGGCAATACCTCCTTCCACAAGCTGTTTTCCGTTTCCCGCGATCCCTATAACCTGACGCGGACCACCGGATTGCGCATCCTGACCGACACAGGCCAGGGCTGGCAGCTTCTCGCTGTTCCCTCTGTCTTCGAAATAGGCCTCAGCGACTGCCGCTGGATCTATCGTCTTGCCGATCGCACCATCACCGTGGCAGCCGCGGCGTCCGGGGAGGATCCCGCGATGCAATGGACGGTCTCCGTCGAGGGCAAGCCCTGCCGGTTCCTCGTCTTCGGCCATCTCGTTCTCGGAGAGCGGGAATATGATACGAGCGGCCATGTCGAATTCGACAATGATGCCAAACGCATTCTCTTCCGTCCGGATCCGCACTGGCTCTGGGGCGAACGCTATCCCGATGCCAGCTACTGGCTGGTGAGCCCGACACCCGATGTCATAGAGGCAATCGGCGGAGATGAGCTTCTCTATGAGGATGGCATTGCCCGCAACGGCGCTTTCATCGCCCTGCGGTCGAAGGAAACACAATCGTTTTCCTTCGCTGTCGTCGGCTCGATGACAGATAAGGCGAAGGCTGAGCGTCTGGCCGAACGCTACGCAAGCGGCGTAACGCAGGAAGCGATGCTGACACCGGCATCGCGCTTCTGGCAGCACACCATCCGCGGCCTGACGCTGGACAAGCCCAAAGCCGAGGTTCAAGCGCATGCGGCAATGCTGCCATGGCTGGCGCATGATGCGATCGTGCATCTGAGTGTGCCCCATGGGCTCGAACAATATACCGGGGCAGCCTGGGGTACGCGTGACGCCTGCCAGGGGCCGATTGAATTCCTGCTTGCCTACGAGCACGATAGCGAAGCCAAGGAAGTGGTGAAGACGGTCTTCAGCGAACAGTTTCTCGAAAAGGGCGACTGGCCGCAATGGTTCATGCTGGAGCCCTATTCCAACATCCGCTCCGGCGACAGCCATGGCGATATCGTCGTCTGGCCGCTGAAGGCGCTCTGCGACTATATCGAAGCGACCGGAGACCTTGCCATCCTCGATGAAAAAGTCTCCTGGCGCGATGACAAGACCATGGGCAAGGCACCGGCCGATACGATCGCCGTGCATGTCGACAAGCTTCTCGAGACCGTTCGCGAGCGTTTCATCCCCGGCACGCATCTGATCCGCTATGGCGAGGGCGACTGGAACGATTCCCTGCAGCCGGCCGATCCGCATCTGCGCGACTGGATGGTGAGCAGCTGGACCGTTTCCCTGCTCTTTGAGCAGCTCGTGCGCTATTCCGCCATCCTGCGCCGCATCGGCCAGGGCGCGAACGCAACCGCCTTGCGCAAGATCGCCAGCGCGATGCGGCGCGACTTCAACAAGCACCTGATCCGCGATGGGGTCGTTGCCGGCTACGGCATCTTCGATCCCGCCCACGATGGCGTCGAACTGTTGCTGCATCCTGATGACCAACGCACGGGGCTGCACTACTCGCTGATCTCGATGACGCAGGCGATGCTCGGCAAGCTCTTCACGCCGGAGCAGCGGCAACAGCACATGAAGCTGATCGAGAAACATTTGCTCTTCCCGGACGGCGTGCGCCTGATGGAGAGGCCCGCGACATATGCCGGCGGCCCGGAAACGCTGTTCCGGCGCGCGGAATCCTCGTCCTTCTTCGGCCGCGAGATCGGCCTCATGTATGTGCATGCGCATCTGCGCTACTGCGAAACGCTTGCTATTGCCGAGGACGCAAAGGCCCTCTGGAAGACGATCGGCGTCGCCAACCCGATCGCTGTCACGGACGCCCTGCCGCATGCGTCACTGCGCCAGCGCAACACCTACTTCAGCAGCAGCGACGCCGCTTTCCCTGATCGTTATCGGGCGACGAGCGACTGGGATCAGGTCAAGAAGGGCGAGATCGACGTCGATGGCGGCTGGCGCATCTATTCCAGCGGCCCGGGCCTCTTTACCCGGAGCTTCGTCGAAAACATCCTCGGCTTCAAACGCCACTTTGGACGCCGCAAGCGTGTACCGCTGCTGCCGTCTTCCGCATCGATCACAATCAAGACGGATCATGCACCCTGGCGCCGGCTGAAGGCTCCGTCGAAGGCACCGAAACGCTAGAATTCGATCGATATTGCCCTATGAGTTATGTGCGGCAGGCCTTATCGGCCTGCCGTTATCTTTCGTGCGACTGCGCAACGGGAGAATGTCTGTCAAACATGTCAATTGGCGCTCCGACAGACGCGCTTATAGTTTGACGCGCGTGCGAAAGCGGGCGAGCCCGTTCATAATCATTCGTTATATTCCAGTGCCTTATGCGCATTCTGTTTGTTTATCGATAAAAAGACTTGTTCGCAGAAAAATAGATGATAACGTTTCAATTAAATTGAATGCATGACGGCAATAGTCAACGTTTGGGAGGACGTGGCATGACCAGCAGCAGTAAATTTAGCCCCAAAATTCGTCGCCGCACGCTGCTCGCGGGAGCAGGAAGCACCGCCCTATTGGCCATGACCGGGGCGACACGGGCACAGGACGCAGTGAGTGGTGAACTCGTCGTTCTAAACTGGCTCGGCGGCTCAGAACTCGACATGATGCATTCGATCCGGAAGGCCTTTCTGGCGAAATACCCCAATGTGACGATCCGCGAAGTCGCCATCACTGGCCAGGGTGACATGCGCGGCGGCATCCGCACCGCGCTGATGGGCGGCGAGGTCGTCGACGTGCTCTTCAACACATGGCCGGCCTTCCGCAAGGAACTTGTCGATGCCGGCATGCTCCGGCCCATCGACGACCAGTGGAAATCCTTCGGTTGGGACAAGCTCGTCAGCCAGTCGTGGAAGGATCTCGGCGCCATCGACGGCAAGACTTACGGCCTGACCTATACGTTCGGCGACCGCTCCGGAATCTGGTACAAGAAGGAGCATCTCGCCAAGGCCGGTATTGCCGAACCGCCGAAGACCTGGGACGAATTTGTCGCCTCCTTCGCGAAGCTTACAAAGGCGGGCTATGCCGCCCCGATCGCGATCCCCGGCAAATACTGGGCGCATGCTGAATGGTTTGAAACCCTGTTGCTCAGAACCGCAGGTGTGGAGACGGCGGCGAAGCTTGGCGCTCATGAAATCCCGTGGACCGATCCAGCTGTGAAGACAGCGCTGACAAAGTACGCCGAGATGCTGACGTCCGGCTGCTGCGGGGCGCCGAACACCATGCTTGCCAACGACTGGGACGGCGAGGCCGATCAGGTCTTCCAGGCCAATGCCAAGAACTATCTGCTGATCGGCATGTGGATGAACAATCGCGCCAAGAACGACTACAAACTCACCGAAGGCAAGGATTACGGTCTGTTCCAGTTCCCGTCTCTCGGCATGGGCCATGACGATACATCGAGCGTCGACGCCAAGGAGTTGCTGGTGACGACGAACGGCCCCAATCCCAAGGCGGCAGATGCCTTCCTCGATTTCTGGACGAGTGCCGAGGCCGCCAACATTCTCGCCAAGGCCGGTTATGCCTCGCCAAGCAGCAACGTCGATGCTTCGCTCTATGGCGAAGTACAGAAAGTGGCGACGCAGGCCGTTGCAAGCTCGAAGCTGCAATTCGTGCTCGGCGACCTTCTGCCGGGCGATCTCGTCGACGAGTATCGCGTTCAGCTTCAGAAATTCCTGCAGGATCCGTCCGATGCCAATATCGATACGGTTCTTGCCGCTATCGAGACCAAGGCCAAGGGTTCCTACTGATGGCTGATACCTCCGCTTCCCCGGTGCGGGAAGCGGCGGGCGTGATGCAGGGTTCTCCGCTGGCGGCTGGCACCAAAAGCCGTCGGCGTCTGCTCAGGGACACGCCCGCCGCACTGATCCTGATTGCGCCTGTTATCGTGCTGTTTGCGATTGCCGTGATCTATCCACTGGCAGAAACGATCCGGCTGAGCTTCTGGGATATCCAGGGGCTCAGAAAGCCTGTTTTCATCGGCTTCGGCAATTATGTGCGTCTCTTTGCCGACGCGGCCTTCCGCAACACGCTGCTGACAACCTTGATCTTCACCATAGGCACGACCGTGATCTCGGTAACGATCGGTTGGGTTCTGGCGATGCTGTGTGCTTTCGCACCACGGCAGACCCTGCCCTTCCGCGTGATGATCTTCGCTGCCTTCGGCATTTCGGAAGCGGTGTCCGGTTATATGTGGATCGGCATCTATCGGCCGGATGCGGGTGGCCTGCTCAATTCGTTCATCCAGCTTCTGGGCTTTCCCGGCTTCGCGCATGCCTGGCTGGGCGATGCCAATACTGCCCTCTGGGCTCTGATTATTGCGGCCTCCTGGAGCGGTGTCGGCCTGCCCCTGATGCTGATCTTCGCCGCCATTCAGGCAATACCGAAATCCGTGCTCGAAGCCGCCTACATGGATGGCGCCAAACCGGTCTCGACCATGCGGCACATCATGATGCCACTGTCGATGCCGGGTGTACGCGTCGCCGTCTTCATCAACCTGCTCACGGCACTGCGCGCCTTCGACATCATCTATATTCTCACCGGCGGCGGGCCGGTGCGCTCCACGGAAACCGTCGGCTACTTCATGTATCGGGAATCCATGACCCAGTTCAAGCTGGGCTATGGGGCTGCCGCCACCGTCATCCTGCTCCTTGCGGTTCTCATCGTTTCGATCCCGGCCATCATCCAGCGAACGGCAGGTGCGAAATGATCGGAAAGGCTCCCCGCTGGATTATCGTCGTCGTCGGCATCGTCGCCTTCATCTGGGTGATCCCGATCATCGGCATCGTCGTTACCTCGTTGCGCCCGCCCGAGGGTGTCTCGCTCGGCTGGTGGCGCTTCGATCATTTCGATCTTACGCTGGATGCCTGGCGCCGCGTCTGGGACAAATATCCGCTCGCAGACTCCATGTGGGTCACGATGAAGACGGCTTGCATTGCGACGGCGCTGACCATGCTGCTGACGCCGGCTGCCGCCTATGCCTTCCACTTCCTGACATTTCCCTTCCGCCGAGTTTTATTGATCATCATCATCAATGCATTCGTGTTGCCGCAGCAGGTCGTTATCATTCCGCTCTTCACGCTCTGGCGCGATATGGGGCTGATCGACAACATCCTCTCTGTGCTCATCCCCTATGTCGGGCTGTCATTCGCCTGGTCGATCTTCCTCGTCAAAAACTTCTTCGAGGATTTCCCTAGGGAATTGGTGGAAGCCGCCAAGATTGACGGCTGCGGGCCGCTCGCAACCTTCCGCCATGTGGTGCTGCCGAACAGCCTGTCACCGATCTTCGCCGTCGGCATCCTGCAGTTCCTGTGGACATGGAATGCGCTCCTGCTGCCCATGCTCTTTCTGCGCAGCGATGTACCCCTTCCCGTGCTGCTCGCCCGCATTTCCGGCAGCTACGAGATCAACTGGGACCTGAGATCGGTGGCGGCCATCCTCACCACCATCGTCCCCCTGCTTGTCTTCCTCATTTTCCAACGTCAGTTCGCCGCCGGTTCGCAGACACGCACCGGCGCAAAGGAATAGGACCATGCCCAAGACCACGAACAAGCCGCTACGCTACCGCCAGATCCATCTCGATTTTCATACGTCGGAACATATCCCCGGGATCGGCGCCGATTTCGATCCGGATGCCTTCGTCTCGACGTTGAAGGCGGCCCATGTCGATTCCATCACCATCTTCGCCAAGTGCCATCACGGCTGGTCCTATTATCCAACCAAGGTCGGCAAGCCGCATCCGAAACTTGCCCGCCCGGACCTGCTCGGCGACATGGTGAAGGCGCTGGCGGCGGCTGATATCGAAAGCCCTATCTATATTTCCGTACAATGGGACGAGCTGACGGCCCGCGAACATCCCGAATGGCGTGCAATGAGCGCCTCGAACCGCTACCACCACGACCGGCCGGCCGATCCCTCCGCCGGCAAGCAGCTTAGCCCCGCCTGGCATACGCTCTGCCTCAACCATGCAGGCCTGCGGCACTATATTCTCGAACAGGCGCGCGAGGTGGCGCAGAGCTATCCGACACAGGGGCTCTTCTTCGATATCATTCTGACACCTGACTGCGTCTGCCCGGCCTGCGTCGAACGCATGCTGTGCGAGGGCCTAGACCCTGAAGATCCGGCCGACCGCCTGAAGAATGACGAGGCCGTCAACGAGCAGTTCCGTCGCGAGACCAGCGAGGCGTTGTTTGCGGAATTTCCAGGCCTGCGCGTCTTCTACAATTGCGGTCACATCCACAAGCAGGGACCGGAACGCTTCTCGACCTATTCGCATCTCGAGCTCGAAAGCCTGCCGACCGGTGGCTGGGGCTACGACCACTTCCCTTCGAGCGCGCGCTACGCGGCCACATTGGGCATGGATTTCCTCGCCCATACCGGCAAGTTCCATACGTCCTGGGGCGAATTTGGCGGCTTCAAACATCCGGATGCGCTGGAATATGAATGCGCCCAGATGATTGCGCTCGGCTCCAAATGCCTGGTCGGCGACCAGCTTCATCCGAATGGCGCGATCAATCCCGACACCTATGCGTCGATCGCACCGGCCTATCACCGCGTCGAAAAGCTCGAACCCTTCCTGGAAGGAGCAAAACAGATCTCCGAGATCGCCATCCTCTCGGCAGAACATATGAACCCCAGGGGAGCACGCAATCATCCAAGCGATGATGGTGCCGCGCAGATGCTGCAGGAGTTGAAACGCCCCTTCGATGTCCTCGATATATCGGGCCGCTTTGAACAATATCGCCTGCTTATCCTGCCCGACGAGATCCCCGTCGATACGGCGCTCGCCGGACGTCTGAAGTCGTATTTGGCCGGCGGCGGCAAGATCATCGCCTCCTGGCATTCCGGGCTCGACGAGAACGGTAAATTCGCTATTGATTTCGGCATCGAAAGGGGCGTGGCACCCGTCGCTTTCAAGCCGAGCTATGTAAGGGCGGGCAAAGACCTCGACGCCTCCATGCCGGAAACGGCTTTCGTCTTTTACGACGACGCGGAAACCGTCCACTCGGTCGGTGCGACTGTTCTGGCAGGTATCTTTCCATCCTACTTCAATCGCTCCTACAAACATTTCTGCTCGCATCAGCATGCGCCCGACGACACAAATGCCGAGACGATCGGTGCTGCGGTGACCGAAAACAAGGGTGCGGCCTACATTGCCTACCCGATTTTCCGGCTCTATCGGGCGATGGGACAGCCGCTCTACAAATACGTCGTTCGCGGGCTACTCGACCGGCTCGTTCCCAACCCGGCAATGGTGACCGACCTGCCGTCGTCCGGTCGGGCAACGCTGACGCGCCAGATCGAACATCACCGTCATATCCTGCATTTGCTCTATGGTCCGCCGCAGATCCGCGGCAAGGACGTGCGCGGCGATGACGGCTCGACCCGCGTGATGGAGATGATCGAGGACATTCCGGCGATCGGCCCGATCAATGCCACGGTGCGCCTGCCGGCAAAACCCAAGCGCGTCTTCGATGCGATGACGGGTGAGGATCTGGCGTGGAATGCCGGCGACGACGGCGCTATCAGCATCACGGTGCCGCGGCTGCGCATTCATAGCGCCGTCGTCTTCGAAGGCGCCTGATGCAGATCGAGGCCAGGGAGCCGTCGGACTTTGCGCATGCTGCCCGCAATACTGGTGGGCGGCGGAGTGCTGGGCTATACGACGGAAAGGCGCCTTACCGGGCGCCATTTCCCGGGAATGAGTGCAGGAGCCTGCTCGAAATGCGACAAACGGACCAGACGGCAGGAAAGAGGCGCGGAGCGACGATCATCGACGTCGCCAAGGTGGCGAATGTCGCTGTTGGTACCGTGTCCCGGTATCTCAACGGCCAGACGATCCGTCGCTCCAACCGGGAGCAGATCGAGAGGGCGATCCAGGACCTCGGTTACCGGCGCAACGCCGCTGCCGCCTCGATCCGCACCGACCTTACCCATATGATCGGCTTCCTGGTGCCGACCTTCGACGAATTCCATGCCCGCATGCTGGAGCATCTCGCCCATTCGGTGCGCCAGACCGGCCGAGCACTTCTGACCTACTGCCACGGCGGCGATCCGCGTGTGGTTGCGGAAGCCCTGGATTTCTTCGCAGCGCAGCGCGTCGATGCGCTGGTGATGGACGGTACGGCGGAAGTCTACGACCGCGTTGACGACCTGATCCACCATGACATTCCGATCATCTTCTACAACAACGACGTCCGTGGGCTGGCAGCAGACCGGGTGATGGTGGAGAACCATCGCGCGAGCTACCGCATCGTCAGCCACCTCATCGATCTCGGCCACACCCGCATCGGAATCCTGACGGGCGATCCGCGCAATTCCTCCGGCATCGAGCGGCTGGCAGGTTATGAACAGGCGCTGCGTGACCGGGGCATAACGATCGATCCGACACTGGCGGCCCGCGGCAACTGGCGTATGGATGGCGGTTATGAGGCGACCAAGCGGTTGATGTCGCTCGAAAATCCGCCCACAGCGATCTTTTCGGCCAACTACGGCATGGCAGTCGGAGGGCTGAGTT
Organism: Rhizobium sp. ZK1; assembly: GCF_047782645.1. Classification (NCBI taxonomy): domain Bacteria; kingdom Pseudomonadati; phylum Pseudomonadota; class Alphaproteobacteria; order Hyphomicrobiales; family Rhizobiaceae; genus Rhizobium; species Rhizobium sp. ZK1. The sequence continues at coordinate 1,145,810 of NZ_CP180587.1, forward strand.
GGCTGAAGGAGAACGGCCGGCATGTGCCCGAGGATATTTCGCTTGCGAGCTTCGACGATGTGGCAATCTTCCGGCTCTATGAAGCCGGCATCACCGCCGTCGCCCAACCGGTGGCAAGCATCGCAGAAACCATCACGGACATTCTTGTGGAACGCCTGACGGAACCGTTGGGAGGAGCGACGCGCAGCGTCGTACTCGAATGCGACATCATTTTGCGGGGCTCGACGCGACGGATCACCTGACGCGTTCTGCCCGCCAGGCGGTTAAAGGGAGGAAGCTTTGGCCAGCGTAGAATTGCATGATATCGACAAGTCCTACGGCAGCTTTCAGGCGATCGAGGGGCTTAACCTGAGCGTGGACGATGGCTCATTCACGGTCTTCGTCGGTCCCTCCGGCTGCGGAAAATCGACGCTTCTACGCATGATCGCCGGCCTGGAAAGGATCACCGCCGGCGACCTCACGATCGGCGGACGACGCATGAACGAAGCAGATCCGATAGAACGCGGCGTCGCCATGGTCTTCCAGAACTATGCGCTCTATCCGCATATGACAGTCGAACAGAATATCGGCTTCTCGCTGCGCATGGCCGGCATGGGCAAGGCCGATATCGACAAGAGCGTTGCCGCCGCTGCCGCGACCTTGCAGATCGAGCCGCTGCTCAAGCGCAAGCCCGCTCAACTCTCCGGTGGCCAGCGCCAGCGCGTCGCGATCGGCCGGGCGATCGTCCGCAACCCGGCCGTTTTCCTGTTTGACGAACCGCTGTCGAACCTCGATGCGGAACTGCGCGTCTCCATGCGCGTCGAGATCGCCAAGCTGCATCGGCGCATCGGCGCAACGATGATCTATGTCACCCACGACCAGACCGAAGCGATGACGCTCGCCGACAAGATCGTCGTCATGCGCGCCGGCAAGATCGAGCAGGCGGGCACGCCGGACGCGCTCTATAACGATCCGGACAATTTCTTCGTCGCCGGTTTCATCGGCTCGCCGCGCATGAATTTCCTTGATGGCACGCTCGGTGCGGATGGGGTGATCAGGCTCGATTGCGGCACGGTTTTCAGAGCGGGCATCGTCAGCATGGGTAAGGAAATGCCGGTCAAGGTCGGTATCCGCCCGGAGCATTTCACGGGGCATGATGAAGGCGGCGGCGCGATCGACGTCAAGGTCGATGTGGTGGAAAACCTCGGCGGAACCCGTTTCATCTATGGCACGCTCACCTCAGGCCAATCGGTGATCGTCGAGGACCGCTCGGAGAGGGCTCTGCGCCCCGGCGAAACGGTAAGCGCCGGCTTTTCGGCCAGGAAAGCGCTGCTCTTCAGTGTCGACGGTAAGCGCGTGCGCGATATCAAGCCGGCCAACAGCATTCCCGCAGAATGACCATGGCGGACAATCTTCTCTGGTACGACACGCCGGCCCGGCTCTGGACGGACGCACTGCCGCTCGGCAACGGCCGGCTCGGCGCCATGGTGTTTGGCGATCCCATTTCAGAAAGGCTGCAGATCAATGAATCCACATTCTGGGCAGGTGGCCCTTACCGGCCGGTCAATCCCGATGCCTACGGCCATCTCGGAAAAGTACGTGAGCTGATATTCGCCGGGCACTATGCGCAAGCGGAAGCAATGGCCGAAGAACATCTGATGGCCCAGCCGATCAAGCAGATGTCCTACCAGCCGATCGGCGATCTCCTAATTGATTTCCCGCATTCAAGGACCGTCACCAACTATCGCCGCACGCTTGATCTCGACGCAGCAATCGCGATGACCTCTTATGTCGCCGATGGCACGACCTTCTTTCGCGAAGCCTTCGTTTCCGCGCTCGACGGTGTGCTTGTGTTGCGCCTTTCGGCCGATCGACCCCGCTCCATTAAATGCCGGATATCGCTCGACAGCCCGCAACAAGGCCAACTGGTCGGAGGACGAGCCTCGCAACTGACCTTCTCCGGTACCGGCAAGGCCGAATGGGGCATTGCCGGTGCCCTGCGCTTCGCCCTTGGCATCCGAGTGATCAACAAGGGAGGAATGCTGGGCCTCTCCAATGGCATCTCCGTAGACGATGCCGACGAGCTTGTGATCCTGCTCGATGCAGCGACGAGTTTCCGACGTTATGACGATGTCTCGGGCGATCCGGACGGCACCATCTCGGCGCGTCTTTCAAAGGCCTCTGCGCGCAGCCACGAGATCATGCGTCGGGACCATATGGCGGAACATCAAAAGCTGTTCCGTTCCTTCGCCATCGATCTCGGCACGACGCCGGCCGCCATCGAGACCACCGATCGCCGCATTGCGGGTTTTGCCGGGGGACGTGATCCCGCACTTGCCGCCCTCTATGTCCAGTTCGGCCGCTATCTGATGATCGCCTCTTCGCGCCCCGGCACACAACCCGCCAACCTGCAGGGCATCTGGAACGATGAAACCGATCCGCCCTGGGGCAGCAAATATACGGCCAACATCAATCTGCAGATGAACTACTGGCTGCCGGCTCCGGCCAACCTGCCGGAATGCATCGAACCGCTTGTCGCAATGGCGGAAGAGCTTGCCGAAACTGGCCGCGAGACGGCGCAGGTGCATTATCGCGCCCGTGGCTGGGTCATGCACCACAACACTGATCTCTGGCGCGCGACCGGACCGATCGACGGTGCCAAATGGGGCCTGTGGCCGACCGGCGGCGCCTGGCTCATGGCCCAACTGCTCGATCTTGCGGACTATCTTGATGATGCCGATGGCCTGCGCCGGCGGCTCTTTCCGCTTGCCAAGGGGGCTGCGGAGTTTGTCTTCGATGTGCTTGTGCCGCTTCCGGGCACGGACTATCTGGTGACGAACCCCTCGCTTTCACCTGAGAATGTCCACCGGCACGGCGCCTCGCTCTGTGCGGGGCCAACCATGGATAACCAGATCATCCGGGATTTTCTCAATCTGCTTCGGCCCGTCGCCATCTCAATCGGCGGCGAGGATGCGCTCGTCTCGGAGATCGACCGCATACTGCCCCGCCTGCCGCCCGACAGGATCGGCTCGGCGGGCCAGTTGCAGGAATGGCTGGAAGACTGGGACCTGCAGGCGCCGGAGATGCACCACCGCCATGTCTCGCATCTCTACGGCCTCTATCCAAGCTGGCAGATCGACATGGACAAGACACCGGAGCTTGCCGCGGCCGCCCGCCGTTCGCTGGAAATCCGCGGTGACGATGCTACGGGCTGGGGTATCGGCTGGCGCATCAATCTCTGGGCGCGGCTACGCGACGGCGATCATGCGCTCGATGTGATCAAGCTGCTCATCAGCCCCGAGCGAACCTACACCAATCTCTTCGACGCCCACCCACCCTTCCAGATCGATGGCAATTTCGGTGGGGCAGCCGGCATCCTCGAAATGCTGGTGCAGTCGCGCCCAGGCGAAATTCACCTGCTCCCAGCCTTGCCCAAGGCATGGCCGCGCGGCAGGATCCGCGGTCTGCGCTTGCGTGGCGGCATGCTGCTCGATCTCGACTGGGAGAACAGCAGGCCGGTGAAGATCGGCCTCACGGCATCCCGCAATGTGGGCACGGTTCTTTGCTTCGGTGAGGCGAGACATAAGATCGACCTCACCGTCGGAGAGAGTTTCGCCGACGGAAGCGTTCTTTTTTAAAGGACAGCTTACGGCTTATCTCTGGCGATATTCATCATGCTCGAACTCATAGGGCAGTTCCAGCTTGAGCTCGCGGACATGCGGCAGAATGGGGTCGGCATATAGACGCTCCAGTGAGCGATCAGCCGGCGGTTCCCGACCTCGCTCAGCTGACAATCGAATGTATTGGAGGAATATCGCGAGCTGATCGCCTGCATCAAGGCACAGGATGTCGAAGAGCCGCTCAGGCCGTCGCCAAACATGTCCGGGGCTCCGGCCGTCACATCATTGAGCGTATGCGCGTATCGCGCCACGCCAAGCCTGGATCAGGCTAATATACTGGCTGATTTCCAGGGCTGGTTGCGCGCAGTCGTTGATCTTGCCCGACTGCCCAGAATTCGCTTGAGGCGCGCTTGACAAAACAGGAGTGCCTGTATTTTATTCAAGCCTGCGGATTAGGCAGAGAGCCCCGCATTTTTACATGACTTCGATAGTCGCTGGGCAGTTTCGCCCCATGACGGCCCCGTCGCTGACGGGACGCCCTCATGGGGTTTTTGGTTTTTTGGCTTACAAATGAATGATGCTTTGAAAATCGGCATTCTTTACTCGACCACGGGTCCATACGGCTCGATGGGGCGGGATGCACGCGACGGCGCGGAATTCGCAATCGCCGAATTTGCCGCAGCGAGCGGCTGTTCGGTCGAACCGGTTTTCTTCGATCCGCAGGCCGATCTTGCTGCCTATCTAGAGGGCGCCCGGCATCTATTACGCGCCGGTTGCCGCCACATCGTCGGCACGATCACCTCCGCCGCCCGCAAGGAAGTCATCCCGCTGATCGAGAAGCATGACGGTTTGCTGTGGTACATGTGCCCCTACGAAGGTTTCGAGGCAAACGAGAACGTCATCTACGTCGGCGGCTGCCCGAACCAGCATCTGCTGCCGCTCTTCGAACATCTGATCCCGCGTTATGGCAACCGTCCCTACCTCGTCGGCGCCAACTATGTCTGGGGCTGGGAGATGAACCGGCTCGCCCGCGAACTGACTGCCAATGCAGGCGGAGAAGTGCTCGGCGAACGCTACCTGCCGCTCGAAGAGACCGCGGTCGAGCGCATCGTCTCCGATATCGAGCAGCGCCGCCCGAGCTTCATCCTAAACAATCTGATCGGCCCATCGAGCTATGCCTTCCATGAGGCAATCCGTCGGCTTGCCGATCGAGATGCCGCCTTCCGGCCTGAAAACTGCCCTGTCGTCAGTTGCGACCTGATGGAGTGTGAGCTTGACGATATCGCGCCGGGCGCTGCGATCGGCCAGCTTTGTGCAGCTTCCTACTTTGACAACGTTGCGACCTCCGAGAATACCGATTTCAAGCAGCGCATCGTCGCTCATTATGGCGCGCCTCGCCGCGTCTCGAGCGTCTTTGCCAGCGCCTACACGGCTATGCGTCTCTGCGTCGATGCGATTGTGGCTGCCGGTGGGGACGAACCTTCCGCCGTGCGTCGGGAACTCCACGGCAAGAGCTGGGCGACCCCCTTCGGCGCGCTCAACATCGACCAGGAGACGAACCACGCCGCCCTGCCCTTCCATCTCGGCCGCATCAATACCCAGAACGGTTTCGATGTGATCGCGTCCCGCCCGCCTCTTGCCGCAGATCCCTATTTGACCGGCCGCAATAAGCCGGCTTTGCCGAAATTGCGGGTAGTATCATGAAGGAGACACCCAATTTCACCGGTTGGCATGCCGTCGTCCTGCATCGTGAGGACGGCAATACGGAAAAGCTGATACGCCAGCTCCGGCTTCTCGGCCTCTCAGCCACCCTGCAATGGGCGCCGCTTTCTGCAGCAAGCGTGCCCGACATCGTCATCGTCGATGCCGACCAGGGGTTTGACGATCTCATGCCATGGAGTGGCAGCACCCCGACATGCCCCGTCGTTGCGCTGCTCGGTTCGGAAGCGCCGGGTCGCATTGCCTGGGCGCTTGCTCAGGGAGCCGGCGCGATCGTCGCCAAGCCGATTGCCGCCTCTGCCGTCTATCCGGCCCTCGTCATGGCCGTCTCCATTCATCAGGAGCGCAAGAGCGCGGCTGAACGCCTGCAATATCTCGAAGAGCGCGTGCGCCTGCGTCCGCTCGTCCATGCCGCCGTCGAAAAACTGATGCAGGCGCATGGGGTGGATGAGGAACGCGCCTATTCGATCCTGCGCAACTGCGCCATGCGTCGCCGCCTGCCGATGGAACAGATCTCCGCCTTCATCATCGGCGGCATAGAACCCCTGCCGGAGGCCGGTTGATGCGTGTGATCAAAGCCATGCTGCGGCAGCCCACAGCCCTTTTCGGCCTCATCATTGTGCTGGTCGTCATCGCCCTTGCGGTGGCCGCACCCTGGGTCGCCCCATTCAACCCCGATGAGCAGATGTTCGACGGCCTGTCGCTGGAAGGCGCGCCGCTGCCGCCGGGCGGCCCCTATCTGCTCGGGACGGATACGCTCGGCCGCGATCTCTTTTCGCGCATGCTCTTCGGTGCGCGGACCTCACTCGTCATCGGCCTTGTCGCCAATGGCATCGCGGTGGCGATCGGCCTCTTCATCGGCATCCTCGCAGGTTACATGCGCGGTCTGGTCAGCAATATCCTCATGCGCTTCACCGATCTGATGATGGCCTTCCCCGCTTTGCTGCTGGCGATCGTGCTCGCCGCGCTGCTGCGGCCGAGCCTCTGGATCGTCGCCATGGTGATTGCACTCGTCAATTGGGTGCAGGTCGCCCGTATCGTCTATACGGAGACACGCGGGCTCGTGGAGCGCGACTTCATCATGGCCGAGCGCTCCCTCGGTGCCGGCCATATGCGTGTGCTCTTCCTGCATATCCTGCCGCATCTCGTTCCAACGGCAATTGTCTGGGGCACGCTTGGCATCGCAACGACCGTCCTGCTTGAAGCAACCCTTTCCTTCCTCGGCATCGGCGTGCAGCCGCCGCAGCCGTCCTGGGGCAACATCATCTTTGAAAGCCAGAGCTACTTTCAGGCCGCCCCCTGGCTGGTCTTCTTCCCCGGCGCAATCATCCTCTTGACGGCGCTCTCCTTCAATCTTGTCGGAGATGCGCTGCGCGATATTATCGATCCGACTCAGCGCGGGAGAGGCTGATGGTCTTCCTCACTCTCCGTCGGCTGGTACAGGCTGCCCTCATTCTTCTCGGCGTTGCCGCCATCACTTTCGTCTTACTCTATGCACTGCCGGCCGATCCGGCGCGCATGATCGCCGGTCGCAGCGCCACGGCGCAGACGGTCGCAAACATTCGTCACGAACTCGGCCTCGACCAGCCACTTCTGGTGCAGTTCGGCACCTATCTCGCCAATCTCGTGCACGGCAATCTCGGTCGTTCCTACGCACAGAAGACCGAGGTCTGGACGCTGATCATCGCTCGCCTGCCGGCAACATTGGTGCTGATGCTCACCGGCATCCTGGTGGAAGTGATACTCGGGCTGGCGCTCGGCACGATCGCTGCCGTGCGCCGCGGTGGGTTCGTTGACAGGCTCGTCATGATGGCTTCCTTCGTCGGCGTTTCGGCGCCGCAATTTGTCGTCGCCCTGCTCCTTCTTTATGTCTTTGCCGTAACGCTCGGATGGCTGCCCATGAGTGGTTATGGCACATTCGCCCATGTCGTGCTGCCAGCTTCCACCCTCGGCGTCCTCGGCGCCGGCTGGTATGCGCGCATGGTGCGATCGGCCATGATCGACGTGCTCAATCAGGACTATGTCCGCACCGCCCGCGCCAAGGGCTTGTCCTCGCACCGCATCATCTTCCGCCACGCCCTGCCGAACGCCATCCTGCCGATCATCGCCATGATCGGCATCGATATCGGCCAGTTCATGGGTGGCGTGGTCGTCGTCGAGGCCGTCTACGGCTGGCCGGGCATCGGCCAGCTCGCCTGGCAGGCAATCCAGCAGGTCGACATACCGATCATCATGGGCGTCACGCTGACGTCGGCACTCGCCATCGTCATCGGCAATCTGCTTGCCGATCTCGTGGCCCCATTCATCGATCCACGCATCCGCACACGTTGACAGCAACCAAAGAAGGGGAACCCTAATGTTCAAACGCTGGCTTCGACCCACGACCATGGCAGCGATGGTGGCGCTCGCGCCGCTCGCCGCCATGGCACAGGAAACGCCCAAACAGGGCGGCGATATTGTCGTCACCTATAAGGACGATATCACCACGCTCGACCCGGCCATCGGCTATGACTGGGTCAACTGGTCGATGATCAAGAGCCTTTATTCCCGCCTGATGGACTACGAGCCGGGCACGCCGAACCTCGTTCCGTCGCTTGCCGAGAGCTTTACCGTTTCGCCTGACGGCCTCACCTATACATTCAAGCTGCGCAAGGGCGTGAAGTTTTCGAACGGTCGCGAAGTTGTCGCTTCGGACGTGAAGTACTCGATCGAGCGGGCCGTCAATCCGAAGACCCAGGGACCGGGTGCAGGCTTCTTCGGCGCTATCAAGGGCTTCGATGATGAGACAGGCGGCAAGACCGAGACACTCTCGGGCATCGAAACGCCCGACGACGGCACGGTGATTTTCCACCTCTCGCGTCCCGACGCGACCTTTCTGCATGTTCTCGCCATCAACTTCGCATCGGTCGTGCCGAAGGAAGCCGTGGATGCCGCTGGCGGCGATTTCGGCAAAAAGCCTGTCGGCTCCGGCACCTTCGTCTTGAAGGACTGGACGATCGGCCAGCAGCTCGTTTTCGAGCGCAACAAGGATTACTTTGTCAAGGATATGCCGCATATCGACAGCTTCAAGGTCGAAGTGGGCCAGGAGCCGCTGGTCGCGCTGCTGCGCCTGCAGAAGGGTGAAGTCGATATCGCTGGCGACGGCATCCCGCCAGCGAAATTCCTGGAAATCAAGAACTCCGCCGACGGCCCGCAGATGATCGTCGATGGTGAACAGCTTCACACCGGCTACATCACCCTGAACACCAAGGTGAAGCCTTTCGACAATGTGAAGGTGCGCCAGGCTGTCAATATGGCCATCAATAAGGAACGCGTCACCCGCATCCTGAACGGCCGCGCCACCCCTGCCAACCAGCCGCTGCCGCCGCTGATCCCCGGCTACGACAAGTCCTTCACCGGCTATGCCTATGATGTCGCCAAAGCCAAGGCGCTGCTCGCCGAAGCAGGCTTCCCGGATGGCTTTGAAACAGTTCTCTACTCGACCAACACTGATCCGCAGCCGCGTATCGCCCAGGCGATCCAGCAGGATCTCGCCGCCATCGGCGTCAAGGCCGAAATTCGTGCTCTCGCACAGGCCAATGTCATCTCGGCCGGCGGCACGGAAGGCGAGGCGCCGATGATCTGGTCGGGCGGCATGGCCTGGATTGCCGACTTCCCGGATCCGTCGAACTTCTACGGCCCGATCCTTGGTTGTGCCGGCGCGGTTCAGGGCGGTTGGAACTGGTCCTGGTACTGCAACGCCGATCTCGACAAGCGTGCTGTAGCGGCCGACTCCATGTCCGATCCGGCAAAGTCCGCAGAACGCACCGCTGCCTGGGGCAAAATCTTCACCGATATCATGACCGATGCGCCGTGGGTTCCCGTCATCAACGAACGCCGCGTCGTCGCCAAGTCGCTGCGCATGGGCGGCGCCGACAACATCTACATCGATCCGACGCGCGTCATCAATTACGACGCGATCTATGTGAAGCAATAAGCCTTAAGGAAACAATGCCTTCCCGGTTCCGCCGGGAAGGCATCATAAAATCGAGGGAGACACCTTATGTGCATTGCCTGCACCCACACGATTCACCGCGCCCAGCATAATTTCGGCTGGAACAAGGATTTCGCACCCGCCGTCGTCGCCAAACCCGGCGAGACCATTCATTTCGAATGCCTGGATTCCTCCGGTGGCCAGCTCGGCGGCGATGCAACGCTGGATACGCTGAACAATCTGGATTTCGGCAAAATCAATCCAGTTTCCGGCCCCGTCTATGTCGAGGGCGCCAAGCCCGGCGATGCGCTGAAGGTAACATTGCGCAAGTTCATTCCCTCGGGCACCGGCTGGACGGCGAATATTCCGGGCTTCGGCCTGCTTGCCGAACAGTTCAAGGATCCTGCGCTGCACGTCTGGTCCTATGACGCCAACAGCATGACGCCAGCGCTTTATGGCCCCGGCGGCCGTGTGCCACTCAAACCCTTTGCCGGCACGATCGGCGTTGCCCCTGCCGAACCCGGCACGCATTCCGTCGTGCCGCCGCGCCGCGTCGGCGGCAACATGGATATCCGTGACCTGACGGCTGGCGTCACTCTTTATCTACCAATCGAGGTTGAGGGCGCGCTCTTTTCCATCGGCGACACACACGCCGCCCAGGGTGACGGCGAGGTCTGCGGTACGGCGATCGAAAGCCAGATGAATGTCGAGGCAACGATCGAGCTCGTCAAGGATGCACGCCTGCAGACGCCTCGCTTTACGACGACAGAACCTGTCACCCGCCATCTCGACGGCGCCGGCTACGAAGTCACCACCGGCATCGGCCCCGATCTGATGACAAGCGCGCGTGAAAGCGTGATGCGCATGATCGATCTTCTGACGGCGGCGCACGGAATGAGCGCAGTGGACGCCTATCTGCTCTGCTCGGTCTGCGGCGATCTGCGCATCAGCGAAATCGTCGACATGCCAAACTGGGTCGTTTCCTTCTACTTCCCGAGGATCGTATTCGCGTGATTGAAGCCATGCCCGCCGCGCCCGTACTCAGCGTTCGCAATCTTAATGTCGATGCGCGAACGCCCGAGGGCCGCAAACCGGTTCTGAAAGATATCAGCTTCGATCTCGCCAGCGGCGAAACACTCTGCCTGGCCGGGGAATCCGGCTCGGGCAAGTCGGTGACGTCGCTGTCGGTCATGGGATTGCTGCCGAAGACCTCGCTCCAGGTTTCCTCCGGCAGCATCATGCTCGGCGAGCGCAATCTGCTGAAACTTTCCGACCGGGCCATGCGCAGCGTGCGCGGCGGCGATATCGCCATGGTCTTCCAGGAACCGATGACGTCGCTCAACCCTGTCATGTCGATCGGCGCGCAGTTGACGGAAGCGATCCGCGAACATCAAGGCAGCGAAAATGCCGAGACGACCGCGCTGCGGATGCTCGATGCCGTTCAGATCACCGATCCGGCCCGGCGGCTGAAGCAATATCCACATGAGCTCTCGGGCGGCATGCGTCAGCGCGTGATGATCGCCATGGCGCTGTCCTGCCGTCCCAAAGTGCTGATCGCCGATGAGCCGACGACGGCGCTCGACGTGACGGTGCAGGCGCAGATCCTCAAACTCATGCGCGAGCTGAAGTCGGAATTCGGCACCTCGATCATCCTGATCACCCACGACATGGGCGTCGTCGCCGAGATGGCCGACCGCGTCATCATCATGCAGAATGGCGGTATCGTCGAGCAAGGCCCGGCAATCGCTATTTTCCGTGCACCGCGCCAGACCTATACACAGCAGCTGCTCTCGGCCGTGCCGCGCCTTGGTGCCTTTGCCGGCACAGATAGTCCGCCGCGCATCACGTCACGCAGCGTCGAAACCCTGCATCCCGACCGCACCCCGGTGCTGAATGTGCGTGGCCTCAATGTCACCTATGGCAGTGCGGCAAGCCTGCTCTTTAAGGGCAAGGCACCGGCTGCAGCCGTCAGCGACGTCTCCTTCGATATCCTGCCGGGCGAAACGCTCGGTCTCGTCGGCGAAAGCGGATCGGGAAAATCGACGACCGGCAAAGCGGTGCTCGGCCTCATCCCCTTCACGGGCGATGTGATCATCGACGGCCGTAATATCGCAAGCCTCAGCCATCGCGCAATGCAGCCGATACGCCGCACTGCGCAGATGATCTTCCAGGATCCCTATGCTTCACTCGACCCGCGGATGGCGGTCGGCGCAGCGATCGCCGAACCGCTGGTCATCCATGGCATTGCCAACAAGTCCGAACGCCGGGACAGGGTCGCAGAACTCCTGCGCCGCGTCGGCCTGACGGCGGATGCCGCCACGCGCTATCCGCATGAATTTTCCGGTGGCCAGCGCCAACGCATCTGCATTGCCCGCGCCCTCGCGCTCGAGCCGAAACTGATCGTCGCCGACGAAAGCGTTGCCGCACTCGACGTGTCGGTGCGCGCCCGCGTGCTCGACCTCATGCTGGAACTGCAGGAAAGCATGGGGCTCTCCTACCTCTTCATCTCGCATGACATGGCGGTTGTCGAGCGCATGTCCCATAAGGTTGCCGTCATGCGCAGCGGCAAGATCGTTGAAACCGGCACCCGCCGCCAAATCTTCGAACACCCTCTAGAAGACTACACAAAGGCCCTGATGGCCGCAGTGCCAATTCCTGACCCGGAGGCACGGCGCGTACAGGTCTAAGTTTCCTAGACGCGGAACAGAAACGCCTCCTTTGGAGTCGTGCGTGTTGGTAAGGCTCGCCTCGGCGGGCTGCGAATCATCGCTCAGAATCGCATTACGGCACGGTCGAATGGCGGCACCGCCTGCCAGCCAATGCCTATCTTCCAGCCGCATTTTCTCACGGCAGCCCGTCCAGATGGGCAAATAAAGGCTCGCCGCAGCGGGATATTCGATGAATTCAGCGTTCAGCGACAACCACCCTTGCCCCATTTGCGCTCGGCCAATCCGGCTAAGTCGTCCTAATATAGCAATATTTCGCCATTCTACTTTACCTCTCGTTAATACCCGTCCAAGGGGTGTTGTACTTCTGTCACACACATGGCGGTTTAGTTAGAATTCGCTGCAAAATGAGAGCATTCATTGTTGAGCCCTCCCGTCTTTCGGTTATTTTAGGCCTTACCGAATTGATCGGGCTTTAATTGGAGGGGACGTTCTTTCGTGGAACGCACTCGAACTTAGGAGATTGGCTTTCCATGAACATTCGTATGATGTTGCTTGGTTCTGCAGCTGCCCTCATCGCTGCACCGGCATTCGCAGCAGACGCAATCGTTGCTGCCGAGCCGGAACCGGTTGAATACGTTCGCGTCTGCGACGCTTACGGCACCGGCTACTTCTACATCCCGGGCACGGAAACCTGCCTGAAGATCGAAGGTTACATCCGTTTCCAGGTTAACGTTGGCGAAAACCAGGGCGGTAACAACGATTCTGACTGGGATGCTGTAACCCGCGGTCAGGTTCAGTTCACGGCCAAGAGCGACACCGAATACGGTCCGCTCACCGGCGTGATCGTTATCCAGGCAAACGCCGACAACGCGACGGATCAGGACACGATCCTCGACTCCGCTTACCTCGACGTCGCGGGCTTCCGCGCTGGTCTCTTCTACTCCTGGTGGGACGATGGTCTCTCCGGCGAAACGGACGACATCGGTTCCGTCGTAACGCTGCATAACTCGATCCGTTATCAGTACGAAACCGGCACCTTCTACGCCGGCATCAGCGTCGACGAACTGGAAGACGGCGTCTACCAGGGTGACGTGGATCCCGTCACCGGCGACCTCGTTGCGAACGACGGACCGAACAATGTCGGCGTTGCCTTCGGCATCGGCGGCACGGCTGGCGCCTTCAGCTACCAGATCACCGGCGGCTGGGACTTCGACAACGAAGACGGCGCAATCCGCGCCATGGGTACGGCTGAACTCGGCCCGGGCACGCTCGGCCTCGCTGTCGTCTACTCCAGCGGCCCGAACTCCTACTACTCGACGGCTGAATGGGCAGTTGCTGCCGAATACGCCATCAAGGCAACGGACAAGCTGAAGATCACCCCCGGCGTTCAGTACTACGGCAACTACATCGGCGGCGCCAGCGCGTTCGACACCGTTCCGAGCGATTACGACGGTACCGGCGATGCCTGGAAGGCTGGTCTGACGGTTGATTATCAGATCGTCGACAACTTCTACGCCAAGGCTTCGGTCCAGTACCTGGATCCGGAAGATGGCGACGACTCCACGACGGGTTACTTCCGCCTGCAGCGTTCGTTCTAATCTGACCATTGAAGACCCCGGGATCGCATCTCGGGGTTTTTCATCACGAGCTTCTGGTTTGGTGACCTCCAATTCAGAAGAAAGAGGTCGGTCCGGTTCCCTGCCGGATCGGCCTCGCCCATCGATACAGAATTCCACTCCTGTAGATGGTATTGGCTCGCCCTCACCCTGAGGGCGAGCTTTTTACTTGACGGGACTGGATTGTCCGACGGACGAGGTCTCTGTCGGCGGCTGAGAGTCTGAAGAACCCAGCCGCCGATTTCCTGCAGAAAAAACTGCAGCCGGTAAGCGTAACGATCGTCCTGGTCGCAGATCGCGAACGAGCGCCTGTTCTTGAACAAGGACGGGCGACTGCCCGCCGCTCTCACATACTCCGGGACGAGATCGCTACGCGCTCAGACCATAGTCAGCGGTATCAACTGGCGCAGTCTCGGGTCGCGTAAGTAAAGGCCACCCCATGCGGCAATTCCGAGAAGCAGGCAGACAATCTGTGGAGGCGTAAAAAATTCGCCCAGGCGGAAGTGCGTGCAGATAGCGCCGCCGAGAAAACCGGTTACCAGTATTGCACCAAGGAAGGCCGTTTTCGGAACGGCATAGAGGATCGCGCAGAGCGCGATGATAATGCCGAGTGCCGGGGCCAGATTGACGGGGAAACCGGTCGCTTCCATTTCCGCCCTTATGAAACCGGGTGCAAAAAGATTAGTGGCCGCATCGGCGAGAAGCAGAATAACGACCGCCGCTGACAGAACTCGCCCAATCCAGATCGACATTATACTGCCTCTTCAATTGCTGGTCACAATTCGGCTTATGGCGTGGTCCGGATGCTGTCAATTCCACTGCACCCTCATAACCGGGGATTTGATTATCCGAGCCTGATGACATCTGCAGTTCGGGTCGTCGCGGCTGAGGACTGTCGCTTTGCACAGCCATGCCGGCCGTGGCAGCTATTTTTCTCTCGCGGACGCAAAGACGACGCTGGCATCGCTGACGATTTCCACATGCGAATAGGCCGCCTTTGCAGCGGCTGCGCCATCTGCTCGCATGATCGCGGTCACGATCATGTCGTGCTCGTCATAGGATTTCGCGAGCCGACCCGGTAGCCGGAACTGCGCACGGCGGAAAGGCGCAAGCCTGGCCCGGCTCTGTGTTACCAGTTCATAGATATGCTCGTTATGCGCACCGCGATAGAGCCGCGTGTGGAACTCGGTATTGTGGACGGCGTAGTCCTCTTTCGCACCCTGATGCACAAGGCGAGCGGAAGCACGGTGTTCCATTTCCAGTATGCGCCGCTCGTCAACCGTCATCCGTTCGGCGGCAAGCCGCGCGCAGACCCCTTCAAGTTCCGCCATAGCCTCGAACATCGAGTGCAAATAGGACTCGGTCACGTTGGTGACGACAGCGCTGCGGTTGGGTTCCCGGTCGATAAGCCCCATCGCTCCGAGTTCACGAAGTGCCTCGCGTACCGGTGTACGCGACACCTCGAAACGGGCGGCAAGCGAGATTTCGTCAAGCTTGTCGCCCGGCAGCATCTGCCCGGTCACGATCATGTCGGCAATTGCCCGCACCATCTGCTCGACGGTCGTTCCTGCCCGGATGATCTCTCTGCGCCTGACCTGCTTCAAGGGATGATTCCGCCGTTGCCTGATGCATACACATGCATCGCCCACGAGTCAAAGTCAAACCTAGCAATAATATATTGTTTTAAATAAGAAAAATCCACCGTTCGGCGTCTGTATTTACTGAGGCGGGTATGTGGGGACGTCACAACCAGCCTACTTCATAGACAATGCACAGTTTTTGATCTCATTGAGCTTAAAAATGCATACACTTCATATGCATTTTCGAGTATCTTTAAATATTTACTGAAAAATCAATCGGATAAAACTTGGCACAGCCATTGCATACACTTTTCTGTAGCCAATTGAACCGGCGAAACCGCCGCAAGGGAGCATTCCGATGACCAAACTCCTTTCCATGAACCGCCGCCATTTCCTCCAAGCTTCTGCCGCCACCGCCCTTGTCGGCGCAACTCCCGGCCTCCTGTCGTCGCGCGCTCTCGCGCAGACCGCACTCACCGTCGGTTTCATCTATGTCGGCCCCAAGGACGACTACGGCTACAACCAGTCGCATGCCGAGGGTGCCGCTGCCGTGAAGGCGCTGCCGGGTGTCACCGTCGTCGAAGAAGAGAATGTCCCCGAGACTGTCGATGTCCAGAAAACGATGGAATCGATGATCAACCTCGATGGCGCGACCCTGCTCTTCCCCACCTCCTTCGGGTATTTCGACCCGCATATGCTGGCGATAGCCTCGAAGTACCCCGATATCCAGTTTCGCCATTGCGGCGGCCTCTGGCAGGAGGGCAAGAACCCGCCCAATACCGGCTCCTATTTCGGTTATATCTTTCAGGGCCAGTATCTGAACGGCATAGCCGCCGGTCATGCAACGAAGAGCAAGAAGATCGGCTTTGTCGCCGCCAAGCCGATCCCGCAGGTTCTGCAGAACATCAACGCTTACCTGCTCGGCGCCCGCACGGTCGATCCGACTATTACCTGCCAAGTCATCTTCACCGGTGAATGGTCGCTTGCCGTCAAAGAGGCCGAAGCCACCAACGCACTGATCGATCAGGGCGCCGATGTCATTACCTGCCACGTCGACAGCCCGAAGGTCGTCGTCGAGACGGCTGCCGGCCGCGGTGCCTTCGTCTGCGGTTATCACGCCAACCAGAGCCCGCTTGCCCCCGAAAAATACCTCACCGGTGCCGAATGGGCCTGGGGCAACGTCTACAGCGATTTCGTCAAGAAGGCACAAGCCGGCGAGAAGCTCGGCAACTTCGTGCGCGGCGGCCTGAAGGACGGTTTCGTCAAGATGAGCGCGCTCGGCCCTGGCGTTTCTGCCGAAGGTCGCAAGGCTTTCGAAGCCACGCAGGCGGAGATGATGAAGGGCGGCTTCTCGGTCTTCAAGGGTCCGCTGAAGGACAACAAGGGCAACACGGTCGTAACCGCCGACAAGAATTACGCCGAGGACGCGATCGAGCTCGAAAGCATGAATTATCTGGTTGAGGGCGTCGTCGGGTCCACGGCGTAACCGTGAAGGGAGAAGCGCCATGACTGTTCAGGCCAATGATCCCGCAATATCAGTCGTTTCCGAAAAACCAGCTTCGCTCCGTCCCATCCTCGAATGGATGGCGCGGCGGGCGGAACCCATCGTCATCGGCCTTGCGGCCATCCTGATCGGTCTTGCGCTCTTCTCTCTTTTCATCCTGGCGATCGGCAAATCGCCAGCAGTACTTTTCCAGCTCATGTACACCGGCGGCTTTGGCAGCTGGTTTTCGATGCAGAACAGCTTAAGCCGTGCCGCACCCCTTCTCCTGACGGCACTCTGCGTCGCCCTGCCCGCCCGCCTCGGCCTCGTCATTATCGGCGGGGAAGGAGCGGTCGTGCTGGGCGGCGTTGCCGCCGCGGCGATGGCCATGCCGCTTGCCGGCTTTGCCCCCGTCTTCCCGACCCTCATTCTCATGGGGCTTGCCGCAATGGTCATCGGTGGCATCTGGATCGGCCTTGCCGGTTTCCTGCGCCACTACCGCGGTGTCAACGAGACGATCTCGTCGCTGCTGCTCTCCTATATCGCAATCGCCCTGATGAACCAGTTCGTCGAAGGACCGCTGCGCGATCCCGCCAGTCTCAACAAACCTTCGACCAGGCCGCTGCCGGCTGACTATATGCTCGGCAACATTCCCGGCATGGACGTGCATTGGGGCCTCCTTATCGGCATCATCGCCTGCATCCTCTCCTGGGTCCTGATCGAGGTGACGAGCTTCGGCTTTGCCGCCCGCATCGCAGGCGGCAATGTGCGCGCCGCCCAGATCCAGGGCCTACCGGTCGGCAAGCTGATTGCCGGCTTCACCGCGATCGCCGGCAGTTTCGCGGGTCTCGCTGGCATGATCGAAGTAGCAGCGGTGCAAGGCAGCGCAAATGCCTCGCTCGCAGCAGGTTACGGCTATACCGGCATCCTCGTCGCTTTCCTCGCCCGCCACAATCCGCTGGCGATCATCCCGGTCGCAATCCTGCTTGGCGGGATCGATGCCTCCGGCGGCCTCATCCAGCGCCGCATGGGCCTGCCTGACGCCACAGTTCTCGTGCTGCAAGGCACGCTTTTCATCGTCATCCTCTTCTTCGAGACCTTCTACGGCCGCTTCAGGATCTTCAATCCCGACCTCTGGAAAAGGAGCCTCTGATGGAAGAGACAGGCATCGGCATCTGGGGTGTTCCCCTCGCCATCCTTGCGGGCGCCATTCGCGTTTCCACACCCTTCATCTTCGTCAGCCTCGGCGAGACGATCACCGAACGTTCCGGCCGCATCAATCTCGGGCTCGAGGGCACACTCGTCTTTGGCGCCATGACGGCCTACGCCGTTGCCGTCATGACCAATTCGCCCTGGCTCGGCGTGCTCGCGGCCATGGCGACAGGCGCGGTCTTCGGTCTGGTTCATGGCTGGATCTGCAAATGGCCGAAAGTCAACGATATCGCAATCGGCATCGCCATGATGCAGTTCGGGCTCGGTCTTGCCTTCTTCCTCGGTAAATCCTTCATCCAGCCGGCCGCTCCGCATCTGCCGGCAATCCCGCTTGGCTTCTGGTCGAGCATGCCGCAGATCCAGGCGGCGCTGAATATCAACGCGCTCTTCATCCTCGGGGCTGCGCTCGCCTTTGTCCTCTGGTGGGCCTTCCGCAACACCCGTGTCGGCCTGATACTCAGGGTCGTCGGCGACAGTACCGATGCTGCACGCGCCATGGGCATCGATCCGGATCGCGTGCGGCTGCTTGCCACCGCCGTCGGCGGCTCGTTGGCGGCGGTCGGCGGCGCCTATCTCTCGCTCTATTATCCTGGCTCTTGGAACGAGGGCATTTCCTCCGGCCAAGGCCTGATGGCCGTAGCACTTGTCATCTTCGCCCGCTGGAACCCGATCGGCTGCTTCCTCGCCGCTCTTCTCTTCGGGGGCGCCGGCGCACTCGGCCCGGCACTGCAATCGGTCGGCGTGACCCAGGGTTACTACCTCTTCTACGCTGCCCCTTACGTGCTGACCCTCATCATCATGATCGCGACCTCGTCGCCGACACGCTCGCTCGCCGGTGCGCCCGGCGCGCTTTCCCTGACGAAATGAGCCCGAACAAAATAAGCATGAAAGGAGCCAAGCCATGAATGGCCTCGGCGGATTGAACAAATCGGAACATGGCGTCGGCATCGGTCTCGTGCAACTGCAGCTTCCCGTGACCGTCACGAGGGAAGATCTCGCCCGCCAGACGCAGGTCATCATCGATCTCATCGGCAAGGCGCGGCGCAATCAGCCGGGCATGGACCTCGTCGTTTTCCCGGAATATGCCCTGCATGGCTTGTCGATGGACACCAATCCCGAGATCATGTGCACGCTCGACGGGCCGGAGGTCGCAGCCTTCAAGAAGGCGTGCAGGGAGAATGCGATCTGGGGCTGCTTCTCGATCATGGAACTGAACCCCGATGGTATGCCCTACAATTCGGGCATCATCATCGACGACAAGGGCGAGCTGAAGCTCTATTACCGCAAGATGCACCCCTGGGTGCCGGTCGAGCCCTGGGAGCCAGGCAATTTCGGCATTCCTGTCATCGACGGGCCGAAGGGCGCAAAGCTGGCGCTCATCATCTGTCATGACGGCATGTTCCCGGAGATGGCGCGCGAATGCGCCTATAAGGGTGCGGAGATCATGATCCGCACCGCCGGTTATACGGCGCCAATCCGCGAAAGCTGGAAATTCACCAACCAGTCGAACGCCTTCTGCAACCTCATGGTCACGGCGAGCGTCTGCATGTGCGGCTCGGACGGCACCTTCGATTCGATGGGCGAAGGCATGATCTGCAATTTCGACGGCTCGATCATCGCTCACGGAACATCGGGCCGCGTCAACGAGATCATCACCGCCGAAGTCCGCCCCGATCTCGTGCGCGAAGCCCGCCTCGGTTGGGGTGTCGAAAACAACATCTACCAGTTCGGCCATCGCGGCTATGTCGCCGTGGTCGGCGGCGCTGACGATGCGCCCTACACCTACATGCACGATCTCATCGCCGGCAAATACCGCCTCCCCTGGGAAGATCAGGTGAAGGTCACAGACGGTACGTCCTGCGGTTTCGACAAGCCGACGCGCCGCTACGGCGAAACATTCAAACTCGCGGGTGAATAGGAGAAGAAGACGATGGACGCCATGGTCGAGAGCAAAGGACATTATATCGACGCCGATCCCTATGCCTGGCCCTATAACGGCGCCCTGCGGCCGGACAATACCGCCCTCATCATCATCGACATGCAGACCGATTTCTGCGGCAAAGGCGGGTATGTCGACCACATGGGCTATGATCTGTCACTGGTCCAGGCCCCCATCGGACCGATCAGACGCGTGCTCGCCGCCATGCGCACCAAGGGCTACCACATCATTCACACCCGCGAGGGCCATCGCCCCGATCTCGCCGACCTGCCGGCCAACAAGCGCTGGCGCTCGCAGCGCATTGGCGCAGGGATCGGCGATCCTGGGCCCTGCGGGCGCATCCTGACCCGCGGCGAACCCGGCTGGGACATCATTCCCGAACTCTACCCGATCGAGGGTGAGACGATCATCGACAAGCCCGGCAAGGGCTCCTTCTGTGCCACCGATCTGGAGCTGATCCTCAACCAGAAGCGCATCGAGAACATCATCCTCACCGGCATCACCACCGATGTCTGCGTCTCGACCACCATGCGCGAGGCAAACGATCGCGGCTTCGAATGCCTCCTTTTGGAAGACTGCTGCGGCGCTACCGATTACAGCAACCACCTCGCCGCCATCAAGATGGTCAAGATGCAGGGCGGCGTCTTCGGCTCCGTCTCCAATTCCGAGACGTTTGTGAGCCAACTGCCATGAGCACCGTCCGCGACACTGCCCTCCCGCAAGCCGGCAAGGCCGTCGGCATCGACACGATCGACATGACGATGCGATTCGGCAGCTTCACCGCACTCGACCACGTCTCGATCAAGGTGCCTTCGGGCAGCTTTCATGCTCTGCTCGGCGAAAACGGCGCCGGCAAGTCAACGCTCGTCAAATGTATCATGGGCTTCTACCACGCGACGTCGGGCTCGCTTTCCGTCGACGGTCGCGAAGTGGCGGTCGCTTCACCCAAGGATGCAGCGACCTATGGCCTCGGCATGGTTTACCAGCATTTCACCCTGGTCCCGTCGCTGACGGGTGCTGAAAACCTCGTCATCAGCCGTGCGGAAGTCCCGGCTATCATCAACTGGGCGAAAGAGCGGAGAGAAATTGCGACCTTCATGGAGCGCATGCCGTTCAAGATTCCGCTTGATCGTCCGGTGAGCGAGCTTGCCGCCGGCGAAAAGCAGAAGCTGGAGATCGTCAAGCAGCTCTATCTCGGCCGCTCCTTCCTGGTGCTCGACGAGCCGACCTCCGTACTGACGCCCGCCGAAGCCGATGAGATGCTCGGCCTCGTGCGTGGCATGACCGAGCGCGGAGAATTGACCGTGCTGATGATCTCCCACAAATTTCACGAGGTGACGAAATTCGCCGATGCCGTGTCGATCCTGCGGCGCGGCAGGCTGGTCGGCACCGGCAAGGTCGGCGAGCTCTCCACCGCCGATATGGCAGCAATGATGATCGGCGACGTCAAGCTTGCTGAACTCGACACCCGCGTTCCGGTTTCAGAGACCGCCAAGCCGGTCCTGACCGTCGAGCAGGTCAAGGCACCGGACCGCTCGGGCCTCAAGACCATCGAGATAGATAATCTCACGGTCCGCTCGGGCGAGATCGTCGGCATCGCCGGCATATCGGGCAACGGCCAGAAGGAGCTGACGGAAATCCTGGCCGGACAGCGGCCGACCGATACCGGCCGTGTGAGCGTCAATGGCGAGATTTATGGCGCGACACGTCCCGAGACCCGCAGGAACAATGTCCGTTTCATCCCGGAGGAGCCGCTGCAGAATGCCTGTGCCCCGCGCATGACGGTCAGCGAGAACCTCGCCTTCCGGACCTTCGATCTGAAGGCCGACGGCAAGGACGCGATCTGGCTGAGCAAGGGCAGGATGAAGAAACGCGCCACGGCGCTGATTTCTGACTTCAAGGTGAAGACGGCCTCTTCTTCATCGCCGATCGCGGCACTTTCAGGCGGCAATGTGCAGCGCGCCGTGCTCGCCCGCGAGCTGACCGGCGAGGTGGATCTGCTGATTGTCTCGAACCCCTGTTTCGGCCTCGACTTCTCAGCCGTCGCCGAAATCCGGGCCCGCATCATGAAGGCCCGCAATTCCGGGGCGGCTGTACTGCTGCTTTCCGAAGACCTCGACGAACTGCTCGAAATGTCCGACCGCATCATGGTAATTTCCGAGGGCAGGCTGGTTTACGAGACACCGGCCCTTTCCGCCGATATCGGCATCATCGGCGCCCACATGGCGGGGCATCACTGATGGCAGAGATCAAGGCAGAACCCTTCGCCTTTCCGGTGAAGCACGACCGGCTCGCCCTCATCGTCATCGACATGCAGCGCGACTTCGCCGAGCCCGGCGGCTTCGGCGCCAGCCTCGGCAATGATGTCAGTCGCATCACCAGGATCGTGCCCGATGTCAAACGCCTCATCCAGGGCTTCCGTAATGCCGGCCTGCCGGTCATCCATACGATGGAATGTCATAGGCCCGACCTCTCGGACCTGCCGCCGGCAAAACGCGATCGCGGCAGCCCGATGCTCCGGATCGGCGATGAAGGCCCTATGGGCCGGATCCTGATTTCGGGCGAGCCCGGTACGGCAATCCTGCCGGAACTTGCGCCCGTCAAGGGCGAAGTGGTCATTGAAAAGCCCGGCAAGGGCGCCTTCTATGCCACTGAGCTTGGCGATATCTTGCAGGAAAAGGGTATTGAACAGCTCGTCTTCGCCGGTGTGACGACCGAAGTCTGTGTGCAGACGACCATGCGGGAGGCAAATGACCGCGGCTACGAATGCCTGCTCGCGGAGGAGGCGACGGAAAGCTATTTCCCCGAATTCAAGGCGGCCGCCATCGCCATGATCCGTGCCCAAGGCGCGATCGTCGGCTGGACGGCCCATGTCGACGATATCTTGGAAAGCATCGCTCATGCCTGAAACGACCCGCGAACTGCTCACATCCGGCGGCTGGAAGGATCTGGAATTCGGCCCCTTCCGCGACGATGTAACCATCCATTGGATCCGCCGCTTCGAAGGTGATCAGCCAGGCGTCGCATTGTTGAAATACGAGGCCGGCGCCAGCGTCCCCCGCCATCGTCATGAGGGGCTGGAAACCATCCTTGTGCTTGACGGCGTCCAATCCGATGAAGCGGGCGATTACGGCCGCGGCAGTTACATCGTCAATGCACCTGGCACCGAACATTCGGTATGGAGCGATACGGGCTGTGTCGTGCTCATCCAGTGGGACCGGCCGGTGAAAATACTGGAAGAGGAACCGGCGTGAACTCGACGGCATCAGCGTCGCCCCAAAGGGTGAGCAAGGCTGGCTGACAAGCCAGCCTTGCGGTCAGAATTTCCTTAGGCCGACTGGACGGCCTTGATGCGGTCCAGCCCGCCGACGATGGAAGCGAAATCGTCCCAAACGCCCTTGGCACCCTTCTGCCATTCCTCGAAAGCTTCCGGCTTCAGCAGCTTGCCGCCGTTCTTCAGCGAGACTTCGACGGATGCCGCCTCGTCATCGACGATGAGCTGGTTGAAGTAGGCTGCACCTTCGCTGGACGCCTGCTGGAAGACGGTCTTCTGCTCGTCGTTGAGGCCACCCCAAAAGGTCGAGGAATAATAGATGATGCCCGACGCCCAGATGTGGCCGGTCTCGGTCATGTAGGGCACGACCTCGTAGAGCTTGAAGCCGGCATAGGCGGACTTGGTGAGGTCCATCGCGTCGGCAACACCGGTTGCCAGCGAATTATAGGTTTCGGTGATCGGGATACCGATCGGCGTCGTGCCGAAGGCGCTCCAGAGCTTGGTGTGCAGCGGGCTCTGAATAACGCGGATGCGCTTACCCTTGAGCTGTTCCGGGCGCGTCACCGGCTCCTTGGTCAGGAGATGACGGGCGCCATAATTGATGAAATCGCCGACGACGAAATTCTGCGCCTGCAGCTTGCCCCTCAGATCGGCGCCGATATCGCCGCTGACGGTACGGCGCACATGATCGGCATCGCGGAACAGGAAGGGAAGATCAAGGATCTGCAGTTCCGGCGCCCAGCCGGAGAGCGATGAGACCGTCGAAAGGCTGGCGTGGATGGAGCCAAGACGAACGCCCTCCGCCACTTCCTTTTCGCCGCCAAGCGCGCCGTTCTTGACGATGTTGAATTTGAACTGACCAGGCAGCTTGGCTTCGACCAACTCGCTGATCTTCACCCAGATCTTGGTCTCCGGCTTGTCGTCGCCGAGGAGTGAGGCGATGGTGATCGTCGTCGTGCGGGCAGACGCCGTGCGAACGAAGGCCGGTGCGGCAATGGCACTGCCGGCAATCGCGGCGGTCTTCAGGAAATTGCGCCGGTTGAGATTGTCCATGAATGAGGTCCTGTAGGTTAGAAGATGATCGCCCAGGCGCAAAGGATTGCGAGCGAGACGAGAAGGGCAAGCAGATAGGGAACGACCGCCTTGAACAGGGCGGAGGCTGGAATGCGGGTCACGCCGCTGACGACGAAGATCAGCATGCCGAGCGGTGGTGTCAGCCCGTGGATCATCAGGTTGACTACGATGATGACGCCGAAGTGGATGGGATCGATGCCGGCGGCGACGGCGGCTGGCAGCAGGATCGGCCCGAACAGAAGGATCGCAGCGCCGATATCGAGAACCAGCCCGACGACGAGGAGGATGATGTTGGAGAGCAGGATCACGGCGAGACCACTACCGCCAAGCGCCGTCGTCAGGTTGGAGATCAGGCCGGAGACATCATCGACGGCAAGCAGGAAGGCGAAGGGACCGGCCGCGCCGATCAGCAAGCCGATCGCCGCAGCCTCGATAGCCGCCTGCCGGAAGGCGGCATAGAGCGAGAGGACGCCAAGCCGCGCACCGATGCCGAGCAGGAAGGTGTAGAAGGCGGCAAGTGCAGCAGCTTCCGTCGTCGTGACGATGCCGATGCGGATGCCGACCACGACGATGACACCGAGACCGAAGGCCGGGATCGCCTGGACGGACGACTGCCAGCGCTGCGCTGCTGTGGCACGCGGCAACGGCGCCTGATCGCGGACAGTCAGATGAATGGCAACGGCAAGGCAGATGGCCATGAGCCCGCCGGCAAAGAAACCGCCGACCAACAGGGAGCCTACCGAAAGATTGGTGGCGGTCGCCAGGATCAGGAAGGCGATCGACGGCGGGATGACGTTGTCGAGCACCGAGGTCGCGGCGATGATCGCCGCAGCCTTCGCCGGCGGATAACCGTGGCGAACGAGTTCCGGCTGGAAGGTCGACGCGCCGAAGGCGGCATTGGCCACCGAAGAGCCGGAGGCACCGGAAAAAAGCACACTGGTCAACAGCGTCGTTTGGGCAAGTCCGGCGCGACGATGGCCCACCATGGCAGCAGCAAAGCGAACGAGCTGATTCGCGACGCCCGATACCGTCAACAATCCGCCGGCGAGCAGAAAGAAGGGTATGGCGAGCAGCAGGAATTTCGAGACGCCCGTGACGGTCGAAGAGACGATCGCCGGTTCTGGCAGGCTGCTGCCGAAGGCGATGACGATATAGGCGGCGGCCAGGAACGCGTGCGGCAGCGGGGCGGCGAGGACCAGGCCGGTTGCCGCGATCAGGCCAAGATAGATACTGGGTGGCCAGTCAAGCTCGATGGTGAGCTGCGGGATACCGGCATAGAGTGCCGCCCCTGTCGCGAAGGCGACCAGGACCGGCAACGCCTTCCCTTCAGCGATGCGCTGCAGCAGAAGGACGATGAGGATCAGCGTGCCGCCGGCGCCAAGGAAACCGAAGCGGATCCATTCCGGCACGCCGAGCGTTGGGGACGTGCCGCCGAGCATGGTCATGATCTCGCTGCCGCCGAAGCTCAGGATCAAGCCGGACAGCACGGTAAAAACATCGGCCGCGATCTGTGTTGCCGGACGCAGCTGCTCCGGCAGCATGTTGACGAAGACATCGAGACGCATGGAGAGCGCACTGTTGAGGCTAAGCGGGGCACCGAGCGCGATCAGCAGCACATGCAGCCAGATGCCGAGATCTTCCGCACCGATAAAACCGGCAGCAAAGAAGTAGCGCATGCAGACCGTCACCAGCACCATGACGAGCAGCACGGCAAGCACAGACGCAGCTGCCACGCCGAGCACGGCTTCGATCGCCCTCAGAATGCGGGCTGCAAGCCCGTCGCCTCTTGCCTCCTGTTCGGCTGAATGAAATTCGCTTGCTATCACTGAACATGCTTTCTTGCCGTGTTGTCAGCCGCTCTTGACGGTCGACAGGTCGCGATCGAAGAGCGTCGACCAGGTGTAATTGCGCGCCTTTGACACTTCCCTGCTGACGTCGAGACGCGGCAAAACCTTTTCGCCGAAACGATAGGCTTCCTCAAGCAGTGGCATGCCGGAAAGAATGAAAGTTTCGACACCGGCCCTCTCATAGGCCTCCAGTGCGCGCAGCACGGTATCGGGGGAGCCGATGATTGCCATGCCTGGCATCACGCTTGCCCAATCTGGAGCTGTTCTTCTCTATCTCGCCGAAAAACGGCCGATTCCTGCCGAACGACGGCGCTGCCCGCCATCACACCATCGAACGGCTGATGTGGCAGATGGACAGGTTCGGGTGACGCTCGGCCATGCGCGTTATTTCCTGACCTATAATGAAAGCTGCGCACCCTTTGCCGAGGCGCTTTTCCGCAGGGACACTATCAGGCTTTATGAGAGACTCGATACACGACTACAGGGCCGGTAGTATCTCGTTGGCGACTATTCCATCGCCGATATGGCCGTCTGGCCCTGGGTTTCGCGCTTTATGCGCCGCAAGATCGACCTCAGCGACGTCCCGAATGTCCGCCACTGGCATCTGCAGCTTGCCGCCCGGCCGCAGGTGAAACGCGGCTAAGACGTGCCGCACTTCACCTTCCCGGTTCCGCTGCCCGGTCTCTAGTCGCCAAAATTGTATGGCCGCAGCCTATCGCGTGAAAAGCAGCCGCATGCGTGCCAGGATACCCTTCACACCTGGCATGGCGGCTGCCCTCAGATGGCGGGCGACGACACCTGCATCGACCTGTGCTCCAAAATGGCAGGAGCAGACGAGCCCGTGCAGCTGTCGATCATTAAGATCGAAAAAGCTCTGGGCGTCCCCATAGGTATCACCCTCGAGACCTGCGGCACGCAGAACCGGATCGGCATAGGCTACGGATATGGGCGACCCGGCGATCCTCATCATCACCCGCTGGTCACGGGGCAGATATTCGGTTTCCCGAAGGGTAACGAGCGAACGCGCGGGATCGCTTTCCAGGAGCTCCGCCCACCGGTCCAGGCGCTCGGCGCGAGACAGTTGCGGAGTGGTGCGGCTGACCCTGGCTATAGCTTTGAGCTGATCGACTGCGTATTGTTCCATAGCGGCCTCCTATTCGGAAAAATAGACTGCACGCCCCCACCAGAAGGTTGATCCCAACTGCGTCGCCTGTCCAATCACGTTTGAAGAATCACGTCTCTTGAATGCAGACAGGATCCCGCCCGCTCAGGCGAATTCGCTTTGTCGCGAAAAGCTACGCGCATGGGCGACATGCTTCCGCACGATACTGTCCTTGCTGTCGAGCTCTTCCAGAAGAACGTCATAGCTCCAGAGATCGGCAAGGTGCTGCAGAACGAGCTTCAGGTCGTCCTCTTCCAGGAACTCGTCATTGGTGGCCCGGTGCTGCAGCAGCAGTCTGCGGTCGCCAGCGAGATCGACATCGATGATCTCAATCGCCGGATCGGTATGACCTATGTCGTAGTCGCGTGAGAGCTGCCGGCGGATGCGCCGATAACCGCGCTCGTCATGGATTGCCGAAACCAGAATACCCTCCTCAATCTCCGGATCGTCGTGGAGCTGGAACATGCGCCACTGCCGCATGAGGCGGGGGCTAAGGAACTGGCTGACGAAACTCTCGTCGCGGTAATTGGCCCAGATATCGCGCAGGACAGCCATGGCATCGCCTCGTCCGGCGATATCAGGAAACCACTCGCGATCCTCGTCTGTCGGCTCCTTCACGATGCGTTCGATATCCTGCATCATCGCAAAACCGAGCGCATAGGGATTGAAGCCGGAAAAGCGACGGTCGTCGAACATGGGCTGGAAAACGACATTCGTGTGCGATTTCAGAAACTCGAAATAGCTGCCGTCGCTGATCTGTCCGCGCTCATGCAGACGCTTCATGATGTTATAGTGGACGTAGGTGGCGGTTCCCTCGTTCATCACCTTGGTCTGGCGCTGGGGATGAAAATACTGGGCGACGTGGCGGACGATGCGCAATATCTCGCGCTGCCAGGAATGGAGCCGGGGCGCCGATTTTTCGAGAAAGTAGAGGATATTGTCCTGCGGTAAACCGAGTGCGGCTCGTCTGTGCTCCAGATCGCGGTCCGACTTGTTGCGCTTCTGACCGACAGGCACCGTCCGCCAGAGATCGTTGAAGATCTTCTCTTCATGGGCGCGGCGTTCCTGCTGCCGCTTTTCCTCCTGCCTCAAGTCCACCTGCGTCTTGCCGGCATAGCGGTGTACGCCGTGCGACATCAGCGCATGGGCGGCATCCAACGTTCGCTCGACGGCTACCTCTCCATAGCGTTCCTCGCAGCGGGAAATATAACCCTTGGCGAAGTCGAGATAATCGAGGATGCCCTCGGCATCGGTCCACAGCTTGAAAAGATAGTTGTTCTTGAAGAAGTGGTTGTGGCCGAAGGCCGCATGCGCAATGACCAGCGTCTGCATGGTCGCTGTATTCTCCTCCATAAGGTAGGAGATGCAGGGCGAGCTGTTGATGACGATCTCATAGGCGAGGTCGCGCATCCCGCGGCGGTAGAATGCTTCGTGGTGGGCAAAGTGCTTGCCGAAGGACCAGTGGCGATAGAAGAGCGGCATGCCGGTCGAAGAATAGGCATCGAGCATCTGTTCCGACGTGATGACCTCGATCTGGTTCGGATAGACATCCAGTCCCAGTTCCCCAAGCGCGATCTCCTCGCAGGCATCGTGAATGCGCTGCAAGGCCGGGAAATCCCAATCAGCGCCTTCAAACAGCAGCTTTCCCTTATGCCCTGCGCTGGCTTTCATGGTGCTGCTCCCGCCTTGGCGCTCTTCTTCTGAAACAGGTCATGGAAGACTGGAAATATCTCGTTCCTGCGGCAGACCTTGCGCATCGCAAGGGGAAGTGCCTCAGAGCGGATCTCATCATAAAGCGTCCAGAGCGGTGACCGGGAGATCGAAGAGTCCCCGCCTTCCTCTCCAACCTCGATATAGGCGAAATACTGGCAGACCGGCAGGATCTCCTGCTGAAGCAGCCGGCCGGTCAAAGTGCCGTCGGAATAGGAATTGTCGCCATCCGAAGCCTGGGCCGCATAGATGTTCCATTCCGTCGGATCGAAGCGCGCGGCAACGATCGAACGCATGGCGGCCAGCGCGCTGGAGACCAGGGTTCCGCCTGTCGCCGGGCTGTAGAAGAAGGTCTCCTCGTCGACCTCCTCCGCCTTCTCCGTATGGCGGATGAAGACGATCTCGACCTTTTCATAGCGTTGCGACAGGAAGAGATAGAGCAGCAGATAAAAGCGCTTGGCGAGATCCTTCATATGTTCGCTCATGGAACCGGAAACGTCCATGAGGCAGAACATCACCGCCTTGACGACAGGTTTCGGCGTGTTTTCGAAGCGCCGGTAGCGCACGTCGAGAGGATCGATATAGGGAATGCGCCTGCTCTTGGTCGTCAGCGTCCTCAGTTCCTCCTCAAGAAGCAGGCGCTCTTCCTCGCTGTCGCATTCGTCGATCTGCTTCTGAAGCGCTTCGATTTCCTCCGCTTTCGGGCGGTGAAGCGCAAGACGCCGCATCATGGCAAGGCGGGTCGTGCGTCCAACGGCGATGTTAGAGGGGGAGCCGGAAACCGAGAAGCCGGCCCGTTGCGGCGTCACCTCCTCGGTCTCGCTCAGCTTGCGTTTGGCGAGGTCGGGCAACTCCAGATCTTCGAGGAAGATATTGAGAAATTCCTTCCGCGTGAGCACGAAACGGAAGCCGTCCTCGCCATCGCCCTCTCCTGCCTCCTTCGACCGGCCACGGCCCGATGCCGGTGGCCGCTTGATAAAATCGCCCTCGACGAATTCCTGATTGCCTGGAAGGATGCGGTCCTGAATTCCGCCTCCACCCCGGTGGAAGCCCGGTTCGGCCATGCCGCCGATCGGAAGAGTGACTTCGCCGCCATCAAGCACATCGCGGATGGAGCGGTTCTGCAAAGATTGTTTCACCGCCTGCTCCACGGCGTCCTTGGCACGCCGTAGAAACCTTTGTCGATTTTCCAAACTTTTACCGCGCGGATTAAGCCGCCGGTCTATGATGTGCATGTTTGCTCCTACATGGGTACTCGCTCGGACAGCCTACCTAACTCGCCTGCTTGACGCGCATGTACCATTCCACCAGCCGGCGAACCTGCCGTTCCGTGTAGCCCCGCGCCACCATGCGCGAGACGAATTCGCTGTGTTTCTTTTCGGTCTCACTATCCTTCTTCGATCCGAATGAGATGACCGGCAGAAGATCCTCGACCTGCGAGAACATCCGCTTTTCAATCACCTCCCGGATCTTTTCGTAACTCGTCCAGGAAGGATTCTTGCCGCCATTGGCAGCACGCGACCTGAGCGAAAACTTGACGATCTCGTTGCGGAAATCCTTGGGATTGGCGATGCCCGCAGGCTTTTCGATCTTCGTCAGTTCCTGGTTCAGAAGTTCGCGGTCGAGCATCTGACCGGTATCCGGGTCCTTGAAATCGACGTCTTCGATCCAGGCATCGGCATAATCCACATAACGGTCGAAAAGGTTCTGGCCGTAGTCGGAATAGGATTCCAGATAGGCCTTCTGGATCTCGTTGCCAATGAATTCCGCATAACGCGGCGCCAACTCCGCCTTGATAAACTCCATGTAGCGTTTTTCCGTCTCCTCGGAAAACTGCTCGCGGCGGATGGCCTGTTCCAGGTCATACATCAGATGAACGGGATCGGCGCCGATATCCGTCGCGTCGTGGTTGAAGGTCGACGCAAGAACCTTGAACGCGAAACGTGTCGATATTCCGTCCATGCCTTCATCGACGCCAGCGGCATCGCGATATTCCTGCACGCTCCTGGCGCGCGGATCGGTTTCCTTCAGACTTTCGCCGTCATAGGCGCGCATCTTGGAGAAGAGATTGGAATTCTCATGCTTGCGAAGCCGTGACAGGACGGAGAAGCGAGCCAGCATTTCCAGTGTCGCCGGCGCGCAGGCCGCATTCGCAAGTTCCGATCCTTCGATCAGCTTTTCATAGATCTTTTGTTCCTCCGTGACCCTGAGGCAATAGGGAACCTTGATGACGCAGATACGGTCGATAAAGGCTTCATTGTTCCTGTTGGCCTTGAAGCTTTGCCATTCCGCTTCGTTCGAATGGGCAAGGATGATACCCGAAAAGGGGATCGCACCGATATTCTCGGTGCCCATATAGTTGCCTTCCTGAGTCGCCGTCAGCAGCGGATGCAGCATCTTGATCGGCGCCTTGAACATCTCGACGAATTCCAGCACGCCCTGGTTGGCGCGGTTGAGACCACCGGAATAGCTGTAGGCATCGGGATCGCTCTGCGAATAGTGCTCGAGCTTGCGAATATCGACCTTGCCGACCAGCGATGAGACATCCTGGTTGTTCTCGTCGCCCGGTTCGGTCTTGGAAATCGCGATCTGGCGCAGTCTCGATGGTTGGATTCTCACCACGCGGAAGCGTGAGATATCGCCGTCGAATTCATCAAGCCTCTTGACGCACCATGGGCTCATCAGGCCGGTGAGGCGGCGGGTCGGAATGCCGTATTGCTCAAGCAGCAACGGCCCCATGGTCAAGGGATCGAAGAGGTTAAGAGGGCTTTCAAAGACCGGGCTCAAGTCGTCGCCGGCCTTCAGCACATAGATCGGATTGACCTCCATCAGCTGCTTCAAGCGCTCCGCAAGCGAGGACTTACCACCGCCGACCGGGCCGAGCAGGTAGAGTATCTGCTTACGCTCTTCGAGGCCTTGGGCCGCATGCCGGAAAAAGGAAACGATGCGCTCGATCGTCTCTTCCATACCGAAAAAACCTGAGAAGGCCGGGTAGGTTCGGATGGTTCTGTTCATGAACACCCGACCGCGCCGCGAATCCTTGGCTGTATCGACGATCTCAGGTTCGCCGATTGCCGCCAGCAGCCGCTCGGTGGCATTGGCATAGGCCATCGGATCCTCCTTGCACAAAGCAAGATATTCCGCGATAGACATATCCGTCTCGCGGCGAGACTCGTAGTTACGGGTGAACGCATCAAATAGGGAGTTGTTCAGCATAGGCCCTCCTATAAAGGTCTGCCTCAGCGATTTTCGCCTTCGCTAAGTAAGATGGTGCGCCAATGTTTTGAAAGATCAAGATCCTCAGAGGCGGAAATAAGACATGGCTGGCATTCCGGCATCGCTACACAAAAAAGTGCACGCAACCCACCGAATTGATCCTCGAAAATTGACCATCTCTATAGCTTTGCGACAGCGCCGGGAGTATCATTCGCGCGCGGTTTTGATGAGAGCGCCGCGCACCTTCACGCCAATGACGTGAACATGTGCTGATGCCGTGAGGGCTGCGTGATTCGCTGGAGCGAGGATTCCTCGCCGTCCGCATTTGAGATGTGGCTCCAGGAGACCTCGGCGAGAGAAGCAATGCCTGATCGAAAACACGCTGGCGGTTCAACCCATGCGATTGAGGCTTTAGGTCTTTCTCACGTTATTATCTGTGCAGCGACCTGTTCTGCCTGACCCTGATATCGGGAACGGCGGTAATTTCCCGGAATTGACAGGCCGTCAATGCGTCCACTGCATAGAGGTTCGATTGCACCACGCCTTCTGAATTCAGCGCGTGCGTCTCCCGGTGGACCGAAATTCCGAACCCGAGTGGATCCGCAGCGGCAAAACCCTGCCGGCACATTCCATGCCCCTGCAATTGACAATCCAGTCGACCGGGAAAGCGATCGTCTCACGGCTTCCTCTCTTGCGGTATTCGATACCGATCCTGTCGCCGGCATCGCTGAGCGTTGTGAGATAGCCGGCATGAAATTGACGATGCCCTGGTGCCGCAATTGCTCGAACCAGTCATCTCAACTATCCGCCTTCGAAGGGCGGAAAGCGGCCCGCTCGATGCCGTGCCGCTGCAGCTTGTCATAAAAGGTCTTGCGCGGGATCCCGAGTGTCTCGATGGTCCGGCGCACGTCCCCCTCGTTGCGGGTCAGCGTCTCGCGAATGATATCGGCCTCGTAGCGGTCGATCATCGCCGGCAGAGGGAGGGAGGCCTCTTTGTCATCCGTCCTGTTCTGCTTCGATTCCTCCGGCGTGATCTCGAGGCCAAGCACGAAGCGCTCGGCGAAATGCGAGAGCTCGCGCACGTTGCCCGGCCAGTCATGGCTTTTCAAGTGGCGGTAAAGTTCAGGTGAAGCCGAGCGAATGGGGCGCTTAAAGCGGTTGGCAGCGCGTTCCGTGAAATGGGCGAAAAGAAGCGGGATGTCATCTGGTCGGTCGCGGAGCGGCGGGATGCTGATCGTCACCACATTGAGGCGATAGTAAAGATCCTCGCGAAAACCGCCGCGCTCGCGCGGATCGGCAAGATCGATCTTGGCGGCGGCAACGACACGCAGGTCGACGGGCCGCACCTCGTTGGTGCCGAGCGGCATGACTTCACGCATTTCCAGGACGCGCAGCATCTGCACCTGTGCGGAGGCCGGCATGCTTTCGATCTCGTCGAGAAACAGCGTTCCGCCGCTCGAATGCTCGATGCGGCCGACACGCCTCTTCTGGGCGCCGGTAAAGGCGCCGGCCTCATGGCCGAAGAGTTCGCTCTCGATCACCGTTTCCGGCAAGGCGCCGCAGTTCAGGGCGACGAAATTTCCCTTGGCGCGGCGGCTCCAGCGGTGCAGCAGGCTTGCCACAACTTCCTTGCCGCTGCCGGTTTCGCCGGTCACCAGCACATCGACATCGGTATCGGCGATTTGCCGAAGTGTCCGCCGCAGGCGTTCCATGGCCGGCGTCTGGCCGATCAGCGGCAGATCGCCCTGCGCCTGTTCGGCAGCCTCGCGCAGCGATCGGTTGTCCAGCACGAGTCGGCGCTTTTCCGCTGCCCGATGCACGCTCTGCACCAGCCGGTCGGCTGCGAAAGGCTTGGTGATGAAGTCATAGGCTCCGTCCTGGAGCGCCTTGACGGCCATCGGAATATCGCCGTGCCCGGTGATCAGGATCACCGGAAGGTCCTCATCCAGCCGGCGGATACGGTCGAAGAGCTGCAGCCCGTCGACATGCGGCATGCGAATATCCGAGACCACGACCCCGGAAAATTCTGACCTGAGTGCCTTCAGCGCTTCTGCGGCGGCAGAAAAGGTCGAGACCTCAAAGCCAGCAAGCTCCAGCGTCTGCTTCGTCGCCTTCAGGAGATCCTTGTCGTCATCGATCAGGAAGACCGGGATCATGTCACTCATGCCTGTGCTTTCTGCAGATAGACGGTAAAGCGGGTGCCGCTCTCGTTGCTCTCGACCTCGATACGACCGCCATAGTCGGCAACAATATCCTTGGAGATGACGAGCCCGAGGCCGAGGCCCTTTTCCTTCGAGGTGTTGAAAGGAGAAAAGAGCGAACCGAGGATATCTTTCGATATGCCGGGACCGTTATCGGCGACAGTCACGGCCACCTCGCTGTCAGCCTCGTCGCAGAAGATGTCTACCTTTGCTCCCTCCCTGCCCTCAAGCGCTTCCAGCGCATTCTGGAAGAGATTGATCAGCACCTGCTCCAGGCGAATGCGGTTTCCGCTCACCTTCAGATCGGGAGATGGCAGCCTGATATTCAACGCATCCAGCCGACCGGCAAAGCGGCTTCGCAGCAGCACGACAGCCCCTTCGATCGCGGCACGCAGTTCCACCGGTTCGGCTGCAGTGCGGCCCTTGCGGGCGAAGGCCTTCAGTTCCTCGGTGATCGTGCCGATACGTTCCGTCAGGCTGGCAATGGCATCGAGATTGTCGTCGGCCGATTGCGGCTGCTGGCGCTTGAGGAAGGTGCGGGCATTGTCGGCATAGGCGCGGATGGTCGCCACCGGCTGGTTGATCTCGTGTGCCACACCGGCGGCGACTTGGCCAAGGATCGCCAGTCGGTTTGCCTGCACGAGTTCCTGCTGCACCACCTGCAGCCTTGCCTCAGTCGCGCGGTGATCGGATATCTCCTCCTGCAGCCGGTCGCGAGCACGGCTCAGGTCCTCGGTCCGCTCCAGCACCCGGCGTTCCAACAGCTCACGCGCAGCGCGTTCGGTTGCAATACGCATGACGACGATTTGGCGGCGGCGCAGCAGGAAGGTCATGATTGCCAGCACCGGAAGGAGCCCGGCCAGTGTCAGCAGCCGCCACTCGCGCACCGAAGAGGCAATGGGCACTTCGGTCGGTACGAGATATTCCAGTTGCCAGGACGTCGACGGCACCTCCGTGCGCAATCGCAGGAACTCGCCTTCCCCGCCGCCCCCCGGCAGGATGGCATGCACGATCGCGGCTCCTGGCCGCAGCACCTGCCGTTGATTGATCGGCAGAGGCAACAGCGGCGCCTCGCCGAATTGCAGGCTGTTCCTGATCGCTGCCAGGTTTTCCTGCGGCAAGGGCGTTGCCGTCATGAAACGCCAGGACGGCAGGCTGGTAATCAGCACGACACCATGCTCGTCAGTGACATAGGCCGGCCGGGCTGCATCGCGCCAGTCGGATTCCAGCTGATCGAACTCCATTTTAACGACGACCACGCCGAGCGGAGCCGCATCATCCCCCACTCGCCGGGATATATAAAGGCCAGGCCGGTTGCTGACATTGCCGAGCGCGAAATGCTCAGCCGTACCCGTTTCCATCGCGCGGCGGAAATAGTCACGGAAGGAATAGTCGTTGCCGACAAAGCTCAGAGGCTCCTGCCAATTGCTGGACGCGATCGCGATGCCGTTCTTGCCGGTGACATAGAGAACCGAGGCCCGCGTGCCGGCAACGAGGCTTTGGAGCTTACGGTCAAGCCCCATGACGGCCTCGCCCTGCCCTGAAGCGAGAGCGTCCCGCACCTGTTGATCATCAGCGAGAAGCAGCGGCAGGGCTCGCGGCCCCTCAAGCACGGCGCGCAGCAGCGCCACCTTGAGATTGGCGTCTGTCTGCCCCTGCTCCTCCAACGCCGCGATCGCCTGCAGGCGACCATAGATGCCGGCGCCGTAAAGCGCCGTACCGATCAGGATGGCAGCAAGTACGGCAAATATCAGCCAGACCAACCGGGAGCGCCGGCCAAGCTGTTCGGGCGTCAGAAAACGTTCGGATGCGGTCCGCTGGAGCATGAGAGCATTGTGCATATATTCGCACGGAGCGCAAATCACTTTGTGCGTAAATCCGCACAAACCTGCCCATGATCGCGAGCGACAGCTAGAAATATCAATATGTTAAGATCGTAACGGAAACTGGCATGCGTGTTGCAACCCATGCCCTCAACAGTCGGGAGGCTGTTTGATCATCATGACTCGCCCGCCCGCCGCATCGGCGTCCGGCACAGTGGAGGACACTATGGATATCGCTATGAACGCCGCCACACCGCGCGGCAAAACTCCCCTTTACCAGCACCTCTATGTGCAGGTTCTCGCGGCTATCGCCGCCGGCATTCTGCTTGGCCACTTCTACCCTTCTCTGGGCGCTTCGCTGCAGCCTCTTGGAGATGCCTTCATCAAGCTCGTGCGCATGGTGATCGCGCCCGTCATCTTCCTGACAGTGACAACCGGCATTGCCGGCATGGCCGACCTCAAGAAGTTCGGCCGCGTGGTTGGCAAGGCGCTCGGCTACTTCCTCGTCTTCTCGACGCTAGCGCTCGTCGTCGGCCTCGTTGTCTCAAACGTGCTGCAGCCCGGTGCCGGCATGCATATCGATCCGGCAACTCTGGATACGAAGGCCGTCAACAATTATGCCGCCCAGGCTCATGACGCGACGATCGTCGGTTTCCTGATGAACATCATCCCGGACACGATCGTCGGCGCCTTCGCCAAGGGCGACATCCTGCAGGTGCTGTTCTTCTCTGTCGTTTTCGGCATTGCGCTGGGCTCCGTCGGCGAACGCGGCAAGCCTGTACTGGATTTCTTCCAGGTCCTGACGGCTCCGGTCTTCCGTCTCGTCGCAATCCTGATGAAGTTCGCGCCGATCGGCGCCTTCGGTGCCATGGCGTTTACGATCGGCAAATACGGCATTGGCGCGATCGCCAACCTCGCCTTCCTGATCGGCACCTTCTACCTGACATCGCTGCTCTTCGTTTTGGTCGTGCTCGGTGCAGTCGCCCGCTACAACGGCTTCTCCATCCTGGCGCTGCTCCGCTATATCAAGGAAGAGCTGCTGCTGGTGCTCGGCACGTCGTCATCCGAAGCCGCCCTGCCCGGCCTGATGAACAAGATGGAACGCGCCGGCTGCAAGCGCTCCGTCGTCGGCCTCGTCATCCCGACCGGCTATTCGTTCAATCTCGACGGCACCAACATCTACATGACGCTGGCGGCGCTCTTCATCGCCCAGGCAACGGATACGCATCTGAGCTTCGGCGACCAGATCCTGCTGCTGCTCGTGGCCATGCTCAGCTCCAAGGGTGCCGCCGGCATCACCGGCGCCGGCTTCATCACGCTTGCCGCAACACTCTCGGTCGTCCCCTCGGTTCCGATCGCCGGGATGGCACTCATCCTCGGCATCGACCGCTTCATGTCGGAATGCCGTGCGCTCACCAACCTCGTCGGCAATGCGGTTGCCACGATCGTCGTGGCCCGCTGGGAAAACGAACTCGACCAGACCCGCTTCGCCGCCGCAATGAACGGAAATTTGCGCGACGACAGCGATCTCCTGGCACCGGTCGCACAGCCTGCAGAATAAGCGCTGAAAAAATAAATCCGCCGCCAATCACACCACTGGCGGCGGATTTCATTTGTTATCGACGGCAAAATCACCCCGGCCGATCAGCACCTTTTCAAAATCAGAGCGCCAGACCAGTATTGCGGTCAAAAATATGGACCTGTTCGCTGGCGATATTGGCCTCGAAGCGGGTGCCGTAGCGCACAGCATAATCCCCATCCACCACGGCCGTTACCGGCTGGCCGGCCAGATCGAAGACGACATGCGTCTGGGCACCGGTCGGCTCGACAAGCAGGGTCTGCCCGGCAAGCGCATTTTCATCCCTGCCGCCCGGCGTCAGATGCTCTGGACGCAGGCCGATCGTCACGGCCTGACCGGGGCGGACCCTGCGGTCGGCAGTGATGCGGATCGCAGTGCCATCCGAAAGACGCGCGGCCGGCTTACCGTCCTCGCCATCCACCGTACCCTCAAGCATATTCATCGCCGGCGATCCGATGAACGCAGCCACGAAGAGATTGGCTGGTTTCCTGTAGAGTTCGAGCGGCGTACCCTGTTGCTCCACCCTGCCGTGATTGAGCACGACGATGCGGTCGGCAAGCGTCATCGCCTCGATCTGATCATGTGTGACATAGATCGAGGTGGTCTTGACCTTCTGGTGCAACGTCTTGATTTCCGAACGCATCTGCACTCGCAGCTTGGCATCGAGGTTGGACAGCGGCTCGTCGAACAGGAAGACGGCGGGATTTCGCACGATAGCGCGGCCCATGGCGACACGCTGGCGCTGGCCGCCCGAAAGCTGGGCCGGCTTGCGCTGGAGAAGCGGCGCGAGATCCAGCATCCGGGCGGCCTCGGCCACGCGCGCCTCGATTTGCGGTTTTGCGACACCGGCGAGCTTCAGGTTGAAGCCCATGTTTTCCGCGACGGTCATATGCGGATAGAGCGCGTAGGACTGGAAGACCATGGCGATGTTGCGCTCACGCGGCGTCATGCCGTTGACGACGTTGCCG
Source organism: Rhizobium sp. ZK1 (assembly GCF_047782645.1). Classification (NCBI taxonomy): domain Bacteria; kingdom Pseudomonadati; phylum Pseudomonadota; class Alphaproteobacteria; order Hyphomicrobiales; family Rhizobiaceae; genus Rhizobium; species Rhizobium sp. ZK1. The sequence continues at coordinate 1,184,454 of NZ_CP180587.1, forward strand.
TTGATGGCAATCTCGCCGTCGGTGATCTCTTCGAGGCCGGCGATCATGCGCAGAAGGGTCGATTTTCCACAGCCGGACGGCCCGACGAGGGCGACGAATTCCCCATCTTCGATATTGAGCGAAATGCCGTGAATGACGTCGATGGCACCATAGGCTTTGCGAATATCGTTTAGTGAAACGGATGCCATGATTGCACCTCCAATGGCTCGGGCTCAGGACTTCACGGCGCCGGCGGTCAATCCGGCGATGATGTGCCTTTGGGCGATGAAAAAGACGATGATGGTAGGCAGGATCGTCAGCGTGATGAAGGCCAGCACCAGTTGCCATTCCGTCCCGTATTCGCCGCGATAAACCATGATGCCAAGCGGCCAGGGATATTTGGACTCCGAATTCAGCATGATCAGTGGCAGAATATAACTGTTCCAGCTGCCGACGAAGGAGATGATGCTGACGGTTGCGACGATCGGGCGGGAAAGCGGCAGCGATATATGCCAGAAAAAGCGCAGATAACCGCAGCCATCGACGAACGCCGCCTGGAACAATTCTTCGGGAAGATTGCGGAAATAGTTGCGAAACAACAGGATGCTCATGCCGAGACCGAAGGCTACCTGCGGCAGCACCACGCCCCAATAGGTGTTCAGGAGGCCAAGATCGCGAATGCGGATGAAGAGCGGCAGAATCGCGGTCGCCGCCGGAAACATCAGGCCGAGCAGGAAATAATTGAGCAGGAACGACGAGCCGAAGAACCTGACATGGGCAAAGGCAAAAGCCGCCATGGACGAAACGATCAGCGTCAGGAGCACCGTGAGCGCCGCGATGACAAGCGAATTGCCGATCTGCAGCCAGTAGCGATCGCCGAAGAGAATGTCGGTATAATTCGCCCATTGCCATTCCGTTGGCAGGCCGAAAGGGTTGGTGCGCAGGTCGCCCAGCGTCTTGAAGCCGCCGAGCGCAGTCGTCACCAGCGGCACGAGCACGATCGCGGCAATCAGGCTCAGCGAAACGTAAAGATAAATGCGTGTGGACACGCTCGTGCGGATGGAAGAGCTCATATCAGTCATGACGCATAAAGATCCTTTTGTAACCGAAGGCGAGCGTGACGCAGATGATGAAGAGCACCACGCCAACGGCGCTGCCCAAGCCCACCTGCATACGCATGACGCCATAGGTGTAGAGGAAGGTGACCATCGTCTGCGTGGAATTGGACGGCCCGCCGCCGGTTAGCGGCATGATCATGTCGAAGAGCTGCAGCGAGCCGACGACGGCGAAGAAAATCGAAAGGCGCAAGGTTGAGCCGAGCAGCGGCAGCGTGACGTAACGAAATTTCTGCCAGCCGGTGGCGCCATCGATTTCGGCCGCCTCCAATACGTTCTTGTCGACCGATTGCAGGCCGGCGATGAACAGCATCATGTGAAATCCGAAATATTTCCAGACGATGACCCCAAGTATCGCATAGATTGCCACGTCCTTGTCGGCGAGCACATAAGGATTGGCGAAACCGAAGAAATTGGAAACGGCTGCAAACAGGCCGTAATCGCCGTCATAGACGAAGCGCCAGATGAGGCCCGCTGCAACATCCGCCAGCACATAAGGCAGGAAAAAGACCAGACGGAAGCCGACGACGCCGGGAATACGATGTGCAAGCATCGTCGCCAGCCAGATGGCGAGCGGCACCTGGATGCAGATCGAGATAACGATGATCAGGCCGTTATTGACCAGCGCCTGGGTGAAAGCCGCGTTGCGGAACAGGACCTGGAAATTGCGAAGCGCGATGAATTCGGTCGGTGTGCCGTAGCCGTTCCACTTATAGAGGCTGTACCAGGCCGCCTCGCCCATCGGCATGATGACGAAGAGCGTGAAGAGGAGCAGCGCCGGTGGCAGGAAGAGCAACAGCACCGTCAGCCGGTCGTGGGCGACCGAACTCCTGCTGTTTGCGGCTCGTCTAGCCGGCCTTGCGGCACTCGGTGTCGATAGGACTGAAATATTCGCCATGGTTCCTGCTTTCGTATCTCGCCGGCAGCAATGCCGGCGCTCCGCTTCTGGCGAGAGCGCCGGGAATGTCCGCAGGCGCTGACTATTGCTCCAGTTCGAAAGCATCCTGGATCATCTGGGCGCCGTCCTTGGAAGTCATCTGTCCGGAGACGATTTCCACCGACACGTCGTTGACGACACGGCCGACGGCCGCACCGAGATCCTGGTCGAAGAAATTCTGATGCCAGCTCGAACCCGCAAGCTGTTTTGCCGATTCGGCGAGCAGCGGGTTGACGACGCCATCATCGGCGCCGGTTGCAACAGGCAGGAGCATGCCGGCCTTTGCCATCATGCGCTCGTTGTCCGCATTCGTCAGGAAAGCAAGAAAATCGATTGCTTCCTTGGAGGCCTTCTTGGTCACGGCCCAGCCGTTCAGGCCGCCGAGCGTATCCGTTGGCTTGCCGGCGCCACCTTCGACCGTCGGAAAAACGAAACGGCCGATATTGTCGGGTGCCAGACCCTTGCCGTCGCCGGCGTTCTTGCGCTGGTTGGCCTCCGTATTTTCAAAGCCCAGGATCATCGCGGCCTTGCCGTCACCGAAGACGCCGAGCGTCTGCGGCCAGGTCGCGCCGAGGTATCCAGGCTGGAAAGGTTCGAGCTTACCGAGTTCGGCGAGATCGTCGCCCGCCTTAATGACGGCAGGATCGAGGAAACCTTCGCCCTCGCCGTTCTTGGCGGCTTCGAAGACCTTCTGGCCGCCTTCGCGCATGACGAGATAGCTCCAGTAGAAATGGATAGGCCATTTGTCGCCGCCACCGCCCGCAATCGGCACGATGCCGGCAGCCTTGATCTTCTTGACCGCCTCAAGGAAATCGGTCCAGGTCCTGATATCCTCGGCTTTGACGCCGGCCTTGGCAAACAGCGCCTTGTTATAGAAGAAACTGACCAGGCCCACCTTGTATGGGATGGCCCAGGTCTTGCCGTCGAAGGTCAGGCCGTCGACTGAGGCCGGCGTATAGGCCTTGCGCAGTTTGCCGCCATCCGCATCGAGGGCTGCCGTCACATCCTGGAGAGCTCCCGTCTCCGACTGCTGCTTCAAGACACCGCCGCCCCAGCTGTAGAAGAAATCAGGAACGTCGTCCGACTGCAGCAAAGTCGGAAGTTTAGCCTTGAAGGCCTCGTTTTCGAGAAACTGCATCTGGATGTCGACGTCTGGATGTTGGGCCTCATACTTCTTGACGATCTCTTCCCACACCGCGACAAATTTCGGATCGAGCTCGAGATGCAGCCACTTAACCACAGTCGCGGCCGAGGCAGCCCCGGCACCGGCCAGCAACATGCCGGCTGCCGCGGCCATGGATACGATGCGCCTGCCGGCAAAGGCGGCGCTCTTCAGCATGAAATTCATGATTTTCCTCCCAGGGGACCTATCCTCACAATTTTTCCCCTATGCGGATTAATTCAACGAAGCTTTTGCCCAATGTCAAGTCAATCGCCGTATTTTTCACCAAATTCCCTTGACAGCGCCCGGCCTTTGGCTGCTATTTATTTCGTAACCCGTTAAAAATACGAGACGGATCGCACCAACAGACCGATTGCCTGGCTAATTTTCATGAAGACTGCGGATCCCGAATTAATGCGTGCGATCAACCGCTTGAACGTGCTCGACACGATCCGGCGCCATGGTCCGATTTCTCGTATCCAGATCAGTGAGCGTACGGAGCTCTCGACCACGACGGTTTCGGCCATCACCGCTTCGCTGCTCGACGATGGGCTGATCCTGCCGCGCCATGAGGGCGATATCCGCAACGAGGCCGTGCGTGGAAGACCCCGCGTCATGCTGGAGCTCAATCCGGATGCCGCCCGTGTGGTCGGCGCCAAGATTGCCCCCAGCCGCATGATCTTCGTCGTCACCAATTTCCGCGGGGACGTGCTCTCCAGGCTGACATTGCCGATCCGCATCGATCGTCAGCCGATCGCCGTCATTGCCGATCTCGTCGAAGACGGCGTACGACGTTGTGTCGTCGATATCGGCTTGTCGCTCGGTGATATAGACAGCATCTGTCTGGCACTTCCCGGCGTCATTGAGCATCGCACGGGCTACATCCGCTCAAGCCCGATATTCCGCGAAGTCAACGTTGATTTTGCGAAGGAAATGTCGGCCCGCCTATCGACGCCGACGATCATCGAGAGCGATGCTCATGCCATCACCCTTGGCCATCACTGGTTCGGCAAGGCCCGCGACCTCGAAGACATGGTTCTGATCTCGCTGGAGCAGACGCTGGGTCTCGGCGTGCTTCATGACAACCAGCTTTTCCGCGGCGCCGGCGGCCTCAGCCACAATCTCGGCGACCTCGTCCTCGGGATGGGCCAACAGGGCGTGGTCCGTCTTTCGAGCCAGGCCGGCGAAAGCGCCATTCTCGGCGACCAGCAGACCGATGGACGTTTCGCCGAAGCGGTGCGTCTCGGCCGCGGCATGACGCACGTGCAGGCAATGATCCAGGCCGATGACGACCAACTGATCGGTGCAGCGGCACGGGCCGGCGAGGCGGTCGGGCTGACGATCGCCAATATCGTCACGCTGTTTGCACCGCCGCGCGTCATTCTCGTCGGCTCATCGCTCGCGCTGGGTGAGCCCTTCCTCAACAGTCTGAGGGATGCCTATGCGCTGGCCATCCCGCCATCCCTGCAAGGCGTCAGCGAACTCGTTTTCGATGATTCGACCGACGATTTCTGGGCACGGGGTGCAGCGGCCGTCGCGCTCTACGAACTCTATGAATCGCCCTGGAGTACCACCGGGCCAGCGCTTTGACGCGCAAAAACCTGTATTGTTGGAGGACATGATGGAAAAAGTCGGTATCGGCATCATTGGATGCGGCAATATTTCGGGCGCCTATCTGAAGGCGATGACATCGGCATTTCCGATCCTCGATATCCGCGGACTGGCCGACCTCAATCGCGAACTTGCAGAGGCAAAGGCCTCTGAATTCAACCTTCAAGCACGCACGGTCGACGAGCTTCTCGCCGACCCGAAAGTCGAGATCATCGTCAACCTGACCATTCCGAAGGCCCATGTGGCCGTCGGGCTGCAAGCACTGGAAGCCGGCAAGCATACCTATTCAGAAAAGCCACTCGGGATTAATTTCGCAGAAGGGAAAAAATTGGCGGATGCCGCCAAGGCCAAGGGCCTGCGCATCGGCGCGGCCCCCGATACTTTCCTCGGTGGCGGCCATCAGACTGCCCGCGCCCTGATCGACGAGGGTGTCATCGGCATCCCGGTCGGCGGTACCGCGACCTTCATGTGCCCTGGCCACGAGCGCTGGCATCCCAACCCGGCCTTCTACTATGAAGTCGGCGGCGGACCGATGCTCGACATGGGTCCTTACTACATCACCGATCTCGTCAATCTGCTGGGACCGATCGCCAAGGTTGCCGGCTTTGCGGTGACCCCGCGCAAGGAGCGCATCATCACCAGCGAGCCCCGCAATGGCGAACGCATCCCGGTTCATATCCCGACCCATGTCGCCGGCGTCATGGCTTTCGCCAATGGCGCAGTCGTGCAGATCGGCATGAGCTTCGATGTGGCCGGCCACAAGCATGTTCCGCTCGAAGTCTACGGTACCGAGGGCACGCTGATCGTGCCGGATCCCAACCGCTTTGCCGGCCCGGTCGAATATCTGAAGAAGGGCGGCGAGTTCGAGGACCAGCCGGTGACCCTGCCCTATGCCGACGGCAACTATCGCTCTCTCGGTGTGGCCGATCTCGCCCATGCCATCCGGTCGAACCGGCCGCATCGCGCAAACGGCGATCTGGCGCTGCACGTGCTCGAAGTGATGGAAGCCTTCCAGAAGGCGTCCGACACCGGCAGCACGGTGACGCTCACCACGACAACGGAGCGCCCCGCTCCGCTTTCTCAATCCCTCGTCGACGGACTGCTCGGCAAGTAATTTTCAGGAGGAATACACGATGCGTGAAGCACTGATCGTCTGGGGTGGCTGGGCCGGCCACGAACCGGAACAATGCGCCGCAATCATCAAGGACATGCTTGAGGAAGACGGTTTCAAGGTCTATGTGGAGCACAGCACGGAGGCGTTCGCCGATCCGTCGATTCACGATCTGAGCCTGATCGTCCCCGTCATCACCATGTCGAAGATCGAGAAGGAAGAGGTGAAAAACCTCGCCGACGCGATCGAAAGCGGCGTTGGCATTGCCGGCTATCACGGCGGCGCCGGCGACAGCTTCCGTGAATCGACCGACTACCAGTTCATCATCGGTGGCCAGTGGGTTGCCCATCCTGGCAACATCATCAACTACACCGTCAACGTCACGCGACCGGATGACCCGCTGATGGAGGGGATTACCGATTTCCCCTACAATTCCGAGCAGTATTACATGCATGTCGACCCCTCGAACGAGGTGCTGGCAACAACCACCTTTACCGGCGAACATGCCTACTGGATCGATGGGGTGACCATGCCGGTCGTGTGGAAGCGCAAATACGGCAAGGGTCGCGTCTTCTATTCGTCCCTCGGCCACGTCGCCAAGGAATTCGACGTGCCGCAGATGAAGACGATCTTCCGTCGCGGCGCCAACTGGGCGGCGCGCTGATCCGGCTCGACCTTGAGCTGCCGGTGTCCACCGGCAGCTCTCACATAAAAGCGCATATTTGGACAGGACACGGGTGCCAAAGCCCGTCGATATGCGTTACTGCTGTGAGAAGAACGAACCGAACAGCAAGACAATGAGCGACAACGTTATCAAGTTTCGCAAGCCGAAGCCCCCGCCGAAAGCACCCAATCCCATGCTTCGCAAGCTGATGATCATCGCCGTGGTGATTCTCGTGTTTGCCGCTGCCTGGGCCTATTTTCAGGTCACGGGCAGGCCGGCGCAGTAACCAGCGAGAGCAAGTGCAATGAGCGTTCGCCCGCCGCAATCCTTCAGGCAGTCCTTTTCGGCCGAAGGCGGGGTGAATGTACTTGAATATGAGCTTATGTCGGAACGAGCGAGTTCGCTCGGGCGCAATGGCCTCAAGGTCGAATCGGCGCTCGCTGCGCTGAAGGCCTGGAACCCCGATCGCCATGGCGCCGAGCAGCGCGAGACCTTGGTCAACAACGCCTCCGATGCAGTCTGGGCGCTCTTCGTCCAGCGCGAGATCTGTGGGCTTCGCAACAACAAGGATGTTATCCAGCGCTACGCCATTCCCGGCGAAGTGCTGGCAAGGGTCGGTGTTATCAGGAAATAGCCTCCGGTCAGGCGGTCGCCTCCGCCTCTCCGCACCAGCCCTCTTCGAAGGGTCGCTCCGCCTGATCGTTGCCCTGCCCTGGCGGTTTTCTTCAGCTGAAGAAGCGGTTTTCCGGCCGTGGCAGGCCAAGATGTTCTCGCAGCGTCGTGCCCTCATAGTCCCTGCGGAACAGGCCCCGGCGCTGCAATTCAGGAACCAGGCGTGTCGTGACGTCGTCGAGACCCTGCGGCAGGTAGGGGAAGACGATGTTGAAGCCATCCGAACCTTCCTCCTCCAGCCAGCGTTCCATCTCATCGGCAATGCTCTCAGGCGTGCCGACGAAGGCAAGGCCCGAATAGCCGCCATAACGCTGGGCAAGCTGGCGCACGGTCAGGTTTTCCTCCTGCGCCAGCTTGATGACCTGGGCGCGGCCGGTCTTGCTGGCATTGGTATCGGGAATATCATCGGGCAGTGGCGCATCCGGGTCAAAGCTGGAGGCATCATGGCCAAGCGCGATCGAAAGCGATGCGATGGCGCTATCGTAGTGAACGAGGCTGTCGAGGGCGAGACGCTTGGCGCGCGCCTCCTCGATGCTGTCGCCGATGACGACGAAGGCGGCGGGCAGCATTTTGAGATGGTCGCGATTGCGGCCGATGGCCTGCATCCGGCCCTTAATGTCGGCATAAAGTGCCTTGCCACCGTCGAGATCGCGCGGCGAACAGAAGACCACTTCCGCGGTTTCGGCCGCAAGCTGGCGACCCGGATCCGATTGGCCGGCCTGCACGATGACGGGCCAGCCCTGAACCGGTCGGGCAATGTTCAACGGCCCGCGCACGCTCAACTCCTCGCCCTTGTGGTCGAGCACATGCATTTTGTCGGGATCGAAATAAATGCCGCTGTCGCGATCGCGGATGAAGGCATCGTCGGCGAAGCTGTCCCAGAGGCCGGTGACGACATCGTAGAATTCACGCGCCCGCTTATAGCGCTCACCGTGTTCCACGTGCTCGTCCAGACCGAAATTGAGGGCTGCATCGGGGTTGGAGGTGGTCACGATGTTCCAGGCGGCGCGACCATTGCTGATGTGATCGAGCGAGGCGAAACGACGGGCGATATGGTAGGGCTCATCGAAGGTCGTCGACGCCGTCGCAGCGAGACCGATCCTCTCGGTGACGGCGGCGAGCGCCGAAAGCAGCGTGAACGGCTCGAAGGAGGTCACGGTATGGCTGCGCTTCAGCGCCTCGACTGGCATGTTGAGCACAGCCAGGTGATCGGCCATGAAGAAGGCGTCGAACTTCGCGGCCTCGAGCTTCTGCGCGAATGACTTCAGATGGGCGAAGTTGAAATTGGCATCCGGATAGGACCCCGGATAGCGCCATGCGCCGGTATGCAGGCTGACGGGACGCATAAAGGCGCCAAGGCGCAACTGCCGGGAACGGGTCATGTATTTCCTCATGGATCGGGCGAAGCGGTCGCCTGCCCTCTGCAGAATGCGGATACCGGAATGACGTATCGGTCCACGGTTACGTAGGAGCTGGAGGCCAGCAATAGAAGATCGACCATGTCGATTTTCGGCGACACGTCCGCCACCAAACCGGTCACTTCCAGGTGAGACCAGCAGAGGTGCACATTAGACGCCGGGCCAGCCAGCCTACCGCAGTCTCGGCGCCGAAGCGCCCCGGCTTGCCGCCGGCAGCCGTTGAAAATAATGGCTGGGTGACAAAAAATATCTCGCCTGGCCATCCTGTTCGAATTTAATTCCTGTCACACTTACGGTTTCAGTTCGAATATAGGCCATTGAATTTTTAAGGATTGGAAGGGGCATGACTATTGCGGATATCTCTCGGCGCAGCCTGCTGCAAGGCACCGCGCTGCTGCTCGGCTCGACCGCACTTTCGCGCATTGCTCTGGCACAGGACGTGCCGGCCGGCGGACGCCTGATCGTCGCAGCCGACTCCGAGCCGAAGAACCTGAATCCCGCCATTGTTGCCTCGAACGGCGTCTTCTTCGTTGCAAGCAAGGTGATCGAACCGCTGGCCGAAGCCTCCTACGAGGGCGCGGATGGTCTCGCACCGCGGCTCGCCACCTCCTGGGAAGGCTCGCCCGACGGGCTTTCCGTGACCTTCAAGCTGCGTGAAAACGCCACCTGGCACGACGGCAAGCCGTTCACCTCGGCCGACGTAGCCTTCTCCGCGCTCAACGTCTGGAAGCCGCTTCAGAATCTCGGGCGCCTGGTCTTCGCCAATCTGCAAACGGTCGATACGCCCGATGACCATACGGCGATCTTCCGCTTTTCGAAGCCGACGCCCTTCCAGCTCATCCGCAATGCGCTGCCGGCTGTCACCAGCGTCGTCGCCAAGCATATTTTCGAAGGCACGGACATCGCCAAGAATCCTGCCAACAACACGCTTGTCGGTACCGGCCCGTTCAAGTTCGCCGAACATAAGCCCGGCGAATATTACCGGCTGACGCGCAACGAGAACTACTGGCAGAAGGGCGAACCGAAGCTCAACGAGATCGTCTACCGCGTGCTGCCCGACCGTGAATCGGCCGGCGCGGCACTGGAAGCCCAAGAAATCCATCTTGCTGCCTTCTCGGCCGTGCCGCTCGCCGATCTCGACCGCATCTCCAAGGTCGACGGCATCAAGGTCATCTCCAAGGGCTACGAGGCGCTGACCTATCAGCTCGTCATCGAAATCAACCATCGCCGCAAGGAACTCTCCGATCTCAGAGTCCGCCAGGCGATCGCCCATGCGATCGACAAGAAATTCGTCGTCGACACGATCTTCCTCGGTTATGCGACGGAATCGACCGGCCCCATCCCGAAGAATTCCAAGGAGTTCTACACGGCCGACGTTGCGAACTATAATTTCGACGTGCAGGTGGCAAACGATCTTCTGGACCAGGGCGGCTATACAAGAGGACCTGACGGTAATCGTTTCCAGCTCAAGCTGCGGCCGGCACCCTATTTCAACGAGACGCGCCAGTTCGGCGACTATCTGCGCCAGGCGCTTGCCGCCGTCGGTATCGACGCAGTCATCGTCAATGCCGATGCGGCCGCTCACCAGAAGGCCATCTATACCGACCACGACTTCGACATCGCCGTCGGGCCGCCGGTCTTCCGCGGCGACCCTGCCATCTCGACCACCATCCTCGTCCAGTCCGGAACGCCTGACGGCGTGCCCTTCTCAAACCAGGGTGGCTATGTCAGCGCCGAGCTCGACAAGATCATCGCACAGGCTGCCGTGACAGTGGATACCGCTGTTCGTACCGACCTCTACTACAAGTTCCAGCAACTCGTGGTGGCCGAACTGCCGCTGATCAACGTCGTCGAATGGGGCTTCATCACGGTCGCTCGCGACACGGTGCTGAACGTCTCCGACAATCCACGCTGGGCGGTCTCGAATTGGGGCGATACCGCGCTGCAATCGTGATAGGGTCGAAGTCGGAATTGCTTCAGGGGCCTCGTCGGGCGTGAAACGTGCACTTCTCCTCCTGAGACGCAGGATCATCAGCAGCATTCCGGTGTTGCTGATCGTCGTGATCTTCAGCTTCTTCCTGCTCGAATCCGCCTCCGGCGATGCCGTCGATGCCTATCTCGGCTCGATCGGCGGTGGTGATGCGGCACTGATCAAGTCGCTGCGAGAGAGTTACGGGCTCGATCAATCGGTCTTCGCCCGGCTCTGGCTCTATCTGTCATCGCTCGCTCGTCTCGACCTCGGCTGGTCGGTGGCCTTCGACCGGCCGGTGCGGGATCTCATCGCCGAGCGGCTGCCAGACACGCTGCTCTTGATGGGAAGCGCGACGGCGCTGTCATTCGGGCTTGGCGCAGCGCTTGGCATCCTGGCAGGCGCGAAGCCGGGCAGCCTGCGTGATCGTTTTCTCTCGATCGGTTCACTGATCATCTATGCTATTCCGAGCTTCTGGCTGGGACTGGTGTTTAGCATCCTCTTTTCGGTCAAACTGCGCTGGCTGCCGATCGCCGGTATTGAGACCATTGCCTCCGGCAAAACAGGGCTTTTCCGAGCGTTTGATATCGCAGAACACCTGGCCCTGCCGGTCGGAGCGCTCTCCTTCATCTATCTTGCGCTGTTCCTGCGCGTCATGCGCGCGGGCATGGCGGAGGCGTGGAAGCTCGATTTCGTGCTGTTTGCCCGGACAAAGGGTCTGTCGCGCAGCCGCATCGTGCTTCGCCATGTGGCGCGCAATGCGCTGCTGCCGCTCGTCACCATGCTCGGTCTGCAGTCCGCCGCCATGCTTGGCGGCAGCGTCGTCATCGAGAGCGTCTTTGCCATTCCAGGCTTCGGCAGGCTGGCCCAGGAGGCCGTCAACGGCCGTGACGCGCCGCTCCTGATGGGCATCATCGTCACCAGCGCCTTTCTCGTCATCTGCATCAATTTCATCGTCGATCTCGTCTATGCCGCTCTCGATCCGCGCATTGGCTCATCGGAGGGCCGCGCATGACCCTGCTCAAGCGTCTCCTAAGGACCCCGGAGGGGGCGATCGGCCTTGTCATTCTCGCAGCCCTGCTTATTGCCAGCCTGCTGGCCCCGGTGATATCGCCGGGAGATCCGCTGCGGATCGCCGGCAGGGCGCTGCTCTCGCCCTTCTCTGATCCAAGCCTACCGCTCGGCACGGACCGGCTGGGTCGCGATGTCCTCGCCGGCCTGCTCTATGGCGCTCGGACCTCGCTGGCCGTCGGGATTGCCGCAGCCCTTTCCGCCATGCTGCTCGGGCTTTTTGTCGGCATGGCTGCCGGCTTTGCCGGCGGCGCGGTTGACGAGGCATTGATGCGCGTCGTCGATGCCTTCCAGATCGTTCCAGGCTTCCTGCTGGCGCTCGCCTTTGTCAGCATCATCGGTGTGTCGACGCCGGTCGTCGTCTTCGCGATCGCCCTCGGCACCTGGGCCGATCCGGCACGGCTGACGCGAGCGCAGGTGCTGTCCATCCGCGAGCGGGATTATGTCGCTGCCGCCCGCGTGATCGGCATGCATCCGGCCGAGATCGCCTTCAAGGAAATTCTGCCGAACGCCTTGCCGCCGGTTCTGGCGCTGTCGGCCACCATCGTCGCCGGCGCGATCCTGACCGAAGCGGCCCTCTCCTTTCTCGGTCTCGGCAATTCCAATCTCGCCACCTGGGGCTCGATGATCGCCGAAGGCCGCAGCGTATTGCGCTCCGCCGCCTATCTTTCGGTTCTTCCCGGTCTGGCGCTGGCGATCACCGTGCTCGGCGTCCACCTTTTCAGCGAGGGCCTGACGAGGGCACTTGGTCATGAGGGAGGCTCCCGATGAGCCCGCCCTTCTGCAGCGTGAGAAACCTGTCGGTCCGCTACGGACTGGAGGCAGCGCTGAAATCCGTCGACCTCGATATTGTCAGGGGCGAGAGGCTGGCGATCATTGGCGAAAGCGGTTCGGGTAAAAGCACGCTTGCCCGGACACTTGCCGGCATTTTAGCGGAGCAGGCCAGGATCGAGGGCGAAATAACCTGGCCGGCGCTCGGCCACGCGCCGCTCCCCGGCCGTGATTTCGGTTTTGTCTTTCAGGACCCCGGCACCAGCCTCAATCCGGTGCTGACCATCGGCGAGCAGGTTGCCGAAGTCGCCAGAAGACACCTCCGCCTCGGCTGGCGGCAAGCCTATGTGCATGCCGCGGAGCTCCTGGATCGCGTCCGCATACCGCAACCCGCAAGCACCATGCGCGCCTTCCCGCATCAGCTTTCGGGCGGCCAGCGGCAACGCGTGGCGATTGCCGCAGCAATAGCGGCCAAGCCCGCCTTGCTGATCGCCGATGAGGCGACCAGTGCACTCGATGTCGTGGTTCAGGCAGAAATCGTCAGACTGCTCGACGGGCTGGTTCGTGAGGAAGGCATGACGCTGCTCTTCATCACCCATGATATCGCACTCGCCTCTGGCTTCGTCGATCGCGTCGCCGTCTTCCGCAACGGTGAACTGGTCGAGGCCGGTCCCGTCCGGTCGGTTCTGTCATCGCCAGCCGAGAGCTATACTGCCGCCCTCATCGCCAACCATCGCGATCTTTCCACGCAGCCACTGATTACCGAGATGGTGTCATGAATGGGCTTCTGACCGTGGAGGCATTGTCCAAGGCCTATTCCAGCTCCGGCCGCCAGGTTGCGGCTCTCGACAATATTTCCCTGACAATCACGGCCGGCGAAACCCTGGGCCTGGTAGGAGCCTCGGGCAGCGGAAAATCGACGCTATCGCGCGTCCTTCTCCGTTTGCTGGAGCCTGATACCGGCTCCATCCGGTTCGAAGGAGAGGATTGGCTCGCACGTCGCGGCGTCGACCTGCGGCGCAGGCGCGCGCATATGCAGATGGTATTTCAGGATCCGCTCGGCGCCTTCAATCCGTTGGCCTCCGTCGCCTCGGTTCTCGACGATCCGCTGCGCATTCACGATATCGCGGACAGGAAACAGCGGCCGGCCGAAATCGCCGCCCTGCTGGAGCGCGTCGGCCTGCCCACCGCCCTTGCCTCCCGCCCAGTCCGCACGCTGTCGGGCGGCCAACGGCAGCGCGTCGCCATTGCCCGCGCCATCGCGACGCGGCCCTCCCTGCTGGTGCTGGATGAGGCCGTCTCCGCACTCGATGTGACCGTTCGGGGCCGCATCCTTCAATTGCTGGTCGAGTTGCAGCGCGAGCGTGGCCTTGCCTATCTCTTCATATCCCACGACCTCGCGGTGGTGCGGGCGATCTCGCATCGCATCGCCGTCATGGATGCCGGCCGCATCGTCGAGGAAGGACCGGCAGCCGATGTCGTCACTGCACCGCGATCCGATGCGGCGCGCCGGCTCATTGCGGCCGTGCCGCGCCTCGTTACCGAACCCACTTGAAGGAAGCTACCCATGACCGAAGCCTGGAACCCGCTCTACGCGCCGGCCTACCCGGCAGAACGTTACGCCATTCTTGCCCGCCGTATCGGCGCGATCCTGAAGACGGATAACGACGTGCTGCTGGTGCAGGCCGAGGCCGTCGTGGCGCTTGAGGCCGTTGCGACCAGCCTTGCCAGACCCGGCCTTGCAGCGCTGAACATCGTCACCAGTTCCTATGGCGGCTGGTTCGGGCAGTGGCTGCGGCGTGGCGGCGCTGAGGTCATCGAAATCGTCGCCCGACCCGGCCGGCCGATCGAAGCCGAGACGATTGCCGCGGCGCTGGATGCCAATCCCGGTGTCCGTGCGCTGGCGCTCGTTCACGCGGAATCGGCAAGCGGCATCCTCAATCCACTGCCCGAAATCGTCGCGCTGGCGCAGGCACGAGGCATCGTAACGGTGGTCGATGCCGTAGCGTCCGTTGGCGGTCATGCGCTCGATGTCACCGGATTGAGCATCGATATTGCCGTCATCGGCCCGCAGAAGGCACTTCGCGGACCTGCCGGCGTTTCCGCACTCTCGGTCAGTCCGCGAGCCTGGGAGCTGATCATGCATGATGATGCACCGCGCAACTCCATCCTGTCACTCGCCGAGCTGAAAGCCTGGGTGAATGGCGGCCGCGGCGCTTTGCCCGGAACGCCCGCGCCGCTGGAATTTTTCGCCTTGGAGGCGGCCCTCGACCGGGTTGAGGCGGAAGGCGTCGAACAGACCGTCGCTCGCCATGAGAAGGCCGCTTCCGCCACCCGAGCCGGTTTGTCAGCGCTGGGAGCAAGCCTTTGGGTGCCTGCCGAACAGGCGTCAAACCTGGTGACAACGATCTCCACACCGACAGGCGTGGAGCCCACATCGGTCATCCGCTTAGCTGCGGGGCTGGGTGTCGACCTGACGGCCGGTATCGGCACCGGTCTGTCGCATCTCATACGATTGAACCACACAGGCCCACGAGCGACGTTTCAGACCGTGCTCGCAAATGTCGTGACCTATGGCGAAGCGCTGCGGCAAGCCGGTTTGGCAGCGGATGTCGGCGCCGCATCGGAGGCGGTTGTCAGGGCCTATAGCGGCTGACCTTCAATACCAGGAGAGCGGTGTCGGCTGCCAGAAGAAAAGCTCTTCCTCCCGCAGACTGTGCAGTCGATTTTCGAAATCCTCGCCCGTTGCACGTGCAGGTGCTTCGAAAACCTGTTGCTCATGGCCTCGTGGAGATATCGCCGGAAGATCGGGCTGCGGAAAAGGCCTCCTCTCACCGCAGCGCCAATCTTCCGGCGCCTCTTGAGAATCGAGCCTTTCCGATGCACGAAGGGAAAATGAAAACATGCCGAGGATGACGGAATGGCAGACGCACGCGGACTTCGGATCGAGTTTGAGAACCATGCGACCCTGCTGAAATGGCACCGGCTGCGCCGGCGAATGGCGGATCCGCTGTTTTCGGCTGAGGTGATGGCCGAAGGCTTCAAGGCTGGCGCATCGATGGAGCTCGATCTTCGAGTGCGCGCCGATGGCGGCTTTGTCGTGCTGCATGACAAGGAGCTGGAAGGCGAGACGACCGGGCACGGCATCATTGCCCAAAAGAGCCCGACGGAACTGCGAGACCTGCGGATGAAGGACGGCAATCGCCCCCTCCTCTACAGCGAAGATCTGGCCGCCATGCTGCAATCGGCCCATCCAGACGCGTTGCTGCAGTTCGACATGAAGGACGATTACGAGGTGATCGGCGAAAAGGGGATCGCCCATCTGGCCGAACATCTGAAGAAGATTTCCGCCTCCGTCATCGTCAGCGCCGGTAGTCTAGATCTGATCCTGGCCGTCAAGGAGAAGCTGCCGCATCTGCGCCGTGGTATCGACCCCAGCGACAGGCTTGGCGACGTCTACAGGACCGAAGGCTGGAAAGCGGTTGAAAAGGAACTGCTTGCCGATCTGCGCGGCCCGACGGAGCCGGAAACAATCTATCTCTACTGGCCGATGCTGCTCGATGCAGCAAAGGCAGGCCTCGATATGATCGCGCTCTGCCACAGCGAGGGCAAGCTCGTCGATGCCTGGACTTTCACGCTGAAGGATCCCGACGGCGGTTTCAGCAATTCCGAATGGACGAACTTCTCGGCACTGGTCGCTTTAAAGCCGGATCAGATCACTACAGACGAAGCACCGGCGACCGAACGGGCATGGCTGAAGCGCATGGCGGGCTGATCAGCCCGCCAATCCCTCGAACTCGACGAGGAAAGCGAATTCCTCTGCCAATCCCGGCGAATGGGCGATGATCGGGCCGCCATCTTTCAGCAGTCTATCGACTGATGGAATGGCAACTTTCGCGCCAGCCTCGGCGGCGATCAGTGCACCGGCAAGCATATCCCAGGCATTCAGATGCCGTTCGTAAAAGAGGTCGGAAACACCTTCCGCCACACGCACGAGATCGACTGCCGCTGCCCCCATGCGGCGATAGTCCATGCCACGTTCGTAAAGCCGCTTGGAGAGCGCCGCATAGTCGTCAAAGCTCGTCTTGCGCGAATGGCCGAGAACGACGATCGCATTGGCGGGATCGGTGGTCGGGGCGGCGTGGATCGGCTGGCCCTCCTTGAAGGCGCCGCAGCCGCGGATAGCGGAAAAGACCTGATCATTGGCCGCATCATAGATCACGCCGATCCCCACCTTGCCATCGACGACGAAGGCGATGGAAACACCCCAGTGGCGGAAGCCACGGATATAATTGGTCGTCCCGTCAATGGGATCGACGACCCAGGTTCCTGCCGAGCCGGACTCACCGCCGGTTTCCTCGCCCATGAAGGTATCCTCAGGGAAGCGCGCCAGCAGTCCCGCGCGGATCGCCTGCTCTGCTTGCCTGTCTGCGATCGTGACGAAATCCTGCAATCCCTTATTCTGGACGTTGAGCGCGCCCGGCTTTCCTTCACGCCTGAAGCGCGCAGCCTCGCGTCCAACGTTGCGGGCCACGTCGATTGCGACCTCCGCCCGCGCGGTCAGAGCAGAGGCATCGAATGCGGAACTC
Source organism: Rhizobium sp. ZK1 (assembly GCF_047782645.1). Taxonomy (NCBI): domain Bacteria; kingdom Pseudomonadati; phylum Pseudomonadota; class Alphaproteobacteria; order Hyphomicrobiales; family Rhizobiaceae; genus Rhizobium; species Rhizobium sp. ZK1. The sequence goes on from NZ_CP180587.1 coordinate 1,201,523, forward strand.
ATCAAGCAGTCCTTCTTTTGATCAGCGTCACGGGGGTAAATTCGACGCGGGCGGTCATATCCGGTTCGGCCATCCTGGACATCAGCAGATTGACCGTTTGTTCAGCCTGGACATCGCACGGCTGGCGGATGGTCGTGAGGTCGTAGGCCGCCCAGCTTGCCTGGGGAATGTCATCATGGCCAATGATGCGGATCGGTGGCTGCTCCTCGCGGCCATGCTCCCTCATCATCCGGTCGACCACGCCGCAGGCCATGTAGTCATTGGCGCAGAACAGGCCGTCGATGCCGAGCGAGGCAAGACCGGCGGCGGCGTCATAACCGTTCCGATAGTCGTTAACCTTCAGCTCCACGAAGCGTGGATCGAGGCCGCGTTGACGGCAGGTCATCATAAAGGCTTCGCTGCGTCGCCTTGCCGTATAAGAGATGGCAGGCGCGGCCATGACCGCCGGCGCCTTGACGCCGCTTTCGATGAGATGCGTGGCGGCAAGATGCCCAGCCATGCGATCGTCGGAGATGATACGATCGACGAAGGGAATATCATCGCCCTTGTTGATCAGCACGATCGGCACGCCTTCGGCAGCGCATTGCTCGCAGATCTCCGTCGGCGGTGCATCCGACGTGACGATGACGCCCGAGACGGCATAGTGCAGCAACTGGCCAATGACGGTCGAGGTGTCGGCTTCCTTTGAGGTCGGCAGCAGGATCGGACGAAAGTTGCGGGCGAGCAGGACACGTGCCAGATGCTCGATCTGCAGCGTACGGAACGGATTGTCGAGACCGGCGGCGACAACGCCGACGAGATCGGAGCGCTTATTGGTCAGGCTGCGGGCGAGATAGTTCACCCGATAGCCGAGATCCTTCGCCGCCTGATAGACCTTTTCGCGCGTTTTCGGCGAAACGCTGGCATCCGGCGTGAAGGCGCGCGAAACGGCGGCACGCGAGACGCCTGCCACACGCGCCACGTCGAAGGAGGTGACCTTTCTCGGCCCCTTGTTATCCTTGTCTGCCATGTCTCTCACCCCCAGCGGCCGGGCGCATCAGATCGGGCAGGTCTGTACAGATGCCGAGCACCGGAAGCTTTATGATGTCGGAAAGAATGGCCGGCCTCTCCTCATGCCACAACACGATCTCACGGCCCTCGCCGAATGCCCGCTGCATCAGCTCTTCGCTCACGAGATCCTGCGGCCGTTCGCCGGCCCGTTCCCAGCAGAGATGCAGGATATTGGCACCGGCCTCGTCACCCGCCGCATGCGGATCGTGGCCGACGCGGATCAACACCGAGAGCGGATAGTCGCAACCGGCATCGCGAAGCTCGCGCACCTGTGCCGTATCGAAGGAGCCGAGGCAGGCGAAGCGCTGGTTCTTTTCGTGAAGTTGCTTCCAGCACAGAAGCCCCGTGCCCGGCGCCTTAAGCTCGATGTAAAGGCCCGTATTGGTCCGCCGGCCGAGAGCCGCGACCGCCTCGAAGGTCGGAACATCGACGCCTTCGAGGGCCGCAAGTTCGGTGGCCGTCATCTCGGAAATGCGTCGATCGATGCCGAAGACACGTTCCAGATGGTCGTCGTGGGAGACCACGACCACGCCGTCCCTGGTGAGCTGTATGTCGAGTTCCCACATTTCCGCGCCAAGTTCGGCAGCGCGCTGGAAGGCTTCGAGCGTATTCTCCCGCTCATGGCCGCTCGCGCCGCGATGGCCGATGCAGAAAGGCAGATATCCCTTGTTCGAGGGCCAGCCGTAGCGTTCGAAGAAAGTCGAGAAGTCACGCATCGCTCAGAGCCTCCGACCTTCTTCGTCGAATACGAACACGCCCTTGCTGTCGATCGCCCACCTCACCTCATCACCGACGGTGATGTCATTGCGGACCGGCTGGATGGAACGCAGCAGCGAGCCGCCGGCAAGCCGTACGTCGTAAAGGTTCTCGCGACCCTGCGTTTCGGCGAAGGTGACTTTGCCCGTAACGGCGATATCGCCGGCCGGATTGAAATGTTCAGGGCGCACGCCGAGCGTCAGCTTGGTGCCCTCGGCAGCCTGGACCGAAACCGGCACGCGGATCTCGCTTTCAGGCATGGCAAAAGTGCCGTCCTTCATCACGCCACGCAGGAAGGTAATCGGCGGATTGCCGAGGAAACCGGCAACGAAGGCGGTGCGTGGATCACTATACATTTCGGACGGCGTGGCGATCTGCACGATCTCGCCTTCCTTCATGATGGCGATGCGGTCGCACATGCTCATCGCTTCCACCTGATCATGGGTGACGAGGATCGCGGTGATGCCTGTCTTGCGCTGGATGCGGCGAATTTCCGAGCGCATTTCGAGGCGGAGCTTGGCATCGAGGTTGGCGAGCGGCTCGTCGAGCAGCAGCACGTCCGGTTTGCGGATCAGCGCGCGGGCAAGGGCCACACGCTGCTGCTGGCCGCCGGAGAGCTGTGCCGGACGGCGTTCCATCAGGTTGCCGATGTGTACGAGGCCGGAAATCCGCTCGACCTCCTTGCGGATGTCGGCGGTATTGACGCCCTTGACCTTCAGCGGAAAGCCGATGTTTTCGGCAACCGTCATGTGCGGATAGAGCGCGTAGGATTGGAAGACCACGCCGACATTGCGCATTTGGCTCGGCAGGTCGGTTACGTCGCGATCACCGAAGAGGATGCGGCCACCAGTCGGCCGGTGGATGCCGCAGACGGCAAACAGCGTCGTCGATTTGCCGCAGCCCGAGGGGCCGAGCAGCGCCAGCATCTCGCCGCTGCCGACTTCGAGCGTCATGTTCTCGATGACCTTGGTGGAGCCGAAGCTCTTCGAGAAATTGTCGAGGAGGATGCGCATCAGCCTTTGCTCCCGCCGCCATAGATGTTCATGAGGTATTTGTTGAAGAGTGCGTAGGCGATCAGCACCGGAATGAGGTAGAAGAGGCCAACCGCCTTGAACATGTTGAAATCGTAGTTGTTGTCGTCGGCAAGGAAGCCGGCGAGATAGACCGAGAGCACCTGCACCTGATTGCCCGGCGCCAGCACCTGCGGCAGGATGAACTCGCCCCAGCCCGAGAGGAAGGAGAAAAGGCCGAGCGCCATGATGCCGGGTTTGACCTGCGGCAGCACGAGGCTGCGCCAGACCCGGAACCGCGAAGCGCCGTCGACGACGCCGGCCATTTCGATCTCCCAGGGCACCGTGTCGTAGAAACCCTTCATCAACCAGATACCGAGCGGCAGATCGATCGCCGCCTTCACCAGGATCACGCCGATCAACGAATTGTAGAGACCGATCATCTGCAGCACGATGAAGATGGCGATGATCAGCGTCACCGACGGGAAAGCGTGCAGTACCATGACACCGGCAAGGAAGAAGCCGCGCGCAGGGACATTGAGCCGCGAGAGCACATAGCCCGCCATCGACGAGACGATGAGCACCAGGCTGGTGGTGCAGGCCGAAAACAGCAGCGTGTTCAACGTCACCTGCCAGATGTTCGCCTTGCCCGCCGTCGTCTGCCACAGGAAGCGCCAGTGATTGAGCGTCAGGCCGGAGGGCAGCAAGGCATCCGGCTGCTTCACCGTCACGGTGTCGAGGAAGAGATAGACATACATCAGGAGCAGCGGCAGACTGACGATGGTCAGTGCCGTTATGACAGGCCAACTGCGATAATTTGCCGAGGGCTGCGAGCGTTCGGCCATGGTCAATCCTCGATCAGGGGCTTGGCGACAAGCGTGCCGTAGTTGAAAACGCGCAGATAAAGAAGCGACAGCGTCACGCCGATGACGACGAGCACCAGCGCCATGGCGGCACCCAACCCGTATTCGAGATTGCCGGCATAGTTCCTGAGCGCGGTGTGATAGGCGGAGAGCGCCCAGACCTCGGTCGCGTTGCCCGGACCGCCATTGGTGGCGAGCAGGATTTCATTGAAGGAGGCAAGCAACGACAGGGTCTGATAGCAGGTGACGAAGAGGATCGGCCAGCGCATCTGCGGCAGGATAATGTAACGGATCTGCTGCCAGCGCGAGGCGCCGTCGACCTCGCTCGCATAGAACTGACTCTTAGGAATGGCCTTCATCGCCGACGAGAACACCAGCATGCCCATCGAGGCGCCGATAAAGCCGTTGATCAGCACGACGAAGAACCAGGCATTATAAGCGGTATCGAGCAGGTAGTTCTTCGGGGGGTAGCCGAACTTCCCCATCAGGATCGAAATGAAGCCGCTGTCCCAGGCGAGCCACTTCCACAGCATGACGTAGATGACGACAGGCGTGATGCGCGGCAGGAGCCAGATGCCGCGAAAGATCGAGGCTGACGTCGGCGGCATGTAATGTGTCCAGATGGCGAGCAGCAGCGCATAACCGACGTTGAAGAGCATCAGCACCAGCGCAACATAAAGTACGGTATTGAAAAGCACGCGCGCCATGTCGGGCGAGTTGGCCATGCGTGAGAAATTGTCGGTCGTCCAGGTCCAGCCGGTATAGGTGGTCTTAGCGACGGCTTCCTTCTGCTCCGGGGTCAGCTTGAAACCAAGCGTATCGAGAGCGGAGAAGAGCTGGTCCTTGCTGTCGAAGCGGGTGTTAAGGACGGAGCGGTTGAACTGTTCCGAGATCTGCTTGACCTCGCGTGTCGAAGGTCGCTCGGCGAGATCCTTGATCATGCGCTCGACGTCGCGGCGTGCCGGGAAAACCTCGCCTATATGTTTGGCGCGCAATTCCGCAGCAATCCCCGGCGCCATCCCGAGGCCCTCGACGGCCGTGAGGCCCGCCTCGTCGATTGTGTAGCGCGGTTTGGCCATCTCGGCGGCGATGTCGGGCATCGCCGATTTCAGTGCGATCAGGGAGTTGGGTGCGATCTGGTAGACACCGCCTGATATGCCGGTCGCGGTCGTCATGTTGGTCATCGAGAAGACCGCCGTCAGAACCACCGGCATCAGGAAGAACAGGACAATCATGATCGCCGCAGGCGCGATCATCACCAGTCCGAGCGTTCTGGACGATTTCATGGAAGCCTCTTATCGCGAACCGACCGGGCGGCGGTGGCCGCCGCCCGGAAGAGTGCTTCGATCTTAGCGGATGACGATCTTGTCGCCGAGCGTGCTCTTCAGCTCGCCCTCTGCATCGCTGACCGCGGCGTCTACGGTCTTGGCGCCGGTCCAGGATGCTTCGAGGTTCTTCCACATGATGTTCCAATATTTGCCGAAATCGGAATTGTTCGGCATCGCATTGGCATGCGGCAGCAGGCGCTCGGTGGCTTCGCGGGTCCAGCGGTCGGCCGCGTAGAAGTCGACGGTGGATTCCGACTTGGAGATGCCGAGATGGGCTGATTTGACCGCATGCAGCGCGTTGGTGCGTGGCTCGGAGGCGATCTTGACCAGCTGAGCGGCGATCTCGGTGTCTTCCTGATCGTGACCTGCGGTCAGGAGGTAGACGAGCGGGTGGGTCAGCGTGTTGGCCTTGCCGCCTTCGCCGGCCGGGATCAGCGTGAAGACGATATTGCCGAAGAAGTCCTTCAGTCCTTCCTGATTGACCATGCGGGCATAGTGCCAGGTGCCGGCGTCCCAGATGCCGGCCTTGCCCGTGGAAACTTCCTTCCACCACTGGTCGCCCGGCATGCCGATATGGTTCTTCTTGGTAACGCCGGTTTTAACGGCATCGGCGAAGAACTGATAGGTACGGGTCATCGCCGCCTTGTCGAAGACAAGCTTGCCGTCTTCTTCCATAGTGCCGCCGAAGGACGTGTAGAACTGCCAGTAGTCAGGGCCGTTGCTGGTGCGCGGATAGAAGCCGTAGCCGGGCTGGACGAGGCCCTTGTCCTGCATCTTTTTGGCGTCTTCGAGCAGGTTCTTCATCGTGTATTTGCCGTCCTGGACACTCTGCGGCAAGGCATCGAGATCGGCATCGCTGTAGCCGATCGCCTTCATGTAGGGCTTCCAGAAGAACATCGGCCGGGATTCGGCATCCTGCGGAATGCCGTAGACGGCGCCGTTATAGGAGGCGATCTGCATCAGGTTTTCATAGATGTCGCTGAGCGGCCAGGAGTCGAGATCGACATAGTCCTCGATCGGGACGATGAGACCGGCCTGCGACCAGGGCGCGATGTCTTCATGGCCGCTGACGACGATGTTCGGAGCGGTCTTGGCTTCTGCGGCAAGGGTCAGCGCCTGCTTGAAATCCTCCCAGGCGGAATAGGGCTTCTTCTCGACGGTGATTTTCAGGTCTTCACCCTTCAGCGCAGCTTCGCGCTGCAGCTGCTGGGCTGCGATCTCGATGGCATCGAGGCGATAGACGTCGTTCGGGCCGGTACCGCCGGCCCAGACGCTGATGTGAACGTCCTTGGCAAGCGCGAGAGCGGAAGTCGAAGCCAGGATGGCGGCTGCGACGGTGAGGGATTTCAGTGTCGGCAAAAGAGTCATTTTCTTCATCTCCCCAGAAGAGCAGTGTGAGGCCTCTTGACGGGTCATCACTGGTGTTGACGGCCGTTCCGATAACCCCACGAAAACGTGGCGTATCCCGCTCTAGAGGGCGAACGTAACGGCCGAATGACAAAATTGAGCACGTGTGCAAATTTATTATGACGATGTTCTCGGCGCGGTCAATTGCCGATCAAAAGACGGGGCCAGTTGCCAGTGAAAATCGTCATCGAAGGGTGCTGAGGCAACGTCGACAGCCGCGACATGGCCTCGTCACGACCACGCCGTCAGCTCTTCGCATCGTTCAAAATCGCGCGCTTGCCTGTATTTTCTTAATCGGCTAATAATTGCGCCGGAGCCGTTCAACAATGGAGGCGTGCAATGGCAGATATTTCTTCGTCCAACGCCTCTTTGGCATAGGCCTTCGAAGCTCCCAACCCTCGATCACATCCGAGATCCTTCAAGCTTCCCCATCCAAAGATGGCATCGTTTCGCACGCAGTGTCTGGGCGCGGTGATGTCCGCGCTATGTCGCTGCGCACTTTCAGCTTGAAAGAAGGGCGGCTCAGGATTCTGACCGCTGATGATCATGACCAATCAACGCGCCGGCGAAAGCCTGTCGGCATCCATGCGCGAGCTTTGCTCGCGGTTCAGTTTCAGAGAGATTCTCGTCGCGACGATCGTTGCCCGGTGGAGGCGTCGTCGCATGGTGAACAGCGTCGACACCTTCCCATCCTGGCTGCGCCGGGACCTCGCTTTATCCGGTGACTAGATCGGAAGTAGTATCCGGCAGGGAATGGTTTCAAGAGGAGATCATCCCCGCCGGTTTTCGGCCAATGCGATATGGCAATCAAATCCTGGCCCAGAGGTCACGAAGCATCTGCCGAAGCACTAGCGCCTCCGCCCACCGATCGGTGGTATCGTTGCCGTCTCACCCGGCGATCGCATAGGGCTTCGGCCCCAACTCGCAGGTGAAGACCAGCTCGGCATTCGAAGCCGCACGACTGCGCCATTCGCGCATGCCGCAGTCCCAGCAATATCCATGACTTAGGCATCGGGAGCAACCAGATCGCCTTTCGAGGCGCACAGAAATGCTCTCTCGGAAACTACGCGATTGAATTTTCTGAAATCTAAATATTAAGTTGGACCGCAAATACATGAATCCCACGTCGCATTCTCATGCGACTCCAGATTGACCGTTCACTCCAAAAGTATCCCATCCCATGAGTCTTGAATCCGTCCGCGCCTTCTTCGCCGCCAACGCTCCCGACATCGCCATCATCGAAACGGCCGGAAGCTCTTCGACCGTCGCGCTCGCGGCCGCGGCGCACGGCGTCGAGCCCGCGCAGATCGCCAAGACGATCTGCCTGCGCGTGGGCGACCGCACCATGCTAATTGTGGCGAGCGGCACCTCGCGTCTCGACAACAGGAAGTTCAAGGATGCCTTCGGCGGCAAGGGGCGCATGCTCGATGCCGAGGAAGTGCTGGCGGTGACGAGCCATCCGGTCGGCGGGGTCTGCCCCTTCGGCCTGCCTGCGCAGCTGCCTGTCTATTGCGATGTGTCGCTGAAGCAGTTCGAGGAAGTCGTGCCGGCCGCCGGGTCGACCAATTCTGCAGTGCGTATTTCGACCGGCCGGTTGGCGGAAATCACCGGAGCCGAATGGGTCGACGTCTGCCAGTAGCAACGCACAACTTCACAGAGCGGAAAGAATACCTATATTAGGCCGTGACATGCCGTTGAGCGCATGACAGGAGGTTTGAATGCCCAGTGCCGTTTCGCGTTTTGCCAGGATCGCGGGGATTGCCGTTCTTGCAGGCGCTACCGTTTTTGCTTCGATCGGTGATGCCGATGCGCGCCGCGCAGGCAGCTTTGGCGGATTCGGAAGCCGCGGCACGCGCACCTTCAGCGCGCCTCCTGCCACCAGCACCGCCCCCGCCCCGGCTGCGCCCATCGAACGCTCGATGACACCGCGCCCGCAGACGACCGCGCCCTATAACACGCAGCAGCCCGGTTATGCCCAGCAGCGCCCCGGCTTTTTCGGCGGCTTCGGCCGTTCGATGATCGGCGGTCTGATTGCCGGCGGTCTTCTCGGCATGCTGCTCGGCCACGGTTTCGGCGGCGGCTTCGGCTTCCTCGGCATGCTCTTGCAGATCGCGCTGATCTTCGGTGCGATCATGCTTGCGATGCGCTTCTTCGCCAATCGCCGCCAGCCGTCCTACGGCGCAGGTGGCCAGAGCTATAGCGGACCGCAGTCCTACAACATGTCGCCGGCCAATGGCGGTTCGACCTTCCATATTCCGGCCATCGGTTCGGGCTCCGGCTCCCAGCAGCGGAGCAATGCGCGCCCACGCGATGAGATCGGCCTTGCCCAGGCGGATCTCGATCAGTTCGAGGAATTGCTGACCAAGGTTCAGACCGCCTATGGTGCGGAGGATTATGGTGCGCTGCGCCGCCTGACGACGCCGGAAGCCATGTCCTACCTTGCCGAAGAGCTTGGCGAGAACGCCACCAACGGCGTCCGCAACCAGGTTACCGACGTCAAGCTGCTGCAGGGCGACATCGCCGAAGCCTGGCGTGAGAACGGTCAGGAATATGCGACGCTGGCGATGCGCTATTCCTCGATCGACGCGATAGTCGAGCGCGACAGTGGCCGCCTCGTCTCGGGCGACGACCGCCGCGCGAGCGAAAGCACCGAGATCTGGACCTTCGTGCGCAAGTCCGGCGCCGACTGGAAGCTTGCCGCCATCCAGGGCACCGGCCAGCGCGCCGCTTAGTTCACAGAGACGGGTTTGGAGCGCATACGGGACACAGTTTCGCGCTCCGCCCGCTTGCAGCGCATCGGCGGCAGGCCGCGATCCATCAGATCCATATCCTCCAGCACCATATCGCCCATTTTCTTGAAGGCGCTATCGAGCGCACCGGCGCGATGGGCCGAGCGGATAAAACCCTTGAGGCTGCGCACAGGATGGTCCGACGGCAGCGGCTCCTGCGGATAGACATCGCTTGCCGCAACGATATGACCGGAGGAAACGGCCGCCATCAGCGCATCGAAATCCACCACATCGGCACGGCTGAGGAGGATGAAGGCAGCCCCCCTTCGCATGCTGGCGAAGGCATCCGCGCCGAGGAAGCCCCTGTTTTCGCTGGTGACGGCGGCGACGACAAAAACAAAGTCGCTCTGCGTCAGCACGTCGCTCAGGCTCGCCGGTTCCACGCCGTTTTCCTCCAGGATCGAACGTGGCACCCAGGGATCGAACACCCTGATCCTGGCCTTGAAGCCAGACAGGATCCGCCGCAGTGCCTTGCCGAGATCACCAAAACCGATGATGCCGATCTCGGAGCCCGATATCAGCCGGGCGCTGGCATTGCCTTCGCCGCCCCAGAGTTCATGTCCCTCCCGGAACGCCGCATCGGCATCGACGATGCCGCGCGCGAGGCTCAGCGCAAAGCCGAGGCCGATTTCCGCCACCGGCTCTGCAAACACCTGCCCGGTCGTCACCACATGGATGCCGCGCTGGAAGAGGATGTCGTAGGGCATGTTGTTGAGGAGGTTGCTCTCGACATTGAGGATCGAGCGAAGCTGCGGCATATGATCAAGCGTCTCCGCCGACAGCGGAGGCTGGCCGATGATGTAGCGCGTCCTGCGGAGGATATCATCGCCAAGGCCGGCGATATCGTCTGGATCGGCCTCTACGATCTCGTATTTCGCGTTGAGTTCGGCGCGCGCCTTGTCGCTGAAAATCAGGTCCAGCGTGCGCGGCTCCGGCGCGCTGATCGCCAGCGGCCTTTCGGTATTCCTCATGGGATCCTCCTCAAGATGCGGCGGCTCTCGCCTTCGCAAGATGATTGATAATCCGGTTGAGCGCCCCTTGTGAAGTCGCCTTTCAAAAAGGCAATTGCATAGGATATAAGCAATTGAAATTCCTATCTATTCCTGTACTTTCCGTTGACGGGAAAATCTCGGTGGACTAGCTTGGTGACGCGACTTGAAACCGTGCCTGAGGTGTCGGCAGCCGCGGGATCTAAAAACTCAGAGGGAATTCCATAATGAAATCAATCTTCAAAAGCGGCGCTCTTGCGCTTGCCGCCGCGGCGCTTCCGGCAGTCGCCTATGCCCATACCGGCATCGGCGAGACGGCCGGCTTTGTGCATGGTTTCAGCCATCCGATTTCCGGCCTCGATCATATCCTTGCCATGATCATGGTCGGTGTCCTCGCTTTCCAGCTTGGTGGCCGGGCCGTCTGGGCCGTGCCGACGACCTTCGTGCTCGTCATGGCATTTGGCGGCGCTCTTGGCATCGCCGGCATCAATGTACCCCTCGTTGAAATGGGCATCGCGCTTTCCGTCATCGTGCTCGGCACGATCGTTGCCCTGAACATCCGCGCCTCCACGGCTGTCGCGATGGGTATCGTCGGCTTGTTTGCGATCTTCCATGGTCATGCGCATGGCGCCGAAATGCCTGAAAACGCCGGAGGTGCTGCCTATGCCGCGGGCTTCATGATCGCCACTGCCCTGCTGCACATGGCAGGTCTCGGTCTCGGCTTCCTGATTGTCCGCTTCGGCGAGCGTCAGGGCGCCTTCGTCATTCGCACCGCAGGCAGCCTTGCTGCCGTTGCCGGCGTCGGCATCCTGACCGGCCTGATTTGAAGGCTCGCACCCCTTTCGACTAATTTATCCGAGCTTGAACGCCCGGCAGACACCCGTCTGCCGGGCGTTCTGTCTTTACGCAATTTGACTTAAATCAATTCCAGGCGTGCGGTGTCCGTCTACTAAAAAGGCGGACCATCGAAGCATGCATCCAAATTGCCGCAGCCCCGCCTGCTCAATTGCGGCACAAACGCGAAAGTCTGTATAGTGATTTCAGAAATTTCTGAAATCACAGACGCAACGGAAACGACAATGAACCTTCCGCCTCTCGTTCAGTCCTTCGTTCTGCACTTCGGTGAAATGGGCTCCCGCTGGGGAATCAACCGCACGGTCGGCCAGATCTACGCCCTGCTTTACGTCTCGCCCTCACCGCTTTGCGCCGAGGAGATCGTCGATGCACTCGGAATATCGCGCTCGAACGTCTCCATGAGTCTGCGCGAACTGCAGGCCTGGAACCTGGTGCTGCTGCGCCACAAGCCGGATGACCGGCGCGACTTCTTCACGACACCCGACGATGTCTGGCTAATCCTCAGAACGCTTGCCGAAGAGCGCAAGAAGCGCGAGGTCGATCCGACGCTGTCGATGCTGCGCGAGATCCTCATGCAGCGCCCGGCAAGCGAGGCCGAACGCCATGCGCAGGAGCGCATGAGCGAGATGCATACGCTCATCGAACAGCTCACGCACTGGTATGAAGACGTAAAACAACTTGAAACAGAAAGACTTGCAACGTTACTCTCGCTTGGCGCGAAGGTGACCAAACTTCTGGAGGCCAAGGACAAGGTCGTTTCGCTTGGCCGCCGCCGTCCCAATCCTGCCAACAAGAGCTAGCGCCATGAGCAGTGCTTTCTTCGACGCGAGAGACCGGCAAATGGCGGGGGCGCCCGCCCGCGAGGCCGCGGCGCACAAGCCGAGCGGGACCAGAAGCCGACTGCGCAGCGCCGCAATGTTACAGGCATTCGCGGCCGCGCTCTGGATTCCGCAGGCAGGTCTGCTTGCATGGTCCATCGGCCGCCTCGCCGATGGCGGCGGCCTTGCCGATACCCTCTGGCCAGCGGTCTTCGTATTGCTGCTCGGCGTCGTCAAAAGCTGTCTCGATGCGGCGGGCGGCCGCATTGCCTTCCGCGCAGCACGAGCCGAACTCAGTAAAAAGCGCGTTGCCGCAGTGGAGCTGCTTGCCCGTCTTTCGCCAGTCGATGCCGGCCGCCCTGCATCTGGCGAGGCCGCCAGTGTGCTCGGCGAACAGGCCGAGCTGATCGTGCCCTATCTCTCCCGTTTCCAGCCGGCGCGGATGAAGGCGAGCCTCGTGCCCCTTGTCATCCTCGCCTGCATTTTTCCGATCTCCTGGATCGCGGCACTCGTCCTGCTGTTTGCAGCGCCGCTCATTCCGATCTTCATGGCATTGATTGGTTGGCGGGCGCAGGCTGCAAGCGAAAAGCAGCTTGTCGCAACAGGCAGCCTGAACGCTTTCCTGCTCGATCGCCTGCGCGGACTTGCAACGATCCGCTCGTTCGATGCAGTCGATGCCACGGCGCTCCGGCTTCGCGCGGAGGCAGAATCACAGCGCACCCGCACCATGGCCGTGCTGAAGATCGCCTTCCTATCTTCCGCCGTGCTCGAACTCTTCTCAGCGCTCGGCGTGGCGATGACCGCCGTCTATGTCGGCTTCAGCCTGCTCGGCGAAATCCGGTTCGGCGCCTGGTCCGGCGGTCTCAACCTTTCGCAGGGCCTGTTCGTATTACTGCTCGCACCTGCCTTCTTCGAGCCGCTGCGTGAGCTCTCGGCCGTCTGGCATGATCGCGCCTCGGGCGAGGCTGCCCTGAAGGCGCTGGATGGGCTAGCCGCCGGCGGGTTGGTGCTTCCCGTTCAGCAGAATGCCCAGGTTACCGCCGTTTCAGAAGCCTTCGATATACGCCTGGAAAATGTCGGCTTCCGCTATAGACCTGAGCAGGGACCGATCTTCGACACATTCAACCTCGGTATCGCCGCCGGCGAACACGTGGCACTGCTCGGCGCCAGTGGCACCGGCAAGTCGACCCTCCTGTCGCTGATCGCCGGCCTGGCACCCTGCAATCAAGGCCGGGTTCTGATCGGCGGCGCGAACGCGGGTCGCGGCAAAATGGCCTGGATCGGCCAGAAGCCGCATATTTTCGCGGGCACCATTGCCAGCAATATTGCGCTCGGCCGACCCGGTATCAAAAAGACAGACGTCTCCAGGGCACTTGATCTCGCAAAGCTTGGCGGTGTCGCACAGGCCTATGGCCATCGCCCGCTCGGCGAGGCCGGCATCGGTCTTTCGGGCGGCGAGGCACTGCGGCTTGCTATCGCGCGGGCTGCCTGCGATCCCAATATCCGCATCATCCTTGCCGACGAACCGACCGCCCATCTCGATGCCCAGACGGCTGCCGAGATCACAGAGAGCCTGCTCGCGCTCGCAAAAGGGCGCACACTGATCGTCGCGACACACGATCCGCTGCTTGCAGCACGCATGCACCGCGCCATCCGCCTTGATGCGGATCGTGTTCAGGAGGCTGCCGAATGAGCTCTTTCTTCAACGATATCAAGCCGGTCTTGCGTCTCTTCATGCAGACGCGCAGCAGGGAGCTTCTGCTCGGCGCCGCATTGTCGGCTGCGACCGTCACGGCTGGCATTGCGCTGCTCGGCCTTTCCAGCTGGTTCATCACCGCGACCGCGCTTGCAGGTCTTTCGGCAACCGTTGCCGTGACCTTTGACGTCTTTGCACCATCGGCCAGCATTCGTTTCCTGGCGATCCTGCGCACGGCGGCGCGTTACGGCGAACGTCTGACAACGCATAATGCAACGCTTGCCGTGCTTGCTGCCCTTCGCGAGCGTCTGTTCCGCGGCTGGGCCGCCGCCGGCGCAACACGCACGCTTCTCAATCGACCGGCCCGGCTGCTTTTCCACCTGACGGCCGATATTGATGCGCTGGATTCACTCTATCTTCGTGTTCTTGTGCCGGCGGCCGTGGCAGTCGGCGCGGCACTCGTTGCCAGCGTCGCGCTCGGGCTGATGCATCCGCTCTTCGGCCTCCTCTTCGGCGCTTGTCTCGTTTTGGTGGGGCTTGGCCTGCCGCTCGCTGCCGGCCGGCTGGCGTTGAAGTACGCGCGCCGCCGCGCTTACGGCATCGAAATCATCCGGTCCAGGACCATCGATCTCGTTGCCGGGCAGACCGATCTTCTCATGGCGAACCGGCTTGCCGCACAGCAGCAAGCCATCGCCGCTGCTGACGCCTATACCGCAAAGGCCGACGACCGGTTAAACCGCATCGAGAGCGGCGTCACCTTCGGCTTCGGCCTTTTCTCCACCGCGCTTCTGGTCGCGTCTCTGCTGATCGTGGCCTTGCTGATGCGGACCGGCGCGATCACCGCGCCTGTTGCCGCGCTCGGCGTGCTCGTCGCATTTGCCGCAACCGAACCTTTCGCCGCACTGCGCCGCGGCGCCCTGGAATTCGGCAGGACGATGCTGGCGTCCAAACGCATCGCACCACGTCTTTCGGCCGTCGAAGCAGACCTCACGCCAAAAGCTCCGGCCCATGAGCTTGCTTTCGCGCTCCAGGATATCACCGTCGCACATGACGGGGCGACACGGCCTGCATTGCGCAACGTGACGCTCGAGTTGCGGCGCGGCGAGCACATCGCCGTGGTCGGCAGCAGCGGCGCCGGCAAATCGACCCTGCTCTCGCTGCTTTCAGGCGAATTGCGGCCGGCTGCCGGCGTGGCCGCAGCACTGGATACAACCTTGCTCACCCAGCGGACCGAGCTTTTCCAGGATACGCTGCGCGGCAACCTGCTGCTCGCGGCAGCCGGTGCCGATGACGATCACCTGCGCGGCGCGCTCGCCGCAGCCGGCCTGCTTGCCGATGTCGACGCGTTGCCATCAGGTCTCGATACGCCGCTCGGCGAAGGCGGCATGGGACTTTCCGGCGGCCAGTCGCGCCGGCTGGCGCTCGCGCGTCTCTTCCTGCGCGATGCGCCGCTCTGGCTGCTCGACGAGCCGACCGAGGGGCTTGATGGCCGCACCGCGCGTGACGTGTTGCATCGCCTCGCGCTGAGAGCCGAAGGCCGCGCGCTTGTCATCGCCACGCATATGCGCCGTGAGGCGGCGCTCGCAGACCGCATCGCCGTCATCGCGGACGGCCGCATCACAGAGGTTTCGCGCCGTGGGGAGGCGGCGTTCGAAAAGGCGCTCGACCGGCTTCGGCCAGATTGAGCGAACAGGCATGCCCTGCATGGCCGGCCGGCCACGCAGAAACTCATGATACCCCGTGGGACCGTGGGAGAAAGACAATGGAACTAGACATCGTAGCGCTATCGCGCTTCCAATTCGCGCTGACCGCGCTTTACCACTTCCTGTTCGTGCCCCTGACGCTCGGCCTTTCCGTGCTGCTTGCCATCATGGAAACGACCTATGTCATGACGGGTCGCCAGATCTGGCGACAGATGACGAAATTCTGGGGCACGCTGTTCGGCATCAACTTCGTGCTCGGCGTCGCAACCGGCATCGTCATGGAATTCCAGTTCGGCATGAACTGGAGCTATTACAGCTATTATGTCGGCGATATCTTCGGTGCGCCGCTGGCGATCGAGGGCCTGATGGCCTTCTTCCTCGAAGCGACTTTCGTCGGCCTTTTCTTCTTCGGCTGGGACAGGCTGTCGAAGGTCGGCCATCTGGTCGCCACCTGGGCGGTGGCCCTTGGGTCGAATTTCTCGGCGCTCTGGATCCTTGTCGCCAATGGCTGGATGCAAAACCCTGTCGGTTCGGCGCTCAATCCGCAGACGATGCGTATGGAGATAACAAGCTTCTTCGACGTGGTCTTCAACCCCGTCGCCCAGGCGAAGTTTGTCCACACGGTTTCGGCCGGTTATGTCTGTGCCTCGATCTTCGTGCTTGGCGTTTCTGCCTGGTACCTGCTCAAGGGCCGGCACGTCGAACTTGCCAAACGCTCGATGACGGTTGCCGCCTCCTTCGGCCTCGCTTCGGCCCTGTCGGTGGTCGTTCTCGGTGACGAAAGCGGTTATCTCGCCACCGAAAACCAGAAGATGAAGCTCGCTGCGATCGAAGCCATGTGGAAGACAGAACCGGCTCCGGCTGCCTTCACCGCCTTCGGCTTTCCGGATCAGGAAGCACGCGAGACGCATTTCGCCGTTCATATCCCCTGGGTCATGGGCCTCATCGGCACCCGCTCGCTGACGACGGAAATCCCTGGTATCGATCAGCTGGAACAACAGGCAGAAACCCGCATTCGCGACGGCATCAAGGCCTATGATGCGCTGATGCAGATCCGCGCAGCACCTGCCCAGGATCAGGTTGCCCAGGAAGTCCGCAGCTCCTTCGAAGATCTCGGCCACGACCTCGGCTATGCCCTGCTCTTGAAGCGCTATGTCGACGATCCGCGTCAGGCAACCGACGAACAGATCGCTCAGGCCGCACGCGACACCATCCCGCATGTGCCAACGCTCTTCTGGTCGTTCCGCATCATGGTCGGCCTTGGCATGTTCTTCATCGTGCTGACGGCAACCTTCTTCTGGCTGTCGGCCCGCCGGCATTTGGACAAATATCCGCTGCTCCTGCGCATCGCGGTATTTGCCATCCCGCTGCCGTGGGTGGCGATCGAACTCGGCTGGATCGTTGCCGAGTTCGGCCGTCAGCCCTGGGTGATCGAAGGGGTGCTGCCGACGGCCGTCGCCGTCTCCAGCCTCGGCGCCAGCACGGTGCTGCTGACGATCTGCGGCTTTGCCGTACTCTACACAACGCTGATCGTCATCGAGATGAAGCTGATGCTGAAGGCAATCCAGCAAGGACCGGAACCGGACCACGAGCCGGAAGCAAAGCTTGTTTCCGAAACCCTCGTTCCAGCCGCGGAGTGAACCGTCATGATCCTTCACGAACTTATCGACTACGAAACCCTGCGCATCATCTGGTGGGTGCTGCTCGGCGTGCTCCTGATAGCCTTCGCGACCACCGACGGCTTCGACCTTGGCGTCGGTGCGCTCCTGCCCTTCGTTGCCAAGACCGATGCGGAACGCCGTATCGCTATCAATACGATCGGCGCCACCTGGGAAGGCAACCAGGTCTGGCTCATCCTAGGCGGCGGCGCCATCTTCGCCGCCTGGCCGCCGCTCTATGCGGTCTCCTTCTCGGGCTTTTATCTGGCGATGTTCGCAATTCTGCTTGCGCTCATCCTGCGCCCGGTCGCTTTCAAATACCGCTCCAAGCGCGAGAGCCCTCGGTGGCGCAGCAATTGGGACTGGGCACTCTTCGTCGGCGGTTTCGTGCCGTCGCTGATCTTCGGCGTTGCCGTCGGCAATGTGCTGCAGGGCGTGCCCTTCCGCTTCGCGAACGACATGCGCATCTTCTATGAAGGCTCATTCTTCGCGCTTCTGAACCCCTATGCCCTCCTCTGCGGCCTGCTCTCCGTGGCCATGCTCGTCATGCACGGCGGCGCATGGCTGGTGCTGAAGTCAACGGGACCGGTTGCCGAGCGCAGTCGTCGCTACGGCAGTATCGCGGCACTCGCCGTCATCGTGCTCTTCGCGCTCGGCGGCCTGTTCCTCTGGATGGGTGTCGGCGGTTATCGCATCACCAGCGATATCAACCCGATCGGCCCGTCGAACCCGCTTTTGAAGACCGTGACGCCGGAAGGCGGTGCATGGCTTGCCAATTACCACACCTATCCCTGGATGATCGCAGCACCGATCCTCGGCTTCCTGGGCGCAGGCGCGGCATTCCTTGCCATGCGGGTCCGCCGCGAGGTCGCAGCGCTGCTCTTCAGCGACCTCGCGATAACAGGCATCATCTCGACGGTCGGTCTTTCGATGTTCCCGTTCATCCTGCCCTCCTCGCTCGATCCAAGGTCAAGCCTGACGGTCTGGGATGCGTCGTCCAGCCACCTGACGCTGTTCATCATGCTGGTGGCCACGATCATCTTCCTGCCGATCATCTTTGCCTACACCGCCTGGGTCTACAAGGTGCTGTGGGGCAAGGTCGACGAGAAGAGCGTAACCGACAAGAACAGCCACGCTTATTGAGGAGACGAAACGATGTGGTATTTCGCATGGATTCTCGGCCTGCCGCTGGCAGCCGCTTTCGCCGTCCTCAACGCCATGTGGTATGAACTAGTGGATGACGAAGCCAAGAAAAAGGCTTCGGGAGAACGCCGATAAAAGCCGAGGGCGCGGTTCACACCGCGCCCTTTCCTTTCAGCTCATCGCGATCGGCATGTCGCCGTCAGGCAAGCCGGTTCTGCGACCGCTCCGCAAGCTCGACGATGATGCCGTCCGGATCACGGACAAACGCAATCCTGTTCAGCATCTCGGAATGGACCGCAAAACGCGGCCGTTCCTTGATGTCCACGCCCGCCGCTTCCAGCCGGGCGAACGTTTCTTCGACGTTTTCGAAATGGAAGGTTATGTGCTTGACGCCGGCCGTTCCATCTTGAAGATCGACAGCTCTGGCGGCACCGCCAGGCGGCGCAAAAACCTCCAGCATGCCACCGCCGGCGTCGAGAAAGGCGACCTGCATGCCGTCGGGCATCTTTTTGCGCAGATGCAGTTTCAGGCCGAGCAGACCGCAATAGAATTCGATCGCACGGTCCATATTGCTGACCGTCATGCCGATATGTTCGAATGATCTCAGCATGATCCTTGCCCTAAACTCCGGCGGCAGGACGCCGTTCTTCTGCCGGAAGCCAGGAACGGTAAAGCGGATGATCGGCCGCAATGGGCATCGGCGTCGGCTGGCCGGTACGCTGCGAGTGATAGGCGGCAGTCACCAGTTCCAGGGAGTTGCGCGCATCCTGCAAGGTCACCGGCGGATCGCGATCTTCGACGATCGCCTGATGGAAGAGCTCAAACTGGCGCGTGTAGCCGTCTTCCTTTACTTCATAGCCGGCAAGCGCGGCGTCGATACGGGCCTGATGCTCGTCTGTCCCGGCGATGAAGGTCCAGGGGTCGCGGCCCATCGTGTAGGGTTCCAGAATGCTTTCGGCGACGAGATCGCTGAAACAGAAGCGCAGCCTGGAGATTTCCTTGCGGGAGCCGAGCGTCATGGAGAGCGTGGCGAGCGAGCCGTTTTTCATCTTCACCGACAGCGACGCAGTATCCTCGACCTCGATCGGGTTGACGAGCGTCGCACCGTAGGAAAACACCTCGGCGCAGGGACCGTGCACATAGTTCAACATGTCATGGGCGTGGATCGCATGGCCGAGCAGGCCGCCGCCGAGTTCCGTCGCCCATTTGCCGCGCCACGGCACCGCATAATAATCCGGTCCACGCCACCAATGCGTTTCGATTGTGGTGAGGAACGGCTTGCCGGCGAGGCCGCGCTCGATCAGGAGCTTCAGCTTCTGCAGGCCGCTGCCATAGCGATACTGGAAGATCGGCATCAGCTTGCTGCCGTTCGACCGAGCGAGGATGCGCGCCATCTCATCCACTTCGGCAATCGAACCGAAGAGCGGCTTTTCGCAAATCACATGCTTGCCGCGCTCGATCGCCTTTCTGCACAGGTCGAAATGCGAACTCGGCGGTGTGGCGATATCGATGACATCGAGATCGTCGCGAGCAAAGAGCAAATCCGTATCCTGCGTATATTCGGGAATCCTGTGCTCCTCGCAGAGCGCCTTGCCGCGATCCGCGTCGAGGGAGCAGAGAACGGGAACCTCGAAGAGATCGCTGTTCCAACTGAAGCCTGTCAGGTGCCGTTCGGCAATGCCTGCGCCGAGGACGCCGACGCGCAGTTTCCGTCTCATGGTGTTTTCCTTAGCGGGTACCGATGCGGGCGGCCTTCGTCTGTGCTTCGAGGGAGAGGCGGCAGACTTCGTAGACGTGGCTCTGCGTCATCGCCGTCTCGTTGCGGTCGCGTACATCGGCTGCGAAAGCATCGAAATAGTCGAGCTTCTCGCTGCTGCAATCGATGTGCGTCATCTCCTTGCCGTTGACGAGGAAGAGGTGATCCTTACCCGGCCGGCCGGCGATGTCGATATATTTGCGCAATTCAATATAGCCCTCGGTGCCGAGGATCGTCAGGCGTCCGTCACCCCAGGTCGGCAGCGCCTCCGGCGTGAACCAATCGACGCGGATGTAACCGGTTGCCGTGTCGGAACGCAGCAACACGTCGCCGAAATCTTGGAAAGCCGGTTTCTCCGGCATGCCGAAATTGCCGATCGAGCTGGCGACCACCTCGCCCGTCGTCGAGCCGGTATAGAAAAGGAACTGGTCGATCTGGTGCGAGGCAATATCGACGATGATGCCGCCGAAGGCTTCCGGATCGAAGAACCAGTCCGGCCGCGTCGGCAACTGCAGCCGATGCGGTCCCGTGCCCAGCGTCTGAATGACCTTGCCGATCGCCCCTTCCTTCACCAGCTTGCCGGCCTTGACCGCGGAGCGCACGCAATGGCGCTCGGAAAAGCAGATGGAGAAGATCTTCCCGGTGTCGGCGACGGTGCGCTTGACCTCTTCGAGCTGCGCGAAGGTCGTCACACCCGGCTTGTCGGTCATGACGTCCTTGCCGGCCTTCATGGCGCGGATCGCTAAGCCAGCGCGGTCGCGCGGAATGGCGGCAATGCAGATGACGTCGATCGAGGGATCGGCGAAGATCTTTTCCCGGTCGATCTGCGGCGCATCCGGATAGGTCTTCTCGAACATTTCGCGGATCGCGGGCACTGATGTCTGCGGGCAATAGCCGCCGAATTCGGCGCCCGCGGCCAGCAATCCCTTCACATGATCGAACGTGTGCCCATGGTCGATCCCGACGACGGCAAATCTCAGCATCGCAGTATTATCCTCCCGGGAAAACTTTCGCAGGTCGGCATCCGCCGACCCTCCTCCGTGGTGGAAAACAGATAACGAAAGAGAGGCCCTGTCAAGGCAAGATCTGCGGCAAAAGAGTTTTGCCTCCTTGGTAAATATATGAAATAGAAAGGTTATTTTGTATCTAAATAGTTATAAGTTATGGCGAAATGCCGCTTCGGCACTTCGTTGTTTTGCACGAGCATAAAGCAAACACGAACCGCTATTCGTCTGTTGAGACTTGCTCTTGCCAGACGAATGTGCTCGATTTTCTCCGCCGTCGGGTAGGAGGACGGCAGCTATCCCATTCTGCAGGAGCGCTCCCCGCTCCGCCTGTGACGGAAGATCACCATGTCCCATTTCCCCCTCGATGCTGCCGCTTCGGGCGGTCTCTTTGTCGGTCGCGCCTGGAACCCGGAGGTAGCCGGGCCAAGCATCGTGACACTGCGCGATGGCGCCCTCATCGACATCACCTCTGCCGAGGCCCCGACCCTCAGCGCGCTGCTGGAGCGAGCCGATGCGGCGGAGTTCGTCCGAGCCGCAACCGGCAAGCCGCTTGGCACGCTGGAGGAGATCGCAGCCAACAGCACCGGCAGGCCGGATGCGAGTAAGACCTATCTTCTGGCGCCGGCCGACCTGCAGGCGATCAAAGCCTGCGGCGTGACCTTTGCGCAGTCGATGATCGAACGCGTCATCGAAGAAAAGGCCGCCGGCAATGCGGATCGGGCCGCGTCCATCCGCGAGCGCGTCAGCACGCTGATCGGCGGCAGCCTCACCAATATCAAGGCTGGTTCGCCGGAAGCCGCCAAGGTCAAGCAGGCGCTGATCGAGGAAGGCATCTGGTCGCAATATCTGGAAGTCGGCATCGGCCCGGATGCGGAAGTCTTCACCAAGTCGCCGGTTCTCTCATCGGTCGGCTGGGGTTCCGATATCGGTCTTCACCCGATCTCGACCTGGAACAATCCGGAACCGGAAATCGTGCTGGCGGTCAACAGCCGCGGCGAGATCAAGGGCGTCACACTCGGCAACGACGTGAACCTGCGTGACGTCGAGGGCCGCTCCGCGCTACTGCTCGGCAAGGCGAAGGATAACAACGCCTCCTGCTCCATCGGTCCCTTTGTCCGGCTCTTCGATGCGGGCTACAGCCTTGATGACGTTCGCAGGGCCGAGCTCGATCTCAAGGTCACCGGCAAGGATGGTTTCGTCCTGCATGGCAAGAGCTCCATGTCGCAGATCAGCCGCGATCCGACCGATCTCGTCAAGCAGACGGTCGGCGCTCACCATCAGTATCCCGATGGTTTCATGCTGTTCCTCGGCACGCTCTTTGCGCCGACGCAGGATCGCGACGCAAAGAACCAGGGTTTCACGCACAAGATCGGCGATGTCGTGGAAATTTCGTCCGCCGGCCTCGGCGCGCTGGTCAATACGGTCCGGCTTTCCACCGAATGCCCCCCCTGGACCTTCGGCATCTCATCCCTGATGGGCAATCTCGCAAAGCGCGGACTGCTCTAAGCTACTGGTTCCGCCGGATACCCTGCAGGAGGTCGAGAACTGAATTCGCGGCCTCCAGTACATTGGTACCCGGACCGAAGACGGCGGCCACACCGTGTTCATGCAGGAATTCGTAATCCTGTCGCGGGATGACGCCGCCGCAGACGACGATGATATCGCCACCGCCCCGCTCCTTCAGCTGCTCGATCAGCTGCGGCAGCAGGGTCCGGTGACCGGCCGCCAGCGATGAGACGCCGACGACGTTGACCTTCTCGCCGACCGCCATGCCGGCTGCCTCTTCAGGCGTCTGGAACAGCGGGCCGGCGAGAACGTCGAAACCGACATCGCCGAAGGCCGAGGCGATTACCTTGGCGCCACGGTCGTGCCCGTCCTGGCCAAGCTTGGCCACCATGATCTTCGGCTTGCGGCCCATGGCCTCGGTCACGTCTGCCATGCGGGTTTTCAGGACGTCGAGCTCGGGTTCGTCGCGATACGCGCTGCCATAGATACCGCTGATAACTTTGGGTGTGGCGAAATGGTCGCCGAAGACTTCGCGCATCGCATCGGAGATTTCACCGACGGTGGCGCGTGCCCGGGCAGCTTCGACGGCTGCTGCAAGCATGTTGCCGTCACCGCTTCGGGCGACCTCAGACAACGTCGCCAGCGCTTCCTTCACCTTCACGCCATCGCGTCGTCGTTTGGTGTCCTCGATGCGGCGGATCTGCGCGGCACGCACCGCACTGTTGTCGATCTCCAGAATATCGATCGGATGTTCGGCCTCCAGCCGGTACTTGTTGACGCCGACGATGACCTCGTCGCCTTTATCGACGGCGGCCTGACGACGGGCGGCGGCTTCCTCGATCAGGCGCTTAGGAAGGCCTTCGTTGACTGCCTTCGTCATGCCGCCGAGCGCCTCGACCTCCTCGATCAGCGCCCAGGCCTTGTCGGCCAATTCCTTCGTCAGGCTCTCTACGTAATAAGAGCCGGCAAGCGGATCGACGACCTTGGTGACGCCGGTCTCGTGCTGCAGGATGAGCTGGGTGTTGCGGGCAATGCGGGCGGAAAATTCCGTCGGCAGCGCGATCGCCTCGTCGAAGGAATTGGTGTGCAGCGACTGCGTGCCGCCGAGCACGGCCGACATCGCCTCGAAAGCCGTGCGAATGATATTGTTGTAAGGATCCTGCTCCTGCAGCGACACGCCCGAGGTCTGGCAATGGGTGCGCAGCATCAGCGACGAGGCCCTCTTCGGCTGGAACTCCTCCATGATACGGGTCCAGAGCAGCCGGGCAGCGCGAAGCTTGGCTGCTTCCATAAAGAAGTTCATGCCGATTGCGAAGAAGAAGGATAACCGCCCGGCGAAATCATCGACATTCAGCCCCTTGGCGATCGCCGCACGCACATATTCGCGCCCATCGGCCAGCGTGAAGGCAAGCTCCTGCACCAGCGTCGCGCCCGCCTCCTGCATGTGATAGCCAGAGATCGAGATCGAATTGAATTTCGGCATCTCCTTTGCCGTATATTCGATGATATCGGCAACGATGCGCATCGAGGGTTCCGGCGGGTAGATATAGGTGTTGCGGACCATGAACTCCTTGAGAATGTCGTTCTGGATGGTCCCCGACAATTCCGCCTTCGAGACGCCCTGCTCTTCGCCGGCGACGATGAAATTCGCGAGGATCGGGATGACTGCACCGTTCATGGTCATGGAGACGGACATGTCCTGCAGCGGAATGCCATCAAAGAGGATCTTCATATCCTCGACGCTGTCGATCGCCACGCCTGCCTTGCCGACATCGCCGACGACACGCGGATGGTCGCTGTCATAACCGCGATGGGTGGCGAGGTCGAAGGCGACGGAAAGCCCCTTCTGGCCCGCGGCAAGATTGCGGCGATAAAAGGCGTTGGATTCTTCGGCGGTCGAAAAGCCGGCATATTGCCGGATCGTCCAGGGCCGGCCGGCATACATGGTGGCGCGCGGACCGCGAGTGAAAGGTGCGAAGCCGGGAAGAGTGTCCGCGTCGGCGCCGTCAAGATCGGCGGCCGTATAGAGCGGCTTGACGTCGATGCCTTCTGGCGTGTGCCAGGTCAGCGTTTCCGGCGGTGCACGCAGCTCCTTTTCCGCCAGTGCTTCCCAGTCCGACAGCGTCTTCTTCGTCATTTCATCCTCCGCCTTTTCGTCTCCACCCTACTATCCTCCAGCCTGTCCGTGCTACTGGCTTAGGATATTTTGCGACACAAAACATTGATTTCTATCCACGGTCCTGGGGCCATTCCTATGAAGAAAATGCAGATCTACGCCTTCGACATGAACTGCGTCGGCCATATAAACCACGGCATGTGGACACATCCGCGCGATCGCTCGGTAAACTATACCGACATCGACTATTGGGCGGATTTTGCGCGCACAGCAGAACGCGGCAAGCTGGACGGGATATTTCTTGCCGATATTGTCGGCGTCTACGATGTCTACAAGAACAGCCCGGCCCCGGTTATCGAAACGGGCGCGCAGATCCCCGTCAATGATCCGCTGATGCCGATTTCGGCGATGGCCTACGTTACGAAGAATCTGGGCTTCGGCGTGACAGTCAATACGACCTATGAGCCGCCCTTCCTTCTGGCACGACGCATGTCGACGCTCGACCATCTGACCAAGGGGCGGATCGGCTGGAACATCGTGACGGGCTATCTTGATAGTGCAGCCCGCAGCATGGGCTTTGACAAACTGCCGGAGCATGATGCGCGCTACGACGCCGCCGAGGAATATCTCGAAATCCTCTACAAACTCTGGGAGGGAAGCTGGGACGACGATGCCGTGCTGCGCGACCGGGAGCGCGGCGTCTTTGCCGATGCCTCCAAGGTCCGCGCCGTCCGCCATCAGGGACAATATTACAAGATGGAGGGCATCCATCTCTCGGAGCCCTCGCCACAGCGAACGCCCCTGCTCTTCCAGGCCGGCGCGTCCGCGCGCGGGCAGGATTTCGCTGCCCGTCATGCCGAATGCGTCTTCATCGCAGGGCCGACACCGCAATCGGCGCGCCCGACTGTCGATGCGCTTCGCGCCAAGACGCTGGCGAACGGTCGCGGCGCGGATGCGATAAAGATCCTGAGCCTGATAACTGTCGTCGTCGGAAAGACGGAAAGCCAGGCACAAGAAAAGCTCGCGGACTATCGCCGACATACGAGCGTCGAGGCCTCGCTGGCGCATTATTCCGCCTCCGTCGGCGTCGATTTTTCGAAATACGACCTCGATGACGTGATCGACCAAAGCTCGACGAATGCCAATCAGTCGGCGCTGGCGGCGATCACCAAGCAGGCGGCAAAACCGGTGACGAAGCGGCAAATAATCGACCAGATGGTGCTCGGCAGCCGGATGAAGCCGATCGTCGGTTCGCCGGAGCAGATTGCCGACATCCTGCAGCACTGGATCGAAGAGGGCGGTATCGACGGCTTCAATCTGGCGCGCACCGTGGCGCCGGAAAGCCTCAATGATTTTGTCGATCTCGTGGTGCCCGTTCTGCAGGAGCGCGGCCTGTTCAAGGCCGATTATGCGGAAGGATCACTGCGCCGCAAGCTCTTCGACGGAAACGACCGGTTGCCAGCCGGCCATCCCGCCGCACGGTTCAGGCGGTAGAGCATTTCCGTTTATCTTCGAATCACGGAAGTGCTCTATCTCTTTGTTTTCACGCAATTCCGGACGCAAAACCGCTACGCACTTTTGCTGGAATTGCTCTAGGCTGAGCGATGATCAAGGCGGGCAACCAGCCGGTCGCCCAGCCATTGAATGCCGCAGACGAGAACAATAAGGACGACAACGACTGCAATCATCACGTTGGTTTCGAACCGCTGGTAACCGTAGCGTATGGCGAGGTCGCCGAGGCCGCCGGCACCAATGGCGCCAGCCATGGCCGATGCGCCGATCAGTGTCACCAGCGTGACCGTGAAGCCGGCGACAATGCCCGGCAGCGCCTCAGGCACCAGAACCTCGCGAATGATCGTCCAGCGATTGCCGCCCATGGCCCGCACGGCATCGATCAGGCCACGATCGACCTCGCGCAGCGACACTTCGGCGATGCGCGCATAATAGGGCGTGGCAGCGATGGCGAGCGGAACGATGGCCGCCCACGTGCCGATTGCCGTACCAACGATCAACCGCGTCAGCGGGATCAGTGCCACCAGGAGGATGATGAAGGGTACGGAACGGAAACCGTTGATGACGGCGCCGAGGATGCGGTTGATCCAGGGATTTTCGGCAATGCCGCCGCGGTTCGTCAATACCAGCGCCAGCCCGAGCGGCAAGCCGGCAACAAGCGATATCACACCGGAAGCCGCCGTCATCAGCACGGTCTCCCAGAGGGAGCGCAAAAGCAGATTAATCATGATCGGTGTCATAACCAAGCACCTCCACCCGGGCGGACCGGGCCTTCAGAAATTGTTCGACCTTTTCGGCAAGCGCAGGATCGCGCGTTGGAACGGCGATGAAGAACCGCGCCACAGGCTGGTTCTGGATGTGGTCGATGCCGCCGTGTACGAGGCGGAAGGAATGCGGCAGCGTTGCCGACAGATCGGCAAAGAGAGCGCCCTGTGCCTCCGGCCCGGCGAGATCGACGCTGAGAATCGCTTCCGTGCCGCCGGCCTCAGACAGGCGCGCGGCGATATGTTCGGGAAGCTGCGGGCGGATGCCGCCGAGCAGGCTCCTGGTGATCGCCGTCTGCGGATCGCCGAAGATCGACCAGACCTGCCCCTCTTCCACAATGCGACCGGCATCGATGACGGCGACGCGATCGGCTATGCCGCGCACCACTTCCATCTCATGAGTGATCAACAGGATCGTAAGCCCGAGCTTACTGTTGATATCCTTCAGAAGCGCGAGGATCGAGCGTGTCGTTTCCGGGTCAAGCGCCGAGGTCGCCTCATCCGAGAGCAGCAAGGCCGGGCGGGCGGCGAGTGCGCGGGCAATGCCGACGCGCTGCTTCTGGCCGCCGGATAGCGAAGACGGATAGGCCTTGGCCTTGTCGGAAAGGCCGACGAGTTCCAGCAATTCATGCGCCCGCCTCAGCCGCTCGGCCCTGGCGAGGCCTTCAATCTTCAGCGGCAGTGCGACATTCTCCTCGACGGTCTTGGCCGACAGCAGATTGAAATGCTGGAAAATCATGCCGATGCGACGGCGCAAAGGCTGCAGTTCCTGCTCGGCAAGACCCGTGATGTTGCGGCCCTCGATGACGATCTCGCCGCTATCGGCGCGCTCGAGACCGTTGAGACAGCGGATCAGCGTCGACTTTCCGGCGCCGCTGCGGCCGATAATGCCGAGGATTTCACCCTTCTTCAAACTCAACGAAATGCCATCGAGCGCTGGTGTCGCGCCGAACCTGCGCCTGACATCCTTCAGCCGCACGACCTCTTCAGCATCAGCCGGTCGCGTCTCGATCCTCGAGGCGGAGACAATTGAATTCATGCTCGTTCCTTCACAAATGCTGAAGGCGGCCCTGGCAGAAAGACCCGGGCCGCCTCTGTTGTTGACGCCCTGCGGAGGGCGTGTGGATCAGTAGGCGCTGAGGCCGGTACCCTGATACACCTTGTCGAACTCGGCCTTGACCGTGTCGTTCTGATAGGAGGAGACGAGGGTCTTCACCCAATCGGCATCCTTGTTCTCTTCCTTCACGGCAATGAAGTTGCGATAGGGATTGTCGGCGATCGGCTCCTGCGCGACGCGTTCTGCCGGCGAAAGACCGCTCTTCAGCGCCCAGTCGGTGTTGACGACGCCGGCGTCAAGATCATCGATCGAGCGTCCGACGATACCGGCATCCAGCTCCTTGATCTCGATATTCTTCGGGTTTTCAGCGACATCGGCGATCGTCGCAAGAATGCCCGTGCCATCCTTCAGCTTGATCAGTCCTTCGTTTTGCAGAACGCGCAAAGCACGGCCTTCGTTGGACGGGTCATTCGGCACGCCGATCACGGCACCCTCGGGCAGTTCGGCAACGGACTTGTGCTTCTTGCTGTAGAGGCCGATCGGCCAGACACCGGTATAGCCAACGCGGACGATATGGTAGCCGTTCTGCTTGATCTGGTTGTCGAGATAAGGCTGGTGCTGGAAAGCGTTCGCGTCGATTTCGCCGCGCTCCAGCGCTTCGTTCGGCTGGGTATAGTCGTTGAAGGTGATCGTCTCGATCTTGAGACCCTTCTTGGCGGCTTCGCTGGTGACGACACGCCAGACATCCTCATCCTCACCGCTCATGATGCCGACCTTGATCGACTTGTCTTCTGCAAAGGAAGGAGCCGGCGCAGCAAAGGCGATGAGTGCTGCCACAGAGGCGGC
Organism: Rhizobium sp. ZK1; assembly: GCF_047782645.1. Lineage (NCBI taxonomy): Bacteria > Pseudomonadati > Pseudomonadota > Alphaproteobacteria > Hyphomicrobiales > Rhizobiaceae > Rhizobium > Rhizobium sp. ZK1. The sequence continues at coordinate 1,230,152 of NZ_CP180587.1, forward strand.
AACAGCGAGGGCCGCGCGGCGCGAAAGCGAAATGGCGCTGAAATTCTTGTTCTTGGTCATTTTATATCCCGTCTGACTGATGAGGCCGAGCCCCGAGCAGGCGGATAATTGCAAATGCGCTCATTGCGAGCGAAGCACGAACGTCCGATGTCTTCTCATCGCCGGAAAAACTCTTGCCGCCTTGTCGATACCGGCAGGATAAAAATTCTATCAAATTTGTGGATTAATGTCAGCCTAAAATAACGCTCAAGCGAAAGCGGCACCCAATGGCGCCGCTGAAATCAGTCTCGGGATGGCATTCATTCCGCTGCGATCAGCGTGGAACTTCTGCCCGGAAAGAAGGCGGTGAGCTCACCGATGACCTCCCTTATACGCTTGGAAAGCTGTTCGGAGGAAACGCGATAGTCGGTGAAATCGCGTTCAGAGGCATAGACGGCCGTCGGCAGGGTATGGGCCATGAAGAAGCCGAAGAGCGGGCGAAGCTGATGCTCGACCATCAGCGCATGGCGGTCGCCGCCGCCGGTGGCGGTGATGACGATCGGCTTGGCGCGCAGTTCATGCGGATCGATGAGATCGATGAGATGCTTGAAGAGACCCGGATAGCTGCCTTTGAAGGTCGGCGCGCCAATGACGAGGACGTCGGCATTGGCGATATCGGCGATGATTTCCCTGGCACGATTGTCGAGGTCGTCACGGCGCAGCGCCTGGCCGAGCGAGGGACCGACATCCGTCAGGTCGTAGATCGTGTTGTCGAAGCCATATTTTTCGGCGGCGAGACCGGCAATATTCTCGACCAGCGCAAAGGTCTTCGAGGGACGATTGAAGCTGCCGGCAAGACCGACCAGTTTGGGTGCAGACATGTCACTTCCTTCCACTATCGCGCCGTTACGGGCTGCATCATAAGATGGATATTATCCATCAAAATAGTAGATTAAAGAAATGACGATCCGTCTTCGCCAAAGGCCGGGGAAAATATGTTCATTCGAACGCAACACCACGCCGTGCGCTTGCCCGGATACCAAAGAGGCACCGAAACGCTTCTCGGTGCCTCTTTCTGAGCGCGAAACTTAAACCGCTCGGTTCTTCGGGATGCGCGGCAGGAAGATGGTAAACAGGCCGAGCAGCGGCAGGTAGGAGCAGATACGATAGACGAAGGCGATACCGCGCGAGTCGGCAAAACCGCCGAGCAAGGCCGCACCGAGGCCGCCCGCACCGAAGGCGAAACCGAAGAAAACGCCGGCGATCAGGCCGACGCGACCCGGCACCAGCTCTTGCGCGAAGACGACGATGGCCGAAAAGGCAGAGGCGAAGATCAGGCCGATGACGACGCTGAGCACGCCCGTCCAGAAAAGGTTCGCATAGGGCAGCAGCAGCGCGAAGGGGATGACGCCGAGGATCGAGAACCAGATGACGAAGCGGGCGCCGAAACGATCGCCGATCGGGCCGCCGAGGAAAGTGCCGGTGGCAACAGACCCCAAGAACAGGAAGAGCATGAGCTGTGCCTGCTGCACATCGAGCTGGAAACGGTCGATGACGTAGAAGGTGAAGTAGCTCGAGACGCTTGCCATATAGACGTTCTTCGTGGCAGTCAGCAGCACGAGAATGAGCAGTGCCCAGACGACCTTGCTCTGAGGCAGAGGCAGCGTGCGGCTCGGGGCCGCCTTGCTGGCGTTCTGGCGGCGGTGGCTCATATACCAGTTGCCGACCCAGCTCAGGACCACGATGCCGACCATGGCGATGGCGGAAAGCCAGGACACGCTGTGCTGACCGTTCGGCAGCACGATGAAGGCGGCCAGCAGCGGACCGATTGCCTGGCCGGCATTGCCGCCCACCTGGAAGAAGGACTGGGCAAAACCGTGGCGGCCGCCGGAAGCAAGACGCGCGACACGCGAAGATTCCGGATGGAAGACGGCCGAACCGAAGCCGATGAGGCTTGCGGCAACGAGCAGCAGCTCGAAACTGCCGGCATTGCCGAGCAGGATCAGTCCGCAGAAGGTGCTCGCCATGCCGACTGGCAGCGAATAAGGCATCGGCCAACGGTCCGTGACGATGCCGACGAGCGGCTGGAGCAGCGAAGCCGTGACCTGGAAGGTCATGGTCAGAAGGCCGATCTGCACGAAATCGAGGTTGTAATTGGCCTTGAAGAGCGGATAGAGCGAGGCAAGCAGCGACTGCATGATGTCGTTGAGCATGTGGCAGAAGCTGACTGCCACCAGGATGGACATTGCTGTCTTTTCAAAGCGGGGGGCGCTCTCGGCAACAGACGCCATGGGTCTTCCTCCTGCGCGGCCGGAAACATGCCGGGCCGTCGTCGATTTTCTTGCGGGCTGTTATTAGGGCGATCGGGGCTTGGGAAGTGAATTGTCGGCGGCGGTCGCTGAAAGTGCATTTATCGTATGAAGAGCAACAATTACAGCCCAGTTTCACGCAGATCGGTACGCAGTTTTAAGATTTTTGTTCAGGATCCTGCAATTCGGTCACCCACGCACCGATCCCGTATTAGTGATGGTTCCGGGCCATATGCCACAGTCCCGCGCAATTCTTAGATGTGTGATATTGCAATTCTTGGATGTCTAATATGATATCAAAAACACGTAGAAAAGCGGCGCGATGCCGTCTACAAGGCAATGGACTGAAATGCGAAAGAGACAGAAGGTAGGCCATGAACGTCAAGACACCGAACGCGATTGATACCTATGTCGGCATGCGCATGCGCAGGCGCAGGCAGCTTCTCGGCATGAGCCAGGAGCGGCTTGCCGAACAGATCGGCGTTACGTTTCAGCAGGTGCAGAAATACGAAAAGGGCATCAACCGCATCGGCGCAAGCCGCCTGCAGAAAATCGCCGAAGCGCTGCGCACCTCACCGGCCTTCTTTTTCGAACAGGATGATTCGGAAGCGCCGATCTTTGCCGGCCTCGACCTTTCCGCCTCCATCGATCCGGTCGCAGAATTTCTGCGGTCGAAGGAAGGCCTCGTCCTCAACAAGGCCTTCGTAAAGATCGAGGACCGTCGTATCCGCGAAACGATCATCTCGCTCGTCAAAGCGATGGCGCAGGCCGAAAGCAGCGACATTCCGCTGGACGCACTGAGGATGGACAAGCCGGAATCCCGTACAGAGTGAAAGCGGACGATACCGGTCCATGACCTTCAGGCTCGAGTCATTTATGCCGATACGCTGCGGCATGGACTTGCCGGTCGAGGGAACGAACGAAGAATCACCGGCGGGCCTGGTGCACTGAAGGCCGATCGTTTTACCCTGCCTGCGTCAGCGGATTGGGTGTGGCGAAATGACAGGCCGAGAACTGGTTGGGCGAGACTTCGCGAAGCAACGGCCGATCGACCTTGCAGATGTCCTTTGCAATCGGACAGCGGGTGTGGAAGCTGCAGCCCGGCGGGACGCGGGACGGGCTCGGCACGTCGCCCTGCAGTACGATGCGGTTCGCCTTGCGATCCGGATCGGGCTCGGGAGCAGCCGACAGCAGCGCCTGTGTATAGGGATGCTGCGGCAGGGCATAGACCGATTTCTTCGGTCCGATCTCGACGATCCTGCCGAGATACATCACCGCCACACGGTCTGCGATATGCCGCACGACCGCGAGATCGTGGGCAATGAAGAGGTAGGAGAATTTTCGCTCGGCCTGCAGATCCTGCAAGAGGTTGACGATCTGCGCCTGCACGGAGACATCGAGCGCAGAGACTGGCTCGTCGGCGACGATGAACTGGGGGTTGACCGAGATGGCGCGGGCAATGCCGATGCGCTGGCGCTGGCCGCCGGAAAACTGACGCGGATAACGGTCCATGAAACTCGGCGACAGACCGACCTGCACCAGCAGTTCCGCCACGCGCTCGCGCCGTTCTCTCGAAGATCTCGCCAGCCCAAAGACTTCGAGCGGTTCGGAAATGATCTGCGCAATCGAACGGCGCGGGCTGAGCGATCCATAGGGGTCCTGGAAGACCATCTGCATCTTGGCGCGCATCATGCGCATTTCGGCAGCATTGAGGGCGGTGATATCGCGGCCCTCGAAGAGCACCTCGCCATCGGTCGGCTGGATCAGCCGCAACAGAAGACGGCCGAGCGTAGACTTGCCGCAACCGGATTCACCGACGAGCGCCAGCGTTTCTCCCGGCTTGACGGAAAAAGACGCGCCGTCCACGGCGCGCACACCGCCCGAAGAAGAACCAAAGGAAAGCCCGCTCGCATCAGGAAAGGTCTTGCCAAGATTGCGGACGGTCAACAGGTCGTCGACGCTGCTCATCTCTGTCATGCTGTTGCTCCGGCGGTGACCCAGCAAGCCGCCTTGTGGCGTTCTGAAACGGTGAAGATGGGCGGCATCTCGGCCGCGCATTTGTCGATCCGGTCGCTGCAGCGGGTATAGAAGGGACAGCCCTGCTTGATCGTGCCGGCGAGCGGCACGGAACCGGGGATCTGGTAGAGGCGCTTCCGATCGTCATCGAGACGCGGAATGGATTGCAGCAAACCGCGGGTATAGGGATGGCTGGGAGTGCTGAAGATCGAGCGGACATCCGCATCCTCGACGACACGGCCGGCATACATGACGATCACCCGGTCGCAGACCTCGGCGATGACGCCAAGATCATGCGAGATCAGCAGCACGGCGGTGTTCAGCGTTTTTCTCACCCTCGCCATCAGGTCGAGGACCTGGGCCTGGATGGTGACGTCGAGTGCCGTCGTCGGTTCGTCGGCAATCAAGAGCTTCGGATTGCAGGCGACCGCCATGGCGATCATCACGCGCTGGCGCATGCCGCCGGAAAACTGGTGCGGATAGGCATCGAGACGCCCTTCCGGATTGGGGATGCCGACGAGCTTCAGAAGTTCGATGATGCGGGCGCGGCGCTCTCCGCGGCTCATCTTCTCATGCAGCTTGATCGCTTCGCCGATCTGGTCGCCGATCGTCATCACCGGGTTCAGCGAGCTCATCGGCTCCTGAAAGATCATCGCGATGTCTCGGCCGCGAATCTCGGGCAATTTCGTTTTCGGCAGATCGAGGAGGTTGACGCCTTCCAGCTCGATGCGACCCTGAGCGATACGGCCGGGAGGGTTTGGGATCAGCCCCATGATTGCGAGTGACGTGATCGACTTGCCCGAACCGGATTCGCCGACAATGCCGACCGAACCGCCAGCCTCGATTTCGAAAGAAACGCCGTTCACAACGCGAATCGGCGCATCCTTATGGCCGAACTCGACGGCGAGGTTCTCGACCTTGAGCAGCGGGCTCTGTGATTTCGACGTCATTGGCTCGTCTCCGGATCCAGCATGTCACGCACCGCATCGCCGATCAGGTTGAAGGACAACACCACGCAGGTGATGGCAAAACCGGCAGCAATGATCGGCCAGGGCGAACCGAAGAGATTATTGAGGCCGTCACGGATGATATTGCCCCAGCTCGGATTGGGGGCACGGGTGCCGATACCGAGGAAGCTCAGCGACGCCTCAAGACGAATGGCCGAGGCGACCCAGAGCGTCATCAGCACGACGATTGGTGCCGCAATGTTCGGAATGATGTGCCGAAAGATGATGACGGGCGTGCGCACGCCAACGGCAATTGCGGCTTCTACATAGGGTTCCTGTTTCACAGAAAGCGTCGAGGCGCGCGCCACACGGGCAAAACCGGGAATGAAGGCGACGGTGATGACGGCGATGATGTTCCAGAAGGCGCCGCCGAGCACGGCCGCAATCATGATTGCCAGCAGCAGTTCCGGGAAGGCAAGCAACAGATCGATGAGGCGGCTGATGATGCGATCGACCAGCCCGCCGAAATAGCCGGCGGTTACGCCGAGCGCGGTGCCAAACAGCGCGGCCAGCGCAGGCGAGATCAGGCCGAAGAGCAGCGAATTGCGCGAACCGTGGATCATGCGCGAGAGGACATCGCGCCCGAACTGGTCCGTACCCAACCAGTGCGCGGCCGATGGAGCCTTGTTGATCGAGAGGATGCTCTGCGCCAACGGATCATAGGGCGCGAGCCACGGGGCGAAAAGCGCGACCAGAAGGAAGATGAGCGCGATTGTCAGCGCGAAGATAGCCGATGGTCGTCGCAGCAGGGTTCTGGACAGAAGCGACAGCAGGCCGGGCGCGGGAGCCATCATGGGCTGCTCAGAGGCCTGCAAAGGTGACCCTGACGTTTGAGTGATGGTGCTCATGATTTCACCCGGATGCGAGGATCGATGACGATATAGAGAAGATCCATCACCAGATTGATCAAAAGGACGAGAAGCGCGAAGACAACAACGCCGCCCTGAATGATGCCGTAATCACGCTCGTTGATCGCCTGTATGAGGAGGCGTCCGAGACCAGGCCTGTTGAAGACCAGCTCGACGGCGACCGAGCCGGAGAGCGTGGCAAGCAGGCTCAAGCCCATACCGGTCGAGAGCGGCAGCAACGCATTACGCAGACCGTGCCGGTAGATGACGCGTGGTTCGCGGGCACCCTTGGCGCGAGCGGTGCGGACATAATCCTTGCCGAGCGTTTCCAGAAGTGCGGTTCGCGTCAGCCGGCCGATGAAAGCGGCCTTTACCAGTGCGAGCGTCAGCGCCGGAAGGACGATATGGTACATGCGGTCCATGAAACCATCGCCACCACCATTAATCGGGAACCAGCCGAGGTTCAGCGCAAAGCCGATCAGCAGCAGTGCGCCGAGATAGAAATCCGGAATGGCATAACCGAGCAGCGAGAAAACACGCATGCCGGAATCCGGCAGCCGGTCGCGGTGGGTTGCGGCCAGCACGCCGAAGGGCACACCCGCACCGACGCCGATGATCATCGCCGCAACGGTGAGTTCGATCGTGTAGGGAAGATTGGCGGCGATCAGGTTCAGCACCGGCTCGTCGTTCATATAGGACTGGCCGAAATCGAGGCTGAGCACGCCGATGAGGAAGTTGATGTATTGCTGCCAGAGCGGCACATCGAGCCCCATCTTATGACGGAAGGCTGCCAGCTGCTCCGGGAGAGCCATGTCTCCCAGAGCGGCGATCGCCGGATCGCCAGGCAGGATACGCATCGCGGTGAACACGAGCGTTAGCACCAGCCAGATTGTCGGAATGGCATCCGCCAGCCGGAGGAGAAAATATCTAGCCATGGTCATTCACTCGTATTCATCACGACCTGTGATCAGGCCTTCTTGGTGGCGTGATGGAAGCGCCAGCGCGCATAGCCGCTCTGTACCTTGTAGCCGAGGTCAAGGCGTGCGTTGCGGGCGACTGTGAAGGAGAGCGTCGACATGCCAATCAGCGGCAGATCACGCAGGACCTGAAGTTCGATCTGCCTGCAATAGTCGACATAGGCCTTGTAATCGGTCGCCTGCAGCGCCTTGGCAAGCAGGTCGTCGATACCGGGCATGGCTACGCCGTAGTGGCTGTAATTAATGCCGCCCGTTCCGTCCGGCTTGACTTCCGCTTTCGTCGAAAGCTGCTGAACGTAAAGCTGGGTCGGGATCGGCGGGTAGCTGGACGAATGCAGGGCGAGCGTATTCTTGTCGTGCTGATTGTCAGCGTGATAGGCGGTGTGATCGCCGATGTGCAGGTTCATGCGCATGCCGACAGCACGCAGTTGCTCCTGTACGATCAACATGATCGATGCATAGTCCTCGCGCTGGCTGACATTGCTGTCGAAGTCGAAGCCATCAGGGAAACCGGCTTCGGCGAGCAGAGCCTTTGCCTTCTCCGGATCGTAATTGTACTGAAGATCGGGCGGCAAATCTTCGGTCTTGAAGCCACCCGGGAAAGACTCGGGTTGCAGGTCGGCGGTAAAGCCCCCCATCGGCTTCATGGCCTCGGCAACCGCATGGCGATCGACAGCATACATGATCGCCTGACGCACCTTGATATTGTCGAAGGGCTTGCGTTTGAGGTTGATATGCAGCGTGTTGAACGAACCCGGCGACGTCATGTCGAACTGCAGGGTCGAGTCGCGCTGCAACATGGAGTCGACCCAGCCCGGCGCGCGGACGGCTTCGATCATATCGACATCACCTGCCAGCAGCGCCAGCGTGCGCGCCGTCGTGTCGGCGATGTAGACGGATTCGACCTTGGCGACCTTCGCCTTTTCGCCCCAATAACCTTCATGGCGCTTCAGTGCCGTGCCCCACTTGCTGTCAAAGCGGGTGAGTTCGTAGGGACCGGTGCCGACCGCATCGGTCTTGAACTTCTCCGCACCCATCTGATCGACAGCTTTCTTGGACACGACCGCGGTGTTGTTGAGGAAGATCGACGTACCCAGCAGGTTCACGTCGGAATTCTTCAGCGTGATGACGACCTCATAGGGACCGGTAGCGACGACATCGGCGATATTCGACAGGATCGGCTTGTTCGTGCCGTCGGCCATGGCGCGCTTGAAGGAGAAGACGACGTCTTCGGACGTCATTTCACCAAAACCCTTGTGGAACTGCACGCCCTGACGGAGTTTGAAGGTCCAGGTCTTGGCATCCGACGAGGCAGACCATTCGATTGCAAGCGTGGGCCGATACTGGTCCGGCGTCGTCGCGAACGTGCCGTCATCCGGGCGAACGAGCTGTTCGTACATCTGCTCGGTCGCCCAGTTGTCGCCGCCCTGCGTCGTGTAGTTCGGATCGCTGGTGCGCGGGCCGTTAGCGGCAATGCCGATGCGGATCGTATCGGGATCGCTCGCCGCACGGGCGAGAGCGGGGCCAAGCATGCTCATTGCAGCTGTGGCTGCGCTCAATTCCAGAAATTGGCGTCTTCTCAAGTTCATGTCATTTCCTCCCATGTGTCAGAATATTCAGCTTCGCCGCTTGTCGAGCTCGGCATCGTTGACGGTCAGGCCAAGACCCGGGCCGGACGGCACCTTGAACTTGCCGTCTTCCGGAATCGGCGGATTGGCGAAGCCGACATGCATGCGCGTCGACGGATCGGAAAATTCGGCGGGCTTGGTGTTGTGCATCAGCGTCGCAAGCACATGCAGGTTTGCCACATGAGCAATGGTCGGCTGCGTCTGGTGCGGAACCAGTTCGACACCATGGGCAAAGCAGATCGCAGCGCACTGCATGAGGCCGGTGATGCCGCCCATCTTGACGATGTCAGGCTGCACCATGCGCACGCCCGCATTGATCATGTCGACGACGGCCTGCGTCGTATAGGACTGCTCGGCAGCCGAAACCGTGATGTCGAGGCGCTGGGCGACCTCCCCCATGGCACGGACGTTATAGTGCTGGACCGGTTCTTCGAACCAGATATAGCCGAGCTCTTCGAGCGCACGCCCAACGCGGATAGCGCCGCCGACGGAATATTGGTTATTGGCGTCGAAGGCGAGCGGGAAGTCGTCGCCCACCAGCTTACGCACGGCCTTGGCCTTGGCGATGTCGCCCGGAATGTCGTAGTCCTGGCGCGTGCGGTCACCATCCCAGCGGATCTTGATCGCCGCGGGCTTTTCGGCCCTCCAGCGCTGCTCGACCACGCGAACCGTTTCATCGACGGTGCGGCCGGCATTGTTGCCAATCGAGGCATAGAAAGGCAGTTCCGTGCGCCAGGCACCGCCAAGCAGCTTGTAGACGGGCTGATTGAAGTGCTTGCCCTTGATGTCCCAGAGGGCGATATCGAGAGCGGCAAGCGCACCGGTGACGGCGCCTTCCGGGCCAAGCTTCACATATTTATGCAGCAAACGGTCGTAGAGGACCGCCTGGTCGAGCGCATCGGCACCGACGAGCGAGGCCGCAAAATCCCTGACGACGCCGAGCGAGTGTTCGCCCCCCATCATCGGCGAGGCCTCGCCGTGCCCGACGATGCCGTCTTCAGTCGTCACCCGCACGAAAGCCGTGCGGCGGCCCGGCGGCTCGTTGGGCTCCCACTTCACCTGAAAAGCTTCGACGGACTTGATGATCGTACCCACTGGCATTCCCTCGGAGAACAGACGTTTTCAGCGCCGGTGTTGTTGTTGAGAGAAGCATCTTCCAATTTGCATCCGTATGCAACACAGCGATTGAATTGGAATCGGAACAGGTTTTATGTCAAAATTTGCAAAAATACCGGTTTCTGGATATCCAATATAAGAAAGCCGGATATCTCCTTATTTCATGCGATTTTCTGCTACTGCAACGCACGCATTCATCTCTTTTCGAAAGCGAAAAGCTATCAAAGGAAGAATCGGCAGCCATGCGCAGGAAGCGGTTGAAATTGTTGCATCCGAATGCAACAAGGATAGGAAGATAGGGATTGGCAACCGGGGAAATGGATCATGCGCAAACAGGGATCACCGTCCTTGCAAGGGGAGCCGTCCGGTGAAGCGCTGAGCCGCAAGCCGATGACGGCTCGTGAATTGGCACGTATGCTCGGCGTAAGCCAGTCGGCCGTCTCGCGCGCATTTACCCCGGGCGCGAGCATCGCGGCGGATCTGCGTGAGCGGATCCTGAAATATGCGGCTGAGGTTGACTATCAGCCGAACGCAATCGCCAGCATGCTGTCGAAGAGCCGGACGAACATCATCGGCATCGTCGTCTCCGATATGCAGAACCCCTTCTATCCGGGCCTGATCGAGAAACTCTCCCGGTCGCTGCAGCGCATCGGCCTGCAGAGCCTTCTCTTCAACATCACCAAGGGCTCCAACCTCGAGGAGCAGCTTTCGGCGCTGCGCCGCTATAACGTGGACGCCGTCATCGTCATTTCTGCCACGATCCTCTCGGGTTCTACATTGAGCTGGGCAACGGAAGGCCGTCCTGCCATCCTGATCAACCGCGTCATCGAAGATACCAACCTCAGCTGTGTTGCCTGCAACAATGTCGAGGGTGCCCGGGCGCTGGCCGATCATTTCTATCTGCAGGGCGCTCGCAGGGTCGCCTATGTCGCCGGCCTCAGCCACACGACCACCAACCGTGAACGGCAGAACGGTTTCGTCACGCGGATTGCGGAGCTTGGCATGACGCTGAGCGCCCGGATCGAAGGACAGGAATACAGCTATTATGCCGGCCACAGGGCCGCACTCGAAATCGCGGCCAAGAAGAGCACCGACGCGATTTTCTTCGCCAACGACATCCTGGCAATCGGCGGCATCGATGCGCTGCGGGAAGAAGCTGGCTGCCGCGTTCCCGACGACATCTTCGTTGCGGGTTTCGATGACATTCCGATGGCCGGCTGGCCGCATTACAACCTCACCACCTTTCGCCAGCCGGTCGACGAAATTGTCCGGGTCGTCGTTGAAATGATCGAGGGAGATACGTCGGCGCTGCTGCGGGCAGCGACGATCATCCGCTTGTCGGGGGAGCTCGTAGAAAGGCGCTCGACCGGCGCGGAGCCAAAGGCGCAGTAGGATAGCTTGCACGTAAGCTCACATATGCAGCGCGTTCCCCAAGGCTTTGAGTGCGGCTTCCATGACCGCCTCGCTGCGGGTTGGATGAGCATGAATCGTGCCGGCGACATCTTCCAGCCGGGCGCCCATTTCAATGGCGAGCGCAAAGGCGGCCGAAAGTTCCGAGACACCTGCGCCCACCGCCTGCAGGCCGAGCACGAGATTGGTATCTGCCCTTGCCACCACCCGCACGAACCCCTCTTCCGAAAGCATCGTCATCGCCCGCCCATTGGCGCTGAAGGGAAACTGGCCAGTCCTGATATCATAGCCTTGAGCGCGCGCCTCCGCCGGTGACAGGCCGGCGCTGACGATCTCCGGATCTGTGAAACAAATCGCCGGGATGCAGCGCTTGTCCCAGGCGCGTTTCCTGCCCGCAACGATTTCCGCGACCATCTCCCCTTGGGCCATGGCCCGATGCGCCAGCATCGGCTCGCCGGTGACATCGCCGATGGCATAGATGCCGCGCATGGAGGTGCGGCAACGATCATCGATCCTGAGATAAGGGCCGGCGCGATCGAGGTCGAGCTCTTCAAGGCCCGAACCCGCCGTTCTCGGACGGCGGCCGACCGTCACGAGAATGCGGTCCGCGGCAACTGCCTGCTGCCGACCGTCGGGCATTTCTATGACAAGTCCTTCGCCGGTATCGGACAGGCCGATTGCCTTGGCACCGGTCAGCACGCGAATTCCCCGCTCGGTCAATTTGCGCATGACAGGCCGCACCAAGTCCGTGTCATAAAGTGGCAGCACCTGCTGCGTGGCCTCGACCACCGTTACCTGAGATCCCATCTTCGCAAAGGCTGTCCCGAGCTCCAGTCCGATATAGCCGCCGCCAACGACGACGAGATTCTTCGGCACCTCTCCCAACGACAGAGCCTCGGCCGAGGAGATGACGCGGCCGCCAAAAGGCAGGTTCGGGAGCTCCACCGGATCGGAGCCTGTCGCAATCACCACGGTCTCGGCGCGGATGATCTGCTGGCCGGTCTCCGTCTCCACCTCTACGGTCTTGCCGTCCCGGAAGTGCGCGCGACCGTGCACGATCTTGACCCGTGCCCTCTGCAAGAGGCCGGAGACACCGCTGGTCAGCCGGCCGACAATGCCATCCTTCCAGGCGACTGTCCGGGCGAGGTCAATGGAGGCGTCTTCAACGTGGATACCCATCGGGTTCTTGCCCGCCAGCATGCTTTGCGCAGCATCGAATTCCTCTGCCGCATGAATAAGTGCCTTGGAGGGAATACAGCCGACCGTCAGGCAGGTGCCACCGGGCTTGCCGGCCTCGACGATGACGGTATCGATACCGAGCTGGCCGGCACGGATGGCGCAGACATAACCACCGGGGCCAGCACCGATGACGAGGAGCTTGCAGACAATCTCTTTCATGGCTCAGCCTTCGATGAAAATGAGCGCCGGCGTTTCGAGCAGCGTGCGAATACGCTGCACGAAGTTCGCCGCATCCCAGCCGTCGATGATGCGGTGATCGAAGCTGGAGGAGAGGTTCATCATCTTGCGGGGCACGAATTGTGTGCCGTCCCAGACCGGCCGTGTGGCAATCTTGTTGACGCCGATGATCGCCACTTCCGGATGATTGATGACCGGCGTCGAGACGATACCGCCAAGCGCGCCGAGCGAGCTGATGGTGATGGTCGATCCCGACAGTTCGTCGCGCGTCGCCGTGCCTGATCGAGCCGCGCCCGCCAACCGGTTCATTTCGATAGCGCAGTCGAAGATGCCGCGCGCCTCGGCGTGACGCACGACAGGCACGGTCAGACCCGCCGGGGTCTGCGTTGCGATGCCGATATGCACCGCGCTATAGCGCGTGATGATGCCGGCATCGTCGTCAAAGGTGGCGTTGACATCGGGCTGCTCGGAGATCGCTTTGACCAAAGCCCGCATCAGGAAGGGCAACACCGTCAACTTGGGATGATCGGCCTTGCGATCGGTATTCATGGTTGCGCGCAGTTCCTCCAGCGCGCTCATATCCACCTCCTCCACATAGGTGATGTGGGGAATGCGCGACGTCGAGAGCGCCATCTTCTCTGCGATACGGCGGCGAAGGCCGGTCAGCTTGATCTCCTCGGTCGCCGTCTTCTTCGCCAAACCGGCTCGCACCGAAACGGGCGCTGCACCCTGGTTCAGGAACTGCTCGACATCCTCGCGCAGGATACGGCCGGCCGGCCCGGTGCCTTGCACTTGCCTCAGGTCCACGCCGCTCTCGCGCGCAAAGAGCCGTACGGATGGCGCGGCAAGCGGCTTTTCTGCAGGTGAGGATGGGGATGGGGTTGCGGGTGCGGGCGGCTTCGGAGCGGGTTTCAGCGCCTCCACTTTCACCGGCTCGGCAAGCAGCGGCTGCGAGGGTGCTTCAAGCTTCGTTGCGCCGATCTCCTCCGATGTCTCGATGCGCACGAGCGGCGCCTTGACGGCGATGCGGTCACCGATCTCTCCGGCAAGCCAGGTCACCGTGCCGCTGACAGGCGATGGGATCTCGACGGTGGCCTTGTCTGTCATGACCGCGGCGATCACCATGTCCTCACGCACCGGATCGCCTGTCTTCACATGCCATTCCACGAGCTCGGCCTCGGCGACGCCTTCGCCGACATCGGGCATCTTGATGGTGAATTCGCCCATGGCTCAGGCCTCCATGACTTCGGCGAGTGCCCGCCCGACGCGGCCGGGTCCAGGGAAATAATCCCACTCCTGCGCATGCGGATAGGGCGTGTCCCAGCCGGCGACGCGCACGACCGGGGCTTCGAGCTGATAGAAGCAATGTTCCTGCACCAGCGACACGACCTCGGCCCCGAAACCAGAGGTCAGCGTGGCTTCGTGGATGACGACGCAGCGCCCGGTCTTGGCGACGGATTTGACGATCGTATCGAGATCAAGCGGCAGGAGGCTTCTGAGATCGATCACCTCGGCGTCGATGCCGGCATCCTCGGCAGCGGCAAGCGCCACATGCACCATTGTGCCGTAGGCGACGACAGTCACGGCCGAGCCCGCGCGCCGCACCTCGGCCTTGCCGATCGGGATCGTATAGTGCCCCTCCGGCACTTCGCCGAGATCATGCTTCGACCATGGTGTCACCGGTCTTTCGTGGTGACCGTCGAAGGGTCCGTTATAGAGGCGCTTCGGCTCCAGGAACATGACGGGATCGGGATCCTCGATGGCTGATATCAGCAGGCCCTTGGCGTCGTGAGGATTGGAGGGCACGACCACTTTCAGGCCGCAGACATGGGTGAAAAGCGCTTCCGGGCTCTGGCTGTGCGTCTGGCCGCCGAAGATGCCGCCGCCGGTCGGCATGCGCACGACGATCGGGCAAGTGAAATCGCCGTTGGAACGATAGCGGATACGCGCCGCCTCCTGCGTCAGTTGATCGTAAGCCGGATACATGTAGTCGGCGAACTGGATCTCGACGCAGGGCTTCAGCCCATAGGCAGCCATGCCGATTGCCGTGCCGACGATACCGGATTCGCTGATCGGCGTGTCGAAACAGCGCGTCTTGCCGTATTTTGCCTGCAGGCCCTGCGTGCAGCGGAAGACGCCGCCGAAATAGCCGACATCCTCACCGAAGACCACGACATTGTCGTCGCGCGCCATCGAGACGTCCATGGCGCTGCGCACGGCCTCAATCATCGTCATCCGGGCCATATCAGTACCCCGCCTTCTGCCGCTGACGACGAATGTGCGGCGGCATCTCGGCATAGACGCCCTCGAATATATCGCGCACCGAAGGTTTGCCGCCATCATGCAGCGTACCGTGCGCCTCGGCTTGGCGTTGCGCCTCGACCACCTCGTCCATGATCTCCGCTTCGGCCTGGGTATGGCGCGCATCCGACCAGACACCCCTGACGATCAGGTGCTTCTTCAGCCGCAGGACAGGATCGCCGAGCGGCCAGGCTTCGGATTCCGTCTTCGGCCGGTAGGCGCTTGGATCATCCGATGTCGAGTGGGCTCCGACGCGATAGGTGACATATTCGATCAGCGTCGGGCCGAGATTGCGGCGTGCCCGCTCCGCCGCCCAGCGGGCGACAGCGTGAACAGCGAGATAGTCGTTGCCATCGACGCGCAGCGCCGGAATGCCGAAACCGAGGCCCCGGGCGGCAAAGGTGCCGGAGCCGCCGCGGGCAATGCCCTGGAAGGTGGAGATCGCCCACTGATTGTTGACGATGTTGAGGATGACCGGTGCCTTGTAGGTGGAGGCAAAGACCAGCGCCGAATGGAAGTCCGATTCCGCCGTCGAGCCGTCGCCGATCCAGCCGGCCGCTATGCGGCTGTCGTTCTTGATCGCCGAAGCCATGGCCCAGCCAACCGCCTGCACATATTGCGTGGCGAGATTGCCCGAGATCGTAAAGAAGCCGTGTTCCTTGGACGAGTACATGATGGGCAATTGCCGGCCGTGCAGCGGATCGCTCTCGTTCGAATAGATCTGGTTCATCATCTCGACCATCGGATAGTCGTCGGCAATGAGCAGGCCAGCCTGCCGGTAGGTCGGGAAGTTCATGTCGCCCTTCCGCAGCGCCTTGCGGAAGCCGCAGCTGACGGCCTCCTCGCCGAGATGCTGCATGTAGAAGGAGGTCTTGCCCTGCCGCTGCGCCATCAGCATGCGGGCATCGAAGGCGCGAAGCTTCATCATGTTGCGAAGCCCAGTCAGCAACTCCTCGTCGCTCAGCAACCCTGCCCAGGGGCCAACGGCCTCCCCATCGCGATTGAGCACACGGATGATCGAAAAGGCGAGGTCGCGGATATCCTCGGATGCAACATCGACCTCCGGTCGGGGCACGGCCCCGGCCTTTGCAATCTTGACGTTGGAAAAATCGGGTTGGCCGCCCGGACGGACGGCAGGTTCGGGGACATGCAGGCTCAAACGAGCAGATTCCACCATGTAGTCTCTTTCCTCCCTTTATCGGCTCCGCCTCTCTCCTCCAGAAGCAGGCCTCGTTCTTATAAGTTGCGGGCAATCACCATGCGCTGCACGTCGCTTGTTCCCTCGTAGATCTGGCAGATACGTACGTCGCGATAGATGCGCTCCACCGGATAGTCGGCCATGTAGCCATAACCACCATGGATCTGGATCGCATCGGAGCAGACACGTTCGGCCATTTCGGAGGCAAAGAGCTTGGCCATCGAAGCCTCCGACAGACATGGCAATCCGGCCTCCCGGAGCCAGGCAGCATGGAAAACGAGTTGCCGGGCCGCCTCGATGCGCGTTGCCATATCGGCAAGCCGAAAGGCAACCGCTTGATGTTCGGCAATCGGTTTGCCAAAGGCGCTGCGCTCGCGGGCATAATCGCGTGCCGCCTCGAAGGCCGCCTTCGCCATGCCGACGGCCTGCGCAGCAATACCGATCCGCCCGCCCTCAAGATTGGCAAGTGCGATCCGGTAGCCTTCCCCCTCCTCGCCGAGCCGAAGCTCGGCTGGAATACGCATGCCATTGAAGGCGATCTGGCAGGTGTCGGAGGAATGCAGGCCAAGCTTCTCCTCGACCCGTATCACCTCGTAACCTGGCGTATCGGTCGGCACGATGAAGGCGGTGATGCCCTTCTTGCCGGCATCGGGATCAGTAACGGCAAAAACGATGATAACATGTCCGTTCTTGCCCGAGGTGATGAACTGCTTGGCGCCGTCGAGCACGTAGTGATCGCCGTCGCGCCGCGCCCGCGCCCTGAGGTTCGAGGCATCGGAGCCCGCCTGTGGCTCGGTCAGCGCAAAACCGCCGATCCATTCGCCGCTGGCAAGCTTCGGCAGGAAACGTTGGCGCTGCTCCTCATTGCCAAATTTCAGGATGGGCACGCAGCCGACCGAACTGTGCACGCTCATGATGGTGGAGCAGGGACCGTCGCCGGCTGCTATCTCCTCGAGGGCCGCGGCATAGGCAATGACACCAGTATCCGATCCGCCATAGGCCTCGGGCACCAGCATGCCGAGAAGCCCGAGTTCACCCATTTCCTTCAGTTCTTCACGGGGGAAGAGAGATTCCCGGTCGCGTTTTGCCGCTCCGGGCGCCAGGCGCTCCCGAGCGAAATCACGAGCCAGATCGCAGATTTGCTGCTGAAGTTCGGAAAGGATCATCTGCCCTCCCCTTTCCCTAATGCCGCTCGATTGCAACAGCGGTCGCCTCGCCACCGCCGATACAAAGTGCTGCCATACCCCGCTTCACGTCATAACGCTCCAGCGCCGCCAATAACGTCACCAGAATACGGGCGCCGGAAGCCCCGATCGGATGGCCGAGCGCACAGGCGCCGCCATGCACATTGACCTTGTCATGCGGCAGGTCGAGGTCGCGCATCGCCGCCATGGCAACGACGGCGAATGCCTCGTTGATCTCAAAGAGATCAACCTCGGAAAGCGGCAGGCCGGTGCGGTCAGAGAGTTTCTGCAGGGCGCCGATCGGCGCGGTGGCGAAGAGACTAGGTTCCTGCGAATGCGTGGCATGACCGAGAATGGTGGCGAGCGGCTTCCGCCCGCGACGGTCCGCCTCCGAACGACGCATCAGCACGAGCGCGGCTGCTCCATCAGAGATCGAACTGGAATTGGCGGCCGTGACCGTACCGCCGTCGCGGAAAGCCGGCTTCAGGGTCGGGATCTTGTCAGGCCTCGCCTTGCCCGGCTGTTCGTCACGGCTTGCCACCGGCTCGCCCTTGCCGGATTTCACCGTCACGGGCACGATTTCTCTGTCAAAATAGCCTTCGGCAATCGCCTTCTGCGCCCGCGTCAGCGAGGTCACCGCATAGGCGTCCTGCGCCTCGCGCGTAAACTGATAGGCTTCGGCGCAATCCTCCGCGAAGCTGCCCATCAAGCGCCCCTTGTCATAAGCATCCTCCAGCCCGTCGAGGAACATATGATCCACGACCCGCCCATGGCCGAGCCTGTAACCCGCACGGGCACGATCAAGGAGATAGGGCGCATTGGTCATGCTTTCCATGCCGCCTGCGATCGCCAGTGAAGCGCTGCCGGCAGCAATCAGATCATGAGCCATCATGACCGCCTTCATGCCGGAACCACACATCTTGTTGACGGTGCTGGCGCCGGTCGCAAAAGGCAGTCCGGCATGGATCGCAGCTTGGCGGGCCGGCGCCTGTCCCTGACCGGCCGGCAATACACAACCGAAGACCACTTCCTCGACTGCATCGGCAGCAACGCCGCTGCGCTCAAGGGCCGCGCGGATCGCTGCCGCGCCAAGTTCTGGCGCTGCAGCATCCTTGAGTTCGCCCTGAAAGCTGCCGATTGGCGTGCGGGCGGCGCCGACGATGACGATGGGATCTTGCAGGGCCATTTGTCCTCCTTCGGGCCAGACGCTCAGCGCGCGCCCATGCGCAATGCCCCGTCGAGGCGGATGACCTCGCCGTTCAGCATGCTGTTTTCCAGGATATGGCGCACCAGCGCGGCAAACTCCGCCGGATGCCCGAGGCGTGGCGGGAAAGGCACGCTCTTTCCAAGCGCTTCCCGCACTTCCGCCGGCATGCCTGCCATCATGGGTGTTTCGAAAATGCCGGGCGCAATCGACACGGTACGAATGCCATGACGCGCAAGCTCGCGAGCGATCGGCAACGTCATTGCCGCGACACCGCCCTTGGAGGCAGCATAGGCGGCCTGACCGATCTGCCCGTCGAAAGCAGCCGCCGAAGACGTATTGATGATCACACCGCGCTCACCTTCCGCATCCGGCTCAGTATTCTGGATGGCAGCGGCAGCAAGCCGGATCATATTGAAGGTGCCGATGAGATTGATGGTAATGGTGCGGGCAAAACTTTCCAGCCGATGCGGGCCATCACGGCCGATCACCTTTTCGGCGGGCGCCACACCGGCACAATTGATGAGCCCGCGAAGCGTGCCGAAGGCATCCATTGCAGCGGCGATTGCTGCACCGCCATCTTGATCATCGGTCACGTCAGCCCGGACGAAGCGTACATCCTGCCCGAGCTCGCGCGCGACGGCCTCGCCTGCATCCACGTTGAGATCGGCGATCGTCACGCGTCCGCCGGCTTCGATAAGCATGCGTGCTGTTGCTGCTCCGAGGCCGGAGCCGCCGCCGGTGACGATGAAACTTGCGCCGCTGATCTGCACGGATCGTTCCTCCCTGCCCGGCAGATATCTCCTCCAGAGCCCGCCGAAACCGGATTCTATTCCTTCGGCCTATTGCAAGCGATGACGCAACTGCCCCATTATTTCGGCCAGTCTTGCCATTTTCAATATGTCATGATGGAGCGGCTATGGCCGAAATCGAGCGACGTATGATCGCATCGGGGTTTGTCGAGGAAGCTCTCGACAGCCTGCGCCGGCTCGGCAAACCGGTGGCGCCTCTTCTGGCCAAGCTCGGGCTCCCGCCGGCAATCGATCAGCCGGTGTCGGCCGAGACCTATGGCGCATTGTGGCTGGCAATTGCCGCAGAACTCGACGACGAATTCTTCGGCATCGGCGCCCGGCCGATGCGCAGCGGCAGCTTCACGCTGCTCTGCCATTGTGTACTGCATGCGCCGACTCTCGGCCACGCCTTGCGGCGGGCCTTGCGCTTCCTCGATGTCGTTCTGGACGATCCGCGCGGTACGCTCGTCATCAGTGATGGGCTCGCGCAGATCGAACTTCGGGACGCCGGCGAGCCGCGTTCGGCCTTTGCCTATCGCACTTATTGGATCATCCTGCATGGCATTATCTGCTGGCTGGTCGGACGTCGCATCCCGATCCGCCTCGTCGATTTCCGTTGCCCGGAGCCGAGCCAGGGCGCTGATTACCGGCTCTTCTTTGGCGCGCCGGTGCGCTTCTCGCAACCGATCAGTCGGCTCGGCTTCGACAGCTCTCTGCTCGATCTGCCGATTTCGCGCAGCGAACAGGCCTTGAAGCAATTCCTGCGGGGCGCTCCAGCCAATATTCTCGTGCGTTACCGTTACGATGCCGGCATCGCTGCCGCTGTGCGCCGCCGCCTCTCACAGACCTCGCCCGCCGCATGGACGAGCTTCCAACTACTCGCCGCCGACATGCGCATGCCGTCCTCGACGCTGCGGCACCGCCTGCACGACGAGGGCCAGAGCTATGCCGGCATCAAGGACGATATCCGCCGTGATCTCGCCGTCGACATGCTGATGAACACGTCGAAGACCATCGGCGAGATCGCCGTGCAGCTTGGCTACTCCGAACCCAGCGCCTTCTTCCGCGCCTTCCGGAAATGGATGGGCAAGAGCCCCGAGGCTTTTCGGCGCGAGGAGACAAAATCGGCAGGTTGGGAATAGGCTTCGATCAAGGGAGCTTTGATCCGGGCGCAACCCGCGCTACATATTTCAGCGGGAGGAGTGCCATGTTTGATTTTTCGCTCGGCGAAACCGCGGACGCGATCCGCGAGGCGACGGCGCGATTTGCCGCCGACACCATAGCTCCGCTGGCCGCGGAGATCGACGAAAGCAACACATTTCCACGCCAGCTCTGGCCGCAAATGGGCGCGCTTGGCCTGCACGGCATTACCGTGGAGGAGGAGTTCGGTGGTACAGGTCTCGGCTATCTCGAACATGTCGTCGCCATGGAGGAAATCTCGCGCGCGTCGGCCTCCGTCGGCTTGAGCTACGGCGCCCATTCCAATCTCTGCATCAACCAGATCCGCCGCTGGGCAACGCCTGAGCAGAAGCACCGCTATCTGCCGAAGCTGATTTCCGGCGAACACGTGGGCTCGCTTGCCATGTCCGAAGCCGGCTCCGGTTCGGATGTCGTTTCCATGCGGCTCAAGGCCGAGCGCAAGGGAGATCGTTACGTCCTCAACGGCACGAAATTCTGGATCACCAATGCGCCGCATGCCGATGTGCTCGTCGTCTATGCCAAGACTGATCCAATGGCCGGACCGAAAGGCATTTCGGCCTTCATCATCGAAAAGGGCATGCCCGGATTCAGCGTTTCGAAGAAACTCTCCAAGCTCGGCATGCGCGGCAGCGACACGGCCGAGCTGGTATTTCAGGACTGCGAGGTGCCGGCAGAAGCGCTAATGGGCCGGGAAGGCCAGGGCGTAAAAATCCTGATGTCGGGCCTCGACTATGAGCGCGCAGTGCTTGCCGCCGGCCCCCTCGGCATCATGCAGGCCTGTCTCGACGTGGTGCTGCCCTATGTGCGGGAGCGCAAACAGTTCGGCAAGGCGATCGGCGACTTCCAGCTGATGCAAGGCAAGATCGCCGACATGTATGTCGCCCTGAATTCGTCGCGCGCTTATGTCTATTCCGTGGCGCGGGCCTGCGACGCCGGCCGCACGACACGCTCGGATGCGGCAGCCGCCATCCTCTTTGCCAGCGAGAATGCCGTGAAAGTGTCTCTGGAGGCTATCCAGGCGCTTGGCGGCGCGGGATATACCAGGGAATGGCCGGTCGAGCGTTTCCTGCGTGATGCCAAGCTCTACGACATCGGCGCCGGCACCAACGAAATCCGCCGCTACCTGATCGGCCGGGAGCTCATCGCATCATGACGGTGATTTCCTCTGCCATCGATCGCGACAGCGAAACCTTCAAGGCCAATGCAAGCAAGAACGGAAGCCTGATTGACGAGCTCTATGAGCGTTCGGCGAAAACCCGCGAGGGCGGTTCGCAGGCGGCGCGTGAGCGCCACACCGGCAAGGGAAAGCTCCTGCCGCGCGACCGCATTCAGCTGTTGCTCGATGCCGGTAGCCCGTTTCTGGAAATCGGCACGCTGGCTGCAAACGGCATGTATGGCGACGAGGCGCCGGGGGCCGGCATCATCACCGGCATCGGCCGCGTTTGCGGCCGCGAGGTGATGATCGTTGCCAATGACGCCACGGTCAAAGGCGGCGCTTATTTTCCCCTCACGGTGAAAAAGCACCTGCGGGCGCAGGAAATCGCCATGCAGAACCGGCTGCCTTGCATCTATCTGGTCGATAGCGGCGGTGCCAATCTTCCACATCAGGCCGAGGTCTTCCCCGACCGCGATCATTTCGGAGCGATCTTCTACAATCAGGCGCAGATGTCGGCTGAAGGCATTCCGCAGATCGCCTGCGTCATGGGAAGCTGCACGGCCGGCGGCGCCTATGTGCCTGCAATGTCCGACGAGACGATCATCGTGCGCAATCAGGGCACGATCTTCCTTGCCGGCCCGCCATTGGTGAAGGCTGCAACCGGCGAGATCATTTCGGCCGAAGAACTCGGCGGCGCCGAGACCCATGGCCGCCGCTCCGGTGTCGTCGATCACGTCGCCGAAAACGACGAGCATGCGCTGCTTCTCGTCCGCGATATCGTCGCCAGCCT
Source organism: Rhizobium sp. ZK1 (assembly GCF_047782645.1). NCBI lineage: Bacteria > Pseudomonadati > Pseudomonadota > Alphaproteobacteria > Hyphomicrobiales > Rhizobiaceae > Rhizobium > Rhizobium sp. ZK1. Next base: position 1,252,682 of record NZ_CP180587.1, read on the forward strand.
CAACAGCGTAAAATCGGTCGATATCGACATTCAGGCCCCGCGCCCGCCGAAACTCGATCCGCAAGATCTTGGTGGCATCATCCCCGAGGACGTTCGTTCGCCCTATGATGTGCGCGAAGTCATCGGCCGTATCATCGACGGTTCGGAACTGCATGAGTTCAAGCCGCTCTACGGCACGACGCTGGTCTGCGGCTTTGCCCGCATCTGGGGCATGCCGGTCGCCATCATCGCCAATAATGGCGTGCTCTTTTCCGAGAGTGCGCTGAAGGGGGCGCATTTCATCGAGCTCGCCTGCCAGCGCCGCGTCCCGCTGCTGTTCCTGCAAAACATCTCCGGCTTCATGGTCGGCGGCCGTTATGAGGCCGGCGGCATCGCCAAGGACGGGGCGAAGCTGGTCACTGCGGTTGCGACTGCGATCGTGCCGAAAGTCACCGTCATCATTGGCGGCAGTTTCGGCGCCGGCAATTACGGCATGTGCGGCCGCGCCTATCGGCCGCGCTTCCTCTTCACCTGGCCGAACAGCCGCATCAGCGTCATGGGCGGCGAACAGGCCGCCTCAGTGCTCGCGACCATCCGCCGTGACGCGATGGAGGCACGCGGCGAAAGCTGGCCCGCGGCAGAAGAGGAGGCCTTCAAAGTGCCGATCCGGGCTGGTTATGAGGCGGAGGGCAATCCCTATTACGCCACCGCCCGCCTGTGGGACGACGGCATCATCGACCCGCGCCAGACGCGCGATGTGCTGGGCCTTGCCCTTTTCGCCTGCCTGAATGCGCCGATCCCGAAAGGGCCGCGCTTCGGTCTCTTCCGGATGTGAGGTCGTGCAATGATGGAAAGCCTGCTCATTGCCAATAGGGGCGAGATCGCCCGCCGCATCATCCGCACGGCGAAAGCCCTCGGCATTCGAACCATCGCCGTCTATTCCGAAGCCGATGCCGGCCTACCCTTCGTGAGGGAAGCAGATGAGGCGGTCGCCATCGGCCCGCCCCCGGCGCGCGAAAGCTATCTTTCGCAGGAGCGCATTCTGGAGGCTGCCCACAGGACCGGGGCTGCCGCAATTCACCCCGGTTACGGCTTCCTCTCGGAGAATGCCGATTTTGCGGAAGCGGTCGAGAATGCCGGCATCATCTGGGTTGGTGCACCACCTGCCGCAATCCGCGCCATGGGGCTCAAGCATGCCGCCAAGCAACTGATGCAGGCAGCCGGCGTGCCGGTCACGCCGGGCTATATGGGAGAGGATCAGAGCGACGAACGGCTTGCTGCCGAGGCGGATGCGACAGGTTATCCCGTACTCGTCAAGGCCGTCGCCGGTGGCGGCGGCAAAGGCATGCGCCGGGTCGACCGTCGAGAAGACTTTACTGAACTGCTTGCCTCCTGCCGCCGCGAGGCAGCATCCTCCTTCGGCGACGAACGCGTGCTGATCGAGCGCTACATCACCAATCCACGCCATATCGAGGTACAGGTCTTCGCCGACCGCTTCGGCAATTGCGTCCACCTCTTCGAGCGCGACTGCTCCCTGCAGCGCCGGCACCAGAAGGTGATCGAGGAAGCGCCTGCCCCTGGCCTCGATGCCGCCACCCGTGCGGCAATCTGCGAAGCAGCGGTCAAGGCAGCGAAAGCCGTGGATTATGTCGGGGCCGGCACCATCGAATTCATTGCCGATGCTTCGCGGGGCCTGCGTCCGGATCGCATCTGGTTCATGGAGATGAACACGAGACTTCAAGTCGAGCACCCTGTCACCGAAACCATCACCGGCGAGGATCTGGTGCTGTGGCAATTGAAGGTCGCCGCAGGTGAGCCGCTGCCGAAGCGACAAGAAGACATCACGATGAAGGGTTGGGCCTTCGAGGCTCGCCTTTATGCCGAAAACCCTGCCTCCGGCTATCTGCCCTCGATCGGCCGGCTCGATCATTTGCATTTGCCAGAACATGTCCGGATCGACAGCGGCGTCGAGGAAGGCAACGAGATCACCGCCTTCTACGATCCGATGATCGCCAAGATCATCACTCACGGTTCGAACCGTGAAATCGCCCTCTCCAAACTCGCCAAAGCCTGCGAAAATATCGAAGTCTGGCCCGTCAAATCCAATGCCGGACTTCTGGCCCGCGTCGCCGCCGATGCGGATTTCCGCGCAGCAAAGGTCGATACCGGTTTCCTCGATCGTCACGGCGAGACCCTGCTTCCAAAAGAGCCTGACGCGGTGACGATCGACAAGGCCGCTACGGCGCTGGCAGTAAAGGGCGAGACCGATCCCTGGTCCGCGCTTTCCGGCCTGCGCATATCCGGCACAAGCGATAGCCGCACGCGCGTCCGCGTTGGCGATCATCTCTATTGGGGCCGTGTCCGGCCCAGCCTCGAAACCAATGCTATCAGGTTCGGCGAAACCATGGTCCTTTTCGATGCCGGTAATGCCTGGCCGATCGGCCTGCCCGTCGCAAGTGAAGTCGAGGCGCACCAAGGCGCTGGCGATGGCGCGATCCTCTCGCCCATGCCGGGCCTTGTCATCTCGGTCGATGTTGCGGAAGGCGACCATGTCGCCAAGGGCGATCGGCTGCTGACAGTGGAAGCGATGAAGATGGAACATACGCTGCGCGCGCCTTTCGACGGCATCGTCGGCAAATTGCCTGTCTCTGCGGGCGCCAGGGTCTCCGAGAATCAGCTCGTCGTCACCGTCATAAAGGGAGAGGACTGATGGCCGGCCGTTATTTTGACGAGTGGACGGTCGGCGACCGCATTGTTCACGAGATCCACCGCACGGTCACGGAAACCGACAACCTGCTCTTCACGACGCTCTCTCATAACCCGCAGCCGCTGCATCTCGATGCCGATTATGCGGCGGGCACGGAATTCGGCCGCATCGTCGTCAATGGCACGTTCACCTTCGCGCTCACTGTCGGCCTCTCGGTCGGCGATACGACGCTTGGAACACTGGTCGCCAATCTCGGCTATGACAAGGTCACGATGCCGAAACCGGTCTTCATCGGCGATACGCTGCGGGTGGAAACTGAGGTGATGGAACTGCGCCGCTCCAACTCCCGGCCCGATGCCGGGATCATCACGTTCAAACATATCACGCTGAACCAGAAAAACGAGATCGTCTGCCAGTGCCTGCGCACTGCCATGCTGCAGGTGAAACCGTCATGAGGCTGCGCTCGCTGCTCTTCGTGCCCGGCGATCGGCCGGAGCGTTTCGACAAAGCGGTCGCCTCGGGTGCCGATGCTGTCATCCTCGATCTGGAAGATTCCGTTTCCATACAGAACAAGCCGAAGGCGCGGGATGCCGTGCACGATTTCACCATGCGCCGCGCGGCCGATACCGCTCTTGTCATCCGGATCAATCCCCTCGCCTCGCCCTCCTTCGAGGACGATCTTGCTGCACTCAGCGATCTTGCTCCCTTCGCGATCATGCTGCCGAAGGCGGAAGGTTCGGCATCCGTGCGCCAGCTCGCAAGCCGCCTCTCATCCTCCGCTCTCATCCTGCCGATCGCGACTGAAACGCCAGCGGCCATCTTCGAGATCGGCAGCTACCGGGATGTCGCGTCTCATCTTTGCGGACTGACCTGGGGCGCGGAAGATCTGCCTGCCGCGATCGGTGCGGCCACTGCCCGAGAGGCCGATGGGCGCTATACCGCGCCCTACGAACTCGCCCGTTCCCTCGTTCTCTTTGGCGCTCACGCCGCCGCCATTCCTGCCATCGAAACCGTCTTTCCTGATTTCCGCGATCTCGACGGCCTCACGGCCTACGCGGCCCGCGCGCGGCGCGACGGCTTCTCTGCCATGATGGCGATCCATCCGAGCCAGGTCGAAGCGATCAACCACGCCTTCACGCCGGATGCAGCGGAAATCGCCTGGGCTGAAAAAGTTGTGGCCGCCTTTGCCGTCTCACCCGATATCGGCGTTATCCAGATCGACGGGCGCATGCTCGACCTGCCGCATCTGAAACTGGCGAAACGCATTCTGGCGTCGCAAGGCCGTGAATGGCACAGTTCAGCGACGCCGGAAGCGCCCAATAAACAAGCAAAATAGCCGAAATGTCGCGCAATGAATATCAAATGGCGCATTTCGATAGCTCAACGCACAGCTGTGCAAAGCTATTTTCGAGGTCGAAATCTTCTGGCGACAGGTTGTTCTTGATTAGGCCTCCGTGAGATTTCGAAATAAACCTAATAATAAAATCTATTAACAGAATTGAATAGCGCCATATGCTTTCGCTGGCTCAGCTATATTTTATATATATTTGAAATATAGCCGATACCAACGACGAAGCGCGGGAAATTAATCTATCAGCCACTCACGGAATGTTCAGGAAATTACGACATGAATATTTTGTGACAGAAGTTTTCTACTCTATTCATGTCATAGAAACTTCATTGGTTACCGCAAATTGAACCAGTTAATAGGGCGTGCGCTCAAGAGGGGGCGCGTCCTATTTTTCGAGGGTTCTCATGCAAGCCAAGCTTCTCGGCGCCGTAGGCGCCCTTCTCGCTTCAGCCTTCCTTGCTGCTGGTCCTGCCGCCGCCGCCGAAAAGACCAAGATCGATTTCTGGTTCGGTAACTCGGGCGACATCGCAAAGCGCGTTCAGGAACAGTGCGACCGTTTCAACCAGTCCCAGGGCGATTATGAAGTCGTCTGCACCAGCCAGGGCTCATACGACGCCTCGCTGCAGAACACGATCGCAGCCTTCCGCGCCGGCAAACAGCCGACCATCGCTCAGGTTTCGGATGCCGGTACGCTCGACATCATGCTTTCGGGCGCCTACTACCCGGCCAACAAGCTCATGAAGGACATGGGCTACAATGTTGACTGGAACGATTACTTCTCCGGCATCGCCGGCTACTACGCAACGTCGAAGGGCGAGATGTACTCCTTCCCCTTCAACTCCTCGACGGCGCTGCTCTACTGGAACAAGGACGCCTTCGCCAAGATCGGCAAGGACCATGCTCCGGTGACCTGGAAGGAAGCAGGCGAAGACTTCAAGGCTCTGAAGGACGCTGGCTACGCTTGCCCGCTCGGCTTCGACATCTCCAACAACGAAGTCTGGCAGTACGTCGAGCAGTTCGAAGCCGTCAACGGCGAAGCGATCGCTACGAAGAAGAACGGCTTTGAAGGCCTCGACGCCGAACTGGTGTTCAACAAGAACCCGATGCTCGTCAGCTACGTCAAGGACCTGAAGTCCTGGTACGACAACAAGCTCGCCGTCATCAAGAACAAGGCTGTCGGCCAGACCTTCGTTGAAGCCTTCGCTGCTGGCGATTGCCAGGTCATCCTGACGTCCGTCGGCGACCATGGCAACGTCGGCCGTACCGCCAAGCAGGGCATGAACTGGGGCGTTTCGATGCTCCCGACCTATGGCGACGCAACCCGCCACAGCTCCTACGTTGGCGGCGCCTCGCTCTGGGTTCTGAAGGGTCATTCGGACGCCGAATACAAGGCTGCCGCTGCTTTCTTCAACTTCATCGCAAAGCCGGAAGAAGCTCTCACCTGGTCCACGGTTACCGGCTATATCCCGGTTCGTAACTCTGGCTTCGAATACCTGAAGAAACAGGGCTTCTACGACAAGGCTCCCTATGCCGGTCGCGAACTTGCCATTCAGAGCCTCACCGCTTCCCCGGCCGGCGACACGTCTGCCAAGGGCATCCGTCTCGGTGGCCTTCTCCAGGTCCGCACCGAAATCGCGAACGGCCTGCAGGCAATCTTCGTCAACAATGCCGATGTCCAGGCTTCGCTCGACTCTGCTGCTGACCGCGGCAACCAGCTCCTGCGTCGCTTCCAGCAGACCTACAAGGGCGTTCAGCTCCCCTGATCGACTGATATGAGCCGCACCCGGCCGCTTTGGCGTGCCGGGTGCGGCTTTGCACATTCCCTACAGGCTGCGGAAGCGAGATCGCCGCCCGCGCCAGAACCAAACCAGGACGAAAACGACCACTCATGGAAAAGCGCGTCACTTTCTCCTCGACGACGATCGGCCTTCTCTTCGCATTCCCGATGCTGCTGCTGATCTTCGTCTTCTTCTACTGGCCAAGCGCGCAGGCGCTGTATTGGGCGTTCACGCTCGAGCAGCCATGGGGCGGCGGCAACGCCTGGGTCGGTTTCGACAATTTCAAACTGCTGCTGAGCGATCCGATCTATTGGGACTCCGTCACCCGCAGCATGATCTTCGGCTTCAGTTCGACTGTTATCGCTATGGGGTTGGCGCTCATCCTGGCGCTTCTGACGGATCGTGAACTGCGCGGCCACAAGATCTACCGGTCGGTCTTCATCTGGCCCTATGCGATTGCCGCTCCCGCTCTCGGCCTCGCCTTCCGCTTCATCCTGGCGCCGGAGGCTGGTCTTCTGTCGGTCATCAACCACGTCTGGCCCGGGCTCTGGAACCCGGCGCTTGACGGCAAGGATGCCATGATCGCCGTCGTCATCGCCTTTTCCTGGAAATATATCGGCTACAACTTTATTTTCTTCCTTTCGGCACTGCAGGGCATTCCACGCTCGCTGATCGAGGCGGCCGCCATGGACGGCTCGGGGCCGCTGCGCCGCATGCGGGATATCCAACTGCCGCTGCTGACCCCGACCCTGTTCTTCCTGCTGGTCATCAACATCACCGAGAGCTTCCAGGATTCCTTCGGTATCGTCGACGTAATGACCCAGGGCGGTCCGGCGCGCGCCACGGATCTCATGGTCTACAAGATCTATTTCGACGGCTTCAGGGGCCTCGATTATTCGGGTGCCGCGGCCCAATCCATGATCCTGATGGGGCTCGTCATCCTGCTCACCATTTTCCAGTTCCGCTTCATCGAGCGGCGCGTGCACTACAAGTGAGGTCGCAAACATGATCGAACGCACGCCAATATTCAATTTTGTCTGCTACACCCTGCTCGCACTCGGCCTGGTGATCGCACTCCTGCCTTTCCTGATCGTCGTCGTCGCATCGACACTCGATCTAGAGACCGTCAACCACGTGCCGCTGCCGCTGGTTCCGAGCAGCCATTTCTGGGAGAACGTACAGACAGCCTGGGTTCGTGCCGATCTCGGCAACAAGCTGTTTCACAGCGTCATCTTCGCTGCCACGGTCGGCGCCGGCAAGGTCTTGCTCTCGGCCATGGCCGCCTTCTCGATCGTCTATTTCCGCTTTCGCGGCCGCTATCTGATCTTCTGGATCATCTTCATCACGCTGATGCTGCCCCTGGAGGTGCGCATCGTCCCGACCTATTCGATCGCCGCCAATGCGCTTCAGCCCTTCCAGGCGATCCTCGATGTCACCGGTATCAGCTGGCTTGTCGCGCAGGTCACCGGCATCCAGATCAAGCTTGAATGGGGTCTTCTGAATTCCTATCCGGGTCTCGTACTGCCGATGGTCGCCACCGCGACCGGTACCTTCCTCTACCGCCAATTCTACCTGACGGTTCCCGATGAGCTTGCCGAAGCATCGAAGATGGATGGCTCAGGTGCGGTCCGCTTTTTCTGGGACGTGCTGCTGCCGCTGTCACGCCCGAACATGATTGCACTTTTCACCATCATGTTCGTCTGGGCCTGGAACCAGTATCTGTGGCCACTGCTGATCACCACCGATCCGAAGTTCGGCATTGCCGTCACGCAGCTCAAGACACTCATCCCCTCCGAATTCGGCCTGCCCGACTGGAACGTCGCGATGGCCGGAACATTGATCATCATGTCGCCGCCGCTGATCCTCGTAATCCTGATGCAGCGTTGGTTCGTGCGCGGCCTAATCTCCACCGAGAAGTGAAAGGAACAGACCCTTGGCACCGATCTCCATCCGTGGCGTGAAGAAAAGCTATGGCAAGAACGCCGTCGTTCACGGCGTCGATCTCGAAATCCAGTCGGGCGAATTCATCGTCATCCTCGGCCCGTCCGGCTGCGGCAAGTCCACTCTCTTGCGCATGATTGCCGGCCTGGAAGAAATCTCCGGCGGCGAAATCGCCATCGACGGTCGCGTGGTCAACCAGCTTGAGCCACGCGAACGCGGCTGCGCCATGGTCTTCCAGAACTACGCGCTCTATCCGCATATGAGTGTCGCCGAAAACATCGGCTATGCGCTGAAAGTTTCCGGTGTGCCGAAGGCCGAGCGTGACCGCCGCATCGCCGAAGTCGCCAAGGCACTCAGCCTTGAACCCTTCCTCGAGCGTCGTCCGGCAGCACTCTCGGGTGGCCAGCGCCAGCGCGTTGCCATGGGCCGCGCCATGATCCGCGAGCCGAAGGTTTTCCTCTTCGACGAGCCGCTCTCCAACCTCGACGCAAAACTGCGCATCGCCATGCGTGCGGAAATCCGCCGCCTGCATCGCCGCCTCGGCGCCACCTCGATCTTCGTGACCCATGACCAGAACGAGGCGATGACGCTCGCCGACCGTATCATTGTCATGAACTCCGGTTATGTCGAACAGGTCGGCACGCCGGAAGAAGTCTATCACTATCCGGCAAGCCGTTTCGTTGCCGGCTTCGTCGGGACGCCGGCAATGAACCTGTTGGAAGGCCGCGTCAACGAAAACGGTGTCTTCATCTACGATGAAGGCCGGATGGTCGCTCTTCCCAACGAGCGCGGCAAGCAGCTTGCCGGCCAGCGCGTCGTTCTCGGTGTGCGCGCCGAAGCCGCCCGCCTCGTCTCTCCGGATGCGCCGGGCGCGCTCGTTGCGACCGCCGACTTCATCGAAGAGCTCGGCGCGAGCCGCGTCGTGCATGCCGATTTCGATGGCCTGCCTTTCGCCGTCGCCATGACCGGTTCGGTCTCACTGAAGACGGGCGACCGCATCGGCATCGCGATCGACCAGGATTCGATCCATCTCTATTCGGCCGACACCGGCGCAGTCCTCGTTGCTCCGGCTCCCACGGGCGCTGCCACCGTCGATGCCTGAGCCTGGCAGAGGTGATGAGCTTCTCTGATCTCGCCGCCGGCGATCGCAATCTCGTTGCGGTCGCCGTGGAGGTCCTTGCCGTTCCCTCGGTCGCCTTTTTCGATGAGGCGCGTTCCGCGGACATGACGCAGGCTGAACATGACAGGCTCGCAGCAATCCTGCCGGCGCTTGCGACCATCGAAGTAGCGAAGATCTCCGGCGGCAGCGATATTGGCAACAGCTTCGTCGTCGCGGCGTGGAATGCCGAGCGGCTGAAGTATCATGCCCCCTCCGTTGAACTCGTGCGCCAGAGCGGCGCCGATATCCTGCTTCTGAGCGAGGCCGATCTTGGCATGGCGCGTGCCGGCAACCGTCATACGGTTGCCGATCTCGCTCGTGATCTCGGCATGTCCTATGTTTTCGGCGTGGAATTCGTGGAACTCGGTCTTGGAAACTCCCGCGAGCGCGAACGGCATAAGTGGGAGACGAATTCAGTCGGCTTCCATGGCAATGCACTGCTTTCTCACCTGCCATTGCAGGACGCGGCACTCATCCGTCTCGATGACGGTGGCACATGGTGGACGGATGCGAAGGACGGCCAGGGCCGCATCGGCGGACGTATGGCAATTGCCGCGAAGGTCGAAACCGCATTCGGACCGATCCTTGCCGTCAGCGTCCATCTGGAAAGCAAGACCGATGTCGAGGATCGCGCCAGGCAGACGAGGCGGCTGATTGAGGCCGTCGAAAGGCTCGCCGGCGACCTGCCCGTCGTGATCGGCGGCGATTTCAATACCAATATGCTCCCCAGTGGCTCACGCGAGCCGCGAGCACATGAGCCTCTTTTCGGCCTGCTTGCTGAAGCCGGCTACCATTGGGAAACGGGCAATGATTTCGCGTATACGCGCCGCGCCGGCCCGGACGGCGTGCCACAGCCGCCCTTCGCCCGGCTCGACTGGCTGTTCACGCGCGGCCTTGTGGTGAGCGATGCCGTGACCGTTCCGGCCGTCGATGCCGATGGCGTGGCGATCGCGGACCACGAACTGATCAAGGCGCGGTTTTCCGCACCCTGATCAGACGCTTGCGAAGCGTCTCGAGCCAGCGCTTCGTCCCTTCGCGCCAGCAGCTCTTTGGTCCACTGCTACGTCCTCGCCGCCACGAGCCCTTTGAACCGCAGGACTTGGCTGATGAGACGACAATGGTAGCAGCCACCTGGGCAACAAGGTCGGTGTCGAGGCTACCCATTTTCCCGGACCATTGGGTAAAGATGTCGTGAAAATGAGAAAGCGAACGCCTATATAGATGCCGAATCTTTTTGAAAGGAACCCCATTATGACTATCAATGGAAGCCTGCTCGTTGCGGGATCGGAAAAGCGCGGCACGCGCGGCGAGCTTTATGGCGTCGAGGCAGCCACCGGCGCGGCTCTGCCCGTTTCTTTCGGTGGCGCCTCAGCAGAAGACGTCGAAGAGGCGACCAAGCTTGCATGGGAGGCCTTCGCCTCCTACCGGGAAACCGACCTGGAAACGCGGGCAGCCTTTCTTGAGACGATTGCCAGCGAAATCGAAGCGATCGGCGATGAGCTGGTCGTCCGTGCAGTGGCAGAAACCGGACTTCCGCGCGGACGGATCGAGGGCGAGCGGGGCCGCACGATCGGACAGCTTCGGCTGTTTGCAAAGGAGGTTCGTGAAGGCCGGTTCCAGGAGCTTCGCTTCGACGGCGCGGATCCGTCCCGCAAGCCTGTTCCGAAGCCTGATCTGCGCCTACGCAACGTTCCCCTCGGCCCCGTGGCGGTTTTCGGCGCATCGAACTTTCCCCTCGCCTTCTCCGTTGCCGGCGGTGACACGGCATCTGCGCTCGCAGCTGGATGCCCTGTTGTCGTCAAGGCGCATTCTGCCCATCCGGGCACGTCGGAACTTGTAGGCCGGGCCGTACAACGTGCCGTCGCCAAGGCCGGCCTGCATGTCGGCACCTTCGCGCTCCTCTTCGATACCGGCTTCGAGGTCGGACAGAAGCTCGTCGCCGATGCAAGAATTCGGGCAGTCGGTTTCACAGGTTCGCGCCGCGGCGGCACAGCGCTGATGAAGATCGCTTCCGAGCGCAAGCAGCCGATCCCGGTCTATGCCGAAATGAGCAGCATCAACCCCGTTATCTTCTTCCCCAACGCCCTGAAAAGCCGCGCGGCAGAGATTGCAACGTCTTTTGTAGGCTCGCTGGTCCTGGGTGCCGGACAATTCTGCACCAATCCCGGCCTCATTCTCGCCGTCGATAGCGAAGGTCTCGATACTTTCATTGCCAAGACGCGGGAGCTTCTGCCCGATGTCGACGCGCAGACAATGCTGACGGGCTCTATCGCCAAGGCATTCTGTGATGGCGTCGCCCGGCTGGAAAAGCATCCGGAGGTCCGCCTCGTCGCAAATGGCAAGCCGGGCAGTGAATTCGAAGGCACTGCTGCTCTCTTCGAGACGACGGCTGCGGCATTCCTCGCGCATCACGAACTTCAGGACGAGGTCTTCGGCGCGGCCGGCCTTATCGTGCGCTGCCGCGATCTCGCAGAACTCGAGCGCGTCCTCGACGGCCTCGAAGGCCAGTTGACCGTCGCCCTCCACATCGCCAGCGAAGACGAGCCGGAAGCAAGGCGCCTCGTGCCCAAGCTGGAAATGCTTGCTGGACGACTGCTCGTGAATGGCTTCGGAACCGGGGTGGAAGTATCGCCCGCCATGGTGCATGGCGGCCCCTACCCGGCAACCGCCGACGGCAGGTCGACATCGGTCGGGACATTGGCGATCTACAGGTTCCTGCGTCCGGTTTCCTATCAGGACTTTACGGCTAACCTGCTTCCGGCCCCGCTGCGTTGATTGGATCGGGCTTGCCAAGCTCAACCGCGGGGGCTTTTAGGAGACCATGCGAGAGGTTGGCAAGCTCCAAACAACGCTGTGGCGCCAGGAGTGTGTCGCCTTCGTAAAACCGTCATTTTGCCAGTGACAGCGGCACTATTCTCTGCAAGAAAGAGTGCCGTTGAGAGACAGGGGCGCCCGTTTGCAAGAACGGGCTGAGAAGCACCCTTCGAACCTGAACCGGATAATGCCGGCGGAGGGAGTCGCTCGGGTGGCAGTCTGCTCTCTTGCATGATCGTTCCCGCGCCTGCCCCGCCTGAAAGGGGTACTATGGAGAACAAGACACCCGGAGCACTGTTGACGGCCATGCGCGCCAAGCCGCCGCTCGTGCAGTGCATCACCAATTATGTCGCCATGAACATCGCCGCCAATGTGGTGCTTGCGGCCGGGGCGTCGCCTGCCATGGTTCATGCAGCCGAGGAGGCCGGAGAATTTGCTGCGATCGCTGGCGCTTTGACCGTCAATATCGGCACGCTCTCCACTCAATGGATCGACGGCATGCAGGCAGCAGCACGTGCTGCGAATGCAGGCGGCAAGCCGTGGGTTCTCGATCCGGTCGCCCACTACGCGACCGGCTTCCGCCGCAAGGCGGTTGCCGATCTGCTGGCGCTTCGCCCGACGATCATCCGCGGCAATGCCTCGGAGATCATCGCGCTTGCCGGCGGCGAAAGCCGCGGCCAGGGCGTCGACAGCCGTGACCCGGTGGAGCAGGCCGAGGCTTCTGCCCGGTTGCTCGCTGAACGGCATGGCGCAGTCGTCGCTGTCACCGGGGTCGTTGATTTCGTGACTGATGGCGCACAAGCGCTGCGCATCGAAGGCGGCTCGCCGCTGATGCCGCAGGTCACTGCACTCGGCTGCTCGCTGACCTGCCTCACCGGCGCCTTTGCCGCAACCATTGCCGACGATCCCTTTGCAGCCGCAGTTGCGGCTCTCGCCACCTTCGCGGTTGCCGGCGAAGAGGCGGCGAAAGACGCTGCCGGCCCGGGCTCCTTCTCCTGGCGCTTCCTCGACGCACTCGCCGCGCTTGACGGCCCGACACTGGATGCAAAAGTCAGGATCAATGTCACATGAAACGCTTTGATCTTTCCCTCTACCTGGTCCTTGATCCCGATCTTTGCGCCGCTATCGGCATGGTCGAGACGACGCGGCTCGCCGTCGCGGGTGGTGCGACCATGGTGCAGCTTCGCGACAAACATGGCGGAAGGGCAAGAATGGTGGAAACCGGTCTTGCCCTGAAAGAGGTCCTGAAGGGTACAGGCGCGCTGCTGATCGTCAATGACGATGTGGAGGCGGCCGTTGCAATCGGAGCCGACGGGCTACATATCGGCCAGGACGATACGGGGCCGGCCGCCGCACGTTCGATGATCGGACCGGACATGATCCTCGGCCTGTCGGTGGAGACCGAAGCTCTGGCAACGGCAATAGACCCCGGTATCGTCGATTATGCCGGTATCGGACCGGTCTTTGCCACCCCAACCAAGACGGACCACAAGCAGCCGATCGGCTTTGACGGGCTGGCGAGACTGGTAAAGGCTGCACCCGTTCCAACAGTTGCGATCGGCGGCCTGAAGAGCGAGCATGTCGCTTCCGTCTTTGCAGCAGGCGCCGATGGGCTCGCTGTCGTCTCAGCGATCTGCGGTACGCCCGATCCGAAGGCTGCGACGCTTCGCATTGCCGCTGAAATCAGAAAGGTCAGCCGATGATCCGCAACGTTTTGTCCATTGCCGGCTCCGACCCATCCGGCGGCGCCGGCATCCAGGCCGATCTCAAGGCTTTTTCCGCCCGTGGCGTTTATGGCATGGCGGCGCTGACGGCATTGACGGCGCAGAACACGCTGGGTGTGACCGGCGTGCATCTCGTGCCGCCGCATTTCGTCGCCCAGCAGATCAAGGCCGTCTTTGCCGATGTTCGCGTCGATGCCGTCAAGATCGGCATGATCGCCAATGCCGGCATCGCCGAAGCGGTTGCCGAGGCGCTGGCGCCCCATCGCGGCATCCCCATCGTCGTCGACCCCGTCATGATCGCCAAGGGAGGAGCGGCCCTCCTCGACCCGCAAGCCGTCGATGCGCTCACACGGCATCTGCTGCCGCTCGCTACGCTCCTCACCCCAAATCTGCCGGAAGCCGCCGCGCTGCTGCACGAAGAGTGTGCCGAAAACCGTAAGCAGATGGCCTCACAGGCCGAGCGCCTCCGGGCACTTGGTCCCGCTGCCGTGCTGGTCAAAGGCGGCCATCTCGAAAGCGACGAGAGCCCGGACGTGTTGTCGATCGCTTCCGGTCTTCATTGGTTCGAAGCCAGGCGTGTGCCGACGAAGAATACGCATGGCACGGGCTGCACCCTGTCCAGCGCCCTTGCTGCGGAGCTTGCCAAGGGCGTTTCGCCGCAGATGGCGGTCGCAACCGCCAAGGCCTATCTTGCGCAAGCGGTCGCGGCTGCGGGCGAATTGACGGTCGGTTCCGGCCATGGGCCAGTCCACCATTTTCATGCCCTGTGGAAAGGCGCCGGGCTCTGAGGCGGATCACATTTCAAAGATTGTCAGACGGCCCTGCTCGGCCTCTTCGTCGACCGCTGCAATCTGCGACCGCATCGGCAAGGGCCGTGGTCGAATATGAGGCGGACCATTTCATGCGTGTGGTCTGAGAGAGGTTTGTTGGCATCGGCTGCCGGCCTATGCTAGTGGACGGTCCCCTTTACCGAGACGAAACTGCCATGCTCCCCTGGATCCAACTCGATTCCGCGACCATTCCCGGCGAAGGCGGTGAGTTGCGGCTGAAACAGCGCGGCAGCGAATTCTCGATCATGCTCGGCGCCAACGAGTTGATGAACAGCCGGCTCAGCGGTTCCGAAGAAGCGCTCGCCACGCTCTCTCACGACCGCATCAAGTCGCATCCAAAGCCAAAAATCCTGATCGGCGGGCTCGGCATGGGTTTTACGCTGCGGGCTGCGCTCGCGATCCTGCCAGAAGATGCAAGCGTCGTCGTTGCCGAACTGGTGCCTGCGGTCATCGCCTGGGCGCGCGGTGCGATGGCCGAGGTCTTCAAGGGATGCCTCGACGATCCGCGTGTCGCAATCCATCAGGGAGATGTCGAGGAAGCTATCCGCGCCGGCAAGGCCAGCTATGACGCCATCCTGCTCGATGTCGATAACGGCCCCGATGGCTTGACCCGCAAATCCAACGACCGGCTTTATGATTTCGCCGGCCTGAAATCCGCCCGCGAAGCACTCCGCCCTGGCGGCGTGCTCGCGGTCTGGTCCTCCGGACCGGATCCATCCTTCACCCGCCGGCTGAAGGATAGTGGCTTTGCCGTCGATGCGGTCAATACGCGTGCCAACGGCAAGCGCGGCGGAGCACGGCACGTCATTTGGCTCGCGGTCAAAGCTGGTCGCTGATCAGATCTCGAAGGCCTGTCGGAAAAATTGCATATTTATCCGAGGAGGCGACGGGAGCGCACTCAAGAGAGCTTGAGATTGGTGCGATAATAATCGTATCCCATAGGTCATGGATCGCGAAGACGAGGAGGTCTCGCGGCCGTTCATCGGCTGAGCCACATGCGGAGGCATGACATGCCAGCCCTCGATTGGATACGAGTATGCGCCTTTCAGACTGCCATAATTTCCATGACTTCCGCCGCCTCGCCAAACAACGCCTTCCCGGGCCGATCTTCAATTATATCGACGGCGCAGCGGATGACGAGGTGACCTACAGGCGCAACACGTCATCCTTCGAAAGCTGCGATCTTCTTCCAAGCGTGCTGCGCGGCGTCAGCGAAGTCGATATGTCGGTCACCGTCATGGGACAGAAACTCGCGATGCCGGTCTATTGTTCGCCGACGGCCCTGCAGCGGCTCTTCCATCATGAGGGCGAAAGGGCGGTTGCCCATGCCGCCGGCAAATTCGGCACGATGTTCGGCGTCTCATCGCTCGGGACGATCAGCCTGGAAGAAGCGCGGCAGATCAGCAGCGGGCCGCAGGTCTACCAGTTCTACTTCCACAGGGATCGCGACCTCAATCGCGAAATGATGGCGAGGGCCAAGCAGGCAGGCGTCCAGGTGATGATGCTGACGGTCGATAGCATCACCGGCGGCAACCGCGAGCGCGACAAGCGTACCGGCTTTGCCATTCCCTTCAAACTCAATCTCGCTGGCATGGCGCAATTTGCGGTCAAACCGGCCTGGGCGATGAATTATTTCACGCATGAAAAATTCCGCCTGCCGCAACTCGACAGCCATGTGGACATGGGCAGCGGCACCATGTCGATCAGCCGCTATTTCACCGAGATGCTCGATCCCGCCATGAACTGGGACGACGTTGCAGAAATGGTGAAGACCTGGGGCGGACAGTTCTGCCTGAAGGGCATCATGACAGTCGAGGATGCCAAGCGCGCCATCGATATCGGCTGCACCGGTATCGTGCTGTCCAATCACGGTGGACGTCAGCTCGACGGATCGCGAAGCGGCTTCGACCAGCTTGCGGAAATCGTCGATGCCGTAGGCGACCGTATCGATGTCATGGTCGATGGCGGCATTCAGCGCGGCACCCATGTACTGAAGGCCCTGTCGCTCGGCGCCAAGGCCGTCGGCGTCGGCCGCTACTACCTCTTCCCGCTTGCCGCCGCCGGTCAGGCCGGCGTCGAACGGGCGCTCCTGCAGATGAGAACGGAAATCGAGCGCGGCATGAAGCTCATGGGCTGCGCCACCGTCAGCGAGCTCTCTGCAGCCAACCTGCGTTTCCGCACCTTTTGAGACCACGGCTTGGCTGCACCTTCTGTCGGGTACGGCCAAGCTCTGACCATCAGGGGATCAGGCGCGCGCAATCTTCCGGGGCACCGATGCGCCCTCCTGCTGGCGCTGGCGAATGATCGCCGACGCCTCATGCGGATCGGGCGGCAAGACGGCATTCTTCAGCGCGATCGAATATTCATGCTGAGGATTGTCGAGCACAGCGCGCGCGTCACCGCTTTCCACCACCACGCCCTTGCGCATGATGATGACCCGATCGGCGATGTAATAGGCCGTCGCCAGATCGTGGGTGATGTAGATGATCGACACCTTGAGCGTATCACGCAGTTCGCGGAAAAGATTGACGATCGACATGCGCAGCGACGCATCCACCATCGAGACCGGCTCGTCGGCGACGATCAGCTTCGGTTCCGGAATGAGCGCACGCGCCACCGCAATGCGCTGAAGCTGGCCACCCGACAATTCGTGCGAATAACGTCCGCGGACCTCCGCAATGGAGAGGCCGACCCGCTGCAGGGCCGCGTCGGCAAGCGCCTCCCTCTCAGCGCGGCTCTTGGCACCCTTGAAACGATGAGCGGTGGCAAACAGGTATTCGTCGATGCGCGTCAGAGGGTTGAAGGCTTCGAACGGGTTCTGGAAAACCGGCTGGACCCTGGCCATGAAGGCTTCGCGGGCACTGCGACTGCGAATATCGCCGATATCGGCGCCATCGAAGCGGATCGTGCCGCGGTCGGCCTTTTCACTGCCGAGAATCATCTTGGCAAGCGTGGACTTGCCGGAGCCGGATTCGCCGACAATGGTGAAAATCTCGGGCCGGCCGGTCTCAAGCGCGAAACTGACGTCGTTGACCGCCGCCATCTTGGCACGCGAGAAGAAGCCGCCGATCGGAAACAGTTTGGTGACGTTCTCAAGTTCGAGAAGGTGTTCGCCACTCATTGGATCTTATACTCCCCTGCCCTGAAACAGGCGACACGCCCGCCGGTCGCGCTTGGCTGCATGACGGGCACTTCTTTCGAGCATCTCTCGATCGCGATCGGACACCGCGGGTGGAAGCGGCACCCGGGCGGCGGATTGGAAAGCGCCGGCGGTTTGCCCTGCAGGCTCTTTCTGGTTTTCGTATCGCCGATCCGCGGCAGGCTGCCGATCAGATGAACCGTGTAGGGATGCTGCGGATTGTCGAAGATCGCCTGGGTCGGCCCTTCTTCGGCAAGCCGCCCGGCATACATGATGGCTAAGCGATCGGTGATCGCGGCATGCACGGACATATCGTGTGTCACAAAGATGACCGAGGCCTGCATGCGCGTCTGGACTTCCTTGATCAGCGCAAGAACATCCTGCTGCACCAAAACGTCGAGCGCCGTCGTCGGCTCGTCGGCAATGATGAATTCCGGTTCACAGACGGTCGCCAGTGCAATAGTCAGTCGCTGGCGCATGCCGCCTGAGAGTTGATGCGGAAAGGCTTCGAGCACATGCGGGTCGAGATGCAGGCGGGCAAGATGCGCCTCGACACGCTGACGAAAAGCGACTGGATCGAGATCCATATGCTGGGAGGCAAAATCGTTGAAGGCATGCTTCACACGCCGGACCGGGTTCAGCACGTTCATCGAGCCCTGCATGATATAGGACAGGTGCCGCCAGCGCGCGGCCTTCATTTTCTGCGGCTCGCCATAGACGTCGATCTGCTTCCCGCCGAAGTTGAAATTGACCGTGCCGCCGACGACACGCATCGGCGGGCGAATGGCGCCGGCAAGCGTCTTGATCAGCGAGGTCTTGCCGCTCGAAGATTCTCCGGCGATGCCGTAGATCTCGTTCTTGCGCACCGTCAGGCTGATATCGTCGACCGCGCGGATCTCGCGCCGCACGCCGAAATAGTCGTTGACGTAATAGCATTTCAGCCCGTCGATCGTCAGCGCGTCCCGGGAATTTTCGACGAGGGTCAAGGGCGCTTTCCTCAAAAGGTTCTGCATCGTCTCAGGCTCCCATCCGGGCGAGCCGCGAGCGCGGATCGATATATTCGTTGACCGACATGGCGAGCATGAAGAGGCCGAGGAAGAGGATCACTACGAAGAGCATCGGGAAGGCGATCCACCACCAGACACCGGCGACCATGGCGGAATGGGCATTGGCCCAATAGATCATGCCGCCGACGGTCGGCCGGTTGATGTCGGAAAAGCCGAGAATGGAGAGCGTCACTTCAAGGCCGATCGCCCAGATCAGGTTGTTCATCGTGGTGAAGAAGACAATCGGCATGACATAGGGAAGATGCTCGCGGATGAGGATTTGCGACGTGCGCATGCCGGAAAAGACCGCATGCCGGGTGAACTCCCGATGGCGCAGCGAGAGCGCCACGGAGCGGATGAGGCGGCTGTCATGCGTCCAGCCGAGCAGGGCCGCGACGATTGCGAGCATCGACCATGTCATCTGGTCACGCAGTACGAAGACCAGAAGAAGCAGGATCGGAATATTGGGCAGCGCGCCGAGCGTATCGTTGATGCCCATGATGACCTGGTCGGTGCGCCCCCCGATGTAACCTGAGACCAGGCCGACGACCAGCGCAACGAGGCGACTGATGACGGCGACGATGATGCCGAAGATGAGCGTATTGCGCAGCGACGCGCCGATCTGCCAGAAGACATCCTGTCCGCGCGACGTCGTGCCGAACCAGAACTCGGTTGACGGTGGCATATCGGGGATCACGACATAGATGGCCGTCTCGTCATAGGGCGAGAAGAAGGATGAGACGATCAACCCGACAATGATCAGAATCAGGATCGTCCCGAAGAGGAATTCCTTGTTGTAGCGGAGCAGGTCTCTAAGGATCTTGAACATCGCACTTATCCCAGTTTCACGCGCGGATCGATCAGCGGGTAGATGATGTCGATCAAGAAGACGGCGGACGCGACGGCAATGATGGCAATGGTCGTCACGCCGAGCACCAGGCTGTAATCGCCAGAATAGATGCCCGAGATCAGGAGCTTGCCGATACCAGGGTAATTGAAGACGAATTCGACGATGACGGCGCCGCCGAAGACATTGCCGAGGCTGAGTGCCAGGCCCGTGACCTGCGGCAGCATGGCGTTGCGGGCCACATAGTGCGAAAAGATGCGGCTTGAGCGCACGCCACCAAGCTCGGCATAAATAACATGGTCGTCGGTGACGATGTTGGAGACGAGCGAGCGCATGGAGATGAACCAGCCGCCGATACCCACGAGCACCAGGGTCAGCGCCGGCAGGATGCCGTGCTCGATCACCGAGCTGATGAAGGCCCAGTTGAAGGCCGGCGCAAGGTTGACCTGGGCGCCGTCACTGATCGGCAGGATCGGCCAGATGAAACCGAAGAGAATGACGAGACTGAGGCCGATAATGTAGGTCGGGATCGGCTGCAGCGCCATGATGACGATGCCGGCGAGCTTGAGCAGCCGGCTGTTTCGGAAATAGCCGGCAAGCGCGCCGAGCAGGTTGCCGATGATCCAGGCGATGATGGTCGCGAGCGTCAGAAGGCCGACAGTCCAAGGCAAGGCGCGGCCGATCACGGTCATGACAGGCGTCGGGAAGGAGGACAGCGAGGGACCGAAATCGCCAGTCAACACCCGCCCCCAGAACGTGAAATACTGATCGAGAAGCGGGCCGCCCGTTCCATAGAGCTCCCGCAGCGACTGGCGCAGGATTTCGACCGCCTGCGGATCGGTCGAGCCGAAGCTCGTCAGCAGCGACACGGTCTGCTCCACCGGATCGACCGGCGAGAAATGTGCGATCAGGAACGCAAGCGTGATGCCGGTAATAACGACGAAAAGGAACTGCAGGAAACGCTTGCCCGCATAGATCAGAAAGCCATTCATGGCATCCACCCTCCAATAGCAGAAAGGGGCGGCCGGCTGCCCGGCCACTCCGCAGGTCGACGCTGTCAGTTCTTGGGAGCGTCCGGGTTGGCCTTCAGGCCGACGACCATGTAACGAATGTTCGACCAGTTCGGCCCCGAAGCCGAATAGGGGTTCTCAGCGCTCGGATAGTTGGTCCAGTAGGTCGTGTCGAACGGAGCGAACTTGTTATAGGCCATCAGCGGGATCATCGGCATCTCCTCGACGGCGAGCTTCAGGAAATCCTGGCCGACCTTGGTGACGTCAGGAGAATCGAAGGCAATGGATCGGTTCTTCGCGATGATCTGATCGAGGCGCGGATCCTGCCAGCGCTGAAGGTTGCGCGGCGGCTGGATCTGGCCGAGCGGCTTGATAAACTCCGAATGGTAGCTGTCCAGGAAGAAGGACAGATCCGGATGACCACCCCAGGTTTCGATGCTCCAGTAGATCGCCGCTTCGTAATCGCCGGTGCTCAGGCGCTGGCCGTTGGTCGGACCGGCAACATCCACCTTTGTGGCGATGCCGTTCTGGCTCCACTGCTGGGCGATGACCGTGCCGGCACGCGCCAGTGTCGGGATGGCGTCGCCTTCCACCTGCAGGCGGATTGTAAACGGCGTACCGTCAGGCTTCAGCCATTGTTTGCCGCTCTTCTTGAAGCCCGCCTTCTGTAAGAGTTCGCCTGCGGCCTGAACGTCCTGCTTCCACCAGCCGAAGCCGAAGGTGCGCTGAAGCTGTTTCGGATCGGTCGGGATCTGATCGCCCCACTGGCCGCGGACCATAGTAGCGATCTGGGCGGATATGTTGGGGTCATAGGGCTTGATCTTGCGGCTGCCGGTATCGAGCTCGAAATTGGTGAGCCAATCCTGCATCGGCGCATAATAATCATCGGGCGCCGAACCCGTCGGCGGCGTGGCAAGGGCAGCAAGATTGGCAGCGCCACGGTAAGAACCCAACGCCACTGCGCGGATATCGATCATCAGCGCCAGCGCCCACCGGACATCCTTGTTGTCGAAGGGCGCTTTCTTCGTGTTGAGCAGCACAGACGGCAGGGTCGGATCGGGATGGGCGAAGGGGAAACCCTTCAGCCAGGAGGCGACGCTCTTGCTGTCGCGCATCATCGCAAACATGCCCTCGGGCGCCATGTCATTGATCACATCGAGATTGTGATTGCGCTGCTCGATGACGCGAGCCTCGGGATTTCCGGCGGCACGATAGACGACATACTTGACCTGCGGCGGCTCCTTGGCGGCCATGCCGATCGAGGTGCGCTGCCAGTCGTCGCGCAGTTTCCAAATCGTCCAGTTGCCGCCCTTGTCGTAGCTCTGCAGAACATAGGCGCCTAGCGAGACCGGCGGGTTGTTCTTGAACGACAGCGGATCGCCGGCCTTTTCGAAAACATGTTTCGGCATGATCCAGGCGGCGTTCCAGCGCACGGTAAACAGCGTGTGGAAGCGCGAATTGGGTTTCTTCAGATGGAAGACGACCGTCTGCGGATCGGGATTTTCAACGCTGGCGACATTGACGGTAAAGGGCGCGCTCCAGGACATGCCGGGATGGTCGATCTGCGTCTTCACCGTATAGACCACATCGTCGCTGGTGAATTCGACACCGTCGCTCCAGTAGATGCCATTGCGCAGCTTCACCGTCATCTGAGTGAAATCGGCATTATAGGCTGGAGGCTCGGTGGCCAGGGCATTCTGCCATGCATCAGGGCCGCCTTCAGGATTGATGAACCACAGCGTGTCGGTCGTCAGTTGCTGCAGGCCGTTGACATTGGCAGCACCGCCGCCACCCGGCGCCCACACGTTGAACCAGTCTGCATTCTGTTGCGGCGTGCCCTGAATGATCAGCGTTTCGTTGCGCGGAATACCGGCAATGAAATCCTGCGCATAGGCAGGGAGGGCGGCGAGAGACAATAGGGCAATCACTGCAAATCTAGGGAACTTCATCGGACGCTCCTCCTCCTCGGCCCGCACGAGCGGGCGCTTCCTGTAATCCGTTATCGATCGCGTTCCGGCGACAGCGTCTGCATAGGGATCGAGAGATCCATATGACTCCTCCAGACGTTCAGCTTCGCCACAGCATTTATCGACAATTTTTCGCCAAACGGCAACAGGTAATTTTTAGAACGCTAAAAACACTCGGAATTACCGGCATTTTCTCACCGCCTCACAAGCGCGGCTTTTTATATTATTGACAAAATGGTCATTTCGCATAGCTTTTGCGACGAGCGCGGCACCCTCCCAAGACAGCCGCACCTCATCACCATATTGGTCGGTTGGCCTTCGGGAGGAGGCTGAGGCGTGACCGTTCAAGAGGAAAAGACGATGACGAGTTCCTATGACGTGACCATCAACGTTCACGCCAGCAAGCCGACAGGGCCTTACAAGCCGCTGTGGAACTGGTTCGGTTATGACGAGCCGAACTACACCTATTCCCCGCATGGCAAGAAGCTCCTGAAAGAGCTGACGGAGCTCAGCCCCGTTGCGCCGCGCATCCGCGCGCATAATCTATTGACGAGCGGCGACGGCAAGCCAGCGCTGAAATGGGGCTCGACCAATGCTTATACAGAGGATGCCAACGGCAATCCCGTCTATGACTGGACGATCATCGACCAGATCTTCGACACCTATGTCGAAGCCGGCAACATCCCGCTGATTCAGATCGGCTTCACGCCGGAAGCGCTTTCCGATTTCGACGGCCCCTACAAGCATCATTGGGAGCCGGCCGACCGTTACGCAACGATCACCACCGGCTGGACCGCCCCGCCGAACGACTTGAAGAAATGGGGCGACCTGATCGAGGCCTGGGCGAGGCATCTGGCCGATCGCTACGGCGAGGACGTCGTTTCCTCGTGGCCTTGGGAAGTCTGGAACGAGCCCGACGGCCATTACTGGACCGGCACGATCCCGGAATTCTGCGCCATGTATGATGCGAGCGCACGGGCCGTGAAGCGCGCCCTGCCGAAGGCGCGCGTCGGCGGACCACACACCTGCGGCGCTTTCGCCAATGAGAAGGCACAGACCTTTCTACGAGCCTTCCTGCGCCACGTCGTCGAAAACAAGCCGCCGCTCGATTTCATCGCCTTCCATGCCAAAGGAAATCCGGTCATCTTCGACGGCCATGTGCGCATGGGCCTGCACAAGCAGTTGCGAGACATCGAGACCAATCTCGCCATCATCAACGAGTTCCCGGAATTGCGGCATCTGCCCGTCGTCATCGGCGAATCGGACCCTGAAGGGTGCGCCGCCTGCTCGGCTCGCGTTCATCCACAAAACGGCTATCGCAACGGCCCGCTCTACAGCGTCTATGTCGTCGAGAGCATGATCCGTACCTATGAACTGTCGCGTCGCGCCAATATCGAGATCGAGGGCGCGGTTACCTGGGCCTTCCTCTTCGAGGACCAGCCCTATTTCGACGGCTTCCGGGATCTGGCGACCAACGGCGTCGACAAGGCGGTGTTGAACGGCTTCCGCATGCTCGGCAAACTCGGCGGCGAATGGCTGGAATCAGAAAGCGATTATCGCCGCGATATCGAGGACATCATGAGCCACGGCGTTCGCGACAAGCCCGACGTCAATGTTGTAGCGACCCGCGACGACAAGGGTGTCTCGGTTCTCGTCTGGCACTATCATGACGACGACGAGGCAGGCCCCGCTGCCAATGTCAGCCTCTCCATCGACGGCTGGGACAACCGACCGGCCTCGCTCAAGCACTTCCGGATGGATGAGCAACATTCCAACTCCTTCCGCGTCTGGAAGGAAATGGGCAAGCCGCAGGATCCGCAGGGCGCCGATTACGCCAAACTCGAAGCCTCCGGAAAGCTCGTACAGATCGACGAAAAGGCCTCGATTTCCGTCAAGGACGGCAAGGTCGATCTGCACTTCTCCCTGCCGCGTCAAGGCGTGTCTCTCCTGCGCCTGGACTGGTGAGACGGCAGGCCAGTGGGAGCGCAATCCTCCAAATTGCGCTCCCTGACCTTTCGAATAACAGCCTCAGTGTTCGCTCACATATGCGAGATAGCGCTTCTTGCTCGGCTGCAGGTGATCGACGCAGAGCTGGGCCAGAACCCAGTTATCCCTGCCCTTCAGCATCTCGATCATCAACCGGTGATGCTCGTGCGAAATCCGCAGCGATTCCTTGCTCGACATCGAGTTGGCGCGCACCGGCAGGCTGAGGCGCATATAAAGTTCGATCGACTGGACGAGATGGGAGTTGCCGCAGGCGCTGAAGAGCGTCAGGTGGAACCTGTCGTTCGTCTCGTGCACACCGCGAAGATAGCCGGCTTCGACGTGCCGGCCATGCTCCTCATGCAGGGCCGTCAATTCCGCGATCAGCTCGTCGGGCGCCGGTAGCGGAATCCAGAGTGCGGCCTGCCTTTGGAGCAGTTCGCGCACGTCATAGATCTCCTGCACCTGCCGCGGCGTCAGCGAACGCACAGTGGCGCCCTTGTTGCGCTCGCGCACGACGATGCCCATCGTCTCCAACTGGACGATCGCTTGACGTGCGAAATGTCGCGTGACGTGGAAGCGCGCGAGCAGCGTGTCCTCAGTCAGACGCGTGCCGGGCGCCAGCCGCCCGAAGATGATGTCTTCTTCGAGCGCCCGCGCAATGCTCAGATCGTCGTGTTCGATCTCGTCTTCACTGATATCATTGAGCGTCATGAATAGGTCCTCCGGCGGCGGGCCATTTTATCGCGGTTTGCATTCGGGGTCGAACCGGCTCAGCCTATAGATCTCTTCCACCAGCGCCAGCGTCTTCAGATTATCGTCAGGCACCGTCTCCATCGCCGCCCGGCCGTCCAGTCCGTCGAGAAAGTGCGCGATCGTCGCATCATAGGCGCCCTGATAGACAGCATCGGCATCGAACTCCTCCACGCGCGCGACATTGCCCTTTGCCGAAAGACGGTTTCCGTTCAGCTCCAGCGTGGCCTGGGTACCAAAGATCCGTAAATGATCCCGCGGCGCCGGCGGCGCACCATGCACTGCGAGATTGGCGTTTACAGTGACGATCACCCCGTCGTCCAGACGGCGCAGAACGACAGCAGCGACATCCTCGGCAATAATATCGTCATTGCTGCGCTCGAGCCGTGCGGCAACCACCTCCATCTCGCCAAGCAGGTAGCGAAGCGTATCCAGGTGATGGATCATCACTTCCATGACCAGCAGACGCTGCTGCCTGCGGAAAAACGGCTGCCGGATGAGCGCCGGCCTGTTCCCCTCGGTATCGGCAATCATGCCACTCGAGAAAAATTCGAACTGGACCTGCCTGATCTCGCCGGCAAAACCCTCCTGCAGCCACGCCTTCAGCCGGCGGTAATAGGCGCGAAACCGCCAGTTCTCATGCACCATCAGCCGGATCGATGAGGGCAGACCGGCAACGAGGGCGACCGCCTGATCGTAATCGGGCGCCAAGGGCTTCTGGCAGAGAATATCGATGCCCTTCGTGGCCGCCAGTCGTACAAGTTCCACGTGGGCCTCACGCGGGGCACATATATCGACGGCATCCAGCACTTCCTCGGTCAGCATATCCTGCGCGCTCGCATAGTTGCGGAGGATACCGAAAGGCCTGCTTCTGGCTGTCCGGGCTTCCGATGAAGGGTCGGCAATCGCGACGACCTCAGCACGGGCCGACTGCCTCCTCCAGGCCGGCAGGTGATACTCGCTGACCCAGCCGGCGCCGATGACCCCTATTCGCCTTCGCCCACTCTCCGTCATGCTTCGCTCCATCTCATTTTATCGATAATTTAGACGTTAACTCTCCGAAAGCCAATGCGAAAGTTGAGACAAGATCTGAAAATATCGCGAATTATCTTGAGTTTTTCCTATAGAATTCTATGGCGACGGCAACAGGCAGATCTACAGTCACATCTTCTTTATTGACAATCTTACATATCCAACTAGGCTTGGCATCGATTTGGAGGACGAGGGAGGAACAATGTCGAGCGGTCTGCGTCGCAAGCTGACGAGTTACGGCGATCAGGGTTTCTCCCTATTCCTGCGAAAGGCCTTCATCAAGGCAATGGGCTATTCGGACGATGCTCTGGATCGCCCGATCGTGGGGATTGCCAATACCTACAGCGACTTCAATCCCTGCCACGGCAATGTGCCGCAGCTGATCGAGGCGGCCAAGCGCGGCGTCATGCTGGCGGGCGCCATGCCGATGGTTTTTCCGACTATTTCCATCCACGAAAGCTTCGCCTCGCCGACCTCGATGTATCTGCGCAACCTGATGGCGATGGAAACCGAAGAGATGATCCGCGCCCAGCCGATGGATGCGGTGATCCTCATCGGCGGTTGCGACAAGACCTTGCCGGCACAGATCATGGCCGCAGCGAGCAGCGAGATCCCGGCGATCTTCCTGCCGACTGGGCCGATGGCCGTCGGCCACCATAAGGGCGAGCGGCTCGGCGCCTGCACCGATTGCCGCCGCTTCTGGGGACGCTTCCGCGCCGGCGAAATCGATGAAGCAGAAATCACCGACGTCAACAACAAGCTCGCCAGTTCGGTCGGTACCTGCACAGTCATGGGAACGGCAAGCACCATGGCCAACCTGACCGAGGTGATGGGTCTTTGCGTGCCGCGGGCGGGATCGGCTCCGGCAGCCGAATCCGAGCGTGTGCGGCTCGCCGAAGAGACCGGCCGCATCGCCGCCGGACTTGCAACCAACCCGGACGCGCCGACCGTACGCGATATCCTGACACCCGCAGCTATCCGCAATGGCCTCGTCGCACTGCAGGCGATGGGCGGCTCGACCAACGCCGTCGTCCACCTTGCTGCCATCACCGGGCGGCTCGGCCTGCGCCTCGACATGGCCGAACTCGACAGGCTCGGCAAGATCATTCCGCTGCTTGTCGATCTCCAGCCTTCCGGCCAGCATTATATGGAACAGTTTCATGAAGCCGGCGGCGTGCAGACGCTGCTGAAAGCCCTGCGCCATGAAATCGACGGGAGCCAGCGGACGGTCTGCGGCAAGACGATCGGCGAGGTCATTGATGCTGCGGCGGACGAGCCCGGCCAGACGATCATCCGCACCATAGAAAAACCGCTGAAGCCGATCGGCACGATTGCCGTGCTCTACGGCAATCTCGCGCCCCGCGGCGCCATCATCAAGCAGTCTGCCGCATCAAAGGATCTGCTGCAGCATGAAGGCCGCGCGGTCGTCTTCGATTCCGTTGAGGACATGACCTTGCGGATCGACAGCGACGACCTCGATGTTACCGCCGAGGATGTTCTCGTTTTGCGCAATGCCGGGCCGAAGGGGGCGCCAGGCATGCCGGAAGCCGGCTATCTGCCGATCCCGCGCAAACTTGCCCGGCAGGGCGTCAAGGACATGGTGCGCATTTCCGATGCCCGCATGAGCGGCACCGCCTTCGGCACCATCGTTCTGCATATTGCCCCGGAAGCGGCAGCCGGCGGACCGCTGGCGATCGTCCGGACAGGAGACCGTATCCGCCTCGACGTCAAAGAGCGGCGCATAGATATTGCCATCGACCAAAGTGAATTTGACCGGCGCATGGCAGAGCTTGAAACGATATCGACGCCCGAGCCGGCGCGCGGTTATGCAAAGCTCTTTCACACCCACGTGCTGCAGGCCGACGAAGGCGTTGACTTCGATTTCCTCCAGCACGAGGAGTTGGAAACGAAATGAGCATGGTGGATAGCGAAGCCCCACTCTGCCTGCCGCGATTGCCACTGACGCGTCTTCCGGCTTACCCGCTGCCACAAGGCACGATCGACACGCATTTCCATGTCTTCCGGTCCGGGGCACCGCTCAATACGCCGCGCAGCTATACGCCCGATATTGCAACGACGGCCGACTGGATTACCTTTGCCGACCGGCTTGGCGTCGGCAGGGGCATTCTCGTGCAGCCGAGCGTTTATGGCCTCGACAACCAGGTTCTGATCGAGGCGTTGACTGCCTTTCCGGACCGCCTGCGTGGTATCGTCGTCATCGATCCCGAGACAGTCCCCGAGGAGATTGCCCGTCTCGACCGGCTCGGCGTGCGCGGCGTGCGCATCAATACCCGCAACAAGGGCGGCCTGCCGCTTGCAGCGGCCGAGAAACTTGCGGCGGCCATTCGCGATTTCGGCTGGTCGCTGCAGCTGCAGATCAGCCCCGATCAGATCGGTGATCTGGCTGGTCGCTTGCCGCAGCTTGGCGTTCGTTTCGTCATTGATCATCTGGGCTTCATGCCGCTCGCCGATGGGGCCTGGTGCGAGCATGTTCCAGCACTCCAGCGACTGGCCGATAGTCCCGGCGGCTACATCAAGCTCACGGCGCCCTACCGCCTGACAAGCGAGCGCAACTATGCCGGTTTTGCCGAGGTGGCGCAGGCGCTTGCGGCCAGCCATCCTGAAAAGCTACTCTGGGGCACCGACTGGCCGCACACCGAACTCTGGAGCGATATGCCCGACGATGCCGACCTGATCGACAGAATGCAGGAAGCGATTGGTACACCCGAATTGACCCGGAGAATCTTCATCGACAATGCCGAAACGCTGTTCTTTGGCCACGGACACGGCGATAGGCTCCTAGGCGGTCGAGATGATCGGGAACGATTGCCGAAATAGCCATCGATCATTGAATGCCGCTTATTTTGACGCTATATATTGTCAGAACAACTGGCATGGAGATGGATCATGGGCCTCGCACAATATGCAGATGACGGTCTGTTTGCCCCGCGCAAGATCGCCGATGCCTTTCGCACAACCAGCGAGGAGATCGCCCGCACGGCCGGTCTCGGCAAGGATGCGATCCAGCGCAAGGACCGCCTGCGTTCTCACAGGACGCAACGGCGCCTGCGCGAAATGATCGAGGTCGTCAACAAGGTGGAACCCCGCTTCGGCTCGGCGCTGATGGCGTATGCCTGGTATCGTTCCGAGCCCCTGTCAGGCTTTTCCGGCCAGACGGCTATGCAGCTCGTTCGCGACGGACGGGCGGAGGAAGTCCTCGACTATATCGATGCAATTGATGCCGGTATCCACGCCTGATCCCGGCCGATGCGCTACGAAGGAAAGCTATATCGCGCACTGAACCCGATCTATGCACGCCACCCGCTCTCCGGCCGGGGTGCAGAGCTTTATGGCGGCCGCTTCAACCCCAAGGGAACGCCGGCGCTTTATACGTCGCTCTCGGTGCTGACGGCACTTCGGGAAGCCAATCAGGTCGGCAGCCTGCAGCCCACGACCCTCGTCTGCTACGAAGCTGAGCTCGAGCGCGTGTTCGACACGAGAGATAAGGCTGCCCTTGAGGCGGAAGGCATGGATGCGGCAGCGATTGCCGCGGCAAACTGGCGCGACGAGATGAAGGCAAGCGGAGAAGCTCGGACACAGGCTTTCGCCCGCCAGCTCGTGTCTGGCGGCTATCACGGTCTCCTGGTCAGAAGTTTTGCTCCAGCAGCGAGAAACGACGATCTCAATCTCGTGCTTTGGCGGTGGAGCGATGCGGCGCCCTGCCGTTTGACCCTGATCGACGACGAAGGCCGATTGTCATAATCATCGAGCGCGATCAGTGCCGGCATAACGACCGGCGCTGATCGCATTAATGCAGCTCAGGCAGCGCGGACCTTGCTCGGCCGCGCCCATTCCGGCAGCCAGTCGCCGTGGCTGGCGAGCAGTTCGTCCACCAGCGACCAGATCTGGTCGAGGTCGAGCTCAGCAGCCGTATGCGGATCCATCATCGCAGCATGATAGATATGCTCGGGATTTTCCGTCATCAGCGCCTGAACCGTCAGTTCCTGGACGTTGATATTGGTGCGGATCAGCGCGGTCAGCTGCGGCGGCAGGTCGCCGATAAAGGTCGGCTGGATCCCGGAGGCATCGACGAGGCACGGCACTTCGGCTGCGCAATTGGCCGGCAGCGAGGTGATGCAGCCATTGTTACGCACATTGCCGTAGATAACCGAGGGTTCGCCCGTCCATACCGAATTGATGATCGAGGAAGCATATTCCTTCGATTCCTTGACCTCGATCTTGTCGGCCGAACGATAGGCTTCCGCCTGCCCCTTCCAGCGGGCGATCTGCTCGATGCAGCGCTTCGGATATTCGTCGAGCGGAATGCCGAATTTCTCGATCAGATCGTCGCGGCCTTCCTTGATGAAGTAAGGCGTGTATTCGGCAAAATGCTCCGAGCTCTCAGTGACGAAATAGCCAAGCCGCGTCAGCATCTCGTAGCGCACCTTGTTCGGGCAGCGCGGGTTCCAGCCCGGCTTCGGCGCACGTCCCTCACGATAGGCGCGTACGAGATCGGGATAGAGGTTCTTGTAGGAACCATCCGGCTGACGGTGCTCGAACTTCAGGTAGAAGGCCATGTGGTTAATGCCGGCCGAGCGATAGCGGATCTCGTCATAGGGGATGTCGAGATCGTGGGCGAGCTCCATCGCCGTGCCTTGGACGGAATGGCAGAGGCCGACCTGTTTGATGTCGGGGTATTTCTCTGAAATCGCCCAGGTATTGATCGCCATCGGGTTTACATATTGAAGCATGATAGCGTTGGGGCAGACGGCGCGCATGTCCTCGCAGATCTTCCAGAGATGCGGCACGGTGCGGAGACCGCGCATGATGCCGCCGACGCCGAGCGTGTCGGCGATCGTCTGGCGCAGGCCGTATTTTTTCGGCACTTCGAAATCCATCACAGTGCAGGGCTCGTAGCCGCCGATCTGGAAGGCGACGACGACGAAATCGGCACCTGACAGAGCCTTGCGCTGATCGCCATAGGTCTCCGCCTTCGCCTTCACACCAAGCGTCGAAATCAACTTGTTGACGACGACGGCGCTTTCCTCGAGCCGCTGCGGATTGATGTCCATCAGCGCGATCGTGGCGCCCGACAGCGCCGGACGCTGCAGGATATCGCCGACGATATTCTTCATGAAAACGGTGGAGCCAGCTCCAATGAACGCTATTCTGGGATTTGCCATATGAACCTCCGGCATTCTGAAATTACGCTACCTCGAAAGCGGCTTTGACGAGCCGTTCGGTGTAGGGTGTCTTGGGTTTGGAAAGGACTTCGTTGACGGGACCCTCTTCCATGATCTTGCCGTGCTGCATGACGATGACACGGTGGCAGAGGGCACGCACGACCTTCAGGTCGTGCGAAATGAAGAGATAGCTCAGGCCTCGCTCGTCCTGCAGCTTTCGTAAGAGTTCGATGATCTGCGCCTGGACCGACAAATCGAGCGCCGAGGTCGGCTCGTCGAGCAGGATGAATTCCGGCTCCAGCGCGATCGCCCTTGCAATAGCGATGCGCTGGCGCTGGCCGCCGGAGAACTCATGCGGGAAACGCGACAGGATATTGCCCGGCATGCCGGCGGCAGTCAGCGCTTCGCGTACGCGGTCCAGCCGCTCACTCTTGGTGGCACCGAGATTGTTGACGACAAGCCCTTCCTCGATGATCTGACCGATCGTCATGCGCGGGTTGAGCGAGGAGAACGGATCCTGGAAGACGATCTGCATGCGTGAACGCAAGGGGCGCATTTCCGCCCGCGACTTGCCGTGGATCGGCTGCCGGTCAAAATAGATCTCGCCATTATCAGTATCGTTGAGCCTGAGGATAGCCTGGCCAAACGTCGTCTTGCCCGAGCCGGATTCGCCGACGAGGCCCAGTGTCTCATGCCGACGCAGCGTCAGATTGAGGCTGTCGACGGCGACCAGTTCGCGCAGTTCCGGCCGGAAGAAACCGCCATGACGCAGCATGAAGGAGACACGCACGCCACGAGCATCAAGAATGATATCCGATCCCTCCGGCAGCGGGTTGGCCTGGCCGCGCGGCTCGGATGCCAGAAGATGCTTGGTATAAGGATGCTGCGGATTGGCGAAGAGCTGCTCGGTTATATTGTGCTCTCGCATCTCGCCATGCTGCATCACATAGACATAGTCGGAGAACTTGCGCACGACCGTCAGGTCATGGGTGATCAGGATCACCGCCATCCGCAATTCCGTCTGCAGGTTGCGGATGAGGTTGAGGATCTGCGCCTGAACGGTCACGTCGAGTGCCGTCGTCGGCTCGTCAGCAATCAGGACATCGGGATCATTGGCAAGCGCCATGGCGATCATCACGCGCTGGCGCTGACCGCCCGAAAGTTGATGCGGATATTGCCGCAACCGTGCCTCGGGATCGGGGATTTGTACCTGCTTCAGAAGCTCCAGCGCTTTGGCGTTGGCCTGTTTGCGGCTCATCTTCCGATGGACGCGGATCGCCTCTACGATCTGGCTGCCGATCGTATAGATCGGGTTCAGTGAACTCATCGGCTCCTGAAAGATCATCGAGATGCGGTCGCCGCGCAGTTTGCGGCGGGCCTTCTCGGAGAATTTCAGGATATTGGCGCCGTCATATTCGACACTCGAGCGTGGCGAGATCACCGCACGTTTGGAAAGAAGCCCCATGACGGTGCGGGCCGTCACCGATTTGCCGGAGCCGGATTCACCGACTATAGCGATCGTTTCGCCGCGATAAAGCTGGAAGGAAATGTCCTTCACGGCTTCAACGATGCCATGCTCGACCTTGAAGTTCACGCCGATATTGCGTGCATCGATAACAGGGTTCTCCTTGCGGCCGTCATGATCGTGACGGACGGGCGGGGCGAAAGAACTGACGAGAGCAAGGGCCATCTTCATCACCTCAATAGGGATCGACCGCATCGCGCAGACCGTCACCCAGCGCATTGAAGGCAAAGACGGTGATCAGCACGAAGGCGACGGGAGCGAGAATCCAGGGGTAGGTTCCGATGACGGAATAGTTGGCCGTATCCTGCAACATCAGACCCCAGGAGATCAGCGGCGGCTTTACGGCAAAGCCGAGGAAGCCGAGGAAAGATTCCAGCAATACAACGCTTGGAATGTGGATGGTGACCGCAACGATCACATGGCTCATCACATTCGGGAAAATATGCTGGAAGATGATGCGCCGGTCGGTGGCACCGACCGCCATCGCCGCGCGCACATACTCGATGCGCGCCAGCGCCAGCGTCTTGCCGCGCACCTCGCGCGACATCTGCGCCCAGCCGAGCGCCGACATGACGAAGATCACGAAGGCGAGGAAGACGTTGGTGGGTGCCGTGATCGGGATCAGCGATGTCAGCGCGAGATAAAGCGGCAGTTGCGGGAAGGCGAGCACCAGCTCGACGAAGCGCTGCACCCAGACATCGAAGGCGCCGCCATAATA
This sequence comes from Rhizobium sp. ZK1, assembly GCF_047782645.1. NCBI lineage: Bacteria > Pseudomonadati > Pseudomonadota > Alphaproteobacteria > Hyphomicrobiales > Rhizobiaceae > Rhizobium > Rhizobium sp. ZK1. The sequence continues at coordinate 1,286,168 of NZ_CP180587.1, forward strand.
GCCCGACACCATACCGACCGTCGTGCCGACGACAGTGACGATGAAGACCACCGTCAGTGCGATCATCAGCGAGATGCGCGAGCCGATGATGGCGCGAGACAGCACGTCTCGGCCGAACTTGTCGGTGCCGAGGAAATGCACCGGCTGGCCATCGACCGTGCCGAAGAAATGGCGATTGGCCGGGATGAGACCAAGCAGATTATAGTCCGATCCCTTGACGAAGAAGCCGAGCGAACGCGGATTGTCATAATCCAGGCCGACGATCGGCTGGAAGGTAACCGGATCGAGCTCTTCGGAATCTGCCAGCGCATAGACGCGCGGCCAGACGAGACTGCCCTCCTTGTCATGGATGCTGACGAGCTGCGGCGGCGCAAAGCCGACATCGGTCGCCTTCGGGTCCATCGGCGCGAAGAAATCGGCAAAGATCGCCATGATGATCAAGAGGCCGACGAGGATGAGGCCGATCATGCCGGTCCAGGAGCGCCGCAGCCGGCGCCAGACCAGCGCCATATAGCTCTCATTGCCATGGCTGGTATTCTTGACCGTTTCCTCGTGTGGTGGCGGCGGCGTGGAAGAGTCGAAGGCAAACATATCAGGCTCCTCCATATTGACGGACCCGCGGATCGAGCATGGCAAGCAGCATGTCGGCGATGATATTGCCGACGATCAGCGTGGCCGACAGCACCAGCATGAAAGTCGCGGTGACATAGACGTCACCGATCGCCATCGAGCCGACGATCGCCGGCCCAACTGTCGGTAGGGCGAAGATGATCGCGGTTTCGATCTCGCCGGTCAGCATGTAGGGAAGCACGACGCCCTGATACATGACGAGCGGATGGAGCGCGTTTGGAACGGCGTGGCGCATGACGACGGCGCCGCCCGAAAGCCCCTTGGCACGCGCTGTCTCGACATATTGGGCGTTCAGCGTATCGAGCAGATTGCCGCGCATGACGCGCATGTTGTAGGCGAGCCCGCCGAAGGTGGCGATCGCGACAACCGGCCAGACATGGCTGACGAGATCCATGAATTTCGCCCAGGACCAGGGCGCTCCGCCATATTGCGGCGAGAAGAAGCTGCCGATTTCCGTGACGTTGAACTGGAAGACGAGAAGGTAGACGATGATCAGCGCCATGAGAAAGCGCGGCACGGTCATGCCGAGGAAAGAGATGCCGGAGAGCAGGCTGTCGATCCAGCTATATTGGCGGGTCGCCGCCCAGATGCCGAAAGTGATGCCGAGGATGGACGCGAAAATGTGGCAGACCAGCGCCAGGGCCAGCGTGCGCGGCAGGCGCTCGCCGACCACGTCGGCAACCGGCTTGTTGTAGAACATGCTGTAGCCGAAATCGCCTTTGGTCACGATTCCCGTGATCCAGTTGACGTACTGGATGACAATCGGCTGATCGAGGCCATGTTCGATGCGGTAGGCCTGAGCCTGGGCATCGGCTTGCGCGAAGGAAGCTCCGCCCTGATTGATCAACTGCGAACGGATGTAATCGGCATAATCTCCGGGGGGTGCCTGGATAATCGCGAAGGTCACCACGCTCAGGATGAAGAGGACGGGGATCGCCGAGGCGATGCGCATGAGCAGGAATCGTAACATCAGACGGTTCGCTTCTCCTTGCCGCCAGTCGCTCGTCTCAGCGCGGCCGGCTTGTTGATTCTGACCGGCCGCGCGCAGCACGCGCGACCGGAAGCTCTTGTCGTTCGGGAGGGAGCTCTTAGTTTATGGGACCCTTGTCCCCGGGCTTACCGGGAAGCTGTTGAGGGAAGAGTTCGTACTTGCCCTGCTTGTCGGCAGCCACCCACACACGCTCGCGGATGACGGAATCCTCGGCCCAGTTGAACATCATGATCGGCGTACCCTCGGGAATGTTCGAGAAGCGCTTGTTGATGATCAGCGCGCCCGGATATTCCGTCAGTCCGACGGTATCCACATGTTCGGTCGCCATCTTCTGATACTGCTTCATGAGTACCACGCGTTCGTCATTGTCCTGGCTCGTGCGGAACTTGTTGACGATGTCGGCAAGCTCCTTTTCATAAGGCAGGAGGTCGAGCTGATTATCCTTGCCGGCGCGGTGGTGCCAGCTGGTACGCGGGCCGACAGCGGCAAGCTGTTCGGTGTTCTGCACCACGGAGGCGAGCTCGGTTGTATTGCGCTGGATCAGCCAGTCGAACTGGCCGGCATAATGCGCATTATCCCGCTTGGGACCATCAAGAGCATTGATGATGATCTTGATGCCGAGCTTCTCCATCTGCCCAACGACACCTTCGGCAAGGCTCTTGTCGGTCGTGTAGTCATTGTTGACGAGAAGCACGATCTCGACGTTCTTGCCATCAGCTGTTCCGGCCGGGAAGTTCACGAAGCCATCGCCGTCGGTATCCTTCAGTCCGACCTTGGCGAGCAGCGCCTTGGCACCCTTTAGATCAAAGGGATAGTAGACGGTCGAGTTGCGATCGTAGAAGCTCGTGCCGGAGGAGAGGCCGCCTGCATAGATCGCCGTGAACGGTCCCTTGACGAGGGAATCACCGATCGCCTTGCGGTCGACCGCCATGGTTATAGCCTTGCGGAAGTCCTCGTTGCGGTCGAGTTCGCGGATCGCCTGGCTGCGGGCATCAGGATCACCCCAGCCATTGGCCGAGAGGTTCATGCGCAGGTTATAGCCGATGAGGCGCGGGCCGAAGGCGAGACGCGCCGGAGCGGTTTTTTCGGCGGCACGCTTCAGCGAGGCCACGAAGTTTTCCGGCTGTTCGAGGTTCGAGAAGTCGGCAGAACCGGCAACCGCCTGCACGTCACGGTCGGCCCAGGTCGAGAGCTTGTAGTGCAGCTCGTTGAGATAAGGCAGTTGATTGCCCTTCTCGTCGACCTTCCAGTAGTAAGGGTTGCGGCGCATGACGATGATATCGTCCGGCCGGTATTCGACCGGTACCCAGGCGCCCATGACCGGCATGTTCATGAATTCCGGCGGGAAGGCGTTCTTGAACTGATCGTAGGTGTTCTTCGAATACTTCGGATGCTGGGGTTTAAGAATATGGGACGGACCCGGGCAGAAGTTCGGGTAAGCCATCGTATAGAGATACTGCTTCGGGAAGGCTTCCTTGAAGGTCCATTCGACCGTGTAGTCATTGATCTTCGTGAGTGTCGTTCCCTCGCCGAAGGCTTCCGGCGATGCGCCGCCACCGAGCGGCGAAACGTTCGGGTCGATGACTTCGTCTTCCCAATAGAACATGAGGTCATCGGCATTGAAGGGCGCGCCGTCGGACCATTTAGCACCCTCGATCAGGTGCATGGTCAGCTTGTGGCCGTCTTGCGACCACTCCCAGCTCTTAGCGAGGTTCGGCAACGGCTCAGTATCCTTGGCTTCCACCTGGAAGAGCGGTGCTGTGCGTGTCAGGCATTCTGAGAGGCCGATGTCTATGCCGCCCCAGCCCTGCGTCTGGCCGGCGCCATAGTTCCAGCCTTCCGGCCGGCCACCGATGACATGGCGCATCACGTCGCCATAGACGCCGGGACCGTCAGGCATGTTCTCGGTCTTGAAAACCATTGGTTCCTTGGGCAGGCGATCCTTGACCGCCGGCAGCTTGCCGGTATCGACGAAATTCTTCGTCACCCAGTCCGGCTCGTGATATTCGGGCAGCGCCTTGAACTCCAGGATGGAGTCGCGCGACACATATTTGATCTTGCCTTCCGCCGGGAAAGCCGGCGGTGCCGGCGGCACCGTCGGCTCGGACGCGTAGGCATTCAGGGCCGCGACTGAAACGCCAAGCGCCAGTCCTGCCAGGATGCCGATCCTATGGAAATTCGTCATCGTCTCTCCCTCTTGTTCCGGAGCGCTCGTACGCGTCTCCGCTTCTCCTCAAACGACAATGAAGAAAGCTTCAGCGCGGGCGACCTTCCTCCCGAAGAGCCGCCGCAGCCTCCCTCACCCTGACTTTAGACGGCCTGTTTCAGCGCCGCCTTTTCAACACGAAGCTCCTCGATGGAGCGGACATGGCGGCGCGCAGCCCCTTCCCACTCCCTCGTCTTCACCTTGGAATTTGCCAGCCGCTCCTTGGCAGCCGAAACGGCATGAGCATATTGCGGCAGCCAGCGGGCCTGGGCAACGACCATCTCGTCGACCATCTGCCAGACCTCTTCCGGCGTCGAGACGGCGCCAACCAGCGGATCGTGAAGGACGGCGAGCTTCAGGAGATCGATATCGCCGGAAATCGCCGCATGCACCGACATGCGCTGGACATTGATCGATGAGATGCAGGTTGCCGCGCAGGCTTCCGGAATGGTGATGCCGGAGACCATATTGATGCCGAAGCGATCGACGAAGCCGGGCGACTCAATGATCGCGTCGGATGGCAGATTGGTGATAACGCCGGTGTTCTTGACGTTGAAGTGACCGCGATAGACGCGACCGGTTTCCAGCGCCTCGAGAATATGGCTTGCATGCTCGTTGGAGCGCTTGGCCGGATCGATCGGCTTTTCGGCCGAAGCGAGGAATTGCGGGAATTCCGTCTCAAACCAGTTGCGGGTCTCCGTCGAGTGACGCAGATAACCGCCGGTTTCGCCATGAATCCAGTCCGACATATCGATCCAGCGGGTGATTTCGTCCGGCCGCTTGCGGTACCAGGGCAGATATTCGGAGAGATGGCCATTGCTCTCGGTTGAATAGACGCCGAAGCGCTTCAGCACGTCGATGCGCAGCTTTTCCTGCTGCGAATAGATGGGATGCGCCTCGAAGGCGGCGATCAACTCGTCCTTGCCGATCGTGCGGCCGTTGAGACGCAGATCGACGAACCAGGTCTGATGGTTGATGCCCGAGCAGATGTAATCGAGTTCGCCCTGTGACTTGGCGCCGAGCACTTCGGCAATCTGTTCGGCGCCATGCTGGACGCCGTGGCAGAGGCCAACCGTATCGACCTTGCCATATTCGATGGCAGCCCAGGTGTTCATGGCCATCGGGTTTGCATAGTTCAGGAACTTCGCGCCTGGTGCCGCAACCTCGCGTATGTCCTTGCAGAAATCGAGGATGACGGGAATATTGCGCTGGCCATAGAGAATGCCGCCGGCGCAGATCGTATCGCCAACGCACTGGTCGATACCGTATTTCAGAGGAATGCGGATATCGTCGGCATAAGCTTCGAGACCCCCGACGCGAACGCAGCTGATGACATAACGGGCGCCTTCCAGCGCCTTGCGGCGATCCGTTGTCGCCGTCACCTTCGTCGGCAGCTTGTTTGCCTCGACGATCTTGTCGAGAATTGCCTTGATCATCTGAAGGTTATGTTCGCTGAGGTCCGTCAGCGCGAATTCAATGCCCTTGAATTCCGGCACGCAAAGAATGTCCGTGAACAGCTTCTTGGTGAAGCCGACGCTGCCTGCCCCGATAATAGCGATTTTGAAACTCATATCCTTCACCTCGATCCGATCAAATGCTAGGGAGAAAGACAGCAAGGGAGGATTGGACGGCACGCTGGCGCATACCGTCTAAAAATGCCGGAAAATGGTGTTTGTATTCCTCCCGGCCATTCTTTCGACCGCGCTCTCTTCCTCTTGTGAGACGGGATTATGCGCATATTCGACAGGGCGGCCAGAGAAGGATTATGCTTTCGAGGGTAATTTTGTGCTGCAGGATTTGATCGCCAACGGACAGTCGATGAGAACCGTTTCTTTGCCGCGTGGACGCCAGCGCCTGCACGCCATGCCGACGAGCGCCGGTTACGAGTTGCGCGAAAACGAGACCTATGACTGGGACGGCCGGAAGCGCGGCCAGACACCGTTTACGGTGCTGCAGCACACGATCAGCGGCACCGGCCACCTGCGCTACCAGAACCGCAACTACAAGCTCCAGAGCGGCGATACGATGATGGTGCTGGTGCCGCACAATCACCGCTACTGGCTGGAAAAGGGCGAGCGCTGGGAATATTTCTGGATCTCGATGAACGGCGAGGAGACGCTGCGCATCCACCAGATGGTGCTAGCTCTGGCAGGCCCGGTCCTGAAGCTGCAGCAATCGACCATCGATCATTTGGCCGATTGCAGCCTGCGCCTCGTCAAGGGTGCGAACACCCCCGGCTCAGCCTCGGCGATTGCCTATGAAGCCGCCATGGCTCTTTACGACGACATTTTCGGCTCGTCGGCCTTCATGGCCGAACAGAGCGCCATGCAGCCGGTGATCGACCATATCAACGCCAATCTGGAAAAACCGCTGCCGGTCAGCGAGCTCTCGGCAATTGTGGGCCTCAGCCGTGCGCACTTCTCCCGAAGCTTCGCCGAAAGCGAAGGCGTGCCGCCGGCCGAATATGTGCTGCAGCAACGCCTGCAGCGGGCCGCCAAACTCTTGACCAAGGCCGACTTCCTGCCGGTCAAGGAAGTCTCGATCATGTGCGGCTTCGAGGACGCGAACTATTTTGCCAAGGTTTTTCGCCGTGTTTATGGCATCACGCCGACCGAGTTCCGAACGACGGGGATGTATGCGAGCATCGGCCGTAGCCGGTGAGATAACGGTTCAACCCGGCAACTGGTCCCGTGGGTCACGTATCCATAGCGACCGCACCCACCTTTCCGACGACAGGTCACCATCGATACTGCGGTCGCGAAAACGGAGGGCGTCATCCGAATTCACTGGATCTCCAGATAATTAGACAACTAAAAATCCTTGATAGGCGTCTTTGAACTGATCGTCCAGTTTAACAGCGACCCATAAGGGATTTGCGGGATCGGTCGGCTCAAGGCCATGCGCAGGCCTTGCAATGACCGGCCACAGTTTCTCCGTGCTGTCGGCATCAGGATCAGGACATATTTCCACGTCAACCTGATCGGTGCCGTTTGAATTACGCGCTATATAGATAATCATCCCCTTGACGAAGCCGGTGCCACCAAGTGAGAAGCGAGTATCCTTTTCAGTTGCTGCCTTCACAGGCTTGCCGCTCAGATATTTAATGTCAATGTCGTGTTGATCTTCAGATTTTGTAGGCATACTAACCTCCCTTGATCGCTCGTATCCGCAAATCAATCACTGTCGTTTGATCTGCGAGGCATGAATCCACCCGATCTCGACATAACCCCGCCGGAACGAGATAATGCTCCGCCAGATCTGGACATTCCACTCGCCATTCCTCTGGGATCAACAGAGACCTCGGCCGAGAGCAAGATTTGTTCAAAGGTTCCTGTTTGGGCATCGAGTCTCATCGAGAGATCGCCCTTCTCGTAAATCCAGACCCTAATATCCTCAGCGAGAGCTCCAATTTGGGAGCCGAGGCCTGTCAGCGCACTTGCGCCAGGTGATCGGTACAATCTTTCGTATTCGATATCACCGTCGGCGTTCCGCGGAGGGGAATTGTCAGGATCCATGCCAACGCCGTGGACAAGAAAAATTGCCGGCCTGGCCAGTTCAATAAAGGCACCCTCGAATGAGAAAGCGTAGATTCGCGCAAGCGTCGCACTCGGCTCAGCAAATTGGTTCCTCAGGAAATTATTCGCACCTGCTTGAGGCGGGCCTAGAGGCGCAGAGGTGCCACCCCTGAGAAGAACGTCCTGAAGTTCACGCCCGAACAGATATACCGATGAAATACTAAGCAGATTTTCTTGATGTGCCACTTTTCCCTCCATCTACCTCACTATTGGCCGATGCCTGATCTCGACAGCAGAACCTTCTCGCGATAGCTCATCTTCGGAAGATCGAAATGATCGATCGGCAGCAAGATTCGCGCGGAATGGACATGGCTGCAATGCTCGCCGCCTTTAAGATGTGCGCCGGCGTGCAACACGCCGATCGTCCTTTGCCTGAAATTTCTGGTGATGATCCTGGCGAATTGACCGCCACTTTCACTCCGATCAATCGCAAGCATCGTTTCCGCGACATCGCCATAATCCAGAAAGTCGGGAGCAAGAGCCCAGAGCGTTTCCGCCAGATAGGCGCCGACAATATCTCGTGCCTCGAGCAATGCTGCGACGAACCCCTCCGAGTTCCGCTCGAAGGCGCGATCGAAAGCGTACTGTACAGACGCCTCAACGGTCGGATCGAATTCGGCAACATCTGCCAGATCTTCAACAGCCCGCGCAATCAGGCCGCGCGCGACCAGTCTCTCATGAAAGATATCGACGAGGATATCGAATATCGCGCCGGTCAGCGGCTGTGAGAGTTCGTGCTCATCCTTCCAGCCATGCGCGAACTCGTCCATCGTCCGTTTGTTGTTTGCCGAGCGTATCTGACGATGCGGCGAAAACTCCGAGAAGCGCGAGAGGCGATTGGCTCGGTACAGATTACCGTGCGTCTCCTCGAGAACGTTGTCGATCACGGACGGAAAATGCATGGCTGCGATCAGCGACACGCAATCCGAGAAAGCCTCCTGGAAACCGAGATATTCCGGATATTCGGCTGCCGGGTCCGGCACGCCCAAGACGCTAAAGATGATCGCGTGCCCTACTTCATGGGCAACGACGTCGAAATCCAAGCTGAACGGGAGGATGCTGCCATCCTTCTCGAACTGACTGCCCACTTCGAGGAAGCCGTAGCCATATTGGGCGTTGTCCCATTGCGGCAGGATCGAGATCTCCAGACGGTCATAATGATCGCGGAAATGCCAGGTGATCGGCTGACCGAGATAGCGTTCCCACACATCAAGCGTGAAACGCACGCAACCGAAGACATGCGCGGCTTCGAAGCCGGGCATCGAAGGCCGCAGGTAGTCGAAATTGCCCCGCGCGTCAGGCGTGGCCGGCTCAATGATCCTTCCGGTCCAAGGCGGCAGATACATAAAAGGCGTTCCGAGCGGTCCCCGGTTCACACCGTAGGGACCGACCTTCCCGACCGGCTCCACGACAAACATGCGATCGTCGGCCGGGCCAGCGGTCAGGCTGCCCGACGGCGACGACACTTCCACAATCTCAGGTCTTGCCCGAGCATCTTCAAATGGAGGCTGCACAAAAAGTCTGAACCGGGTGCCCATCCGCTCCCCCTCAATAGACTTTCATGAATGCCAGTTTAAGTTGATCTTCACCGCGTTCAGAAAATTTAGCAAGTAATAAAATAGGACTAGAAATATCCGCTGCCCCGCGGCGGGTTTTATTCAGGTAAGTCGAGCAGGTTCAAATAACGCGGATGGTTGCGGATGGGGTCGAGGTCGGAATCGTTCTTGAACCACAGCCGCATCTCGGCACCAACCTGAGGCATCCATACTTCAAGCAGATCTATCGCCCTGTCGATCTCGCCGAGCAGTGAATAGGTGCAGGCGGCATTGTACTGAATGTTGATGTCGGTGGGATCAGTCGCGAGCGCGCGCGCCAACCATTCCAATGCCTTACCCCCTTCACCGAGAAAGGCCAGCGCCGTTGCGCCGAGGCAGGCGGCATTGGCGTTCTCCGGATGAAGCCGAAGCTCCTCCTCCGCCTTCGTCAGAGCGATCCGGGCATGCCTACTGGCCTTATCCATTTGCCCGAGTGAGCGGAAGACGTTCACAAGCATGATCGGAGCGCCGTAATCGGCCGGCTTGATTTCCATAGCGCGCTGAAAATACGTCGCCGCGAGTTCGAACTGGCCGTCGGTGACGCAGAATTCGGCATAGTATCTGTTGGCCTCATGACAATTCGCATCGAGCGACAAAGCCTGTACGAATGCCGAAATTGCCGCCGCGCGATTGCCGGCCACCGCCAGAGCAAATCCCTTGGCGGCATGGGCTTCTGCCAGATTAGGATCGATCGTCAGCGCTGTTGCGGTATTGGCGAGAATATCCTCCACTGAAATCTCCGCGCCGAACTGAGAGCGCAGACGGGCATCGCAAACTGCAATACCGGCATAGGCGCGGGCATAGCCAGGATCCAGTTCGATGGCTCTGGCGAAACTCTGCCTGGCCATCAGGTGATTGGAGCGCGAGGCTATATGATAGTATTCGCGGCCCCTGAGAAAATGCGTATAAGCTTCGACATTTCCTGTCGGCGCCTGCTCGATTGCCTTCTTCTCCTCCGGGAGCAGCTTGACCTTCAGTTGCTCGACGATCGCTTTCAGGATCTCGTCCTGCATTTCGAAAATATCGGTGAGTTCGCGGTCGTATCGCTCGGCCCAGACATGGCCGTCGCTGGCCGCTTCGATCAGTTCTGCATTGATCCGCACATGGTTGCCTGCCTTGCGGACGCTGCCTTCCACGATATAGGCAACGCCAAGTTCGGCGGCGATGCGCTGCAGGTTTTCGCTACGGTTTTTCCACGCAAACACGGTATGGCGGCTCAGCACGAAGAGACCTGAAACGTTCGACAGGTCGGTGATGAGATCCTCGGTGATGCCGTCGCTGAAAAACTCCTGCTCCGGATCGTTGCTGATATTGGCGAATGGCAGGATTGCAAGCGACGGCCTGTTGGCGGGCGCCCGCGTGTGGCTGACCGCGGCAAGCGGAGACGCCTCGACGGAAGCGACATTGCCCCAATCGGCAAAATAGACGTGGACCGGACGGGCAATGTTCTTGACTGTCACCGCGCCTTGGTCCGCGAATTCGATGTCGAGCTTGTTTGCGACTTCGTGGCGCACGGCCGCTGAACAGGCGATACCGCCAGGAGCTGCAAGGGCTTGCAGCCGGACCGCCACATTGATGCCGTCCCCATGAAAGTCATCCGCATCAAAGACGATATCACCCAGATTTAAGCCTATTCGGAACAAAAAATGCTTGTCCGGCGGAAGCCCGGTATTGCGCTCCAGCATGCCACGCTGGATTTCCACCGCGCAGCGAGCAGCGCTCAGCACGCTGCTGAACTCGACCAGGAAACCATCGCCCATTACCTTGATGATATGCCCGCCATGAGATGCGACAGCAGGATCGAAAAGCTCCCGGCGATGCTGACGAAGGGCGTTGAGAGTGTCTTCTTCGTTCGCCTCGAGGAGACGGCTGTACCCCACCACATCGGCAGCCAGAATAGCCGCCAATCGACGTTCAACAAGCTCTGCGCACATGCCCGTCTCCCCAACGTGCTGGTGGCAATACTTCGCAATTCTAGCAGCTAGCCAGTGATGTTGCCGGACGATCGTATTACTGACAACTAAAATCTCTCTCTGCCGCCCGAACGGCAATTGGTACCTTCCACATTTGATCGTTTGGCTAAAATTTCGCCGCGCGGGCACGTCTCACCCCAGCATCTGCATCGACCCCAACCCCAGAATATCATTCAGCAACGCAATCCCCATCCCTATCGCCACGATGACAAGGCCGATCAGAAACAGTCGCCGCGCGCGGTCGTATTTTTCGGCGATCAAGGAATCCCGCGCCAAGAGGTCAGCGAACACTTTCACCTGAAGCGCGATGCCCACGGTGAGCAACACCATCGGTGCGATGTCGATGGCGCTCCAGTCGTTGGGATTCGATACCCAGCGACCGATGAAGCTCAGCGAAAAGCCGAGAATGATCCCCGCAGCCGTTAGAGAGCCGTTTCGGAACGTCGCGTCGATCTTCTCCTCTGGATCGGGCTCTGGCATCTGGCTTCTCCGGATGGTATTTCGACAAAGAAAGGCAGAAGAGACTGAGATGGGCAAGGCTTCTATGTTCAGAAGCTTATCAGTCACGGCTAGACCGCCTCGCTAACGATGCGTTCACTGACCGCAGCAAGGCACACGAGCCACCAAAATCGGACCCTTCGATTGCCTCCCGATCGACGCCAGACCCGCTGGAGGCAGGATCATACGCAGTTGGAACTGTGAGGCGTTCCGGCAGCGACTCGATCAAGAAAGCCCGGCGTGACTCCCCAGCGCAGTTGATGATCTAGGAGGGAGGGACCTCAACCCACTTTGAGAATGTCGCAGCCTGCCCGAAATCCTGCCCTTCCGCGTTCCGGAGCTGCCAGACTATTCCATCTTCCATCCAGAAGCGGCTCCCCGATTTCATGACCCGCAAGCCACGATAGCCCGCCATGAACCCGTTTTGCGTCACCGCATCGAGTAACGCCTGGCGCGCTCCACGCTCGCTGGGGCCAGCCGACAGCCGGGATTCCAGCTTTACGAACTCGCTCCAGCTATATCCGAACCGCCTCTGTGCTGCACCATTGGCATAGACGAAGACGGGATCCGGCGCGGTATTGTGGGCAAGAACCACAAAAGGGGCATCGCCGTAGAGCCACTCCGGTCCCCGATCCTTGGGTACGAGAGCCGTGCCGACAAGGCGCCGGAAGCTGCCTGTGAGGAGCTCAAAGAATTCGGGATCGTTCGGGTTCAATTCGCCGTTCAACTGCATCTCGTTTCCTTCTCCAATGCGGCCGCTTCACGAACCTGTTCCGATCTAGCCACGGGATATGGCATCGGTGCGGCGATCCGCACCGATGGAAAGGGCATAATTCGCCAGGAGATAGTTCATGCGGATACGGAGCTCTACATTGACAGCGGTTTGGCATCGGCAGCGCCGCAGCGGGGCGGCTCATACTGTTGCACCGATCATGTATGACTATTTTCCGCCTGTATTTGCCGATGGCCTTGTGGCTACCTTCGGCGCACCTGCCTGCAAATCCGCCTCGTCGGCAAGAATGGCGGCTGCCTCGTTCAGCAAGACGTCCTTTGCATTCTTACGGGCATTTTCAATGGCAATGTCAGCACTCAGGCTGCGCTCGTCCGACTGCAGACCATCATCTCCACCAGGATCCTCGCCAACGCTTCCCTGCGCTCGCGACTTGAGCCGATTTTCGCGAGCAGTCGCTTCCTTGCGACGTTCGGCTTCATTGAGCGAGATAATCCCTTTCTCGCGCTGCGCCTTCAGGTCGGCAATGTCTTTCAGCAGGCGCTGAAAGTCCGGATCGTTTTCAACCCGCGCATCATGGCGGCTTTGCAATGTCGGCAGCAGCGTGGTGACAGTGTCGGAAGGCGTGTAGTTCGCCGGCTTGATCTGGGCCCAAGGGAGAGCGTTGTCATAACTGGTCTCTCCGAAGCTCGCCGGATCGGAGATCCCCGGCAAGCTGATATCAGGTGTCACGCCGCGCAGCTGCGTCGTACCGCCGTTGACCCGGAAAAACTGTGCGATGGTCACTTTTAGCTCCCCGAATTCGGGTTTGCTGTTGCGGACCATCCGGTCGAGATTGAGGACGGTTTGAACGGTACCCTTCCCGAAACTGGGTTCGCCGACGATGACGCCTCGACCGTAATCCTGGATTGCCGCGGCAAAAATCTCCGAAGCCGACGCCGACCCGCGATTGATCAAGACACCCATCGGGCCTGTCCAGACAGGTGCTGCAAAATCAGCATTTCTGACCTCGACCTTACCATCGCTGCCGCGTTGCTGAACGACCGGACCATTGCCGATGAAGAGACCGGTCAAGTCAATCGCCTCGTCCAATGAACCACCGCCATTGTTGCGCACGTCGATGAGAACGCCGTCGACCTTTTCTTGCTTCAGTTCGCCGAGAAGCTTGGCTACATCGCGGCTTGCGCTCCTGTAGTCATTGTCTCCTCTGCTCTTGGCTTCAAAATCCTCATAGAAGACCGGCAGAGTAATCACCCCGATTTTACGCGTGGCTTCGCCCACGTTCACGGACAGCACGGCCTTGCTGGCAGCCTGTTTTTCGAGACTGATCTTGTCACGCACAAGGCTGACAACGCGATGTGGGCCATCTGCTCCAGCATCCGCCGGCAGGATGTCCAGCCGCACGACGGAACCTTTCTTTCCTCGTATCATCTGCACGACTTCATCAAGGCGCGTGCCCACCACTTCTTTGATCGCCCCATCCTTGCCTTGACCAACGCCGGTAATGCGGTCTCCGACGGCCAGCTTGCCGGACAACTGCGCCGGCCCACCAGGCACGAGCTCACGGATCGTCGTGTAGTCGTCGCGGTCTTGAAGAACCGCACCGATGCCAAACAGCGAGAGCTTCATCGAGATATTGAAGTCGGCCGAAGCGGCCGCGCCGAAATAGTCCGTGTGCGGGTCGATCGACGTTGCGTAGGCGTCCATGAACGACTGGAAAACGTCATCGCTTTTAAACTTGTAAACGCCTTCGAGCGTGTTTGCGTAGCGCTTGTCGAGCGTTTCGCGAATAGCCGCATCGGTCTTGCCGCCCAGTTTCAGCCGCAACCAGTCGCTTTTGACGCGCTTGCGCCAAAGCTCATTGCTCTCAGCTTCCGACTGTGGCCAGGGCTCCTTATCGCGCAACACGGAATAGTTTTCCTGCACGCTGAAATCGAAGCCCTGCTTAAGCAGGTTGCGCGCATAGCTCATACGGTCGACAACGCGCTGTTCATACGCGTTGAAGATCGCAAATGGGATCTTCAAGTCCTTCCGTTCGATGGCATCGTCGATTTCGCTGCGGTCAGACATGAACCTGTCGATGTCCGCTTGCAGGAAGAGCACACGGTCCGGATCGAGTGATTTGATGAAACGATCCATGATCCTGGCCGACAAGGCGTCATCGAGTGTAACGGGCTTGTAGCTGAAACGCGTAAGAACTTGCGCACTCAACTGAGCAGCTTGCGCCTGTTGCTTTAGGGGCGCCAAAACAGGCGGTGACGCCACTTCAGCATAGGCGGTCTGTGCGATTGCAAGAAATGCACCAAGAAAAACGTAGTGTATGCGCATCCAGCGTTGATCCAATTCTTCATGCCTGTTGTCGATGTGTGATCTAGGTGGGCAATTATGGTTTTTTGGCAAGCGGGTGGCAAACGGCATGGTTTGCAAAGCCGCGAAAAGTATGCGGCGCGATCCCAGTGTTCCGCTTTCAGGCCGTTCTAGCCTTGAGCCGCCACCATCGCAACATACAGCCGCCCAGCTTCTATACTCGCGCAGCGAGGCATTAGTCGCGGGTCTTCGGCGCGATCGTCAGTTCCGAACCATGGGCGCCACGCATTTCTGTCGCCTCGGTCGGTTCGCGGTCGTCAGCCGTGTGCAGAAGCATCGAGCGATAGCCTTGCGCATGCGAGCCCTCGATCAGCGTCACATCGGCGTTGCCCGGATTGTCGGAGCGCTCGAACCATTCGACGCTCTGATGGAGGAAATTCATCTCGAAAGCACGGTTGGTGACGCCGTGACCGACGATGATCGCGGTGTCGTTACCGCTGCCGATGTCATGCATGACGGTCTGTAGAAACAGCCGCACCCGCTGGGCAACATCCGCCCGGCTCTCGCCGTCCGGCGGGCGGGCATAGAACTTGCCGCTGTTGTTGCGAAGCCTGGCCCATTTCTCGAATTCTTCCGGAAATTTGCGCCGCTGCTCGGCCCGGTCGTAGATCTCGGTAAACAGGCCGAAATCCTGCTCCCTCAACAGATAATCCTCATGAACATCGCCGATGGCATCCGAAGGCGAGGCCTCGATGATTGCGTCCTTGGTCTGGCGCGTCCGCAGATATGGCGAATGCCAAATGGTCGCCTTCGGCGCGGCGCGAGGCAGCGCTGCCAGATAGGAAGCGATGCTACGCCCCGCCGCCAGCGCCTGCTGGTAGCCCCATTCCGTCAGCGGAACATTGTGATCGCCGAACTGCCGGTAGGCGCTCTCGCTGATGTTGCCGAGAGATTCGCCGTGTCGAACCAGAAAGATGCGCATGTCTGACCGTGTATGCTGAGGGTGAGGGCATCATGAAGGGCGCGAGAGCGGTGTGCAATGGCAGAGGCGGGCTGGATCCACATGGGCAGCTCGGTTCTCGTCACGGTTCGGGCTCGGTTACGGCCTCACACGGTCGGGATGTGCCGCCTGGAAGGCGGGCAGCTTGGCGCATTTGGCGTCGATATCGACGATGCGCTTGAAATCGGTCATATCAACGCCCCAGCGGCGGGCATTGTAGACTTGTGGAACAAGGCAGAGATCCGCCATCGTTGGCGTATCCCCAAGGCTGAACTCTCCATCGAATTTGCCGATCATGGCTTCCAGCTTGCCAAGTCCGTCCGTGATGAAATGTTTCATCCATTCTTCCCGGGCGTCGGCCTTGTCAGTCATGGTCATGAGATGCGCCACGACGTGCATGTTGCATATCGGATGGATGTCCATGGCGACGGCATATGCGAGGGCACGCACGTTCTGGCGATCGGCAATATCCAACGGCAGCAATCCGCATTCCGGCCGAACCTCGGCGAGGTACTCTATGATTGCCAGCGATTGCGTCAGCGTTCTTCCATCGATCACCAACGTCGGCACGAGGCCCTGCGAGTTGAGCGCAAGATATTCCGGCATCTTGTGCGCTCCTTGCAGCAAGTTGATCGACACTATCTTATAGTCGATCGCAAGGAGGTTGAGCGCGATACGGACGCGATAACTCGCGGACGATCTCCAGTAGTCATAGAGAACGACCTCGTTCATCGCGGCCCGGTCCCCCTGTATTCTTCGACCGTCTGCTCGATCGCCCCAAAGATCGAATGGCCGGCATGATCCTTCATCTCGATGCGAACCTGATCCCCAAACCGCATGAACGGCGTTTTCGGCGACCCGGTCTCGATGGCCTCGATCATCCGCAGTTCGGCAATGCAAGAGTAGCCGTTTCCTCCGTCTTCCACCGGCCTGCCCGGGCCGCCGTTCAGCTTGTTGGAAACCGTTCCCGAGCCGACGATCGTTCCGGCCACGAGATTGCGCGTTTTGGCGGCATGGGCGATCAGCTGGCCAAAATCAAATGTCATGTCGACGCCGGCATTCGCCTTGCCGAATACCCTGCCGTTCAAGCTCACGAGCAAAGGAAGATGCAGCTTGCCGCCGTCCCACGCCTTTCCGAGTTCGTCCGGCGTCACCGCGATCGGGGAAAATGATGATGCCGGTTTGGATTGGAAGAAACCGAATCCCTTTGCCAGTTCATCCGGTATGAGACCGCGCAGCGACACATCGTTGACGAGCATCACCAACCGGATGGCGTCGCGCGCAGCCTCCGGACTGGAACCCATCGCAACGTCGCCGGTGACGACGGCAACCTCGCCCTCCAGGTCGATCCCGTAAGCCTCGTCAGCTACCAGGATCGGGTCACGCGGCGCGAGGAAGCCGTCCGAACCACCTTGATACATCAGCGGGTCGCACCAGAAGCTCGCCGGCATCTCGGCGCCCCGCGCCCTGCGCACCAGTTCGACATGGTTGACGTAGGCCGAACCGTCGGCCCATTGGTAGGCCCGCGGCAAAGGCGATGTGGCGTCATGTTCGTGAAACCTGATCGCCGGCTGGGCTCCGGTCTCGATGCCTTCGGCAATCAGTTCAAGTCTCGGAGCCAGGTGTTCCCAGTCATCGAGTGCTGCCTGCAAGGTCCGGGCAATGTGACCGACTTCACAACAACGGGTAAGATCACGGGAAACGATGACGAGCCGGCCGTCTCTCGTGGAGTCTTTTAACGTCGCGAGCTTCATATTCCATTCCCGTGCCAGAGGATGCTTGGCCGATCATCACTTGATGCCATCATTTGATGCCTGGGGTTCCGTCGAACTTGCGCTCCAGGCCGTCCCAGCACTCCAGGTAATCGTCCTGCAGCGTTTCAAGCTCGGCTGCGTATTTCGTCAATTGCTGTGGGTACCGGGTCTCGAACATGAAGGCCATGGTATGATCCAGCTTCACAGGCTTGAGCTCGGAATTGGATGCCTTTTCGAAGGCGAGCGCATCCGGCCCGTGGGGAAGCATCATATTGTGCAGGCTCATGCCGCCCGGCACGAAGCCCCCCTCCTTGGCGTCGTACTGGCCATGGATCAAGCCCATGAACTCGCTCATGATGTTGCGGTGGTACCACGGCGGACGGAAAGTATGCTCGGCCACCAGCCAGCGCGGCGGAAAGATCACGAAATCGACATTCGCCGTGCCTGCATCTTCAGTTGGGGCGGTCAGCACCGAAAAAATCGACGGATCGGGATGATCGAAGCGGATCGCGCCGACCGGCGCAAACGTCCGCAAGTCGTATTTGAAGGGGGCGTAATTTCCGTGCCAGGCCACTACATCGAGGGGCGAGTGGCCGATATCAGTCACATAGAACTTTCCGCACCACTTCACATGGACGCGGCAAGGCTTTTCCTTGTCCTCGAAAGCAGCGACAGGCGTCTTGAAGTCCCGCGGATTTGCCAGGCAGTTCGCACCGATGGGTCCGCGATCCGGCAGCGTGAATTTTGCGCCGTAGTTCTCGCAGATATATCCGCGCCAGACCGGCTGTTTGCCGCTGCGCAGCACCTTGAACATCATGCCGCGGGGTATGAGGCATATTTCCAGGGGTTCTACATCCATGATGCCCATTTCGGTGAACACCCTGATGGCGCCGAGCTGCGGCACGATCAGCAGTTCACCGTCGGCGTTGAAGAAATAATCGTCGATCATGTCCTCATTGAAGACGTAAGCATGTGCCGACATGCCCACCTGGGTCGTGACATCGCCTGCGGTCGTCATTGTCCGCACGCCCTGAAGAAACGTCAGCTTCTCGATGGGTGCGGGGACGGGATCCCAGCGAAGCTGGCCCAGGGGAAGCGAATGCTCGTCCAGGCAAGGCGCGGTCTTCCAGTCCGGATAGGAGGCGTTCGAGAAGCGGCTCGTGTGACGCACGCCCGGGCGAATGCGATAAAGCCAGGACCTTTCGTTCGTCCCGCGCGGCGCAGTGAACGGCGAGCCCGAAAGCTGCTCGGCATAAAGACCGTAGTTGCATTTCTGGGGGCTGTTCTGGCCTTGGGGCAAGGCGCCGGGAAGCGACTCCGTTTCGAAATCGTTGCCGAACCCCGGCATATATTTCAGCTTGTTTGCCGTCGCTGCTTCACTGTCTGACATCTGGATCGATGCTTGGTCCATGCTCAACTCCTCCCCGAAAACCCTCCGACGCTCGCGCGTCTTTTCAGACGCGCGAGGTGACCCTACGAGTTTACTCCGCCGCAGTACCGATGACACCACGTTTGATCTGATCGGCCTCGATCGACTCGAAAAGGGCGCGGAAATTGCCCTCCCCGAAACCTTCGTCGCCCTTGCGCTGGATGAACTCGAAGAAGATGGGTCCGATGACGGTCTTGGAGAAGATCTGGAGCAGGATTTTCGTCATCCCGCCATTCACCACACCTTCGCCGTCAATGAGGATGCCGTGCTTCTTCATGCGGTCGACAGGTTCGCTATGACCGTTCACGCGTTCATAGGACATGTCGTAATAGGTTTCCGGCGGACCCGGCATGAAGCGCAGGCCATTGTGTGAAAGCTTGTCAGTGGCCTCGTAGATATCTTCCGTTCCAACGGCGATGTGCTGGATGCCCTCGCCCCGGTATTTCTTCAGGTATTCCTCGATCTGGCTCGTGTCGTCCTTCGATTCATTGAGCGGAATGCGGATCTTGCCGCAGGGCGACGTGATGGCCCGGCTCACCAGCCCGGTGATGCGCCCATCGATATCGAAGAAGTGGATCTGCTTGAAATTGAACAGGTTGCGGTAAAAATCCCACCACTTGTCCATGTTGCCACGGAAGACATTGTGGGTGAGATGGTCGAGATAGTAGAAACCGATCCCCTGGGGATACGGGTTGCGCTCGCCAAGCCAATCGAACTCGGCATCGTATGCCGATCCCTTTGCCCCATAGTTCTCGACGAAATAGAGCAGCGAGCCGCCAATGCCGACGATCGCCGGGACGTCGAGCGCCTTGTCATCGCCTTCATAGGGGACAGCGCCTTTCGACACCGCGTGATCGAAAGCGTCTCTGGCGTCGACAACGCGCCACGCCATCGACGGAGCACAGGGACCATGCTCTGCGACGAAACGAGCGGCATGGCTGCCGACTTCGGCGTTCAGGACATAGTTGATATCGCCCTGACGCCAGACCGTGATGTCTTTCGTCTTGTGCTTTGCGACGGCAACATAACCCATGCGTGTGAAGAGCTCGCGCAGCTTCTCAGGCTCAGGATGAGCGAATTCGACGAATTCGAAGCCATCGGTGCCGGCCGGATTGTCGGCGGTGATTTCCGACGGCGGAGCATCATGCGGGAAAGGACCCATTTTCTCCTCCTGAAGAACTGGACTTTGACTGTGCAAAGTGTGACCCAAAACGCATGCAAGGTTCTTGCATTCTTCACACAGGAGGAAGACATTATGCACGGTTCGTGAGTTTTTTGGAGATTTTGCGCAATGGATGAACAGCTCGATAAATTGGATTTGCGCCTGCTCCAGGAACTTCAAAAAGACGGCCGACTGACGAACAACGAACTGGGGGAGCGGATCGCGCTTTCACCCTCGCAATGCTCGCGTCGGCGGACGAGACTGGAATCCGAGGGATATATTCGCAGCTACCGGGCCTATCTGGATCAACAGAAGCTGGGCCTGGATATGCTGGTGGTCATCTCTGTGACGCTTGCGACCCACAACAGAGACAATGCCCGCAGATTTTCGCAGTTGATCAACGGTTTGCCGGAAGTTCTCGAAGCCTATGCATTGACCGGTGAAATGGATTATCACCTGAAAGTCGCGACCCGCGGGCTCGCCGACCTCTCAAAATTCGTCAACGACGTTCTATTGCCCCACGAGTCGGTGCAGCACGTGAAGACGTCGATCGTGCTCGATACACTGAAGACATTCGAAGGCTTTCCGATACACATGCCGGGTAGCTGGCATGGCGACAGCACGCGGTGATCGGGCATGAGGTTCAGAGCGGCAGTTCGGTCGAGAATTTGAGCTCGCGCAACACAAAGCTCGATACGACTGTACGCACATGCGGGTTGCGCATGAGGTAGCGGGTCATGAAGGCTTCGTAGCTTTCCACGTCCCTCGCCCTTATCTTCAGCATGTAGTCGAAGGCACCTGACAGGGCGTAGCACTCCATGATCTCCGGCCGCTCCAGCACCACTGAAGCGAAGGATGCCACCGCCTCTTCGTGATGATCCTCCAGCGTCACATGCGCTATGACGCAAAGCTTGAGATCGAGTTTTCCGGGATCGAGCAGCGTCACGCGCTTTCGGATGACGCCGTCGGCCTCCAATTCCTGTATCTTCCGCCAGGCCGAACTCTGCGACATGCCGGCCTTTTCCGCCAGGTCTGCCAGCGAAAGGCTGCCGTCGGCCTGGATGAGTTGCAGAAGCGTGCGGCGAAAATTCCCAGGTTCTTTCATTTTCTGCATCATATCAGGGAATATTTCCCACCATTATGGCAATTGCCGCCGGGAAAGAAAAGAAAATCCTCCAAACCCGGATCATAATGGCAGGAATAGCACCGGCCTGGGAGGATCAAGCCTGTGACCAAGGAAAGCACCTACACCGCCAAACTACCCGGCCCGGATGGTTTGTATTCCTACATGCCCGAAGAAGATGCGATATGGGGTGAGCTCTACCGGCGTCAGATGAAGCTGCTGACCGATACGGCCTGCCGCGAATATCTTGACGGCGTCAAAATGCTGGGGCTGAACCCGGACAAGGTGCCTCAGCTTCGCGATGTGAACCGACGCCTGAACGAGACCACCGGCTTCGGCGTCGAAGGCGTGCCGGCGCTCATTCCGCCCTCGCGCTTTTATGAACTCCTGTCGCAGGGCAAATTCCCGCTCGCAACGTTCCTCCGTCGTCGCGAGCATATCGACTATATCGAGGAACCGGACCTGTTCCACGAAGTTTTCGGCCACTGCCCCATGCTGACCAACCAGAGCTACGCCAATTTCGTTCGGCATTTCGGCGAAACTGCCGTCCGCCTCGGCAAGGGCTATTCATGGCATCTGTTCCGGATCTTCTGGTTCACGGTCGAATTCGGCCTGATCAATACGGCGCAAGGCCGCCGCTTCTTCGGCGCGGGCATCGTCTCATCGCCAAGCGAAGCGAAGGCGGCAACGGAAGGCAAGGCGTGCGAATTTCGACCGTTCGATCTGCTGAGCGTGCTGAGGACGCCCTACCGGATCGATATTCTCCAGCCGATCTATTATGTCATCGATAGTTTCGCCGATCTTGAAGCGATCGTGGAGCAGGATATCGAGGGCACGATCCTCAAGGCGAAATCGCTGGGTGATTTTACTCCCACGTTCGAGGCCAAGGCTTCGTGAATTGCTGACATACGGCGGTGACGAGCATCGAGCGCCTAAAAGGATCGCCCCGATCCGACCATTGCAAGATTTTAAGATGCCTGCAGTTTTGCCCCTACGGCACCATTGTATTCGATTGTCTTGCCGCCCGGCGGCGACTCGCTAAGCTATTGATGTGTGCTTACGAGACGTGGACTTTGGCGGTGGGGGTTTCTCATGCACGAGCAGGTCATGAGCGTTGCAAATTACGGCGCCGAGCCGGGTTTGCGTTTCGCCGTACTCCTTGACGGACGCGGCGGCTGTCGCACCCTCGATATGGAAGCGGTGCGTCGGTGGGCGCCGGATGACGGCGTCGTCTGGCTGCATTTCGAGCGCGATCACCCGGCCGCCGCAGAATGGGTGACAACGAGAGGTGGTTTCGATCCGCTGGTCGCCGACGCCTTGCTGCAGGAGGAGTCGCGCCCACGGGTCGAAAGCATCGATGACGGGCTGCTGATCATCCTTCGCAGCGTCTGCGCCGGGCCGCCGGAAGAAGAAAAAGCCGGGCCGGCCGAAATCGATCTCGTTCCCCTCCATATATGGGCGGACGAGCACAGGCTGGTGACCCTTCGCGACAGCGGCCATTATATAACCGCCTTGCGCGATATCCGCCTTGCCCTGGACAAATGCAAAGGCCCCAGACAGACGGGAGAACTGCTCGCTCTCGTCAGCGAAAAGCTGGTTCGCGACCTCGAGCCAGTGCTCGACACGATGGACGAAGAGGTCGACGAATTGGACGAGCTGATCTTTCACGGCGAAGCCAGCGAGGTGCGCGAGCGGTTGAAACAGCTTCGCCGCCGCTCCGTGCAGCTTCGGCGCTATCTCGCACCTCAGCGCGATGCCTTGAACCGTATCGAACATGACGACGCTCTCTGGCTGAAGGAGCGTGACAAGCTGCGTTTCCGCGAGGTCATCGATAAGCTGATGCGCTTCATCGAATATCTCGACGCCATCCGCGACCGCACCGGCATTCTTCATGACGACCTGTCCACTGTCATCAGCGAACGCATTGCCCGCAATTCCAACCGGCTTGCGGCGCTCGCCGCCCTCCTGCTGCCGCCGAGCGTAGTGGCCGGTCTTTTCGGGATGAATGTCGGCGGAATCCCTGGCGTCAACGATACCTGGGCTTTCATCATCATCGTTGCCTTCGTCGCGGTCACGTCGGTCGCAACGCTGATGATCCTCAAGCGGATCAACTGGCTTTGAGTGACAGAACGCAACGCCCGCTCCTGTCTGTCAGATCTGCGGGAACGAGCCTCAGGCCGACTGTGACGTCTCGACCCGCGCTGCCTTGCGCGTGGCGTGAATGAACGCCAGCACAAAGACGATCGAGAGCAGAAGTACGATGGTGGGTGCCGGTGCGCTGTCGATGAAGAACGACAGATAGACGCCGAGGAAGGAACCGACCGCTGCGATGACAACGGAGAGAACCAGCATCGTTCTGAACCGCCGCGTCAGCAGAAAGGCGATGGCTCCGGGCGCGATCAGCATGGCGATGGCCAGGATGATGCCGACGGCCTGCAGCGCCCCGACAATGGTCAGCGAGATCAGGGAAAGCAGACCATAGTGCAGTAGGTTGACGCGCAGGCCCACGGCTCTCGCCTGGGCCGGATCGAAGGCATGGAGCAAAAAGTCCTTCCACTTGATGCCGATAATGCCGGCAGTGATCGCGGCGACGACGGCTGACCCGCCGATGTCGCGCCAGGAGACGCCGAGCATGTCGCCGAACAGAATATGGTCGAGATGCACGTCCGACTGGATTTTGACATAGAGGACGAGGCCGAGGCCGAACATGCCGGAGAACACGATGCCCATCAGCGTGTCTTGCTTGATTCGACTGTTTTCCTTTAGGAAGCCGGTGGCGACGGCGCAGAACATGCCGGCGACGAAGGCGCCGATCCCATAGGGAAAGCCAACGATGTAGGCGATGACGACGCCGGGGAAGACGGCGTGGCTGATCGCGTCGCCCATCAGCGACCAGCCCTTGAGGACGAGGAAGCATGAGAGCAACGCCATCGGGATTGCGACCAGCACGGAGATAATAAGCGCGTTGACCATGAAGTCGAACTGGAAGGGCGACAGAAGCGTCTCGATGAAGCTCATAGTCCAGCCTCCAGCGCTTGTGCCGCGCGACGACGAGCGGCCAGCATTCCGTGTTTGGGTGCGAAGAGGAAAGCGATCAGGAAGATCAGTGTCTGCAGGCAAACGATGATGCCGCCGGTCGCGCCGTCGAGGAAATAGCTCGCATAGGCACCGGCGAAGCTGGTGATTGAACCAATTGCGACAGAGATGGCCAGCAACCGCGGAAAACGGTCGGTCAGCAGGTAGGCCGTTGCGCCTGGTGTGACGACCATGCAGATGACGAGGAAAGCGCCCACAGTCTGGAGCGCAGCCACCGTCGAAGCCGACAGCAGTGTGAAGAACATGATCTTGAGGGCGGTCGGGTTGAGGCCGATCGAGCGCGCATGACTCTCGTCGAAGAAGGTGACCATCAGGTCTTTCCATTTGACGAGGAGGATCGCAAGTGAGACGAAGCCGATGATGGCGAGCTGGATCGTATCGCCGGGCGTAATCGCCAGGATGTTGCCCAGCACGATTGTCTGGATGTTCACCGAGGTCGGCGAGATCGAGACCATGAACAGGCCGAGCCCGAAGAATGCCGAGAAGATCAAACCGATGATGGCATCTTCTTTCAGCTTGGTGCGCTGGTTGAGGAAGAGCATCGCAGCGGCAGCCAGTGTACCCGAGAAGAATGCGCCGATGGCGAAGGGCAAGCCAAGCATATATGCGCCGGCCACGCCTGGCACGATCGAGTGGGAAAGCGCGTCGCCGATCAGCGACCAGCCCTTGAGCATGAGATAGCAGGACAGGAACGCGCAGACACCGCCGACAAGGGCGGAGACCCACATGGCGTTCAGCATGTAATCATAGGTAAAGGGTTCGAGGAGACCGGTCATCATTCCCGGTCTCCGTCACCCAGGTCCGGCTTTCGTATCGTCGCCTTGCCATCCTGAAGCACCAGCGGACGTTCATCATCGGTAAGGACGCCGATCGCGTGAGGCTTGCCGCCAGCGGCCTCGTTCAGCACGAAGTGACGCAGCACGCCGCCGAACGCCTGCTCGAGATTCGCTTGCGTAAAGGTCTCCATTGTCGGGCCATAGGCGAGCACCGTACCCTTAATCAGGATGGTCCGGTCGCAGAATTCCGGCACGCTGCCGAGATTGTGCGTCGAGACCAGCATCACTCGGCCCTCGTCGCGCAATTCCCGAAGCAGTTTGATGATCTGATCTTCGGTTTTGACGTCGACGCCGGTGAAGGGCTCGTCGAGCAGGATGACGCGGCCGTCCTGTGCGAGCGCCCTGGCGAGGAAGACGCGCTTCCTCTGCCCGCCCGAAAGCTCCCCGATCTGACGCTTGCGGAACTCGCTCATATTGACGCGCGCAAGCGCCTTCGAAACGGCGTCGTGGTCGGCCGCCTTCGGTAGGCGCATCATGCCCATGTGGCCGTAGCGGCCCATCATCACGACGTCTTCAACCAGGACCGGAAAATTCCAGTCGACCTCTTCGGCTTGCGGCACGTAGGCGACGAGGTTCCTGCGGAGCGCTTCAGCGACCGGCAGGCCGAGCACCCGGATCTCGCCCTTGGCGAGGTGGACGAAGCCCATGATCGCCTTGAACAGGGTCGACTTGCCGGAACCATTGACCCCGACAAGTGCTGCGATAGTGCCCGTCGGGATCTGGAAGCTCGCCTCCCGAAGAGCTGTATGGCCATTGCGGTAGGTAACGGTGGCGCCCCTCACCACGATGCCTGGCCCCGCATCCGAAGATGCGGGGCGGACGAGGTTGATGACTGGCCTCGTCACTGGATCAGCCCTTTCGCGATCGTGTCCGACGTGACACGGAGCAGATCGATATAGGTCGGAACCTTACCATCGGCTTCGGTCAGCGAGTCGACATAGAGCACGCCGCCGTATCTGGCGCCGGTCTCGCGTGCCACCTGCTCGGCAGGCGCGGACGAGATCGTACTTTCGGAGAAGACGACGGCGATCTTGTTCTTGCGCACCGCATCGATCACCTTGCGGACCTGCTGTGGCGTACCCTGCTGATCGGCGTTGATCGGCCACAGATAGAGTTCCTTCAGGCCGAAGTCGCGGGTGAGATAGGAAAAGGCCCCTTCGCTCGAGACCAGCCAGCGCTTGTTTTCCGGGACCTTGGCGAGTTCCGCCTTGATCGGGTCGATGACAGCCTTGATCTTTGTCTTGTAGGCCTCGGCATTGGCCTTGTAGGCATCAGCGTTATCAGGATCATACTTCACGAAGGCGTCGCGGATATTGTCGACGTAGATCAGAGCCGCCGTCGGCGACATCCAGGCATGCGGGTTTGGCTTGCCGGTGTAAGGGCCTTCGGTGATGCCTATCGGCTCTACGCCTTCGGATACGACAACTCCGGGAACACTCTTCAGGTTCTGGAAGAACTTCTCGAACCAGAGCTCGAGATTGAGACCATTCCAGAGGATCAGCTGCGCACCCTGCGCCCGCCGGATGTCGCCCGGTGTCGGCTGATAGTTGTGAATCTCCGCTCCCGGCTTGGTGATCGATTCAACGATCGCCGTGTCACCTGCGACGTTCCTGGCGATATCGGCGATGACCGTAAAGGTCGTGACCGCCTTGAATTTCTCCTGAGCGACAGTGGGCACAACCGCCAGAGCGGCCGCGAATGCCGCCCCCGTCATTCCGGTCAGCACCAACCGCATTACTCCATTGAGCATAATTCCTCCTTTTGCGAATAGGACTTAATTGCACCTCATCGTCGATCCGGCCCTGCATGCAATTCAGAATCAATTGCAATAAGGATTGATACCCGTAGGTTTCTTTTATTCTGCAATTGAGAATTAATTGCAACAAAGATTCGACAGAAAGGTCGAAAATGGTTGCGGTCAACTCGAACGATCTTGCCGCCGCGCGACCAGGCGAGACGCTTGCCAGCGGCCTTCTCGCGCTGGCATCTAAGGGAGAGAATAGTTTTTTGCGGCGTCGTTCCCGTTACCCGGTCAGTCGGTCTTCAGACCTGCGTACTCCTCGTAGGAATCCTCGACCGTCAAAATGTGTGCTCGCATCGTTGTCGCAGCTTGATCACGATTGCCCTGCAAGATCGCAACGAGTATCGCGTCATGTTCTGCGTAGGACTTAGCCAGCCTGCCGGATGTCAGGAACTGCGCGCGACGGAAGGGCGACAGCCGCCGGCGCGTCGCGAGCGTGATCTCGACCAGATAGGCATTGTGGCTGCCGGCATAGATCGCCGCATGAAACTTCTCGTTGAGCACATGATAGTGGCTCGGATCGTTTTCCTTGAGAATCTGGGCAAGGCCCTCGTGAATGGTCTCGAGGTTGCGCCGTTCCGAAAGGGTCATGCTGGTGGCGGCAAGGCTTGCGCACAGCGCTTCCAGCTCCGCCATGACCCGGAACATCTGCCGCAAATGTTCCGGCGACGGACGCGTGACGATCGCGCTCCGGTGCGGTCGCGTCTCGACGAGACCCATTGCCGCCAAATCCCGGATCGCTTCCCGCAACGGGGTCCGCGAAACGCCATAGCTCGCGGCAATCTCTGTTTCATCCAGCGGCATTCCCGGTGAAAGCTTGCCGTCGACGATGTCGTCGGCAAGCCGCGTGCGCACTTCCTCGGCACGTGTCAATTTCCGCCGCGATCCCGCCTCGCTGACGGAAGGAAGGTCTTTGGTACGGCTGGTTTTGTTCTTCATTATCCTGTCCAAGGCGGCCATCTCTTGCGGTATTCTTATGTCGCACTGGTGAGCTTGCGCAACATGCTTCGACCTCGGCGTGTATCGGACGGGTCGGCAACAGATGCAACTGCGATATGAGCAAGGCTCTTCCAGCGCAGCAGGAGCGCGCAGGCGACGCTGGTAATGCCGGCCAGAATGCCGAACCAGACGCCAACCACGTCCATGCCGACACCGAAGGATAGAAGGATGGCGATCGGCACGCCGAGCAGCCAGTAACCGCAGAGGCCAATGATCATCGGCACCCTTGTATCCTTCAGGCCGCGGAGCGCGCCATTGGCGGCCGACTGCAGGCCATCGAAGACCAGAAAGGCGGCAAGTATCATGATCAGCTTCTGTGCCATGGCCTGGATGGCCGCGAAATCGGCGGTCGCCGTGGAGAGGAACAGGCGGGTAATATCATCCGACGCCACGAGCAGGATCGTGCCGAACAGCGCCATCAGGCCGGCTGCGACGATCAGCGAGAGATTGCCGGCCAGCCGGGCGGTGGCGTCCCTGCCCGCACCCAGATGGTAGGCGACGCGAACAGTCGCCGCTTGGCCGATTGCAACGATCGGATTGAAGGCGATGCTGTTCAGCGTATAGGCGATCTGGTTGGCGACGATCGCGACCGTCCCGAAACGGCTGGTGATCAGCGTCAACACCAGCGTCATGCCGAGCTCCGCCGCATAGATCAGCGCGATCGGCCAGCCGATCGACCAGACATCTTTTGCCGCCTTCGCCGCGGTCGGAAAGGCGCTGCGGAACGTCGAGAGCGGCAGATGCCTCCGGGTAATCGCATAGGCTGTCAATCCGCCGGCGATCAGCCACCAGGCGATCATATAGGCAAGGCCTGCCCCAGCAATTCCCTTGCCGGGACTATCGAAAATACCGAAGGTGAGACCCGACAGAAGCGGCACGTAGCAAAGCGCTCCGAGGCCAACCGATGCCATGATCAGCCAGGATTTTCCCGACACCGAGCAATAGAGACGGATCGGCGCGATCCACAGAATGGCCGGCAACGCCCAGGCCGCCCTTTCGATGAACTGTTGCACATCCTCGAGAATTTCTGGAGCGACGCCGAACGGCGCCAGTACGGAGGGCAGATTGAGGAGGATCGCCACCGACAGGAGCGAAAAGGCGATGCCCACCAGCACCGCCCCGCCAAAGGCATAAGCTGCACCGTCTCTCTCCGTCGTTTCGGTTTCGCTTTTGCCCCTTGCTGCCGCCATCAGCGGATGCGCGCCGGCGATGACGCCCTGGGAAACGACGGTGAGCGCCTGGATGAAGATGGCGCAGAGACCGGCCGCCGCGAGCGCAGAGCCGCTTAGGCGGCCGAGCATGACGCTTGCCGCCAGGCTCATGACGAGCTGGCTTGCCTGGGTCACGGCCAGGGGAGCTGCGATGCCTGCAAGCGACCGCAGCTCATTCCATGTCATACGGCTCATGCTCGTCCCAATCAGGCCGCGGCGGCCTGATCGCTAAAGGCATCGATGACCTCCCGGGCGCTGCGCCGGGCACCGGCCTGCAGATATTCCATGGCGACCAGCGCCGCATCATGTGCCGCCTGTCCGGAACCAGAAACGCAATCCTCGATAACACGGCAGTAATAGTCGCCCTGATGCGCATCAACGAAGCTGTAGTGGATGCAGACATCGGTAAAGCCGCCGACGAAGAACAGCGTCTCGGCTTTGACCGCCTTCAGCAGGATTTCCATCTCAGTGCCGTAAAAGACAGAATAACGACGCTTGGTAATGCGCAGATCGTCCGGCTTCATCTCCATTTCCTCGATCGGGAAAGGCGTCCCCGGCGAGCTTTCGAGGCAATGGATGCTTTCCGAACCGTCGAGTTCACGTCCGAAATCGATCAGGCTGTCGCGATGGGCCTCTTGAACGAAGATGACGGGAATGCCGGCCTTGCGGGCCGCATCCACGACCGACTTCGCACGCCAGTTGCGCTCGATATGATCGCCCATGAATTCCAGGCGCGACGTCGTCGGACGCGGCATGAAGCCCGATTTCTGAATATCGACAACGATCAGGGCGGCACGCCCAACGATCATAGGCTTCGGCACGATCGGATTTTCAGACGTCATTTTCACTCGCTCGCTTTGAATAAACACCGACGCCACCCCTCTCCTTCGACCTACCGGAAGGCAACGGAAATGGCTCTCAACGCCGCGATTATACACGTCGATTTCTAGTATGCAATATTGCATACAATACGCTTATTATTTGGGCACATGCCTATTTTCCTTCGAAATTAGGGTCTGCGAAAACCCATCACGGAAGTGCTCGAATTTGTCTATTTCTTTGTTTTAAAATGATTTTTTACATCTGGCATGACCGTTGCATAGTAATTGTCCATCCACTCAAGGGGACACTAAAGGAGAACATAGCATGGCATCCAGAAAGCCTTCCGCACCCTCCGGCCAGGACAGCCACTCGGCGATATCGCGCAGATCGGTTCTGAAGGCCGCCGGGGGATTTGCCGCGGCGACGCTCATTTCCGCGCCCTTCGTGCGCCCCTCTTATGCCGCGGCGACGCTCAGGATCTCGAACTTCGGCGGCTTCTTCGAAGAGGCTTTCGCAAAGGACGTCTATCCGGCATTTACCAAACAGACCGGCATCGCGGTCCAGTCGATCCCGCAGTCCGGCAGCTCGCAGTTCCTCGTCCAGCTCGGCCAGGCGATCCAGGCAGGTTCGGCTCCCATGGATATCTGCTGCGCCGGCCAGGCAGATGTTATTCGCGGTCGCCAGCGCGGCCTCTGGGCAACTGTCGAAGGCTCGAAGCTCAAGAACCTCGGCAACCTGATGGACGGTTTTGTCTATGAGGACGGCGGCAAGGTCGATGGCGTCGGCGCCATGGCCTGGTACATAACCCTGATCGCCAACCCGTCCGAATTCGAGAAGCTGCCGGAAAGCTGGACGGAACTCTGGAAGCCGCGCCCGTCGGCCTGGGGCCTGCAGGGCGGCGGCAACAGCGTGCTGCTCGACATCGTCGCTGGCGTCTATTTCGACGGCGCCGCGACGCTCGATACCCAGGAGGGCATCGACAAGGTGATCGCGAAGATTGCCGAGCTGAAGCCCAATGCAAAGCTTTGGTGGACCGACGAAGGCTCGATGCAGAGCGCCTACCAGAACGACGAGGTCGTCGGCGGCCTCTATTTCCATGACGTCTCGATGATCATGAAAAAGGAAGGCACTGACGTCGCCTCGATCTTTCCGAAGGAAGGCGCCGTGCTCGGTTATAACGCATGGTGCGTTCCGAAGGTCGCCCAGGTGAGCGACGCAACGGTCGCCTTCCTCGACTGGAGCGCCACGCCGGAATGCCACGAGCTGATCGCCCGCAACGTCGGCGCCGCTCCGCTGATCGAGCGTTCGAAACTCAGCTTGACGGATGACGAGTTCAACGCGGTTTCCTTCACCGGCAAGCCGATCGTCGTCGCTTCCGCGGCAAAGGTGAAGAACGCCGATTACATCTCGACGCAGATGCTCAAGATGCTCGGTCAGTAAGTCTGGACGGAATGATGCAAGGCCTGGAAATCTCACACCTCACGAAGTCCTTCGGCGCAAATACGGTCGTCTCCGACGTGTCGCTTGACATCGAACAGGGCAAGTTCGTTTGTTTCCTCGGTCCGTCCGGCTGCGGTAAGACGACGTTGATGCGGATCATCGCCGGTCTCGAGCGCCCGACAAGCGGCACCGTACGCCTCGATGGTCGCGACATCACCGGAATTCCGACGAACGAACGAAACTTCGGAATGGTCTTCCAGGCCCTTGCATTGTTCCCGCATCTCGATGTGGCCGGCAATATCGGCTACAGCCTTCGTTATCGGACGATGGCGAAGCATCACAAGCAGGAACGGATCGACGAGCTTTTAAAGCTCGTGGATCTGCCCGGCATGCAGTCGCGGCGGGTCGATCAACTCTCCGGCGGCCAGCGACAGCGCGTCGCGATTGCCCGCGCACTGGCGCAGGAGCCGCTTCTCTTCCTGATGGACGAACCGCTCTCGGCACTCGATGCGAAATTGCGCGACCATATGCAGGTCGAATTGCGGCAATTACAGCAGAAGCTGAAAATCACCACGATCTTCGTCACGCACGATCAGCGCGAGGCGATGACCATCGCCGACCAGATCGTCGTCATGGCGCGTGGCAAGGTGCAGCAGGTGGGCAGCCCGGTCGATATCTATCGCAAGCCGGTCAACCGCTTCGTCGCCGACTTCATCGGCCAGAGCAATCTTGCCGAAGGAATTCTCGTCGATCGCAACCATGTGCGGATCGGCGAAAGCGTCATCACCACCAGCCCCGCCCCGACGTCGCCGAAAACTGGAGATCGGGTCACGGTCTGCGCCCGGCCGGAAAGCACCCTCATCTCGCGACCGGTGGCCGGCAGCGACGCGCCCTCCGGAACGGTCACTTTCGTACGCGATCTCGGCTCGAGCGTCGAAGTCTTCCTGGAAAGCGGCGGTCGCCAGGTGATCGCCTCGCTCGCCCCCGCGGCCTGGGCTGAACTCGAAGGAGCAGGCGAATTCTCCATCTCCTTCGCACCGGGTTCGGTGACCGTGCTGGAGGATTGACCATGTCGCTCATCTCAGGACAGGAGAGCGTCAACGGCAAGCGCCTGTCGATAGCTTTCGGCCTCGCCTGGCCGTTCTTCATGATCGTCGCCTTTTTCGGTGTGCCCTTCGTTCTCCTGCTGCGCGTCAGCCTCGCCCGCGTCGATCCCGCCTATTATCAGGGCAGCGGCTGGTCGCTCGAGGCTATGGCGGGCCTATTCCAGCCGATGGTGCTGAACGGCCTGACCTTCTCGCTCTGGCTGGCGCTGACCGTCGCCACGCTCAGCATGATCATCGCCTTTCCGGCCACCTATTTCATCACCCGGATGAGCCGTAAGGCGCAGATCGTCTGGCTGATCGGTCTGCTGACGACACTTGCCTTGTCCGAAGTACTGATCACCTTCTCCTGGCAGATCATTCTTTCCAAGCGGGTCGGCATCTCGAATATCGCCGTCTTCCTTGGCCTCCTCGACAAGCCAGTCTCGCTGACGCCAAGCTTTTATGCCGTCGTCAGTTGCCTGATCTATGTTGTCGTCCCCTTCAACGTGATGACGATCTATCCTGGCCTGTCGCGCATGGACGCCTCCTATATGGAAGCGGCCTCCACCATGGGAGCCACCCCGGTCCGGGCGTTCTTCAACATTCTTCTGCCCCTGATGCGCAAGCCGATCGCCACCGCCTATCTGACGACCGTGGTGATGACGATCGGGGCCTATGTCGCGCCCCTGGTGCTCGGCGGTCCCAGCAACTGGACCATCGGCGTCATCATCAGCGAAGTGGCCAATTCCGCCCAGAACCTGCCGCAGGCCTCCGCCATTGCCGTCTTGCTGATGCTGGTCACCGGCGCGATGATCCTGGTGATCAACCGGGTTGGCGGAAAGGGATACACGTCATGAGCCGGTTTGTTCTCAAGCTCCTGCGCCAGTTCTTCCTCCTCTGCCTGGTCTTCTTCCTGGCGGCGCCGCTCATCATCGTTGCAGGTGTCAGCTTCAACACAACGGCACAGATGACCTTCCCGCCGCAAAATATCAGCCTGCGCTGGTACTTTGCCTTCATGGAGGATCCGGCATGGACGTCGGCCTTCCTCCGCTCGGTGATCATCGCAGTTGCCTCTTCGCTTTTGACGATCAGCGTCGCCTTTCCGATCGCCTATATCCAGTGGAAGACCAATTCACGCTTTGCAAAGCTGCTGGCCGGAATGGCCGGTATTCCCTTCATCCTCCCGCCGGTCGTTATCGCCGTCCTGTTCCTGCTGTTCTGGGGCGCGGTCCGGCATGTCGGCCAGATCGAGAACATCGTCATCAGCCATGCCGTGACCTTCATTGCCGTGCCGCTGGTGATGATCTCGCTCGGCTTCTCGGCGATCGACAAGTCGCTCGTCGAGGCGGCCCGGACGATGGGCGCGCGCGAAAACGATATCCTCAGAACCGTCGCAGTCCCCATGGTCCTGCCGTTCGTCGTCTCGAGCTTCATCTTCGTCGCGATCTTCAGCCTCAACGAATATGTCATCGCCTTCATGGTGGCGGGCTTCACCGCCGAGACCATGCCGGTGAAGATCTTCTCCAACATGCGCACCGGCTTCTCCCCAACCATGTGTGTCGGCGCCGTCCTGTTCATGCTGATCGGCCTGTTCGGCTTCATCACCGTTGCCCGCCTGGGCAATCTTCCGAGACTTCTCGGTGCACGTTTTTAGATCGAAGGAGCATTCCATGCCAAAGAAGCAAAATCCAATGATCGTCGGCCAACCGGTGCTGATCGTCGTCGACATCCAGAAAGTCGGTTTCGACGATGACGGCTCGATCCCGCTGATGCCGGGCATTATCGAGCGCATGCGCAAGGCCCGCACCGTCATCGATGCTGCCCGCGAAGGCGGCGTGCCGATCATCTTCCTGCAGGAAAGCCACCGCAAGAGCGGCGTCGATTACGGCCGCGAAATGGATGGCGACGAAGACATGCACCTGCGCGAAGACTGGCCGGGCACTGCCATTGCTGCCGAGGAAGTCGGCTTGCGCGACGACGACTACGTGATCGTCAAGCGCCGTTACTCCGGTTTCATCGGTACCGATCTGCAGATCCTGCTGCGCGGCCTCAAGGCCGATACCTTGATCCTCGTCGGCGGCCTCACCAATATCTGCGTCCACTACACCTTCGCGGACGGCCACCAGTCGGATTACCATTGCCGCGTCGTCGAGGACTGCGTCGCCGGCTCCTCCATCGAGGCCCATGATGCGGCCCTCGCCAATATGGAATACCTGCAGCACGGCGCGCGCCGCACGGCCGCCGAAATCAACGAAGCCTTCCGCACCTGGCAACAAGGCAAGGCCGCCTGAGATGCAGGATCGCCTGAAGACCGAAACGCGCCGCATCTGGTCCAGCCTCGCCGCCGAGATCGAGCAGCTTTTTGCGGAGATGTGGAAAGTACCGGAACTGCCGGCACTCGAGTACAAGTCGCAGGCGATCCTCTGCGATTTCATTGAACGGCACGGCTTTTCGGTCGAGCGCGGCAGCGGCGGCGTGCCGACGGCATTCACCGCCCGCATTGCCAATGGTGAAGGTCCAAAAGTCGGCATCCTGATCGAATATGACGCCCTGCCGAGCCTTTATAATGACGCGGTTCCCTATCGACAGGGGAACCGGCGCCTACCCGGTCATGGCTGCGGCCATAACCATATCGGCCCGGCCAATACCGGCGCCGGTATTGCGGCCGCCAAGGCAATGATCGAGCTTGGCCTGCCGGGCGAGATCGTCATCGTCGGTTGCCCGGCCGAGGAAATCGGCTGGGGCAAGCTTGCACTGCAGGCCGCAGGTGTATTCGACGGTCTAGACCTGGTTTTGACCTCGCATGGCGATTACCAGAACGGCTCGCTTGCACGCCCCTGCCACGCCATGGCGAGCGGCGAATTCAAGTTCATTGGCGAAAGCGCTCATGGCGGCAAGACCGCCGCCCGCAACGCGCTGCTTGCAGCGGAAGCTGCCTATGCGAAATTCGATCGTCTTCGCCAAGATGTGCCCGACCTGCAACTGAAACATGTCTACCGCTTCGCAGGCATCACCCCCGGCGTGACGCCTGAGGAAGTGCGCCTCTGGTCCTCCGTCCGGCATCATGACTTCGATATGGTGCAGGATGGTTACCAGTTGATGCTCGATACCTATAGCCGGGTCGCCGCCGAACACGGTGTCGAGCTGGTGGCCGAGCAGATCGCCAATTGCCGCGGCTATCTCGGCAATGACACGGTCGGCCGCGTATTGGATGCGTGCCTGAGGGAAATCGGTCCGCCGCGCTGGACCGATGCCGATATCGAATGGATGGAACAGCTTTCCGCAGCCTGCGACCCCGGCAAACCCTTCAAGCTGCATCGCGAGCTCGAATATTTCGACACCGGCATCGATTATTACGGCCAGGACGACGGCGACATCAGCTGGCAGATCCCGCTCGGCCGGGTTAACTGGGCCTATCCGGACAATGTGCCGATCCACCACTGGGCGTGGACTGCACTGTCGGGACATTCGTCGAGCAGCCCGGGGCCGCTGATGGCCTCCGAAGCTCTTGCGATGGGTGCGATCACATTGCTGGCGTCGCCGGAAACGATCGCCGCCGCCAAGGCGGAACTCACCGAGCGCACCGGGGGCAAACGCATTCCCGGGCCGATGCCGACGATTTCCGACGTGCTGGCGAAGGACCCGCAGTCCTTCTGGGACGCGACCTGGGCGCGCTAAAGCGCCCGGTCGTCATGACGTAGAAACCAATATCCGTGAGAAATCCAAATGACGGGCATGCTTGACGACTTCCGGATATTCGAACCCTATCCGGGCATATTCGCCTATTACGACGGGCGCATCGCCGGCAAGCGGCTCTATTCGGAAGAGCCTAATTGGCTCGACGACGGCGCCTTCAGCCTCGGCATCGCCTCCTATGCGATCGTCGACGGCAATGAGGCGCTGGTCTACGATACCCACATCACCCTCGACCACGCCCGCGCCATCCGCGCCCATCTGGAGGCGCTGGGTGTCTCGAAGATCACGGTGATCCTCAGCCATTTCCACAATGACCATATTGCCGGCAACGAGGTGTTTGCCGATTGCATCATCGTCGCCAACGGCGCGACCGCGCGGCTTCTCGAAGCGGAAAAACCGCGGATCGCCGCCCGCCTCCCGAAGATCGATCCGGTCATCATGCCAAACAGCCTGTTTGACGGCAGCCGGTCGATCACCGTCGGCAGCCGCATTGTCGAACTTCACGAGTTCAATATTCACAGCCCCGACGCCACGGTCCTGTGGCTGCCCAAGGAGCGGCTTCTGTTTGCCGGCGACACGCTCGAGGACACCGTCACCTATATGACGGACCCCGCCGCCCTGGCGCTGCATCTCGAAGAGCTGAAGCGACTGCGATCCTTCCCCATCAACCGCATCCTTCCCTGCCACGGCGACCCGGAGCGGATTCTTGCCGGCGGCTATGGGCCTTCCTTCATCGACGCGACGATCCGTTATGTCGAAGCGATGAATGACCAAGCACCCGAGCCGGAGATCTGGAGCAAACCTTTGGCTCAAGCAGTCAGCGAGGATGTGAAGAGCGGTGCGCTGATCTACATCCCCGCCTATGAGGATGTGCACGCCTCCAATGTCGCTCTGCTGAAAGCCTATCGCGGCAAGGGCTGACGGACGGCAAAACAGCGTTCGCTCCAGGAGTAGTTCGGACGGGAGAAGGGAAGATCTTCTCGCGGCGCAAGTCCTCCACGTCGGAGCCAGGCCACCGGCCTACGCCTTTGGGGTGAAAACCTGCAAAGCGCCTTCCCTCCGCCAATCACAATGCTAGAGTTTTGATTCGTGATCCGGCTAACATCAATAGAGTGGTGAATGAAGGCTTTGCTTACAAAGGCCGCGGCGACGGTCATCGTACTGTTCGCACGCGCGGTCACGGCGGTCCGCGCCGTGTGGCCCGAGGAAGGCCTGCCCTCCCGTCCCTGCGTTTATTATGCCAACCATTGCAGCCACGGCGATTTCGTTCTGGTCTGGACCGTATTGCCGCCAAGACTGCGGCATCGGGCACGTCCGGTCGCAGGCGCCGAATATTGGTTGAAGTCCTGGCTCAATCGCTTCATCGGCAGCGATGTCTTCAATGCGGTGCTGATCGCGAGGGATCGGGAGAAGCGGACGGAAGATCCCGTCACGCAGATGGCCTCGGCCATCGATGCCGGTTCGTCCCTCATTCTCTTCCCGGAAGGCACGCGAAACCAGTCCGACGCACGGCTCCTCCCATTCAAGAGCGGTATTTTCCATTTGGCTGCGGCGCGCCCTGATGTCGAGCTCGTGCCGGTCTGGATCAGCAATCTGAACCGCGTCATGCCAAAGGGTGAGATTGTTCCGATACCGCTGATCTGCACTGTTACCTTCGGCAGCGCTTTGCAGATCGCGCCGGGCGAAGGCAAGGATGTTTTTCTCGAACGGATGCAGGCCGCTCTCCTGGCTCTGTCTCCGAACATTGTAGGCGGTGGGGAATGAGTGGCGCGAATTCCGATCTTATGACGCTCGTAGCCGGGATCTTCGGCGTGCTTATCGTTGCGTCGGTCATCGGTTACATATTGCAGCAACGCCTCTCGCCCAACGGTTCGAACGCGGCTGTCGAAAACCTCAACGCGCGGATCAAGGCCTGGTGGGTCATGGTCATCCTGATCGGTATCGCTTTCATAGCGGGCCGTATCGGCGTTTTGATCCTGTTTGGCTTTTGTTCATTCGCAGCACTTCGTGAATTCGTAACCCTCATCAATACAAGAAGGGCGGATCACTGGGCGCTTGCGGCAGCCTTCTTCGTCGTCGTTCCGATCCAGTATTTTCTGCTCTGGGCTGAACAATATGGCATCTTTTCGATCTTCATCCCGGTCTATGCCTTCCTGCTGATGCCGATTATCTCGGTCCTGCGAGGCGACACGGAGCGCTTTCTCGTTCGCATCGCGGAAGTGCAGTGGGCGCTGATGATCTGCGTCTTCTGCGCTTCCCATGTCCCTGCTCTGCTGACCTTGAAGATAGCGGGATACGAGGGCCGCAATGTGCTGTTGATTGCCTTTCTGGTGATCGTCGTCCAGCTCAGCGATGTCCTGCAATATGTCTGGGGTAAACTGCTCGGACGCACGAAGATCGCGCCAAGACTGTCGCCATCGAAAACGGTCGAGGGCTTTGTCGGCGGCATCGTCAGCGCGACCCTGATTGGAACGGGCCTCTGGTGGATTACGCCCTTCACACCGCTTCAGGCAGGGCTTCTCGCCTTTGTCATCACGTTGATGGGCTTCTTCGGAGGCCTGGTCATGTCGGCGATCAAACGCGACCGCGGTGTCAAGGACTGGGGCAATCTCATCGAAGGCCATGGCGGATTGATCGACAGGCTGGATTCCGTCGTCTTCTCGGCACCCATCTTCTTCCATCTTACCCGCTACTGGTGGTCGCTCTGATGCCTGTTATGCTGCAACGTCTTTTGCGCAGCGGCGTGTTCCACGTCCTGTTCGCTTTTCTGGCGATGGGCAGCTGGGCCATCTTCGCCAATCGCACTCATGTCATGCCGGCGCCACTCTATGCCGGTCTCGTGCAGGGGACGATATCCGCCTGCCTGACGCTTTTCCTGAAATCGGTGATCGACTGGCTTTCCAGCCGCTTCAGCGGTTCAACACGATTTTGGGCGCCGCCGCTGATTGCCTGCCTTGGCTCGGCCAGCATTCTCGTGGCGATCCATGCGGCAAGCGGCACACCGGAGATAATCAAGACCATCGCGCTGCCGCTGCTGGTATCGACGACTTATGCAGCGATCTACAACTATTCGATCTCCGCAAAACGAGGTTTCGACGCATGATAGACACAGGAGACCGGAGACCTCTGGCGAGCCGCAACACCCGCTGGGCGGGCGCAATTGCCCGATGGATGGCCGCGCGAGCCATCACGCCGAACCAGATCTCGCAAGCCAGTATACTGGCGGCAGCCATCGCCGGCGTTGCTTTCTATCTGGCGGGACAGACAACAGGCTTGCCGCGCGCCGGCTACCTGCTGCTGGCTGTACTATTCTGCCAGGCACGCCTCCTTTGCAATCTGTTCGACGGCATGGTCGCCGTCGAAGGCGGAAAGGGAGAGGCTGACGGTCCTTTCTGGAACGAGTTTCCGGATCGCATCGCCGACCTGATGATATTCGCGGGCGTCGGATATGGCATCGGCATGCCGGGGCTCGGCTGGGCGGCCGGAGCCTTCGCCGTATTGACGGCCTATGTCCGGGAACTTAGCCGCGCCACCGGCAATCCCAGTGATTTCTCCGGCCCGATGGCCAAGCAACACCGGATGGCGACGATCACGGCGGCGGGATTGGCATCCCTTCTCGAGCCATTGTGGGGCGGGCAGAACCAGATCCTGACAATCGGTCTCGGCGTGATAACGGTGGGAGCAGCCCTCACGGCGATCCGCCGCTCGAAGGCATTGGTCACGCGCCTCAAGCTGCGCTGACGAGGTGGTCACAGGGTCGACGCCAAGTTCTCTACAGGGAGGAAGTGAATGAGACTCACTCCCTTATGTGCGGCGACGCCGACCTCGACTGTCGTTAGAGATCCTATTCTTCTCAGCCTTTAGCAAGCTCGACCGTCGACTGCAGCAACACTCTCGCTCCTGAAACGACATGCTCGGGTGCAGTATATTCGGCTTCGTTATGACTGAGACCATCGCGGCAGGGCACGAAGATCATCGCCGAAGGTGCGATCCGATTGGCGAAGAGCGCATCGTGGAAAGCGCCCGACACCATCCTTTTCGTCCCCAGCCCGGCGACTGCTGCGGCGTTCTCCAGAACCCCCAGCAGCCTTTCGGGAAAATTTGCCGGCGCCATGTCAAAACTGCGCTTGAACAAAACCTCGCAGCGCTGAGCCTTGACGCGTTCCTCGAAACATTGTTCGATCGTCGCGTTCAGCCGATCGATCTCCAATGAATCGGGATGGCGGATATCAATGGTGCAGCGTGCCATCTCCGGAATTGCGTTGATCGCTCCCGGCTCCACCTCGATGCGCCCGACGGTAAATCGGGCGTGGTCATCCTGCGGCATGACAATTGAATAGAGCGTGTCCAGCGCCGAGATCATGGCGCGCAGAGGGTCCCGGCGGTAGGAAAGAGCCGTCGTGCCGGCGTGAGCCGTCTGACCCGACACCTCCACCTGCAGCCATCGCGTTCCCTGGATACCCGTCACGATGCCGATGGGGATATCCTCCTTCTCCAGCGACGGCCCCTGCTCTATGTGCACCTCGAGATACGCATGGACCGGCATGCCCAGGTCGCGCATCGTAGCCTGGGGAAGAGCCTCAAGCGTTGCTCTCAGCTCGGCGCCGAACAATGCGCCGTCGGTCGAAACAAGCTCGGACCATGCAGTTGGGATCGCGCCCGCCGAAAAGGCGGACGAACCCATGCAGCCGGGCGCGAAGCGGCATCCTTCCTCATTGGTCCAGGCGACAACCTCGACCGGCCGTTCCGTTTCGATACCCGCATCCTCAAGGCTTTCGAGAACCTCGAAGGCCGAGAGCGTTCCGAGCGCGCCATCGAAACGACCGCCGGCTGGCTGGCTGTCGAGATGACTGCCGATCAAGAGTGGCGGCGCCCGGTCGTCTTTACCGGACCGGCGGATGAAGAGATTTGCGACGGGATCCTGGAAGACGCCAAAACCACGCGCAGCGGCCAACTCAGCCAGCAGGGACCGGGCTTCCCGATCCAGTCGGGTCAAGGCCTGACGATTGACGCCACCGCGCGCGGTCGCGCCGATCTCGGCAAACTGGTCGAGGCGACCCAGCAGACGCGCGCCATCGATGTCGATATCCGCAGTCATCGCACGACCTCTCAGGAATAGGCTGCTTCGTGAAAATCGATCTCAAGACGTTGCGCACGCCCGAATATGGCGCTCAACCGCGTGCGCTCGGCAGGAGCCATGGTCTCGCCCGCCTCGTCCAGAACAGCCTTCAGCCAGCGCGCCTGCGCCTCGAACTCGGGTTCTGCGTGAAGCTTGACCCACTCCTTGAGCAGGGGATCGCCGATTGCGGTCGAGTTCGCCGCCGTCGACCAGGTCCAGTACATCCATTCGGCTGCGAACATGGCAGCAATCGTGTCGAGAAAACCGCCGTCACGGGCAATTGCCAGCATGCCGTCGCGGAAGGCTGCGACATCGGCCCGGCCGGTATCATAGCGGGAAGGATCGATGCCGCGTGCCGCGAAGGTCTTTTCGAAATAGGCAATCTGCTGGTTTGCGAGCGCATCCAGAACGCCGATCAGCCACCGCTTCTGGGCGATGGTTTCGGCTTTGGCGGTAGCATAGGCAAAGATCGCAATCGCCGTGTCGACGAAGGCGCCTTCGAAGACGAGGTATCGTTCGAATGCCTCGTTCGAAAGGCGGTCAGCCTTGATATCCTCGACGAAGCGATGGTGAACCATCGCTTCGAAGACGTCACGGTTTTCGTCGAGCATCTGTTGCGAGAGGGTGCCGCCCATGATCGTTACGCCTCCAGTCCGGGTTTTGCGGCTTCGACGAAGGCTGCTACCCGGGCAGGCTCGACGGGGTTCCACCAGACGCCACCCTCCTTGAGCGACGAGGCGACGATGACGCCGTTGGTGCGCTTCAGGATCTCGACGATATTCTCCTTGGTCACGCCCGAGCCGACGAGCAGTGGAAGATGAGTGGCGGCACCGATTTCCTCGATCTCCTCCATCGTTGCGCTGTTGCCCGTTCTCTGGCCGGTCGCAATCACCACGTCCGCGTCGAAGAAGGCCAGGTCACGGGTCAATTCGTCGATCGTGCGGTCAGCGGTAATGGCATGTGCGCCGTGCTTCACATGGCTGTCGGCAAACACCTTGATATGCTCGGCCCGCAGAGCCGAGCGATAGCGCATGGCCTCGGCGGCGCGGCCTTCCATGAAGCCTTCATTGGCGACATAGGCGTTCGCCCATTGATTGACGCGGATGAAGCGCGCACCGCCTGCCGCCGCGATCGCGAAGGCCGGGATCGGTGCATTGGCAAGCACGTTGATCCCGAGCGGCACGCCGGCGGCGCGCGCGATGCGGTCGGTCACAACCGACATGAAGGCTGCGGTCTCGTGGCCGATATCCTCTGGCTTGGAAAAGGGAATATCGCCGTGATTTTCCACGATCAATCCATGGATGCCGCCTTTGACGAGCGCGTCCGCGTCGCGCATGCAGATGTCGTAGATCGTCTCCATCGCAGCACTCCGATAGCGCGGAGCACCCGGGAAAGGCGGGCAATGAATCATCCCGATCAATGCCTTGTCAGTGCCGAATATTTCCCGTATGGCGCTTGTGGCCTTATCCGATATCTGCTGCATTTTTCTTTCCTTTCCGAAAGCCAGCCATGCGTGCCTATGTCATCGGTAACGTCGCCATCGACGAAACCATTTCCGTAATGTCCATGCCCGAAGCGGGCGCCTCGATCCTCGGTCGGGAGGAAACCCGCGACCTTGGCGGCAAGGGTGCCAATCAGGCCGTCGTGATGGGCCGCACCGGCCTTCTCACGACACTCGTCACAGCCGTTGGCGAGGATTTCCGCGCCCAGACGATCCGCGACCAGCTTGCCGGCGAGGCGCTGGATGCCCGTCTGTTGGCCAGCCCGAACCGCACCAGCGATTTCTCCATCATCTTCACCACGCCAGACGGCGAAAACGCCATCGTCACCACGACGGAATCGGCCGAAGCCTTGACCCTGTCGGAGGCGCTTGCCCCGCTTGACGACTCCATCAGCGGCGACCTCGTCGTGCTGCAGGGCAATCTCAGCGAAGACGTCACCCGCGGCATTCTCGCCGAGGCCAGATCCCGTGGCCTGAAGACCGCCTTCAATCCCTCGCCGCTTCGGCCCTACTTCGCCGAACTCTGGCCGCTTATCGACATCGCCTTTCTCAACAGGGGCGAGGCTGAAAGCCTGACCGGATCCTCCGGCGAGGCAGCGATCCGTCGTCTGGCCGAAGCCGGAGTGTCACAGACCGTCCTGACGCTCGGCGGCAGCGGCGCCATCCTTGCAAGCGGACATCACGTGCTTGCGACCGTTCCCGCCCGGGCCACCGAGGTCGTCGACACGACCGGCGCCGGCGACACGTTCATGGCCGTGGCACTTGCCTCGGCCGCGCTTCGCTCCACTACGCTCGATGCCAGAGCCATCCATCATGCGACCGCGGCCGCCGCTATCACCGTCAGCCGCCGGGGCACGCGCTCGGCTTTCCCAAGCAAGGCGGAACTCGCCGGCATCCTTGCCGGCGATTGACGCCTACTTCGCCTCCGTCAGCCAGCCGAGAATGTTCTTCCAGAGACGCCCGTAGCCTTCCCATTCGCAGAAGGCAGGTGAAAGCCAATGCGGACCGATATCCGACGTCCAGGCGGCTGTTCTGCCCTTGCCGAAGCGGCCGGTCACCAGAAGCGGATGACCGCCTTCCGCATCCGGCAGGCGCGCGATGACCTCCACATCGTCGCGCTCGCGCACCTCCACCTCATTGACGCCGAGAAGCAGCGGCCATTCACCTGACAGGCCGGCGACGGTCTCGTGACCGGACTTGACGAGAACAGGCGTGGTACCCTCGGGGATTTCGATGCGGTCATCGTAGGGCAGGCAGGTGACGGGCAGAACATCCTCCACTGGCGTGCGGCGCCAGCGCGCCTTGCCATCAATGCCCTGGAACGAAAAATAGCCGCCGACCATCAACAGGCCGCCACCCTTCTCGACCCAGGCCTTGATGAGTTTCAGGCGGTTCGGAACGGTCTTCGAATGCAGCCAGACCGCAGGCGGAAGAAGCAGCGAATTGGCGCCGATATCGGACAGGATAATCGCGTCATAAGCATCGAGCCCTGCCATATCGAAAGGAAATTGTTCGACCGCTTCGTGGGCCGGCATGTAAGTGAGCTCGAATGCGCTGCCCTTGAGCGCCTTGACGAGCGGTTCGGCGCCAAGATGGAAGGTGACGCTGCCGAACTGATCGAAGCCCTTGTAATGCGTGGCCGAGCTGACCCAGCTTTCGCCGACGAGAAGAACCTTCTTTGTCATGATGTTTCCATTTCTTTTTATGTTTGCACTCAGGCGCTGGCCTGAAAGACCGATCGCGGATTGGCGCGCATGAAAATGTCGAGGGTCGCGTCATCAAGACCGTGACGCTTCAGGCGCGGCAGGAAGTGACGCAGGATATAGGCGTAGCCGTTGCCCCCATAATGCTTGAGCATCATCTTCAAGAAGACGTCGTGGGACAGGAGAAGACGGTCGGTGTGCCCCATCTCGACGAGCTTGACGAGTGCCCGCGCCGCCTCCTCGTCGCTCGGGCATTGCACCTGCTGGTCCGCATAGAAGAAATCCATGCCGATCATGTCATATTCGAGAAATGCGCCGCGGGCGGCGAGTTCCGACTGATAGTTGAGATCGTCATGTGACGGGTTCATGTGGCAGAGCACCGTGTGCCTGAGATCGCCGCCTTCGGAGGAAACGACATCCAGAACCCTGTGCCCCAGGCGGAACCAGCCGGGAAGGTGAACCATCAAGGGCAGACCGGTGCGCACTTGTGCCTGAGCAGCA
The DNA here is from genome assembly GCF_047782645.1 of Rhizobium sp. ZK1. Classification (NCBI taxonomy): domain Bacteria; kingdom Pseudomonadati; phylum Pseudomonadota; class Alphaproteobacteria; order Hyphomicrobiales; family Rhizobiaceae; genus Rhizobium; species Rhizobium sp. ZK1. The sequence goes on from NZ_CP180587.1 coordinate 1,330,951, forward strand.
CCCCGCAGCGATTTTTCCTCTTCGGCGGTGAAATCCGATGACACTCCGATCTCGCCGATCAGGCCGATCCTGACATCGGTGCCGTCAGCGCCGATGATCGCCTCGGATACGATCTCGTCGGCGATCTGCCCAACCGACATGCCCGCAACCTTTTGCGGATGCGAGGAGCCGAGATAGAAGCCGGCTCCCATGACGATGTTCAGTCCCGTCGCCTTGGAGATCCGCCGTAAAGCAAGCGGGTCGCGGCCAATGCCCTGGCATGTCGGCTCAACGACCGTCCGGCCGCCGAGACCGGCAAAATCCTCGAGTTCAGTGACAGCCAGCTTCTCGTCGTCGAGCGTGATGTTGTGCTTGTTGACGAAAGGATCCTGCCGGAGCTCACCGAGGATTTCCATGCAGACGAAACCTTCGGCAAGATATTGGCGTTCGGTTTCTTTCGGGGCATGCCACCAGCAACGGCAATCATTGAGGATATGTTCGTGCATCAGCGTGACGCCGATGTCCGACACCGGAACCGGCCCCTGGACCGTCATCACATTGCCGGACCGCACATGGCCCGGCGAAAGCTCGTTTGTCGCCATCAGCTCTTCCTCCTCCCTGCCAAGCGGAAGTTGGCGGTGAAGATGCGGGTATTCAGCCAGATGGCAACCAGGATGATTGCGCCGGTGACGATCTGGGTGAAGAAGGGCGATATATGCATCAGGATCAGGCCGTTGCCGATGACGGCAATGGTCATGGTGCCGAGGACGGTCCCGATCATGGTGCCGCGCCCGCCCATCAGCGAGGTGCCGCCGAGCACGACGGCCGCAATCACTTGCAGTTCGAAGCCAACGGCAGCATTCGAGGAGCCGGAGCCGAGACGGGCGGCGATCAACAGGCCCGCCAGTGCAGAGGCGATTCCCGAGACGAGATAGACCGAAGCGACGATCCATTTTGCGGGCATGCCGACCCGGCGCGCTGCCTCCATGTTGGATCCCACCGCCACGATCTGCCGTCCGTATTTGGTAACGGCCATGACGACGTATCCCACGATCGCGACCAGGATTGCGATCAGCGCCGGAACGGGAAAGCCAGCGAGTTCCCCGCGTCCCAGATAGAAAAAGCCGGGCTCATTGTTGATCGGGATGGAATAGCCCTGAGTCAGATAGAGTGCCACGCCGCGCAGGATGGAAAGCCCGGCAAGGGTGACGATGAAGGCGGGAATATTCTGGTAGGCGATGAACCAGCCCTGCAGCAGGCCGACGATGCCGCCGAGAGCGAGCATGCCGAGGCAGACGACCGGCCAGGGAATGCCGGTGGCGAGCGCAATGGCAGCAACAGCGTTGATCAGCGCCAGCATCGAGCCGACCGACAGATCGATGCCCCCGGTGACGATGACGAGCGTCATGGCGACCGCGACGGCGAGGATGGGTGCCGCCTGACGCACGATGTTCAGAATATTGCCTGCCGTCATGAAGGTCGTGGTCGTCAGCGAAAAGAAGACGAGGCATGCCAGAAAGAAGAAGGCGATCGACAGGACCTGGGCGTTTTCACTCAGGAAGTCGGCCATCGGCGAGCCCTTGGCGCGTTCGGTGTAGACGGTCAATGTCTTTCTCCCCCGACGATGAGCTTGACGAGATCCTCGAGATTGGTCTTGGCGATGTCCCGCTCGGCGACCTTCGTGCCCTCGTACATGACGGCGATCCGGTCGCAGACGCGGAACAGGTCCTGAAGGCGGTGGGTGATGAGGACGACGGACACACCCTTTGCCTTGACCTTGTTGATCAGAGCGAGCACGGCTTCGACTTCGGCTACCGCCAGGGCCGAGGTCGGCTCGTCCATGATCAGGACCTTGGGGTTAAATGATGCCGCTCGGGCGATGGCAATCGCCTGCCGTTGCCCACCCGACAGCTTCTCCACCTTGGCAGAAAGGCGCGGGATGCGGATCTCAAGGGCATCCAGCATCCGGCGAGCCTCGCTCATCATTTTCTGACGATCGAGAAAGGGACCTCTGGTCAGCTCACGCCCGAGAAACAGATTGCCGACGACATCGATGTGGTCGCAAAGGCTCAGATCCTGGAAGACCATTTCGATATGGCGGTCGCGGGCATCTGCAGGCCCGGAAAGGCGAACCTCTTCGCCGTCGAGCGAAATCGTTCCCTCATCCGGAAGGTAGGTTCCGGAGATGATCTTGGTCAGTGTCGACTTGCCGGCAGCATTGTCGCCAACGAGGCCGAGGCATTCGCCGGGAAAGAGGTCCAGATCGACGCCGCGCAGCGCCTGATGCGAACCGAAGGTCTTTTTGATACCGCGCAACGACACAGCAGGCGTTTGAGCGGACAAGCCGGAGGAACGCGGGGAGGCTTGCGCCTCCCCGGCTTCGGCATATACAGGCCGGTCGTCACTCATCATTTGAAGACGGCCCGATACGGCTCGACATTTTCCTTCGTCACGATGGTGATCGGGACGGAGATGCTTTTTTCGACGCTCTGACCTGCGGTCAGCTTGGCAAGAGCCTCGACCGCAGCCTTGCCTTCGCCGGCAGGATCCTGCTGGACGACGGCAACGACATAGCCGTCGTCAAGTCCGGAGATTGCCTGCGCGGTCAGATCCCAGCCGAAGACCTTGATGCTGTCCTGCTTGCCTTGGCTCTGGACAGCGGCGATCGCGCCAAGCAGAGCCGGTTCACCGGTTGCGTAGATCGCGGTCATATCGGGGTTGCCGGTGATGAGGTTCTCGGCAGCGGCGAGCGCGTTGTCCTGTATATTCTGGCCGTCGACGACCCCTGACGTCTCGATACCATCGCTCTTGATGGCATCCTCGAAGCCTTTCTGGCGAAGGTTCTGAATGTAGGAGTTCAACGCGCCGACAATGCCGACCTTGGCCTTGCCGCCCATGTTCTTCTTCACATAGTCGAGGAAGTAGGCGCCCATGTCGGCACCGGCTTTGCCGTTGTCGACGCCGATCTGCGACTTCTGAGGGCCTTCCGGCAGGACCGCATCGATGGCAACGACCGGGATGCCGGCATCCGAGGCCTGCTTGACGGCCGGCATGATGCCGTTGACGTCGATCGCCACGACGATCAGGCCATCGACCTTCTGCTGGATGTAATTTTCGATGGCGCTGTTCTGGGCAGAAGCGTCATTGTTGGCGTTGAAGATGACCAACTTGTCGCCGGATGCATCGGCCGCCTTCTGGGCACCTTCGTTGATCTGGTTGAAGAAAAGCGCCTGCTGATTGATCTGCACAAGCGCATAGGTCTTGCCGGCGGCCTGGGCAAGCGAGGCTCCGAGCGTGGCACCGGCGAGCGCGGTGAAGGCAAGAGCGGCGGTAAACGCCCGACGTCTGATCTGTTTCATGTTCTCATCCTCTGGTTTTGTTCTCGTTGCTTATTATGGGTCGACGGCGGCGCAACGGAGTTCCGCACGACGATTTCGACTGGCACGAGTTCCTCGGTTGCGAGCGATTTGCTCTCCTGCCAGTTTGTCTCGAGAAGAAGGGATAGGGCGCGACGGCCGATGGTGCGCACCGGCTGCCGGATCGCGGTCAAAGGGGGCGCAAAGAGGTGCAGCGGGCTGACGTCGTCAAAGCCGACAATCGATAGATCCTCAGGGATCGCAATCCCTCTCTCCCGCAGAACTTCGATCATGCCGATCGCGATTTCATCGGAACTCGCAAAGATAGCCGTCGCCGGCATGCCTTCGTCCAGAAACCGGCGCGCCATGTCGCGCCCGCAGCCAACAGTATATTCGCCGCTGTAGCGTCTGATCGATATGTCGTCGCCACAGCGCTCTCGCAGCCCTTCGCGCAATCCGTTAAAACGCCGCTGCGTGCTGATCATCGCATCGGGGCCGCCGACATAGAGCACGTGGCGATGGCCAAATTCAGCCAGATGACGGCCCGCCAGATGACCACCCTGAAAGTTGTCGCAGAAGAGCTTGGGAACGGCTGCAAGCGGAACGTCTTCGTCGACGACGATGACCTTGCCGGTCCGGTTGATAAGCGCCGCCAGATCTCCGTTATCGGGATGGTTGGTGACGAACACCAGGCCGTCGACGTGATTATGCTCAATCAGTTTGAGATAGGCGACTTCGCGACCGGTGCGGTTGAGCGTCGCATAGAGCGAAACGGCAAGCCCGCGGTCGTTTGCCTCTTCCTCCACGGCCGCTACCATGGTCGCAAAGAACGGGTTGGCGATATCGGGGACGACGAGACCGATCGTGTCGGAGCGACCACGGCTCAGTCGCCGCGCGTGCGGATTCGGCTGATATTTGAGGGAGGCGATTGCATTCTCGATGCGCTGCTTGGTGAGGGCCGGAAGATCCAGCGAACCATTGAGCATGCGAGAGACCGTCGTCACCGAGACGCCGGCGACTTTCGCAACATCCTTCAATCCTGGAGTTCGTTCCTGCGCCATCGAGCTTGTAAACCGCTTTAGTAAAACGCTTTACTTACACTCCACGACAAGAGATGAGCTGTCAAGAGCCGCAGGCAGAAGATCACATTATCCATCTACATGATGAGGCTGGCGACAATTCCAGCGCGTTCAGGCTGACCGCCTACGGCTATTATGCAGGTTCGCGGACCTCTTGCTCCGATATCGAAGATTGCATTGTCCTTGGCCGTTGTGGCAGAGACCAGAGCTATCGTTGATAGCTGGAAGGTGGCCTTGTCGGGTGTGAACCGAGAGACTGCCCGCCGTCGGCAAGAGTTTTAGGGCTCATGCCCTCATTATGGATCCGTTATGACCGCTTCTCTCTATGCCGATTGTGTTCAAGATCTCAAGGCGACCTTAGACGACCTCTTTGAGCGGCCTGATCGATATCAAACGTTCGACCTGCATGTCGAACTCGCGATGGGCGAGGCGCTTCTCGTTTATCAAACGAAACGGCAAAAGGGGCAAACGGATACGATCGCCTATGCCCGGACGCCTAAAGGCAACGCGCAGATTTCGCCGGCAGTTGCCTATCAGCGGGTCTCGGCCTTCCTGACGATGGAAGACCATATTGCATTGACAGGCGATCCTATGATCAGCCTCAACGCGGAATATCCGCACGCCGTCATCAGCTTCGAGCACAGAGCCAAGGGCGCACCATTCAAAAGCTCGATGAAGATGATCTTCGTCGGGGTCAATGGAGCAGAGGACGCCGCCCGTTACCTTGCGATGACGAAAGAACCAGCTGCCGTCGTCACGAAGCGGCCGCACCATTCGACGAGGCTCTGGGAATGGAAGTAGAAGCTTGCGTCCATCGCGCGGTTCAGCCAGTCGGAGCGCTGGGATGAGACTATCAAAAACGATAATTCCGGTTATTCATGTTTCGTCTTGTTGAGCCAGTCACGATCGAGGCGACGATCAAGAAAAGCAGATTTATCGCGTCCGCTTTTCCTGTCATCGATGAAGCCGAGGCGACAAGGGTGATCGCGGAGAATTCCTCGGCGTCGGCGAACCACAATTGCTGGGCATGGCGTATTGGGCAGGGCTATCGCTTTAGCGATGACGGTGAGCCCACCGGCACAGCGGGCAAACCGATACTGGCTACCATCGACGGCCGATCGCTCGACAATGTTGTCGTCATCGTTACCCGTTGGTTCGGCGGCATCCTGCTTGGCACAGGCGGTCTCGTTCGGGCCTATGGCGGAACTGCCGGAGCCTGTCTGAAAACAGCCACCCTTGCGCCCGTCGTCACGATGGTCGAACGAAAACTCGATCTGCGGGTCTCCGATCTGTCGATGGTGAAGGCTCGCCTCTCTTCCTTTGAAGGCGTGCGTATCGTTGCACAGCACTTCGACGGGATCAGTGCCGAAATGAGCCTGCAGATTCCGGAGGATGACCTGGAGACAATTTCTCGTTTGATCGCCGATCTGACACGAGGGCGATCGAAGCTGGAGCCCTAGCGATCGTTGACAGTTCTCATCTGCCGGCATCGCATCGAGTGATGCTCTGCCGGCAGACGCGAACTTCCGCCGCACGTCAGGCCGGCAGAACCCCCGCCTTTTTCGCCGTCCAGATGGAGATCAAATCCATCAGCGCGGGCGACAGGCAATCGTAAGGCTCAAGCCCAACCTCCTTGAGATGAGACCGGACGGCGCTCATCTTTCCAGGGTTGTATCCGCTTTCGATGATCGACGATACGAAGGCCGCAAAGCCGGGGCCTGCCCAGCCTTTCTCCTGGAACCGTTCGGGATGGACGAAGGACAGTCCCTGGAAGGCATGCTCGCGCTCGACCGGCCCGTACATGTGAACCCCACATTCCCTGCAGGCATGGCGCTGGATCAGCGCCGATGCGTCGACGACCGCCAGCTTGTTTCCATTCTCCAGCACCTCGACATTCTGCGTCGGGGTCACTGCAACCACCGAAAAGACCGCCCCCTTCGGCTTCCAGCATTTCGTGCAGCCGCAGGCATGGTTGTGGGCGATATCGCCCTTGATGCGGACCTTCACCGGGTTGCTCGCGCAGTTGCACATCAGCGTGCCGCCGGCAAATGACGCATCGCTCGCCCGGTATCCGGAATCCACGATTGGGTGGATCGCTACATTGGTCATGCGTTGTCTCCTTCCCTTCCTGGGCCAAGGCGGGATGCCGCGGCCAAGCCCTTCCCATCTCGCAAAACAGACGGCCAGCGCGAGATCGCCTCGTCGGGTGAGTATATCACCGCTGCGCGCCCGTGCCGTTTAAAAGCAGGAGGCCGATACCTCATGAAAGAACAACGGTCGCATCCGTATAAGCTGATCCAAAGGCCTCAACCGCCAAGCGCGATTGCTATCGAGACAAGAAGCAAGCCGAGACAGATCATCGTGACGCCTGCGCGAAGTGGCCTGCCGCCTGAAAAACTCGCCCATGCATAGCCCGTCACGAACAGCAATAGAATGAGAAACAGGTTGCTCACTCTCAAGGCCAGTTCGGCATTGGCGATAAACAGGAAGGGAGCGACTGCAGGAAGGGACGTGGCCGAGACCAAGAGGAAGATCGCGATTGCGGCGCCTAAATCGGCTTTTGACAGGGACACCTTCACAGGGTCGGCGCGGCCGGCAAGCGCAAGGAGCGATCGGTATAGCGCGTCCCTATCCGCAGCCTTTGCAGCGAATGGCACCTCTTCAATCGGAAACTCCTTCTCGAGCAAAGTGAGTGCCGATGCTTCGCTTTTTGCCGCTTTGATTTGCCGGAAGAGACGCAAGCGTCGGCTCTTGTAAAACGTGGTGCCTAGGACGAACAAAACCGCGTCTATGATGCCCCAGGCGACATTGCATCCAATGGTCGCAATGACCAGTTCGCGGACATTCAACCCCTCCTGTTCGAGGATAAGCCGTGATCCGACCGTCCATGTCAGCGCCATGATCAGTCCGAAAAGGACTTCGCCCAGCGCATCGCCGGGATCGATGATGTTGGAGAGGGAAGAGAACGGGCTCGACTTCATGGACTCTTCCCCAGCGTTGAGATGATAGTCTGCCGTCTCATCAGGCGTCCGACCAAGGAAATCGCGAGCCGGATGAACCAAGGTGACCCTTTCATCCTTCCAGCCCGCAGGACCGGTGATCCGCGCCGGCGAGCCGTTGTCATTGCTCGCGACGGCGCTTGCATCTGATGCGCTGGATGAGCGCCAACATCACAATCGAAGGACTATGACTAAGAGCGCGGACTTCTTCATTGACCGGAGTCAACGCTCAAGAGCGTTGGGCGTGTCCTGCTGATCCGGCTCGACTTCTGAGCCAAGCACCCTCTTCCCTGGCCCCCACTGCAGAACCCATTCGGTGGCATGGCAATCTTCAGACGCCAAAGACGACTGCTCCGCCAATCATCCCTGCGCCGGCCGCGGCCAGAAGCAGATGTTCGCCAGGAGCGAACGGTTGCTGCTTGTTGGCCAGGGAAAGAGACAGAGGGATGGTGGCAGCCGAGGAGTTTCCGAATTCCCCTATGGTCCGCACCGCCTTGGCGGGCTGGAGGCCAAGCTGATCACAGGCAGCGTCGATAATGCGCGAATTGGCCTGATGCGGGACGAAGCGATCTATATCGTTTGCGGCCAGTCCAGCTTGTTCCATGGCCCTGACCGACGATTGCGTCATCATCCGGACCGCCTGGACAAACACAGCTCTCCCGTCACGCATCGTCATCCGAAGTTCCCGCGGATTGGTCCCGATTTCAAAAGGACGCGCACTGCCGCCGGACGGGATCTGAATGAGGTCGTAATTCTCTCCCTCCTGCATCAGTTCGACCCCGAGAACACCGCCATGTGAATCCGTCGACGGCGCAAGCACGACTGCGCCGGCAGCGTCCGCGAAGACTGCGGCGGTCCCCCGCTCGTCCATGTTGATGCGGCGACTGAGTATGTTGGCGGCAACGACAAGGGCAGGCCTACCCCAGGCCCTGACAAAACCGTCGGCTAGCGCAAGCGCGTAGAGAAAGCCGGAACAGGCGCCCGCAAGGTCGATCGCTCCGGAGGACTGCAAGCCGAGACGGCATGCAAGCAGCGGAGCCGAAGGTGGCAGAAGATGATCCGGCGTCGATGTTGCAAGAAGGGTCAGTGCAATGTCGCTGCGGTCCACGCCTGCTTCCTCAAGTGCCATCGCACCTGCGTTCGACGCAAGATCCGTCAGCGTCTGGCCGGGCATCGCCCAGCGTCGCGAGCGGATGCCGGTCCGCCCCTCGATCCAGCCCGCGTCGAGGCCAAGCTGCGTTTCGATTTCCAGGTTCTCGACACGCCGCTCAGGAACATAATGCCCGAAGCCTGCCATCCGGCTAACGATCGTCATGATGCCGCTTTCCTGATGAAATCTGCCGCCTCTTCAATGGCGCCATAGGCCCGATCGAGATCGCTTTCTGTCACGCAATATGGCGGCATCAGATAGATGACGTTCCCGAGCGGGCGGATGAGGAGATCTCTTTGACGAAAGAAAGCCCTGAGACGCGGGCCAACCTCGGAAAGATACCCCGTTGTTTCGACAGCGAGATCGAGCGCGGCAATCGTGCCCTGCTGACGAATATTGGAAAAACGAGGATCGGGCCGAAACCGCGTCAGCCTGTCACGGTGCATGTCCGCAACCGCCTGAATGCGCTCCTTGACCGGCTCCTTGCACCACACGTCGAGATTTGCCCGAGCGGCGGCACAGGCGATGGGGTTGGCGGTATACGAACTGGAGTGAAAAAACATCCGGCTGCGATCGTCCGAAAGATGTGCAGCAAATATCTCGGCCGTGCACAAGGTTGCTGCCAGAGGCAGAGCGCCGCCGGTAATCCCCTTCGAAAGGCACAGGATGTCGGGGGTGATGTCGGACTGTTCGCATGCGAGCAGGGTTCCGGTCCGCCCCCAGCCCGTCATCACCTCGTCGGCGATCAGGAGCGTGTCGTATCGTTCGGTGATCCGCCTGAATTCCGTCAACAGATGAGGCGAATACATCTTCATGCCGCCGGCGCCGAGAACCAAGGGTTCAATCAGCAGGGCCGCGATCTCGCCACCGCGGCAGAACCGTTCGAGGGCGTCGAGCGTCTGCTGCTCGCGGCCTTCTTCCGGGAACGGGATGGTGTCGACATCGAAGAGCAGAGGCGCGTAGGGCGCATTGAAGACACCGCGTTCGCCGGCGGACATGGTGCCGATCGTATCGCCGTGATAGCCATGTTCCATGACGATGACCCGCGAGCGCGGCGCTCTGTTGTTGTGGAAGAACCCCAGCGCCATTTTTATGGCGACCTCGACCGCGGTCGAGCCGCTGTCCGAATAAAAGAGATGGGCCATGCCTGGAGGGGCCAGGCGGATCAAACCGCGGGCCAAAGCTTCCGCCGGCTCATGTGTGTACTCGGCAAAAATGATCTGGTCGAAGCGCTCCAGCGCAAGCCGGATCGCTTCCATGATTGCGGGATGGCGATGCCCATGAGTGATGACCCACCAGGACGATATGGCATCGAAGACCGAACGACCGTTCTCGTCGATCAGATAGGCGCCGTCCGTCCGGACGATCTGCTTGAACACGGGTTCGAGTTGATGCTGGCTGAATGGATGCCAGACCGGCGATGTCGAAGAAGAACCGGTCACGCTGCAGCAACCTTCTGAAAGACCGAGATATCGAAATACTCATCGAAAGCGCGGCGCAATGTGTCCGGTGCCAGCCGATCGAGGCGCGGTAGGCGGCCGAGACTTGGGATGCCGCTCATTTCCGTGATGATGTTCTCGGTGTCGGAACGCTCCTCACCGATGAAAGCAATGCCAAAAATCGGAATTTGCCGTCTGCTCATCGCTTCGATCGACAGCATGGTGTGATTGATGGTGCCGAGCCCGGTCCTGGCGCAGAGGATGATCGGTTGGCGCCAGCGTGCGAAAACGTCGATGAAGGTGATATGCCGGGTCAACGGGACGAGTAGGCCGCCGGCCCCCTCGATGACCAGAGGTCGTTTCGTATCTGGGAGAAGAAGCGAATCCGGCTCAATGACGACGTCGTCGATCTCAGCCGAAAGATGCGGTGAAACCGGGGTCTGGAGGCGCCATGCCTCGGGCAGGATCCGGTCAGGCGAAAGCCCGCTAAGTCGTCTGACTGTCTCGCTGTCTGTCTCCTCCTCGAGGCCCGATTGGACAGGCTTCCAGTAGGAAGCGTTGAGCGCACGCGTCAGCGCGGCCGCAAAGACGGTCTTGCCGATCCCGGTATCGGTCCCGGTGATGACGAAGCGCCTGCTCATGCCGCCTCCTCCGCAACCACCTCGGCAAGCTCGTCCATCATCCCTGCGATGACAGGTCTATCGACATTCAGGGTGATCGTGATGCGCAGCCTGGCCGTGCCGACGGGGACGGTCGGGTGTCGTATCGCCCTGATATCATAGCCCTTCGACTGCATGCGATCGGCAACGCGCATGGTCCGGCCATTGTCGCCGATGATGACCGGCAAGATCTGCGTGCCGCTTGCCGGCCTGCCCAGGCGTTCGGCAAATCTTGTGTTGGCAAAACCAATGAGGTCGTAAAGCCTGGCCCGCCTTTCCGGCTCCCGCGACAGAATGGCCAGCGCATGGCGCACGCATGCTGCCTGCAGAGGCGAAGGCGCTGTCGAATAGATGAAGGGGCGAGCCCTGTTGACGAGAAAATCGCAAAGCACACGACTGGCGCCGACAAGAGCACCGGCGGCCCCGAGCGCCTTGCCACACGTATGCAGGACGATGACATTGTCGCGGCCTTCGATGTCGGCGCAATAGCCGATACCGCCGGCGCCGTGCACGCCTGTCGCGTGTGCCTCGTCGACGAAGAGAAAGCCGTTGTGGCGATCGGCTATATCCACCAGATCCGACAAAGGGCTACGGTCGCCGTCCATCGAGTAGAGGCTCTCCACGACTATCCAGGGAAAACCCTTCCCACCTGCCGCACGCCAAGTGCGGATTGCATCATCGATCGCATTCGCATCATTATGCGGTACGGAAACGACGTCGACCCGCCCTGCCCTCATCCCTTCATGCGCGCTTGCGTGTACCAGACAGTCATGGACAATGAGATCGCCGCGCTGCGGCAGCGTCGAAAGAACGGCGAGATTTGCGGCATAGCCGCTGCCGAAATAAAGCATTCGCTCGCACCGAAAGAGTGCGGCGGCCTCCTCCTCAAGGGCCTCATGCTCCGCATGATTGCCACGAAGCAACCGCGATCCGCCGGCACCGACCGGCAGCCCACGCTCGATTGCGGCGATCAGCGCAGCACTCATGGCACGGGATGCGGCAAGCCCCAGATAGTCGTTCGACGTGAAGTCGGCGCCGGTATCGTGGCTGAGTGCGCGCAGCCGGTTCTTCTGCCGCAGTTGCTCAAGTTTCGCATCGTAGCGGGCAAGCCGGTCAGAGATCACCCGACATCTCCATGGTGACGGGTGTGAGGCCCAGCCGACCGAGAAGCCTTGAATCGCGGTCATTGCCCGGATTGCTCGCAGTCAGCAGCGTGTCGCCGATGAAGATCGAGTTGGCGCCGGCAAAGAAGCAAAGCGCCTGCATCTCATCGCTCATTGCCGTTCGGCCGGCGGTCAGACGCACCGACGAACTCGGCATCATCAGGCGCGCAAGGGCAATGATGCGGATGAACTCGATCGGATCGACGGGGGATGCGTTTGCCAATCTGGTGCCGGCAACGGGGATCAGCATGTTGATTGGCACGCTCTCGGGCGGCGTCGGCAGATTGGCGAGCGTAACGAGCATGTCGATCCGGTCATCTTCCGTCTCGCCCAATCCCAATATTCCGCCACTGCAGACCTTGATGCCTGCCTCTCGCACATGGGCCAGCGTCTCCAGGCGATCCTCGAAGCGACGCGACGTGACGACTGCGGGATAAAAATTCTCCGAGGTATCGATGTTATGATTGTAATAGTCGAGCCCGGCATCCGCGAAGGTCTCGGCCTGTTCCGGCGAAAGCATACCAAGCGTCATACAGGTTTCGAGGCCAAGCGATTTTACCGCCTTCACCATGGCGACGATCGCCGCCTCGTCCCGGGACTTGGGGCTGCGCCATGCAGCGCCCATGCAGTAGCGCGTGGCGCCGGTTTCCTTCGCCTTGCATGCCTCCGAGACCACGTCCTCGAGTTTCATGAGCTTGGTCGCCGTCAGGCCGGAAGCGTGGTGGGCCGATTGACTGCAGTAGCCGCAGTCCTCCGGACAGCCGCCTGTCTTGATATTCAGCAGTTTGGCAAGCTCGACGCGGTTAGGGTCGAAATTCATTCGATGGACGGTTTGTGAGCGGAAGAGCAGCTCGTTGAACGGCAGATCGTAAAGCTCGCGTGCCGAGGTGAGCGTCCAGGGATCTCTGATGCAGCCGTGCTCCGTTGCCGTTGCCGCCTCTGTTTTCAACATGACCATTCTCCTGCACGAGCACCGGTAAACAGCATATTGCACTCGCTTGAATAATAGATAATCTATGATTATGCTGCTCATCTGACAGGCTATCGGCCGAGTTTGGCTCAATCAATCTATTTTATCATAGATTATCTATGGATACGTCATGGCTGAAACAGTCGCAGAACGCATCGCTCGTGTGATCGGGGAGAGAATTGTCGCCGGAGAACTGGCTGCGGGAACCCCGCTTCGGCAGGATCATATCGCTGAGGAATTCGACGCCAGCCATGTGCCCGCCCGGGAAGCCTTTCAGCTTCTGCGCGCCCAGGGGCTGGTCGTCAGCGAACCGCGCCGCGGCATGCGTGTTGCGCCGCTCGATCAGGCTTCAATTCAGGAAACCGTGGAGATTCGCGCCGCGCTCGAGACATTGGCTCTGAGGCTGGCGGCCCCCAGGATCAATGCGGCCGCGTTCGAAAGAATAGAACTGGCGCTCGCGGCCGGAGACCAGGCAAAAAGCATCGAGGAATGGGAACAGGCCAACCGCAACTTTCACAGGGAATTGGTCATTCCCTGTCGGATGCCGAGACTGCTCAGCATGCTCGACGATCTTCAGCTCGCAAACTCACGCATCATATTCTCGGCCACGCGTTCGGCCGGATGGCGACCCGGGTCGAGCCATGCGCACCGACAGATCGTCGACGCCCTGAAGAAGCGTGACTTCCACAGTGCAGTATCCCTGCTCGACGCCCATATCCGCGGGCTCGAGCGAGCGACGAATGACGGCAAGTCGGCTGCCGCTCAAACCAAGCCATTGCCCCGCTGATTGCCGGTGCGAAAGCACTGCGCGCGCCTTGCAGGCAAACTACTCCTGCCGAACTAATGCGCGATACTCGTGAATGGAAGCGTGACGTCTCCTTCACCCGCAACGCGTCAAGTATCGGAATGGTCCAAGCCTACCAGAGAGACGCGTGCCGATTGACGTCCTTGTAGAGCAGATAGCGGAAGCGGCCCGGTCCACCTGCGTAGCAGGCTTGCGGGCAGAACGCGCGCAGCCACATGAAATCGCCGGCCTGAACTTCCACCCAATCCTCGTTGAGGCGGTAGACGGCCCGTCCTTCGAGAACATAGAGACCATGTTCCATCACATGGGTTTCCATGAAGGGGATCACAGCACCCGGTTCGAACGTGACGATGGTGACGTGCATGTCGTAACGCATGTCCGCGGGATCGATGAAGCGCGTCGTTGCCCACCGGCCATCCGTGTCGGGCATCGCACCCGGCTGATGCTCTTCCTCATGCGTGAAGATCGCCGGCGGCCGATCCAATCCCTCGACCTCCTGGAAGGCCTTTCTTATCCAGTGAAACGTCGCCACATCCGCGCCGTCGTTCTGGAGCGTCCAGGCACTGCCGGCAGGGAGGAAGGCAAAGGATCCTGGACGAAGAGTGTGGACGCGCCCTTCGTACCCGATCGCCAAAGTCCCCGCCACGACGAAGATTGCCGTTTCAGCGCGCGGCTCCGGTTCAGGCTTCGTGCTTCCGCCGCCAGGTGCGACCTCCATGATGTATTGCGAAAAGGTTTCCGAAAAACCCGTCAAAGGCCGCGCAAGGATCCAAGCCCGCGTGTTCGTCCAGTGAGGAAGGTAGCTCGTGACGATATCCGTCATTACGCCTCGGGGGATCACCACATAGGCGGTGGTGAAGACCGCTTTGCCGGACAGGAGATCGGTTTGCGGCGGAAGCCCACCGGGAGGGGCGTAATAGGAACGGTTTTCCATGAAGATTCTCTCAGCAGTTTGAATGTTTCGAACGCTATTCTGAATGCTGCGGCGTCTCAAGATCTACCTGCACCGGCGGCATCGACAGCCAGCCCGTCAGGTCCGTCACCGCCGGAGAGATTCACCAATGGGTGACTGTCACGCCGGCATGCTATCGCCTTTACCATTCGGCTAGACTTCCATCCTCATGCCGCCACACCGGATTGCGCCAACGGTGGCTCTCCCTGGCGCGGTCCCTGACATATTCCTCGTTCACCTCGATGCCAAGACCCGGGCCTTGCGGTATCGATACGAAGCCATCGTCGTAGTGGAAAATCTCCGTGTTTGAGATGTAGTCGAGGATGTCGTTTCCGCTGTTGTAGTGAATGCCCAGACTTTGCTCCTGAATGAAGGCATTGTAGCTGACGGCATCAATCTGCAAGCAGGCAGCAAGGGCAATCGGGCCGAGCGGGCAATGTGGTGCAAGCGCAACGTCGTAAGCCTCGGCCATCGTCGCGATCTTGCGGCATTCGGTGATGCCTCCAGCATGGCTCAGATCCGGCTGCAAGATGTCTACATAACCATCCGAGAGAACCTGCTTGAAGTCCCAGCGTGAATACAGGCGCTCGCCGAGAGCAATCGGTGTTGAACAATGATTGGCCATTTCCTTCAATGCTTCGCGGTGTTCGGACAGCACCGGTTCTTCGATGAAAAGCAGCTTGTAGGGTTCGAGTTCCTTGGCGAGAACTTTGGCCATTGGTCGATGAACCCGGCCGTGGAAGTCGGCGCCAATGCCTACGTGGGGACCGACAGCCTCGCGGACTGCTGCAATGTTCGCAATGATCGCATCTATCTTGTCGTTGGTATCTACGATCTGAAGTTCTTCAGCACCGTTCATCTTGATCGCTTTGAAGCCGCGGGAAACCACGTCCTTGGCATTGTCAGCCACATCGGATGGGCGATCGCCGCCGATCCAGGAGTAGACCTTGATGCGGTCGCGCACCTGGCCGCCGAGCAGCGAATGGATCGGCTGACCAAGCGCCTTGCCCTTGATGTCCCAGAGCGCCTGGTCGATGCCCGAGATCGCCGACATGTGGATGGCGCCGCCGCGGTAGAAGCCGCCGCGATACATGACGGTCCAGTGGTCTTCGATGAGGAAAGGATCCTTGCCGACAAGATAGTCGGCGAGTTCGTGAACGGCGGCCTCGACGGTCAGCGCGCGACCTTCGACGACCGGTTCACCCCAACCGACGATGCCTTCATCGGTTTCGATCTTCAGAAACAGCCAGCGCGGTGGGACGATGTAGGTCGTAAGCCTTGTGATTTTCATGAAATATGCCTGTTCATGCGAGGATGAGGTCTGCAGCTTTTCCCGCTGCTGCCATGACAGCGGCGTTGGTGTTGCCGCTGACGATCGCCGGCATCATCGATGCATCCACCACTCGAAGGCCTCGCGTTCCCCTTACCCGCAGGCTTAGATCCAAGACAGCCTCCTGATCTGAATCCCGTCCCATCTTGCAGGTCCCAACGGGGTGGTATCCCGTCTTCACTGTCCGTTTGCAGTGAGCCGCGACGGCATCGTCGCTGGTTACGTCCGGTCCCGGAAAGATCTCCTTTTCGATCAGGTCTCTCATGGGCGACGCGTCCAGCACCCTTCGCGCGAACCGGAAAGCTGCCATGGTGAGACGCAGGTCGTCCGGATGGCCGAAAATTTGCGTGTCGACGATGGGATTGTCGAAGGGGTCCTTCGATGCCAGTGTCACCGAGCCTCTTGCCTTCGGTCGCAACAGAAGTGAGTTGATCGTCACGCCGTCGCCAGGTTCGGTACCCATGACGTCACGGTCGAGGTAAACCGTAGGAACACAGAACATTTGGATAGTCGGTCGGTCATTATTGCCGTCTGGATCATAGAACGCGCACGTCTCGACCCCAGTGGTCGAGACCGGCCCCGACTTGAACATCAGATACTGCAATCCGGCCTTGATCATCGGCCAACCGCGGTCTTGCCCATAATAGCCAAACGAGCCCTTTGTGGTCGCGACGACCGGGCACTCATAGTGGTCCTGCAGATTCTTCCCGACACCGGGCAAGGCGACGACTGTCTTCAGGCCGTGCCTTGTCAGCTCATCCTCCGGACCAATGCCCGACAGCATGAGGAGCTTCGGCGTCTGGTAAGCGCCAGCTGCAAGTATGACCTCCTTGCCAGCGTCCGCCTGCTTCGATGTGCCCTTCTGCACGTATCGGACGCCAGTCACCTGGTCGCCGTTCATCTCCAGCGACGTCACTGTTGCTTCAGTTTCGATCGTCAGCAGTGGGTTGTTCATAACCGGGGCGAGGAAGGCGTCGACGGAGCTGGAGCGCTTGCGAGTTCTCCAATCGATTGTGTGCTGCATGAAGCCGACACCGAACTGGCGGGCACCATTGAAGTCAGGATTATAAGGGATTTCCATACCCTGCAGCGTCTTTATGTAGGTGCGCGTCATCGGGCTGGTATGGCCGAGATGAGAGATCTTGAGCGGCCCGCCTACCCCATGAAATTCGCCGGCAAGATGGTCGTTATCTTCCTGCTCTTTGAAATATGGCAGCAGGTCTGCGTATGACCACGCTCCATCGTTGGAGCCTTCTGACGTGGCGAGTTCGTTCCAAAGATCGAAGTCGGCAGCCTGGCCGCGCATATAAACCATCGCGTTGACCGTGCTGCCGCCACCTAGCACTTTCCCCTGTGGGACGATCGGACCGCGCCCGTTCAGTTGCGGCTGCGGCTTCGTCTGGTGCATGGACAGATACGTGTCCTTGGCGAGGAACTTCATGTAGCCCGCCGGAAAGTGCATGATAGGGTTAGCCTTGGCGGGGCCACGCTCTAGAAGCAGAACCTTGGCCCTGCCCTCTCGCACCAGTTTGGCCGCAACCACACAGGCAGAGCTTCCGCCGCCAACTATGATGTAGTCATAACGGTCGATCGTAGACATTCATAAACTCCAAAACCGTCAATTCCAGTGGCTTGAAGGGCGCAGGCGCATGCTTCCGGAGAGGATTTCGCCGGGTTGCAACACCTTCAACTCGCCGAGATCAGGCAGGTTATGTCCATTGGCCAGATGGGTCATTGGCTCGAAGCAAAAGTAGTCGCGCTTAAAGTCTGGATCGAATGTCGTGTCCGACACGAATACAAAGGCGTGCTTGAAGATTGCGTCAGCAGTCAGATGCAGCGATGTGTGCCACTCCGGCCATACTATAAATGCCTCGCCGCTCCAATCCTCGAAACCGTTGTTGACCCATCGATGAGGCAGCTTCGCTGGTGAACTGAAATCAAGATCTGCCGGAATTTCGGTTTGCTCACCCGGCAGCCAACCTTCCACCTCCGTCCAGAATTTCCGGGCAGGCGCGAGCAACGTGGTGTTGGGCGTCATCGGGAAATAGGGATGCCAACCCAGCCCGAACGGCATAGCTCGTTCGCCGCGGTTTTCGACCGTCAGCGTCATCGTCAGCCTCTCCTCACTTAGAGCAAAGTGCTGATGCGCCCGATATTCGTAAGGGGTTGCACCGCCCCGATGGGTAAAGCTCATCTCGACCGAGGTGGGCGTTTGTCTTCCCAGCGACCACTCCGCTTGCCATCCTTCACCGTGCAGATAATGCTTATCCCACTCGGTATTCGGCCTGAACTGGTAGTCGTTGCCATCGAAGGAAAACCGGTTGTCCTTCACCCGATTGCCGAATGGCACGAGCGGATAGCAGGACGATCCCAATGCATTTGCGTCCTCCGACTGGCTGGGGCGTAACAGCGGTACTTTTCCGATACCAACGTCCCGCCAAAAGCCCAGCAAAAGCCCGCCCTTCGTCGAAACGCGAAGCGAAAGCGGGCCAGCTGCGAGGTTGACTACCGACATGGGCTCAACCCTTGTTACGCGACACGCTGCGCTTGATCGCCTGAATATTGGCAAGCACCGCGATAACAATGATCAGACCACGAACGACCTGCTGGAAGAAGGGATTGATCCCCAGCAAGACGAGGCCGTTTCCAATGAGAGTAATGACCAACACGCCCAGGAGCGTACCGAGCATTGATCCCCGCCCTCCGGAGAGCGAGGTCCCGCCGACAACGACTGCCGCGATGACATCGAATTCGAGGCCGGTGGCTGCTGTCGCATTGCCGGACCCAAGGCGCGACACCAGCAGAATGCCCGAGATCGCTGCCATGGCACCGGCAATCGCGAAAAGCGTAACGCGGATCTTCGATACGCTGATTCCGCTCAGGAACGCAGCATGCGCATTGCCGCCAATCGCGAAGACCGACCGTCCAAACGCAGTTTTTCGGCTGATGAATGCAAAGACTGCGAACAACACCAGCATAATGATCGCCGCAGGTGGGATGCCGAGGACCGAGCGATCCAACGCGTCCAAGGTGTCGTTTCGACCAATCGAGACCGGAAGCGCGTCCGTCACAAAGAGAGCCGTCCCGCGAAGCGCACTCCAGAGGCCCAACGTCCCGACAAAAGACGGAACATCGAAGAACGCTCGCAATGCTCCTGCGATAGATCCAAGCAATGCGCCGACGACAATCGCAAGCGCAAATGCAATCGGAGTAGGAACGCCCCACTGAAGAAAAAACGCCAGGACCACGGAGATGAAAGCCACCATCGGTCCGACGCTGACATCAATCTCACCGGCGATGATGATCAGCGTTGCGGCCCATGCAGCAATACCGATCGTCGCCGCGTCGCGGAGGATGTTGATTTGATTATTAAAGGACAGAAAGCCATTCGCCGTCGATGTGAAGACAA
This sequence comes from Rhizobium sp. ZK1, assembly GCF_047782645.1. Classification (NCBI taxonomy): domain Bacteria; kingdom Pseudomonadati; phylum Pseudomonadota; class Alphaproteobacteria; order Hyphomicrobiales; family Rhizobiaceae; genus Rhizobium; species Rhizobium sp. ZK1. The sequence continues at coordinate 1,350,241 of NZ_CP180587.1, forward strand.
CGTAGAGTACGACGATTGCAACGAACAGGCTGAGTTCGTTCATGTGTTGAGAGAAATTGAAGCCGGATTTGTTCGAGGTCCGGGCGGAAATGGGCTTTGCAGCCTGGTCGAGTGACATCGCGTGTCTCCCTCAATGTCCTGCGATGCAGGCTGCCATCAAGGCGTCCTGATCAATGGTCGGTGATTTGAACTCTTCCTGCAGCGTCCCGTCACGAAGCACGAGAACCCGATCGCAGACGAGAGGCAGTTCCTCAATCTCGCTCGAGACGAAGATGATGCTGCGCCCTTCGGCGGCGAGTTGACGGATGATTGTATAGATTTGGGCCTTGGCCTCCACGTCAACGCCACGAGTAGGCTCGTCGAGAAGAAGGACGCGACTGTTGGCGTAAACCCAACGACCGATGACGACCTTCTGCTGATTGCCGCCTGACAGCGTGCCGATAGGACTATCTGTCCGCGCCGTCTTGATATGCAGTCTCTCGACGACTTTGCGCGTGGCTTCTGCCATCAATCTGGAGGAAAGAATGCCACTCTTGCTGACGCCCGAAAAATTCGTCGACAACGTGTTCTCATCGACCCCAAGGAGCGGGACGATCCCCTCTTCCTTGCGGCTTTCCGGCGTATATCCGAAACCTCGGGCTATCATTTTCTTGTAGTGACCGGGCGTCACCGAAACCCCGTCAACAAGCACGTTGCCGCGGTCCTGGGTTTGGACACCCATAATCGCTTGCAGAAGCTCGGTACGGCCGGAACCAAGCAGACCCGCGATGCCCAAAACTTCCCCTGCCTTGAGCGAAAAGGAGATGGAGGCCAGTTTAGGGGACAGAGCAAGGTCCTTTACTTCGAGAACGGTCTGTCCCTGGCTTCTGTTTTCGAGTGCGGCCGTCTGAGACGCTTCAGACCCGAGCATAAGCCGGACAATCTCGCGCGTGTCGGCGCCCTTTACATCAACCGTTTCGATAATGCGACCATCGCGCATAATCGTCGCCGAGTGCGCGATCTGACGAATTTCGTTCATCCGATGACTGACGTAGATGACCGCAATGCCCTCGGAAGCGATCCGCTTGACGGCGGCCATCACCTTCTCGGCCTCAGCTGCAGCGAGCGAGCTCGTTGGTTCGTCCAGGATAACAAGCTTAGGTTTGCCGAGCAGTACGCGGGCGATTTCCAGCAGCTGGCGTTCAGCCGGGCTTAGGCTCGCCACCAGGGAATTGGGCGGCCGGTCCAAACCAAGCCGGCCCATCGCCTCGGAAGCCTCGGCCTCCATATTGGCGTACTGGATGACACCCCCTTTTCGCGGCCAGCGCCCGAGGAAGAGGTTTTCGGCAAGCGACATTCCCGGTACCAGGCTGAGCTCCTGGTAGACGACGCGCACTCCCTTATCGAAAGCATCCTGAGCCCGGTTTGAGCCTGAATAACGGAGTTCCTCGCCATCAACCGCGACGCTTCCGGTGTCTGGCACTTCGGCTCCGGTCAGGAGCCGGATGAGGGTCGATTTGCCAGCGCCGTTTTTGCCTAGAAGGGCCCTAACCTCGCCTGCCGCGACTTCAAAAGTTGCGTTGTCCAGGGCCAATACGCCCGGGTATTGGCGGGTGCATCCCTTGATTGACGCGATTGAGCGGCGAGCAGCCTCAACCGAGCGCGATATCTGTGTCATGACATTATCCACCGATGAGAAGACGCCGCCAGCTTCCTGGCGGCCTCGATTGCTGGTCTCGTCAGACGACATGCCTCACGGAATACCGTCGGCATGCGCCTTGAGCCAAGCCTTGCCGTCGTCGGACGACTTGTAGAGATCGATGTCGTAGGGAACCTTGATCCCCTCCGGCGGCTGGCCATCGATCGACTTGATCGCCTGTGCGAGCGCCAGTTTACCGAGGCCCTGGCCCGAAATGTCTACGACTGCCTTGATGACCGTGAAGTCTGCAAGTTCTTGAGCGATCTCCGTGGTCATATCGCCACCAAAGACGACAACCTTGCCGGTCTTGCCCTGACTCTTGACGGCACGAGCAGCACCAAGCGTAGCGCCACCGGCTTCACCGAAGAACGCATCGATATCGGGGTTGGACGAGAGCATCGTGCTCGCGACGGAAACCGCCTTGTCGAGGATAGCACCTTCCTGGTTCGCAACGATCTGAGCGCCCGGAATCTTGGCCTTCAGCGCTTCCTCGAACCCCTTGCGGCGGGTAACGCAGACTTCGACGAATTCGCAGTTGAGAACAGCGATTTTCGGCGCGTCCTTCTTCTCGGCGATGAAGTAATCGGCAGCCGCATCACCGAGTTTATGCCCGAAATCATAGGGGTCGCCGACGGCATAGGCCGAGATATATTCCTTCATGTCGGCGTCGTTCAAGCAGGTGTTGTAGCAGACGACCGGAATACCTGCTTCGTGAGCGCGACGAATTGCTCGATAGGAGCCGTCGGCGGAAACCGGCGAAACGATGATCGCCTGCACCCCGGACGAGATCAGCGAATCGATGAAGGAGGATTCTTTGCTCACATCTCCTTGCGCATTGGTCTCAACGATATCGAGCTTCCGGCCAGCGTCGTTCGCGCCGGTTTGGATGCCTTTGCGAACACCGGCATAGAAGCCTTGCGCATCCATGTAGATGGCGCCAACTTTGAGATCTTTGTCCTGGGCATAGACCGGCGTGACAAACGCGGCGCTGAACGTGCTTAGCGCCAAGACGGCAGCTTGCTTGATGAGCTTCATCGCTCCCTCCCTATTGATTGCAGAAAATCGTTGAACTCGGGCGTGCCGGGCTCATGCAGACGAGCAAACAATATTATGGGTACGATTAATGTCAATATAAATAGGATTTATTTTTTTATAAGTGTGGTTTTTTCAGCTAGCTTCGTGCTAGTTGAGTATGATTAGGAACCAGCGGAAATGAACCGGCAGTCACCGTGAAAGAGTGGCGTGAAACGAGGAGTTCAGGGGAAATGATGCGAACCGATAGAAAGTTGACTGAGAGTGGAGAGGAGATTGCCGGTCGTGGAAAACGCTCGGTCCGCGAAGCGTTGCTCACGCAACTCGTCGAGCAGATCGTCTCGGGAAAACTGCCGGAAGGTTCGACGCTTCCTAACGAAGCGGACCTGACTGAAAAGTTCGGGGTCAGTCGTACAAGCCTACGTGAGGCAATGCAGTATCTCGTGGCTCTGGGAATGACCCGCTCCCGCACGCGAGCGGGGACGACTGTCCTCCCACGCGAGAATTGGAACTATCTGGATCCGCTTGTCCTGGACGTGATGTTGTCCATGGGTGGCGACGAAGCCTTCTACACATCGTTGATCGACGCACGACATCTGCTGGAGCCTGCAGCTGCCGCGCAGGCGGCCACCAACGCCACGGCCAAGCAGTTGGCACGCATCGCACAGGCCTACGAAGACATGGTCGATGCCAATGCCCGCGATACCGAAGAATGGAGCCGGGCAGATTTGGATTTTCATACCGCGATTATCAATGCCAGCGGCAACTGGGTCTACCGGCAGTTCGCGACTGCTATTCGGGCTGCTTTGCTCGCCAGTTTCCGTCTCACAAATCGTGCCAGCCAGTCTCACGAACAAGCTCTCGATAAGCATCATGTCGTCCTCGATGCTATCCGGATGAGAGATCCGGACGCGGCGCGCAGAGCGATGGAGGCGCTCATCGGTGTTGCACGAGCAGAGATCACGGACGCCTTGAGATCCAGCAAACCCGGATAAGACTATATTCAGCGTCTGGCGTGCTCGGACACACCACCTGGCATCTCTATCGCAAGGTCGTGGAACCCGTAGCAGCCAATGGGCCATGGGCGGGCGCTAAGGAAGCATCCGGGAGGCCGGCGGTCTACAAATTGTCCTTGGAGTGCTTCTTGCCTGCAAGGCTGGTCGTCGTGCGATCCAAGAAAATAAGCACGCGAGTGGTCAGTAGAGCGGTCGCATCCGCATCATAGGACGGCAGCGAGCTGTCGGCGAAGTAGTGCTGATCACCGGGGTACAGGAAAAGCTCCGCGTCCTCGACCGTCTCTGCGATCTCGCGGGCGGCGTCGATGTCCCCCTCGCCGACAAAGACCGGATCGTTGTCCATACCGTGGATCTGGACCGGCACGCCGTCTGGCCAGGGTCCAAAGGCCCATTCGCCACTGATCGGCAGGCAGGAATAGAAGAGCAGAGCCCCGCGCGCTCCGGGCCGCGTCTGCGCCAGCTTCTGTGCCGGCAGCACGCCAAAAGAGAACCCGGCATAGACAAGTCCGGGAGGCAGTTCATCGGCGATGCGGACGCCGCGCTCCCTCATGGCGTCGAATCCGATCTCACCAATATAGGCAAGCCCCTCTTCGATGCTTGGGAACGTGCGCCCCTCGAAGAGATCAGGCGTGTGCACGATATGGCCGTTTGCCCTGATGGCGTCGGCGAACGCGTGCACACCTGAGGTCAGCCCCTGTGCGTGATGGAACAACAAGACCTCAGCCATACAGGGCTTTCTCCCGATGATCGGTATCTACGGCGACGCGCCAAAGAAGGCGAGCCGGGTTAAGATCGTATAGTCCGCTTCCGATACCATGAGTGCAACGAAAACCAGCACCAATAGCGGCGGCAGCAGGATGGCATAGACCAGCGCCAGCCGTTCCCAGGCCATGTGCATGAAGACGGCGACGATCAGGCCGGCTTTCAGCATCATGAACAGCAGGATCAGCGTCCACCTGAGATAGCCCTGGATACCGAGATAATCGACCATGTAGGAAAAGGCGCTGAGCACGAAGAGCAGGCCCCAGACCAGGAGATAGAGCCGGATCGGGTGCTGCTGTCCGTGTTCCTGTGCCTGTACCGTCGGGCCTTGCGCATGCGCCGTTGTCTCGCTCATGACGACCTCACCACAGATAAAAGAACGCGAAGATGAAGACCCAGACCAGGTCGACGAAGTGCCAGTAGAGGCCCATGATCTCGACGGCCTCGTAGCGGCCTTTCCGGCTGGTGAAGAAACCGCGCCGTTCCACATCGAAATCGCCACGCCAGACCTTGCGGACAATGATCAGCAGGAAGATGACACCGATAGTGACATGGGTGCCGTGAAAGCCTGTTATCATGAAAAAGGTCGATCCGAACTGTGCCGCCCCCCATGGATTTTCCCAGGGGCGCACGCCTTCGGTGATCAGTTTCGTCCATTCGAAGGCCTGCATGCCGACGAAGGTCGCCCCGAGAAGTGCTGTCAGCAGCATCAGTATTGCTGTAGTGCGGCGTTCGCGGCGATAGCCGAAATTGACCGCCATCGCCATGGTGCCGCTGCTCGAGATCAGCACGAAGGTCATGATCGCGATCAGGATCAGCGGAACGTCCTGGCCGCCGATATGGAGCGCGAAGACTTCGCTCGGATTGGGCCAGGGGACCGGCGTCGACATGCGGGCGGTCATATAGGCGATCAGGAAACAGCCGAAGACGAACGTGTCGCTGAGCAGAAATATCCACATCATCGCCTTGCCCCAGGAGGCGGTCTTGAAGGCGCGCTGATCCGAGCTGAAATCGGCCGCGACGCCGCGCAGGCCTGATGGCGTGAGGCTTGCTTCGTCGTGTGTCCCGATAGTCTGTGCCATCTGCACCTCCTGATTCAGCGCCTAGTTAAGCCCCTAGTTAAGCAATGTGCGGCAGAGATCGACAAAATCATTCGCCCAGCCGGCAAAGAGCGCGAAGAGCAAAAGCCAGACGGCGAGCATGAAATGCGAATAGATGGCCGAGAGATCGACACTGAGCCGCATCCTTTCCGGTTGAGCGTCGGCTGAAAATGCCCTGACCGTCGTATGCGTGAGAACGGCAAGCCCGCCCAGAATATGCAGACCGTGCAGGCCAGTCAGCATGTAGAAGAAGCTGTTGGCAGGATTGTCGGCAAGCACATAGCCTTCTGCCGTCAGCTCCCGCCACGCCTGGATCTGACCGACGAGAAAGAAGACGGCAAGCGCAAGCCCTGTCACAAGCGCCGGCCTCAGGCTTTCCATGCGGCCGTGCTGTGCTTCCCGTTTGGCCCATTGCAGTGCAGCACTGCTCAAGGCGAGTGCTGCGGTATTCGCCCAGAGCAGGCGCGGAACCGGCATCCCCCACCAGTCGGCAGAGGCCATGCGCATGAAATAGGCGCTGACGGCGAGGCTGAAGATCGCTCCGACGACGCCGAGAAACACGAAGAGGCCGATCTTCACCGCCGGCACAGGTGACCGCTGCCGCTCGGCGTCGTCATGAGCCGGCAGTTGCACCGAGCCGGTTTCGAGCCAGGGTTTCGAGGTCAGCCGCTGCCCGGCCAGCCACCAGATGATGATGGCGCCGATTGCGGACAGGAAGATCAGCATGACGTTCATGCCGGAACCTCCCGTGTGACGCCATCGCTTGCCGGCACATTCTGCGGGATGAAATCGTCGGCGGCGCCGGGCACGCTGTAGTCATAGGCCCAGCGGTAGACGACAGGCAGATCCTTGCCCCAGTTGCCGTGTGCCGGCGGGGTCTGCGGCGTCTGCCATTCGAGCGTCGTTGCCCGCCATGGATTGCCGCCCGCCTCCCTGCCCCGGAAAAGGCTCCAGACCAGATTGAACAGAAAGACCATCTGAGCCGCCCCGACGATCAGCGCCATGACGGTGATGAAGATGTTCAGCGTATGGGCCGAAGGCGGAACGAAGGCCGTCTCTCCCATCTCGAAATAGCGGCGTGGCACACCGAGCAGGCCGAGATAATGCATCGGAAAGAAGATCGCATAGGTGCCGAGGAAGGTGATCCAGAAGTGGATATGGCCGAGCACCTCGTTCAGCATGCGTCCCGTCACCTTCGGATACCAGTGATAGATCGCCCCGAAGATGACGAGGATCGGCGCGACACCCATGACCATGTGGAAATGCGCGACGACGAACATCGTATCCGACAGCGGCACGTCGACGACGACATTGCCGAGGAACAGACCGGTGAGCCCGCCATTGACGAAGGTGACGATGAAGGCAAGCGCAAAGAGCATCGGCAGCGTCAGATGGATGTCGCCGCGCCAGAGCGTCAGCACCCAGTTGTAGACCTTGATCGCCGTCGGGACGGCGATGATCAGCGTCGTGGTGGCGAAGAAGAAGCCGAAGGCCGGGTTCATGCCGCTGACATACATGTGGTGCGCCCACACGACGAAGCTTAAGCCCCCGATGATCACGAGCGCCCAGACCATCATCCGGTAGCCGAAGATATTCTTGCGTGCATGCGTGCTGATCAGGTCCGAAACGATGCCGAAGGCAGGCAGCGCGACGATATAGACCTCGGGATGGCCGAAGAACCAGAACAGGTGCTGGAACAGGATCGGGCTGCCACCGCCATGTTTCAGTTGCTCGCCCATTTCGACGATCGCGGGCATGAAGAAGCTGGTGCCGAGCAGGCGGTCGAACAGCATCATGACGCAGGCGACGAAGAGGGCCGGAAAGGCCAAGAGCGCCATCACGGTTGCGGTGAAGATGCCCCAGACGGTGAGCGGCATGCGCATCAGCGTCATCCCGCGCGTGCGCCCCTGCAGCACGGTCACCACATAGTTCAGGCCGCCCATGGTGAAGCCGATGATGAAGACGATCAATGAGGTGAGCATCAATAAGATGCCCCAGTCCTTGCCGCCGGGTGTGCCTGACAGAACGGCTTGCGGCGGATACAGCGTCCAGCCCGCCCCGGTCGGGCCGCCGGGGGCAAAGAAGCCCGCGACCAGGATCAGCACCGCGACGAGATAGATCCAGTAGCTCAGCATGTTCGCATAAGGGAAGACCATGTCGCGCGCGCCGACCATCAGCGGAATGAGGTAATTGCCGAAGCCGCCGAGGAACAGCGCAGTCAGGAGATAGATCACCATGATCATGCCGTGCATGGTGATGAACTGGTAGTAGTGGTCGGCGTCGATGAAGGCGAAATAGCCGGGAAAGGCAAGCTGCAGCCGCATCAGCCAGGAGAGCACCAGCGCCACCAGGCCGATCGAGATGGCTGTCACCGAATATTGCACGGCGATGATCTTGGCATCCTGGCTGAACACATATTTCGTCCACCAGCTTCTCGGATGATAAAGCTCGACATCCTCGACTTCGGCGGAGGGGATGCTGCCGGATGGAATCTCGACCATGATCTCTCGTCCCTTTTCTTCCCAGTCCGCGGCCGTCTTTCCCGCCGGTTCAGTTTGCCGGCGGCGGCTCTCCCGATGACGCCGTCAACTGGGTGAATGTCTGCTGCTGCCCCAGCCAGGTCTGGTAATCCGCGTCGTTGTCGACGATGACGGTTCCGCGCATCTGCGGATGGCCGACGCCGCAAAGTTCGGCGCAGAGAATCTCGAAGGTTCCCGTCCGTGTCGGCGTGAGCCAGAAATAGGTGACCATGCCGGGGATCATGTCCATCTTGGCGCGGAATTCCGGTACGTAGAAATCGTGGAGCACATCGACGGAGCGCAGCAATATGTGCACCGGCTTGCCGATCGGCAGGTGCAGTTCGCCGCCCTCGATGATGATGTCGTCGAGGCCGCTTGCGTCGTTCTTGTCGAGGCCGAGCGGGTTCTCGGCGGTAACATCACGCGTCTCCGCGCGGCCAAGCTTTCCGTCAGCACCCGGCAGGCGGAAGCTCCACAGCCATTGCTGGCTGACCACCTCCACCGATGCGGCATCGGCAGGCACCGTGATGAACTGTTTCCACACGAAGAGGCCGGGCGCCAGCATGGCGGCGACGCCGACCGCCGTTCCCGAAGCAAGCAGCACCTCCAGCCTGCGGTTCTCGGGTTCGTAATGCGCCCGGTTGCCCGGCTTGTGCCGGAAGCGGAACACGCAATAGGCCATGAAGGAAATCACCGCCACGAAGACGACGCCGGTGATCCAGAAGGTGATGATGAGCGTGCTATCGATATAGCTCCAGTTGGACGCGATCGGCGTCCACCACCACGGGCTCAGCACATGAAACAGCACGGAGCCGACGACAACAAGGACGAGAACCAGCACAACAGCCATTTCCGCCCCTCCCTGGGCCGACCGACCGTAAAACCGCATTCTGCAAATATCGTGTTTATTATCGCACAGATGGAAAATATGGCAATTACGACGACTTGGAGCACTTCCGGAACGTCAGAAGTGCCTTTCGTCAGGACCTGAAAACTGGACTGCGCCTGGAAGAAGCGCTGGAAACGGGCGCCGTCACGCGACGCGCGACCTCTCCTGTTGAACGTCTTTACGCCAAGAATCCACGTCACGCGCGCCGTCCGCTGACAAGTCAGCGCGCGCCGGGCGTTCCGTCACGGCTTGGGGATTGGCGTAGAACTCGACCCTGTCGCGACCACCACGCTTCGCAACGTAGAGCGCCTGGTCCGCCCGATCACGAAGCATCTGCAAATCTCCAGCGTCTCTCAAAAGAGCAACGCCCACACTTACGCTTGGGCTGATGGCCGCCGTGCCCGCGGAAAACACCAGAGCCTTGACTGCCCGCCGAACCTCGTCGGCTTTGGCGAAAGCTGTTTCTTCGGTCTCATTGCGTAGAAACAGCGCGAACTCTTCTCCGCCAAGCCGGCCAAGCGACATTCCCGTTCCGGCAACGGCGGCGATGGCTTGAGCCACGCCGACAAGCACGATATCGCCGGTCTCATGGCCATAACGGTCGTTGACGCTCTTGAAATGATCGATGTCGATCATGATGAAGGCGTCGCCTTCTCTCGGCGCGCCTGGAAGGGATGCAAAGAAACGCTGCCGGTTTGGTATTCCGGTCAGGGCATCCGTATTTGCCAGATGTCTCAGTTGTGCTTCGGCTCGTTCCTGGACGAGCACAATCACGAACAGCGCGAGGGAGAAGTGGCAGATAATCAGCAGGAAGAAGGCGTAGCGTGGATCGATCGGCGCATGAGCAGGAAAGATCATCCCGACAACAACCAGCCCCGAAAATCCCGTCGCAGCCGAAAGAGACGCGAGAAGGCCCAACCTTGCCGGCAGGCGGTCCGCAAAAAAGTCTTTCAGAATTCGGGCAGCTGAGGCCGCGAGGAAGGCAGTGGCAGCGGCGTTGAAGATTGCGGCTCGCGTCGGACCGTACGCATACCAGTGCATGCCCCCGACGGCCGCCGACAAGATCAGCGCGACCGCGACCTGAATCCAATCTGACCGTTTTCGCTGGCGGCAACTCAGCTGGAGCAACCCCGTCGCCATCAGCGAATAGCCTGTCACGCCCACGGAAAAGCTTCCCAAAGTCCAGAGCTCGAATGCTATCGAGCCCTGCTCACCCATTCCGGCAAGCGTCGATGCGAAGGCGAGAAGGCAACAACCGATCGAGAGAAGATCAAGCCCTGGTTCTCTGGACCGCCACCTGACATAGGAAAAACAGATCGCGCCGACGATGAAGGAAGATTTGTGGAGAAGAAGAACTGTCGCAAGATCCATCGTCAAACCGAGTACCAACTAAGGACGTTGATGCACATAACCGCCAATGACTACTTTTGAATGAATCCAAGTAAATTCCCCGAGCGAGTAAGAACGCTGCTGTTGCTCATCTCAGAGGTTTCGCATCCTTGTCGTCGGCCGATTGTTGCCGATGATCGTCAGAACATGTATCCGGTCCGCCGAAAGCCCAATCTGCAACACGCACCGCGGCCATCATATGCCTCGTTGCCAACAAGCTGATCCGAATGACTGAGAATGCCATCATATGGAGTATTGCCGGGCTCACCGCGGCCGGCGTCGTTACCAGGCCATTCCGGTGGCCGGAGGCGATCTGGGCTGCCCTTGGGGCTTTTGTCCTTCTTGCCTTCCAGCTCATCGGGCCGGTCGATGCCCTGGCTGGGATCGCCAAGGGCGTCGATGTGTATCTCTTCCTGATCGGCATGATGCTTTTGTCCGAGCTTGCCCGACGGGAAGGCCTGTTCGATTGGATAGCAGCCATTGCGACTTCGCATGCCAAGGGTTCTCCCAGGCGTCTGTTCGTGCTCGTTTATCTCGTCGGTCTCGTCGTGACCGTTTTTCTGTCGAACGATGCGACGGCCGTCGTGCTCACGCCTGCTGTCTATGCGGCTTGCCGAGCGGCCCGGGTCCGGGACCCGATGCCCTATCTTCTGGTATGTGCCTTCATCGCCAATGCGGCGAGCTTTCTGTTGCCGATCTCCAATCCGGCCAATCTCGTGATCTTCGCCGGCGGCGAGATGCCGCCTTTGTCACGCTGGCTGTCGATATTCCTCCTGCCGTCGATTGTTTCCATCGTCGTCACTTTCGTCTGTCTTTACTGGACGCAGTGGCGCACTCTTTCGCAAGACAGGCTTGCCGCCAGTGCGGAGCGACCGGCGCTTACCCGCAGCGCCAGCCTTGCGGGTTGGGGAATCCTGGTGACGGCGATCATCCTCGTGACGGCGTCCGCCATGCATGCCGATCTTGGCGTGCCAACCTTTCTCGCAGGAACCATCACCACGGCACTTGTCCTGATGCTGACGCGGCAGAGCCCCGTCGAAACGATAAAGGGCATAAGCTGGAGCGTCTTGCCGCTGGTGGCGGGTCTGTTCGTGATCGTAGAAGCTCTCGATCGCACGGGCGTTACAGGGCTTCTCTCCGGCCAATTGGCCTCCCTTGCCTCGGCTTCGCAAGCACAGGCAGTCGGCGTGGCCGGAGTGTTCGTCGCCATCGTCTGCAATCTCGTCAACAATCTGCCGGCCGGATTGGTCGCCGGCAGTGCAGTCCAGGCGGCGCATGTCTCGGATAAGGTGGCGGGCGCTGTGCTGATCGGCGTCGATCTCGGACCCAATCTGTCGGTCACGGGTTCGCTCGCAACGATCCTATGGTTGTCGGCACTCCGCCGCGAAGGCCTCCATATCAGCAGCTGGAGATTTTTGAAGCTTGGCACTGTCGTGATGTTCCCGGCGCTCATTCTGTCGCTGGCGTCCCTTATCCTGCTCTAACGGGCCGACCGTACCAGGTCGCCAAGCCCTCTGTCTTCACGACATCAGGGGGCGGGCCTTATCGGCTCGACCCCTGAGAAATTCGCCAGGTGCAGGCAGGAACCGGACGAAGCTCCGGATACTCAATCAGAACTCCTCCCAGCTGTCTGCCGCACGGGCACCGGCGTTCGCCGCGACCTTCAGCTTGGGAGCCGCGTTGATGGATGGGGCGTGCGAGGACGGCAGCGCCATTGCCCGCCCCACTTGCCGCAGCGCCGAAGTCTGGACCGTGCCGACGCTGAACTGCGCGATCAACGTACGCAGACGGCCCGCTTCCTCAGCAAGCGCATTGGAGGCTGCATTCGATTGCTCGACCATGGCGGCATTCTGCTGGGTCGTCTGATCCATCGAATTCACGGCGGAGTTGACTTCGGCGAGACCGGTCGACTGCTCCTTGGCAGAGGTGGCGATCGCCTCCATATGATTGTTGATCTCGATGATGAAGCCTCCGATGGTTTTCAGCGCCTCACCGGCATCCCGAACGAGCTTCACACCGCTTTCGACCTCGGACGTGGAATTCTGTATCAGCCCCTTGATTTCCTTGGCGGCCTGCGCCGAACGCTGCGCCAGCTCCCTCACCTCCTGCGCGACGACCGCAAAGCCCTTGCCCGCTTCCCCGGCGCGCGCAGCTTCCACACCGGCATTTAGCGCCAGCAGATTGGTCTGGAAGGCAATCTCATCGATCACGCCGATGATGTTGGAGATCTGCTGCGAGCTCTCCTCGATCTTTCGCATCGCCTCTTCCGCATGCGAAACCACTTCGGCAGACTTTGCCGCGGATTGATTGGCCTGGCTTGCGACACCGCGCGCTTCTTCTGTTCGCTTCGTCGAACTGTTGACGTTGGCGGTAATTTCGTCAAGAGCGGCTGCCGTTTCCTCGAGGGAGGCCGCCTGTTGCTCTGTCCGCTTCGACAGATCGTTCGCACCTGCGGCGATCTCGCGGGTGCCGGAATCGATCCGGGCCGTCGTCTCGGCCACGGATCCGAGGGCCATGCCGAGCTTGTCGACAGCCTCGTTGAAATTGCTCCTGAGGCTTTCGAAGTCGGTTGCGAAGGGCTGTTCGAGGCGAAAATCGAGCCTGCCCTCGGCGAGCTTGTTGAGCGACGAACCGATTTCGGTGACGGCAAAAACCCGGTCCGTGACATCGGTTGCGTATTTCACCACTTTGGCGACTTTTCCATGTTCATCGAGGATCGGGTTGTATGAGGCATTCAGCACGACTTTCTTGCCGTTTCTGCCGACCCGTGTAAATTCTTGAGCCTGGAACCGACCGCTCTTAAGCTCGCTCCAGAACTCCGCATAGTCGGAACTGGCAGCATAGGCCCGGTCCACGAACATGCTGTGATGCTTGCCGCGGATCTCATCGAGCGAGTAACCCATCGTCTTGCAGAAGTTTTCGTTGGCTGTGACGATTTCTCCGTCCAGGGTAAACTCGATGATGGCCTGCACGCGGCTGATCGCAGCCAGCTGGTTTTGATAGTCGAGATTGAGAAGGCGCTCTTTTGCGTCAGCCCACTCCACCACGAATGCTCTGGGCTTTCCACCCTCCATGATCGGGGTAACGTACAGGTCGAAGCTGTGGCTACCCACACGGATGGTTGCGCTATGGGGCTTCGTCAGCCGCGCGAGCATGTCGCGCTGGTGCGACGGATTCTTGTGAAAGATGTCGATATTGCTACCGATCAAAGTATCGACGGCAAAGCGTGGCAGCTCTTTCTTGAGGTCCTGTTCGGCCGCCGTCAGTAGCTTGCGGACAGCGCCGTTCATATAGATGATGTTCAGCTTGCTGTCGGCAATCATGACATTTGCCTTCAGGCCTGCCAGTGCTGCCAGTTGAGCCTTGGTATTGCCGCCGATCATTCCAATCATTTCGCTCCTTTCGAAGCCGTGGCTTCAAGTTTAATTTTCGAGCGATCGACGGTTCAGCTGAACTCCATTTCTCGCATGTGCAAATATTTGCACATGCCGATTAATAGTCGCTTAACGTTAACTTCGCGGATATCCACGCACGGGAAAGGCGTCAGCCAGCCTCGTGAAGTATTGCCGTCATTTGGAATACTGTTTGAGATAGGCGATGAGGTCCGTGATTTCCTTATCGTCCTTCAGGCCGACGAAGGCCATCTTCGTGCCCTTCACCTTCACTCTCGGATTGTGCAGATAGTCGCGCAGCGTCGCCTCGTCCCACACGAGCCCGCCGTCGCCGGCTGCCTTCATCGAAGCCGAATAAGCGAAATCGGGATGCGTTCCGGCCTTTCTGCCCAGCACCCCGTTCAGCGACGGACCGACCTTGTTCGTATCGGAATCGACGACATGACAGGTCGCGCATTTCTTGAAAACAACGGCACCGACCGTCGCATCGCCCTCCTGCGCCCCAGCGTTAGCAGGGGAAAGGGCAATCACGGAAGTGGCGATCAGCAGTACAACACGATAGTCCACGGCAAACCTGATCCTCCTCAAGGTCGCCCAGCCACTCGCACCCTCCGCTGCCATTGCCGTGCGGAGTATGTTAGCAATGTTTGAACTTAGTCCTTCGCGGGTGCAAGTCAACGGCTCCGCAATCCTGACGCCCGCGTGATCAAAGAACGGACCGACGTGCGTTCGCACCTGCCGGATGCGCACCCCCGCTCCCCGATGCGCCCGGCTTACGCGCGAAGGCGGCGAGCGATCCCTCTTGAATAAATCCGTTCGCGCCAACTGCCTGCGATTTCGACAAGGATTTGCCAGTCCAGGACCTCTATGACCTCAATAGGAGAGTGTCGGGACGCAAAACCAAAGGTCAAGAATTTCGACGCCAATTCAACATATGTTGGTTTTCCCGAATTTTGCTGCATCGCATGTTTCGATGTGTTGATGGAGGCGATTGCTTATCGGCGCATTTCCAAGTTCGATATTGGCAAATAAAATCTTTTATAATCAATATATTATAGTTTTCGATGATGCGATTTGGCAGTACTGATTGACAATCGGATGGTAGGAGTACTGCCTTGAATTCAACATAAGTGATTAAATTTCACAAATGCTGATTGCTGGGAGGACAATCTTTCAAATCTGAAGCCGGCGGTCGCGGCGGCGTGCTCGGCACCTTCTTCGCGGTGATCCTGCTCCAGGTTCTGCGCAACATCTTCAGCCTGCTCGGCCTCGGCTCATTCTATCAGATGACCGTAACCGGCCTGATCATCGTCGCTGCCATCCTGCTCAATCGCTTCATCGACATTCGCCGAGGCCAGACGTAAACCCTGCCGGCAAAAATTGGACATCACAATGACAGAACATTTTCCTCGTCCCGAAGGCACATCCCTCACCCCGGATTGGTTCGACAGATATGTCGTGAACCTCAGTGCAACCGAACGCCGGGCCGCGACGCTGCCGACCCGTCGCACCGTCAAGAAGGAATGGCAAGCCGCCTGGCTGTTGCGCGCGATCACCTGCATCGACCTAACGACACTTGCCGGCGACGACACCGAAGGCCGCGTCAAGCGCCTTTGCGCCAAGGCCAAGGCGCCGCTCCGCGCCGATCTCTTGGAGGGTCTAGGCATCGACAAGCTGACTGTCGGTGCGGTCTGCGTCTATCCAACCATGGTTCCTCATGCCGTCAAAGCTCTTGACGGTTCCGGCATTCCGGTCGCTTCGGTGGCCACCGGCTTCCCCGCAGGATTGATGCCGCTGCCGCTCCGCCTCGCCGAAATCCGCTATGCCGTCGAACAGGGAGCAAGCGAGATCGACATCGTCATCACCCGAGAATATGTGCTTAAAGGCGAATGGGCCGCGCTCTACGACGAGATCAAGGCAATGCGTGAAGCCTGCGGCCCAGCGCATATGAAATCGATCCTCGCGACGGGCGACCTCAAAACGCTGACGAATGTCTACCGTGCCTCGATGGTCGCCATGCAGGCGGGCTCCGACTTCATCAAGACCTCGACCGGCAAGGAAGATGTCAACGCCACGCTGCCGGTATCGCTGACGATGATCCGCGCCCTGCGCGACTATCACGATCGGACCGGCCAGATGGTCGGCTTCAAGCCGGCTGGCGGACTTAGAACCGCCAAGGACGCGATGAACTGGCTGATCCTGATGAAGGAAGAGCTCGGCACGCGCTTCATGATGCCGGACCTCTTCCGCATCGGCGCCTCCTCCATGCTGGGCGATATCGAACGCCAGCTCGAACACTATCTGACCGGCCGCTACTCGGCCGCCAATCGCCACGCGCTAGCCTGAGGAATGACCATGCCTTCCATTAAGGACATTATGCAAACTATGGAATACGGTCCAGCTCCCGAAAGCAATTCCGAAGTCAAGGCCTGGCTCGAAGCCCGCGCGGCGGGCCTTGGCCATTACATCAAAGGCAGATTCACTGCCGCCGAAGGCGAACTGATCGAGGTCGTCAACCCGGCGACCGAAGAAGTCATCGCACGCGTCGCCAAGGGCGGCGCGGCGGACGTTGACGCGGCCGTGCGCGCTGCCCGCGCTGCCTTTCCTGCCTGGTCCGCTCTCCCGGGACACGAGCGCGCCAAATATCTCTATGCGATCGCCCGCCACATCCAGAAGCGTGAGCGCTTCTTCTCCGTGCTGGAGACGATGGACAACGGCAAAACGATCCGCGAAACGCGCGACATCGACATCCCGCTCGTCGCGCGCCACTTCTACCACCATGCCGGCTGGGCCGAAATCGCCGATGACGCATTCCCGAACTACATGGCCGTCGGCGTCTGCGGACAGATCATCCCGTGGAACTTCCCGCTGCTGATGCTTGCATGGAAGATCGCCCCGGCGCTGGCAGCCGGCAATACGGTCGTCATCAAGCCCGCCGACCTCACGCCGCTGAGCGCGTATGCTTTCGGCGAACTGCTGGACGAAATCGGACTCCCGCCCGGCGTGGTCAACATCGTTCACGGTGACGGCGAGACGGGCGCTGCGATCGCCGGCCATCCCGACGTCGATAAAGTGGCGTTCACCGGCTCGACCAATGTCGGTCGTATCATCCGTCGGCAGATTGCCGGCTCGGGCAAGAAGCTCAGCCTCGAACTTGGCGGGAAGTCGCCCTTCGTCGTTCTTGAAGACGCCGACCTCGATGCCGCCGTCGAAGGTGTCGTTGACGCGATCTGGTTCAACCAGGGCGAAGTTTGCTGCGCAGGGTCCCGCATTCTCGTCCAGGAAGGTGTCGCGCCGACCTTCTTCGGTAAGCTGAAGAACCGAATGCAGACACTGCGCGTCGGCGATCCGCTGGACAAGACGATGGATGTCGGCGCGATCGTCTCGGCAAAGCAGTTCGCCCGCGTTAAGGGCCTTATTGCAAAGGGCGAGGAAGAGGGCGCGACCCTCAATCTGGCGCCGGTGAACCTGCCGTCGACGGGTTTTTTCTGCGCTCCAGGCTTCTTCACCGGAACGGCGCCCGCCCACACCGTCTCGCAGGTGGAAATCTTCGGACCGGTCGCGACGAGTGCGACCTTCAGGACGCTGGACGAGGCGGTCGCACTGGCCAATGACACCCGGTACGGCCTTGCCGCATCCGTCTGGTCTGAAAATATCAACCGCGCGATCGAAGTGGCCGCACGGGTCAAGGCCGGCGTCATCTGGATCAACGCCACCAACATGTTCGACGCGGCAGCCCCCTTCGGAGGTTATCGGGAAAGCGGCTTCGGCCGCGAGGGCGGACGCTCGGGCATGTACGAATATCTCAAGCCCGCAGGCGGAAAGGAGGGCAAGATGCGTCCAACGCCGACGCTTCGCCCGCATGTCGCACCGCTTGGCGGCAAGGTTGAGCGTCCCGAGATCGACGTCACAGCGAAGCTCTACATCGGCGGCAAGCAGGTGCGCCCGGATGGCGGTCAGAGTTACACGGTCCTTGGCAAGGCCGGTCAGGCGATCGGCCAGGCTGGGCTCGCCAACCGCAAGGACGTCCGCAATGCAGTCGAGGCGGCGAACAAAGCGACCTCCTGGAGTGGTGTGACGGCGCACAACCGTGCCCAGGTTCTCTACTTCCTGGCCGAAAACCTCACGCAACGACGCGCCGAATTCGTCGCCGCGCTACAAGTGACCGGGGCAAGTGCCAAGCCCGAGGACGAAGTGGAGCAGACGATCTGCCGGGCCTTCTGGTATGCGGCTCAGGCCGACAAGTTCGACGGCGCCGTGACGGCAACCAAGTCCCGCCATGTGACAATGACCGTCAACGAGCCGTATGGAACGATAGGCATTGTCGCGCCCGACGAAGCACCCCTTCTGTCGCTTCTGTCCCTCATCCTGCCGGCCATCACGCTCGGCAACCGGGTCGTCGCCATTGCGGCCCAAAGCCATCCGCTGGTGGCGGCGCGTCTCTACCAGGTATTCGAGACGTCTGACATTCCGGACGGCGTCATCAATCTCCTGACCGGAGAACGTGATGTGCTTGCCAAGACCCTTGCCGAACACGACGATGTCGCGGCAATTTGGTATTGCGGCAGCGAAGAAGGTTCCGCCATGGTCGAGACGGTTTCTGCAGGCAACCTGAAGTACACTTGGGTCGATCGCGGCCGGCTTCGAGACTGGCACGATCCAAAGCAGGGTCAGGGAGTGGAGTTGCTGCGCCGCGCCTGCCAGGTCAAGACGATCTGGTTGCCCTATGGAGAATGAGCCAGTGGAAACGGGGGGCGGCCCGCCCCCTCAACTGGTCGATTTCGACGGTGTCATTGCCAATGGTGAGGCAATCGATCAGATCTTTCTTGCCTCATCGGCTGTCAGCGCGTTCTCCCGCGTGCCGGAAACGATGATCTCCAGCAGGGCGTCCGGACAATGCGAACCGAAGCATGCGTCTTGCCACAATCGGCAAAACGCGAACTGCTTTCCCCGTATAGTCATTCGTCCTGGTCACGGCGACCGTGAGAAACACCTCGGCTCCGCCAGAATGCCTCTTCTTCCTGCGCCGTAATATAACCTCCGAATTCCGGGGGGCGCGGCTCCTCTTCATCGGGGTAGCCCGCGACCAGGAAGTCTTCAGCCTCGAGATAGGCCTCTGCTTCAGGTCGAAGTTCGACCTCGAGGACGTGCACGGCAACCTCTTCCGAATACTCCCTGACCGGCTCTGCATAGGAATAGGTCGCCCAAGGGAAGAGCTTGGTCATAACATCGTGCAGATTGTCTGCCCGAAGATGATAGTCAATCCGAATATCCGGCTCATCCCTCTCTCCGTCGCCGATATAGATCTGCAGATTGGAAAAGTTCGCTGGTGAATCGCCCCACTCGTCCCACACGAAGAATGTCGTTTGATCCTGAACTTCCTGCATAAGTTCTCGATCGAGGGCAAAGGCAGAACGCATCAGCGGCTCCGGATCGGAGGCAATGACTTCCTCGAAACAGAGCTTGGCGTTGGCGTCCAGTATGTTGGCTGCCGGAACAACCATTGTCCATCCCAACTCCGTCTCCGTGCAGTTTCCCTCGCCGGCTCTTTGCCATCGTATCATCCCGGTGCTGGCGTCGACGATGACGATACAGACAGGCAACACGTGCTTCGTCCAGTAATCGAGGTGACTGTGCTCGCCGTGATGGATGTACTCGCCACCGTCTTCCGCCCACGATGATACAGATCTGATTTGAAGGGGCAGGAGCTTTCCGGTTGGTCGGCCGCTATCAAGAATTTCGGCGCGTGCATCAATGCCGAGCTTCGAATCCGGCAGCCGGCGAAAAGACCACTTGAAATGCCGGACAAACACCTTCTCGACGGCATCAATTGCCATGCGGATCGCGGGGTCAGCCCGACGCTCGTCCAACGCAGGATCACGCCGCTGGCGCGGCGGCGGCATCGGTGGCACGATCTGGTGCCAGATGGCCGCGAGCAGCCTTGGCGTCGCCGCGATCAATGTGATGATTGCAATGACTACAGCCTGCAGAAGTCGAACCATCGAAACTGCCCGTCACGAAACGCGGCCCTCCCCGTTCACATCGTCAAGCAGCGCAAGCAGACCCTTGAGGATATCCATCGGCGATGGGGGACATCCTGGAATATGCAGATCGACGGGCACGATCTTTGAAACCCCGCCGAGGACGGCATAGCTGCCCGCAAAACACCCTCCATCACGGCCGCAGTCGCCGAGGGTAACGACCCATTTGGGATCGGGCGTGGCAATGTAGGTCCGTTCGAGCGCCTGTGCCATGTTCCTGGTCACCGGCCCGGTAACCAGCAGCACATCGGCATGCCGCGGCGAGGCGACGAAACGAAGACCGAAGCGCTCGATATCGTAGAAGACATTGCTCAGGGCATGCATTTCCAGCTCGCAGCCATTGCAGGACCCGGCATCGACGGCGCGGATCGACAGGCTGCGTCCAAGGCTTCGGCGCGCGCTCCTTTCGATGGCGGTGGCGAGCTCTGCCATCGCGGCGTCGGAAACCGGCGGTCTTGGCTCCGTCAGCGGCCGCCGGATGAGACTTTCGAGGAGGAGTTTTCGCATGCCACCCTGCCTTTAGAGATCATGACCGGAGTAGGAACAATTGAACGACTTGTTGCAGAGCGGGAAGTCCGCAACGATATTGCCTTCGATCGCCGCCTCCAGCAGCGGCCACTGAAACCAGGATGGATCGCGCAGATGGCAGCGTTCGATCCTGCCCCCGGGTGCAAGTCGCAGCCAGACGAGTATGTCCCCGCGAAAACCCTCGATGAGCGCCATACCTTCCCGACGTTCACTGACGGAAGGGATCGCCTCGAGGATCGGTCCCACCGGAAGCCGGTCGAGGATCTGCTCGATGAGCGACAGGCTTCGTTCGACCTCGCGAATACGGATCCAGACTCGAGCGTTGACATCACCGTCGTTCAGCACCGGAACATCGAAGGCTAGACTATCATAAGGCGGGTAGCGAGTGGCCTGCCGGGCGTCAAAACCGCGTCCGGAGGCCCGCCCGACATAACCGCCCGCACCGTATTCGCGTGCGAGCTCGGCGCGCAGCCTGCCTGTGCCGACCGTCCTGTCCTGTAGCGAGGTAGTGTTGTCGTAGAGCTCGACCAGGGCCGGAAATCGACGGCGAATGTCTGCAAGCAGATCTCGCAAGACGGCTGCTCCGTCGCCATTCAGATCGCTGGTGATACCGCCGGGCACGATGCGGTCGCGCATGAGGCGATGACCGAAGGCGGCATCGGCTGCGCGCAACACACGCTCGCGCAGCATCCCGCAATGCGCCAGCATCAATGGAAACGCTGCGTCGTTGCATATGGCGCCGATATCGCCAAGATGGTTGGCGAGCCGTTCCAATTCCGCCATCAGAGCGCGCAGCCAGCTCGCCCGGAGCGGAATGACGAGCCCGAGTGCGGCCTCGACAGCCTGCGAAAAGGCATAGGCGTAGGCGACCGTGCTGTCGCCGGACACTCTTCCGGCGAGCTTCGCTGCGCGGATCGGATCCGCGCCTGCCATCAACGCCTCGATCCCCTTGTGGACATAGCCGAGCCGTTCCTCGAGGCGGACAACCGTCTCGCCGTTGGCTGTAAAGCGGAAATGTCCCGGCTCGATGATGCCGGCATGCACCGGGCCGACCGGAATCTGGTGCAGGCCCTCGCCTTCGGCCCGCAAAAAAGCGTAGGGACTAACCTCCGGCAACACGACTTCGCGCTCTCCAAGCGGGTAGCGCCGATCCCACCGGCCGTGATCGAGCCACGGCCGGCTGTCCGGCAAACCCTGCGGTTTGAGGCCGATCAGGTCACGGATTGCCCGCTCCAGCCGCAATGCCGGTCGATGCAATCGCGCGACGGAAGGATAGCCGGAGCCCTCCAGCCCTTCCAGGCTGAGGACGCCGATCGCGCTGACCGTCTCATCGAGCAAGGCCATATGAACCGAGCTTTCCTCGCCCCAGAGGCCGAGCAGGATCAGACGTCCTTCGGACAGCGCCCGTGTCGCCGATGTCCATAGATCCGCATCGGCGACAGCACGCGGCCACGGAACATGGTGCGGAACGGAACGGCCTTTCTCGAGGATATCACTGAGCGTCGACATCTCCCCCTCATCATCGAAGAAGGTTGGCAATATGCTGGAACCACGCCACCAGCTCTGACGGCAGATAGACCCCGGCGATAAGCACCAGCACGAGATGAGCATACATCGGCACATAGGATGCTTGGACATGAGCCATGCTGCCCCGCGGCTTCCCGAACACCGCGCCCGTCAGACGCAACAGCAATGCGCCGAAAGCGACCAGCAGCCCGAAGACGAGTGGAATGGCAAGCAGCGGCTGCCTGGCAAAAGCCGAACTGACGATCAGGAACTCGCTCATGAATATTCCCGCCGGAGGCAGGCCAGCGATAGCGATGACGCCGATCAGCAGACCCCAGCCGAGCCGCGGATGCGTTTCCGTCAAGCCGCGGATAGCGGAGAGCCTTTGCGTTCCCTTGACCTGAGCAATATGGCCGACGGCGAAGAAGATCGCCGATTTTGTCAGCGAATGCATGACCATATGCAAGAGACCGGCGAAATTGGCGATCGGTCCTCCGAGGCCGAAGGCAAAGACGATGATGCCCATATGCTCGATCGAAGAATAGGCAAACAAACGTTTGATATCGCGGCGGCGGTAGAGCATGAAGGCCGCGAAGATCAGCGAGGCCAGCCCCATCGTCATCATCAGCGGTCCAGGCGCGAGAGCCTCGGGATTGGCCGACAGCAGCATCTTGAAGCGCAGGACCGCATAGAGCGCGACATTCAGGAGCAAGCCGGACAAAACCGCCGAGATCGGTGTCGGTCCCTCGGCATGCGCGTCCGGCAGCCAGGCATGCAGGGGCGCGAGACCGACCTTGGTGCCATAGCCAAGCAGCAGAAAGACGAAAGCGACATTGAGAAGCGCCGGATCGAAGGCAGGGGCGTGATCGATCAAAATCGTCCAGACCATCGCATCATAGCCTTCCCCGACGACCGGCTGCGCCGCCAGGTAGATGAGGATGGTGCCAAAGAGCGCAAACGCGATGCCGACGCTTCCCAGAATGAAGTATTTCCAGGCTGCTTCCAGCGCTTCGTGCGTGCGGTAGATGCCAACCATCAATACCGTGGTGAGCGTCGCAAGCTCGACAGCAACCCACATCAGCCCGATATTGTTCGACACGAATGCGAGATTCATGCCGAACATCATGATCTGATACATGGCATGATAGAAACGAAGGTTCGCCGGCGTCAGCCGGCCGATCTCCAATTCATGCGCGATGTAGCTGGCACCGAATATACTGGTGGTAAAGCCCACGAAGCTGTTGAGGACTATGAAGACGATATTGAGATCGTCGACAAGCAGATATTGTCCCGGCACCGGCCGCACGGTCACGAACAGGGAAAGAGCAGCAAGCAAGGTCAGCAGGCTTGCGAGCACATTCAGCCGGGCCGTCATCCGATAGCCGGGCAAGAGCGCCAGGAGCGCGGCCGCAGCAATCGGTATCACAAGGACGGCGGTCAATGTGTCGAAGGCCAGGACGGAGGAGAACGCGTTCATTTCCGCCGTCTCCCCTTGAAATCATCAAGCGCGCGGACATCGACCGTATCGAAGCGTTCACGAATGCGAAACAGAAAGACGCCGATCACGATAAAGGCGATCAGGATCGAGAAGGCGACACTGATCTCGACGACCAGCGGCATGCCCTTGGCGCCGGTCGCGGCAAGCACCAGCCCATTCTCGAGCGACATGAAGCCCACGACCTGACTCACCGCGTTGCGGCGCGTGACCATGATCAAGAGCCCCAACAGCAGGACCGACAATGCGAAGGCGAGGTCCTCCCGTGCCAATGGATCAGCCTCCGGCGTCACCCGAAGCATCACCACCGTCGCCAAAGCGACAAGGCCGATGCCGGCAAGCATCGTGGGGCCGATGCCGACAACGGTCTCTATCTCGCGATGGATGCCGAGCTGGCGGATCATGCGATGGAGCACCACGGGGATGACGATGGCCTTGAACACGAGAGCGATCGCCGCCGTGACATAGAGATGCGGGGCATCCTGGACGAAAGCCTGCCAGGCGACCGACAGGGTCAATATCAACGAGTGCAGCGCAAAGACGTTGAGCAGTGCGTAAAGACGGTCCTGATAGAGCATCATCATGCTGACCAGGACCAGACCGCCGGCGAGCATATGGGCAATGTCGAAGACCGGACCGTTCATCACAGGCTCCTCGAAACAAACCGCAAGAGGGTTGCGAGCAGGCCGAGCATGAGTGCTGCGCCCAGGAATTCGGGCACCCGGAAGACCCGCATCTTGGCGGTCGCGGTCTCGAACAGGGCAAGGAGAGCGCCGCCGACCGCAAGCTTAGCGAGATAGGCAACTATGCCCACCAGATAGGCAACGGGCCCCTCTCCCACCACGGCGAGTTTCCACGGCACGAACATGCAGGCGATCAGGGTCATATAGAGCAGGAGCTTCAGGGACGCAGCCAGCTCGATCATCGCGAGGTGCCGTCCGGAATATTCGAGCACCATGGCTTCGTGCACCATGGTCAACTCCAAATGGGTAGCCGGATTATCGACCGGAATACGGGCGTTTTCGGCAATCGCGACCATCACGAGGGCGATCAGGGCGATCGCCAGTGAGACGCGCAGGCCCACCTGCGGGGAGGTCATGAAGGCGGCGATGGTCGAAAGCTGGGTCGAGCCTGCGATCAGGGCAAGCGTGAAGATGATCAGTAGCATCGATGGCTCCGCCAGCGTTGCAATCATCGCTTCTCGGCTCGAACCGATACCGCCGAAGCTGGTGCCGACGTCCATACCGGCGAGCGCCAGAAAGAAACGTGCACTGCCGAGCAGCGCGATGATGGCGATCAGATCCGCCGTCCAGCTGAAGATGAGGCCGGTCGCAAACGTCGGGATGATGGCGGCTGCGACCCAGGTGACGGCGAAGATCAGATAGGGCGTTACCCTGAACAGCCATGATGCGTTCTCGGCAAGCACCACATCCTTGCGCAGGAGCCGCAGGATGTCGCGATACGGCTGGATGATGGATGGCCCGCGCCGGCGCAGCAATCGCGCTTTGATCAGACGGATGAAACCGGTCAGCAGCGGCGCAAGCGCCACGACGAGCGCCATCTGGAAGATCTGGATGAGAAGAGCGGAGATCACGACCATAGCGCCAGCATCAGCAACAGGAAAACGAGCGCCAGGAAAACCAGGCTCAGATAGCGACGGATCGTCAGGAATTGCAGATGGTTGAGCTTTTCGGCAGCAAAGCCGACGGCGCCGATGATCGGCAGATAGAGCGCCTCCCAGATGAGATCATGGGTCTCGACGGCAAAACGCGCCGGACGGAGATCACCGGGCGCCGGCATGTCTACCTTCTCACGGGCTCGAAAAACCAGCGTTCCGAAAACCCGCCGTACGGGCTGGGCGAAACTGCTTGCGGTATATTGCGTTGACGGGCTGGTCTCCGGAAAGCCGCAATCCCATGCAGGTGCCCGGCGCAGCCCCCGCGAGGCGAAGCGGTGTATGAGATAGGCTGTCAGCGACGCCGAGAACAGCGTGAACAGGAAGACTAGAAGACCATTATAGGAGCTGCGGCTTTCCACGACCGGCACGATCGACAACCACGGAATATCGGTCTGTACGGGCATCCGGTCTCCGATCAGCGACAATGTCACAGGTGCAAGCCCGTCGATGACGGTCCCCGGCAGGATGCCTGCCAGAAGACACAGGGTGGCGAGTACAGACATCGCCGTGAGCGAGAAGCGATCGACCTCCACCGCCTGCTCGGCCACAGCGGTACGAGGGCGACCGAGAAAGGTCACGCCGAATGCCTTGACGAAACAGGCAGCCGCGAGCGCTGCTGATAAGGCTAGCATTCCGCCCACCGCCGGCACCAGAATCTTCAAGCCCCATTGTGGTACGGCGGGGCTTTGCAGGATGGCCTGGAACGCCAGCCACTCGGAAACGAAGCCGTTGAATGGCGGCAAGGCCGAGATCGCGACGCAGCCGACGAGAAAGAC
This sequence comes from Rhizobium sp. ZK1, assembly GCF_047782645.1. Classification (NCBI taxonomy): domain Bacteria; kingdom Pseudomonadati; phylum Pseudomonadota; class Alphaproteobacteria; order Hyphomicrobiales; family Rhizobiaceae; genus Rhizobium; species Rhizobium sp. ZK1. Next base: position 1,376,042 of record NZ_CP180587.1, read on the forward strand.
GACGCTGGTGACCGGCATGCGATGGATGAGGCCACCGAGCTTGTCCATGTTCCTTTCGCCCGTCGCCGTCAGCAACGCGCCGGCGCCGAAGAAGAGCAGGCTCTTGAAAAAGGAATGGTTGAGGACATGGAACAGCGCGGCAGTCAGTGCCAATGCTGCCGCCAGCCCCATACCATTCGCCTTGAAGGCAAGCGCCAGCCCGAGGCTGACGAAGATCATCCCGATATTTTCGATGGTGCTGTAGGCGAGCAACCGCTTCATGTCGCTCTCCATCAGCGCCTGCAGGATGCCGAGCACGGCGCTCCCGCTGCCGATGATCAGCACGACGATACCCGACCACCAGGTCGGCATGCCGAGCAGGTCGAAGACCACCCGGATGAAACCATAGACCGCGACCTTGGTCATGACGCCGCTCATCAAGGCGGAGACATGGCTTGGGGCTGCGGGATGGGCCAGTGGCAACCAGGCATGCAACGGCACGAGACCAGCCTTGGAACCGGCGCCGAGCAGCAGCAGGATAAGCACAAGGCCGACCGTAAACGGCGTATGCGCGGATCCCCGTATGGCTGCGAAGCCATAATCGCCGGCAGATCCTGCAAGCAGGCCGAAAGCGAGCAGCAGGGCAAGCGTGCCGAAGCTTGCCATGACGATATAGACGTAGCCGGCCTTCCGATTATCGGCATCGCGATGGTGGGCCATCACCAGCGCCCAGGAAGCAAGCGACATGAACTCCCAGGAAATGAGGAAGGTAAAGGCATCATCAGCCAGAACCACCAGGTTCATACCGGCAAGAAAGGCCGGAAAGAACGGCAGCACGCGACCAGGCGCGTGTTCGTGACGGCCGTACCCAAGGGCGTAGAGAGCCGAAAGCACACCACCGAGATTGACGACCATCAAGAAGAAGGCTGCAAGCGCATCGATCCGGAAATGGCTCCCAAGCCATGGCAGACCTAAAGGAAGGACAATCGTCGGCGCCTCGGCCGCCGGGAGAGCCGAGGCAAGATAAGCGAGCGTAAAAACGAAAGCGACAGCGCAGAAAACCAGGCTTGCGCCATAGACGACAAATGTGGACGAGGCCGACCGGCCGATCGGCACCGCGAGCACAGCCGTTCCAAGCAGCGCGGCCACACATGACAACAGGACGGAAACCGATGTCATGTTTCATCCCTCACCGCTGGAAAGGATCTCGATGGTTCCGCCGCTCCGCTCTCCGATGGCTTGAGTTTCGCCCTCAGCCTTACGCCCCGCCCACCATTCGTGCTGACGGCCCCCTCGTTGATTACCTCGACACCGGCGCTTTCCAACGCAGCCAGCAGACGCATCAGGGAGTCGACATTGCCCCGCACCACATCAAGGCTCGCCTCCATGCGCTGAATTGTCGGAACAGAAATTCCCGCCAGTTCGGCCAGCTGGCGCTGGTCGATACCAAGAAGAGCCCGGGCGGCCCGCATCTGAGCTGCAGTGATCACGATTGAAACATCGCTTATCTTGCACAGACTCTGACAATTGACACTTATGATGTGCCTATTGATGTCTAAAATCAATATTCTGATGCATCAGCCTCGTTGGCTTCGCAAGCACAGGTAGGACACTGCACAGCAATGTTCTGTTACGGTGCCTGAGGCGACGATCTAGGCGTCGCCCGTTTCCGGCAACATTCGTCCGGTCAGACGAAGATTGTCGTGCCACGCTAACGCTTCCTCGATCAGATGTGGCGTATGGCCGCCGCGGAGGACGGCGCGCCTGTAGTAATCCGCCAGAACGTCCCTGTATTTGGGATGAACGCAGTTGTCGATGATGACACGTGCCCTCTCCCGCGGGGCAAGGCCGCGCAAGTCTGCAAGCCCGATCTCGGTGACGAGGATGTCGACGTCGTGTTCGGTGTGGTCGACATGGCTCACCATTGGAACGACGCGTGAGATTGCGCCCTGTTTCGCAAGCGACTTCGTGACGAAGATCGACATGTAGGCGTTGCGCGCAAAATCGCCGGATCCGCCTATGCCGTTCATCATGTGTGTGCCACCGACATGGGTAGAATTCACGTTGCCGTAGATGTCGAGCTCCAATGCCGTGTTGATGGCGATGATGCCGAGACGCCGGATGACCTCGGGATGATTGCTGATCTCCTGCGGCCTTAGCAGCAGCCGGGTCTTATATCGTTCGATATCGGCCAGAACCCGACGATGCTTCTCCGTCGACAATGTCATGGACGACCCGGAGGCGAAGTTCAGCTTTCCGGCATCCATGAGATCAAATGTCGAATCCTGCAACACCTCGGAATACATGGTGAGGTCGTGGAAGGGTGTCTCGGCGAATCCCTGTAGTACCGCGTTCGCGATCGTCCCTATACCGGCCTGCAGGGGCAGCAGCTTCTCCGTGAGACGTCCACGCCGTACCTCGTTCATAAGGAACTCTGTGAGGTGTCCGGCGATCGCATTCGTCTCCGCGTCAGCCGGCTCAACGGCAGAAGGACTGTCGCTGCTTTGCGTTACGACGATCGCCGCGATCTTCTCCGGAGGGATGGGGATAAACGGCGAGCCGATCCGGCTGTCGGGAGCGACGACCGGGATCGCTTCGCGGGTCGGCCTTTTCGTCGGGATGTAGATGTCGTGCAACCCTTCGAGGGCTTCCGGCTGTAACAGGTTGATTTCGACGATTACCTTCGGCGCCAGGATGGCGAAACTGGCCGAATTGCCGACCGATGTCGTCGGCACGATACCACCTTCCTCGGTAATGGCAGTCGCCTCGACGACTGCAATGTCGACGGGAGGAAGCTGACCACTGCGCAGAAACTCGACAGTCTCCGACAGATGCTGATCGATGAACATGACCTCGCCGGAGTTGATCGCCTTGCGCATGACGGTGTCCGACTGAAACGGCATCCTGCGCGCGACTGCATGGGCCTCGGCAAGCGTCTTGTCGAGATTGTTGCCGAGCGAGGCACCGGTCATCAGCGTGATCTTTAACGGCTCGCGACGCGCGCGCTCGGCCAGTGCCAGAGGAACGGCCTTCGCCTCTCCCGCCCGCGTGAAACCACTCATCCCCACCGTCATGCCGTCGCGTATCAGCGCGGCGGCGTCTTCGGCGTCTACGATACGGTCCCGGAGCTTGGCGCTCCGCAGGCGATCCTTGAACATGCGTGTACCCTTAGTGAGATAGCAGGACGGGCAGGAGGACGTTGGTCAGCACCGATTTCGTGGCGCCGCCAAGGACGAATTCGCGCAGCCGCGAATGGCCGAACCCGCCCATGACGAGAAGATCCGCCCGCAGTTCGAAGGCCTGCGTCTGCAACACATCGCCGATCGGTCTATCGGCGGCGTGGACGCGGACCATCTCTGCGGCGACACCGCTCCTGCGGAAGTTTTCAATCAGATGGTCGCCGGCCTCGTCGTTGACGATCTTTTCGTCGGTGACGCAAACCAGGTGGACTTTGGAGGCATGCTCGATAAACGGCGCAGCGTTGTGCACCGCGCTCGCAGCAGCCGCGCTGCCGTCCCAGGCGATAGCCACATGGTCTATTCTGCCGCCGAAGCTCTGACGAGGATAGAGCACCAGCGGCCGGCCTGATTCGAACAGGACCGCCTCGACGACGGGGCGATACAGGCCAGCCGCCTCGAGCAGAACGAGGTCATAGGCGCGGGCAGCTTCCGCAAGCATGTCTGCGACGAATGGTTCTCCGGCCGTCATATTTCGCATCCGGACCTCGACGGACGCAGCCTTTGCTTCTTCGAGCGTCTTCCTGGCTAGAAATGAGCCGCGCTGCCGGCTCAACGCCTCGGCCTCCTGGGTGAGCTTGACCGTATCCAAGATCAGCGAGCCGAGCGCAGGAGAAACATGGGGGATTGCGATCTCGACGGTACACGCAGTCAGGCTCGCCTTCATGTGCCGAGCGAGCGCCACACCATTGGCGATCATGAATTCCGAGGTATCGTCAGGATATGTGAGAAGCGGCAGGAAGAAATGCTGTTGCACTGGACGCTACCTTGTCTGGCCAATTTCGATTTCAAACGATGATGTCGCATCGACCGCGCCGCGCATTGACCTGGCGCAAACCGGCACAAGAGCGCTTGAAGCCGTCAAAGAGATGGCCGATAAGCGGACCTATGTTTACCCGCGGCGCAGAGGATGAACCGACACCAATTGCATAGCCGCGCCGTTGACCTGGGACGACAATTGCAGTCTGCATGATCGCAAAGTGGAGGAAGCGGTGCGAATATTTTCCAAAATCAGCGAGTTGCGCTCAGCACTTGAGGCGTTGCGACGACATGACCGGACTGTCGGCTTTGTGCCCACCATGGGCTACCTGCACGCCGGCCACATGGAACTGGTTTCGCGCGCGCGGGTCCACAACGACATTCTGGTGGCATCGATTTTCGTCAACCCGCTGCAGTTTGGGCCGTCGGAAGATCTCAGCAAATATCCGCGTGATCTCGAACGTGACGCGCAGATGCTAAAGCAGGCCGGGGTCAATATGCTTTTCGCACCTTCTGTCGACGATATGTATCCGCAACCGATGCTGACGACGGTCGATGTGCCTCAGATCGGTAACCAGTTGGAGGGCGCTGTGCGCCCCGGGCATTTTGCCGGCGTGGCGACCGTCGTCTGCAAGCTGTTCAACATCGTACAGCCGCATAGGGCCTATTTCGGCGAAAAGGACTATCAGCAGGTCGTTGTCATCAAGCGCATGGTCGCCGACCTGGCATTGCCGGTGGAGATCATCGCGATTCCGACAATAAGGGACAAGGACGGCCTCGCCCTGTCGTCGCGCAATGTCTATCTCAGCGAGGCGGAGCGAAAGGCTGCGGTCATTGTCCCGAAAACGCTTGATGAGGCCGAGCGGCTGATTGCTGATGGCATCAGAGACCCTGGGGAACTCGAAGATCGTCTGACGGCGTTTCTCGGTCAGGAACCCTTGGCCAATCCAGAGATTGTTGCTGTCAGGGATGCATTGAACTTGCAGCCGGTCGCCGACATCAAGGATCCAGTCGTCGTTGTGCTCTTCGTGCGGATCGGAACGACGCGGCTTCTGGACAATCGAGTGATCGGCGGGCAAGGCTTGACAAGAATTGGAGCGGAGCGATGAGTACGCCCGGATTTCAGAAACGCCTTACCCCGTCGCGCATCACCGCGATGAAGGGAACGGCACCGATCGTCTGCCTCACGGCCTATACGACGCCGGTCGCCCGCCTCCTCGACGACCATTGCGATCTGCTTCTGGTCGGCGACTCTCTCGGGATGGTGCTCTATGGCATGGAGACCACGACCGGCGTCACGCTCGACATGATGATCGCTCACGGCAAGGCGGTCATGCGCGGCGTCAGCAAGGCCTGCGTCGTCGTCGACATGCCTTTCGGAACCTATCAGGAATCGAAGGAAGTCGCGTTTCGCAATGCGGTTCGTATCCTGCAGGAAACGGGCTGCGATGCCGTCAAGCTGGAGGGCGGCGAAGAAATGGTTGCGACGATCGGCTTTCTGACGGCGCGCGGCATTCCTGTCCTTGGCCATATCGGCCTGATGCCACAACTGGTCCATACCGCAGGCGGCTATCGTTCGGTAGGCCACAGCGAACACGAAGCCGCGAAAATCCGGCGCGACGCCCATGCCATCGGCGGATCCGGGGCGTTTGCCTTCGTCGTCGAAGGAACGGTCGAACCCCTGGCACGCGAAGTGACTGCGGCCACCCCTGTGCCGACGATCGGCATCGGAGCCTCATCCGCCTGCGACGGCCAAATCCTGGTTTCCGACGATATGCTCGGGCTCTTCAACGATTTTACGCCACGCTTCGTCAAACGTTACGACGAACTGGGAAAACGCGTTTCTGCCGCAGCGGCAGACTACGCCGCAGACGTGCGCGCCAGGCGGTTTCCGGCGCCGGAGCATACGTTCAAGAAACGATCCTGACGGTACCGCGCTGAAAGCGGGCGGCCTCCGCCTGGCGATTTCTGCCAAAAAAACATGGCATTTCGGAGCAACTGCAACTTGCTGCGGGGTCGGCAAAAGCCGCCGTTAACGAGGGGCGGGAACAAATTTCTCATCTGCGACGTTGTGGCGCCCGGGACAGGAGAAGAAAAAAATGTCCAATAAACAATGGAGTGAACCAATCGAAATCGAGTTCGCTCACGCGGGATCGCGATCCGTCAGGGGTCCATTCGACGCACTCATTTGTCTTCACGACATGTGGCCGCAGAGAACGGGAGCAAAATTCGTCAAGGCAAGCAATGCCTGCAAGGGCGCCGTCGAAGGACGCGTCAGCATGGAAACGGCAAGGGCAGATTTCCTCGCCGCTGCGGAAGAGGCAAAACTGACCAAGCACTGAAGCTTTCGAGCGGACGCGCAGGCCGCGTCTGCTCCTTCTTAACGGAGGAAGACGGCATGCGCGCCTTTATGATATCGCTCTTATCCCTGGCCATGATGGCGGCTGCCACCGTCCCGGCCATGTCGGCCGACATGATTCAAGGTTATGAGCGGTCGCCTGTCGTCAAGCACCGTTCGAGGCCCATCGTTCGCGCGCACTATGTCGAGCGCCGGCGTCTCGATTGCAGCGATATGATTGTCGAATATCGCTACATACCGCGTACCGAGGTCGTGACCGTATGCCACCGCCTGTGAGGCGAACCCTTATGTTATGCCCTCCAAGCCGCTCCCCGAAAAATCCGATCCTCAGATCGGATAATGTCCGGGCTGCGACGCCACCGTGATCCACCGCAAATCGGTGAATTCGTTGATGCCGGCCTTGCCGCCGAAGCGGCCATAGCCAGACGCCTTAACGCCGCCAAAGGGCATCTGCGCTTCATCGTGCACTGTCGGGCCGTTGACATGGCAGATGCCGCTTTCGATCCGCCGGGCGACCTCCATCGCGCGGGTAGCGTCCCGGCCAAAGACGGCAGCGGACAGGCCATATTCGGTATCGTTGGCGACACGGACCGCCTCATCAAGCCCGCGCACGCGCACCATGCAGGCAACCGGGCCAAAACTTTCCTCGCTGTAGATCCGCATTGACGGCGTGACGTGGTCGAGCACAGTCGCATCCATGAGCGTCCCGACCGCCCGCCCACCGGCAAGCAGGCGGGCACCCTTGGAGACGGCATCCTCGATCAGGCCATTGACCCGATTGACCGCTTCAAGACCGATCATCGAGCCGAGCGGCGAATTGCTCTGACGCGGATCACCGGCAACGAGCGTCGAGGCCTTGCGGGCGAACTGATCGGCAAAGCTGTCGGCCACCGCCTCGTCGACCACGATCCTTTCGGTCGACATGCAGATCTGGCCCTGGTTCATGAAGGCACCGAATGCGGCAGCTTTCACAGCTTCGCCGATATCGGCGTCGTCGAGAACGACGAGGGGCGCCTTGCCGCCGAGTTCCAGCAGGGCGGGCTTCAGGTGGCGGGCGCAGACCTCGGCGATAATCCGACCGACGCGGGTTGATCCAGTGAAATTGACGCGGCGCACCGCCGGATGGGCGATGATCTTTTCAACGATCGTCGCGGCGTCGGCAGGTGCATTGGTGAGCACATTGACGACACCCTCGCCAAGACCCGCCTCCTGCAATGTCTCGCCGATCAGGTGATGCGTCTTTGGACAAAGCTCCGAGGCCTTGAGGATGACGGTATTGCCGCAGGCGAGCGGCAGAGCGACAGCGCGTACGCCGAGAATGACGGGGGCATTCCAGGGCGCAATGCCGAGAACGACGCCAGCCGGCTGCCGCACGCCCATAGCCAACAGGCCGGGCTTGTCCGATGGGATGACCTCGCCCGTGATCTGGGTGCACATGGCGGCGGCTTCGCGCAGCATATTGGCGGCGAGATAAACGTTGAAGCCCGCCCAGCCGGCAGTGGCGCCGGTCTCCTCCGCCATGGCGGCGATGAATTCGCCGGTACGGGAATCCATGATGTCGGCGGCTTTCGAAAGGCGCTTGCGGCGTTCGGTCGGGGCAAGCGCCGACCAGGCCGGAAAGGCTGCGGCTGCAGCCGCAGCAACTGCATGTGCATCTTCCTGTGTTGCCGCTGCAGCCGTAGTTGCCGGCTGCCCGGTAATCGGGTTCAACCGTTCGAAAGTTGCGCCGTTCGAAGCCGGCATGGCACGGCCGCCAATGAGAAGCATCAGGTCAACCATCTCGTTCCCTTTCAGATATGCGCCCGCTTGCCCTCGCAAAGGGGATCGGCGCGATGATGTCTGCTGGTTTCCGGCAATCGCCGGGACTCATGCGAATCCAGCGTTCACGCCAAGAGATCGACGTTTTTCATTGGAAGTTCCTCGCCCCTATCGCCTGAATGTCAGGCTCTCCTCAGCATTCAATAGGAACCAATCGCCCGGGAAATTGAATGGATTTTTCTGGCAGTTTGTTGCACTTTTCCATGATTTCCGGCGCAAGAATAGCACTGCGCGACCGGATCTAATGCTGAGGTTCGTCATGGCTGAAAAACTGCTCGATGCGCCGGCGCTTTCGGTCACGGCTTCAATGATTGCCGCCGGCCTCGGCAGTCAGACCTGGAGCCTCGGCGCCAGCGGCAGCCGCCCCTTCTATCAAGCCTTCTTCGTCTCGCGCGGCCGGGCGACGTTGTCCATCAACGGCCAGGAGGAGCTCGAGCTTCCCGCACCCGCCGCGCTCTGGCTGCCGCGACGGGTCTCGGGAACATTCGTTCTGGCTGCCGGCAGCGAGGGGGCGATGCTGTCGGCTGCCGAAGACTTTGTCTGGAGAATGGTGGGCGATAGCCCGGCTGCCGTACAGCTGCACGACATGATCGAGCGGGTTGTCGTGGCTCGAAGCGAAAATCTTGCTGACCATGCTGGCGATATCGGCCGCGCCTTCGAGATGATGAGCGAAGAGGGGCTGCACCATCTTCCGGGAGGGGCGGCCGTTGTCGGCGCCTACTTCTCAGTGCTGTTGCTGCTGATGTGGCGAGCCTCCGGCGCGTTGGCTCCGATGACGACGTCAGGCACCGGCGCAACCACGCTGCAACGCTTCAGGCAGATCGTCGAACTGCGCTATCGCGAGCAGCCGGCGATTACCGATATCGCCCACGCCTTGGGCATTACCTACGACACTCTCCACCGGGCCTGCATCGCCGGAACCGGGCGAAGCCCGATGGAACTGATCCATGGACGACTGATTGCCGAAGCCAAGCTGCGGCTCGGGCAATCGGAACAATCGGTCGAACAGATCGGCTTCGGGCTCGGCTTTCGCGATCCCGGCTATTTCAACCGGTTCTTCAAAAGCCGCACCGGCGAACCGCCGGGCGCCTACCGTCGCAGGATCGCTGCTCAATCGGAAAAAGGTGTCGCGCCATCCTTTGCCGCCTGGCCGTGAACCATCGGCGGCCGGCGGCAGTCACCGTGTCAGAATTGCCGCAAGGTGCGCGTCAGCGCCTGAAGTTGCTTGAAGCCCTCGTAGCGCTTGGCATGAAGATCGGCGACCACATCTTGCGTCGGTTGATAGGTGACCTCGGCTGCCGAGAGTTTCGTCATCGCCGCACGCATATCCGTAAACAGACCGCCGGCAACAGCGCCGAGGATAGCAGCGCCCAGCAGAACGGGCTCCTCGGCCGTTGTCGCGATAACAGGCTTGCCGCTGGCGTCGGCAAGGAGCTGCCGAACGAAATCATGCTGGCCGGCGCCGCCGCTGATGACGATGTTTTCGACGCTCACGCCGGCATCGGCCTGCGTGTCGATGATCTGCCTCAGGCCATAGCCGATGCCGCAGAGACCGGCGACATAAAGCGAAACAAGGCTGTCGATATCTCTTTCCATATCAAGGCCGGCGATGACGGCACGGGCATGCGGATCGGCAAAGGGGGCGCGATTACCAAGGAATTCCGGAACGACATGCAGACCAGCGACAAGCTTGACGGCATCCGAGGGCTGACCCGCCTTTTGCGCCGCCCTATCCGCCAGCAGCACCGGCAGGGGAACACCATTACGCTTCGACAGTTCCCGCGCCTCGGCGGCAGCCGGATGGAAGGAAAGCAGGTGGTCGATCGCCGCACCTGCTGCGCTCTGGCCGCCTTCGTTCAACCACATGCCCGGCACCATGGCCGAATAATAGGGACCCCAGACGCCGGGCACGAAGGCAGGCTCTGATGTCGAGGTCATGGTGCAGGAGGAGGTGCCGAAGACATAGCCGAGATTGGCCTGTGGGCCGGCGCCAATACCAACGGTTCCGATCCCGCCCGCATGGGCATCGATCAGGCCGGCAGCAACCGCCGTTCCCGCAGTAAGGCCAAGTTCCTCGGCTGCAGCTGCAGTCAGGCCCTGGCCGACTGCAGAACCTGGCTCGACGATCGCCTGGCCGATGCGGGCGAAGCCCTCGTCGGCCAGCACGCCGAGACCGATCTGGTGGAAATAGGACGCATCCCACCGCTTCTCATGGGCAAGATAGGTCCATTTGCAGGTGACCGTGCATGTGGAGCGCGACAGATCGCCTGTCGCCCGCCAGGTGAGAAAGTCCGCGAGATCGAAAAACTGCCAGGTGGTATCGAAGATCTGTGGGCGATTTTCCTTGAGCCACAGAATCTTCGGCGTTTCCATCTCAGGCGAGATGCGGCCGCCGACATAACGCAGTACGTCATGGCCGAGCGCGTTGATACGCTCCGCCTGAGGAACGGCACGATGGTCCATCCAGACGATGATGTTGCGGTCCGGATCTTCGGACGGACCGACGGGAAGCGGCCTGCCCCCCTCGCCCAGCACGACAAGCGAGCAGGTCGCGTCAAAACCGAGACCCGCCACGGATGCCGGATCGATGCCGCTTGCGGCAACGACCTCGCGGACGGCAGCACAGACGGCCGCCCAGATCTCGGTGCTCGACTGCTCGACGATCGAGCCGGCCTCATGAAAGAGCGTGATATCCCGCTTGGCGGAGGCAAGCATCCGGCCATTGAGGTCGAACAGGCCCGCACGGGCGCTGCCGGTGCCGACATCGACGCCGATGACATGTTTGGCACCCGCTCCTGACGTGTGTGAAGTGTCGCTCATGATCTCTCGATTCAAATCGGCAATATCAGGTTTCTAGAGCATTTCCGTTTTCTTCCGATAACGGAAATGCTCTCTTTGTTTTCACGCAATTCCGGACGCAAGACCGCTACACACTTTTGCTGGAATTGCTCTGGAGCAATCCGGAACCGAACCTGTCAACCTCAGAGGTCGACGCTGTTCGGCAGGATGACCAGATCGCGGACCGTCACATTGCGCGGCCGCGACAACATGAACAGCACGGCATCGGCCACCTCCTTTGGCTGCATCAGGCTGCCATTGGCAAGCGCCTCTTCCATTTTGGCCTTCGGCCAATCGTCGAGCAGGGCTGTGACGACCGGACCCGGCAGCACCGCGCCGACACGCACGCCATGCTGGGCGACCTGGCGGCGGGTGGAGTGCACGAAAGCCTGAACGGCAAATTTCGACGCCGTATAGATCGGCTCCCAGACGACGGGCACGACGCCAGCGATCGAACTCGTGAAGAGAATGTCGCCGGACTTCTGCGCGATCATGTGCGGCAGCACCGCATGGACCGAGCGGAAGGCCGCATTGATGTTAAGGTTGAGCATCCGGTCCCAGGCATCCGGATCGCCTTCAGCGACCGGGCCGCCGATATAGGCACCGGCATTGGCGTGGAAAATATCGAGACGGCCGGCCAATTCCAGAATGCGCGGCAGCATGCCGGAGACCTGTGGACCGTCGAGAAGATCGACGACGAGCGGCAGGGCACCCTCGCCGATCTCCTTGCAAAGCGCCTCAAGCTTGTCCTTGGCACGATCGACGAGCACGACAGTTGCGCCTTCGGCATGAAGCGTACGGGCGCATTCCAGGCCGATACCCGACGCTGCACCGGTGATGGCGGCAACCTTGCCTTTCATGAGATCAGTCATGCGAATACTCCTTGAGAATGTCTAATCAGGCGCGGCCGTGGCTGACGCGGGACCGGCGGGCAAGCGAATCGACGATGACGGCGATCGCCAAAACCGCGCCTGTGATCATGTAACGAAGCGACGAGCTCAGATTGAGAAGCGTCAGCCCGTTGGAAATCGCCTGGATGACGATGATGCCGAGCAGGGCCGAATAGGCGCTGCCACGGCCGCCGAAGAGGCTGGTGCCGCCAATGACCGCTGCCGCGATTGCGTTGAGGTTCACATCACCCGTGCCGGCCTGCTGGCTGGAGGAGGCAAGCCGCGAGGCCGATAGAATGCCGCCGATCGTGGCAAGCGTCGAGCAGAGGACGAAGGCGCTCAAATAGATGCGGCGCACATTAATGCCGGCGCGGCGCGCCGCTTCGCGATTGCCGCCGACGGCAAACATCGAGCGGCCCCATTTGGTGCGGGTCAGCGCATAATTCAGGATCACGGCGATGGCGACGAAGAGGCCGAACATCCACGGCACGCCTCGGCCGAGATTGAGATAATAGACGGCAAATTCGAGAGCTGCTGTCAGCACGATTGCCTTGATCGCGAGCGCACCGACCGGTGGCGAAGAGAGATTCGAAGCTTGGCGCTGGCGGCGCTTGCGCAATTCGTTGACGACAAGGGTGATACCCGGCAACAGGGCCAGCAGATAGGACAGCCAGTCGGGCATGACCAGGATCTGTCCGAAGCGGACGAGTGGCGAGGCATAGGGCAGATTGATGCTGCCTGTCGGTCCAAGGATATAGAGCTGCATGCCGAGCAGCGCGAGCAGGCCGGCAAGCGTGGCGACGAAACTCGGCATGCCGAGCCTGTTATAAAGCACCGCATAGAGCGAGCCGACGACGATGCCGGCAGCAATCGCAACCAGGATCGCGAGCGGAATCGGCCAGCCCATATTAACCCAGAGTACGCCGAGAATGGCGGAGGAAAGCCCGCTCATAGAGCCGACCGAGAGGTCGATTTCGCCGAGCATCAGCACGCAGACGATGCCGAGCGAGATCACCCCGACGGTGGCACAATCAAACAGCAGGTTGACGAGATTGTTCGGCGCGAGAAATACCGGATTGAGCAGCGAAAAGACCGTCGAAATGACGATCAAACCGACGAAAACCGGCAGCATGCCGAGATCGCCCGAGCGTACGCGGTCGAAGAAGGCCTTGGTCATGCCCATAATGTTGTCGTCATGGCGTACGCGCTCATCACTGCGGTCGAGGGCGGCCGGCTGGCGGATAGTCTCTGACATCTTCTGGCTCATGCGGGCCTCCCGCTGGTTTCGTGGGCAGCGCCCGTCTTGCGCTCGATCCGCCGGGAGACCGCGTTTTCGGTGGCGCCGGTAATGGCCGCGACGAGTTCCTGATTGGACGAATCGGGCGTGAAGACGCCGTTGTTGCGCCCGAGGCGCAGCACGACGATGCGGTCGGCAACGGCACGCACGTCTTCCATATTATGGCTGATGATGATGACCCCGAGGCCGCGTTCGCGTACCCGCTCGATGAGGTTCAATACTTCGGCAGTCTGGGCGACGCCGAGAGCTGCGGTCGGTTCGTCGAGCATGATGATCTTCGGATCGAGCAGCAGTGAGCGGGCGATGGCGACTGTCTGGCGCTGGCCGCCCGAGAGCGAGGCGATCGGCTCGCGCACCGAGGGGATGCGGGCGGCAAGTTCCCTCAGCAGCGTCCAGGCGCGCACTTCCATGGCGACCTCATCGAGGCCCCAGGGAGAGATTTCATGGCCGAGGAAGAGGTTGGCCACGACATCAAGGTTTTCGCAGAGTGCCAAATCCTGGAAGACGGTGGCAATGCCGAGTTCCAACGCTCTGCCCGGACTATCCAGCGTGACGTTCTGGCCGCAAAATTCGATCGTTCCTGAAGAAGGTTGATGCACGCCGGCCAGAACCTTGATCAGCGTCGACTTGCCGGCACCGTTATCGCCGACCAGCGCCACGACTTCGCCAGCTTTCACTTCGAGCTCGATATCGGTCAGCGCCGACACCGCGCCGAAATTCTTGGAAATATTGCTCAACCGGAGGATCGTCTGACTCTTCTCCGGCATATCCTTCACGTCCCTGCTCATGGGGGCAGTCCTTCTTGCCATGGGGGCATCCGGCCGCAACAGGCGCGGCCGGAGCTCACTCAAGCGCGTTTAGTTGGTGATGCCAAGCTTCTTGCAGCCTTCGGCATATTCGCCGGTGCAGATCTGCTCAGGCGTCTGGATCTTCTTGTCGAAGATTTCGGCCTTGATGTTCTCGGCGGTCACGACGGCGGGGATGAAGAGCTGCGACGGCGTATTGTAGAGCGTCGTCTTGGCTTCCGGCTTTTCGCCCTTGATCATTTGCACAGCAACATTAGCGGCGGCTGCCGCGACGATTTCGGATGGTTTCGAAATCGTGTTGTACTGGTCGCCGGAAATAATGAGCTGAAGGGCCGCGATCGTCGCATCATTGCCGGTGACCGGCGGAACCGGCTTCACGCCGGCGGCCTTGAAGGCGGCAATCGCACCACCGGCAGTGCCGTCATTGGCAGCGACGACACCCTTGATGTCGGCGCCGAAGCGGGTGATCTGGCCGGCAGCCCATTCCTGTGCCTTCGGCGGCGCCCATTCCGGCGTGTCATATTCGGCAAGCGTCTTATAGGCCGATTCCTTGAGGCCGCGATGGATACCGTCGCGGATCAGGCCGGCGGCCGCATCGGTCGGCGAGCCGTTGATTTCGAGCACACCCGCGCCATCGGCAACGCCCGAAGCCTTCAGATGCTCGACGAGCGACTTGGCAATCGCATAGCCGATGCCTTCATTGTCGAAAGAAACGTAATAATCGGCCGGCTTGTCCGGGATCGGGCGGTCATAGGCGATGACCTTCACGTCCTGGGATTGGGCGATCTCGACGAGACCGGCGGCAGCGGCCGAATCGACGGGGTCGAGAACGACGACCTTGGCGCCCTGGGCGATCACCGAGTTGAACTGCTGCTGCTGCAGAGAGGCATCAGCGTTGGCGTTCTGATAGATCACGGTGCACTTCGGGCACAGCTTTTCCATCTCGGCCTTGAAGCCGGGAAAGTCGTGCTGCTCATAGCGGGTGGATGCCTGGTCGGGCATCAGGAAAGCGACGGTCGCAGCTTCCTGAGCCGAGGCGGCACCGGCAAGACCCATGAAAACGGTCACTGAGGCCATAAGCAAATTGCGATAATTCATTTTCTCCTCCTTGGTGTGATTAAAAGACAGGCCCAGGCATTGCTGGAAGTCACCACGGTTCGCCCGCTCGCCGCCGCCTTCGCTGCCATGAAAACGACGAGCAAAGCGCCCTGCAAAAGCACAGTCTCTCCGCAGCTTCTTAGAAATACCTCCCTGCGCCAACTTTTCACTGCCGGCTTGTATCATCGATTGCGCAAGCTTGCTCAATCGATGAAGCAAGAATTGCCACTTCTATCGTTTGATGTCAAGTTAGCCCAAACGGAGAGGGACATTTTGAATCAGGTGAAGCAGACGAAGCGCACGACGATTTACGACCTGGCGGAGCTTGCCGGCACATCGGCGAGCGCCGTCAGCGCCGTGCTCAACGGCAACTGGAAGAAGCGCAGGATCAGTGTTCAGCTCGCCGAAAAGATCATGCGGATCGCCGAGGAGCAGGGTTATGCGCTGAACATGCAGGCGAGCCTGCTGCGGCGTGAAAAATCCCACATCATCGGCATGATCGTGCCGAAATACGATAATCGCTATTTCGGCTCGATCGTCGAAACCTTCGAAGACATGGCGCGTGCGCGCGGCCTCTTCCCGATCATCACCTGCACGCGGCGCGATCCTCAGCTGGAGGTCGAGGCGGCGCGCACCATGCTCTCCTATCAGGTCGAATGCCTGATCGCGACAGGCGCGACCGATCCCGACCGGATCACTGAAATGTGTGCGGCGGCCGGTGTGCGCAGCCTCAATCTCGACCTGCCCGGGACGCTCGCCCCCTCGGTCATCTCGGACAATTTTGCCGGCGCGCGGGAGCTGACGCGCCGTATTTTGAAAAACAGCGAGCAGCGGCTGGGCAAGATGGAACCTCTGCTCTTCATCGGTGGCCGCGGCAGCGATCACAACACGGCCGAACGTATCCGCGGATTCCGAGAGGCACATGCGGATCTCGGCGTTGCCGTTCACGAGGAGAATATCCTCGCCTGTGGTTACGCGCCGGAAAAAGCCGAAAAGGCGCTGGACGAGCGTGCCCTTGGCGGCGATGCCCTGCCGAAAGGCATGTTCGTCAACTCGACGATCTCCCTCGAAGGCGTCATGCGCTGGATCCGCCGCTCCGGTCACCTCGACGACCGCACCCTGGTCCTCGGCTGCTTCGACTGGGACCCTTTCGTCACCCTGCTCGGCAATGGCATCGAGATGGTGCGCCAGGATGTACCGGGCATGCTGACGAAAGTGTTCGAGCTCATCGAATCCGGGGCGAATAAACCTGTCGTCATCCAGGTGCCGCCGCTCATTCCGGAAGCCCAAGAAGCTTAAACGCCTTGCGCTGGCACAGCCGCTTTTTTCGATTCTTGCTTCTGTCGACCGGACCAATCGCGGCTTGGCTCTTGCTGAACGCAATTCAGCAAGAAGCAGAGATAATCTTCAAACATATCGAAACAGCCGGACCGTGATCATCCATCATTTGCTTGTAGGCATCGACTTTCGCAATACCCCTGTTCTAGAGATGTTGACGTCAGGAAAATCGCCTTCTATTGGAAACCGTCGACCCATTGCGGCGGCAACAACAGGCGTTCGGTCATACGAGGTGACCGGACGCTTTTTCAATTGAAAATCAAATCTATTTCACTGTTTCTGGGGTAAAGCGCGCGTAGAGCGCATGTCGATTTCCGGGATAGACGAAGCGCACATGCGTCACCGGCCCGGACTTGTTCCAGGTGCGTCGTTCGACGACGAGACAGGCCGTTGCCTCGGGGATGGAAAGCATGGCTCCTTCGTCTTCATCAATACCAATGGCGAAGATCTTATGCTCGGCGGCACTCCAGGGAACCTGGCTCAGAAGCCACGGGCCGGGCGCCGTATGCTCGAACTCCTCATCCGCTGCTTCTGGCACGGTTTGAAGGTTGATCAACCTCTTTTCCAGGCAAAATGGCTTCGATCCGGCGTAATGCGTACAGATGACCTCAATGAGGCTCGAATTTTGCTGCAGGTCCAGCATCTGGCGGTCCTGCGCCTGCGCTTTTCTGCGAACGCGCTTTGCGACCTTGTAGGAATAGGCGAGATTGAGGGACTGGACCTCCGCCTTGATATCGTGGATCTCAAGCACTGCAGCCTGGGCCTGCGGCTGCATGACGAAACTGCCGGATTTCTTGCGGCGTTCGATGAGACCCGCCTTCACCAGCTGGGTCAGGGCCTTGTTCACCGTCATACGGGAACAGTCGTATTGCTTCGTCAATTCCACTTCGAACGGAATGCGGTAGCCCGGCGGCCATTCGCCCGAGACGATACGGCCCTCGATATCGCTGAGGATACGCTGGTGTAAGGTCGTTTCCTTGGGTTCATTCATCCGTCGCGCTCCGGCTCCTCTCCCGCTGTACCGCCTGGGAAGCGCCGAGGAAAGATCGTCATGCCGCCAACAGCTCGTTCATGGCGGCAACGAAGCGGCGATCGATCAGGTCGCGTCGCAGATGGCGTCCGTTTTCGACCTGCTTTCGGCCGAGCGCCCAGACGCTGTCGACCGCCACACCACCGGCAAAGATCCAGTGATCGAGCAGCCGATCCTCGGAAAGGTAGGAAACGGCGCGGGTATCGAGCGAAACGATGTCGGCATAGTTCCCGGCGACAAGGCCCGATGGCGCTTTCAGCGCCTCACCGCCGCCTGCAAGTGCCTGCTCAAAGAGGGCCTGGCCGGTGGAGCCACCCGTCGATGCGATGACATTGCGCGCACGCAGCGCCAGACGCTCGGAATATTCGAGCTGGCGAAGTTCTTCTGCAACGGAAATCAGGATGTTGGAATCCGAGCCGATGCCGAAGCGCCCACCCTCCGTCAGGAACAGGGGCGCCGAAAATGTCCCATCGCCGAGATTGGCTTCGGTAATCGGGCAGAGGCCGGCAATGGCACCGCTCTTAGCCATACGGCGCGTTTCGTTCTCGGTCATATGGGTTGCGTGGATCAGGCACCAGCGCTGATCGACCGGCGTGTGGTCAAGCAGCCATTGGACAGGCCTTGCGCCGGACCAGGCAAGGCAATCCTCGACTTCCTTGACCTGTTCGGCGACATGAATGTGGATCGGGCCATTGCCGGCGAGCGCGATTGCGACGGACAATTCGTCCGGCGTGACGGCTCGCAGGCTGTGCGGCGCAACACCGATCTCTGCGCCGGAAAGCCTGCCCGTGACCTGCCGGCATCCATCCATCAGCCGCGCAAAACTTTCGGTGGAATTGATAAAGCGGCGCTGTCCCTCGATGGGATCTGCCCCGCCGAAACCGGAATGGGCGTAGAGCACCGGAAGCAGCGTCAATCCAATGCCGGTTTCAGCACTCGCCGCACCGATCCGCTCCGCCATCTCGGCGATATTGGCATAGGGGCTGCCGTCCTTATCGTGATGCAGATAGTGGAACTCGCCGACGCGGCAAAAGCCGGCTTCCAGCATTTCCATATAGAGCTTGGCGGCCACCGCCTCGACGTGATCGGGCGTCATCGACAGGGCGAACCTGTACATGACGGTGCGCCAGCTCCAGAAGCTGTCATTGGCCGGGCCGCGGACTTCGGCAAGCCCCGCCATCGCCCGCTGAAAGGCATGGCTGTGGAGGTTCGGCATCGCCGGCAGAAGGACGGCATGGCGATCGTCACTGGCATCAGGCGCGACATCGGTCTCGATCGCGGCAATCCGGCCGTCTGCGAGCGTCAGGCGCACATTCTTGCGCCAGCCCTCGGCCAGCAAAGCCGTCGCTGCATGAAGTCTCGTCATGATCGCTCTCCCGTTTCGTCGTTGATCCGTCCGCTTGTCTTTATGCGAAAGGCCATAAATTTCTACTTGTCACCCTTTCGATTATGTATATACATATTCTGCCATAAAGAAAGGCGTAAAGCTGATGAGTGGGAACAAATTTTCCGGATCGGGCCGCAATTCCAGTGCCCGCTCGCTTTGGCGCAATGCACGCCTGGCGACGTTGCGGGAGAATCTGCCGGGCCTTGGCATTATCGAAAAAGGCGCCGTCGTTTACGAAGGCGGGCGCATCCTTTTTGCCGGGCCGGAAGGCGAGCTGCCGTCCTGGCTGATCGAGACGGCCGAGATTACCGATCTCGAAGGTCGCTGGGTCACGCCCGGCCTCATCGATTGTCACACCCATATCGTCTATGGCGGCAACCGCGCCCGGGAATTCGAAATGCGGCTCGAAGGCGCGACCTATGAAGAGATTGCACGTGCCGGAGGCGGCATCGTCTCCTCCGTGAAGGCGACCAACGCACTGTCCGTCGAAGGGCTCGTCGAGGCTGCGCTCCCGCGGCTCGACACGCTGATCTCCGAGGGTTTGACCACCATCGAGATCAAGTCCGGATACGGGCTCAATATCGAGGCAGAACTGAAGATGCTGCGCGCCGCCCGCGCACTCGCAGACCACCGGCCGGTGCGGGTCATCACCTCCTATCTCGGCGCCCACGCAACGTCCGTCGAATACAAGGGACGGAACCAGGATTACATTTCCGATGTCGTCCTGCCGGGTCTCGAGCGAGCACGCGCTGAAGGCCTTGTCGATGCTGTCGACGGTTTCTGCGAAGGCATCGCATTCTCGGTCGATGATATCGCACGGGTCTTCGACAAGGCCCGTGCGCTCGGGATTCCCGTCAAGCTTCATGCCGAGCAGCTCTCCAATCTTGGCGGCGCGAAACTCGCAGCCTCCTACGGCGCCCTTTCGGCCGATCATCTGGAATATCTGGATGAGGATGGCGCGCGGGCAATGGCGGCAGCCGGCACGGTTGCCGTTCTGCTCCCAGGCGCCTTCTACGCGATCAACGAAAAGCAGAAGCCGCCGGTCCAGGCCCTGCGGCAGGCCGGCGTGCCTATCGCTGTTGCCACTGACTGCAACCCCGGCACGTCACCGCTCACCTCTCTGCTGCTCACCATGAACATGTCGGCGACGCTGTTCAAACTGACGGTGGAAGAATGCATCGCCGGCGCGACCCGCGAAGGTGCCCGCGCCCTCGGCCTGCTTACTGAGACCGGCACGATCGAAGCCGGCAAGTCCGCTGATCTGGCGATCTGGGACATCGAGAGCCCTGCCGAGCTCGTCTACCGCATCGGCTTCAACCCGCTTCACGCTCATACTTTCAAGGGCCAGAGGATCGACCGATGACCATCACCCTCCATCCAGGTTCCGTTTCGCTTCAGGACCTCGCAACCATCTACTGGACGGGCGTTCCGGCCAAGCTCGACCCGTCCTTCGACGCCGGCATCATCAAGGCGGCCAACCGCATCGCCGAGATCGCCGCCGGCAATGCGCCGGTCTACGGCATCAATACCGGCTTCGGCAAACTCGCCTCGATCAAGATCGACAGCGCTGATGTGGCAACGCTGCAGCGCAATCTCATCCTCTCTCATTGCTGCGGCGTCGGCGATCCCCTGCCGGAAAATGTCGTGCGTCTCATCATGGCGCTGAAGCTCGTTTCGCTCGGCCGCGGCGCCTCCGGCGTACGGCTGGAACTGGTGCGGCTGATCGAGGCGATGATGGCGCGCGGCGTCATCCCGGTCATCCCGGAAAAGGGCTCTGTCGGCGCCTCTGGCGATCTTGCACCGCTTGCCCATATGACAGCCGTGATGATGGGCCATGGCGAAGCCTTCTTTGGCGGTGAACGGCTGCATGGCGCAACGGCGCTTGTCAAAGCCGGGCTGCAACCCGTCGTGCTCGCCGCCAAGGAAGGGCTGGCGCTCATCAACGGCACGCAGACCTCGACGGCGTTGGCGCTGGCCGGCCTGTTCCGCGCCCACCGGGCGGCACAATCGGCGCTGATCACCGGCGCCATGTCCACAGATGCGGCCATGGGCTCATCCGCCCCGTTCCATCCCGATATCCATACGCTGCGCGGCCATCGCGGCCAGATCGATACGGCAACAGCCCTACGCGCCCTGCTTGACAACTCGCCGATCCGCCAGAGCCATATCGAGGGTGACGAGCGCGTTCAGGACCCCTATTGCATCCGCTGCCAGCCGCAGGTCGATGGCGCCTGCCTGGATCTGTTGCGCTCGGTTGCCCGCACGCTGGAGATCGAAGCCAATGCCGTGACCGACAATCCGCTGGTCCTGTCGGACAATTCCGTCGTGTCAGGCGGCAATTTCCACGCCGAGCCCGTTGCCTTCGCTGCCGACCAGATCGCGCTTGCGATCTGCGAGATCGGCGCAATCGCCCAGCGCCGCATCGCGCTGCTCGTCGATCCCGCCCTCTCCTATGGTCTGCCGGCCTTTCTTGCGAAGAAGCCGGGTCTGAATTCCGGCCTGATGATCGCCGAGGTCACGTCTGCCGCGCTGATGAGCGAGAACAAGCAGATGTCGCATCCGGCCTCCGTCGACTCGACACCAACCTCGGCCAATCAGGAAGACCATGTCTCCATGGCCTGCCATGGCGCGCGCCGCCTCCTGCCGATGACCGAAAATCTCTTTGCGATCATCGGCATCGAGGCACTGAGCGCCGCGCAAGGGGTGGAGCTTCGCGCACCACTCGCGACCAGCCCCGAACTCAAGAGGGCGATTTCCGCCATCCGTGCTGCCGTGCCCTCGCTGGAGGAGGATCGCTATATGGCGAACGACCTGAAGGCGGCTGCCACGCTTATTGCCAGCGGTAGCCTCAACGCATCCGTTTCAAGCGGCATCCTGCCCGCTCTGGAGGTCTGACATGTCCGTTTTCGAAGTCAAGCAAGGCACCTCGCCCGTCATCCTCGGTTTCCCTCATACGGGTACCGATGTTCCCGCCGATATCTGGGAGCGGCTGAACGACAACGGCCGGCTGCTTGCCGATACCGACTGGCATATCCATCAGCTTTATGACGGCCTGCTCGACAGTCCGACCACGGTGCGCGCCACGTTCCATCGCTATGTGATCGACGCCAACAGAGATCCGTCCGGCACGAGCCTCTATCCCGGCCAGAATACGACCGGGCTGATTCCCGAGACCGATTTCGACGGCAAGGCGATCTGGAAGGACGGCGCCGCCCCCACCGAGGCCGATATCGCCCAGCGGCTGCGTGATTTTCATGCGCCCTACCACGCCGCACTTCTGGCCGAGATCGAGCGGGTGAAAACCATCCACGGCATTGTCGTCCTCTATGACTGCCACTCCATCCGTTCGCACATCCCCTTCCTCTTCGAGGGCAAGCTGCCGGATTTCAATATCGGCACGGATATGGGCAAGACCTGCGATCCGGCGATCGAGCAGGCGACCATCGCCATTGCATCGGCTGCCGCAGGTTACGACAGCATCCTGAACGGTCGCTTCAAAGGCGGCTGGACGACGCGCCATTACGGCAAGCCGGAAACCGGCGTGCATGCCATCCAGATGGAACTCGCACAATCCACGCATCTCGCAACCGAGGCGCCGCCCTTCGCCTATGACGGCGAAGAAGCCGACAAGCTGCGCATTCACCTCAAATCCATTCTGACGCGGATCGAGGAGATCGCGCTCGGTCTGAAACACTAAAAGGGAACATCATCATGACCGTAAACCCGCGCCACAATATCCGCGAAATCCGCGCTCCCCGCGGTAATGAGCTGAACGCCAAAAGCTGGATGACCGAAGCGCCGCTGCGTATGCTTATGAACAATCTCGACCCGGATGTGGCCGAAAACCCGCATGAGCTCGTCGTCTATGGCGGCATCGGCCGCGCCGCGCGCACCTGGGACGATTTCGACCGCATCGCTGCGACACTGAAGACGCTGAACGAAGACGAGACGCTGCTCGTGCAGTCCGGTAAGCCGGTCGGCGTCTTCCGCACCCACAAGGATGCGCCGCGCGTGCTGATCGCCAATTCCAATCTCGTGCCGCACTGGGCGACCTGGGACCATTTCAACGAACTCGACAAGAAGGGCCTTGCCATGTACGGCCAGATGACGGCCGGTTCGTGGATCTATATCGGTACGCAGGGCATCGTGCAGGGCACTTACGAAACCTTCGTCGAGGCCGGACGCCAGCACTACAATGGTAATCTTAGGGGTAAGTGGATCCTGACCGGCGGTCTCGGCGGCATGGGTGGCGCCCAGCCACTGGCCGCCGTCATGGCCGGCGCCTGCTGCCTTGCCGTCGAATGCGACGAAACCCGCATCGATTTCCGCCTGCGCACCCGCTATGTCGATGAAAAGGCCCACACGCTGGACGAGGCGCTGGAAAAGATCGAGCGCTGGACCAAAGCCGGCGAAGCAAAATCTGTCGGCCTCGTCGGCAATGCCGCCGAAATCTTCCCGGAACTGGTGGCCCGCATGAAGGCGGGCGGCCCGCGCCCCGATATCGTCACCGACCAGACCTCGGCGCATGATCCACGCAACGGCTACCTGCCGGTCGGCTGGACCGTTGCCGAAGCCAGGGCCAAGCGCGAAAGCGATCCGAAGGCCGTTGAAGCGGCCGCCCGCGCCTCGATGAAAGCGCATGTCGAAGCCATGGTCGCCTTCTGGGATGCCGGCGTTCCCACGCTCGACTATGGCAACAATATTCGCCAGGTCGCCAAGGACGAGGGTCTGGAAAACGCATTCGCCTTCCCGGGCTTCGTACCGGCCTATATCCGCCCGCTCTTCTGCCGCGGCATCGGGCCGTTCCGCTGGGCCGCACTTTCCGGCGATCCGGAAGACATCTACAAGACCGATGCCAAGGTGAAGGAACTGCTTCCCGACAACAAGCACCTGCACAACTGGCTCGACATGGCCAGGGAACGCATTGCTTTCCAGGGCCTGCCGGCCCGCATCTGCTGGGTCGGTCTCGGCGATCGTCATCGTCTCGGCCTTGCCTTCAACGAAATGGTCAGGAACGGCGAGCTGAAGGCCCCCGTCGTCATCGGCCGCGACCACCTCGATTCCGGTTCCGTCGCTTCGCCGAACCGCGAAACGGAAGCCATGAAGGACGGCTCGGATGCCGTGTCCGACTGGCCGCTCCTGAACGCCCTGCTCAACACCGCCTCCGGCGCCACCTGGGTCTCGCTGCATCATGGCGGCGGCGTCGGCATGGGATTCTCGCAGCATTCCGGCATGGTCATTTGCGCCGACGGCACCGATGATGCGGCCCGCCGCCTCGGAAATGTTCTCTGGAACGATCCGGCGACCGGTGTCATGCGCCATGCCGATGCCGGCTATGACATCGCCATCGATTGCGCCAAGGACAAGGGCCTTCGCCTGCCCGGCATTCTTGGAAACTGAGCCATGAAGGTCCTGCGCGCTGCCGATCACAAGCGCATGCCGTGGAAGAACGGCGGCGGCGAAACGGTGGAGATCGCCATTTCGCCTGATGGTGCGGGGCTTGCCGATTTCGACTGGCGGGTCAGCATGGCGACCGTCGCGTCCGACGGGCCTTTCTCCGTCTTTCCCGGGATCGACCGCACGCTGTCGATCCTGAAAGGTAACGGTATGCGGCTCTTCATCGAGGGCCGTGAGCCGGTGCTCCTGACGCGGGAGAGTGAACCCCTCGCCTTTGCCGCCGATATCACCGTCTCGGCAACGCTGCCGGATGGCACAATCACCGACCTGAACGTGATGAGCAGGCGGGGTGCCGTGAGGCACGCAGTCGCGCGGCATTTCATCGATGGTGAGAAAAGCCTGGCGTTTGCGAAAAGGATTTTCCTGCTCTTTTGCGCCAATGGAATTCTGGCGGCGCGAACAGGTGCTCAGAGCATCGAACTCGACGCCGGCGATGCAATGCTGCTTGAAGAGAGCGATGGTGGCCGGCTCGATCTTTCGGGCCAGGCGCTCTGCTACGCCATCTCGATCGAGAAGGCGTAAGATCATGGAACTGACTAGGGAAATCGCTTTTTGAGGCAAGTTCCATATACAACCGGCCTATTCCTCGAAGATCTTGCCGCTGCGCGTTTCCAGCCTGTAGCGATGTCCGGGATAGACGAGACGCGCCGTCGAGACAACTTGGCGGGCCGACCAGGTGCGTCGGCGGATGGCAAGGCATGGCTCATTCTGCAGGATTGTCAGCAGCTTGCATTCCCAGGCGCGCGGCACCACCGCCTCGACGATATGCTCCGATGCGCTGAGCGGTGCCGCCGCCGTCAGATAGGCATTGGGCGTCAGCGTCGAAAAGTCCTGTGCCAGATAGTCGGGGACCGCCCCCGGATTGACGAAACGGTCCTCGATCTGGACAGGCACGCCATTCTCGTTGTGGACGATCAGCGAGTGGAAAACCGGCGCGCCGATGTCGAACCCCAGCGCATCGGCAACCTCCGGAGAGGCCGTCTCCTCAGCCAGAACGATAACATCAGCCTCGTGAACATGGCCGCGCTCGGCGATCTCGTCGGCGATATTGCGCACCTCGAAGAGCGCAGAATAGCCCTTGCGTTCCGCAACGAAGGAACCGACGCCCTGGATGCGGAGGAGTTCGCCTTCGTTCGCCAGTTCCCGGAGCGCCCGATTGGCGGTCATCTTGCTGACGCCGAGCTCCACCACCAGCTCGTTTTCGGAGGGCACGCGGTGCCGCGGCGGCCATTCGCCGCTGCGGATCCGGTCGAGAATGACCTGCTTGACGCCGGCATAAAGCGGGCCGCCGTCATTTTCCGCCAGTTCGCGTTTCATCTCGTCGGAACGCTTCATTGCCTATTCCCTTTGCACGAATGGAATCTGCCCTCTAAATCGACTTTCCACTTGCATATCACAAAATATCTCATATGGTACCCTATACAACCTGCCGATCCAAAAATGAAACAAAGGACCAGGACGGGCAAGCCGGCGAAGATCGGCATTCATACCGCAAGGTCTGTCCAATCTCAGAGGAGATCACATCAATGAAGCTCAGCACGATTCTTCTTTCCTGCGCGATGACGGCAGCCGCCTTTGCGGCTCCTGCCTCTGCCAAGGACTGGACGAAGGCGACCATCACGCTCGAAGGCGCCTACGCTCCCTGGAACCTCACCAATGCCGACGGCTCGCTCGGCGGCTTCGAACCGGAGCTCGCCAAGGTTCTGTGCGAACGCGCCAAGATCGAATGCACATTGGTCGCATCCGACTGGGACGGCATGATCCCGGCGCTGAATGCCGGCAAGTTCGACGTCATCATGGATGCACTGTCGATCACGGAAGAGCGCAAGCAGGTCATCGATTTCACGGTTCCCTATGCCGCAACACCGGCAGC
This sequence comes from Rhizobium sp. ZK1, assembly GCF_047782645.1. NCBI lineage: Bacteria > Pseudomonadati > Pseudomonadota > Alphaproteobacteria > Hyphomicrobiales > Rhizobiaceae > Rhizobium > Rhizobium sp. ZK1. The sequence goes on from NZ_CP180587.1 coordinate 1,402,207, forward strand.
CTTTGCCACTGCTAAGGACAGCCCGCTTGCCAACACTTCCGGCACCGGCGCAACCATCAAGATGACACCCGGCCAGACCGGCGTGAAGGAAATCGAAGCGCTGAAGGAAGCCTTCAAGGGCAAGACGATCGGCATTCAGGCGGCAACCGTCTACGCCAAGTTCGTCTACGATAATTTTGGCAGCATCGCCGAAATCCGCGAATACAAGACGGGTGCTGACCGCGACCTCGACCTGCAGAACGGCCGTATCGATCTCGGATTCGACGATGCGGTCTACTTCAACAACGCCTTCGAAGCCGCGGGTGGCGCACTGACCTTCACCGGCCCGGAAATCGCCGGCTCGATCTGGGGTGAAGGCGAAGGCCTCGGCATCCGCAAGGCCGATACCGACCTGCGCGACAAGTTCAGCGAAGCCATCAAGTCAGCACTTGCCGATGGCACGGTCAAGAACCTCTCGATGAAATGGTTCAAGGTCGACGTCAGCCCGCAGAACTAAGCTTCCGATCAAAAGCCGCGTTCCGTGGTCTCCGCTTTGCGATCGGAGACCACGTGCTATTCTGACCGCCCGTCATCACGACGAAGACAGCGCTGGGAAGGCCCATGGCGACACTCGAACTGATTGGTTTCGGCTCAACCGGGTGGGGAGCTTTTCTCCTCCTTGGTGCCTTGCTGACGCTCTGCGTGACAGCCACAGCGCTGGCGATCGGCGCCGTCCTCGGCGCGATTATCGCGGCCGCAAAGCTATCCAGCAAGGTCGTGCTCGTCACGACCGGCCACATCTACACCACCGTTTTCCGCGGTGTGCCGGAGCTGCTGATCATCTATCTGATCTATTTCGGCGGCTCTTCGGCGGTGACAGCGATCGGCCAGTCGATGGGTTATGAGGGTTTCCTCGGCCTGCCGTCCTTCGCCGCTGGTGCGCTTGCCGTCGGCATCATCTCCGGCGCTTATCAGGCGGAAGTCTATCGTGGTGCCTATCTTGCCATTTCCAAGGGCGAGCTTGAGGCTGCCTCGGCAATCGGCATGCATCGCGGCCTACGGTTCCGCCGCATTATCATTCCGCAGGTCCTGCGCCTTGCCATTCCCGGTCTCGGCAACGTCTGGCAATTGAGCCTGAAGGATTCGGCGCTGATTTCGGTTACCGGCCTTGCCGAGCTGATGCGCTCGAGCCAGGTAGCCGCCGGCTCGACACGGCAATATTTCCTGTTCTACATTGTCGGCGGCGCGCTCTACCTGATCCTCACTAGCCTATCGGACCGCGTTTTTAAGGGCGCTGAGCGCAATGCCAATCGCAGCATGCCGGCTTCGGCCATGGGCCAGGCATAGGGAGGGATAGATGGATATCGCCTTCCTCTTCAGCACCATGGTCACGCTCTTGAAAGCCGTGCCGACGACGCTGATCCTGTTCTTCCTGTCGATCTTCTTCGGCGGATTGCTTGCACTCGTCATCGTCTCCATGCGCGTGAGCGGCAATCCCATCCTTTCGGGTTTTGCCAAGGGCTATATCTTCATCTTCCGCGGCTCGCCCCTGCTGATCCAGATGTTCCTGGTCTTTTACGGGCTCGGCCAATTCGGTGTCATCCGGTATTCCTTCCTGTGGCCGTTCCTGCGGGAGCCTATGGTCTGCGCGGTTCTCTCGCTCGCTCTCTGCACTGCCGGTTACTCCGCCGAAATCTTCCGCGGCGGCATTCGCGCCGTCTCGCCAAAGGAAATCGAGGCGGCCCGCGCCATCGGCATGTCCGGCTTCCTGATGGTGCGCCGTATCCTGGCGCCGATCGCTTTCCGCCATGCGCTGCCGGCCTATTCGACCGAGATCGTGCTGATGATGAAATCGACGGCACTCGCCAGTCTGGTTACGGTCTGGGAAGTGACCGGTGTGGCACAGCGGCTGATTTCGCAGACCTACCGGACGATGGAGGTCTTTCTCTGCGCCGCCATCATCTACCTCGTTTTGAACTTCATCATCCTGCAGGCCATGTCCCTGCTGGAATATTGGCTATCCCGACATCGCCGCGCCATTCCGCCGGCGCTGAAGGCATGAAACCGACTGAACGTGATTGGAGCCTCCATGCCCGGCGTAACCCGACTTTCGGTCCGCAATATCAGAAAGAGCTTCGGCACCCATGAGGTGCTGCGCGGCATTTCGCTCGACGCTGAGGATGGTGACGTGATTTCGCTGCTCGGCGCCTCCGGCTCCGGCAAATCCACCTTCCTGCGCTGCATCAACCTGCTCGAGATCGCAAGCGACGGTGAGATCTGGGTCGACGGCGAACATATCGAAATGACCCACAAGAACGGCAAGACGAGACCCGCCAGTCAGAAGCAGGTTGACCATATCCGCTCCGAACTCGGCATGGTCTTCCAGTCGTTCAATCTCTGGTCCCATATGACGATCCTGCAGAATGTCATCGAAGGACCGGTCCATGTGCTGAAGCGGCCGCGGGCTGAATGCATTGCCGAAGCCGAGGCGCTGCTCGAAAAAGTCGGGATCGCCGACAAGCGCCACGCCTATCCCGCGCATCTCTCCGGCGGCCAGCAGCAGCGGGCGGCGATTGCCCGTTCGCTCGCCATGAAGCCGAAGGTCATGCTTTTCGACGAGCCGACCTCGGCGCTAGATCCTGAACTCGTCGGCGAAGTGCTGCGCGTCATGCGCGCACTCGCCGAGGAGGGTATGACCATGCTCGTCGTCACCCACGAAATGAGCTTTGCCCGCAACGTCTCCAACCGCGTCGTCTTCATGCGCGAAGGGCTGGTCGAAAGCAGCGGCACGCCGGACGAAATGTTCGGCGGCGGCGCGTCGCCGGCCTTCCGCCAATTCATCGGCCATTTCGGTAGCGCCCAATGACCATTACCATCGATCGGGTTGCAGGCTGGCGCGATATTGCACGCGTGGCCGAGGGTGAGGCTCTCACCCTGTCGCAAGCGGCCTGGGATCGCATTAGGAATGCAAGCCGCATCGTCGAGCGGATCGTTGAGACCGGCGTGCGCGCCTATGGCATCAATACCGGCGTCGGCGCGCTGTCAGATACGGTGGTCGACAGAGCCTCGCAAATCAGGCTGTCGCGCAACATCATCCTCAGCCATGCCTGCGGCGTCGGCCCGCTGCTGGCGCCGCGCGAAGTGCGCGCGATCATCGCTGCGCAGATCGCCAATTTTGCCCATGGGCATTCCGGTGTGCGCCCTGACATCGTCCGCCATCTCGCCGCTTTCCTCGAGAGGAATTGCATTCCGGACGTTCCCTCCAAGGGATCTGCAGGTTACCTCACCCACAATGCCCACAACGCGCTGGTACTGATCGGCGAAGGCAGCGCAAGCGTTAATGGCAGCCGCATGAGCGGCCGGGATGCGCTTGCCGCTACCGGCCTCGAACCGCTGGTGCTCGGCGCCAAGGAGGGTCTCAGCCTTGTCAACGGCACCGCCTGCGCGACGGGACTTGCAAGCGTTGCGCTCGCCCGCACCGAGCGGCTGCTCGATTGGGCCGATGCGGTCGCGGCCCTGACGCTTGAAGCTGCCGGCTGCCAGATGGCGGCCTTCGACGAAGCCGTTCTGGCGCTACGCCCCTCCAGGGGCATCGCCCATGTCGGCGCCTCGCTGCGTGCCCGGCTTGCCGGCAGCGGGCTGGTGGCAGCTGCGCTCGGTCGACGAACACAGGATGCGCTCAGCCTACGTTCCATCCCGCATGCCCACGGCGCTGCCCGCGATGTCTTTGATGCCTCCGCCCTTATCGTCGATCAGGAGCTTGCCTCGGTCACCGACAATCCCGCCGTGTCGGGCACGCCGGAAGAGCCGATCGTCTCCTCGGAAGCCCATGCCGTCGCACCCGCCCTCGCGCAGGCCGCCGATAGTCTGGCGATGGCGCTTGCGCAGATTTCCGCCATGAGCGAACGGCGCACGGACCGCCTCGTCAATCCGCTGGTGAGCGGACTGCCGCCCTTCCTGGCAAGCGATGCCGGCAGCAATTCCGGTTTCATGATCGCGCAATATACGGCCGCCGCTCTCGTCAATGAGAACCGGCGGCTCGCAGCGCCGGCTTCTACCGATGGCGGTATCACATCGGGCCTCCAGGAGGATTTCCTGGCGCATCCGACAGCCGCCGCCAACAAGCTTCTCGCGCTGATCGACAATGCCGAATATATCCTGGCGATCGAATTGATGGCGGCTGCGCAGGCGCACGAATTCCTTGTAGGCACCGCGTCGAGGGCGACGGGTACTGATGCTATCTACAAGGCCGTTCGCACGATCGTGCCTGCCTATGCCGATGATCGGCCACCGTCGCGCGACATCGAGGCCTTACGCGGGCTCGTCCGTAAGGCCGCGGCACCAGCAATTCCCTGAGGAGACTTCATGACCGCCAGCTTCGACGTCGCCGTTATCGGCCTCGGTGCCATGGGAAGTGCTGCGCTCGCCTTTCTGGCAGCCCGCGGTGTCAAGGCGATTGGCTTCGATGCCCATTTTCCCGCCCACGCGCTGAGTTCCTCGCATGGTGACAGCCGCCTGATCCGGCTCGGCTATTTCGAGGATCCGTCCTATGTTCCGCTGCTCAAGCGCGCCTATCAGAACTGGCGGTCGCTGGAGGCGCGCTTGCGTACCGATATCCTGACGATAACAGGCGTGCTGCAGATCGGCGCGCCCGACGGCAAAATCGTCTCCGGTACGCGCTCCTCCTGTGAGCTGCACGGACTTGCCCACGAGGTGCTCGACAAGGCGGAGATGGCGCGCCGTTTTCCCGCCTTCCAGCTTGACGACCATGAGATTGGCCTGCTTGACCCGCAGGGCGGCTATCTTCGCCCGGAAGCGGCTGTCATGGGTTATCTGAGACTGGCTGCCGAGGACGGCGCGGTTCTGCATTTCGGCGAGAAGGTGACGGCGATCGAGCCCGATGATGCCGGCGTGACGATTACGTCCGAGAGCGGACGCTATCGCGCGGGAAAAATCGTGGTGGCGACCGGATCCTGGATTGCCGAACTCGTGCCACAGCTCGAAAAGGCCGCGGTGCCGATCCGCCAGGTCGTCGCCTGGTATCAGCCGCAGGATGGCTTTGCCACGCAGCCGCAGCGCATGCCCTGCTTCTTGCGAGATGAAGGTGCCGAAGGCTCCTATTTCGGTTTCCCGGCCATCGGCGTCGATGGCGTGAAGATCGGCAAACACGCACATTTCCGCGAACCGATCGATCCTAACAAGCCGAACCCGCCTGTGAACGATGCCGACAGGGCCTTGCTCGACGGTTTTATCAAGAAGCGCGTTCCGGGTGCAGCGGGTCTTCGTATGAAAGAGACGACCTGCCGTTATACAATGCTGCCGAGCGAGGATTTCCTTCTCGACCATATGCCGGGCGAGAAGAATATCGTCGTCGCCTCCCCCTGCTCCGGTCACGGCTTCAAGTTTACCAGCGTCGTCGGCGAAATCCTGGCGGATCTTGCCCTTGATGGTCAGACCGACCTGCCCATCAACGCCTTTTCCTTTGCCAAGGTCTAGAACCGCGGGCGGCGGCTCAGTGAGCCGCCTAGGGGGGAAGAACTCCTGGACATGCTGCGCAGGTCGGGCAATCCCAACTCGTATCCATATCGTAGCGATCCCGATTCCGGGTGCCTTGCGGTCAGGTCATAAGCTGCCTTTGAAGCGTCGATAAAGCCAAGGGCAACCTCGGTTCCAACGTCGAGCACATAGTAGTCAACGGCCGCTTCGACGTCACTGCGAGCCAATCCCCGAGGGACGATGGACTTGTTTGTCACTTGCTGTGCCGAGAGCTTTCGCTTGGATCTCATAACAAGGAATTATACCGGTGCAGATATTGCACAGGCGGGTATTCAGACAGCGTCTGGCAGGAGATAATTCTTACGGACATAAGAAAGGCCGAAGCCGGCTCTGGTCAAGTTTGCGAATGACGAATTTGGCTGCCCTTCCTGGGGCTGTACGGTCTCCACCGCAAAGAGTGAGACACCCTTCGCAAGCCCTTCGTTCAATCGTGCATTGATCAATGCCTTTTGTGCGCCGCGCCCACGGTAATCAGGAAGCGTCGTTCCGCCACCCAGCCAGGCGTATCCGCCTTGGATGAAGATCGCCCCGGTTCCAATCGGCGTGCCCTCCCACTCCGCGATGAAACAGCTCCAGCATTCCTTGCCGACGAGGCACGACCAAAGCGGCTCGAGCTCAGCCGGAAAACCAAAGCCAGTGCACATTATCTTGCCGAAAATGGGCGCGTCATCGACAGCGGCCAAGCGGGCACGCACAGGTCCTTCGATTGCAAGCGGAGCGGATGGCGCGGACCTTACCAGTTTTACCCACGCGCCGGTTTCAATCAGCCCTTTGTCTGCTACCCATTGACGCAGATCATTTGAGGCGGAAGCCTCGCTGATCTGGACGTTGCGCCGCCCCGTTTTGGTCTTCATCCAATCGAATGCAGCATTGAGCCCGCTGACGTCGTCCAAGCCAACTATGCGGTTAAGCCCGATGGCGGGAGCCTGGGGCAGTGAAATGGCGCAGCCATCGCCGACTGTCATACAGGTGAAATCGACGCTGTCCTTAAACGGCTGGGGCGTTATCCTGGCGAGGTCAATGAAAGCCTTTGCCTCGATCCACTCTTCCCGGGGAATTCTCTTATTAGTATTCTTCAAACCATTTCCTTCTCAAAATAATCGGTCGTCCGAAGCTGCTACGCGAGACGGAACCAGATTTTTCTCCGGCTCGCTGGACGGACAGCAGACGTCGAAAAATAGCATGTAGAAGTATCGTCCATTAAATAAGATAAAAGAGGATATCGGTGAACGATTTCCAGTTTTCCAGAACCGACGGTCGCTCTCATCTTGTCTTAGTTCCTCGTCGGCAGACATCACTCCCAGACGTCATAAACAATCCGGATCGGTAACGAATTTGGCTTCTGATATCGCGCCGCCTTCGCCGATATTCACGCAGGCGAAGTTGTATGCTTCGACAAACGCAGGAGAGGACATATCGAATAGACTAACGAACGCCTGCACTTCGATTTCTTCGTCATACGGTATTCTCGCAAGCGAAATGTTCATTGCTGCGTATCCTTTCGGTCGAGTATTCAGATATGCCGAATTCTGCTGCAGTCAAAGATCCATGAGCGCCGCCTTTCGATAACTCCAGCAGTAGCCTCAGTTTGCTTGGGCCAACTTCGTCTCTTACGTATGTCATATTCGGATGCCGCTCAAGCGGCGGCCGCGGAACCCATAAGCCGTTTGCCTTCGTGCATTCCCCGTATGCACGCAGGTCAGGTTGGGGGAAGATCCCAGATGTTCAACTCAGCCCGCCTGACGATCCGGAAGGACATGGATACTACAACAACATCGACGCACCACGGTCGAGATAGGTATCGAGGAATTGTTCGAGACGGGGATTTCTCGGCTTTTTGAATACCTCCTGGGACGATCCGCTGAAGAGGACCTTGCCGTGGTCGAGAAAGATGATCTGCTGGCCGACGGTCGCAGCAAAACCTATCTCGTGCGAGACGACAACCATGGTCATGCCCTCGGCGGCCAGATCGCGCATGACGTTCAAGACTTCGCCCGTCAACTCCGGGTCAAGCGACGAGGTCGGCTCATCAAACAGCATGATCTTGGGCTTCAGTGCCAGAGCACGGGCGATCGCCACGCGCTGCTGCTGCCCGCCTGATAGCTGCGAGGGATAATGCCCGGCCCGGCCCTCGAGGCCAACCTTGACGAGCTGGGCCATTGCCTGCTCCTCTGCATCCTTGCGGCTCATCTTGTGAACAGTTTTCAGCGCCTCGCTGACATTTCCAAGCGCCGTCATATGCGGCCAGAGATTGAACTGCTGGAACACCATGCCGATTTGGGCGCGGATCGCACGGTTGGCGGCAGCCGAAATGCGCTCGCGCCGCCCTTGAGAATCCTCGGTAAAGCCAAGCACCTCGCCGTTGATGGAGATCGTCCCGCGTGTTGCCTCCTCAAGAAAAGCCATGCAGCGTAAAAGCGTACTCTTGCCGGAGCCGGATGGACCGATGAGGCAGGAAACCTGCCCGGGCTCGATAGCCAGATCGATGCCATGAAGGACCGTGGTCTCTCCAAAAGTCTTGACGAGATTCCTGACTGCTATTGCTGGGACGCTCATGCGTTGAAAAACCTGAATCTGGATAGTTTCGTTTCAGCAAGGTTGCCGAGCCAGCCGGTGACTTCGACGAGCACCCAATAGAAAAGCGCCAATGCGGAGAGTGCTTCGACGAAGGCATATTGCTGCGAGCCGATTGCGCTCAGCGTCGCCGTAAGCTCAGGCACGGTGATAATCGACAAGACCGCCGTCTCCTTCATCAGGATGACCACCATATTCACGGATGGCGGCAGCACCAGCATCGTCATTTCCGGCAATAGAATGCGCCTGACGATCTGCCCCTGAGTCAGGCCGACACATTCGCCGGCCTCGATATGTCCCCTCGGCACAGCCTGGAAGCCGGAGCGGAAGATCTCGCTGAAATAGGCCGCCCCATAGATCGATATGCCGATCAATCCGGCGGGCAAGGGATCGAGATCGAGGCCGACAAAGGGGCCGCCGTAATAGACCAGGAATATCTGGATGAGAAACGGCGTGCCGCGCAGTACCGCGACGACGGCGCCTAGCGCCTTGTCGATCAGCATGCCGCCATATTGCCTCGCGACTGCCATCAGGAAGCCGAGGACGGCCGCAGCGATGGTGCCAAGGATCCAGATCATGATCGTCACGCCGGCACCGCTGACAATGGCGGGCCACTGCCCGATGAGGACATTGATGTCGAAGGTCACCGCGGCGCCCCCGGGAGTCTATTTTCGATCAGGCTGCCGGCAAGGGTCACCAACCAGTTGATCACCAGATAGATGAGACCGGCGGATGCGAAAAGCTGCAGCGGCAGGAAGGTGCTGCCGGCAAGGTCCTGCGCCATGCGCGTCAATTCGACGATGCCAACGACTGAGACCAACGACGAGGCCTTGAGAATGAGGATCGCCTCGTTGACGAGAGCTGGAAACGTGAGGCGCAGGGCGATCGGAACCTTGACGCGTCGGAAGATCTGGCGCGGCGTCAGACCGACCATTTCCGCCGACTCCACCAAGCCTCGAGGCACGCTGGCAAAGCCACCGCGCAGGTTCTCCGCCTGGTAGGCTGCCGTGCAGAGCGAGAGGCCGATGATCGCGGCCACAATGCTTGGCACATTGATGCCGATGACCGGAAGAAGATTGTAGATCAGCAGCAGTTGCACCAGCAGCGGCACGCCGCGGAAGAAGCTGATGAAAATCTGGGCAGGTCGCACGAAAAGCCCTCGCCCCGACAGCAGCATTCCCGAAAGAAGGATCGCAATCGCAAAGCCGATGAGGATCGACACAACGCTGATGGTGACCGTGTAGATCGATGCCTGCAAAAGCAACTCGAAGAGTTTAACGGACATTGTTCAGATTTCGCTCGCTTGGCGGTGAGGAAGATCCGGTCGTTTTCCTCGGCCATGCCCCGGCATCCCCGCAGGCATGGCCGATTTCCGATGGCTGATCAGAATGCCGGGTCCTTAACGGAATCCGGTGTGTCGAAGCTCGCGCCGAACCACTTCTTCTGCAGCGTCGCCATCCGGCCGTCAGCTTTGATCTTCAGCATGGCGGCGTCGATCGCATCCATCAGCGGCGCATGATCTGCATCTTTGAGGCCGATAAAGCCGAAATAGGATTTCTTGCCAAAGGGCGGCAGCACGACTTCGAACGTGCCTTCGCGCTGCTTCGCGACGAAAGCAATGTTCGGCAGTGAGTTGGCAACACCGGCGATGCGGCCGGCCGCGAGATCCGCATAGGATTCAGTGAAGGCCGGGTATTCGCGGATATCGACCTTTGTCGGCAGGGCTTCGGAAAACTCCTTGAGCTGATCGAGCTGGGCGGTCGCCTTGCCGACGCCAATCTTCTTGCCAGCGATATCCTCCGGCTTGCTGATCGTCTGGTCGCCCGCCTTCTTCAGGATCGCGATGGTCGCCTCAGCAAGCGGGGGCGTGAAACGATAGCGCTCCATGCGCTTCTTGGTGATCGTCGCTGGGCCTGCGACGACGTCGAACTTGCCAGCCTCGAGTGCCGGGAAGACGCCATCCCAGGGGAGCGTGACCCATTCGATTTTCACCCCAAGCTCCTTGCCGATCTCGTTAAAAAGATCGACGTTCAAGCCCACATGTTCGCCAGCGTCGATAAAATCGAACGGTGCGAAGGCCGTCTCGGTACCGACCTTCATGGTGCCAGCGGCCTTCACGGCGGCAAGCGTGTCGGCCGCATGGGCGGAAATCGTTGCGCCGAACAGAAACGCAGCGCCGACCAGCCCCTTCAGAAGCGAATTCTTCCTCATGTTTTTCTCTCCAGTTTTTACCCTTCCGGTGGAAGGTCCAAGTTCCCCAATCGTTGTCCCGCCGAGCGGATTTCTCTGATCCGCTTTTGTCTATACAAATAGATACAGGCCGGCCTACACTGTCAAACGCTAAACTCGACGCAGGCAAGATTTGTGCCGCATAGTGCTGTTAGCCGCATAGTGCCGGTAGCGGCGGCGGCTTTGGTGGAAATTGAATGTCATCGCTGGATCGAGGTGAGTTTTGGTTTCAATTCATCAGAGAATTTTCGAAGACATCGAAACCAGGATCATGGGCGGCGTCTGGCAACCTGGTCACCGCATCCCCTTCGAACACGAGTTGGTAGAAGAGTATCAATGTTCCCGAATGACCGTGAACAAGGCTCTTTCGGCCCTGGCGCAACGCGGCATGATCACACGCCGCCGCAAGGTTGGCTCCTTCGTCGCCTCCCGGCAGATCGACCGCACCGTGATGGATATCCAGGACATTTCGACGGAAGCCGAATTGGCGGGGCATGACCACAGCCACAGGATCCTGCGGCGAAGGATCGAGACACTGGATGCTGCCACCGCCGCACAGCTCGGCGAGACAACAGGAGCGGACATCCTGCGGCTTCACTGCCTGCACACAGTGGACGGCAAGCCAAATGCGCTGGAGCGGCGCATCATCATGCTCGCCATGGTCCCGTCTGCCAGAACCGAGAGCTTTGCGTCGGTTCCGCCCGGCAAGTGGTTGCTGGACATGGTGCCCTGGTCGAAGGCAAGGCATGTCATTCGCGCCGTTTCGGCCGACGCCGCCACGGCACGACTGCTTGAGACCGAGCGTGGCAAGGCCTGCCTGACCCTGATCCGCCAGACGTGGCAGAGCAGCCGCACGGTCACTCACGTCGAAATCATCCATCCCGGCGACCGTTTCCAATTCGCCGGCGATTTCCATCCAACGGAAAGAAGCATCCCAGATCAACCGCCGCAGAGAGGTTCCTTTTGACGGAAAAACAGGTTATCCGGGCAGTGCCGCTCAAGGGCCTGCAGGCGTTCGAAGCTGTCGGCCGCTGTGGCGGCGTAAGCGCTGCGGCCCTCGAGCTGAAGGTTTCCCCCGGCGCGATAAGTCAGCAGATCCGCAAGATCGAGAGCTTTCTCGGTGTCACCTTGCTAGAGCGCAACGGGCGCACTGTCGAGCTCACCCAATGGGGGCGGCTCTATCACCAGGAAATATCGAAGGGTTTTGAGCAATTCGCGCTCGCAGAACAGGTTTTGGAACGGGCGCGCAATGAGAATGCTCTGGTTCTCAGCGCCTTGTCGTCCGTCGTCAACAAATGGATAGGGCGCCGGATCTTCGACTGGCAGGCCCTTCATCCGAATGCTCATATCCGGATTGTCGGCCGCGACAAGGAACCGCGCATGGGCTTCGACGACGTCGATTTCCGCATCAGCTATGGATCGGATGTGCTGCAGCATGAACACTATGCCGAACTGTTTCGCGATTGGGTCGTGCCAGCCTGCTCGCCGGCGCTGATCAAGGGCAACGTGTCCTCGGTCGCACGGCTTCTCGAATATCCACTCCTGCATGTCGAATGGGAGCGGCATTTCACACCCTATCCAAGCTGGCGCGAATTTGCTGATATGACGGGCACCACGTTCGAGGAGAGCACAGCAGGTCTTTCCTTCACCCTGTCGAGCAGTGCGATTGACGCAGCCGTCAACAAGCGCGGCGTGGTCCTCGCGCAGATGTCTATGATTGCCGACGAGCTTGAGGCACAGACGCTCGTCATTCCCGTCGATATACGCGTAGCACTGCGCGACAGCTATTATCTCGCCTGGGATCGCGCGGCGTTGCAGAAGCCCCATGGGCGCGAATTCCGCGATTGGCTCGTGGCCGTCTCCCGTCAGCAGGCTTTGGCGTCCGCGCCCAGATCAACACTTTAGAAAAACTAAAACAGAACTCAGCTACGCAATATTGATGAAAAATTGTGCCTGATGATAATTTGCGCAGTCGGTTTCCCGCGGTGGCACGACCGATATCGATGGAGAGCTCGATGGCGCGAACCGACAAGATGAAACTCGGAACTTTCGTCTACACGTTCGGCTTTCATCCCGCCTCCTGGCTGCATCCAGCAAGCGCCGTCAACGGCGCCAACGACTTCGCTCATCTGCTCGATGTCGCCAAACGATCCGAGGCCGCCAAATTCGATTTCATGTTCATTCCGGATTCTCCCGCCGCCGCCGTTGGTGATGCGAATGCGCTTGCCCGCATTCCGACCAAGATGAACCGTTTCGAACCCCTCTCGCTGCTTTCGGCTCTGGCGGTCACAACCGATAATCTCGGCCTCGTGGCGACGGCCTCGACGAGTTATTACGAACCGTACAATGTCGCGCGTCTGTTCTCCTCAATCGACCATCTGAGTAGGGGACGCGCCTGCTGGAACGTCGTCACCTCCGACCACGACGAAACCGGCTACAACTTCAACCGCGAGGGGCTCGACCCGCATGCGTTGCGCTATGAGCGCGGCAACGAATTCGTCGATGTCGTGTTCGGTCTTTGGGACAGCTTCGAGGAAGGCGCGTTGCTTCTCGACCGTGAAACCGGTGTCTACTATGATAAGAGCAAACACCATACGCTCAATCATAAAGGCAAGCACTTCCAGGTCCGCGGCCCCCTCAACATCGCGCGAACGCCTCAGGGTCGCCCCGTCATCGCCCAGGCGGGCGGTTCGGAACCCGGAATGGACATGGCGGCACGCACGGCCGAGATCGTCTTCAGCCTCGCGTCGAATATCGAGCGCAACCGGGCCTTCTACGAAAACGTCAAGCGTCGGATGCCGACCTATGGCCGCAATGCGGACGACCTGAAGATCATGCCGGGCATCGTTATCAACGTCGGTGAGACCGAAGCCGAGGCAAAGGCGAAGGTGGACTATCTGATCGACAAGATGCATCCGGATGTTGGCCGGCTTATGCTCTCCGAATTCCTCGAGGCCGATCTGCATGACGTGGCCCTCGACCAGCCTTTCCCCATGGAGCGGCTGCCGGCAGCACCAAAGGGATCACGCGCTCTGTTCGACGAACTGGTCGACTTCGTAACAAGTGGCCGCACCGTCGGTGAACTTATCCGGCACTATGCCGAGAAGCATACCGGAAATGGCATGACAGGCACGCCATCCCAGATTGCCGACTTCATGGAGGAATGGTTCGAGACGCGTGCCGCCGACGGCTTCATCCTGATGTTTCCGACCTTGCCGTCCAGCCTTGACGACTTCGTGCGGCTCGTCCTGCCCGAGCTTCGACGCCGCGGACTGTTTCGCGAGGAATACGAGGGCAGAACCTTGCGCGAGAACCTCGGCCTCTCAATGCCAGCGAACCGCTTTGCCAAAACGCAAGCAGCAGGCCGATGAGTGCCGAAGCCTTGATCAGCGAAGCGGACTTCAAGCTTTCGATGCGTCATCTGGCAGGTGCCGTCAGCGTGATCACCGTCGGCGACGGAGAAGACCGCACCGGCTTCACCGCGACGTCGGTCTCTTCATTTTCGGCGGAGCGGCCCTCCGTCATCGTCAGCGTCAGCCGTGCGTCTTCCTCCTGGCCAGTGCTGCAACGGCACGGCTGCTTCTGTGTCAACGTGCTCGCCGCCGATCAGCAGACTGTCGCGCAATCCTTTGCCGGCCTTGATGGACGCAAGGGCGCCGAACGCTATGGCAATGCGGGATGGTATCGCCTGAGGACCGGCGCGGCCGTCCTTGAAAAGGCTCTTGCAGTGCTGGATTGCAGGCTTGAAGCCGCTTTCCACCATCATTCCCATGCGATTTTGATCGGGCATATCTGCGCGATCCAAATCCGAGAGAGCATAGGGCCGCTTCTCTATTGGCGCGGCAGTTATCATCATCTTCCGGCAGAGGCTGAGTGCAGCGGTCTAGATGAGCCGGTCGGACAGTAGGCCTATCGATGCGACATCCGCATTGGCAAAGGCAAGCCTGAGGTAACGCTCCTGCCCCTCCCCGAAATAGGCGCCGGGTAAACAAACGATGCCGGATTCCCTGGCGAGTTTTTCGGCCACCTCGGAAGACGATCGATCGGTAAGAGGATGGCGAACAAAGGCGAAATAGGCGCCGATCGCGCCAATCTCCCAGCCTGGCAGCTTGGACACGACCAGCCTCAGCGCATCCGCCCGGCGAGCGATCTCGGCACGGTTGCCGGCCCGCCAGTCGGCGAGCAACGGGATGGCCGATGCAACGGCGATCTGAGCCGAACGCGGTGCACAGATCTGCATGTTGTCCATCACTTTCGCGATTTCGGCGACGAGTTTGGGTCCTGCCGTGATCGCACCTAGCCTGTGGCCAGGAATGCAGAAGGATTTCGAGAAACTGTAAAGAAGAACGAGCGTGTCCTCCCAACCCGGCTCGGACAGCAGAGAGTGCGGCCGTCCGTAGTCGGCGCAGAGGAAATCGCGATAGGTCTCATCGACGACCAGCCAGGCGCCATATTTCCGGCAGAGAACAAAAAGCTCATGAAGCAGCTCCGGCGGATACACTGCCCCCGTCGGATTGTTGGGCGTGACGACCGCCAGCATCTTCGCGCCGGCAGCAAGTGCCGCCTCGGCCGAACGCGGATCGGGAAAGAACCCATTGGCGGGATCGCAGTCGACCAATCGCCGCCCGATTCCCAGCATCGACAGTGTCGTGTCATGATTGAAATAGAAGGGATTGGTGAGCGCTACTGTATCGCCCGCGCCGGCGAGCGCGATCGCGGCACACATGAACGCCTGATTGCAGCCGGCGGTAATGTGGATATTGCCGGCGGTAATGGCGGCGCCGTAAAGCTCGGCAACATGGGCAGCGTAGGTCTTGCGCAATAAAGGCTCGCCCTCGATCGGCCCGTATCCCGTCATCGCCTGTTGTCCGGCCGTCTCGCCGAGAAGCCGCAGCATCTCCGGATGCGCGGGATAGCCGGGCACGGCTTGCGACAGATCGATGAGTGGCCCCTTCAACCCTTTGTATTCACGGCCCCATGCAACGACGGACGGAATGGGCGGGGCAGAAAGGCGGGAAACGAGCGAATTGAATTTTGCGGCGGTCATATCGATTTCTCTTTGATCCCGATTGCTACAACGATACCAATGGCTTTCTCAACCTCTTTGTTGGGCGAAACGAAACTGAAGCGGAGACGCATGCCGATGGTGTGGGACAAAATGCGGCTTGAGCAGCTGCGCACGGAGTTTGCGGACACCACTGGCGGCGAGATATTCGATGAGAAGTTTCGGAAAGTGGCAGAGAGGATCATCTCCAAAAATGGCACGCGACTGGCGCCATATTCTGGAGTGCCAACCTTCCTCAGCGCACCCCATATGCAGGTGGCTGCCGAAGAGCCCGACTTCGGCAATCTCCAGGTTGCAATCACCGGAATCCCGATGGATCTTGGCGTCACCAATCGTCCAGGCTCCCGTTTTGGACCGCGCGCCCTTCGCGGCATCGAAAGGATTGGCCCATACAATCACGTTCTCGGCACGGCCCCGGTTTTTGATCTCCTGGTCGCCGACATCGGCGATGTATCGTTCCAGAGCCGTTACCGGCTGGAGCTCAGCCACGACGACATCGAAAAGCGCATCGGCCAAATCGTCGATGCCGGCGTCGCACCGCTTTCCGTCGGAGGCGATCATTCCATCACCCATCCAATTTTGAAGGCCGTCGGCCGGCAGCAGCCGGTTGGCCTGATCCATATCGATGCCCATTGCGACACAAGCGGTGCGTTCGACCAGACGAAGTTTCATCACGGCGGGCCGTTCCGCAATGCCGTGTTGGACGGCGTGCTCGATCCGACGAGGACGATCCAGATCGGCATTCGTGGTTCGGCGGAATATTTATGGGAATTCTCCTATAAGTCGGGAATGACCGTGATCCACGCCGAGGAGATCAGCGGAATGGGGATCGCGGCGGTCGTCGCCAAGGCAAAATCCATCGTCGGCAACGGCCCGACCTATCTTTCCTTCGATGTCGACAGTCTCGATCCGAGCTTTGCACCCGGCACTGGAACGCCCGAGATCGGTGGATTGACCACGCGTGAAGTCCTTGAACTGATACGAGGACTGAAAGGGGTAAACCTGGTGGGTGGTGACGTCGTCGAAGTTGCCCCGCAATATGACGCTACGACCAACACAGCGCATGCCGCGGCGCAGGTGCTTTTTGAAGTTCTGAGCCTGATGGTGTTCAGCCCATCGATCGGCAAACACTAAGCATTCTGTTCAACGAATGCGGGGTATGCGGGCAAGTCTCCAGGCGAAGCTGTTGAACGCCATTGACCGGTAAAAGCAGCATCGCCAATAAGCAACTTTTATGGCTGAAAAGCTCAAGAGCTCGCTAATCGGATCTACCCCAGTTCTGGCTGACGTGTCGGGCAACTGAATGCGCGCAATTAACCCGCGCGGCAATCCTCGGAGCAGGACAGAGTTGCTCAATACTGCGTGAAATCGCCCGATTCCGACTGAAGCAGCGTCAGCGGATAACGTGCAGGATGATGGACCAGGGCCGTCAGGTTGACCGGGCGATTGCGATCGTCGAAAGCGATCTGATCCACGGTGAGAACCGCAGCTGGCGAAGGCAGCTCGAGCATCGCAGCCTCCTCATCTGCCGCAAGGCGCGCGCTCAGCGTTGTCTGCCCGCGTTTCGGATGAATGCGATAGCGCTCGCGAAGTTCGGCATAGAGCGACCGGTTGGCAACGGCCCAGTCGAGATCAAGCAGGCCCGGAACGCGAGCCGCCGGAATCCAATCGGTCTGGACGACGGCTGGTATGTTGTCGAGAAGGCGAAGCCTTGACAAAAGAACCACCTCGGCGCCGGGTGCCAGAAAAAGCGGACGGCTCACCTCAAGCGGCGCTTGCACGATACGGGCTTCAATCAGCTTATGGCCAGGACTTCGCCCGTTCGCTATCGCGATGCTTGTGAAGCTTTTCAGAACCTGCAGTTCGAAGCCGCCACCACGCTCGGCGACGTAGAGTCCCTTTCCCGGCTGGCTGTGTATCACGCCCTGTTGGATCAACTCGCGTACGGCATGGCGCACGGTGATCCGGCTGACATTGTAGAGATCGACGAGTTCCCGCTCTGACGGCAGCTTGCCGCGCAGCGGCAGCTTGCCATCGCGGATGGACGCCAGAAGAGCTTCGTAGACCTGTTTGTGCAAGGGGCGGGGATCGTTCCGGTCGATGCCGCCCTGTGGCGCGATGAATGATGCCGGAGCTTGCTGCATCTTTGAAATCCGATCCTGTGCTGTGCGGACCACTCTTGCCGTTTTGTATCTTCGACGCAACCGTCGGCAAAGTCCAGTTGACATGACTGGTCATAACCAGTCCTATTGGAAGCAAGGGGACAGAGAGCTCCGCGTAAATGCCGAAGCGTTATCAACGAAGGGAACAATCGATGTTGAAGAAAAGCCTTGCCGCATTGGCGATATCTGCAGCCCTGTGGGGTGGCAGCGCACATGCCGAAACCATTTCCGTGTTTTGCGCACCGACGGAATTCGAGCTCTGCACAAACGTTGCCAATGCCTGGAAGGAAAAGACGGGCAATGAGGCCAAGATCAACAAAATGCCGGCGCTTCTGGACGATGCGATTCCGATCTATCAGCAGCTGCTCGCCGCCAAATCCAAGGATATCGACGTCCTCTTCCTCGATGTGATCTGGCTCGGCATGTTCAAGAGCAACCTGCTCGACCTCAAGACAATGATCCCGCAGGCAGACCAGGACAAGCATTTCGCCTCGACACTCAATGCGGCCAAGCTCGACGGCAATCTTATTGCCATGCCTGCCTATATGGACGTCGGGCTCATGTTCTACCGCAAAGACCTGCTCGAAAAATATGGCAAGGCGGCGCCGAAGACCTGGGACGAGCTGGCTGCCACCGCCAAGGAAATTCAGGACAAGGAGAGGGCTGCAGGCTCGGCCGACATGTGGGGTTATGCCTGGCAGGCCAAAAGCTATGAAGGCCTGACCTGCGACGCGATCGAACTTGTTGCTTCCAACGGCGGCGGCACCATCATTTCTGACGACGGAAAGGTGACCATCGACAACCCGCAGGCTGCCGCAGCGCTCGAAAAAGCGAAGGGCTGGATCGGTTCGATCAGTCCCGAGGGCGTCCTCAATTATGATGAGGAGCAGTCGCGTGCCGTCTTCGAATCCGGCAACGCGGTCTTCCACCGCAATTGGCCCTATGTCTGGGGCACCTCGCATGAAAAGGGGAGTAATATCGTCGACAAGGTCGGCGTGATGCCTCTACCGGTCGGCAAGGAAGGCGAAAAGTCGAGCGGATGCCTTGGCCCAATGTATTACGGCGTCAACAAATACAGCGCCAAGCCTGAGGTTGCGGCCGACTTTGTGAACTTCATCACCGGCCCAGACATGCAGAAGATGCGTGCGCTGAAGGCGGCTCTCAACCCGTCGATCCAGGCGCTCTATAGCGATCCGGAAGTTCTTGAAAAGATACCCTTCCTCAAGGATAATCAGCAGGCCTTTGCCGACAGCGCCGTGCGCCCGTCTGGCTACACCGGCACCAGCTACAACCGCGTTTCACAGGCTTTCTACCGTTCGGTTCATGACATGCTTTCCGGCGGTGCCGAGGTCAAGTCCAGCCTGACATCGCTGGCCGCTCGGCTCGAGAAACTGAAGGAAAGCCGCTGACCCTCTCCGGATGTCTGGTGGCGGGACGATCCGCTGCCGGAATACGTCACTGCCTCGCCATCGAATAAGGTGGCGAGCCCTCTGCCGTCTCATAACCTCAGGTGAACAATGGCATCGGTTTCGCTCGAATCCGTTTCGAAGAATTTTGGTACGCACACTGTTATCCAGAATGTCGACCTGCAGATCATCGACGGCGAGTTTGTCGTTTTCGTCGGTCCCTCCGGTTGCGGCAAGTCAACGCTTTTGCGCATCGTCGCCGGCCTGATCTCCGCATCCAAGGGCGTGGTGAGGATCGGCGGAGACGACGTGACTGATGTGCCTGCCTCCCAGAGAGGCGTCGCCTTCGTCTTCCAATCTTACGCGCTCTATCCGCATATGAACGTTGCGCGCAATATCGGCTTCGCGCTTGAGACCCTCGGCATGAACAGGGCCGCTATCAGCGAGAAAGTGCGGTCGGTCGCACGGATGCTGAAGGTCGATCATCTGCTCGAACGCCGGCCCCGCGAGCTGTCCGGCGGACAGCGCCAGCGCGTGGCGATCGGCCGCGCCCTGGTGCGCCAGCCCGAAATCTTCCTCTTCGATGAGCCGCTTTCCAATCTCGACTCGGATCTGCGAATGGAGATGCGCATGGAGATCGCCAAGCTCCACGACGATCTGAAAACGACGATGATCTATGTGACCCATGATCAATCGGAGGCGATGACGCTCGCCGACCGGATCGTCGTTCTCAATCACGGACGCATTGAGCAGGTCGGCACGCCGAAGGAACTCTACCATACCCCTGACAACCGGTTTGTCGCAGGCTTCATCGGTAGTCCCCGCATGAACTTCCTGCCTGTGCAGACAACATCAGCCAAAGTGAGCGGACCGGGCGGCCTCGTCATCGACGCGGACACCGAGGGCCAGGCCGTCTCCGAGATCGGCATACGGTCGGAAGCGATCCAGTTGGTGGCGGCTGGGGACGGACGAATGACCTGTGTGCTCGAACGTATCGAGGATCTTGGCCATGAGCATTTTGCCTATTGCCGCATCAACGGGGACGCCATCTGGGTCGTCCGCGTCAATGTCGAACCACCGAAGGAGCTGATCGGCAAGGAGGTCGGCCTGAATTTCCGGGATGCCTCGATGTTTGCCTTCGCGGCCGATGGAAAACGCCTCATTCTCAACCGCCAGGCCGGCGTGATCGCAGGAGCGCGGCAATGAGTGCCCGGCTCGCCCGCCGCGACCATCGTGCGGCCTGGCTGTTTCTGCTGCCGGTCATCATGGTCATGCTGGTCGTCGCCCTCTGGCCGCTCGGTCGCACCTTCTTCTTCGCCTTCACCGATGCCTATCTTGACGATCCCTCCGTCTATTCAATGACGGGGATCGACAACTTCCTTGAGGTCATCAACGACCGCAGCTGGTGGATTGCGGTCAAGAATACGCTGATCTTCACGGTCATTTCCGTCGCGATCGAGACAGTTCTCGGCCTGGCGATAGCCCTTCTCGTCAATGAAGCCATTCCGGGCCGCGGGCTGGCGCGCGCCGCCATACTCGTGCCCTGGGCGATCCCGGTCGTCGTCTCGACGAAGATCTGGGAATGGATGCTCAACGACCAGTTCGGCGTCATCAATAAGCTCCTCATCGGGCTTGGCCTCATCGATCATGGCATTCCTTGGACGGCGAGCGGATCGCTGCTGATGGGTGTCGTGATCTTCGTCGACGTGTGGATGACGACCCCGTTCATGGTTCTGCTCATCCTGGCGGGCCTTCAACTGATATCCTCGGAGATATTCGAGGCAGCGGAGGTGGATGGCATTCCGGCATGGAAGCGTTTCTGGTCGATCACCCTGCCGATGCTGCGCCCGGCAATCGGCGTAGCGGTCCTCTTCCGCGTTCTCGATGCGCTCAGGATGTTCGACCTTGCCTATGTGATGGCGGCGAGCAACGAGAGCGTCATGACCGTCTCCATCTACGCGCGCGACCGGCTGATCAGCTTCCAGGAGCTCGGCATCGGCTCGGCGGCATCGACCTGGGTCTTCCTGCTCGTCGCGCTTGTCGCCATCATCATCATCGGGGTCCTTCGCCTCGACAGAGCCGCGGGGACCTGAGCGACATGGCCGATGCGATCATCCCGAAGACCGTCCGCAAGCCTGCCTCCTATTTCAGGATGCGGCGGCGCGCCGTGCGAAGCCTCCAGATCCTGGCTCTTCTGCTCGTCCTGTTCTACACGCTGTTTCCCTATTACTGGGCCTTCGTTTCCTCGACCAAGCAGGGTTCGGCGCTCTATCAATCGGCGCTGATGCCGGCGTTCGACTTCACCTACTATCGCCAGTTGCTCGACAATCCTGTTTTCATGGGCTCGCTTCTGAACTCGGCCTATGTCGCGGTCTCAACCACGTTCCTGTCGCTCGTCATCGGGCTCAGCGCCGCTTATGCGCTGGGGCGCATCGACTTTCCGCAACGGCGCAGTATCCTCATGATCGTGCTGATGATCTCGATCTTCCCGCAGGTCGTCGTTCTCTCCGGCATGTTCGAGCTGATCAACTGGATGGGTCTGTTCAACCGGCCAAGCGCGCTCGTCCTCACCTATCTTCTGTCGACCGTGCCGTTCACGACCTGGATCCTGACCACCTTCATTCGCGAATTTCCGCGGGAGCTGGAGGAGGCCGCGATCATCGACGGCTGCTCGCATTTTAGAATTCTGACGAAGATCCTGCTGCCGCTCATGGGACCTTCGCTCGCCAGCACCGGCATTCTTGCCTTCATTCTGGCGTGGAACGAGTTTCTCTTCGCGCTGACCTTCACCCTGACGGACGAGAACCGAACCGTGCCGGTCGCGATCGGCCTGATCGCAGGTAACACCCGGTACGAATATCCGTTCGGTCAGATCATGGCCGCATCCGTTACCGTGACGCTGCCGCTGATCATCGTCGTATTGATCTTCCAGAGGCGTATCGTAGCCGGCCTGACGGCAGGCGCCATCAAAGGCTGACAAAGGACTAAACCATGGACATGCTCGTAAAACTCTACGAACTGAAGGCCGATTCTGCGCTCAATAAACGCATCGCCGAACAGGGCATCACCATCCGGCGTGTCCTTGCGCCGGAGTTGAGCGCTCTGACGGCCTGGATCGAGCCGCGCTTCGGATCTGGCTGGGTCGCGGAAGCGACGGTTGCCACCATGCGCCAGCCGCCCACTTGCTTCATTGCAATCCGGAACGACGAACTCATCGGCTTTGCCTGCCACGACGCAACCGCCAAGGGCTTCTTCGGGCCGACCGGAGTCGACACGGCCGCTCGCGGCAAAGGTGTTGGCCACGCTCTGCTGTTGACCACGCTCCTCGATATGTACGCGCAGGGCTATGCCTACGGGGTGATCGGGGGTGCCGGTCCAATGGAATTCTACCGTCGAAGCGTCGGGGCAATCCCGATCGAAGGCTCGGACCCGGGCATCTATCGCGGCATGCTGCCGCTTGCCCAACCGAGCGGCATTTCGAATTCGGACCACTAGGTCTTGACGATTTTTGTGGGATAGCTTTATCGATGAAAAGGCCACTGCGTTGCCGCGTTATCTTTGACTTTCGCCGACAAACGTGACAACGCCACGCAAACTACTTTCCATCAAGCCACTCCTGCAGTTCCGCCTCAGCCCGCTCCAGAGCGCTGTAGTTCAGGAGTTTGCGCAGGAAAGCGACGGTCACGGCGCGGGCGCGGAGATTGAAACGGCCTTCCTCGTGGTCGTCGCCGGCGCTCTGGTAGACGTCGAGCTTGTCGTAGAGTTGCTGCAGGCGGTTCTGTACGCTGCGCAGCGAGAGGTTCCGACGTTTAGCGATGGCCCGGTCCGTGAGGCCCAGCGCGATATCGACAAGGATCTCGTATTCGGAATCGGTAAAACCGTTCGTCTGGCCGAGGCTCTTCTGCTGCAGACCGCGCACCTCGCGGTCGATGACGCACTGGCTCTCGATGAAGATCGAGCGCAATGCAAGCTTTAGCCGTTCGTCTGAGGCGGATTTCAGGACGTAGCCATAGGCGGCGCCATCCGGGACGATGCGCGAGACGCCGCGCACATAGGCTTCGTCCGAATAGTTCGACCAGAACAGGATGCGGGTCTCCGGCCGCTCCTTCCAGATCGTGCGCGCCGCCTCGATGCCATTGCGGTTGGCCATCTGCAGGTCCATGACGATATGCGCCGACTTGTGGTCGCGGGCGAGTTTCTCGCCGACGGTACCGTTCTCCGCCTCGATCACCGTGTCGCATTCCGGCAGGGCCGCGTTGACAGCCTCGTGCAGATAGGACCGGTGCAGTGGGTCGTCCTCGACGATCAGAACCTTCATCACCCCGTTCTCCTCAGTTTGGCTTGCTCGCCGGGTCGTGCGGGCCAAGCGGCAGCACGACCCGCACCGCAGTTCCGCGATTGTTGTGGCCGGACCCGGTCGTGAAGCGCGCCGAGATCAGCCGCGCACGGGTCTTCATATTGTCGATGCCGCCGCCGATCCGTCCCCGCGCCTTGGCGAGCCCGGTGCCGTCGTCGGAGATTTCGATCGACAGACGCTCGTCGTCGGCCTCGAGCCGCACCATGATGGTGAGCGGGGCGGCATGGCGCACCGCATTGTTGATCGCCTCCTGGGCGATGCGGAACAGCGCGACGCTGACGGTCGGCTCCAGCTGCTCCAGTGCGCCGTGCGTCTCGTCGACGAGACCCCATTCGATGGCCGATCCGGCATCGCGGGTCGATCGGTCGAGATGATGTTCGATCGCCTGTGCGAGGCCGAAGAGCTGGAGCACGGAGGGTTTTGCCTGCTCGATGATCTGTCGCAGATCCTGCATGCAATGCTGCAAGGAACGGGAGACCGGCTCCAGCGCCTCGGGCGCGACCTCACCGTTGCGCGACAGCCGTTCGATCCGGCGGGCGAGCCGCGTCAGGTCGGCCAGCGTCTGGTCGTGGAGGTCCATGCCGATCCGCTGGCGTTCCTGCTCCAGCGCTTCGGTCAACTTCAGCGCGCCTTGCCGCAACCCCTCCTCGCGGGCGCGGGCCTCTGCCTCCACGATGGCCGAGCGTTGCGCGTGCTCGGCTGCCCGGAGCGCGAAGAAATAGGGCGTCAACAGGTCGGCGATGATACGGGCGCGTTCGATATCCTCCATCGTGTAAATGCCGGCCTTTTGCGAGGAACAGGAGAGTGCGGCGATGATCGTGCCCTGCACCTTCATCGGCACATGCAAGCGGCTCCTCAGCGATTGTTCGACGATCGGCCGTTTGAACGCGCCCTCGAAGTGGAAACGCGGGTCCGTCATGGCGTCGTCCGCCAGCAGAAAATCCACTTCGCCCCAAAGCAGCGAGCGGATGGGGCTGTTGACGACAGGCGCACCGGCAAGTTCACCCCAGGCAGTCTCGATGCCTGTCTCGTAAGCCGTGTGGTAGTTGCCGCCTTCGAGCAGCACGCAGACATCGAGATGGTCGTGGGGGATAATATGGGCAACTTCGGCGGCGACGGAGCGGATGGCCGAGCGGAAATCGAGCTGGCCCGCGAGCAGCCGGGAAATGCCGAGATAGTGGTCGAACATGGCTGCGGGTGCGAGATGCAGCATCGTCAATTCCTCCCCGTGACGGCAGCGGGCTCCTCAACCCGCCGCGATCCTTTCCCAGTAAGCGCCGCGGAAGCGCCGCCGTCTTGCGTAAACCCGCAGCTTGTTGCGCAAAACCCGCAAACGACTTGCCGCCTTGCCCCTGTACAGGCCCCGAGATCTCCCGCATCCTGCCCTTACTGAGAGGAGGAAGCTCAGTGCAAGAACAATTTTCACTCGACCCCAAGTGGGACAGGCAGGAGTGAAGCGATCCGCCAACCGGCGATCATGAGGGAGGAAGACATGACAATCCGTAAGATGCTTCTGGCGTCGGCCGCTATTGCTTGCGGCGCGATGCCCGTTTCCGCTTTTGCCGATACTTCGGCCAAGAAAATCGCCCTTTCCAACAACTATGCCGGCAATTCGTGGCGCCAGGCCATGCTGACGAGCTGGGGCAAGGTGACGGGCGAAGCCGTGAAATCAGGCGTCGTCGCGGCAGCCGACCCGTTCACGACCGCTGAGAACCAGGCGACAGAACAGGCCGCACAGATCCAGAACATGATCCTGCAGGGCTATGACGCGATCGTGCTGAATGCCGCTTCGCCGACAGCATTGAACGGCGCGGTCAAGGAAGCCTGCGACGCAGGTATCACCGTCGTCTCCTTCGACGGCATCGTGACCGAACCCTGCGCCTGGCGCATCGCGGTCAACTTCAAGGAAATGGGCCGCAGCGAGGTGGAGTACCTCTCCAAAAAGCTCCCCCAGGGCGGCAACCTGCTCGAGATCCGGGGTCTTGCCGGCGTCTTCGTCGATGATGAGATCTCGGCCGGCATCCACGAGGGCGTCAAGCAGTTCCCGCAGTTCAAGATTGTCGGCTCCGTTCACGGCGACTGGGCGCAGGACGTGGCGCAGAAGGCTGTTGCCGGCATTCTTCCGAGCTTGCCCGACATTGTCGGGGTCGTGACCCAGGGCGGCGACGGTTACGGCGCCGCGCAGGCGATTGCCGCGACCAATCGGAAGATGCCGGTCATCATTATGGGCAACCGCGAAGACGAACTGAAATGGTGGAAGGAGCAGAAGGACGCGAAGGGCTATGAGACCATGTCCGTGTCCATTGCGCCCGGTGTCTCTACGCTCGCCTTCTGGGTCGCCCAGCAGATCCTCGACGGCAAACAAGTCAAGAAGGACCTCGTCGTGCCCTTCCTGCGCATCGACCAGGACAATCTCGAAACAAACCTCGCCAACACCCAGGCCGGCGGCGTCGCCAACGTGGAATACACGCAGGCCGACGCTATCAAGGTCATCGAGTCGGCAAAGTAAATTTCCCGGTGACTGGCGCGCGGCCGCAAATGGCTGCGCGCCATCCTTTGCAAAGCAGATGTGGCAGGCAGCATGAATGAGGTTTTGCAGGCGGTGATCGCCGTCGATGGCGCGAAGGTGAGCTTCGGTGCGGTCAGGGCGCTCGACGGCGTGACGCTTCGCGTCATGCCGGGCGAATGCGTCGGGCTTGTCGGCCATAATGGCGCCGGCAAATCCACGATCGTCAGCGTTATCAACGGCGGTCTCACGCCCCACGAGGGAAGCATTGCGAGCGACGGCGAGCGGCTGGAACGTTACGGCATCAACGCGGCGCGCGCTCGCGGCGTGCGCTGCGTCTTCCAGGAACTTTCGCTCTGCCCCAACCTCTCCATCATCGAGAATACGCGCATCATGCACCGCGATCTCGGCGGCTTCGGCTGGCGCAAGCGTGCCGCGAAAATTATCGAGAAGAGCCTCGACATGGTCTTTCCCGGCCACGGTATCGCCAGCGGCCGGGTCGTCGGAGATCTTTCGATCGCCGAACGGCAGATGGTGGAGATCGCCATGGCGTTTTCCGACGCCGGCATTGCGCCGCGGCTGGTGATCCTCGACGAACCGACCTCGTCGCTCGATGCAAGCCTTGCACGCCAGATGCTCGGTCATGTCCGCCGCTTCGTCGCTGGCGGCGGCTCTGTCATCTTCATCTCGCACATTCTGCACGAGATCCTCGAAACCTCCGACCGCATCGTTGTCATGAAGGACGGCCGCGTCGTCACCGAACGTCCGGCGAACGGGTTCGATCACCACGGCCTGGTGGAAGCCATGGGCACCGTTGCGAAGGAGGAGGCCGGCCAGCGCTCGGCGCGCGAACAATCCACTGCACCGGTCATTCTGTCCCATCAGGCGGCGGGCCTTGCCTTTGCGGCGCGTCAGGGCGAGATCATCGGACTGGCGGGACTGGCTGGCCACGGGCAGACCGAGCTGTTGCTCGCTCTCCATGCCGCCCGATCCGGCCAATGGCTTCCCGAGCGCGATCCGCTCGTCACCTTCGTCGCCGGCGACCGCCGCCTCAACGGCGTTTTCGAACTGTGGAGCATCCTGCGCAATTTTTCCATCGCCTCGCTCGGTGACCTGTCGCGGCGCGGCCTCATCCTCGCAGCTGAAGAGGAGAGGAAAGGCGCCGACTGGAAGCGGCGGATCGAGATCCGCACGCCTGATATGGCAAACCGCATATTGTCGCTTTCCGGCGGCAACCAGCAGAAGGTGCTCTTTGCACGCGCACTCGCGACACGCGCGCCCGTTGTCCTGATGGACGATCCGATGCGCGGCGTCGACGTCGGGACGAAGCAGGAAGTCTACGCCATCATCCGTGAGGAAGCCGCGCGCGGCCGCACCTTCATCTGGTATTCGACCGAAATGGACGAGATCCGCCTCTGCGACCGCGTTTATGTCTTCCGCGAAGGCCGCATCAAGGCCGAACTCGCCGGCGATACCGTCAACGAGACGAATATCATCGCGGCCTCCTTCGAAGGGGTCGCCGCATGACGTCCCGGCTCTCGTCCGACGCCATGCGTCTTGCCATTCCCGCCTTGTCGCTGACGCTGCTGCTCGCCGCCGTTTTCTGGATGCAGCCGCGCGCCGTGAGCTATGTCGGGCTCAACCTGCTGTTCAACCTGGCCGTACCCATCGCGCTCGCCACGATCGCCCAGATGCTTGTCATGGCGGTGAACGATCTCGATCTCTCCATGGGCGCCTTCGTCAGCTTCGTCGCCTGCGTAACGGCAACCTTTCTGCGCGATGCCCCGGTGATCGGCGTCCTGATCCTTGCCGGCGCAATCGCAACCTATGCCGCGCTCGGCGTCGTTATCCATTTGCGCAACCTGCCGTCCATCGTCGTGACACTCGGCATGAGTTTCGTCTGGGGCGGCCTCGCCGTGCTGCTGCTGCCGGCACCTGGCGGGCAGGCGCCGGACTGGGTGCGCTGGCTGATGACCGTCAGGCCGCCTCTGGCGCCGATGGCGATCGTCGCGAGCATCGCCATCGCCGCCGTCGCCCATCTTCTCGTCATTCGCTCCTCGCTCGGCGTCCTGATCCGCGGCATCGGCGGCAATCAGCGATCGGTCGAGCGCGCCGGCTGGTCGATCGTGGCGGCGCGCGCTGGCGCCTATGGTCTTGCCGGACTCTTTGCTGTGCTCGCCGGCATCGCCCTCGTCGGCCTGACCACTTCGGCCGATGCCAATATCGCGCTGCGTTATACGCTTTTGTCGATTGCCGGCGTGATCCTTGGCGGCGGCGAGTTCATCGGTGGCCGCGTCTCGCCGATCGGCGCCGTCATCGGCGCGCTGACGCTGACACTTGCCGGCTCGTTCCTGTCCTTCCTACGCATTTCGCCCGACTGGCAGATCGGGGCTCAGGGCGCGATCCTGATTATCGTGCTGGCGCTCCGCCTGATGCTGAACCGCCTGGAGAAGCAGGAGAAGCGCCGATGACCCCGCTGCTCCGCCTGTTCGCCAAGCCCTGGATCTGGTCGTGGCTTGCCGCTTTCATCGTCTGGTTCCTGACGATCATGGTGACGCTCGGCGCCAGCACACTTGGTCTGTCGCAGGCAGCACTCACCTTCGCCGCCTTCTCCGTCATCGTCGGCATCGGACAGATGTTCGTCATCACGCTCGGCCCCGGCAATATCGACCTCTCGGTTCCGGCTACAATGACGCTTGCCGGCACCGTGGCGCTGAAGCTGATGAATGTTGAAAACGGCATGATCCTGCCCGGGCTTCTCGTCGCCGTCGTCGTCGGCCTCGTCGTCGGCCTCTGCAACTATGCGCTCATCAAGGCGCTGCGCATTCCGCCAATCATCGCGACACTTTCGACGAGCTTCATCGTGCAGTCCGCCGCGATCTGGACGAACCGGGGCTTGCGCATCAAGCCTCCGAGCGTGCTGGCGGAATTCACCACGTCGAACACGCTCGGCGTACCCAACGTCGCGATCGTTGCTCTCCTGGTCTCGCTCTTTGCCTGGTTCCTGCTCGAGAAGACGATTTATGGACGCTGGATTTCAGCGATCGGCCAGAGCATGCCGGCCGCGCGCATGGCCGGGATACCGGTCGATGGGACGCGCTTCGTCACCTATCTCTTCTGCGCCGTGCTCGCATCGGTCGCGGGCTATCTGCTCGCGTGCTTCTCCGGCGGCGCGGCGCTCAACATGGGCTCGGAATATCTCTTGATGTCGATCGCCGTCGTCGTGATCGGCGGCACGGCGGTCGCCGGCGGCGATTCCAACGTGCCGGGCATCTGGGGCGCATCGCTCTTCATGTTCCTTGTTGTTTCCATGCTTAACACCTACGGGGTCGGTGCGGGGGTCCGCCTCATCATGACCGGTCTCATCATCATCAGCGTCATCATGCTCGCCGGCGGCCGTCGGGCCGGCATGCGATAAAGGGAAGACCGCAATGGCCGAGGCCAGCATCTACGAAATCCATGATCCGCGCTTCCGGCAGTTGATCGTGACGAGCGCCGGCCTTGACGAACTCTATTCCGGCTGCCGCTGGGCGGAGGGTCCCGTCTGGTTCAACGACGCCAACCAGCTACTCTGGAGCGACATTCCAAACCAGCGGGTGCTGCGATGGACGCCCGAAGGCGGCGTCTCCGTCTATCGGCAACCCTCCAACTTCGCAAACGGCCACACGCGCGACCGGCAGGGCCGGCTCATCTCCTGCGAGCATGGCGGACGCCGCGTCACGCGCACCGAGATCGATGGATCGATCACCGTGCTCGCCGACCGTTTTGAGGGTGCGCCGCTCAATTCGCCGAACGACGTGGTGGTGAAATCGGACGGCACCATCTGGTTCACCGATCCCACCTACGGCATCATGTCGGATTACGAAGGCTATCAGGCCGAGCCGGAGCAGGCGAGCCGCAACGTCTACCGGCTCGATCCCACGACCGGGGAACTTGCGGCTGTCGCCACGGATTTCATCCAGCCGAACGGCCTTGCCTTCTCGCCAGACGAAACGATCCTCTACGTTGCGGATTCGGCAGCAAGCCATGACGAAAGCCTGCCACGCCACATCCGGGCGTTTTACGTGGAGGACGGCAGACGGCTCGCAAACGGCCGCGTCTTCTGTCTCGTCGACACAGGCATTCCCGACGGCATCCGTACAGACGCGAACGGTAACCTCTGGTCGAGCGCCGGCGATGGCGTGCATTGCTTCGACCCGACGGGCAGACTGATCGGCAAGATCCGTGTACCGCAAACCGTTGCGAACCTCACCTTCGGCGGACCCAAACGCAATCGGCTGTTCATCGCGGCAACGCGCTCGCTCTATTCGCTCTACGTCGCCGTGTCCGGCTCTCAGCTGCCGTAAGGTCAGATGTTCGCTCTTGAGAGGCCTCGAACCAGCGATCTGAAGAAGCGAGTCGCTGCTTCCGCGAAATCTACGAGTTGAGGCGACATCGGCGCCGTCAGCAACACCATCGAGGTGCCCTGGAGCAACGGGCAGGCCGAAGGCCAGATCAACCGCCTCAAGACCCTCAAGCGCGCAATGTACGGTCGGGCAGGTCCCGAACTGCTGAGGGCACGAATGCTGCCACCGCTCCACACAAAGTGAGGAAGAACCCGGTAACCGCCAAACGACATGAGCCCCATTCTGCGAACGAGCATGAAGTGGCGCGAACGTTTCAGTGTGCGACGCCTGGTTCCTCGTGTGCCCTCACGATGGCGTCCGCTTCCTTGCCGTATAGCTCCTCGAAGTGATCGAAGGTCTTGGAAAAGTAACCGATGCCCTGCGTCGCCGAGCGCAGCGCGCGCGCCAGATCGTCAAGTGCGCCGCCCGGAATAAGTGCCCGGAAGATGTCCCATCCCTTGGCGGTTTCATCCCGGTCGAAGCCGAGAACCTGACCCTTGAGAGTGGAAACGATCTGGACAAGGCTGCCGGAATAGGTCGACGGAATGCGAATTTCAATGCGAAACACTGGTTGCATCAAAACGGCCGACGCTTCCGCAAGCGCCTGTCGCACTCCCATTTTCGATGCAGTCCTGAAGGCGTGTTCCGAACTGTCGACGGCATGGTGCTGACCATCGAACAGCGTTACGCCGACGTCGATGACCTGGAAGCCGAGCGGCCCTTTCTCCATCGCTTCGCGCGCGCCTGCTTCGACGGCAGGGATGTAGTTGCGCGGAACGACGCCACCCTTGACGGTTTCGCTGAAGGTGAAGCCCCGGCCGCGCTCGTTGGGGCGAATGCTCAGCTTCACATCCGCGAATTGCCCGGCACCGCCGGTCTGTTTGCGATGCCGGTAGTGAACCTCGGACGGCTTTGCGATCGTCTCGCGGTAGATCGGGCTGGGCGTTCGATCGGTTACGTCGATGTGGAAGACGTCCGACAGGGTTCGGCAGAGATCGCGCAGATGGACCGGGCCCTGGGCGCGGACGAGCTGGGCGCCAGTGCCTTCCTCCTGCAAAACGACAAGACCGCGATCCGTCTCGGAGAGTTTTGCCAGCGTTTCGGAGAGCTTGTTTTCATCGCGTTCGCTGCCCGGGACCAGGATCCGTTCAAGCATCGGCGTAGGTGGCTCGGTCCATTCGGGTGGGGCGACCGTCGCGTCTGATGTCAACAGCGACGGGACGGGCAAGTGGTCGGACTTGACCGTTGCGAAGACATCCCCCGATGCAGGCACGATCGCCGAGTTCGACCGTCCGTTTGCGGGATCCTGCACGGCGCCGAGGCTGGAGCCACCTAGTAATGCGCCTTGCCGCAGTCCCTCACCAAACGCACGCACCAGCACCGTCTTGCCGATATTCTGGCGATGATAAGCATGGAAGCTCACGGCGGTCAGCTTGTTTTCATCGACATTGCCCGCACGGGCCAGGCGCTGTCGAAGAACTCCTACCGGCGGCGCCTCGTGGCGCAGCGCCTTCATCAGCCTCATCATGCCGTTGCCGTGACTTGCGGCACCGATCAGGACTGGAATAATCCTGTTTTCCCTGAGAACCCGCGACGAAATGGCATAGAGCGCGTCGCTGGGCGGCTCGCGATCTTCGATCAGTTCCTCGAGAAGCCAGTCATCGAATTCGGACAGGTGTTCCAGGAGTTCGCTGCGCGCTTCGTGCTCGCGGTCGGCGGCGCTTTCGGGGATTGCGATCAGCGCCGAAGTCTGCCCTTCCCGGTAGCGCCACGCCCGTTCCGAAATCAGATCGCAACTGCCTACGATCCTGTCCCCCTCGCGGATCGGGATCTGGCGAAGCAGAAGCGTGTGGTTGGCGTAGTCTTGAAGCGCGGCGATCACGTCCCTCAGCCGCCCTCTCG
Source organism: Rhizobium sp. ZK1 (assembly GCF_047782645.1). Lineage (NCBI taxonomy): Bacteria > Pseudomonadati > Pseudomonadota > Alphaproteobacteria > Hyphomicrobiales > Rhizobiaceae > Rhizobium > Rhizobium sp. ZK1. The sequence goes on from NZ_CP180587.1 coordinate 1,434,328, forward strand.
GTTCGTCCATTCGGTTGACGAAGAGGATGCACGGCGTCCCCGAGGCTTCGACTATCCGCAGATAGGGCGCGGCGAGCACAGCCTCCTCGGCGGCCGACGAAACGCACAGGATGCAGGCATCGCTGGCAAGAAGCGCGTGCTGTGCATGAGCCAGCGCTTCGTTCGGTCCTGGCGCATCCAGCGCACACCACGCCTCGTTTCCAAAGGTGAATTCTGTGAGGTTCAATCCATAAGGGGACCTGGATTTTCTCGGCGCCCCCTCCAGGGAGCCGAGCTTTTCCACGACTGTTGATTTTCCGGTCTGCGAGGGTCCAAGCACGGTAAAGCAGCGCATCGGCATTCCTCCAACTGCCATAAACACAATTCTCAGCCCTCATAGGATGCCCTGAACCGCTGCAAGGCGCCAGAGGTGTTCAGTTTCACAACGCGTTGACCTGAAGACGTCAGCGCAATCTTAACGTCACGAACGCGCTGTCTACTCCGCATCATGGGACCGCGGCGCCGTTGCGCGATCTGAATGCACGCTAATGCGCGGCCTTGCTCGGTGGGCGTTTTCACCCACTGGATTGTGATCCTTCTTCGCTGTACAGCGAGGAAGGTATTTTGGTTGTCGAGCCCATTCCGTTTAGGTGCAGTTTATGACAAGAAAAGTTTATCTGGCCGGTCCCGAGGTCTTCCTTCCCAACGCCCGTGAAATGCTCGACCGGAAAGCAGCACTTGCCCGTGAGGCGGGACTTCTCCCGCTTTCCCCAGGTGATCTGGAAATCCCCCACACGAACTCGAAGCGCGAGCGGGCCGCGGCGATAAACGCGGTGGACGAGAAGATGATGATCGAGGCTGACGCGATCATCGCCAATCTGACGCCTTTTCGTGGCATCGCCGCCGATACGGGGACGGCCTTCGAACTCGGCTTTATGTGCGCAAGCGGCAAGCCTGTATTCGCCTACACGAATGTGGCCCGCGATCACGGCGGACGAGTGAGCGATCTCTACGGCGGGGCCGTCGCGTATGATGCTGAAGGTCGACTGCGAGACCCGAACGGGATTGCGGTCGAGGATTTTGGCCTGGCCGACAATCTCATGCTGCATGCCGGGATTGAGCGGCGCGGTGGCGTCCTCATCATCGGAGACGCGGCGCCGGATGCGCTCTATACGGACCTTGCCGCGTTCAAGACGTGTCTCGCCGTCGCCGTTGAGAAGCTACGCTAGGCAGAAATTGAAATCGGCTCCGTCGCGATAGGACGCGTGCGGTTGACATAATCAGCGCCACGATGACGGTGTGACCGGTGACTGCCGAGGTCCGCGCAAGGAACTCATCTGGTCGTGGCCTGTGCCTGCAATTGCCAATGCGGACGAAGCATGGGCGAACATTCTCATTCCAGATAACGTCGGCCCTGCGTCAATGCCATTTCGCATGACCGAAAGACCGTTCAAAAACGGTGTATCCGCAGGCCGAACAGTTTTTCGGAGACCACGACCACGACAACCGTCATCACTATGGACAAGGTCGATACTGCCGCTGCCTCAGGGGTGAAGTTCGTTCTGAGATAATCGTAGATCTGGATCGGAAGCGTGGCCGTTCCGACATTCTTCAACATGAACGATATAGTGAAGAGGTCGAACGAGATGATGAACGCGAACAGGCAGCCGCCGATGACGCCGGGCTTGATCAACGGCAGCATGATGCGTCTGAAGCGTGTGAACGGTCCGGCACCAAGACTGCGGGCGGCAAGGCTCCACGACGGTTCATAGGCTTCCATGGCCGCAGACACGTTGATGAAGACGAAGGGCAGCGTCATGAGCACATGCCCGATCAGCATGCCAGCCATCGTCGTCGTGCCGATGCCGATCGCATAGACAAAGAACAGAAGCGAGATCGCTGTCAGAACTTCCGGCAAGAGCAGCGGCAAAAGCATCGCAAGCCGGACACTCTCCTTCCATCGCCCCGCATGCTGCACGTAGAACATTGCAGCCATCGTACCGATGATACCGGAAATCAGGGTCGAGACGGCCGCGACCCAAAGCGAGGTTCGGATGGCACGCCAGAAGACATCGTTATGGAAGAAGACGACATACCACCGAAATGAGAGGCCCTGCGGCGGAAAGGTCAAAAATGCCCCCGCGTTGAAGGAGGCACCGACGACCACGAGAATGGGGAGCAGCAGAAAGCCATAGATGATGAGGCAATAGCCATTCAACATATGCTTGGACATCAGCTCATCTTCCATTTCATCCGGGTAAGCCGCGCGAAGATCACGACGACCACCGCTCCGGTGAGGGAAAGCATCAGTGCCATGGCGGAGCCGAACGGCCACTGGAATGTGTCGATCAGCGCGTCAACGACGCTGACTGCCATCGTCTTCACCCTCAGGCCACCGATCAGGGCGGGGGTCACGTAGGCGCTTAATGAAAGCACGAACACCAAAATGCAGCCTGCCTGGATACCCGGCATGGCCAGCGGCAGGATTACGCGCCTGAAGACCGTCAGCTTTCCCGCACCAAGCGAGCGTGCGGCCGACTTCAACGACGGATCGATCCCCTGCAGCGCGCTCATCAACGGCAGGATCATGAAGGGCAGGAAGACGTGGACGAGCGCAATGACGATACCGAGGGCGTTGTACATCAGCCCGATCGGACGATCGATCAAACCCAAATTCATCAGCGTCTTGTTGATGATGCCGTTATTCCCAAGAAGAATCGTCCACCCATAACTGCGGATGACAATGCCGACGAGAAGCGGCGACAGCACCAGCCCATAGGCAAGGCCGCGAAACCGCATCTTCTCGCGCGACAGCTGCCAGGCAACCGGAAAACCGAGAATGAGGCAAACAAGAGTCGTGACCAGACCGATCAAGAGCGTGTTTGCCACCTGCTGCATGTAGAACGTATCGGTCGCCAGCCTCAGGTAATTGCCGATCGTAAATCCGGGCGCATAGGGCGAGCCGTTGGCCGGGTTGCGCAGGCTCATCACCACAATATTGAGATAGGGCAGAACAAGAAACAGCCCGAGGAGCAATGCCGAGGGCGCGATGAGGAGAAGCGGATAGGTGGATCTGGCGCGGCCTGTCATGCGATCGTTCCCGCCACCCAGAAACGCTCGCTGTCGACCTTCACCCTCACGCGATCACCCGGCTGGAAGCGGCTTCGCGGAAAGGTCTGGACGTTCAGCGTTTCGCCGCTTTCGAGCACCAGCCGATAGTCGATCAGACTGCCGGAATAATAGCTCTGCAAAACAGTTGCGATAATACCCGCGCCCTCATCCCCCGCGGCCGCAAGTTCGATGGCCTCCGGCCGCAGCAAGACGGGGATGGAGCCGTCGCTTGACGGCAGGGTACCTTTGACCTTCGCCGTTCCAAGCACGGTTTCCACGACCGACGTTCCGTCATCGTTCCGGCCCTTCAGGCGACCGGGCAACGTATTCACCTGCCCGACGAACTGCGCGACTTCCAGGCTTGCCGGGCGATCATAAACATCAGACGGGGCGCCATACTGCGCAATCTGCCCGCCGAACATCACGACGATCCTGTCCGACATCGTCATTGCTTCGGCCTGATCGTGGGTCACATAGACCGTGGTAATGCCCACGCGCTTCTGCAGGTCGCGTATGAAGACACGCATTTCGTCACGAAGCTTGGCATCGAGATTGGCAAGCGGCTCATCAAGCAACAGGATACGCGGTTCGATGACCAGCGCGCGAGCAAGCGCCACGCGCTGCTGCTGCCCGCCGGACAATTGGCGCGGATAGCGGTCGGCATATCCGGATAGCTGCACCATATCCAGAACCCTGGCGGTGCGGATCGTGATTTCTGGCCGCGAAATCCTGCGCATTTCCAGCCCGAAGGCGAGGTTCTGCGCCACGGTCATATGCGGGAAGAGCGCATAGTTCTGGAACACCATGCCGATATCGCGCTTTTCCGCCGGCACATGCGAGACATCCTGCCCGTCGAAGCGAATGGCGCCGAATGTGACGTCCTCGAAACCGGCAATCATCTTCAGCGTTGTCGTCTTGCCGCATCCCGATGGCCCGAGCAGCGAGATGAACTCGCCCTGCTCTATCTTGACGGAAATGCCGTTGACGGCGCGCGAGGCGCCATAATGCTTGGTCAGCCCTTCGATGCTCACCTCGGTCATGATCGATCTTCCAGATTGTCTGTGCGGCGTATCCGCAAATCTCACTGCGTCAGGGGAGAATGCCGGACCGCCCCAGCAAGGCGATCCGGTTGTTGCTACCTCATAGAGAAGGCAGAGATCATTTCATGATCTTGGCCCAGGTCTCGGCAAAGCCTGCCTGCTTCTCGTTCATGAAGTCCCAGTCCCAGGTGAGGATCTTCTCCATCACTTCGCCGGAAATCGGCACGTCCTTCTTCAGATCGTCAGGGACGACAACCTTGGCATTGGTTGGCGAGACGAAGAACTGCTTCATCAGCGGCACCTGGCCTTCAGGGGACAGAAGGAAGTTGGCATATTGGTAGGCCAGATCCTTCTCGGGGCCGTTTGCAAGAATGTTGAGGGTCTGATCGAACATCAAAAGCCCCTCTTCCGGGACGATGACGTCAATCGGAAGGCCCTGGCTGCGCAGACGCGCCACCTCGCCGAAATCGAAGGGAGCGACGACGAATTCGCCGGATGCGATGCCGGTGGAAAGGTTGAAATCGGCCTGGATGACTGGGCCAAGCTTTTCCAGCGCCTTGAAGCCGGCATCGATATCGTATTGATCCTTGCCGAAGATCTTGGATGCCAGCATCAGTTCCATCTTGCCGGCCGTATTGGCAAAATTGTAGAGGCCAATGCGCCCCTTGAACTCCGGGTTGTCCCAGAGGTCCTTCCAGCCTTTCGGCGGCGTCTGGACCATGTCCGTGCGATAGGCGAGGCCGATCGGCGACACCATGGCCACGGCACCCCAGCCGTCGGTCTTCTTGGCAAGCGGATAGAGGTCGGCATAGTTTGGCAATTTCGCCAGATCGAGCTTTTCGAAGAAGCCTTCCTTGCGCAGGCTCGATGCGAACGCCTCATTGGTCATCAGGATCGAATATGGCGGCTTCTGCGGCCCTGCCGCCCGCAGGTTGGCGCTCCAGACACGCCCGTTGCCCGCATCCAGCGTCACCTGCGCGCCGCTTTTTTCAGTGAAGGCCGGTGCCAGCGTCTGGCGCCAGAACTGTTCCCATGCGCCGCCGAGCGTCGGCACGACAAGTGTCTTGGATTGCGCCCATGCCGGCAGGCCAACCATGGCCGCCGCTGTTACTCCACCCATTCCGGCAAGAACCTGCCGCCTGTTCATCTTCATCATTGACGTTCCCTCAAACTGGTTCTGACTTGATCATGCATTGCGGGCAGGCGGTATTCCGCTTCTTGCCGTCAGGTTTTGCCGAAGGCCTGGCTGGTCTTCAGTAAAATGTAGTCTCCGTAGGTGATCGGCTCGTATTTGGCGGCGCCCTTTGCTGCAAAAGGCGCGAGGCATTCAATCACGGTGTCCCTGGACGGGTTGAGGAAGAACGGGATGGACTGGCGACGCGTCGTCCCCTTGAAAGCACCAGGCGGATTGGCGACCCTGTGCGGCGTGGACAGCCATTCATCGTTGGACCAGCGCATGAAGGCATCGCCGATATTGATGACGTAGGCGCCCTCGACATTCGGCGCATCCAGCCAGTCACCGGCCCGGTTTTTCACCTGCAGTCCGCCCGGAGAAGCTTCCGAACGCAGGATAGTCATGAAGCCGTAATCGGTGTGAACGCCGGCGCGGAGTTGCCCGGGAAGCGGGCTCTCCTTCTGCTCCGGATAATTGATCACCCGTAGCGCCGAGAGGTGGTTTTCAAACGCCGGCTCGAAATAGTCCGGGGCGAGGCCCATCGCTTCGCAGAATGCCCGGCGTAAATGGCCTGCAAGCTTTTCCATCTCTGTGAAATAGTCGGCAAAGGCCTGTTCCAGCCCTTCCGGCCTGGTTGGCCATAGATCGCCGGGCAGGCGCGGGCCAAAGTTCAGGCTTTCCTTGTAATCGCCCGGGGTCTTGATGCCGAGCGTCGCTGCAAGCGCCTCGTCGGCGAGCGGCGAGAAGGCAACACCACCCTCTATCGAGGTCCCCCTTCCCTGCCCGATCTTCCACTCCTGCGGCTCATCGAAGAAATCGCGAGCGAGGTTATAGAGACGGGTTGTCACTTCAGGGCTGACGCCGTGCCCCGTAACGAGGAAGAAGCCGGTTCGGCGACAGGCATCCTCGATGGCAGTGACGACCTTCCCGCCCGCTTCCGCGCCTGCGACGAATGGTGCGATATCGATGACCGGTATGCTGTCCTGCACCTCATCCGGCGCTGTGGTCGTCTGCATCCTGGAGCCTCCTTCCTTGATCGGCAGTGGCGGTAGTACTGAATGAGTGCCGCCGGGCCGATATCGTAAAACGGGGTCAGTCTAGCCCCTTGAACGGGGCATCGCGGAACTCGAGATATTCCTTCAGCGACATCTTCTGCAGATTGCGCATCCACGCCTGCCCGTCGCGACTGACATGCAGGGCGGCGATGGCGTGGACGTTGAATTCGAAGGATGTCATCAGGCCAGCGGCCATCTGCTGGTTGTTGATGGAGGACTTGGCGAACTTGATTGCCGGCACGGGCATGCGGGCCAGCTTGCGTGCCAGGTTCTCAGTCTTTTCCCTCAGTTGATCCGCGGGCACGATCTTGTTGATGAGGTGCATGCGCAAGGCTTCCTCGGCATCGACCACATCACCTGTATACATCAGCCAGCGCACGTCACGGGTGGCCAAGAGCCAGGGCATGAACAGTGCCGGCGGGCCGGAATTGTGCCGCACCTCCGGCTCACCAAACTTCGCATTGTCGCCGGCAATGGCCAGATCGCAGGCCATCATCAGCTCAAGCGCACCCGCAAGCGCATAACCGTTCACGGAAGCGATGACCGGGATCGGTGCCTTCCAGATGTTGAGGAGCGCCTGGGCGTTCTCCGACATATCCGCATGCCAGTCCTCGATATCGACATCGTAATCGGCACCCTGAAGATCATAGCCGGACGAGAATGCGCGGCCCGCCCCCGTGATGATGAGCGCGTTGACCTCCTTGTCGGCGACAGCCATGGCGACGGCGCGGTCGATTTCGCGCACCGTCGTCTTGTTCATCGCATTGAGCTTTTCCGGACGATTGATGGTGATCGTCGCGAATTTATCCTGGCCGTCCTTCTCGTAAAGGATCGTCTCGAAGGTCTCGGAAGTGCTCATATGCTTTTCCTCTTAGCCGCGTCCTGGTCCGGCGTCGTTGTTCGTTTCTCGTCATTTGCCGGCGCTGCAAGCAAGGCAGCCATCTTCTTTTCGAAGCGCCCGATCGACGCCATCTTGACGGGGCCGAACCCCTTGATCTCTTCCGGCAGCCGGGCAAGTGCTACGGCATGGCCGTGCGTTTCGAGGGAAAGCTGTCTCGTGAGACCCTCGATCATCGCCTGATAATCAGCGATCAGACGCCGCTCCATCCGGCGCTCTTCGGTATAGCCGAAGGGATCGAGCGCCGTGCCGCGCAGGAAGCGCAGCTTTTCCAGAAGCGCGAAGGCCGGTCCGATCATTTTCTGGGGGATGGCGATCTTCGCGGGGTTTCCGGTGCGTTTGTCGATCCGCCTTGACAGGATTGGTGGCGCCAGATGATGCTTGATGCTGAAGTCGCCTTCGAACTGCGCTTCGATCGCAGCCTTGAAGCTCCGGTCGCGGTGCAGACGCGCCACCTCGTATTCGTCCTTGTAGGCCATCAGCCTGAAGGCGTTTTTGGCGACGGCCATTGCAAACTCCTCGCCGGCCATGAGCCTGTTTTCGACCTGCCGCGCAGCATCGACCAGTGCCCGGTACCGGCGCGCATAGGCGGTGCTCTGATACGCGGCGAGAAAAGCCTCACGGCTCTTAACGATCGTGTCGAGTGTCTCGACGGGCTTGACCTCGGCTAGATCAGCTCCGGCGGCGCTGGCGACGATATCGGGGGAGACCGCCGAGCGACGGCCCCAGCCGAAGGCGGCACGGTTCATCGTAACGCCGGTTCCATTGAGGGCAATCGCCTGATCGATGGAGGCAAGGCTGATCGGCACCAGGCCGCGCTGCCAAGCATGACCAAGCAGGAACATGTTGGCTGCAATCGCATCGCCCATCAGCGCCGCGCCAAGCTTGGTCGCCGAGACGAGGTGAACAGCATCCTCGCCGGCTGCGCGGCGTAGCGTTTTCAGCGTCGCTTCCTGCTGGAAATCGATCGCCGTGTTCTGGACGAAAGAAGCCGTCGGCGCGAAGTGATTGTCGAGAACGGCGCGCGTGCGGCCAACTCCAAAGGTCGATAGCGCATTGCGACCGGCCGACACCACGACGTCGAAGCCGAGCACAAGATCGCTTTCGCCAACGCCGATCCGGACCGACGACAAAGCACCAGCCATCCGCGCCACGCGAAGATGCGAAATGACAGCCCCGTTCTTCTGCGCAAGCCCCGTCTGATCCAGCGTCTGCACAAAAAGGCCATCGAGATGCGCCGCCATGGAGAGGACAGCGCTGACGGTAATCACCCCCGTCCCGCCGATACCGGCCAACAGCATGTTATACGGCTGCACTCCGATATCCGTCAGAACAGGTAGCGGCATATCATCGAATGTCGCTTGCTGAGCTTTCGCAGCCGGCTTTCTGATCTTTCCGCCCTCCACTGTCACGAAGCTCGGACAGAAGCCCTTGATGCAGGAAAGGTCGGTATTGCAACTCGACTGGTTGATCTTGCGCTTACGGCCAAACTCCGTTTCCTGCGGCTCGATCGAGATGCAGTTGGAAACGGCCGAGCAATCGCCGCATCCTTCGCAGACCAGTTCGTTGATGAAGGCTCGCTTGTCCGAGACCGCCAGCGCCCCGCGCTTGCGACGCCGGCGCTTCTCTGCCGCACAGACCTGATCGTAGACCAGCACCGTCACCCCGTTGATCTCGCGCAGTTCACGCTGCACCTGATCGAGTTCGTCGCGATGGTTGACCGTGACATTGCGTGGCAGGCGGCCCTGCCAGACCTCCGGCCGCTCGGCGACGACGGCCACTCTTGCAGCCCCTTCGGCCAGCATCTGGCCGACGATACCGGGAACAGAGACCTCACCGTCGTGCTTTTGACCACCGGTCATGGCGACCGCATCGTTATAGAGGATCTTGTATGTGGCGTTGACCTTCGCGGCGATCGCTGCACGGATCGCAAGCAGGCCCGAATGAAAATAGGTGCCGTCGCCCATATTGACGAAGATATGCTTTTCATCGGTGAACTGAGAAAGCCCGATCCATGCACCGCCCTCACCTCCCATCTGGGTAAAGGTCGAGGTGTTCCGATCCTCAAGCCCGATGACCATCATGTGGCATCCGATACCGGTCGAGGCACGGCTTCCTTCGGGCAGTCTGGTCGAGACACTGTGCGGACAGCCGGAGCAAAAATACGGATCGCGCCTGAGTGCCGGACTTTCCGTCACGCTGGCTGCAGCAATTGCCTCCATCTCCCGCGACCGGCTATCGAGATCATCGGCCTGCGGCCCGAGCACCGCAAGGATGGCCCTCCCGACGGCCACCGCATCGATCTCGCCGACGGCGGACAGAAGCGGCGTGCCCGCCGGCCCGAGTTTGCCGAACACTCTCGGCCTGTCATAGGATGGCATGTTGAAGAGCAGAGCTTTGATCTGGTCTTCCATGACCGGACGCTTTTCTTCGATGACCAGCAGCGTTTCGACGTCGGCGGCAAACCGTACGATCCCCTCCGGCTCGATTGGCCAGACAAGGCCCACCTTGTAGAGCCGGATGCCCAGCTCGCCTGCACGCCGCTCGTCTATGCCGAGGCGCGAAAGCGCGCCCATCAGATCGAGCCAGGACTTGCCGGTCGAGACGATGCCGAGACGCGCCTTGGTGCGCTGCCCCTGCCAGATGCTGCGGTCGAGCCCGTTGTGACGGGCAAATCTATGGACCGCAAAAAGCTTGTCTTCCAGCCGGCGCTCCATCGCATGCGGCCCGTCTGGCCAGCGAAGCGACAGATTGCCTTGCGCATCCGGATAGACGATCGCGGGATGAGCCGGATCGAGATCGACAGTTGCCGTGCATTCGACAATCTCTGTCTGGCACTTGAAGCCGATCCACGCACCCGAATAGCGGCTAAGCGCAAATCCCAGTAAACCGTAGTCGATATATTCGGCGATGCCGGCGGGCGACAGCAAGGGCACCATGGCCGATATCAGGTTGTGCTCGCTCTGATGCGGCAAGGTCGATGAGACGGCGCCATGATCGTCGCCGACGAGCAGCAGCACGCCACCATTCGGGTTGGTGCCGACTGCATTGGCATGCCGGATCACATCCATGGTGCGATCGACGCCCGGCCCCTTGCCGTACCACATCGAGAAGACACCGTCATAGCGGACGCCAGAGAACATCGCCGTTTGCTGCGTTCCCCATACAGCCGTCGCCGCCATGTCCTCATTGAGGCCGGGCTGAAAGCGGATATGGTTCTGGTCGAGATAGGTCTTGGCGCGCGCCATCTCGCGGTCGAAGCTTGCGAGCGGCGAACCGCGATAACCGGAGACGTAACCGGCAGTGTTGAGGCCTCTTGCCAGATCGCGCTGTCGCTGGATCATCGGAAGACGCACGAGCGCCTGTGTGCCAGACACGAGGATTTTTCCATGATCGACCGTATAGCGGTCATCAAGGCTCGGGCCTTTTTCACTGGGCAGTGCTCGGGCGGGCAGGTTCTGCATCTATGCACGCTCCGGCACGCCCGGCGCGGGCATGTCGAAGACCCGGCCGGGATTGAGAATACTGTTGGGGTCGAAGGCGGCCTTCAGGCGGCGCATGGCATTCATCTCGGCGGCACTTCGCGCCAGAGGCAACCACTTCTTCTTCTCAAGGCCAATTCCGTGCTCGGCGGAAATCGCGCCATCGGCACGGATCACGGCAGAAAGAGTTATGTCGGCGATCCGCTCATGATGATGCGTGCGGACAAGAAAATGCAAATTGCCATCGCCGAGATGGCCGAAAACATAGATCTCGGCATTCGGATCGGCGGCCGCGATCTCGTCGCTGGAAGCATCAAGGAACGCCTGTACCTTGGACAAAGGCAGGCTGACATCGAAGCCGGAGACGTGGTCCATCGAGAAGATGAAGTCGCTGGCAGCCTCGCGAAGTTTCCAGATTGCGTGATACTCGCGCAGCGATCCCGAAACAGCCACGTCCATCACGGTTCCGCTTTCGTAGCAAGCCATAAGCGCTTCGGAAAAACGCTCCTGATCGCCGGCCTCGTCCTGCCCCTGCATCTCCACAAGGGCGTACATCCCGGCACCTGCCGCAACAGGAGGCTGAGCACCGGTCAGCGACAGAACCCCCTCATAAACACTCGGAAAAATCACTTCGAAGGCCGACAGCCACGGGCCGAGCGCAGAACGTAAATGCTTCAAAAGGGCAATAGCGGCACCTAACGACGGCAATCCGCAAAAGGCATTCGCTTGCGACCGCGGCTCAGGATGCAGCCGCAAACAGGCCCGCGTGACCACGCCAAGCACACCTTCGCTTCCGACGAAGAGTTGATTGAGATCGAAGCCTGAATTGTCCTTGGGCAATCCCTTCAAGCTGGTCAGCACGGAGCCATCGGCCAGCACAACCTCAAGCCCCAGAACCTGGGACCGGTACATACCATAGCGCAGGACACGAATACCGCCCGCATTGGTGGCAACATTACCGCCAACCGTGGACGTGCCGCGCGCGCCGATATCGACGCCGAAAAACAGCCCGTAACCTGCCGCAGCCTCCTGTACCGACTGAAGCGTAACACCGGCCTCTGCGATGATGGTGGCGGCATTCTCATCCACCGGCGACAGGTTCACCATTCGCTCAAGCGAAAGCGACACTTCGCCGACATGAGGCCTCGCCCCGCCAGCAAGGCCCGTCCTGCCGCCTTGGACGACGACGGGCTGACCCAGACGATTGCATTCTGCAAGTATAGCGGACACTTCCGCCGTAGCGGCGGGCCGGAAAACAATGATCGGGCGCTCACCGCGCTCGTCGGTTGCGTCACCACGATAGCCGTCGCCGACGTCGTCGCCAGCGAGAACGGCCTTACTACCGATCCTCCCGTTCAGACGGCGCAGCAATTCTGCATGCCGGCCGACAGACGCACAGGCATCTCGGGCGATCTCCGCCCGACCAGTCGATCCGCCCAATTTCGTTCCCCTTGGTTATCTGGATCGAGGGCAGGTTATCGTCTATCCGATATTTGTCAAACCTATATTCAATTTTCAGTGGCGTTTTCGAAACGACCATGGCATCTATGAAATCGAGGCAAGGACAACAATCGATGACGTTGAAATTTGATGAGGTCGTGAGGGCTGGCATCGCCAAGCAGGTTGCGGAGAACATAAAGTCCGCGATCATGGATGGCCGCCTGAAGATCGACGAGCGGCTTCCCACGGAAGAGGATCTCGCGAGAAGCTTCGGCATATCGCGGCCGACCGTGCGCGAGGCGCTGAAACGTCTGGCAGCGCAAAACCTCATCCATTCAAGGCGCGGCCCGCTCGGCGGGAACTTCGTCAAGCGCCCGGATCCGGAAGGGCTTTCCAAGGCGATCACCGCAGCAGCAACCCTTCTTGTCGGCATCGGCGCCTTCGATATCGACGAGATCATTACGGCCCGCCTTGAGACGGAGACGATCTGCTGCAAGCTCGCCTGCGAAAATCACGGCGCTGTCGATCTGGAGCGAATGGCGGCGGAGATCGAGATCCAGCGCGACGAGACGATCAGTGACGAGGACTTCTGTGCATCCGACGTGCGCTTTCATCGCGCGCTGGTGGACTCCACCTGCAATGGCCCGCTGAAGCTGATGATGTACACGGTGATCGAGTCCTTCATCCCCATCACCAACATGATCGTGTTCCGGGTTCGCGAGCGCCGCAAGGTCGCTGGCTTTCACCGGCAGATCATGGAGGCCGTCGCCAAGCGCGACACCGAGACGGCGACAAGGGCATTGGCGGACCTGCTGGCCTACATTCGCAACAGCTACGCAACCGCGATGGACGCACGCGACAGGATGAAGGCCGCGTCGCAGACCTGACAAGGCGAACGGCCGATTTCAAGTGTAAGAAGGGGGACGCATGTCCGATACATTCCAGGCAATGGTCATCGACATGGCCGATGGCAAGCCGCAGGCCGGCTTCAGCCAGCTTTCACTGTCCGATCTGCCGGATCATGATGTTCTCGTCGAGGTTCATTATTCGACCGTCAATTACAAGGATGGTCTGGCCCTAACCGGCAAAGGACGGATAGCCCGGCGTACTCCCATGGTCGGAGGTATCGACCTTGCCGGAATCGTGGTTGAATCCCGATCGGACAAATGGGCGCCCGGCGACAAGGTCATTGTCAACGGCTGGGGTCTGTCTGAAACGGAATGGGGAGGATATTCGCGATTTCAGCGCCTGAAAGCGGAATGGTTGATCGCGTTGCCCGAAACCTTCAGCCTTTCGCAGGCAATGGCAATTGGAACTGCCGGCTACACGGCGGCGCTTTGTGTCAATGCACTTGAGGATTGGGGCACGATCGCCGAGGATGATCGCGAAATTCTCGTGACCGGCGCGGCGGGCGGTGTCGGCTCGGTCGCGATCAGCCTGCTTGCGGACAAGGGTTACAAAGTAACCGCATCGACCGGCCGCCCGGAAACGCGGGACTATCTCGGATCGCTCGGCGCGAGCGCTTTCGTTGACCGGGCATCGCTTTCAGAAAAGGGCGGCCCTCTACAAAAGGAGCGCTGGGCCGGCGTGGTTGATTCCGTTGGCTCGACGACGCTCGCAAACGCACTTTCACAGACCGTCTACGGCGGGGCGGTTGCTGCCTGCGGCCTTGCGGCAGGCGCAGACCTGCCGGCAACGGTTCTCCCGCATATCCTGCGCGGCGTGGCACTGCTTGGCATTGATTCCGTTATGGCACCGATGCCCAAACGGATCCGTGCATGGCAGACCCTGGCCCAACACCTGAAAACAGAAAGGATCGGGACATTGGCGAGGATCGAGCCCTTCTCCGAGCTTACGAGCCTCGCTCAGGATATCGTGGAGGGCAAAATCAGGGGGCGTGTCGTAGTCAAAATCGCACCGTAAGGCTGCTCCAGCGCGCAATCTGCCCTACCCCAAGTCGCCATTCCCAGATGTCGTGCCGACAATGAGCAGCCGTTGCGACCTGCTCTCATCCTCGGAGCGTTCGCCGCATGTCCACCGGATATGCACGGGTCGACTTAAGCATGCGCTCGCGACAGCCACGGTTGACCTTCTATCCGAGAAGGCAAAGGCCCTCCTGCGTCCGTTCGGAGTTCCCGATGAGATGTGGTTTCAATGCAGATAGGTATCTGCCGACGTCTTCGCGGCCCATCGGCTTGCTGAACAAATAACCTTGAAGGGTGGTACAGCCCATTTCCAGCAAGCATATTGCCTGCCGGTGGGTCTCCACACCTTCCGCGGTGACCTTCATTTTAAGCTTCTGGGCCAGATTGAGCACCAGTTCAACGATTGCGAGGCTCGATTCATCGTCAAGCATGGTGTCGATAAAGCTTTTGTCGATCTTGATGATATCGACGGGCAGGCTTCGCAAATGCGTCAATGACGCATAGCCCGTCCCAAAGTCATCGAGCGCTACAGCCAGACCTTTTTTCCGCAAACGCTGCAGCGTTGTTGCAACGGTGTCTTCCAAGCCCTGCAGGAACACAGTTTCGGTCACTTCAAGTACCAGTTTGTCCAGCGGGATGCCTCGCGACGCAAACGCGGCAACAATCCTCATTTCCAGATCGCCCCTCATGAAGTCCGAGGCGCTGACATTCAGCCCGACCCGCCCGAAATCCAGCCCGCGGTCCATCCAGTTACGGATATCGGTCGCAACATGCTCCAGCATTTGCGTCGTGATGTGATGAGACACGCTCGAGTCCGTGAATGCCTCATGAAATTGCGCCGCCGACACGACTGAGCCGTCCGGGCGCTGCATTCTCACAAGCGCTTCAAACGCCCATACCTGACCGTCAGCACAAGCAACGAGCGGTTGATAGTGCGGCACCATCCGATGTTCCGTGAGTGCCTGTTCCACCTCCCGGACGATCTGAATGCGGTGGGCGATCGTCGAACGCAGGCTGGGGTGATAGTGGACGTAGCTGCCGCGCCGTGTTTCCTTGGCGTGGTAGAGCGCAAAGTCCGCGTTTTGCGACAGTGTCGCCGCATCCATTTCATCTTCTGAAATCGCACCGCCCAAGGTTATCACCGGATTTATCGTCGACCCACCGACCTCCAGCGGGCGGCCTATATATTCGATCAGATGTCGCGCCAGTGAACGCATGCCCCGCGCGTTTGCGGGTGCTTCCAGGATAACGCAGAATTCATCACCGCCGAGGCGAAATACCTTTCCACGCTCCCCGAGGCGCTCGTCCAGACGTGACGCCACGCCTTTCAACAGCAGGTCACCGGTTGCATGACCGAGGGTGTCGTTGATTTGCTTCAAACGATCGACGTCGATCAACAACAAACCGATCGAAGAAGCGTCCGCCGCTGCGAGTCTCTGCATATGCGCATTGTAGGCCGCCCGGTTTGCAAGGCCGGTAAGGGGATCGGCGTTTGCCGCCCGGAGCAGACGTTGCTCATAGCGCACTTTTTCGGAAACATCCTGAACGATGCCGAACAGACGTCTTGGCTCACCATGCAGGTGTTCGATATCGCTCACGACGCGAATCCATCGTTCCTCGCCTTCTGGCGTGACAATGCGATATTCTCTGTCAATACCGGCGCCTGTCCCATTCAGAACGTCGCGGATCCTGCGCCTGACGCTGTCACGTTCTTCGGGAGCATAGCAGCCGATCACCTCCTCCGAAGTCATGCGTTTGCCGATCGGCAATCCCACGGTGCGGTATATCTGATCAGACCAGACGATCGCACCGGTGCCAAGGTCCATCTCGAAACCACCGACCTTGGCAGAGCGCTCGGTTTGTTCAAACCGCGCCTGCTTCAACTCCAGTTCACGTTGCTGCTCCTTCAGCAGGCTTTGCTGGCGATGCTCCCGGACAAGGCCCATGACGACGCTCGCCAAACTATGGAGTTGTTCGAGATCCCGATCGCTGAAGCGGCGGATCTTGGTGTCGAGGACACAAAAGCCGCCGTAACACGTCTCCCCTTCCGAAAGCGGAACCCCCGCATAGAACTGGACGGAATAGTCTCTGACGAAAGTGTTTCCGCAAAAACGGGAGTCTCTGCTGGCATCTTCAACGACGAGCGAAGAACCTGTTTCCACGACGTAGCCGCAAAAGGAATGCTCGCGCGGCGCCTCTTTCAAAGGAAAGCCCTGCCGGGCCTTGAACCATTGCCGGTGCTCATCGACAAACGAAACCAACGCCATCGGCATATCGAACATGCTGCAGGCAAGACGTACGATAGCGTCGAATTCAGTCGTCGGCGGCGTATCGAGAATGCTTGCTTCGTAAAGAAGGTTCAGCCTCTCGTCTTCTGCAAGTGACATGTGACCTTACTCCTCGCAGTGCCGAGTGAGTGGGACCCTTCATGGATCGTAGAAGCGGACGAACTTGCCGCTGACGGGGTGTAAAATTGCATTATCTCATGGCCGAATACCGCACCGGGACGTTCGTAGGCGTCTTGCCAGGAGCTTTCATACCGATCCAATTTCCTGCGATGATCAGAATTCTTCCCAATCAGATGTCAGCGCGACGGCTGCCGAGCCGTGTTTGGTGGATGTGGGGGACGAGCGACGAACGACTTTCAAAGCCGTCGGTGGAACAGGGTGGCGATCGCCCTGCGTGGACGAAGGCCTCGATCTCGGGGTACCGTCAAAACGGAACTGTCCAAGAAGCTCGAAGAGGGCTGCAGCCTCTCGTGCGAGGCCATGGCTGGCCGCGGTCTGCTCCTCGACCATCGCGGCATTCTGCTGCGTTCCCTGATCGACGGTGTTGATGGCCTGGTTGATCTCGCTAAGCGCAGTCGATTGTTCGCGCGCCGCCTCCACGATCGCAGCCACGTTGGTGTTGATTTCGTGAACCTGACTGGCGATTTCCTGAAGCGCGGATCCGGCATTCGTGACAAGGCCGACGCCGTTTGCGACCTGGGAACCGGAGGCCGTAATCAAGCTCTTGATCTCTTTGGCAGCTTTCGCGGACCGCTGAGCCAGTTCCCGAACCTCTTGGGCAACAACGGCAAAACCCTTGCCGGCCTCCCCTGCCCGTGCCGCCTCTACGCCGGCATTGAGTGCCAAAAGGTTTGTCTGGAAGGCAATTTCATCGATGACACCGATGATATTGGAAATTTCGCGCGACGAGGTTTCGATCTGGTCCATGGCTCCAATCGCGTCACGCACGACCTGGCCGGAATGCTCAGCGTGGTCTCTGGCGCGCGCCACCAGCCGCCCGGCCTCCTCGGCACGCCGGCTCGAATCTTTGACCGTCGTTGTGATCTCCTCGAGGGCCGCCGCCGTCTCTTCGACGGATGCAGCTTGCTGCTCGGTGCGCTTTGCCAGATCGTCGGCTGCGGTGCGAATTTCCTTGGAGCCGGCTGAAATCGCCTTGGCGTTTTCAGCCACCGCCGCCATTGCGCCCTTCAGCTTCTCCGAGGCGCTGTTGAAGTCGGTCCGCAGCCGTTCCAGCGAAGGAATGAAGGGCTTTTCGATCGTCTGCGACAGGTCCCCGTCGGCAAAATTGGTCAGGCAACGGGCAAGTTGTTCGACATTCTCGACGCGCCCCGTGACATCGGTCGCAAACTTCACGACCTTGAACACCCTGCCGTTCAGGTCGAAGATCGGGTTGTAGGAAGCCTGGATGAAAACCTTCCGGCCACCCTTGCCGACACGCATGAATTCGTCGGCGACGAACTGGCCACTTGAAAGCTTGCGCCAGAATTCCTTGTAAGCGTCCGACCTTGTGTAGTCTTTCTCACAGAACATCGAATGATGCTTGCCCTGGATCTCGGCAAGCGAATACCCAAGGGCGCCGAGGAAATTGTCGTTCGCGGTCAGCACTTCGCCCGCGGGCGTGAATTCGATGATCGCCTGTGCGCGCGACAACGCGTCGATCTTGCCCGCATCCTCGGCAGACTTCAGCTTCTGCGTCGTGATGTCTGTTGCAATCTTGATGACTTTGACTGGCTTTCCACGTCGGAACACGGGATTGTAGGAGGCCTCGATCCAGACCTCGCGCCCGCCTTTTCCAATCCGCTTGTATTGCTGTTGATCGAATTTCCCGGCCGACAGCTTTGCCCAGAAAGCCTTGTATTCTGCCGAGGATGCATAGGCTGGCTCGACAAACATGCTGTGATGTTTTCCGACGATCTCCCTCAACTCGTAGCCAAGCGCCCTGCAAAAGTTTTCGTTGGCCGTCAGGATCTTGCCCGACAAGTCAAACTCGATCATGGCTTGAGAATTCGACAGAGCGGCAAGCACCGCGACAGCATTTCCACCACGATCAAGAATACTCACCCGCAATCCTCCACAGGTTTCACTGCTGCCGTTCCACTCACGCTATCAATATTCACACATGATCATTAACGCATATTTAATTATAAGATTGGCGCGACAGAAGGGAGTAAGGCGCGTTCGATGGTGACGCTCAGGCCGCCGACTTCATCCAGAACGTCTTGTCGGGAAACGGCCGCTGACGAACACCTTCCATACTTCATCAAGGATGATCTACAACAAACGCAGCCTTTATTCGGCGCTTCATTATCTGGACCCGCCGCAATCCGAGGATCAACACATCCGGACGATTGGCAAGACAGCGGCGTGATCATTGTCCGTCCTCAGGCGCGCACTCCACAGAGGGGCAACATTGCAGGCTTAAAGACAAGCGAGCCATTCGCATGGTGCTGGATAACGAAGCCAAGCGGCGTCGAGCGAGCGCTGCCCCATCTCGGCGAGCATCGCCCGATATGGGGTCGATGGACTTCAAAAACTCGACTTCGGTGTTATACCGTTTTTTCAAAACAGTATAATGATCGAGAGGATAGGGTGCCAGCTTATCGTCTTGAACCGATACAAACCTACGACACCTTGATCCACTCTGTCGTTATCGGGACCAGGGATTGATCACTTCCAGCCCGGCAGCTTCGAACGGGCTTGTGTCACGAGTTGCGATTGCGAGGCCGTTCGAAGCTGCTGTGGCGGCAATGTAGCCAACAGCCGCGCCGATTGCTTTCCCGGACACACGTGCGCGAGCCATCAGTTCCGAGTAAAACTGTGAACTCGCGAAATCGAAGGGCAGGACGCGCTCGGAAAAGTGAGACAGCACTTCGCCCTCAAGACGGTCGCGCAGGATAGTTTGCCGTTTCCCGGTAGGCATAGCAGCGATCCCGAAGCGAAGTTCAGCGACCGTTATTGCGGAAAGAAACAGCGTTTCGATGGCTTGGGCGTCCAACCAGGCCACCACCGCCTCATGAGGAGCCGGTTTCCACGGCTCGGATATGACATTGGTGTCCAGCAGGATCATTCGAAGGTCATCGGTTCAGCAGGCGTCTTGTCGCGACTTTTCTGCAGGGCTTCAACGTCGCTGTCGGAAAGCTCAGCGTCGCGACCAATAGCCGCCAGTAAGGAGCCGAGCTTAATACGTTCAGGTGGACGAACAGCGGTCTCAAGAATGTCACGGATCTCGGCCTCGGTGCTTCGGCCATGATGAGCCGCTCGTAGCCGGAGAGCCCGATGTGTTTCGTCAGAAAGATTTCGAACGGTAACCGCAGGCATTGATATCACGCTCATAGAAATGACTTCTTTGATATCAAAGTAGGCAAAGTGATACCAACTTTCAAGAGGCATGATAGGCGGACTTTCTCGCAGCAGCGCGGGGCCAGTCACTACGGACTTGCGCGGACAATAAACTCCTCGCGGAGTTCGAGGGTCCCCGAAGTGGATCTGAGGCAAGCAAAGCGCCTGTATGCTAACGTGTTTCTCGAAACCTGCCTCAGTCTCAGATTGCATGCCTCAGAAGAGTCGCCTTCATAGAATGCTCAGTACGAGGAAGCCCCAACTGCGCCAAGGCCGTGGTCGAGTAGCTATGCCCTTCGACC
Organism: Rhizobium sp. ZK1; assembly: GCF_047782645.1. Lineage (NCBI taxonomy): Bacteria > Pseudomonadati > Pseudomonadota > Alphaproteobacteria > Hyphomicrobiales > Rhizobiaceae > Rhizobium > Rhizobium sp. ZK1. The sequence goes on from NZ_CP180587.1 coordinate 1,454,361, forward strand.
GATTGATCAACGCCCTGACGGAAGCCCGCTGCTCGCGGACAACGTGGAACAGCATGCAGGAAAAGCTTACAGACTCTGACCGCAGTTATTCACACACGATACGTTGGATCCTCAGTCCGGTCCGGATCAAAAGGTCCTGACGCCATACACCTCGTGTGCAGGGATAGGCAGCAGACGATAAGCCATTTCCGCCTTCAACTCCTCGTGGCGGGCGACCTCGTCGGGCGTCTTGTCCTTCTTAGCGCCCAGCGTGACGAACTCTTCCTTCACGTGCCCTGGCTTGATTACGGCTTCAGCGGTGCGACCGCGATAGCTGAAGCGGAACACGTAAGGTCCGGGCGGATCGGTGATGATGTCCTTGCCGCCGATCGACTTGTCGACGGTCAGCCGTCCCTCGGTCAGCGCCCGGGTCACCATTTCCAGCGCGTCGCGTCCGCCGGGACCGGAAAACGCGGTGACAATTGTCACTTCGCGCCGTTCCAGCGGCGTGTCGGACAGTAGCGGAAACGCCGCCTGCATCGCCTTCAGCGCATGCGCCACGCCGCCGGGAAAACCGCCGCCGTGATAGGCGTTGATGCCGTCGAAGGTGAAGCTGATCGGGTGGCCGTTGTCGAGCACGGTAATGGCATTAGACATCTGCGAAGGCCTTCAGGTTGGGAACGAAGCTGTCGAGGAAAAGGGTCGTGGCCGGCATGAAATGCGAGCCGTGATGGAACATCGGGTCGAGCGAGGAGAGGATCATCGTTCCCTTGGTCGAGACCTTGTCCTCGTAGAGGATCGCCCGGCCTTCACCGTCGCGGGCCAGCACCGTGGCGCCGTCCGGCGGGACAAACCAGCCATGCAGGTGCCAGGTCGCCTGCCTGTCGCCGATGCCGGCCATCAGCGGATGGCTGGCCGCGGCCTCGCTGACGCGCACGCCGAGATCGGCGGCCGGATCGAGCCACCACCACCAATTCGTCGGCGTGCCGGTGAAGTCGACATGCGGCAGCCAAAGATCGGAACGGCTCTCGCCGAGCGCCACCACCGTGCCGCCGGCGGCCAGATGGCGCGCGAGCACGGATTTCTGGGCGATCATGCGCTGCGCCGGTGTGCGGCACGGAACCCAGAGAATGTCGTCGGGACGCAGGATGTCGGCGAGTTGCTCGGGCGCGCAGATGATGTCGAAGATCTCGGTGTAGCGCGGTCCTTCAAGGCTGCGGATGTTGTAATAGGTGCCGGACGATGGCGCGACGACGCGCCGTCCCGTTCGGCTCGACATGCGCATGCCGCCATAGGTTTCGGGCGCGGCAAGCGGCAGCTCGGCCGCCGGCGACGAGGGTGCCGAGGGCCAGGGGTCAAGGCAGGGGCCGCCAAGCGTCCAGTCGATCATCCGCCGCGTCAGCTCGCCCGACAGGTTCCATTCGAGCCCCATCGAGCCGAGATCGTTGCCGGCATGGGAAAAGATCCGGCCGCCCCTTGGTCGCGCCCAGATCCAGTCGACCGGCACCTGCGCCGCGCCGAGACCGTTGACCGCCACCGCACCTTCGGGCGGCGGATTGCAGCCCCGGCCGTAAAAGCCCGCTACACCCTTGTTGGTCTCGATCTTCGCAAGCTCGATGCCGGAAAACAGCGGATGGGCGTTGACCGAGGAAAGGTCGAAATCGGCGCGCTTCGGCGCCTCGATCGGCCGGTACTGGCTCATGCCGTCGACCAGCGGCCGCACCATGTGGCCATTGAAGAACCAGCGGCCGTCGGCATCGAGGAATGCGGCGAGCGCCTCGCGCATCAGCAGCATGGCGTTCTGGTCGAACTGGTTGCCGGTGATCAGGCCCTTGTGGGCCAGAAGCATGTCGGCGGTCAGCGCCGGCTGCTCGACGATCGTCACCAGACCCTCTGCCGCGGCCGCCTTCACGGCCTCGGACGGGGCCTCATAGGTCGATTTCAGATAGATCGCGCTCATGCTGCCTCCATTCCGGCGAAAGCCGGCAGGATTGCCCGGCGCGTCTCGCCCGTCGGTCCGGTTACCTCCACCCAGCGCATCGCCACGCCGTAGAGCTCGGAGAGTTTGTCGGGCTCGATCATATCGGCGACGGTGCCGTGGATTTCGCGCCCGCCCGGCATCATCAGCAGCACGTCGTCGGCCGCCGCCAGCGCATGGTTTGGGTCGTGGGTGGTGAACAGGATCGCCTTGTCGCGGCGAAGCCGGAGCGAATTGAGGAGTTCCAGCGTGCGTGACTGGTTGCCGAGATCGAGCGCCGAGGTCGGCTCGTCGAAGATCAGAGCCGGCGAACCGGTGGCGATGGCGCGGGCGATCAGCACCATCTGCCTCTGGCCGCCGGACATGCGGTCGTAGCGAAGCTCGGCGAGATGGCAGGCGCCGACCTCGACCAGCGCCTCCTCGGCCGCCGCGCGGTCGTCCGCCGAGGGCTGGCCGAACAGGCCAAGCCTGGCCGCCCGACCCATGACGACGACGTCGAGCCCGGACAGCTTGGCCTGCGAGGCACCGTGCTGCGGCACATAGCCGGAGATTTTCGGCGCGCTTCGACGACCCTTGGCCAGCGGCTGGAAACCGAGCAGGGCGCGCAGAAGCGTGGTCTTGCCGCGACCATTGGGGCCGAGCACCGCCATCGAACGGTCGACCGGCACGGTGAAGCTGATGCCGGAAAACAGCGTGCGGGCGCCGAAGGAGACGGAGGCGTCTTCAAGACCGATCATGTGCGGTTGGTCTCCTTGAAATGGCGGCGCAGCAGGTAACCGAACACCGGCGCGCCGACCAGCGCCGTCAGCACGCCGAGCGGGATTTCGGCCGCCGTCAGGGTGCGCGCCATGGTGTCGATCAGCGTCAGATAGGCGGCGCCGAGCAGGGCCGAGGCCGGGATCAGCGCGCGGTGGTCCTCGCCGACCAGGATGCGCGCGGCATGCGGCACGACGAGCCCGATCCAGCCGATGATGCCGGCTACCGCCACCGAGGTTCCGGTCATCAGCGAAATGGCGACGAAGATATACCAGCGCTCGCGATCCGGATTGACGCCGAGCGACCGCGCCTCCTGCTCCTCGAGCGCCAGCAGGTTGAGCCGGTAGCGCAACAGCCAGACGGCGAGGAGGCCAAGGCCCATGCCCGGCACGGCGAGCCACAGGCGTGGCCAGGTGGCGGTCGAAAACGAGCCCATCAGCCAGTAGACGATGGCGGGAAGAGAGGTGTTGGGGTCGGCGACGAACTGCACGACGGACACCAGGGCCGCGAACAACGCGCCCACGATCATGCCGGCGAGGATCACCGTGATCACCTCAGTGCGGCCGTTGATGCGGGCGAGGAGCCCGACCAGGAACAGCGCCGACAGGCCGAGCAGGAAGGCCATGCCGAGCAGGACGAAGCCGGAATAGCCGAACAGGATGGCGAGCGCACCGCCGAAGGCGGCACCCTGGCTGATGCCGAGCACCTGCGGCGAGACCAGCGGATTGCGGAACACGCCCTGCAGCGCCGCGCCGCCGACGGCGAGCGCTGCACCCGACAGCGCCGCCAGAAGCACGCGCGGCAGACGCACCAGCAGCACGATGCGCTCGTCCATCTGGGTCGGCGCGGCATCCGGGTTGAGGACCGCCGCCAGCAGGATCTCGCCGATCCGTGGCACGTCGACGGAAAAGCGCCCGGCACCTATTGAAAACAGCATGGCGGCGATCAGCGCCAGCGCCATCAGCCCGAACGCGCCGATCCTGAGGCCGATCAGGCTTCGGCGCCCGCTTTCCATCGCCGCCATCGCCATCTTACTTCGCCTTGAACTGGGCGTAGTCGGTGGCATCGCCCTGCATGCCGACCCACAGGATGCCGTCGATGTCCTCGTCGGTCAGGTCGTAGTCGTAGAGCGTCTTGTAGGCCTTTTTCATCTCGCCGCGCAGGTCGTACTGAAAGATGTCGGGATGCATGAGATTGGCAAGCCACATCCAGGTCAGCGGGCTCTCCTGGTTCGGCGGGTCCCAGCGATAGCCGCCGAGCGGCATCTTGTAGACGCGCTTGTCCTGGGCGGCCTTGGTCAGCGACAGGATCGGGTCGTCATAGATCCGCTCAAGGCCGAGCTTGGCCTCGAAACTGTTGAGGAGAATGACGTCGGGGTTCCATTCGGCGACCTGTTCGGGGCTGATCGTCGTGCCCTGGCCCTCGAGATTGGCCGAGACGGAGATGGCGCCGGCCAGATTGACGTAGAAGGCGGCGTAGTTCCCCTTGTCGCCGGAGGCGGTCAGGCTTTCCAGCGCGCGGCCAAGATAGAGGATGCGCGGCTTCTTCTCGGCCGGAATGTCCTTCGACTTGGCGGCCATTTCGGCGGCCACCTGGTCGCGCCAGCCGTTGATCATCTGCGCGCGCTCGGGCTTGCCCATCGCGGTCGCCACCATCGCCTGGTACTGCTTGGTCTTCTCTTCCGAGCCGTAGGAGATCAAAAGCGCGGTCAGGCCGGCATTGACGATCGGGTCGACCAGGTCCGGGCCGCGATCGGCCCACTGGATTACCAGTTCGGGATTGGTGGCCGCCAGTTCCTCGACGTTCGGAATGAAGTTCGGCGCGGTAATGTCGGAGGGAATGTCCTTCGCCTCGGGGAAGATCTTGCCGAGCACGCCCTCGACGATCGCCGACTTGGCGGTTGGGTTCATGCCGACCAGCTTTGACGTTCCGCCGTCCATGGCGATGATGGTCGAGGCCATCGGAATTGGGATCGAGGCGATCCGCTCGACCGGTTTTGGCAGTGTGACGGTGCGCTTTTCATGATCGATGATGGTGATCGGATCGGCGGTTGCGGCGAGTGGCTGAGTGAAAACCAATGCAACTGTGATCGCGAGCTCGTTCCGTCTGAAAAGCATAAAAAACCCTCAAAAAATTTAGTGACGCACATCAATTCGTAAATATGATTTCCTTTGTCAAGATATTTGAGGTGCCTGTCATCACACGAGTAGTCGTCCCAAAGTGAATTGCTAGGGAGCTTCTGACAGCAACAACGTGGTCGCATCAGAGGCCTATCGACCATGGAGATCAGAGAGGACAGTTTTTGTACCTCAAATCCTCTTTCGGAAGAGGTCCCGATACCGATCCCGAGGCTATTGAATGAACAGAATCGAGCGTAGCGACCATGCCACGGCGAGTATTCTGATCTCAGCGATCTTGAAGAGAAGTCGACCAACAGCTGCTCTGCTGCTGTATCCGCCTAAACGAGCCAGCGCCGTGGAAAACGCAGGCTTACAATCATAAGCATCTACGAATGCCACCTGCCTATTGCATAAGCGGTAGGACATAGCACGCCACAGTCATGGCTTAAGGTCACCTCAAAGCCACCCGCACCCCACACGCCAGACAGGCAAATGGAACGAGGCCGCACGTGTCTGGTCCTCGGTGGTCGCTTACAATCTCGTCCTCCTGCCCGCTTCGGGCCGACCTTACGCTCCTGATCCGTTAGCGTTCAAAGCAGCTCAGCGAGCGTCGGCCGATATCCCATGACCCCATTGCCACCAGATCGCTCTTCGGGCCATAATCTGCGCGGTCTTCTGCCATCACTCGTCCCAAGAAACGATGGTAGCCGGCAAACACCCTTTCAAAATCGGAGAAAAACAGGCGTTTATGGACGGGCACTAGCTAAATCATTCGTGGAATTATGGGTGGGACGAGGAGGAGCGTTATTGCGAGCTCCAGCGGCGGAGGCTTAATGGACAAGATATTGCAGCAGTTTTTAGCAATAGCAGAATCTGGCTCATTCAGTCGCGCGGCGCAATTGCTAAGCGTGACGCAACCAACTCTTACTTTCAATATCAGGAAGCTTGAAGAGAGTCTTGGTGTTACGCTCTTCAAGCGCACGGCACGCGGCGCGGTCCTTACACCTTACGGCGTGACCCTCTTCCAAAATGCGCGCGTGATGCGCAAGCTCTATGACAACACAATCGACCAGATCGATCGGCAGCGCATACAGTCCGAACTAACAATCAGTATCGGCGTCGGTTATACTTGGTGGATCCTCTTCCTCCGCGACTGGGTATTTGAGCGCCGCCGTAGTTATCCCGATGCGCCTGTGCATGTGAGCGTGGGTAATCAGCTGCGTTGCATGGATCAGCTCCTCGCTGGCGAAATTTCAATGTTCCTCGGACATGAGACACCTGGCATGGCCGCGGAGTTCAACACCCGTTTCGTGCCGTTCGGCAACGCCAGGCAGGGTTATTTCGTGCGAAAAGGGCATCCGTTGCTCAATGAGCCTAAAGGCTTTGAGGACATCCGAGCCTACCCCATGGTGGTCGTTGGTTCGCCCGAAGAACGCTACGAGCGATTGTTCCTGCGGGATCGAGACACGATAAGCAGTCCTCATTTTCGCATGGAGCCAAATAGCTTCTCATCAAATTCCATGTCGGTCTGCGTAGAGTATATTTTGAAGAGCGAGGGGGTCCTTCGGTTCACCTCCGTTGTCGCGAAAGAACTGGCGGAGAAAGGGCTCCATCAGGTCACGTTGCGGGATGATCAGCCGGAGCGGTCGGCAAGGGTCGGCATCTACGCCACCCATAGTACCGAACACGACCCTCGGCTTGCCGACCTCCTAGAGGAAATCCGGGCTCTCGGTGCCTCGAAGCTCGCGGCAATGGCGCTAGATGAATCGGAGATATAGAGAAAATCTATATTACTCCGGATAAATCGTAATTTTCATATGTCTTGGGGATTGATACTCTTTAAACGCCGACTGAGGAGAGTTCGGCCTTAAAGGAGGAGCATATGAATAATCTTATCGGTCGTCGCAGCTTCTTGGAGATCGCGGGCCTGGGAGCCCTTGCCGCCACCCTTAACGGTACCAGCGCTTACGCCGCCGCAGAAAGGCTTCGTCTAATCTTCTGGGGCGGGCAAGCTCGCGCGGATAAGACCGGAAAGGCAAGCGAGCTTTTTGCCAATCAAAATGGCATCACGGTCCAAAACGAGTTTCTCGCCTGGAACGACTACTGGACGAAACTCGCAACACAGATCGCCGGTGGCAACGCGCCCGACGTCGTGCAAATGGACTACCGTTATATCGCCGAATATGCCGCCCGTAACGCAATCGCGCCGCTTGACGAATTTATCGGCAAGGAATTGAACCTCGCCGGCTTCGATAAAGATCAAATTGAGGGGGGCAAAGTTAGCGGAAAGCTCTATGGTATCAGCCTCGGAGCAAACTCCGTCGCGACCATCGTCAACACCGCAGCTTTCGATAGAGCCGGCATTAAACTGCCCGTGGGTGGTTTCACCTATGACCAGCTCTTTGAATATGCCGACGTCTTCAAGCAGTCGGGCCTGCCAAATGGGATCCGCGTCATCATGGACGCTTCGGGTAATGAGCAGATGCTCGAAAACTGGCTGCGCCAACGCAAGAAGGCGCTTTACACCGCCGATGGTCAACTTGCCTTCGGTGCCGACGATGCCACGGAATGGTTTATCTTGTGGTCGAAGCTGCGTGAGGCCGGCGTTTGCGTTACGGCCGAAGATAATGCGCTGGCAACAGGCCCGATGGAATCGACCATGATTGTGTCGGGTAAGGCCGCGCTTCAACCAGACAATTCAAATCTTCTGGTTGCCTATCAGTCCCTGATGCAGGATCCGCTGGCGCTCGCTCCCTACCCGTTAATCCCTACTGGCGCAACGGGCGGCCAGTACCGCAAACCGTCAATGTTTTTCTCGATTGCGAACTCGTCGGCCGCGAAAAGCCAAGCCGCCCAGTTTCTCAGCTTCTTTGCAAACGACCTAGAAGCTGCAAAGCTTCTCGGCACCGAACGTGGCATTCCCTGTTCGGAGCCCGTGCGCGAAGCCCTTGCCCCAACACTGTCGCCGCTCGAACGTGCGGGGTTGGAATACGTGTCGGGGCTCGGCGATATCCTTGGCCCGATCCCCCCTTCTCCGCCGACGGCCGCCGGCGAGGTTAGTCAATCGGTGCTTGCCAATATCAGTCAGCAAGTCGCCTTCGGAATGGAAAAGCCGGAGAACGCCGGGCCGATGCTTGTCGAGCAGGCGACCGAACTTTTGAGCCGGCGCTGATCATGACGGTTATCAAGTCGCCCGAAGCGGCCGCGTCACGCGGGGGAATGGTGCGGGCAAAAGGGCCTAAGCGCTATTCCTCTACGCAGCGCGCGGCCTACCTCTTCTTGTTGCCCTGGGCGATAGGCTTTCTTTGCCTGTCGCTCGGCCCGATCCTGTGGTCGCTTTACCTGTCCTTTACGGATTTCGACCTTCTGACCGCGCCCGATTGGGTGGGCCCTGCCAACTACTTGCGCATGTTTACCGCAGACCCCAAGTTCATGATTTCCATCAGGATAACCTTTGTCTATGTCCTGTTCTCCGTGCCGCTGAAACTCGCTTTTGCGCTCGCCGTGGCCATGCTGCTCAATCGCGGCATCCGCGGTCTGCCGCTTTACCGGGCGCTGTTTTACCTGCCCTCGCTTCTCGGCGCGAGCGTTGCGATTGCCGTTCTCTGGCGACAGCTTTTCGCTGGCAACGGGCTGGTAAACCACCTCCTCGCTCAGTTCGGCATCGAAGGTCCGAGTTGGATCTCGAACCCCAACTACTCGCTGTGGACGCTAATTGTCCTGGCGGTCTGGCAGTTCGGTTCGCCGATGATCGTCTTCCTCGCCGGCCTTCGGCAGATACCGGCCGATGTTTACGAGGCGGCGCGGGTCGACGGCGCCGGGCGCTGGCGGCAGTTCAGGCGCATTACCGTACCTCTGCTAACTCCCGTGATCTTCTTCAACGCCATCATCCAGACGATCGATGCGTTCAAGACATTTACACCTGCCTTTATCATCTCGAACGGATCGGGCAATCCGGTCAATTCGCTGCTGTTCTATACGCTTTATCTCTATCAGGAAGCCTTCGGCTATTTCCGCATGGGCTATGCCTCGGCACTCGCTTGGGTGCTGCTGGTCATCATCGCGCTGTTTACGGCCTTCGCCTTCCTCACCAGCCGCTATTGGGTGCACTACGATGAATAAGCTCTCGCTCTCCGAAGCCACGATGCGTTCGCGTGTTGCCGGCATGGTCACTCACGCGCTGCTCATCGGCGCCTCGATCGCTATGATCTATCCGCTGTTGTGGATGCTGTCGGCCTCATTCAGACCTGAAAACGAAATCTTCACCTCGACGAGCCTCACTCCGTCGAGCTTTAGCCTTACCTCTTATGTCGAAGGCTGGAACGGGCTGCCGGTGAGCTTTGGCCGGTTCTTCAGCAATTCGTTCTTGATCGCGATACTTTGCGTCGTTGGCAATGTATTTAGCTGTTCGCTTGCCGCCTTCGCGTTCTCGCGGCTGGAATTTCGGGGGCGCCGGATCTGCTTCGCGCTGATGCTGATGACGCTGATGCTCCCCTATCACGTCACCCTGATCCCGCAATATGTGCTGTTTCGCGAGCTTGGCTGGGTCAACACCTTTCTGCCGCTGGTTGTTCCGAAGTTCCTCGCCGTCGATGCCTTCTTCATCTTCCTGATGGTGCAGTTCTTTCGCGGCCTTCCTAAGGAGCTCGATGAGGCTGCGATGATCGACGGCTGCTCGCCTTGGCGGGTTTACTGGAGGGTGATCATGCCGCTGTCGCTGCCGGTGCTGGCCACCGCCTCGATCTTCACCTTTATCTGGACCTGGGACGATTTTTTGGGACCGCTCATCTATCTGAGCGACATGCCGCAATACACGGCAATGCTCGGACTCAGGACCTTCGTGGATTCGAGCGGCGTGTCGAATTTCGGCGGACTGTTCGCCATGTCCGTGCTGTCCCTGATGCCGGTCTTCGGCTTCTTCCTGCTGTTCCAGCGGCTGCTTATCGAGGGGATCGCAACCACGGGGATGAAGCGATGATGGGACTTCTTTCACGCGCGAAAATTGAACTCCAGCACAGCCGGGAGGCGATCCATGTCATCCACCGTTGAGTTGCGAAACGTTACTAAATCCTATGGCGAACTACAGGTGGTTCACGGCGTCGATCTTCAAATCGACCCCGGAGAGTTCGTTGTCTTTGTTGGCCCGTCAGGCTCTGGCAAATCGACTCTTTTGAGAATGGTCGCCGGACTCGAGGAGATCACTGGCGGCGACCTCATGATCGACGGCCGAACGGTCAATCATATCGCGCCTTACGAGCGCGGTATCGCCATGGTTTTCCAGTCCTATGCGCTCTATCCGCACATGACGGTCCATAAGAACCTCGCCTTCGGGCTGGAGACCGCGAAGATGTCGAAGGAGGAGATCAAGCGACGTGTCCAGGAGGCGGCGGAAATCCTTCAGATCGAGCCGCTCCTCGCTCGCAAACCACGACAGCTTTCCGGTGGTCAACGCCAGCGCGTGGCAATTGGCAGGGCGATCGTGCGCGAGCCGAAACTCTTCCTGTTCGATGAGCCGCTCTCCAACCTGGACGCCGAGCTGCGTGTCCAAATGCGCGTCGAGATTGCCAAGCTGCACAAGCGGCTCGGCAATACGACGATCTACGTGACCCACGATCAGGTCGAGGCGATGACCATGGCGCACAAGATCGTGGTGCTCAACAACGGGCGCATTGAGCAGGTTGGCTCTCCGCTCGATCTCTACAACGCGCCCGGCAATCGGTTCGTTGCTGGTTTTATTGGCTCACCAAAGATGAATTTCCTACCGGCCGCGGCTTCCTCGAACGGCATCAGGATTAACGAGGTCTCGTTACCTCATCTGAATTTCGAAAGGTTGCCGGTTACCTTTGGCATCCGACCCGAGCACCTCTCGATAGTTGCCGGCACCAGCAGGATCAAACTTGGCACCGCTGCGGTGGATCTGGTGGAGAGCCTCGGCGGGCAGAGTGTTGTGTACGCCAGCCTCGGCGATGGGCAGCCGCTGACGATTCTGCTTGAAGGGCAGCCGGCGGTCACCGACAGCGTGGACGTGTTCTTCCATCTCGAGAAGGCGCATTTCTTCGACCAGGCTGGGCGCAAGACGCTGCCGAAGCATGTCCAGGAGGCATGATCGCCGGTGAGACAAGCATGACGACGGCCGGTTCTGGCCGGCTAGCAATAAGGAGCGAGCAATGTTGAGGTTTGCAGCCGTCGGTCTCGACCACGGCCATATTTTCGATCATGTGAAGGGGCTTTTGGCGACGGGCGCTGAATTTGTCGGCTATTGCCCCGAAACCACTGCCCCCGCTGTTCTCGAGGCGATGGAGAAGAATTATCCCGACGTACCGAAGATCGACCGCGACCGGATCTTTGATGATCCGAAGATCGACGTCGTCTGCATCTCCGCCGTACCGGCGGACCGCGCGGGCCTGGCCGTCCGTGCAATGAAGGCCGGGAAGGATGTGATGCTGGACAAGCCAGGAGTTACAAGCTTTGAGCAGCTCGCAGAGGTCCGCAAGACGGTAGAGGAAACCGGAAAGATCTTTTCCATATGCTTCACCGAACGTCACAGCGTTCGCTCGGCGGTGAAGGCGGGCAAACTGGTGCAGGAGGGCGCGGTTGGCCGGGTCATCCAGACTATCGGCACCGGCCCCCATAAGCTTCAGCTTGCCTCACGACCGGATTGGTTTTTCGACCCCAAACGCTTCGGCGGCATCATCGTGGATATCGCTTCCCACCAGATCGACCAGTTTCTGTTCTACACCGGCTCGAAAGCGGGCGAGATCGTTGCCAGCAGCATCGGCAATTTCACGATGCCGGGAAAGCCGGCCTTCCAGGATTTTGGCGACATTCTTTTGCGTTCCGACAAGGCAACCGGCTATGTCCGAGTCGATTGGCTCACCCCGGAAGGGCTCGGTACGTGGGGCGACGGACGGCTGATCATCCTCGGTACCGAGGGCTATATCGAGCTGCGCAAGTATATCGACATTTCCGGCCGACCGGGCAAGGATCACCTCTTCCTCATCAATGGTACGGAAAACCGCTACATCGATTGCAGCGACGAGGAGCTCATATATTTCCGCGCCTTTGTCGATGACGTCGCCAATCGCACCGAAACCGCGATGTCGCAGGCCCATGTCTTTGAAGTCTGTCGCCTTTCGCTTGAGGCACAGACCAATGCCGCCCGTATTGGCGTCCAGGGAGAATATTGAGATGACCAAGAGATTACGCGTCGGCGTCATTGGGGCCGGCATTGCCGCGAGGCATCTGTCCGGCTTTGGCTGGAACCCTGAGCTGTTCGAGGTCGCGGTCCTTTGCTCGCTTGACGGGGACCGCGGGCGCGCGCTTTGCGAAGAATACAAGATCGCCGAATATACTCAGGATGTGGACACTCTGTTTGCACGCGATGATCTCGACATCATCGACATCTGCACGCCGCCGGATTCACATTTCGAACTCTCCAAGCGCGGCATTGAGGCCGGCAAGCATATCATCTGTGAGAAGCCACTTTATGGCTCGATCGCCGATGTCGATGCAATGATCAAGATCGTGGGCAGCACCGACCGTTTTCTGATGCCGATCTTCCAGTACCGCTACGGTACCGGATTGCAGAAGTTGAAATATCTTATCGAACGCGGCCTGACCGGGCGCCCGTTTCTCACTACCATCGAGACCCACTGGTGGCGCGGGCCGGACTACTATGCCGTTCCGTGGCGCGGCAAATGGAAGAGCGAACTAGGCGGCGGGCTACTCGGTCATGCCATCCACGCCCATGACATGCTGAACTACGTCCATGGCGCCTGCGCCGAAGTGTTCAGCCATGGTACGACGCTGGTGAACCCAATTGAGGTCGAGGACACAGCGACGCTTTCGGTGAAGATGGAAAATGGTTCGCTAGCGGCTCTGTCCATGACGCTCGGTTCCCGCAAGGAAATCTCGCGCCTGCGCTTCTGCTTTTCCGATCTGGTGGCGGAAAGCGTCCTGGATCCTTACACGATGGGCCGTGATCCATGGAGCTTCGTCGCGGGCACAGAAGAGCATCAGGCCCGCGTGGATGATGCACTCGCCGAATATAAGGACGAGGAGGACGGTTATACCCGCCAATTCCAGCTTTTCCACAAGGCAATCATGGATGATACTAAACCGCCAGTAACGCTTGAGGATGCCCGCCGCTCGCTCGAACTCGTAACAGCCGCCTATCACTCACACCGCACCAGCAAGCCGACCGCCATGCCAATTTCCGTCAATCACCCGCTTTATCACTCATGGCTGCCTGAGACGGCACGGGAGTGAAGACGGCGGAGATCATGCACTACCAAAACACGCGTTAGTTGAACTCTCGGCAGCATGGGTTGCTCCAAGGCCGGTCAAGGCTGCCGTCTGGCCAGCTCGAGTCTGGAAAGGCGGATGCCTTCGCATTGAGCTGGGTTCTGTCCGTCCAGTTTTACCCCTGCGTGCAGAAAGGTTTAGCCTGTCTGTGAATCAGCACCGAAGGTTGACTCTCTGCTAAAAGGCAGCACGTGCATGAATTTGCGGGCAAATCTCGATCCGGGCGGAGTCATCATCGGTGCTGATCGTGACCCGCTCTCGATTTCCATTTCGTATTTGTAAATCGATGCCTTACGTAAAAGCGGCAGAGGGTCAACCTTCGGTGCTGATTCACACTTCCGGACGACGCGCGGCGATGACAACGGACGCACCGGCGGCGGCAAGAGCTGCCGTCGTCTCGGTGCCGATGCCGCTTGCGCCTCCGGTCACGATCATTGTCTCTCAATGGAGATCAATGCCCTTCAAGACATCCGAGGCCGTTGAATGGAACCCAAATTGCAGTTGAAGCATGGCACTCTCGTTGGGCGTTCGATTCTTGGCAGGACTGGGAACCAGAAGGTCACTCGGTGATCTTGACGAATCCTTGCTGGACGAGCTGGATCGTCCGCGCCATGGCGTCGAGATTGATCTTGATGCGGGGCAGAAGATCGGCGTTGCCCCATCCGTTTACCTTCGCAGTCGCTCCGCAAAGCTCGACCTTGACGCCGATGTCGATGAGGTCCGCGACCAGCTTTTTGTAGGGGTTGCCGGTGGCGATGTTCCGCGACGCATTGTAGGCCTCATCGCCAAGCGTGACGTGGCCGGCGTTGGTGTGGAACACCACGATCACTTCGGAAGCCGCTTTCCAATTCGCGATGTCCGTCGTGATCAACTGGAGATGGAATAGAGCCGCGGGCAAGTCGCCCTCGAACTCCAGCCCTCCGATGCTGTGGACTGACTTCACTTCTCGCAGTTCGACCGGGATATCGATGAACAGCGCGCTTTTCGTATCAGACATGTTCGTTCCTTCGAGATTGCTGTTGCGATAGATCCGGGACGCCAATGCGCGGCGTCCCGGAGGCGCGCAAGGGAGGCGGTGGGAGGAGCGCGCCGAAAGGGTTTCGTGAGATCGGTCCACCCTAGAGGCCGGCGTAGACGAGCCTCGTGAAGAAGGCGGGATCGATCACGAACTGGCCCCACTTCTCGTCGAACGCAGCCGTGGGCTTTGCCTCGACCACCTCGTCGAGGGAGCGTCCCTGGCGTTTGAGTTTGGCCACGTTCTCGCGGATGGCGACGAGCATGTCGCGGAAGTCACGCAACTCGGCGCGGTTGCTCACCGGGTTTCCATGTCCCGGAATGATGATGGTCTCGTCTGTGGACGCGGCAAGGTTTGCTTCAGAGGCCGCGATCATTCCGTCGATGCTTCCGCCTGTCGAGTGATCGATGAACGGATAAATGCCGTTCCAGTATGTATCGCCCGCATGCAGGACATCCGCCTCGCCGAACATCACGTAGATGTCGCCGTCCGTGTGGGCCGGACCGTAATATTTCAGATCGAGTGTGTTACCGTTGAGTTTGAGCGTATGCTCCTTCGAGAACACATGCTCGGGGACGCCGCTCCGCGCCAGCGGTAGAAAATTGTAATCCCAGTCCTCTACCCGTTGGACCTGCAAAAGGTACTTGCGGGTGTTCTCGTGCGCGATGATCTTTGCGCCGTCGGAGCCGATCCAGGGGTTTCCATCCGCGTGGTCGAAATGCCAATGGGTGTTGATCAAGTGGGACACGGGGTCCGGCGAGATGTCGGATAGCGCCTTGGTCATCTGTTTCCGCGAGACACTGATTCCGGCGTCCACCATGACGAGGCCGTCCTTGCCGCCCAACACCGCGATGTTGCCACCCGACCCTTCGAGGATGGTGATGCCATTCCTCAGCTTGTGGGTGGAGATGGCGGACTTCGCGGCGCTGTCCTTTATGAGGCTTACCAGGCCGCGCGCCTCCGCATAAGCCGCGCGGGGGCTCAACCATCCTCCCGTGGCGGCAAATCCCGCCGCACTGATGCAGCAGAGGCAAAATCCACGGCGCGAGAGCATGTGTTCGGATTTCATGACATACCTTTCCGCAGCCGGACTCGAGCGAGCCGACGGCTTTCGAACTGGAGTTGGAGAGGTTGAGGCGGGCCTTGCGGCCTGTCCGGCCGTCAAGCCTTGATGAAGGCCAAGAGATCGGCGTTGATCACGTCGGCGTTCCTCGTGAACATCCCATGGGGGTAGCCATCGTAGACCTTTAGCTTCCCGTTCTTGAGCAACTTCACCGACAGCTCCGCAGAGTCGGCGATCGGAACCACCTGATCGTCGCTGCCGTGCATCACGAGCACGGGGACATCGATGACCTTGAGGTCCTCCGTGAAGTCGGTCTCCGAGAATACCTTGATGCATTCGTAGTGTGCATTCGCACCGCCCATCATGCCCTGTCGCCACCAGTTGCGGATCGTACCTTCCGAAACGCTCGCCCCGGGGCGGTTGAAGCCATAGAACGGCCCGCTTGCGATATCGAGGTAGAGCTGCGCGCGGTTGGCGGCCAACGCCGCCCGGTAGCCGTCGAACACCTCGATCGGAAGCCCGCCCGGATTCTTGTCGGACTTGACCATGACCGGGGGGATTGCGGAAATGAGAACCGCTTTCGCGACCCGGCCCTTCCCATGTTTGGCCACATACCTGGTGACTTCGCCGCCGCCGGTCGAATGGCTGATGTGAACAGCGTCGCGGAGGTCGAGAGCCTCGGCCAGGGCCGCGACGTCGGCTGCGTACGTATCCATGTCGTTGCCACCTGATGTCTGGCTCGAGCGGCCATGGCCTCTACGGTCGTGGGCGATGACGCGGAACCCCTTGCTTAAGAAAAACAGCATCTGGTTGTCCCAGTCGTCGGCACTGAGAGGCCAGCCGTGGTGGAATACGATCGGCTGACCGGAACCCCAGTCCTTGTAGAAAATCTGCGCGCCGTCTTTCGTCGTGATGCTGCTCATGATCTCACTCCCGGTTTCGAAATCTGCTCTGGTTGGATTTGAAGACATCGTCGCCGCCAGCGCCTGCATCGGCAGGGCGGCAACTGCTGTGGTGGCCGTCCCGATCAAGACTTCCCGTCTCGTGACGGCGGGTATCGGCAAATATTCCTTCGAAGTCATGGTCCTGTCCCTTTGTCGGCCGGATGGCTCTTCACGGTCGGAGGTTTCGCGGGTCGCCTTCGGTATTCGCTCGGCTGCGATCGCGGCACGGTCAGCCAATGACTGGCGCGGCCGCGGCCCATTCTTTGCGCGTGGTCGGATTGCCGTCGATGGTCTCAACGATGTCCTTCGATTTCGAAAGCGTGGTCATCAAGGACTTCGGCCCCTCGAACGGTCTGCCACCGATGTGCCAGCCATCCGTGTGTAGTTCCTCGATCAAGACCCAGACGACCTCGCGGAAGGCTTCAGAGCCTTCGAACTTGACCATGACATCGGTCAGCGCCTTGGCCATGGCGTGCTTTTCCTCTGGCGTGAAGACGCCGTCGACGAGCTTTACGTTCACGAATGGCATTGTCTTCTCCTTGGCTGTAGTGAGACGGTCCACCTAGTCGGCGACGTCGATGACGATCTTTCCGCTGGCAGTGCGATTTTCAACTGCCGCATAGGCGGCCGAAACGCTCTCGAAGCTGAATCGGCGTGGGTCGAGGAGAGGGGTGATCTTTCCGGCTTCGGCAAGGCGTTTTGCCTCGCGCAGTATAGCGCCGTGGTGGGCGCGGCCTTCTCCGGTCAGGATCGGCAGGAGCGTGAACACGCCTGAGTAGCTTGCAGCGCGGAAGGAGAGCGGCCCGAGCGAATGCGTGCCCCATCCAAGGCAACTGACGACGTGGCCGAACCTGCGCACGGCGTTGAACGCCGCATCTATCCCTGCGCCGCCGACGGTATCATAGACCACATCGAAGCCGTGTCCGCCCGTGTGGTCTTTCACGTATTCCTCGACGGTAGTCTGATGGCGATCGACCGCCGTCGCGCACAGCTCTTCGATCTGCTTCTGCTTCGACGCCTTGTCCACGGCGAAGACCTGAGCTCCGAAGGCACGTGCGATTTGGATTGCTACATGCCCGACCCCGCCAGCACCGAGTACGAGCACCTTTTGCCGTGCCTGGACGGTAGCGCGATCCACCAGCCCTTCCCAGGCCGTAATGAACACCAGCGGCAGTGCGGCGGCCTCGCGCATGGTGAGGTTGGTTGGCTTAGGCGCCAGCAGGTCGGCATCGACAGAAACGAAGGTCGCCAGTGAGCCCTGGAGGCCGCCAACGCCGCCGGTCAAGCCGAAGACCTCGTCCTGAGGTCTGAAGGACGTTACGCCCGGGCCGACTGCCTCGACGACTCCGGCCAAGTCCATTCCGAGGATTGCGGGCAACGGATGGCGGGCGTGCGGGGCCTGTCCGCTCTTGATCTTGAGATCGAGCGGGTTGACGCTGCTCGCCTTGACGCGGACGAGAACCTCCCCCGCCGCAGGAGCCGGGCAGACCATGCGGGTACGGACAAGATCAGTATTCGTCTCGGTAAGGACGAGTGCATCCATTTCTGTCGGCGTCGTGGTCATCATCGGTCTGCCCTTCATGCGCTGCCGACCATCCGGCGATGGCCACACGATGGCAGAACACGACGGTCACCAGCCAGTGAATCGCAGTGAATTCTTGTGTGACGGTCAAGCGGGCGTCCGCGGAACTCTGGATCAGGACAGTTCGGCCAGTATCGCCTTCGCCGCGCGCAGGTCTGCGGTATCGAGACCTTCGCTGAAACGTTCATAGACCGTGGCCAGAAGCTCGCGCGCTCCAGCTCTGTCGCCGCGCCCCACGGCCAATTGAGAAAGGCTTAGGGCCGCTCTCAATTCCAAGGAAAGTGCGTCCTGATGCCGTGCCAGTTCCAAGGAATGGAGATAGCATTGCTCGGCTTCGTCGCCATGTCCGCATTGCGCAAGGATTTCACCTTTCAGACGATAGAGCTCCGTAATGTACCAGAGTTCGTCCTTATCCTCGCTTACGGCAATGGCTGCCTCCACTAGGGCACGCGCTTCGGCGTGCTCGCCGAGCAAGGCGAGACCCTCGGCCAGGAAGCAGACAAATCTGACGTTGTAGAGGTTGAAAAGCTTGACCTGTCGCAGTTCCAACAGTCCGCTGCGGAGAAGCGGAACGCCTCTTTCGGGATGGCCCTGCTGGATCAGCAGGGCCGCTTTCCAGCAGCGGCCGAATACCTCCCACGGACCAAGGCTGTTCAGTTTGGCCAAATCAAGCAGTTCCGTGATCGCGCAATCAGCCGCCGCGAGGTCCCCGACATGAACCAGGATTGGGCATGACCACCGGGCCAATGCTTCGCAGAGCGAAATTGTGTGGCCGGAGGTGCGTGCCGCCTCGACCGCGGCATCGGCGGCGCGCATGGCCTGATCCGGGAAGCCTTGCATCCACAGGAGCTGAGCGGGCTGAATTCGCGCCGAAACGGACTGACCAAATCTGAACCGCACGAACCCGCCAGGGGGAAGCTCGGTTGAGACGTCGTGCTCCAGCATGAGATCGGCGTGGCGACGGGCACCCCGGAAATCTCCCATGCAGAAGAGCGTCATGCTCAGCATGCGGTCGCCGATGAACCTGTCGAGGCTGTTGCGAGCAAGCCTCACGAAGCGATCGGCATTGTCGCGCGATGCCCGATACTCGCCCATACCCACCTGCGCGATCCACAAGCCCCATAGGGCTTCTGCCTTCGCGTCGACGTCGCCTAGCTCTTCGGCTATCTCCAGTGCCTTTGCGAACGCGGCAGGAGCCTGTGGCGCAAACCCGACCTTGAAGGCCTGCGAGAGACCGAGCGCCCTATAAAGCTGCATGACCTGACGGGCGCGTCCATCCCGCTTTTCCCCTGGATCGATGGCAAGCAGTGCGCGGCGCACACACGTCAGGCACTCATCGACCAGCGACAATTGATACCAGAGCGGGATGGCCGAAACAGTTACAGCAACCCCTATATCGGCGTCGCCGTTGTCAGAGAACGCCCAGTCGAGGACGTAGCGGACGTTGTTGATTTGTGACCCGTACTTGAGCAGCCAATCGTCGCTTGACAGTGTTTCCACTTCCTCCGCCGAATACTCGAGGGTCTCGCACAGATATCTTGCTAGGCGCTGGACGACGAGGCTTACCTCCCCTTCTTCCTGCAATTTGCTTATAGCGAAGGCACGTGTCGTATCGAGCAATCGGTATCGTGCCGCCTTGCCGTGCGTATCGACAGCTAAAAGGGACTTCGCCACAAGTTGCGCAAGTTGCCCCGGTACATCGCATTCGTTTGCGAGCGCATCGAAAGCAACGGCTGTCGCTGCCTCGCGCCCGAATTCACCAGCGAACACGGCGAGCCCTCGCAACACCGCCTGCTCCTCGCGCGAAAGCGCACCGTAGCTCCAGTCGATCATGGCAGCCAGCGTCTGGTGACGTGGAAGAGCGGTGCGCCTGCCACCCGTCAGCAATCGTAGCCGGTCGTTCAAAAGCTCCGCTATTCCTCGGGTGCCAAACGCCTCGACCCGACCGGCAGCGAGCTCGATTGCCAGGGCAATTCCGTCGAGCTGACGGCATATGTGGGTGACGATCGGAGCTTCGTAGTCATCGAACGTGAACTCACCTCCGGACGAAGTTGCCCGGTCTACAAAAAGGCGGATGGCGGGAAACGCCAAAGCATCGGCCGCCGTTAGGCCCGAACCAAGCGGGGGCATATCGAGGGCGGGAAGCCTGTAGACGCTTTCACCCTCCACCCGCAATGCCTCTCGGCTGGTAGCCAGAATGCCGATACCCGGAGCCTCCCGGAGCAGGATCTCCACCAATCCTGCAACGGCGTCGAGAACGAGTTCGCAACTGTCGAACACCAGAAGCATACGCTTGTCACGAAGGTGCGCGGTCAACAGGGAAACAGTATCGCCCGTGATCTCCGGGAGCCTAAGCTGTGATGCCAGGACGGACGGAAGCGCCGAAGGATCCCGGAGCGGTGCCAGATCCAGAAAGCACACGCCATGCTCATACGATGAAGATCGCTCTTCCGCCACACGGATGCCGACCGTTGTCTTTCCGATGCCGCCAGGACCGACAATGGAGACCAGACGAGACCTTTGAACCCGTCCTTCAAGGATTTCGATTGCCTCCTCCCTTCCGATCGGTCGCGTCAGTTGCCTTGGAAGATTATTCGACGCTGCATCCGCGGCAGCCCCTTGCGGGAGTTCCGAGCGGGAAAGTGGCGCAACGAACCGATAGCCCCGCGAAGGAACGGCGGCGATATAGCTCGCCGCGGATTGATCCTCGCCAAGCGCCTTGCGAAGCACCGCGATCTGCGCTCTGAGGTTCGATTCCTCGACTATCGTGTTCGGCCAGGCGCGCGCGATCAGTTCGTCTTTCGTCAGGAGCTCGCCAGGCCGTTCCGTCAGCGCGATGAGGATGTCGAGCGCTCGCGATCCGATTGGTACCGGCTTTTGGTTTCTGACTAGTAGGTGACGTCCCGGGTACAGCCCCAAATCGCCGAATGATGTCGCAACATCCGGCCCCGCCGCTGCGTTTGGTAATGCATGCCCTTCCATCCTGATCGGACCTGATAGATAAGCGGTGTCAGCTCGCAGCCAATAACTCGATGAATCATAGCCGATCCTGTCGGGTCGGAGAATAACAACGCAATAGAATCCTGACTCAAGAACGTATAGCAGCAGTTGCAGGCCGACCATCTTCTCCTGGAGAGCTAAGTCCGTGTCGTGCCGTCGCCGAAAGGCACCAGGAGTGCTTCAGGTTATTTCAATATCCAAGCCCGTCATCATGGCGCTCCAACGCCACAACCTTTCGGCCCTCTCCGGATCAATCGCGTAAGGGCGCACCCCGAAGGGGCTTTCGGTTTCGACGGAAGCGATGTCACAGTTCTCGCAGTATACTCCTCCCAGAGAATTCAAAAGTGGGGAGGTTGCGCACCAGACCGTTGTAGCTGCTCCTTGCCCGGGTGTTTTCTTGTCCGCCGCCGGATTGATCACCGGAGACCCGTCTGGCTCGAGCGCGCCGACAGCGTCGAACTCGGATAGGGATAGATGCCGGATTCCTGGTGTGACGATCATCCCCGGATGAACAGAAAATGCGCGAACTCCATTCGCGCGGCCACGCCTGTCAAGCGCCACCGCGTAGAGGGCGTTCGCTGTCTTGGATTGGCCGTAAGCCATCCACTTATCGTAGGGACGGCGAACGAAGTCGATATCCTCGAAATCGACATCAGACATCTGGTGGGCGCGGGACGACATGATGATCACTCGCGATGTGCGGGCGGCCAGCAATGCTGGCCACAGCAGCGCCGTAAGCTGATAGTGTCCCAGGAAATTGGTTGAGAAATGACCCTCATGGCCATGCGTGTCACGGAAAAGCGGCTTAGCCATTATGCCCGCGTTGAGAACGAGAATGTCGAGCCGAGCCCGGCGGTCGAGGAAAGTGTTCGCGAAAGCTTTAACTGATGCCTCGTCCGCAAGATCAATGGGCCGCACATCGACCTTGTCGATTCCGCTCAACGCCGCGCGGGCAGCGACAGGGTCGACAGCGGGAACATGTACGCTTGCCCCGGACGATGCAAGCGCGCGGGCCGTCTCAAGCCCGAGGCCCGACGAACCGCCAGTCACTACCGCCACCCGTCCTGTTAGGTCCGCGTCGCGCACTACCTCAGTGGCCGACATTGCAGGCCCTAACCCGGTCAGCAGTGGTTCTTGGACTACTCGCAATCTGCCTCTAAGAGTCTGGTTGACGCAATGATCGGCACTCTAGAATATGATATTTCTCGCTGCCCGCTATGCTATAGCTGGTAAGGTACGAAAGAAGCGTAGAAATCCGCACCACCACCTTACAATTCTGCGATTTGGAATACCGCGGCTCCGCCAAGCACCAAGCCAGAAGTCATTTCTGAAATAGGCGTCGGGGCAAATTCGCGGCCGAGACGAGACATCGATACCACGCTTGGCAAGCAGATTCTCGGCATGCCGCAGGCTCAGCGGAAACCGAAAGTATAGTCACACCGCATGCCCGATGATCTCGGTGCAAAAAGCGGTGGCGCTTGAAATGCCGTGCAATGGATTTACTCGAATCGGCTACGATCATGCCCTCCCATTGCCCTCTCGATTAGGGCCAATTGGTAAGCCGACGCTGCCAAAAATTGTTAAATTTAGCAAAAAATGTCGATTCCGCCTCTGGCAAGAGGAATCCGGGCACGTCCATCATATTTTTCTAATGTTTTCAGTGCGCGCATATCGCTATGGTTGCGGAAAGAATTATTCGCGGTGAGCGAGACATAAATATTGTCCCAATTTGGGCACTCGAATTTCACCAAGTATTTCAAAATGTAACTTCGGATCGATTCGTATATTGTGGCAGCAATAAGGCTATGCTTCTCAAGCACTTACGGACACGTTGCTGTTGCACCCTCCAGAATGTCGCCCTATAACCTGCCGCCGTAACGACTGGTTAACTACAAATAGTAACCGGCACACACAACGCTAAGGTTGAGGAACAAGATCATGACGACATACTACGTAGCGACGACCGGCACTAGCGGCGGTAACGGCAGTACCTCGTCTCCCTTCCGCACTATCAGCGAGGCGATGTCGGCTAACCTGAAGCCCGGCGATGAGGTCGTGGTGAAGGCGGGGACATACAACGAGAGTATCAACATCAGTAAGAGCGGCTCGGCGGCAGGCGACATCACGCTGCGCTCGGAAGTGCCCGGTGGGGCGCTGATCCGGCCGCCCGCAGGCTCGTGGAACGCAATCAGCGTCAATGCCAATTACGTGACGATCGACGGCTTCGACATCAAGGGCGGCCCCGGCGACGGTATCGAAGCAAACAACGTCCATCACGTCTCGGTTCTCAACAACAAGGTTCACGACGCAGGCGAGTCGGGCATTCAGTTCAACTGGTCGGACTACATCAGGATCGAGGGGAACGAGACCTACCACAACGCGTCGTCGGGCTGGTTCTCGGGCATCTCGATCTACGAGAACCGGAACATCACCGGCGACACCTCGACGGACGGCTACCGGAACATCGTGCGCAACAACATCTCCCACGACAACGTTACGAAGTCGGGTGAGCACACCGATGGCAACGGCATCATCATCGACGATTTCCAGAGCACACAGGCGGACGGCCATCCGAACTACACATACAAGACCCTGGTCGACAACAACCTCGTCTACGGGAACGGCGGCAAAGGCATCCAGGTCACCTGGAGCGACTCCGTCACTGTGTCGAACAACACCGCATACCACAACAATCAGGACCCGCTGAACACCGGCACCTGGCGCGGTGAGCTCAGTAACTCGGCATCGAGCAACAACACCTGGGTTAACAACATCGCCGTAGCCGACCCATCGGTGAACAAGAACAACACGGCGATCGATAACACGTCGACCAACGGCTACGTCAACAGCAACGTCGTCTGGGCCAACAACACCACCTACAACGGCACCGCCGGCCAGGCCTCTGTCAAGACCGACGGCGGCAACGCGATGCCAAGCACGGCGAACGGCAACCAGCTCGGCGTTGACCCGAAATTCGTAGCCGCAGCGAACGGCGACTTCCACCTCGCCTCCGGCTCAGCGGCGATCGACCACGGAACCAGCAAGTACGGCGTCAGCGCGACCGATCTGGACGGCGACCATCGCGTCGTTGGAACTGTCGATATGGGCGCCTACGAATCGGGCTCCAGCGCGGCACCGTCGACGCCAACCACGCCGCCGACTTCGGGTGAGCCAACCACGCCGCCGACTTCGGGGGAGCCAACCACACCTCCGACATCGGGAACGCCAACCACGCCGACGCAACCGTCGACTCCAACCACGGGGACGAAGGTCTATACCGGCACCGACGGCAACGACACCATGCCACATAGCGGCCAGGCCAACGGCGGCAACGAAACCTTCAAGGGTCTCGGCGGTAATGACGTGTTGAAGGGCGGCGCCGGCGCGGACGTGCTCGACGGCGGTACTGGCAGTGACACGGCCAGCTATGCGGGCTCCAGCGCGGTCAACGTCAACCTGGCGACCGGGGCCGCATCGGGCGGGCATGCCACTGGTGACAAGTTCGTCAGCATCGAAAACGTGACTGGCTCCAGCTACAACGACGTGCTGAGAGGCAATAGCGGCAGCAACGTTCTCAATGGCGGGGCGGGTGCGGACAAGCTGGACGGTGGCGCCGGAAAGGACGTCCTCATCGGTGGCGCCGGAAAGGACATGATGACCGGTGGTGCCGACGCGGATACGTTTATCTTCAAGACAGCGGCGCATGCCGGGTCCGGCTCGACCCGCGACTTCATCACCGACTTCCAGCACGGCGTCGATAAGATCGACCTCTCGGCGATCGATGCGAATGGCTCTGCGGCAGGCAATGGAACCTTCCATTTCCAGGCGCAGGAAAATGCCCTCTTCGACAAAAAGGCCGGCGCGCTCGCCTGGCACTATGAAGACCACGCCGGATCCTCGAACGATACGACCGTTATCCAGGGCGACCTGAACGGCGATGGTGTTCATGACTTCGAGATTCAACTGCAGGGCCTCGTCCACCTGGGGTCAGGCGATTTTCTCCTGTAACCATAATCGTTGCGGCGGTCGTCCGATCGCCGCAACAATCGTGCCGACAACACGGAAATATGACGGCGGCGGCATAAAAACCAGCCGCGCGGCGACGTAAAAGCCAGCTACTCGGCGCATGGATGAACCCGCTGTGGGCTTTGGGCCGAGCGGGATCCCCATCCGCTTGCTGCGCTTTTGCGACAAATGTCAGCCGACCTTTCGGGCGCGGTCTTGCGCGAGGCGATAGCTGTCGCCGTTCATCTCTGACATGTCGAAGTGGTAGTGATGCGGTCCAGCAGAGCGCCGGTCAGGCGTTCGGATCCTAAGGTCTCCGTCCATTCGTTGCCGATCGGAACTGTGTCCGTCGAGGCGGATCGTCACTTTATATTTTCCACTCTCGAAGCGAGCCGCACATCGGGAAGCGGCATCCGATAACACCGGCCTCTTTGCAGCGACGACCTAAGGAGCCGCCTCCAGAAAGACTCGGGCAAAGCCGGGCTGCGCGGAATCAATTGTCCCGTCGGGCAATTCTAGGAGTCGTTCGAAGGCAATCACGTAGAGCCGCAGCCGCTCCTCGAGCATCCATACGGCTTCGTCGACATTTCCTCGTTCGGCCATGCGTGTGGCCTGATACATCACGTCCCGGAAGATCAGCCTGAGCTGTAGCAGCATTTCGGCGAAAGCCTCCGGATCAGGCACGTCGAGCACCCCTCTTCGCTCCCTTTCTTGAGAAGACCGGTGAACATCGGCATGGCAAGTTCGCGGCCCGCCTGGTCGACACGATGGAAGAGCGCGATATTCTCTGGCCGGAAGAGCACCGAGAACGTCTTTCTGAGTCGCGGAGCAAGCTCGATGTTCAACTGTCGCGCCCCGGAAAAATCGCATTGATCCCGCCGATTGCGTCGAGCGACGGGTCTTCGAGCAGGGGCCGCAGTTCGCCGATACTGTCGCGGGCAAGGCGTGCCGCCAAAGCCTCCAGCAAGGCCTCCTTCGATACGAAATAGTGATAGAAAGCCAGACCGACGGTCGGTCTAATGATAGGCTTTTGGCAATGCAAAACCGAATGGAGCGTTTCGTGAGGCATTTGCGCTGGATCGCCGGCATTGCGATGGTTGTCGCAGCGGCTGGCGCCGTCGCCTGGTATGTCTTGCGGCCGGCAGCTATTTCCATCGCCACGCCCATGCGCGGCGACGCAGCGGAGATCGTCTATGCGAGCGGTGTCGTTGAGCCGCGCATCTGGGCCAAAGTAGCGCCGGTGGTTCGCGAGAGGATCATCGAGCAATGCAATTGCGAAGGATCGAGGGTCGCCAAAGGCGACGTGCTGGCCCGACTCGATGACAGTGAAGCGAGGGCTACTCTCGGCGAGCTCGAGGCGCGGCAGGTTCTCGCGCAGCAGGAGTTTCAGCGCCAGACCGCGCTTGCGGAAAAATATGCGGCGAGCCAACAGGAGGTCGACCGCGCCCGCAGCGAACTGTCTCAGGTCCAGGCGTTGCTTGTCGCCCAAAAGGCTCGACTCGAATCCCATATATTGCGTGCACCCAGCCCCGGCGTGGTCTTGAGGCAGGATGGTGAGGTCGGCGAGGTGGCCGAACTCGGCAGCGTGCTGTTCTGGGTTGGCGAGCCACGACCGCTGCTCGTGGTCGCGGAGGTCAACGAGGAGGACATTCCGCGGGTGGCGGTGGGGCAGCGCGCGCTTCTCAGGGCCGATGCATTCCCCGGACAAAATCTCGAGGCGGTGGTTGACAGCATCACGCCGAAGGGCGATCCCCTGACGAAGACCTACCGCGTCCGTTTTCGCCTGCCGGATGACACGCCGCTTCACATCGGCATGTCGACGGACGTCAATATCGTCATTCGCGTGTCCAAAAATACGCTTCTGGTCCCGTCCGTGTCGATTGAAGGGAACAAGCTCTTCGTCGTCGAAGGTGGCATGGCGCGACTGCGCCAAATCCAGACGGGTATTCGTGGTATCAATGGCATCGAGGTACTTTCCGGTCTTGACGAGAAGGCCCGGATCATCTCGCCCTATCCGACCAACCTGGCCGATGGCGCGCGGGTGGCGATTGCCGCGCCAGAGGAGTAAGCCCATATGCCGCTTATCCTCGACATCGCCGTTACGCATATCGTCGGCCGCGGCCGCCAGACGATCGTTGCCGTGCTCGGGGTTGCGGTCGGCGTCGGATTCTCCATCGCGATGGCAGCGCTGATGCAAGGCGGACAAGACGACTTTATCAGGCGGCTCGTCGACACGATGCCGCATGTCGACATCACCGACGAACATCGAACGCCCCGCCGCCAGCCAGCGGAGGACGTCTTTACGAGCGTTGCCATTTCGGGGCTGAGACCACGCGACGACCGCCGTGGCATCATCAACCCGACCGCCGCGACGGCCAGGCTTGAGAGTTGGGTCCCCGGCCGCTTTGCGGAGAGCCTCAAGGCGCAGGGCGTGATCCGCTATTCCAGCCGCGAGGTCGGGGCTGCGATCATCGGCATCGACCCCGAACGCGAACCAGGCGTGTCACCGATCGTCGAGGACTTCGTGAAAGGCAGCTTTGCGGCATTGACCGCAGGCGGCAACAACGTTGTCATAGGCGACACAATGGCGGGCCGGCTCGGCGCCGGGCTTGGCGACACGATCACGGCAGTCTCCTCCGAAGGCCTGACCCGCGACTTCAAGATCGTCGGCCTGTTCCACACCGGCACCACGGCGCGGGATGAAGGGGAAGCCTATCTTCTCCTGAAGAATGCCCAGATCCTGTCTGCCCGGCCGAACGCCATCAACGAGATCCGCATCAAGCTCGACGATCCGAACCACGCGCCCGACGTCGCGCGTCGTGCCGAGGCGGAGCTTGGCTACAAGGCCGTTGCCTGGCAGGAGGCAAACGAATCCATCCTCGAAGCGCTCGTGGTGCGCAACGTCATCATGTATACGGTGGTCGGCGCGATCATGCTGGTTGCGGGTTTCGGCATCTACAACATCATCTCCACCATCACGCATGAGAAGGCACGCGACATCGCCATCATGAAATCGCTTGGCTTCCCTGAGTCGGATATGCGGCGGATGTTCCTGCTTGAGGGCATGGCGATCGGGGCCGCGGGTTCGGCAATCGGCTGTGCGTTCGGCCTTTCGATGATCTATGCGCTGTCCCTTATCCGGTTCGAAATCGCAGCAACCGGACAGGAGATAACGCGGCTGCCGATTGCCTGGAGCGCGCTCCACTATGTCATGGCCTCGGCTTTTGCGCTCGGCTCGGCGGCGGTGGCGGGATATCTGCCGGCGCGCCGTGCGGCGCACTTGAACCCCGTCGAGATCATCAGAGGGGCGACATGAGGGCTCTCGTCGAGACGGAGAAACTGACGCGCATTTTGCCGGAGACGGTACCTGTCACGCTCGTCAAGGACGTGACGCTTTCCATAGGCGAGACGGAGTTCGTCGCCGTCACCGGCCCGTCCGGATCCGGCAAGTCGTCGTTGCTTTACCTTCTCGGGCTGCTCGACAGGCCAACCGATGGAAAGCTCAGTATCGGCGGCCGCGACACCGGGCCGATGACAGAGCGGGAGCGGGCGGCGACGCGGCTTTCGATGATCGGCTTCGTGTTCCAATTTCACTTTCTGCTGCCGGAATTCACCGCGCGGGAGAATGTCGAGATTCCGATGCGGAGGCTCGGCCGATTGGCACGGACTAAGATGCGCGAGCGGGCCGGCGAGTTGCTCACATCCCTGGGGCTGGGCGAGCATCTCGACAAGCGGCCCGATCAGCTCTCGGGCGGTCAGCGTCAGCGCGTCGCAGTGGCACGCGCACTCGCCAACGATCCACCGCTTATACTCGCCGACGAGCCGACCGGAAGTCTCGATAGCAGCAGTTCCGAACAGGTCTTCGCGACCCTCGAGAATCTGGTGCGCGAACGCGGGAAGACGGTAGTGGCGGTAACTCACGATCTCGACATGGCGGCGCGCATGGATCGCCGCATCCATATCGTCGACGGAAAGATCGATCTGCTGCCGGAACAGCCGCATTTGCAGGGTTGACAGCCCGAGTTGCAGCGAGACGGCTCGGCCATGCGCGGCTCGTTATGGCGTCAGGTAAAAGGACCACCGGTCGCACTACGATTGAGATAAGCCCTGAACGGGCTGAGGCGGCGGTCTTGCGGCCAGAACAGAGGCTCCAGCGGTGCGTATGAATAACGGCATCAGATTGAACTTCTCGTACGGTTATTCTCGTGGTCTTCCCGCCTGAGGCGAGATCAGGTTGCCTATTTCCATCGGGAACGGGAATATGATCGTCGAACTCTTTTCGCTCGCGAGAACGTTCAACGTACTCAGATAGCGAAGCTGCATGGCCTGCGGCTTGCGGGCCAGGATCTCCGCGGCCTCGAGAAGCTTTGCTGCCGCCTGCTGCTCGCCCTCCGCATTGATAACCTTCGCCCGCCGCTCCCGCTCGGCCTCCGCCTGGCGGGCGATGGCGCGGATCATCGATTCGTTGATGTCGACATGCTTGATCTCGACATTGGCGACCTTGATGCCCCACGCATCCGTCTGCGCGTCGAGGATCGCCTGGATATCGCTGTTGAGCTTGTCGCGTTCTGCAAGCATCTCGTCGAGATCATGCTTGCCGAGCACCGAGCGCAGCGTCGTCTGTGCGAGCTGGCTGGTGGCGGCCATGAAATTTTCCACCTGGATGGTCGACTTCTCAGGATCGATGACCCTGAAATAGATCACCGCGTTGACGCGAACTGAAACGTTGTCTCTGGAAATAACATCCTGGCTCGGCACGTCGAGTACCCGGGTGCGCAGGTCCACTCGTATCATCTGCTGCACGTAGGGAAAGAGCAGGATCAGACCCGGTCCCTTGACGCCGGTGAAGCGGCCGAGTGTGAAAACGACGCCGCGCTCATATTCGCGCAGGATCTTGATCGCCGATCCGATGATGAGCAGCAGAATGAGGATGACGACGCCATAAAAGGTGAAACTCACGAACATGCCCATGATGTCCTCCTGCCTCTGAATATTCCCTGCCCTAGCTTTCCTGCCGCTGGCGAGCAACTTCGAGCGTCAGTCCTTTGCGGCCGGTAACCTTGATTTCGTCGCCGCTGGATAGTGGTTCGTCGGCGATCGCTCTCCAGCGTTCGCCATGTGCGATCACGTAACCCGTCATATCTTCCCAGCTCTGAACCTTGCCGGAAAGGCCGATCATCTGCTCGGCTCCCGTAGCCACGTCGCGCCGGCGCGATGTGAAGGCGAGAAACGCGATCAGAAGGCTGAGCGCCGAGATTGCAATGGCGATGGCGCCCAGCATCGGCCATGAGACGCTGAAGCCGGGTATGTCGGTGTCGAACAGAATCGCCGCACCCAGCACCAAAGCCAGCCCGCCGCCTATGCCGAGCACGCCGAAAGACGGCGAGTGCACTTCTGCGACGGTCAGGCCCACGCCCAAAACAATCAAACCGACGCCGGCATAACTGACTGGCAGTAGGGCGAGCGCATAGAGGCTAAGCAGCAGGCAGATGGCGCCGATCGTTCCGGGCAAGAACGTTCCCGGCGCGAGAAATTCAAAGATCAGTCCATAGATGCCGATCATCATCAGAATGAGGGCGATATTCGGATCGGTGATCACCGAAAGCAGACGGATCCGCCAGTCCGGCTCGAACGTCTCTATCGCAAGGCCTGCCGTATCGAGCCGCACGTCAGCCTGGCCGATTCTCACCACACGCCCTTGCGCCTGGGCCAGAAGATCGGAGGGGCTGGTGACCATGAAATCGATGACGTGTTCACGCAGGGCCGCGGTCGCCGAAAGGCTGGCCGCCTCGCGCACCGCGCGCTCCGCCCAGTCGGCATTGCGGCCCCGCAGTTCAGCAAGCCCGCGGATGTAGGCCACGGCGTCGTTGACTGCCTTGGCCTCCTCCGGACTGCGCGGTGCCTGCCGCTTGTTACCTTCCGGATTGGTCTGATCGTCTCCCGTGCCTTTGTCCGGGAGTCGGCCGAGTGCGATCGGCGTTGCCGCGCCGAGATTGGTGCCGGGCGCCATTGCCGCTACATGGCTTGCATAGAGGATATAGGTTCCGGCGCTGGCGGCACGCGCTCCGGGAGGCGCGACGAAACCCGCGACCGGTATCGGCGACGCAAGGATTGCGCGGATGATGTCACGCATGGACGTGTCGAGACCGCCCGGCGTATCCATCCGCAGAACAACAAGCACCGCCCCGCGATCGGCGGCGTGCTGAAGACCGCGCTTGATATAGTCAGCCGTCGCCGGACCGACGGCACCATTCAGCTGGAGGACGATCGCGACCCGATTGGACTGCCCCTGCGCCGCGATGGCACCAAATGCCGGCATCAGGCCCAGCATCAGGGCTAGCACTTGCGATATTCTTCGCCAGAGCCTCGAATGCCATGCCAATTTCCGCCGATCATCCATAGGCGGAAATATATAGCGGCACGGTCAAACGGTAAGACCGGTGGATTGGGCTAGCGCCGGTCGAGACGCAGCGCGTGTTCCAGTCGTCGATGTCGATGGAGGCCACACGGGGTATGGTTTTGAGCTGCCGTTTAAGCAAGCTGCCGTTTTTTAATAGGGAAGAAGCTGAGGTATGCCCAATTCGACGCTTTGATGATAGCAGCGCCTGAGACCTCGTTACTCGACGTCTGGCGCAGTTGATGGGATACGTACCGCCGCACAGCGGGCAAGATTTTACTTCACATCAATGACTTCCCACACATAGGGATGGAGGGCGTTGGAGACCGATGTTTTTGCATCTGATTGCTTTACTGTCGACCGCCGACGGGTCCGGCAGTAGTTCGCAGTCTTGAGAGGTCGTCGTGGAAGACGACGTCGAGCACCCTCCGGCAGCGGATAAACCACCCGCCAACACTCTCGCGGGTCGGAAAGCGCCGGAAAATGATCAGGAATGAACGGCTCCGTCGATTCGAAGTTCCTCATGAATCACAATCGCACCTCTGCCGGCCACAACGAAATGCAAAGCTGAAGCGATTGCCCTGCATGGCACGGATGCCTTACTTGCATGCCGGACGCCCGGCATATAAATTGGCCCAATGCTTGATCGTTCATCCCAATCTCCGACACATATTCCTACGGACGCACTAAGCGAAGTTCTACAGGACTTTCGCCTGAGTGGGGTCAACTACGGCCGTTGTGAGCTGCGCCATCCATGGAGCATCGCCTTTCCGCAGCAACAGCTGCTCCGCTTCCATTTTGTCAGTGAGGGGCCATGCTGGGTCCATACCGAAGCCCAGGGATGGCAAGAGTTACAAGACGGCGATCTGGTGCTGTTACCACAAGGTGTCGAACACCGACTGGCCAGCAAGCCTGATGTTGTCGGGGACTCGCTTAAGAGCTGTCACGTCACCAACTTGGGGGGCAATGTCTGCGAAGTGGTGCATCAAGGAACAGGAGCGACGAGCACCCTGTTCTGCGGTTCGATGGCTTTGGGTGCGAATGCCCTCAACCCTTTGATCGCTCTGATGCCACCGATCATCAAGGGCTGTGATGTTGCTGGCAATGATCCGGTCGTCGGGCCTCTCCTCGCCGCCATGACGGCAGAGGCGTCGCAGCCCCAGATAGGTAGCGCTACGGTCTTGTCACGCATGGCGGACGTACTCGTCGCGCGGCTTATTCGCTGCTGGGTCAATTGCAGCGGAGCCTCGACCAGCGGCTGGCTCGCCGCGATCCGTGATCCTCATATCGGTCGTGCGCTGGCAGCCATGCACCGAGATCCAGGCCATGACTGGACGCTTGAGACCCTTGCTGGCGTGGCAGGTCAATCGCGCTCGATCTTCGCGGAACGCTTCAGCGCCATATTGGGGGAAGGCGCGGCACGCTATCTCGCTCGTCTGCGCATGCAGCTTGCACGAGAGTTACTCGGTCAAAACATGTCGGTTGCCGAGGTCGCTTCTCAACTGGGCTATGAATCTGAAGCTTCTTTCGCTCGCGCCTTCAAGCGCATCACCAGCGTTTCACCTGGCGTTGTGCGCCGCACCATTTCCGGACGAACGGACATAGAATTCGGACTTTAAGGCACATATCATCCTGAAGAACTCCGCTATGAAGACCTTCAAACATGGAGGTACTTCAATGACGGACACAACATCACAGCTTGACGGCCCCGCGATTGGCCTCGATTCTGCCGTTCCGAGTGCATGGAGCCCCACTACCTGGCTTGCCGTTATTTCAATGGCAGCCACAAGCTTTGCGCTTGTGTCAGCTGAATTCCTGCCGGCAGGCCTGTTGACGCCGATGGCACGTGACCTTGGCATCAGTGAGGGAACCGCCGGTCAGGTTGTCACCGCAACCGCGTCTGTTGGCGCGGTGACGGCCTTGTTGAGCAATGTTCTGATCGGCAAACTGAACCGGAAGACTGTTCTGGTTGGCCTAAGTGCCTTGGCTATCGGCTCCAATCTTCTGGCCGCGTTCGCGACCGATTTTTGGCTATTGTTGTTGGGCCGAGCCGGGCTGGGCGTGGCGCTGAGTGGTTTCTGGGCGCTTTCAGTTGCCGTTGTGGCGAGATTGGTTGGCACCAATGCGACAGGTCGGGGCATGGCTATAGTCACCCTCGGCGTCTCTCTCGCCACCATCGCTGCACCATCGATGGGTGCTTTGATCAGCGATTGGCTCGGCTGGCGTACCGCCACAGGCATGACGGCTGGGCTCGCAGCGGTTGCGATGCTGCTGCAGATACTCAGCTTGCCGACACTGCCCGCAAGCACAAGCAACAGTCTTTCTGACGTCTTCCGGCTGACCAAACGGCGCACTGTTCAACTCGGAATGCTTGCCATCCTCTTGCTGATGACCGGGCATTTTGCCGGCTCGGT
This sequence comes from Rhizobium sp. ZK1, assembly GCF_047782645.1. Lineage (NCBI taxonomy): Bacteria > Pseudomonadati > Pseudomonadota > Alphaproteobacteria > Hyphomicrobiales > Rhizobiaceae > Rhizobium > Rhizobium sp. ZK1. Next base: position 1,487,918 of record NZ_CP180587.1, read on the forward strand.
CTACGTGCGACCCTTCCTCGAACAAGTGACGCTCCTTGGCACGGGGCCGATTGCCTTGGCGCTCCTCGGGTTTGGCATCGCCGCTGTGATCGGCAATGTCGTCGGCGGCCGACTGGCAGACGCCAATATCCACATGGCACTCGCTGTCACCGGCGTATTGATGGCGTTTGCTGCACTTGCTCTCGTACTCTGGGGTGCACATAGCGGCATCGCGTTTGCCCTGGTTACACTTTGGGGTTTAGCTTTTGGGATGGCTCCGGTGGTATTGCCTACTAACTTGTCCCGGGGCGCAGGGGATGCCTTGGAGGCTGCTGGCAGCTTGATGGTCGTTTCGTTCCAGGTCGCCATCAGCATGGGTGCGGTGTTCGGCGGCTATATCGTCGATCAGCATGGCGCTTCCGGGCCGTTGATCATGACCGCCCTCTTGGCGGCATCGACCATCGTCCTGGCGTTGCTCCAGCCCCGCAGCTGACTCTTAGGGTCCCAGCGAAGGTGAGCAGAAGAGGCGAGATTCCAGGTGGCCAGAAGGCCGGGTAAGGCTAAATACGGGACGTGGCGATGCTTTCTCGTTGCGGCGAGGAGCATTGACCGCGCCCATGACCGCAATCACAAAAATCTGGATTGAGCGGCGCTGCAGATCGGCGCTCACGAATGGCGCGACAAGTTTGCGCCCCAACCCGGCCGTTGATCTCTGCTTCACCGCTGCTCAAGAGCAGTCATTGCCGACACAGACTCGATCCGACGCCAGCGGCCGGGCGTCATGTTTTCCCACTCGCGGAAGGCGCGATAAAACGAGTTGGCGTCCTGGTATCCAAGCAGGTAGGCTACCTCTTCCACGTCAACGAAAGATCCCGGATATTTTGTTTTCATCGAAGAATGGCCGGACCGGGCCACTCTGGACGCGCATTGCAGGGCCGAGCATTTCACGCGGTTGGTACCACTCATCAAAGCTCATCGGCGGCAGGACGCGACATTTATCCTGATGGATGCGTTTGTCGACGAACAGGTCATAGGCGATACGGAGTTCTTTCTGCCGGGTCTTCTCGACCATTTCGCGATAAAGCGGCAGGACGATTTCGATGGCTTCCGGCTTGATGAAATCCTGAGCGATGACCTTGAGCATTCGACAATTTTCCTTTTGTGAGTCAGGCGCTGTCCGATCTTAAAGAAAGCACGAGCGTATTGACAGTGTGGATACAGAGGCCCATAATCCGAGTATGACAAAAACTCGTACCGCTCCCTCCGCATCTTCCCCTTCTGCTGCTGTCTCGGCGCGCGCCTCTGCGGCCGACACCAAGGGCAGTATCAACCTGCGGATCGAGACCGGCACTCGCCAGCTCATCGACAATGCGGCGGCGGTGTTGGGTAAGACGCGCACCGAGTTCATGGTGGAAAGCGCCCGGCGGCAGGCAGTCGATGTGCTGCTTGACCAGCGCCTGTTCACGCTCGATCCCGAGCGTTACGACGCTTTCATTCACGCGCTCGACAATCCGCCCGCGCCCGGACCGAAGCTCAAGGCCCTTCTACGCCGGACTCCGGCATGGCAGAAATAGACGACGCGCCGGACCAGCCCGCGCCTCGGCTTTCCGCTCCCGTTGCCTTGACTGTCGACCACGATGTTTCGGGGTTCGACTGTGGTGAGCCGGTGCTGAATGACTGGCTGCGCCATAGGGCCTTGAAGAACGAAAGCCGGTTCTCGCGCACCTATGTCGTGTGTGAGGGCAATCGGGTGGTTGGCTATTTCTGCATTTCAGCCGGATCGGTCGAGCGTGGGATTGCTCCCGGCAAGGTGCGGTGCAATGCGCCCGACGTGATTCCGGTGTCAGTTATCGGGCGGTTGGCGGTCAGTCGCGATCATGCGGGAAAGGGTCTCGGGGCGGACCTCCTGTCCGATGCGCTGCGCCGGATTGCTCTAGCATCGCAGAGTATTGGCATCGGGGCAGTTCTGGTTCAGGCCAAGGACGATGCGGCCAAGCGCTTCTATCTGCGTTGCGCGGAGTTCATCGAATATCCGGAAGACAGCCGAACGCTGTTCCTGCCCATCGAAACAGTGGTGGCGGGGTTCGGCTAGGCCGCCGCATGTTCAATGCGCGGTGGCTCAAGCCGATCAACGCTTCAGCATCGCGCCGCCGACATCACTGGCTTTGTCACATCGCCATCACTCCCGCCACAAGACCTTGACCGCCAGAGTGGCAACCGAAGTACGCTTTTCCACGGCGAGCTTGTTGAAGATCTGCTCCATGTGCTTGTCCACCGTCCGAGGCGACATGTCGAGAATGTCGGCGATCTCCGCCGCGCTGCCGGCCTGGCGGACCGCGAGACGAACCGCGCGATGACGGACAATACGATCTTCCGCTTGGCCTCGGTAACGAAGCCGATCGTTGCGATTGCGGCCATGCGCCTCATCGAGCAAGGCCTGATCGGGCTTGACGATCCGGTGACGAGATGGCTGCCGGATTTCAGGCCGCGTCTTGCTGATGGCAACGAACCGGTTATCCGTATCCGCGATCTCCTGACGCATACGGCCGGCCTGACCTACGGGTTCATGGAGGAGAATGGCCCTTATGTTCGCGCCGGCGTTTCCGACGGTCTGGCGGAACCCGGCCTGCCGCTGGACGAAAACCTCCGGCGTATCGCAAGCGCCCCCTGCTCTTCACGCCGGACACGAACTGGCAATATTCACTGGCGATGGACGTCATCGGCGGTATCATCGAGAAGGAAACCGGCATGAGGCTTGGCGAGGCTGTCGAAAGGCTTGTCACAGGCCCGATCGGACTACGCGACACCGCGTCCCGGATCAATGACCGCGAGAGACTGGCGGCAGCCCATAAGAGCGGCTCGCCGGAGCCCGAGCGCATGGGCACGGGATGTCCGTCGTGGCATTCACCGGACGGTGAGATTTGCGCCGGACCGCATCTTCGATCCCGATTCCTATCATTCCGGCGGCGCAGGCATCGCGGGGACGGCGCGTGAGGTGATCGCGATACTGGAAACGGCCCGTAAAGGCGGAGCACCACTTCTTCCTAAGGAGACGGTCGACCTCATGACCAGCGATCAAGCGCACGACGTGCGCCAACCGCTTGAACCGGGGATCGACTTCGGTTTCGGATAGGCTGTGGTCACCGATCCCGTCGCCGCGCAGGCTCCGTGGTCAAAGGGCACCTATCACTGGGGCGGCGCCTATGGTCATAGCTGGTTCGTGGATCCGCAAAAGGCGCTGACGGTCGTGGCGCTGACCAATACCGCGCTGAAGGGCATGTGGGGACAGTTCGTCGACCTGCGCAATGCCATCTATGGTGCCCTATGATCTCGTATCCGCTCAGGCGAACGATTAGAAGTCCTTACGCTGGTTCCGGCTGACGGGTGCAATTCAGGGAAAGTCTTTCTTGGAGCGACCGCTTCTCAGGTGACTGAGCTCCGGAGAATAGAGACACGTGCGCAACGAAGAAGCGTATCGGAGCGTTCAGCATAGCGTCGTGCGGGAAAGCGGAAATTCGCGTCACACGAGGGCGCGAGGATGGGCAGGCGCTTCGGTGTCAGCGGTGCGCACCGACCATCCGCCGGAGCGCGGACGGTCGGGGCCGGAATGCTCCGCCCCGTTCGGCAAGGTTCCGCGATCGAAAGCGCGTGCCAAAAGAGCGTTACGATGCCATTGCATAATGCCGGTTTTCTGAGATGGGAGCGCTGCTTGTCCGGAACCGGTACAGCAATTCCGCGAGGTTCTCGGTTTCCTGAGTCAGGCTCTGGGCGGCAGCTGTGGTCTGTTCGACCATCGCAGCGTTTTGCTGAGTCACCTTGTCCATCTGATCGCCGGCAGCAGAGACCTCACGCAGGCTTGTGGCCTGCTCGCGGGCGGCCACCGCGATCTCGGCGACGGTCGTATTCATGGCCGTCACCTGCTCGACGATCTGTTTGAGCGAGACGCCGGATTCGCCGACCAGTTCGACGCCCGTCTTGACCTGTATCGAGGAGGTCGAGATCAGTTCCTTGATCTCTCTTGCCGCATTGGCCGAGCGCTGGGCGAGCTCGCGCACTTCCTGCGCGACGACGGCAAAACCCTTGCCAGCCTCGCCGGCGCGTGCGGCTTCGACGCCGGCATTCAACGCCAAGAGGTTGGTCTGGAAGGCGATCTCGTCGATGACGCTGATAATGTTGCCGATCTTCGACGAAGAGTTCTGGATTTCCGTCATCGCGGCGATGGCGCGGGAGACGATCTCGCCGCCCTTTTCGGCATTGGTGCGGGCCGTCGCCACGACAGCCTGGGCGCGGCTGGCGCCTTCTGCCGTTCCGTTGACACCGCGGGTGACGTCGCCGAGAGCCGCTACGGTTTCTTCCAGCGAAGCGGCCTGCTGCTCGGTGCGGCGAGCAAGATCGTTGGAGGCGGTGGAGATTTCGGCAAGGCCGGAGCGGATGGTCGTGACCGCGCGAATGACGGAACCGATTGCTTCTTCCAGGCTTGCGACCGAGTTGTTGAAGTGATCGCGGATCCTGACGTAGCGGTGGTCGACTTCGCCGACGCGGACCGAGAGATCGCCCTTGGAAAGCGCATCCAGGCCAAGCGAGATCTGGTGGAAGGCATGCTCCATCACCTGCGCATCGCTGAGGCGCTCGGCTTCCTGGCGAAGCCGCTCTTCCTCCGCAGCCAGGCGGGCGCGTTCGCCATTGGCTTCGGCAACCAGCTTGGCGCGGCCGGTCTCCTGGAAAACCTTCAGCGAACGCGCCATGGCGCCGAGCTCGTGGCGGTGTTCGACGCCCGTGATCACGATGGCGTCGTCGCCGCGGGCAAGCCGCTCCATGGAGTGCGCCATGCCCCGGACGGCCGAGGAAATCAGCCGGCCGACGAAGTAGGAGAGCACGAGGCCGATGACAATCAGCAGGCCACTGATGACGAGTGTCGCGCTGGTGGCCGAGGCAACCGTTGCTTCCACGGAGCCGTCAAGATTCTTCTGCGCGCCGGTCACGGTCGCCTGCAGGTTCTTGAACTCGCCCGATATCTTCGGAGCCAATATGTTGAGCTGCGTCTGGCGGATATTTCCGGATGCCTGCAGCACTTCCTTCATGTCGCCAAGACGGGCGGTATAATTCTGCATGAGCTGGCCGGCGCCCAACAGGCGCTTCTTCTGCAGCTCGTTCTTGGCCGTCTTGGCGGCGGTATCGTTGAGCGCCACCGCTTCGGCGAGCGCTGCCTGAGCCGTGTCATAGGCGGCGAAATCGTCAGAATGCACGAAGCGTTCGGAGAAATAGAGACTGCGGTTCAAGGCCTCCAGCGTCTGCGCCGTCATGTGCAGCAGAGCCACGTCGTTCTGACGCCAGGCGCTGCGCATGACGTCGTTGAGCGCGATGCTGGTCCAGGGGCCGAATTCGGTGACCTTGGAGATCAGCATGTCGCGCCTGGCCTGGAGGGAGACGATCTGTTCGAATGCCTTGCCGTAAGCGGCAATGTCTTGACGGATCGTCGTGAGACCGGACTGCAAGTCCTTGTTGCCTGCAAAACGCGGATCGTCCGCCTCGAAGGCTTTTACGCCGGCACGGAAGCTGTCGACGACGGCCTGTGTCGGCGTGGAGCGGAAAGCTTCCGCCGACATCTGGATCTCGTGCAGCTGGTCGCTGTAATCCGATATGGCGAGGCTCTGGCCTGCCGTGGCGCGATAGGAGGCGAAGATGGCGGCAAGCCCGTTCATGCCGGAGGTTGCACTGACGGTGAGAAGGCTCATCAACAGGAACAGCGGTACGAAGCCCGAGGTAATCTGCGCGCGAATGCCGAATTTATTCCAGAAATGCAACATGATAGCCCTCTTATTCACTGGGTCTTCGGCAGATACTTGGCGATGTTCTCAGGCGTCACGAGCTCGAAGGGAACGTTGTTTTCCCGCGGCACCTTCTCTTTATTGACGAGCTTGACAGCCGCATCGACTGCGGTCGCGCCCTGTCCAACCGCGCTCTGAAGAATGGTGACGTCGAGATCACCGGCTGCCATCGCGGCGAGCGCGTCGTCGGTCGCATCGACGCCAGCGACGACGACGTCCTTCATCGGCATGCCGGCCTTCTTCATGGCGCGGATCGCGCCGAGCGCCATTTCGTCATTGTTGGCGATGACAGCGTCGAACTTGACGCCGGCCGCGAGCCATTCCTGCATCTGCTGGTCGGCATAATCGCGCGACCAGTAGGCAGCCTGCCGCTCGACGATCTCGAGGCCCTTGCATTCCGGCGTGGCGATGACGTCCGATATGTCCTGAGTGCGGGCGCGGGCAGCCGCGTGGAAGGGTTCGCCCATCAGCACGACGACGCGGCCCTTGCCCTTCAGGAGCGCACAGACCTGCTTCGTTTCCAGCGTTCCCGATTCCTTCTCATTGGAGGCGACCACCACCTGATTTTCCGGCAGGTCGAGCAGGTTGGAAGGGACGTTGTTGATATAGATCAGCGGAATACCCGCATCTGCCGCCATCTTGCTCATCTGCGGACCGAGATCGCCATCGGAAATCGCCAGGATGATCGCATCGACCTTGTCGGCAATGAGCTTCTGGACCTGCTGCTTCTGCAGTTCGTTGTCACCCTTTGCGTTCTCGGTGACGAGCTTGAGACCGGAAATCGTCTGCCCGTGGGTGACGACGCCGTTCAGGAGCGCCGTTCTGAATTTGTCGAGATCCGACATTGAGACGCCGATCGTCTGGGCGCCAGCGGCGGAGACCGACATCGCCAAAGCGATGGATGCGAGCGTGGCAGTTTTCACAAAATTCCTCCGCGATTTGGATAGAGGCGGATCGTTACAAATCTTGGTAAATTTTACCTTTCACTCACAGACGAAGAGAGATGGCCAGGGAAATTGAGCGGTTGAGATATCGGTTGGGACGGCAGAAAGACGTCAAGAGGAATAGCAACCGGCGACGAGATACTTTGCGCGATGGTGAACGACAACGTCGTGCTCTCCTCATCAACCACAGCGTCGCGGGCAAGACGGCTATTTTTTCGAGGAGTTTCATCCCTGCCCGGGAAGACACCGCATGCCCGCTGCTTGCCGCCGACGCATCAAGGAGCAGCGGATTGGGATCGCGCAGTGAATTTAGGCATCGTCGGTGCTGGCATTGGAAGCGGGTGGTTTGTTTTGAACCGAAGCGTGATCACCGTGATGGCCGTGCCCAGGAGCATCGGCGATCAGTCTCATGGCGCCGGCCAATAGCAGGATAGACATGGGAAGGACCAGCGCGTTCCATTGCAGCATCTGGTCGGTCTCCGCGACGAGCGTGGCGAAATGGACCACCAGATAGAGGATAATCATCTGGATGAAGAGGTTCTTGAGTTCGGCGACACTGTCGATGACCATCCAATCGGGCAGCGCCGCGCGTTGTTCGGGCGACAGATCGACGAGAAAACCAAGCGCGATGGCGCAGCCGAAGATGACGAGGACGATCGCAAACAGCAGCTTATCCGTCGCCCGCATGACGGCCGCAATGACGGCAAGATCCGGGTCGGTTCTCACATAGGCAAAGGCATGCCATAATGTCAGCAGGCCCTCCCAAAACATCAAACCGGCGGCGGCAATGACACCTATGGATGCAAGCGCCATGACGAAGCGCAACTTCAGCAGGATGTTTATCATGGTCTCTCCGATCGAACTTCAACATCCAAATCAAAGTAAGAAAAAGACGGGAGGATGCTGGTTTCTTTCTGCACGAGGGTAAATGGTTCCTTGCGGAGACATAACTGGCCGATGTCCAGGAAATAGTCGCGGCTTACACCGGATAAACATAGAGGCGATCGATATGGACGCCAGCCAATCAATTCTCGTCAAACTGGTGACCGCATTGCTGCTCGGAACGCTGATCGGCGCCGAAAGACATTTGAAGCAGCGGAACTCAAATCTCGTAACCCATGCGCTTGTTTCCCTTGGTGCCGCATCCTATGCGTCGCTTCCAAGTGCGATGGGCTTCGAATTCGATCTGCGCATGGGCGCTCAGGTCGTTACGGGCATCGGCTTCCTTGGGGCGGGTCTCATTATCCGCGACGGCACCAACATCAAAGGCTTGAGCACGGCTGCGACGGTCTGGAGCACCGGCGCTGTCGGCGTCTTCGCTGGCTATGGGCAGCTTCTATTGGCTAGCGAAGCGGCCTTTTTCATTGTCGCCTTCAACTATACGCTTCCCAAGCTTGGATCGTATATTGAAGCCTGGTCTGTGGTCGCACCAGAGCAAGAACGTATCTACGACATAAAGCTCAAATGCCCAATGGATCATGAAATAGCAGTCCGGGCGACGCTGCTGCAATCGCTGAACGCCAACAAACTGCAGTTCCGATCGATAAAAAGCCGCCTGTGCGATGCCGATAAGGGGATGGAAATCGAAGCGATCGTTTTCACAAAGGGCGACCAGGACAGCGTTGTCGAACAACTTGTGGCCCAGCTGAGTTTGAGATCGGACGTCGCACAAACAAGCTGGTCGAAGACCGACGATGAGACCACCTGAGACGTGAGATAGTGCTGATCGGGAGAGCATGGGAAGGCTGTGCACGAATCCCGCCTCTCTCCGCTTCAGGTTCGAGTTCGGCAGCGGTGGCATCAGCATCTGGTGGTGACGCAATCAACAGTGCGGTGCCTGTCCGATAAAGGGTCTTTCCAGCGCCAATTTAGGACAGGACGCGCCATCTGTAACGCTTGCTGCTCTCCACGTATGGTAGTAGAATTTCAACATATGCTAATTTTTGTAGACTGCTTCCATCCGCCTTGAGTGATCTAATTTCACGGTTCTGTTGGAGACATGTCGATGAAGTTGCATCGTCGAGTTCCGCCGACATTCCTGGTGTTATTGTTCGCAGCTCTGATGTCAGTGCCGCAGGACGTGGCGGCACAGGCTGGTCCGTCCGTCGGCGTCCTCACCGTGCCGGTCCAGGACGTTTCGCCGAAACACGAATTCGTCGGACGAGTGGAGGCAGTCAATGCCGTCGATATCCGTTCGCGCATCGAAGGCTTCGTCGACCAACGTCTTTTTAATGAGGGCCAATTGATCAGGAAGGATCAGGATCTCTTTCTGATCGACAAGCGGTCCCTGGAAATAGCGCTGTCGGACGCCAAGGCAGCGCTTGCGAGCGCCCAGGCGACATTGGCGGATGCTCAACGGCGGGTCGCGCGAAATCAATCGCTGAGCAGCCAAACCGTATCGCGCGCGACGCTGGAAGAAAGTCAGACCGCCCTTGAAACCGGCCAGGCAAACCTTCTGTCGGCACAAGCACGCGTGAGCCAGGCCGAGCTCAATCTCAGCTATGCCCGGATCGTCTCGCCGATTGACGGCCGCATCGGTGCTGCGGAATTGTCCGTCGGAAGCTTCGTCAGCGGGAGTTCAACGGCATTGGCTCGCGTCGTCGAAATGGATCCGATCCGCGTCGTGTTCTCGGTGAGCGATCGATCGATCCTCGAGCTGCGTGCAAACAGAGGCAATATCGGCAAGGAGGCGCTTGCCAGCAGCTATAAGCCCAGCCTGCGGCTGTCGAATGGCCAATCTTACACGGAGCCGGGAAGCATCGAATTCTTCGGCAACGAAATCGACCCGGCGACGGGAACACTGCCCGTTCGGGCGCTATTTCCCAATCCAGATGCCCTGCTTATTCCAGGTCAGTTCGTAACAGTTGTCATATCGGAAAGGGAAAAGACGCTCCGTCCGGTTGTGCCGCTGGGGGCGGTGCAGCAGGATCGGGACGGTAAGTACGTCCTGCTCGTCAACGCGCAAAATGCCGTCGAGCTGCGTCGAATAAGGATTACTCGACAGATCGGTGGCAGGTGGGCGGTAGATGATGGTCTTAAAGGCGGGGAAAAACTGATCGTCGACGGCCTACAGAACGTCTCGGAAGGCCTCGTCGTCGAGCCCATGGAAGTTTCTCCAACCGACAGCAACGCGATCTCGCTCGCGCCGATGGAACCGCAACCGGGTTCACCCCAATGAACCTTTCGGCGCACTTCATTGCCAGGCCAAGATTTGCAATGGTCATCGCAGTCGTGATGATGATCGCAGGCGGCCTCTCCCTCTTCTTGATACCCGTCGCCCAGTTTCCGCAGATCACACCGCCCGAAGTGCAGGTCACGGCAACCTATCCCGGCGCGAATGCCAGCGTCATGACCGACAGCGTGGCAGCGCCGATCGAGGATCAGGTGAATGGCGTTGAAGACATGCTCTACATGTCGTCGTCAAGCACCAATAACGGCACCTACAGCCTGACGGTTACGTTCGCAGCCGGCACGGATCCGGCAATCGCCCAGGTCAATGTGCAGAATCGCGTGTCAATGGCATCGCCGCGGCTTCCCGCTGCCGTTACACAGACAGGCGTCTCGGTCAGAACTCGTTCGTCGAGCATGCTACTCGGCTTTGCCGTCTACTCGCCGAACGGCACCAGGGACGATGTCTTCATCAGCAACTATGCCATGATCAACATCCGGGACGCGATCGCTCGCCTTCCCGGCGTCGGTGAGGCGAGCGTGTTTGGCCCGGCCTACAGCATGCGGATCTGGATGAACCCCGATCGCATGCAGGCCCTTGGGGTAACCGCAGCCGACCTGACGACGGCGATCCAGGCCCAGAACGTCCAGGCATCCGCCGGCCAGCTCGGTTCGCCCCCCTCGCCCACCGGTCAGCAGCTGCAGTTGACCGTCATGGCCAGGGGAAGGCTTGCGGATGCAAACGAGTTCGGCAACATCATCATCCGCACCAACAAGGACGGAGCGATCGTCCATCTTCGCGACGTCGCCCGGATCGAGCTCGGCGCACAATCCTACGATACGGCATCGACCCTGAATGGCAGGCCGAGCGCGACCGTCGTCGTCTACCAATCGACCGATGCGAACGCGCTGGCGGTATCGAACGCCGTTCTCGGCGAGCTGCAGACATTGTCGAAACAATTTCCTGATGACCTCGCCTATACGGTCGTTTTCGACACGACCGCTTTTGTTCGGCAGACCATCCAGGAGATTTTCATTACACTGGCGATCACCTTCGTGCTCGTTGTCGTGGTCGTGTTCCTTTTCCTGCAGGACTGGCGCGCGACAATCATCCCGACGCTGACCATACCCGTTTCGCTGATCGGCGGCTTTGCCGTGCTTTATCTCCTGGGTTATTCGGCCAATACGATCACGCTTTTCGCGATGATCCTCGCGATCAGTCTTGTCGTGGACGACGCGATCATCGTGGTGGAAAATGTCCAGCGCATCATGAGCGAGCTGGGCGTCGACGTGCGTGAAGCGACGCTACGCACGATGAGCCAGGTTACGGGGCCAATCGTTGCAACAACGTTGGTGCTGGCCGCTCTCTTCGTGCCGGTTGCGTTCCTCGCCGGCATAACCGGTGAACTCTACCGTCAGTTCGCGGTCACCATCTTGATCACGATCACCTTCTCGACGATCAATGCCTTGACCCTCAGTCCGGCACTCTGCGTCCTCATCCTCCGGCCGGCACAGGAGAGCCGGTCGAAGCTGTTCGGCAGGATAAACCGGGGCCTCGATGCGTCGCGACGGTTTTACATTTCTTTGCTGGCGATTTTTGCCCGCAGGATTGCCCTCAGCCTGCTGTTTCTCACGATTACCGTCGTGGGCGTCTACGGTCTTTATCGCATTCTGCCCGTGGGTTTTGTCCCCGCCGAAGACCAGGGCTATCTCTTCATGAACGTGCAATTGCCCGATTCCGCTTCCCTCGAGCGCACGCAGGAGACGGTCGCGGCGGTCACCACTGTGCTCCAGCGGACGCCTGGGATTGCAAACACCATCGCCATTGCCGGGACGAGCATGATAGGCGGTGGCGGCTCCAATTCGGCAATGATCATCTCGGCGCTCACGCCGTGGAGCGAACGCGGGTCGGACCAGAGCGCCTTTGCGTTGATGAACGAGCTTCGAACGGAGTTCAGAAAGGTTTCGACGGCGTCGGTTGTCCCGTTCAATCCGCCAGCAATACCTGGTCTCGGGACGACCGGCGGCTTTGACTTTCGCCTTCAGGCCCGCGCCGGGCAAAGTCAGGAGGAACTAGCCGAAGTGATGCGCGGGCTGATCGTCGCAGCAAACCAGACGGAGCGGTTAACAGGCGTCTTCAGCACGTTTTCGGCCGACGCACCGCAGATCTATCTCGATATCGACCGGCGACGGGCCGAACTTTTCGGCGTTTCACCAGCGACGATCTTCAGCACACTGCAAGCGCATCTGGGATCGGCCTATGTCGACGACTTCAACATATTTTCGCGCGTATACCAGGTTCGGATCCAGGACGAGCCGACGTTCCGCTCGCGTATCGAGGACATCCAGCGGCTGAGGGTGCGAAGCCAGTCGGGCGATCTGGTGCCCTTGCAAGGATTGCTTTCCATCTCGACCGTCTACGGACCAAACTCGGTCAATCGCTACAACCTTTTTCCATCCGCCGCGATCAACGGGCAGGCTGCGGCGGGTGCGAGTACCGGGGATGCCTTGAACGCCATGGAAGCGCTTGCTGCGGAAAAGCTGCCGCCGGGCTTCGGATATGAATGGACGGGACTTGCCCTTCAGGAAAAGCAGGCGGGCGGACAGACGGTCATCATCCTGACCATGGGGATCATCCTCACCTATCTCTTCCTCGTCGCCCAATATGAAAGCTGGAGCGTCCCGCTCGCCGTGATGATGTCCGTGATCGTCGCGGTGCTCGGGGCCCTGGCGGGACTGGCGGTCGGCAGCATCGATCTCAATATCTACGCCCAGATCGGCCTGCTGCTGCTGATCGGGCTGGCGGCCAAGAACGCCATCCTCATCGTAGAGTTCGCCAAGGAGCGGCGGGAAGAAGGTCTCAGCATCATAGAAGCGGCACGCGAAGGAACGTCGCAGCGCTTCAGACCGGTATTGATGACGGCGATGGCTTCCATATTGGGCGTGGTACCGTTGGTGGTGGCGACGGGAGCCGGAGCAGGCAGCCGCCAGGCGATCGGTGTTACCGTTCTCGGTGGGCTGCTGCTCGGAACGATTATCGGCCTCCTCACCATTCCTTTGCTCTATATTTTCGTTCAGACGGTGAGGGAGGCCGGCAAGCGGAAACTATTTGGTACCGCCCATGCCGAGAAGACCCGTGATCCTACCGCGGCGACCAGCACGAATGAAGGGTCGATCGGTCGGATCGAAACTGGAAACGCTGAAGTTGAGTAGGTCTGGGGCGTGATGGGTAATGCCGGTGAGGACGATGCGGAATGCGTCGTGTTGGTGCATGGGCTTGCGCGCGGCAGCGGATCCCTTCGGCTTGTCGAGAAGGCACTGGCACGGCGCGGATTCCTCGTCATCAACAACGAATATCCCTCAACGCGCGCGACAATCTCCGAACTTGCCGGCTACGTCGGTGATGCTGTGGCGATGTGCGGGCAGAGACGCGTCAATTTCGTAACCCACTCCATGGGCGGAATTCTTGTTCGCTATTGGCTGGCCCATCGGCGTCCTACAAATCTCGGGCGGGTGGTCATGCTGGCGCCACCCAACAACGGATCCGAGATCGTGGATGTCTTCGGAGAGATGTTGCCATTTCATTGGATCAACGGCCCAGCCGGACGCGAGCTAGGAACCGGTCAGACGGCGTTGCCGAAGCTATTGCCGCTTCCGGATTATCCCGTTGGCATCATCGCAGGCGACATATCCGTCAATCCGCTTTTCAACTCCATCATCAAGGGGCGGAACGATGGAAAAGTGTCCGTGGCATCGACGAGATTGGAGGGTGCGACTGACCATCTGGTGCTACATGCCACGCACACGTTCATGATGTTCAACCCGATCGTCATCGCCGAGATAGTCAATTTTGTCGAAAACGGCGCGTTTCAACACGGCCTGACAATGCAGGAGGCAAGCACGGCGCTCTTCGAGATGTTTCGATAAAGGGCGTGGTGCCTCATCGCTGGCGCAGTCTCAGATCAGACGCCGCCGGCTTCGCTACCGCGTCCCAAAAGTTCGGACACCCACCGGCTGGAGGGATGATGGCGGCAGAATGTCACCAGCGCGATCGAGATCGGTACGCCGATGAACGCGCCGAAAATCCCCCAGAGATAACCCCAGGCAAAAACGGAAAGCAGCACGACGACTGGTGAGAGGGAGAGAGCGCTGCCGGATATGCGCGGTTCAATATAGCTGCCAAGTGTGAACTGAATGAGGTTGAGCCCCAGGAAGATGGCAATCGCCGATTGCCAGTTATCAAGCTGAATGAGCGCAAAGGCGGTCGGAAGCAGCGTTGCCACGAGCGGACCGATGAAGGGTATGTAATTCAAAACGAAGGCAATCGCGCCCCATTCCTTTGCAAGGGGCAGCCCAAAGCTGCTGGTGAAGAACCAGATGAACAGCCCCGTTGTGATGCTCATGATCGTCCGGATCCTCATGAAGCGTCGAAGCTTTTGCGCCGTTTCCCGGCTGCCGTCGAGCAGGAATTTTCTTGCCACCGGATTACGCATCGCCTTGATCCGGCTCTCAAAACCCTCGACCTCCATCAAGCCGAGAAGAAGGTAAGTGAGAGCGATCAGCCAAAAGCTGAACGTGCTGTTGACGCGGCTCGTCACGGCCTGAACCACGCGCATTGCCCAAGCGGCGCCGAAACTGTCGGCCCAGAGCACATCAACGTCGATGCCGTGTCCCTCCAGCCACTGACGAAGCTCATCATAGTGTTGTTGAAAGCGAGCCGTATTGTCGACCATCCACCCGCCGACACGTCCGAAAGACCAGGCAAAGATCCAGCCGAATGCCAGAAGGGCCAGCATCATAACGGCCAATGTCACCAGAAGCGCGATGTATCTTGGAAAAACGGTCTGCATGCGATGCTGGACCGGCCACAGAAGGGCTATCGCCAGGAGCGCGAATGCCAGCGGCGCAAGCACCGTTGCGCCCGCCGGCAACATGGCGATCACGACAAGCACCGCAATGACGACCTGAGCTGAAGGAACTGCTCGATGTCGCCCTGCCCGCATTATTGCCCTCGCCTGGATAGGTCAGAGTGTGTTGTTGAAAATCCGGCCATCCTTCATGACGACCTTCAGGCTCTTCTCGAGATTGTCGATGAGCTTCAGGTCATCGAGCGGATTGCCGCCGCGTTCCCAAGCGACGGCAAGCAGGGCGCGCCATAAGGTGGGCCGACTTTTTTCCTGCGACAACTAATAGTCGGCGGCGTCACGAGCGATGGGGCATGTCATGCAATGCCCACCACCTCGCCCACGCCCAAGCTCTGCGCCCGTGATCGTGATCACCTCAATGCCTTGCTTGCGCAATAAGGTATTGGTGTAGGTATTGCGGTCATAGGCGTAGACGACACCGGGCGATGCGCAGACCAGATTGGCGCCGCTGTCCCATTGGGTTCGCTCGCGCATATAGTCGTTTCCGCCGGTCTCGACGACGCGCATCGCCCTTAGTCCGAGCGCGTCGCGCACAGTGTCGACGAAGGAGCCCTTGTCCTTGTGAAGTTCGATGCCGCCCTTGCCGTCGGGGCGATAGGAAAAGGCTTCGATATTGTTGACGATGTCGGGGTAGATCAGCACGCAATCGCGGTCCGCAAAGGTGAACACGGTATCGAGATGCATGGCAGCGCGCAGCTTCGGCATGGCCGCGACGATGACGCGCTCAGCGGCGCCTTTCTCAAACAGCGCTGCCGCCACCTGGCTGATCGCCTGTCGCGACGTGCGCTCGCTCATGCCGATGAGGACGTTACCCTTACCGATCGGCATGACATCGCCGCCTTCTATCGTCGCAAGGCCCCAGTCCTTCGTTGGATCGCCCCACCATACATTGACCTTGCCGGCGAAATCCGGATGAAACTTGTAGATGGACGTGGTGAGGATCGTCTCCTCATGACGCGCCGGCCAGTAGAGCGCATTCAACGTTACGCCACCATAGATCCAGCAGGTCGTGTCTCGGGTGTAGAGCGTATTCGGCAGCGGCGGCAGTAAGTACTCGTTGACGCCGGCTGCATCGCGGATCAGCGCCAGTTGCTCGCCTCCAATGGCTTCCGGAAATTCAAACGTCGACAGGCCGCCGATCAGCGTTTCGGCCAGATCCCGGTCGGAAAGCCCTTCCAGATAGGATCGCACTTCATTCAGAAGACCGAGACCAATCTGGTTGGCGACGACCTGGTTGTCCAGTATCCACGTCTTGGCCTCGGGGATCGCAACCGTCTCGGCAAGCAGGTTATGCATCTCCACCACGTCGATGCCGCGGTCGCGCATTTTGGTTATGAAATCAAAGTGATCGCGCTTGGCATTGTCGACCCAAAGAACATCGTCGAAGAGAAGCGCGTCACAATTTGTCGGCGTCAGACGCTGATGGGCACGGCCGGGCGCGCAAACCATGACTTTTCGCAATTGGCCAACTTCGGAATGCACGCCAAATGTGATTTCCTGTGTCATCGATCTACTCCCTATGTCATCAAGGCGTGATGGTGCCCGTGAGCAGGCCGTAAAATCCTACGAGACCCGCAATCACGGTGACGGCGAAAACGATGAGTTCGATGCTGGTGAAAAGCGTCACCTTTTGCTCGCGCCGCGCCCAGACGTAAAGGATGGTTCCAGGCACGAACAAAACGCTGACGAGAAGAACGTATTTCAGCCCTGCGGCGACGAACATGACGATCGTGTAAATCACGGCGATCCAGGCAAAAACCTGGTCGCGGCCGCGCTCCTGGGGTGTCTCCTCGTAGCCTTCGCCGCGGCGCGCAAGCAAAACACCGTAGCCTGCGACCAAAAGGTAGGGCAGTAAGGCCGTAACACTCGTCATGTCGAGCATGAAGTTGAAAGCGTCTCGAGACCAATAGGTCGAGATGACGAACAACGAGACGACAATATTTGTCAGCCACAACGCGTTGGCCGGCACCCTGTTGTTGTTCTGTGCCGCAAAAATCCTTGGCATGTCCGCTGATTTGGCAGCGGCAAACAGCACTTCGGCGCAGATCAGCGACCATGCGAGATAGGCGCCGAGGACCGACACCAGCACGCCGATCGAAATGAATACCGCACCCCAATGGCCGACGACGACTTCGAGGACGCCGGCGAGGGAAGGATTCTGGACCCCAGCCATCGTTGCGCGCGGCATCGCAGCGTAAGGAAGCAAAGTGATCGCCACCATCAAACCGGTCACTCCGATGAAGCCCAGAATGGTCGCGGTACCGACATCGGCGCGGGCCCTGGCGAAGCGTGAATAGACGCTCGCTCCTTCGATCCCCAGGAAGACGAAGACCGTGATGAGCATCGTGTCACGAACCTGCGCCACCAGAGATTTTTCCGGCATATCCACACCGCCGAAGAAATTGGCGGAAAACTGCGCGTAGTTGAACGCGAAGGCCATAGCCAGGATGGCGACGATGATCGGGACGATCTTGGCAATTGTCACGATCACGTTGATGAATGCGGCTTGCTCGACGCCGCGCAGGATCATGAAATGGAAGGCCCATATCCCCAGGAGGGAAACAACAATGGCGATGATAGTGCTTCCGTCGCCAAAGATCGAAGGGAAGAACAGACCGAGTGTGGAACCGATCAGGACCCAGTAAAAGACGTTGCCAAGGCAGCTGCCAAGCCAGTACCCGAAGGCGGAAAGGAAGCCCATATAGTTTCCAAAGCCCTCTTTGGCATAGGCAAAGACACCAGAATCAATTTCCGGCTTTTTTTCCGCCAGGGCCTGAAAGACGCGTGCAAGCATGTACATGCCAGTGCCGGCTATCATCCATGCTATGATCGCGCCGAACGGACCGGTCGCCGTCCCGAAACGGCCGGGGAGATTGAATATACCGGCGCCGACCATCGAACCGACCACCATCCCGGTCAGTGCGAAGAGGGATAATTTTTGCGTGGAAGCCGAAGCCATAATGCCCTCTCAGGAAGGTTGTTCGGACTTTTCGAAGATGTCGTGCAGCAGGAACGTGCGTTTACCCACACTATAAAGTGCTTCCGTCCCGGCCGTGATCGCACAGAATCTCAGAACTATGCTTTGCGTCTAAAAGTGACGAAATCCACGAAGTTAGCGAACAATGCGTTAAGCTGCGGCGTTGACGGCAGCGACTTGAAAAACAGAAGACTGGTCGGCGTGAAGCCGGAAGGTCGGGGGAAGCGCCGGTGGCGCGGCATTTTCGCACAAATACGGCAGCGGCCCGGATCTGCGGTGTGACTTGGCTAGACGGAGATTCGACCCGTTGCGAGTGCGTAGATGGCAATCAGGGCCCCTACGGCCGCAACGATGAACACCGGCGTTTCGGCCAGCTTAAACACAGGAAGCTTCTGCTCCCGGCGCGCCATGAAGAACAGGATGGAACCGGGTCCGTAAATGGCGGCGGAGAGCAGCAGATGAGTGCCACCTGCGGCGGCGATGAGGAAGGAAGTGTAGACGAGTGCTATTGCGGAGCGCACGAATTCACGGTGTCGGCTTGCCGAATCCCGTTCGTAGGTCTCGCCGGTCAAAACAAGCTTGAAAGAATAGGCGGAGACGAGGAAATAGGGGATCAGAATCATTGAGCTGGTCAGTTCGATAGCCAGACGAAGCGCATACTGGGCAAATAGCGACAGGATCAGGAAGACCTGCACCACAATGTTGGTCAACCAGAGCGCATTCGACGGCACGCCGGCACTGTTTTCACGCATCAGAAATCCGGGCATCGTCCCATATTTCGAAGCGGAGAAGAGAATTTCTGCGGCAAGCAGAACCCAGGAGAGATAGGCCCCACCAACCGAGATCATCAGCCCGGCGCTGACAAACACGGTGCCCCAGGGGCCGACGACCGACGACAGCACCCCTGCCATCGACGGATTGCGCAAACTGGCAAGATCGGCACGAAGCATGACGCCGTAAGAGAGGATTGTCACCAGGACGAGCAGACAAAGCACGCCCGCAAAGCCGAGTAATGTCGCAATTCCGACATCAGAGCGATTGCGGGCATAGCGAGAGTAGACGCTTGCGCCTTCTATGCCGACGAAGACGAATACCGTCACCAGCATCGTCGCGCGGACCTGCCCTGCGATACCGCCAAAGGTAACGGTGTCACCTCCCCAAAAATTGAGCGCGAAGATGTCGGCTTGGAAACCGTAAATGACAAATACGATGAAGAGGATGATTGGGATAATTTTGGCAAAGGTGACAATCGTATTGATCAACGCCGCTCCGCGGATTCCACGCAAGATCAGCGCGTGAACGGTCCACAGTAGCACCGAGGAGATGGCAATGGCGAAAAGCGTATTTCCATCGCCGAAGATCGGGAAGAAGAGGCCAAGCGTCGACTTGATCAGCACAAAATAGGAAACATTGCCAAGGAGCGCTGCGGACCAGTAGCCGAGCGCGGACAGGAACCCCAGATAGTTGCCGAAACCCGCTTTCGCATAGGCGTAGATGCCGGCGTCCAAGTCTGGTTTGCGTTCCGATAACGTCTGGAAAACGAAGGCGAGCATCAACATGCCGACACCGGCGATCATCCAGGCGATCGTTGCGCCGAATGGGCCTGTCGCGCGTCCGAACGCTTGTGGAAGCGAAAAGATACCAGCGCCGACCATTGATCCCACGGACATCGCCGTCAGGGTCCACAGCGAAAATTTGCCTTCGGAAGAGGAGCTCATGGCAGACAATCCAGGTAGGCCTATCTGGCCGGTACCAACGGCCGTTCATCAGCTAACATTACCTGATCCTCGACCCGCCGGTGATGGCATGGAATCTCATGCCTGTGCCCTGCGTCCCCCAAGCGGATCGAGGCCAGATCTGTCGGCGTGGCGGGCGCAGATCCTCGGCGCTAAATCGGTCCGTTGGTGAAAACAGGCGAATTACCTCGAAAGCCGCGTCGAGAATTCGGGCGGGATCGGACCAGCGATGTCTGCCCAGTGAAACGACACGTTATACAGCGATAGTGGGGAATTATCATGCTCGGTTAGATTGTGCTTTATTGTCGATCATGCTAATAAACGACCCGAAATCCGGCATGAGTACCGCGTGCATGGCCAGGCATCCAGTTGAAATGCGGATTTTGGTTGGAGACTTTCGATGTCGAATTCCGCTTTTGAAAGTGCAGTTCAGTCTGCATCAATATCATGACAGTTCATCAGCTGGGGGCGCGGCAAACAGCCTTTCACTCGGCCCGCCTTGCGTCTGAACGGGGTGCAGCGGAAAAACGCGCATTCGGACCGTCGCAGCTCTCAAATCTATCTTCCTTTGAGTTCGTAACGAGCGCGGTGCCGAGGATCCACCAGTTCGAGGCGTGGCGCACCAATTTCGCCCCGATCTTTGATATCGACTCCGCACGTGACACGAGGAGAGGGTTCATCGGCAGGCACGTCACCTGGGATCTTGGCTGCTTTGTGTTTTCGCAGGTTACGACGGATCCCCTGCAGTTCGGGAGCGTAACACGTCATCTCCACTGGGAGCCGCTCGACCATTTTATCCTGTCGGTTTTGCTTTCCGGAGAGGCGTATACGGAAGCGCCTACCAGCACATTCCGTTGCACTGTCGGTGCCACCCAAGTCCACGCAATGGGTCGCAGTTTCCATGGCAGTCTGACGGCGAGCGAGTTGCTCATGTTGTTCGTCCCGCGGGATTTTTGTCCCCGCGTATCCCAAGCTTTGAGCGCTGCGGAATTCACAACATTGGAAGGCGGCATGGCGCGGCTATTCCATGACTATATGGTGGGGCTCGCCAATCAGCTGCCATTCGTCCAACAGGCCGATCTTCCCGCCCTGGTCGAGGCGACGCGAGCGATGATACTCGCGTGCGCCTCTCCTTCGGTCGACAACGTACAGACGGCAAGTCATCCGATTGCAGTAACACTACTCGACCGTGCGCAAAAGATCATACAATCGAGGCTGTTCGACCCGACCATGGGACCTGAGACGCTCGAGCGAGAATTGGGCGTTTCGCGATCGCGACTGTACCGCATGTTCGAGGCTTTTGGCGGCGTCAAGCATTACATTCAACATAGGCGTCTGCTCGATGCACACGCAGCTTTGGCCAATCCGAGCGATCAACGCCGCATACTCGATTTGGCAGAGCAGCGCTGCTTCAGTGACGGCACAGAATTCAGTCGCGCCTTCAAGCGGGAATTCGGCTATAGCCCGACGGACGTGCGGATCGGAAGAAGAAGCAATTTTCCTTGCCGACAGTCTCCGGGCCTTGAGGAAAGCGACCCCGCAAGCCGGTTTGGAACAATGCTGCGCAGGCTGCACGGCTGAACCGGCCACATGACCCACTCGACTTATTCCTGAAAACAGTAACAAGGGCGAACCAGAGGCGACAGTTGCAAGCCTCGACACGATCTGAAAAGCGACGGATTAATCAATAGCGTGTCCGATGGACCACGAGTTCAAGGCAAAATTAGATCGAAAGTCCAGACGCAAGCGATTGCTTGAGGCTGTCAATGGTCGCTCCCGCACGCCGTTTGGCGACCAGGATCTGGGCCGTATCCGCAGCACTTGGATCGAAGTGATTGATGCCGTGCCGGCGACACCATTCGTCAAGCAACAAGCTCAATGCAACGAGATCCGCGGAGCCGATCGAATTCTCGTCTTCCCTAACAATTCGCCACATCATGTTCTCCGATCTGCCTGCGATTCGCGTCACTGCGATATTTCAACCGAAGCGACCTGAAAAATAGGCAGCCGTGTGCGTAGGCTGCCCCATTAGCCGGTTGACAAGAGGAGACCGTTGACCCTGGTCTATTTCTGTTTTCCGGTATCGGGGATATGGTTCGCGAGCGCTGCAACTGACCGTTCGAGCGATGGCGGGTGAGCCCGCTTCTGCCGATGCGCCCTCGCGAACCTCCTCCCAGCGCGAGCAGTCAACAATATATCATGTAATGATGTATTAAAAGGACATTTTGCTTGCCGCAAGGCATCTATGAGGGCTTGGCGGGCGCCCGGCTTGCGATGCATCGATTTCTCTCTTTCCGCTCACCATACGCTCTTCGTCTGCGTGCTTTAGCCGTGCCTTGACAATGACGGTTTCTGGTAATGGACGGATGGTTGTTCCATCCCGTTCGAACGCCTTCTCTTGGCGTTCGATTGCCTGCGGCGAGGTCTTGATCATCCAGACGTCATAGGGTTCGTACCCGTATCATTCGTCTCGAGCGCCAGCCGTCACGATGCGCCGCTAACCAAGCTCCTTGAAAATTCTGGAAAGTCATGAATTTGGCACAGTCATTCTGCCATTTTGATGAGATAACGGTTCCCGAGCGAGGCCGGCGGGATGCCTCTCCCGCGTTCAGTCGCGCCGCCCATCCGTTCTCCAGCGTAACCACGCGAAATAACATCACGCATAACGTATGAAAAGGATTAGTTCGATGCCTCGCTCCCGACGCGGTTCCTCGGGCCTGAACGATGATATCTACAATGGGCTGGCCGGGTTTCGTCTGGCAATGCGACGCTTCCTGGCCTTCAGCGAGGCTGCACTTGCGGAGGCTGGCGTCACATCGCAGCAATACCAAGCGCTGCTTGTCGTGCGTACGTCCCGCGACAGGAATGTGCGCATACGTGACCTCGCCGAACAGATGCTCATGCATCACAACGGCGCCGTCCAGCTTGTCGACCGCATGTGTGCTGCCGGCCTTACGGAGCGGATTCCTGCAGAGGACGACAAGCGTAGCGTTCTGATCGGCATGACGTCGAAAGGGCATGACATTCTCGAAGGCCTCGCAAGGGTGCACGTCGAGGGCATGCTGGTCAACGAGCCGCTTCTGGCCGAATCCCTTTCGCGTCTTCGGCAGGTGACGGAACTCGCCTGAGCGCCGTCACCATTTTTTGATTGCTTCTCTGTTGATGTTTTTCCGATTTTATATCATGCTGTGATACAAAAGAGGAGAACAGCAATGCAAGATCAGGAAAGCGGCTGGGCCCACTACCGACCGTCCAAGACGCTCTGGATATGGTCAATGATCGGTGCGTCGGCACTGACGATGGTCGTCGGTTTCACCTGGGCCGGATGGATGACGACAGGACGCGCGAACGTCATGCGAGACATCGGGGTGCGGGATGCGAAGGCTGATCTTGTGGCGGCAATCTGCGTCCACAATTTCGTCACAGCAAGCGATGCCCAAGAGAATCTCAAGGCGCTGAAGGCCAAATCATCCTGGCAACGTGGAGACTTCATCAACGAGGGCGGCTGGGCGACGATTGCCGGCATTGACGATAAGTCGACCAATGGGGCAGACGCCTGCGCCGACCAGCTGGCGAAATTGAAGGAATTGCCCTCTCCTGCCGATACGGCGGTGACTGGCAGCTAGGATCGGCCGGATGTGATGAGATATCCGGCTGGCGCAGGCCCGTCCGAAATGATTTCGGGCGGGCCGATTTTTGTCAACCCGCTAGGAGCGAGCATCGTCGCGCCTGAGCGCCAACAGCACTTCCCGCATCATCAAGTGCGCGGCGCTCAGCACTGCCGGCGACAAGGGCCGGCCGTCCCGAGCGTCCCTGGCGATTTTCAAGAGACCAGCGAGTTCTATCGGATTTTCGATGAACCCATCGAGCGCATCTTCGATCTCCTTTGGAAACTTGCATTCTACGTTGATCGTGGCAATTTGGCCTTTATCATCGAGCACATTCCGTTCGACAAGAATACTCTCAAGAGCGCTCAGCCATAGCCCAAGTTGCTGACGTTCATCCGGCATGATGCCCCTCCCCTGTCTGTTCACGATAACAGCCGTATTTCGCTCGGCGCGTGAGCAACGCGACCCTCGCGAATTGCACGGATGTAGTTCAACACGTTGCCGACGATGGTCGGATCGACGGGCTTGGAAATCACACCGATGACGTTCGAGAGCCCTGACTGGATGGCTTGCGGATTTGCCGTGACCATGACCACCGATATACCGAATTCAGTTGCAAGATATTGTCCGATACGCTGCCCGGTCGCTCCGTCGCTGAGGTTGACGTCGACAAGGGCGATCGTGCTGAACGGGGCAAGCAGCCGTGCGGTCTCAAAGCTCTCGGCTAAGCCCGACGTCTCATAACCCAAGCCGGATACGATATCGCGCATATCCTGCGCCAATATCAGGTTGTCTTCGACAATAAGTATTTTCACTTCCTCTGCCCCCAGCCCTGTCTTCGTTCATCCTGCATTCAGGATTGACAATATCGCCGAACCATTAAAGAATGTCATCACATGATATAAGGGAGCCGCCGATGACGAAGACCGCTTTCATCTCTGCCGTATTCGCGAGCTATGTCGCCGTCATGTTTGTTATCGCCTCGATTCCCGACGAGACAGCGTCCGAACTTTCGCAGGTACGGACCGATCATTCGATCAATTAACCATCCGTGAGGACGGTAATGATCAGAAGATCGCCTCTTGGCGATTGGAGCCTTCACGAACAAACCGGTTGTTCTCCCGCATGATGTCGCGGCAGGTGAGCCTGTTTCTTGTTTGCGTCTCTATCGTCGTTGCAAGCATCTGGGGTGACGCCATCTATATCATCTTCTGCCTCTAAGTGCGCATTTACGTCACGCCATGATATTATATGGCGAGCGTGGAATAGTCGCAGGGTTTTTCCAGTGCTCCTCGTAGCAAGGAGTATGGAGATGCAGCACGCCTGCCTTCCCCGTAGATCCGGTCACCCACAGTATGTTTCCCACGCGAGGACGGGACCGTTACCGGGGCCTTTCACCTGGAAAAACGACACCTGAAATGCGCCTGCGTTGACGGCGACAGCAACGTCCCCTCGGCTGCGTCTCGCTGACCGAGAACCTGACGATGGTCGCAATGGCGATTTGGGTGATCGCAAGGAGGCTCTCCCGCGACCGGTACGAAAGAACCCCCACCTGCCGAGCAATCGCGCGTTCGCTCCCTATGACGTGGCGGCGTTTCGACGTCGCTACGGTGTCAGCCGACAGGAGGCGGAGCGGCTTCTGTTCCGGTTTGGCCCGGGCAGATCAGATCGATCCGCTTCTTTCTGCCCGGGACAGGAGGCCCAAGCGCGTAAGACAGAGATCGACACGTCCGGCGAACGGGCAGCTTTCGGTATAGGGCAGCTTGTATTCAGTTACATCTGGAGCTGCGATCCAGAGCTGCGGTGATGCCGTCAAGGGAATAGACATAGGTCGTGTCCGTCCCGCGTGCCGACGTCGCCTGAAGCACCATCTTGCTACCGGCTTTGAGTGCGCGGATCAGTTCCGGCGTGCGCTTTTCATTGTTCACCCAGGCAGCGTTACCCTTCGTGAACATCCTGAATTTCTTATCTCCCACTGATAGTTCGGCGATGGAGCCGGGCTTCAAGGGATAGCCCATAATCGCCTCAGGCTCTCGACGGCTGGTCTGCTCGCCCGGCGCGACAAGGAAGTAATTCTTCCCGTGATCGACGCCCAACGGTTTCGCGTCTTCCGGCACCGACAAAACATAGCAGGTCTCTTTACCGCCTCTGTCGAAGGAATAGATGAGCCAGTCGCCGCTTTGTCCAACCATCCTTGGCGTCGCCTGAAGGGGTCCGATAGAGCCAAACGTCGCAGCGATGATAAGGCAGGCAAGCTTCTTCATTGATATCTTCTTCATCTTCGTGAATTGATGTGACGTCTGTGGTCAGTGTCAGGACACTATGGTCTTCGAACGCATACCGCGCGTAAATCTCACCCCTTCGACAATGATTTCGCCATTGGCCACAAAACCTTCCCAGATGCGATTTCCAAGCTGGCACGTGACCTTGGCGGTGTTCTCGTCCTCTTCGGTGACCGTGACGACAATCAGCCCCTGCCCGCGGTACCGCTGGAATTCGCGTGTCGTCAGGCCGAGGCGCAAGGCGAGGATGTCGTCGGAAAGGGGCGCGGGCGTTTTGTTGCTGGACATGAAATCTGCCGTGTTCACGTTCAGGATAATGTCACCCTATGATATAATATAAGAAGATGCGGTGGTTCAAGCCGCTAATCGACATTGACCGTATCGCACCGGGGCGAAGGAACAAGTGTCCGTTTTCCCAGGCTCGCCGATCTTGTACAGACCGGGACTTCGGGCATTACCGCCTCAAGGGGATGGTCCTATTTGTTGCCGCTGGCGCTCAGCCCGTTCGGCTTCATGATCTCGGCCTTCCTTTGCAAGTCGGCGTGGCGAAATTTCTGCCCAACGTGGCTCTCCAACATTGAAGCGACATTGAAGTCAGATGTCGTTTGACATTTCAGCGGCTCACACCGCGCTCTCCCGGGAAATCCCATTGCGGCCGGTAAGGTGCAGAGGACGCCCATAAGGCGAAGCAGACGGTACAGACGATAAGGGCGCCGATTGTCGCCACGAGCACGATCTTGATATCTCTTCCCATCGGCAACTCCTATATCATGTGATGATATATTTATTGGCTAGGCGCCAGTCAATGCTGTTTCACAGCTCGGCTTTGATGAGGCTTCACATTCGACGCTTGTTTCGAATAATAACGGCGAGGCTAGTCTCGCCGTTTCATGAGAGGCAGTTACCTTGCAACTTCGCCATCAGATCCTTGCCCTTGCGGTTCTTCCACTTATGCTCGCGATCACCCTGATCACGGCCTTCACGACATGGCAGTCCTCGAATCTGGCCCAGAGCAGCATCGAGGCGTTCGAACGCAACATGCTGAAGGCCAAAGAGAGCGAGCTTCTCAATCTGACAAACCTTGCTCTGTCGGCGATCAAGGATGCCTACGACGCTGCGGGACCGGACGATGAGCAGGCAAAGGAACAGGTCAGGCAGATATTGACGTCCCTTGACTACGGGCAGGACGGGTATTTCTTCGTTTACGACTACGACGGCAATAACGTCGTTCATCCGCGCCAATCATTCAGGCCGGGCCGCAACTGGCTGGACCTCACCGATCCTGACGGTGATCAGGTGATTGCGAACCTGATCTCCAAGGCGAAAGAAGGCGGAGGCCTTCACCAATATAAATGGGAGAAGCCTTCCAGCGGATCGATGGCCGACAAGCTGTCCTTTGCGGCAGGCCTAGACAAATGGCGTTGGATGATCGGTACCGGCGTTTATCTCGACGATGTCTTTGCCCAGACCGCGGCCGCCAAGGCGGATCTGAAGCAGAGCATCAGGCACACCTTTGTCGTCGTGACATTGATCGCCATTCCGTCGGTTCTGCTTGTCTTTGTAACTTGCATGGGCATTACCCTTCATGAGCGCCGCATGGCCGATGGCAAACAGAAACTGCTGACGCAACGCATTATCGATACGCAGGAGGAGGAGCGAGCGAGACTCGCGCGGGAACTGCACGATGGCGTTTCGCAAAACCTGGTCGGCGTCCGCTATGCCTTTGATCTCGCCTCTCGCAAGGTCAGGGCAAATACCGCCGACGCCGTTGCGGCGATCGATCGGGGGATCGACGCATTGAATGGAGCGATCAAGGAAGTCAGGGATCTGTCGCATGAATTGCGCCCACGTATTCTCGACGATCTCGGACTGACCGCCGCATTGACGTCGCTTGGCAATCGTTTTCAAGAGCGGACGGGCATCACCGTATCGGTGGAATCCTCAAGCCCCGACACGCTTAAACCCGAAGCCAATACGGCACTCTACCGGATAGCGCAGGAGGCGCTCGCAAATGTTGAACGGCATGCCGAAGCCTCTCAGGTCTCAATCAGGATCTGGAGTACGAAAGGCCGTGTACGCATGTTGATCGCGGACAACGGGATTGGGTTCGCCAGAAAACCGGCGAATGAAAGCCAGACCTACTCGGGTGGGCTCGGGCTTAGAAACATGCAGGAACGAATGGCGCATTTTCGGGGCATTTTGATCGTTCAAACCAATGAGCATGGCACGGCACTGACCGCCATGTTTCCCAAATCGGCCAATGCGACAACGCCAGCGAAAGCAGCATGAAGAGAAAGCGAGATATTTCCGTCATTCTCGTCGACAATCACCCGCTCGTTCTCGAGGGGCTGCGCGCAGTGCTGGAGACCTACGAGCACATAAAAGTCGTCGGCACCGCCGGAGCTGTTCAAGCAGGCCTTGACATATCAGCGCGACACCCCCCCGACATCGTCCTCCTGGACATCAACATGCCGCAGATCAGCGGCATCGATGCAATAGAGCTCTTCAAGGGCGCTGCCCCGTCGACCAGGGTCCTCATGCTGTCAATGCACGACAGCCGCGAATATATATCCGCATCGGTCCTCAAAGGCGCCTCGGGCTATATCCTCAAAGACGTCCCCAATGAAGAGATTGTCCGAGCGATCGAAACAGTAGCCGCCGGCGGCACCTATTTTTCCACCGGGGTTTCGGAGGTGCTTCTCCAGCCCAGGCGGAAGCAGGACAACGATCCGTTGCCGATCACGGCACGCGAGCGCGAAATCCTGACGCATCTTGCCATGGGGCGAAGCAACCGGGACATAGCCGGACTGCTCAATCTGTCGGTCGCGACCATCGAAACGCATCGCAAGACCATCAAGCGCAAACTAGGGGTTTCAACCACCGCCGACCTGACACGCATCGCAATAGAGCATGGCCTGACATCGGCGGGCTGAGCGTTCTACCCACTACTGGGTAGAGGCCCTCAATTGACCACTCTCTCATATTGCGTCGCCTGAAAGCAGTCCGTACGTGTCTTCGCCGACCGCTGCCTGCGGTTTCGGGAGGACATCATGGCTGGATTTTTGGCGCTATCGCGGGCGGTAGACGCGATCAATACCTTTTTCGGGAAAGCCGTTTCCTGGCTTCTGCTGCTGGCAGTTCTGATCAGCGCCGTCAACGCGACGACACGCAAGCTCTTCAATCTGAGTTCCAATGCGTGGCTGGAGGCGCAGTGGTACCTGTTCTCCGCCGCATTCCTGGTCGCGGCCGCGTGGACTTTGATGAGCAACGAGCATGTCAAGGTGGATCTGGTCTATGGGCGCCTTTCCCGTCGGGTCCAGCTCTGGATCGAAGTCCTCGGCACGATCCTCTTTTTGTTCCCGTTTTGCTTTATCACCATCTACCTCTCCTGGCCGACGGTGATCGAGAAGTTTTCGACCGGGGAAATATCCAACAACACCGGCGGGCTCATCCTCTGGCCGGTCTGGGCGATGATTCCGCTTGGTTTCGGGCTGCTCGCACTTCAGGGCGTTTCCGAACTCATCAAGCGGATTGCGATCCTTCGTGGCGACTTGCCCGACGCCATCGCGATCGCAGACACCGAAGCGCAGACCCTCTAAGGCCAGGATCCCGATCATGTTTGAATTTTTCGCGGAAAACCTCGCGCCGATCATGTTCCTGTCACTGATCGTCGTACTCCTGCTCGGCTATCCCGTGGCCTTCGCCCTCGCCTTCGTCGGGTTCATCTTCGGCTTCGTGGGCATCGAGATGGGGCTTTTGCCCGTCAACCTCTTCGGTGCCATCCCCGATCGCATTTTCGGCCAGATGTCGAACGAGACGCTGTTGGCTATCCCGTTCTTCACCTTCATGGGACTGATCCTGGAACGAAGCGGCATGGCCGAGGATCTGCTCGACACGATCGGGCAGTTGTTTGGTCCGGTTCGCGGCGGTCTCGCCTTCGCGGTCATTTTCGTCGGTGCAATCCTGGCTGCGACGACCGGCGTCGTGGCGGCATCGGTCATCTCGATGGGCCTGATCTCGCTGCCGATCATGCTGCGCTACGGGTATGACCGGCGCGTCGCCGCCGGCACGATCGCGGCCTCAGGCACCTTGGCACAGATCATTCCGCCAAGCCTTGTGCTCATCATCCTCGCCGACCAGCTTGGCCGTTCTGTCGGCGACATGTACAAGGGCGCGCTCGTTCCGGGCCTGCTGCTCGTTGCCGCCTACGCTCTCTACATCATCACGATGTCGATCCTGCGGCCGCCGAGTGTACCGGCACTGCCGCCCGCTGCGCGCACGCTCAAGGGCTGGAGGCTCCTGCAGCGCGTCGTCATCTCGCTCGTGCCGCCGCTGGTCCTGATCTTTCTCGTTCTCGGCACCATCTTCATCGGCCTTGCGACGCCGACGGAAGGCGGCGCGATGGGTGCGGTTGGTGCTCTGGCACTCGCTGCCATCAACCGCCGTCTCGATCTGGCGATGGTCAAGTCGGCGCTCTATGCGACGGCGAAGCTCTCGTCCTTCGTGATCTTCATTCTTCTTGGCGCCCGCGTCTTCTCTTTGACCTTCTATGGCGTCAACGGCCATGTCTGGGTGGAACATCTGATGACGTCTATCCCGGGCGGCGAAGTCGGCTTCCTGATCGTCGCCAACCTGCTCGTCTTCTTCCTGGCCTTCTTTCTCGACTATTTCGAGCTCGCCTTCATCATCATTCCGCTATTGGCACCGGTCGCCGATAGCCTCGGTATCGACCTGATCTGGTTCGGTGTCATGCTGGCGATCAACATGCAGACCTCGTTCATGCACCCGCCCTTCGGCTTCTCGCTGTTCTACCTTCGGTCGGTCGCGCCGACGCGTGCTTACAAGGACCGGATGACCGGCGAGACGATCCAGCCGGTTACATCGGGCCAAATCTACATGGGCGCTCTGCCTTATCTCGGCATCCAGTTAGCCACGGTGATCATCGTCATCGCCTTCCCGCAACTCGTGACGCACTACAAGTCGGGCCGTGTGGCCGTCGATCCGTCGACGATCGAGTTGAACGTGCCGATGCCTGGCGAGGATGGAGCCAATCCCTTCGGCACACCGGCCGCTCCCTTCGGAGCCGAGCCATCAGAGGGTGAACCCACGCCACCGGCCTTCGACGCGCCGGCACCCGATTTCGGATCGCCGACGCCAAGCTTCGGCGATCCGGAGCAGAATGGATCTAATCCCTGACGTTCACAGGGAAAGGACTGAGATCGCTGCCGCGCTCCATGCGGCAGGATTAACCCACAGAGGAGGACAATCATGACGAAAGACATGGGCCGTAGAGGCTTCTTGACGAAAGGCGCGCTGGCGGGCGCTGCCACCGTTGCAGGCGCTTCGCTTGCCGCTCCCGCAATCGCCCAGAGC
The DNA here is from genome assembly GCF_047782645.1 of Rhizobium sp. ZK1. Taxonomy (NCBI): domain Bacteria; kingdom Pseudomonadati; phylum Pseudomonadota; class Alphaproteobacteria; order Hyphomicrobiales; family Rhizobiaceae; genus Rhizobium; species Rhizobium sp. ZK1. The sequence continues at coordinate 1,518,738 of NZ_CP180587.1, forward strand.
ACGCCGACGCTTCGCTGGCGCCTGACATCCGGCTTCCCGAACAACCTCGACACGATCTACGGCGGTGCGGTGGTCATGGCCGATGCACTGAACAAGATCACCGAGGGCAAGTTCCAGATCCAGGTCTTCCAGGCAGGTGAACTTGTGCCCGGCGCCCAGGCGATCGATGCGGTCAAGTCGAATACGGTCGAGCTTGCCCATACCTGCGGCTATTATTTCACGGGCAAGGATCCGACATTCGCGATCGGTTCCACCATCCCCTTCGGCCTGAACGGTCGACAGCAGAACGCCTGGCTCTATCATGGTGGCGGCAACGAAGCTTACAATGAATTCTTGTCGGACTATGGCGTGGTCGGCATTCCGGGCGGCGCCACAGGTGCCCAGATGGGCGGCTGGTTCCGCAAGGAGATCAAGTCGGTCGCGGATCTCAAGGGTGTCAAGATGCGGATCGCAGGCGTTGCCGGCGAAGTCATGTCGCGCCTTGGCGTCGTACCGCAGCAACTCCCGGGTGGCGATATCTACCCCGCGCTTGAGCGCGGCACGATCGACGCCGCCGAGTGGATTGGTCCTTACGATGATGAGAAGCTCGGCTTCTACCAGATCGCCCAGAACTATTACTACCCGGCCTACTGGGAAGGCGGCCTGACGATCCATTTCTTCATCAACAAGTCGCAATACGAAGGCCTGCCAGATACCTATAAGGCAGCGCTCGACACGGCTTGCAAGGCCGCGAACATCAATATGCAGGCGCTCTACGACGTCAAGAATACGGCTGCTATCCGCTCGCTCGTCGGCAAGGGCGTCAAGCTGCGTCCCCTGCCCCGCGACGTCATGGACGCCGCTTACAAGGCCTCCTTCGAGCTCTACGGCGAGTACGGCCAGAAGCATCCGGCCTGGGCAAAGATCTATCCGGGCTGGAAAAAGTTTCGCGACGAGAGTTTCGAATGGTTCCGTGTCGCTGAATATAGCTACGACAGCTACATGTACGCCGCTCAGGCGGCCAAGAAATGATCTGCCATGGAGCCGGGTTCGCCCGGCTCTCCCTTCGAGCGAGATGGGGAAAGCGCGGTTCATCGGGATATCGGCGGTCGGAGGTTGGAGGTCGGTCAATCGACATCGTGGCAGACGATGTACCAACGCCGCTCGATCCGGCCATGATCATTCTCGACAGTTGCCGTGTCCGTTTCAATCCTATCGGCAGGCGGATCGGCGAAGAAGCGTGCGACGTCGTCATAGGTGGCAGGCCGGTTGGCTTTGAGGGCAAGGAGATAATCACCGCCGCGCCGGACGAACGTCTCGGCAATGGCTGACTGAGTGCCCATGGCATCGATGGTGACGATGGCACCGGTCAACTCAAGTCGTTCCAGGAGAAGCGGGATAGCCGTGATCTCGTTTGATTTGACATCGCTCGCCTCCTGACCAATAACCAGCCGCTGACGGGTTGCCCATGCTGACTCCATATGCAGTGGTTCTTGCCCTCGGCTGCGCGCGTGGGTCCGCCGGGATGCTTGCCATCAATCGCGATGACGTCTGGCTTGCCATCCCGCAACGCGTCGACCCGTGACGGGAAGCAGGATCTCGACGAAATCCTCCATGCCGCTCAGTGTCGCACACAGCACAAGCAGCAGAAACTCCGGCAGCGGATAAACCACCCGCCAACACTCTCGCGGGTCGGAAAGCGCCGCAAAATGATCAAGAATGGCGCGTGGAGATGTGTGAGGGGCTGGCATGAACGGCTCCGTCGATTTGAAGCTCCTCATGAATCACACCCACACCTCTCAACGCCACAGCAAAAAAGCAAAGCTGAAGCGATTGCCCTGAGGGTGCAGCATCGGCCGATTGAACGAATCGCGTAATTGAAGCATAATCTAATATAACGCACGATGGGGGCGCGAGGTGAAAAGTTGAGGGAACCTATGAGGCCTGTTATTGCTTGTGCTTTGTGCTGCCTGGAATTGCACGTCTTCGGTGGTAGCGCCCTCGGTGCTGACATGGGAATGACGGTTTCGCCCGAAGCGCAAAAAGTTACGACGGAGAACGGTTGGGAATTTACGATTGCGCCTTATTTTTGGGCGCCGGACCTGTCCGGTGACGTGGGTGTCTTCGGGCTGCCGACGGTCGGTGTGGACGCCAGCTTCAGCGATCTTTTCGAGCATCTCGATTTCGCTGCCATGGGGATCGGCGAAGCCCGCTACGGGTCCTACAGCGTCTTCGTCGATCTTATGTACACCAAGCTCTCGGGCGACACGGGAACACCTCTCGGTATCCTAGCAACGCAAGCCGGCGTTGACGCGGAGACGTTCGCAGGAACCATCGGAGCTGGATATACCGTACTCGAAGGCAGCCGAGGAAAGCTGGACATTGTCGGTGCTGCTCGCGTGTGGTCGGTCGACACCACAGTCTTCGTGAGCGGTGGACTTCTCGGTAGTCGTTCGCGTAGCGACGGCGACACCTGGATCGATGCACTGGGCGGTTTTCGCGCAGACTATTCGATCACGCCCAGAGTATTCCTGGCCGGCTGGGGCCTCGTCGGCGGCGGAGCTGCCGACATAGACTGGGACGTAGCGGCGACGATCGGCTACAAGTTCAACGACCGGATTTCCTCCGTACTCGGGTACAGAGCCTTGGGCGTGGATTACAGCAACGACGGCTTTGTATTCGATGCCGTCCAGCAGGGCCCGATTCTTGGTCTGGTCGTCCACTTCTAGAACAGCACGCTCCGACATCTCCGCGTATGCCAGCCGCCCAAAAATGGTGCGACGCTGAGCGGCTGGAGATTGTCGACCGAGGCGTTTTCGGGTGACGGCACGCCCATTGCGGGGTCAGACGCCAACACCGGGGTCGCTCCAAGCGTACTCAAGGCCAGCGCTGCCCCAAAGAAAATCTGGATGGGATTTCACTAGCGACTCCCCCTCAGCCACTCTCCCAAACTCGCACTATAATGCCGGAGCTGTCTCAAATGGCACCACGGGCATTGCACTTCTATTCAGCGATCGGTTTCGTCGGTACCGCCTCGTACGGATCCGCGTGGGCAACCACCGTTGTCCGAGCTTTGGTTCCCGGCATGATCTCAAAACGGGGGTCGAAATCGACCATAGTCGACGCCAGCTTTGCCAGTACGCTGATATCGCCGTCGGCCTTGGCGACGCCGCTCGCCAGTTGAGCTTCGAGCGTCTTCTTTCCCATCATGGTTTGTTCCAGGTCGGAGCGATTGATGGTCAGGGTGAGATCTGGCTTCGGAGATTGAAAGCCGGCGATGTTGGTGAGCGTGGCATTCTCCATCTCGACTATAAACTTTTCACCATTGTCTGGTGTGACTAGGTTGATCGTAAACCGCATGCCCTCCGCCAGGCGGCTGTCCATGCGGATACCGAGGAAGTTGAGAAAGAGCTCGGTTGACATTGCACGAATGACATCGGGACTGCTAGTGTTAGCAGTTTCGCCCTGTGGTATGCCTGTTCGAAGCTCGTAGGCTGCCGCCAGGAAACTATTGCGCAATCCGGGATTTTCTTGCTGGTAGCCGAGTTGCTCGAAGACATCGGCGAGCAGATCCTTGGCAACCCCATTGTTAGGCTCTGCCAGCACCAACTTGTTGAGAATTTCGCTCGCTAACAAATATTTGCCTTCGTCGTGCAACGCGCTCGCTCTCTCCAGGATCTTGCCTGAACCTCCCATCATCTCGACATAGAGCGGCGCGGAATCGGCAGGCGAGAGTGGAATGAGTGTCGTCGGATTGCAGTCCCAAAAGCCCAGGTAGCGCTGGATTACACCGCGGGCATTGTGCTCGGGGGAGCCGTGATAGCCGCGGCAGTACCACTTGTCTCGCAGCCCTTTTGGCAGCTTGTAGACATTATGGACCTCGTTAATGGTCACGCCCTGGTTGGCAAGGTGAAGGACCTGATTGTTCATGTTTGCATAAAGGTCGCGCTGCGCTCGCATGACCTCCTGCACTCTCTCGTTCCCCCATCTCGGCCAATGATGGGAGGCGAACATTACCTCGGCCTCTTCACCATAGAGGTGGAGAGCTTGGGCGATATACTTGGACCAGTTCAGGGGATCTCGCACCGGCGCGCCGCGCAGCGTATAAATGTTATGCAGTGAGGCAATTATATTCTCTGCCATCCACAGCGCCTTCAATTCAGGGATGTATGTATTCATCTCGCGAGGCGCTTCGGTATTGGGTGTATTTTGAAAGATCATACGGATGCCGTCGACCTCAAATTCCTCAATTGGGTCGGAGACGAAGCGATTTGGAGCGATAAGTCCGGTTGCGCCTGCCGAAACCCCTTGTCCTAGTCCCTGACCTACATAACCATGAGGCGCGGCCGGTAGCAGCAGACCGTATTGATAAAAGAGACGGCGGTTCATCGCGTTGCCGGCATAAACGTTCTCCGAGATGGTGAAGTCCATGAACTCTGCCGGTGCAATCATCGCAACCTTACCCGAACGAACATCGTCTTCATCGACGATCGCCCGAACCCCACCCCAGTGGTCCCCGTGCGTATGGGAATAGATCACCGCGGTGACTGGCAGGCCCATACCAACGTTCTTTTGAAAAAGGTTCCAAGCGGCCCTGACGGGTTCCCCGCTCACCATAGGGTCAAAGACGATCCAGCCGGTCTTGCCGCGAACAAACGTAATGTTCGAAAGGTCGAATCCCCGCACCTGGTAGATACCAGGAATGACTTCGTAAAGGCCGTAGTTGTTATTTAGGCGCGAAAGACGGTGTAAGGATGGATGGATACTGTCAAACTCCTCCTGTTGATCAAGAAACTTGAAGCGTTCCATGTCCCATGCGACGTGGCCGGCGTCGGCCATGATCTTCATGTCAGTCATCGGCGCGATAAGGCCCTTCTTCTGCTCTTCGAAGTCTTTTTGGTCGGCGAAGGGCAATGTTGCCTTGGCATCCTCAAGTATCGCTTTTGTGAAGCTGGATGGAGCCTAGCCTTTGGGATGGTAGTGGTTTGACAACGGCTGAGTTGACGTCGCTGCTCGCGCAGGATTGTTCTCCAGAAAGAGGTTGCCTCCGATCGTCAGCGCGGCGCCTGCAGCAGGAAGCGCACTGATGAATTGACGTCTCGTAGTCATCTTATGCTCCTGATCAGATTGAAAATATCCATTAAGGATCACTCAATCTGGTGCGAATCGCATTGATCCTGGTCAAACCTCGCCTTGCCCTGCCCTGCGACGGTCTTGATCCAGCCGAACGCCTCCTCGATGCGCTTGCGGATACGCAAGCTGACCTTGTAGCCGCAATGGCGCGTCGTTCGCCCGTCGATGGCCGAACGACGACCGTTGATGTTCTGCGCCACATGCGGGTGTCACCTTCATCGACCGCAAATCTTTGACGAAGTCCTTTGTGTCATAGGCCTTGTCGGCACCCAGCGTGATCGCTCGTGTCCGGCCGGCGAAAGGCTCGATCATGGTAAGCGCCGCTACCCGTTCAGCATATCCGCTGGCCTCTGTCAGATAGGCATCGACCAGCAGGCCATGGCGATTTTCCATCAGCCCATGTCCCATGAAGCACAGCTTGGCCTCCTTGCCTTTGCCCTTCTTGTAAAGTCTTGCATCCGGGTCGGTCGTTGAAGCATGCGTCTCGTTGGAACGCCTTTCGCCGTGGAAGTCTGCTTCCGCATTCCGACCGCTCGCACCCGATGGTGGTTCGCCATCATCGCCCCTTGGGCCGTCCTTCGGCTTGACGCTCTTCATCGACGCCCAGGCTTCGATCAGCGTGCCATCGACAGAAAAATGATCCGTTGACAGCAGTCGCTTTACCTTGGGCTGAGAAAGGATCGCACCCAGGAACTTCGCAGCGATGTCACCATCAAGCAACCGGTCGCGGTTCTTCGAAAACACCGAATGGTCCCAAGCGGGATCATCGATGCCGATGTCGACGAACCAACGGAACAGAAGGTCGTATTCCAACCGCTCCATCAGAAGTCGTTCCGAACGGATCGAATAGAAGGCTTGCAACAGCATGGCACGCAGAAGCTTTTCTGGGGCGATTGATGGCCGCCCAATCGGTGAATAAAGCGCTACATACTCCCGTTCCAGCAAAACCCCCGCCTCGTTCACGATCTGCCGGATGGCCCGCAGCGGATGATCACGACGAACACGACCCTCCCGGTTGACATGACCCGTCTTCACATCCCCGCCGCGCATCTATCAGTTTCAAATCGCAATAAAGCGAGTGAATCACGACAACGGCCTATGCGCCAGCGCCTCTTTCAACAGCTTGTAGCTATTGGAATCCTGTCCCTGTCATGGTGATCACTGTCGCGATCACAGCGGTCCTTTTGGGGGCTTCGCGTTGGTCTATCGAACCGGGCGCGGGCGCTCCATTCCCGTTAGCACGGCTCATTTTTACGCCTTCTATCGATCGGCGTTTGCCCCACTCGTCACCCCAATTGCAAACTTCATCTGGGATGGTATCTGCGATCTGACGGTCGGCACAGCGGGACGAGTGCGATACATCTACACCGGCAACGGACAGACATACGCACTCTATATACTCTATTATGCAATCGCGATCTATCTGCTGGGCACTCTGAGGATTCTTCCAATCTGATGTGCCGGCAGCAGGCCCACAATCTTGGCCCCAATGGCGGCTATTGGCTGGCGGCCGCCTGTGCGATCCCACCCAGAATGCGGCTTGGAAGGAAAATTATCAGTGATGCAGCACCCTCGATCACCGATGCGCCGTCGGCGAGCATTGTCTGGCCGGCAGGTCCCTCGTCCTCTCTAAGTACACTGCGTATCAAGGCATCGTTGTTGACCACGTCCATCAGTGTCGGTGAACTGGCAAAGACGCTGTGCCGGCCGCCATCGACATCAGAGACATCGATAACCGCGATCTCTCTCTTTTGAAGGACGGCGACCTCGGAGCCGCTGCCGACACGCGGGAGGCCGCCCGCCAATCGCCGGGAAAATCCGAGCGCGCGATCGCGCTGTGAGACGATGATTGCAAACGGTCGCGGGATGTCACCAATGTCGTCGATCTGGCTCAGGAAGACGTCGACATCGATATCAGGTGCGGCGAGAACCACGCCACCCAGGCGCTTCAACGTGCTGGTGCGTCCCCTGAGGGCCAGATCGCGCAAAGCTTCCGTGACGACATAAGCGCCCATGGAATGGCCAACCACAATGATTCTCTTCGCATTGGTCGCTGCCGCGATCTCGATCGTCTCGGCAAGTCCTCGCCGGCCAACAAGGGCGCTGTCGCGATCAAAGACGTAAAGTGGGATCGATGCTCCTGACGGCCAGGCGTAATGCAGCGAGACCGACTTGATACCGTAGTCATAGCTGATCTGGGCGTTGCGGAAGACGCTGTCGGCGAAGTTGTTGTTGTATCCGTGGACGAAAATGAAGATCTCGCGATTTTCCGGCGAGCGTTGCGCGAGCGCGACATTCAGCTGCCTGACGAAGTCCTGCCGCTCGGCAATCGGCTGATAGGTCCGTGCTGAAAAGTGCCTGCTTGGATCAGGGCTCCGTCCGCTTTTCTCGACGCGGCCGGCAACGTGGTTTTGCGGGATACCAATGTCTAGTTTCGCAAAATTCAACGTCTTCGACCGCTCGGCCGAATATGGCAGGGAAAGATTGTTGGATCGGGTACGCGTAGTCGCGACGTAGATCGGAACGATTGCCCGCGATTCTGCTCCTGACGATGATGTAATGGGAAGGCCAAGCACCGCGCGTGGTCCGCCACAGCCGACGAGAGCCAACAGAATGATCACAATGACGGACAATCGAATTGAGGACACGGGCTCGATCTAGTTCCCTGAGAAGCTGTTAAAGTCGTTCAACAAGAAAGGCAATCGGTTCGGCTCGCTCACCTGGCTACACGCATGAGGCGAAGCACTTCCTTGTTCTAAACTATCCGCAGCGGGTGCGGTAGATGAATTCCAGTTATTACTTGCGGTATTCATATTCCCGTGTCGGCCGGACGACAAAAAATGAAGCTGAACAACTTGCATCGATGATGATCCCCTCGGCCACAGACTGCCAAAATCTGGAATGCAGGCATGTTTGCGGGATTCTATGCTGATCACTTCGCTTCTTGAACCGCTCTATAGTTCCCAACCAGAGCGCTGCGCCTTCGGTTCCGGAGATTGTGTAAGCCGAGCCGAACGTTCAAGGGAACACGATCACTTTAGTCCAAACTCAGGACTTCTACCATTCGCGTTGATCACTGACACAGATCGATTGATGTGTGATGGGCGCCTATCTCCGATGCGGTGAGTACCCGTGACCGTGGACTGAAGCTTCTCCGTGGCCGCTCGGCTTTGCTACCTCCTGCCACCTACATCAACTAGGTGCTTTCACAAGAACTTCTGGCTTCACTCTGCTTTTCGCTCCATCGCATGAGAGAACACTTTTCGCTTGGGATCGAAGGCAAAGGCGAAGGGTCATTGTACTTTAAGTATCTTGACCCTCAGCTCCTTCATGTTCGGGTTCCAACAAACAGTTTCTCCTCGACCGCAGCCGCCTGGCCTGCAAGGGAACTGACATTGATCTAATTATGGTTACCTCATCATACCAGTTGACATGTCAATGAGCATCCTGCAAGAAAGGCTCCAGCTTACAAGAGGAGGACGTAATGCTGACGCTTTCTGCAAAATTGAAGTCTTCATGCATGGCTGCCATCGCGCTCGCTGCCATCGCAGTTACCCCCGCCAAAGCCGAAGACATCACGCTCTGGACGCTGAACTTCGACAACAATGCCGCCAACGTGGCGCTGAAGAAGGTGGCGAGCGACTTCGAAGCGGCAAACCCCGGAACCCATATCGAGATCGTCCAGCGCGCCGTCGATGAGCATAAGACGGCACTGCGCGTGGCTGCCGGTTCCAACCGCGGACCGGACATCTATTTCAGCTGGGCAGGCCTTGGCCTCGGCGGCGAATATGTGAAGGCCGGCCTGTCGCTGCCGCTCGACAAGTACTACACCGAATACAAATGGAACGACGAACTGCTTCCGTCGGCAGCGGCCTTTGCCGACCTCTATCCGGGCGGCAAGCACGGCACGCCTTTCACCTTCAAGGGCGAAGCCGTCTATTACAACAAGAAGCTCTTCCAGCAGGCCGGCATCACCGAGGAGCCGAAGACCTATGAGGAGCTTCTGGCAGCGGCCGAAAAACTGAAGGCAGCCGGCATACCGGCCTTCACCTTCGGCGGGACGGTCAACTGGCACGTGATGCGCCTGATGGATGTGATCCTGGAAACCAAGTGCGGTGCGGAAAAGCACGACCAACTGAAGCTGATGAAGCTCGACTGGACAAAGGAACCCTGCGCCACCGACAGTTTCGCCGAATTCGCCAGGTGGACGAAGGACTATACGCTGCAGCCCTTCATGGGCATCGACAACAAGCAATCCTATAGTCTCTTCACCGCCGGCCGCGCAGCGATGATGCTGGAAGGTGACTGGCTGGTCGGTCAGCTCTCGGGCAGCGGCGCAAACCTCGACGATTACGGGATCTTCCCCTTCCCGACCAACACCAACCGCCTCTACGGTTTCGCCGAATACAACTACATCAGCACCAAGACCAAGAACCCTGATATGGCTGCGAAATTCGTCGACTATTTCCTGTCGACGAAGGTGCAGCAGGATCTCGTCGGGCAGATCAGCTCGATCTCGGTCAACAAGAATGTCCAGTACACCAACCAGAAGCCTCTGGAAGCCGAGTGGCTGGATGTCTTCAAGACCTACGACAAGATCTACATGAACGGCGACCAGGCCTTCCCGCTTGATGTGACGACGGAATATTTCCGCGTCATCAACGATGTCGCCTCCGGCAGCATAGAGCCGGCAGCAGCAGCCAAGCAGATGCAGGCCTTTATCGCCGGCAGAACCTAACTCCTCCCGAGACGCCGGCCGGTCGACACCTTGTCGGTCGGCTGGCGCCGCATCCGCAAGACCGGCAGGGTGGATATCCTGCCCCGGAGGTGAGAATGTCTTTGCGCCAAACAACGCATGATCCGCGCGTGCAGGCCTTCATCCTGCTCGTCCCGGCTCTGGCCATCTACGCGATCTTCGCGCTCTACCCGATGCTGAACGTAGTTATTATAAGCTTCCAGAAATGGAACGGGCTCGATCCGCAACGCCCCTTCGTCGGCCTTGCGAATTATTCGGCGATCTTCACGCGCGATCCGGTCTTCTGGGTCGCCTTCAAGAACACCGTGATCTGGACGCTGATGAGCCTGATCTTCCCGCCACTGGTCGGCCTTCTGCTGGCCCTCAGCCTCAACCAGAAGATCTTCGGCCGCAACGGGCTGCGGGCGATCTTTTACCTGCCGGTCATCATCGCGCCGATCGCCGTCGCCACCATGTGGAAGTGGATGTACGACCCGTTCTTCGGCCTATTCAGCCAGATGCTGACGTCATGGGGCATGCAGACCTGGATCAAGGACTGGCTCGGCAACAAGGACATTGCACTCTATTCCGTTTTCATCGCCTATCTCTGGCAGACCGTCGGCTTCTCTATGGTGCTGTTCCTGGCGGGTCTCCAGAACGTCTCGCAGACGCTGGTCGAAGCCGCCCGCATCGATGGCGCCGGCCGCTGGGCCGTGTTTAAGCATGTCACCCTGCCGGCATTGCGCCCCACCATCACCATTGTGCTGGTGCTCTCGATCATCTCGTCGCTGAAGGCCTTCGATATCGTCTACGGCCTGACCGGCGGCGGACCCGCCCAGTCGACCCAAATGCTGGCGCTTTGGGCTTTCACCCAGGCGATGCAGATCTTCGATTTCGGCCGCGGTGCTGCGATCTCCGTGGTGCTGCTTTTGATCACCATGGCGATCGTCATCCCTTATCTGCGCTGGACGCAAAAGCATGAGGAGGTCGAATCGTGACAGTTCTCGGAGCGCAAGCCGATGATGTCGACATCGATACCAAACCCCTTCGCCTAAAGCGGGATCCCATCCTCATCGGCTTGTGGATTGCGCTCATCCTTGTCGCGCTGATCTGGGTCGCACCCTTCGTCTTCATCGTCTTCACCTCGCTGAAGACACCGGCTGCGGTCACCAGCACCGGCGCATTCATGCCGCCGACCGAACTCGCCGTCCAGAACTATGTCGACGCCTGGAGCCGCGGCAATTTCGCAAGCTCCTTCTTCAACAGCGTCATCATCACCGTGATCAAGGTGCCGCTCGGCCTCGCGCTGTCGGCGATGGCGGCTTACGCGCTTGCCAAGATCAAGCTGAGGATCAGTAAGGCCCTGCTGCTGCTCGTCGTCTTCGGTACGATGATCCCCTTCCAGGTGATGCTGGCCCCGCTCTTCACGCTGGTGAATTCCTTCGGGCTGATCGATACCTATCCGGGCGTCATCCTGCCCTATATCGCCTTCGGCGTCCCCTACCAGGTCTTCATCCTGCACGGCTTCTTCAAGGGCATTCCGAAGGAACTGTCGGAAGCGGCCCTCATCGACGGAGCGACGCATGTCACCATCTTTCGGCGGATCTTCCTGCCGGTCTGCTTGCCGGTTCTCGCCGCCCTGCTGATCCTTGACTTCGTCTCAACCTGGAACGAATTCGCCATGGCACTCGTCCTTTTACAGGACCAGCACATGTGGACGCTGCCGCTCGGCCTCATGTCGTTCCAGGGGCAGTTTTCCAGCAATTACGGCCAGCTCAACGCCGCGATCGTCATGACCGTCCTGCCGGCGACGATCGTCTATCTCATATTCCAGCGCTACTTCGTGTCCGGACTGACCTCCGGGGCCGTCAAGGGCTGATACCGAAATCTTGTTCTTCGAGGAGAGACATATGTCCGATGCAGCAGTCGAAAAATGGGGCGTGTTCGAAGCGGGTTTCGCCGGCCCGTCCGAAGGTAATCCCTATCTCGACGTGGCATTCGATGCCGTGTTCACGCATAAGAGCCGCGAGGTCCGCGTGCCGGGCTTTTATGACGGCAACGGCATCTACCGCATCCGCTTCATGCCCGATACCGAGGGTGAATGGTCCTTCAGGACACGGTCGAAGACGGCTGCCCTCGAGGGCAAGACGGGCTCGTTTGCGGCAACGGCCCCTTCCGCCGGCAATCACGGTCCGGTGCGCGTGCGCAACAAGTTCCACTTCGGTTATGCCGACGGCACGCCCTTCTTCTCCTTCGGCACGACCTGTTATGCCTGGACGCATCAGCCGCTGGAGATGCAGAACCAGACACTGGAGACGCTGAAGAAAACCCGCTTCAACAAGATCCGCATGGGCGTCTTCCCGAAGGATTATCCCTATAATACCAACGAGCCCCTGCACGCCTGCTTCGAAACGGGTGCCGACGGCAGGCTAGATTTCGACCGGCCGAACCCTGCCCTCTTCCAGCATTTCGACCGGCAGGTGGCAGCCCTCTGCGCGCTCGGCATCGAGGCCGATATCATTATCTTCCACCCCTATGACCGCTGGGGTTATGCCGACATGTCGGCCGAGCAGGATTTCCGCTATGTCGCCTATCTTGCAGCGCGGCTTTCCGCCTACCGGAACGTCTGGTGGTCGCTTGCCAACGAATATGACTTCCTGATCGATACCAAGCCGATGGAGCAGTGGGACCGCTACTTCCATATCCTGGAGGAAAACGATCCCTACCAGCACCTCCGCTCGATCCATAATGGCGACGTGACGGCAAATTTCGACCATCGCAAACCCTGGGTGACGCATACCTGCATCCAGAACCCCGACGTCAAGCGCACGCAGGAATGGCGCAACGCCTATGGCAAGCCGGTCGTCAACGACGAGCCGGAATATGAGGGCGACATCGTGCAGTCCTGGGGCAATCTTTCGGCCCGGGAACTGGTGCATCGCTACTGGATCACCATGGCGCGCGGCGGTTATGCCGGCCATGGCGAGACCTATTCGCATCCGGACGACCTGATCTGGTGGGCCAAGGGCGGCGAGCTGCGCGGCGAGGCCTGGAAGCGCATCGGCTTCCTGCGCGATCTGCTCGAGGCCGACGTCAGGCACGGGCTGGAACCGCTCGGCGTTCTCGGCGAATGGCCCTGGTCACGCGTCTCAGGTGCGCGGGACGGCGACGGCGATTTCCGGCTGATCTATCTCGGCGAGCATCAGCCGGTCATCTGGTCATCAGGCCTGCCGCTCGACGGCACCGATTACGACGTCGATATTATCGACACCTGGGAGATGACGATCACACCGGCCGAAAAGGTCGCAGCCCCCATCCCGCATCCCACCCGTCATGGCGCGATCGTGCGTGGTGGCAAGCCGGACGCGGCCTTCGGCGTCAAGCTTCCCCGCAAGCCGCATCAAGCGCTGCGCGTGCGTAGAAAGCGCTAAGGATAGAAGGAGCCCCCATGTCCGGGTTAAGCATCAATAAAGTCAAAAAATCCTTCGGTTCGGTCGACATCATCCACGGCATCGATGTCGAGATCGCCGATGGCGAGTTTGTCATCCTTGTCGGACCGTCGGGCTGCGGCAAGTCAACGCTGTTACGCATGATTGCCGGCCTCGAGGAGATCAGCGCCGGCAAGATCAGCATCGACGGCCGCGTCGTCAATAATCTGCAGCCGAAGGATCGTGATATCGCCATGGTCTTTCAGAACTACGCGCTCTATCCGCAGATGACGGTCGCCCAGAACATGGGCTTTGCGCTGGAGCTGGCCGGCACCAAGCGGCCGGAGATCGACAGGAAAGTCTCCGAAGCTGCCGCCATCCTCGGCCTGCAGCCGCTGCTGGAGCGCAAACCGGCGCAGCTTTCGGGCGGCCAGCGCCAGCGTGTCGCCATGGGCCGCGCCATTGTTCGCGACCCAAAAGTCTTTCTCTTCGACGAGCCGCTGTCGAACCTCGACGCCAAACTCCGCGTCAAGATGCGGGCCGAGATCAAGGCCCTGCATCAACGTCTGAAGACGACGATCGTCTATGTCACGCATGACCAGATCGAGGCGATGACCATGGCCGACAAGATCGTCGTGTTACAGGGTGGCAGGGTGGAGCAGATCGGCAGCCCTCTCGAGCTCTACGACCGGCCGCGCAATATCTTCGTCGCCGGCTTCCTCGGCTCACCGGCAATGAATTTCCTGGAGGGCACGCTTGAGAATTCCAGTAGCCCGAGCCTCGCCCTTCCCGGCGGCGCTCGTGTGAAACTCTCACAGGCACCGGCCAATTCCGCCGGCAAGCCGCTGACGCTCGGCATCCGCCCTGAGGACATTTCGCTCGGCGGAGACGAAGGCGTCGAGGCAATCGTGAAAGTTGTCGAGCCGACCGGCTCGGAAACCCATGTCGCCGTTGAGGTCGAGGGCAAGGAGCTGACCTGGCTCGTGCGCGAGCGCGTGAACCTCGCCCCGGAGCAACGCGTCAAGCTGTCCTTTGCTACCCCCAAGGTGCATTTCTTCGACCGACAGACGCAGAGCAGGCTCGACGCCTGAACGACCAAATAGACAGGCAGGCCGGGCGGCCTGACGCCGCCCGGCTCTTTTCAAGACAGTGGTCCGCTCCAGTCAGGTCACAGTACTGAGTGTTCGCGCAATCGCATTGCGCCATCCGACAATTCTCGCCTGCCGGTCGATCTCCGTCATGTCAGGCTGAAAGCTGCGGTCGCGCGCCCAGGCGCGGGCAAACTCGTTTTGACCCGGCCAGACACCCGCCTGCGATCCTGCAAGCCAGGCCGCACCAAGCGCCGTCGTCTCCAGCGTTGCGGCCCGATCGACGGGGCTCGAAAGTATATTGGCGAGATGCTGCATGGTCCATTCGGAGGCCGACATGCCGCCATCGACGCGAAGGACGGTTTCGATCGGATGGTCGCCCCAATCGCTCCGCATCGCCACCAGAAGGTCGAGTGTCTGGTAGGCAACCGATTCCAGCACAGCGCGCGCCAATTCCGCCGGGCCGCTGTTGCGGGTCAGGCCGAAGATCGCGCCGCGTGCCTCCGGATCCCAATAGGGAGCGCCGAGCCCGGTAAAGGCGGGCACGACATAGACCCTTTGCTGCGGATCGGCTCTGTCAGCCAATGCTCCGGTTTCCGATGCATTTTCGATGATGCCGAGGCCGTCGCGGAGCCATTGCACTGCAGCCCCCGCGATGAAGATCGATCCCTCCAGCGCATAGGTCGTCTTGCCGTTCAGGCGGTAGGCAATGGTGGTCAAAAGCCGGTTCTTCGACCGCACCATATCATCACCGGTGTTCAGGAGCGCAAAACAGCCGGTGCCGTAGGTCGATTTCACCATGCCCGGCTCGAAGCAGGCATTGCCGATCGTTGCCGCCTGCTGGTCGCCGGCAACACCAAGGATCGGAATGGCCGCGCCGAGGATGCCGGGATCGACCAAACCGAAGGTGTCGGCACTGTCCTTGACTTCAGGCAGCAGGCCACGTGGAATACGCAGGATCTCGAGAAGCTCGTTGTCCCAGCAATTCTCGGCGATATTGTAGAGCAGGGTTCGCGAGGCGTTGGTCGCGTCGGTGACGTGCGCCCGCCCGCCGGTCAGCTTGTAGATGATCCAGCTGTCGATGGTGCCGAAACAGACCTCTCCGGCCTCCGCCCGGGTGCGCAGCCCTTCGACATTGTCGAGCAGCCAGCGCAGCTTCGTGCCCGAAAAATAGGGATCGAGGAGCAGGCCGGTCTTGGCGGTAAAAAGCTTTTCGTAGCCATCGACTTTCAGCCGGTCGCACATTTCCGCCGTGCGCCGGTCCTGCCAGACGATCGCCTTGCAGAGCGGCCGGCCGGTGCCTTTTTCCCAGACGACGGCCGTTTCGCGCTGGTTGGTGATACCGACAGCAGCAATTGCGCCGGGCGCCACGCCGCTCCTTGCCAGCGCATCGCGCGCGGTCGAAAGCACCGTGTCCCAGATTTCGGCCGCATCATGCTCCACCCAGCCGGTCTGCGGGAAATACTGGGTGATCTCCGTCTGTGCCGACGATGCGATCCGCATCTGAGGGTCGAAGAGAATTGCCCGCGACGATGTCGTACCCTGGTCGATGGCAAGGATATGGCCACTCATGACATCTCTTTCCTGCGCAGCAGCCATCGTTCCGTCGGAACGACGGCTTGTCCTCGTTTTGTACTTGGAAGTGGTGTCGACCTTCCCGGCGGCGTGCCGGGAAGGTCTGATGGCTGCCGGGCCTGGACCCGGTCAAACAGCCTATTTCTTGGCTTCAGCCCAGCTCTTGACGAGCTCGTCATAGTTGACGGTGACGGGCTTTTCCTTCTCGTTTTCGATCTTCAGCTGCGGAGCGAGGTTGCCCTTCTTCACCGCATCCGCGTTCCAGTAAGCGAGATCATGCTCCTCGGCGAGTTTCGGGCCGATATCGCCCTGAACCTTGGCGCGCTCGAGGCGCTGCAGCACCTTTTCCTGCTCGGAGCAAAGCGAGTCCATGGCTTCCTGCGCAGTCTTTGCGCCGGAGGAGGCATCACCGATCGCCTGCCACCAGAGTTGCGCGAGCTTCGGATAGTCAGGAACGTTGGTACCGGTCGGCGACCACTGCAGACGGGCCGGCGAACGGTAGAACTCGATCAGGCCACCGAGCTTCGGCGCACGATCGGTGAAGGACTTGTGGTCCAGCGTCGACTGGCGGATGAAAGTCAGGCCCATGTGGCTCTTCTTCACATCGACAGTCTTTGACGTGACGAACTGGGCATAGAGCCAGGCCGCCTTGGCGCGATCATCAGGCGTGGACTTCATCAGCGTCCAGGAGCCGGCATCCTGATAGCCGAGCTTCATGCCGTCCTTCCAGTAGACGCCATGCGGGCTCGGTGCGAAACGCCATTTCGGCGTGCCGTCCGCATTGACGACCGGCAGGCCCGGCTTGACGAAGTCGGCGGTGAAGGCCGTGTAGGTGAACATCTGCTGGGCGACTTCGCCCTGCGAGGGGACCGGGCCGGATTCGGAGAAGGTCATGCCTTGAGCGGCGGCCGGTGCATAGGCCTTCATCCAGTCCAGATATTTCTGGATGGAATAGACCGCTGCCGGGCCGTTGGTATCGCCGCCACGGGCCACGCAGGAGCCGACCGGGCGGGAGTTCTCATCGACCTTGATGCCCCACTCATCGACGGGCTTGCCGTTCGGGATACCCTTGTCGCCATTGCCGGCCATGGAGAGCCAAGCATCGGTGAAGCGCCAGCCGAGCGACGGGTCCTTCTTGCCGTAGTCCATGTGGCCGTAGACCTTCTTGCCGTCGATATCGCGGCCGGTGAAGAACTCGGCAATGTCCTCATAAGCCGACCAGTTGACCGGCACGCCGAGATCGTAGCCGTACTTCGCCTTGAAGTCCGCCTTGTTCTTCTCGTCGTTGAACCAATCGTAGCGGAACCAGTAGAGGTTTGCGAACTGCTGGTCGGGCAGCTGATAGAGCTTGCCGTCCGGCGCCGTGGTGAAGGACTTGCCGATGAAATCGTCGATGTCGAGGCCAGGATTGGTGACGTCCTTGCCTTCGTTGGCCATCCAGTCGGTCAGGCTGCGGGCCTGCTGATAGCGCCAATGGGTGCCGATCAGGTCCGAGTCGTTGATATAGGCGTCATAGATATTCTCGCCCGACTGCATCTGCGTCTGCAGCTTTTCAACGACGTCACCCTCGCCAATCAGGTCGTGGGTGATCTTGATGCCGGTAATCGCGGTGAAGGCAGGCGCCAGCACCTTCGATTCATATTCGTGTGTGGTAATCGTTTCCGAAACCACCTTGATGTCCATGCCGGCGAAAGGCTTGGCAGCGTCGATGAACCACTGCATTTCCTTTTCCTGGTCGGCACGCGTCAGTGTCGAGACGTCGCCGATCTCCTTGTCTAGGAAGGTCTTCGCCTCATCCATGCCGGCATAAGCGGAGCCCGCCATAGCCAGCAAAATGCCTGCTGTCGTCGTTAGTAGATGCCGTCGCATAATATCCTCCCAGGGTTTGCGATTGCAGTTCTCACGTCTCAGGCGGCCAGTACCCCCGGCCATCCGTATCACCTTGGCATCACACGTAACGGAACACACCGATGGCGTAGATCACGGAGATGCCAAGAGCCCACCACAGGTTGGGTCCACCCAGACCCAGCCATGCAAGATGAATGAATGCTGCGCCAAGCAGCGAAATGAACAGCCGGTCGCCGCGCGTCGTCTCGAAACGAAGCAAGCCAACGCGCGGCGCGCCTCCCGGCGAAAAATATTCCCAGACGCTCATGCCGATCAGCAGCAGAAGGATCGTCAGGAAGAAGAGCGCCGTCGGCAGCGTCCAGGCCATCCAGGAAAAGCTCATGTCCGATCCTCCTCAGACGCGGCCCAGGGCAAAGCCCTTGGCGATATAGTTGCGAACGAAATAGATAACGAGCGCGCCGGGAATGATGGTCAGCACGCCGGCTGCCGCCAGCACGCCCCAGTCCATGCCGGCCGCCGAAACCGTGCGCGTCATGATCGCCGAGATCGGCTTTGCCGCCGTCGTCGTCAGCGTGCGGGCGAGCAAGAGCTCAACCCACGAGAACATGAAGCAGAAGAAGGCAGCGACGCCGACACCACTTGCAATCAGCGGCATGAAGATCTTCACGAAGAAGCGCGGGAACGAATAGCCATCGATATAGGCGGTCTCGTCGATCTCCTTCGGCACGCCCGACATGAAACCTTCGAGGATCCAGACCGCCAGCGGCACGTTGAAGAGGCAGTGCGCCAGCGCCACAGCAATATGCGTGTCGATCAGCCCAAAAGCCGAATAAAGCTGGAAGAAGGGCAGCGCGAAGACGGCCGGCGGCGCCATGCGGTTGGTAAGCAGCCAGAAGAACAGGTGCTTGTCGCCGAGGAAGCGGTAGCGCGAGAAGGCGTAGGCAGCCGGCAATGCTGCGGCGACCGAGATCACCGTGTTCATCACCACGTAGATGATTGAGTTGATATAGCCGTTGTACCAGGACGGATCGGTGAAGATGACCGCATAGTTGCGCAGCGTCGGGTTCGTCGGCCAGAGCGAGAAGGCGCCGGTGATCTCGGCATTCTCCTTGAAGCTCATATTGACGAGCCAGTAGATCGGCAGGATCAGGAAGATAATGTAAACGGTCGGGACGAGCCAGGAAAAGCTGCCGGCAGGTTTGTATTTGCTGGTCATGTCTGTGCCCTCCTTCAACCGTTCGCGTCGCCGCTGGTCATCACGGTGTAGAACACCCAGGAGAGCAGCAGGACGATGAGGAAGTAGATGATCGACATGGCCGCCGCCGGGCCGAGATCGAACTGGCCGACCGCCATCTTCACCAGATCGATGGAGAGGAAGGTCGTCGAGTTGCCGGGACCGCCGCCGGTGACGACGAAGGGTTCGGTATAGATCATGAAACTGTCCATGAAACGTAAGAGCACGGCGATCAAAAGCACACGCTTCATCTTCGGCAACTGGATGTAGCGGAACACGGACCAGCGCGAGGCCCCATCGATCTTGGCGGCCTGATAATAGGCATCCGGGATCGAAACGAGGCCGGCATAGCAGAGCAGCACAACGAGGCTCGTCCAGTGCCAGACGTCCATGATGATGATGGTCACCCAGGCATCGACCGGGTCGCGCACATAATTGTAGTCGAGGCCGATCGCTTCCAGCGTATGGCCGAGCAGGCCGATATCGACACGGCCGAAGACCTGCCAGATCGTGCCGACGACGTTCCACGGAATGAGCAGCGGCAGCGCCATCAAGACGAGGCAGACGGGAACACCCGGCCCGGATTTCGGCATGTTGAGCGCGATGAAGATGCCGAGCGGAATTTGCAGCGCCAGGATGATGAAGGAGAAGAGCAGGTTGCGCTGCAATGCGTCCCAGAACCGGTCGGAATGCAGGGTCTGGACGAACCAGTCGGTGCCGGCCCAGAAGAACTCGTTATTGCCGAACGTATCCTGAACCGAATAGTTGACGACGGTCATCAGCGGGATGACGGCCGAGAACGCCACGAGCAGCAGCACCGGCAGGACCAGAAACCAGGCTTTGTTGTTCCACGTCTTCTGCATGGTCAGGCCTCCCTGCCGACGCGCCAGCTGTCGGCGTAAATGCTGATAGCCGCGGGATCAAAGCTGACCCGGGCGTCATCAGGGATTTCGCCGTCCTCGGGCACGACGATTGCAATCGGCTGGTCAGCAAAACGAGCACGCACGATCTTCTGCCGGCCGATATCCTCGACCTTGCTCACCGAGACAGGCATGCCTTCCCGTCCGAGCCGGATGAATTCCGGCCGGATGCCGAGCTCGGTCTTGGCCGCGCCCTCGGTCTTCGGCGCATAATCGAGAGTCAGCGTCTCGCCGCCGACCCTGACGGTGCTGCCGTCGATCTTTGCCGGCATGACATTCATGCCGGGCGAGCCGATGAAATAGCCGACGAAGGTGTGTCTTGGGCGCTCGAAGAGTTCGGCCGGCGTGCCGATCTGGACGATCTGGCCGTCATACATGACGACGACCTTATCGGCGAAGGTCAGCGCCTCCGTCTGATCGTGGGTGACGTAGACCATGGTGAAGCCGAACTGCTTGTGCAGCCGTTTCAGCTGCGAGCGCAGCACCCATTTCATATGCGGATCGATGACGGTCAGCGGCTCATCGAACAGGATGGCATTGACGTCGTTGCGCACCAGCCCGCGCCCGAGCGAGATCTTCTGCTTCTGGTCGGCCGTCAGTCCTTGCGCCTTGCGTCGCGCCCAGCCGGCGAGGTCGATCATCTCGAGAATATCGCGGACGCGCCGGTCGACATCCGCTTCGGCTACGCCGCGGTTGCGCAGCGGAAAGGCGAGATTATCGTAGACCGTCATCGTGTCGTAGATGACCGGAAACTGGAAGACCTGGGCGATGTTACGGCTTTGGGTCGAAAGGTCGGTCACATCCTTGCCGTCGAACAGGATGCGTCCGTGCGACGGCTGCAGGAGACCGGAGATGATGTTGAGCAGCGTGGTCTTGCCGCAGCCAGAAGGGCCGAGCAGCGCATAGGCACCGCCGTCGTTCCACTCGTGGTCGACCTCCTTCAGCGAATAATCCTTGTCGCTCTTCGGATTGGCGCCGTAGGCGTGGCGGATATGGTCGAGCGTTATACGTGCCATTGTGCTCTCCTAAACCTTTGCGACCGTGGCGATGGCGCGCCCGTCGGTGCCGAAGGCCATCAGGTGGCGCATGTCGAGAAAGGCCTCGATGTCCATGTCCGGATCGATGTCGTGAATGCCATGCGCCAGCATCACCCAGCGCACGCCGTCATAGTCCAGATGGACGAAGCTCTCCGAACCGGTGATTTCGGAGACCAGCGTGCGCGCCTGCAGGCGGGCCGCATCGCCGGTCTGCGGCGCAAGACCGAGATGGTGCGGATGAAAGGCGATGGTCACAGGTCCGTCCGGCACCATTGCGAGATGTGAAGGAACCGGAAGCGAGCCCCCGCCTGGGCGCACAAAGACGTGACCTGACTTGGTGACCTCGATGGAGTTCAGCGGTGGATCGGCAAAGATGCCGGCGGTGGCAAGATCGACAGGCCGGCGATAGACCTCGATCGTGGGCCCGAACTGCGTGACCTGGCCGGCGTTCAGCGTCGCGGTATTGCCACCGAGCAGCAGCGCCTCGGAAGGCTCGGTCGTGGCATAAACGAAAATCGCCCCCGACTGGGCAAAGATCTTCGGCAGTTCCTCGCGCAATTCCTCGCGCAGCTTGTAGTCGAGATTGGCAAGCGGCTCATCCATCAGCACGAGGCTGGCATTCTTGACGAGGGCGCGTGCAAGGGCGGTGCGCTGCTGCTGGCCGCCGGAGAGATTGAGCGGCGTGCGATCGAGATACGGCGTCAGTTTCAGGAGTTCAGCCGCCTTGCGCACGTCGCGGTCGATCGTGACGCCATCCTTGCCGGAAATGCGCATCGGCGAGGCGATGTTCTCATAGACGCTCAGTGCCGGATAGTTGATGAACTGCTGGTAGACCATGGCAACGTTGCGCTTCTGCACCGGCATGCCGGTGACATCGGCGCCGTCGAAATACACGGAGCCTTCGGTCGGCCGGTCAAGCCCCGCCATCAGACGCATCAGCGATGTCTTGCCCGACAGGGTCGGCCCGAGCAGGACATTCAGTGTGCCACGCTCGAGAACCAGATCGGTCGGATAGATATGATAGTCCGCGCCCACCATCTTGGCGGCGTTTCGCAGCTCCAGCATTCCGATTCCCGTGCCTCCTCACAACGGGGACCACACGCCACCTTACCCGGCCATCTTCGCCGGCATGGCAGCCATGTACTCCTCCAGTAAACTCACCTGCTCTTTCGAAAGACGCAGGCCATCCTTTGTTCTTCGCCAGAGCACGTCTTGCGCGTGCCTGGCCCATTCATATTGGACGAGATATTCGACCTCGGCCTCATAGAGATCGGCACCGAAGAGCCTGCCGAGGTCCTCAATCCTCTGGGCGCTGCCGAGAAGGACGATCGCCCTGGTGCCATAGCGGCGGGTGAGCCGGCGGGCATGGGCATCGGTCAGGAACGGATAGCGGCTCTTCAGCTTGCTAACTTCGCCCTCATAACCCTGCACCGGGAAATCACCGCCCGGCAGATGGCTGCCCGCCGTCCACGGCCTGCCCTTGACGCCGATCGCCTCGCCGATCTTCTCAAGCGCATGTTCCGACAGACGCCGGTAGGTGGTGAGCTTGCCGCCGAAGACGTTGAGAAGCGGCGCCTCGCCCGCCTTGCCCTCGACCTTCAAGACGTAGTCACGTGTGGCTTCCTGCGCCTTGGAGGCCCCGTCGTCGAAGAGCGGGCGCACCGCCGAATAGGTCCAGACGATATCCTCGGGTCTGACCGGCTCCTTGAAATATTCCGACGCCGCATTGCAGAGATAGATGGTCTCCTCCTCGGAGATCTTCACGTCCTTCGGATCGGCGGTGTAGTCACGGTCGGTGGTGCCGATCAGGGTGAAGTCGGTCTCGTAAGGGATGGCGAAGATGATGCGGTTGTCGGGGTTCTGGAAGAAATAGGCGCGCGGGTCCTCGAACTTCTTCCTGACGATGATGTGGCTTCCCTGCACGAGGCGCACATGGTGGGCCTCGTTATGGCCGAATGCGGAGCGGATGACATGATCGACCCAGGGACCGGCGGCATTGATCAGCATGCGGGCCTGATGCCGCTCGCTCGTGCCCGTCACCGTGTTGACCGTCTCGATCGTCCAGATGCCACCTTCCTGGGCACCCTTCTCTTGCCTGGCTGACACGACCTTGGTGCGCGGCATGATCAGCGCCCCCTTGTCGGCGGCATCGCGGGCATTCAGCACCACCATGCGGGCATCGTCGACCCAGCCGTCGGAATATTCGAAAGCTTTGGTGAAGAGCGCCTTCAGCGGTCTGGCGGCCGGATCGGTGCGCATGTCGAGCACTGCCGTCGGCGGCAACAGCTTGCGGCCACCCAAATGGTCATAGAGGAAGAGGCCAAGCCGGATCATCCAGGCCGGCCGGATGCCCCCCCGGTGGTAGGGCAGCACGAAGCGCAGCGGCCAGATGATATGCGGGGCCATGGCCCAGAGGATCTCGCGTTCCATCAAGGATTCACGCACCAGACGGAACTCGTAATGTTCGAGATACCGCAACCCGCCATGGATGAGCTTGGTGGCGCCCGACGAGGTACCGGAGGCGAAATCGTTCATCTCGGCAAGCGCGACCGTATAACCACGGCCAACCGCATCACGCGCAATGCCGCAGCCGTTGATCCCGCCGCCAATGACGAAAATATCGTGGATTCGGCCCATGTTCCCCCTCGTTGCACCAGAACAGCGCAACGGTTCCCCCCAACCATTACGAAAGTAAGGATGATTAAACCGAAAATATTTCGAATGTCAAACGAATGTTTTCCGCCACAGAAATCAGCGGTTTGCTTTCGCCGCTTCGATCAGAACGACGCCGCTCTGCTGACAGATATTGCGGATGGACGGCGAATCGCATTGGTCGGTGATGAAGGTATGGACCTGCGAAATCTGGCCGATCCGCACCGGCGCGGTACGCTCGAACTTGGTCGAATCCGCAACCAGGATAACATGCCTGGCATTGGCGATGATCGCCTGCGCCACCTTCACCTCGCGAAAATCATAATCGAGAAGCGCACCATCCGGATCAATCGCCGAAGCGCCGATCACGGCATAATCGACCTTGAACTGCCGGATGAAATCGACGGCCGCCTCGCCGACGATGCCGCCATCGGACTGGCGCACCACGCCGCCGGCAATCACCACCTCGATATGGTCTATCAGTCGTAATCTATTGGCGACATTGATATTATTGGTGATCACCATCAACTCGTGATGATCGGAGAGCGCTTCACCCACGGCTTCCGTCGTCGTGCCGATATTGATGAAGAGCGAACTGTTGTTGGGGATGAGGTCGGCTGCGGCAACGCCGATCGCCTGTTTTTCGCTCGCGGCGATCTGACGCCTTGCGTCGTAACGGACGTTTTCCGTGCCGCGTGGGAAGGTTGCGCCGCCGTGAATACGCGTCAGGAGCTGCGCATCGCAAAGATCGTTCAGATCCTTGCGGATCGTTTGCGGTGTCACGGCAAACTGCGTTGCCAGATCATCGACCAGCACCCGGCCCGACGTTTTCGCAAGCGCGACGATCTTCCCCTGACGATCCGACAGAAACATGCGCGCCCTCCCTTCGTTTCGCTTTCATCTTTAGCGAAACTTCGGTTCGAGGCAAAGCAATCGCTGCTGGCGCGATCCTTGAGGATCAATTTGAATATGATCGAGTGCTGAAATCCCTTTGGATATTGCAAAGCCCGCCCCGCCTCTGCCTTGTTGCATGCTTAATGTGACGTGCGATTCGCGGACCGCGACGGGCTGAGCACGCACGAGGGACAAAAGGAGAGTTCGATGACAGACGCCAAGAGCGGCATTACGGGACTAAGGCCGCAGATTACGGTGATTGGCGTCGGCGGCGGCGGCGGAAACGCGATCAACAACATGATCGCCGAGAAACTGGCGGGTGTCGACTTCATCGCCGCCAATACGGATGCCCAGGTGCTGGCAACCTCCAAGGCTTCGCGCCGCATCCAGCTCGGTGCGCATGTCACCGAGGGCCTCGGCGCCGGCTCCCTTCCGGAGGTCGGGCGCGCCGCCGCCGAGGAATCGCTCGACGAGATCATGGATCACCTGAGCGGCTCGCATATGTGTTTCGTCACCGCCGGCATGGGCGGTGGCACCGGCACGGGTGCAGCACCCGTCATTGCGCATGCGGCCCGCTCGGCCGGCATCCTCACGGTCGGCGTCGTCACCAAGCCCTTCACCTTTGAAGGCAATCGCCGCATGAAGATGGCTGAAGCCGGCATCGAGGCGCTGCGCCAGGCGGCCGATACCGTCATCGTCATTCCGAACCAGAATCTTTTCCGCATTGCGGACGCGAAGACCACCTTCGCCGATGCCTTCATGACGGCAGACCGCGTGCTCTATTCCGGCGTGGGCTGCATCACCGACTTGATCGTCAAGGAAGGCCTGATCAACCTCGATTTCGCCGATGTGAAATCGGTCATGCGCGGCATGGGCCGGGCGATGATGGGCACGGGCGAAGCGGCCGGCGAGGCCCGCGCGATGAAGGCGGCGGAAGCTGCGATCGCCAACCCGCTGCTCGACGATATTTCGATGAGAGGCGCCAAGGGCGTGCTGATCTCGATCTCCGGCGGCTCGGACATGACGCTCTTCGAAGTCGACGAGGCCGCCAGCCGCATTCGCGACGAAGTGCAGGACGACGCCGAAATCGTCGTCGGCGCGATCTTCGACCGCAGCTTGGACGGCCGGTTCCGCGTCTCGGTCGTCGCGACCGGCCTTGACGGCGCTGGAGCGACCACTGTCGTACCGGACTTCGCCGCGGGGCAGCTCCAGGGCCGAACGCTGCAATAAGCGACGAGATCGCCTGGTCGATTCTCCATATCACAGCTGGATCGGTGTATCGGAGAGGCAGGATCGACGGCCTCTCCGTCCATTCGCTAAGCACGAATGGACGAAATCGACCGGGACGACGATTGATGGAGTACTATCCGCCTGTCACCTGAGAAACGGAGATGGAGATGGATTTGGCTCATATTTAAGCCGACCCTAGCCACCGCCGCCGATCGCCTCGTCAGCAGCCCGCAACCCGCTTTCCCAAGCGCCATGCGCGGTCGAAAAGTCCGAATGATGCGTTGCCTCACCGGCGAAGAACAATCGGCCGCCGACCGATCGAGCGAGCACGGTGCGGGCGCCAGCATGGCCGGGCAGCGCATGGCTGTAGGAGCCGCGAACCCAATCCGTGTGGCACCAGGACGAGGCTGCGAGCGGCCGCAGGTGGCGGCGGATGTTGTTCCCCAAGAGCGATGACAGCTGCTCAAGGGCGAAGACGAAGGCGTCGAGCAGGCCGGCCCGTTCGATGACGACGGCGCCCTTGCCGCCGAAGAAGCCTTCAACGACGGGGCGTCCGAGCGGCCTTATGTAGTAGCTGCCGGTCGCATCGTTCCTGGCATCGCCGAGCAGATGCGTTTCCGGCTCGAGGCCATGATTGCCGTGAAGCTCCATGAAGAGCTTGTCGGCGAGGCCGAGTGGCAGTTGCGCTGCGGCATGCAGATGCTCATCGGCTTCAGAGTCGAAGGCGATGGTGCCGCGGGCAAGAACATTGGTCGAGACCGTGACAATCGCAGCAGCCGCACTAACCGGGCCGCGATCGGTTTCAAGTCGGACCCCCCCACCGGTCAGCGCGACACGGCGCACCGGCGTCGACAGACGCAGGCTCACATCGGGAACGGCAGCGGCGATCAGGCTTCCATAGCCTTCGTGCACGCGCCAATTGGCATCGGTTGCGGCATTGTCATAGGCAAGGAAATCGGCAACCGACAACCGCTCCAGCGGCGCACCGTTCACATAGCCGCTGAGCGACTGGCAATAGGCGTTCCACTCACCATCCGGCACCAGCGCATCCGAGGCCCTGTCGCTTGCCGGCGGATTGGTGCGCAGCCGCTCTTCAAGCGCCTCCCAGGCCGCGGCAGCAGCTGCACGCTCCTCCGGCAAGAAACCGAGATCGCGCCACTGGCTCTGCCAGGCCGTCGGTCCGCGCTCGATCGTGAAGCCCGCATCCCGGCCGATGGCAACGAGCGGATTGCGCTCTGCAGAGTGCAGCCAGCCGCAGCCCATATCGAGCGGCATGCCTGACAGTTCGACCGTCCAGGCCCGGCCGCCGACCCGGTTGCTGGCTTCGAGAATGACGACCGAGCGTCCGGCCTCAGCCAGTTTTCGTGCCGCGGCAATGCCTGCTGCACCGGCGCCGATAACAGCCACGTCGTAGTCTATCGTCACGGTTTCGCTCCGCGCTTTGTCACCACCTTGATAGGCCTAAGCTTTACATGGGAGCTCCACCCGCTTCAATGCGCCCGAAAGCCTGCTACTATGCCGACATGACCTTCTTCGAAACACTCGTTGCCCTGCTCGCCGTCGCCATTCTGCTCCTGCAGATTACCCGGCGCATGCACCTACCCTATCCCGGCATTCTGGCTGCCGCCGGTGTCGGCGTGGCGATGTTGCCCGGCGCGCCTGTCATCCCGATCGATCCGCCGACGGCGCTTGCCCTGTTCATCGCTCCGGTCTTGGTCGATTCCGCCTATGACTTCCCGATGGGCGCTGCGCGGCGCATGCTGCTGCCGCTGATCTTCTATGCCGTCATCGCCGTTCTGGTGACGACAGGCGTGGTCGTCTCGATCAGCATGCTGACCGTCGGCCTGCCGATCGCGGTGGCCGTCACGCTCGGCGCCATCGTTGCGCCGCCGGACGCTGCGGCGGCGACCGCGGTGCTTTCCAATCTGCCGGTCGATCGCCGTGTCGATGCACTGCTCAAGGGTGAAAGCCTGTTCAACGATGCGACGGCGCTGCTACTGTTCGGAGCAGCACTCACGGTCCAGGCGCGCGGCGGGCTCGATAGCATGACTGCACTTCAGATCGGCTTTGCTGCACCCGGCGGCATTTTGTTCGGCGTCGTCTTCGGTTTCTTCGTCTCACGGCTTCGGCCAATCACCGAGAATACCGTCGGCGGCACGCTGCTTCAGTTCGTCTATGCCTTTTCGACCTGGCTGATCGCCGAGCATCTGCACCTCTCTGCCGTGCTGGCAACGGTTGCGAGCGCCATGACAATCGCGATGCTGTCGACGGTCGACGATTCCCCGCGCATGCGGGTGCATTCCTTCGCCGTGTGGACGACCGTCGTTTTCCTGCTGAACGTCGTCGCCTTCCTGCTCATGGGCCTGCAGGCCCGCAGCATCCTGGAATCCATGTCCGCTGGCGAGCTCGAGCGAGCGCTCGCTTTTGCAGCCATCGTTGTGTTCGCTGTGATCCTGACACGTCTGGCGATGGCTTTCCTGCTGCACGCATACGTCATCTCAGGCCACCGGCGCGGCAAGCTGCTGTCGCCTTTCAGGCACGGGGAGACCTTTCTCGTCGGCTGGTCCGGCATGCGCGGCCTCGTGACGCTCGCTACCGCCTTTGCCCTGCCTGCCGATTTTCCTGAACGCGACCTCGTCGTGCTGACGGCTTTTGCGGTGGTGCTCGCAACGCTCGTCATCCAGGGAGCGACACTCGCCCCGATGATCCATTTCCTGAAACTTGGGCGGCAGGCGCAAGTTCAAGACGAACTGGAAGCCGCAAGGCGCTCGCTTGCCGAAGCTGCATTTGAGCGGCTGGAGAAGGAAGGTGGCGCCGAGGCGGAGGCAATCCGAACGATCTGCAAGGATCACTGGACGGTGCCCTCGGAGGCCGGCGAGACCTCGCCGCTCGTGCGCCGTCGCAAGCTGACGATCGCCGCCGTGATCGCCCAGCGACAACGCCTCGAGGAATTGCGCGACAAGGATAAGATCGGCGCGACGCAATATCTCGAACTGCAGGAAGATCTCGACTGGAAGCAGCTCTCGGTCGGCTCCGACGAGGATCGGCGCATTACCGAGAGCTAAGGGTAGCCTGCAGATAAGGGGCGACCTTTCCAGTCGCCCCTTATCTGCACGCGATCCCCGTCAATGTCCGCAGCAACTGCCGCTGGCCTTATCCCCCTGATCGGCAGCGACCGAGCCGTGGTTGTCACGGCTGTGCTCATTGCGGGCAGCGGGGAGGTTCATGGCGATGTTGCTGTCGAAGAAACCGTTCGGCTTCAGGGTAAAGCCTGCATATTCCACCGGCATGATCGGAAAATCCTCCGGTTTGCAGACGTGCGTATGCCCGAAAGAATGCCAGAGCACGATATCGGCATTTTCGATATTCCGGTTGTTCTCGACATATTTCGGCAGGCCGTCCCCACCTGCATGCACATTTGGATAGTCGCCGGACGCATATTTTTCCTTCGCGTCGAAAGCCGTCACCCAGATGTGCTTCTTGGCAAAGCCGCCGCGCTGAGCAACCGTCGATCCCTCCTGGGCGAGCATCAGGGGACTTGGCATGACGACCATTTTGTAGCCGGGCGCATTTCCCACGGAATTATGCTCATTGGGGTTCTGGACCTTCCAATACCGGCCGGTCTCGCCATTGGCGACGGCAGGACTGTCGAGCTCCCGTTTCAAGATCTTCGTCTTCGTATCGAAGACATTGCCATAGGGATTGTCCTCGCCCCATGGGCGTGGCTGGAACTCATGCTCGGTGACGGTATTTCCGCCGCCATCAATATCCATGTGCAGGCGAGCATTGAAGAAATGCTGGTGGGTCGGGCCGCCGAGATTGTCGTCGACCATTCCACCCCAGGCATATTTCTGGCCGCTCGCCACGGCGGCTGTCTGGATAATGCCGGTCAGCTTTGCTTCGAGCTGGATAGTGCCATCCTGGTAGAGATACCAGTAGAAGCCGTAGTCATAATTGCCGACGGTAGCGAAGAAGGAAATGACGAGACGGCGCGATCTCCTCACTTCAAAAATGCCGTTTCTGAACTCGTAGTGCTTCCAGAGGATCCCAAAATCCTCCTCATGCATGCAAACGGCGTTCTTCATCATCACCGGCTGGCCGAAATCATCGGCCGACGGGATGTCGAAATAGTGTATCTGGCCAAGGCAATCGCAGCCGAGCTCAAGGCTGTTGGCGAGCCGCCCCAGGCCATACTCCCCGGCGTCGAAAGCGCTCTTCCAATAGTGGTTGGCGGTCGGATCGGCATAGGGCACGACCATTTCCGTCACCGAGGCACGGAAGATCACGGGACGAAGCTTGCCGCCGTTTTTAATCCCAAGCTCATGCAGGACGAGACCTTCGCGAGGCGTAAAACCGACGCGAAACGACCAGTCCTGCCATTGCACCGTCCAGCCGTCGACCGAGAAGCCTGGCCCCTGCGGCTGCACGATGTTGAGTGGCTTTACATCCTGGCGGACATCGGGAAAGGCCTCCTGTCCATAATTGCGCTTCTTCTTCGGGACCGGAATGACAATCTCGTCATCGACGAGATCGACCACTTGATTGCTGATCAGGTCGACAACAGCAACGACCCCTTCGATCGGATGGGCGTAGCCATTGTCGCGGATATCCTCGCGCCAGTACGAAACGGCGCGGACGATCCGGGCGTCCTTCTCGAATTCTCGTCCAAAGAAACCCGAAGAAAAAGGGTCGATCTGGACGAGCGGAATATCCTCGTCGGTGATGCCGCGCTTCTTGACCGCGGCAATCCAGCGAGGGTCCGATTTGACGGTTGCCTCGACGGTCTCGAACTCGCAAAGCATGACGGGTGGCTGCCCGTAAGGCGCTGATTCAAGCGGCAGCCTCTTGTGCTCGACGACAGCTTTTTTTGACAGGTCGACGATCGATTCACGAACCTCGCCCGAGCTGGAATCCAGCGACAGGACAAATGCCAGCCGGGGAAGCTTCCCTCCTTCGCGATGCACGGCCATGTCGGATTTTGTCGGCTCCTCCAGGCGAATGATCGGGAAGCGGATCGATTGCGGCAGATGCTTTTCGTCCTTCAGAATTGCGACGGCTTCCGAGATCTCTGTCAGACTCAGCGGGTCGAGCGGATAGGCGAGCGTTTCTAAAACGGCGTCCATTGTCAGTCCTTCATGTGCTTTGGGTGGTGGACAGTGCGCATCCGGCTGCGCACTGCGGGGCTCAGCCTCAGCGGCCGGCGCAGATGTCCATTTCGGGCGTGCGATCACCATGGATGCAGAAGACAGAACAAAATGCGTGTGCTTCTGCCGCCACCAGGATTGTGACTGTCGTCAAAGCCATCAAGATGATCAGCGACATCCGGTCGACGAGGGTCAAAGGTTGAAGTCTCGTCATTCGAATGCCTTTCCGAGCGAAGCATAGAGTTCAGGCTTCACGGTCCTGATGCGCATCGCAAAGGCGGCCCCGATCAGGCCGGTCAGCACCACCAGCAGCGGGAAGGATTTCACGATCACGCTTTCCGATCCCGACAGGAGCGGCAGGTTGATGATGACGAGGACGATCGAGCCGAGGATACCGACCAGAGCCAGGAGCGGTGCCACCGCCGTGGTCCATAGACTGTAGCGATGCGGCGATCCCCGGAAGAACAGAACGATTGCTACGCAGACGAGGGCCTGAACAGCCAGGATCCCGAGAACGGCCAGAGCAGACATCCAGGAAAAGACGACGGTATAGGGATCGGCACCAGCTGCGATGAAGCAGACAAGCGCTAGCGCAGCAAAGGCGCTCTGGACGGTACCCGCGATATAGGGCGAACCATGGACCGGATGAACCTTGCCCAAAGCCCTGACCACCAGCCCTTCGCGCCCAAGCGCGTAGAAATACCGGTTCAGCGTGTTGTGGAAGGACAGGATGCAGGCAAAGAGGCTGGTGATCAGCAGGACATTCATCACCTGCGACGACCATTGTCCGAGGATGGTGTCTGCAGCGACAAAATAGAAGGTTTCCAAGCCGCTGCCGGCCGTCGCCTGCACCTTCGAAGGACCATAGAACTGCACGATGGCCCACGTCGACAGCGCATAGAAGACGGTAATCAGCAAAACGGCGGCATAGGTTGCGCGCGGGATCGTCTTTTCCGGATTTTCTGCCTCTTCTGCAAAGATAGCGGTGGCCTCGAAGCCGATGAAGGAGCCAACCACAAAGACGAGCGCCACGCCGAGGCCCGGCGAAAACACGGTGGCCGGGCTGAAGGAGGAGAGGCTGAAACCATCCGGCCCGCCGCCGGTCAGCACAATCCCGATGTCGAGAAGCAGCAGGATTGCCACTTCAGCCAGCATGCAGATCCCGAGGATCGTGCCGGAAAAGGCAATGTTTCGCTGGCCGCAAAGATGGACGGCCACGAGTGCGGCAAAGGACCAAGCCCACCACGGAAGCGCTGCGATCGATGCCACGGCGCCGCTCATGAAGACACCGAACAATCCGTAGATGGCGATCTGTACCGACGAATAGGTCAAAAGCGCCATCAGCGCACCGCCGACACCGGCCGGCTTGCCGATGCCCTGCGTGATGTAGGTGTAGAAGGCCCCCGTTCCGCCAACATGCCGGCCCATCGCCGTGAAGCCGGCCGAGAAGATGAGATAGAGAATCCCCGCCAGGACGAAGGCACCCGGTACACCGGGTCCATTGCCGAAAGCGAAAGCGGCGGGCGTCGCACCGACAACGGCGGTGAGCGGCGCTGCCGCTGCTACGACGAAGAAGACGATATGGGCAAGGCCGACGGAGTTTTTCGCGAGGCGATCGGGAGGATTTCCCAAAGTGGTTTGCGTTGTCATGAGAACCCCTGTTTTTGATTTTCGTCAACACGGTAGCCCCGACCGATTGGCCCCAAAATTGCAGTTCATGCCAATGAATCGATAATTTGCGCCATCACTGGCGGCGGGGAACAAAAACATGTCATCTGCCCAGCAAACCGGCACGTCGACGCAGATATTTGCTTCAATTCGTGCGTCTGTGCTGCTGCCGCTCATCGAACAAATCGATCGGAAATCCGGCAAGGCAGATGTACTGCTTGCCCTTCATGGTCTTCTGCGCAGCCAGCTTGACGATCCCTATGCCATGGTCCCCATGAACCGATATGTGGCGATCTTCGAAGATGCGGCATCGATCGTCGGAGATCCGACGATCGGCGCATTGCTTGGAACCCTGTTCAAGCCGAGCGATATCGGCCCGATCGGCGTGCTCTTTTCCATATCGAGCACCATCCATGCCGGCTTCGAACGATTGGCGAAATATGTGAACACCGTCCAGAGCGGCACCAATTCCGGTGTCTTTCAGGAAGACGGCAATCTCATCTGGAGCTACCGCCTTGACGATCCCAGGCTCTGGCCGAGGCGGCAGGACAGCGAGTTCACACTGGCCGCATCCTGCCAGCTTGTCCGTGCCTGCTTCGCACGCGGATGGAGACCCGTCGAAGTCCATTTTGAACATCGGGCGCCTCGCGATCCAACGACCTTGCAACGGATTTTCCGGGCTCCTTTAAAATTTGGCGAGTCTGCCAATCGCATCGTGGTTTCGGGGCAAGACGCCCGCCGCGTCTACCGGCAGGAACAGCCCGATTTGGCGGCGGTCTTGGAGCGCCATATCGCGGATCTGAGCGGCAGGTTGTTGCAGTCGGATTCGACCGTCGATCATGTCCGATCATTGATCGGGATCTATCTGGGACACAAGCCCATCACGCTCGTCGGGCTTTCGCAGGAGCTCAGCCTTTCGCCGCGAACCCTGCAACGGCGCCTCTCCGAGCAGGGGACGTCGTTGAGGGATCTCATGCGGGAATACCGCCAAAGTATCCTTGTGCTGCAGAAACAGAACGGCGCAGTCAGAATGAAAGAGCTTGCTCAAGTCCTGGGTTATGCGGACGAAACGGTGCTGTGGCGAGCCCGCAAACATTGGGAACGTACTCAGTAGGGGGCAAACGATGCTGCGGCAGGTCCATAGGGCCAACCGCAGCGATCAAGGAAATTCGGCCCGACGCCTTCAACGGATGCTGAACGGAAAGTACTTGGCGTTGATCGTATCGTAGGTGTCGTTAGCCTCGATCTCTTCGAGCGCAGCATTGAGCTTGTCCAGCAACTCCTTGTCGGAAGGGCGCACGGCGATGCCGGCTCCGTCGCCGAAATATTCGGTATTTTTGATATCTTCGCCCTTGAACGCGCAGCAGCCACCCGCCTTGGTGTTTGCGAGCCAGTCGTAGACCGCGAGCTTGTCTTCCAGGATGATATCGACCCTGCCGTCGGCAAGACCCTTGTAAAGATCCGGAGACGCTTGGAACACGGTCGTCGCGACATCGCTGTAGAATTTCTTGGCGTAGGATTCCTGGGAGGTTGCTGCCGTCACGCCGAGCCGCAGTTTCTTCAGATCATCGGGTGACGTGCCGGCGATGTCGTCGTTTTTGCGCGCGATGAAGACCGTCGGACTGTCATAATATTTCTGGGTGAAGGCAACCTTTTGGCGCCGCTCCGCGCTCATCGACATCGACGAAATGATCGCGTCATATTTGTTGTCGAGCAGGTTCGGGATCATCGCCGTCCATTCCTGGATGACGAATTCGCACTTCAATTTCGCGGTCTCGCAAAGGGCCTTGGCAATATCCACGTCGAATCCCTGAAGCTGGTTATTGGAATCGACATAGTTGAATGGTGGAAATGCGCCCTCGACGGCTATGCGGATGCTGTCGTTTTCGGCGGCTCGGACAACAGTAGGTTCAAAAATACCCAACGCAACAACGGCCGTGCAGGCAAATGCGAGGAACTTCGAAGGATAGAGAGATCCTAATCGCAACATATCAATCACCTTGATGTAGAGCTCGATCGCCAACCTTGCATCGGCAAGCGTTGCGCAATGAGCAACCAATCACAAAACAATTAAAAAGCTCATCATTTTCGGCCATTAATTTTGATGCTGCTTGAAAAGCATTTTGTAAACAATCGGGGTCAGTATCAGGGCGCTCGGGAGAAGACTGCGTGCCTGCTGATCCGCCTTTAAGATTATTCGCTCACAGGGCGACCTGGACATCGTCAGGGTCGATACTGGTACTGCTTGCGATCAGCGGGCTGGCAATTCTTGGCCTGGTGTTCCTGGCTGCTATCTGGGCCGGGAGGGAAAGCGACGCAGCCGCCCTCGATCGACAGCGCCAACTCGTCAACAGCCGCCTTCTGGATCAGGTCCGGCGTGTATCTCAGGATATCCAGCTGATGGGTGCAGGTTATGCTTCGCTGCTGGTGGCGGATTCAGCAACGGCCAGCGGCAAGAGCGAGCGCGCAGGCGCGACATCGGCCGCGACATTCGGCAAGATCGCGACAACGGTATTCGGCTACAACGCGGCATTCCTCGTGACCCCGGCAGGCGAGCTTGCTCTACAGTCCGATCCCGAAACGAAACGCCGCTTCAAATGGGTGCGTCCGCTGCTTCAGCCGATGATCCAGGATCTGGAAGCAACGCACCATGGGGTACCGGGAGGACCAAGCTCCGATCCGGAACCAAGCCGCGTGGAGCTGATGCGACTTGAGGGCCGCCCTTCGGTCGCGGGCGTCGTTTCGGTCACGCGCTCTTCGAAAGTGGATTCCCAGGAAGCAAATGACGGCAACAGGCTCTACCTCGTGGCGTTCCGCTTCCTCGACGGTGTCACGCTCGATACGCTGAGCCGCGAACAGGGGCTGGCCGGCGCTCGTTATGCCCGCACCGCGGATCAGGAGCAGAATGAAGTCGCGTTCGAAATCGAGGCGACGGCGTCAGGCGACCCTATCGGCTTCATCATCTGGAGGCCGGATCTGCCGGGCTCACGCGTCATCGGCCGGCTTGTTCCCGTGCTCTCCGTGGCCGGCCTTGTCATCGCAGGCCTCTTCTTCGCCTTGATGGGCCGTTTGCGCGGCAGCCTCAGAGAACTCAGCGCCAGCGAACATCATGCGCGGCATCTTTCGCTGCATGACGTTTTGACGGGCCTGCCGAACCGGGCGCTCTTTGCGACCCGTTTCGAGCAATGCCTTGCGGCCTTGAAATCGCCTGGCGAGCGCGCCGTCCTTGCCCTTGTCGATCTCGACAAATTCAAGGAAGTGAACGACATTCATGGGCATGCCGCCGGTGATGAGCTGCTGCGCGGCGCCGTCGACAGGATGAATGCCCTGATCGAATCAGGCGACACGCTTGCAAGGCTCGGTGGCGATGAATTCGCGCTGCTGCTTCCCGATGTCAGGGAGGGGGACGTTAGTTACATCCTCCTCTGCAACGCCATTATCGAGGCACTGAGCAAGCCGTTCCAGCTTCGTGGCGGCGACGTCGTCGTCCGCATCGGATGCTCGATCGGTATCGCTGCCTTTCATGACGCGGCCCAAGCGACCAGCGAGGTTTTGCGGCGTGCGGACGTTGCTCTTTACGAAGCCAAGACCAACGGGCGAGGCCGCCTGGTCGAATATGATCCGTCCCTGGATCACCGGGTCGAGGCACGCGAAAGCCTCAAGAACGACCTTCGCCTCGTGCTGGAAGATAGCGCAGGTTTGCCCGATATGGCCGACAACCCCCGCACGAACGCCGTCGGTCAATTGGAAGTCTTCTTTCAGGGCGTGCATCGTGCCGACGCGCAAGGGAACCTTTCGGGCGCCGAGGCTCTCGTGCGCTGGCGCCATCCGATCCAGGGGCTGCTGTCACCGGACAAATTCATCCCGATCGCCGAGGAGGCCGGCATGATCGACCAGCTTGGCGAATGGGTGCTGAGGAATGCCGCAAAGGCGGCCACGAACTGGCCGGCCGATATGTCGGTCGCCGTCAACGTTTCGCCCTCGCAAATCCGGCATCGGGACTTCGACCGCCACGTGCTCTCCATCCTGACCGAAACCGGCCTGACGCCATCGCGGTTGGAACTGGAACTGACGGAAGCCGCACTCTTCAACATCGATGAAAATGCTCAAGGAATGCTCGGCAAGCTTCGGTCGCAGGGGATCCGGATTGCGCTTGATGATTTCGGCACCGGCTTCTCGTCGCTGAGCCACCTCATTCAATTCAACATCGACCGGATCAAGATCGACCGCTCCTTCGTGCGGTTGCTGGGAACGCAAGCCGAGGGTGCGGCGATCGTTTCGGCGATCCTGGGTTTGAGCCGCACGCTTGGAAAAGCGACGACGGCCGAAGGTGTAGAGACTGAAGGGCAGAGAGACTTTCTCGTCGCGGCCGGATGCAACGACCTGCAGGGTTTCCTGTTCTCCCGCCCCATGCCCCCGGCTGAGTTCCTCTCTTCGTTGCGCTCGACGGAAGCGGTAAGGTCAACAGCGATATCCTCGTCGCATGGCTGATGGCCAGCCCTCACTGCCGCCTGCCGATCATCCAGACGAGATAGGGCGCGCCGGCGAAGGCGGCGAAGAGGCCAAGTGGCAATTCGTAGGGGAAGGTCACGTTGCGCGCACCGAGATCGGCGATCACCATCAGCACAGCACCTATGACGGCCGAGGCGAGGAGCCTGCTGCCCGCTTTTTCAAAGCCGGCGCGGTGAGCGATATGCGGGGCCATCAGGCCGACGAAGCTCAAGGGACCGACCAGGAGCGAGGCAGCCGCCGTTGCGATGCCCGCCGTCAACACCATCATCGTTCGGGCGCCGACCAGGGGCAGACCGAGCGCGAGCGCGGTCGGCGCACCGAGCGGCAGGATCACCAGCCAGCGTGTGAGGATCAGGCCGGTTGCGAGGATGACGATGGTGAGGCCGGCAAGGAAGGCC
This sequence comes from Rhizobium sp. ZK1, assembly GCF_047782645.1. NCBI lineage: Bacteria > Pseudomonadati > Pseudomonadota > Alphaproteobacteria > Hyphomicrobiales > Rhizobiaceae > Rhizobium > Rhizobium sp. ZK1. Next base: position 1,556,213 of record NZ_CP180587.1, read on the forward strand.
GCCGTTTCCGGCGTGGCGGCCGCGGCCGAGCCGCCGAGCCAGGCGAGGATCTGCCAGGCGCGCTGATCGCCGACGGCAAGAAGAGCGCTCAGGATCGCCGAGCTCAAAGCACTGACAGAAATGCCTGCGAGCAGCAAGCGTTCGGGCGGCAGATGCCGGCGGGCGGCAAAAAGCGCGACGATGACCAGCACCACGATTGCGCCGCTGCCGGCACCGAAGAAGAGCGCGGGCGCGCCGGCATCGGCTGAGAAGCTTAAGGCAACGGCATAACCGACGCCGGCACCGCCGCTGACACCCAGCACTTCAGGGCTTGCCAACGGATTTCCGGTGAGGCGCTGCAGCATGGCGCCCGCCATGGCGAGCAAACCGCCGGCAGCGGCCGATGCCAACAGACGGGGCCAGCGGGCCGGGAAAAGCTCCCAGAAAAGATCGCCGCTGAGCAGCACCCATCCATCGGGCAGGCGCGCAACGCAAAGGGCCGCCCAGACGAATGGCGGCAGCACGCAGAGAATGAGGGCGAGCCGTGACAGCGGCGCCCGTGCGACGAGGACGCTATCGGGCGGCTGCGGCGGCTCGACGGCGCGCACCTGCGGCAGCAACCAAAGCAGCAACGGTCCGCCGATCAAGGCCGTTACCGATCCCGTCGGAAAGGTCTCGCCGACCGAGGAGGCGATCAGTTGCACGATACCATCGCAGAACCAGAGCAACAGACCGCCGGCGACAGGTGAAAGAAGCAGGATGCCGCGTGTCGTGCGCACACCGAGCAGGCGCACGAACGCGGGTGCGGCAAGGCCGACGAAGCTGACGAGGCCGACGGCAGCAGCAACGCCCGCGCTCAACGCCACCGCAACGCTTGCGACGGCAATGCGCGTACCTGCAAGTGCCACGCCGAGCGAGCGGGCACTGCTGTCGCCGAGGCCGAGCAAGGTGAGCGGACGCAGGAGCAGGAGCGTGACGGCGAGGCCGAGCAGCAGTTCGAGGCCGAGGGTTGTCGTCGTCGACCAGTCCTGCTGGCTGAGCGAACCGCCGTTCCAGGTCACCAGCGACATCAGATACTCGCCCTGCGAGAGCGTCATCGCCGCCGAGAGCGCACTGCAGGTAATGCCGACGAGCAGGCCGGAGACCGCCATGGTGATGGGTTCGAAGGCGCGCCGCCAGCCGAGCAGAAAGACGATGGCGGTGGCTGCCGCCCCGCCCGCGAGCGCCACGAAAGCGCGGTAGCCGTCGAGCATCTCGGGAAAGAACAGCGTCGCCGTGACGATCGCAAGCTGCGCGCCAGCGGAGACACCAAGCGTCGAGGGATCGGCGATGGGATTGCGCAGCAAACGCTGCAGCATTGCGCCGGCAAGCCCGAGCGCGGCACCGGCGAGGATCGCGACTGCCCCGCGCGGCAGGACGGCATAGGCGAAAATGATCTGCCGCGTCGTCATCTGCGCGGGATCAAATGGCAGAGACGGCCAGTCGGCAAAGGGCAGATGGTTCAGTGCTGTCAGAAGAAAGAGGCCGGCGGAAACGGCAAAGGCTGAGAGCGCGGCAAAGAGTGCGGTGGGTCTGATCACGGCATCTCCCCTGACGACAGTATCGCCGCCTTGAAAAGCCGAGTGAACCGGGCGGCTGCCAAGATGCCGCCATAGGGATTGATATTGCCGAGCATCAGCACGCGGCCGTCCCGTACCGGCTGCAGCGATTGCCAGATCATGCTGGTCTTCAACCCATTGCGTGCCTCGACTGGGATATCGGAGATGATGACGATCCTCGCATCCGGCTCGGCATCGAGATTTTCGATCGGCACCGGAGCGGCGAACGTATAACGCGAGCGATCCGCCCAGGCATTCGGCAGTCCGAGACGACCGAGGATATCGCCGAACATGCTGTCGGCGCCGAAGACGCGCACATGCCTGGCGTCGCCAATATTGACCAGATAGGTTGGCCGCGACGCAAAACCCTGCAGACTTTCACGCGTTTCCTCGATAAGGACAGCCTGTTGCGCGACCACCTCGCGGCCGCGGTCCTCGACACCTAGTTCCCTGGCAAGGGCCGAAACGGCATCGACAGCCTTCTGATAGGGCGGCTCGCCCCTGTTATAAAAGGGCAGCGACAGGACAGGCGCAATCGTCCGGAAGCTCGCCTCGAACCTGACATAGAAGGGCGAAATCAGGATGAGGTCCGGGCGCAGCAGGCGCAGAAGTTCAAGGTTCGGCGATCCCCGCAGGCCGAGATCGGCGACGCTCTTGTCCAGTACCGGCTCGACCGCATCCTTGCGGAACTGCACGAGCTCGGTCGCGGCGATCGGCATGACGCCGATTGCTACAAGCGTTTCGAGCATCGCCCAATCGATCGCGGCAATGCGCTTCTGACCTGCTGCGAAGGTTTTGCCCGGAATGGCCAAAGCCGCCAGCAGGGCAAGCGCCTGCCGACGGCCGAAGCCTCGTCCCTGTGCCGCTCGATAGTCTCTCACCATTGAAAGGTCAGCTTGCCCATCACCGTTCTGCCATCGCCGTAGGTGCAGCCGAAGGAACTGCAGCTTGCAACATAATCCTTGTCGGCGAGATTCTTGAAGTTCAGCGAGGCCGTCATATTGTCTTTCTCGTAGTGGAGAGCTGCGTCGAAGAGGGTCACGGCGTCAAGATCGAGCGTGTTCTTGGTATCGCCGTAGCGCTGGCCGACGTAACGCACGCCGCCGCCGAGACCGAAACCTTCAAGCGTCGTATCCTCCGGGAAAGTATAGTCGAGCCAAAGGCTTGCCGCATGTTCAGGCACGTTATCAGGGCGATTTCCGTCATCGACGCCGCCGACAATTTCGGCCTGCATGTACGTGTAGGCGGCACGCAGGTCGAGCCCGTCGGCAAGGCTGGTGACGCCTTCGAGTTCGATGCCCTTGACGTCGACCTCGCCGATCTGCCCGGTAGACGTACCGCCGCCCGGCAGCGCAAAGGTCGCCAGCACGTTCTTCTGCTTGAGGTCATAGGCGGCAACAGTGAAGAAGCCGTTCCAACCCTCCGGCTGATATTTGACCCCGATTTCCACCTGCTCGCCCGTCGTCGGCTGCAGTGGTCCGCCGGTTGCAGGCACCGGAACCGGCTCGAAAGATGTGGCATAGCTGATATAGGGGGCGATGCCATTGTCGAAGACATAGCTGAGGCCGGCGCGGCCCGTCAGCTTCTGGTCGTCCTTGTCGAGAGGGCGCGACGCACCGGTCAACCGGTTGGTCGATGTTCCCTCTGTTCTGGCCCAGTCCTGGCGAAGGGCTGCCGTTGCGCGCCAGTTCTCATAGGCAAGCTCGTCCTGCACATAGATGCCGACCTGCGTCATGGTCGAATCGACATAGGTGCTGAGCGTCGGCGCAATCAGATTAACGGAGCCGTAGACCGGATTGAAGGCGTCGAGCGGCGTGGCGCGCCAGAACTGCGTGCCGACATTGTTGCTGTAATAGCGGTAGTCCAGACCGAACAGCATCTCGTGCCTGATATCGCCGGTGTCGAATTCCGCAAGCAGGTTGTTGTCGACGTTGAACGTGTTCAGCAACTCGTCCTGGATGGTGGCATTGCGGTTGATCGTCCGGCCGCCTGTAAGGCCGATCGTCGACATGCCGAGCGCCTGATAGTTCCAGTCGAAATTCTGGTAGCGGAGGTTCTGGCGGAAGGTCCAGGTATCGTTCAGGCGGTGTTCCAGCTCATAGCCGATATTGGTCAAGGTCCGGTCCGAGGTGTCGAAGCTCTTGTCGCCGACGAAGAAATCCCGCGACAGACGGTTAGTGCCCGCATTGAGGGTGAGTGCAGGCGGCAGGCCGGATGGCGTGCTCGGATTATCGTGCTGGATGCTGGTCAGGATCGTCAGCTTGGTGTCTTCATCCGGCTGCCAGGTCAGCGCCGGGGCGATGAAATAGCGGTCGTTGTCGAGTTCATCGACCTGTGCCGAGGCAGTCCTTGCCAGACCCGTCAGGCGATAGGCGAAATCCGGATTACCGGGGATGATGTCGCCGAAATCGAAATAGGTGCCGTAGGTATCGTAGCTGCCAGCCTGAACGCCGACTTCGCCGAAACGCTCGAAGACCGGCCGCTTGCTGATGAGATTGATCATGCCGCCGGGATTGCCCTGGCCGTACATGACCGATGCCGGCCCGCGCAGCACTTCGATGCGCTCGAGCTGATAAGGATCGACGGCGGGAGCGCCTGCTGTCCGCATCATGCGAAGTCCGTTCAGGAACTGCGACTGGCGGCTGTCGAAACCGCGGATGCGCGGGGAATCAAAGCGCGGGTCGGCACCATAGGGCTCGCCGACGACACCAGGCACATAATCCAGCGCCTGGCCGACGGTCTCGACGTCCTGCGATTTCAGCTGATCGGCCGTCAGCACCGAGATGGATTGCTGGGTTTCGAGAAGCGGTGTGCCGGTCTTGGTCGCGGTCGCGCTGGTCCGGGCGACGAAACCTTTCACCGGAGCCGTCGGATCCTCATCCTTGGCACCGCTGATGACGATCGGGGCAAGCGTCGTCGGATCAGCGTCCTGGGCAGACGCAGACAGCGGCGCCAGAAGCGCGCCCGCGAGAACCGTAGTCGAAGCGAAATTACGCAAGCGAAGAGAACCAGTCATCGGGAGCCCGTTATATGCCGTAAAACTGGATTTTTCTAATCATGTTATTTTTAAGAGGTCCAATAAACCGGGCTCGATTTTTTCATAAGCATGGATTATGAAACCGGCGAAACGTCATAGATTTGAATTCTCCTAGGAGGGCGTGATGGCGCTGACCGACCCCGGCTTCGAACTCAGGCATCTGAGGTATTTCGTAACACTGGTCGAGGAGCGAAATTTCGAACGCGCCGCCGCCCGCCTCGGCATCGCCCAGCCGGGCCTCAGCCAGCAGATCATGAGCCTGGAGAGGATCGTCGGTACGCCGCTGCTGGACAGGAGCCGTCGTGCTGTCCAACTCACGCATTCGGGCGAGATCCTGTTCCAGGAGGCACGCAAGGTCCTGACCCAGACCGAAGCGACGGTCGCCGCTATCCACCGCGCGGGCCGCGGAGAAAGCGGGCGCATCTCGATCGGCTATGTGGCGTCTGCCGCCTATTCCGGCGCTGTCGTCGGCTCCATCAAGAACTTCAAGCGCGATTACCCCTATGTCGAGGTCGAGCTGCAGGAAATGGAGCTACGTCAGCAGCTGCAGCGCATTGCCGACGGCCTGCTCGATTTCGGCTATATCCGCGCACCGGCACCGATCCCGCCGGGTGTTTCCGTGCAGGTCGTGTTGCGCGAGCCGCTGGTCGCCATGGTTCCCGCCGACCATGAATTTGCAGAACGCCCCATCGATACGCTTGCCCATCTGGTGAGCGACACATTCATCACCCCACGCCAGCCGCCGGAAGTCGGCTTTCACCGCAACACGTTACAGGCTTGCCGGGAGGCCGGGTTCGAACCATCCGTCAAGGCCATCGCGCACGACTTCACCGAGATCGCCGCTCTCGTCGGCATCGGCATCGGCATCGCTCTCGTGCCGCAATCCATGAGCCGGGTGGAACTGCAGGATGTCCACTACAGACCGCTCGGCGGCGTGACGGTGACGTCCGATGTGGCAATCGCCTATCGCAAGGGCGAAGGTTCGCCAGCGACCAAGGCCTTTATTGCCCGGTACCGACAGAAGATTGACCGCCCGGCTTTGGACGAGATAATCAACGGGCCGCCGTCAGGCGAACCATCTGAGACGATCCTGTCTGCATTACGTCGTTCGCTGCTTGTCGGGCCTGAACTCGATCTGTTACGACGGAAAGAGAAAGGACGTAAAATCGATCCGTGACTCGGTCCACCATTGTATCCGATCCTCGTTTGTCTTACATTGTCTTACACCCTGAAGGAGGCAAGCAATGTCGAACGCCAGCCAATCAGAATCTGTCACTCTCCGGGTGCCTTCCGACGTGATTGCAGATATCGAAGCCATCGCAAAAGCAAGCGATCGATCCCGCAGCTACATCATCGTTCGAGCCCTGCGGACGTATCTCATGAACGAGGGGGCCGACATCCTCGCCGCGATCAAGGGCCGCGAGCAGATCGCTGCTGGAGAGTTCGAGAATATGGATGACGTGATCGCGGACATCGACAGGATCGTGGGTGGAAAAGCTGCGTGACTGCCGTACGGCTTTCCAAGGATGTCGCCAGCTATATCCGCCGCGAAGGCGAGTATCTGCGGAAACTCAACCCTGCCGCAGCCCGAAAGTTTGCGCTCGCGATCAAGAACGCGAAGCGGACACTGTCCGAATTTCCTCAATCCGGGAACCGGATGCACGGCGGCCTGCAGATTACCGGGAGCCTGACGCTCGTGGTCGGGGATTATCTGCTAGACTACCTCTACGATGGCGATAGCGTGGACGTGATCCTGATCCGCCATGGACGGATGCTTGCACCGACGCCGGATCTCGACGTCGATAGCGATCTTTGATTTCAACATATATCGATCGATCCTTCGCGGGAGCTCGGACCTGACCAAGCGTTCGATCCTCCATGACAATTGCACGACACAATTGGAACAAGGGTGGAAACGCTTGTAACCCGCCTGACATTGGGGCGCTCTAAAGAGGCGGCACGAACAGTGCCTGCCGCCGGAAATCTGCCGCGGGCCTTATTGGAGAGCCCCGGCATGAGAATCGTCCAGATTACCGACACGCATTTCAGCCCGTCGATCCCGCATTTCAACGGCAACTGGCAGCCGCTCACCGAGTGGATCAATAGCAGCGGAGCCGATCTCGTCATCCATACCGGCGATCTTGCCGTCGATGGCGCCGACAAGGATGAGGATCTCAGCTTCTGCATGGAACTGATGCGGCAGGTATCGATCCCCATGCTGATCGTTCCCGGCAATCACGATGTCGGCCATCTGCCTGGCTCGCTGCAGCCGGTCGATAAGACAAGGCTCAACCGCTGGCGCAGCCTCGTCGGCCCGGATTACTGGCTGGAGGATGCCGGCAACTGGCGCCTGATCGGCCTCGACAGTCTGTTGATGGGCATGGAGAACGACGAGCAGGAAACGCAGTTTGCATGGCTGGAGCAAGCGCTTGCCGGGCGCGCCGGACGGCGGGTTGCCATGTTCGCGCATAAGCCGCTCTTCGTCGACACACCTAACGAGGGCGACACCGGCTACTGGAGCATCCGCCCGGCCCAGCGCCAGCGGCTCTATGATCTGATTGCCTCCCATGACGTCGCCCTCTATGCCAGCGGCCACCTGCACTGGGCCTGGAAGGGACGCTACAACGACACCGCGCTCGTCTGGGGTCCGGCGGCCTCCTTCATCATAGGCACGATGGAGCGCGAAATGTCGGGCGAGAGGCTGATCGGTGCCGTAATCCACGATCTCGGCGATGACGTTGCCAGCGAGATCGTCGCTGTTCCCGGCATGGTGGCGCATGTGCTCGACGATGTCGTTGCCGAAGTCTATCCGCACGAGGCCCACAAGGTGCAGAAGGAGCCGGCGTAATGAGCGCGCTCGCCCTTTCTGCCATCAGCAAATCCTATGGCGACAATGCCATCCTCAAAAATATCAGCCTCGACGTTCAGCCGGGCGAATTCATCGCACTTGTCGGCCCCTCGGGCTGTGGCAAGAGCACGCTCCTGCGCATCCTTGCAGGCCTCGACCATGCCGATAGCGGCGAGATCGTTATCGGCGGACGGGAAATATCCGATGTGGCGGCCGCCGACCGCAACATCGCCATGGTCTTCCAGTCCTACGCGCTCTATCCGCATCTGACGGCCGGCCAGAATATCGCCGTGCCGCTTGCCATGCGCCGCTTAAGCCGCTTTCAGCGCCTGCCCTTCCTCGGTCCGGTCATGCCCGGCTACCGCGCCATTCGTTCAGGCATTTCCCGCGACGTGCAGGAGACGGCGAAAGCGCTCAAGATCGACCATCTGCTGGATCGCAAGCCCGGCCAGATGTCTGGCGGCCAGCGGCAGCGCGTGGCGCTTGCCCGCGCCATGGTGCGCCATCCAAGTGTCTTCCTGATGGACGAGCCATTGTCCAATCTCGATGCCAATCTGCGCGTTCATGCGCGCGGCGAGATCGTCGAGTTGCATCGCCGCGCCGGCGTGCCGACCGTCTATGTCACCCATGACCAGGCCGAAGCGCTTTCGATGGCCGACCGCGTTGCCGTGATGATCGGCGGCCAGCTGCTGCAACTCGCCCCGCCACAGGTCATCTATGACGACCCTGCCCATATCGAGGTCGCCCGTTTCGTCGGCCAGCCGCGCATCAATCTTCTGCCGGCACGCATCGAGAATGGAACTGTCGCCTTCGGCGATATCAAGATGGCGCTCGCAGAACCGGGTCTTTCAGGTCCTGACGTGACGATCGGCATCCGGCCGGAATTCGTCCGGCTTGCCGCCGATGGCCAGACGTCGCTGCCCGCCCGTATCGAACGCATGGAATTCCTAGGCTCGGAAGTCATCCTGTTCTGCCGGCTGGATGCGATCGGCGAGACCGTGCTCGCCAAGCTTGCGCCTGCCGATGCTGTGGGCCTGTCGGCCGGCATGGGTGTTGCGCTCTCCTTTCAGCCCGACAAGGCCCTGGTCTTTGCGCCTGACGGTCGCCGGCTTCGCACGAGCGCCCTTACCGCCGATGCCAGCAGGGAGAAAGCCCATGGCTAGCATAGCTGCGGGCAAGATCCGTCCGGTTGCGTCGGCCGCAAGGCATGAGCGTCGCGAAGCACAGATGGCCTGGCTGCTGTCGCTGCCGGCAATCATCCTGATCGTGCTCTTCGTGCTGGCGCCGATCGTCGCCGTCATCTTTCTCGGCTTTACCGATTTCGAGCTTGGCGTCGGCAAGTTCCGCTTCGTCGGCTTCGAGAACTACACCGAGCTCTTCACCGACCGCACCTTCCGCAAGTCGCTGTGGAACACCACGGTCTATACGGCGTTTGTCGCGCCCGTCTCGATCCTGCTCGGCCTCGGTGTCGCCATGCTGATCGAGAGCGAGGGCTGGGGGAAGAGCGTCTTCCGCACTGCCTATTTCCTCCCCGTCGTGTCGCTGATCGTCGCCATGGCGACCGTCTGGCAGTATCTCTTCCACCCGACCATCGGCCCGCTCAATGCGATGCTCGATGTCGTCGGCCTGCCCAAGCCGAACTGGCTCGGCTCCTCGGCAACCGCGCTCTACAGCCTCTCGATCATCGGCGTCTGGCAGACGGTCGGCTTCAACATGGTGCTGTTCCTGGCCGGTCTGACGGCGATCCCGCGCGAGCTTTACGCCGCCGCCGAGATCGACGGCGCCAAATCCTCACTCGACCGCTTCTTCCTCGTCACCTGGCCTATGCTCGGTCCGACGGCGCTCTTCGTCACCACGATCAGCATCATCAATGCGGTCAAGACCTTCGAGACGGTCAAGACGCTGACCGATGGCGGCCCCAACCATGCTTCCGAAGTCCTGCTCTTCACCATCTACCAGGAGGGGTTCGTCTACATGAAGGTCGGTTATGCCTCGGCCATGACCGTGGTCTTCCTTGCCATCCTCGTCGTCATGATGTTCCTGCAGTACCGCTTCCTCGACCGGCGGGTGCACTATTCATGAAGACGCGCTCCCGCTTTACCCTCGGCCGGCTTATCCGCCTGGCGCTGCTCATCGTCGGGGCGGTCATCTTCCTCGCGCCCTACATCTTCATGATCTCGGCGGCCGGCAAGTCGCAGGACGATATCTTTACGGCGGCTCTTTCGCTGATCCCGACGCATTTCTTCTACGTGCAGAATTTTGCCAAGGCGCTCGACAAGGTCGCGATGGGCACCCTGCTCTGGAACGGTCTTGTCGTTTGCACGCTCATCTTCGTCTTCCAGGTGCTGGTCGCGATTCCCTGCGCCTATGCCATGGCGAAGCTGAAATTCCGTGCCGCCCGCCTGATGATGGTGCTGGTGCTGCTCGGCCTTCTGGTACCTATCCATGCAACTGCCCTGCCGCTCTACGTCGCCTTCGACAGCCTGTCGCTGCTCAACGGCTATACGGCGCTGGTGGCGCCCTTCACCATCTCGGTCTTTGCAATCTTCCTGTTCCTGCAGTTCTTCCGCGCCATGCCGGATGACCTGATCCATGCCGCTCGTCTTGACGGCATGTCCGAACTCGGCATCGTCTCGCGCGTCATCGTGCCGAATGCCTGGCCGGCAGTCACGGCTTTCGCGATCTTTTCGGTCGTCGCCCATTGGAACGACCTCTTCTGGCCGCTGATTGTCATCTCGAAGCCCGGCTACGCCACGCCGCCGCTCGGCCTGATGAATTTCCGCGCCGCGGAAGCCGGCGACGATTACGGCGCGCTGATGGCGGCCACCATCATCATCACCATTCCCCTCGTTGCGGCCTTTCTGCTCGCGCAGAAACGCTTCGTCGAGGGTATCACCATGACCGGTCTCAAAGGCTGACCGGCTGAACCCAGGAGAACGAGCGATGAAGCATTTCACCCAGTTCCTCGCAGTAGCGGCTCTGTCCGTGGCGGCAGCCCTGCCGGCCCACGCTGAAACGACGCTGACGATCCACTACCCGATGCCGGGTTTCTTCAAGGACGTGATGGACACGATCTCGAAGAAGTTCATGGAAGAAAACCCCGACATCAAAATCCAGTTCGCCGCTCCCTCGGCGACCTACGAAGACGGCATCCAACTGATCTTGCGCCAGGCCGGTACGTCTGAAATGCCCGACGTCACCTTCATCGGCCTGAACCGCTTGCGCATGCTGAACGAGCGCAATGTCGCCGTCGACATGACACCGATGGTCCAGAAGGAAGGCAACATGGCCGAGCAGGGCTTCTCGGACACGATCCTGAAGCTCGCCCAGGTCAAGGGCAAGCAGGTCGGCCTCGCTTTCGCCACCTCCAACCCGATCATGTATTACAATGCGGATCTCGTGAAGGCCGCCGGCGGCAATCCCGACACCCCGCCGAAGACCTGGGATGAAGTGATCGCACTCGCCGGCAAGATCAAGGCGCTCGGCAACGGCGTCGACGGCATGGACTTCCGCTGGCAGGGTGACGACTGGATGTTCTCCGCCCTCCTCTTCGGCGCCGGCGGCAAGATGCTGAGCGATGACGAGCAGAAGGTCACCTTCAACGGTCCTGAGGGCCAGAAGGCCGTTGAACTGATCAGCCGCTTCGTCAAAGAAGGCGGCATGCCTGTTTTCACCAAGGCAGCGGGCGAACAGGCCTTTGCAGCCGGCAAGGTCGGCTTCGAATTCCAGACGACCGGCGCGCTCGTCAACACGATCAAGAATGTCGGCACCAAGTTCGATCTGCGCACCGCCCAGATCCCGCTCATCGATCCGGACAAGGGCCATCTGCCAACCGGTGGCAACGCCGTCGTCATCCTCGCCAAGGATCCGGCCAAGCAGGAGGCCGCCTGGAAGTTCGCCAAGTTCGCCGCCGGCCCCTATGGCGCCTCCGTCGTCGTTCCCGGCACCGGCTATGTGCCGAACAACGAACTTGCCGCCAAGTCGGCCGAATATCTCGGCGACTTCTACAAGAAGAACCCGCTCTTCCAGGCGGGCCTCAGCCAGATGCCGCGCATGATCCCCTGGTACGCCTTCCCGGGTACCAACGGCGTCAAGGTCACCCAGACGATCGTCGACAACCTGTCGCGCGTCGTTGACGGTTCGGCCGGGCCGAAGGAAGCACTCGACGACGCAGCCGCCGACGTCGAAGGCATGCTGCCGCGCAGCTAATTTGCAATTGGTCGCGGGTTAAGCCGCCCGCGGTCTCGACCCGGAACCGTCGCATCCTGCAGGTGCGGCGGTTTTCTCGTTTTGGAGGTTTCGCACCGTGCCGCCAGGGCGCAGGGCATGCGACAATTCGAGATGCCTGAGCGGCGCATCGTTTTCGACGATATCGAGCAGCAGCGACGCTGCTGTCGCGCCCATGCTGAGATCGGGCATTTCGATCGAGGTCAGCGTCGGATTGATGAGCTTGCCGATGGCGATACCGTCGAAGCCGGCAACCGAGATATCGTCGGGAACGCTAAGCCCCTCGCGATTGATCGCACCGATGACGCCGAGCGCGATCAGATCGTTCGAGCCGATGACGGCGGTCGGGGAAAATGTCCGCAAGGCCTGGCCGAGATCCATCTGGTCGTAACCGTTGACGAAGGGCACTTCCACGGCCTCGAACGGGGCCACACCCGCTGTCTCCATCGTCTGCAGATAGCCGCGGTAACGCAGAAGCGCACGGTCCGAGGCCCTGAAGCTGCCGGAGACATAGAGGATGCGCCGGTGGCCCATGGATAAGAGATGTTCTGTCAGCCGGCAGCCGGCCGCATAATTGTTGACGGTGACGGCAGCCGGATATCGAGCCGTCGGCGAGCTGCCAAGCAGCACGGTCGGCGGCAGGTCCTGTGCCAATGCCGGGCTGGTCTCGCCATTGCAGACAGTCAGGATAAGCCCGGTCGGCCGCTCGCCGAGAAGCCCTGCCACCGCATTGGCCTCCTGATCGGGATCGTAATTCGACTGGGCGATGAGAACGCTATGGCCGGCGACCAGCATGCGGTTCTGGATGCCCGAGAGAGACGAAGCAAAAACCGGATTGGTCACACTCGGCACCAGCACGCCAATGACAGGCCGGCGGCCACTGCGGGCAGACGGTGCCGTCGCCCGATAGCCGACTTCGGCTGCAGCGCGGCGCACGCGAAGAGCAGCCGCCTGACTGACAGGGCCGCTGAGGTTCAGCACACGGCTTGCCGTCGCCATGGAACATCCGGCCCTCAGCGCAACCTGTTTCAACGTCGTCATTCGCCGTCCTGTCCGTTTCCGTCGAGGTTTGCAGGCTCTTACGAGTCGATTGTCATGAAATGATGACGGGCAAAAACCGATTTTCGGTCTCAGCCACGTTTGGGCTGACGGCCGAGGATCTGGCGCACGCCGTCCTTGGTGAAGGGCTGCGCCAGTTGGCTGACGAAGCCGGGGGCGATCTGGCCCTTGATGCCGATATCGGTCGAGGATGGGCGGTCGGGGTTGAAATAGGTGCCGAACAGCTGGTCGAACAGCACGACATTCTCGCCATAATTGGTATTGCCTTCGCGGAGATCCTTCGAATGGTGCCAGCGGTGAAGCCGGGGCGTGCTGAAGACGAAATCGAAAAGGCCCGTGCGCATGTCGACGTTGCAATGGGTCAGGATGCCGATGAAGGCCGTGACCGCACCAAGCCACCAGAAGACCTGCAGCGGGGCGCCGAGCAGATAGAGCGGGATCTGGCTCAACGCGATCTTGAACAGGGAATCGATGACGTGGAAACGGCCGGTATTGATGACCCAGAGGCGGGTGACGCTGTGGTGCAGGGCATGGAAGCGCCAGAAGAACAGCCGTTCATGGGCGATGCGGTGCGCCCAGTAGAGGCCGAATTCGGCAATGATGACGGCGAGGGTTGCCTGAAAGATCATCGGCCAGGATGATGGCCAGAGGCTGAACTGCATGGCGGCAAGGGGCTGCAGCAGGCCGGCAGCGAGCATCGGAAAGATCGCTGCCGAGAGTGCCGCTAGCTGCACCAGCCCCTTGGTCAACACCGTGTGAGCGATATCGTTGGCCGTTTCGCCGTCCGCCTCGAGCCAGCGCTGCTCATAGGGGATGGCGCGTTCAAGCAGGAAGAGGATCAGAACCGCACCCGCATAGACGGCCACGAAGGCAACCATCGGGCGATCGCCGGCGAAGGCGAAATAGGCGCCCGTCAGGCCGGAGAAAAACACCAGGGGCCAGGACAGGTAGGCAAGAGCCCGTTTTACGGCTGCGGCGGCTTTCGGCATCAATGTCAGTCCCTCACGAGCTTGCCGGGTTTCGAGCCAATCGCCCAATTCCTGCCCGGATCGCCCGCAGCCGTCGCTGCATGGATCGATCCGGTAACGCCCTTGGCTCGGTGTTCCCATCAGTCATGCCAAAGATCAGGACGATCGGCAATCGCCTGCGTCACCCGCCTCGTGGAACGATGCAGTCAACCTGTGGATGGAGGATTGCAGTGGCATTGCGTGGCGCTGGCGATTTCGACCAGTCGCGCGACAGCCTCCGAGAGGGGTACATGGTCCTCGCGCACGAAGGTCCCTGCCCACGAAGAGACAGGGGACAAGGTTCTGCCATGACGAGAGCAAGCGGCTACGAATCTCGCCCGCTCGATTTGGCGCAAATCCTCACGCCTCCCACGGATCGATCACGGATGCGCCCGTATCTTGGAAGTCGGCGACATTTCGAGTGACGACGATCAGGTCGTGGATGATTGCGGTTGCGGCAATGAGCCCGTCAATATCGCCGCGTGGCCTGATGGCCGCGATGCGACCCCATTCCACGGCGATCTCGTCTGTCACTGGAAGAATCCGCTCAGCGTGGTCGTATCGAAGCTTACGCAACCATTCCATCAGATGGGCTGCAGCTCTCGGGTCTGATCTCTGCTTGAGAGCAATACGCCGCATGATCTCCCCCAGTGTCAATGCGCTTATATGGACACGAAGCGGATCGACTGAGCGTAACCAGGAGACAGCCTGTGGAGTGCCGCGCCTGGCTTCCGAAATGACGTTGGTGTCGATCAGATACATCAGAACGCTACATCACGGCTCGGCGTTTTTGCTCGCCCGGTGATCGCTTCAGCGAGCCCGTCGTCCCAAGCCGGGCCGCTCAGGAGATCATCGATCAGCGTCGGGAGACCGGCGCGTAGAACGTCGTAGTCATGCGCTGACAAAACGACAGCGGCCCTCTCTCCCCGGACAGTGACGACCTGCGGGCCTTCAAGTCGAGCCTTTTGCACGACTTTTGAAAATTGGTTCTTTGCGTCCTGCAGCTGCCATTCCATCAAGAATTCTCTATAGCTAGACTGTCTAGCTATTTAGGCATGAAATACCAGTGCGTCAATAAAATCCCCGCGCTTCAGCATAATAGGAAGGCGATTGCAGTGCATCAGGGAACACACGCGCTCCCTCGGGGAAGCGGTGGGCAGGCATTCTCCTGGTTGGTACCGAACGCAATTCTCACAGTAGCCTTAAAAGCCCACTCGGACGCCGCCGCTCCACGGATTCGTGTCTTGAGACTGTTGCCAGCCTTTGCCAGATTGCCGGCAGCGGCCTGAGCGCTGCTTCAATAAAATCAAAGGGATTGGTCGATGAAACGCGATATTGAAATCACGACGGCTGACGGCGTTGCCAGGGCGTCAGTTTTCCGCCCCGAAGGCAGCGAGGGCAAAGTCCTGCCGGGCATTCTCTACTACATGGATGCGCTCGGGCCGCGCGAGGCCATCGACATCATGGGCGAGCGTCTCGCGAATGCCGGCTATGTCGTGCTTGCACCCGATCTCTTCTATCGTTTTGGAGCATACGGCCCCTTCGACGGTTCTTCCTTCGGCAACGAGACCTCGCGCGCCGAGATCATGAGAATGATCCGCGAGACTACGCAGGAGATGACGAAGCGCGACAGCGCGGCCTTCCTCGATGCGCTCGAGGCCGAAGGCGTTTCCGGTCCGGTCGGCGCCGTCGGTTACTGCATGGGCGGCGGTCGCGCTCTGACGGCTGCGGCCGCCTATGCCGACAGGATTGCGGCAGCTGCAAGCTTCCATGGCGGAAATCTCGCAAGCGAGGCGCCCGACAGCCCGCATCGCCTGGCCGGCGACATCAAGGCGCGTGTCTATGTCGGCGTTGCCGGCGTCGATGGCAGCTTCCCACCCGAACAATCCGCTCGCCTCGCCGAGGCGCTGCGCACCGGCGGCGTCGACCACATAATCGAGAACTATATCGGCATGTCGCATGGCTGGACCGTTCCCGACCGCGGCGAGATCTACAGCGAAAAGGGTTCTGAGCGGCATTGGAAGCGCCTGCTCGAACTTTTTGCGGAAACGCTCGCCTGAGATCGGCGATTGCGGCACGCCCGACCTCGGACGGGTCTGCGCTACGGGTCGCGTGGGTAGGCGATTGCCGCAAGCAGCCATGTTGCTGCACCGGATTGCCAGGCAGGCGCAAATCCGACTTTCGCGTCGATGGTCGACGAGACCATAGAACAGGCCCGTGCCGCTCGCACTCAGTTCCTGCGCGCAAGTAGAGGCAAGTCTATTGAACCCGCTGCCGGAGAGGTTAGCGAGAGTAGCTTGCCGCAAAGGGACAGGCTTACCCGCAGCGATGGCCGCAGGTCATGTGGGCCGATTGCGGTGGTGATGCCCCCGATCGACGCCTGCTTCGTCGTCAATGGGCTCAGGACTGAGTAGCCAGGCCCGTGGTGCGGCGTCTCATTGGCCCATTCTGAACCTGGCATGGCAGGTCGTGCAGGCCTGCAGCATCAGGTGGAAGACATGCTCGGCGGGGATGGAGGCCAGCGCCGCCTCGTTCCGGACATGTGTCCCGAGCGGACCGCCGCCCATCACCTCGCCGGGCTTCATCCGCATGCGGCCGGTCATCAGTCCGGGATTGTCGGCGGCAGCGGTCTCGAGTGCGTGCGCATAATCTCTGAGATCGTCCGCCAGACGGTCGAAGCGTTCACGCTCCGCCCCGATCTCAGGCTTTGCCTTCGACTTCGGATCATCCAATCCGCTGATGAAATGATCGGCCAGCGCATCGCCAGACCTCGCGGCAATGCTTCCGGCGGCGTTTCGGAATTCCGCCGACGAATAGCTCGCGGGGTCCCGGAACATCTCAGCCATCGTCTTGGCGGCCGCCGCCATGGCCTTCATATCGGTCTGCCGAAGCGCGATCACGTCGTCCGCCGCAAGCCCAAAGGAGGCCCATGCGAAAATGATGACCAGGAGCCCCGTGACAGGCAACAGCTTAGATATGATCAAGAAAGCCTCGCACGTGTGAGTTCCGCCGAAAGGAGATCGGCGGTCCATCATCTCGGCTGCAAAGCGGGCGGAAAGAGGGCGCTGCGTCTCTTCTAGGCGGCCATGCGACTACAGCTCTCGGCGCAGCGGCGGCAGGCCTCGACGCAGCTCTGCATGTCGCCGATCCGCTCGCACTCGTCTGCGCATTGGGCGCAGATTTCGGCGCATTCGCGGCAGACATGCTTGTGATGCTCCGAGCCGATCAGCATGAAATGCGCCGAGGTCCGGCAAATTTCCGCGCAGGCCATCATCAGCTTGAAATGCGCAGGCTTGGTATGCTCCCCGCCCAGTTCCAGGCAATGGCTCATGGCCATCAAAAGGCACTCGCTGTAGCAGGTCAGGCAATTGTCGATGCAGGCCTTCATTTCGCTCGACATATGATGCATGGCATTATCTCCTATCCGGCTTCCTGGCCGCCGCAGTGAATAACAGGGCGCAGGCCATGGCGGCGCGATCCTCAAACAGTAAAAACCTCGTCGAAACGGCATCGTGGCCGCGTTCACTACGCCGTCTAACAGTGTCGCCCAGGGAATGTTCCAATTGCGCCAGGGATCGCGGGTTATTTCAAAGTCCACGCGGCTGGTCAGCGATGTCTTAACCTCGGGCTGCTAGAGCGGGATGATTTTAAGTCCGTTCATATCCGGCTTCCTTGAAGTAGTTTTGGCATTCCTGTGGTGAAACTGTCTTGAGGATGGCTGCGATGGCCTCGTCGATCGCGTGGCGAGTTCTGGCCTGTGCCTCGCGTAGCCAATGCTTGATCTTGGCAAAGAGCTTTTCGATGGGATTGAGGTCAGGGGAGTATTTGGGCAGGAAGAACAGTTTGGCCCCAGCCTTGCGGATCGCGGTGCGGATTGCTTTTGCCTTGTGTGAGCCCAGATTGTCCATCACGACGATATCGTCTGGCTTGAGTTCGGGGACCAGCACCTTTTCCACATAGATCAGGAACCGCTCGCCATTGATCGGGCCGTCGATGATCCATGGCGCGCTGACGCGGTCGGCGCGCAGGGCGGCAATGAACGTCATGGTGTTCCAATGGCCGAAGGGCGCCTGACCGGGCAACCGTTCGCCGCGCGGCGCCCAGCCCCGGAGCGGCGCCATATTCGTCTTCGTCCAGGTTTCATCGATGAAGACGAGGCGGGCCGGATCGACGTGATAGCGATGCTTCAGCCAGCGGTTCCGTCGGGCGGCGACATCGGGCCGCTCGCGCTCGTCGGCGACCATTGTCTTTTTTTATAACTCAACCCTTCATCATGCACGAAGGTCCACACGGAGCGGTAATCGACCTTCAGGCCACGCTCGCCCAGTTCCGCGACCAGCCCGCGCAGGGTAAAAGCCCGTGTGCGGCAGCGCTCGAGCAGCCACTCCCGATGCGTATCGCAAATCGCCCGTGGCTTGTGCCCGCCCATCTGACCGGGGGCTGCGCTGCCCGTCTGGCGAAAGCGCCGCACCCAATCGATCGCGGTGCTGATGCCAATCCCGAAGCGCTTCGCCGCTGCCCGGCAGGACAATCCTTCGCGCGTCACCGCGCCGACAACGCGTTCCCGCAAATCATCGGAAAAAGGTTTTGCCATAAAGACCGGCCTCCTTTACCGGTCTCAATGGTGAATCTGATTTGCGGGAAAAAGGGAATCCCCTTTTCGATTCCATCTAAAATCATCCCGCTCTAGCTCTTGCGAACCATCGCAACAACGGCTGCGCCATGAGACCAGGATATTTCCGCATCCAGATCTGGCTTCACTGGCTGATCGCCCTCCTGGTCCCGACCCAGTACCTGACGGGCGGCAGCATCGAGCGGATCCATCATGCGGTCCACATGGGAATAACGCCCGACCGCTGGGATCTCGTCCAACACTACCTCCACAACTATCTGGGGATCGGCATCGGCTTACTGATGGGCCTGCGGCTTGCGGTCCGGCTCCTGTGGCCACCCCTGCCGGACAGTCGACCGGCGTCGGCGGCAAAGGCGCTTTCCCGAGTACTTCATCATGCCTTCTATGCCGCCATTATCGGGCAGGCGGCAATGGGGTTCGTGGCAAGCTACATCTGGTTCGGGATCGCGCCCTATCACGTCATCGGCTCAAGGATCATCCTGGCGATGGTGGCGCTTCACGTCGCGGCCGCGGCCTGGCACACTCTGGTTCTGCGCGACGACAGCATCGACCGGATGGTCATCGCGAAGAGACCGCCGTCAACCGATAACTCCGAGGACGGCGAGCACGAGGGCAACGTAGCGCCCGGTCTTCGCGACGAACACGAGAAGAAGGAACGGCAGCAGCGGTTCGCGCAGCACGCCGGCAGCAACCGTGAGCGCGTCGCCGAAGAGCGGCATCCATGAGAGGAGCAGTGACCACCTGCCGTATCTGCGATACCATCGCGACGCCCGATCGAGCGCGGCGTCGCCGACGGGGAACCATCGCCGTGACCGGAACCGTTCGACGCCCCGGCCGAGGACCCAGTTGACGACGGCACCGAGCGTGTTCCCAGTCGATGCGACCGCGACAAGCAGGACCGGCGGATGCTGGCCCGCCAGGACAAGGCCCGCAAGTGCGGCTTCCGACTGCATCGGAAATATCGTCGCGGCCGCGAAGGCTACCAGAAACAGGCCCGTCATGGTCGAAACTGCTGTGAGCATTTTATCTCCTGCCGCCGGTCCAGTCCGGAACATGGGCGGCCATGTCGACAAAGGCATCTGCCGCGTAGCGCCGTCAACCGGTTCGTTGCGTCATGGCCACAGAAACGACGCGAATCGTCGGCACCTGTTTCTTCCATTGAAAGCAGGCCGTTGAAACTGTACGCAGGTCGCATGGGCAGAATGTACCGAATCGCACTGAGCAGATGGCTGCTCGTCGTGCGGCTGGCGATCTTGGCATCGCTGGTCGGATACAACATGTCCAGCGCCAGCGCCGCCATGCACGGCTCGGCCTTTCCGGAATTCGAGAACGCCGCCTCAGTTGCAACACCCGAGGCCGACGGCCATCACATGATCGAGCCATCGGAGCACGGCCATCAGCATGACGCTTCAACTGACGACGGCGACACCAAGCTCGTCAAACAGGAATGCTGCAAGGATTTCTGCGGCGGACTGGGCATCATTTGTGAAGGCCCCGACGTCGGCGGACCCGTCGTCACGTCCATACGACAGTTCATCGACGATCGTGCAGCCCTCGGCGAACTGCCGTCCCTTCACCGTCCCCCGAATATCTGAATAGAGACGCACCCGCTCGATCGGGTCCAGTCGGTCGCCGCCTGCGTCCAGGCGAGCGCCCGTAGCGCTATCTCCTATTCGGAAATTTCATAATGAAACCCTCGCTTTTCGTGGTGGGGCTGCCGCTTGTTGTCGGCGGCTGCGCATCCACGCTTCCTCCCGACGTGGTGGGATCTTCCCCCGCGGTCGAACAGCCTTCCCCGCGCCCGATCGCGTACCGGTCGCCAATGTCAGGCTACGTTGCCAGGCAACCCGTCGATCCCCGACCGTGGCGTAGACAGAACGACCTCCAGTCTCCGACCAATGGAGACGACTCATGATTGGCCTCGGAAGATTAATGACCGTGCTGGCGTTTCCGCTGGTGCTGAGCAGCTGTGTCACGGGCGCCGAATATTCCAGCAAGGATGCAGGTTTTGCTTCCGTTGCGAGCAAGACCGCGGTCGTGACGGGCAAGCAGACCGTCTGGATCCAGAATCAGAACCAGGCCCGGTCGACCGCCGCGCAGGTCAGAAGCCTGCTCGCGCGAAAGAAGACCCTCGACGTCGAGACGGCCGTCCAGATCGCCCTGCTCAACAACAGGGGCCTCCAGGCCGCCTACGCCGATCTCGGCGATAGCGCGGCCGACGCCTGGCAGTCGACGATGTTCATCAATCCGACCGTCTCCATCGGCACGACAGGCATGGGGACACCGGAACTTGGGGCGTTCAAGACCATCGAAGGGATGATCGCGACGAATATCCTGGCGCTCGCGACCAGGAACCGGGATATTGCGATCGCCGACACCCGTTTCCGGCAGGCGCAACTGACCGCCGCCGTGAGAACACTGGAGGTCGCCACCGACACGCGGCGTGCCTGGATCGGGGCGGTCGCCGCCTGGGAAAATGTCGGGCAGCTCCAGCGCGCTCAGGCGACGGCGGATGCCGCTTCCGAACTGGCGGAGAAGCTGGGCGAGACCGGCGCGATGACCAAGGGCGCCCAGGCGCGCGAACATGTGTTCGTCGCCGAACTGGCCGGAGAAACCGCCAAGGCCCGCCTGGCGGCACGTCTCGCCAAGGAGGAACTGACGCGGCTGATGGGTCTTTGGGGGGCCGACCTGGACTATCAGGTTCCAAACAGCCTGCCGCCGCTGCCTAAATCCGTCGTCGGACGCGATACGATCGAGGCCGAGGCTCTGAAGAACCGCATCGATCTGCAAGTGGCGAAGCTCGAGCTGGAGGCAACGGCCAGATCCTATGGGCTCACCGACGCGACGCGTTATGTCACCGATCTCGAGATCCTGACCGGTTTCGAAACGGAGCGGGAAATCGAGGATGGCGAGAAGAAGACCAGAACGACTGGCCAGGTCGAACTGGAATTCGCAATTCCGATCTTCGACACGGGTAAGGCCCGGATGCGCAAGGCCGAGCTGGCATACATGCGGGCAGCGAACCAGCTCGCGGAGAAAGCCGTCAACGTCCGCTCGGAAGCCCGCTCCGCATACGAGGCGTATAGGTCGAACTATGACATCGCGCGGCACTACCTCAACAATGTCGTGCCGCTGCGCACCAAGGTCGAGGAGGAATCCCTGCTGACCTACAACGGCATGATCACCAACACGTTCGAGCTGCTCACAGACACGCGCGACAAGATCAACTCCATCCTGCTCTCCGTTAACGCCAAGCGCGATTTCTGGCTCGCCGAAGCCGGCCTCGCATCCGCGATCTACGGCGGCGGCGCGACCAACGCGTCGGCAGAGACCGAAGTCGCGGCGGCTTCCGGCAGCAGCGGCGGCGGTCATTGAGAAAGGAACTCACCATGTTCAACAGACGACAACTGTTCGGTGCAAGTGCGGCGCTGCTGGCGACCAGCGCGTGGACGAAGACTTCGGCGATGGGCCTGCCCGACGCCCCGACGATGGATACGGCGGCCATGCAGCCGCCGCTCCACCCGACCTCCGGCCCGGACTACCAGCCGGTCGTCACCCTCAACGGCTGGACGCTTCCGCACCGTATGAACAATGGCGTCAAGGAGTTCCACCTCGTCGCCGAACCGGTGGAGCGCGAAATGGCTGATGGCATGACCGCTTATCTCTGGGGCTATAACGGCCAGTCTCCGGGTCCGACGATCGAGGCGGTCGAGGGCGACCGGGTGCGCATCTTCGTCACCAACAAGCTGCCGGAGCACACGACGATTCACTGGCATGGCATGATCCTGCCGTCCGGAATGGACGGTGTCGGCGGGTTGACTCAACCGCACATCCCCGTGGGCAAGACCTATGTCTACGAGTTCGACCTCGTGAAGTCGGGCACCTTCATGTACCACCCGCATTCCGACGAGATGGTGCAGATGGCCATGGGCATGATGGGCTTCTTCGTCGTCCACCCGAAGGATCCGACGTTCATGCGCGTCGACCGCGACTTCGTCTTCCTGCTCAACGCCTACGACATCGATCCGGGCTCCTACGTGCCGCGTATCATGGAAATGACCGACTTCAACATGTGGTGCTGGAACAGTCGCGTGTTTCCGGACATCAGCCCACTCGTCGTTTCCAGGAACGACAGGGTGCGGGTGCGGGTCGGCAACCTGACGATGACGAACCATCCGATCCACATGCATGGCTATGATTTCGAGGTGACGTGCACGGATGGCGGCTGGGTGCGGCCGGAAGCACGGTGGCCGGAGGTGAGCATCGACATCCCGGTCGGAGCGATGCGCGCCTATGAGTTCGACGCCAAATATCTCGGCGACTGGGCGATCCACTGCCACAAGTCGCACCACACGATGAACGCGATGGGGCACGACATTCCGACCTTCATCGGTGCGGATAAGTCGAAGCTCGCCGAGAAGATCCGCAAACTCCAGCCGGAATACATGCCCATGGGCACCAAGGGCATGGCCGACATGGGCGAAATGGAAATGCCCATTCCCGAGAACACCGTCCCGATGATGACCGGCTGGGGGCCGCACGGCCCGATCGAGATGGGCGGCATGTTCTCGGTCGTGAAGGTCCGCGAGGGCATCTCGGCGGACGATTACTCCGATCCGGGCTGGTACGAGAACCCGCCCGGAACGCAGGCCTGGGAATGGACCGGTGAGTTGCCGGACGCGACCAAGGCCAAAGACGCGAAGACGCAGATCACGCCGAAGCCGACGAACGGCTGAGGCTCGATATCCAACACTCAAAAGGATCCATGCATGAAGAACTATATATTGGCACTGGCTCTCGTAGTGCTCGCAACTCCCGCCCTTGCCTCCGGCAACCATGCCGGCGGTCACGACGAAAAGATGGCCGTTGGGGAACCCGGCGACAAAGCCAAGGTGACACAGACGGTGCGCGTCACCATGAAGGAAACCGATGACGGGAAGATGGTGTTCACGCCGGCGGTCTTCAACGTCCGCAAGGGGCAGACGGTGAAAATCGCAATCAAGAATGCCGGAACCGTCGACCATGAATTCGTACTCGATCAGGAAGATAAAATCCTGGAGCACAAGAAGGTCATGGAGAAGTTCCCCGAAATGGAACATGCAGACGCCAACTCCATCCGCCTTCCGGTCGGCCAATCCGGCGAGATCGTCTGGAAATTCACCACCGACGGCGCGTTCAAATTCGCCTGCCTGATCCCCGGTCACTACGAAGCCGGCATGCACGGCGATGTCAGCGTCGCCACAAAGTAGTCCATCGAAAAGGAGCGTGAAATCATGAAGACTGTCATCAGACTTGCCATCGCAGTCGTCCTTTCGACCAGCGCGGCATTCGGAGCCTTCGCGCAGGAGTTCACCAAGGGCGTCGTCAGCAAGGTCGACGCCAAGGCGAACAAGGTCACCAT
Organism: Rhizobium sp. ZK1; assembly: GCF_047782645.1. NCBI lineage: Bacteria > Pseudomonadati > Pseudomonadota > Alphaproteobacteria > Hyphomicrobiales > Rhizobiaceae > Rhizobium > Rhizobium sp. ZK1. The sequence continues at coordinate 1,580,002 of NZ_CP180587.1, forward strand.
CAAGCACGAGGAGTTGAAGAACCTCGACATGCCCGCCATGACGATGGTGTTCCGTGTCGAAGATCCGGGTCTCCTCGCGAAGCTGAAGGAAGGGTCGAGCGTCGCGTTCGTCGCAGAACGCGTGAATGGCAAGCTGACCGTGACCGAGGTAAAATAGCATCCGCCGCCGCCCGGCCGATCATGCCGGGCGGCGGCCATCGAGGAGTGAAGACAATGCGCAGGAGAAGCTTCATCGCAATGGCGGGTTCCGCCCTGGTATTGCTCGCCGGACGGGTTGGTGCGACCGTCCCGACGGAGATGACTGTCTACAAGGATCCGAACTGCGGCTGCTGCCACGCATGGGCGAAGGCGATGGCCGCCGCGGGCTATTCCGTCGACATCCGCGACGCGGACGACCTTGCCGCGGTCAAGGTGCGGCTGGGGGTGCCCGCCGACATGCAGGGATGCCATACTGCCGTCGTCGAGGACTATTATCTGGAGGGCCACGTTCCGCTTACGGCCGTCAAACGGCTGCTGCAGGAGCGGCCTTCGCTGCGAGGGCTGGCCGTTCCCGGCATGCCGGCCGGCTCGCTCGGAATGGGCGAGGATCCTCGGGCGTCCTACGACGTCTATGCGATCCCCTCGGAGACCGGGGCGCCACACGTGTTCATGGAGGTCCGCCCCCGAAAGGGATGACGCCGCGATTGATCGATCCATGCCTGTTGCCGCTCAGGAAACCGGAGCGTTGCAGAGCCGTGGGCGGCAGGCGTTCATCGTGACCCGTTCGAACCGATCATGTCCATTCTCGAGGTGCTTTCGGTGAAGTAGAGCGATGTGGCCGGACAAGTATCGCCTTGTTGTATGCGTGATGTCGCGATAATGTATACAACAGCAATGACATAACGGAATCAGATGCCATCCAATCCCGATCGTGTGAAAATCGCCCACCGCACACTGCGACAGGCCATTATCGAGCAGGCTCTCAAAGCCGGGACAAAACTTCCCGAGGACGAGATCGGCCGGCATTTCTCCATGAGTCGAACGCTCGTGCGCACGGTACTTGCCAAGCTGCAGGCGCAGGGACTGGTCGACACTTACCATAAGCGCACGGCCACCGTCGCCCAGCCAAGTCTTGAGGAAGCGCGCGATGCCTTTGCCATTCGCCGCGCACTCGAACGGGAGGTGATGAAGGCTGTCATCAAGCGCTGGAGCCCCGCGATCGAAAAACTGTTGCGGGAACATGTGCAGGAAGAGGAAGCAGCACATGCCAAAGGCGATGTGCGCCTGTCAACTCGGCTGGCGGGCGAGTTCCACCTGAAGCTCGCCGAATTGTCCGGTAATGCACTGCTCGAGCGTTATCTCTCCGAACTTGTTTCACGCTGCTCGCTCATCCTTGCCATGTATAGCCGGCCGCATTCCAGCGAATGTGCAATCAGTGAGCATTCCGGCCTCATCAACGCATTAAAAAAGGGCGATCTGGCCAGCGCGGAGCACTTGATGGACGAGCATCTATCATCCGTCGAAAGCCGCGCACTGATCGAGGATGATCTTGCAAAAGAGCCGGACATCGGTTCCATCCTGTCGCGCTTTTCGAGCCGCGCCACCGGCTGAACTGCCAGCTTTTCAATCACGTATACAAAATTCTGCAAAATATGTAGACATATGACCGTCGCGAGCATGCTATGGCCGGTGACCCGATCGACGCTTCCCTGGCCTTCAATTCCAATTTTCCTCAGGTGAATCCGGCCAATGAGGTCGTAACGCCCTGCCAGACGCTACATGCGATACAGTCTGGCATCCACATTGCATACCTGAAACTCAGGATGTTGTAGACTGGATTCCGCTCATGTCGCATGCAATGCTGTCATCGCCCGAATATCGCCGGGAAGCCCTTGCGGGTGAGATCAAGGACCAGAACGGTAAGGCGAAAGTCGCCCCCGATCAGAAGCTCTCCGAGAACGACATCAAGGACATGACATGGCTGATCGAAGGTGTGCAGGGTATGCTGCCGCAGAACCGATCCTCCATCGCTGCAGAGCAGCCGGCCCCGCACTGGGCGGTGGCCGGCCGACAATAGAGTGGAAAGGAAACACAAGTGGGCACCGAAACAGTTTTCGCCAACGCAAAGCTCGCCGACGGCACTCTGAACGATATCCTGGTTCAGGACGGCCGGATCACTGCGATAGGACCGGCAGGCTCGGACGCCAGCGCGGCAAACGTGGTCGATATCAACGGAGCCCTTCTCGTGCCGAGCTTCGTCGAGGGCCATATCCATCTCGACACCAGCTTCTACGGAGACAGGTGGATCCCGCACAAACCGTGCACCAATGGCTTCGACGTGCATGAGCGCGTCGCCTTTCAAGCCGAGAATATGGCGGTCGCAGCGCCCATGGACGAACGCGCTCGCAACCAGCTCGATCTCTGCATTTCTAACGGCGCCCTACAGATGCGCAGCCACGTGATGGTCGATGGATCGGTCGGCCTGAAGTCGCTCGAAACCATCCTGAAGGTTCGCGAGGACTACACTGATATCATCGACATCCAGCTCGTCGCCTTCCCGCAGAGCGGCATCCTCAAGAGCCCCGGTACACCGGAGCTGATGGACGAGGCGATCGCGATGGGTGCCAATCTCGTCGGCGGGCTTGATCCACTCTCCTTCGACCGCGACATCAAGGGCCATCTCGACGTGGTCTTCGACATTGCCGAAAGGCGCGGCGTCGACGTCGATATCCATCTCCATGACGCGGGCACGCTCGGCGCCATGACGATCGAGGAGATCTGTGCTCGTACGACCGCGCTTGGCATGCAGGGGCATGTCGCCGTCAGCCATGCCTATGGTCTTGGTGATCTCGCGCCGGAAGCCGCAAAGAAGATTGCCATGCTGATCGCCAAAAGCGGCGTCTCGATCATGACCAACGCGCCCGGCAACCACAATTTTCCTCCTGTGACCCTGCTGCGCGCTGCCGGCGTCAATGTCTTCAGCGGCAGCGACAATATCCGCGATTCCTGGTGGCCCTTCGGGGATGGCGACATGCTGCGCCGGGCAGAGATTATCGCCTACCGTTCCGGTTTCTTCAGCGATGCGGAACTCAGCGCCGCTTTCGACGTGGTCACAACAGGCGGCGCCAAGGCGCTGCGGCTGGAAGGCTACGGGATCGAGGTCGGCGCAAAGGCCGATTTCGTCACGCTCACGGCCGAGCATGTACCGGAGGCCGTCGTCGCAGTTCCGAAACCGCGCCGCGTCTTCAAGCAAGGCCGCCTCGTCGCCGAAAACGGCTCGGTGATACGCTGATGTCCTCTCCCGTCACTCAGACCACTCGAGCTGACATGTCGTCCCGCCGCGCCATGATCGTGACGCCGCATTGGCTCGCCAGCGAAGCTGGTGCCAAGGTGTTGCGGCGCGGCGGCAATGCCATCGAGGCGCTGGTTGCCGCAGGTGCGGCGCTTGCGGTCACCTACCCGCATTTCTGCGGTCTCGGCGGCGATGCCGTCTGGCTAGTCGCCGACGAGACGGGAAAGGCGGAGACCTTCCTCGGCATCGGTCAGGCCGGCGGTATCATTCCGGAAGGGGACATTCCCTTACGCGGAGCCGCCTCCATGCTGACGACGGCCTGCCTCGTGGATAGCTGGGACAAAGTGCTTGCCCATTCCACTGCGGAATGGGCGGGATCGGAGAGTTTGCCGAGTCTGCTTGACGATGCGATCGCCCTTGCGGAAAACGGCTTCGAGGTCAGCCGGTCGCAGTCCTTCTGGTACGAATCCCGCCGTAGCGAGCTGGTGCGCTGGCCGGGCTTCAGGGACCTTTTCACCTCGTCAGGCATTCAGCGGCAGCCGGCACTCGGCAGAACGCTTGATGGCATTGCCCGCCACGGCGCTCGCGAATTCTACGAAGGGGCGCTCGCCCGGCAGATCGCCACTGGGCTGGCGGAGGCCGGTTCGCCGCTTTTGGCCACCGATCTCGCCGCAACGCGAACCGATATCGCGCCTCCGCTCCGGCAGACCTATCGCGACACAACCCTGCTCGCGCCGCCTCCCCCGACCCAGGGCATAACCACGCTCGGCATTATGGGCGTGCTCAACCATTTGCCGATGAGTAATTTCCCTCCCGATAGCGCAGGTTTCTACCACAGGCTCATCGAGGCTGTGAAACAGGCTTTTCTCGACCGGCATACCATCGCCGATCCCCATTACGCGGCCGATGTTTCGCCAGCGCTGCTCGATCCAGTGCGCCTTAAGGCAAAAGCCGCGGCAATCGATTCCAGCCGCGCATTGCCCTGGCCGCAGCCCTATCGGCACGGCGACACAGCCCTACTTGCCGCCGTCGATGAGAAGGGACGCTGCGCATCGTTGCTGCAAAGCCTCTATTTCGATTGGGGAAGCGGCGTCGTGGTCGGCGATACAGGCATCCTCTGGCAGAACAGGGGTGCTGCCTTCAGCACCGACCCGACCAGCCCCAATGTCATCCGTCCCGGCAAGCGCCCGTTCTATACGCTCAATCCAGGCCTGGCGCTCAAGAACGGCCGGCCGCATCTTATCTATGGCACGCAAGGGGCCGATGGACAGCCGCAGACCTTGTCGCTGCTCCTCAGCCTGCTGGTCGACCATGGCCTCGATCCAGCCGCAGCACTTTCCCGCCCGCGCTTCCTGCTCGGCCGCACCTTTTCCGACAGCCGGGACACGCTGAAGATCGAGGAAAATGTCGGCTTGGAAACGGTCTCCGCACTTGCCGCCATGGGCCACGAGATCTCAACGATCGACAGTTTCAGCCCCCTCGGTGGGCAGGCCGGCGTTATCCGCATCGGGCAGGACGGTGCAACCGATGGCGCTCATGACCCACGCAGCGACGGAGGCGCGATCCTGCTGTGACGTCTGGCCCATTATTTGATCTCGTTATCCGCAATGTCCGTGTCGAGGAGAACGGCCCCGTCGTCGACATCGCGGTGCGAGAGGGTCGGATCGCTGACATCGGATCCGATATCCGGTGCGAGGCGATCGAAAGCGTCGACGGCGAGGGAGCGTTCGCCTTCGGCGGGTTTGTCGATACACACATCCATCTGGACAAGGCCTGCATCCTCGACCGCTGCACGATTTGCGAAGGGACACTTGCCGAGGCCGTGCGGGAGACGGCCAAGGCCAAGGCGGGCTTTGAGGAAGACGACGTCTATGCCCGGTCTGCCCGCGTCGTTGAGAAGGCGATTTCACACGGCACCACGCGGATGCGCACCTTTGTCGAGATCGATCCTCGCGCCGGCTTCCGTTCCTTCGAGGCGATCAAGCGCATCCGTGAAGACTATGCCTTCGCGGTCGATATCGAGATCTGCGCCTTCGCCCAGGAGGGGCTGACAAATGAGCCGGAGACACTGGATATGCTCGACGCCGCCCTTTCCAATGGCGCGGATCTGGTCGGCGGCTGTCCCTATACGGACCCCGATCCCAACAGGCATATCGAGATGATCTTCGCCTTGGCGCTCAAGCATGACATGCCGGTCGACTTCCATCTCGATTTCAGCCTTGATCCCGATCGAAGCGATCTGCCGGCGGTGATCGACGCCACGCTTCGTCACCGTTGGCAGGGTCGCGTGGCGATCGGCCACGTCACCAATCTCTCGGCCATGTCGCAGGCAGAGATCGTCTCCATTGCTGATCGGCTGGCTGAAGCCGACATTGCGCTTTCTGTCCTGCCATCCACCGATCTGTACCTGAACGGACGCAGTCATGATCGGCTGGTTCCGCGCGGCGTCGCACCCGCTCACCTGCTGGCAGGCCGCGGTGTCGCGACCTCGATTGCGACCAACAACGTGCTCAATCCCTTCACTCCCTACGGTGATGCCTCGTTGATCCGCATGGCCAATCTCTATGCAAACGTCGCCCAGCTCTCGCGAGACGAGGACATGGCGCTGGTCTTCAGCATGGTGACAGATGCGGCAGCACGCCAACTCGGCAGCGTCAGACGGTTAGAAGTAGGCGCCGAGGCGACGATCGTGCTGCTCGACAGTCCTGGCCCGCGTGTCGCAGTGCGCGAGATCGCCCGCGTCATTGCCGGCTGGAAGAACGGCAACCGGAGTTTCGATAACGGCAAGCCCAGAATTCACAGACCAAAGTGAACACCAGTGGGTCACCCGCTATCAGGCGTTGACGCGCAAAACATGTGTCAGCACCTCGGTTAAGTCATATAGACGCCACCAGTCACATTGACGCCCTGGCCCGTCATAAAACGGGCGCTGTCGGAGCAAAGGAAGACCACAACATCGGCAACATCCTCGGCTGTTTCGATGCGCCCGAGGGGTGTTTGGCCGACATATTCGTCGAACACCTGTTGCGGTGAGATGCTGCGAAGGCGCGCCTCCCATTCGATCTCCCGGCTTTGCATACCGGTTTTCACGAAGCCTGGGCAGACGGCGTTCACCCTGATACCTGCAGATGCGAGCTCGCGTGCGAGGGCTTGGGTCCAACCAAGAACGGCAAACTTGCTGGCAGAATAGTGGGCAAGAAGCGGCGCACCGACTTTTGCCGCAAGTGACGCGGTATTGACGATGCAACCGTGGCCCTGCCCGACCAGATGGCGACCAGCGATCTGGTTCGTCAGAAAAATCCCGCGCGTGTTGACGTCGAAATTGAAGTCCCATTCCTCGTCGGTCAACTCGAGGGCTTTTTGCATGGTGGAAACGCCGGCATTGGCTATGACGATATCGCAACCCCCTATCCCGTTTACCGCCTCCATGAAGGCGGCCTCGACAGAAGCCCGCTTGCGCACGTCGACCTCGACGGCGACCGCACCCTTTCCGATCGACTGAACCGCCTGGGTTGCCGCGTCGAGATTGATGTCAGCGATTGCTACGACAACATCCTGGGCGGCAAGCGCCTTGGCGATTGCCAGGCCGATGCCGGTTGCACCGCCCGTAACGAACGCGCGGCGCCCCTGAAGCTCGGAAAAGACAGGCGGTTTCATGGCAGCTCCTTGAACGATTTCCGGAAAACGTATCCAACAAAATCGAACTCATCAAATGTTTTTTTTGTTTGATTGAGTTCGTTTCGATGCGTATGGTCATGCTGACTTGCGCATGGTGTTCCCTCAGGAGTCCGACGCGCTCGGCAATCACTCAAGGCAGTTCACAGGAAAACGTGAGCTCAATCATCGTTGCTCGGTCGAGCCGAGCCTGCATAACAGAACGTCGTGGAAGGACTTGCACAATGGTTTTTGAATGCTTCGGGACGCGCAAGAAGGTGGTCATCGCCATGGCCCATATCGGCGCCCTGCCTGGATCGCCGCTTTACGACGCTCAAGGAGGCATGCAAAAGCTGATCGATGACGTGGCGTCGGACGTCGAGAAGCTGCAGGCCGGCGGCGTCGATGCCATCATGTTCGGCAACGAGAACGATCGGCCCTACGTCTTCAAGGGGTCGGCCGAGAGCGTTGCGGCGATGACCGCCATTGTACAGGCAATCAAGCCTCAACTAAAAGTTCCGTTTGGCGTGAACTATCTCTGGGATCCAGTCTCCAGCGTCGCCATCGGCGCTGTCACCGGCGCCAGTTTCGTGCGCGAAATCTTCACAGGTCTTTTTGCCTCCGACATGGGATTATGGCAGCCGGACTGCGCAACTGCGGCTCGACTACGGGCGAATCTCGGCCGCGGCGACATGAAAATGCTGTTCAATATCAACGCGGAGTTTGCTCATTCGCTGGATCAGCGCCCGATAGCGCTGCGCGCCAAGAGCGCCGTCTTCTCCTCCGTCGCCGACGCCATTCTTGTATCCGGCCCGATTACCGGACAGCCGGCGAGCCAGTCGGATCTTCGCGACGTCTGCGAGGCTGTCACCGATGTCCCGGTCTTTGCCAATACCGGCGTCAACATCGACAATATCAGCGACGTTTTCTCCATGGCGCAGGGCTGCATCATCGGCACCCATTTCAAGGTGGACGGCAATACGTGGAACGCTGTTGACGCGGCGCGCGTCAGACGCTTCATGGATGTCGTCGAAACTTTACGCTGAGGCGAAAAGCATCATGGCAGCCGTCCTCGGCCTCGATATTGGAACGACCTCCACGATAGGCATCTTGGTCGGCCTGCCGGATCGGATCCTGGCAACGGCAAGCCGGCCGGTGACCTTGTCGTCCCCACATATCGGCTGGGCAGAGGAAAACCCTTCGGAATGGTGGGAGAATGTATGCTCCATCATCGGAGAACTGCTCTCCACTTCCGGTCTTGATGCCGGAGAGATCAGCGCGGTTGGCGTGACAGGCATGCTTCCTGCCGTCGTTTTGCTCGATGCGCGCGGCAAAGTGCTGAGACCAAGCATTCAGCAAAGCGACGGGCGCTGCGGCGCTGAAGTCGCCGAACTGAAGGCGGAATGGGACGAACGCGCATTCCTGGAGAGGGCCGGCAACGGCATCAATCAGCAGCTCGTCACAGCAAAACTGAGATGGATAGAACGGCACGAACCAAGAATCTTTGAGCAGATTGAAACGGTCTTCGGTTCCTACGACTACATCAACTATCGGCTGACCGGCGCCCGCTCCGTCGAACAGAACTGGGCGCTGGAAGCCGGCTTCGTGAATATCGCAACGGATGCCATCGACGAAGAGCTCGTGCGTCTTGCTCACATCGATCCCAGCGTCGTGCCGATAAAGCGCGCGTCTTCGGAGATCATGGGGCTCGTCGATGAACGGGGCGCCTCGGAAACGGGTCTGAGGATTGGAACCCCCGTCGTCGGCGGTGCGGCAGATATGATTGCGTCCGCGCTGGGTGCGGGCGTCATCGAGGCCGGCGACGTTCTCTTAAAATTCGGTGGCGCGGTCGATATTCTGACGGCCACCGATGTTGTGGCCCCGGATACCAGGCTTTTTCTCGACTATCATCTGGTACCGGGCCTTTACATGCCGAACGGCTGCATGTCGACAGGTGGCTCTGCGCTGAATTGGTTCGTGAATAACTTTGCATCTGGCGAACAGCATGCTGCCGATGCCAAGGGATGCAGCCTACATCAGCACCTCGACCATCTGGCCGAACAAAAGCCTGCCGGCTCTGACGGACTGACGATCCTGCCCTATATGCTCGGTGAAAAGACGCCGATCCACGATCCGGCAGCCCGCGGCGTGATTGAGGGGCTGACGTTGTCGCACGATATCGGTCATCTATGGCGCGCCCTGCTTGAAGCTTATGCCTATGCCATCCGCCATCACGTCGAGGTGCTGATCGATATGGGGCATCGCCCGAAGCGCTTTCTGGTGTCGGACGGCGGCGCACAGAGCACGATATGGATGCAGATCGTGGCCGACGTGCTTGGCGCCCCGGTGCAGCGCCTTTCGGGACATCCAGGCTCCTGCATCGGCGCGGCCTGGAGCGCTGCGATCGGCGTTGGTCTCGAATCCGACTGGCGGGGTGTCAAGCGCTTCGTGCATTTTTCGGATGTCCTGGAGCCGCGCAGCGCCAATGCAACCCTGTACGACGACGGTTATCGCCGTTACCGGGAACTCTACGATCGCATCGCACCTGTCTGGAGACCACGGTAGATACGAACTCAGGAGGATTGTAATGGCTGAAAACTGTGCACTCCACACGGCTCCATCTGAGCGGGCCTATGATTACGGTGACGATCATGTTTAATTCGAACAGATATTGATGTAAACGGCGTCCGTATGCGGCCTTCTGATGGACGAAATCCTGAAAGACGAACACGAGACGAAAGTAAGATGACGAGCGAGCAATCCGCCGCCAGATCCGGCGAACGACCCAAATTCCTTGCCCAGGTCCGGCAGGCCGCAATCATCGAGGAGATCGGACGGGTCGGATCGGTAACGGTCAGCGATCTGGCGCAGCAGCTTTCGGTCTCCGAAATGACCGTGCGGCGCGATCTCGTCGAACTTGAGAAGGACGGCCGCCTCATCAGAACGCATGGCGGTGCGGTCAAGCCGGATCGGGCGCCCGCCCTTGCGCTCGCAGAGAATGTCGATCGCGAAGAACCGGCATTCGAGGCGCGCCTTGCGCGCAACGCTGCGCAAAAGCGAAGGATCGCCTCCGCCGCCGCCAGCCTGTCCCAAGCCGCGCGCAGTATTGCGATCGATGTCGGTACGACCCCCTATTTCGCAGCCGAGGCGCTTGCCGGCCGCCAGCAGGTTAAGATTTTTACCAACAGCATACGTACGGCCTCCTATCTCGGCGCCAAGGGCGTGGAGACCTACCTGGCCGGCGGCCGGATTCGCGGCGAGGAAATGTCGACGAGCGGTCCTTCAGCCGTGGAGCAATTCGAATCGCTGTGGTTTGACATCGCCTTCATTGGTGTTTCCGGCCTGACGGCGCAGGGCATCTTCGACTATTCCTTCGAGGAAACAGACATGAAGCGTGTCTATCTAAGTCACGCCTCGCAGCGCGTGGTTCTGTGCGACTCGACGAAATTCAACCGGATGTCCCTCGTTCATGTCGCCAAACTTGGCGAATTCGACACACTCGTCTGCGACGAGGCGCCAACAGGCGAACTGGCATCGGCCCTGAAGGCAGCAGGCGTCGCTGTCACCGTTGCCGACTGATCCGGACAGACCGCCGTAGTCAGCCGGAATACACGTTGCCTTTTGTTTTATCTTGTTTGATATTGTTCGAACATCGTCGCGTAGCTTAGCCTAAGCGCGTTGGATGTTGAAATCAGGGTAAGGATCATGTCTCAGGCAACCACGGCAGTACAGGCAGGCCACCTCTATAGGGACGAGGCAACGGGCACGCGATTGAGGGAGTTAATCGCTGATGTCGGCCGCCGGAGCGGCGAATTCCCTGACGATCTGGCCAATCATTTGCCAATGGTTCTAGAGGCCATGGCCCGACTCGGCGCTCCGGCTGCGCGGCTTGAGGCTTACACAGAGCACTATACACGCTCCCACGCCGTTCCGATGCAGCCCCCCCTCATATCTGCGTTGGACGACGCAACATGGCGCAGCGCTCTCGGCCGGCGCGAACGAGAAGGCGACCTGCGGCGCTATTTCACTGCAAGGGTCTCAAAGGAAGGCGGTTCGGCCACAGCCCTGGCGGTCATGCCGGTGCTCGCTCCCGGTGTCGCGGCATCGGCGACGCACGGGCTGATGCGGCTCGCCTACGCATTTCTGCGCAATGATGATGCCGAGGTCGCCGCAGCGCTCGGCTACTGGGCTGCAACCTATCTCGCTTACGAGGGCATTCCGGCTGAGCGCATGCCGGATACCACGGATCCGCTTGCATGTCTGATCGACATGCGGGCAGACCCCGCCTTACGCAACCTCGACGCACCGACCCACCTCCTGTGGAAATGGATCGAGGCGATGGGCAAGCTCTCTGCATTTCGGGATCGTCTCGGACGGCTGGTCGCCGGGCCGGATTTCCTTCACCGCATCCGCCCGGCATCCCTTGCTCTTTATGCGGGGACGATGAGCTTCGAAGCCCTGCATGCGGTGACCGGTTGCCACTGGCTGCGCCTCGTTTCCCCGCATATCGGGGAGCCCCAGCGCCTCGCGCTCCATTTCTGGGAAGTCGTGATGGCGCTCTACACCAAGATCGGCATGCCGCTTCCGCCGACCTCCGGAGAACTGGAGGAATGGCGCCATCTACCGCTGCCCTCCGATGCCGAGATAGCGGCGGCGACCGTCGCATCCGACGACGAACATGACCATTCACTCGTGTTTTCCGCCTTCGAGGAATATCGCTACACTGGCGATCGACTGTATAAAGTCGTTGCTGCGCGACGCGTCGGGCTCATCGCCGGATGATCTCAGCGCGCCATGCTCACGGACCGATATTCGGCTGGAAATGCACCTTGTCGTAGCCGTCCAGTGACCGGAAAAAATAGTCGATATTTCCCATGAACAGTCCCCGGCAAATGCCGGCGACAAGCTTCGGCACCCCTGCCTTCAAGCCGGTGATGCCGTTACAAACCGGACCAAGACTTGGTACCGCGGCATTGTTGAAGATATGAATATTGGCAAGCATGGATGCCGTTCCGGGAACCTTTTCGACGAGTTCGAAGGCCGGACCTAGATAGGGATAGGCGAGAAGGTCGAGGTCGACCTCGCCCTTTGGCGGCGCGAAGCGGTCGGCCCAGGTCGCGATCAAGCCGGAAAACCCGGCCAGTTCGGGTCGATGCGCAAGGTCAATCCGATAACCTGTTCCAAGCAGAAGGTGATCGAAGGCAAAGTCACCGACCGTCGTCTTGACGGCAATCTCGCCGCATTCGATCCCAACCGCTTCTATCGCTGCTCCAGACACGAGGCGGCACCGAGGGAATGCCATGGCGCGCTCGTACATTTCCACCGTCGGCGGTGTTCTGAAAGCGAACATGCGACGGGTGAAGCGATAACGGCTCTCATCATCGAGATCGGAGAAGTGATTGAGAAAGCCCGGAAAATTCGACCAGTCCAGCAGTTCGGTCTTGGGCAGGGACGGCGCACGGGCAAGGAGCGTTACGCTGTCGGCACCCGCCTCCAGTGCGGTCACCGCCCAGTCGAAACTGGAGGCAGCCGCGCCAATCACCGCGATCCGCTTGCCGGCAAGGCTCTGTGCTAAGATGGGTTCGCCGCTATGCGTCCAACGTTCCCTCGGTAATCCGTGGCGGATCAGAGCGGGCACATGAAGCCCACCGGCCCCCTCCAGGCCCGTCGCCAGCACCACCTTGCGACAGGACATTGTGAGTTCCCGACCGCCCTGCAGAACGCGGAGCCGGAGATGATCCCGCTCCTCGTCGATTGAAAGCAGCCGGCTGTCGTTTTCGATGTTCAACCCCAGCACACTTCGAAACCAACTCAAATAGTTCATCCAGGCAATGCGATCGATCCTGTCGAGCCTGTCGAAGCTCTTGCGACCATGAAGCGCTTCGTGCCATGCCCGATAGGTCAGGCTCGGCACGCCAAGATCCGGGCCGCTCAACGTCTTCGGGGATCGCAAGGTCCGCATGCGCGCCGTCGTCACCCACGGCCCCTCCTGCCCCGCAGGCGCTGCATCGATCAGGCTGACACGTTCCACTCCTTGCCTCTTCAGGCCGAAGGCGATCGTAAGACCCGACAGGCCTGCACCGACGATAATGACGTCATGCGAGACATCAGCCTCATCGTGCGTCGGAACCCAGGCTCGTGGCGCCGCTTCGATCATCCCGAGATCGCGTCGAACCTGTCTTTCGAGCCGCAGCAACCGTGATCTTGCTGCCTTCGCCGCATCCGGGCTGGACATATCCTGCGCCGACAATGGTTCCTGCATCGAGACTGACCCCCAGAATTTTCCCGAAGCGTAGCGAACATGATCACGTTGTAAAGTGTTTGATCATGTTTCTTTTCGATTTTTTCTATCATGCCGTGTTCGTTTTTGGATCGACATTTCGACAAACAGCCTGCCGGAGCGTGGAGAGCCTTTCCATCACTCGTCTCAACGCGCGGGCCGAAATCCATGCGATAAAACAGCTATATAATGAGAGATCGGCTGTCAGGTGAAAAAACAAGCAGATCAAAGTTCATCATTTAGGCAGGATGCGACTGCTTTAACCAAAGTAGCCGGCATCGAATTCTATTTTGTTATATATGTGATTTTTTGTTTGACTTGGAATTGAGGCGCGCTAACGTCGCTTCATATTTCACCGCACCGGAAAGGTTGATTGTCATGACGAGAGCCTCTTCATTCTCCATGCCCAAAACGGCATACCGCCTGACGGCCGCCGTCATGGCGCTGATGGCGACCACCGCCTACACGCAGGCAAAGTCGCTCGACGGCGTGACCCTGACGATCGCGTCGATGAACGACGGTTTTTCCAAGGTCCTCACCGAGCTGGCACCCGCCTTCAAGGAAGAAACCGGTGCCGACCTCAAGGTCGAGATCATGGACTACGGCACATTGTTGACCAAGACGACAGCGGATTTCGTCGGCGACACCAAGGGTTACGATCTGGTGACCATGGACATCGTCTGGGCGGGCGCCTACGCTGAGAACAAGTACTCGGTCGACCTGACCGACTGGGTCAAGCGCGACGCTGCCGAACTTGATCTCGACGACATCTATCCGGTGGCGCTGAAATCGCTCGGCCAATATGACGATCACTATGTGGCTTTTCCGTTTGCGGCCTACGCCAACGTGCTCGCCTATCGCAAGGACCTTCTGGAAGCTGCCGGGCTGAAGCCGCCGGCGAGCATGGAAGAACTTGTCGCCGATGCCAAGAAGCTGACGGATCCCTCAAAGAAGCAATACGGCTTCGTCGCCAACGGCCAGAAGGGGCCGGCGGTCGCCCAGGACTGGATGCAATACAACAACCAGCTCGGCGGCTCCATCCTGGATAAGGACGGCATGCCCGCCCTCAACTCTGAGGCAAATATCAAGAGCCTCACGGTCTACAAGGAACTCTTCACAGAGGCTGCACCTCCCGGCGCCATCGAATATGACTGGGGCGGGCGCGAGGAAAGCTTCCGCCAGGGAATGTCTGCCTTCATGCAGACCTGGTCTGTGGGTGCTGCTGCCTATTCCGATCCGAAAGTATCGAACATCGTCGGCAAGGCCGGCATTGCCGTGGCGCCGGTTGCCGCGGGCATGACGCCGCAATATGGCGTCGGCGGCTGGGGGCTTGCGATCAATGCCGATATCGATACGTCGAAACAGGAAGCTGCATGGACCTTCATCAAGTGGGTGACGAGCAAGAAAATCCACAAGGAGTTCAATATGCTCGGTGCCGGCGGCTTCATGCGCAAGAGCCAGATGACCGACCCCGACCTTCTTGCCAAATACGACTTCCTGCCGGTGATCGCGCAAACCTACGAGCACGGCAACGGCGAATTCCGTCCGCGCATTCCGGAATATCCGGAAATTCAGGATATGCTCGGCACAGCCGTCAATTCCGTACTCGCCGGCGCCGCAACCCCGAAGGAAGCGCTCGACAAGGCGCAGGAAGCAGCAGAAAAACTGTTCTGATCGCCGCGCCTGCCGCTATGCTTGGCAGGCGCATTCCGCTTCGCGACCGCGCCGATCCTCAAACCGGCGCGGTCAAGGATGCAGCCTGAGGGCCGGAGCCGGGCCTGACACGAATGAACGCTGTTTTGCCGATGCCCTATCGCTTCTCCGATCGCCGCAGGCTCTTCCTGTTCTTGATGGCCGCGCCGGCAGTCGTCTACGTCGCTGCAATCGGCCTTTGGCCACTTTCGCAAGGGATCTGGTACAGCTTCTATCGCTACAATCTTCTCCGTCCGGCCCGGACAAGTTTCGTCGGCCTGCAGAACTATGTCGACATCTTCACCGATGAGGCGACGCGCACGGCAATCCTCAACACCTTCCAGTTCACGATTTTCAGCGTCGGCCTCCAGCTCATCTTCGGCTTCTGCCTGGCACTCCTTCTGTGGCGCGACAGCCGCTTCAATCGCGCAGTTCTGGCCTTCCTGCTGGTGCCATCGACGATCACCCCGCTCGTGGTCGGACTGATCTTCAAGGCGCTGCTTGGCGCCGACTACGGCATGATCGGCTATTTCCTGTCCGAGGCGGGCATCGGACCCCGCACGGGCCTCCTCACCGACGCTTCAACCGCACTCTGGGTCCTCATATTGATCGACTGCTGGGAGTGGACCCCTCTGATGACGCTGATCCTGCTTGCCGGCCTCAAGGCACTTCCGGCGGACCTGCTTGAGGCCGGGACAGTCGACGGCGCAACGGCATGGCAGCGCTTCCGCCTATTGATCTTGCCCTTGATGCTGCCATCGATCTTCCTCGCACTCACGCTGAGGACGATGGATGCCTTCCGGGTCTTCGATTCCGTTTTCGTCACAACAGGCGGCGGGCCGAACGATGCCACCAACACGCTGATGATGCTGGGCGTCAAGGAGGGGCTGCAATTCTTCAATGTCGGCTACGCCTCCGCCGTCGGCAACGTCACGCTGCTGTTCATCGCGCTGATAGCGACCGTTCTGCTTCTGGTCGTCCGACGCGCCGATGTCAGGATCAACGGGAGATAGGCCGATGTCACGTGTTTCCAGGCGTCGCATCCTTGCCGAGCGCACGGTCGTCCTCGTTGCAACCCTCCTGTTCCTGCTTCCGGTCTGCTGGCTGATCGCGACCGCCTACAAGCCGTCGAACCAGATATTCACCGTGCCGCCGCGCGTGACCTTCGAGCCGACGCTCGATCAGTTTCGCCAGGCCCTTGCGCTGTTCGACGTCGTTTCCCTCGTCCGCTCGTCGCTGGTGATCAGCCTTGGCACGACACTTCTTTCGCTTCTGCTCGGCGTTCCCTCCGGCTACGCGCTGGCGCGCTCCAAAGCACGCTTTGCCACGGGCTTTGCCTATTTCTTCCTGGCGATCCGGATGATCCCGGCGATCGCAGCACTGATCCCCTTTTATCTGCTGATGCGTGACATCGGCCTGCTCGGCAGCTGGTGGGCGGTCATCGTGTTCAATACCATGCTGAACTGCGCCTTCGTGACCTGGATGATGTTTTCCTACTTCAAGTCGCTGCCGCCGGACATGGAAGAGGCCGCGCTGACCGATGGCTGCACGCTGATCGGTGCGTTCCTGCGCGTGGCCCTGCCGTCTGTGCGCTCCGGCATCATCGCCTGCGCACTCTTTTGCATGATGTTCTCCTGGAACGACTTCCTTCACCCAATGTTTCTGACGACCCTGGATTCAAAGCCGATCTCGGTCGCGCTGCTAACGGCTTATGGGACCAAGGACATTACGTGGGGCACGCTCGGAGCCCTTGCTCATTTTTCCACCATACCGATTGTCCTGATGGCGCTTTTCATGAACCGCTACTTCGTTCAGGGCGCGACCAACGGCGTACAGTAGAGCAGACAGCATGGCCGAAATCTCGTTTACGAACGTCTCAAAGACCTATGCCGGCGGCAAGACCGCCGCGCTGAGTGATTTCAATCTCAAGATCGCCGACGGGGAGTTCATGGTACTGGTCGGCCCGTCCGGCTGCGGCAAGACCACCGCTCTTCGCATGATCGCCGGCCTGGAGGATATCTCCTCCGGCAAGTTGAAGATCAATGACACGGTGGCAAACGATCTGTCGCCTCGCGACCGCGATATAGCCATGGTCTTTCAATCCTACGCGCTTTATCCGCATCTTACCGTTGCGGACAATATCGCCTTCGGACTGAAGGTGCGCGGCGCCAAGCCCGAAGTCATCGCCGACAAGGTGCGCGAAACCGCCGCGCTGCTGGAATTGACGGAATTTCTGGATCGCAAGCCGAGCCGTCTTTCCGGCGGCCAACGGCAGCGCGTCGCCATGGGTCGTGCGTTGGTGCGCTCGCCCAACGCCTTCCTGATGGATGAACCACTTTCCAATCTCGATGCGCGCCTGCGCGGCCAGATGCGCGCCGAAATATCGCGGTTGCAGCGCATGACGGCCGTCACCACTGTTTATGTGACCCACGACCAGGTGGAAGCCATGACGATGGGCCACCGGGTCGCGGTCATGAACAAGGGAACACTGCAACAACTTGATACGCCACGGGCGCTTTACGACCGTCCTGTCAACATGTTCGTCGCCGGCTTCATCGGCTCCCCGCCAATCAACTTTCTGGAGGGCAGCCTCGTCGCGCATGACAACGGCCCAGCCGTTGCAATCGGCGAATTCCTGCTGCCGCTCGCGCAACAGGGCGAACGCGCGGCCCGCCGCATCGATCAACGGGTCGCGATCGGCATCCGGCCCGAACATCTGAAACTATCTGACAATGCCGGTATGCCCGGCACGATCTCGGCAAGAGCCTCCTTCGTCGAAGACCTCGGCGCCGATCTGCTCGTCCACATGGAGGACAAGGGAACGGCTGCGAGCGGTGCCGTCGTCATGGACGACGAACGTGACATGATGAAATCGGCGCCAAAACTGAAAGCACTCGTCGACAGCAGCCATCGGGTGCAGCGCGACGAGCGCGTGACATTCTCCGTGGATCCGTCGCTGATCCTGCTGTTCGATCCCGAAACCGGAGTTCGCCTGTGAGCAAAGAATCGACCGCGACCTTCTGGCCTCTGGGCGGCACGGTTTCCAAAGCCGGTATCGCCTTGATCATCATCGACATGCAGATCGATTTCTGCGCAGCCGGCGGCTGGGTCGACCAGCTTGGCGAAGATGTATCAAACACCCGTTCGGTGATCGGGCCTATTGCCGAGACACTCGCCCTTGCCCGCGCCGCCGGCCTGACCGTCATCCACACCCGCGAGGGACATCATCCCGACCTTTCCGATCTCCACACCAACAAGCAATGGCGAACGCGCGTTCACGGGCTGGGGATCGGCGATATGGGAAAGACCGGCCGGATACTCGTTCATGGTGAGCCCGGTTGGCAGATCATTCCGGAATTGACGCCGATCGACGGGGAGATCGTCATCGACAAGCCGGGTAAATCCTCGTTTCATCGGACCGATCTTGCCGAGCAGCTCGAAAGCCGCGGCATTTCGCGGCTCGTCGTCACCGGCGTGACGTCGGATTGCTGCGTACAATCCACCATCCGCGACGGCTTCGAGCATGGCATCGAATGCGTCCTTCTTGAAGATTGCACCGCTGCGGTCGAAACCCGGAACCATGAGGCAACGCTGGAAATCCTTCGGGCCTTTGGCGGGCGCTGGGGTGGAGTTGCCGATCGGACTGCTTTTGCCGCCATGCTGGAAACGGCCGATGGTTGAGAACTCGATGGACCATTTCGGGCGGATAGACGCCAACCCCTATGCGTGGCCCTTCGACGGTGAATGGTCATCCGGTGATACGGCCCTTCTGCTCCTCGGCTTCCAGAGCGGCATCGTCCGCAGCCTCGCCGCCGAAGCGGAGCGCGATACTGCCATCCGCTTGATCGAGGCGGCCGGCCGTCGCGGTCTTGCCATCATCGCCTCGAGACGCGGACTGACTCCTGAAAGCGGCGCTGTCGCACGGCGACGTGCAGTCTTTGGCGATGAGGTTCCCCCAAAAGAGAGCCCAGACTGGCAGTTCGATGACGGCATGTCGCTTCCGACCGCCGCCGTCATCGTCGATCATGCCGGCGATAACGCTTTCTTCGGAACCTGCCTTGAGGACACCCTCCGGCGGCGCGCAATTCGCAACCTTCTCATGACCGGCCTGCCGACCGACGGGCTCGTGCACGCAACGCAGCGCGCGGCAAACGACATGGGTTTCGAATGTCTGACCGTCATCGACGCCTGCAAGGGAACCTCTCCGGCGCGCCATGACGCGCAGCTGCGCATGACCACATTCGGCAACGGCCTTTTCGGCGCGATTGCCTCAGCCGCCGCTGTCGAGGCGGCTCTCGGAAATTATCAGGAGTGAAGCCATGTCCGAACTGAAATGGTCCGACACGACGGGAAGCCTCGACCTTTCGACGCTCTCGTTCGCCTATGCGGCTAGGACGCTGACGCCGACGCGCGTGATCAACGCGATCTACGATCGCATCGCGGCGCGCGGCGAGGATCACGTCTGGACCTATCTCGTGTCGCGCGAGACTGCTCTTGCGACGGCAGAAGCGCTGGAGGCAGAAGGTTATGATGGGCGGCCGCTATGGGGCATTCCGTTTTCCGTGAAAGACTGCAACGACATTGTCGGCCTCCCCACCACGAATGCCCTGAAGGAAGGTGCCTATATCGCGACGTCCAGCGGTCAAGCACTGGACAGGATCTTCGACGCCGGCGCCATTCTCATCGGCAAGACCAACATGGATCAGTTCGGCATCGGCCTTGTCGGCATGCGCACGCCCTATGGCGCCTGCTCGTCGGTCTTCGATGATCGCTTCATTTCGGGAGGATCGAGCTCCGGGTCGGGCGTCTCGGTTGCGGCAGGGCTGTCGTCCTTTTCCATCGCAAACGATGCCGCCGGCTCCGGTCGCGTGCCGGCCGGTTTCAACAATATCGTCGGCATCAAGCCGACACCCGGCCTCGTCAGCAATGCATGTGTGTCCGGCGGAGGCTGCGTCAAGACGATCGAAACGCTCGCGATTTTCTCGCTGACCGTCGAGGACGGCATGAGCGTCCTCAGGCTGATCGCCGGATACGACCCGTCATACCCGTTCTCCCGGCCGGAAGCGGACGCCGTTCCGCTGATACCCGCGCCCGCGCCGCCGCGTTTCCGCTTCGGTGTGCCGGCCGGCAAAGCACTTCGCTTCTTCGGTGACATCGAGGCTGAAAGGCTCTTCGGCGAGGCGATGGCGCGATTGACGGCGATGGGAGGAGAAAAGGTCGAGGTGGACTTTGCTCCGTTTGAGGAAACGCAGCGTATACTCTATGAGGGGCCATGGATCTCAGAAAGAGCGTTGAGCCTCGACAGCGTGCTCGAGAAGCACGGCGAGGCGATCCATCCGGTCACACGTCAGATCCTGTCGAAATCCGCAAACTTTACGGCTGGCGACACCTTTGCGGCCATTCACAGGATCGCCGAACTGAAGCGCGATACGCGCGCCCTCTGGGGCGACATTGCCGTGCTGTTGGTCCCGACGACCCCGACCATCTACACCAAGGAAGAGATCGCCGCCAATCCCGTTCAACTCAACAGCAATCTCGGCATCTATACCAATTTCGTGAACCTGATGGGGTTGTGCGGCATCGCCGTTCCCAACGGCTTCCGCAAGGATGGCCTACCGCTCGGCGTAACCTTCCTCGCCCCTGGTTTCGAAGAGGCACGAGCAGCCGGTATCGCAGCTGCGTTCCACAGGGCGACCGGGCTCAAGCTCGGCAAATTCGATAACCCCTATCCGGAACCGGCTGATGCATCCTTGCCCGATGGCTATCGTGAAATTGCGGTCGTCGGCGCACACCTTTCCGGAATGCCGCTCAATCACGAACTGACACAGCGATCAGGCTTGTTTCGCAGAGCCGCCCGAACCAGCGGGGACTATCGTCTCTTCGCGTTGAGCGGCGCCATGCCTCCCAAGCCCGGTCTGGTCCGGGACGTGTCGAGCGGCGCCCCGATCGATGTCGAGGTCTGGGCTTTGCCCGTAGCAGGATTTGGAGATTTCATCGATCGGATTCCAGCGCCACTTGGCGTGGGAAAGCTCTCGCTGGAGGACGGCTCTTTGGTCACCGGTTTTCTGTGCGAGGCGGTCGCGGTCAAGGAGCAGCCCGATATCACTGCTTATGGTGGCTGGCGCCGATACGTTGAAAGTATGGCCGTCTGATCGTTACGGCAGGCGCATCCGGTATCGACGGCGATTTCGGTGTCTATGCGCTTGCCACGAGCGGCGGGGCATGGCGTGGTGCTTCCGGAGAATGGGCGCGGCCACACCGGCTGGATCGGTCCAGGCTTGAACCGGCACCACAAACAACCGCCTTCCTCTCCGTCCGTGAGGATAAGTTCGCAATGGGCAAACAGCGACGATGAAGAAGGCAGGAATCGGCAGCGCGCCGTCTCAAGAAGCCGATTGCAGCGCCGAATAGACGGCTCCCTGTCATTCTTCATGGCTTTCGCGCCAGTCGCGGTCCCATGTCTTTGTCGACAATCTCCCGCTTCGAGGCATCGACGCCCCCGTCCCAGCCGCCGCCGAGTGCTTTGTTCAGCGCCACGTAGCTGTTGGCGAGTGCGATGCGGCTTTGAACGAGGGCATCCTCGGCGCTGTAGAGGGAGCGTTGCGCGTCCAGCACGGACAGGAAGTCCTTTGAGCCACCTTCATAGAGAGTCCGGGACAATGTCGCAGACTGGCGGTATGCCTCGACTGATGCCGAGAGCTTGCCGTAACGCACCCTTTCCTGCGCCAGCGCGACCAGCGCGTTTTCGATCTCTTCGAGGGATCTCAACACCGCGGCCTGATACGTCGCGAAATTTTGGTCCCGTTGAGCTTGGATGACCTCGACCGCCGCCCGCAATTGCCCGCCCCTAAAGAGCGGAACGTTGAGCGCCGGCCCGAACGACCAGCCGATCGAAGAGTTTTTGGCAAGATCTCCGACGCTCAGCCCGGTAGTGGCAATGTTGCCGGTCAAATTGATCGAAGGGTATCTTGAGGCTTCCGCCTGGCCTATCCTCGCGGTCGCCTGGGCCAGCTGGCGCTCCGCTGAGCGTATATCAGGCCGCGACAGCAGGATATCGGCGGGAATGCCGACCGGCATCGGCAGCTTTGGTCGCGGGATCGGTGCCTGGCGCTTCAACCGCTCCGTAAGCTCGCCCGGCGCACGGCCCGTGAGGACGCTGAGCCGATGGACCGCTTCGGCGTAGGAAATCCTCAGGCCCGGTATCGCGGCCTCGGTCGATCGCGCCTGACCGGTGGCGTTGGCAAGATCCATGGCCGTTGCCGAGCCTGCGGCCATTCGAACCTTAATCAGTTGCGCCGCATCGCGTTGCGCCTTCGCCGTGCGTTGTGCGAGCGCGATGCGCGCCTGATAACCCCGCGCGGACACATAGTTGGAGGCAACGTCGCCGATGAGCGTCAGCATGGCCAGCCGCAATTGTTCGTCGGCTGCCTCCACACCATAGAAAGCCGCCTCGACGCCACGCTGGTTCCTGCCGAAGAGATCGATTTCCCAGCTTGCGTCGAATCCAGCCTGATATTGCGTTGAATCCTGCGGACCGGTGGTGGCTCCCGTCGTGGCCGTGGTCGCGGTTCTGAGACGGTTCGCGGAACTGTTGCCTCCAAGTGCCGGCAACAGGATGCCCTCTGCCTGGCGGTAGGTCGCGCGCGCCTCCCTGACCTGGGTCTTCGCCGCCGCGACATTGAGATTACCCAGGATGGCCTCTTCGATGAGGGCATTCAAAGTCGGATCGCCGAGGCGGGTCCACCAGCGGGACAATTGCGGCCTGGCAACTGATTGCGTCCGATCCGCCGAGCTATATTTGATCGGGAGCGAAAGCGAAGGTTTTACATAATCAGGCCCAACCGCACAGGCGCCGAGGGACAGGACAAGGGACAGCATGCCGATAATTTGTGTGGATACCGGCAGAGCCTTGTTCCAGGAACCCGTTATAGGGGTGGCCTGTGTCGCACTGGTCATCGCTGTGGATTCTTTCGTGTTTGATGATTCTGATGTGCCTGACTCAGCCGGCTGGAGGATTGTCCTACTGCGGCATGGTGCTGGCGGAGTTCTTGCCGCGGCGACCAAATAGCCTGATAACGACGACGTAGAAGACCGGGACGAAAAACACCGCTAATACGGTCGCGGAAACCATGCCGCCGAACACACCGGTGCCGATCGCATGTTGGGTTTCGGCACTCGCGCCATGCGCAATCATCAGCGGTACGGCGCCCAGTGTGAAGGCAAGCGATGTCATCAGGATCGGCCGCAGCCGCAGGCGCGCTGCTTCAATGACGGCATCCCGGATGTCATGCCCCTCGTTGCGCAGGTTCTTCGCAAACTCCACGATCAGGATCGCGTTCTTCGCCGAAAGGCCGATGATGGTGATCAGGCCGACCTTGAAGAAGACGTCGTTTTCCAGCCCGCGCAACAGGACAGCCATGATCGCACCCAAGATACCGAGCGGTACGACCAGTATTACGGAGAAGGGAATTGACCAGCTCTCGTAGAGCGCAGCCAGTACCAGGAAGACGACCAGCATCGAGAGCGTGAGAAGCATCGGAGCCTGCGAGGCCGATTGTTTTTCCTGGAGCGATTGTCCCGTCCACTCGATCATGAAGCCGGAAGGCAGACGCGACGCGAGTCGTTCCATCTCTGTTATGGCGGCACCGCTGGAAACACCAGAGGCCGCGTTCCCGGCGATACGCGCCGCCGGATAGCCGTTGTAGCGCTCGAGCTGCAGCGGGCTAGTTTGCCATACCGGCCTGACGACCTCCGACAACGACACCATGCCGCCGGCGTTGTTGCGGACATAGAGCTTTAAAACGTCTTCAGTCCGCATGCGGTTCGGCGCATCCGCCTGCACGATGACCTGCTGCAGCCGCCCTGCATTGGGAAAGTCGTTGACGTAAGTTGATCCGATGGCCGCCGTCAGCGTGTCGCTGATCATCGAGAAGGTTACGCCCAGGGCCTCCGCCTTCTGCCGATCGATCTCCAGCGTGACGTTGGCACCATCCGGCAGGCCTTCAGGATATACGCCGGTGACGAGCTTGCTTTGCGCGGCAAGCTGCAGGAGTTGATCCTGCGCTGCCTTCAGGGCGGCGCTACCGCGATTGGCGCGATCTTCGAGACGCAGCGAGAAGCCTGATGTGGTGCCAAGAGAATCGATTGCAGGTGGTTTGAGGCTCATGACCGTGCCTTCCGGTGCAGTCGCCATTGCCGCTGTCACGGCACCGATCTCCTCGTCAATCGTCGTGGTGCGCTCGGCCCAGTCCTTCAGGCTAGTGAAGGCAAACGCAGCGTTCGGACCCGAACCGGAGAAACCGAAGCCCATGATCGAGATGTTGTTTTCAACGTCCGGCCTCGACATTACGAGGCTGTCGAACATCGAAACGATGCTGCGCGTACGCTCAGCCGTCGCGTCTGCCGGCAGTGAGAAGGATGTCATGAAACTGCCCTGATCCTCTTCGGGGACGAAGGCGGAAGGCAGTTGCAGGTAACTATAGGCGAGAGCCGCGACGAGAACGAGATAGAACACCATCATCCGCCCACCGCGGCGCACCAGCAATCCGACCCAGCCGGCGTAGCCGCTGGTTATCCTGTCGAGGTTGCGGTTGAACCAGCCGAAGAAGCCTTTCTTCTCACTGTGGCGCGGATCAACCGGCTTCAGCACCGTCGCGCAAAGCGCCGGTGTGAGCGTCAGCGCGAGAAAGGCCGAGAACAGGATGGATACGGCCATGGACAGCGTAAACTGCCGGTAGATCGCGCCGACCGAACCGCTTGCGAGCCCCATGGGAATAAAAACCGCCACCAGCACCAGCGTGATGCCGATGACGGCGCCGGTGATCTCCTTCATCGCCTTCTGCGTGGCTTCCTTGGGCGGTAGGCCCTCTGTTGCCATGATACGCTCAACATTCTCCACCACGACGATGGCGTCATCGACGATGATACCGATGGCCAGCACCATGCCGAACATGGTCAGCACGTTGATGGAGAAGCCGGCAGCCAACATCACCGCGAAGGTGCCGAGCAAGGCGATCGGTGCGACGATCGCCGGAATCAACGTGTAACGGATCTTCTGCAGGAAGAGCAGCATCACGAAGAAGACCAGCATCATCGCTTCAACAAGGGTCTGGACCACTTTCTGGATCGAAGTCTTTACAAATGGCGAGGTGTCGTAGGGTATCGTATATTCCATCCCCGCCGGCATCGCTTGTGCGAGCTCGGCGAGGCGCATGCGAACACCTTCGGCGGTGCGCACCGCATTTGCTCCCGGCGCCAGCTGGATAGCTGCAGCGGCGGCGGGCTTGCCATTGTTGCGGATCGAGAAGGCGAGGCTTTGCGCCCCGAGTTCGATACGGGCGACTTCCCCGAGAAGCAGCTTGGAGCCATCGGGTTCGGAGCGAAGCACGATCGCTGCGAATTGCTCCGGTGTCGCCAACTGGCCGTGGACCGTGAGCGGAATACTGATCTTCTGCCCCAGCATCGTCGGTTCGTCGCCGACACGTCCCGGCGCGATCTGCGCATTCTGGTTCTGGATCGCCTGGGTGATGTCGGACAGCGAAAGGGAATAAGAGACGAGCTTGGCAGGATCGACCCAGATGCGCATCGCCCTTTCCGAACCGAAGGACTGCACACGGCCGACCCCTTCGACGCGCTTCAACTCTTCGATGATGTTGCCGACCATATAGTCGCCGAGGGCGAGCGCATCGTACCGGCCGTCTTTTGAATTGAGTGCGACCATCATCGCAAACTCGGAGGATGCGGATTCGACATTCACGCCGGCGCGTCGGACTGTTTCAGGCAGGCGCGCTTCCGCGGCCTTGAGGCGATTCTGCACATCTACCTGCGCTATATCCGGATCCGTTCCCGGCTTGAATGTCGCTGTAATGCTGGCGCTTCCCGACGTGTCGGCGGTCGATTCGAAGTAAAGAAGGTTCCTGACGCTCGACAATTCACGCTCGATCAGACTGACAATGCTGTCATTGATCGTTTGCGGAGTGGCGCCCGTGTAGGTTGCGCTGATGCTGACGCTCGGTGGTGCGATGGTTGGATAGCGCGAGACCGGAAGCTGCGGGATAGCGATGACGCCCGCAAGCGCGATGAAGATGGCGATAACCCAGGCGAAAACCGGGCGGTTGATGAAGAACTGAGGCATCGATGCTTTCCCTCACTGCCGCGTGGTGGCGTTGGAGTTGCCTCCAGCAGTGAACGGTACGGTTTCCAGCAGAGCGCCGTCGCGAACGCGGTCCTGACCCTGCACAACGACCGTTTCACCGGCTTTTATGCCGGACGTGGCGATGATGCGGCCGTCAACGGTCTCTCCAAGCTCGACGTCGCGCCGCTCCCCATGCCTATCGCCGCCGGCTACGACCAGTTGAGGTCGACCGGCCGGATCGCGAACGACAGCTTCCTGCGGCACGAGAAGTGCGTCGCGGCGAACGGCGCGCGGAAGCCGGGCCCGGACATACATGCCCGGGAGGAGAAGCTGAGCCGGATTGTCGACCTCGACACGTACGGTTACGTTGCCGGTGCCCGGATCGACGCTGATTTCGGAAAACAGTGTCCGTCCCCATACCGGATATGGCTTTCCGCCGACCGAGAAGATAGCGACGGGAATCTTCCATCTATCGTCGAGCTCGCTCGATTTGGCAGCGTCGCGAATAACGTCGATCTGCGAGGCGGGCTGCCGAACATCCACGTAGACCTTGTCGATCTGCTGTACGATCGCCAGCGCGTTCGTACCGGAGGCAGAAACCAGCGCCCCCTCACTGACCAGTGCCTGACCGATGTGGCCCGAAATCGGCGCCTTGACGGTGGCGAACGCCAGATCGAGCTGGCGACGCTGCAAGGTTGCCTTGGCTTCAGCGACTCCCGCCTTGGCCTGGGCGAGATCCGCGACGGCTTCGTCATAGGCTTCCACGCTGATCGCCTTGGCGCCGACCATCGCCTTCGAACGCTCGAATTTGGCCTGTGCGCGGACAACCACAGCCTCCGCCCGTTGAAGCGCCGCAGCAGCACTGTCGACCTCCGCCTTGAAGGGCTCCGGATTGATCTGAAACAGCGGCTGACCCGCCTCGACTTTGGAGCCTTGCTCGAACAATCGCTTCTCGATAATGCCACCCACCTGGGGGCGGATCTCGGCCGTCCGGAAAGCTGCGACGCGCCCTGGCAACTCGTCGATGATTGTCACCGTTTCCGGCGTGGCGGATGTCACCGTTACCCGCGCGGGCGGCAGCGCGCCTTGTTCGCCAGTTGCTCCGCCGGAATTTTCGTTGCTGCATCCGGACAGAACGCCGGCTGTCAACGCACCGAGAACAACGAGCGAAACTCGCAACCCATAAACCATATGTCATATCCAATCCGCATGCGCGCTGGCGGCGCTTCTTCATCAGCGCTATTGCCTGTGGACGCTGGCAAATCGTGGAGATCATGTGGAGGTATGGCGCAGATGGCAGTTGATAGCTCGACGGGGCGCTGCGACATCGAATATTATCAAGCCTTCAAACAACGGTGCCTAGCTAGATGAACGCTCTCGCCATTATAGCCGAAGACGATTCGGAGATCGTCGATATCCTCGACGCCTACATGACGCGTGAAGGGTTTCGCACGGTGCGTGCCGCCGACGGGAAAACGGCGATTGACCTGCACCTCGCCTTAAAGCCGGATCTGATGCTCGTCGACGTGACCATGCCACGCCTTGACGGCTGGGAAGTGCTGGCCGAGATCAGGCGCAGGGGCGATACTCCGGTCATCATGATCACGGCCCTTGATAAGGATATCGACCGCCTCCAGGGCCTTCGCATCGGCGCCGACGACTACATCGTAAAGCCCTTTAATCCTATCGAGGTGGTTGCTCGCGCCAAGGCGGTCCTTCGCCGTGCCGGGCTGGGCAACGCGGCGGGCGTGCTGCGGGTAAGCCGGCTGACGATCGATCTGGATAGTTATCAGGCAAGGGTCGAAGCCAACGGAGAGAACAAAGCCGTGCCGTTGACACTCACGGAATTCCGGCTTCTCGCGCATATGGCGAGAGCACCGATGAAGGTCTTTGCGCGCGGAGAGCTTGTCGACGCCTGCCTCCCCGGAGGCGATGCGCTCGACCGGACGGTAGACAGCCACGTCAGCAATCTGCGCAGGAAACTCGAATTGGCTGGCGCTCCCGGAATGTTGTCCGGTGTTCGTGGCGTCGGCTACAGACTGGCCGCCGAGCAATGATCCGACGCTCCGCTCTCAGCCGTCAGATCCTGCTGTCGATGGCGGTTGTCACGATGATTGCCGTCTTGGTCGTGTTCTTCGGCGTCTACGTTATCTATGCCATTCTCATTTCGCTCTTTCCGTATCTGCTGGACGAGGATAGCTGGCTACCATCCGGGACCGATCTTCTGATTCTCACCGGCCTTGCCTTCCCGGCCTTGCTCGTTGCAGGATTTGTCTCCCTCAAACTCGCTGCGCGCATCCTCGTGCCGATCAACTCGCTTGCCGAGAGCGCTCGCCGCATCGCAGATGGAGACCTCACCGCTCGCGCGACCCCAGGCGACCACTCGCTCGGCGAGACCGCCCATCTGGTCGCGGACTTCAACATCATGGCGCAAAAGCTTCAGGACATGGCCGACAACGTCGCCTTCTGGAATGCCGCGATTGCCCACGAGCTCAGGACCCCGCTTACAATACTCAAGGGCAGGCTGCAGGGCGTTGCCGATGGTTTGTTCCCCGTCGACGAGAAATTGATCGACGGACTCATCGTTCAGACCGAAGGGCTTACAAGGCTGGTCAACGACCTGCGCGTCGTCACCCTTGCTGATGCGGGCCGTCTGGACTTACAGATTGAGCCAATCGATCTCGCCGCAGAAATAAGGAAGGTCGCGGATGTCGTCGCGCCATCGCTTCAGCAAGCAGGTTTTTCGCTGGAGCTTGCTCTTGTGGATATGACCGTTCCGGCGGATGCGGTCCGGCTCCGGCAGGTGCTTCTGGCGCTCCTGAACAACGCCCAACGCTATGCCAGACCTGGTCGTATTGAAGTTTTTACACTGGCCTCAGGAAACGAGGCCGTCATCCGGGTTGAAGATTCTGGCCCAGGGCTGCCGCCCAATTTCGACAAGCGCGCATTTGAACCTTTCACCCGCGCCGACGATTCCCGCTCCCGCCTTTACGGTGGTTCCGGTCTCGGCCTGTCCATAGTTCGCGCCATTGCGGAAGCACATGGTGGTCAGGCTTCATGCCGCAATTCCTCACGCGGAGGTGCGGTGTTCGAAATCTCTCTGCCACGGGCTACTTGACGCCCAGCGAACGCTCTTCGCTGATGCTCGACACCACGTCCGCGCAAACTCCGCCCGCCTAATCGCGAGGTTCTCGACAACACGACCTGCGCGGGAAACCTGCAGATATCCGGCCGAGTAAGAATGACGGGATCGAAATATGATCGCGGCCGAATGAAGGTTGGGTGGAGGGATCGTAAATTGTCAGGGATGGCCGGAGGTATCTGAGAAGATTTGGGCCGCATTCCCTCTGGCGACCTGGGAATAGAAATCGAGAACATTGGCAATGCCGTCTGTTCGAGAAAACGAGCTCAATTCGTAAACCACACGGGACAGTCCGACGGCGGCTTTTGCATAGAATGCATCGCCTAGAGCCACAGCAAGGCGGTCGATAGAGCCAGGCTCCACAAGGGTCACCGGATGGTCACGCAGATACTCCGATGGACCTTCTGCCGCTGTCGCGATTATGGGAAGCCCCTCGCGCATGGCTTCAAGTATGGCGAGGCCAAACGATTCCTCGCGGGACGGAGAAACGAACAGATCCAGATTGCGTAAAAATCCGGAGACGTTATCGCTATGCCCCAGCAGATGAATTCTGCTGTCGCCTCTGGAAAGGCTCTTCAACGCTGCATGCTGTGGTCCCCCGCCGACAATGACCAACGCCGCGTCATCAGGAGCAGCCCGTTGAAAGGCCGACACCAGGACATCGTAACCCTTGCTCGGATGCAATCGCCCTACGGCACCGACGAGTGTCGTTTCGCGCGGCAACTTCAGTTTCGAACGCAGGTCGAAATTCTCGCCCTCTTCCGCAGCCGGCAGCCAGTTCGAAATGAGGCGCGCTTGGCCGGTATAGTTGCCAAGACGCGACAACTGGGCACGGTTCACGCAGATCACGCCGTCGAGGCTGGCATGTTGCTTTGCCTTGAAGCCGACATGCAGCGTTGCAATCTTTGATACGCTGGTGGGAGCAGTGGCAAGCGCCTTGCAGGCAGGGCTGAGATGTGCGTGAGCAATCTCAATCGCCGCGCTTGTCATCAACCGCCGCAATCTCATGCCGCGCAAGAAAGGCATCGCGAAG
Organism: Rhizobium sp. ZK1; assembly: GCF_047782645.1. NCBI lineage: Bacteria > Pseudomonadati > Pseudomonadota > Alphaproteobacteria > Hyphomicrobiales > Rhizobiaceae > Rhizobium > Rhizobium sp. ZK1. The sequence goes on from NZ_CP180587.1 coordinate 1,610,208, forward strand.
CCGTGAAAGACGACATCCTTGGACAGGAGGGCGGCCATCGGGGAGGCAGATCTTCCCGCAACATGCACCTCGTGGCCAAGGGCCGCCTGTCCGTTGGCAAGGTCGATACAATACCTTTCCGATCCCGCTATTCGAGAAGAAAAAAGCAGATGCAGGATTCGCTGCTTGCTTGTTGCTTTCCGGTTGCCGGAGGATGACGCTCCTTGATCCATAGAAGGATGGGGAGAGCTTTCAAATGTTGCAACGCGACTTGCGTCGCCATTTCTTGAATTAACGGACATCGAGTTTCCAACCGCTGGATGGAAGCCTCCATAACGTCACGACGTTGGCGATACGTGGAAGTTGTGTGGATGTTCGAAGGAGGAATGAATTCGACTTCGGACCTTTGGATAGGCGGGCCGGCCTCGTGAACTCTTTCCTTCACATTGGGCTGCGTCGATAGCCAGCAACGGCCTCCATCTAAACTCCACAGGGCCTGCGAACAAACTGAACGCGGGCCCCCGATAGTGGAGCGAAAGAAAGGGCCGGAAACCTTATTCCCCCTCCACTGGAGAAGAGTTCACAGTGAAAATATCATCGATTTTCCGTCTGTCGATTCGATGGACGGCAGATAGAAGGGCGACCTTTTGATGCAGGCTGGACGGGGGCGAAACGACGGTGTTGACGATTGCGACCACGGGCAATATCCACGCGACCACGGGGCTGTGCTTTCTCGAAACGATCCTTGCGTTATCAGCGAAGCTGCCGAGGAGCAGCGTCGCACTGCAGATGATCGTCCTCGGAGGGGAGCAGACATCATCCTCATCTGCATCCTGACCGGGCTGTCCGGCGCTATCACAGGCTTTGTATTTGCCGGCCAATTCGCGGTCGCTGGCGTCGCCTATGCTGCGCTGATCCTCGGCGGAGTTCTCGGTTGGCTGGCGCGGGGAGCAGTGGCATGAGAGCTCCTTACGCACTCTTGATCGCCATCGACAATCTCGGCGACATCTCGGATTCGATCGCCGCATAACCTTGATTGTCCGGCGCCCGATTGGACGCTTGCTGCCAAAGCGCATTCAGTTCGTTAATGAGCAGAGCTACTGAGGCGTCTTTCAGACTCCCAGCAAAAATATCGAGACCTGTCATCGGATGGCAGGTTGACCTTTCGCATCACGGTGCGTTTGCGGAGTTTGCGAGCGTTGATTGGTGAAAGCCTGCGTAAATCACTCTTAGGTCTGGCCAACATACAGCAACGGCGCCTTGGCAGAGTTCGTGTCGACACGCTGTTTTCTGTCAGCGACTTCGCGATAGAAATCAAGGACATTGTCGATACCCGTCGAGCGAGAAAAAGCAGTCAAATCGTACCCAACGCGCGCGTGGCTCACAACGCCCTGAGGCTTGAGGGCGTCAATCAGCGCCGCTGACAGGTGGTCGATGGAACCAGGTTGCACCAGATTGACTGGATGGCCATGCAGATATTCCGAGGGTCCCTTCGTCGCTGTTGCGATGATAGGGAGGCCTTCACGCATGGCCTCAAGTATGGCCAGGCCGAACGTTTCCTCGCGAGACGGAGAAACGAACAGGTCCAGATTGCGCAGAAATCCAGGCACGTTGTCCGTATAGCCCGGCAAGTGGATTCGACGGTCGCCTCCCGCAATCTTTTTCAACTCGCTGCGCTGCGGCCCTTCGCCGACTATAATCAGCGCCGCATTTTCTGGCGCAGATCGTCTGAAGGCTGCGATGAGGACGTCGTTTCCCTTGCTGGAATGCAGTCGACCTACGGCGCCCACCAACCGCGTTTCACGAGGCAGATTCAATTTGGAACGCAGGTCTACGGCCTCCCCACTCACCGCATCTGGAAGCCAGTTCGAAATCAAACCTGCTTGACCGGCGTAACCGTCCAGGCGGGACAACTGATCGCGGTTCACGCAGATGACGCCGTCCATCCGTGCATGTCGCTTCGGCTTGAACCCGACATGCAGGGTCGCAATCGTCGTCACGCTATCGGGAACGCTGGCAAGGGTCCTGCTTCCTGGGCTGTGATGTGCATGCGCGACCTCGATTCGGGCCTTCGCAATCAACTGTCGCAGTCTCATCCCACGCAGTAGCGCAGTCGAGAGCCCGTGAAAATTGACCTTGTCGGAGAGCAGCGGGACGATCGGCGAGCCGCGAAATCCGACGACGTGAATCTCATGCCCAAGAGCTGCCTGTCCATTGGCGAGGTCGATGCAGTGCCTCTCTGACCCTGCAATTTCATCTGCGAAAAGTAGATGCAGGATGCGCAGCTTGCGCATCGCCGAAGATGAGACCTTCCCGTCGATGGAAGGTGACAACAAGTTCCTGCTTCTCGCACCGATGCTTTGCAAATTAACAGGCATCAGCCCCCCAGCCGCTATTTGATCTCCATTCATATCGCCGGCATGTTGCAGTTTAGTGGACGACATATGAATGTTTGGCGGATTTAATCTCGGAGAGATCGACGGGCCCCACCTCATGTTGCATTACCTATTCGTCGAGTTCGGAGAAAATTGCGCCAGTCCATCCATCTCATTCCATATACAGCGCGCGCGGTATGAACTCCTCTCGATGCGCGTCTATGACCGCAGTCGAGAACATTATGGCGAAGACTGCCATGATGACGCAGAAGATGATCAAGCGGCAGACGAGCATCATCGCTCCTTTCTATCGACTTGATATTGCTGACTTATATTTGGCGTGTGCACAGATAGCGTGGAGCTTCGGCGAAGATCGCCGCTATGGATGATTTCCAGGCCGTTGATGCCTGTACACGTCGGCAACGCCCTGCAATATGCCAGGCAGTTTTCCAACCACGGGCAGCGGATAGGTCCAACGCTGGCAGGTGACGTGGTCGGCCATCCACGGAGTGATTACGTATGAGCAGAGCTCGATACCCGCTGGCAATTCGCGTTTTACACTGGATTATGGCGGCGATCGTGTTGGCGATGATCGCACTCGGTTGGGTAATGACCACGGCAGGCGAGTCCGGGCCGGAGGCCTTGTATCCGCTCCACAAGTCGTTCGGACTGCTGATATTCCTTCTCGTATCTCTGAGACTCGTATTTCGCATATGGGCGGGAGTACCGGAATTGCCAACCGGCCTCGGCAAATGGGAGGTCGCTGCCGCCAAGGCAGCCCATATTGCTCTCTATGTGTTAATGATTGTCGTCCCACTCATGGGGTATGCGATGTCGAGTTCGTTTACGCAGAGTGACGGGGTCGTTTTCTTTGGAATTACGGTGCCGGAGCTGTTGCCTAAGGACGATACAGAGTTCAGGCTGTTCCAGCTGCTGCATAGGCTTTTGGCGTACACATTGCTCTTCGTGGTCGCGCTACATGTTCTCGCAGTCCTGAAACATCGCTTCCTCGATCGGAGCAAGGAGAATGATGTCCTCTCGCGCATGCTGTGATGCGTAGCCGAAACGGAGACCGTGCCGGCGCTCGTTGAGCGCTGGCCTGTCTGCCTGATCCCGCGGCCTCTAAACATTGCAATCGCCTCTCCAAACGGCAACGCCCAAAGCAAGCTCGGTCTGAGATCCCGTCCAGAAGCCGCTCGCGGTGTTAAAGATAAGCGCGTTGGGTCGGTCTACCCGGCAACGATATCTTCCAAGGCCATTGCGGTGGCCAATAGGTCGTCGTCCCGGCCGCGCGGAGCCGATAGCAGCAGTCCCACCGGCATGCCGGCCTCTCCAGTACCGCAAGGTAGCGACACCCCGCACCAATCGAGAAAATTGCCGATCAAGGTATTGCGCAGCGTTTTGGAGTTGACGCGGACGAACAGCTCGGACCCGGCAGGTCTTCGGCAGCGGTAGCGCCCTTGTACCAGTAGTCCCATTCGGCCGGCGTCATGGACTGGCGCGAGCGCTGCGGCGTGGAAATACAGTATCCCTGTCGCGCGACAACGGCGCCTGGCCATCCCGATATCCACCAATTCAGATAGTCGTAGGCGACATCGAGGAGGCGACCGTGCAAATGTTTCGAAAGGCACAGGCCGAAATGCCAGGCGCGATAGCCTTCGGCGGGCACGGCCTGCTCGACCGGCACACCCTTCGAATTCAGAATGCCGATGCCGGGCGACCACATGCTCTGGACGCCGGTCTCGCCGGCGATCATCAGCCGCGCCGCATCCTCGGCGGCTTTCCAGAAATGTCCGAAGAAGCCGGCCGTCCCGCGCTCCTCCAAGAGATCGATCAGCTGATCGAGCTCCTGAACGGAAGGATCACCTTCCCCGACACGCGATGCCCGCAAAAGATGGGGTGTGTTCCGGATATCGGCAGTGTTGCGCACTAAGCGTCAGGTAGATTTCATGCTAAATTAGCTTGCGGAAATCCAGCACGTCGAGCGAAACAGCCATGGCAGCAGGAAACAAATCGCCCCAGGCAGCGGGACCACAGAAACGTCGCCCCAAATTCAATCCTAAGCGAGACCCGAAGCCACAGGTACTCGCCCAGGCCAACCGTACTGTTTTACGAATGGCGTCCGCGGTGGTGGTTGCTTTTATCGTCGTCGTCGCTGTTCAGGCACTATGGTAGGCGCTCACGGGCCATAACCTCGAATGGTTGCAGGCGGGTGATCGCTTGAACGCATCAATATAACGAGACGATATATTAAATTTAAAAAAAATCATCAAATCGGGTGTCCGCCGCTGCTAGCCTCTCTGTAATCGGGAGGAGAAGAATGGCGACATTGCAAGAGATGTTCGACGTTCGTGACAAGTCAGTCATCGTCACTGGCGGCGCCAGCGGTATCGGTCGCGCTTATGCCGAGGTCATGGCCGACAACGGCGCGCGGGTCTGTATTTTCGATCTCAATCCAACGCTGCTCGACAGCGTCGTGGCAGAGCTTAAGGCCAACGGCGGCGATGTGTGGGGACAGATGGTCGACGTGACCGACCGTCCGCGCATGGAGGAGGCATTCGATGCCGTGGCTGAGCGGCATGGCCGGATCGACGTGGTCTTCGCCAATGCCGGTATCGACGCCGGGCCGGGTTTCCTGTCGACGACCGGCGGGCGCATCCCGGAGGGAGCGATCGACGTGCTCGACGACCACCACTGGGACCGGGTCATCGAGGTCAACCTCTCATCGGTCTACACGACCGTGAAGCATTCCGCGCGTCACATGAAGAAGACCGGCGGCGGCAGGATCATCGTCACGTCGTCCATCGCCGCCCAGATCAACGAGGCGATTGTCGGCACGCCCTATATGCCGGCCAAGGCGGGCGTGGATCATTTCGTCCGGCAGATGGCGATGGAACTGGGGATGTTCGGCATCCTCGTCAACTGCATCTCGCCCGGTCCGTTCATGACCAATATTGCCGGCGGCCGGCTGAAGATCCCCGCCGACCGGAGGGCCTTCGAGGAGCAGTCGCTGATCGGTAGGATCGGCGACACGGAGGATATCAAGGGCCTGGCGCTTTATCTGGCCTCACCCTGCTCGTCCTACGTCACCGGCAGCCAGATCGTGATCGATGGAGGTTCGATGAACCGCATTAAGTGAGGCGATCGCCGGGTCTGGGAGGGCCGGCCGTCGACGAATATGCGTGCAGACGACAAGAACACCAGAGGGAGGAGACCAAGGTGGACCTGAAGACGAAATTTGCGCAGCCATCCCGCCGGACCGTGCTCAAGGGCATGGGTGCCGGCCTTGCCACCGCGGCGCTCGGCGCGCCGATGATCGCCAGGGCGCAATCGGCCGGCACGATCAAGCTCGGCTTCGTGACGCCGACGACCGGCCCGCTCGCGCTGTTCGGCGAGACGGATGGCTGGGCGGCCGAAAAGGTCAAGGCCACGCTGAAGGACGGTCTTCAGACCGCGGCCGGCAAGTTCGATGTCGAGATTTTGATCCGCGACAGCCAGTCCGACCCGAACCGCGCCGCTGAGGTCGCCGGTGACCTGATACTGAACGATGGCGTGCATCTGCTGCTGCCGGCCTCTACGACCGATACCGTCAGTCCTTCGGCCGACCAGGCGGAGCTCAACGAATGCCCGTGCCTGTCGACCGGAGCGCCCTGGCAGGCGGTGATCTTTCCGCGCGGCGGCCAGAACAAGCCGTTCGACTGGACGTACCATTTCTTCTGGGGTCTCGACGAGGCCCTCAACACCTTTGTCGGCCTGTGGAACACGCTCGACACAAATCGCAAGGTGGGCATGCTGTTCCCGCAGAACGCCGATGGCGAGACCTGGGGCAACAACGACTACGGCCTGCCCGCGCCGACACAGAAGGCCGGCTTTGAAATCACTGTCCCCGGCTTCTTCCAGCCGCGCACCAATGATTATTCGGCGCAGATCGCCGCTTTCAAGAATGCCGGCTGCGAAATTATCGGCGGCATCACCTATCCCGACGATCTCAAGACCTTCATCAACCAGTGCGCTCAGCAGGGCTATAGGCCGAAGGCCGTCACCGTCGCCGCAGCGCTGCTCTTCCCCGGTGGCGTGCAGGCGCTCGGACCGCTCGGCGACGGCATGTCGTCCGAGGTCTGGTGGACGCCCGCCTTCCCGTTCAAGTCGGCGCTGACGGGCCAGGTGAGCCGGGAGATCGCGGATCAGTGGGAGAACGAGACCAAGAAGCAGTGGACGCAGCCGCTCGGCTATAGTCACGCGATCTGGGAAGTGGCCCTCGACATCCTCAAGCGCGCCTCCAATCCGCTCGACCGCACCTCGATCCGCGACGCCATGGTCAAGACCAAGATCGAGACCCTGATCGGCAAGGTCGATTTCTCCAGTGGTCCGCACAAGAATGTCTCGACGACGCCGATTTTCGGCGGCCAATGGGTCAAGGGCGGGACGTGGCCCTACGACCTGAAGATCGTCGACAATACCGTCAACAAGCTGTTCGAACCCGAGCAGAAGATGAAGGTAATCCCCTGGGCCGCTTGAACCCGGGCGCCTTGGGCGTTGCGGCCGGGCGGCGAGCCCGCCCGCAACCCGCAGACCTATCCCGAATGCTTAAAGACCAGGCGGGCGGCGTGAACGCGCCGCTGCCCGGAGCGGAGGATCGATTGGACGGCGTATTGCTAAAAGCGAGGGGATTGAGCAAATCCTTTGGCGCGCTCCGCGTCCTGCATGACATCAGCTTCGATGTCCGGCGCGGCGAGGTGCTGGGAATCCTCGGTCCGAACGGGGCGGGCAAGACCACGCTGTTCAACCTGATCAGCGGCGACTTGCGAAACGATGCCGGCGAACTCGACTTTGCCGGCGAGCGACTTGTCGGCCAACCGCCCTATTCGCGCTGCAAGATCGGTATCGGCCGCACCTACCAGATCCCCCGGCCGTATGTCGGCATGTCGACTTTCGAAAACCTGCTCGTGGCCGCCACCTTCGGCGGCGGGCGCACCGAAGCCCAGAGCTATGCACTCTGCGCGCAGATTCTGCGCGATTGCGAACTGGCCGACAAGGCCAACCGCTCAGCCGGGTCGCTGACGCTGCTCGACCGCAAGCGGCTGGAACTGGCCCGCGCGATGGCCTCGAGCCCGAGCCTGCTGCTGCTCGACGAAATTGCCGGCGGACTGACCGACGAAGAAGGCAAGGCGCTCGTGCAACTGATCCACCGCATCCGCGACCGCGGCGTCACCATCGTCTGGATCGAGCATGTCCTGCATGCCCTGCTGGCCGTGGCCGACCGGATCATGGTGCTGAACTTCGGCAAAAAGATCGCGGAGGGCTTGCCGAACGATGTCATCAAGAACCCGGAAGTCCGGCGCGTCTATATGGGGGTCGAGGCATGACGGGAAAGACGCTTCTTTCCACCCACGATCTCAAGGCCCGCTACGGCGACTTTCAGGCGCTTTACGGCATTGATCTCGAAATCGCAGAGGGCGAGGTCGTCGCCCTGATCGGCGCCAACGGTGCCGGCAAATCGACGCTGTTGAAGTCGATCATGGGCCTGATCAAGGTCGCGCCTGACATGGTGCGCCTTGACGGCCGGGCGGTCGGCGGCAGCCGGCCGCACCACATGGTGGCCGACGGTGTGGCGATCGTACCCGAAGGCCGCCGCCTGTTTGCCGGCATGTCCGTGCTCGACAACCTGCGCGTGGCCGTCGATCATGCCGCGCCAGGCCGCGGCGATGCCTGGACGATCGAGCGCATCTATGCGCTGTTTCCGATCCTTAAGGAAAAGCAGGCGGCACCGGTCCAGTCGCTTTCCGGCGGCCAGCAGCAGATGGTGGCAATCGGCCGGGCGCTGCTCAACCAGCCGCGGCTGCTGCTCTGCGACGAGATCAGCCTCGGCCTGGCACCGAAGGTGATCAAGGAAATCTACCAATCCATCCCGTCGATTTCAGGAAACGGCACGGCCATCGTGCTGGTCGAACAGGATGTCGGCCTCGCCAAGTCCGCCTCCGATCGGCTCTATTGCATGCTGGAGGGCCGCGTCACGCTGACCGGCCGCTCGGCGGACATGTCCCGCGAGGCGATCGGCGAAGCCTACTTCGGAGCATCCCATGCAGTGGCTTGACGGACTGGTCCAGGGCATTCTTCTCGGCGGCCTCTATGCACAATATGCACTCGGCATGGCGCTGATGTTCGGGGTCATGCGTGTCGTCAACATCACTCACGGCGATCTGATGATCCTGCTGGCGCTGGTCGGCATCAGCCTCGCCTCGACCTTCGGCCTCGGCCCTTGGTCGGTGCTGGTAGTCCTCGTCGCGCTCGGCGGCATCATCGGTGTCATCCTCCAGCGACTGATCCTCAACCACGTCGTCGGCGCCGACCCGTTGCCGTCTCTGATCGCCACCTTCGGCCTGTCGATCGCGCTGCAGAACGCAATGCTGCAGGTCTGGTCGGCGGATACGCGCTCGCTGCAGAGCGGCGGCCTTGCCCAGGCCTCCTTCCAGCTCGGACCGCTCTTCGTCGGGGTGCTGCCCGTGATCGTGCTCGCTACGGCCACTGCGCTGACGGCGGCTCTTGCAACCACGATGCAATATACGCGTTTCGGGCGTTCGCTGCGCGCGGCCTCCGCCGATGTCGAGGCCGCAGCGATGACCGGTATCGATCCGAAAGCCGTCTATGCCGGCGCGACGGCACTTGCCGTCGGCATCCTGGGCTTCGCCGCCGTCTTTCAGTCGATGCGTTCGACGGTGTCGCCGACCGATGGTGCCTTTCAGCTGATCTATGCCTTCGAGGCCGTCATCATCGGCGGCATGGGCTCGATCTGGGGCGCCTTCATCGGCGCCATGGTGCTCGGCATCAGCCAGTCGATCGGGTTCCGTATCGATCCCGGCTTCGGCATTCTCGCCGGCCACCTCGTCTTCCTGCTCATTCTCGCACTGCGGCCGCAGGGCATTCTCGGAAAGGACTGAGACCGTGACCCACGCGCTTGCAACCGCACAAGGCCCCGCCGGCACCACGGATCTTCCGCCGGTCCGCGTTCAGCGCCAGACCGTTTCCGGCGTCATCGCTACGGGGCTGGGCATCATCGCGCTCTTCACCATCGCCTCGATGCCGCTCTGGGCAAGCCAGGGCCTGATCCGCGATGTGGTCGAGCTCTGCTGCTACATCGCCGTTGCCCAGATGTGGAACCTGCTTGCCGGCTATGCCGGACTGGTGTCGGTCGGCCAACAGGTCTTCGTCGGCGTGGCTGCCTACATGATGTTCGTGATGGCGCAGCTCTGGGGCATCAATCCATTTGTCGCCGTCATGCTGGCGATGATCGCACCGGCCCTGCTCGCCATTCCCACCTATGGTCTGCTGCATCGGCTCGACGGCCCCTATTTCGCGATCGGTACCTGGGTCGTCGCCGAAGTACTGCGGCTTGCGACTTCGGTCTTCGGCTATGTCAACGGCGGGGCAGGAATGAGCCTGCGCGTCATGACCAGCTATTCGCCCATGGAACGCGCCGTCGGCGTTTCGCTCCTCTGTGCGCTGATGCTGCTCGTTACCGTCGGCGGCCCTTACTGGCTCCTACGCTCGCGCTACGGCCTGGCGTTGATCGCCATGCGTGACAATCCGGTCGCGGCGGCAAGCCAGGGTGTGAATGTCGGCCGGCTGCGCTTCCTGATCTGGGTCGCCGCGGCTGTCGGTACGGGTCTTGCGGGCGCCATCTACTTCATGGCCCAGCTGCGCATCACCCCACCTTCCGCCTATGATCCGAACTGGGCCAGCATCGCCATCTTCATCGTCATGGTCGGCGGCCTTGGATCGCTGGAAGGCGTGCTGATCGGGGCACTGGTCTACTTCTTCGCCGAACGCTGGTTCGGCCAGTACGGCGCGACCTATATGGTGGTGCTCGGCCTGCTCACTCTTTGCATGGCGCTTTTCGCGCGCGGCGGCATCTGGGGCCTGATCTGCAAGGTCGTCGACGCCCCGTGGTTCCCGACACGACGAAGGCTGATGGAGGATCGGACATGAAGGCCGTGCTTTTCGACGGCGTCGGAATGCCGCTGAAATTGGGCGAACGCCCCGTTCCGGAACCGGCTTCCGATGAAGTCATGCTCAGGATCGCTGCTTGTGGCATCTGCGGTTCCGACCTGCACATGACCGAGGACCCGAAGACTTTCGGCCTCAATCGTCACGACGTGCTCGGCCACGAATTTGCCGGCGAAGTGGTCCGATGCGGCACCGGCGTCTCCGAGCTCAAACCGGGTGACCGGGTGGCTGTGGCGCCGATGCGCGGATGCGGCACATGCGACAATTGCAGAAAAGGCGAGCCTGCCTGGTGCGCCGAAATGCGGCTGATCGGCGGCGGATATGCCGAATATACCACGGTCACCGCCCGCCAATGCCGGATCCTGCCCGATGACCTTCCGATCGAAGAAGGCGCGCTGGCCGAACCGGTTGCCGTGGCGCTGCATTGCGTGATGCGGTCGGGATTGAAGCCAGGCGAGCGCGTGCTGATCCTCGGCGCTGGGCCGATCGGCCTGCTGGTCGCCTTCTGGGCACGACGTCAAGGCGCCCGCGACGTCATCGTCGCCGACATCAACCGGCATCAGGAAGAAGGTGCGGCCTCGATCGGCGCGACCGGCTTTGCCATGTCCGGCCCCGGACTGGCGCAAGAATTCCGCGCCAAGACCGGCGGAGCGCCCGACATCGTCTTCGAATGCGTCGGCAAGCGCGGGCTGATCGATTTCGCCTGCCAGCTCGTCCGCACCCACGGAACGGTGGTCGGCGTCGGTCTCTGCGTCGGCGGCGACGACTGGGATCCCTTCGCGGCCTTGTCCAAGGAAATCCAGCTCATCTTCGCCGTGTTCTTCAACATGGCCGAGTTTGAGACAGCGCTCTCTGCGCTTGGCCCCGGCCGCTACCGCCCCCAGGCGCTGATCACGGGCCGGATCGGCTTCAATGACGTGCCCGATGCCTTCGAAGGACTGAGGCACCGAACGACGCAATGCAAGGTGCTGATCGCCGCTGATGCGGCCTGATCGATTGTCGAGGAGGATAGTCTATGGAATTCGAGACCCTGACGCAGGACATCGACGGTGTGCGTACGGTCGTGAAGGCGATCGGCGGCGGTCCCGCCGTGCTTGCGCTGCATGGCGCGGCGACGATCGAGGGGTACGAGTGGGCGCGCGGTCTTGCCGAGCGCTTCCGTATCTATCTGCCCTTCCATCCCGGTTTCGGCGAGAGTGCCGAGGCGCCGCACATTTCCGGCATGCAGGATATGGTGGTCCACAATCTCCGGCTCATCAAGGCGCTCGGCCTCGAGCGTCCGCATCTGGTCGGCCACTCCATGGGCGGCTGGATGGCGGCCGAGATCGCCGCCGTCGCCGGGGAGCGGTTCGGCAAGCTGGTGCTGAATGCGCCGGCCGGCCTCAATCATCCCGATCATCCCGGCGCCGATCTGAGCCAGATCCCGCCGGATCAGTTTCCCGCCTATCTCGCCCACAATGTCGAGGTCGCGGCCCGCTATTTCCCGGGCGGCTCGGAATGTCCCTCGACCGAGGGTTTCCTGGCCGCCCGGGAGAAGGAAGGCCCGGCGCTGGGCAACATTCTCAATGCACATGGCATGGGTCATCCGAATCTCGGCCGCTGGCTAAGCCGGATTCCCAACGAGACCCTGATCGTCTGGGGCGACAGGGACCGCATGCTGCCCGCCTCGCAGGCGCCGCTCTGGCAGGTGGCCATCCCCAATGCCCGGACGCTGATCATCGAGGATGTCGGCCATTTCGCCATGCAGGAAGATCCGCGAACCGTCACAGCCATCGGCGACTTCCTCGCCACGTGAAATCCGAGCGCAGCGCCCCGGGGCGATCTGCGACGACCAGGACTATCAAGGAGGAATTATCATGAACGCACCTATCAAGCATGCATCTGGCTACTGGGGCACGAAGACGGACTTCGCCTCCCTCATGGCACATGTCGACAAGATCGGCCCGATCCTCGATCAAAATTCCGAGGCGAACGAGAAGCTCGGCCGCCTCAACGAGGAGACCTTCGAGGCGCTCAAGCCTATCCGCATGAGCCATATCTTCGCTGGCGAGGACATCGGCGGTGCACAGCTCTCGCCGACGCAGGGCCTGCAGCTCATCGAGGCGATCACCTATCACAGCGGCGCGGCCGGCTGGGTATCGATGGTACACGCCTGCATCGGCGCGATGTCGGCGGCCTTCCTGCCCGACACTGCGATCGGCCGCCTGTTCGGCGGCAAGACCGACAACCGGTTCTCCGGCCAGGGTACGCCGACCGGCATGCTGAAGAAAGTCGATGGCGGCTATCGCCTGAACGGCAAGTGGTCCTATGCCAGCGGTATCTACCACGCAACCTTTACCCACACCGCCGCCCTGCTCGACGACGGCAACGGCCAGCCGGCCAAGGACGAGAAGGGCGACGTGATCGTGCTCTGCGCGCATGCGCCGGTCGACGACCACGACCTGCTCGGCAATTGGAATGTCCTTGGCCTGCAGGCCACCGGCAGCATCGACTATGCCGCCAATGACGTCTTCATTCCCGATGACATGGTGTTCCCGATCCTGACTGCCGAACCGCAGCGCATGCAGGAGTTCTTTAGCCTCGGCGTGGTGGGCCTTGCCGCCATTGGCCATTCCGGCTGGGCGATCGGCGCATCGCGCCGCATGCTCGATGAGGCCGCGAAATACGCGAAGACCAAGACCGGCCGCGCCGGCCTGCTCGGCGAGAGCGACAAGTTCTGGTACGATTTCGGCCGGGCAGAGGCTCGTGTGCGGGCCGCCCGCGCCTTCCTGTTTGAGGTCTGGCGCGACGTCGAAGCCTCGATCGAGGCCGGCAACCGCATGACAACGCGCCAGATCAGCCTGGTGCATCTCGCCAAATCCGAAGTGCATGAGGCGGGCGTCGATGCCTGCCATTTCGTCTATCGCTCGCTCGGTGGGGCTTCGTTGCGCTATGGCGTCATGCAGCGGATCTATCGCGAGATGCTGACGGCCTCGAACCATTTCACGATCAACCCGAACATCGTCGCCGCCGTTGGCCGCGACATTGCCGGCCTGTGGAGCGACCGCACCTGGCAGTTCTACGACCTAATCGAGAAGAAATGAGCGCGCGGGCAAAAGGCATGCCGGATAAAGTGGCGGCGCCTGAAACGGGCACCGCCGCCGTCAGCTCCGGCCTCACCGAGGCGTTCGTGGCAGCCTTCCGGCACCATCCGTCCGGTGTCGCCATCATTACGGCGGAGGGCGCCGAAGGCCCGGTGGCGATGACCGTGAGTTCGCTGATCTCGATCAGTGCCGCACCACCCATGGTCGCCTTCTCGCTCTCGGCATCGTCCTCGAGTGGGAAGGTGGTCGAGCGCGCTGCATCCGTCGTCGTGCATTTCGTGCGCCGTGCCGACATGCAACTCGCCCGGCTCTGCGCGACACCAGGCAAGGATCGCTTCGGGACGGACGTGCGCTGGTCAAGGCTCGACAGCGGCGAGCCTTATTATCCGCAGGTCGAACTCTGGTTTCGCGCCGAGCTGCGCGGCCGGCTGGAAACGTCGGGGGCCTGCCTGGTGACGGCGGAGCTGACCGCCGTATCATCCGGGGCGCTTGTGACACGACAGGCCGAGGCGCTGGTCTATTCCAACCGAGCCTGGCACGCGCTGGGTCCCGTGGTCGACACCGTCTCGGCGCCTATGCTGCTGTGGCCCGACGATTCCGCCACCTTCTGAAGCCATGCCGGCGGCATGGCCGCCGGTTACCCTATTACATTCCCCAGACCACGGATTGTTCGTGGCGCTTGATGAGATGCCTCAGATTCTGGAAACTCTTGCGAAGATGTGCCGAAAACGCCTCAATGGCCGGTGCCCCGAGATCGCCCGAGCGCCTGAGCAGGCCCAGCGCCCGTTCAGGGTGGGGGATATTGACCGGCAGCGCGGTGATCGCCTTGTCATTGCGATAGGCGAAGACGACGCTGTGCGGCAGGATCGTCAATGCGTCGCTTTCCTTCATGTAGTTGATCGCGCTGGTCAGCGATCCGCCGGCATAGCGGATCTTGGTCTCGGTGGCGCCGAGCGACAGAACCAGGCTGCGCAGATCAGCGAGCAACGGACTACCGGGCGGCGGCGCGATCCAGGGAAAGTCGAGCAGTTCAGGACCCATCAGCTTGCGCTTGAGCAGCAGCGGATGCGTGACGCGGCAGGCCACGACATTGCGGCCAGGCAGCAGTTCCTGGAAATGCAAGCCCGAACCTTCTTCGAGCATGTCAATCGGGCAAATGGCGAGATCGATGCGGTCGGCGACAATGGCCGCGCGCAACTCGGAAAGATAGCCGTAGCTTTGCTCGACGCGAACGTCTGGCGAGGAATTCTGGAAACCGGCAATCATGCCGGCAATCAGAGCATCCATGAAGAAGGGCGTACCGCCGACGCGCACCAGCCCGGTGCGGCCATGGCGAAATCCCTCGACAAGGGTCGATGCCTTGCGGGCGGAGGTCAATATGGCCTGGCCGTGATCGGCCAGCGCCCGGCCGAGCGGCGTCGGTTGCAGCGGCCGTCGCCCCTTGAGGAAAAGCGGCTCGCCCAGACGCTTTTCCAACAGCGCAAGCGTTCGCGAAACGGCCGGCTGGCTGAGCCCGAGCAGCGTCGCACCCTCGGTCACACCCCCTGCCTGAACGACCGCAGCGAGCTGCGCGAGATGCCTTTCATCTATCTTCATAACAATAACGAATATAAATCGCCGGAAAAATTATCAAGCATTCTATTCCGGCCTGTTAGGTTCTCGTCATGGGAGGAGTCATGCCAGACATATCGTTCAGTGAGCGCAACTCTGCGCAGCGTGTGGCCGAGCGGCTCGACAGGCATGCCGAAGGCCCTTTGCAAGCCTTCATGGTTCCTTTCATAGAGCATCTGCACACGCTCATCCGGGAGACGCGTCCGTCGCAAGCGGATTGGCGGCGGGCGATGGAATTCCTGACCGATGTCGGCCATGCCAGCGACGGCCGCAGGCAGGAATGGGTGTTGCTCTCCGATCTGCTGGGCGTCACCGCACTCGTTGAGGAAATCAACACAAATCGGCCAAAGGGCGCGACGCCCAATACCGTGCGCGGCCCCTTCTACCGAGCCGATGCGCCCCGGCTGGCGCTCAATGCCAATATTTCCCTCGACGGCGTCGGCTCGGCGCTTGCCGTCAACGGCCATCTGCAGGATCTCGACGGCAAGCCGATCGCCGGCGCCACGGTCGAGACCTGGCAGGCCAATAGCGAAGGCTTCTATGAGAATCAGCAGCCGGACCAGCAGCCGGAATTCAACCTGCGCGGCATCTTCACGACCGACGACCAGGGTTGCTTCCGCTACAAGACCGTTCGCCCGGGCGGCTATGCCGTGCCGAGCGATGGCCCGGTCGGCCAGTTGCTGGGCAGGCTGGGTTTTCCCATGCGCCGTCCCGCCCACCTCCACTACCTGATCAAGGCCGATGGCTTCGAGACGATCAGCACGCATGTCTATGACGGCAGTGATCCGCATCTTGGCCGGGACGCCCTGTTCGGCGTGAAGGACGAGTTGATCGGCGAATTCAAGCCGACCGGCAAGGGGGATGCCTCGACACTCGACTTCACCTTCACCATGGTTAGGGCGAAGAAGGGGCGAGGCACGACATGACGCTATCCTTCACCTATCAGGGCAGTGCGGCGCGCATCGTCTTCGGCAGTGGAACGAGTGCCGATGTCGGCAAATGGGTCGAGGCCCTGGACTGCCGCCGCGCGCTCGTCTTATCGACGCCGCACCAGGCATCCGATGCGCAAGCCATGTCGAAACGGCTCGGAACGCTGTCGGTCGGCACCTTCACCGAAGCGACCATGCATACCCCGGTCGACGTGACGGAGCGCGCCGTCGCGCGCGCGGCCGAGCTCGGCGCGGATTGCGTCGTCTCCCTCGGCGGCGGCTCGACGACCGGGCTTGGAAAGGCCATGGCCTATCGCACCGATATCCAGCAGATCGTCGTGCCCACGACCTATGCCGGCTCTGAAGTCACGCCGATCCTCGGCCAGACGGAAAACGGCGCCAAAACCACGCTGCGCAGCCCGAAGGTCACACCGGAAGTCGTGATCTATGATCCGCAACTCACGCTCGGCCTGCCGGTCGGCATGAGCGTCACCAGCGGCCTGAATGCGATTGCCCATGCTGCCGAAGGGCTCTATGCGCCCGATCGCAATCCCATCACGACGATGATGAGCATCGATGGCATTCGCGCGCTCAGAGACGCGTTGCCCATCCTTATCGGCAATCCGCGCGACGGTGCCGCTCGCGGAAAGGCGCTCTACGGCGCATGGCTCTGCGGCACCGTGCTCGGCCAGATCTCGATGTCGCTGCATCACAAGATCTGCCATACTCTGGGAGGCAGCTTCGACACGCCGCATGCCGAGACCCACTCCATCATGCTGCCGCATACAATCGGTTTCAACGCGTCGGCCGTGCCGGACCTGATGACGCCGATCTGCGACATTTTCGGTGGCACGACACCCGGGCAGGCCCTTTGCGACTTCGCGAAATCGATCGGCGCGCCGATGGCGCTCAGGGATTTTGGCCTCACTGAGGCCGATCTCGATAGGGCGGCCGACATCGCGACCAAGAACCCCTATTCCAATCCGCGACCGATCGACCGCACATCGATCCGCGCCTTGTTGCAGGACGCCTGGAAGGGAACACGACCGCCATATTGAATTCTTTTGGGAGGAAGAAGGCATATGATTACGAGACGTGAATTGCTGAAGTCCGCAGCCGCCACGGGAGCCTTGGCGGCAACATCCGGCCTCGCCATGCCGGCGATCGCCAGGGGCACTCCGATCAAATTCGGCTATGTCAGCCCCCAGACCGGTCCGCTGGCCGCGTTCGCCGAGGCCGACAAGTTCATCATCGACGGTTTCATGGCCGCCACCAAGGCGGCCGGCCTGAATTACGAAGTCGTGGTAAAGGACAGTCAGTCCAATCCGAACCGCGCCGCCGAAGTCGCCAAGGAGCTGATCGTCAGCGACGAGGTCAATCTCGTCCTCGTGGCATCGACGCCGGAGACGACCAATCCTGTGGCCACTGTCTGCGAGGCAGAGGACGTGCCTTGCATTTCGACCGCGGCCCCCTGGCAGCCCTGGTTCATCGGCCAGCAGGCAAATCCCGGCGATCCCACATCCTGGAAACCCTTCAACAGCGCCTTCCACTTCTTCTGGGGACTGGAAGACGTCATCGCGGTCTACACCAACATGTGGGGCCAGCTCGAGACCAACAAGAAGGTTGGCGGCCTGTTTCCCAACGATGGCGACGGCAATGCCTGGGGCGACAAGGCTGTAGGCTTTCCGCCAGTTCTGGAGAAGCTCGGTTATACGCTGAAGGATCCGGGCCGATACCAGAACCTGACCGACGATTTTTCCGCACAGATCAACGCCTTCAAGTCGGACGGCAGCGACCTCATCACCGGCGTGATGATCCCGCCGGATTTCACCACTTTCTGGAATCAGGCGCAGCAACAGGGCTTCAAGCCCAAGGTCGCTTCCATCGGCAAGGCGATCCTGTTCCCACAGGCGGTCGAGGCGCTCGGCAAGACCGGACACAACCTTTCCTGCGAAGTCTGGTGGTCGGCGAGCCATCCTTTCAAGTCGTCGCTGACCGGCCAGAGCGCCCGTGAACTCGCTGAAGGTTTCACCGCTGTCACCGGCCGGCCCTGGACCCAGCCCATAGGCTTCGTTCATGCGCTGTTCGAGGTCGGCCTCGACGTCATGAAACGTGCAGACCCGACCGACAGCGAGGCGGTCATCGCCGCCATCGCTGCCTCGAACATCGAGACAATCGTCGGCAAGGTGGCCTGGGACGGTGCCAATGTGCCGCCCTTTGCGGCCAGGAACATCGCCAAGACGCCGCTGGTCGGCGGTCAGTGGCGTCTCAGGGACGGCGGCGGCTACGATCTTGTCATCGTCGACAACCAGACCGCGCCGAACATTCCGACCGGCGGCAGGATGGAAGCGATCGGCTGAGCCATGCCGATACTCGCCCTTGACCATGTATTTAAAAGCTTCGGCGCCCTGAAGGTCGCCGACCAGATTTCGTTTGCACTGGAGACGGGCGAGGCGCTCGGCGTAATCGGGCCGAACGGCGCCGGTAAGTCGACGCTGTTCAACCTCATCACCGGCAACATCCGCGTTGATGCCGGGACCATTGAGTTCGACGGCAGGGACGTGACGCGACAGCCGCCGATGGCGCGCTGCCTCGCCGGTATCGGCCGGACGTTCCAGATCCCGCAGCCCTTCGAAAAGCTGACGGTGTTCGAAAACCTGCTGGTCGCCGGTGCCTTCGGGTCGCGCAAGAGCGAGCGAGAGGTCGGCGACCGCTGCGCCGATATTCTCGTCGAGACAGGGCTTTATCTTAAGGCGAACCAGCTCGCCGGAAGCCTGGGGCTCCTGCAGCGCAAGCGCCTGGAGCTCGCCCGCGCGCTCGCGACCGACCCGAAGGTCCTGCTGCTTGACGAAATTGCCGGTGGATTGACGGAGGCAGAATGCCAGGAACTGGTGGAAACGATCCGTGCCATCCATCGGCGCGGCGTTTCCATCATCTGGGTCGAGCACGTGCTGCATGCCCTCAATTCGGTCGTCAGCCGGCTCGTCGTTTTGCATTTCGGCCGGGTAATCGGTGACGGTGATCCCGACACGATCATGGCATCCAAGGAGGTGCGTGAAATCTATCTCGGGATCGATGTCTGATGGCGTTGCTCGAGACACATGGCCTGACGGCCTTCTATGGCGATTTCCAGGCGTTGTTCGGCGTCGATATCGCCTTGAATGAAGGTGAGACGATCGCCGTGATCGGCTCCAACGGCGCCGGCAAGTCGACCCTCCTGCGATCGATCTCCGGCCTGATCCGCAATGTCCCCGCACATATCCGGTTCGATGCCCGGGACATCGGCGCCCTGGCCGCTCCGGATGTCCTGCAACTCGGCATCGCCATGGTGCCGGAAGGCCGTCGGCTCTTTCCTTCCCTTTCCGTCGAGGAGAACCTGCTGATCGGCAAATATGGCCGGGTCGGCAACGGTGCGTGGTCGCTCGACACCATCTACGATCTCTTTCCCGTGCTGAAGGAGCGGCGCCACCATCCCGGCACCACACTCTCGGGCGGACAGCAGCAGATGGTCGCGATCGGCCGCGCACTGATGTCCAATCCGCGCGTGCTGCTCTGCGACGAGGTAAGCCTCGGGCTCGCGCCCGTGGTGGTCAGGGACATCTACGCCGCCTTCCCGAAAATCCGCGCGACGGGCGCTTCGATTGTCATCATCGAACAGGATATCGGCCAGGCGCTGAAAGTGGCCGACCGGGTCTACTGCATGATGGAGGGACGGGTGACGCTGACGGGCACGCCGGAAACGCTGAGCCGCGAGAATATCCATGCCGCCTATTTCGGAGCGCATGCGCGATGAACTGGCTCGATACGATCATTCAGGGCATTTTGCTCGGCGGCCTTTACGCACTTTTCGCGGCCGGGCTCAGCCTCGTCTTCGGCATTATGCGGCTCGTCAATCTCGCCCATGGCGATCTGATCGTGCTCGCCGCCTTCCTGATCCTGCTGCTGGTTTCGGCACTCGGCCTCAATCCCTTCATCGCTGCCGCGGTCGCGCTGCCCGTGATGTTCGCTCTCGGCTGGGCACTGCAATTCCTCGTGCTCAACCGGACACTCGGCAACGATATACTACCTCCCCTGCTTGTGACCTTCGGCCTTTCGGTCGTGATCCAGAACGGTCTGCTCGAGGGCTTTTCGGCCGACAGCCGCAGGATTTCCGCGGGCACACTGGAAACGGCCTCGCTCAAGATCGGTCCCGTCAGCATCGGCACCATGCCTCTCCTCACCTTTTTGTCCGCGGTGGGCGTCATCATCGCGCTCAACCTCGTCTTCTACCGCACTTCGCTCGGCCGGGCCTTCCGCGCCACATCGGACGACAGTGCGACGGCGGGCCTGATGGGCATCCGCGCCGAGCGCATATTCGCCACCGCCACCGGGCTTGCCATGATGGTGGTGACGATCGCGGCACTCTATCTCGGTACACGCGCCAATTTCGATCCGACCATGGGACCTGCACGGCTGATCTATGCCTTCGAGGCCGTGATCCTCGGCGGGCTCGGCTCCTTCTGGGGGACGCTGGCCGGCGGTATCATCATCGGCGTGGCGCAGACCGTGGGCGCCGCGATCAATCCGGAATGGCAGATCCTGGCGGGCCATATCGCTTTCCTGCTGGTGCTGGTCGTCAGGCCGCGCGGCCTTTTCCCACGGGCGGTGGATTGATATGAGCGATCACCTTTCCTCCTGCTGGACCGTCTCGGCGCACACGCGCGGTTCCTCCGCATCCATGCTGGTGATCCTTGCCATTGTGGCACTCGCCGTCGCAGCACCCCTCTTCGTCTCGCGCTCGGTGGTCCAGGATCTGTTCTTCATCCTGACCATGCTGGTGCTGGCACAGTGCTGGAACCTGCTCGCCGGCTATGCGGGCCTGGTCTCCGTCGGCCAGCAGGCCTTTGTCGGTTTCGGCGCCTATGCGATGTTTGCAGGCGTCAGCCTGCTCGGAATGGATCCGATGGCAGCCATCATGCTCGGCGGGCTGGCAGCGCTGGCGCTGTCTGTGCCCACGGCCTTCTTCGTCTTCCGCCTGCAGGGCGCCTATTTCGCTATCGGCACCTGGGTCATCGCCGAGATCGTGCGACTGTCGCTCGCGCAGTGGAAGGCGCTGGGTGGCGGAACCGGCACCTCGCTGCCGTCAGGCGCGACCCGCGACATGTTCGGCGTGCGCTTCGTCGCGGACCTGCTCGGCGTACGCGGCCCACAGGCCACCGATATCGTCTGCTACTGGCTTGCGCTGCTTTTGGCCGTCGTGACGATCGGTTCGATCTACAAGCTGCTGCGCTCGAAGCAGGGCCTGGGTCTCGCCGCGGTGCGCGACAACCGCGAGGCGGCGCGCTCGGTCGGCGTCGATCCTCTCTGGACAAAATCCTTCGTCTATCTCGTCGCGGCGCTGGCGACAGGCCTCACCGGCGCGCTGATCTATGTGCAGAAGGCGCGCATCTCGCCGGATGCGGCCTTCTCCGTTCCGGACTGGACGGCCTATGTGATCTTCATCGCGGTCATCGGCGGTATCGGTACGATCGAGGGGCCGATTATCGGGGTGATCGTGTTCTACATCCTGCAGAGCCTGCTGGCCGACTACGGTTCCTGGTACCTCCTGATTCTCGGTCTGATCGGCATCCTGATCATGCTGTTTGCGCCGCGCGGCCTCTGGGGCCTGTTCGCCGACCGCACCGGAATCCAGCTCTTTCCCGTCCGCCGCATCCTGGCGGGCCAGCCCAAAACCAAAGACATCAAAGGGAGTGATTGATGGCCGATATCGAAACCGACGTCCTGATCATTGGAACCGGCCCGGCGGGCTCGGCGACTGCGGCCCTGCTCGCCACCTACGGCATCGAGAACATGGCGATCAACCGTTATCGCTGGCTCGCCAACACACCGCGCGCCCACATCACCAACCAGCGCACGATGGAAGTACTGCGCGACCTGGGCCAGGAGGTCGAAGCGGAAGCCTATCTCCATTGCAGCCCGCAGGAAATCATGGGCGAGAACGTGTTCTGCACCTCGCTCGCCGGCGAGGAACTCGGCCGTCTCAAGACCTGGGGCACCCACCCGAAGTCCAAGGCCGAGCATCTACTCTCCTCGCCCACCGAGATGAATGACCTGCCGCAAACCTTCATGGAGCCGCTACTGTTCAAGACTGCCTGCGCGCGCGGGACGCAGGCGCGGATGTCCACGGAATATGTCAGCCATGTGCAGGATACCGAGGGCGTGACGACGATCTGCCGGGACCGCCTGACCGGCAAGGATTTCGCCATCCGCTCGAAATACCTGGTCGGTGCCGATGGCGGCAATTCGCTGGTGGCGCAGCATCTCGGCCTGCCGTTCGAGGGCAAGATGGGCGTGGCCGGTTCGATGAACATCCTGTTCAAGGCCGACCTCACCCGCTACGTCGCCCACCGCCCCTCGGTCCTCTACTGGGTGCTGCAGCCGGGCTCCAATGTCGGCGGCATCGGCATGGGCCTGGTGCGAATGATCCGGCCATGGAACGAGTGGCTGATCAATTGGGGCTATGACATCAGCCAGGGCGTGCCTGAGGTCGATAACGCTTTTGCCGAAGGCGTGGCCCGCGACCTGATCGGCGATCCCGATATCGACATCGAGGTCACCTCCGTCTCGACCTGGACGGTCAACAACTGTTACGCCACCCGCACACAAAGGGGCCGGGTCTTCTGCATGGGCGATGCGATCCACCGCCATCCGCCGTCGAACGGGCTCGGCTCCAACACCTCGATCCAGGATGGCTTCAACCTGGCATGGAAGCTCGCCATGGTCATCAAGGGCCAGGCCGGCGCCGGCCTGCTCGAAACCTATACCGAGGAGCGCGCGCCGATCGCCAAGCAGATCGTCACCCGCGCCAACCAGTCGATCGAGGAATTCGGCCCGATCTTCGGAGCACTTGGCCTGCTCGATTCCATCGACCCGGTAAAGATGCAGGAAAACATGGATCGCCGCTGCGACGATAGTAAGGCCGCCGAGAGCCAGCGTGCGGCGCTGCGCGAGGCGATCGCCTTCAAGGTCTATGAATTCGACGCCCATGGCGTGGAGATGAACCACCGCTATAAATCTTCGGCGGTTGCGACCGATGCTCAGCCCGAGCCCGCATTCACGAAAGACCCGGAACTGCATTTCGAACAGACGACCTGGCCCGGCGCACGCCTGCCGCATGCCTGGCTGTTCGGCAAGGGCAACCGGAAGACCTCCACGCTCGACCTCTGCGGTCACGGCAAGTTCACCCTCCTAACCGGTATCGGCGGCCGGGCCTGGGTCGATGCGGTCGAGACCTTGTCGGCGGAACTCGGCCTTCCGCTCGCAACCCATGTCATCGGGCCACGGCAGACATGGCAGGATCATTACGGCGACTGGGCACGTGCCAGCGAAGTGGGCGATGCAGGGGCCATCCTGGTGCGGCCGGACCACCACGTTGCATGGCGCTCCGAGGGGCTGGCGGCTGACCCCGCAGCCGAATTGCGCCGCGTGTTGACAACAATTCTGGATCGGTGAGGCGATGATGGAAGCACATGAGAAGGGCTATTTCACCGAGGAAAACTCCGTCGAGGTCGTGACCGGCCGCAATGCCGGCGCCAAGGACGAGCGGCTGAAGCAGGTGATGGAAGTCATTACCCGCAAGCTGCATGAGGCAGTGAAGGAACTGGAGCCGACGCAGGACGAATGGATGCAGGCCATCCTCTTCCTCACCCGCACCGGCCAGATGTGCAACGAATGGCGTCAGGAGTTCATCCTGCTGTCCGACGTGCTTGGCGTGTCGATGCTGGTCGATGCGATCAACAACCGCAAGCCCTCGGGCGCATCCGAAAGCACGGTGCTCGGCCCCTTCCACGTCGCCGACGCCCCGGAGTTGCCGATGGGCAGCAATATCTGCCTCGACAGCAAGGGCGAGGACATGGTCATCGAGGGCCGCATCCTCGACACCGAGGGCAAGCCGATTGCCAATGCCGTCATCGACGTCTGGCAAGCCAATGACGAAGGCTTCTACGACGTGCAGCAGAAGGGCATCCAGCCCGACTTCAATCTGCGCGGCATCTTCCGGACCGGCCCGGATGGACATTATTGGTTCCGCGCCGTGAAACCGAAATATTACCCTATACCGGACGATGGCCCCGTCGGGCAATTGCTCGGCCATCTCGGCCGCCACCCCTACCGCCCGGCGCATCTGCACTACATCATCAGCGCCGACGGTTTCGAGACGCTGACGACGCATATTTTCGATCCCAACGATCCCTACATCCAATCTGACGCCGTTTTCGGCGTCAAGGAAAGCCTGCTGGCGAAGTTCAACCGGGTGAATGATCCGGTGCGCGCGAAAGCTTACGAATTCGGCGGTGATTTCTGGGATGTGACGCACGACTTCGTGCTGGCGCGAAGCCGCACCTGACAGAGGCCTAATTATAACAATAGGAGAGGATGCGGCATGGCATCCTCTTCTGAGCGATTTCATCGCAGTATCAGTCGGCAGACGAGATACGCTCGCGTTCACCCATGAACGGTCCCTGCACCCACTGGATCGTCTTTTCATGTTTCTCGACTGCACGCCGGAGTTCTGCAAACTCCCGGCGCATATGGCCGAGAAACTTGCGGCCGGCCGGGTTCGAATAGGGCTTCTTGCGTGTCATGACGCCGAGTACGCGCTCGGGCTGGGGAATATCGAGCGGGATGATGCTGATCTTGTTCTCACCGCGGAAAGCATGAACGACGGAATGCGGCAGAATGGCCAGCGCATCGGTGCCTGCGAGGTAATTGACGACGCTCAACAGCGACCCGCCGGCATAGCGCAGCGACACTTCCGCCAGCCCCAGCGTCAGCAGAATATTGTGCAGGTCGAGCACCAGCGGAGAACCCGGCAGCGGCGCGATCCAGGGGTAACTGACGATGTCCTCGGTTACGAGATTGCGCTTGCGGACCAGCGGATGGCCGGCGCCACACGTGAGCACGTTGCGCGCCGTCAGAATCGGCTCGAAATGCAGATCGGCGCGCAGATCCACCGACCCGGTCGGGGTCACCGCGAGGTCGATCTGGCCGGAATCCAGTTCGGCGACGAGATCGGGATAGTTGCCATAGGACTGGTGCACCATAATGCCCGGCTCGCCGCGCTGGAACGAGGCGATCATCGGCGACACCACCGCATCCATGAAGAAGGGCACCCCGCCGATCCGCACGCGTCCCGACGAGCCAGACTTGAAGCTGCGGATGATCTCCATCGCCTTACGCGACGATGCCAGGATGGCCTTGCCCTGCTGGCCGAGCTGTTCGCCGAGCGGCGTGGGCTGCATCGGCCGCCGGCCGGAGACGAAGAGCGGCTCGCCGATGCGCTTTTCCAGGATCGAGATGGTGCGCGACACCGCCGACTGGGTCATGCCCAGCATGGCGGCCGCTTCGGTAACACCGCCGGTCTCGATCACGGCGGCGAGTTGGACAAGGTGAGCTTCCACGATCTTCATAGCAAATTGCTATAGCTTGCATGAACAATGTCAATCAGAGGGAGGGTAAATTGGCTATAGTCAGGGCTATCACGGGATGTCTGCAACATGCAGACCGCGCCGTGGTTTCGGATGACGACGGCTGAGGAACCGTATCCGGAATTGGCAATGTCTTTGGAGGAGGACGACATGGCTCTTGTCAGCGGCTATCATCATCTGACGCTCTGCACCGATGGCGTGCAGGAGGATTACGACTTCTACACCAAGGTGCTCGGGCTCTATTCGGTCAAGCGCACGGTCCTGTTTGACGGCACGATCCCCGTCTATCATCTCTATTATGGCTCGCGAAACGGCGATGCCTCGACCATCATAACCACCTTCCCCTTCCGCAAGCCGGCCGTCTTCGGCAAGCGCGGCACCAATCAGTCGAAGATCATCCAGCAGGCCATTCCTGTCGGTTCGGCCGACTATTGGATCGACCGGCTAAACGGCAAGGGCGTCGAGGCCGCCAAGATTTCGCGCTTCGGCATCACCCGTGTCGCTTTCAAACATCCCTGCGGCATTCCGCATGAATTGGTCGAAAGCCCGGCCGACAATCGTCCGTCGATCGTCAATGAGGCGCAGGGCGTGAGTGCCGCCCACGGCATAAAGGGCATCTATGGTGCGGCCATCGCCGTCTTCGACCGTACCGCAATGGACGACTTCCTCGGCGTCGGCATGTCGATGAAAAAGGAAGCCGACAGCGACGAAGGCCTGATGTTCTCCGTGCCGAATGCCGGCGGGCCGAGCAGCATGGTCGAGGTACTGCACGAGCCGACCGGCCCGCAAGGCACCTGGACACTGGCCGGCGGCACGATCCATCACCTCGCCCTCAACACCGGCAACGAGGAAAACCAGCTCAAGCTCAAGGCACATATCGAGGGCCTCGGCTTCACCGACGTCTCGGACCAGAAGGACCGCAACTACTTCAAGTCCTGCTATGTCCGCTCGCCCGGCGGCGCCTTGTTCGAGATCGCCTGGTCGGTCGAAGGTGGCTGGGCGCTCGACGAACCGGCGGACCAGATCGGCACGACGCTGGTTTTCCCGCCGTGGTTCGAAGATCGCCGGCAGGAGCTGATCGCAGGTCTCGAACCCGCAACATTCTGAGCCCGGTATCATGTCGACCCACGACACGCCGCTCTTCCTCGGTGCGAACCCCGGGGAGGCCCTAGTGCACTGCATCTTCATCCACGGGCGTACCCAGTCGCCCGAGGATATCCAGGAGCAGGTGATCTCGAAGCTCAAGGTGCCCGGCGTTGCCTTCCTGCTGCCGCGAGCGCGCGGCAACAGCTGGTATGACGCGCGCGCGACCGACGTGCTGACGGATCGCACCCGGCAACAGCTTGAGCAGGCGATCGCTCATGTCAGGAAATTGATCGGCGATCTTTCCGGCTCGAACAATCACCCGAAGCCGCTCGTCATCGGCGGCTTCAGCCAGGGCGCATGCCTTGCAGTCGAATATGCGATGCGGCACGGCCCGTGGAACGGCGCTCTGGCAAGCCTGACCGGTTGCCGCGTAGGAACGCCCGATTGCGACCGCCCCTTCGCCGACCTCGACCGGTTGCCGGTCTATCTGACCGGCTCGGACAAGGACCCTTGGATCCCTGTCGATGCCTTCGCCCAGACTGCTGCGGCGCTGGCCCGAGCGCGGGCGCGGCTCCATTGCGACATTCTGCCGGACAGGTCGCATATGGTTTCCTCTACCGAAATTGCGCAGCTTGAGAAGCTCCTGTGCGGGCTTTCGAACCGGAGCTGGTGGTAACGTAAGCAAACCGGCATCGTGGACAACGTCCCGGTCAACAGGCGAAATCTCGATCTTGACCTCCGCGCCAGGCCGGGCGCGTATGCGGGTAACGCTTCCGCCAGCGATGCGGCGGGCATCGAGCCACGGAATGCCAGCGTTTGCGGCGGCGGTTATTGGGTCCAGTGCCTACACTCTTGTTGCAATCGACACCGGCAGCACTACGCGGACGGTACCGTCTTGGTTTCCGATTGCTGGCTATCACATCGAAGACTGCATGGCGGCGCTCTGAACCTCCAGAATATCCCCGCGCTGCAAAAGATCTCCCTGACGAGCAGTTGAACGGAATCGAACCCACCCCTCTGTCGCTCCGGGTTAGAGGACGACGCGTCCTCCCATCGTGGCCGACCGCTTGACGGCCTCAATGACTTTCAGTGTCTCCAAGCCTTCCCGAGCGCTAACTAAAGGAGCTTCCTCGCCCCGAATGACGGTGCAGAGCTGACGGATCTGCATGACAAGAGGGTCCTCCATTACAAATGCGGCTCTGTCGCGCTCCAATGCCTCGGTCCAGCTTCGCTTTTCGGGATTGCTCCATATTTCTAGCGACGGCACGGCCAGAGATCCGTGTGTTCCGCCGATCATGTAGCAAGTCTCTTCGGTTTTCGGGTAAGCGGGATTTTCTCCAGTCGTCATCTCCCAACTCCACGGCGCGACAACGGAATCGGATACGGAAGCAGTACCGAGAACACCACTTTTGAATTCGATGATGATAACCGCGGTTTCCTCGACGGCGTTGCTTCGCACTGCGTTGGATTCACGCGCCTGTACGGCGTTTATATCGCCGCAAAGGAAACGGAGGTTGTCGATGTCGTGAATTAGGTTGAGGAAGACCGGCCCCGCTCCACGCTCTCGCCGCCAGGAGATGTCAAAGTACTCGTCCGGCTTGAACAGCCAGAACATCGCATTCACGACCAGGATCCGACCGAGCGTCCCGCTATCGATGATCTCCTTCGCTTTCTGCATCATCGGATTATGCCGGCGGTGATGTCCCGTCAGCAGCGCTACGCCTTTGGCCTCAGCCATTTGCACAAGCTTCTCACCGGCAGCGATGTCGTCCGCGATCGGCTTTTCGATCAGCGCCGGTACGCCCGCCTCCACGGCTTCCAACCCATTTTGTACATGCACCTGATTAGGTGTCGCGATGATGACTCCGTCGGGGCGCTGAGAATTCATCATGTCGGCAAAGCTGGGGAACCACCTGACACCCGCCTCACTTGCGATCGCTTGGCCGGCTGGCGTGGGATCCACGACTGCCGTCAGCTCTGCGGTCGGCTCCTCTATTACATGCTTGATATGACGCTTGCCGATTAGCCCCGCGCCAAGGACTGCCAGCTTGACCCGGTTCGTCATTGCTATCAGTCCTTCTTCTCAGTCTTGAGCATGGTCGCAACTCTGCGGATGCCGAGTTGATAGCCTTCGGTGCCGAGACCCGCGATGACACCGTCGGCCCGGTGGGACACGAAGGAGTGGTGACGAAAACTCTCGCGCTTGTGAACGTTGGAGATATGGATCTCGATGACTGGGCCCTCAAATGTATTCAATGCATCGAGGATCGCGAGCGAAGTGTGAGTGAACGCGGCCGGGTTGATGACAATGCCAGCGCCGTCCTCGCGCGCTTGGTGGATCCAGTCGATGATCTCGTATTCGCGGTTGCTTTGATGGAAACGGATTTCGTGACCCAACTCCGACGCCAACTTTCGGCAGTCCGCCTCGACGTCAACCAATGTCTCGTGCCCGTAGATATGTGGCTGGCGCTTGCCGAGGAGGTTTAGGTTTGGTCCGTTGAGAACGTAGATGAGGCTCATTGCATTTGTCCTTGTTGGGCGTTGCCGGGATCAGGCGAAGGCTATGTCCTGAAACGCGAAGTTTGGGTCGGATTCGTAGAGATCTACGCGGAGGCCGAGCCGGCCGGTTTCCAGTGCGGAGGCTGCAACGTCACGCGCAGCTTCGAGTATTGATTTCAGCAGCTCTCGTTTGACCTCCGGAGAACGGCCTGGAGCCATGCGTACAATTATCTGCACAAAGTGATTGTCGGGATGCTCGTCGCCGACGCAGGAGACGGTGGCTTCTCTAGCGAACGTGCGGACTACGGTTGGTTTGACCAACCCTCCGTCGCGGACTCGGCGATGAACAGCGCGGGTCAACTCGTCGATGGCGACGCGTTCATCGGCGCCTCGGCTGTAGTCGATGATGATATGCGGCATGGAGTAGTCCCCCGATCAATCTGTCGCTCGGCATAACTCGTCGAAATGGCGCGACATTCGTTCCGTGTCGGGCGACAGGCGTGTGAAAAGCTCGAAGGCTGCGGCCGCTTGAAACACGGTCATTCCTCCGCCTGCGAGCGTTCGGCAGCCCTTCCGCTTTGCCAACGCAAGAAGCTCGGTCACCAACGGCATATAGACAATATCCGCGACCCAGTGATGATGCTGTATCCAATCGGGATCTATCGGAAGCCCCGGATGGCTTCGCATACCAGTCGGCGTGGCGTGGATAAGGCCGTCTGCGGTGGCGAGCGCCGCACCGACGTCTCTGACCGGCCTTGCGACCTCCCCTGAAAATCTCTCGTTGAGTTGATCGGCGAGAGTGGAGGCGCGGCGCTCGTCCTGATCAAAGATCGAGAGCTTTTCTATGCCGACCTTCACGGCAGCGTGCGCGACGGCCACCCCAGCACCACCTGCCCCAAGCAGAACAGCATGAGCCGTCGCGACGCCGGGCAAGCCGCGCTCGAAATTCTTGTAGAAGCCATACCAGTCGGTGTTGTGTCCGATCCGCTCGCCATTCTGAAGCACAACCGTGTTTACGGCTCCAAGCATCTCAGCATCTTCGGACAGGCGCGTCAGGTGAGCCAGCACGGTCTGTTTGCATGGGTGGGTGATGTTGGTTCCCGCAAAGCCGCGGCTTTCCAGTTCGTTCAGAAGATCTGGCAGCGCGGAAGGAGGCAAACCGCGCGTTGCCAGATCCACGAGCTCGTACTCGTAATCAAGTCCCAGATGGCGTCCTTCCGTTTCATGGAGCGCCGGCGACTTTGACATCTGGATGTCGGCGCCGATGAGGCCCACCAGGTACTTGTTCTTGTCCATGTCTCTGCCCGATCAGTGATGCGCGAGGATTTCGCCGAGAAATGCCTTCGTCCGGTCATGCTTGGGGTTCTTGAAGAAGGTTTCGGGCTCCGCCTCCTCGATGATCTCTCCGGAAGCCATGAAGATGACCCTGTCAGCGACTTGCCGGGCGAAGCCCATTTCATGGGTCACGCAGATCATCGTCATGCCGTCTCTTGCGAGGCCGATCATGGTGTCGAGAACCTCTTTGACCATTTCGGGATCCAAGGCGGACGTGGGCTCGTCGAAAAGCATCGCTTTCGGCTCCATGCACAGGGCGCGCGCAATGGCGACGCGCTGCTGCTGTCCGCCGCTGAGTTGTGCTGGATACTTTTCCGCCTGATCGAGGATGCGAACGCGCTCGAGATACTTTCGCGCCAACTTCTCTGCGTCGGCACGGCTTGCGCCCCGCACTCTCATGGGTGCAAGCGCGCAATTTTGCAGGACGGTCATGTGCGGGAACAGATTGAAGTTCTGGAAAACCATCCCGACTTCACGCCTGATGGCGTCGACCGCCTTGGTGGTGCCATCCAGCAGTTGACCTTCCACCACGATCTTGCCGTCCTGAATCAATTCAAGAGCGTTGATGCAACGGATCAAGGTGGACTTGCCGGAACCGGACGGTCCGCAAAGGACGATCTTTTCTCCCTTGCGAACCGACAGACTGATGTTCTTCAGCGCGTGGAAGGAGCCGTACCATTTCTGCACTTTATCAAGGGATATCAAGGTCGATTGATCGTTGGGGGAATTGAGCACGGCGCCCTCCATTTATGCTTTACTTGACCGTAAACGGGATGTTGGGGATGGATTCAGGGAACGTGGGAAGATCGATTGCCATCCATTTCTTGGTGATGGCCGCGAGTTCGCCGTTGCCCTTGATCTTGTCGAGGAACGC
Source organism: Rhizobium sp. ZK1 (assembly GCF_047782645.1). NCBI lineage: Bacteria > Pseudomonadati > Pseudomonadota > Alphaproteobacteria > Hyphomicrobiales > Rhizobiaceae > Rhizobium > Rhizobium sp. ZK1. The sequence continues at coordinate 1,641,447 of NZ_CP180587.1, forward strand.
GTTGACCGTCTCGTTCCAGTCCTTCTCGCCGAGTCGCGTTCCCACACCGTTGTAAGTCGTCAGGAAGTTGATCTTTCGTTCAAAGGTGCCGGCGCTGGCTGCATCCAGCCTCTGCCCGTAGAACTGATTGCCACCCACTGCCTTTACCTGTCCGGAAATCAGGGCCTGGATAGTGGCCGCGTCATCGTCGAAGCGGCGAATGGTGGCCGTCGATCCGACCGCGTCGGTTACAGCCTTGTCCTGCGAGCTGGACTTCGGCACGGCGATTTCCCAACCAGCCACGTCGGCCGGCGATTTCACGGCGTCGGCTTTGGCGGCATAAAGCGAAATCGTGTTGGCCGCATAAGGCTTGCTGTACTGGATCGACTTGGCGCGCTCTTCCGTCATCGCCATCGTGGCGAAGAGAATATCGACCTTGCCGGTCGTCAGCGCGGGAATACGGTTGGCCACCGCGAGCGGTTGGAACTGGACCTTCACGCCGAGTTCCTTGGCGAACAGCGTCGCCACGTCGGCGTCAAAGCCGTCCTGTTTGCCGCTCGAGTTCACAAAGCCCCAAGGCGCGTTGTCACCTTGGATGCCCACGACGAGCGTTCCCTTCGACTTAATCTCCTCGACAGATGCCGCGGTGGCTGCCGCGGCGCCAACGGTGGCGAAGGTAGCGGTCGCCAGCGCTAGACCGAGAAATTTCCTGCGATTGGTATTCATTACACTTTCCTCCTCTTGTGCTGTTTGCTTCTCCTGAAGCAGGCTTAGCGGGCGGCTTTTGCCATCCGTTTCTCGAGGCCGCTCCCGACATGGGAGAGAGGCCAGCAAATCATGAAGTAGATTATTCCGACGATCCCGAAGACGAGCAGCGGGCGGTAGGTCTGGTTCGATATGATCTGGCCAGCGCGGGTCAGCTCGATGAAGCCCACGATCGCCGCAAGCGACGTCCCCTTAATGAGCTGCACAAGAAAGCCGATAGTCGCGGGCATCGAGATCTTCAAAGCCTGTGGCAGAACCACGTCCCTCATTCGGGAGACATAATGTAGGCCAAGAGCGTTCGCGGCTTCGGTCTGCCCTTTGGGAACGGCTTCAATCGAGCCTCGCCATATCTCACCGAGGAAGGCGCTCGCGTGGAGAGTGAAGGCGATCGCGACTGCGACCCAGGCGTTGACGTCGATGCCAAGCAAGGCAACGCCGTAGTAGACGACAAAGAGCTGCATCAGGAGCGGCGTGCCCTGGAAGAGCGCGATATAGCCAGATGATGCAAGCCGGGCGAACTGATGCTTCGACGTGCGCACAAGTGCGATCAAAATGCCGAATACGCCTCCGCCAATGAACCCGATGATCGCCAGCAATACGGTCCATTTCAGACCCTGCAGGAGGAAGAACAGCTCGTTTTCGCCAATGGGACCCATGAGCGCCTCCTATCGAGTCGGATAGTTAAAGTAGGAACGGGATATCAAAGCGAAGATTCCCATCATTAAGCTTGAGATGACCAGGTAGATTGCGGTCACCGTGAAGTAGACTTCGAAGCTTCGGAACGTATCTGACTCGATGCGTTGCGCCGCGGATGTCAGCTCATATGCGGCGATCGAGGTGCACACCGAAGTGGTCAAGGTCAGCATCACGAATTGGCTCGTCAAAGACGGGTAGATCGCTCGCAATGCCGGCTTGAGAACGATGAGGCGGAAGACGTCAGCCTTGTGCAGCCCGAGCGCAAACCCAGCTTCGATCTGTCCCTTGCTGATGCTCTCAACGCCCCCGCGGATGATCTCGATGGCGTAGGCACCTCCGTTGATCCCCAGCGCGATGATTGCGGTGATCGTCGGGTTGAGGCGGATGCCCATAAGCGGAAGGGCGAAGTAGATGAAGAAGATCTGCACCAGAAACGGCGTGTTGCGGACGACTTCGACGAACGCGATGACGGGAGCGCGAACCCACGCGATCTTCGACGTTCTCACTGCAACGCCCAGGATTCCGATCACGAGAGCGAGCAGCATCCCGGCGAAGGCGAGACCCAATGTTCCAAGCGAACCCCAAAACAATTCCGGGGCGCGGTCGAAGACCGCACCAAAATCAAACGTGTAACCCATGTGTTGGCTTCCTCCACTCGGCGCGGCTTTCGCCTCGCCGGCGCCGGGATCATTGATCCGGCTTAAATATTCGTGACGCCCCTTCGAACAGGCGCTTCAAATGCTCCTCCGCGTCTGCCGAGCCTGAAAGAGGCACTTCGACCGAGACCGATGCGGCCCCGTCGGCGATGGCGACCAAATCGCCCAAGGGCAATCCCCCCTCGCCGGGGGCAAGACGTTTGCCTCGTGCCTCCGCGATCATGGCCTCGGCCGTGGTGGGAGCGGGTCCGGCGACGTCGCACAACTGGACGTGCTTGACCCTGCCGATCTCGGCGCGCAGCGACGTCAACGTTCCGCCGTTCCTGAAGAAATGCACTCCGTCGACAAGTGCCCCGGCATTGGGTGCACCGCTCGATTTCAGCAGACTAACGCTGTCAGCGAACGTTCTGACCGTCCGCCAACCCATGTTCTCGATATCGACTGCCAATCCGTAGCCGCTTGCAAGGTCGCAGAATTCGGTGAAGTTCGACTGCAGCCTGCTCTGCTCCGGATCGTCGCCGCACACGCTTAGACGCTGGGCCCCAATGTTGGCGGCCGCAGCCATTATGGGTTCCAGCGACGAGACGTTGAACGAGGGGTCGATGACAAAGAACTCGATATCGAAGACCTCGAGCGCTTCGCCGCGCAGCACGGCTTTCAATTCGTCCGCTGCGTGGCCGCCTACAGGCAGCTCGTAGTACGGCGCTCCAGGAAAAGCCGGATTAAGCCGCAGTCCAATTCTGGAAAAGCCTGCCCGCGCTGCGGCCTTCGCAAAATCGCTCGGCGTCAGGGAGATGGCGGAGAAGTGCGCTACGCCAATCTGTTGCTCTGATTTTGATCCAGGCGCCGCCATCACACGATCCCTTTCGTCGCGAGATGATTTCGAAGGTTCGTCCCAGTGCGGTGGATGTGCTGTCGCAGTTTCTCGCTGGCGTAGTCGATATCCCGCGCAACCGCCCCTTGCGCAATCTCGCTGTGCTCCTGCCCGACGTTCCGGTCGCCGGAAGTCCTGATGAGGAAAACCCGGCGGTATCGATCATTCAGGTTCAGCAAGAGGCCACAGAAATGCAACAGAAGCGGTTTTCCGCAACCGGAAATGAGTGTGAGATGGAATTCCCGGTGAAGAGCCTCCCATTGCTCGAGCGTCTCAGGCCGTGAGGCATCTCGATCCGTGCGGTTCAGGCGATGGAGCGAGCGCATTATATTGCTCTCCCACTCGACATCACCGAGACGTATGGATTCCCGCAGCGCGAAGACTTCGAGCTCTTCGCGGAGCGTCGTGATTTCTTCCAGATTCGCCAGCGAGATCGGAGCTACGCGATAGCCACGGTTGTCATGAAACTCCACCAGGCCGTCGGAGATGAGGCGGGCAAGTCCCTCCCTCAGAGGGCTTAGGCTGACGTTGAACGTGCGGCGCGCCTTGTCGAGATTGATCTTGCTGCCTGCCTCCAGCTCGCCAGAGATGATCGCCTCGCGCAGACGCGACGCCAACTGGCTTCCGATGGTGTTCTTGCCATCATCGGAAAAGCCCGCGGACGCTGTCTCCTCGTCTGTCATTGGCGCAGGGGCATTATCGTCGGTCGAGCTCATCCCTACTCCTCTGGCGATTTTGATCAACTGTCGATGATCGATATGATAAACGATTATTTATGTCAACGAGAAATGCAGTTGAACTCGTTTTCGCTAGCTGTGGCTCGTTTACTTCGTGGATTAGTATAGCAAATTCAATAAATTAATTAGATATTAGATTGATTTCCTCCGCACCGACGGAAAAAGTCGTCGTAACGTTCATTGACAGATAATCGATTATTTTTAATAGTCGGCATCATTGGGAGGTAGCCCTATGGCCATAAAAACCGAAAGCGAGCTGACACCTGCTGTCCTCGCGGCAATGAACAAAACCGAGGATCCACGTCTGCGAGAGATCCTCGTCGCGATGGTGAAGCATCTCCATGCATTCGTGCGGGAGGTGAGATTGTCCGAAGTCGAGTTCCGCGAAGCTACGGCGATACTAAACGAGATCGGACAACTGCAAACGGACAGCCACAACGAGTTTGTTCTCATGGCCGGATCTCTCGGCGTATCTTCGCTGGTTTGCCTTTTGAACAACGGCGACAGCGGCCAGACAGAGACGTCGCAGTCTCTTCTCGGCCCGTTCTGGCGCCTGAACTCTCCCCGTGTCGAAAACGGCGGCACGATCATCCGCTCCGACACGCCAGGCACGCCACTCTATGTCCGCGCCAAGGTGGTAGACCGGGACGGCAGGCCGATCGCGGGTGCCGAGGTCGACGTCTGGCATGCTTCTCCTGTTGGACTCTATGAAAACCAGGATCCCGATCAGGCTGAGATGAACCTTAGGGGCAAGTTCACCACGGATGCCGACGGCCGCTTCTGGTTCAGTACCGTGAAGATGGTCGGATACCCGATCCCGGTCGACGGCGTCGTCGGCCGACTGCTAAAGGCGCAGGGACGTCACCCGTATCGACCAGCGCATCTTCACGCCCTGATCTTCAAGCAGGGATACAAGACGCTGATTTCCCAGGTCTTCGATCCAAGCGATCCGAACATCGATTCCGACGTCCAGTTTGGAGTGACGACAGCCCTGACCGGCGACTTCGTCCGCCATGACGAACCGCATCCGTCCGAACCGGGCGTCGACGGCCCGTGGTACTCGCTCGACTACACCTACGTCATGGAGCCCGGCGAAGCCGTGCTGCCGCGTCCACCAATCAAATAGTCAACGACAGAGCCGAACCCATGATCACAGAACAGGAACGCCGAGAGGCGGCCAACGCCCTTCTGAAAGCAGAAACCGACCGCAAGCCAATCGTTCAACCGAGCAAGACCTATCCCGGTCTGGAGCTTGAAGATGCCTACAACATTCAAGCGCTCTGGGCGGAGGCTCGGATTGCGAAGGGTGCTCGGGTCGTAGGCCACAAGATCGGCCTTACGTCGCGCGCGATGCAGATGGCATCCAAGATGACCGAGCCCGACTATGGTGTCATCCTCGATGACGCGCTCTACAACGACGGAGCACAGATCAAAGCGGACCTTTTTATCAAGCCCCGCCTCGAAGTCGAGCTCGCCTTTGTGATGGGCGAGGATCTCGAGGGACCCGGTACGCGGATCTACGACGTGATGAGGGCAACTGAATTCGTAGTCCCGGCTCTCGAGATCATCGACTATCGCACCGAGGTTCCGAGGGCGATCACCGATACGATCGCTGACAATGCCGCTTTTGGGGCGATCGTCGTAGGGGGCCGCATCATTCGTCCAATGGACCTCGACATCCGCTGGGTGGGCGCGACCCTCTCGAAGAATGGCATTATCGAGGAATCCGGTGTTTCTGCAGCGATCATGGGCCATCCGGCAGCCGGGATCGCGTGGTTGGTAAACAAGCTCCATGCGGTGGGCGGCGGTTTGAAAAAGGGACAGATCGTGCTGGCCGGCTCTTTCACCCGCCCTGTGGACATCGCCCAGGGCGACGTGATCCAGGCCGATTACGGCCCCGTCGGCTCGATCGGCGTCTCGTTCGTGTGAGGATCTAATGGAACTCCCCGTCAACAGGTTCAAGCGGAAACTCCGGGCCGGTCAAAGTCAGATCGGGCTGTGGTGCGGCCTTCCGGGCAGCTACGCAGCGGAAATCGTCGCACTGTCCGGTTTCGACTGGCTGCTTTTCGATACCGAGCATTCTCCCAGCGACGTCCTCACTGTACTTCCACAGTTGCAGGCGGTCGCGCCGTACGACGTCGCCCCCGTGGTGCGCCCGGCCTCCAACGACCCTGTGTTGATCAAGCGCTTTCTGGATATCGGCGTCCAGACGCTTCTCATTCCATATGTGCAGAATGAACAGGAGGCGAAGGCGGCCGTGGCCGCCGCGCGCTACGCACCGCGCGGTATCCGCGGCGTATCCGCCCTCACCCGCGCCACCCGTTTCGGGCGCGTGCCGAACTACGCACAGACCGCCGAACAGGAAATCTGCCTCTTGCTGCAGATCGAGACACGAGAGGCGCTCGATCAGCTTGACGCCATCGCGGGGGTCGACGGAGTCGACGGGATCTTCATCGGTCCGGCGGACCTTGCAGCCAGCCTCGGTTATCCCGGCCAACCGGGACATCCCGAGGTAGTCTCGGCAATCGAGAATGCGATCGAGCGCTTGAAGGCGGTCGGCAAGCCTTCGGGCATCTTGACGGCTGACGAGAAGTTTGCGGTTCGCTGCATCGCACAGGGAACACTGTTCACGGCAGTTGGCGTCGACATTGCTCTCCTTGCCAGAGGATCGGAAGCACTGGCGTCAAGGTTTTCGCGCTAGGGAGACACAGCATGTTCACCTTGGATAAGGTCCGGTCGGAGATAGCGCCGACCGGACCTATTAGAGCCGCCGTCAACATGTCGAACGCAGCGTTGGTTCGCTGGGACGAAAACGCCGGCGCCTTGGTAGGCCCGAGCGCGGAAATTGCGGATAGGATCGCCCATGAACTTAATCGGGAGCTTTCCCTGATACGATACGGATCGGCCGCGGATATTCTTTCCGCTGCTGATGGCGGCGAGTGGGACATCGCCTTCATCGCGTCTGACCCGTCAAGAACCGATCGCTTCAGCTTCTCGCCTCCCTACATCTCGGTCGAGGCCACCTACCTGGTTCCAGTGACTTCACCCTACCGGACGGCGGGCGAGCTGGATTCCAACGGAATTCGCATCGCTTCCGCGCGTAGCGCCGCCTATACGAAGCAGCTTGAACGAACACTCAAGCGAGCGACGGTGCTCCATGTCGACAGCCCCGCGACGGCCCTCGACTTTCTCGCCGACCGAGAATGCGACGCGGCGGCTGGACTGACAGAATTCCTCTTAAACGCCTCGCAGCGGATGGAAGGCTTCCGGGTGGTAGATGGACTGTTTTCGCGAATTCCTCAGACGATCGCGGTACACAAACGGGCCACGAACGCCTCGCTCTTCTTCGCAGACTTCGTGCGGCGGCTCGGTGGCGCGGATGTCGGCAGAGGTAGGCGGCGTTGAAGGAGGAGTTCCCTAGAGCCTGCCGTAGTCGACGACGCCCTCACGGTGCAAAGATCGACGGGGAAAAGTACGCGCCACCCATATGGTGTGTGAATCAGCGCCGAAGGCTGATCCCCTGCCGCTCTTTACGCAAGGCATTGATTTACGAATACGAAATGGAAATCGAGAGAGGTCACGATCGGCGCCAATGACGACCACACCTGGATCGAGATTTTGCGTGAACATTCATGTGCTTGCAGCCTTTTGTCAGGTGTCAACCTTCGGCGCTGATTCACAGCAAATCTGCAGCAATTGCTACTATATGACGTGCCCGACGCCGAAATAATGTTGGTCCCTTTCGCGATAGAACAAGCGGCTGAATAACGCCTCGGGTCGTAAGCTGGCGTGCTGTTGGATCAACCTGAAGCGGCGACCCGTCGAAGCCGGTGGTCACTCGCCGTTCTCCATTGACATTCATGCTCGCGGGGTGGCGGATAGAGACGTCTCTCTTGCGGCAACGAGGACAAGAGATGCCGACTCTGGTTTGTTCGATTCCCCAGCTCCGCTGAGTGGCCATCTGTTTCTTCTGCGCCTCATGCCTTTCGATTGGCTCCTGCCTATATAATCTTGCCACGCGCCGCCCTGAACAACTCTCCACTCGTCATCATCGCCCAGATGATCCGGGCGAGCTTGTTGACTAAGGCGACGGCCACGATCATCGGGTGCCATCGTTGCAGTAAAACTTCGATCCAATTTCCTCCGACCTTCGCTCGAGCTTTGGGAAATCGTACTATGTTTCTGGCGCCGATTACGAGCAGATGACGCAGGTATGCGTCTCCCTTCCTCCGTCATCTGTGCCTCCCAGAACATTCCCGTAGAGAAAGCAAATCGAGAGATGAAATAATTGCAAAATGTTTGCTAGCCGGAAAGGACTCGAGAGCTCACCCGCGAAGATGGAGCGCCACGAATTTTCTAGGTACTGCCGTGGGCAAGATGTTGACCATTTGTTAACCATGGGCATCGTTTGTTCATGATGAACGACATCGGGGTTGTTGATTCGCAAATTCGTCGCGCTTTGTGCGTTCAGACAGAGACTAAGAATCCGATAGCAACGGCCAGGATATGCATTTTCTGAAGACGATATCGGTGGTGGCCGTTGCGGCCATAATGGCCGGCTGCACGTCGACAGGCGGAGTGCGCCAGCCGGCTGGTCCTGAGACTGTGGAGCCGGAAAAGGCGCTTGTCCTGCCGCCCCCCGGAGGGCCCTCGATCGTCAGCGTCGTTGAGCGAAAGCGTGGAAATGGTGTGGAACAGACGATATCGCTGTTCACATCTTCAACGGTTCAGGGCCAGAATTTCTTAAAAGTGCAATTTCTCGGCGCGTCGGGCGCAAATCCCGGCGTCGGCAACGATTCCTACAGGATGATCCGGGAAGGGGATATTGCCCGTGAGATGGTGCGCTCGGTCCCGGGTGTGCCGATGGCAACATCAGCTACGTTCCTGCAGAATAGTTACGGTCCCTTTGGTTATGCTTCCGGCCGCAGCCGAGCCGGCGATACCTGCGTCTACGCGTGGCAGCAGATTCGCTCCAGCCAGTCCGCGCACACGCAGGCGCGCAACTTCGGTATGATCCAGATCCGCCTGCGTCTCTGCGATGCCCGTGCCCCCGAGCGCCAGCTTCTCGGTATCGTCTACGGCTACACCGTCATCGGAACGTTCGATGGCGATGTCTGGAATCCCTATGGTCCTCCGCCGCCAGCCAGTCCGGCGCTGGGCCAGACCGGCGCGCCAATCTATCCCGACGAAGGCGGCTACCGTGCGAATACCATGCCTATCGGTTATGAGCCTGCTCCGGCTATGATGCGCCAGCCCCGGACCACGGCCGTGCGTCGCGCGAAGCCGCAGGCCGCAACGGTGGCGCCAGTATCCCAGCCGCCCGTCGGACCGCGCGTGCCGCTGCCGAATGACGACACGCAGACGAACGCGATACAGCCCTCGGCGGCGCCGGCAACGATCCAACAAACGGCAAGGCCGATCGGTGTGACCGTGCCTTCACCCGATTGCATAGGCGATGCGGCCATGACGGCCGCCTGCCGGAAATAGCAAACGCGTCCAATGCGCCGGCGCGCAACGGTCGAGCCATTTCGAAGGAATGTTCATGCGTAAGGCAGGCAGTATTATCATATGGGCTGGGGTGTCGCTCTGTGTGATCGCCCTAATCACGCTGCCGGTCAATCTGCAGACCCAGCTTATCGCCAGCATCACCGTCGTCGCTATCATGGCGCTCATCAAGGTGCTGAAGGGCGAGGGCACTTGGCGTCTGGTAGCGCTCGCCTTCGGTACGTCCATCGTGTTGCGCTATGTCTATTGGCGCACGACCAATACATTGCCACCGGTCAACCAGCTCGCAAACTTCATCCCCGGTCTGCTGCTCTATCTTGCTGAAATGTACAGCGTGATGATGCTGGCGTTGTCGCTCTTCATCGTGGCCACGCCATTGCCGCCACGCCCGTCACGCGCCGCCAAGCTCGAGCGCTTTCCACACGTGGATGTCTTCGTGCCCTCCTACAACGAAGATGCGAATCTGCTCGCCAATACGCTCGCCGCCGCCAAGGCGATGGACTACCCCGCCGACAAGCTGCATGTCTGGCTGCTGGATGACGGGGGTACCCTGCAGAAGCGAAATTCCGGCAAGCTGATCGAGGCGCAGGCTGCCGCTGCCCGCAATGCCGAACTCAAGCAGCTCTGTATCGATCTCGATGTCAACTACCTGACACGCGACCGCAACGAACATGCAAAGGCCGGCAATCTCAACAACGGCATGCAGCATTCGAGCGGAGAGTTGATCGCCGTTTTCGACGCCGATCATGCGCCTGCGCGCGACTTCCTCCTCGAAACCGTCGGCTATTTCGACGATGATCCAAAACTCTTCCTAGTTCAGACGCCGCATTTCTTCATCAATCCGGATCCGCTGGAGCGCAATCTGCGCACCTTCGAAAAGATGCCGAGCGAGAACGAGATGTTCTACGGCATCATCCAGCGCGGTCTCGACAAGTGGAACGCCGCCTTCTTCTGCGGGTCGGCCGCAGTCTTGCGCCGCCGCGCCTTGCAATCCACCAATGGCTTCAGCGGGGTCAGCATTACCGAGGATTGCGAGACCGCTCTTGCACTTCACGGCGCCGGCTGGAATAGCATCTATCTCGACAAGCCGCTGATCGCAGGCCTGCAGCCGGCGACTTTCGCAAGCTTTATCGGCCAGCGCAGCCGATGGGCGCAGGGCATGATGCAGATCCTGCGGTTCCGTTTCCCGCTGCTCAAGCGCGGCCTCTCCCTACCACAGCGCCTTTGCTATATGTCTTCGTCGCTGTTCTGGCTGTTCCCGTTCCCGCGAACGATCTTCCTCTTCGCGCCGCTCTTCTATCTCTTCTTCGATCTGGAAATCTTTACCGCCTCCGGCGGCGAATTCCTCGCCTATACGCTCGCCTATATGATCGTGAATCTGATGATGCAGAACTATCTCTACGGATCGTTCCGCTGGCCCTGGATTTCCGAACTCTACGAATATGTGCAGACGGTGCATCTCTTGCCGGCAGTCGTCTCGGTCATGCTCAATCCACGCAAACCGACCTTCAAGGTCACAGCCAAGGACGAATCCATCGCAGTCAGCCGCTTGTCGGAAATCAGCCGGCCTTTCTTCGTCATTTTTGCAGTGCAGATCGTCGCCGTCGCGATCACCATTTTCAAGATCTATGCCGAACCTTACAAGGCAGACGTTACCCTCGTCGTTGGCGGCTGGAATATCATCAATCTCATCCTTGCCGGCTGCGCGCTCGGTGTAGTTTCGGAACGTGGGGAAAGGGCATCCTCGCGCCGCGTGCGCGTCAATCGTCGCTGCGAATTCGGCGTCGGCGAAGAGTGGTATACGGCCTCGATCGAGGATGTTTCCGTCCACGGCGCGCGCCTGCACATCTTCAGCAAGCATTTCGATCAGGTGCAGATCGGTGCACATGGCGAGATCCGCTTCCGCCCCTATAGCGGCGCCGATCTCGAAACGCTTCCGCTCGTTGTCCGAAACATCGAACCGTCGGGCGATATAACCAATGTCGGCTGTCAATATCAGCCGAAGAGCGCGCTGGATCACCGCCTGATCGCCGACCTGATCTTTGCCAATTCCGATCAATGGATGCAATTTCAGATCTCGCGCCGCCGCAATCCCGGTCTCATCAGGGGCACTATCTGGTTTCTTGGTCTCTCGCTGTACCAGACGAGCCGCGGCCTGGTTTATTTCTTCCGGGGCATGCGCCAGGAGCGGGAAGAAAATCGGCAGCAGCAGGCGACAAAGGTGAACGCCGGATGAGAGAGCTCTTTGCCGCTTCGCTTTTCCTGCTCGGCACGTCGGTCCTCGCTTGTGCGCAGACAAGCCCGTTCGACATGTCCGGTGAGCGGCCGGCAGGTGCGCGGCCGGTTGCTCCGCGCCCAATGCTGCCCGCCCAGCCTTCGCCGGTCCCTGTTCCCGCTCTGCCGCAGACGGTTGCCCCGCAACCGCCTACGCCCCCTCCCGCCAATCCTGTCGCGGCCGCCCCACAAACTGGGGATTCCAGACGTTATATCGTGCCTTTCTCTGAGCTCGGCCTGGTTGGGGAATACGACCGCAAGTCATGGTCAATCTATCTGACGACGGAGCAGGCGTCGGCGAAAGCGCGCCTCACCTTCACCTATCAGAACGCCATTGTCGTCGCGCCTGAGGCGTCAAAGCTGACCGTGTTCATTAACAACCGACTAATCGGGCAGCGGCAGGTTGGCTCGCCCGACAGCCCGTCGGCGGTCAGCTTCGAGGTTCCTCAAGGCCTGCTGCAGCCTGGTGCAAACCTCGTCACTTTCGAGGCAAATCAGCGCCACCGCACGGATTGCAGCATCGACTCTACTTATGAGCTCTGGTCGAACATCGATCCGGCCGGCACCTATCTGAGTTTTACCGGCAGCGATGCAAGCCGGTTTTCCGGAACAGATGCGATCCGCGCCGTCGGCGTCGATGGTACCGGAAGGACGGCGTTCAATCTTGTCGTCCCTGCGATGGAGCAGCCCGGCACCACCAAGCCACTCCTGCGCCTGGCGCAAGGCCTGTCGCTCCTGAGCGGGATGCCCAACCAGACTTTTGCCTTCAGCGCCGACACGCTGCCGGCAGGTGGTCCTGGCAAAATGGCGGTGCTTATCGGTACTGCGGCTGAATTGCGACCGATCTTCCCTGGCCTTCCTCCAGCCGCCGAAAGCGCACCACTCGCCGCCTTCGCCACGGAGCCACGCAGCGGCTCACCCGTTCTGTTGATCAGCGGTCCGTCCTGGCAGGCGGTCTCGACGGCGATCGAGACCATCGTCTCTCCGACCGACCGCGCCCCTGAAACACGCCGCGATGTGCTGACCACGCAGCGCTGGACCGCACCCGACGCGCCCCTTCTTTTTGCCGATACGCGCATCCCGCTTTCGCAGCTCGGTATACGCACCGTCGATTTTTCCGGCCGCCGCTTCCGCACCAGCTTCAATATCGCCGTCCCGGCAGATTTTTATGCCAATTCCTATGGCGAGGCGAAAATCCTGCTCGATGCCGCCTATTCCAGCCAAGTGCTTCCGGGCAGCCATGTCGACATCTACGTGAACGGCAATATCGCTTCAACCGTACCAATCGCGACGACCAACGGCGGTATTTTCCGTCAGCTTCCGATCCGCGTAACTATGCGGCACTTCAAACCTGGCCTGAATTCCATCGCGATCGAAGCCGTCTTGATGACTGCGGACGATGTCGCTTGCGCCCCCGGGGCAACGGCGTCGCAGACGCCACGTTTTGCACTGTTCGACACCTCCGAGTTTCACATGCCGGATTTCGCCCGCGTCGGTCAGCGACCGAACCTCGCAGCGATGGCCGGCACTTCCTACCCATATGGGCGCAGCCCCCAACCGACGCCACTGCTTATCGACCGAACCGATGCCGACACTCTTTCGGCGACGGCAACACTGCTTGGTCAACTCGCCATCGCGGCCGGCCATCCGATCGCAATCGAAACCGTCGCTTCGCCAGGCGTCATCGGTGACCGCAACGCCATTTTCATCGGCTCGATTTCGCAGATGCCGGCAACAGTGCTTGCTCAGGTCAATGTCGCAACGGCCAGCCAGGCCTCCTGGCGGCCGGTGACGGATTCGCAGCCGACGGAAATCGATAACGGGAAGGCGCTGGAGGAATGGCGTTCGCGTATCACCGGCAGCGCGATACGGGGGCGCATAGAAGCGCTCCGCGAATGGTTGCGCCGCAACTTCGACATCACTGCCGGCTCACTGCAGTTCGTACCAAATGCCGAAGAGGTGTTTACGCCGTCGAATGCGGCGACCTTGATGATCGCTCAGGGCAAGAGCCCCGAAGGCGGTGGCGCCTGGACCGTCGTGACATCGCCGTCGGCCGGGGACCTGCGCGAAGGGCTGAATGCGCTCACCGCTCAGAGGAATTGGCCGCAAATATCGGGCCATATCACCACTTATTCCAGCCGCACCGGAAAGATCGAAAGCGTGCCGGTCACGCGTTTCGATTTCGTGCCCACGGAGGGGCTGTCGATAGCGAACTATCGGCTGATCGCGGCGAACTGGCTTTCGACCAATATTCTTTCCTATTCTTTCCTTTTGGTTGTCCTGTCGCTGCTGATTGGTCTCGCCACTTCCAGAATGCTCTCAAGGCTAGGCAGGTCGAAATGAAGGGCTGGGCAACCATATTGCTGGCAGGCACGATGATGCTGGCGTTCGCAGGCAAGCCTGCCTTTGCCCAGCGGCCGCGGATCAGTGGCGAGGCATGGGCAGCCTATAAAGCGAAATTCCTCGATCCGAGCGGTCGCATCGTCGACAACGGCAACGGTAATATCAGCCATAGCGAAGGCCAGGGCTATGGCCTGCTGCTTGCCTACCTCGCCGCAAGCCCGGCTGATTTCGAGCAGATCTGGTATTTTACCCGCACAGAACTGCTTCTGCGCAATGACGGCCTTGCCGTCTGGAAATGGGATCCGTCCGTCACCCCCCATGTGACTGACAGCAATAATGCTTCCGATGGCGACATACTCATTGCCTATGCGCTTGCGCTGGCGGGTTCCGCCTGGAACCGCGCCGACTATATCACCGCGGCCACGCGAATGGCGCAGTCTACGCTGTCGGAGACCGTCGTCGATTTCGCCGGCCGCACGTTGCTGATGCCCGGTGCGGAAGGCTTTTCCGGGGCGGATCGCGATGATGGTCCCGTCGTCAACCCATCCTATTGGGTCTATGAAGCGTTTCCCGTCATGGCGGCACTTGCCCCTTCCGATCGGTGGCAGAAACTTGCCGATGACGGTCTCTCGCTGCTCAAGGCCATGCAGTTCGGCCCGCGCAAGCTGCCCGCCGAATGGGTGAGCTTGAAGCGTCGGCCGCAGCCGGCTGAAGGTTTTGACGAGGAGTTCGGTTACAACGCGATCCGCATCCCGCTCTATCTGGCCCGAGGCGGCGTGTCCGATAGGGCACTGCTGACGCGCCTGAAAGAAGGTATGACTGCAAACGGCGTACTAGCTACCATTGATCTCTCCACGGGGCGGTCGAAGACGGAGCTTTCCGACCCCGGTTATGAAATTGTTAACCACGTTGTGGCCTGTGTATTGGACGGAACGAAGCTTCCGGCCGAAGCGCTGCAATTTGCGCCTGCCTATTATTATCCATCAACGCTTCAGCTTCTGGGGCTGGCCTATGTCGGGGAGAAGCATCCAGAGTGTCTGTGAAATCTTCTCTCGTGGCGGTCACGGCAGCGGTTTTCGTGGCGACTCTCATCACTGGGCTGAAGGACCGCGAAGCCTTGCAGGAACGTCTCGGCTTTGGTGGTAGGACACCCGAACTGATGACGATCGGCCGCGTCAAGGGGCCGGATAGCGACAGTCAGCCTGTTGATGTGCAGACCGTGTCGGATCGAATCCAGGCGGCGACACAGGTTAATTTCTCCGAGCAGATCCAGAGCGTTGCCCAGACGACTCAGGCTCCGGCAAATCCACCCGCAATAGGCCGGGCGCCGAACGCGCCCGTCCAAACGGCGCCGCCTCCGGTTCCGGTCGTCCCGCCGGCTGCGACATCGGCGGGGGCGGGCGGCGCTACGACACCTGACTACCCACCACCGGCTGGCGCGGCGGAGCAGCAGCCGGTCGTTGATGAAAGTGCCCTCCGTTATTTTGCAGCCCGAGGCGACAAGGTTCGCTTGCAGGCGGAAATCTCCCGCCTCCAGGCACTCTATCCGAATTGGGTGCCGCCTGCCGATCCGCTCGCCATCCCGCAGAATGGTGACCGACAGCTCGAAAACATGTGGCGGCTTTATTCGGAGGCGCGGTACGCCGAGCTGCGCAAGGCGATCGCCGATCGTCAGACTGCCGAAAGCGGCTGGCAGCCGCCGGCGGACCTGCTCGATCGCCTCGATGTCGCCGAATCCCGCGCCCGGCTGATCAACGCCTCCGATCTCAAGCAATATGCGACGGTCGTCAGTATCGCGGCCGAAACGCCGAGCCTGCTGACCTGTGCCGAGATAGATGTGCTCTGGCGTGTCGCCGAAGCGTTTATTGGAACGAACAGGCAGCAGCGCGGGCAGGATGCCTATACCTACATCCTGAAGAATTGCACCGAGCCGGCCGAACGTTTGGCGACGATCCAGAAGGCGGCTGCTCTTCTTCCATATGGTCCGATGCAGGCGCTGCTTTCCCTCGAAAAGCCTGCGAACGCCAATGGTGCCAGGGAGTTCGACAGCCTGCGCGACGATCTTGCCCGCCGCTTTGTTGCCGATGGCAATGACGACGCCGAGCTTGACGTCGCTCCCAGCTACATCTCCCGCGTCGAAAAGCTTGCCGAAGAGCGGCAGCTGCCCTCCGACGCGCTGCTGCTCGGCTGGTATCAGCTTCGCCGCAACAACGAGGCGGATGCCGAAAAGTGGTTTCGTATCGCCCACGAGAAGCAAGATTCGGCGGCCGCCTCGCAAGGCCTGGCACTGGCTCTCATTGCCCGCAAATCGCCGCGGGAAGCAGAAGATGTCATGTATAAATGGCGCGACGATTCCAAGGATGCAACCGCCACTTACCTTGCAGCGTCCGCCAATCTGATGGCCTTGCAGCCGCCGGCCGACCTGAGCGAGGACGTGCTCGGCCGCATCGCTGCTGCGGTCATCGAGCAGAAATACGTTCCGACGGCCCAGCAGTTCGGATGGTATGCCCGTTCTTTGAATCAGTTCCAGACGGCTGCCCGCTGGTTCGAAACGGCACTGCGCTGGAAGCCGGATGACGAACCCTCAGCCTACGGCCTTGCCGTTACCCGCAAGCAGTTGAACGACCGTACCGGCGTTGCTGAGATCCAGCGTCTCTGGGCTGGTCGTTCCCCTCGCATTGCCACTTTGAACGACGCCTATGCCGATTCCCGAACCAGCGCTCCATTGTCGGCTCCAGGCCCGGTAGCCGAGCAACCGGTGGCAGCTCAGCCTGCTGCACCCAAGGCCCAGACAGCACCGACCGAAGGAAGTGCGGCGCTTCGGCCTCCAACGAATTTTCAATCTCAGCCCTCGCAAGCGCGGCCCCAGGCCGTTACACCGAAAAGGTCTGAGCCGGTCATGCAGACGGTTACGGTCGAGCGCAGTCCGCGCCAGATTCGCGGCTGCTCTACGACCATAGATCCCGCCGGCCTCCACCCCGGCGAAGCGCTGGCGCGCGGCTGGTGTCTGATGGACATCAACAGGCCGATGGAAGCGGTGAAGGCCTTCGAGGCTGCGCTGGCAAGCCCCGTACGCAAGGAGCGTGAGGATGCCGCTTACGGTCAGAGCCTCGCTTATCTACGAGCCGGCCTGTCCAACAATGCTGCGGTCGCCGCCACCAGAGCGCCTCAGAGCCGCGACCGCGCCTCAGAGCTGCAGGTGGCAATCCTTGCCGACCGCGCGCTTGCCGCCTTCGAAGGCCACCGCTATCGCGAAGCGCTCATTTATCTCGACCAGCGCGCCCAGTTGCAGCAGGAGCGCGTCGATCTCATGGTGTTGCGTGGCTACAGCTACATGAATCTGAAGATGTATGGCGATGCTACGCGCGTCTTCGAGGCCGCGGCGGCCACCGGCAATCGTGATGCCGCACGAGGTCTTGCGGATGTGAGGAGCATCACTCATCCCGAGGTTAACGACTAAAGTCCACTTTCTCTTGCCATCCACCTGGGGCCGTCCTGGAGTAGATCCTAGGTGTGCAGTCCCTGAGTGTGAGGGTGCATCATTGATGCTACAGCCGTGGAACCGTGCGCCAGGCTGTCCGCGGTCACAGATCCGATGTGTCCCGTGTCAGACAAAGTTCCCTTGAGGCTCATCTTCCCTTGTTGGATCAACTCTGGACGTCCGGGCAGCGCAACGGCGCTGAACTTTGGCGGCAGCTAAAATGCAGAGGCTTTCGTGGTTGTTCTCGTGTGGTCGGAGAGTGGGCGGCAAGGCGACGGCGGTCCGAGCGGATCTGCGATCAGCAACTTCAAAAAGTGCCATCCGCCAGAACGATTGCCCGATTGATGACAACTGCTCGCGATCAATTGAGCAAAGCGGATACAATTACCATCGCGGCCATATAAGCCGGTGTTCCCGCCTTGGTCCAAGTCCGCAGCCTAGCAGCCTAGTTTATCGGTTCCAAACAATGATCCGAAGGAAGGCCAAGACAGAACTCGATCCTTGGATCGCTGATGCAAGCGACAGTCTCTTCGCCTTTGCCAACGGGATCCTGAAAGACAAGGCAGCAGTTTCTGCAGCAATCACCGAGCCTTGGTCAAACGGCCCAAATATGCGTCAGACCCAACCTTCGGTGCTGATTCACACCTGCTAACGCGGCCGGCAACAGCGCAGACATTGCGGTCAGATTTCGTAAGGCATCCGTATGTCGGGCATTTCGCGAGGGAAATCCTTCGTGTTTCGGGTGATCAGCAACATCGAGTGAACATTGGCCGTTGCCCAGATGATGGCATCTGGAAGCTTGATACGATGAAGCTGTCGCAGAGATACTGCTCGTTCGGCTATGGCGTCATCGACAGCGATTACTGCAAAGCCAGCCAGGAAAGCGCGCGTTCCGATTGCCACCTCAGGCTTGGCGCCGACGAGTACCTCCATCCAGGTGATAATGCTAATCGCCTTTTCGCGATATCTTGTCAGTTCGTCTCGCGCTTGCGGAACTGCGTTGAGATAGTCGATCAAAACATTGGTGTCGAACAGAGACTTTACCATTCGCTGCGCATGTTTTCCTGATATGTCAAACCATCGATCTTTCGATCGCCCCAGAGTCCGAACGCTTCTGCTTCACTATCGGCATTGTTCCTAGCCAGAAAGTCATTGATCGCCTTTCGGATCAGCGCTGCCCTCGACATTTTTTCCCTCTGCGCCAGCCGGTCGAGCGCTTTGACTTCTTGGTCGCCGATATCAACCAATGTTCTCATAAGAAAGTTCCGATATATGATATCGGCAATATATATCATTGCTGATCTGAATCTTCAATGGCGCACTAGCCGTTAGCACATTACCAGGCCGCTGGGCTGCTGTTGACCCTCGCTGAGGCAACTAACTCGTCGCCCATCTCTAGGTCCTCCCAGCGCAGATTGCCGGTTGAATTTCAACCTGCGAAATCGTAGCAGCTGAAGAGAGGAACCGGCGGACACGTAGTTCTCTGACCTGGCCAAACATTCATCAGGCAGCACCACGGGGCTATCCTGTCTCTAGGCATACCGGAGTCGGCTGCCGAATATGATTTTTCGTCTCAGGAAAGAGGCTTGGCAGATTTCTCCGGCCATCCACCACGCTACAATCACGACCGTTTCAATCGGTCCTTCGTCAGCGTCCGGAATGGTCTCATAGAGCATGACGAACGGCGCCTCGACGAGCATCCGGACGCTCGGGCGAATTTCGGGACGCCGGACACCCAGGCGTAGTTGGTCAATCAGCAGCGTCGCCTTGGGAGAGAAAAGCGTATCGGAGCTTTCAGCATCGTGGCCGAGCCGAGTGTACGGCAAAGCGGGCATTTGCGTCACACGATGGCGCAGGACTAGGGGCCGTCCCGTTGAATCTAACGACAGTCAAGGAATCCACGTCCGCCAAGAGCGATCTTGCCGTGGCCAGCGGCATGGTCATATAAGGGGCGATGACGTCTGATTCAAAGATTTTCGTCGGCCTGCGACCGACGCGAAACAAGCCGGCCGAACATCGCGACACAAGCGGCCCGAGATGCCAATGGGATGGATGCGACAAACAAGGCGTCCATCGCGCCCCAGTGGGAGCGGATGCCGAGGGGCTATACCTGCTGTTTTGCCGTAGCCACGCAAAAGAATATAGCGAAGGCTACAATTATGTGACGAAACTGTCGAGCCCTGTCACGGCCCGCTATCAGAGGGAAGCGGCAAGTGGCAGCCGCCCCAGCTGGGGCGTTAGAGTCAATCACGCTTCTGAAACTCCCCTCCCTTCGTCAATTCGCTCCGGGACCGCGAAGACGATCAACGCGCGAAAAAACGCCGCACAAAACCAAGCAGCCAAGGCGGCCTTTCAATCCCGCAAACTTAAAGTGCTGGAAGCAAAAGCATTCGAAACGCTCGGCCTATCGCCGAACGCTACGCCGGATGAAATCAGAAGCCGTTACAAGCAGAGACTCAAGATGCACCATCCCGATGCCAACGACGGAGACCGCACGGCCGAGGAGGCTCTTCGTGCGACGATCGACGCCCATAAAATCTTAAAGCTTAACGGCTTCTGTTAGGTGAGATACGCTTGGATGCCTTGATGGGAGTCGAACCTGCGGCCTCAATCAGGCGAAGAAGGCCTGGCGATCGGCGGGGCCGGAGTGTTCGTCGGGTTGGTCTGCAATCTCCTCAACAATCTTCCGGCCGTTGTCGGCAGAAACATCGAAGCGGCAGCGGCAAAGTCGATAATGACCTCGGCCGTGTCGCCGACAAGGGCGAGGTCATAGTGAAAGTTGCGGACCGGAAAGCGTGAATAGAGCGGGTCTTGCCCGATATGAACGACCTTGCAGGCCGGCTCAAGCGAATGCATATCCGGCGACCATCGGATGGTCGGCTGGCGCCGCCAGCTGGATCGCCCAGTATTGGCAGATGGCGATCCCCTCGTCGTCTGACAGGCGCGATAGCATCCTGAAGCCTTCCGCGGAGCCGGCACCACGCTGCGTGATGATCAGCGGGTGACCCTGCTCGGCGTCACAACGCTTGGCAAGATCGATCGGGATCACGTTACGACGGACATTTAACCCGCACCAAAGCGATTATCAGGTCGACCATCTCTGGTTCTCGGTGAAACAAAGGGAGGGCCGCAAGAGCGAGAAACCTGCTTTAGTATTGGGCAATTGTCGCTGGCTCAAGCGTGAGGAAAGCAGTGGCATAAACGGCACCACCCTGCCATGACCGCCCCTCTCAGGGAATTTGCAGAACCTTCAGCACGCTACGCACCTATCCGCGACGGCCCGGCATTCGCTGGAGCGGCGGCGATCTAGGACTTGAGCCTTTCGGGACGCCGCAGTAGACATGCCAGGATACCCACAACGCGGGTCCGGGAACGTACGAGGCTCCGGCTACAGATGAGAACTCTCCCCAGCTGCCCTAACTAGATCTTAAGATCGCCGATCATCCGCACCCGAACCCGGAGCGGGTTGCCCGGAATATAGGAAAGCGGTGTGTCCTCCACATCGAGCGTCTCGAGCGAGGCCTCGTCGGCGCCGGCGCTGACGGCGCGATGGCGGGCTAGCTCCGAGGCGCGGCTGATGGCCTGTGCGCGGTCGACGTCATGGAATACCCGGTCGATCTCACCGCTGACCTGTGCCATGGCGGCGCCAATCGCATTGGCGACACCGGCATTTTCGACCTTGATGACACACGAGACACCCGGCAGATGATTGGGCACCAAGGCCGCTCCACCACCGACGGCAACAACGGGGATGTCGGCGGCACTGGTCTTCATCCTGTCGACCAGATCGGCAAGCTGCGTCTCTATCCATCCCTCGACATGTTGCGACAGGGAAGGAGCGAGACCGGCGACACGATCCGGATCACCAAACTCCATGAGCCCACGATGGACCGCGATATCCGTCAGAGTCAGCGTTTCGCCGCCTGCGACCCTTGCCATCTGCGAAATGCGATAGCCGACACTCGCCGGACCTATTGCTTTGCGTGCTTCATCGACGATGGTGCCGCCGCCAAGCGCGATGGCAACGACATCGGGCATGCGGAAGAACGTCGATACACCGCCCACATCGACCTTGGAGTTGGCTTCGCGCGGGAAGCCGCCGACCAGGCAGCCGGCATCAGTCGTCGTGCCGCCGACATCGAGGACGATCGCCTCGTCGAGACCCGAAAGCATCCGGGCGCCGCGCATGCTGTTGGTCGGCCCAGACGCAAAGCAGAGAACGGGGAACTGCGCGGCGTGGGCCGCCTGCATGACGGTGCCATCGTTCTGCGTCAGGTAAAGAGGCGCATCGACGCCGCTTTCTACGATCGCAGTCTCGAAGGCGTTCACGGTGTAGCGGGCCATATCATGCAGCGCGCTGTTGAGGATAGTCGCGTTCTCGCGCTCGATCAGGCCGATGCGGCCGAGTTGGCTGGAGAGGGTGACTGAGACATCCGGCGCGACCTCGGCCAGGATGGAGGCCGCCTCGTCCTCGCATTCCGATGTCAGCGGCGAGAACACGCCGGTTATCGCCGCCGCGGTGACGCCGGCGTCGCGAATTTCCTTAGCGATCTCCACCATGCGGGCACGGCCGAAGGGGACAATCGGCCGTCCGTCGAATTCGTTGCCGCCCTCGATAAGGAAGACCGGGCCCTCGACGCAGGCGCGCAGATCGGCCGGCCAAGCCTGCATCGGCATGATGCTGTGGGCAGCCGGAAGCCCGATGCGGATCACCGCAACCTTGGAAAGGCCGCGCCTCTCAACAACCGCATTGGTGAAATGCGTGGTGCCGATCATGATCGCCCGGACGCCTTCAGCATAGGCTGGGTTGCCGCCATCGAGGATGTGCGCCATGGCATTTTGGATGCCTGTCGTCACATCGGTTGTGGTGGCCGTCTTGACGGACCGGAGGATCTCACTGCCACTGAGCAGCACGGCATCCGTGTTGGTGCCGCCGACGTCGATGCCGATGCGCTTCATGCCGGAACCTCCGCAAAGGACTGGTAATCGAAATCAAACCCGAAGGCCCGCGGCCCCACCTTGGCGAGACCCTGCAGGCTCGTCATGATCGGATCGGCCGGCAGCGCGACGATGGCAACGCGCTGACCATAGCGGAGCACTTCGGTACCGATCGCCTCGGCGGTTTCCTCATCTAGCACAGTGATCAGGTCGGGCACGCAGGCCACCCGCTCACCGTCCAGCCAGGCGACCGAAAACTCGTTCTGGAAATCGATCTCCAGCGTCCGGCCCTCGAACGCACCCTTGCCAAGCACGGTGGCGCGGCCGCGCACGAAGCCGTCGGTCGTGCGGCGTGCCACATCCTGTATCTTGCCGGCGAACAGCAGTGCGCCCTTCTCCACGGCGAGAACGGCGGTGACGGGGTTGCTGCCGCTCTTGCGCGCTTCGAGCACCGCATTGCCGATCGTAAGGGCCCGTCCGACAGAATTGAGGATGGCGTGATCCTTGATCTCCCGTCCCGAGCGCGGTGCGGCGCATGTGCCAGCGATCGAGCCAAGCTCAATGACAGCCTTGCGGCCGATACGCTCTACGCGTTCGGCGCTTTCGGCGACGGGGATCAGTACGGCGTTGTTCCTGATATCCGCGATGGCGAAGGGTGCGACGGACAGTCCACGGATCGCGAAGCTTGCCATTTGCGCTTCCGGGAAGGCACGGCCCATCGTGTCGGCATCAACGACGGGGAGGCCGAGCTCCATGCCGACAAGCATGGCGAAGAAGGCATTTTCACCGCCGATCTCGATCGACATGATGGCGTCGAAAGGCTTGCCGGTGTGCTCTTCCATTAGCTTCACGGCGCGCAGGATGGCGATCGGCTCTGGCAGCCGCTCCTTAGTGACCAGCGGAGCACCCATGATGCAGACCACGGCAACGCGTGCATCGTCGGCGAGCTCCCAGGGGTCGATGAGGCGGATCCGCTTGCCGCGGCGATAAACCTCCTCGGCGCACATGAGTTCCAGATGCGGATGGTTGCCTCCGCCGGTGCCGAGAACGCCCGCTCCGATTGCAAGCGCCTCTAGTTCCTCGAATTTGAGTTCACGCATTTTCTTGATCCAGTGAAATTTCTGCTCAGCGATCGACCAGCCAGGACAGCGTCTTGTTCCAGCTGAAGGTGACCGTCTCGCCGCGAGTGAGAGAAGGCTTCAGCGCCGACTCGTGCGCAACCAGTGTCTTTCCATCCGCCAGCCGGCCGACGATCTGCTGGACAGGCCCGGAGAAAAGCACTTCCGTCACCACGGCCTGGACGCCGAGGTCATTCTCGCCAACGGCCGAGGTGGAAAGGATTTCAGGGCGGACGACGATGGATACGGCTGAACCGACCGGCCGGGCGCCGATGATGTCGGCAGGCATTTCGGCCAGCGGCTTGCCGTTGATGAGCAGGCTTCCCGCAGGCCCGACCTCGGCATCGATCAGATTGGCGCCGCCGACGAAATCGGCGACGAAACGCGTGACGGGCCGGCGGTAGAGCGCTTCCGGCGCGTCGAACTGCTCGATGCAGCCTGCGTTCATGACGGCGATGCGGTCGGAGAGCGTCAGCGCTTCCTCCTGATCGTGGGTGACGGCGATGAAGGTCAGGCCAAGTTCGCGGTGGATCTTCTTCAGCTCCGCCTGCATCTGTTTGCGCAGCTTCATGTCCAGCGCGCCGAGCGGTTCGTCCAGCAAAAGGACGGCGGGCCGCACCACCAGGGCACGCCCCAGCGCCACGCGCTGCGCCTGCCCGCCCGAGATCTCGCTGACCCGGCGCTTACCGAAATCCTTGAGGTTGATCAGCTCCAGCATCTCCTCGACGCGGCGGGCGATCTCCGATTTGTCGACCTTGCGCATCCGCAGGCCGAAGGCGATGTTCTCGGCGACCGTGCGGTGCGGGAACAGCGCGTAATCCTGAAACACCATGGCCGTGTCGCGCTTGTAGGGCGGCAGACCGACGACGGACTTCCCGCCGACGCGGATATCGCCGCTCGTGGGTTCGGCGAAGCCGCTGATCATCCGCAGCAGGGTGGACTTGCCGCAGCCGCTCGGCCCGAGGATAGTGACGAACTCGCCGGCGGAAACCGTCATCGACACATCCTGGATGGCAACTGCATCGCCGTAGAGCTTGGTGATGCCGTCGATCTCGACACCATGGAGGGATGTAGCTGTCATGCGGGCTGTACTTTATTTATGCGACGGGTCTGGCGGATGGCCCACAATTGCGAGACCACGCTCAGGACCAGCGTCGCGACTACGATCATCGAAGAAAGCGCATAGATTTTCGGCGAGATGACCTGGCGAAGTGAGGTCCAGATCGTGATGGGGAAAGTCTGGGTGAAGCCGGCGACGAACCACGCGATAACGAACTCGCCGAAGGCATCGGTGAAGGCCAACATTACGACCGAGATCAGCGCCGGTCGCATCAGCGGCAGAACCACCTCGCGGAAGGCAACCCACTCGTTGGCGCCGAGGTTCATTGCCGCTTCTATATAGCTGCGGCGGAAGCTCAACAGCCGCGAATATAGGATGAGCGTCGCATAGCTCGAGGTGATCGTCGTGTGCGCCAACACGATCGCAGGCTGACCGATCAGATCAGGTGCTGCGCGCATCAGGATGACGAGACCCAGGCCGAGCACCAGCTGTGGCAGGACGACGGGGCCGAGCACCAGGCACATGACCAGCGACTTGAAGCGAACCGGCATCCAGGCGAGCACCATCGCCGACGGCATGGCAAGCAGCGTCGACAGGATCGCCGAGATGGCCGCCAGCTTCATGCTCGTCATCAACGAGCCGACCATCCGATCATCGCTCAGAGCTGCCGAAAACCAGTCCGTTGTCAGCACCCCGAGCGGTAGCCCGGGGATCGGCTTCGCGTCGAAGGCAAACAGCACGATGACGACGATCGGCAGATAAAGGAATGCGTAAATGACGGCGGCGTATAGGCCAAGCAGATTGCGAGAACTGAATAGTTTTCTGGCTGAGAAGCAAGCGGTCATAGCTTTTCTCCGCTGGCCTGGCGGAACCACTTCATCGATCCCGCCAGCAGGACAAGCACGATCGCGAGCAGCACGATGGCGATGGCCGCGCCGGCCGGCCAATCAAGGCGACGCTGGAACTGGTCCTGGATAATCTGCGACATCATCATGTCCTTACCGCCGCCAAGCAGCGCGGGCGTGACGAATTCGCCGAGACCGAAGACGAAGCAGAAGACGGCGCCGACAATCAGGCCCGGCAGGGACAGCGGCAGCGTCACCTCGAAAAAGGCGCGGAGCGGCGTGGCGTTTAGGTCCTTGGCCGCCGCAATCCAGTTGTCCTCGATGGCACTGATCGAGGCATAGAGCGGTAGGACGTAAAGCGGCAGATAGGCATAGACCAGGCCGATGGCGGTCGCGACGGGCGAATAGAGCAGCGCGGTGAGAGGGTGATCGACGATACCGAGCGACAACAGCGCCTGGTTGATCACTCCATGCTCGCCAAGAAGCAGCCGCCAGGCGGCGACGCGCATGACGATGCTGACCCAGAAGGGCGCGATCACAGCCACCAGCAGCAGGTTCTTCATCGCCCCCGCTTTTTTCGCGATGAAATAGGCGATCGGATAGGCAAGCACGGCGCAGGCGATGGTCACGAACGCGGCCGTTTCCAGCGACAGTGACAGCGCACGCCATGTCGCGCCGTTGCTGAAGACGGAGCGATAATTGTCGAAGGTGAAATCCGGCACCATGCGGCGGTTCGTCGTGCGCCAGAAGCTGATGACCAGCAGCAGCAGGACGGGAACGACGAAGAAGATGAGCTGCCACAGGAGAAGTGGCGCAAGCCCGACTGCAGCCAGCAGCTTGCGGCGGCGGACGTTGTTCGCCGCCGCTGCGCAAGCATGATGGTGGCTGGGCGAAACATCAGCCATTACGCGAAACCATATTCGTTGCGCGGCAGCGCCGGCTTTGGATAGGCGAGCTTAGAGTGACTGAGGCCGGTGGCGACCATGGCGCGAGCGAAATGCAGCGCCACCTTGCCGGGGTCGATGACCGGGACATAGGCACCGAAATGCGTCTGCAATGATTCTTCGATCATCAGCGCCATATCGAAGCCGGTGCCGGTGCAGCCCATGACGAAAGCCTCGGAACCATGCCGTTGGACACTGTCGATGCACTGCGCGATGATATGCGGCACATGCTCCTGGTTCAGGTCCAGCACGCTGGCATCGGCCGAAATGACCGAAGCCAGGTTTTCCGAGAGCCCGTAGTGATGGACGGTGCGCCGGATAAGGGAGAAGAACGGCTTCTCGGTGATGACGACGCTGAAGCGCGTCGACAGCATCGCCGCCATGTGCAGCGCCGCTTCGCCTTCCCCGACGATGGGCATCGAGACCAGCTCCCTGGAACCTACCAGGCCGGGGTCGGTGAAGCAGGCAATGGTGCAGGCATCGACGCCGTCTTTTTCCGCCTCGCGTGCCAGCCGCATCACCTCGGGTGCGGCAAGCGTGGAATCATAGCCGCATTCGATCGAATTGGTACCGCGCCTCAGCGGCACCGCTGAAATCATCACGCCATCGCCCGCAAACGAACGGTATTCCTTTTCGGCCTTGCCGACGAGTGCGTCGCTGTCGAGAACGGGCACGATAACGCGAATATGCATTTCAGAAGTCTCCGCAAGCCGGATCAGGCGGTCTTGAACGTTTGCCAGGCGTCGGCCCAGCCAGTGTCATCGACTGGTGCCTTGGCCATTGTGCACTGCGAGACCCATTCTTCCATCTTGTCGAGGCCGAGCGCCTTGACCTGATCGGCGGTCAGGAGATCCTTGACCTTGGCATTGGTGACGGCGAACTTGTCGGCGCCCCATGCCATTTGCTTCATCGCCTTGGCACTGGTCATGTAGTTGACGTAGGCGAGCGCGGAGGCCAGATGCTCCGTGCCGCGGACGACTTGCAGCGATTCCATCCACATGGCGCCGCCCTGCTTCGGAATCACGAGATCAACGCTGGCGCCAGCGAGACGCGCGGTCGTGCGGACGTTATCGCTTGAGGAGCCCCAGACCATCCATGCCTCGCGGTTGGTGAGATCGGTCTTGACCGTACCCATATCCGCCTGCAGGGCGCGCATGTTCGGGCGGAAGGCGGTCATCTTGGCGAGAACCTTCTGCAGATCGTCGCCCGTTGCCGTTTCCGGCGCCTTCAGGCCGGTCCAGAGGCCGACCATCCAGAGGTAGAGCTCCGGCCAGTCGATGATCTCGACGCGACCCTTCAGCGACGGATCCCAGGCAAGCTCGGCATCGGCTGCGGACTGTGCAGAAATCTTGTCGGGCCAGAAGACGAAGCCGTTGACACCGAAGCGTGTGGGGATCGCATAAACCTCATTGTTAAACATGGTCTCTGGCCGGTTGCGGAACATCGGGATCGTCTCGTCGAGCGATGACAGCTTTGACGTATCGACAGGAATCGTAAGGCCCGCTTCGGCGAACTTGGAGGTCCACACGGCATCAGGGTTGATCACGTCGAACTTGACCGTGCCGGCCTGCACGAGGTTGAGCTGGGCGCCGTTGCTTTCGGCTTCCTTGACATTCAACTCGACGCCGGTGAGGTCGGTGAAACCCTTCATCAGCTCCGGATCGTCATAGCCCGCCCAGGCGAGAACGTTCAGTGGGCCCGTCAGCTTCTGGTCATTGGCAAAAGCGGGCTTGGTGAAGTCGACCTGAGATGCGATGGCGGCAAACATCGCGGCATTGGCGCTATGACGCAGCAGATCGCGGCGGGAAAGCTGAAACGGCATGCCTAGCTTTTTCTTATCGATCGACATTCTCTTGTTCCCTTATATCGGCCGCCAGCAGGGCTACCGCCGTTGATTAGAATTTATGCACAGACATTAAACAAGGCGCTGGTTACCCCCAATAGTGACTGCAGTCACGGGGCAAGCTATGCTAATCGATGCCATGATAAACGGGCATGAAACTTGCGTCTGGCAATGCGTGTTGTGAGACAGGGTGTTCTATGATCGAAAGCCAGGTGATGACTGCCGGTAACGCTCTGCCCGTCGGCTTTTCGGCGACCATGTCCAAAGTCATCTCCAAGATCGGACGACCGGATTTCTATGAAAACGTGGTTGAGCTGCTGCGCCAGATGATCCCCTGCGACTTTTGGATCGTGGCGCGATACGAAGACCGATCGAGGCCGCTCATCGTGTTGGAGAACGGCATGGGATCCAGTGCCAAGGCGGCCTATACCGATACCCTCTGGCAGCTCGATCCACTGCCGCGCCGCTGGACGGAGCGGGCGCTGAAGGCCGTGAGCCTCAACGATCTGCGCGACAATGGCGATTTCGACCAGACTTACCGGCGCTATCTCGACAAGACGCTGCGGATCGCCGATGAGTTGGCCCTGCTCTTTCCCATCAACGACTGCAGTTTCCTGGCGCTCTGCCTCGACCGTCAGAGCTGCATTTTTTCGCGAGAGGAAATCGCCCTTGCCCACGAGCTGCAGCAGATGCTGATCGAGATGCATCATCTGCACATGTTGCGTGCAATCGACCGCCATCTGGCGCTGCTGCTCCATCGGACCGATCTCGGCAAATCCGAAATCATGATCCTGAGCGACAATAACACCGTGCTCTACAAATCCGAGACCTGGTCGCATGCCGCAATCCAAGCATTCGAACGCGAGCCGGAGCCGAGCGAGATCGGCAACAGCCGAGTGACCGAGACGATGGGACGGGACGGCTGGTCGCTGCTGCGCCTTTCGCGCGCTTCCCATGATGCCATATTAGCTGGCGCCGACATCTATGTGCTGCGCCGCACCACCGGCGATCTATCGGAGCGGGTGGAGCAGTTCGGCCGGCTGCACAGCCTGACAGGTCGCCAGAAGCAGATCGTGCTTTTCTGCTTACAGGGCTATCACAACGCGTCGATCGCCGAGCGCCTCGACATCACGGTCGGCAGCGTCAAGAACCACAAGCTGAGGCTTTACGAGAAACTCGACGTTACCAGCGAAAGAGAACTCGTCTCGGCCATTCTCGCGCATTTCTGAGCGCATGATGACCGCAGCCATCATTGTGCTGCGCCCGCGGTGTGCCGATCAGCGCTTGACCGGCTGGCGGAACTCGAACCGCAGCTCAACGCCTTCATCGATCCTATGCGCGAGAACGTTTTGGAGCAGGCGCGCGTGGCAACGGCGGAACTGAAGGCCGGCTCCGTCAAAGGGCCGCTGCATGGCATTCCCGTCGCCATCAAGGACATCATTGACGTGGCCGGCGTTGCCACGAGCTACGCGACCAAGGCGTTGGGCCTCGCATCGCCGAAGGAGATGCTACCTGCGTGACGCTACTGCGCGAGGCGGGTGCGATCATTTTCGGCAACCCCAACAATCCCTCCGACACGGTGCGCACCGCCGGAGGCTCCGTCAGGGCGCCCGCCTCCTATTGCGGCATCGTCGTGTGTCGATGCCCCCGCTTTGGCAAGAAGATTTTGGCGGCTGTCCGCGAACGAGGAATTCTATCGGTCGTGTGTCAAGCCTCTCGATGTTGCCTGATTAGCCACGGGCCGGGATGCAGTTCGAAGAACAGGGGCCACATCGGTTCAGAGAGCTTTTTGCTCGAGCGCCGGGACTGGTTTACCCCATTCTGAACATTGAAGTCCTTTCCGCATCGTTCCGTCAGTCGATCTTCCTAACGGAGCTTTTGGCCCCAGGCATCACCGCATTGCCTCTCGAGAAAGGCAGCAGATCACGCCATTCTGTAATTCTGCTCCCTGGTCATCATTACCCAAATGATGCGCGCCATCTTATTGGCGAGCGCGACAGCAGCCACCATTCGAGACTTTCGGCCCAGAATGCCTCCCAACCAGTTGTCCGGTAACACGCCCTTGCGCACGATCCAGCGGATCAGGCTCATGGCTCCGACGACGAGTAGCTTTCGGATATCGGTCTGTCCCATCTTGCTGACACCACCCAGTCGGGTCTTGCCTCCCGTGGAGTGCTGCCTGGGCACAAGGCCAAGCCAGGCAGCAAAATTCCGGCCGCTCTTAAATGCGCGAAGATCTGGAGCAAATGCGAGGATCGCGCCGGCGGTCACGGGTCCGACGCCGGGAACGGTGCAAAGTCGATGCATATCTTCATTTGCCTTGGTTGCGTCTCGAAGCTTCAGCATCAGCCCGTCGATCTTCTCGGTTAGCAGCCTGATCTGGTCGAGGTAAAGCTGACCAATCTCTCTCACTCCAGCAGGGAGGTCATTGGTCTCATCGGCCAGAATGCCCACTACAGCCGTGAGATTGGCTGGTCCTTGAACAACGATAATCCCGAATTCGCCGAGGTGCCCACGTAGCGCATTGATGAGCTGGGTGCGCTGGCGCACGAAGCACCGCTGCGTTCGAAACGCCACCGCACGCGCATGATGCTCGGCGCTCTTGACCTCGACATAATGCATGTTCGGTCGCTGTGCAGCCTTCGCGATCGCTGCTGCATCGGCTGCGTCGTTCTTCTGTCGTTTGACAAACGGCTTCACGTAGATCGGCGGAATCAGCCTTACATTATGGCCACAGCGTTGAGCAAAGCGGCCCCAGAAATGACTGGTGGCACAGGCCTCCATCGCGACGATGCAAGGCAACTGGTCACTCAAAAGCTGCTGCAATCGAGCCGTGAAAGCACCCAGTTGAATAGAACCGCCCCGCCGCGATCCGTTCCACAGACTTGAAAGCTCCGCTTCGCGAGGTCGATTGCAAGGATTTGCACCTGTGTCATCTGCCTTTCCTCCGTGAGCGCCACCATGGCGCTGGGCAGGCATCATACTCCGATGCCGGCCGGAGGGGGCATCCACCCATCAGTTCACTTACGACCTTGCCAGGCTCTCGTCCCGGCGACGGAACCTTCATTGAGACGAATTTACAATTGCTTCGTCTCGATGCTGTCTAGTTATGCTGCTGAGGCTTCCCTGCCCCAACGAAACTCGGTCTCGTTCATCCACAGACGATGAAGGACAGTCGCAAGCTTGCGGGTCAGCGCGACTCTTGCCCGTTTCATGCCACGTCGATTGCCCATCGCTTCAGCGCCGAGAACCTGGTGGCGCGGGTCAGCATGATGTGAGCCGCCTCGTAAGGGGCCGTGCGTACCATCGTGTCGCCGACCCGGCTGATGCCACCGTCCAGATCCGTTTCACCTGATTGGTACTTCTTCGGCGTCAACCCGAAGTACGTGCCGACGGTTTGGGATTTTGCAAGCCGACATGGATCATCGACCGCCGAGCGATAGGTAATCGCAACGAGCGCGCCAACACCCGGCGTGGTCATCAGTCTTTGGCAGACCCGGTCCTGGCGAACGATCTTCAGCATCTCGCGATGCATTTTGGTGAACTCGGTCCAAAGCGCATGACAGGCCTGCAACATCGCTCCGATAACGGTCTTCAATACCGGGTGTCCGTCGACGAGCTCCGATATTCGCCCTTCAAACCGGCCGCGGTTTACCTCGCCAACCTTCAAACCATAGCCCCGCAAAATGCGCGAATGCTGAGCTCGAGATCACGCAATTTGGCTTGCAATAGTTTACGACCGGTCAGAAGCGCTCGGACATCTTGGGAGCCGGGAGACTTTGAATGAACGGCACGATACCAGCCCATTCGCAGGAGTTGCGCGATGCCACGTGCATCTTTCCGGTCCGTATTGATGATCATTGCCGACAGGGCGGCCTTCACATGACGGGTTTCCAGCAGAACAACATCAAAACCAGCGTTCGTCAGGCCTTCATGCAGCCATTGAGACAATGGCCCTGCCTCAAGGCCGACCCGCTTCAAAGCAAACCCCAGTGAAACAAAGTGTTCGATGAGCGCATCCAGGTCGCTCGTCACTTTCGTCTCGCGGATGATCTTGCCCGCCGAATCCACCAAACACACGATGCTCGCTTCCAAAGAAACATCAATTCCGGCAAAGTACTCCATGGCTGTTCCTCGCTTGATGCTTGGGGCCGACCAGCTCGGACCCCGTCTCAACATCGTCATTCTGAGGGACAGCCACCAATCTGGCTACAATCTCGGGAGCGCCGGCCCATTACGGCATCTGGGTCCTGTTGACAAAGTGTGATGGGGCGCTTGCGGGTATTCGTGATCCGGATGTTCAGCGAATGACAACCGCACCGTGCCCGGTTTACCTTTTTAGAAGCACAGGTTTTCGCCCCGTCCGGCGACACCGTGGTTAGTGTCGCACCTCTGGACACCGTCGTCGCAGTTTATTGCACTGGCGGCGTAGTTGGCGAGGGCGGCCTGTCGTCATCATTCGGAGGTGCGCCGGTCTTCAAGAACGACGCCTCCGGGGAATGCTTCATTGGCGCATGGCGAGCCCGTAATGCTTCGCGCTTTCGCAGCGAACTTCGGGCTCGCAGCAACGCCGAGTTAATGTTGGAGATCAATCAGGTTGCGGGATTGCTTGCGTATATGAACACGATATAGTTGCATTTTATTTTGGAGAGAGGATTTATACTATAACGGCACTAATATCTTAGCATGTTGTAAACTATTTTATCCGAATATTCGCAATAGCAGAGAACCCCGCCAGGACGCCATGATGGCGCA
Organism: Rhizobium sp. ZK1; assembly: GCF_047782645.1. Taxonomy (NCBI): domain Bacteria; kingdom Pseudomonadati; phylum Pseudomonadota; class Alphaproteobacteria; order Hyphomicrobiales; family Rhizobiaceae; genus Rhizobium; species Rhizobium sp. ZK1. The sequence continues at coordinate 1,674,260 of NZ_CP180587.1, forward strand.
ACCTTCTCTGGAGTTGAAATCTCCGCGACATCGTTACGATTTTTTTGCGCCCATTTGATTCGCGCGCTGTCAGTTGTGATCTCTCTCTAGAAATTCCGTGTCCAGTCTCCGTTTCAATACACCGTCCAGGTTTCTGGAAGATGGCGGCTGCCCATTCCCAACTGTTTTGACGCTCAGCTGACGCTCGCGCCTCAGAGAGCCTGTCCCATGGAGCCTTCCTTGTCCGCATTCAACAACCTAAAGATACTGACGAAAATCGCGTTGGCGTTCGGATTACTTATCGTCCTCAGTATCGCAGCCTGCGCGATCAACATATCGGGCCTTAACAATCAGAACAGAGCAGTTGCTATCTCCGAACACACCTATCAGGTTTTGTCGACACTCGACATAATCATGGCCTCAATGGTCGACCAAGAAACCGGCCTGCGCGGTTATCTCATTTCGGGGGACGAGGCCTTCCTCGCACCGCAAAAGGCCGGCCTGGAAACCTACCGGAAGTCGCTTGCCAGTGTGAGATCCCTGACATCGGACAACGCAGCTCAGCAAAAGAGGCTTGATGAGCTCGACGGTTACGCATCGACCTGGAATGGTGTGCTTCAAAAAGAAAAGGATCTGATGCAGAATCCGGCAACGCGAGAGCAAGCCCGGACAATGGAGGCATCAGGGGCTGGCAAGGCATCCATGGATGCCATCCGCGGCAAGATCGCTGAAATGGCCGGCGAAGAGCGCGGCCTGTTGGAGAAGCGCAATGATGAAGCCAAAGCTGCCGCGGCGGCCACGGAAATCAGCAATTATGTCACCAGCGGTCTGACGGTTGCGCTGTCGCTGTTCGCTCTTTGGGGCATCTTCGTTTCTGTGATCAAGCCGATCCGCAATATCAATATGTCGATGATGAAGCTTGCCGACGGCGACCGCGAGAGCACTATTCCGCACGCTGGTCGCCGCGACGAAATCGGCGAGATGGCTGGGGCGGTCGAAATCTTCCGTCAGGGCGCCATCGAACGGGTCCGCCTTGAGCAGGAAACGGAAGCAAACCGGAGCTTCTCTGAGAAAGAACGCATTGAACGCGAGAAGCAAAAGGCAACGGAGGCGGCCGATGTTCAACATGCTGTCGACAGCCTGGCGAGCGGTCTGTCAGCACTCTCGAACGGAGATGTCTCCCACCGCATCAGCCAGCCCTTTACCGCTGCACTTGATGGCGTGCGCAACGATTTCAACGGGTCGGCCGAAAAGCTGCAGTCGGCGCTAAGCCGGGTCTCACAGAATGCACAAGGGATTGGCGCTGGTGCAAATGAGATTAAATCCGCGGCCGACGACCTTGCAAAACGAACGGAACAGCAGGCTGCAGCACTCGAAGAGACGGCAGCCGCACTCGAGCAAATCACAACGACGGTCGTTGACTCCACCAAGCGAGCTCAGGAAGCCGGAGCTCTTGTCGCGCGCACCAAGACCGGCGCCGAGCATTCCGGAGAGGTCGTGCGCAAGGCCGTGATTGCCATGGAGCGTATCGAGAAGTCGTCCGCGGAAATCTCCAACATCATCGGCGTTATCGACGAAATCGCCTTCCAGACCAATCTGCTTGCGCTTAATGCGGGTGTCGAAGCCGCGCGCGCAGGCGAAGCTGGCAAGGGATTTGCGGTGGTCGCTCAGGAGGTGAGAGAGCTTGCTCAGCGGTCTGCAAGCGCCGCCAAAGAGATCAAGGCACTGATCAACACATCTAACGAGCAGGTGGAAGAAGGCGTCCAGCTCGTCGGCGACACGGGCAAGGCGTTACAGACGATCGTCGCGGAAGTTCAAGAAATCAACCGCCATGTCTCGGCGATCGTTGATGCAGCGCAGGAACAGTCTTCCGGACTGCAGCAAATCAACACGGCCGTCAACCAGATGGACCAGGACACCCAGAAAAACGCGGCGATGGTTGAGGAGACGACAGCCGCGAGCCACAGTCTCGCTAAGGAAGTCACGTCGCTCAACGACTTGCTGGCACAGTTCAAGCTTGGTGATGTGGGCCAACGACAGGCAGCACCACGCCTCGCCGCAACTAACGACAAGCCCACCACGTCCCCTGTGCGCACCCTTGGCCGGAAGATAGCATCGGCCTTCACAGGTGGCAGTGCGGCTGCCGGTTCCAACACGGCAGGATGGGAGGATTTCTGATGAACGCTTCTTTCAAGACCAGCGACAGTGGGCTCGAGATCATAGCGTTCATGCTCAACAATCAGCAGTTCTGTGTTCGGACCACCTCCATCCGCGAGATTCGCGGATGGGCCCCTGTCACCCCCCTCCCCCATGCGCCGACCGACGTCCTGGGCGTCATGAACCTGCGCGGCATGGTCATTCCAATTGTCGACCTATCCGTAAAGCTCGGCATGCCACCCACAGCGACGAGCGAGCGAAGTGCGATTGTAGTCACCAATGTAGGCGGTAAGACGATCGGTCTTATGGTCGATCGGGTGTCGGATATCTTGACAGTGGCGACGGGTGAGCTGCAACCGGTCCCGGTTGCGGCCGGCATCACGTCCGGAAGTTATGCCGAGGGTATCTTTGCCAGAGACAAAGAAATGATCTGCTTCCTCAACCTCGATGCGATATTCTCAACAGACACTCCGGGCGACTGGGTGGAGGCTGCTTGAAGCAGCCATCCTCACATAGAGGAGTCGCAGCGCGAGCGTTCGAAAAGAACAGACCCTTGCCGTGCCGCTTGGCGCGTTCAGCGAATGGCTCGAGTGGGTCCGGCCCCATCAACGGGTTCACTGTCAGGCAATCGGCCTCGAAATCAACCAGGACATGATTGCGCTGCCCTCGGCGGTGAACTCCGGTAAATTGCTGTCGCATCTCCAGACTACATCGCTCGGCACGGTGCTCCCGAACAACCGCGAGATCTTCTGTCCCATGATTGCGTCTGGTGTGGCGATGGCCCGGCCAGCAGCATCCGTTTCCGCGGGAGTCTTTCCAGGATGGCCATGGTTTTCGATTAAAGCGTGTCGCGGCCAACCAGATTCAGGATTTCCGTTTGGGTCGCTTTGTGATTCACTTGTCCATGGAAGGAGGTGCACCATGGGCAAGCCGCATCCAATCGAGTTGCGTGAGCGTGTCGTTGCGTTTGTAAATGAAGGGCATAGCAACCGTGAAGCCGCCCGGCACTTTCGTGTTTCGCCTCGCTTCGTCAACAACATGATGATCCTGCATCGGTCGTCTGGTTCTCTGGCCGCCGCTAGGCAGGGCCACCCGCCTGGTGGCGCGAAGCTTTTGGCTCATGCTGATTGGGTTCGCGAGCGGATGTCCGCGCATGGCGAAACGACTTTGGACGAACTGTGCGTTGCACTCGCGGAGCGCGGCATTGAAGTCCATCGCGCTACGGTCGGGCGGTTTCTGCGCCGGCTCGGGCTAAGCAATAAAAAAAAGCCTCAAAGCAAGCGAGCAGCGCAGGCCGGAGATCGCCAAGGCGCGTGATCTGTGGATCAGCCGCCGAAAGCGCTTCTTCAACAAGGCCTTGTCGCGGCTCATCTTTATCGATGAGACCTCCACGAATACGCGCCTGACAAAACGCACCGGATGGTCTGCCAAAGGCAGTCGCTTTACCGCCTATGCTCCCTTCGGGAAGTGGAAGACGCAGACCTTCATTGCCGGATTGCGCTGCCATGGCCTGACCGCACCATGGATCGTCGATGCTCCGATGAACAGCCGCATCTTCGAAACCTGGATCGAGACACAGCTTGTGCCGACACTGTCGCCTGGCGATGTTGTCATTCTCGACAATGTCGGCTTCCACAAAAGCGAGCGCGCGCAACAACTGGTCAAAGCGAAAGGAGCATGGGTTCTGTTTTTGCCGCCCTATTCGCCCGACCTGAATCCCATCGAAATGGCGTTCTCCAAACTCAAAGCGCTCTTACGAAAACGAGCCGCACGCAGTTTTAATGCGATTACTCATGCACTCGGCGACATCATAAGCCTTTTCTCAGTCACCGAATGCAGAAACTTCTTCAAGGCAGCAGGATATGAGGCCGAATAGATGCGACATGCTTTAGTACTACAGTTGCGGTTTACCGGAAATCATGATTCACTTCCCGCATTTGGCGGGAGGGAAGTTCAATGTCGGTTGCGGGTTGGTCCGGGTCGGTTCTGGCGTGGCATCGTGAGCTCGATGCCTTGAAGGTGCGGTTGGGCTCGGTCTTTGGTCGCCGAGAATTGCGCGCATCGTGCGGTGCCTTTCTGGATGGGTTGTTGTCGGGAGTAGAGCGCAAGACTGGCTGGCTGATGGCGGAACAGGCAGGACTGGAGCGCCCTTATCGGATGCAATCGCTGCTGGGGCGCAGCCATTGGGATGCTGACGCATTGCGCGATACGGTTCGCGCTTATGCAATAGAGTCTCTCGGTGACGCGGACGGCGTTCTTGTGGTCGATGAGACCGGCTTCCTGAAGAAAGGCGCCCATTCAGTCGGTGTCGCACGACAATATTCCGGCACGGCCGGCCGGATCGAGAACTGTCAGATCGGTGTTTTCCTTGCCTATGCAAGCCGCTACGGTCAGACCCTGATCGATCGGCAACTTTATCTACCGAAGGAGTGGGCCGAGGATGAAGCCCGCCGTGCTTCGGCTCATGTCCCCCAGTCCCAAGCCTTCGCGACCAAACCGGCCATTGCAGCCAAGCTCATTGCCGATGCGCTGGATGCCGGCGTGCCTTGTGCCTGGGTATTGGCGGATGCGCTTTATGGTTCGGATTCCAAGCTGCGCCGGATGCTGGAAAGCCGTGGCCAGCCTTATGTTCTGGCAGTGCGCTCCAATCATTGCCTGCGCTTTGTGCGTGAGCAAGGGATCGAGCAGACCGATCCCGAAACGATGGCTGATGAGTTGAAACCGGAGGTTTGGCAGAGCCATGCAGCAGGCGAAGGTGCCAAGGGTCTTCGGCTTTATGATTGGGCCCGTATTCCTCTCAGCTCTCGCCCGGATCCACAATGGGAGCGCTGGCTTCTGATCCGGCGCAGCCGACGCGAACCCGATGCGCGCGCCTATTACTTTGTCTTTGCGCCCGCCGGTACCGAATTGAGCGAATTGGCGGGCGCTGCCGGGCTGCGTTGGACCGTGGAAGAATGCTTCCAGCGTGCGAAGGACGATCTCGGCCTGGATCATTGCGAAGCGCGATCCTGGCATGCTTGGAAGCGGCACATGACGCTCGTCATGGCAGCCGCTGCATTCCTCGCCAAACTCGGCGCCGATCTACGCCGCACCGCTGCTGGCAAACCGAACGAAACGAGTCCAAACCCGCCAATCGCCGCCTGACCAACACCATGGCCTTCGTGCCCAGCGTCGCAGAGATCCGCTATCTGATCAAACGCCTCCTGCTACAGCCCCCGATTAGAGTTCGCCTCATCTTGGCATGGTCACTCTGGCGACGCAGGCATCAAGCATCCGCAATGCTTTCTCACTACAAAGCAAGGCATCAAACGCAACTGTAGTATTAGTGTACGGAAAACGACCTTTTCCGAACACCGAGAATATCCGTTACCACCTCCTCAGGCGAATAAGTGTCCGGTCCTTCGCCAGTTCGCGCAGGGGCTCGAAAACTGCGACGAACAGGCTGGGCAAGATATGCTTCACGGCCTACGGAGGATCAAATGGTATCTCTGGCATGGCAATGGCTATCGTGCCCGTGACGAAATTGCCGATCTGCAAATCAACACGGAAGGTCTCGAGACCGACTATCCGAACATGCGCAAGTTCCTGACCGGCATCGACGAGTTCCAGGCCCACATCGCCTCCAACAGTGCGAGCCTGATCAATTACGGCGAGCGCTATCGCTCTGGAGAGCGTATCTCATCGGCCGTCGTTGAGGCGACCGTCAACGCCGTCATCTCCAAGCGCTTTGCCAAGAAGCAACAGATGCAATGGAGCAGGACCGGTGCGTATCTTCCTGTCGACTGAAGCCGTCCAGATCAAGGCGGGCGCTGCGGTCACCATCGACGGCTGGGGCGGTCCGCCCCTGCGTGGCCGGGTGAAGCGCGTCGACCCGGCCGGCTTCGTCAAAGTCTCGGCTCTCGGGATCGAGGAACCGCGAGTCGGCACGTGATCGATCTCGTCGATCCGCCCGAATCCCGGACCCGACTGGGTCACGACTTCCGGGTCGCCGTTCACGTGGCCATTTGGGAATCGAAAGACTCCCTGACTATACCGGTGAGCGCGTTGTTCCAGCGGGGAGGCGACTGGGCCGTCTTTGCCGTCAAGGACGGTCGTGCCCCTGCCACGGTCGTGGGCACCGGACAGCGAAACAGCAAACTGGTGGAGGTGTTATCCGGGATTTCGTCGGGCGACCGGGTCGTGCTACATCCGACCGACCGTGTGGCCGAAGGTACGGCGGTGGCGGAGCGGGAGCCACGCTTGTCGTCCTGCCGCTCAGCAACCGGACAGTCGGGTGGGGAAATCGAGAAGCAGCGGTGTTAAACTCCAAAGGTTCAAGCGCCGATCGCCACCTCTTGACTGATGCTGAAGCGGCGCCAGGCACTCGGCGTTGTCCCTGTTGCCTTGCGAAAGATGCGGGAAAGATGGGCTTGGTCCGAGAGGCCGCAGTCGAGCGCGATCTCGCTCAAAGAATCGCTGCTATTGGCCATCCGGTGCTTTGCATGTTCGACCCGCCGGCTGATGATATAGTTATGAGGCGACATATCGAAGCTAACTTTGAACGCCGCAGAAAAGTAGCTCGTGCTAAGGCGCACCAAGCCCGCGAGTTCATCGAGCGATATCGCGGTCGAAAGATTTTCCTCGATGTACTTTTTGACGCGATTTTCCTGCCATGGGGCGAGGCCGCCTGTCGCCGGGCGCCTGCGGCCTTCCTCATTCGCCGCATGAGGGCGGAGCAAGATCGATGCTCTCTTTATCAGATCGATCGCGACCGACTCGTCGCTCTCGACCAGAGTGATCGCATTCATCACCAAGCGAGAGACTTCGCTCGTATTTTTAGCGAAGAGATCGTCAAAGGCTACAAATTTATCTTGACTTGAAACCGCGGCGGCACCGGGAAGCATATCGATCTCCTAATGACCCTGAAAAGCATTTGCCTATGAGGTCATTCTGGTCGGATCGCCTTATCCGGGAAATCGTACATCCATTGGCTTTTTCAACACACCAGTCGTAGCCGAGCATACCTTTGTATGATTGATCACAGGATCCGCAAGCGAGAAAGGCCATGACCTTGAATGGTTCGATTCTTTTTGGACAATCCGGCAGCAGATCGGCGGTCCAACCTTTCAACGCCTGATCAAAAAAGCTACCGTCGGGTGTGAAACTGCGAGATCGATATCAGGCCTTCATGCCAGAACAGGCTTCGAACGGTTGTGGGTTGAGACATGGATAGTGGAATTCTTTCGCGTGGGGCCTTTTCTCTTGCCCCGCTCGCGATGATCAAGCTGGATCTGCGAAAGACGCGGGATCTGGTTGACGACAGGAAAATATCCTTGGATGGCGATCGATGCTATGATCACGCATCGGTCTGTGCCCTTACGAACAGCGCTGACGTTCTGGACCTGAATAGCGCAGCCCAATCCATCATCGCATTGGATGGAAAGGAAGCGCCGGAGCGCGTATCGCACATCATCCCCGAGAAGCTGCAGAAGCCGTTTGCGAAGGGACTCGTCGCGCTGCTCCATGGAAAGAGCTTTTCCATGGAAGGCACGGTAAAGTCTGCCGATGGAACGGATTTCCCTGCACACATAACGGGATGGAGCGACATCCGACCCGGCGACAGCGATCAGGTCATTATCGGGATCACGAAACTCGATCAGTCTCGCAACAACGAAAAGGCCGACATTCTCGGCGACCTTGCCCATACGGCGAGGATAGCGATGCTTGGAGAGATGACGGCATCCATTTCCCATGAAGTGAACCAGCCTCTGGGATCGATCGTCACCAGCGCCGAAGCCGGGCTTCGATGGCTTAATCACGAGACGCCTAATCTCGATGAAGTTCGGGCGCTGCTTGAAAGGATCGTCGCCAGCGGCCGGCGCGCAGGAGACATCATATCTGCCCTCAAGGGCCTGGCACGCAACACAAGGCCCGAAAGAGATGCGGTTGATATAGCCGCTCTGATCGATGAAGCGGTTTTGATCCTTCGCTCGGATCTAAACCGGCGCCAGATCGGGCTGCGTCTGGAGCTTTCTCCCGATCTGCCACCGGTCTGGATCGACCGGACACAAATTCTGCAGGTGGTCGTCAATCTGGTGACCAATGCGGCCCAGGCGATGGCGGATGGTCAAGCCTGGAACAGGACGCTTGCGATCAGGGCGCGGGAAAGCCAGAAACGCGTCGTCCTGGAGGTCGAAGACAGCGGCCCCGGGGTCGATCCCAAGGTGCGTGAGCGCTTGTTCGAGAGTTTCTACACCACCAAGACGACGGGAATCGGGATGGGGTTGGCGATTTGCCGATCGATCGTCGAGGCCCATGGCAGCAAAATCGAACTGCAGTCGTCGCCATATCTGGGTGCGCGATTCAGCTTTACGCTTGGCATCGAGCCTAACGCGGACGGGTGGGATTTGACCGCCGGCCCCTCACCTGCCTGAGCGACGGGGGCCGCTCAGGCGTCGCCACGGCGATGGCTGCCCGCCTTCCTGAGGTTATTGCTGAGATCTTCGAAGGAGAACGGCTTGGCCACCACGGAAATCGCGCCGCTTGCATAGGCCTTCTGCGCCAGCCCGGGCTCCATTCTTCCGGTCATCAGGATGACCGGAAGATCCCGCTCGAGATCACCGAGCGCATTCGTCAGTTCGATCCCGTCCATAGACGGCATATGAATGTCACTAATTATACAAAAAAAGTCTTTAAGGTTGGAACGGCGAAGAAGTTGCTCAGCGGAATGAAAGCATTCTGCCTTGTAGCCGAGCGATCTCACAAGGCTGCTGATCGCGACAGGAATATCTACGTCGTCGTCTACTATTCCAATAAGCGAGTTCAGTGGCACCAATGTCTCCAATTGCACCGATCACTGATGCCTTGGAGCTGAAACTAGATCTTTAGCCAAGAACGTCAACCATCCCTACGTATGCTCCTCTCAAACCCGAGCCTTAAGGGAAGGCTAATCGTGAAAATTTTGGGAGATGTTGGGGCAATACAATGATTGCCCGAGAAGAATCACGGAGCTTTTCTCGACCGTTTAAGGGAAGTCTTTTGGCGGACAAGATCCAGAAGGAGCGTCACGAGCGCAAGAACGGCGATTGTGACGACGCCGATGTCAACCGCCGTCGTCAGTCCGTAGAATGTCGCGATCTTCCCGAGCGACAGCGCGACCACGGCCTGCGCGAGGTATGCCACCAGGAACAGCGCCGATAGTGTTGCCGCCCTATGCGTGACCGGCAGATGCCCGTTGATCAGCGAAAGGCCGCCTAGCAGCAACCAGCTATACGCAGCGCCGGCGCCAAGCTGGGCCAGCATGTAGAGGCTGAGCGAGTGCTCGATCGCTGCAAGAGCAAGCAGGGCGGATGAGACAATGGCCGTCATTCCACCCGACAGGATGACCCTTCCTGCAGCCAGTTTGCGGGCCGGAATGGTCGCGAGTGCGGACGCCAGAGCAAATAAGGCGATTGTTCCTCCGTTGACCAAAGCGTTCGAAGACGCAACGACGTCACGCGCAACCTGAGCGCCGAGAGAGAGCGTCATGGCTCCCAGAACATACGCTCCGCTCACGGCCGCGGTGGACGCGACGAAGACCGCAAACACGCCATTCGGAATGGACGGCACCTTAGGCCTCCAGCGGCCGGCAGCCCTTGATGCGGTATGATTTGGCATGAACCACGTCACGGCAATCAGGCCCAGAAGAACGGCTGTCAATACCGCGAAGTTCAGCCTGAGCGGAAGCGGCGCATACTGGATAAGCGCACCGCCGATGAGGGCAGCCGCCATCATTCCGAACCCTTGCGCGGCCGCTGTCGCACTGCCCGCCTGACCGACCCGATGCGGCGGGCTGAATTCCACGACCGCAGCGGCAGAAGGGCCTGCTGAAAGACCGACCCCCACGCCCATGAAGGCGCGACCGAAAAATATCCAGTCGACGTCCGGCGCAATTGCAAATATCAGCGATCCCACTGCCGAGAAGGCAAGACCCGCCAGCATGGTCTCTCGTCTCCCGATGTGGTCGGAAAGGTTTCCGAACAGTATCAGGACAACGACGACAAAGACTGGGTAGACCGCGAATATTGCCGTCGTCGTAAACGTCGTGAGGTGCCATTGCTCGGCATAAAGGGGATAGCTCAGCGCGGGCGCTGCACTCGTCCAAATGGTGTGAGCAACAATGGCCGCAGCAGTCAGAAAGCTTGCTTGGCGCCCGAGTACCCTGCGTGTCACGACTTTTCTCCTGCAGCGCTCGTGAACTCATAGGCATCGCCAGCCTTCCTGATCCTGCCCACGCCCGGATAGGTCCAGTGAAAGCCCAGAAGCTTCGCATTCTGCGCGCACGCCTGTTCCAGCAGAGCCCGGCGGGTAACCTTTGCCGTTGCAGGATCCATGTCGAAGCCGAAGCTCCAGTCAGGATGCTCAAAGGAGACAATCTCGCTTGAGACGGCATCGACAGTGATGATCAAAGGAACATCACTGTCGAGCACGACCGATAGGTGGCCTGGAGTGTGTCCAGGCGTTGCCAGGACGTGCATGCCGGGAATGATTTCGTCGCCACTGCCCAGAAAGTTCACCCTGCCCTGTAGGGCGGCCAGATCCCGGCGGGCACCCTCGACGAAAGGCTGCACTTCCGCCGGCAAGGCGGAGGCTGCCTCACCCATCCAGAAATCCCACTCGGTCTTGCCGACGAAGTATTTCGCCTTTGGGAAGCGCAGGCTTCCGTCGTCTCTCAGCAGGCCCCAAATATGATCGGGGTGCGCGTGAGATATGAGCACGATCGTAACGTCGTCAGCCCGCACGCCGACGCGTTCCAGATTTTCCTCAAGCATGCCCTCTGTTGGCTGGAAGCGCTTCCCGGCACCGACATCCACCAGGATGACCTGTTCGTCGTAGACGATCAGCGGAATGTTCGATTGGGCGTGGGCGGTGTTATCCTTCCCATCGAGGCGAGAGACGATGGCCGCTCTCTCGGCATCATCGGCTTCGGGCGCAAACAGCTCGCCGTTCAGGACAATCGGACCATCCGAAAGCACGGTGATATCGAACTCGCCGTGGCGGAAACTATGAAACGCGGACTGGGTCATCTGCGATCTCCGTTCGTTGATGGAACTCCATGTCGGCCCATCCAATGTGTTTTGAAACTGGCATAATTGAAGAATTTCCGTTCATTTTTGAACGGGACGCCACCTGATGCTTATGACAGCGGGTCCAGGGGTTCACGCAGTGTTAGGGATTTGGAGGGCAATGCGCGTCGCATGCGGGCTGCGCGATCGGAAGAAACAATTCAGGCGCTTCGTCGTGCTGGGGGACACAAATGTCCCCAACCTTCCCACGTCATGGGTTCGCGGATGGTCCTTCGTAATTCGCCTGGATCCAGTAGAAATGACCCTGAGATGCGCTGACATGCCCGAGGCCGGGGAAGGAAATGTGTGCCGCGCCGATCCAGTAGCCGTTGCGTGCGGCGTCGGAGAAAATCATCTCGCGTTCATTCTCGGCCATCTGCGCGTCGCTGTCGTAAGCCAGCGTCACAGAGGGGTTCGGAAACTGCACGGCCGCCACGTGAACGACATCGCCCCACATCAGCATCTTTTGGCCTTCGCTCTCGACCATAAAGAAGCTGTGGCCGGGAGTATGACCAGGGCTGGCAATTGGCGTGATGCCAGGTGAAAGCTCCTTGCCATACTTAAAAGGTTTGAATTTTCCCGCGGCGATATAGGGCTTAAGCGAGGCTTTGTCGCCCTCGAACATGGAATTCAGCAGCTTGGGCGCTGCCTGCTCGTTCTTGTCGTCGAGCCAATAATCAGCGTCGATCTGGCTCACTCTGACAATCGCGTTGTTGAACACCATCTTGCCGTTCGGCGCAATGCCGCCGACGTGATCCGCATGCAGATGTGTCAGATATATTTCATCCACTTGGTCCGGTGAGTAACCGGCGCTCTTGAGATTGTCGATGAGGTGACCACAGCAATCTCCATAAAGCGAGCCGGCGCCACTGTCGATCAGGATCAACTTGGTTCCCGTATTGATCAGGAACGCGTTGATCGATCCTTGGATCGGTACGGCAAGTCTGCTTTCCGCAAGGAGTGCATCGGCCTCGCCAGGCGCCACCTGATCAAGCGGAACCGCGCCCTTGTTTCCGGCGACTTGGGTCAGCACCTTGTGAACCGGAAAGGGGTGCGTGCCGTCCGACAGGACAGTGATTTCGAACTTCCCGAGCATCATCCGATAAAAGCCCGGAGCCTGTGTTCCCACGATCGGTGCTGCAGCCAGAGACGGCGTCGCCATCGTCATGTTCAGGATCGCGATTGTCGCCACCGACGCCATCGCGAGAGCTATCAGGCGCGAAGGCAATGGGAAGGCAGATCTCGTAGTCATATGTATTCTCCATATTTGCAGGGAAACCTTACCTGCCCGTAGGTCGGAATTCTTGCGCGGCAGCATGATGTCTGTCCCACTACGGTCAAAGACCTGCGATATTGCCGCTGGCTCGCAATGGCGCTTCCAGTATCGACCGATACCTCGGCCGGCATTCCTGTCTGGCTCCCCGGTATGTCAGGTGTCGATCGTGCCTGTCTTCGGCGGAAGGTCGGTCCGGTTGCTGCCGCCGGGGAGGTGCCCGAACATGTGCGGCTTGATCTGATAGAGCCAGGACACGGCAGCGGGTTCCTTGCTCCAAAGAGTACGAGCGAACGGAATGAGCTGTTCGCCGACCAGAATTCCGAGGAGGCCGACGAGCGCGACAACCGGCGGCGCGGGCGAACGGACGTTCAGAAGGCTGTAGATGATGCCGACCAACAGGCCAGCCCCAAGTGATAGGATATAGATTTTCACGGACAGGATCTCCATCATCGTCAAGAAGCCGCTCCATCGCGAATGGAGCGGCATTCCCCGTTGATTTCAGTGGCTTTCGGATGCGTTGAACATCGTCTTCGCATAGATGATGCCGAGGCCGTACGACCCGCCGAACTTCTTCGCCACGCCCGTCGTCATGTCGTAGGTCTCCGTGCGCGCCCAATCGCGCTGCAGCTCGAGCATGTACTGAAGCGATGTCATCGGCTGTGCGCCGATCTGAACCATGCGGTCCATGGCCCGGTTATGCGCCTCTTCGGTGACGTCACCGCAGGCGTCCGCGAGCACGAAGACCTCGAAGCCCTGTTCGATCGCGGAGAGCGCGGGACCGACAATGCATACACCGGTCCACAGGCCGGTCAGAACGATTCGCTTCTTGCCGATCCGGTTGATCTCTTCGATGACGGCAGCGTCTTCCCAAGTGTTCATCGACGTGCGATCGAACAGCTTCTGCCCGGGGAAGGCGTCGGTGATTTCATTGAACATCGGGCCAGAGAAGCTCTTCTCGGCGACGGTCGTCAGAATGGTCGAGACACCGAAACCCTTGGCGGCGTTGGCGACGAGAGCAGCATTGTTACGCAGATTGACTGCATCAATGCTCTTGGTCGCGAAGGACATCTGCGACTGAAAATCGATCATCAGAAGCGTGTGGTCCTTCGGCGTCAGAAGTCTGGAGCCCGGCGTCGCAGTGGCATGAACGGTCATAAGTGTTATCCCCTTGATGATGCATGATTGCATGGGGACACCATGCTGCAGAACGGCAGGGCATTCTTGTCGCATACAAGGGTGGTTTGGATGATCTTGCGGAGAGCGTGCAACCGATCGTTCATTGGTTTGATCGACGGCTTTCGTAAGACAGCATAAGGTTCGCAAGAAACCTCGTCGAACGGTATCCTCGAGCGATTGCTTCGGGTGTAGCTGGAAAAATTTTTGTACGTTTGTGCTGCAATTTGACGATTGCTCCCATTAAAAACCAGGGCCTCTGGCGGTTCGCGCGAACAGCTGGTAAAGCTCGGTAAATCCTCTGAAATCAACCATCGGGGCCGTCAAATGCCAATGCTGACTGTTCGCGACAACACGCGACTCTATTATAAAGATTGGGGAAACGGCCCCCCGGTTCTCTTCAGTCATGGATGGCCTTTGAACGCGGACATGTGGGAAAACCAGATGATGCATCTGGCATCGGAAGGTTTCCGGGTGATCGCGCATGACCGCAGAGGCTTCGGCCGCTCGGACCAGCCGTGGCACGGATATGACCACGATACTTTCTCGGAAGACTTGGCCGAGATCATAAACGCCCTTGATCTGCGGAATGTTACCCTTGTCGGTTACGCGATGGGCGGCGGGGAGATCGCGCGCTATATCGGCCGGCACGGGACTGGGCGGATTTCGCGTCTTGTCCTGATCGGTGCCACCACGCCGAAGCTTGCCTGGAGCGAAGATTATCCGAACGGAGTTCCCGAAGCTGTCTTCGAGGGCGTCAGAGCCGGGTTGAGGGCGGATAGAGCGGAATTCATCCGTGGTTTCTCACGCCTATTCTTCGGAGCAGACAGAGAGGGCGCGAGTGTTTCCGAAGGAAGCATGATGCATCTGCATCAGATCGCCATGCAGTCCTCCCTGAAGGCGGCACATGATTCCATCACGGCTTGCGCTATGACCGACTATCGCGGCGACATAGAGAAATTCGATATTCCGGTCCTCATCATTCACGGCGAGGACGATGCTTTTGTCCCATTCGGCGCGACCGCTCAACAGGCGATACAGCTGATGCCGAACGCGGAGTTGAAGGTGTACGAGAACGCTCCGCACGGACTTCTGTTCACGCACAAGGATCGTCTCAACAGCGATCTCTTGAATTTCCTCCGCCAATGACCGCCGTCCCGGCAGAGGAACCGGTCGTATTCATCGTTGAAGACGACGGTGAACTGCGACTGTCTCTCGACAGCCTCTTCCGCTCCGTTGGCTTGAGGACGAGCATGTTTGCGAATGCGCGCGAATTCATGGACACCGGGAAGCCCGACGTAGCGGGGTGCCTTGTCGTCGACGTTCGTCTGCCCGGGCTCAGCGGCTTGGACTTTCACGATCAGCTGATGAAGGCAGGGTCGGCCATTCCCGTCATATTCATGACGGGGCATGGCGATATTCCAATGACCGTAAGGGCGATGAAGGCGGGGGCAGTGGATTTCCTGCCGAAGCCATTTCGGGACCAGGACATGCTCGACGCGGTCGCATCGGCACTGGAGATCGATCGCAACAGACGGCGGGGCGAGATGGAGCTTCTTGCACTTCGGAAACGCTACACGGACCTCAGTCTGCGCGAACGGCAAGTAATGGCGCTGGTGACGACCGGCTTGATGAACAAGCAGGTCGCAGGAAAGCTTTCGTTGAGCGAAGTCACCGTGAAAATCCATCGCGGTTCGGCCATGCGAAAAATGGACGCAAAGACATTGGCAGACCTCGTCAAGATGGCGGAGCTTCTGGAGATCCACCGTAATCTTGAAGATTCCTGAGTTCAGCCGCGAACGGATCGGCTGATCGTTTCCAGGAGATCGCCCAGCACAAAAGGCTTTGTAACCAGGACGGCGGCTCCTGCGAGAGCCGCCTTGTCAGCAAGACCCGGTTCAAACCGGCCGGTCATCAAAATGACAGGCAACTCCGGGCGGAGCTTCTTCAAAAGCGCAATGAGGTCCAGGCCGGACATATTCGGCATGTGAATGTCACTGATGACGCAGTTGAAACGATGGACGTCTTTCGACGAGAGAAGTGCTTCTGCGGAGGAGAAGCAAACCGCCTTGTATCCGAGAGAGCGGATCAAGCTCGCCAGTGCGGCAGGAATATCCGGATCGTCATCGACGATGCCAATAAGCGGAACTTCCTGCATCCTCTTCCCCAGTCTGCATCCGAGCGATGCGCCGTCCTCGATATCCGCGCCTTTCGGGAGCAGATGCTATTTCTCCGCTACTGGAGCGTAATGCCCGATGTAAAACCGGCCTTTCAGGCTTGGTGCATAGGGCAGAAGATAACCACTAACCCGTGCCAAAGCCTCGATATTGAATTATCCAACTATACATGGACGATTAGACTGTCACTTTCGCAGCGCTTGGTTTCGCAACAACCGCACGTATGCCGAAACCATCCCTTTGTATAATTTCATCCCAGGCCAGCTCCGGTATCTTTTCTCTCGTTGCCTCGCATAGAGGTGGTAGCAGATCCGCCCCAGCTACCGATACGCTTCGGCTCCCCTCCCCGAAGCAGCGGAGATGATCCGCCTGGCCGCTCAGTTCCGCCCCTGAGCGGCCATTTTTTTGTCTTTAAGCCGGACGTGCCGAGACCGACAATTCGCACCCGGTTTTCATCAAATTCAAAGCATCCGTTCAAGCCAGCGACCCACCTTTGGTTTAGCTCTCTGCCTCAAGCAATTTGCATCCAGGAGCCACAGAATGACGAGCCCACCGCTGCTCAATCCCGCCGAAGTCACCCTGTTGATGGTAGACCAGCAAGCTGGCCTCGCCTTCGGGGTGGGATCGATCGACCGACAACTCCTTGTCAACAACGTGATTGCCCTTGCCAAAACCGCAAAGACGTTTCAGATCCCGGTGGTCGTTTCGACATCGGCGTCCAAGGCTTACAGCGGACCGCTGATGCCATCGATCAGAAGCGTTCTTGGCGATGTGCCGTCGCTGGAACGCAGGAACATGAATGCATGGGAAGACAGGCCGTTCGCGATGAAATCATGAAGACGGGACGCCGGAAGCTCCTCATTTCCGGCCTTCTGACCGAAGCGTGCGTATCCTTTCCGGTCCTGTCGACCTTGGCCGACGGCTATGACGTGTACGTCGTCGCCGACACCTGTGGCGGGGTAACGGCGGAGAGCCATTCTCTCGCCCTTCGCCGCATGGAAGCCACTGGCGCAACGATGACCTCGTGGCTGCAGGTGCTCCTCGAACTTCAAAGGGATTGGACCCGAAAAGAAACCTACGACGGGGCGCGCGCCATCGTTGAAGGCCACGCGGGCGGTTACGGCATCGGCCTGGCCTATGCACGCGACATGATCCACCCGGTGTGACGAGCGCCAGCGATAGCCTCCAGTTACAGAAATTTTGAATCGGAGAACTCTGATGACCGCCGACGTAATTCTACACCACGGGCTTTTCACGACGCTTGATCGCTCGAATCCGACGGCAAGTGCCGTTGCGATCAAGGACGGCCGGTTCCTTGCTGTCGGACACGATGCCGAGATCATGGCGCATGCGGGGCCTGAAACGAAGATCATCGATCTAAAGGGCAAGCGCGTGCTCCCCGGTCTAATAGACAATCACACGCACGTCGTCCGTGGCGGATTGAACTTCAACATGGAGCTTCGCTGGGACGGCGTTCGCTCGCTCGCGGACGCCATGGACATGCTCAGGCGGCAGGTGGCGAACACACCGGCCCCCCAATGGGTTCGGGTCGTCGGGGGCTTCACCGAGCACCAGTTCGTCGAGAAGCGTCTGCCGACGATCGAGGAAATCAACGCGGTTGCTCCCGACACACCCGTCTTCCTCTTGCATCTCTATGATCGTGCGTTGCTGAATGGCGCCGCATTGCGCGCCGTCGGTTACACCAGGGACACACCGAACCCGCCGGGTGGCGAGATTACCCGCGACGCGAACGGCAATCCGACCGGCATGCTTCTGGCCAAGCCTAATGCCGGAATTCTCTATTCCACGCTTGCCAAGGGACCGAAGCTTCCCTTCGAATACCAGGTAAACTCCACCCGCCATTTCATGCGGGAGCTGAATCGGCTGGGGGTGACCGGCGTCATCGATGCGGGCGGCGGCTTCCAGAATTATCCCGACGACTATGCCGTGATCCAGAAGCTTTCCGACGAAGACCAGCTTACGGTACGGCTGGCGTACAACCTTTTCACCCAGAAACCGAAAGGCGAAAAGGAGGACTTTCTAAATTGGACATCCTCCGTGAAGTACAAGCAGGGCAACGATTACTTCCGCCATAACGGCGCGGGCGAAATGCTCGTCTTCTCCGCCGCCGACTTCGAGGATTTTCGTCAGCCTCGACCGGATATGCCGCCGGAAATGGAGGGCGAGCTTGAGGACGTCGTCCGCGTGCTCGCCGAAAACCGGTGGCCGTGGCGTCTTCATGCGACCTACGACGAGACGATCTCACGGGCTCTCGACGTCTTTGAAAAGGTCAATCAGGATATTCCGCTCGGGGGTCTCAACTGGTTCTTCGACCACGCCGAGACGATTTCGGATCGCTCCATCGATCGGATCGCGGCCCTTGGCGGGGGCATCGCAGTTCAGCATCGCATGGCTTATCAAGGCGAGTATTTCGTCGAGCGGTATGGCCGCGGCGCTGCGGAAGCCACGCCTCCGGTTGCCAAGATCCTGGAGAGAGGCGTCAAGACATCGGCTGGAACAGACGCCACTCGCGTCGCATCCTACAATCCATGGGTCTCATTGGCTTGGATGGTGACGGGCAAGACGGTCGGGGGCATGCAGCTCTATCCACGCGCCAACTGCCTGGATAGGGAGACGGCTCTTCGCATGTGGACGGAAAAGGTCACGTGGTTCTCCAATGAAGAGGGCAAGAAGGGCCGCATCGAAAAAGGCCAGTTTGCCGACCTCGTGGTGCCGGACAAGGACTTCTTCTCCTGTGCAGAAGACGAAATCTCCTTCCTGACATCCGAGCTGACGATGGTTGGTGGCAAGATCGTCTATGGCGCCGGCGACTTCAGGAAATTGGATGAAAACGACGTTCCGCCCGCGATGCCGGACTGGTCTCCCGTCCGAAAATTCGGCGGCTATGCGGCCTGGGGTGATCCGGAAGGTGCAGGCGCACGTTCTCTGCGCCGCACTGCAATCTCCACTTGCGGCTGCGCGAGCGATTGCAGTGTTCACGGTCATGATCACGCTGGAGCCTGGACATCAAAGCTTCCCATCTCAGACTTGAAGGGCTTCTTTGGCGCTCTTGGCTGCTCCTGCTGGGCCGTGTGAGGAGGGTGCGG
Organism: Rhizobium sp. ZK1; assembly: GCF_047782645.1. NCBI lineage: Bacteria > Pseudomonadati > Pseudomonadota > Alphaproteobacteria > Hyphomicrobiales > Rhizobiaceae > Rhizobium > Rhizobium sp. ZK1. The sequence continues at coordinate 1,693,212 of NZ_CP180587.1, forward strand.
TAGTGGTTACAAATCGATATGCATCGGCAAAAAAGGGACTTGGGCGGCGTTTTGCTGGCGGCAAGAGCATCCAGTTCATTGCTCTCCTGGCTCTCTGCTCCGCCTACATTCAGGGACCGCTCACGAAGCTTTTCGACTTCAATGGCGCACTTGCGGAGATGGATCAGTTCGGACTGCGGCCAACGATGGTTTTTGCGGTCGCCGTGGTGATCTTCGAGCTTGCCATGTCCGCAGCCATACTCAGCGGTTTTTTCCGCTGGGCGGCGGCGCTCGCCCTCGGTGGCTTCACGCTTCTCGCAACATCGCTGGCCCTCCGTTTCTGGGAACTGCCTCCCGGAATGGAGCGGACGATGGCGATGAACGGGTTCTTCGAACACCTTGGTCTGGCAGGCGCTTTCCTCCTCGTGGCTTGGCATGATCTTCGGTCCAAGATGCGCCTTTCAAATCGTTTACAGAAACTGAAGTGAAGGTTATGGCACCTAAAATTCGCGACGGGGTCGAGGCACTGGCGGAAATAGAAGACGTAGAGCTCGAACTACCCCCCTCGCCCACCCAGCATCAGGATGAACTGCTCGACGAAGCTTTGCAGGAGTCATTTCCGGCGAGCGACCCGCCGGCCAGCGGCCGGATGGAATGAGCCAGCAACGCAACCTAGGAACAGTCCAATGACCGACGATATCAAGGCGCTCCGCGCCGCGTCCCTCAAGACCCCGACAGGTCTCGGTGTCGATGCGACCCGAGACATCTCCGCAGGCGCAACGACACTCCTTGCGGATGTCTTCGCCCTCTATCTCAAGACCAAGAACTTTCACTGGCACATGTCGGGGGCGAATTTCCGCGACTATCACCTGCTCCTCGACGATCATGGCGACGAACTCTTTGCGATCACTGATCCGCTGGCCGAGCGTGTCCGCAAGCTCGGTGGCACCACGCTGCGCTCGATCGGCGACATCTCCCGACGCCAGCGGATCAGCGATAACGACGCCGATTTCGTGCATCCTCATGAAATGCTGGCCGAACTGCGTGAAGACAATGGCACGCTGGTGGCAAGCATGCGCGCGCTGCACGACGTCTGCGACGAACACGGCGACGTCGCAACAGCGAGCCTGCTCGAGAACTGGATCGACGAAGGCGAGAAGCGCGTCTGGTTCCTGTTCGAGATCCTGCGCAATACCAACAGCTAGGTTGTTTTAAACAGCATCACCATGGGAAGCCATGCGACTAGTCGGTCGCATGGCTTTTTCAGTTTCGTTGAAGAGCGCCAGCCAAGTGCTCCGCTGAAACTGCAACGCCTTGGCATTGTTCAAAAATCGTCGGAACCAACAAGATGGGCAAAGCAGCTGCCGCTACAACTCATCTCACGGCGGTCGATCTTCCGCCAAGTCACCAAGGGGCCACCGATGGCAAACGATTTCGACTTCTCACTCTCCCGTCGCCAGACGCTCATCGCAGGCGCGGCGCTTTCCGCTGCAATGGCAGTTCCGGATCTCGCATTCCCAAAATCAGCAACCCAGACCGCGAAAGGAAACTTTGAAATGACCGACGGCTTCGTCAAGACCAAGGACGGCGTGAACATCTACTACAAGGATTGGGGTCCGAAGGACGCACAGCCCATCCATTTCCACCACGGCTGGCCGCTCTCTTCCGACGACTGGGACACCCAGATGATCTACTTCCTGCAGAACGGCTTCCGCGTCGTTGCACACGATCGCCGTGGCCACGGCCGTTCGTCGCAGGTCGCTGAAGGCCATGATATGGACCACTACGCTGCCGACGCTTCCGCCGTCGTCGAGCACCTCGACCTGAAGAACGCCGTTCACATCGGCCATTCGACGGGCGGGGGCGAAGTTGCCCGCTATGTCGCGAATTTCGGCCAGCCGCAGGGCCGTGTCGCAAAGGCTGTGCTGGTCAGCGCTGTTCCTCCGATCATGCTCAAGACTGCGTCCAACCCGGGTGGTCTTCCAATCGAGGTGTTCGATGGCATCCGCAAGGGCGTCGCGGAAAACCGCGCACAGCTCTTCATCGACTTCCCCACCGGTCCATTCTACGGTTTCAACCGTGAAGGCGCCAAGATCTATCCAGGCGTGATCCAGAATTGGTGGCGCCAGGGCATGATGGGCAGCGTCAAGGCCCACTATGACGGCATCAAGGCCTTCTCCGAAACCGATCAGACCGAAGACCTAAAGAAGATCACCGTGCCGACGCTCGTCATGCATGGCGATGACGACCAGGTCGTTCCGATCGCCGACTCCGGCGAGCTGTCTGTCAAGCTTGTCAAAAACGGTACGCTCAAGGTCTACAAGGGCTATCCGCACGGCATGCTGACGACGCACGCCGACGTCATCAACCCGGACCTGCTTGCCTTCATCAAGGCGTAAGTCCGGTTACGATTGCCCGCTCGCGCGTGATCGCGAGCGGGCTTTTTAAATTCCAGCAAGCGTCGGGGAATGCCATGAAGAGGTTGCCGCTATCCGCACTATTGAGTTTCAACGGCGGCTATGTCGACACGGCCGGCTTTCTGGCCCTGCAAGGCCTCTTCCCCGCCCACGTTACCGGCAACTTCGTGACGCTCGGTGCCACGCTTGTCATGGGCGGATCGGGCGCGCTGCCCAAGCTGCTGGCGCTTCCGGTCTTCTGCCTCGTCATTCTCATTTCGCGTATCGTCGGTCTGATGCTTCATAAGGCTGGCCGTCCGGTCCTCAAATGCCTTCTGGCAGCCAAGGTGATCCTGCTCATCGTAGCGGCCATCTTTTCGGTCATGCACGGCCCCTTCGGAAGCGCCACCGCGATCGCAAATCTCGTCATGGGCATGACCCTGGTTTCGGCGATGGCCATTCAGAATGCGCTACACCGTGTTCATCTCGCCAAGTCGCCCCCGTCCACACTGATGACGGGCACGACCACGCAGATCATGCTCGATCTCGCCGAGATCATGGTCGGGGAGAAAGGTCAAGGCTCTTCTCTGGCGCTGGCACGGGTGAAACGGATGATCGTCGCGGTCGCAGCATTTGCCCTGGGCTGCGCGTGCGCCGCCCTCGCGATCGTATCGATCCCTTTGTGGGCGTTTGTCATACCGGCTATCCTCAGCGTCTTCTCTTTTGCTGCTCGGGTCGAGACACCCGAAGGCGATTGACCAGTTCTTCCATTTGATCCTCAAGCGAAAACGGGCTCGGCCGTCGGTCAGGTAACGTCCCGAAAAAGTTCTGCGTCTACCCACCACGATCATGCCCGGGCTTAATGCGACTTTGCGTGCGCTCGCCAGTATCTTGATCCTCGGCTTTGCTGGCGGTCAACATAGCTGCGCTGCCCGATGATCCAGCGCTTTGATGTCGCAACCGCGGCAGCCACCGGCGTCCCATCCGGTTCTCTCGTTACGCCACTCCTCGCCGGTGATGCGCCAATAGCCATCGTGCCCTTATGAGCTCTGCACTTCGGTATCGACCGGCGAGGACTCTGCCTACGGCCGATGGTGTTTTTATTTAGGAAAACTTGATATCCACGAAAAGGTGTTCTCATTCCGTATTGCCCTAAGCTGCTTCCGAACCGCATGCCGGCCGATATCGTGCGTCGCGCGAACGAGAGCGAAGATGGAAAGCTGAGGGCGTCCGGGGATCGAGTAAGGTCCCCGCCACCTTCAAGCTACGATGTTATCGACGGTTCTCGGCGGCCATTTCTTGCAGATCCAACTCGTGTTCAAGCTGGCGGAGAACCTCATCGTGGATTTCTCCAGCTTTGTGCATCTTTAGGATCTCGGCGCGGCCGGCGGCGATCGCGGCCAGGACTGTGTCAAAGTGCTCAAGCTTGATCGAATGATGTAACTCGCGGTCTTGCTCATAGTGGGCGGCGACCTCGGCCCTGTGACGATATTGCTCCAGGAGCCTTGGATGCCGCTCTGTTCCATCGGCATTGCGCGACAACCCCTGTATGGCCTTGTATTGTGCGTTTGCAACGCGTTTCCAGGCAAGAGCTTCGTTCTCCTGAACCAAATGGCGTTCGTCCGGGTTGACAACCCCCAAGAGCGATATCAGCAGGCCCAATGTACTTCCCTGTAGCAGAACCGTCATGATGATCACTGCGAACGCGCTCACCAGGATCAGATCGCGCCCTGGAAAATCGGCCGGAAGCGATAGGGCACCCGTGAGGGTGACCACGCCACGCATTCCGGCCCAGCTCATAACTACCGTGGTGGCGAGAGACGACCGACCACCCATGCGCCGCAACCCTGGAGCAAATCTGGCAATAGACCCGGCAGTCAGAAGCCAGGCGAACCGCGCTACGATGACCGTGGCGATCACCGCCAGCACCGGAAGTTCCATTGCCAGCATTCCCTGCTGAACGCCGCCAAATCGGCCGAGAACGCCGCGCAAGGATAGCCCGATTAGGATGAATAACAGCGACTCCATGAGGAAAACGAGTGCTTTCCAGAAGGCTTGTGCTCGCACGCGAGTTTCGGCGTTGAACGTCTCGTGTTGATGCCAACCTAAAAGCAGGCCAGTGCTGACGGTGGACAGGACTCCCGAACTTCCGAGTTTCTCGGCCGCGATATAAGACAACGCAGCCAGCAGCAGGGTCGATGTTATGATCAATTCACTGTCGCGAAGTCTTCGTATGACAGTCAGGCCGACCCACCCAATCGAAAGGCCGACCGCGATGCCGGCGAGGGTGACCCACACCAGCGACGTGAGGGCTTCCGTGACGCTAAAGGCTCCGGTGAGCGTTGCAGCGGCGGCAAATCGCAGGAGCACTAGGCCGCTTGCGTCGTTCACCAGGCTTTCCCCTTCAAGGAGAGCGGTAATTCGACTCGGAAGATGCAATCGCTCGAGAATAGCTCCTGCTGCGACCGCGTCGGGCGGCGAAACGATCGCCCCAAGCGCGAACCCGACCGACCATGGCAGTCCTGGAAGCAGGAGATGAAAGACAACGCCGACGGCGAGGGTGGTAAAGGCCACAGCCCCAAGCGCGAGCGAGGCGATGCCTGCAAAATACCGTTTGAAGTCGCCCCAAACCGTATAATAGGCACTGCGCATCAACAGCGGAGGCAGAAATACCAGCATTATAAGGCCCGGATCTATATCGATCTCGGGAACGCCGGGTATCAATGCGAGCACCACGCCGCCCACGATGAGCGCCGCTGCGGGAGGCAACCGCAGCCGCCTGGCCACCAGTTCGAGGATCACTGTTGCCATTAGCAGCAGGATCAGGAATTCGTAGGTGGCCTCGGACTTCATATGATGTGAAAGCCTGAGAGTGAATTGAAGAACGCGTGCATGATCGATTTCCGACTTCAATACGTCGCCGTCTGTCTTGGCGGATTCTATTCTTAGCCGGTCGCTGAAGCCCCCGCTTGCACGAAACGACGTAAAAATCGCTCCAGACAGCGACGCATTGTCGAGAAGCGGCATTTTTCATTGGCTCACGCCGATCGGTTTTGTCGCCGCCACTTTCCTGGCGTCTTCCCAGTCACGCCTTGGAAGATGCGGGTCATATGGCTCTGATCAGAAAACCCGCATTTGATGGCCACGCCGAGAATGGTGTCGTCCGAAAGAAGAAATTCTTTCGCCTTCGCGACCCGATATTCTGTCAGCCAGCGATAAGGGCTCTTGCCGAATGTATCCTTGAAAGCACGGGTAAAGTGGCTCCGTGACAGCCCGCACGTCTCGGCGAGCTGTGTGATCGATACCTGATCAAATGCCATGGTCGTGAGGAATTCGAGCGCTCGCTTCTCTTGCCAGGGAGCAAGTAGCCCGCTCTTTTTTACGGGAAAGTATTGACCACCATAGGTCTGTGCGAGATGGGTCAACAGTACGATGCTGATCTGCTCCAGGAACATCTGGTTTGGCTCTTGCCTGCTCAGTAGATATGGCGAAATCGCCTGTGCGAGGCCCAAAATCACTTCATCTTTTGTTCCCGGCTTGCAATCGAACCCGTCGAATTGGGGTCGTCCCAAATCCTCGAGGTAGGTTCGAATAAACGAGAGTGGGATGTTAAAGCGGATGTTGTCAAAGGGCGACATATGGTGGCACTGCCATTCCTCGCGGAGGTCGGTAATAGCAATCGCGCCCTTGGGATGACCGCCCTCGAAAACGAGCCGCCCATTCCGCCAAAGACGGTGCAGCCGAAAATCAGCCAGCTGAGCAATAACAGAGACGGCATCCTCACGCTTGCTGGGCGGAGCGATAGGCAGATCATTACCGTCGTAGCTCAGCCGTGTGACCGTCACAGCTGAAGCCTTGAGCGACCAGCTTGTGATCCTGGTTGAAAAAGATGTGAAGGCACCGTCAATGTTCGTATCCAAGGCGTTCTTTCTGGGCGTTCAATTCAGCCGCAGCTGTCTCAACTTAATGGAGCTGACGATCTCTCCACCGAGCAGGCGTGGTGCCCACTTGCCTGGAGAAGACCTTGGTGAAATGACTTTGATCGACAAAGCCGCATGCTCGGGCAATTTCCTTGATCGAGAGTTCATGCGCGGAAAGAAGGGGCTTTGAAGCTCCGACTCGTGCCTGCGTCAGCCATTGACGCGGCGTCAGGCCGGTTACATTCTTGAACCCTTGTGCAAAATGTGCAGCTGAAAGCCCGATAACCGCAGCGACCTCAGCCACGGTAAGTTCACGAGCCAGGTTCTCTTGCATAAAGCCTTTAGCCGCCATCTCGCGATCGGCCGGGAGAATCGCTCCATGCTTCGATGTCACGACTTCGAGGCAGTCCTGCAGAAGATGCGCACAGACTGCGATCGACAGGTGACGCAACAGGGGATCGATCGTCGCGGGATCTCGCTCGAACAAAGACAGGACCACAGATGCCAGGTTGCTCACCACGTTGTCCGGTTCCGCCCTGCGGCAACGGAGTGTTTTCGCGCCCTGTTCGGGGAAGCTGGCGCGCGCAACTTCATGCACCAAGGCTTTCGGCAAATAGATCGCCAGAGAAGACAGGTCGCGATGGAGGACCGCGGAGGCGCCTTCATCGAGATCGACGACGCATACAGAACCCTTTGCGCACCAACGCGGTGGCGCAAGACGACCGTCGCTTCGCACGTCCGAGTGAATCGTATCCTCAAGATAGACCATCACGAGGTAGGCATCGAAACTCGGGATCGCCACCCTTGCTTCGACATCTTTCTTCACCGACCGGACTATTTTACTTACGATAATAGGGGCGGAAGCCAGGGGCACAGTCTTCAGAAAAGGTGCCTCCGTCATTCCGAAGTACACCCCGAGCGAATTACCGTCAGGACAGTCGAGACTCAATCTTGCCTCCCGGATGGACTTGTTGGCGAGGCGACCGCACACCTTCAGGATACATCGGTGATCTCGTTCCAAGCATTGTGATTTGATCAAAATATGATCGACGAAAGACCTGGCGGGGCGACATCCAACAATCACCCCTCTTCATAAACACATGAAGGCGCCAAAACCAGTAGTCTTGCCGCCTTAGCGTTTATTGGAAATTCCAACCAGTCATTGATCCACTGTCGGACGGACTTGCAGCCAATCCAGGACGGGGGACTTCAAGCGGTCTCGAGTGCGGCGACAGCATCGAGGATCACACTCGTGACTGCTTCCGGCATAGAAAGGAGGGACAGGTGGCTGGCCGCGAGTTCCGTGGTCTTGGCCCCCATTGCCGCTGCGAGTTCCCGCTCGAGGTCAACGCTGACGACACGGTCTTGCGTGGACACGATATACCAGGTCCGCCGCGACACCCATGCAGGCTCAGTCACCTTGTCACCGAACGTACTGGCGGCGAGTGGGGGTTGAAGTACGGCGAGCACCCGCGCCTCCTCCTTAGGAAGGTCCTGCCCGACATCGTTGATCCAGCCTTCCTCGGAAAGCGTCAGATAGCCCGCGCCATCGTTCTTGATCTGCGACAAGCCGGGAGGCGCAGGATACCTGCCGACCTGGTCGCCCACGGTCTCGCCGGCGTTGGGAGCAAAAGCGGCGACATAAACGAGGGCCTTCACCTTGGGATCGGTGCCGGCTTCGGTGATGACAGCACCACCCCAGCTGTGTCCCACGAGGACGATCGGGCCTTCAACGGAGTTCATGATGCGGCGGGTCGCAGCCGCGTCATCTGCAAGCGACGAGGTTGGATTCTGAACTGCGATGACAGGAACCCCCTCCTTCAGCAGCAACGGGATAACTTTTTGCCAGCTTGAGCCATCGGCCCATGCACCATGGACGAGGATGACGGTTGGCTTTGTGGACGTCGAGGTCATTTGGCTTTTTGCTCCTGAAGAGGTTCGAATGGCGAGCAGCTTAGACGGGCACCCAGGATCGATCTTGTTGGATCAGACTGTGTTTGGACGACAGCATTGCGTTACGTCCCCGGCTGGCTGCGAGACGCTATTTCGGCAGGGTCGAAACTCTCGATTTCTTTCGGGTAGCCGCCAGAAACGACAAAAGGGCATTGGTCCATCCAAGCGGAGCGAACGACCTGAGCTGTAGTATCGGAAACCTCACCCCTCACCCCGTTACAGGAGCAGCCATGCACCGCCGAGTATCCATTCTAGCGCTGCCTTTCATCGCAGCCGTCACCCTTGCATCCAGCGCCGTCGCGAACCCGGCAATCCCACCGGTCGCTGTCGCCCCCCAATACGACACGACGCATGTCTATGTTGCGCCCGAACAGGTGGACAACTTTGTTCAGGCGTTTCTTGGGACGTTTGGCGGCAAGTCCACGCCGCAGGTGGTCGCGACCGTGACGCCAACGCCAAGCAGCACCACGAGCCAACTGCTTCAGACCCCCGCCGGCGTGGTTTCGCTCTTTGGATTCAAGACGCCGGTCCCCTATCCGTTCGGGCTTGAACGCAATGGCTATCTCGTCCGGGACATGGACGCCGCCGTCAGGGCCGCGCGGGACGCCGGTGCCAGCGTGATCGTCGATGCTTTTCCGGATCCTATCGGCCGTGACGCCGTCATACAGTGGCCCGGCGGCCTCAATATGCAGCTGTACTGGCACACCAAGCACCCCGATTACAAACCGCTCGAAACGATACCGGAAAACCGCGCCTATGTTTCACCGGATGCCGTTGACGAATTCCTCAAGGACTTCCTATCCTTCTCCGGCGGCAAGGTCGTTGCCGACGACGGCAATGCGTCCGCGGCAGAGATCGGGAAGCCAGACGAAAAGTTCCGCCGCATCGAGGTTCAGTCCGAGTTTGGACGCATGCTTGTGCTGGTATCCGACGGACACCTACCCTACCCCTACGGCTACGAAACAACAGGATATGAAGTCCGGGACCTTCAGCAGACGTTAGAAAAGGCCGGGAAGTTCGGGGTAAACATCCTGGTGCCGCCGCATCGAGCCGGGGACCGCCAGACGTCCATAGTACAATTCCCCGGCGGATACATCACCGAAATCCATGCGGTGTCCAAATGAAATCCGGCAGGAATAGGCTTGGAACACCCGAGAGCATAGTTGGGAGTTGGTACTGCAAGGCGACCGCTTTGTCGGCACTCCTGCCGCTCGCGCTGTCGATTTCCTGCTCGCTCGCATACGCGCAGAGCTCGGCCACCTCATCGAAGCGACCAGCGATCAAAACCAATCGCTGGCAAGAGGATTGGTCGGCACTATCCGACCCGAACCTCAAGACGGAGCCACTGGATGACCTCAAGTATATCAGGCTGTTTCCTGATGACCCTGACAGTTACGTCTCTTTCGGCCTCACTCTTCGTGAACGCTTCGAGGTCAATACGGCGCCCGGATTCGGGATCGGAGGTGGCGCGCGGGATTCCTATCTTCTCCAGCGCCCCCAAATACACATCGACACGCATTTCAATGAGAACTGGCAGTTGTTCACCCAGCTCGAGGACGCCCGCGCCTTTGGAAAAGCGGATATCGGCGGCGCCGATGAAAACGAACTCGATCTCAGGCTTGCGTTTCTCGGCTATTCGCAGACATTCGACGCCGGGACATTCAAGGCCCGTATAGGACGGCAGGATTTCGCCTTCGATTTGCAACGCTTCGTTTCGTCCCGCGATGGACCCAACGTCCGCCAGTCCTTTGATGCGGTTTGGGCCGATTGGGAAAGCGGACCATGGCGCCTCTTGGGGTTCATCAGCCGCCCAGTCCAGTACCGGAACGATGAGCCCTTTGACGACAGGTCAAATGGGCATTTCACCTTCAGCACTATCCGGCTTGAGCGGCAGGTGTTCGGCACCAATGAACTGTCCGCCTACTACGCGTTATATGACCGTGACGATGCACACTACCTCGATGCAGCTGGAGATGAGGAGCGTCATGTGCTTGACGTTCGTTTCGCGGGTAACTCCAACAATTTCGATTGGGACATGGAAGCCATGGGTCAGCTTGGCACCGTCGGGTCAGACGACATCAAAGCCTGGGCGATGGGCACACGCGCCGGATATACTTTCGCCGATGCCTCCTGGACGCCGAGGATTGGCCTCCAGTTCGACATTGCGTCAGGCGACCGAAATCCAGGCGACGGGACCGTCGAAACATTCAACCCGCTCTTCCCCAACGGATACTATTTCACGTTAGGCGGATATACCGGCTATTCGAACCTGGTCCATCTCAAGCCTTCGATCACGGTGAAGCCCGCTGAAAAGCTGTCAGTCACGACGGCAGTGGGCCTGCTCTGGCGTATGACGACGGCAGATGCCGTGTACACGCAGCCGAATATTCCAGTCGCCAACACCGCAGGTCACGGCGATGCCTGGACGGGTGCATATCTCCAACTCCGGGCGGACTACTCGTTCACGGCCAACCTGACCGGGGCGATTGAGGCCGTCCATTATGATGCAGGCTCCACAATCCGAAACGCGGGCGGGCGCGACGGCAATTACCTTGGAGCCGAGTTGAAATTTTCGTGGTGATCATGTCCCGCGTCAAGCGACAGCAGGATCGGCTTGAGCAGATGCGCTCAAGCCGATCCTGCCATCCTTAAGCGTCCTGTTCAGGCAAACCTATGGCAAATCCGTTCAGTGTCATGGAAACGGAGCAATAGTGCCCGACAAGCCAAATCAGCTCTCGTATTCCGGCTTCGCCGAACACTTCCAGCGCGTAGCTATACACACGATCCGGCAGTATGCCGCCTCTAAGGAGCGCTTTGACAACGTCGAGCGCCGCCGCCTCCGATACCGACAGGTCACTAGGCCGCTCACCCGCCGACAATGTCGAAAGCCGAGCGTCGCCCATGGAGTGTCTGTTTTTGGCGACTGCCGAGTGTGCGTACACCTCATAGGCCGCCCCGAAGTGGGCACCAACGGCAATAATGGCGACTTGTCGAACGGCATCGTCCAGATGTTTGAAGGAGGTCATCGCCTTGGTGACGGTCCAGAATGCCTCCCCTACCTCGGGCTGATGCAGCCAGGCATTCCAAGGCCCAAGGAATGCGCCGTCGGCACGCATGGTAACGAAATCCTGATACTTGGCGCCAACGCCAGCCTTCATTTCATCGTAAAGAGCCTTCTGTCTGGGATCGAGTTCGTTTGGTGCTAGCGGCGGCAGGCGCATCATGATCTCCTTTTTCAATGCCAGCTCGAAGCCCGATTGGGCCTGGAGCCTCTCACAAGGGGCAATTCAAGCCCGTGCGAAAGCGAAAAGGTCTTCGGACAGACGCTGCTTGTGAGTCACATATAAGGCGTGCGGCGCACCCTCGTAGACCTTGTAAATGCAGCCTTTGATCATCTTGGCTGTGCGGTCCCCCGTGGCACCTTTGGGGGCGGTTTGATCGTCATCCCCATGAATGATCAATGTCGGAATATCGATCGCAGCCATGTCCGCTCTGAAATCCGTCTCGGAAAACGCCGTGACGCAGTCCAAGGTGGCCTTCAGCGAGCCTGTATACGCCATCTGCAATGTTTGAGAGAGCACACCTTGCGAGATGCTCGAGCCGTCCCGATTGGTGCCCAAATAATAGGTGTTGAAATCTGCAAGAAACTGGGCTCGATCCACGGTCAGTCCCGCCCTGATCCCTTCGAAAACAGACCTGTCAACACCATCAGGATTGTCTTTCGTATGCATCAGGAACGGCGTCACCGAGCTTACGAGGGCGAGCTTCGAGACCGCCTGTGAACCGTGACGGTTCAGATATCTAACGACGTCGCCCCCGCCCATCGAGAACCCGACAAGCGTCACGTCTGAAAGCGCAAGATCTAAAATAATGTCGGCGATGTCGTCGGCAAAGGTATCGTAATCATAGCCTGACCATGGTTGCGACGAACGTCCGAAACCACGCCTGTCATACCCGATCGCGCGGAACCCGTTCTGGGCAAGGAACAGCATCTGCGATTCCCACATGTCGGCGGTCAGTGGCCAGCCTGGACAAAAAACCACTGGCTTTCCAGTCCCCCAGTCGTTAACGAAAATGTGCATGCCGTCGCGCGTCGATATGGTCGTCATGATCGTCCCCGGTTGTATCTCTCATCCCCGAGACTATCTCTCGACGGATCGTGCTGCTTGGACGTTCCTATCGCATCCGACCACATTCAAGCGGATTAAGCCCTCCCGCGATCATCTAAAACTCAGTCGATTCTTACAATTCGGTGGCCACCGAAGCCGTTACGCTCTCGGACATCAACAACCGAGCCATCGGAGAACCGGCAATGACCCGATACGAAGAGCGCGCGAAAACTGCCCAGTATGATACCGGCTTTCCGATCGCAGAGATCAGTATAGCGATGCCGGCCCTCCTGCTGTTCTCGGCAGTCGGCCACCTCCACGGAGAAGGCAGCCCTCGCCAGCCTCGGGTATTCCTTTCAGACGCAACACAGGAAGGCCGCGCCAATTGATCGGCGGGCGGTATCGTTTTTCCACCTCCACTGTTCGACAGACGAGGCGTCGTGAAAGAGCCGGAACTTACTGACAGGACGAGAGCAAGTTCCGGCGGGAGTTTAGCCAGACCTAGTTAATCGAAAGAGACTCGTACGAGCGAAGGAGCGCAAAGTGGCATCTAAGGTCGCAGACGTATTGACCGAAATCCTACATACAGCCGGTGTGCAGCGGATCTACGGGGTCGTTGGAGATAGCTTGAACGGCCTGACGGAGTCGTTGCGAAAACGGGGTGACATCCAATGGATCCACACACGCCATGAGGAAACCGCGGCTTTCGCCGCTGGAGCTGAAGCGCACCTGACGGGAAAACTGGCCGTCTGTGCGGGCAGCTGTGGGCCGGGCAATCTTCATCTGATCAATGGTCTCTTCGATTGCCATCGGTCCCGCGTGCCGGTTCTGGCAATCGCCGCACACATTCCATCCGCCGAAATCGGTCGGGGATATTTCCAGGAAACACATCCGGATCAGCTCTTTCGAGAATGCAGCCACTACTGCGAGCTTGTCAGTCATCCCGAGCAGCTCCCCGCGATCATCGAGACCGCAATCCGCGCCGCTGTCGGCAACCGCGGCGTTGCCGTTATCGTTATCCCTGGCGACGTCGCCCTTTCCGACTTTACAGCAAAAATCTCCAAGGCACCCGCTCTGGCTGTTCCGCAGCCCAGCGTGGTTCCATCCGCCGACCAAATTGCAAAGCTGGCTTCACTTCTTGATGGAAGTTCGAAGGTCACTCTCCTCTGCGGCCGTGGATGCGAGGGAGCGCACGACGAGCTGATCGCCTTTGCCGAGAAGCTTAAAGCCCCTATCGTTCACGCGCTCGGCGGCAAGGAACATGTCGAATTCAACAACCCGTTCGATGTGGGGATGACGGGGCTGATCGGATTTTCTTCCGGCTACAAGGCAATGCTCGAGTGCGACGCGCTTGTGATGCTGGGAACTGACTTCCCCTATCGCCAATTCTATCCGACCGACGCAAAAATCGTTCAAGTGGACATAAGGGCCGAGAACCTCGGCAGAAGGGCGGCACTGGATCTTGCAATCGTCGGCGATGTCAAATCCACTCTTTCGGCTGTCATACCCTCCTTGAAGCAGCGAACTGATCACAGCCATCTCACGGACTGCCTTGCGGCCTACAAAAAGGCGCGTGAGGGGCTGGATGATCTGGCCACAGGACGGAAGGGCCGAAAGATTCATCCGCAGTATGTCGCTCGTTTGTTGAGCGAGCACGCGTCGGACGATGCTGTGTTCACCTTCGATGTCGGAACGCCGACCATCTGGGCCGCGCGGTACCTGAAGATGAACGGGAAGCGTCGATTGATCGGATCGCTGACCCACGGATCGATGGCCAATGCTCTTCCTCAGGCAATCGGCGCGCAGTCCGCATATCCGAACAGACAGGTCGTCAGCATGTCGGGAGACGGCGGCTTTTCAATGCTGATGGGCGATTTCCTGACGCTCGTGCAGCAGAAACTTCCGGTCAAGGTGGTCATCTTCAACAACTCGACCCTTGGCTTCGTTGCCATGGAGATGAAGGCGTCCGGCTTTCTGGAGACCGGCACCGATCTCAAGAACCCCGATTTCTCAGCGGTGGCGCGCGCGGCCGGCGTTCATGCGATCCGGGTCGAAGACCCGACGGATCTTGAAGCGGCGGTGAAGGATATCCTTGCTCATCCGGGTCCGGCACTGCTTGACGTTGTTACCAACACGGAAGAGCTATCGATGCCACCGAAGATCGAGGCGGCGCAGGTGAAGGGACTCAGTCTTTGGGCGATCAAGGCCGTGATGAACGGCAGAGGCGACCAATTGCTTGATCTGACCCTCTCGAACTTCCTGTCGCGATAGCCACCAAAGTGGTCTCCACAGCCGTAGCGAACGGGAGGGGCCGGCCGCAAATAGGCTCAATGGCCGCCAATCATCAGGTTGCCTAGCGGGTACTATCTGAAATGCTCAGTGAAAACGGCACCATACACTAAAGGTGGCATCCAGTTCCACAGCCCGAATAACGAAGGTCAAGGCGATATGGCGCTTGCGATTGATCAAAAGCCAATTTCTACGGAACGGTCCGCACATCTGGCAGCGCGTGCAGGACGCCTCTTGTTTCTCAGCGGGGCGGACACGCGAGACGTCGCCAGAGGCGTGAGAGACGCCGCTGAAGGACTGGGGCATGCGGTGCATGTCTTGGTCGCGCCTGAGGCCATCCTCGCCACGGCTGGAACGACAGAGCGGTTCACGACAAGGCTCGGCCCGGAATTCTCGGTGCCGTCTGTGAACATAGGGCAACGTCGACGGATCTTGTTAGCAAAGATTCGCCCAAATTTCTCGGCCCATAGCCGAACTGTCTGATGCGAGACGATGATGCCACGGGCGGCTAGCATGTCCTCGACCATTCGCAAGCTGAGTGGAAACCGAAAATAGAGCCATACGGCATTTCGGGATCGCGTCCTTCGGATCAGGCCAAAGACAACGTTCGTATTTCCAACCTCCTGGCCTCGTCTTCGAAGGGGTCGTAGGCGTTGGGGCGCAGGATCGGAAGCTTGATGGAGAGCATGGTCACCTCAGGACACGAAATACATGCTGACGGCCGCCTATCGGCGGGGGTGAAATCGTCAGCCTATTCGTGTCGCTCTCGTAACCATGCGGCCGTCATATCAGGGGGGAGCGGTGGGAGCCGATCGAGGTGAACGGATATGGTTAATTCAATATCATTGGTTGTGAATTATTCGTCATCACCAACCTTGTGCCATTTGCTACCTAATTCCGCGCTTTTTCACGGCGATCGTTGGATAAAGCGTCGTCCTTACTCCTTCACAGCGCCCGTCATCGACGACACGTAGTAGTCGACGAAGAAGGAATAGAGAATGACCACCGGCAGCGAGCCGAACAGCGCACCTGCCATCAGCGATCCCCATTCGAACACATCGCCTCGCACCAGTTCGGTCAGCACGCCAACCGGAATGGTCTTGTTCTCCGAGGACTGGATGAATGTCAGTGCATAGATGAATTCGTTCCACGATAGCGTGAAGGCGAAGATGCCGGCCGAGATCAGGCCGGGGACGGCGAGCGGCAGGATGATCTTGACGAGGATCTGCCAGCGGTTGGCGCCGTCGACCAGCGCGCTCTCCTCCAGCTCGAACGGGATCGAGCGGAAATAGCCCATCAGCAGCCAGGTGCAGAAGGGAATGAGGAAGGTCGGATAGGTGAAGATCAGCGCCAGGCGCGAGTCGTAGATGCCGAGCTTGAAGACGATGAAGGCGAGCGGAATGAACAGGATCGAAGGCGGAATGAGATAGGCGAGGAAGATGACGAGTCCGACCTGCCGCGAGCCGGTGAAGCGCACGCGCTCGATCGCATAGGCGCCGAACACCGAGGCCACCAGCGACAGCGCCGTCGATCCCACGGCGACCAGCATCGTGTTCCACAGCCAGCCGGGATAGGATGTCTCGAGGAACAGGTATTTGATGTGGTCGAGCGTCGGCCCGACCACCCAGAAGGGGCTGTAATTGTTGTAGTCCGTCAGCTGCTCGTTCGGCTTCACGGCGGTGATCGCCATCCAGTAGAAGGGAAAGAGCAGCACGAAGACGAAGACCGCCATCGGCAGGTAGAGCATCACAACGCGCCGCGGCAGGCGGTTCAGGTAGCTCATGCCCTCGGCATTGTCGGTCAGGACCTCATCGGCTGTTTTGAGATTGGTCGACATGGGTTTTGCTCCTTAATCCTGTCCGCCCTGCTGCCATTTGCGGCGTTGCAGACCGAAGAAACTGAACATGATGGCGCCGAGCAGGAAGGGTATCATCGCGACCGCGATGGCCGCCCCTTCGCCGAGCTGGCCGCCCGGAATGCCGCGCTGGAAGGAGAGTGTCGCCATCAGATGCGTGGCGTTGACAGGCCCGCCCTTGGTCAGCACGTAGATCAGCTGGAAATCCGTGAAGGTGAAGAGCACCGAGAAGGTCATGACGACGGCGATGATCGGCGTCAGCATCGGTAGCGTCACATAGCGGAAGCGCTGCCAGCTCGTCGCGCCGTCGAGCGAGGCTGCCTCCTGTAGCGAGGCCGGAATGGTCTGCAGGCCGGCAAGCAGCGAGATCGCGACGAAGGGAATGCCGCGCCAGACATTGGCGACGATGACCGAGATGCGGGCATTCGTGGGATCGCCGAGGAAGTTGATCGGCGCGCTGATCAGCCCGAGCTTCATCAGCGACCAGGAGACGATCGAGAACTGGGAATCGTAGATCCACCAGAAGGCCAGCGCCGAAAGCACTGTCGGCACCACCCAGGGCAAGAGCACGATCGCCCGGAAGAAGGATTTGAACGGAAGGTGCTGGTTCAGCAGCAGCGCCAGCCAGAGGCCGAGCGCGAATTTCAGAGCCGAGGCGATGACGGTGTAGAGAATGGTGTTGAAGACCGACAGCCAGAAGACCGCGTCGTCTGCCAGGAACTGATAGTTCTCCAGGCCGATGAAGATGCCGTCCCGGCCGATCCGCGTATCGGTGAAGCCAAGCCAGACGCCGAGTCCCAGGGGATAGGTGAGGAAGCAGACGAGAAATACCGCGGCCGGCAGCATGAAGAGGAAGCCGAGCACATTGTTATTCTGCAGGAGCGAGGGGCCGCGCGTATCCCCGGATTTCAAGGTCGACATTGCTTGTCTCCAGATTGCATTCAGTCCTTGATGACATGCGGCATGCCGGATATCGGGCATGCCGCATTTCCGGCTCTGGATCAGACGCGGTAGTAGCGGTTCGCCCGGCGTTCGGCTTCCTTCATCGCATCTTCCGGCGACTTCTGGCCGGTGACGGCGGCGGCGTACATATCGACCAGCACGTAATCGGCCATGGTCGCGGCCGAGGCGTAGCCGAGCGGGCCGGCATAACCATTCGGGCGAAGCTTTTCCGAGGCGCGCGCATAGGGTGCGTGGACCGGATCGGCAGTCCAGATCGGGTTCTTGGCGAAGGCCTTGAGGGGCTGGCAGCAATAGGCGCTGGAGCCCTGGATCCAGGCATTCATCTGGTCAGCTTCCATCATGAACTTGATGTAGGCCTTGGCGGCTTCCGGATATTTGCTGTGCTTGAAGAGCAGCAGCGAGCTCGTCTGGCAAAGCTCGACGCTCTTGCCGACCGGCCCGATCGGGAAGTTCGTCGTGCGTATGTCCTTGGCGATCTCGGCGAGCTTCGGATCGTTCTTGGCCGTGTAATAGACTGAGACGCCGTTGGCGATCAGCGATACCTGGCCGGCCAGGAAGGCGCGGTTGTTGTTGACGTCCTGCCAGCTTTCCGTGCCCGGAATGAAGGTCGCGTAGAGCTCCTTGGCATAGTTGATCGAAGCCAGCGTCTCGGGGCTGTTGATCGTCACCGTCCCGCCTTCGTCGACCATCTTGCCGCCATGGCTCCAGAGCAGCCAATGGGCGTAGTTGTTGCCGTCGCCGACGGCCTTGCCATGCGGGAAGCCGGCGGGCGTGCCCTTTGCCTTCATCGCCTTGCAAAGCTCGAGGAAGCCTGCGGTATCGTTCGGGAATTCGTTGAAACCGGCGGCCTTCACATGGCTGTCGCGATAGACGACGGCATTGCCGATCGCCGTCAGCGGCATGGCGATGAACTTGTCATCGCGTGTGGCGTAGCCTTTCACGCCGTCGTACCAACCCTCGTACTTGTTGCCGAGATAGTTGCCGAGTTCGGTAAGATCGACCAGCTTGTCCGGATATTGGTGCGCGTCGTCGAACCAGCACATGATGAGGTCGGGGCCGGAGCCGACATTGGCGGCAACGGCCGCCTTCGGGCGGATATCTTCCCAGCTCTCCTTGTCGATGCGCACTTCCACGCCTGTGGCTTCGGTGAACTTC
This sequence comes from Rhizobium sp. ZK1, assembly GCF_047782645.1. NCBI lineage: Bacteria > Pseudomonadati > Pseudomonadota > Alphaproteobacteria > Hyphomicrobiales > Rhizobiaceae > Rhizobium > Rhizobium sp. ZK1. Next base: position 1,711,831 of record NZ_CP180587.1, read on the forward strand.
TTGGTATTGGCGATCCAGGCATCCTCATCGCCCTTCACGAAAGGCGTCCAGCGCAGCAGGCGCAGGCTGGCGCCGCTTTCCGGCGTGTAGATCGGTTCGGCCTGCGCAAAGGATGGCTTGATGCCAAGGCCGGCAACACCGGCAACGGCTGCCGATGCAGCAAGAAATTCACGTCTCTTGATCGTCATGAGATTCCTCCTCATTGAAACAGCGGGAGTAATTCTCCGGCATTCACCTCCCGCTTGGTGAACGACGGCCTGGCACTTCCGGGAGCGCGCGCTCCGGGTATGCTTGCGCTCCGGCGGTCGTGAAGACTCCTCCTCTCCCTGCGCCGCCGGATGGCGTCAGTCGGTCAATCTCATGCCGCCTTCGGCGTCGAAGAGATGAACATGCTTGGCGTCGATCGTTACACGGATCGCTTCGCCCGGGCGGGCATCGATACGCTCGCGGAAGACGCAACTGACCTCGCTGCCGCCGAGACGGACGGTCAGATGCGTCTCGTAGCCCGTCGGCTCGATCACCACGATTTCGGCCGGCAGGCCGTTGGGGTCGAGCGAGATATATTCGGGACGCAGCCCGTACACGAGCTCGCGGCCCACCGCACTTGCCGGCGGATTGGCGACCGGCAGCCGGGTGCCGTTCGCCGCGACGAACTGCGTGACATTTTCGGGATCGAGCCGGCCATGGATCATGTTCATCGCCGGCGAGCCGATGAAGCCGCCGACGAAGAGATTGGCGGGACGGTCGTAAAGCTCAAGCGGCGAACCGATCTGCTCGACGATGCCGTCATGCATGACGACGATCTTGTCAGCCATCGTCATCGCCTCGATCTGGTCATGGGTGACGTAGACGGTCGTCGTCTGCAGGCGCTGATGCAATTCCTTGATCTCGGCGCGCATGGCGACGCGCAGCTTCGCATCGAGGTTGGAGAGCGGCTCGTCGAACAGGAAGACTTCAGGATCGCGCACGATGGCGCGGCCCATGGCGACGCGCTGGCGCTGGCCGCCGGAAAGCTGGCGCGGATAGCGGTCGAGCAGCTTGTCGAGGCCGAGGATGCCGGCGGCATATTTCACCCGCTTTTCGGCTTCTGCCTTCGGCGCCTTGTTGAGCATGAGCGAAAAGCCCATGTTCTGCTCTACGGTCATATGTGGATAGAGCGCATAGTTCTGGAAGACCATGGCAATGTCGCGGTCCTTCGGCGGCAGCGTGTTGACGACGCGCCCGCCGATCTTGATCTCGCCGCCGGAAATATTCTCGAGCCCGGCCAGCATCCGCAGAAGCGTGGATTTGCCGCAGCCCGAGGGACCGACGAGGATGACGAATTCCCCATCGGCAATATCGATGTCCACGCCTTTGATGACGGGGTGCGCGCCGAATGATTTCCGCACATCCGCGAATTGAACGTTTGCCATACTCCTCCTCCTCCCAGATCATGAGCTTTGCGCAAGCACTGTATCTATGTCGTTTTCGACCGGCGGCAGCCCGCCTTCTCACCCCCGCCCGACAAAAGGCATCGTCGTCGCCATGACCGTCATGGTCAGCACGTTGGCGCTGAGCGGCAGGCCCGTCATGTAGACGACTGCATCGGCAATATGGGCCGGATCGATCGTCGCCTCGGCAGCGATGCTGCCGTTCGCCTGCAGCGCGCCGGCCGCAATCCTCGTCGTCATGTCGCTTGCGGCATTACCGATATCGATCTGGCCGCAGGCGATATCGAAGTCGCGCCCGTCGAGAGCGGTGGATTTGGTCAGCCCCGTGATGGCGTGCTTCGTCGCCGTGTAAGGAGCGGAATTCGGACGGGGCGTGGTGGCCGAGACGGAGCCGTTGTTGATGATGCGACCGCCGCGTGGGCTCTGGCTCTTCATCAGCCGGAAAGCCTGCTGAGTGCAGAGAAAAGCGCCAGTGAGATTGGCCGCGACGATGGCGTTCCACTGCTCGAACGAAACCTCCTCCAGCGCCACGCCCGGCACGGTGACGCCGGCATTGTTGACCAGGAGATCGAGCCGCCCGTATTTTTCCGTAATCACATCGAAGAGCGCGCGGACCGAGTCGGGATTGCCGACATCGGCGGAGACCGCGAGGAACTGCGCGCCGGTTTCGCCGCCAAGCTCGCTCGCCGCCTTTTCAAGCACGTCAGTCCGCCGTCCAGAAATGACGACCGTGTAGCCGGCGGCGCCGAGTCCTCGCGATATGGCACGCCCGACGCCGGTGCCGCCGCCGGTGACAAGCGCAATCCTTGTCTTTCCGCTGGCCGATATGCTCATGCGATCCTCCCGTCGAGTTCATCCTCGATATGGACTTTCAGAATCTCGTCGAAGCTCGTCTCCGCCTTGAAGCCGAGCGAGGAGGCTCTCTGCGCATCGAACCGGGTCGGCCAGCCGGCGACGATGCGTTCGATGATGGGATCGGGCACGCGCTTGATGAGGGCGACTGCCTTGTCGCCGGCCACCCGGCGCAACGCTTCGATCTCCTCAGATACCAGCGCCGAGAGACCCGGCATGGTGAGGTTGCGCCGCGAGCCGATCCTTGCTGTGTCAATCGTCGCTGCATGGACGAAGAAGCCGACGGCCGCGCGCGGGCTTGCAAACCAATGCCGCACGCTGTCGTTGACCGGCAGTATGGCTTCCTTGCCGACCAGCGGCTCGCGCAGAATATTGGAAAAGAAACCCGAGGCCGCCTTGTTCGGTGCACCCGGCCGTACGCAGATCGTCGGCAAGCGAATGCCGATGCCGTCGAAAATGCCACGGCGGGAATAATCGGCAAGCAGCAGCTCGGCAATGGCCTTCTGCGTGCCATAACTTGTCAGCGGCGTGGACAAGAACTCGTCGGGAATGACCTCCGGGAACGGTATGCCGAAGACGGCGATCGAGGAGGCGAAGACGAGGCGCGGAACATAGGCGCTAGTGAGGCCGGCCTGGCGGATCGCATCGAACAGCGCGCGCGTGCCGTCGAGATTGACGGCGTAACCCCTGCCGAAATCCGCCTCCGCTTCACCGGAAACGATGGCGGCAAGATGGAAGATCAGGTCCGGCCGGCTTTCGATCAGCCTATCGGCCGTATGGGCAGCGGCAAGGTCGACCGTCATCGCCGTGGGAATGGGCCGGAGCGTTTCCGGCACCGGCGGCGGAACGGCGTCCACCAGTGTCAGACGGGCGACGGGCCGGCCGAAAACCAGCGGCTCGCGGACAATTCTTTCGACCAGCTTGCGGCCGATCATGCCTGCCGCACCCAAAATCATCACATGCATGTCGGCTTCTCCTCCATCGCCGTCAGTCTTCATTTTGGTCGAGAAAGCTTCCGTGCCGCCCCGAAATCCGTCCAGCCTCCTCATTTCGATTCCGAGCGATCGTCATGCAGAGCATGTCGTCGTCGCCTTACCGATAGTCCTTCAACCATCGCAGGCCCGCGTCCGTAGAAGTGGCCGGCCGATACTCGGCCCCTATGGGGCGGTCATAGCCCAGCTCTTCCAAGAGACGGAGGATGTACCTGTAATCGATCTCCCCATGATCCGGTTCCCGCCGGTCTGGAACCGAAGCGATCTGTATATGGCCGATGGAATTCAGAGACCATTGCAACCTGCGGGTCAAGTCGCCTTGCATGATCTGCAGATGGTAGCAATCGAACATCAGTTTGATATTCGTCGCCCCGACTGCAGCGATGATTTCCAACGCTTGTTCGGATGTTTGCAAAAAATAGCCTGGCGCGTCGTGATGGTTCAGCGGTTCGATCAGGATAGTGACCCCAGTCTCAGCGGCGCGTTCACAAGCATGTTTGAGGTTGGCAATGAACGTTGCCCGTGCCGCCTCGCCGGACGCTTTGCCAGCCATGACATGCACGGTGAGCGTCCCCGTAGCGTTGGCATAATCGATTGCCTGTTCGATCGCGTGTCGCGCTTCCTCCTCGCGCCCGGGAATGGCGGCAAGCCCGTTGTCTCCGGCCGCCACATTGCCTCGAATGGTGTTGAGACCAAGCATGGTGAGCCCGGTCTCCGCCAGCGCCGCTTGTACCCTCTCGACCGGAACATCATAGGGATAGTGGCATTCGACCGCGTCAAAACCTGCGGCTTTGGCGGCGCGGATGGCGTCGGGAAGCTGCAGTTCCTGCCAGAGAAAGCCAAGATTGGCGGAAAACATTGTCATTTCAGTCCCACTCCACATCATAGGTGTGGAGAATTTGGCCAATCTGGACTGGGCTCAGGAGCGATGGATTGGCGCTACGTGTCAGCAGGGCGAGTTTTGCCGTCTCCTCCAGCTCCTCGATCGCATAGACCGCCGCCTCGAGATCTTTGCCGGCCACGACCGGGCCGTGGGCGGCGAGCATTACCGCACTGCGCCTGCCGGCAAGCCCACGGATCGCATCGCCCATTCCCGGGTCGCCCGGCATGAAGTAAGGTAGCAACGGCATTTCCTTGGTCGGCTCGTCGCCGCCGACTTGCCGCCCATCCACCTCAAGGCAGGATAGCTTTGCTGGGTCGAGCCGCCCAAAGGAACTGCCAGTCGGCGTCACCAGAAGCCGGCCGTCGGAAAGCCGCGCAGAGATATTACCCGATGAACCGGCCGTCAGGCCCCTGTCAAAGAGCGACTTGGCCATGAAGCAGATTTCGTCCCTCAGCCGCGCTTCTTCGCTCATGCGGCCTCCAGCAGTTTGAAGGCATCCTCGAAGAACGTCTCGCCGCCGAAATTGCCGGATTTCAGCACAAGCGCGACCCGCTCACCCTTCACCTTCGCGAAGATCCAGGGAACGCCGGCAGCAATTTCCGGGCCGATTTCCAGACGGGTGACACCCAGAGCTTGGGTAATCGCACCAGACGTCTCGCCGCCAGCGGCGACAATCCGGCGGATACCAAGCCCAAACGCTTCGCGAGCGAGGTTGGCGAGAGCAGTCTCGACGACTGTGCTTGCCTTTTCCAAACCGAGCCTTTCCTGTGCCTGGCGTACCTCCTGCGGCTCTGCCGTGGCGTAGATAAGCTTCGGCACATCGGAAGGCTGCCGCTGCAACCATTCCCGTGCCGGCCCCACTCCCTTTTCGGCGAGCGCCACGGGATCGAGGCGGAGACTGGCGCATTGCCCCAGGTAATAAGCGACCTGACTTCGGGTCATCGCCGAACAACTTCCCGACAGCACGATCTGCCCCCCGTTCACCGTGGTGCTAGCGCGCCGCGCGGCGGGTGCCGCTACAAGCCCCCGTTCGACATAGTAGCGCGGAAGCTGACCCGCCACCGCGCTGCCGCCCGTCACAAGCGACATGTCGGCCGTGGCGGCTGCGATCGTGCGAAGATCCTCGTCGCAAACGGCATCGACGACAACGTGGCGCACGGCTTCTTCGGCAAGGCTCCGTAATCTTTCCTTCAGCGCTTCCGGGCCTTGTAAGACGGTGTGGCGATTGGCAAGGCCGACCTTGCCCCTGACCTGGGGCGCCAAAAGCCGGATCAGGCTTGAATCGCGCATCGGCGTGAGCGGGTGATCCTTCATCGGGCTTTCCGAGAGGAGCTCCTCGCCCACAAAGACATGGCCCATGAAGATGCTGCGGCCGTTTTCCGGGAACGCCGGACAATAGATGGTCTGCGCGACGCAGAGCTCCGACATCAGCATTTCTGCGACCGGTCCGATATTGCCCTCAGCCGTGCTGTCGAAAGTGGAGCAATATTTCCAGAAGAAGCGGGCTGCACCGGCATGGCGCAGCCAAGCCAAGGCCTGCCGGGCCTGTCCGACCGCGTCTGCGACAGGCGACGTGCGGGTTTTCAGGGCTATGACCTCGAAGGTTGCGGCCTCCGTTTGATCCTGATCTGTGGCCGGCACGCCAATGCGCAGCGTTACGGGCAGCCCGCTGCGCGCGAGAAGGGCAGCGAGATCCGTCGCACCCGTAAAATCATCCGCAATGCAGCCAAGTATGGTTCCCATAAGCGCTCACCCCTCCATGCCTGGCAGAACGACACCGCTCTTGCGCGCCAGGAACTTCGCCACAGCCGCGTCGTCTTCCAGCCCGAGCCCGTCTTCGGCAGCCTCGAGGAAAAGCTGCATTGCAGCTGCGGCAAGCGGTGTGACCGCCCCGGTCTTCCGCGCTTCCGACGTGACGATGCCCAGATCCTTGACGAAGATGTTGATCGCCGAGCGGGGGGTGTAGTCACCCTTGACGATATGTTCGCCGCGGTTTTCGAACATCCAGGAGGAGCCGGCGGAAACGCGCAGGACCTCATAGAGGGTTTTCAGGTCGATACCGTTCTTTGCCGCAAGCGTCATGGCTTCGGCGGTGGCGGCGATATGTACACCGGCCAGAAGTTGATTGATCATCTTGACCTGCGAGCCCGCGCCCGGTCGCTCACCGAGGCGAAAGACCTTGGACGAAACGACTTCAAGCGCGGCAGAAGCTCGTGCGAATGCCTCGTTCGAACCCGATGCCATGACGGTGATTTCTCCCGACAGCGCCCGAAGATGCCCGCCGGAGACCGGCGCATCGACGACCAGCATGCCAGCCGCGTCCAGTCTCGCGGCGATCGCGGCGCAGGCGGTCGGCGCCATGGTCGTGCATAGAAGGAAAACGGTCGAGGGCTGCGCGGTTTCAAGGGCGCCCCCCGACCCGAAAAGCACCTCCTCGACCTGCTGGTTATTGACGACATAGACAAAGACTACATCGGCCGCCTCGACTGCGATCGCCGGCGTGCTGCACGAATGCCCTCCCGCGTCACGAAAGCGCTCGAGAACATCGGCCCGCAGGTCGCATCCGCTCACTTCAAAGCCTGCCCTGAGAAGCGAGATCGCCGCCCCCCAACCCATCGAACCCAGCCCTACGACCGCGGCGCGCCGCGTATCTCGAATAGCTTCCATAGTGTCGTCCACACAGACCGTTACCGATACCGGTATCGATACCAAAGCCCGTGTAAAGATGATTGTCAATATTGCACCTGTTCCCCCTCGCCCACAAAAGCCGTATGACGGGCTTGCGAGGCGTTAAGCGCTCGCGGTCATCGAGGATCCTTTCGGAATGCGCAAACCTACCTTGGAAGAAGTTGCCATTGCAGCCGGCGTCAGCAAGATGACAGCCTCGCGCGCGCTTCGTGGCGCCGGTGATGTCTCAAAGGAAACCCGCGAAAGGGTTCTCGATGTGGCCGAACGCCTGAGCTATGTGGGCAACCGGCTTGCGCTTTCCCTATCCTCACAGAATACCAATCTGCTCGCGGTGGTCGTACCCAGCATGTCCAATATCGTGTTTCCCGAAGTTCTGGCCGGCATTTCGGCGGCGCTGGAAGATTCGGGCATGCAGGCGGTCTTTGGCATATCGGATTATGATACGGACAAGGAGCGCACGATCATCCGCGACATGCTCTCCTGGCAACCGAGCGCCATTATCGTCACCGGTCTCGACCAACCGAAAGAGACGGTCCGCATGCTGCAGAACGCAACCATTCCTGTCATCCAGATCATGGATCTCGACGGCACGCCGGTCGATTTCAACGTCGGACTTTCGCACAAGCGTGCAGGAGAGGATATGGCAAGAGCGCTGATCGCGGCGGGCCGCCTGCGTTTCGGCTATGTGGGAAGCGCGCTTTCGCGCGACTTGCGTGCAGCCAAGCGGAAGGCCGGTTTCGAAAAAGCTCTGCGCGAGTGCGGCGGTCTCAGTTTCGTCGAGCACCGCCTGGACGAAGCCTTCTCCTCGGTCGCGCTCGGAAAGCGCCTCACGGCCTCAATGCTGGCGGATAGACCGCAAATCGACTGCATCTATTATTCCAACGACGACATGGCGACCGGCGGGCTGTTTGCATGCATGGAACTCGGCATTGCAAGTCCTGAGGACGTTCTGATCGCCGGGTTCAACGGATTGGAGCTCGCGCATGCCTTGCCGGCAAGAATCGCGACCTCGAAATCACCCCGCCGCATCATCGGCGAGATCGCCGGAAAACTAGCACGTGAGGCAGTGAGCGCCGGCCGCCCCTCCATTCAAAAGGTGTTTTCCTTCGTTCCCGAGATCACGGGCGTATCTTCCGCGGAATAACCCAGCTCGCCAATGCCTTTGATCTCACCTTGGCGGCCAATGAAGGGATTCGCTGAGAGGAGTTTGCCGGTTTTTGTGTGAATGTCATTCACCACTCGGGTAGCCGCGCGCGGATTGCGTTCCCCAATTCCCGTAGATAGCGTCTCGTCCAGACGATGCGCACGTTACGCCTGACTGTATTTATTCAAAACGGCGGCGATTTCCTCGTCGGTTGCGAATTCGCCCCTGTCAGCGTCCTCGATCCCGGCCTGGACGCCCGCAATCCACTTTTCCGGTACTGTCACATTGTTTTACGTGCGGGCGCATGGAAGCCGCAAGTTGGATTTCAGGCGAGTTGCAGCGCGGCCATCCTCCATTGGGTAGTGGCGGCTTGGCGGAAGGATCGGATCTGGGCAGCCGGGCGATTTGATTTGGCGGGAACGAAATGGTTTCAAACGGCTGAGAAGATCGAGACAAATTGCTGAAGCGACCCGATCGACCGAAATCCTTGCCGGGTTCGTTCACGCTTCCGAAATGGCAGATGCGAATTCTCGGCCCTGTTGTTCAGGCCTTTATGAGACCGATGCTCTACGGTGGGCATGACCTGAGGCCGGGCGGCGCCATAGGATCGCAGCTTGTCGGTGATGATGCGCCAGGGCGCCAAGCCCTGTTTCTTCAGCAAACGGACCAGCAATCGCTTGGCTGCCTGGGTGTTGCGGCGAATCTGAACGGTAAGGCATTTTTGGACGCCAGTCCGACGCGGAAATCTGAATAGTTTGCCGAGGATGCGGCGCGGTCCTGATGTGATTGCATTTGTGCGCCGGAAGAAGTCTCCGAAAGTCTCACACGAGCATTTGACCTCTCAGATCGGCGATGGCATCCTCCCTGTGTGCCATCTCCACGGTCGCAATAACGCCTAACGCCACGACGGAGACTGTTGAATGCCAACCCCGCAGCGTTCCACTCTAGGATCCCTCGTGTTGATAGCGACAGTCGTGGGCTTCAGCGTTGGAGCGTTCGCCTACACCGCGGGGTGGCTCTCGCCTAATCGCCTGACGCCGACGAAAATTGTCAGCGCCTTGGCGCCTCCTGGCGGAGCCGCTCTCGGGCATCGGCGAAACCACGCCAAGGGCGTCTGCTTTACCGGCACGTTCGAAGCGAACGGAAACGGCAGCGCGATCTCGAAGGCGTCCATCTTCGTCTCTGGTCAATACCCTGTACTCGGCCGCTTAAATCTTGCGACACCCGACCCAAACGCCGCCGATGCGACGGTTCGGGTTCGCGGCATCGGCGTACAGATCTCGGCGCCCGACGGCGACGTCTGGCGAATGGCCATGATCGATCCTCCCGTGTTTGCGGTTTCCACCCCGCAAGGCTTCTACGACCTGCTCAAGGCGTCCGCGAGCAAGGAGCCGGACGCGATGAAAGACTTCGTTGGCGCCCATCCAGAATTCGCCTCGTTCGGCGAGTGGGCTACAAAGGCCCCCTGGATGGCCAGCTATGCGGAGGTAACGTTCAACAGCCTCAATGCTTTCATCTTCACGAATGCTTCGGGCGCCGAGCACGCCGTGCGCTGGTCATGGAGACCGGAGGCGCAGCCCGCGCCTATTTCGGCCGAGGAGTTCGCCAAGCTCGGCGCAAATCACCTCGAAGAAGACATCACCGAACGGGTTGCGCGTTCGCCTCAGCGTTGGACGCTCGTGTTGACCGTGGCCGATCCCTCCGATCCGACGTCGGATCCCACCAAGGCCTGGCCACCTAGCCGACCTACCATCGAGGCTGGAACTTTGATCGTGCAGAAAATCGAGCGCGAGTCGGACGGCCCATGCCGCGATATTAACTTTGACCCGACCATCCTACCCAATGGCATCAAGGTTTCCGACGACCCGTTCCCAGCAGCCCGTTCGGCGGCCTACGCCAGATCCTATGATCTGCGAACGTCGGAAGCCGCCAACTATCCCCGAACTGGAGCGAGCGCGAAGCCATGATGAACGCTAGCATCAAGACCCGTTTCACGACCGTCCAGCGCGTGCTGCACTGGCTGATGGCGATCGGCATCCTCGCGATGCTCTTCATCGGCGTCGGAATGGTTTCCACCATTGGACGGGAGTATGTGCCTCTCCTGGTGACGCATAAGACGCTCGGGACCGTCATCCTCGTCCTTGCGTTGGTTCGCCTGGTAGTCCGCATCTTATCCGGCGCTCCTCCCTTGCCGGCAGATCTGCCTGAGCCGATGAAGCTTGCCGCGCATCTGTCCCACATCGGCTTGTACGCGCTGATGATCGGGATGCCGTTAATCGGATGGGCGATGCTGTCTGCCGCCGCATATCCGATCGTGCTGTTTGGGGGAGTAAATCTCCCGCCGATACTGCCGCAGAGCGATACCCTGCACGCACTGCTTTGGAGCGCGCATTATTATCTGGCCTTTGCGTTCTTCGCGCTCGTGCTGATGCATCTCGCTGCAGCACTTTTCCACGGGCTGGTACGTCGCGACGGCGTCCTTGAGACGATGTTGCCGGGCAAATAGGGTTTTGTTCGTGTGAGTTTGGGTATTTTGCCAAAGAGCTAGCTCTCGCCGCTGATACGGAATCCACATCTCAACGTAGAAAGCCGCTGGCTAAAGCTGGGCCAGCACACCCGCGTCGATCGTATGTTCAACTCTATTACCACGATATCCTTCCTCGATAGCTTTATCGAGGATGCCTCCAACAGATCGCGCCGCATATCGACACGAGCCAACCGCCTGAGTTTGCCGTCTTCCCAAGCCACCGCTTCGGCAGGGGCGCGATGGATATCATGTCTCATGATGCGGATGCCCTTCCTCCTTCTTTGCTCGATCAAAGAGTCCCCCGTGAAGAACGCGTAACGTATTGAATCGGCGTCTTTATCCAGAGGCGTGTTCGGGGTCGAGCCGATCTGCAGGCTGCTGCCGATTGCCCTATCCACCTACTACGAGGTCGTTGCCAAGCGCACGGCCGTGGGTCGACTGTCGGCCCGCGCCCGTCGTGACATCGCCATGAAGATCGAGATACGTCGGGTGTTCAATGAGAACTTCCAGGTCTATGGCGTGCGCAAGGTCTGGCGGCAGTTGCAGCGAGAGGGCTTCGATACCGCCCGCTGCACCGTCGCTCGGCTTATGAGGGCAATGGGTCTTCAGGGCATCATTCGGGGCAAGCCGATCCGCACGACGATCAGCGACAAGGCCGCTCCATGCCCGCTCGACCGCGTGAACCGGCAGTTCTTTGCTCCCGCGCCGAACATGCTGTGGCTTTCCGATTTCACCTATGTGGCGACCTGGCAGGGCTTCGTCTACGTGGCCTTCGTCATCGATGCCTTTGCACGCCGCATTGTCGGTTGGCGGGCAAGCCGGACCGCTCATGCGGGCTTTGTGCTCGATGCCCTCGACCAGGCGCTGCTGAAGGGGAGCCATTGCCACAATTTCCGGTTCGGCAGTCTTGCTTCCGGACACTGAAGATGAACATTAATGCTGGCGGAATATAGAATTCAGGATAGCCTTAATGCTGACATCCGATGATCTCGCCTTTTTCTCGGTCCTTGCCGGATCTCGGTCCCTGGCGGAAAGTGCGCGCAAGCTCAACGTGACGCCGCCGGCCGTCACGCAGCGACTGCGTGCGCTCGAAGAGAAAGTGGGTGTCAGGCTGATCGACCGAACGGGTAAAAGCCTGCTCCTGACCGAAGAGGGTTCGCTCGTCGCGTCGCACAGCGTTCTGGTCAGCAACGTCATCGACCAGCTGGCGGAAGCCCTGGCCGACCGCAGGGGTGTCGTGCGGGGACATTTGAGGATCGCAGCCCCCCATGGGTTCGGCAGGCAATATGTCGCCCCCGTCGTGGAGGCGTTTGCACGCGAGCATCAGAGCGCGCTCGCCACGCTGGAACTGTCAGATCACCCGTCAGCGCTGCTCATGGAGAGCTTCGAGGTGATCATTCACATCGGGGCGCGGGGACACCTTGACCAGGTGGTCACGACACTGGCGCAGAACCGGCGCATTCTTTGCGCCAGTCCGCACTATCTTGCATCCGCGCCGCCCATTTCCGAGCCGGCAGATCTCGTCAGACATCGCTGCCTTGCCGTCCGCGAGAACGACGAGGACGTGACGTTGTGGCGGTTCACCGGGCCGCGACAGGAGACTGCAACGGTGCGCATCAATCCGGTCATGTCGAGCAATGATGGGTCGGTCATCCGGGACTGGGCGCTGGCGGGCCAGGGCGTGATGATGCGCTCGGAATGGAGCGTGGCGGAAGACCTCGCCGCCGACCGATTGCAAGAGGTGCTGCCCGACTGGCAGCTTCCCACGGCCGACATCGTCGCCATGCTGGGATCGAGGCACGGGCGGAGCGCCCGGTCCACCGCTTTCCTGAAGCTCCTGCGTCACGCGCTCAAGCCGCCGCCATGGCGAAGCGGCGGTATCGCCTCCGACCGTCAATAGCCGAGGATCGACTTCGTCTCCAGATATTCCTCAAGCCCATGGACGCCGTATTCGCGGCCGTTGCCCGACTGCTTGTAGCCGCCGAATGCCGCGGCGCCGTTCCAGGCTGGATAATTGATATGAACCTGACCGGCGCGGATGCGGCCAGCCACGCGTCGCGCCCGGTCGATATCGCCCGACTGTACATGCGCACCGAGACCGTAGACCGTGTCGTTGGCGATGGCGACAGCCTCTTCCTCGTCCTTGTAGGGCATGATCGCCAGGACGGGGCCGAAGATTTCCTCGCGCGCGATCCGCATGTCGGTGGTGACGTCGGAAAAGACTGTCGGCTGGGCGAAGAGGCCGGCCTCGATCCCGCCCGGCCGGCCGAGCCCGCCGGCCACGAGCTTCGCTCCACCGTCGATGCCCGCCCGGATCATGGTCTGGACGCGATCGAACTGGGCGCGGTTGGCGATTGGCCCCATCGTGGTCGCGGCGTCGCGCGGATTGCCGACCACCATGGCATGGACGGTGTTGCGCGCCAGTTCCTCCACCTCGGCAAGCCGATGTGCGGGAACCAGCATCCGTGTGGGCGCGCTGCAGGACTGGCCGGCATTGCGCATGCCCGCCTGCAGGCCTTTCGGGACCGCGACTTCGAAATCGGCATCGTCCAGCAGGATGTTCGGCGACTTGCCGCCAAGTTCCTGCACCACGCGCTTGATGGTGGGCGCGGCCGCCTGGGCGACCAACACGCCTGCGCGCGTCGAGCCGGTAATGGAGATCATGTCCACCTCCGGATGGCTGGACAGGGCCGCGCCAACCGCTTCGCCCGTCCCGCTGACCAGATTGAACACGCCGGGCGGCGTGCCGGCATCATGCATCAGCTCGGCAAACAGCAATGCGCTGTAGGGCGACAGCTCGCTGGGTTTCAGGACGATCGTGCAGCCGGCGGCAATTGCCGGCGCCACCTTGGCGGTGATCTGGTAGAGAGGCCAGTTCCAAGGGGTAATAAGGGCACAGACGCCGATGGCCTCTTTCGCCGTCGCCAGGCCTTCCTTCATCGACAGGAACGGATATGTCTCGAGCGTCTCGATCTGGACGCGAATGTGTTCGGCGGCAAAGAACACCTGCGACGACCGCGCAAAGCTGATCGGCGTTCCCATTTCGCTTACCATGGCCTGGGCGAACAGCTCGGCGCGCTCCATGACGAGCGCATGCATTCTTTTCAGGAGCGCGAGCCGCTCCGGAACCGGCGATTGCGCAAAGGCCGCGAAGGCCTTGCGCGCGGCGGCCACGGCAAGATCGACGTGACGGGCGCTACCGGCAGGGACGTGGCCGGTGACCTGTTCAGACGCGGGATCGACGACCGGCAGCACGTTCACATCGGCAAAGACCTGCCATTCGCCGTTGATGTAAAACTGGTTCTCTCGTTTCATCGCTGCGCCTTCTCTTGGTCCTGCCCGCCGCATTCCGTGCGTTTCGAGCAGGGTGACTGAAAGGGTAAGAGATCGACAACCGATCTCGCCTGAATGCCCGGTTAAGGCTGGGATTAACAATGGCAGCCCGAATCTGAGGGTCCGCCGGTCGCCTCGGCATGATCAGCCGAGTGTCTGACTAGCCAGTGAGTAGGTCATCGGCGCACTCGCCTCTCCCGTGGTAAAATCCGCAAGCCGCTTGCCGCGCGACATGGTCAGCACGGTATCGTAAACGGCGAGGCCGCTGCGCACCACGAGGAGCGCAAAATCACCGGTTTCGAAATGCGTATCGAGACGCAGGAACCGGCCCTCATGATCGCGGATATGCGGCGAGACGACAGCGATGGCCTCCTCGTCGTCCGAGGCCACGATCGGGCCGACGACATGGCCACGTCCGAAACGGCGACAGAGTGCGAAGGCCTTCAGCACGTCATCGCGGAAAAGTCCGTAGCCTCGCGAATGGGCCATGAGCTTTTCGATGACCCCTGCGCGCACGACGCCGAAGGCCGCAGCATCCAGCGCCGTCACCGCGGCGAGATCATCAGGGCCCAGGACCCGCAAGTCGCCGGAGAAATCCTGCTCGCTGGGCGCATCGGTGACGATGCCCTGGCACTGATAGACCTTCTTTTCCGGCATGAAGTCGAGGGACAGGTAAAGCCTCTGAGCAGCCCGTGTCGCATTGAGGCGCAGGTCGACGCCCTCAAGATCCTGAAGCGCAGATTCCATCAGCCAGAGGCCGGTGCCCTGCGTCTGCAGGCGCGGCGAGGTGATGACCATGCCGATTGTCGCAAGCGCGGGCGACTGGCGAAACCACATGGCGGAACTCATGATGCGGCCGATGTCGTCGGTCGCAACGACGCCCTTGCCGACCTCACGCAGGAACTGCCAGTCCTCGGCGCGGTGCGGCCAGCCGACCGAAATCGACAGCGCATGAAGCTGCTTAAGGTCTGCCGCCGCCACATCGCCGATCTGCATCGCGAAGGCGTCAATCTGGTTTCTTTCGCCGGGCTTCAGCATCTCACCCACACGCATGTCCTCGATCAATTTCTGAACATCCTGCACCCGTGGGTGCGGACAGTTCCTTTATCATAAGCCGACCGTTCCGCAGATTTTGCTCGAAATCTGCGGCGCTGCGCAACTTTTCACCGAAACGGCCGTGCGTTCGGCATCCCATCCCGCAGAAACAGGCCATGCTTGATAGCCGTCGAACCATGCCAAATACGGCTGGCGGCCGCATCGGGGAAGTGATGAACGCGACTAACATTCTGGAAAAGCTGGTCTCCTTTGATAGCGTCGTGGGCACGCCGAACGCCGCGATCGTCGCGTGGATCGTTGCCTATCTCGACGGACACGGCGTGAACGCAAAGGTTCTGGCCGGCCCCGAGGGCGACCGCAGCAATCTTCTCGCGACGATCGGGCCGGTGGATGTGCCGGGCTATATCGTCTCCGGACACATGGACGTCGTCCCGGCCGATGCCGGCGAATGGACCTCCTCGCCCTTCACCCTTCGCCGCGATGGTGACAAGCTTTTCGGACGCGGGACGACCGACATGAAGGGCTATCTCGCCGCAGCGCTTGCCGCCGTGCCGCAACTGGTGAAGGCGGGTTTGAAGCGTCCGATCCATCTCGCCTTTTCCTATGATGAGGAAGCGGGCTGCCGGGGCGTGCAGCATCTCATCGCCCGGTTGCCGGAACTCTGCTGCCCCCCGCTCGGGGCCATCATTGGCGAGCCGAGCAATATGCGTCCCGTGCTCGCCCATAAGGGGAAGTCCGCGGCGCGGATCACCGTCCGCGGTCGCGCCGGCCATTCCTCGCGGCCCGATCTGGGGCTGAACGCCATTCATGCCATCGCAAAAGTCCTCCATGTCGTGGTCGAGGAAGCCGCGCGCCTCACTGAGGGGGCCCTTGATGCCGCCTTCGAGCCCGCCTATTCCACGCTGCAGGCCGGCGTGATTGTCGGCGGCAAGGCAATCAACATCATCCCGGACCTCTGCAGCCTCGAGCTTGAGGCCCGCGCGATTGCGGGAGTTTCCCCGCGCGAGCTGCTCGCGCCGATCCGCGCAAGTGCCGAAGCGCTCCGCGCAAACGGGTTCACGGTCGCGTGGGAGGAGTTGAGCGCCTATCCCGCACTGGCACTCTCACCGGAAAGCGCGCTCGCTCACCTTGTGTCGGACCTGACCGGCGAGCCGCCGCTTGGAGCGGTCAGCTATGGCACCGAAGCCGGGCTCTATCAGGCCGCCGGCGTCGATTCAGTGATCTGCGGGCCCGGCGATATCGGCCGGGCGCACAAGCCGGATGAATTCATCCTCGACAGCGAACTTGCCGCCTGCCAGCGCTTCCTCGAAGCGCTTGGCGCGCGCTGTGCCGCGTGACGGAGAAGGCCCCATGACCTTTCTCTTCAACTCCGATGGCGTGCGCGGCGCGATCTTCGCGGACGCTTTTGCTCGGGAATTGCCCGGCATTCCTTTCAGCATGGACGCCAAAGGCGCCGATCCGGATGAGGTCCGCTACCTGATCACCTGGACCGCGCCGAAAGACCTGACCCGCTATCGCAATCTCGAGATCATCTTCTCGATCGGGGCGGGCGTCGATCAGCTCGATCTTGCCGGCATTCCCGAACATGTGAAGATCGTGCGCATGGTCGAGGACGGAATCGTCCGGATGATGCAGGAATATGTTCTCCTGGCGACGCTCGCGCTCCATCGCAACCTTCCCGCCTATCTCGACCACCAGCGCAACAGACGCTGGGCGCCCCTGCCCCAGAGCCAGGCAGCGGACCGACGGATCGGCATTCTCGGCCTGGGCGTGCTGGCACAGGCTGTTCTCGAACGCCTCAAGCCTCTCGGTTTCCCGCTTGCAGCCTGGAGCCGCAGTCCGCGTGACCTCGACGGCGTGACCTGCCACCACGGGGCAAGCGGACTTTGCGCCATGTTGGCCGAAACCGATATTCTCGCCTGCCTTCTCCCCCTGACCGCAGAAACCCGTGGCTTCCTGAATGCCGGCCTCTTTGCCAGTCTGCCGAAGGGCGCGCGGCTGATCCATGTCGGGCGCGGCCCCCAGCTCGATCACGCGGCCCTGCTCGCAGCGCTCGACCGCGACCATCTGAGCGGCGCGATGATCGACGTCACCGATCCCGAACCGCTGCCGGAAGATCACCCTTTCTGGATGCATCCGAAGATCATCCTCACCCCGCATGTCGCAAGCGTCACGCAGCCCGCCAGTGCGGCGCGTGCGGTCATCGAAAACATCCGGCTTCATCTGGCCGGCCGCGATCCGATCGGCCTTGTCGATCGGGCGCGCGGTTACTGAACACAAGAACCCTCTCCTGAAAGGAACCCGCATGTCTCTTCTGAAGACCCTCGACCCGAACCCGACTTTCGCCCCGCGCGAATCCACGCCGCTGCCTGAGCGCCTGATTGCCGGCTCCCCCACCTTCAAGACCTGGGCCATGGATGAGGCCAAGGACGGCCTTGTGCTGTCCGGCGTCTGGGAAGCAACGCCGGGCGAGACGAAGTCGATCAAGGGCGGGGTTTTCGAATTCTGCCACATCCTCTCCGGCGTCGTCGAAATCACCCCCGCCGGCGGTGAACCCGTCATCTACAAGGCCGGCGACAGCTTTGTCATGAAGCCTGGCTTTGTCGGCGTCTGGAAGACGATCGAGACCGTTCGCAAGATCTACGTCGTCGTCAACTGACAATGGCGCCCCATGGGCGCGACCGTCCTAGCCAATCAAAAGAAGAGCAGCGTTCTCTTCAGTTATCGAGAAAGTATCAGCCATGAAGACCCACAGGATCGCATTGATCCCTGGCGACGGCATCGGCCGCGATGTCACCGATGCCGCCTGGCGCGTGCTGCAAACCGTTGCCGAGCATTCCGGCTTCGCCCTTTCCGGCACGGAATTCCCGTGGTCCTGCGCCTTCTACAAAGAAACCGGCCGGATGATGCCAGAAGACGGGATCGAGACCCTGCGCGCCTTCGATGCCATTCTTCTCGGCGCGGTCGGCTGGCCGGCGGAAGTGCCGGATTCGATCTCGCTGCACGGGCTGCTTCTGCCGATCCGCAAGACCTTCGTGCAATATGCCAATATCCGCCCGCACCGGCTCCTGCCGGGGGTGCAAGGTCCGCTTAAGGCGGAAGCTTTCGACATTCTCTGCATTCGCGAGAATACCGAGGGCGAATATTCAGGCGCCGGCGGACGTGTTCATCAGGGTACGGAAGATGAAGTGGCGGTGGAAACGGCGATCTTCACCCGCACCGCTGTCGAACGCATCCTACGCTTCGGCTTCGAGCAGGCCCGCACGCGCCGCGGCAAACTCGCCTCCGTCACCAAGTCGAATGCGCAGAAACATTCCATGGTTTTCTGGGATGAGATCACCCGGAAACTTGCGGCCGAATATACGGATGTCGCGGTGACAAGCTATCATGTCGATGCCATCTCCGCCCGCATGATCATGGAACCGGAAAGCCTCGACGTCGTCGTCGCCTCCAATCTCTTCGGCGATATCCTGACAGATATAGGCGCGGCCATTCAGGGCGGCCTCGGCTTTGCGGCGTCTGCCAATATCAACCCGCATCGCTCTGCGCCCTCCATGTTCGAGCCTGTCCACGGATCCGCCCCGGACATTGCCGGCAAGGGGATTGCAAACCCCATGGCGACCATCTGGTCCGGCGCGATGATGCTCGATCACCTGGGTGAAAAGGACCCCGCCGCCCGCGTGATGACCGCCCTTTCCGCCGTCACCGCGAAGGGCATCGGCACGGTTCCCGGCAAGGACTCGACTGACACGATCACGAGGGCTGTGATCGCTGCCCTCGCCGCTGAATAAGGAGAAAGTCATGCTGAACCTCAAGGACCAGAGCCTTCTCCGCCAGGCCGGTCTCATCAATGGCGAATGGATCGCCGCCCGCTCGGGCAAGACCGTCGATGTCATTGACCCGGCAACGCAAGACGCCATTGGCACCGTTCCCGACATGGGCGGCGAGGAAACCCGTGCGGCCATCGTCGCGGCGGAGGCTGCCTTCGGGACGTGGAAGAAGAAGACCAATGCCGAACGCGGGGCTCTCCTCGAAACGTGGTTCGATCTGATGATCGAAAACGTCGAGGATCTGGCGCTGATCCTGACCGCCGAACAGGGAAAGCCCCTGGACGAGGCGCGCGGCGAAATCCGCTACGGCGCTTCGTTCGTCAAATGGTTTGCCGAGGAAGCCCGCCGCATCAATGGCCACACGATCCCGTCGCCGGCCCGCGACCGCCGCATTCTCGTGCTGAAGGAGCCGGTCGGCGTCTGCGGCATCATCACGCCGTGGAATTTCCCCAATGCGATGATCACCCGCAAGGTGGCGCCGGCGCTCGCCGCCGGCTGCACGGTCGTTATCAAACCGTCCGAGTTCACCCCCTATTCGGCGCTGGCACTCGGGGTTCTTGCCGAACGCGCCGGCATACCGGCGGGCGTCATCAACATCGTCACCGGCATGCCATCCGAGATCGGCGACGAGCTAATGGCCAACGAGACCGTGCGCAAGATTTCCTTCACCGGCTCGACCCGCGTCGGCTCGCTGCTGATGCGCGGGGCCGCCGACAGCGTCAAGCGGCTAAGCCTCGAGCTTGGCGGCAACGCGCCGTTCATTGTCTTCGACGATGCCGATCTCGATCTGGCCATTGAAGGCGCGCTTGCTTCGAAATTCCGCAATGGCGGCCAGACCTGCGTCTGCGCCAACCGCATTCTCGTGCAGTCGGGCGTCTACGATGCCTTTGCCGCCAAGCTGAAGGCCCGCGTCGACGCGATGAAGGTCGGTCCGGGCACGGAAGCCGGTGTCTCCATCGGCCCGATGATCAACGCCGCCGCCATCGACAAGATCGAGCGCCACGTTGCGGACGCTCTTTCCAAGGGCGCCAAGATCATCACCGAAACACCCGCGATGCCGAACGGCAAGCAGTACACGGCCCCGCTCGTCCTCACCGGTGCGACGACCGAAATGCTGCTCGCGACGGAAGAAACCTTCGGCCCCGTCGCGCCCCTATTCCGCTTTGAGACGGAAAAAGAGGCCATCGCCATCGCCAACGGCACGCCCTTCGGTCTCGCCTCCTATTTCTACACAGAGAGCATGAAACGCGCCTGGCGCGTCGGCGAATCGCTGGAATTCGGCATGGTCGCCCTCAACACCGGCCTCATCTCCATGGAAGTCGCCCCCTTCGGCGGCGTCAAGCAATCCGGCCTTGGCCGCGAGGGCGCGCAAATGGGCATCGAGGAATACCTGGAAACGAAGAGTTTCCATATGGGCGGGTTGGCTTGAGGATATGCGAGGGGCGGTCGCTAGCTAGACCGCCCCTTTTCGTTCGGGCGGGCAAAAAGAAGGCGCGGATTGTTTCCAATCCGCGCCTCAAGTTTGACTCGGGAGGACTATCACTGAAACCTGTCGAGCATCTTGTAATATTGCCCCACCAGCGGCAGGAACCAGGGCTTGCCGAAATGGCCGGGAACGGCGGGCCAGGGGTAGTTTTGCATCGGGTTGCGATCGACCTTGCCGACGATGGCGTCGGCGACCATCATGCCCAGATAGGTGGAGAGCTGTGCGCCGTGGCCGGAATAGCCCATCGCGTACCAGAGACCGTCGTGGAAGCCGGCGCGCGGGTAACGGTCGGCCGTCATGTCGACGAGGCCGCCCCAGCAATAGTCGATATCGATGCCCTTCAATTGCGGGAAGATGAGTTCCATACTCTCGCGCAGGATCGCGCCGCTCTTCTCATCCGAGCGCTGATCGGACGTCGCCGAGAACCGGGCGCGCCCACCGAAGATCAGTCGATTGTCGGGCGAAAGACGCCAGTAATTGCCGATATTCATCGTGTTGACGCAGGTACGGTTACCCGGCATCACGGCCTGAGCTTCGCTGTCCGTCAGCGGGCGCGTGGCAATCAGGAAGCTGCCGACCGCAATGATGCGCCGGCGGAACCAGCCGAAGTTCTTCGTCGTGTAGGCGCCCGTCGCGATAATGACATTGGCGGCGGTGACGCTCCCGCGGGAGGTTTGCAACGTATGCGTCCCGTTGACCTCGCGATGCCCGGTCACCGTCGTTCCTTCGAAGATCGTGGCGCCATGGCGGACAGCGGCCTGCCCCAGCCCTACGACATAGCGGCCCATATGCATCATGGCGCTCTTCTTCGACAGCATCGCGCCATGGAAGGGCGAGCCGATTTCGCCCTTGAGCTGCTCCGGCGACAAGAGCGCTGTGTCGGGATCGCATTCCTTGTTCAGCGCCTCGAAATTGCGGGCAATCGCCTCGAAATGTTTGGGCTTGGAGGCGAGCTTCAGTTTGCCCGCACGGCGGAAGTTGCAGTCGATACCCTCTTTGGCAATCAGCGCCTCAATGGTGTCGATGGAATCGTCCAGCGCATGATAGAGCGCGATGGCGCGCTCCTTGCCAAGCTCGGCTTTCGCGCCGAGATAGCTATGCGCGAGCCCGTTGTTCAGATGACCGCCATTGCGGCCGGAGGCGCCAAAGCCGACGCGCTCCGCCTCCAGCACGACGACCTTCGCCCCCGCTCTTGCCAACTGCCGCGCGGCCGCAAGCCCTGTAAAACCCGCGCCGATCACCGCAACATCATAGTGCCCGCTGACCGGACCTTGGGCAGCCCCGGCAAAGGCCGGCGCGGTGTCATGCCAATAGGAGACGAATTTCATCGCTTCCGCTTTCTGGTCAGAGACCCACAACACCCGGCAGGCCGGAAATGTCGGCGATCTCGGTATAGCCGTAATACGGGTTGGCGGGCTCGTGACCGCGATTGACCCAGACCTTGTTCTTGATGCCGAGATCATGGGCCGACATCAGGTCGTAGCGGAATGAAGAGGAGATGTGCAGCATGTCTTCCGGGCCGCAGCCGAGCATGTCGAACATGTATTCAAACGCCTGGAAGCGCGGCTTGTAGGCCTGTGCCAGTTCGGCGGTGTAGACCTTGTGGAAGGGTGCGCCGAGCTTTTCGACATTCGACATGATCTGCGAATTCATGGCGTTGGAGAGGATGACCAGCGGAATTTCCTTAGCGACTTTCGCGAGACCCGCAGGCACGTCGGCATGCGGACCCCAGGTCGGCACGCGCTCATAAACGATCTGCGCGTCTTCGTCCTTGAAGGACAAGCCGTTGGCCTTGCAGGTGCGCGACAGCGAATTATGCACGACCTCCGCGTAAGGCTTCCAGGCGCCCATGACCTCATCCAGACGGTAAGCGGAGAAATTCTTGATGAACTTCTGCATGGCCGGTTCGTCGAGCCGATCGCCGTAAAGATCACGGGCCGCACCTGCCATGTCGAAATTGATCAGCGTGCCGTAGCAGTCGAAGGAGATGTATTTCGGGCGAAAGGGGGCCATGACGTTCTTCCTCTGGCTTTCATGTTTCGTTGCCCTGATCATAAGCGGTCTTATCCCGCCTCGATTGCGCGAATTCACCCGTCCGGAAGCACAAAGTTTTTAATCCGCCATCCCGTTTGGCACACAATTGTTTGGAAGGGCCTGAATTTTCGAGATCTTGGCGACCTGCCGGAGGCTCGCCCGAATGGGCCGCAGCATAAGATGCGGCATCGGCCCCAGGCTTCGGCGGAAGATGGTGCGCGAACGCAACCATTCAGAGGAATAGCTTCCGCGTCCTGTCCGAGACTTTGGCTCACGAAAGGACATGTCCATGCAGAAGCAAATCGATATCGTCACCTTCGGGCCTGAGCATCTTGATGGTGCCGTTACCCTGTCGCGCGCCGAAAGCTGGCCGCATCGTCCCGAGGACTGGGCCATGGTGCAGCAGCTCAGTGCCGGCGTGGCCGTGGTGGACGACCAAGGCCGGGTTACCGGCACGACATTCATGACCCCATTCGGCGATGATTACGCAACGATCAACATGGTGATCGTCGACAAGTCGATGCGCGGTCTCGGCATGGGCCGCAAGCTCATGGAGCGCGCCTTCGAACTCGCCGGGCAGCGGCCGCTGCGCCTCATTGCCACCCAGGAAGGCTTGCCGCTCTACGAACAGCTCGGCTTCGTCGCCACGGGCACGATCCGGCAGCATCAGGGCCATGTGCAGGCGGTTGGTCGACCCGAGGGCGTCGAAGACATGCAGGCCGGTGATGTCGAGGCCGTGAAGGCGCTCGACCGGCAGGCCTATGCAGCCGACCGTTCGGCGCTGATCGACGCTCTGCTCGAACACGGGCGGTTCGCCGTCGTGCGCAAGGGCGATACGATCGATGCCTGGGCAGTCATCCGTCCCTTCGGACGCGGCGAGGTCATCGGCCCGATCATTGCACCGGATGTTGAGACGGCCCGCGTCCTGATCGCCTATTTCGCGTCCTCCCGCGAGGGCGCCTTCCTCCGTGTCGACACGGGCAGCGAAACGGGCCTTGCGCCCTGGCTTTCGGAGATCGGCCTTACCCATGTCGGTGGCGGCGTGACAATGCGGCGCCCGCTGACGGAAGACGGGGGACAGCTCCGGCATAAGGCCTACGCACTTGCCAGCCAGGCACTCGGCTGAACATACAGGAGATTGAAAATGCTCGCCAATTCGCTGATCGAACTCGATCGCGCCCACCTCATCCACCCCGTCGCCTCCTATCGCGGTCACGAGCGGCAGGGCGTGCGGGTGCTGAAATCCGCATCGGGAGCCACCGTGACCGAGGCCAATGGCCATCAACTGGTCGATGGTTTTGCCGGCCTCTGGTGCGTCAATGCCGGCTATGGCCATGAAAGCATCATCGAGGCGGCCACGAAGCAGTTGCGCGAACTGCCCTATGCGACCGGCTATTTCGATCTTGGCTCGGAACCGGCTATCCGGCTCGCCGCAGAACTGGCCGAACGCGCGCCGGGCGATCTGAACCGCGTCTATTTTACGCTCGGCGGCTCGGATGCGGTAGATTCCACCATCCGCTTCGTGCGCTATTACTGGAACGCCAAGGGCCAGCCGCAGCGCGACCAGTTCATCTCGATCCAGCAGGGCTATCATGGTTCGACCACGGTCGGCGCTGGGCTGACGGCGCTTCCGGCCTTCCATACCGGCTTCGGCGTGCCGTTTGACTGGCAGCACAAGATCCCCTCGCCCTATCCCTACCGCAACCCGGCCGGCGACGACGATGCGGCGATCATTGCCGCTTCGCTTGCCAGCCTGAAGGCCAAGATCGAAGAAATCGGCGCGGATCGCGTGGCAGCATTTTATGCCGAACCGATCCAGGGCTCCGGCGGCGTGATCGTTCCGCCGAACGGCTGGATCAAGGCGATGCGCGAGCTCTGCGAGAGCTACGGCATTCTCTTCATCGCCGACGAGGTCATCACCGGCTTCGGCCGCACCGGCCCGCTCTTTGCCTGTACGGATGAAGGCATCGTGCCGGACATGATGACGGTCGCCAAGGGGCTGACCTCCGGCTATGTGCCGATGGGTGCCGTCTTGATGGCCGATCATGTCTATGATGTGATTGCAGACGGTGCCGGCGAAACGGCGGTCGGCCACGGTTTTACCTATTCCGCCCACCCGGTGAGCGCCGCGGTAGCGCTCGAAGTGCTGAAACTCTATGAAGGCGGACTGCTCGAAAACGGCCTCAAGGCCGGCAAGCGGCTGCTGGACGGTCTGAATAGCCTTCGCGATCATCCGCTGGTCGGTGATATCAGAGGCCGCGGTATGCTCTATGGCGTCGAGCTTGTGACCGACAAGACGAAGAAGATGCCGCTTCCGGCAGCATCCCAACCTGCCCGCCGCATTTTCGACCGCGCGTGGGACAACGGTCTCGTCATCCGCGCCTTCCCGCAGGGCGTGCTGGGCTATGCCCCGCCGCTCTGCTGCACGGACGCCGATATCGACGCCATCATCGAGCGCACACGCCAGACGCTCGATCAGACGCTGGAAGACCCGGATATTCGGTCGGCGCTGGCCTGAACCGCTGAAACCGCCTGCGGCGGTATTTCGCCGATATATCGCCGCAGGAAGCAAGTTCGCAATTTTATGCTGCCGCCCAAGGCCAAATCGAACGATACGCCCCGGTGGACATGACAGACTCATAAACATCAAGCCCGAGACCAAACCGGCCTCCGGCATACGGAATACGCAGACAGAGCCCAGCGCCCACGCCGGTCACCCGGCGCATCAAAGGGAGAAGGCGCAAAACCTGGGACGCCGCGAGCAATATTCACCGGGGCCGAAAAGTCCGCACAAGACGGACGTCACCCAATCGAAGCAAAGAAGGGGAATGACATGACCGACAACATTACCAACTGGACAAAGTCAGACGACGCCCGCGTCGAAGACGCCATCCGTCGCGGCGCCTCCCGTCGCGATCTTCTGAAGATGATGCTGGCGAGCGGTGTAGCGCTTTCTGCCGGCGGCGCCGTCTTCGGCCGCGCCGAACGCGCAGTTGCCGCGACGCCGGTTTCCGGCGGCCACATGAAAGCGGCCGGCATTTCGTCTTCGAACGCTGACACGCTCGATCCGGCGAAGGCTTCTCTCGGCACCGACTACGCGCGCTGTTGCATGGTCTACAACCGCCTGACCTTCATCGACGTGACCGGCATCCCGCAAATGGAACTTGCTGAAAAGCTCGAGACCAAGGATGCCAAGACCTGGACTGTCACGCTGCGCAAGGGCGTCACATACCACAACGGCAAGACCCTGACCTCCGCCGACGTCGTGTTCGCGCTCAAGCGTCACCTTGATCCGGCCGTCGGCTCGAAGGTTGCCAAGATTGCCGCCCAGATCACCGAGGTCAAGGCGATCGACCCGACCACGGTCGAAATCGTGCTGAAGGCACCCAATGCCGACCTTCCCTACATTCTGGCGCTGCATCACTTCATGATCGTGCAGGACGGCACGACCGATTTTTCCAAGGGCATCGGCACTGGCCCCTTCGTCCTGGAAACGTTCGAGCCGGGCGTCCGCTCCATCGTGAAGAAGAACACGAACTACTGGAAGCCGAACCTGCCGCATCTCGATTCTTTCGAGTACTTCGCCATCAGCGATCCCAGCGCCCGCGTCAATGCACTGCTGGCCGGCGATGTCCAGTTCTGCTCCGCCATCGATCCGCGTTCCGCCAAGCTCCTCGACGGACAAAAAGGCTTTGCGCTTTCGCGGACGAACACCGGCACCTATACGAACCTGAACATTCGCCTCGACATGAACAAGCCCGATTTCGTGACGGGTATGAAGTATCTTGTCGATCGCGAGCAGATCGTGAACGCGGCGCTTCGTGGCTTCGGCGAAGTCAGCAACGACCAGCCGATTTCGGCGGTCAATGCCTTCCACAATCCGAACCTGAAGCCAAAGGCATTCGATCCCGACAAGGCCAAGCACTATTTCCAGAAGGCAGGGGTTCTCGGCCAGTCGATCCCGGTCGTTGCTTCCCCGGCAGCGGACTCCTCTGTCGACATGGCGATGATCATTCAGGCCGCCGGTGCCGATATCGGCCTGAAGCTCGATATCCAGCGCGTGCCCTCGGACGGCTATTGGGACAAGTATTGGCTCAAGGCGCCGATCCACTTCGGCAACATCAATCCGCGGCCGACGCCGGACATCTATTTCTCGCTGCTTTACTCGTCCGATGCGCCGTGGAACGAAAGCCAGTACAAGTCGCCGAAATTCGACTCCATGATGCTGGAAGCGCGCGGATTGCTCGACGATGCCAAGCGCCACGAGATCTACAACGAGATGCAGTCCATGATCTCGGAAGAAGCCGGCACCATCATCCCGGCCACCACGATGAATGCCGACGGCATTTCCAGCAAGGTCAAGGGCCTTCTGCCCAACCCGCTCGGTGGCATGATGGGCTACGCCATGGCCGAATATGTCTGGCTGGAAGCCTGACCGAGCCGACCGTGTCCGGGAGGCCAATGCTCTCCCGGATGCCACGGCCGTTCGTCGCAGATGCAAGGCGGGAGATCTCGCCTTGCAAATGCCACTTGCAGCTTATGCCTCCCTTGCCGGAGCGCGCATCAATGATGTCAGACAAAAAGTCCGCAGCTTATGTCTGCACGGCGTGCTTTAATCGGCAAAGCGAAGCGGCTGTCGTCCATCATATGCGGCTGGAGATCTCTTATGAATGCTGAAATCCCGACCATGATCGGAAAGCGGCTGATCCTCAGCGTGATCACGCTGCTCATCGTTTCCTTCGCGGTCTTCTTCGCCACCAACATGCTGCCAGGCGACACCGCAACCATCCTGCTCGGTCAGGCCGCAACGCCGGAGGCGGTGGAGGGACTTCGCCATGCCATGCATCTCGACCAGCCGGCCGTGCTGCGCTTTCTGCGCTGGATCGCTGGGGTCCTGACAGGTGATCTCGGCACGTCATACGCCAACAACATGCCCATCGCGACGCTGATCGGCAGCCGTTTCGTCAATACGATGGAGCTTGCCGGCATCACTGCGCTCGTCGCCGTGCCGCTCGCTCTGACGCTCGGCATTACCGCAGCAGTCATGCGCGGCTCGATCTATGACCGTATCGTCACGGTGCTCACCATCGGCGTGATCTCGGTTCCCGAATTTGTGGTCGCCTCGACTGCCGTGCTGATCTTCGCCGTCTATCTGAAATGGCTGCCGGCCATCTCCTTCGTCAACGAGGTGCATTCGCTGTCCGACCTGCTGCGCATGTATGCCATGCCGGTGGTGACGCTGACCTTTGTGGTCTCCGCGCAGATCATCCGCATGACCCGTGCCGCAGTGATCGAGACACTCTCGACGCCCTATGTGGAGATGGCACTGCTGAAGGGCGCGTCGCGCAGCCGGATCGTGCTGAAACACGCCCTGCCCAATTCGCTTGGCCCCATTGTCAACGCGCTGGCGCTCTCGCTCTCCTATCTGATCGGCGGGGTCATCATCATCGAGACGATCTTCAACTATCCCGGGATCGCCAAGCTCATGGTCGATGCCGTGGCCACGCGCGACCTGCCGCTGATCCAGACCTGCGCTCTGATCTTCTGTCTCGGCTACCTGATCCTGATCACCATTGCCGACATCGTTGCAATCGTCTCCAATCCGAGGCTCCGGTGATGACACAAAGCGCCCTGTCGCCCTCCCGCCTCGGCTATTTCGGCTACACATTCAGTCCGGTCGGCATGGTCGCCTTTCTGGTGATCCTGTTCTGGGCCGTCGTCGCGATCCTCGGGCCGCATATCGCGCCCTACCCGATCGGCAAGATCGTCGACACGGACTATTTCGGCCCGATCAGTTCTAAGTTCTGGCTCGGTTCGGATTATCTCGGACGCGACATGCTCTCGCGCATCATTCTCGGCGCGCGCTACACGCTGGGCATCGCGCTTGCCGGTGTGCTCATCGCCTCCAGTAGCGGCGTCATCCTCGGCATGGCGGCAGCGGTCATCGGCGGCTGGTTCGATACTTTGCTCAGCCGCTTCATGGATGCGATGATCTCCATCCCCAGCAAGCTTTTCGGTCTGGTCGTCGTGGCCGCAGTCGGCTCGTCGCTGCCCGCTCTCATCATGACGCTCGCCGTCATCTACATTCCGGGCTCCTATCGCTTCGCCCGTGCGCTGGCGGTGAATGTCAACACGATGGATTTCATCACGGTTGCCCGGATTCGCGGCGAAAATACCCTGTATCTGGCCGTGTCGGAGATATTGCCCAATATCATCCGGCCCGTGCTCGCCGATTTCGGGCTGCGCTTCGTCTTCATCGTCCTGCTTCTCTCCGGCCTCTCCTTCCTAGGCCTTGGCGTACAGCCACCACTCGCCGACTGGGGTGCGCTGGTGCACGAGAACATTCAGGGCCTGCCCTTCGGCTCGGCTGCTGTCATCGCACCGTCGATCGCGATTGCCAGCCTGACGATCAGCGTCAACCTGCTGATCGACAACCTGCCCCGCAAGATCCGCGACCGGAGCGCCTGATATGAGCAAGCTTGTCGAAATCCGAAACCTGCATGTCGAGGCGACCACCGACTCAGGCCGGCGCATCGAAATCATCAAGGGCGTCGATATAGAGATCGCGAACGGCGAGATCGTGGCGCTGATCGGGGAAAGCGGCTCGGGGAAGACCACCATTGCGCTGACGCTGATGGGCCATACCCGGCCGGGCTGCCAGATCTCTGCAGGCGCGATCATGTTCGACGGCAAGGACATGGCCAGGCTCTCCGAACGCGAGCGCTCCGCCGTGCGCGGCACGGAAGTGGCCTATGTGCCGCAAAGCGCTGCGGCCGCCTTCAACCCGGCGCAGACGATCATGGATCAGGTTATCGAAGTGGCCCGAATCCACGGCCTGATGACGCCGGAAAAGGCGCGCGAGCGGGCGATCGAACTCTTCAGGGCCTTGTCGCTTCCCTCGCCGGAAACGATTGGTGGGCGCTATCCGCATCAGGTTTCGGGCGGCCAGCTGCAACGGCTGGCCGCCGCGATGGCGCTGATCGGCGATCCCAAGCTCGTCATCTTCGACGAACCGACCACGGCGCTTGACGTAACGACGCAGATCGACGTCCTGAAAGCCTTCAAGTCGGTGATGAAGGCCGGCGGCATTTCCGGCGTCTATGTTTCGCACGATCTCGCAGTCGTAGCGCAGATCGCCGACCGGATCGTCGTGCTCAGGGACGGCGAGCTGCAGGAAGAAGGCACGACGCCAGACATTCTATCGACGCCCAAGCATGCCTACACGCAGGAGCTGCTGGCCGCGTTCGAGCCGAAGGAAACACAATTTGCCGACAAGCCGGTCGAGACACCGCGCCCGCTTCTCGAGATCGAGAATGTCATCGCCGGCTATGGACCAATCCAGTCTGACGGCCTGCCTTTCATTCAGGCCGTGCGCTTGGTCAGCCTGACGGTGGAGAAGGGCCGCAACCTCGGCGTCATTGGCGAATCCGGCTGCGGAAAATCGACGCTTGCCCGGTGCATAGCCGGCATCCTGCCCGCCAATGCCGGCAAGATCATTTTCGACGGCAAGGAACTCAACCACGCAGCGCGCCGACGTTCACGCGATCAGTTGCGCGAAATGCAGATCGTTTTCCAGTACGCCGACACGGCGCTGAACCCGGCCAAGCCCATCGACGACATACTCAGCCGGCCCTTGAGCTTCTATCACGGCCTGACGGGAAAAGCCCGCTCGGCGCGCGTGGAAGAACTCCTCGACATGGTGCATCTGCCGAAGGCGCTGCGCTATCGCCACCCGTCCGAACTTTCCGGCGGGCAAAAACAGCGCATCAACTTCGCGCGCGCTCTGGCCGCCAATCCGAAGCTGATCATCTGCGACGAGATCACATCCGCGCTGGATACCGTGGTCGCCGCCGCGATCATCGAACTGCTGAAGGAATTGCAGCGCGAACTCGATCTCTCCTACATCTTCATCAGCCACGACCTGTCGGTGGTCGAAGCGATCTGTGACGAGATCGCGGTCATGTATCGCGGCGAAAAGGTCGAGCACCTGACACGGGAAGACGTGAAGACGCCGACGCATCCTTATTCGAAGCTCCTCTTCTCGTCCGTGCCCAAGCTCGACCCGAGCTGGCTCGACAATCTCGTGCTGGAGCCGGAGCTGGTGCGGCAATACGGCGGGGCGTGAGGCACTTCCCGCGAAAGTGGAAGCCGGTCTCGCGTGCGGAAATGCCCTCGAAGAAGCGTCCCGTCTCATACCGTAAACAGGCTCGTCAGCGGCAGGTGCGATTTCACGATGGGTGATTTGAGCACCACGAAGCTGAAATATTTGTCGATGCCGATATCCATGTCGGTCAGCCGTTCCATGATCGTCTGATATTCGCCGATTCCGGCGGTCACGAATTTCACGAGATAATCATAGCCGCCCGAGACGAGATGGCACTCGATCACCTGGTCGATTTTCTCGACGACGGCAAGGAAGCGGGCGAAATCGACTTGGCGGTGGTTCTTCAGCGTGATTTCGGTGAAGACAGTCAGCGTCTGTCCGAGCTTGGCGAGATTGATCTGAGCGGAGTAGCCCTCGATATAGCCTTCCGCCTGCAATCGCTTGACGCGCATCAGGCAGGGGCTCGGAGACAGGTGCACGAGATCGGCCAATTCCACGTTGGTGATGCGGCCGTTCTTCTGCAGCTCGTAGAGAATCTTGATGTCCGTCCGGTCGAGTTTCATCATCGGCCTTCGCCTTCCCATTCTCTTGCAGCATAAAATTCTGCCGTTTGTCTCAAACAACGTTAGCATAGCCTGGTCTTTTGTCCATCAAGCCGTGAAAACCGAAATGGCGCAGAAGATTTCGATGCGGGACGGGATACCAGAATTTTCTGCCGCCAAGTCCGGAACTGCGGTTCCGCATGCGTGTAGCAAGCGCCTAGTGTCTGCTTAATACATGGAGATTCCGATGCCCGCGCCGTTGACCCTCATCGAGACCCCTTCGAACCCGCCACACGAGGCCGACGTCGTCGTGATAGGCGGCGGCATTGTCGGTGTTTTCACGGCCTATTTCCTGACACAACGCGGTCTGAAGACCGTTCTGCTCGAGAAAGGCCGTATCGGGGCTGAGCAGTCGAGCAGGAACTGGGGCTGGTGCCGCCAGCAGAACCGCGATGCGCGCGAACTTCCCATCGCGACCAAGAGCCTAGACCTATGGGAGCGCTTCGTGGCCGAAACCGGCGAGGATATCGGCTTCCGCCGCTGCGGCCTCCTCTATCTCAGCAACAGCGAGGCCGAAATTGCCGGCTGGGCGCGCTGGCGCGACTTTGCAAAGACAGCCGGGGTAACAACGCATATGTTGTCAGCCTCCGAAGCTGCCGAAAAGGGCCAGGCAACGGGCCGCGCCTGGAGAGGTGGCGTCTTTTCGCCGACTGACGGAATTGCCGATCCGTCCAAGGCGGCTCCGGCCGTCGCGCGTGCGATCATGAAGCTCGGCGGCACCGTCATCCAGAACTGCGCGGCGCGCGGAGTCGAGACCGAAGGCGGCCGCCTGAGCGCGGTTGTCACCGAACGCGGCACGATCCGCACGAAGATCGCGATCCTGTCCGGCGGCGCCTGGGCCTCCTCGTTCTGCCGGCAGCTCGGCATTCGTTTCCCGCAGGCGTCCATCCGGTCCTCCATCGTCGCCGTGTCGAGCGCGGCGGGCATTCCGCCGGCGCTGCATACGAAGGACATTTCGGTCACGAGCCGCAGCAACGGCGATTACACGCTGGCGATCAGCGGCCGCGCCCGCGTTGACCTTACGCTCCAGCAAGTGCGGTTCCTGCCGCAATTCCTGCCCATGTTCGTCAAGCGCTGGCAGTTACTTTCCCCCGGCGGTCTTGAAGGCATGCGAAGCGGGCATGAAACCGTTTCCCCCTGGCGGCTCGACCGTCCCACGCCCATGGAACGCATGCGCATTCTCGATCCCAAGCCGGATCAGGGAACGCTCCGTCTCATTCATGATCGGGCGCTGGACCTATTGCCGGAGCTCAAGAGTACAAGGATCACTGGCACCTGGGCCGGCTATATCGACTCCACACCGGACGGCGTGCCGGGAATCGGCGAAATCGAGAGCCTGCCCGGCTTCATCCTCGCCGCCGGCTTTTCCGGCCACGGCTTCGGCATCGGGCCCGGTGCGGGCCATCTGATTGCGGACATCGCATCAGGCGCCGAACCCATCGTCGACCCCAAGCCCTACCATCCCTCCCGTTTCGCGGCCTCTGCCTGGGGGAAAGTCTCGGAGTTCTGAGATCGGAAGGTCTGCGGCATTTATCGCTGCGGACCTGGGACTGAGATGAGCAGTCGCGCAGCACGCCTCGACCCAACGCTCTGACAGTGTGTCGAAGGTGGCAATCACACCGAGAAACCCGGCGGCAAGATTAATGCTGGGGTAAATTCAGCATTCAGTATTCATTAATTGTTGCCTTTACGGATTGGCGACAAGCTGGAATCAAACCGGAGACCCGACTGATGGATGCCAGGACGCTTGATATGCGCACAGACCCCAATTTTGCCAACACGCTCGAAAGCCTCGAAACGCCCTGCCTTGTGGTGGATGCGGACAGGATGGAGAAAAACATCGCGCGGTTGCGGACGCGCCTTGACGCTCTGGGCGTCTCGCTGCGCCCACATCTGAAAACGGCCAAGTCGGTCGAGGCCGCCCGCAAGGTCATGACCACACCGCAGGGACCCGCAACCGTATCGACCTTGAAGGAAGCCGAGCAGTTCGCCGCTGCAGGCGTTCGCGACATGATCTATGCAGTCGGCATCGCCCCCGACAAGCTCGCCCGTGTCGCCGAGATGCAGGCCCGCGGCATCGATCTCATGGTGCTGGCCGACAATGTCCAGCAGGCGCAGGCCATCGCGGCAGCGTCGAGGGCGGCGGGTTCGCCCATTCCTGCCCTCATCGAGATCGACTGCGACGGTCATCGCTCCGGGGTTCCGCCTTATGACCGTGCCCGCCTGCTTGAGATCGGCGAGGTGCTTGCCACAGGCGCCGAATTGCGCGGCGTGCTGACCCATGCCGGCGACAGCTATCGCGGCGGTGGCCCCGAGGCTCAGGAGCGCTTCGCAGAGGCAGAACGTAAGGCTGTGGTCGAGGCAGCGCAGGCCCTGCGTGCCGCCGGCCTGCCATGCCCGGTCGTCAGTGTCGGTTCGACGCCGACCGCCCATCACGCAAAGGATCTGACAGGCGTGACCGAGGTTCGCGCCGGCGTCTTCGTGTTCTTCGATCTGGTCATGGCAGGGATCGGGGTCTGCCGGGTAGACGATATTGCGCTCAGCGTTCTGGCCACCGTCATCGGCCACCAGCGCGAGAAGGGCTGGATCCTCACCGATGGCGGCTGGATGTCGCTGTCGCGGGACCGCGGTACCAGCAAGCAGCCCGTCGACATGGGCTTCGGACTGGTCTGCGACGTGAACGGCAATGTTTTGAACGATGTGATCGTTGCGGATGTGAGCCAGGAGCACGGGATTATCGCTGTCCGGCCCGGCTCGAACGGTCGCCTTCCCGAGCTTGCCGTCGGCGACCGGGTCCGCATCCTGCCTAACCACGCCTGCGCGACCGCGGCACAGCACGGCGCCTATCATGTCGTGCGCGGTACCTCGCATGATGTGGAAGCCGTCTGGCCGCGTTTTGGAGGCTGGTGATGACGAGATTGCTGGACATCAGCACGGAAGAAGCGCCGCGCCCGGCAGGACATTACGTCCAGGCCAGGCGCGCGGGTGATCATCTCTATATATCCGGGCAATTGCCGATCCGGGCCGACGGGGAGCCCCTGCCCGACGACATGTTCGAGACGCAGGCCACGCAAGCCATCGACAACATGCTGGCCATCCTGAAGGCTGCTGGCGGACAACCGGCCGATCTCGTGCGCGTGACAGCCTATATTGTCGGGGTCAGCAATTGGCCGCGTTTCAACAAGGTCTATGCCGAGCGGCTGGGCGAGGCGTGCCCCGCCCGCACGGTCGTTCCCGTCCCTGAACTGCACTATGGCTACCTCGTCGAGATCGACGCGGTTGCCGTGATCGGCCCGTAAATCCGCGACGATAACCGGACCCATCCGGATCAACGTCCCTGACTCGACTGCTCAGATCCATCCAAAGCGATCCGGAACTACCGGCCCGGGCCGGTGTCGTGGTCATCGGTGGCGGCATGATCGGCGCGTCCGCCGGCGCTCCTATGCGGACCGCACGCCGGATGCCGTGCCGGTAATCTCAGCAGACGAGCGCGTGCGCGGCCTTTATCTGGTGCCGGCGGATCCGGCCGCGGTTTCGGCATCGGCTCGGGCATCGATCACTTGGCAGCGGACCTCCGGAGCCCGCTTCGTTCACCTACAGCAAACGTTCTGCGAGAGGCGCGACTGCAATCGCAACAATCTGCTTTCGCCGGCAACCCATGCAGCGATAAATGACTGTCAAAGTCGGGCATGGTCATGTCACGGGCAGTCGCATGCGCCTGCAGTGAACCGCGAACAATCTGAGGTCAGCGATGCAAACGCTTCTGCTTAGCAAGGATCAGGTGAAGGGCCTGATTGGGATGCGACAGGTCATCGCTGCGGTGGAAGATGCCTACCGGGCCTTCAGCAGCAGACAGGTGGAGCAACCCGACTATATCGGCATCCGCCTGCCGGAGGGTCGCGGAGAGATCGATTTCAAGCTGAGCTATCATCAGCAGGCCGAGATGATCTCGATGAAGGCGCATTCCGGCGGCTTCACCGGCAATCCGGAGGCGCATGGCGTCCCCAACAGCATGGGAACTATTCTCCTTTTCGACGCCAGAAGCTGTGCGCTCGCCTGCATCATGGACGGAAGCCTGATCACAGGCCTGCGAACCGGCGCCGCCGGCGCGGTCTCCGTCAAGGCGCTTGCCCGAAAAAACGCCCGCACGATCGCCTCCATCGGCGCCGGAAACCAGGCGCGAATGCAGATCCGCGCGATCCGCGAGGTCATGCAGATCGACGAAATCCATGCCTGGAGCCGGACGCCGGAAAACTTGGCTGCCTACAAGCAGGACATCGAACGCGAATTCCAGATACCGGTCATCATCGCGGCCTCCGGAAAGGAGGCGGTCGAAAAGGCCGACATCCTGATCACCACCACACGCGGCAAGGGGGGTCTGGTCCAGGCAGACTGGGTGAAACCCGGCACTCACATCGTCGCCATAGGAACGGACGCGCGCGGCAAGCAGGAGCTGGACCCCGAACTGTTCAGAAATGCGAAGATCGTGGTCGATTCCATTCCGCAATGCACGCAGAAGGGTGAAACTGTTCACCCTCTTGCCGGGAATATTATCAAGATAGACGACATTTACGCCGAGATCGGAGAAATCCTGCTCGGCGCCAAGCCCGGTCGCACGAGCGACGACGAAATCACAATCTTCGACTCTACCGGTATGGCCATCCAGGACAACACCACGGCCGGATCGATCTACCGGAACGCTCTCGCCAACACTATTGGCACATTCTTTTCCTTCATCGAGTGACGATCATGCGCAACTTCCCGACAATCCAGGACATTCACGACGCGCGCGCGCGCCTCAAGCCGCATGTCCGGCATACGCCGCTGCTGCGCGCGGACAAGATCGAAAAGACGGTGGGTTGCGAGCTT
The DNA here is from genome assembly GCF_047782645.1 of Rhizobium sp. ZK1. NCBI lineage: Bacteria > Pseudomonadati > Pseudomonadota > Alphaproteobacteria > Hyphomicrobiales > Rhizobiaceae > Rhizobium > Rhizobium sp. ZK1. Next base: position 1,747,661 of record NZ_CP180587.1, read on the forward strand.
TACCTCAAGCCGGAAACCCTGCAGATCACCGGCGCCTTCAAGATTCGCGGCGCGCTCAACAAGGCGCTCTCGCTTTCGAAAGCCGATATCGCAAACGGCATCATCGCGACATCGTCGGGCAATCATGCGCAGGGGCTGGCCTATGCCGCGAGAATGCTGGGTGTGAAAGCCATATTGGTGCTGCCGGTCACCTCGCCCAAGATCAAGATCGAGAACACCAAGGCGCTTGGCGCTGAGGTCGTCCTCTTCGACGGCGACACCGCAGCCCGCTGGAAGCGCGTCTACGAGATTGCGACCGAAAACAATTACGTGCCCATTCACGCCTTCGAGGATCCGATCGTCATGGCCGGACAGGGAACGATCGGCTGCGAAATTCTCGATGATCTGGCGGACGTGGATACGGTCATCGTTCCCGTGGGTGGCGGCGGGCTGATTTCGGGTATCGCCACGGCCATCAAGGAAACGAAGCCGTCCGTCCGCGTCATCGGCGCAGAGCCCGCGCTGACGCCGAAATATTACCACAGCCGGATCAACCGGGAGCGAACCTCGCTTCCGCTCCTGGACACGATCGCAGACGGCTTGCGGATCAGCGTTCCGGGCCAGAACCCCTATCCCATCATCGAGAAATATGTCGACGAGATCGTTCTGGTGGAAGACCGGCATATCATTGATGGCATGCGCGCGCTGGCAAAGGATGCCAAGCTGATCGCCGAGCCGGCCGCCGCCATCACGGTCGGCGCGCTGCTGGCGGGCTCGATCAATCTGAAGCCAGACGAAAAGGTCTGCGCCGTCCTGTCGGGCGGGAACTGGGACTTGAGCGATCTCGCCGGGGTCTACGCCGACGGCTGAACGGTTGGACGGTCCCGTGACGCGAGCCGGCGATCACATGTCCGATGATCCGGATAGAGTCGGCCGTGAAGAACTGGCAAGCCACTGATTTGGGGTAAGAATCGAATGATCTGCAGATCTTGTAATTGCCGGAAACAGCCACTGGACAGGCTGTTTCCTTGCGATGGTTCAGGCAGCTTTTGTGTCTGGTCGCCGTACTCATCCTCACGTTCCAGCGCCAATCAATGTCGCAGCTTTCTGCCTGAAAGCGAATTCTTCACGATCGACCAACTTGTTCCGAACGACCCCTGCCTCGTAAGATCGATGCGGTGATCGACTTTTCCTTCAGCGTGAGTCACCAAGCAGACCTTGCTCGCCAGTGCCGGAAGAGGCTGCATGATTCGCTAGCGGCAGCCTGATACACTGGTCTCATCCACCGACCTGGTCCTGATTGGCAGCCACCGGCAATTTGCTTTCGTCCGGAACACGGGCTTCGGTCTGCCGGGCGGCGGAGATGAGTCGGCGATGTGCGCGGATCGCGTTCCATTGTTGGTCGATCAGCACGCCGATGAGGATCACGCCACCCATGACGGCGAAATTCAGCGACGAGGGGATGCCCAGCAGATTCACGAGGTTCTGCAGCTCCTGGAGCAGGACCGTTCCGAGCACGACGCCAACGATCGATCCCTCGCCGCCGCGGAGCGAAAAGCCGCCGAGTACGGCAGCGGCAATCGCGTAGAGTTCATAGAACTGGCCATGGCTGGCCGGCGAGATCGAGCGTGTGTACATGGCGAAGTAGATTGCCGCGAGCGCCGTAAGCAGTCCGCAGATGACATAGGCCGACATCACCATCCGGCCGGTGCGGATACCGGAATATCGGGCCGCCTCCTCGTTTTTGCCGATCGCGTAAAGGTAACGCCCGAAGACAGAGCGATGCAGCACCACCCACATGACCACGGAAATGATGACGAGCGCTATGAAGGTGTTGGGAACGCCGTAAAACCGTCCGGCGGTGATGAACTCAAGGTCCGGGAAATTTTGGCCGAACGCAAAACCCGCCGTCCCGTCGGCCGTATAGAAGCGCGCCGCCCCGCGATAGATAAGGAGGCCGCAGAGAGTGACGACGAAGGGTTGCAGGTTCAGCCGGGTGATCAACCAGCCGTGAATGCCACCTATGGCCGCGCCGAGCACTAGAATGAGTGGCAGCGCCAGCATCCATGACATATCTTGGACCGCGACGAAATCGACAAACAGCACACCAAGAAGCGCTACAAGCGAACCCACGGAAAGTTCGATACCGCCTGTAATGATGACGTAGGCCTGGCCAATCGACAGGATGCCGAACAGACCGATGAGGTTGGCGGTATTCGCCAGGTTGATCGGCAGCAGGAAGCGCGGATTGATGATGGCGACGACGATGCCGACGACGACGATCAAAAGCAACAGTCCAAGATCCTTTTTGATCATTCGAGATCCCCCGTACACCTGATTATATTGCCGCGGCGGCTATTTTACGCGTTTGCCAACAGCAAGCAAAAGGACGCTTTCCTGACTGAATTCGTCCTCATCGAGAATGCCGGCGATCTGGCCCTCGTGCATGACGGCAATGCGGTCAGAAACGCCGATCACCTCTTCCATGTCGCTGGAGATCATCAGGATAGCGACACCGGCATCGGCAAGCGCCCGCATCAGGCCGTAGATCTCGTTCTTCGCGCCGATATCGATGCCGCGTGTCGGCTCGTCGAAGATCATCACCTTCGGGCTCATCGACAACCATTTGGCAAGTACCACCTTCTGCTGGTTGCCGCCGGATAGGGTGCCGGTTCGGCTCGAAATAGAGGGCGCCTTGATGCCGAGGCGAACGCGCTGTTTTTCGGCCGCCGCCGTCTCCCGCTCGGCGGAAAGCATGAAGCGGCTGGCGAGCATGGGGAGATCGGCAAGGGTTATGTTCTGGGCGATCGAGAAATCGAGAAGAATGCCGTTGCGCTTTCGATCCTCCGGCACCAGGAAAATGCCGCGAGCAACGGCGTCCCGCGCGGAACGGACTATAATTTTGTGCCCGTCCTGCAGGATGGATCCGCCGTAACTGCGATCAATGCCAAAGAGCACCTTGGCAAGCTCGGTACGGCCGGACCCGACGAGGCCCGCAAGTCCCAGGATTTCTCCATACCTGATTTCCAGATCAACGGGACGGCCGGGATAGGCCTCCGTGCGCACGGCACTTACCTTCAGCGCAATCGAGCCGGGTGAGCGCTGCGGCTTTGCAGTACGGGCCGCAAGCATCCGGCCGATCATCAGCTTGACCATCTGGTCGTGGCCGATGTCCGTCCTGGCGAGCGTGCCCGCAAGCGCACCGTCACGGAGTACGACGACCCGGTCGGCTACGCGCTCAACCTCGTGGAGCCGATGCGAGATGAAAATAACACTGATGCCATCCGCCTTCAGCAATTTGATGATGCTGAGCAGCCGCTCGGTTTCAGCCAGCGGCAGGCTGGAAGTGGGTTCGTCGAAGATGACCAGCCGCGCGTTGATGGACAGCGCCTTGGCGATTTCCACCATCTGCTGCTCGGCCAGCGAAAGCGACGCCACGCGTGTGTCGGCGGAAAAATGCGCGCCCACGCGCCTCAAGAGCGGCTTCACCATGTCCCTTAGCCGATCGCGATCGACGAGCTTAAGAGGTCCCCCCTTCAGCGGTTCGCGCCCTAGGAAGATATTGGCAGCGACGTCGAGATTCTCAAAGAGATTGAGTTCCTGATGCACGAAGGCGATGCCGGACGAGATGCTCGATTCCACAGTGAGGAAACGAAGTTCTGCCCCGTCGAGCAGGATCGTGCCCCGATCCGGTGCGATCACACCGCCGAGAATCTTCATCAGTGTCGATTTTCCAGCCCCGTTTTCGCCGACAAGGCCGATGACCTCGCCTGGCATAATGTCCATTGACAGACCCTCGAGCGCAACGACACCTGGATAGGTCTTGCCAACGCCGGAAAGCGAAAGAAATGGCTTTCCGGGCACGCCCGGTGGCGAGATTTCGGAACTATGGTTCATCGGCTGTCCATGGCTGCTGATGCTGTCGGCACGAAATGCCTTTCGCGGCGGCGGTAGAGCCGCCGCGAAAGAGGTTATTTTCCAGCCATGGCCTTCAGGTTGGCAGCATACTTGTCAACGTCATCCTTACCGATGATCACCGTCGGAATGATGATCAAGCCGTCGGCGGGAATGCCGGACTTGTCGCCCTTGAGGTAGGCAGCCATCAATTTCATGCCCTGATAGGCCCATTCGAACGGCTGCTGCACGACGGTTGCCGCGATCGTACCTTCCTTGACGCCGCCGAGCGTGATCGGATCGTCATCAAAGCCGACGACGGTGATCTGGCCGAGTTTGCCTGCGTCGCGCAGCGCCTCATAGATACGCGGCGTGTTGTAGGAGTAGAAGCCGACCATGCAGGTCAAGTCGGGGCTGGCCACCAGCGCATCCTCCACGTTCTTCTTAGCGCGCGTCTGGTCGATGTCGTCACCGCGAACATCGACCAGCTCGATCTTGGTACCCTTGAGCCCTTCCTTCATCCCCTCGATGCGTTCGCGGGCGTTATCGGCGCCCAGCAGACCGACGAAGCCCATGCACTTTCCGCCGTCCGGCATCGCCTTCTTGGCGATTTCGGCGGCCTGTTTGCCGGCGTCGACGTTCGAAGAACCGATATAGGCGACGCGGTTGGTCTTCGGCGCGTCGCTGTCGGTGGTGAAGAGAGCCGTCTGCGAGCCGATCTTGTTGAGGCCGTCCGTCTGGGTCTTGGGATCGACAGCGGAGACCATGATCCCCTTGACGCCGGCGCTCACGAGATCTTCCATGAGACGCTGCTGAATGGCGACGGCCGCCTGCTCAGGATATTTCAGCTCCATGTTGTAGTCTGGCATCTCGCCCTGCGCCTTCTTCACCCCCGCCTCGGCGGCTTTCCAGAAGTCGGATGCTCCATTGACGACGAATGCGAGTGTCGGCTTGTCGGCGGCATGTGATACAGCCATCGGCGCCGCACTCAGCATCAACGCGGCGAAAAACAAGGCTGCATTTTTCCGTTTCAGCTGTTTCATAATACTCCTCCCAAGGGCCGCGGTTGCGAGGGCCCGTTCGCGACTTACGGCCGGCCGATGCGCTCCCCTCCAAGGTCCGTCGCGAAGCGACGTGTGGCATATGTGCCGATCGCACCACGACGGTATACCAGAATATAAATTAGTAAATAGTAATATTAATATCGATCAAAACATGTCGATGCTGGGTCAAATCCGCCCGCGGCGGCACAACTGCAAAAGCTTTGCGTGCGGGGAGCCTTTCAGTTGGATCTAGATGCCGTAATGGGCCGGCGTCTCATGAGTAGCCAGTTGGGTGGCTGTCCCTCAGAATGATGATGTTTGGAAACGAGGTCCGAGCGATCGGCCTCAAGCATCATGAGAGGAACAGCCATGGAATATTATGCAGGAATCGACGTCTCGCTGAAAGAGAGCAGCGTGTGCGTGGTCGACGCGACGGGCAAGTTGGTTCGCGAGGTCAAGGTAGGCAGCGAGCCTGAATGCCTGGTCGGGTATTTTGATCAACTGGACTTTCCGGTAGAGCGCATCGGCCTTGAAGCGGGGCCGTTGTCCCAATGGCTACACGCGGCTCTCGTTGCTGCGGGTCATGAGGTGGTTTTGCTGGAAACGCGGCATGTGAAGGCGGCGCTTTCGGCGATGACGGTGAAGACCGACCGCAAGGATGCACGGGGGATCGCGCAACTGCTCCGCATGGGGTGGTATCGTCCGGTCCACGCCAAATCGTCGCCGGCCCAGGACACTCGGGCTCTCCTGGTTGGCCGCAAGCTTCTGCAATCCAAGCTGCTCGACGTCGAGCTCAGCATCCGGGGTATCCTGCGTGGCTATGGATTAAAGGTCGGCGAAGTCAGCCGAGGGCGTTTCGAGGCGCGCATCCGCGAACTGATTGCAGGGCATGCGATATTGTCGATGGTGATTGACGCGATGCTGACGGCGCGAGCAGCGCTGTGGAGCGAATTTACGAAGCTGCACCGCGAGATGCTCAGGATCGCCCGCGCCGACAGAGTTTGCCAACGGCTGATGAGTGCGCCGGGTGTCGGTGCCTTGGTTGCGCTGACCTACCGCTCCGCGGTCGATGATCCAGCCCGGTTCGAAAAGTCCAGCACAGTGGGTGCCTACTTCGGGCTGACGCCGAAGAAATATCAATCCGGCGAAACTGATCGCGATGGCGGTGTCAGCAAGGTCGGCGACGCGATGGTGCGAACCGCATTGTTCGAGTCTGCGCACATAATGCTGACGCGGGCGACGCGCTTTTCCAGTCTAAAGCGCTGGGCGCTCGATGTGGCCAGGCGTCGCGGGATGAAGCGCGCGAAGGTTGCCCTCGCACGCAAACTGGGTGTCGTACTTCACCGCATGTGGATGGATGCGACGGACTTTCGCTGGAGCGCAAACCCTATGGCGGCATGAAGAGAGCTACGTGATTGACGCGGGCAAGTGCAAGGCTTGCGTCTGATGAGGTCCCGTCGCTGGGACGCAGGCTTGGCAAGGTCGTGTGTAGTGCTGTGACCGCTTCGGCGAAGCACGCTTTCTAGATTGACCTGTCGGCTTGTTGATCTGATGGCATAGTGTGGCGGTCTTCGTGCTGACCACGGACAGAAGCATGGCCTCAGCGACGAGATAATCATTCAGAGGGACTTGACGAACAAAGGCCCATTACAGAAGCACTACTTTGGCAGATTAACTGGCCATTTACGATGATAGGCCATCTTGGGCACCTTCGCAGGGGTGCGAAGGATGGCAGAGCTGGATGTTGCACTGGCAGATTGGCTGAAGCCGTTCGTTGAGAAGCTTGGTCACAAGAAGCGGCGACAGATGTGCCCGGTGTATATTTCGGGCCTCATCGGACCTGGCGATCGCAAGAGTATCGAGCCCATGGCGGAGCGCCTGACACCTGATCGCTACGACCGCCTGCATCATTCATCTCGGATGGGATTTGAGATGCCGGTCCCCTTGAGGCGGAACTGGCGGTGCAGGCCGACAAGCTTGTCGGGGCCTCAGATGCTTTTCTGGTGATCGACGACACAGGTCTGCCGAAGAAGGGCGACCATTCTGTTGGGGTCGCGCCGCAGTATGCGTCGATGCTCGGCAAGCGCGCCAATTGCCAGACGCTGGTGTCGTTGACGCTGGCTCGCGACGAGGTTCCTGTTCCCGTTGGCCTGCGGTTGTTCCTGCCCGACAGTTGGACCAGTGATCAGGATCGGATGGCGAAGGCTGGTGTTCCCGAGGAGATGCGTCTACCCCGCACCAAACCGGAGATCGCGCTCGACGAGATCGATCGGCTGATGGCCGCAGGCGTGCGGTTTGGCACCGTGCTTGCGGATGCCGGCTATGGTCTGTCGGCTGCGTTTCGCCAGGGGCTCAGGGCACGCAATCTCACCTGGGCTGTCGGTATTCCCAAGCATCAGAAGGTTTATCCCCATGATGTCGCACTGATCTTTCCTGTCGCCGGCCATGGATGGCCACGTAAGAATGCCATCCCCGATACCCTATCGACGGCGGCCGAAACAATTCTGGAAGGAACTTCCTGGAAGAAGGTCAGTTGGCGTCATGGCACAAAAGGTCGACTGACCGCACGCTTCGCTGCCCTGCGCATTCGCATTGCTGATGGCAACCCGCAACGCATCCTCGACAAGGGACAGCAGCATATGCCGGGCGAAGAGGCGTGGCTCGTTGGTGAATGGCGCTCAAACGACGAGCGCAAGTATTATCTCGCCAATCTACCGGCCGAGGCGACCCTGAAAGCTCTCGCGGCGGCCATCAAAGCGCGATGGGTCTGCGAGCAGGCCCATCAGTGTGGCTCATGGTCGGACTGTCCATAGCCCTCAATTATCCATCAGCCGTTATGCGACCAGCACCGTGGTAACGCTCCCGCGGCTCAAAACTTTGTTGACTGCAGATCCGTCCGGAACGCCAAACCGAGCAGGTCGAGGTCAAATCTGCGCCAGCTTTCGGGGCAAACAGTAAGACGACACGACGCAATTCAAGGTCATTGCTATGAAGCGGTCCGTTCCAAAAACGTCGTGATCGCCGCAATGACAATGGCATTTGCTTCCGCATGAACCGCGTGGTTCGCTCCAGGCACTTCGAGAAGTTCGCCCTTGGGGATTCGCTCGGCGATCAACCGGGAATGGTTGGGGGGGCAGATCCAGTCCTGCGCACCGCAGATAACCAGCGTCGGCACAGGGATGTCCTTGAGACGATCACGCAGGTCGTAGAGCCGTTCCTTGAAGAGCGCATTGTGAGTTTCCGCATGTAGGCGCATGGTGCGGGTCCGTTCCAGCGCGGCATCTGGATCGAACTTCTCATAATAAAGCGGCTGCAGTGCGAGCCAGATGAGACGAAGCTCCGTATCGTCCTTCACCTTGTCGGAAAACATCTTGTCGAGCATCGACAGCGAGGCGCTCGTCGCCTTGTGAAGGCGCTCCTTGAACACCACCATCGCGTCGTCCTCGTGATGATAGCTCGCCGCCGTGCCGCGCAGGATCAGCCGGGAAAGGTTATGCCCATATTTGACGCCGTAGGTCAGCGCGATCATGCCGCCGAAAGAACCTCCCTCCAGGATGATCTTGCGGCCGCCGCACAGGTTCACGCGAAAGGCTTCGACGTCATCCGCCAATTGCTCGAATGTATAGGGCGGCGTCAGGCTGGTCTCGCCGCATCCGCGCTGGTCGTAGGCAATCAGGCGGTACTTGTCCGATAGCGGCTTGTAGGCGTTGAATTCGCCGCGGCGGTCGCCGATGCCCCTTCCCCCATGCAGAGCGATAATGGTTTCCGCGTCGGGATCGCCGATGTCATCGTAGACGAAGGTGGCGTTGTTCAGAGTCACTGTCGGCATAGATTGTCCTCGAACTGGCAAGCGCGCACCCCGCGCCCCCAGGAACGCGGGGTGCGGGATCATCGACTGGCAGGCTTCATGTCGAAGGCCCGGACCCAATCGTCGCCGCGCGGAGTCCAGGTGATGCGCTTGGAAAGCCCGAACGTTGCCGGCTGCGTGTAGAGGAAAAGCGCAGGAGCCTCGTCGCACATGACCTCGGTCGCCTTCTTGTAGGCCTCCTGGCGCTTGGACTTGTCCATGGTCGAACGGCCGTCCGCCAGCGCCTTGCCGAAATCTGCATTGTCCCAATAGGCGTAAATGTTGCCCGGCGCGAACAACGTCAGTAGACCGTCGGCATCGATCGTCGGCCAAGCCTGGCTGAGCAGGCTCAAGGGGGCAAGATCCTTCGTCTTCAGATACTTGTCCATGTAGGTGCTGAACTGCATCTCGACGATCTTTGTCTTGACGCCGATCTCTTCGAGCTGGCTCGCAACGGCCTGCACCACCTCCCCGCCGTTTAGATAGGTTCCGGTCGGAACGTCGAACTCGATCGGTTCGGAAGGGGCGCCACCTGCCTGCTTCAACAGTTCGGTCGCCTTGTCCGGATCATAGGGATAAGGTTTCAGGTCCGGGTTGAAGCCGAAATAGGTCTTCGACATCACCTCGCAGCGGGCGATCTCGGCCTGGTCGTTGAAGATGGCCTTGACGATCCCTTCCTTGTCGACGGCGTAGTTGAGCGCCTGCCGGAACAGTTTGTTGTCGAGCGGCGGCTTTGTCGTGTTGAACTTGATGAACACGGTGCGTGTGCTCGGCACGGCGCCGGCCTGGGCGCTGCCATTGTCCTTGATGCGTTGGATTTCGGTGGTGGGGATCGAATTCACGAAATCGACTTCACCGGCAAGAAGGGCCGCGACGCGGCTCGCCGGTTCGGGGATGACGCGCATGACAACCTGGTCGAAGTCAGGCTTGCCGCCCCAGTATTTCGGATTGGCATCAAGCGTGAAGCTTTCACCCGGCTTGACGGAACTCAGCACGTAAGGACCGCCCGACGCCGTCTCGGTTGCCGGCTTGTGCTCCGCCGCCCATTTCGGCGGGAGAAGGAAGAACATCGAGAGCTGCTCGATCATCGCCGGATAGGGCGCGCCGGTCTTGATCTCGAGCTCGGTCGGACTGACGACCTTGACGTCGGAGATCAGCGCGAACCATGCCTTGATACGGGCATTGAGCGCCGGGTCCCGGACGCGGTCGAAATTCCATTTCACCGCTTCCGCGTCTATCTTCTCACCATCATTGAATGTCGCGTCCGACCGCAGCTTTATCCGCCAGGTTAGGTCGTCGACGTTTTTCCATTCGGTGGCCAGCGACGGCACGATCTTCATGTCGGGAGCACGTAGCACCAGTGATGGATAGATATGGCTGAGCAGGCTGAGATCGGTGCCGACCGATGCCGTCATGTGCGGATCGAACGTGTTGACCGTATTGGTGATGCCAATCGTCACCGTCTTGCCCTCGGCCAGCACCGTGGTCGACATCAGGGCGCTCAATGAAACGGCGGCGACCGCCGTAGATATCAGTTTCCAGTCCATGTTCCGTCTCCTTCTGGTTTGAGAATATTATTGTTTTTCATTCTGTTATGCGTAACTGCAAGGAACGGACTTTCCCCTATCGCGTATCCTTGAGAATAATGGGATCGAACTTTCCGGTATCGAGGAAGGTCTCGATCATCTGCCTATGGGGTTCGATGTCGATGCCGTTCTCCTTCAGCCAATCGGGGTTGTAATAGGTGGAGGTATAGCGGTCGCCGCTGTCGCAGATGAGCGAGACCAGTGAGCCTTCCTCGCCTGCCGCCATCATGCAGCCGGCGACCCAGCACAGGCCGAAGAAGTTGGTGCCCGTCGAACCGCCGACCCGCCGGAACAGCCGCTCCGACAGGACGTGCATGGCTGCAACCGACGCCGCATCCGGGATCTTAATCATGTGGTCGATGACGCCCGGAATGAAGGACGGTTCGACCCGCGGCCGTCCGACCCCCTCGATTCGCGAGGGCCTCTCGCAGGTAACGTTCACGTCACCGGCACAATACGCATCGTAGAAAGCGGAGTGTTCGACATCCACGACGCAGAGCCTTGTCGGGAAATTCCGGTAGCGGATATAGCGTCCGATCGTCGCCGAGGTGCCGCCGGTGCCGGCACTCATCACCACCCAGGCCGGATGCGGATGGCGCTCCGCCTGCATCTGCTCGAAGATACTCTCGGCGATGTTGTTGTTGCCGCGCCAGTCGGTCGCCCGCTCCGCATAGGTGAACTGGTCGAGATAATAGCCTCCAGCCTCCTCGGCCAGGCGCTGGGCGACATGATAGACCTCGCCGGGGCTTTCGACGAAATGGCAGCGACCGCCGAAGCGCTCGATCGCCTCGATCTTCTGGCGGCTGGTCGAGCGCGGCATCACCGCGATGAACGGTAGTTCCAGAAGATGGGCAAAATAGGCTTCGCTGACCGCGGTCGAGCCGGACGAGGCTTCCACCAGCGTCGTGCCCTTCCGGATTCGGCCATTGCAGATGCCGTAGAGGAAGAGCGAACGGGCGAGCCGGTGCTTCAGGCTGCCGGTCGGATGGGTCGACTCGTCCTTCAGGTAGATCGAGATGCCCTTCAGCCCCTTGAAGACCGGATTGACCAGATGGGTGTCGGCCGAGCGGCGGCCGTCACCCTGCAGGATGCCGATCGCGTGCCGCGCCCAGTCCCGATCCTCGCTTTCGGGCAGCCGCATCACCGGCGGACAGGATTGCGTCTCAGACATGGGTCAGGCCTTTGCGGGAATGGCGATGACGGCCTCGACCTCGACCTTGGCGCCCCTCGGCAGAGCGGAGACCTCGAAGGTGGCGCGCGCCGGATAGGGCGCGGAAAAAGCAGCGCCATAGGCCTCGTTGATTGCCGAAAAACCGGAAAGGTCGGTCAGCAGGATCGTGGTCTTGATGGTCTTCGACAGGTCGGTGCCGGCCGCTTCGGCAATCGCGGCGATGTTCTTCAGGCACTGCTTCATCTGCTCGACGGCATCGTCGGAATTGAAATTGCCGGTCGACGGATCGATCGGAAGCTGCCCGGAAACGAACAGCAGATCTCCATGCTGGACAGCCTGCGAATAGGGCCCGATCGCGGCTGGAGCGTTTGCGGTCGATATGGCGTTCATGGTGTTCTCCTCGTTCGTGTTATCGGCCGTCAACCGGCGTGGAATGGCCAAGCGTGTGCATCAGGCGGTTGGCCCAGCCGAAGATCGCGGCGGAGTGGATGAGGTCGACGATCTCGGCTTTCGAAAGCCCGTGGTCTCGAAGCGCCTGCACCTGATCCCTGCCGACCTGCGCGGGCGTCTGCGACAGCGTCCTGCAAAAATCGACGATCGCCTGGATCTTCGGATCGAATGGACCGTCGAGACCGCGCGTGTAGATCTCCTCGACCACGTCAGAGCGGTCGGAAAGCTCCGCGTAGCGGCGCGCGTGGACGGAGGCACAATAGACGCAGCGGTTGACGGCGGAAGCGACCAGTGCGCCGAGTTCCCGTTCGGCCCGGTCGAGTCCTCCCTTTGCATACATGATGGCATTGAAGAGTTTCGTCCGGGCCACATAGGATTCCGGGTCGTGTGCGAGCGTGCGCACGTAGGGCGACACCTTGGTGTTGGAAGGCGTCACCTGCATAGCCGCAAGCTGCTCCTCCGTGGCGGTCGCCACGTCAACCGGCTCGATATAGGGCGCCCAGGCGAGTGCCTTAACCTTGAAACGCGACGCACTCATGCCACCAGCTCCAACGCTTCCAGGCCGATGATCACCCGTGCCTCGAAATTGACGAAGGCGATCAGCTCGGAGAGCGCGATGATCTGCGGGTTCGACAGTCCGGCGGCTTCGAGATGCTCGATATCGGCTTTGGTGTTGTTACGCGGCGTCTTGGTAACAAGGTCGGCATGGCGGACGAGCGCCTGTGTGAAGATACCGGCATTCGCCGGAAATTCGGCAGCGGAAGCGATCGCCGCAAGCGTCTCGTCGCTGCCTGTTTCCTCCAGCATCAGGCCATAGGTCCGCGCCAGATCATTCCGGCCGATCAGCCGCGCCATGCGGGCGGCGAGTGCTGCGCGCATGGCCGGGCCGATGTCGAATCCATGGCTGGGCGCCAGCACCGTCTGACGGCACAGTTCCGTCCCTTCCACATAGTCCGGCCGCTCACGGCGGATCCGGTACAGTTCGGAACCCGGCTTTATCCCTGACAGGATATCAATTTGATCCATATATTCAGTCCTCGTGCTGTTGTTCCGGCTCCGGTCCGCGCCATGCGCGGATCGAAACCAAGCAAGAATTCGGTGCGGTCGCCTGAGACAGGCGGGAAGCGGCCGTGATCGGCGTCAACGTATTGGGATTGCCGCCGTGATCGACGCCGTCGCCATCCGGGCGGAACCAGCCGCCGGTCGGCAGGACGGCCACACTTGGCATCACGCCCTCGTCGATCGTCACGGCTGCGATCACGCGGCCCCGGTCGTTGTAGAGTTCGCAAAGATCGCCATCCTCGGCGGCGAGTTCCTGTGCATCCAAGGCGCTCAGCGTCACCCGTTCGCAGCCCTTCAGCTTGGCGCCTTGGCTTGCGGGACCGTATTCAAGCTGTCCATGCAGACGGTGCGCAGGCTGTGGCGAAAGAAGATGGAACCGGTGTTGCGACGCAAGCGGCGCGCCGAGCCACTCCTCCGGCTCCATCCAGGCGGGATGCGGGCCGATATCGGGATAACCGAAGCTGCCGATCGTGCCGGAGGCAATCTCGATGCGGCCGCTCGGCGTCTTCAGCGGCACGCCTTCGGGGTCGTTCCGAAAGCTTTGGAAGTGATCGGCGGGCGCCGGCGCTTCCTCCCCTTCGTCCAGGGCCGCAAAGCCCCGCGAGCGGAAGGACGGGAAATCGGGCAGTTCGGGGTATCGCTCGCGGTAACCTTCATAGATATGTACCAGCCAGTCGTCGATGCAGCGGTTTTCATCGAAGGCCTCGCGGCAGCCGAGCTTGTCGGCAATCAGGCGATATGCCTCGTGATCGGCAAGCACCCCTTCCGGCGGTTCCATGACGCGCCGGCTGTAGACCAGCCAGTTGTCGCGTGAGGAGGCCACGACGTCGTCCCGCTCGAAGGGAAAGGCCGATGGAAGCACGATATCAGCCATCTTCGCGGTCGCGGTCCACATATTCTCCGTGACGATCACCGTCTCCGGACGCCGGAATGCTTCCGCAAGGCGATTGAGGTCCTGGTGATGATGGAACGGATTGCCGCCCGCCCACCAGAGGAGCCGGATATCGGGCAGTTCGAGGACCCGCCCGTCGTAGTCGATCCGGCCGCCCGGATTTTCAAGGAGCTCCGTGATGCGCGCCACCGGAATGAAATTGCGAACGGGATTCATTCCCTGATCGAATGCCGGACCTCTCAACCGGCGCACCGGCTGGCCCACCGCATTGACAGCGGTCAGGCCGAAGGCGAAACCGCCCCCCCTCCTGCCCACATGACCGGCCATGGAAGCAAGCGTGATCGCTCCCCAAAACGGCTGTTCACCGAAACGGGCGCGCTGCAGCGACCAGGCAACGTTGATCAGGCTGGGATAGTCGTGCAGGTCTTCGGCGATTTCGATGATCGTATCGGCCGGCACACCGGAGATTGCCGACGCCCAGGCCGCGTCCTTGGCAATGCCGTCCTTCTCTCCGATCAGATAGCTTTCGAACTCTCCGAAGCCCGTGGTGCAGCGCTTCAGGAACTCACAATCGAACAATCCCTCGGCCAACAGCCTGTGGCACATGCCGAGCATGACCGCCACATCCGTGTTCGGACGGACCGGGACGTGGCGAACATTCTGCCCTGGCGGCGCATCACTCGCCGCCGGGCTGAACACGACGATCCGAACGCCCCTTTCCTGGCAGCGCCTCAGCCACTCGCCCGCGCGATGGCTGCCGGTGCCCCCTGCCTCGACCTGCGCATTGGTCAGCCGGAAGCCGCCGAAACCGACGAGCAATTCACAATTCTCCGCAATGTCGCTCCAGGAGGGCGATGTATCGCAGGCGTCCTTGTAGTCGCTCCCCAGGATATGCGGCAGCAGCACGCCGGCCGCACCGTAGGAATAGGTGTTGACCGAAGACGTGAAGCCGCCGGCGAGATTGAGAAGCCGCTTGAGCTGGCTTTGCGCATGATGGAAACGGCCGGCGCTCGCCCAGCCGTAGGAGCCTCCGAAGATCGCCTGGTTTCCGTGGGTGGAGCGAACACGCCGCAATTCATCGGCGATCAGGCCGGCGACTGCGTCCCAGCCCACCGCGACGAATTCCTCCCTGCCCCGACCAAAGCCCGTTCCGGCAAGCGGACCATTTTCCAGCCAGGAACGCCGGACCATAGGCGCACGAATACGCTCGGGATGATCGGCAAGATCCAGATAACCGAGCCCCATTTCCGAAGGATCGGGATCATGCCGGAAAGGCGTGAGCAGCGGTTTCCCGTTCGTGCCAAAGCCGACCTCATAGGTTCCGAAATGGGTCGCGAACAGGTGCATTGCGCCTAGCCTCTCAAAACGAAGTGCCGATTCCCGACCGCCTGTAGCAAGGCATCCTCAGGCGGCAGGTTGGCATTGACGTCGAAAGCGATGGGTCGGCGGTTGCGCTCGATGTCCGGGTCGGGAACCGGGATCGCCGAAAGGAGCGCCTTCGTATAGGGATGCTGCGGGTTCTCGAAGATCGCCTCACAGGGTCCGATCTCGACGATACGGCCGCGCAGCATCACCGCCACCCGGTGGCACAGGTAGCGGATCATTGACAGGTCATGGGCGATGAAGAGATAGGTCAGCCCCAGCTCGTCCTGCAGGTCCTGAAGCAGGTTGACGATCTGCGCCTGGATCGACACGTCGAGCGCGGTGATCGGCTCGTCCGCAACGATGAAGGCCGGATTGAGCGCAATCCCCCGAGCGATGTTGACGCGTTGCCTCTGTCCGCCGGAAAACTCGTGCGGATAACGCTTCATGAACGAGGGGTCGAGACCGACCTTCTTGAAGAGCGAGGCGACCCTGTCTTGCCGCTCCGACCGCGCCCCGGCAAACCCGTGCACGTCGAGCGGTTCGGCAACGAATTCGCCGACCGTCATGCGCGGATTAAGCGAGGCATAGGGATCCTGGAAGATGATCTGCATGTCGCGCCGGTAGGGCTTGAGCATCGCCTTGGAAAGACCGGTGATGTTCTTGTTCCTGAAGAGAATGTCACCGCTTGTCGGTGCCTCGAGCTGAAGCAGCACGCGTCCGGTCGTGCTCTTGCCCGAGCCGGATTCGCCGACGAGGCCGAGCGTTTCGCCGGCCGCAATGTCGAAGCTGACATTGTTGACCGCCTTGAACGCAACTGTCGAAGACCCAAACATCCCCCCTCTGCCACCATAGGCCTTGCAGAGCTGGTTGACGGAAACGAGAGGGGTGGCGCGAAGCTCGGTCATGTCTGTGCCTCCATGCGCGCAAGCTCGGCACGCAGGTCGTACCAGGCCGCCACCCGGTGGCCGGGAGTGCTGTCGGCAGCATCGACAAGCGGCGGCGTTTCCAACCTGCACCGCTCCGTGGCGAAGGGATTGCGCGGCGCGAAAGGATCGCCGACCTGTTCCTTCGTCAGATCAGGTGGATTGCCGGGAATCTGATAGAGCCGATTGACGCCGCGCCGGCCGCCCTGTGGAAGCGATTTCAGTAGGCCCCAGGTGTAGGCGCTGCGCGGATCGTGGAAAACGGAGCGAACCGGGCCACGCTCCATGATGCGGCCGCCATACATGACCTGAACCGTGTCCGCGAGCCCGGCAACGACGCCCATGTCGTGGGTGATCCATATGACGGTCGTGCCGATCTTGCGTTTCAGGTCGCGGACGAGATCGAGGATCTGCGCCTGGACCGTGACGTCGAGCGCCGTTGTCGCCTCGTCGGCGATCAGAAGCTTCGGATTGCAGGAAATGCCGATGGCGATCATCACCCGCTGACGCATGCCGCCGGAAAATTCATGCGGATATTGCCGGGCGCGGCGGGCGGCATCGGGAATGCCGACCAGTTCAAGAAGTTCGATCACCCGCGCCCGTGCCTGGCTCTTCGACATGCCGAAGTGCCGGCGCAGCGGCTCGGCGATCTGCCGCTCGATCGTCAGCACCGGGTTGAGCGAGGTCATCGGGTCCTGGAAGACGAAGCCGATCTCCTTGCCGCGCACCTCGAAAAGCTCACGTTGCGAGAGTCTCAGCAGGTCGCGGCCGTTGAAGATTACCTCGCCGCTGACGATGCGGCCCGGCGGCGTGGCGATCAGCCCGACCATCGAAAGCGCATGCACGCTCTTGCCCGAACCGGATTCGCCGACGATGCCGAGGGTCTCGCCCTCCTCAAGGATATAGGACACGTCGTTGACGGCATGCACCGTGCCGGACGGCGTGTCGAACGCGACGGTAAGATTACGGACCTCGAGCAGCGGAGCCATCGGACGCTCAGACCTCCAGGTAACCGCCGGCCGAGCGGGTCAGGTATTCGCGGCCTGCTTCGGTGATGAGGATCGTGTCGGAGATCTGCGTGGCGCAGACAGCTGGCACGCGGATATTGGGCTCGAAGGTGAAGATCATGCCCGGCTCCAGCACCAGCGGAGAATCGGCATCGAGCGAGGAATGCTCGTGGGCGCCGAGCCCGATCCCGTGACCGATGCGGCCCGGGATATTGGCGCCATAGCCGCGCTTCTTCAGGCCTTCGCGGGTCTTCTCAAAGAGTTCCCTGTAGGGTGTCCCAGGCCTAATGATCGCATCGACCTCCTCACGGATTTCGAGAATGGTGTCGATCGCCCGCTTGTTGGCCTCCGGCAACGGACCGATGGCAACCGTCCTCTCGTTTTCCGCATGGATACCGTTGGCGATGGTCCAGATGAGGACCGAAGCCGCCTCGCCGCGCTGCGGCTTGCGCTGGGTGGGGTTGTCGCAGTTGAAGAACATGCGCGGGCCGGAGAGCACCCAGGTCCAGAGGCCGTTCTGAACGCCGCCCTCCAGGGAGCCGAAATCACAGACTTCCACATTGGGATAGTTTTCCGCCCAGAGCCTGTTCATCGCGTGCATCGAGGCGACCGCGACGTCCCGCTCCGTTCCGCCTGCCGCCAGCGTTTCGACCGCGGTATCCATGCCAAGGTCGGCGATCTTCGCGGCAATGCGCGCCTGGGCGATCTCGTCGGGATCCTTGATCAGCCGGCAATGATCGATGAGATGGCTGACATCGGTGAATGTCGCGTCTGGCAAGGCCTTGCGAAGCTGACCGAGCCGCTGGATCGAAATGAACTCCTCCTCGATCCCAACCGTCTTTGCGGCAACGCCGAGATCGCCGAGGATGGAGGCGAGCGCATCCTGCCAATTGGGTCCCATCGTCACCTTGGTGGACCATGCGCCATAGAGGCGAATATCCGGTACCCAGGCGCTCGTCCGGCCATGGTCGTCGCGCAACGCATGCACGAGCATGATCGGGTCGTGGTCGCGCGTGAGGATCGCGATCACCGGATGCGAATAGATGATCGGGTTGAAGCCGGTGAAATAGAAGCTGTTTTCCGGCTTGAAGGAAATGATGACATCGACGTCCTGTTTCGCCATGCCCGCCTTGAGGCGTCCGACGCGAGGCGGCAGGCTGGATGGGAATATCTTGTTCATCGCATGGTCCTCAATTTCGGATCGAAATAGTCGCGCAGCCAATCTCCCAGGAGGTTGACACTCAGCACGGTCAAAAGGATCGCGACGCCCGGAAAGGTGACGATCCACCAGGCCGTCGAGATGTAGACGCGGCCATCGGCCAGCATGCGGCCCCAGCTTGGGTTCGGCGGTTGCACGCCGAGGCCGAGGAAGGACAGCGCCGCATCCATGATGATGATGCGGGCGAGCTCCAGGGTCGCGACCACAAGCGCCGGCGTCAGGACGTTCGGCAGGAGATGCTTGATCATGATGCGCCAGGTCCCTGCCCCGATCGCATGGGCGGAGAGCACGAATTCCCTCTCCCGCAGCGCCAGAACCTGGCCGCGGATGATGCGCGCGTAGCGCAACCAGCTCGTCAGCGCGAGCACGACGACGAGGTTGGTGGTGGACGGCCCCAGCGCCGCGATCACCAGAAGTGCGAGCAGCATCAGAGGCAGGGCGAGCTGGATGTCGACGACGCGCATCAGTACCCGATCGACCGTGCCGCGATAATAGCCGGCGACGATGCCGAGAAGCGTGCCGACGATGCCGCCGAGAACGACGGCGGCCGTGGCGATTGTCAGCGTCACTCGACTCCCGTAGACGATGCGCGAGAGGATGTCGCGGCCGAGTTCGTCGGTGCCGAGCGGATGGGCGCCCGGCGAAAAAAGCCCTGTCCAGGTTGGCGGCGCCATGCGGGCGACGAGGTTCGAGCGCGTCGGGACCGGCAGGCCTAGATAGGGTGCAAGCAGCGCGGCCAGAACGAAGACCACGACGAGCACGTAGCCGAATAGTCCGGCGCGGCTTTTCAGGAGGGCGAGGAAGAAGGACTTCATGAGCCGCCCCCTTATTGCCGGCTGATGCGCGGATCGAGCACGCCATAGAGCAGGTCGACCAGCAGATTGATGAGGATGAAGATAGCCGCGACGAGAGCGACACCCGCCTGAATGACCGGGAAATCCTGGGCCTGGATCGCCTGCATGATGATGCGTCCGACGCCCGGCCACGCAAACACCGTCTCGATGACCACCGAACCGCCGAGCAATTCACCGGCGATGATGCCGATCATCGTGACGACCGGGATCAGCGCGTTGCGGGCGATATGCCAGAAAAATACCGTGCGCGGCATGAGGCCCTTGGCGCGGGCGGTGCGGACGTAGTCCTCGCGCATGATATCGAGCAGCGACGATCGCAGAAGCCGGGCAATGGAGGCGGAGACGAAGACCGCAAGCGTCAGTCCCGGCAGGACCAGATGAGCGATCGTGCCCGAGCCACCGGTCGGCAGCCAGCCGAGATCGACCGAAAAGACGAGGATCAGCATGATGCCGAGCCAGAAGACGGGTGTCGCCTGCCCCAGCAGGGCCGCGATCATGACGATGAATTCAGAGATGGTGCCGCGCTTCAAGGCGGCAACCGCGCCGGCGGCGCCGCCGATCAGCGTGCCGAAGAGCAATGCGCTCCCGGCAAGCTCGACGGTCGCCGGCATGCGTTCGAGAACGACATCCATCGCCGGGCGCGTATGCTGAAACGAGATGCCGAAATCTCCGCGCAGCATCGCGAACATGGAAAGGGCATATTGTTCGAGGATCGGCCGATCGAGACCAAGGGTGATCCGCAGCGCGTCGATCTCCTGCTGGTCGGCTCCGACCGGAAGCAGCAGCACCGCAGGATCGCCCAGCACGCGGCTGACGAAGAACACGATGGTCACCACACCCCAGATGGCGAGCAGCGCTTCTGAGAGCTTGACTGCCAGGTAGCGCTTCATGGGCAAGGCCTCGCAGCGGCAAGAACCGTGTCTCTCATTCCGCTGCACCCTTTTCGAGATCGTCGAGCAGCGCGGCGGAATCGGTCCACTCGTCGCCAAGCAATTCCGGCGTCTCGTACGCCAGGAGGTTGGCGAAATGGGTTTCGCGATCAGCGACGAAGAGGCTGCGGGCGATGCCTCGCGCCAGCCGGCGCCCACCATCACTGACGGCCGGGATGTCGCCCGACAGCTTTCCGTGGCTGAGCGACGCCGGATAGTTGAAACAATGGACAAGGCGCAGCGACGGGCAGCTTCCCGGCATCTTTTCGAGGAATTCGAAGTCGGGACCGAGATAGGGCGAAGTCGCGAGTTCACCGTTCTCCATGCCCTCGGCGGGCGCGTAGGTGTCCTGCCAGAACCGGATGAACGGCGCGAAGTGGTGAAGTTCCGGCCGCTCATCGAGATCCACCCGGAAGCCTGTCGCGAAGACGACGAAGTCGTACTCCAGGTCGCCGCGGCTGGTCTCGACAATCACCCGACCGCCCTTCTCACGCAGGCCGCGCACCCCCGTCGCCAGAAAGAAGCGGCCGTTGGGATGACGGGAGACCCGCAGCGTGGAGTCCCGCGGCGGCGGCGTCTGGGCGCCCAGCACATAGTCCATGAACTTCCACTTCCAGTCGTCGCTCAGGCCCGCAAAGCCGTGAACGACGCCCTGGCTGGAAATGCCGGTGAACTTGTTGATGCGCGGCATCTCCTCGCGGCGAATGACCATGTCGACAGCGGCCGCCCCCGCTTCGAGGGCGGTTGCAGCATTGTCCATGGCCGAGGCCCCGGCACCAATGACGGCGACGCGCTTGCCCTTCAGGGCCGCAAAGTCGATGTCATCGGCCGAGTGCGCCCAGAACCTGCGGCCCACGTGGCGCACGAAGTCAGGAACGTAGCCGCCGCCGAGGCCGTCGCGGCCGGTCGCAAGCACAACATGCCGTGCGTAAAGCCGTTCCTCCCTTCCATTTGCCAAATCGGTCGCATCAAGCGCGATCAGGTCGTCATTGGCCGGCGCCATGGCGGTGACGGCGACGCGGTTTCGAACCGGCAGGTCAAGCACCTTGCGATACCAGACCAGGTAGTCCATCCATTGTTCTTTGGGGATCTTGCCAAGCGCTTCCCAGGCCTCCGCGCCAAACTGCGCCACATACCAGGCGCGGAAGGTCAACGATGGCAAGCCGAGGGCCGGGCCCGTCAGTTGCTTGGGCGAGCGGAGCGTCTCCATGCGGGCGAACGTGACCCATGGCCCTTCGAGCCCCTGTGGAGCCCTGTCCAGGCAGACGATGTTGTGGATACCAAGCATCTTCAGCGATGCGGCCGCCACCAGCCCGCACATGCCGGCGCCGATGACGACGGCGTCATAGACACGCTTGCCATCGTATTCGGTCGCCGGCACCCACTCCTTGGGAGGAAGCTCGAGGAGCGAAAGGTCGTCGGCCAATCTGCTTTCGAGACCTGCCAGACCCGTCGCCAGCTGCTTGGCTTGGATGTTCAAGATCAATGCTCCTGTGCCTGTTGGCCGGCGCCGAACGTGGCATCGGCAACGCGTTCGATATGACCCGGATCATGCGCGATGAAACCGGGCATGCGGGCGGCTGAAATCCTGATGATCAACTGGATGAGCTCAAGGACGCCATCCGGAAGCGGCCTGGAAGCCGCCGAGAAAATTCCCCAGAGAAACGGGACGTTCATGTCCAGAGGGCGGATTTCGACATTCTTCAACTCGACGCCATAGGCGGTAGCGGGCTCGACGATCGCGATGCCGAAGCCGGTCGCCGCGAGTTGCAACGCATTGAGCGCCGCGTTGGTGTCCACGATGCGCGACGGCCGGACACCGGCAACCTCAAGAGCCTGGTTGACGCGGCGGCGCAGGCGGAAGGGGTTTGCCATGGTGATCAGGCAACGATCGGCGAAATCATCCATGGAAATCGTCGGCTTGGCGGCCAGAGGATCATCCACCGCGACCGCCGCCACGCACGGCGACTGGAAGAGGCCATGAATTTCAAGACCAGGATGCTCGACCGGCAGCGATGCAACACAGAGATCAGCCGTCCGGGCAAGTACGGACTGGACCGCGGCCTCGGCGGAAATGCTGCGCAGATGGATGTTCCGGGGAAGCAGGCTTTCCGGCATCTCGGCCAGCGCCAGGGGAAGAAGACCGCTCGCGAAAGCCGGGATCGCGGCAATCTCGATAGGACCCAGTTCCGCGGACGCAATCGTCTTCGCCCGCTCCTGCAACTGGCCGATCCCGGTCAGAAAACGTTCAGCATCGGCATGGAAGGCAATCGCCTTGGACGTCGGCGTTATGCGCGGGCCGTTCCGTTCGAAGAGCGGAAATCCGACGGAAGCCTCCAGTTCCTGGACAAGCCGTGTCACCTGGGATTGCGAACGGTCCAAGAGGCGCGCCGCGGCAGTGATACTGCCCGCCGACATGACCGCAAGAAAGACTTCGAGCTGCTTGATTTCCATCGCCAACCCATAATGCGCAAATTGCAGCATTAATCTATATCAATTCGTTTAATGCATAATGAGGTTTGAGGCAATAGAAAATCCCGCCTAAAAAATAGGCTTTGGAAGGGATGTCAGGTCTTGGAAGGGTCTTCCGAAATAGCTGGACGCGTTACACGAGAACTGCCGGGTGTAACCACACGGATTGCGAGCAAGCATCTTGCATTCGATTAAAGGTCAGGTGTCACCGTCTGGCAGCAACCATCGTCACGCCTATAGGCTCGGCAGGCTGTCGTGCTTGCGAAAGCTGGTCAGCTTCGAGGCCTGATGCTCGATCGCATCGATCAATCGCCGGACGGTCGCCGACAGAGGAAGTCCCGTCGCCGTGATCACGCCCCAATGGAACGGGACATGGAAGCTCAGGGGAATGACGGAGACGTCCTTGATCGGCAAGCCGCTCAGAGTGACAGACTCGACGATTGCCACTCCAAGCCCCGCGCGCGCCAGCGAAAGCGAGACATAGGTAGCGTTGCTGTCGATGACGCCGCCGGGCTCGATGCCATTCTCGGCAAATGCGCGGTCGATACGCATCCGCAGCCGGTACGGATTTGCCGAGGCGATCAAGCGGCGGCCGTGCAGGTCGGCCGGTTGCAGCATCTCCTTCCCCGCCAGTTCGTCGCCAGCGGCCACGATGGCCACGCATGGCACCTCCCCTATCCAGTGGACGTCGATCCCCGGATTGTCGAGCGGCAGGCTGGCGACGCCCACATCGGCCGTCCGCGCCAAAACCGCCTGGACGACATTCTCCGAAGCGATGCTCTGCACATGCACATGTTCGGGAAAGAGTTCCGCTGGCAACTCCTGCAACGCAAGCGGGATCACGCTCGCCGCGATCGCCGGGATCGATGCAAGTTCCACCGCCTTCGCCTGAGCCGTCTCGATTTGCCTGGCCCTTTCGCTGATTGTGCGCAGCCCGCTGAGGAACAGCTCTGCCTGCGAGAAGAAGGCGACCCCCTGTTCTGTCGGTGCGATCCGCGGCCCGTTGCGATGCAGGACCGGAAAACCCAGTTCCTGCTCCAGTTCCTGGATGAGCCTCGTCACCACCGGCTGGGATTTTCCAAGCGCCTTGGCGGCACCCGTCATACTGCCGATGGACATCACGGCCACGAAAGCCTCCAATTGCCGCGTATCAAGATATTCCGGAGGCATAGGGTTTCCCGTCTTCGCTCTTACGAGTGACATTCCAGCATTCGTCAACGTGGTTGGTATAGCCATCTTATCCCTGGCAGACCAGTCCGGTTGAGAACGGGCGCTTCTCGGTTTGAGCGGTCGTGCGATCCTTTTCACGCGCTCGCCTTGCTCCAAAGCGCGATACGCCCATCGAAGGGGTCGGCGACGACACGAAAATCCCCGCTATCCATATGGAGCACCTCTGGCTGCAACGCGGAATAGCAAAGCCAGTCACCGGTCGGCGACTGCGGCAGCTCGTCGCGAATGAAGGAAACCCAGACATCGTGAACAGCCGTCGCGAAATCCGGTTGGGTGACGGCCTGCCGCATCGGCAGATGACTGACGTCCATGCCGCGCCGGTACCAGACCTCGCCGACTTCGGCGCCGTGCGGCGCCCCGAGTTCGTCCAACTCGATCGGCCCGTAGAGGTATTTGTAAACAGGCTGGCGGATCGCGTGCAGCCGTGCGAAGCGCGTCGCCGGGTTCTGGAAGACAAGATCGCCTCCGATGGCGCGCCAGATGCCGCGTGGAGAATGATCCGGAAGCGCCTGACGGTAGCGCTCGACGATTTCGGTGCCGGTCAGCCCCATTGGTCGTACGCGTTCGTGCAGCAGGCCTGCGGCGATCTCGAAATCCATGTCTGGCTGCGCCGTCGCATGGGTCACGTACTCGCCGGTCGTGCAGCCGATCATCATCGGCACGGCGACCGTTTCGCCCCCCGCCGCCGCTGCCTCCGGATGCCGAGGAAGCGAGACGCCGTCGATGACCGGGACGAAGGGTACGCCCAGCATCGACGCGGAACCATCGCGATCGAAATCGTGTCGCTCATAGGATTCGTTGCAGAGATCGCACTGCGCAACCAGCAAGGCCTCGAAGGAGAGCTCGTGAAGCTCGGCCTCGGTCACCTGCAGAGAGTCGAGCATGCGACGATTGAGCCTCTGTGCATCCTCCATCGTGGAAATGCCGGTGCTCGCTCCGCTTTGCGGCATCGCCCTGGCGAAGAGACCATGCGCCGCCGGCATGGCCATGACCGCGGCAATCGCGAAGCCACCGGCAGAACGGCCCGCGAAGGTGACACGCCTCGGGTCGCCGCCGAAGGCTTCGATATTATCGCGCACCCATTGAAGTGCGGCGATCTGGTCGAGCAGGCCGCGATTGTCCGGCGAACCGTCGTTCAGATGCAGGAAGCCGAGTGCACCGAGGCGGTAGTTGACGGTGACCTCGACGATGTCACTGGCCGCAAAGGCGCCGCTTTGCAGAACGGCCTCGTTCGCCGAACCGACGGCATAGCCGCCGCCATGGATCCAGACGAGGACAGGAGCGGAACCGGTTATCGACGGCGTCCGGATATTGACCGTCAGGAAGTCCGTGCCGAATACCAGTCTCGATGCGGCCGCCTTGCCTACGGGACCATAGGTCGGGATCTGCGGACAGACTGCGCTGAGTGTCCTGGCAGAGCGGATGCCGAACCACCGGGCCACCGGCTGCGGCGCTGCAAAGCGCCGCTCCGGCGTGATCGGCGCGGCATAGGGTATCCCGAGAAAGACGTGATATCCGTTTTCCCGAAACCCTTCGACGGGACCGCCCGTTGTTTCGACAATTGTCACGGCGACCTCATATCGCCCTGCGCAGGCCGACCAATCTTTCGACCGCCACCACGACGCCGATCGAGATAAGTATCAGGATGACGGAAAGGGCGGCGATCTGCGGGTCGGTCGAATATTCCAGATAGTGATAGATCTCGGTCGGCAGCGTGGACGCCTTGACCGAGACGATGAAGAGCGAAATCGTCGCCTCGTCGAAGGAGATGAGGAACGCGATCACGGCGCCGGCGATCAGCCCGGGACGCACCAGCGGCAGGGTGATGCGCCAGAATACCATGGCCGGAGAGGCCCCGTGCACCAGCGCCGCCTCTTCCACCCGCGTGTCGACCGCCATCAGGCTCATGGTGATCGTTCGTACCGTGTAAGGGATCGTGATGCCGAGATGGGCGAGTATGATGCCGGGATAGCTGTCGAGCAGGCCGATCGGCGCTATCACCAGCATGATGCCGACGGCCAGCACGATGTGTGGCACGAGGAAGGGCGCAAGGATGAGAAAATTCACGGCCGCCTTGCCGCGGAACGTGTAGCGCACCAGCGACAACGACAGGAGCATGCCGGCCGAAACCGACACGATGCCGACAATCGCGCCGATCGCCAGGCTCCGCCAGAAGGCCGAGATGAACTTCGCATTCTCGAAGACCTTCACATAGGATCCGAACGAGAAGCTCTCCGGCGGAAAAGCGAGATACTGGCGCGTGTCGAATGAGATGATGAAGACGATGACGATCGGCGCCAGCAGGAAAAGATAGAGCAGCATGATCAGCGTGCTCCAGGCGACTCGACCGAGGATCGAGGAATTCTGCATGGCCGGCCTCACACTTCGAGCGCGCGCAGCGCACGCTGGTAGAGAAGGATAATGCTGCTGAACAGCACGAGCAGCATGACCGAAAGCGCCGCGGCGAGCGGCCAGTTGAGCGTCACCGTCGCCTCGTTGAAGACTTCCGTGCCGAGCACGAAGACGCGCCCTCCCCCCATCAGCCGAGGCGTCACGAAGGAGGAGATCGCCAGCACGAAGACGAGGAGCGCCGCCGTCAGCACGCCGGGCAGGCTGAGCGGCAGGACGATGCGCGTGAACACCTTGAGCCGGTTGGCCCCGAGCATCGCGGCCGCTTCCTCCAGTTGAACGTTCAATCGGCCGAAGCCGCTGAGCATCGCGAGGATCGCATAGGGCATCAGGATTTCGATCAACGCGACGGTGGCGCCGAAGCTGTTGTTGGTGAGGCGGATGACGCCATCGGTGAGCGAAAGCGACTGCAGCGTGCTGTTGATGACGCCCCGGTCTCCAAGGATCACCATCCAGCCATAGGTCCGCACGACCGACGATGTCAGCAGAGGGGCCACCGCAAGCGCCGTCAGCACACCTCGAAAGCGGCTCTCCGTCCGGACAAGGAAAAGCGCGATCGGATAGGACAGGATCACGGCGAAGATCGCGACATTGAAGCCGAGAACCAGGGTATTCCAGGCTACACGCCAGTAGAACGGATCGAACAGGACGGTGGTGTAGGCTTCCCACGTCCAGTCGCCGCCGCTCAGCGCTCCCACGGCCGAAGAGGCGAATGAGGCGCGCAACAGCCAGAGGAGCGGCAGCAGGAAGGTGATGACCAGCGCGACGAGGCCGGGCAGAAGCAGAAGCAGCAGGATGCCCCTCGAGGTGGTCGGCGCGCCGCTCGCAGGCGCTGTCACGGCGGCGCTCATGCGGCCTCCCGACCGATCAGGGTCACATCGTCGGGCGCGACGGTCAGGGTGACATCGTCGCCCTTCCTTGGCAGGATACCCGCATGCGTCGGCAGATCGGCCTGCAGCAAGCGCCCGCCGCAGCGCACGCTCAGCGTCAGGATCTGGCCCCGATAGACGATATGCTCGACCACGCCGCTGAAGCTGTTCGGCTGGCCGGCATCTCCCGCAAGCAGCAATCGGTGAGGCCGCACCATCAATTTGATCGATGATCCAACCGCGGCTTCACCGGCGAAATGAATCGGAGGCAGGCCGTCGACCTCCGCAAGGCCCGGTCCGGCGACTTTGCCCTCGAAGAATGTTCCCGCACCGATGAAGGACGCGACGAATTCAGTCTGCGGCCGGTCGAAGATGTCGAGCGGGGTTCCGATCTGTTCGAGTTTTCCTGCCGACATGACCGCCAGGCGGTCGGCCATCGAAAGCGCCTCGTCCTGGTCATGGGTCACGAAGATGGCGGTTACGCCGGTACGCGCCTGGATGTCGCGGATCTCATCGCGCATCTCGTCGCGCAGTTTCGCATCAAGGTTCGACAGCGGCTCGTCGAGCAGCAGGAGTTCCGGCTCGATCACCAGCGAACGGGCGATCGCCGCGCGCTGCTGTTGGCCGCCGGAAAGCTGGCTGACCTTGCGCCCGCCCAGACCGGCAAGCTTGACGAGGTCGAGCGCTCTCCTGACGCGCTCCTCCCGCTCGGCCCTGCCAACCTTGCGCATTTCGAGGCCGAAGGAGATGTTTTCTGCGACCGTCATGTGGGGAAACAGGGCATAGGCCTGGAAGACCATGCCCATGTTCCGCTTGTAGACGGGGATGGAGGAAACGTCCCTGCCATCGAGCCTGATCGCGCCCGAGGTGGGAGCAATGAGGCCGGCGATCATGCGCAGGATCGTCGTCTTACCGCAGCCGGAAGGCCCAAGCAGGGCCAGCATCTCGCCGCGCGGCAGCGAGATGCTGACGTGATCCACGGAAGGCTTCTGGGCGCCTGGATAGGTCTTCACGAGATTTTCGATGATGACGTGATGATCAGCCATGACGGCCAGTTCCTTCAAGATAGATCAGTTGAGCGCGATGACTTCGCGGTTGATGCGCTGGATCCAGGCGGAATATTTGTCCGCAACGAAGTTCCAGTCGAGTGACATCTGGGCGGCCTGAGCCTCCTTGGAGCCGTAGATTCGCGCGGCAACCGCGTCCGTCAGGGTCACCTTGGTATTGACCGGTCCGTAGAAGCTCTTCTCGGCGAACGTCGCCTGTGCTTCGGTACCCAGCGCATAGTTGATGAAGAGCTGTGCTGCCTCGGCATTCCTAGAGTTTTCGACGAGACCGATTGTGTTGGTCTGGCCGATCGAGCCTTCCTTCGGCGCGGCAACAGCGATCTTGCCGCCTTGAGTGTCGTGCAGGTATTGCGCGCGGCCGTTCCAGCAGATGGAGAGATCCACCTCGCCGCTCTGGACGACGGCGTAGCAATCGGGCGCCGGCTCCCAGGTCGAGACGTTCGGGGCGATTTCCTTGAGCATGTCGATTGCCGGATCGACGGTGTCCTTGTAGTCGGCTCCCTTGAGCTTGTCGAGGATCGGCAGCAGGATGACGCCGCGCGTATCGCCGAGTTTTGCAGCGATCTTCCCCTTGTATTTCGGGTCGGTCAGGTCGTTCCAGCTCGTCGGCGGCTCTTTCACATTGTCGGTATTGTAAAGGATCGCGAGATTGTCCTGAGAGAAGGCAATTGCCTTGTCCCCGTCGAGACGGGCCCAGTCCGGCATCTCGGCAAGGCTCGGGACCTTGGCCGGATCGAGCTTGGCGAAAATACCGCTCTTGTTCGCCTTGATGGCGACCGAGACGTCGATCAGGGCGACATCGATCTTCGGGTCGGCCTGTTGAAGCGTCAAAAGGGCGAGCGTCTCTGCGGAATTCTTGCTCTGCTGATAGGTCACCTCGATGCCGGGATATTTCTCCTTGAAGGCCGCGATGATGAACTTCTGATAGTTGTCGGCAAAGACGCCTGAAAAACCGACGACGTTCACCGTTCCCTTGATCGAGGCGTCCTGGGCCTGGGCCGCGCCGGCAAAAGCGGCAAGGCCAGCGGCAATAATGCCGGCGCGGAGGAGGATCCGCAAAATTCCGTTTTGCATGCGTATCGTCATGTCCGTCTCTCCAGTTTGAGGCATGGCATTTATTCTTTTGTCGCCATGCAGTTCCCTGTTCCCGCAAACGCGGCCTTACGCTCGATTAGCCGAGGCCGTTTCTTCCCGCCGACAATCCATGTCGGAGAAGATCAGGCCATCGGCGTCCAGGCCGCGTCGAGCATACGCAGCCAGTTCCTGCCGAGAAGCTTGAGCACCAGTTCCTCGCTCCAGCCGCGTGCCAGCATGCGGGCCGTGAGGTTCGGCATCTCGGTCATCCGTTGGATTCCCTTTGGCTTCGATATCTTCACGGAGCCGAATTCGGTCAGCGTCCGCGCAGTGCCCTTGTCCTTGTTGGCCCAGAGCAGCCAGGGACCGGGGCGCGGCCGGTCGAGCGAAAAGTCCGTGCCGATCCCGACATGATCCTCACCGACGAGATCGATCACATAGGCCATGGCATCCAGGTAGTCCTCGACCGTCGCGTCGTTGCCGGCCGCAAGGCCCGGCGCAAACAGGCTGACGCCGATCAGGCCGCCCTTTTCCGCGCAGGCGAGAAGCAGTTCGTCCGGCTTGTTGCGTTTGACGTCCCGCAGCGCCCGCGGCAGGACATGCGAGATGCAGACCGGCTTTTTCGAATAGGCGATGACGTCGGCGCTGGTCTTGTCGCCCACGTGGCTGAGGTCGCAGAGCACGCCGACGCGGTTCATTTCCGCCAGCACTTCCCTGCCGAACCCGGTGAGCCCGCTGTCGACCTCTTCCAGATAGCCCGCGCCGGAATAGTTCTGGGTATTGTAGGTGAGCTGCATGATGCCGACACCGAGATCCTTGAAGATCTCCACGTAGTCGAGCTTGTCTTCCAGGGGCGAGGTGTTCTGCCACCCAATAATGATGCCGGTCTTGCCTTCCGCCTTGGCAGCATGGATGTCGGCGACGGTGCGGACCGGCCGGATGATGTCGTCGTTCTCGCGCAGAAAGCGCTTCCACTCGGAAACGTAACCGATCCCTTCGCGGAAATTCTCCCAAAGAAGGGAGGAGACGTTGACGGCTGTCAGCCCCCCGGCACGCATTTCCTCGAAGATCGACCGGCTCCACTGGCAGGTCTGAAGGCCATCCACGATGATCGCCTCGTCATGCAGTTTTCTTGCGTCGGTCATCACGCCTTCTCCTCACGCATTTCAGTGGTGTTGCTGGCCTTCAAGGCGCGGTCGACGAACTCCAGCCGATCCTGGCCCCAGAAAAGCTCCCTGCCGACGACGTAGGTTGGCGTCCCGAAGATGCCGAGCCGCTCTGCGTCAGCGAGATTGCCGTGCCACTCCGCGACGATGTCATCCACCTGCGGATCGGCGACGAGCCCTGCGGCCGCCTCGCCGGCCGTTGCCCGCGCGATGTCGCGGAGCGTGGAGAGGTCGGCAATGTCTCGGTCCTCGGCCCAAAGCGCCCGCTGCACGGCGAACGAGAAGGAAATCGCGTCAAGACCCGCCTTCTGGATCGCGATCACCGCCTGCGCGGCGGGCTCGATCGTCCGGCAAGGGTAGAATTTCGGCTTCGGGTTAAGCGGCATGCCGAGATAGTCCCGCCACCGGCGCAATTCGACCTCGTGGTAGAGCTGGCGCGCATCGGGACGCTTGCGCAGCGGAATGCCGCCATTCGCCTCGATGATGCGGATCGGCCTGAGCCGCACGGCCGCGCCGTTCTCAGCGGCAATCGCAATGGCCCGCCGGGCGCCAAAATAGGCCCATGGCGACGAGATGCCGTAGAAAATCTGGAGCTCCGGGCGTCGTTCATCCATTCGCAATGCTCATGTCCTCGTCAATATCCGCATCCGTCCATTCGTCGCCCATAAGCTCCGGCGTGTCGAAGGAGAAAAAGCGATCGAGATGGTATGTCCGATCCTCCACGAAAAGCGAGCGCGCGAGACCCGTCGAAAGGCGCAACGCACCATCGCTGATCGAGGGAATCCCGCTGGTGATCTTCCCGTGCGAGGGAACCGCCGGATAGGCGAAGCAGGCGATCCGCGAGACCGAGGCGGCGACAACGGGATCGAGCCCCGGCTTTGGCAGGAATTCGAAAGAAGGCCCGAGATAGGGCGTGGAACCGATCCCTTCATGCTCCCAGCCGGCAGGCGGAGTATAAGCATCGCGCCAGAGCAGGATCTTGCCGGCAAGCGCAGAAAATTCCGGCCGCTTGCCGAAATCGACCGAAAAGCCCGTCGCGAAGATCACCAGATCGGTCCGGCAACGCCCTTTCGGCGTTACGACGTCCACCGCATCACCAGCCTCGACGAGATCGTTTATCGGGCTCGCCAGATGAAAGAAAGCGTTCGGATGGCGCGAGACGCGCAGCACGCTGTGGCGCGGCGGCGGAATCTGGGCCCGTTCGCCGGCGACCATATAGGTCCACTTGTCCGCATCCGGCAAGCCGACATATCCGTGCGTCATCCCCTGGCTGCCGACTCCGGTGAATTTGTCGACACGCGGGATATCGGCACGACGCACGAAAATGTCGACGCGCGCCGCGCCCGCCTCCAGGGCGGCCGCAGCATTGTCCATCGCCGATGCGCCGGCGCCGACGACCGAAACACGCTTGCCCTTCAAGGATGCCATATCGATGAGATCGGCGCCGTGCTTAACGAAGCGCGACGGTATACGCATGGCGACATCCGGAAGCGTCGGAGCGCCGAGCCCGTCTAGGCCGGTCGCCAGAACCACGCGGCGGGCGAGAACCTGCTCCGTCGTTCCGGCTCTGTCGAACTCCAGAGCGATCAGGCCATCGGAGCGGAAGCCAATCGCAGTCAGCGCAGCGTCGTTAACCACGTCGAGATCGAGCACCTGTCGATACCAGACGAGATAGTCCATCCACATCGGGCGGGGAATGAGGCCTAAGTCGAGATAGGCTTGAGCCCCATATTGCGCTTCGAACCAAGCACGGAACGTCAAGGACGGGATGCCAAGCGCCGGCCCTACGGCGTCCTTGCGGGTGCGAAGCGTCTCCATCCTCGCATAGGTGATCCAGGGGCCTTCCCGCCCTTCTGGCGCGCGGTCGAAGGCTCGGGCATTTCTGATGCCGACCTTTCTCGAGGCGGCAAGCGTTATCAGTCCGCAGAGCCCCGCGCCAATGACGGCGACGTCGAGTACTTCCACTCCATCCACTTTGATCCCAGGAAGCCACGCCTTGGGCGGCTGGTTGAGCCAGAGCAAGTCGAGCTCAAGCCGCTTTTCCAGAGCTTCAAGTGATGCCGGGCGGGGTAGATCGTTTGTTCCCACTTAATTGTCTCATTATTCTAAAAAGACATTATGCGAATAATATGATGCAAATATCGAAATGTAAATGCCAACGCTAAAAATCAATCGCGGCGAATTGCGGCTCCTCCTGAGCGGAGTGGGTCAGGCAAGGCGGCCGATCGAAACTGATGGGGCGCATACGGGAGGGGTGGAATCCTACGCTAATGGCTTTAGCCAGCGATGCTCGCCGGTGATATTGATCTGAGAGCCGGCTCGGTTTGTTTGAACAGCTTGGTGCCGCTAAGTGGATTTCCGCCTCGATTATACCGCCACCATCATTGGTGCCAGCGCGTTGAAGTAGGCCTGATCCGGTGTCTGCCGGTCAAGGGATGAATGTGGGCGTCGGCTGCTTCGCTGAACTGCGCCCAGAGGCTTTTGGCCGCGTCCTTGCCCTGTCTGAGGCCGGCCTTCACGGCGACGGCCTTGACGCCAAGCGCCTCGATGTCGCGTACCGTGGCATTGGCCGCATCCGCATTGGCGGTGTAGTGCACGCCAATCAGCGCGGCACCCTCCCTGGACCACGGCTACCTTGAAGCCGTTGCCGCATCGCGACCGGTCGTCTGAATTGCCCGCTTGATCGCGCCGCTCTCGCGACGACGACTGTCCAGCTTTCTGGTCCAGCACTCTGAGATCACCTCATCCGAACCAGACCGCATCGAACATTGACATTCGTTCGCTACCTGTGGGGCTTGGACGAAGCGGTGTTACTTCGCGGGCCGGGCTCTCGTAGACGAGCGCATGCGGCCCTTCGATCCGGAATCCACGCAATGGTATGTTCTCCGGTATCTCGTCAACAATGGCCCGTCCGTCCATTTCGAGGGCCGACCGCATGTTCTTTGAAGCAACCCGCACCTGCCGACCCAAGTTGTATCGTACAGGCACCGTATTTCATTTGCTGTTTTGGAGGATAGAGGCCGTCGCGGTTCTGCCCGCAACGAGTTGAACAGAACTTGGTATATGATCAATCTCGATCCGCACCGGGATCCTTTGAGCGAGACGCACCCACGAAAATGTCGGCGCCACGCTTGCGAACGAGCCGGCGGAATCGCTTCGTTCCCGATCCTCGATTCCAGCCGCGATGCTTGCAACATGTCCGATGATTGGTAGCGTTTCGCCCATGATATCGACGCGCACCTCGTCATTGACATGGATCCGGGGGAGCTTCGTCTCTTCGAAATATCCCGCGACGTACATGGCGTCGTTTTCAACAAGCACGCCGACTGCGTTTCCGACGGACACGTAGTTCCCGCTGCGAAGAGAGAAGTTCGTGACCGTTCCAGATGCCGGCGCACTCACCGTCGTCCGTTGAAGGTTCAGCTTCGCCAGATCCCGAGCGGCAATCGCCGATTGGTATGCAGCGTCCGCCTGATGCATCTGGGCTTCAGCATGCTGTCGATCTTTAAGGCTAGCTGCTTCTTTTGATGCGAGCAGTTGATACCGTTCGAAATCGACCCTCGCCAGCTCGGCAGCAGCTTGAGTGCTTTGGACCTGGGCCTCCGCCTCACGCAGCGCAAGCTCGAAGCGGTCTCTTTCAATGCGAAACAGAGGCGCTCCCTTCTCCACATGGGCGTTATCCGACACGACGACCTCCGTAACCAGGCCCGAAACGTCTGGCGCCAGCCGGACGATGTCGGCCCGGACATGCGCATCCCGGGTCCACGGGGCTTCCATGTAGAAGGACCACAGGTGCCAGCCAAAAACTGCCGCGCAGGCGGCCATTGACAGGGTCAGGAGAACGCGGCCCGAAAAGAACGCTATGTTTTTCATCTTGAAGTCCAGTTGCTGGCAACGGAAAACATGCCGATAAGGCTGATGTACAATGCCAGGTCAAAGAGGGGCCTGTGCCACACCGCGCTATAAAATCCGACTTTGCCGAGAAGCCATGCAAGGGCGCGAAAAACACCGTAGGCCAACAAGGCGAATACCCCAAGCGAAGGCAGGAAGACGCCATAAAGATCGAGTTGCCCGGTCACGCGGCTTTCCCCAAAGAAGGTGGCTTCGGAAACATCGGTGGATCAACCTCCGGAGCGAGGCAGATACGAAGGGCAACGGCGTGCATCAGAAGCTCTTCTTCCGTATCAACAGGGTTCGAAACCGCCAGCGTCATGATCAGATCGTCCACCCCCCCGAGCGCCTCCGCAAGAGGTTTGTCCCGATCAGCGGGGGCAAGATCGTACAGCTGCGCCACCCTCGAGAGAACTGCGCTTGCCGCTGGTTGCGTCACTTCGGAGAGGTCTACAAGCAGTTCTTGAACAGCGATAAGGTGAAGTCCCGTTCGCAGATCTCGAATGATGTCTCCATTCGAGATGTCCGAGGTCGGCGACAGTTTCGCAGCTCTCGAAGCAAAAAGACCGGCAACATCGATGAGGCGATGGTGGGTGAGCTCTGCATCGGTGTGTCCACCGGCCGCGATCTTTGACACATGTCGCTGGGACACAGAAAACAGTCGTCTTGCATTGGTTTCAGCCCGAACAGACCGGAAGATGCCGGAGATCAGGATCGCCCATATCATCGCAAGGACGGTCGCGATTGCGGCGTTTGCGAAGGCCAAAAAGTCGTTGCTCTGATGGGCCTGCAGCGTGAGAAGAAGCGGAAAGTTTATGCAAAGGCCCATGCCGACGATCGCGAGCGAAGGCACGGCCAGGCATATGCCGGCGGGGATCAGAAATAGTCCGAGCGCGGCAACGAGTGGTGCAAAGCCGTCGATCATCGGCAGGATCGCAAAGCCATAGACGAACGCCGCGATGACAGAGCCGATCGTAACATCGGCAAATTTTCTCATTGCGGGGACCGGATCGTCCATTGTCGCGAGCAAGCAGCAAAGGACGCCCGAGATTTGAGCGAATGTCATTCCGTCGGTCCAGCCGCTTGCGATCCAGAATAGCATGGCCGTCACCAAGCAGGTCGCGATTGTCAGTGCTGACAGCAAAGCCATTCCAAAGTCGCGGTGCTGCGCTGATATTCGATCCCGGTGGCGGAAGCGGCTGGCCACTCCCCCCACATTCTCCTTTTCAACGGCATCTCGAAGGTCGCGGCACGCATCGGCAAGGTGAAGAATATCGCTGAGATTGCGTGCGACATTGGCAAGTACCAGCTTTTCCCAGGACGGAGGCGCGGCCAAAGGGACAAGCGCATCGATCTCCCGCCTGAAGGCGTTGCGAGAGGCGTTTGACCTACAAGAAGCTGCCTGACTGATCGACGACAGAGCCTCTTGTGAAGTGGAGGTTTCAAGCCTTTCCAGTGAACGGCGGAGATCCGCAAGTTCGCTCAATAGTGGGAGGAAAGCCACCATCCGATGCTGCAGCGACCGAACCAGGAATGCAGCACGGCGATATCGCGACCCGTCATATTGAAGATGCACCGCAAGCGACCGCAGATCGGCCGCCTCTGCGGCCAAAGCAAGTCGTTCTCCCCTGCTTCGGGTTTTATCTGCTTTGCCTGTTGCTGTTGTGGTCAAAAGGTCTTGCGTTCGCGCTATCCAACCATCGATGCGGTCGAGAAGCACCGCACCCACATGGACCGGAAGAACAATATGACTGACGATCGAGGCGCAGATAATCGCCAGCCCGATCTCCTCGACGCGAGAGACGGCAGTGTCAAACGCAGTTGCCGGAGCGGTGACCAGCGGCAGCCCCGCCAGAAGCACAGTATAACCCGCCAGTAGAGGAACGTAACTGCGCGGCGTGCGATCTAAAAGGCTGATGAACGTGCATCCAGACACCCACAAGATGATCGCGCCCGACAGGAGGATCGGTTCGTTCACCAGATTAGGGACCATGATGATCGTGGCCGCGCCGCCAATGAGCGTTCCCAGCAGCCGATAGATCGATTTTGACACGACCGCGCCGGAAAGCGGATGAGCAACAATGTAGACCGTGGCCACCGCCCAGGACGGTCGCGGCAGATCAAAACGGATCGCGATAAAATAGGCGAGCATCGCCGCGATGAACGTCTTTACCGAAAAGATCACACTGCTCGTGGTGACCACCGGTCGCGCGTTCACCGCTCATCTCCAGCTTGGGAACCACCGTGCTCGAGGGCCTGCTCGCCGACTTTGCTCGCAAGACCATAGAGTGCCGGTGATACATAGCAGAACAACGGAACAGCGGTGCAGGCATGCAGATAAGCCTCCGCCGCCTTCTCACATTCAGCTGGAGACATGGAAGGCGTATTGGAGGCAAGGATGGCGCGAACTTTTGAAAGGAGCTTCTTTGCGATGCGTCTCGTTACGGAGGGGCGCGGAAGCCAGTTGTCGATGGGCGGGAAAAGCAGGATGCACGTCCTGCCGCAGAACTTTTGTGGCTCTCGAAGTTCCGTTTGAACCACGTCAGACACCCAGTGAGGGGCGTGCTCATCAGCTGCCATGATCACTCTCCGAATTCATTTCGCTAAAGACTATCGACAAATTGTGCTGAGAAATTTAGATATTCCCTCAGATGATCACTAAATTCCCCCTTCCACGGGTGTCGCTCCCTGGCGCCCTCCTTGATCAAGATCTCGAAGAGCACGCATCGCGAGTGCATGCCATCCGGATCGACGTGTCGCAAAACGAGCGGGAAGCTCCAGAACATAGCCACCGCAAGGGGCAACTCGTCATGCCGCTGCGGGGCGGAGTGACATGTCGCGTTCCCCGCGGAATGTGGATGGTTCCCCCTCATTGCGGCGTCTGGGTTCCTGCCGGTATGCCGCACAGCAATGCAGCGACAGCCAACGCGCGCTTGTTCTACTTATTCATCGAGCCAACTGCGGTCGAGATGCCGAACCGCTGCTGCACCCTTGCGCTTTCGCCCCTCGTCAGGGAGCTCATCATCGAATTGGCTGACCGGTCCGAGGTCGCAGAGGTCGATGGTGAACTCATCACGACCCTGCTTCTGTCGGCTCTATCGAAGATGCCAGTCGAGCACTTGCATCTGCCGCTGACAGGGGAGCCGAGGCTGGAGCGCATTGCGACCGCGCTTGTCAAGGATCCCTCCGACCCAAGCACGGTAGCGCAATGGGCAAAGCGAATGGCCTTGAGCGAGAACTCACTCGCTCGCCTTGTTCAACAAGAGACGGGCCTGACCTTCGGCCGTTGGCGACAACAACTACAGCTGATTATTGCAATCCGCAGCCTCGCAGCAGGTGCACCAGTGCAGCAGGTGTCGGGCGATCTTGGCTACGAATCGGTGTCTGCGTTCATCACGATGTTCAAGAAAGCGCTCGGCGTGTCTCCCGCCAAATACCTTAAAGATTTCGATCGATAGGATTCAGTGTTGATTTGCGCTGAGAGCTGACCCGGGATTGCGGGAAAATATCACTGAGAATCGACCCATGTTTCAATCCCGTATGGTCCGGGAGATACACCGCAGCACGGGCCTATCCAATACCATCCACAGATATCTGCGTGCCGGCGGCGTTGCCGTCACGCCTCGCCGGCATCTGCTAGTTCGGTCCTGTCGATAGGAGACGGTGGAACTGCGTAAGCACTCGGGATCGCCCTCCGAGATCGGATTTTCATCTGCTAGTCGACGGCAATCTGGTCGTTGAGATTGCGGATGCCCGGTGCCGACCACGCGGCATGTTCAGCAGCACGCCGCGTAGACCAGCTGTGGACTTTGCCCTTGAGCGTCACGCTGCTTCCCGCAACCTCCACCTGGATGGCTTGAGATTGAAGTTCTGCATCACGCTTGAAGGCATCTTCGATACGCTTCTTGACGTCGCCAGCACTCAGCCGTGGGGTTATCTCGATCAAATTGGAAACGCCGACGACCCCGGCGAGGTCGCGAACGGCATCATAGGCTGCGGTCTTCTGGTATTGCCACTCGACCTCGCCGGTTAACGTAAGCCATCCATTCTCGACCTTAACCTGGACCGCTTGCCTTGGAATGGAAACCTTCCAATCGATCGTATTGACGGCACGGCGGGCGATGTCCTCATCTTCGGTTTCGTACGTCCCGGCAATGCGCACGCCAATCTCCTCGGCAATCGCGCGCACCCCTTTCACCCGCTTCACGACCCCTTCTGCGGTTTCCTTCTCAAGATAGGAACTCACGTGGCCGGTCAGTGTCACGACGCCATTATCGACGGCGACGCCAATATTGGCAGCGTCAATACTCGGTTCGAATTCCAGTTCATCGAGGATGTTCTGTCTCAGTGTCAGATCGTCCATGACTTGCTCCTTTCATGTGGGGACGCGAGAAAGCAAAGGTGAAGATCACGTGGTGACATGTGAGATGCATTCGGGCGGTTTGCCGGTGTCGCACGCAGCCGCGCTCTGCTGGAGCACCCTCCGGCAGCGACTTAAGGCAGCACGCGAACGATGAACCTCACCACGCCCGATCATGGTTCAGGTAGGCGCAACCATGATAGAAATTAATATCAGAAAGCTGCTTCGGGACCTTTGATCTGCATCAAAGGGGCGTGTAATGCAGCGGTACCGTCTGAGCCCGCGATGTCATTCGATCTCCTTGCTATGCCTACCGGAGATTTCTTCGATCCAAATCCCGAAGAAGACGTGCTTGTACGGGCGATCATTTCCGTAGCCCTCGGGCTTGATGGCCCCCGGCTCCCACCACTCGCTCTTCCTCTGCAGCAGGCTCCAGGCGTGATGCATCTCACCGGCGAAGCCATCCTCGTCGCGAAATTCTTCAAACCGCCCGCAAGCAAGGACGGTGTACCAGTCTCTGGATCCCTTCTTTTCCTGCACGAGAAGACAAACTTGCGGATTGGCACGCATGATTTCGATCTTCTTGCCCTCCAACGAAAACGCATAAATCTTTCGTTCGTCATAGGCGATTTGAATAGGCACCGCGTAGGGCCTGTCATGGTAGCTGCATGCCAACACCCCGGTTCTTGCGTGTTGAAGCACGTTAAAGCAGTCCTCTGCGTTCAGTTCCTCAATGGTCATGGCGATTGCCTCCGGTAAAAACGCAATGGAGCGGCGTTCTCGCGATGTCTTAACCAACGCAGTGCAACACTTGAGCGGCGGCAGGCAGTAATCTGACACCTCCAGGACCGCCTTCCATCAGCAACTGCACCAAATGTTCATTGATGCCGATCGTCTGGGAGCGATCGGGCGATCTGCTCCGCCGAGGTGTGACGCATAGCGGGCATCATGGCGTGGCCGGGACCGACTGGATCAATGCGATGACGTCATCGTCGCTCAGCTGCCGAAAGTCCCGATAATGAGCACCTATTGCCTCAAAGAAGGCGGGGGTGGACAAGCAGACAGTCTCATCGGCTGCCTGGTTCAATTGCTCGAGCGCTTCAAGAGGCGCGACAGGTACAGCCACGACGATCTTACTCGGTTTGCGTTGCCTCAACGCACGAATGGCCGCCATCATTGTCGCACCTGTGGCAATGCCATCATCGACGATCACGACGATGCGCCCGAAGACTTCCTGATGAGGGCTGACGCCAAGATACCGGTGCCGACGACGTTCAATCTCCTCCCATTCGCGCCGCTGCACGTCCTCGAACGAGGATTCGGGCACACCTGCGAGGCGGAGAACGTGCTCGTTGCGGACGACGATTGGCTCCAATCCGTCGACGATCGCTCCCATCGCGAGCTCCGGATGCATGGGGACGCCGATTTTTCGTACCAGAAGCAGGTCAAGCGGAGCATCCAGATATCTTGCTATCTCGGCTGCTACCTGCACGCCTCCACGTGGAAGCGCGAGCACGACGACATGATCATTCTTGTATCTTTCAAGAGCTTGAGCGAGCTTCCTGCCCGCGTCGGTTCGGTCATCGAACAACATCGGCGGCTCCTTTCTAACGCCGGCCGCATCCGCCGCCATCCCTGCTGTCGGCTGCAGGGCGGAGACGCCGGTGTTGAAAATCTGCACAGGACAACACGATGACGACTTTGTTGCATTGATCTCCGTCAAGTTTGCAGAACGGAAAGAGACCGTACCTGTGTGGTCGACCTGGTTTAACGTTGCGGAAGCGAGGGGCATTCGTGTGTAACTGCATTGACCCTGGTCAATGCAGTTGCTGACCCGTTCCTGGAAACTTCGACAGGTACGTTCTGTTTTGGACCAGGAGGACATATCATGCATGTATCAGAAGCGATGCATAAGCAGGTTCAATCAGTTTCGCCGACCACGCGTATCAATGAGGTCGCCAAACTGATGAAAAAGCAGGATATCGGAGCCGTTCCCGTCACCGAGAACGGGCGCATGATCGGGATGATTACTGACCGCGATCTCACCATACGCGTCCTTGCCGATGGTCACGATGCTTCCGGGATTACGGCACGGGAGGTCATGTCGCCGGGCGCAACATTCTGCCATACGTCGGACCGCATTGAGGAAGCAGTACGCATGATGGAAAAGCATAAGATCCGGCGCCTGCCTGTCATGAATGCAGAAGACGAGATCGTTGGTATGCTTGCCATCGGCGACATTACGCACTGCGGCAGTCGGCCGCTTGCTGAAGAATTGCTGAGAGCGGTCAGCGGTCATCACGCCTGATAAGTCCTGCATTTCCTCCCGCCATGCCTGCATGGCGGGAGTTTCAGCTCGCACGAAAAAGTCAATCGATCGAAGAACATCCTCCCACTTAGAGCAGATCCTGTTCGATCTGGATCATATCCTGCAGCTCTGAAGTCGTTGGCGCATTCTGGTTCGCCTGAGCCTTGAAACGATCAGCGCCGCTAATTGAGCCGACTATTCAGTAATCAATGACGGAAGCTGTTGAAGCAATTTCTCAAACTCGGGCCATTCGGTCGCGGGCCAGATCTCCGTTGTGGCATGGCCGAACGTCCTTACGAGTGTTGCCACCTTCGTCGCAGACAGCATATCGGGCGCGGAAAAAATATCGACATAGTCTGCCGGACCAAGCACTACAAAACTTGAAATCCAGCGCACCTCGGGACAATCACGTCGTATATATTGAGCGAGTTCATGGCTCAGGGTCTTCATGGCGCGGGGGTTTCTCAGAGCCTCATGGCTCAAGCGGGTGAGCATGATGAATGTCGACATCTTGTACCTCCTTGATGAGGAGATCAACGTGGATCCGAATTGCGCTGAGGACATTGATGGGCGTCAATTGGAAACTGAAATGCCGCACGACCTGGCTTTGCGGGCGCGTTCTCGAGCGTTACAGATATCCGCCGCGGTCAGCGGGCGGCCGCTGTAAAAACACATCCTGTTGAGCCGCCCGTCACGGCTCTGCTCTCATCGGACGGTCGGCATGCAGGCGTGCGGCCATTTTGCCTCACCCATGACCGCCTTATTTCCGCTCATAGGCGTCCCGTTTGACGCAACGCAAAGCGTGACATGTAATCGGGATCAAGATGCTTGAAATCCTCACGCGCGAAAGGAGGCTGTCGATGACTGGTGTAGGCGAAGAATGGAAGCCGGGCATTTCGCCCGAGAAAGTGCGCTACGTCATCCTCAAGGCAAGAGAGTTCGATGCCAAAGACGTCATGACCGAGCCGGATCCGGGCTCCAATCCGACGGATGACAATATGATCGAAATCCTTGAAGACCACCCCGACGACTCGGTGGAGCAGGAATTGCGCAGCGTGATCTGGGCGCTTAACGAGGACGAACAGATCGACCTTGTGGCACTTTCCTGGCTTGGGCGTGGCGATGGGGATGCCGCGGACTGGGACGACCTTCGCCAGCAGGCCGCCGACGCGCACAACGGACGCACTGCCTCCTATCTGCTGGGCATGCCGCTGCTGTCGGATTACCTTGAAGAGGCGCTTGACCAGTTCGGCGAGACAGAAGCCACCTTAATGGAAGGTTGACAAGGCGATGTCGGACCGCCCCTTCCAGTTCGACCAATTCATCGAGGTGCGATTGTCGAAGCCATCGGACATCCGCCATGAAGCAAAGTCGGCTCTTGATCGGCAACTAAACCTCCGGCGATCATGTTGCCGCCTCTCGTGAACGGAACCAGGTGCCAACGTCGTCTGCCGTTATTCTAATGCGACCATCAGGCTCCGCGCCCCCGGCGGCGTATTTGGCATCAGCGATTTGGCTGAAAACATCGATGTTTTCCTGCAAGCGGCTCTCATCACAGCGCGGTGGCTCTGCAACCGCCATGAGGGCCTCTTTGCTGACAAGGACAATATGCTCCGCCCCGGCAGCCTCCATCAGGAGCAGAGCTTCCTCGCCAGACGACTTCATCATTCCACTGACCAGTTTCAACGACATGAGCGGCGACCTTCTGAATTTTGCGTTCTTGGGACAGGCCTTGGTTGAACGCCAGCCGAGGTCCGATGGATCCAAAACAATCTAAGAGATCGGCCAAAATCCTTCTTTGACGCGCATCAAAAGAGCAATAAGAACGGCGAGCCTACTACGTGGTCGCGATATCGGCAGCTTTCCCGATTGCGTTTCGCCACGCGGTAGATCCAATTATGCCTGTCTCTCCCGGTGCGGCGATCTCGAGTTCTGTGAGCTGTTCGGTGCATCGGTATTGCTCCAACTTCAGTCGAGCGTGCTATGAGTTCGAGGCTTGAAGAGTCGCCGCGACGTCTCGTGCGACGTCGCTGGCGAGTGCCGATTCCGACTCCGTCGACGCGCTGGAACGCGCGTTCAAATCGTAGCTGCGAGACCACAAAACCACACCATCGCCTTCTCGTACGAGGCGGGCGGTCAGCCGCATCGGCCCCTGCGCTCCTCTCGTGCCTGCCTGCAGGAGATAATGTTGTCCCTGCAAATGGTCTGGCCCAGCCGATTGGACGATAACCGAGATTTTCCCGCCAGCCACCAGCCGGACTATGATCTGATCTCTGAGGAAGCGCGCCTCGGCCCCACCGGCGGCGTAGAATGGTTCCACGATGACGGTTGGCTTCAGCTGCTCCTCAAGGGGCTCAGCCGACGTCTCGGCGAGTGAGGGTGCATGTGCAAGGAGCAGCGCCGCTACCGCAACGCTCAATCCGGCCGCACCAACCCAAAACAGGACAGGCTGCCGCAAATAATTGGATAGACCGGTTCTCCTGCTGGCGGACATGACGGGACCTGGCGGGTGACCTTGGCGCCTACAGGGTGCAGTGTTCATGATGAATGAAGGAACATAACCGCCTTTCGGTATAGTGATGAGCACGGGTTCGAAATCTCGGGACTTCAGATAAAAGCGCTCCAATTCGCTCCTGATCCGACGCGCCTCGATGCGGACTGCGGGATCGTTCTGCGCATCGAAATTCGGTTTCGCAAACACCGACTCGGCGATCGTATATGCCTTCAGGTATCGTGATCTTCCGGCGAGCGTTTCCTGAACGACAAATCGCAAAAACCTTCTTGCGCGCTTCGACAGCCGAAAATCCTCGCTCGCAAGAATTCGCTCCAGCTGGTTCTGGACATCGAGCGCTGTCGGCACAACAGCCGCCGCCCGCAAAGGTCGTGCATCTATCATTACGACATCCTTCACGTACAAACACAGTCCTTGGCGAAAGGATCGGGAACGCTGCTTTGCGACACGTTGGGTGCCGGCCGCACGTCTCCTTCCAGCGCCGCAATGAGATGCCGCGCCTCATTGCGCGTCAGGAAAACTGCCGTGACATCAATGTCAGGCGGCAAACCGGTGTTGCGATCGACGACGTTGAAAAGGCCGAAACGCGCCGGGACGCAGATGTAGCTCATTCTTCGGGTCACGATCATGGCAGTTGATCTCACA
The DNA here is from genome assembly GCF_047782645.1 of Rhizobium sp. ZK1. Lineage (NCBI taxonomy): Bacteria > Pseudomonadati > Pseudomonadota > Alphaproteobacteria > Hyphomicrobiales > Rhizobiaceae > Rhizobium > Rhizobium sp. ZK1. The sequence goes on from NZ_CP180587.1 coordinate 1,791,885, forward strand.
AGCCGATGTTCTTCTGCTCGGGCGCTTTCCTGCGAGATGCGGGATGAGAAGGTGCGCGAGCGCTATCGAGCGAGGCTACCAGCACATGCGCTGCCGGCATTGCGGCAGATCAAAATCGTCATTTGCGACACATCTCCGGTGCCATCGGGCATGTCGATCCTGGGACCTGTTCGGCTGCGGATCTGCCCGGCAATCCGGCCAGGCTAGGCCTCTGTCATTTCGAGCCTTCCCTTCGTCTCCAGCCGAGCGAGAAGCTTGGCTACGAGAAATCCGACGAGGAGCGTGATGAAGGCGGCGAGAATGCACATCGTGCTGGATCGGGGGTCGGCGTTGGAAACAGCAGACAGCGGCGCCAGCGCTGCGCCGACATTTCTCGTGCAAACACCAAGCGTTACAACGCCTCGCCTGTCGAGTGGAAGTTTCAGAGAGATTGCGTAGGAGCAGATTGCCAAGCCGCAATAGTAAATGAACTGTGCCGCGATCGCCCAGGTTCCGACAGCACCGATGACGTCACGCCAGTTTTGCGCGATTGCAATGATCAGAAGCAAGAGAATGTTCAAAGTGACGAGTGTTTTCATGATCGGATGGCATCTATCCGCCCACCTGGCTGACAGGCGTCGGAATGCGATGCCTGCCGCGAAAGGGGCCAGAACGAGAAGGAGGAGCGGGCGGGCGATCGAGCCCACGCCTGCGTCAAGCTCGGGAGCAACGAACGGCACAGCAAAAGGCATCACGACAATGGTTCCGAGCGCAGCGATCATGATGAATGCCGCAGCATAGGCAGAATCAGCCTTCGCCAGATCAGAAAGAGCGGGCATGAAGGGAGCGCAGGGGGCAAAACCCAGCAAGAGCAGGCCGAGCGCGTAAGGCTGTGGTAACGCAAGCGCCCATACGATGAGGATAGCAAGAAGCGGTCCAACGAGGAACGCAGACAGAACGCTCGCCACGACGAAGTGCCGGTCGCGAAGTGCCGCCACCGCATCCCTGACCTCAAGCTTCAGGCCAACATCGACCAGGCTGCCGAGCATGAACGAAATCAGTGCGATCTGGAGGATATATTTCAGCAAATCCGATAGCACGAGTACACTCCCTCGCATCTGTCACGCAGCGATTTTTGACTCCACGGAATACTCATCTTTCGGATATCGCCCAATCTGGCGTGCCGCGAAGAATTTCATAGTCTATCCAATCTGTTGGAGGCGCTTTGATTCCCGTCAATAAACGTATTACTTGCTCCTAATCTCGTCTTTGCCTTTCCGGTCTGGCCAGGCATTTTGGACACCAGGTCGTGTACCTGCGGGTCGTTGCGATACGCGGTCATATTGATGGGGACTGGTGGGGCGAAGACCAAGTGCTGAGGCCTGGTGCCGCGAATGCGTTCCTTATGAAAGGCCGTCTCAAAGGGCTGACGACAGAATATTTTAAGCCGATCGGACGAAGTTTGCCCTCGCTTGTCCATCCCGACTGCCAGGTTCGTGGATCTGGGCAGCGAAGGCGATCGACCTTTCCAGCAGCTTCGCGAGGTGCGCGGCACTGCCGAGCGATCCTCCGTCGATCACTGCCTGGTGGCCCAGCTGGAGCACTCGCTATCCGGCCCCTTATCGCCAGAGTTGTGTGTGATTGACAGTGTTCGAGCGTCGAGTCATCATGAAATAATATCATTCCACCTCGGCTAGGTCCGTTTGACCCAACGGGTTCGTGAGGTGTGTTTTGCCTGTGCCCAGTCAGCTCCGGTGAAATAACATGCGCCGCTTTATTCTTCGGCAAAACCTGGTGCAGTACGAAGAGCAACTTGCAGATGAAGCAAGTGCGGTTCGTAGAGAACACCTGCGCGAACTGATCGAAGATGCCCGGCGAGAGCTCGCAAGGCTGGAACACATTTGGTTTCTCACCTGTCCTCAGATCGAGGTACCTCTCAAGGTCGGTGAGGACGCGGAGTTGATCCTCGACCATGCCGTTCGAGCTAATCACGCCGATCATGGAAGCCTTCGGATCTGGAACGAACAGAAGCATTGCCTCTCGCTGTTTGCTCAGACGAATTTTGACAGTGGCTTCGTCGATCGCTTCCCGGAGGTGAGACAGGGTGATGGCACAGTCAGCCCGCGTGCTCTAGCTTTGCAGAAGCCGGTTTTCGTCTACGATATCGACGAGGACGAAACCCCCACTCCCTTTCGGGACTTCGCCCGCGACGCGGGAATCCGCTCTATCGTCTCCAGCCCGTTGGTTGGCTTGGATGGCCGGTGCCTTGGCACGTATTCTCTGCACTATCGCCGGATGCGGATATATGATGATACTGATTATCTGCTGGTCCATGCCTATAGCGTGAGGCTCGCGGCACTGTTTCAAGATCTCTTATAAGGGCGGCGTGCAACGCAGGGGCGTTCTGTAAGAACGTATTCTCCAAGTTGCAAGCCATGTTGCGGGCTCGGGCGGAGCGAAAGATCGACGCTTTGTGGGACGCGCTGGGCGCCTTGATGCCTCGCTTCACGACGGCAGAATGCGCCAACTACTTCAAGGCCGCAGGATATGACCCAGATTAAACAGGATCTGCTCTAAAAGCCGCAACGCCATCCATGACGCCCTCGCAACCATCCTCCAAACCGTTTCACCAAAAGAATGCCAGAACTATTTCAAAGAGGCAGCATATGAATGGACCTAAAATCATACCACTCTAAACTATCAGGTTCGATAGGGGAATCTGCAGCGACAATGACAGTCCTTCGGAACGCCAGTCCCTCTTGATTTTGCCATTGAGGCCGCGCAAAGCGGCCTGCTCAAGTGTCGTACCGAAACCTGCGCGGTCGGGCGCAACATCCACCGGCGGAACCCCGCTCTCGTCCCAACGCAGCGTCAACTGGCCGTCGGCGGCCGAAACGTCGATTGCCAAGCAGCCCTCCGGCACGGACAGTCCGCCGTATTTGGCGGCATTGGTGGTCAGCTCGTGCAGCAGCAGTGCGAGCGACGTGAGCGCTGTGCCCTGAAGAGGCGCGTCGCTGCCGGTGATCGTTACATGGGGGCCTTGGTCATGCTCGTGTGGCGCCACGATGGCCTTGAGCAGAGCCGAAATGGTCGTTGCCGAACTGATGGCGTTCGCCCCGTTTCCGAAGTCCGGAAGCGTCAGCTCGTGGGCTCGCGCAAGTGCGCCCACCCGCGATCGCAGGTCGGACTCGAGCTCGGCGACGCTCGTGGCTGGCCGCGCGCTCAGCGAAATCAATCCGGCCGTCAGGCTGAAGAGGTTCTTGATGCGATGGTTGATTTCCTGCAGTAGAACGTCCTTGTGCTGCGCCGCCTCCTTCAACGCTTCGGCCTGCGCTGCCAGTTCGTCTCGCTGGGCTGCGAGTTGCTGCTTTTGCCGGTAGAGTTCGAAGAAGACGTCGACCTTGCTGCGCAAAACGTCCGGCTCGATCGGCTTCTGGATGAAATCCACCGCGCCGGCCTCGTAGCCGCGAAAGCGCCGCCCGTCAGCCGTTCCGGCCGTCACGAAGATGATCGGAATGCGACGGGTGCGCTCATTGCCGCGCATCAGTTCGGCGAGTTCGAAACCGTTCAGTCCAGGCATCTGCACATCGACCAACGCCAGGGCGACATCGTATTGGAGCAGCAGTTCCAGCGCTTGATCGCCTGAACGGGCCTTCAACAGAAGACGGTCATCGCGCTGAAGCAGCGCCTCAAGCGAAAGCAGGTTTTCCTCGAGATCGTCGACGAGCAGGAACGGGACGGGACCCATGTTAAACCTTTCCAAGATAGTCGGCGATTGCCGCAAGCGACAGCATCTGAGCGCCAGGGCAAGCCTTGATCGCCGCTTCCGGCATCGTCGATGAAAACGCCGTTTCCGGATCCTGAACGAGCCCGGCTCCTCCAGCGTCCACGACGGCTCGCAGCCCCTCGGAACCATCGTGATTGGCGCCGGTGAGCACAATCGCCAGAAGTCCCGGTCCATAGGCATCGGCTGCGCTTTCGAACAGCACATCGATCGACGGGCGAGAAAACAACACCGGCTCCTCATTGGAGAGCGCCAGCGTCTTGGCGGCTTCAACGAGGAGATGGTAGTCGGGCGGGGCGAAATAGATCGTGCCGCGAACAAGCGGCTCCTTGTCCTCGGCCTCTTTCACCAAAAGCGAGCATTTGGCGTCGAACAGGTCTGCCATGATGCTGGGCTTTTGCGGAGGAATGTGAACGACGATGATGATCGGGATCGGAAAACTCGGCGGCAATGCCGGGAGGATGTCCGAGAGGGCATCGACGGCGCCGGCCGAAGCTCCGATGACCACGGCTTCAAAGATGCTCGACGTCATCGGTCCTGCCTCTGATAGATCTTTTCTTCCCGCACGAAGTCCGCAAACTCACCGGCGTGCTTCGAGAAGCGAAGGCTTTCCTTCGCGCCAAGCCCGAGAAAACCCTTTCGCGCCAGCGAGTCTTTAAACAGGCCGAGTGCGCGGTCCTGGAGCCCGCGATCGAAATAGATCATGACGTTGCGGCAGGAGATGAGCTGCATTTCTCCAAAGACTGCGTCGGTGACCAGGCTGTGGTCCGAGAACACGACGTTGCGGCGCAGGCCCTTGTCGAACGAGGCTCCGCCGTAGGCGGCCTGGTAATATTCCGACAGGCTTGTCTTGCCGCCCGCTTTCCGATGGTTTTCGGTAAAAAGCTGCAGCCGGTCGAGCGGATAGATCCCGGCTTCGGCCGCCTGCAACGCTTCCTGATTGATGTCGGTGGCATAGAAGATCGTCCTCTCCTCGAGCCCCTCTTCGCGAAAAAGGATCACGAGGGAATAGAGCTCCTCGCCGCCGCTGCAGCCCGCGACCCAGACCTTGAGGGTGGGATAGGTCTTCAAATGCGGCACGACCTTCTCCCGGATCGCCCTGAAGTAGCTTGGGTTGCGGAACATCTCACTCACCTGGACCGTCAGATACCGCAACAGCTTCGGCAGCATGGCAGGCTCGTGGAGCAGGCTCTCCTGAAGAGCGGAGAAGGTGGCAAAGCCCAATTGCTCGCGTGCCTGCTTCAGTCGGCGCTTGACCGACGCCATAGCATAGTTGCGGAAATCGTAGTGATACTTGAGGAACAAAGCCTCCAGCAGCAGCCTGATCTCGATATCGTCGACTTTTTCGGGCGTTCCGATTTCCGTCATTTCGGCATCCAGACGCGGACGAGCGACAAGAGTTTGTCGACGTCGAGGGGCTTGGCCATATAGTCATTGGCGCCAGCCTCGATACAGCGCTGCTGGTCATCGGGCATGGCCTTTGCGGTGAGGGTGATGACTGGCAGCTTCTTCCATGCCGGATTCTTGCGGATTTCGCGGGTGGCGGTCAGGCCGTCCATGATCGGCATCATCACGTCCATCAGGACGAGATCGATTGGCGCCCCGCCGTCAACGGAAGTCTTTTCCAGCGCCTCGAGCGCCTCTTGACCGTTGCGGGCGATGTCGACGATGGCCCCGCGCGGCTCCAGGATGTTGGTCAGCGCGTAGACGTTGCGCACGTCGTCTTCAACGATCAGGATGCGGCGACCCTCGAGGACGGCATCTCGGTTGCGAGCCTTGCGGATCATTTTCTGCTGTTCGACCGGCAGTTCCGAAATTACCTGGTGCAGGAACAGGCTCACCTCGTCGAGGAGCCGCTCGGGCGATTTGGCGCCCTTGATGATGATCGACTTCGAGTAGCGGCGCAGCCGCTGCTCGTCGTCGGCCGACAGCTCGCGGCCAGTGTAGACGATGACTGGCGGGAAGGCGTAGGCGTCCTCCTTGCTCAGCGTTTCCAGAAGGGAATAGCCGGATGCGTCCGGCAAGGTCAGATCGAGCACCATGCAGTCGAACGTTTCGCGCTTGAGGAGTTCCAGACATTCCGCCACCGTGCTGGCGGTCACCGTCTCGACATCCTGGGTTCCGAGCAGCCTGGCAACCGCGTCGCGCTGCACCGGATCGTCCTCGACGATCAGCACCCGATGGACGCGCTGGGAAAGGCGAGTTTCAAGTTTCTGCAATACCTCGACAAGCTGTTCCCGGTTGACGGGCTTGATCAGATAGCCGACGGCGCCGAGCGCATAGGCCGTCTCTGCATGGTCGCTGCCGGAGACGACATGCACCGGGATGTGCCGGGTCTGAACATCGTTCTTCAGACGGTCGAGGACAGCCAATCCCGATTGGTCGGGAAGGCCGACATCGAGTACAACAGCGTTCGGCATGAACTGCTTGGCAAGGATCAGAGCCTCTTCGGCTGTTCCTGCGACCACCGACTGGAACCCCAATTCCCGAGACAGATCGCGCACAATACCGGCAAACGTCTCGTCGTCTTCGATCACGAGAAGGACGCGCTTGCCATCAGCCAAGGCTTCGCGATCGTCGTCGATCCTCCGTGCCAGCACAGGCGGGACCTGTGGTGCGAGGGGCTGCGATACTGCCGGCGTAACGGGCGTGCCTGGTCTCAGATCGCGCGGGGTGATCTTGGCGGCATCGTACCGTTCGGGCACGGTCAGATTGAAGGTGCTGCCTTTGCCCGGTTCGCTTTCAAGATCGATCGCCCCGCCCAGAAGGCGTACCAATTGGCGCGAGATCGACAATCCGAGCCCGGTCCCGCCGAACTTGCGGCTGATCGTGCCGTCGGCCTGGTGGAAAGCGTCGAAGACGCTCTGCTGGTGTTCCGATGCGATTCCGATCCCCGTGTCGGACACGGAAAAGACGACCTGCCCCTCTCCGTTTCCGCGGATCGACAAACGGACCTGACCCTTCTCGGTAAACTTGATCGCATTCGACAAAAGGTTCTTGAGGACCTGTTCCAGTCTTTGCGGATCGGTGTCGATCGATGTCGACGTCCGGTCATCGATATCGATCGCAAAGTCGAGCTTTTTGTCGGCCGCGAGCGGCTGGAATGTCTGGCGCAGACTAGCGGCGATACGCTCGAGCGCTACGACCTCCGGCCGGATCTCCGCATGCCCCGCCTCGATCTTCGACAGGTCGAGAATGTCGTTGATCAGGTTCAAGAGATCGTTGCCGGAAGCCTGGATAGTCCTGGCATATTTGACCTGCTCTTCCGTCAGATTGTCCTGCGGATTGTCGGCGAGAAGCTTGGCCAGGATAAGCGACGAGTTGAGCGGCGTCCGAAGTTCGTGCGACATGTTGGCGAGGAAATCGGACTTGTACTGGCTCGCCTGTTCCAGCTCGCGCGCCTTGAGCTGAACCGAGGCATTGGCGCGTTCGAGGTCGTCACGCTGCGCTTCGAGCTGCTGGGCCTGTTCTTCGAGCTGCGAATTGGTCTGCTCGAGCTCGACCTGCTGCTGCTCCAGGCGGGCTTGCGATTCCTTCAGTGCCCTGCTCTGCTCCTCCAGTTCCTCATTCGAAACGCGAAGCTCCTCGCTCTGGGTCTGGAGTTCTTCGGATTGGCGCTGCGTTTCTTCGAGGAGGTCCTGCAACTCGGTTCTGAAGACGGCCGACCGCACAGCGACCGCAATCGCGTCCGATGCGCGTTCGAGCAGCGTCGTGACGTGTTCGTCCGGCCCTCGGAGGAAACCAAGCTCGACGACTGCGTTGACCGAATTATCGACCTTGCCCGGCAGGATGACGAGGTGACGTGGTTTGCCTGCGCCGAGCGCCGAGCCGAACGCCAGGTAGCCGTCCGGTACGTCGTCGATCGTCAGCGACCTGCCTTCGGCGGCTGCCTGACCGATCAGGCCTTCGCCGCTCTTGACCCGCGATGGGATATCAGCCTCAGACGGCACGCCGTAGGTCGCGGCGCGATCGAACCGGTCGCCGCCGCCTGTGAAGACGGCGCCGGCGACGGCACCGACATAGCGCGCCAGGAATTGAAGGATGCTGTCGCCGAGTTTTTCGATCGGCTGATCGCCCATCATGGCTGCTGCAAGCTCGACCTGGCCGGTCTGCAGCCATTCATCCCGGCGCCGCGCCAGGGTGTTCCGCCGGATGAGGAACGCGATGGCAGCCGTCAAGGCGACCCCGAGCGCACCGGAAAGGAGGGTGCTGAGAAACGCCGTCTGTTGCGCGGCATTCATCTCGATCAGCCGTTGGGAGCGGACTTCTGACTCGCCGACTGCCATAGCGGCAATCTGCGCGCGGATCGCATCCATTTCCGCCTTGCCGCGATCGGAGTTGACGACGGCGAGTGCAGCTTCAAGCCCCGTTGACTGGCGCAGTCTGATGGTTCCGGCTAGTTCAGCGAGTTTGGCTTCGACATGCTGGCGCAGCGTCGCCAGTCTCTGGCTCTGGCCCGGATTGGCGCCCGTCAGCGATGCCACCTTGTCGAGCTGCGGCGGGATCGACTGCAGGGCGAGATTGTAAGGGGCGAGATACGTCTCGTTGTCGGTGAGCAGAAAACCACGCTGACCGGTTTCTGCGTCCTGTACCTTCGACAGCAGCTCGTCCAAAGCGACGATCGCCACATGCGTCTGGACCACCCGCTCATTGCCGGTGCGTAGATCCTGAAGATTGGAATAGGCGATCAAACCACTTGCGATGAAGAAGAAGAACGCGCAGGCCAGACCGATCGCGACACCCGGATCCAACCCGACACCATATGTTGTCATCTGGGGCGTCTGGCGTCGTTCCATTGAGCGTCTCTCGTAAAGGGCAGGAAACTTTCGCACCATGCGGTCGCATGTTGCGTATCGGCAGGGTTATTCGGGCGTCGTCCGAATGCCAACAACATAGGGCAGGCGAAACAATTTCCGAGCAATTGAAGGAACCGCAATAACAGATCGATGCGCTTGCGCGAGTTTTTTCTTTGATCCTTGGGATCCGCGGCACTTCCGGCATGGACCGACCGGCCTTTGCCTCTGCTCGGTACGACGAGCTGGAATAGATGGTTGCAAGATCACTTGACCGATCTAGGTTGCGGCCGGGGCATCAGAACGGGACGATCTTCGTGGCACATGAACTTCCAAGACTCATAACCGGCATCACCCGGCCTTGATGCCAACCTCGGCGAAGGCCTGATCGAGGGCGCATCCTACATCGTCCAGGACCAGCCCGGCGCGGGCAAGACTGTCTTCTCCAACCAGATCGCCTTTGCCAATGTCGCGGCCGGCAACCCTTCATCATGCACGAAGGTCCACACGGAGCGGTAATCGACCTTCAGGCCACGCTCGCCCAGTTCCGCGACCAGCCCGCGCAGGGTAAAAGCCCGTGTGCGGCAGCGCTCGAGCAGCCACTCCCGATGCGTATCGCAAATCGCCCGTGGCTTGTGCCCGCCCATCTGACCGGGGGCTGCGCTGCCCGTCTGGCGAAAGCGCCGCACCCAATCGATCGCGGTGCTGATGCCAATCCCGAAGCGCTTCGCCGCTGCCCGGCAGGACAATCCTTCGCGCGTCACCGCGCCGACAACGCGTTCCCGCAAATCATCGGAAAAAGGTTTTGCCATAAAGACCGGCCTCCTTTACCGGTCTCAATGGTGAATCTGATTTGCGGGAAAAAGGGAATCCCCTTTTCGATTCCATCTAAAATCATCCCGCTCTAGGAATTCGGAGCCGATTGTTACCGCGGCGTCCATCGCAGTTGAACGGAATCGAACCGCTGATTCCCCATAGCGAGTAATATTTGCGCATTTTTTCAAAGCCTTATGGCGACTGCATTGGTAGATGTGGCGCAATATGTTGAGGCAAACGCTCGATAGCGACCATTTTCCAATAATCTAGCGCTGCTGCCAAAGGGAATTGTTCCCAGGAAATCCCATTTGAACCCACATCGACGAAAGCAGGTCGAGAAGCCAGATCAGGACCCAAGAAGTAATGGATTTGCCGCGGCAGGCATGATAGCCGCGGCAAGAGTGGAGCGGATTACTGAAGAATGCTCTTGATAGGATCTTTCGGGGCTGGGTCGAAACCCACCAGATCCGTCGTGAGCTTGGCGTAGGTGCCATCCGCAATCATGTCAGCGAGAGCCTTATTGACGGCCTTAACCAGTTCAGGCTTGCCCTTCTTGACCGCAAAGCCCTTCTGGACATGGCTAACGAAATCCGGCAAGACCTTGAGCGGCATGTTCGCGGACTTGATCATATAGCCAGCGCCGATCGCATCGGTGATCTCAGCGTCGATGTTGCCGTTGATAAGATCCTGGATACCGTCTGTCTCGGCCTTATAGCCCTTCACAGTGGCGCCCTTGTCTTCCGCTATCTTGGAGAAGGTGGAGGATGCCAGCGCGCCGACCGTCTTGCCCTTCAGATCATCCGGCAACTTGATGGGTGAATTATTTGGAACGACGACGACACCGCCGGATTCGAGCCAGCCATCGACAAAAACAACCTGCTTCTGACGCTCGGGCGTGATGTCCATTGCATCGCTTGTAATATCGTATTGATCGGCCTGAAGCCCGATCAGCAGCGATTCCCACTTGATGATGACAGGCGTGTATTCGAGACCAAGCCGTTTGGAAATTTCCTTCATCACGCGGATTTCAAGACCATCGAGCGACCCGTCGGCTGCGCGCATGCTGAACGGTGGGAATGTGCCTTCCGTGGCGACGAGCAGCTTGCCGGGCTGCAGCAATTCGAGATCGGCGGCAAAGGCTGACGCCTGGCTGGACAAGGCGGCGGCGACGGCAAAAGCAAAGGCGAGTATCTGACGTTTCATTTCTGTTCCCTTCTTCATTCTTGTTAGAGGTCTCTCGCCGCTCGGCAACAAGAGGTCGGTTTCTTCGGCAGGAAGCACGAGGAATAGAGTCAACGGTTCAGCTATGCACCGCGTAGCGGCGCTCCAGCCAGCCCGCGAGTTGCGTGAAGATCGTCGTCAAAAGCAGATAGATCACGGCGACTGCGATGTAGAAATCGAATGGGCGGAAGGTCATCGCGATCAATGTCTGCGCATAGAGCGTCAACTCGACGACGGTGATGGTCGATAGAAGCGATGTGTTCTTCAGCGTCGAGATTGCCTCATTCGTCAGGGACGGAAGCACGATGCGAAACACCTGCGGCAGGATGATGTTGCGCATCGTGGCGGCGTGGCTGAAACCGATCGCAAGGGCCGATTCCATTTGCCCGCGCGGAATTGCCGACAGGCCGCCGCGGATGATTTCCGCGACATAGGCTCCGCTGTTGATGCCGAGCGCCAGAACGCCCGCCGTAAACGGCGAGAGCCTGATGCCGATTTGAGGAAAGCCGAAATAGACGATGAAGACCTGGATGATCGTCGGCGTGCCGCGAATGAACCAGATATAGAACGCCGCGACTGAGCGGACCCCGCGCCATGACGACCTCTGACCAAGGGCTGCCAGCAGCCCGGAAATCCAGCTGACGACGATGGTGAGGATCGTCAGCCAGAGGACCGTCCAGGATGCCGTCAGAAAGCCGTTGCCGTAAAGCCTGACATCCGTCAGAAAATCCGTCAGCATGTCATGCTCCCTGGGCAGTTTTGGGTGCGCCGGCGCCGTAGGCCAGGCCGTCGTGCAGAATACGATGAAGGAATTGCCGCAACCGGTCGCTCTGGGGATTGCGCAGAATATCGGGCGTGCCGGATTCGGCCATCACCCCCTTGTCGAAGAACAGAACGCGTGAGGACACGTCGCGGGCAAAGGCAATCTCGTGCGTCACCAGCAGCATGGTCATGCCCTCGGACGCCAGTGCGGCCATCAGCACGAGCACCTCATGGACGAGCTCTGGATCAAGCGCCGAAGTCACCTCATCGAACAGCATCAGCCGGGGCTTCATGGCAAGTGCCCGGACGATCGCCACGCGCTGCTGCTGTCCACCGGAAAGACGAGTGGGATAGCTGCCGCGTTTTTCATAAAGCCCGATACGCGACAGAAGCGCTCCGGCCTCGTCGATTGCCTGCGCCTTCGGCAGCTTGAGCAGCTTCATGGGCGCATGGATGACATTCTCCAGAACCGTCATATGCGGCCAGAGGTTATAGCTCTGGAAGACCATGCCGACCCGCTGCCGAAGCGACTGCATCTGCGCCGGCGTCGGCAGAAAGCGGGACTCCGGGTGGAAGTCGAAAGACAATTCCTCGAATTTCAGGAAACCGGCCTGCGGCATTTCGAGGCCGTTGATCGAGCGCAGGAAAGTGCTCTTGCCAGAGCCGCTGGCGCCAATGATCGACACCACCTCGCCGGGCTGGACGTCGAGCGAGACGCCCTTCAGGACCTCGTTTTCGCCGAAACTCTTCCTGATATCCTTGAGAGCCAGAAGCGGCGGTGTCATGAGGAAGCCTCCCAATAATCCGCAACAATCCGGATTGCGACGTCCCGCGGCGTGCGGTCGTCACCGTTTATGACGGTGATATCCTGTGGGCAGGCCGATAGCACCAGAACCAGATCTATTTCGGCGCGAAGTGCTACGAAATCGCCTGCCTTCGATGCCGGCGCGTGGCGCTCCAGGCTCCCGTCGGCATGAACCGGGACGTTCATGAAGAGATTGAGCGAGGCAGGCGTGAACGGCAGATCCTCAGCCTCTTCGGAGAGCGCCTCGTGAAAGTTGTCGGAGCAGCTGCGGTGATAGCCATCGTAGCCGAGCTGCTGATAGAGTTCCGCATTGCAGGGGCAAAGCAAGGTGTCGTGACGCAGCGACGCGCTGTCATCGATCAGCGTCATCATCGGCCGCCGGCGATTGCTGACGACAGCCATCCCCTTTTTGAAATAGATGCTGCTGTTCACCGAGCGGGTATGGTCCATGGAACTGAACTCGCCCGCCTCGGCCGCAGCCAAAGCCCAGGTGTCCACCACCTGATTTCCATGCAGATTGGTAATGACGGCAACTTGCCCAGCCTGCATCTGATATCCGCGGCCATGGCTTGCAGGCACCGTTTCTGAACTTCCAGTCATTCTTCCGTATCCGTTGATGTCCAAGCCAGTCGATGCCTTGGCGCTCAGGAGAGTTTTTGGCCTCTACGCCGCGCTCATCAAAATCCTATTCAGTATACCAGTGGAATTCAAGGTTTAATTTCAAGTATTTATGGCAACATAATAATCAGCAGTGGCTGCAATTTTTCGGCATATGATGATTTTTTCATCATGATCACTTTTCTGAGCACGCCGAAGATGCGCGTGCGTTGACCTCGGAACACGATTGGTGTACCGAAATTTCGGCCGCTACGGCAACCCAAAATGACCGATCCGCCGACCCCGTGACGATGCATCTTCCCTCTCGGATGCGGCAATTGTTTCCGCTTCGATCGAGGCTTTCAGGAGACGAGAATGACCCGCTATTTTCCGCAGGAAGAATATGAGAACCGCTGGGAAAAGGTTCTCCAGGAAATGCGGTTGCGTGGGTTTGAGACCGCCGTCGTTTTCGGCCGCGGCGGCGGCACTACGGACAATTGCGGCGACATTCTCTATCTCTCGAACCATTATGCCATCAGCGGCGGCATGGACTCGCTAATCTGGTCGGCCCGCTCCTTCTCGGGAATCATCTTGCAGCAGGGCAGAGAGCCGCAGCTTCACATCGATGAGCCCGAGGTCCGCACCGATCTCGTTTCCATTTCCGATGCGCGCTGTTCCAATCATCCGTTCCGCAGCGTCGCAAAGGCGCTGAACGAAAGAGGAATCACCGGGAGCGTGGCGCTGGTCGGCACGCAATTCATTCCCGTGAAGTTCTACCAGCAACTTCTTGAGGAAGCGCCGGATATTCAATGGGTCCCGGCCGACGACCTCGTCCGGTCGGTGCGGCGGATCAAGAGCCCCCGCGAGCAGGATTGTTGCCGCATCGGCGGTGAAACCGCGACCGTCGGCCTGAACCGCCTGATGGAAGGGCTGATCAGCGGCCTTTCCGAGCAGGAAGCCGCCGGCGAGGCCGCTCGGGAAGTGGTACGCCGTGGCGGAAGGCTGCAGATGATCGGCACCAATCATGGAGAAACGCTCGGCTTCGACCAGCGCCTTCCGCTGACGGGCTACAGCGCCGATACGCCGAAGCCCGGCGATATCGTCACCGGAACGCTCCATGGCGCCTTCTACCAGGGCTACTATCTCGACCCCGGCCGGACTGGCGTTCGCGGCAAGCCGACGGCCGACCAGAAGCGGCTGATCGAAGCTGTCGCCGACATCGTGCACCGGCTCTCCGACATGGTGCGCCCCGGGGCGAAGCTTCTGGACGTCGCGGCAGAGGGCGACCGGCTGACGGCCACCTTCGGCGGCTCGGTATCGCCGATCATGAAGAACTTTCCCTTCTACGGCCACGGCATCGGGCTCGGTTTCGAGCAGCCGCGTATTTCCACCGTCATGTCGCTTCCGGAAGACACCGTCGAAGAGAACATGGTGTTCGGCGTCGAAGCCTTCCTCTCCCTCGATGGCGTCGGAGCCGCCTTCTATGAAGACATTCTCATCATCGGCAAGGACGGCAACGAGCTTCTAACGCGCTCCCCCAGCCAGTGGTGGTGAATTGCGGGCGAATGCCTGCGTGAAATCGCCATAATAGAAAGCCGGCGGCCGATGGCCGCCGGTTGTTCAGCTAACGCGCGAAGACACCGTCGAAGTCCTTGAAGCCCTTGACCTCGATCGGGTTGCCGCTCGGGTCGAAGAAGAACATCGTGCGCTGCTCGCCCGGCTCGCCCTCGAACCGCACGACCGGCGGAATATCGAACGCGATGCCTGCGTCCTGCAGGCGCTTCGACAGGTTAAACCAGTCGTCCAGCGGCAGGACGACGCCGAGATGCGGCATCATCACCATATGATCGCCGACCTTGCCGGTGCGGGTGACTTCGAAGGGCTTGCCGAGATGCAGCGAGATCTGGTGGCCGAAGAAATCGAAGTCCACCCAGGTATCCGTCGACCGGCCCTCTTCGCAACCAAGAACACCGCCGTAGAACTGACGGGACTGGTCGAGATCGGTCACATGATAGGCCAGATGGAAAAGCGAACGCATGATAGCTCCTTTGCGATATCAGGATAAGAGGTTGAAAACAGATTTCATCGGACGATCAGATCGCGGGGCAGGTCGGAGAGCGGCTCGGCGCCGTTCTCGGTCACGATGACCGTTTCGGAAGCACCGACGGTCCAGACGCCGTAGTTGCGCAGGGTCGCCGGCAAGTGAAACACCATGCCGGGCTCGATGATGCGCTCGACCCCGGAAAACAAGCTGAGTATGCCGCCCTCGCCCCAATCCGGCGCAAAGGCGACACCCATGGAATAGCCGATGCGCTTGCGGAAGGCCGCCGTGTAGCCCGCCGCGTCGATCACCCGCTGCGCGGCCTCGTGCGGCACGGAGCAGGGAATGCCCGGCCTGATCGCGCCGAGAGCCGCGTCAAGCGCCATAAGCGAACAGTCCATCATCCGCCGGGCTTCGACCGGAGGCTCACCTATCCAGACCGTGCGCATCAGCGCGGCATGATAGCGGGCATGACTGCCGGCCAGTTCGAGAAAAGCGGGGTCGCCGTCTTCGATCTGGCGGCGGCGCCATGTCATATGCGGCAAGCCGCTGCGCGGCCCCGAAGATACCAGCGGCTCCATCGCCATGACCTCGGACCCGGCCCTTGTTGCGGCGTCCAGCATGGCGGCAGCGATGGCGTTCTCGTCCGTGCCGGCCCGGCAGGCCGAAATGCCGGCGACTAGCCCCTTTTGCGCGAAAGTGGCGGCCAGTCTGATAGCCGCCATTTCGGCAGGCGATTTCACCACTCTGAGTGGAGGAAGAATGGCGGAGCCGTCAGGCATGGCTTCGACGCCGGTTTGTGCGGCAATCCTCTGCGCAAGCACAGGCGGCAGGAACCAGCCGGCGAGCTCGATTGCAGGGCGGGCGATCCCTCGCTGCAACAGGAGCTGCGCTAGGGCGGAAGCCGGATCCTCGCCATCCTGGTATACAACGATATCGTCTATCCAGGTGTTGGCGATCGATCCGACCAGCTCCAGCTGCCGGACCAGCAGGATCGGCTCGCCTTCCACCGGCATGATCAGCGCCTGAAAGGCGAAATAGCCCGCCGTCTGTCGGCCGGTCAGCCAATAGATGTTTTCAGGTGTGGTGACGATGAGTGCCCCATAGCCGGCCGCCTCGATGGCATTACGGGCGCGGTCCTGCCGCTGCTTGAACTCGTTCTCGGGGAAAGCGGCCTCACGGCCACGGAATTCGGCAAACTCATGCATCCTGCATTACTCGACTTCGGCATTGGTGTCTCGCGATCGAGACGAGAAACGGATTGCGATCCGGAAAGAATGAACACGAAACGCCGGCACTTCCCCGGAGGCGGCGCAGTTTCGAAACGCACATTCTAGGGCCTGGCAAGCCACCCCAGAAACCGGCCGCGCACGCTGTCGAAATGGGCTTCCATCGCCGCGGCGGCGGCGGCCGGATCGCGCGCCTCGATGGCATCGATCACCGCGATGTGCTCGGCCGCCTGCTCTGCGAAGCGGTCATGGGTCCGGGTGATCGTGCATCGGCGGGCGATACTGCGCATTTCCCGCAGCATGGCGGGCAGAAGGTGGAGATCCGCGGCTTCGGCAACGGCTTCGTGGAAAGCGTCGTCATCCATCCAGAAGCGATCGAAAGCCGCATCCTCTCCTTCGACATAGGCTTGCATGACCTGCCTTGACTGCTCGAGCGCCGCCGTCATCGGATGCTCCGCTGCGCGGGCGGCAGCGGCCCCTTCCACCAGACGGCGGACCTGGACGATCTCCAACAATTGCTCCACGGTCACAGGCAGGACCATCAATGTGCCGTTGGTGAGGCGTGAGATGACGCCCTCTTTCTGAAGCCGCGAAATGGCAGCGCGAAGCGGCGTGCGCGAAATGCCGGATTCGATCGCCAACGTCCGCTCGGTCAGGAGATCGCCAGTCTTGATCGTGCCCGCGAGAATGCGCTGTTTGACGTCCTTGTAGGCTTGCTGGGCTAGGGTTTCGCTCATGTTTTCACCCTCATCTTCCAGACCATGCGAGATGCAGAACCCGAACGGCCTGCACGAGATCAGCCGGGCTCATCGCCTCGTCCGGATTGTGGCTTCCATTCCAGTTGCGCAAAAACACCATAACCGCTTCCCAGCCGGCTTGGGCGAAGGCGGCAGCGTCGTGCCCCCCGCCCGACAGCATGAATCGCGGCTTCAGGTCGAAGGCGGCAGCAGCAGCGGCTATTGTTTGTCCGAGCTCGAAGGACAGCTGCGTCGGCTGGCTGCGCGACTGCGCGCCGGTGACGACACGCACCCCTCTCGCCTTCTCGACTTTCGCAATCTCGTCCTGGAACATTCCGTCGACACGTTCGAGAATGGCCATATCGTCGCTGCGGATATCGATGCAGAAATCGACCCGGCCCGGAACTTTGGCGAAGGCGTGTTCCGCGGTCGCCGCGCCGACGCGGCCGAAGGTGACTGCAAGGTCATGGCCTTCCTCAAGAACGGCACCCCAGGCCTTGTCCATAGCGACGATGAGATCGGCCAAGGCAAAGACGGCATCCGATCTCGCAGCGCGCGGCGCTCCGCCGGAATGGGCCCATACGCCTTCGATACGGGCATCCCGATAGCGCAAACCGCCGCGCACGCCATGAACGATCCCGAAGGCTTCGGCAGCTTCGTCGAGCACCGGCCCCTGTTCGATATGCAGCTCGACGAAGCGGGCGGGCGCAAGCCCCGGATTGCGCAGCACAGCTTCGGGATTGCCGCCCAGTTCAAGCATGTGATCGGCAAGGGTGCGGCCGCTGTCGGCGCGCCTGGCCTGCATCTCCGGTGCCGTCAGGCGACCGAGTGCTGCCCGCGAGCCGACATAGGAGACCGGAAACCATACGCTTTCCTCGGCCCGGGTCACGGTCACCACGATATCGGTCGGTGGCGCTTCGCCGCTCTTTACGAAGGCGGTTGCCAAGGCCATGGCGCCGACCACACCGGACGTTCCGTCATAGGCGCCGCCCATCGGAACCGTGTCCAGATGCGAGCCGATGTGGAGCGCAGGCGCGTTCCGATCCCGGCCCGGCAGGCGGGCAAAGAGATTGAGCGCCGCATCGCGCGCGACCTCAAGGCCCAGCGCCTCGGCTTCTTTGATAATCACGCGATGCGCATCGCTTTCCAGACTGCTGTAGGACGGTCGGGTATATCCGGGGCCTGGAGCGGAAATGGCATTGATCTTGTCCAGCAGCCGCTCGACGGTTTCCTTGATCAGGATCTCGGTCATGCGGCTATCTCTGCGGGGCTGTTAAGTGCGGTGGCCGGACGCTCGCCGGAGAGAGCAATGAGAACGTTTCTGGCCGCGCCAACTGCAACGCGGCGCAGGGCCTCCTCCGTCGCTCCGCCGAGATGCGGCGTGAAAATCACCCGGTCGGTGGCGGCGAGCGGCCCTTGCGGGGCGTCGTGGCTGTAGACATCGAGACCTGCCGCGGAGATCCGCCCATCCTCGATGGCTGCGACAAGCGCCGCTTCGTCGACCAAGCCCGCACGCGCGGTGTTGACGAGGATTGCTCCGTGCTTGACGACGGAAAGCGCCTGTTGACCGATCAGGTGCCGCGTCTCGGGACGCAGGGGCGTATGCAGCGAGACCAGGTCGGCTTGCGACAGGCCGGCGTCGAGGCTGCCGACCCGTTCGAAGCCTTGAGGGTCGGAAACGCGCGGCGAATACACCATAACGCGCATATCGAGCGCGGCCTTGAGCATATGCGCAAGGCCGGCGCCCGTGGCGCCGAAGCCGATGATCAGGGCAGTCTTGCCCGAAAGTTCCGAGAATGTCTCGCGTTCACGAAAGCCGTGAAGGCTGGCACGCTCACTGCGATCGGCGGCGGAAATACGTCTGGCAGCAGCAAGCGCCAGCGCGAGCGCCAGCTCCGAGACGGAGCGTGCGTTGGCGCCCGGCGTATTGCAGACGAGGACACCTTTCCTCGATGCCGCATCCTTGTCGACGGCATCGTGGCCGGCGCCATGCACGACGATGACACGAAGGCAATCGCTGGCCTCGATTGCCGCGCCGGACAGGCCGGCATCGCGGGTGATCGCGGCATCGCAGCCAACGATCATCCGCGCGACGGTCTCCGTATCCGGCTTGGGGCACAGGACCGGCTCGACGCCGGCCTGGCGGAGCAGGTCCAGCCCGTCGGCATGGACCGGCTGAACGATGAGGCATCTCATTCGGCCGGCCTTTCGGGAGATAGCGCCAACCTTTCCAGAATGGCATCGCGCGCATGGGTGATGTGTTCGGCCATCAGGATACCGGCTCTCTCCGCATCGCCGGCTCGCACGGCGTCGAGCATTTCCAGATGTTCCTCGCAGCTTTTCAGAAAGCGATGCGGCAGGTTGCTGTGGTCGAACATGCAGGTGCGGCGGCGCAGGTCGGCGATGGTGCTGACCATCACCTCGCTGCGGCTCGAAAGCGCAAACGTTCGATGCAGGTCGTCGTCCACCCGGCGCTGCTCGTCCTCTTCGCCCGGACCGTGGCGCTGCAGATGGCGAACCCGTTTCTCCAGTTCATCGAGCACGGTAACGGGAACCGACGTCGCCTGCCTGATGCAGTAGGATTCCAGCACACCGCGCAGAAAAAAGATCTCCTCTACTTCGGCGGTAGTCAGCGTCCGCACCTTCAGAAAGCGGCCATCCTGTTCGGCAAGGCCCTCTGCCTCGATCCGCTTGATCGCTTCGCGCACCGGTGTCCGCGACATGTCCAGGGTCTCACCCAGCTTTGCTTCCTGCAGCGCATCGCCGGGCATCAAGGTGCCGGACAGGATCATCTCGATGATCTTTCCATAGGCCTGTTGAGCAAGCGGCTGGTTCAATGCAGTGTGTCTCCCCGTTGATTGTCGCCTCTCGGCTTTGCGACCAGATTTGCAAGGGTGTCCCGCAAAGCCTGTCGTTCGCCGATCAGCCGTTCCTCGGCCTGTTCCTGTGAAATGCGGGCAAAGCGGATCGCCCGCCCGCTCACGACCTGAGCCAGCCGAGGCAGATCGACAGACGCGACCGTGGCGATTTTCGGATAGCCGCCAGCCGTCTGCCGCTCCGCCATCAGCACAAGCAGCCTGCCCGAGGCCGGCACCTGAATGGAGCCGGGGCAGGTGCCGTCCGAAACGATATCGTGCCCGGCGGCGGCCCGGATCGGAGCGCCGTCCAACATCTGCGCCATCCGGTCGCGTCGGGCAGAAACGGTGAAAAGTGTCCCCAGAAGCGTCTCCTGGACATCCGCGGAGAAACAATCGTCCTGAGGACCGTAAACGATCTGTATCGGCCGCGCATCCCGTCGCCACGGCTGCCGCAAGGCAAGATTGGCCGACGCGCCGGCCTCGCCGATCGGCAGGCGGTCGCCTATCTGCAATCGGCGTCCCTCGTGACCGCCGAGCCCGGTGCCGAGATGCGTGGAGCGCGAACCCAGCACCGGCGCGACATTGACGCCGCCGGAGATCGCGAGATATCCCCAAACACAATCCCGCAAGGCGCCGATCGAAAGCGTCATCCCCGGCAACAGATCGTAGCTTTCCCAGGAATAGGCTTTCATTCCATCGAGTCGAATATCGACGTCACCGCCCGTCACCGCGAAGCGTACCGGCCGGCTGACGGTGAAGCTCCCGCCCACGCCCGCAAATTCCAGCGCCGCCGACGACGGCTCATTGCCGACAAGAGCGTTGGCGATTCGGAAAGACGGCGCATCCATCGGGCCAGAACCGGATACGCCGGCATGCTGAAGGCCTCTTCGCCCCAGGTCCTGAACCGTTGCCATCGGCCCTATCTGCTGGACGTTCAGAAAGGTCATTGCAGCATGATCCCCCCGACAGCCTGCCCAGCGGCCACCGATCGAGCGACAAACGCAGCTTCCTCTTCGCTGACGGGCCGGAAACTCACCCTGTCGCCGGCCCGAAGCAGGAACGGCGTGGCCCGCGCAGGATCAAAAAGCCGCAGCGGTGTGCGGCCGATGAACCGCCAGCCGCTTGGCCCGGGAACGGAATTGATGCTCGCCTGCTTGCCGCCGATGCCGATCGCGCTCGCCTCGATTCTCTGCCGCGGCGCAGCGAGACGTGGCGTGTGCAGTATCTCCGGCAACCCGCCGAGATAGGCAAAGCCGGGCGCAAAGCCGATCATGTAGACGCGATACTCAGCCGAGGAATGAAGCTCGATCAGCTGGGAGGCCGTCAGACCTTTCATGGCCGCGAGTTCCTCCAGATCCATCCCGACCGCTCCGCCATAAACGACCGGAATATCGAAGTGCCGCGAGTGGCCGTCGCCAACGGCAAGACCGTCCAGCCGGAGCAGCAAGCACGCTCCAAGACTGCGTCCGCGAACGATCTCGGGATCATAGACGACCATTAGCGAGCGATAGGTCGGCACGAGTTCCTCGACGCCGTCGATCGGCGTATCCGTCAGGTTCTGCGCCAGCGCGATGACCCGCCGGCTTATCGCTTCGTCGATAATGTCGGAGAGCTCGACGGACAAGGCGCTGTCGCCGCAAGCAAGAATGCGCGGAAACATTTGGGCCATTGCGCGCCGATCCCTTTCATCCGTTGCAGGCAAGTGCGATTCCCGCCTGATTCTGGCTATTGCTATTTCAGTATACCAACTGTATGTCAACTAAAACTGCTGTCAACTCGGCGCCGCAGGACGCCACGGGGCGGAAACAGTTTTATTGCCGGAAAGCAGGCTTACCCTGCAAGGAGTTCTTTCGGATGGCAACCATCGATCTCAATTGCGACATGGGGGAAAGCTTCGGCGCCTATACGATCGGCGACGACAAGGCGATGCTGGAGCTGATCTCCACCGCAAATATCGCCTGCGGTTTCCATGCAGGCGACCCGGTGGTGATGCGTAACACGATTCTGGCCGCCAAGGCCAAAGGTGTAGCGATCGGCGCCCATCCGTCGTTCATAGATCTCTATGGTTTTGGCCGCCGGCGGATATCCGGCGAGCGCCCGGAGGATCTGGAAGCGCAGATCATCTATCAGATCGCCGCGATGCAGGGCATGGCGTCGGCTCTCTCCTGGCCGATGACCCATGTCAAGACCCACGGATCGCTCGGCAACATGGCAGCCGTCGATGCCGAACTTGCCACGGTCTGCATTCGCGCCATCAAGGCGGTCGATCCGACGCTGGTGTTCATCACCCTGCCCTATTCGGAAACGATGAAGGCGGCCGACAAGGCCGGCCTTCGCGTTGCCTGCGAAGTCTATGCCGACCGGACCTATGACGATGCCGGCATGCTGACCTCCCGTCAGATCGAAGGATCGGTCATTCACGATCCGCAGCAGAGCGTCGATCAGGCTCTGTCGATGATCCGGGATGGCATTATCCCGACTGCGGGCGGAAAGAAACTGCCGGTCGATGCGGCAACGATCTGCGTTCATGGCGACAATCCCGCCTCCGTCGCGACGGCACGCGCCCTGCGGGACGCGCTCGGCGCAAACGGCATTGATATCGCTCCCTTTGCAAAGCCTGTTTTCTGACCGAGGACATCTTTATTGACCCGCACTGTCTATCTGAATGGCGCCTGGCTTCCCGAGACCGAGGCGAAAGTCTCCGTTTTCGACCGCGGCTTCCTGTTCGCCGATGCAATTTACGAAGTCACGGCGGTGATCGGCGGCAAGCTGATCGATTATCATGGGCATGCGGCTCGCCTTCAGCGGTCGCTTTCGGAGCTCGGAATTGCCTGCCCGCTTTCCGAAGCATTATTGCTCGATGTCCACCGGGATCTCGTCCGCCGCAACCAGCTGGACGAGGGGCTGATCTATCTGCAGATCAGCCGCGGCGCCGCCGATCGTGATTTTGCATATCCTGCCAAGGCAGCGCCGACGCTGGTGCTGTTCACCCAGGCAAAGCCGGTGCTGAGCAGTCCTCGCAGCGAAACCGGTCTGTCGATTGCCACCCTGCCGGACTGGCGCTGGGAGCGGCGGGACATCAAGACGGTCCAGTTGCTCTATCCGTCGATGGCAAAGATGGAAGCCATGCGGCGGGGCGCGGACGATGCCTGGCTGGTACAGGACGGGCTTGTCACCGAAGGCAGCGCCGCAACGGCCCATATCGTAAAAGCGGATGGGACCTTGGTTACACGCGGCCTGTCCAATGCCCTGTTGCATGGGATCACTCGGGCAAGCATCATCGATCTTGCTCGCGACGCCGGAATGGTCGTCGAGGAACGGGCGTTTTCTGTCACCGAAGCCCAGCAGGCTGCCGAAGCCTTCATCACCTCTGCCACCAACTTCGCAACATCGGTGGTCAAGATCGATGATGTCGTTATCGGCGACGGCAAACCGGGACCCATAGCGGGGGAATTACGCAGGCTTTACACCAAGACACGCCTGGGTTCGGCAATCTGAGAAATCGAAGCGGTCAGCCGGCAAGAGCGACGGCGCTTTTGGGGCTCGAGGCAATTGAGTTCGCCACGATACTCTAGACGGAAGGCCTGCTCCGACACTTCGACAATCGACCGCAAATCGGCTCCTACGCTGGCCTCGCCCCTCGCCTCGGCAAAGCGGCAACGTCGATCGCGAACAAGGTGTGTCGAAGGCGGGAAATCCGCGTTTGCGAGCGACCATGGTCGAGCTCGCCTGGTCGTGGTTGCGGGATCAACCGAAATCGGCGTTGTGGTCGTGAAAAGCTAAATCTAGAACTCGCCACCCACGGCAGCGAACTGGAGCGAATGCTGACACTCAGACACATTACTGCTCGCGGCTACGGCGCCGAAGACGTTTGGCGGGGGAGGTGAAGAACCTATCCGGCACCTTGAAATATGGAAACCTTGGAAGCAAGCTGGTTCCATGAGCACTCATAGCCGTTTTGCCCCTCCGAACCCTGCTCCAAACGCTGTCCGGCGTCGCAACCTTCTTCAGCGACTGGGAGACGGAGGGTTAAGGCGACTGATGACGATCGTCGCGCCTGCAGGATATGGGAAGACATGTCTTGCGGCGCAGTGGCATGACAACCTGCTTGCATCGGGTCAACAGGTCGTCTGGGTCGGGCTCGATGCGGAACACAGCAACTATAGCCAGTTCATCCTCGTTCTCCTGGAGGCGTTCGACCGGCTGACGCCTGCAGACAGGATGGCACGCGATACAGCAAGCCTGTCCTCGGCCGCCCTACTCGGTATCCTGGCTACACGGCTTCGCCATTTCCCTGCTCCGCTCACCCTCTTTCTCGACGATTATCACTTTGCCCAGACGGACGCGACAGAATCGGTCATCGCACGACTGCTGGCCGACAGCTCGCTCGAACATCTGAAATTCGTGCTGATCTCCCGAAGCGCTCCGCGTTTTCCCATCTCGTCCCTGCGGCTCAACAACGACCTTAAACTGGTCGGCGTCAGCGAGCTGGCGTTTTCGGACGTGGAAGCGGAAGAATTCTTCGCTGGTAACGGCATCGCGCTGACTGCCGACCAGATTGGCAGCCTCAACAGACGCACCGAAGGCTGGGCGGTGGCGCTGCAGATGGTGCGGGTGCTGGTGACGGACAATATCGAGGCGGAGGCGATCCTTTCCTATTTTGACGCCGGAACGGCGGAAATGGGCAGCTACCTTTCCGAACAGGTCTTCGCGAATCTGCCGGCACGCACAAGGCGTTTCCTGATCGAGACGGCGGCCTTGCCGGCACTCAATCGCGAACTGGTCTCAGCCATCAGCGACGAGGCTGACGTTTCGGCTACCTTTCAGGATCTCGCCAGGCTGGCGCTCCCGATCGCCGTCCTGAGCGGCCAGGGCGGCTGGATCCGCTATCATCCGGTTTTCAGTGCGTTCCTCAAGGAAGAGGCCGAACGTCAAGATGTCGATACGCGGGTCACGCTGCAGAGGGCTGCCCGCTGGTTCGAACAGCAAGGTGATTGCGACAGTGCCGTGCGACACGCGCTTTTGAGCGGCGAGGCCA
Source organism: Rhizobium sp. ZK1 (assembly GCF_047782645.1). Taxonomy (NCBI): domain Bacteria; kingdom Pseudomonadati; phylum Pseudomonadota; class Alphaproteobacteria; order Hyphomicrobiales; family Rhizobiaceae; genus Rhizobium; species Rhizobium sp. ZK1. Next base: position 1,816,545 of record NZ_CP180587.1, read on the forward strand.
ATCTTGCTGCGCGCATTGTCGAGGCTGCGGGGGGCTGGCGGAGGGTCTACGCCACGACCCGGGGCGGCACCACCATGTTTCAGGCGATCATTGATAAGGCCGCCGAGATCGATCTCAGCCGCTTCCCGCTGACGACGCTCGGTCTTTCGGTCGTCAGCGCAAAGGCGGGTCAGCTCGACGCAGCCAATCACTACCTCGCGATCGCCGAACACGGCATAGCGCGGAGCAGTGAGGCGCTGGCCGCCGATCTGAGGGTCGTGCGCATACTGCTCTCGCTTTACACCGATCGTTCGGCCAGCAATACGGATCTCTCGGCGCTGGAGGACGACCTGACGAAGCGCGAGGGAATGGAACTGATCCACAGGGCCCTTGCGCTTAACATGCTCTGCTACAATTGCCTCATCCGCGGCGACCTGGAACGGGCGCTGCATTACGGGCACCTCGCCATTCACGCCTTCCGCGACGGCAATGCCGATTTCGGCGCCATGCATCTTTATACCCATGTTGGCCAGGCCGCCTATTTCAGTGGAGACTGTGCCAAGGCGGCCGAGGCCTATAACCGATTGATCGCTGAAGCGCAGCGGAATATCGGCGTCGGAAGCGATCTCGATGCGGTGGGCCAGGTCCTAAAGGCGGAGTTGCTGTCGATGAACGGCCACGAGGATACGGCTGAGGCGATGCTCGACTGGGCGTTGCCACATCTCGAACGCCACGATACCTGGTTCGATTTGCTAGCCGCCGGCTTCCTGGCACAGCAGCGCGTCCTGCTTCTCAAGGGTGATCAGGTCGCAGCCCATGCCGCCATCGATCGGGTTCATGCCGCCGCTGGCCGCCGTGGCTTCGACCGTCTGACATGGCTGGTCGAAGGAGAGCGTGTCAGGCTCCTGCTTGCCTTCGGCGATATAGAGCAGGCGATGCGATACGCCGATGCCAAGGGCATGGGGCGCAAATCGGTGGGTTTAGACAGAGCGAACGACCTCGCCATCCATCCGCGCGGCACAGTCCCGGCTCTGCTCTGGACACGCATCCACCTTGCGCTCGGCGACTTCGTCAGTGCCCGCGGATGCCTCTCACAACTGATCGTCCGGCAGGTCCGCAAGCCGAACGTACCGCGCGCGATCGAACTAGCGCTGCTGGATGTGGGCCTCATGGTAGCCGAAGGCCGGAAGGACGAAGCTGCCGCCCGGCTCGGCGACCTCGTCCTTGGTCTCTCGCTCGGAGATTACAGAGCGCTCCTATGCATCGAGGGGGTAGGCTTTGTCGACACACTTCGCGCACTCGCTTCTGACGTGTCAACGCCTGACATCGTCGGACGGCGGCTGGCACAATCCCTCGGTGAGGATTGGCCGAGTCGCCTCGGTTTCGGCCGCAAGAATGCAGCCGAGGTTCAGCCAGACAGTGGACTCACCGATCGGGAACGGGGTGTGATGGAACTGCTGAGCACTGGCCTCAGCAACAAAGAGATTGGTCGCAAGCTCGACATGAGCGACAATACGGTGAAGTTCCATCTGCGCAACATCTACGCCAAGCTCAACGTCAGCACCCGCCTCGCTGCGGTCAACGTCGCGCGGGATCGGGGCGTTCTGGCCGGGCTGACCTACCCGAACGGGTAGGGCGCTTCGAACTCTTCCTACCCGTCTGACAGGCTATCCAACCTCGAGCAATGACGCTTACTCTGTGCCTGCCAATCCATGCAGCGATACGTGAGCAAGATGACTTTTGTTCCAGATCCCATCGATCCCGTCACCCAGGAAATCATCGAGGGTAAGCTTGCAGCGACTGTCGACGAAATGGGCATCGTCATGGCCCGCACCAGCATGAGCCCGGTCATCTACGAAGTGCTGGATTTCGCCTGCGGCCTCCTGACCGCGGAGGGCGAACTGGTCGCGCAAATGAACGGCATTACACTGTTTACCGGTACGTTCGGCGCGCAGGTCAAGGCATTGATCTCCCGCTACGATGGAGATATGGCCGACGGCGACGTGCTGCTGACCAACGATCCCTATGCCGGCGGCACGCATGCCTGTGACTTTGCTGTGGTCAAGCCCATCTTTGTCGCCAAAGAAATTGTCGCCTATGCGATCAACGTCGCGCATTTTCTCGATGTCGGCGGCTCTGTTCCGGGCAGCCTTGCGCCGAATGCAACCTCGGTCTTCCAGGAGGGCCTGCGCCTGCCGGGTGTCAAGATCGTTCGTGGCGACGTCGTCTCTTCGGAGCTGATCCATATCATCAGCGAGAACGTTCGGCTCCCCGAAATCGCCCTTGGTGACCTGACCGCGCAGATCGCCACGGTGCAGGTCGCGGCGCGGCGAATGTCGGAACTTACCGGCAAGTATGGCAGCGCCATTGTCAAGGCGGCTTTCGTAAACCTGATCGCCGTCAGCGAGAAACAAAGTCGCACAGCGATCGCCGCCCTGCCCGACGGCACCTACCACGCGACTGATGTCATTGATGGCGACGGCGTCAGTGACGGCCCCATCGAGGTGAAGGTCGCGGTCACGATCACGGGCGACAGTATCACTGCGGACTTCACCGGTTGCCCACCGGCCGTGGCAGGGCCGATCAACTGCGCGAGAGGCGCGCTGGAATCGGCATGCCGTACCATCATAAAGGCGCTTGTCGGTCCGCAGGCGCCATCGAACGAAGGCTGGTTCCGCCCGCTGAAGGTCGTCGCGCCGGCCGGCACCATCTTCACCGCACAAAAGCCCTCACCCACCGGCTGGTATTACGAGGGTTCGGTCCACGCGTCGGAATTGGTCTGGAAGGCACTTGCGCCGCTGATGCCCTCACGTTTTTCGGCCGGCTCTTATTCCAGCCTCTGCGTCGTCTATGTCTCGGGCAAGGATGCCCACGACCAGCCCTTCATCCATATCGAGCCCCAGCATGGCGGCTGGGGCGCGAGCGAGGATCGTGATGGGGCAAACGCGGTGATCGCGCTGACCGATGGCGATACCTATAACTATTCGGTCGAGGTGATCGAGGCCCGATATCCGCTGCTCGTCAAGCGTTACGGTTTCAACATCCAGGCGGGCAGCGGGGCGGGGCGAAGGCGCGGCGGCTTCGGTATCGTGCGCGAATACGAGATCCTATCGCAGGACGCATCAGCCTATTGCAGCTTCGGCCGCACGAGGACCCTTCCTTGGGGAATGAATGGCGGCCACCCAGGTTCGGCGAACGTGCTGCAGGTGGTCAAGTCTAAGGCTGTGGATTGCAACGAATACGGCCGCGCGGCCCATATCGATCTCAAACAAGGCGATGTGTTGCGCATCGTCACCGGCGGCGGCGGCGGCTGGGGCGACCCGCTTGAGCGTGAGGTTCAACTGATCGAGCAGGACCTCGACAATGGTTTCGTAACGGAACAAGCGGCCGTTGAGGCTTATGAATATCGCAGGAGAGCGGAATGATCAGGCTGGCGACCGATGTCGGGGGAACCTTCACAGACCTCGTCGGCTATGACGAGCGAACAGGCCGGCTATTTACCGCAAAGAGCCTGACGAGTGTCGACGATCAGTCCCTCGGCGTTCTCGCCGCGATCACGATGTCGGAGCAGCGGGATGGGCTGCGGACCCGCGACGTGACGTTCTTTGCCCACGGCGGCACGACGGTCATCAACGCCATCACCGAGCGCAAAGGCGTGCGCACCGCGCTGGTCACGACAGCAGGTTTTCGCGACGTCCTGGAGATCGGACGCGGCAATCGCCCTGACCTCTATAACCTGCAGTTCCACAGTCCCGAACCTTTCGTCCCACGCCATTTGCGCTTTGAGGTGCGAGAGCGCATCGACGCAAGCGGCAACGTCCTCACGCCCGTCGAACTGGACGATCTGCGCCCGATCATCCAAAGCTGTCGCCAACAGCAGGTGGAAGCGATCGCCGTGCTGTTTTTGCACAGCTACGCCAATCCCGAGCACGAGATCTTGTGTGCCGATATCCTGGCCGATGCGCTTCCGGAATTGACGGTTTGCGCCAGTCACGAGGTTTCGCGGCAATGGCGCGAATATGAACGGTCGAACACCGTCGTGCTCAACGCCTATGTGCAGCCGATCATCCGGCACTATTTTGCGCGGCTGGAAGCGGCGCTGACCGATCGCGATCTGACCTGCCCCTATTACGCCATGCAGTCTAACGGCGGCATCTCCACCTTTGACCAGGCCACCCGCAGCCCACTCACCCTGGTGGAATCCGGGCCGGCCGGCGGGATTGCGGGTGCTGCGCGCATCGGCGCCGCGATCGGTGAGAGGGAAGTCCTTTCGCTCGACGTTGGCGGAACGACGGCAAAATGCTCGCTGATCCATGACAGCAGGCCCACGCTCAACGCCGAATATCGTCTGGAACATACCCGTATCAAGCCGGGGCACGCTGTGCAGGTCCCGGTCGTCGATATCGTCGAGATCGGCTCCGGTGGCGGGTCCATCGCCTGGATCGATGAACGTGGTGCGCTGCGGGTCGGGCCGCACAGCGCCGGCTCTACGCCGGGGCCGGCATGTTACGGGCGCGGCGGGACGAAACCGACGCTTTCGGATGCTATCCTGACCGTCGGGATCTTCGATCCGGCCAACTTTGCCGGCGGCACCATGGCGCTGGACAAGGCAAAGGCGGAACAGGCGATTGCCACCGTCGCCAATCCGCTCGGCATGTCAGCGGAGGATGCGGCGATGGCGATCATCGAGATCGCTCATGCCAACATGATCAACGCCTTGAAACTCGTAACCGTTCAGCGCGGCCATGACCCGCGCGACGCGGCCTTCGTCATCAGCGGCGGCGCCGGCCCGGCGCTTGCTGCACGGCTCGGTCGCGATCTCAGCGTCAAGGCGACGGTGGTGCCACCGCATCCGGGCATTTTCTCAGCCTGGGGCATGCTCGCAGCCGAGCCCCGCGCCGATTTCCGAGCGACATGGTTCTACCCTCTTGATGACGCGGCGGTAAGCGAGCTGAGCCGCCGCTTCTCACAAATGGAAGAGGAGGCCATCACTTATTTCGCCAAAGGCCGGGATGCCGCGATCCAGTTCACCTACCGCGTCGAGGCGCGCTATCGCGGCCAGGAGCACGGCGTATTTACGCTCTTCCGGCGCGGGGATGATGCAGCCGCTTTCGCCGACCGTTTCCATACCGCCCACGAAAAGGCCTATTCCTTCCGCCTGCCGGACTCAGCGATCGAGATCACCACGCTGCACCTCGAAGCCGTGCTCAGCGGGCCTGTAATAGCACTGCCGAAGATTCCGCGAGCCGGACGCAGCCTCGAGGCGGGCCGCACCGGAACGAGAAACGTCTATTTCGGCACCGCGCGCGGCTGGCTGGCCTGCCCAGTATTCGACCGCAGCCGGCTGCCGGCCGGCGAAAGGCTCGAAGGGCCTGCTATCGTCGAGGAGGCAACAGCGACGACGCTGGTGCTCGAAAACCAGGTCATCGAAATGACGGAAACCGGCATTCTCGTGATCCGCGAAGGGAGCCGCATGGCGCGCTGACATGGCCATATCGATCGAAATCGATGATGTCGTTAAAAGCTACGGGCCGGTCACCGCCGTTGACAGTGTGTCGCTGTCTATCGCCGCTGGCGAGTTCTTTACCTTGCTTGGCTCGTCAGGCTGCGGAAAGAGTACGCTGCTGAAGCTGATCGGCGGTTTCGAGACGCCAACGTCCGGACGCATCGCCTTCGACGGCAAAGACATCGGCGCAGTCCCGGCAAATCGACGCCCCGTCAATACCGTCTTCCAGGGCCTCGGTCTTTTTCCGCACATGACCGTCGCGCAGAACATCGGTTACGGTCTGAAACTGAAGGGCATGTCGGGCGGCAAGCTCGACGCCAAGATCAACGAAGCCCTCGAGCTTGTCGAACTTTCCGGCTTTGGCCCGCGTGACGTCAACCTTCTCTCCGGCGGCCAGCGGCAGCGTGTGGCGCTTGCCCGCGCTCTGGTCATGGAACCCGGTATCCTGCTGCTGGACGAGCCGCTGACCGGGCTCGACGAGCGCTTGCGCCAGCAGATGCGCGATGAATTCGGCCGCCTGCACAAGCGAACCGGCGCGACTTTCGTCCTCGTCACCCACAATCAGGACGAAGCCGTGAGCCTGTCGGACCGCATGGCCGTCATGCACGGCGGGCGGATCGCGCAGGTGGATACGCCGGCAGCCTTCTACCGCACGCCAGCCAATGCATTCGTCGCTCGCTTCGTCGGCATCGATACCCTGCTACGGCCGGAGGCGGTCCATGTTCACGACGGAAAGGATGAAGCGTTGGTCGCGGGCCAGCGCCTTCCGATCCGGATCGCCGGACCCATCGACCCGGAGGCGAGCCTCGTGGCAATCAGGCCCGACCGTCTGTCGCTCGTTCCGGACCCATCGGGAACCGCCGCCAAACTGGAACTTACGCTGGCGGAAACGACCTTCCGCGGGCTGCATCGCGACGTCAGGCTCGCCTTTGCCGATGGACAGTCAGTGCTGGTGGCCCTGGACCCGGATCTCGAACCGCAGCCGCCGGGCACGCGCGTTTCCGTCTATCTCAGGCCGGACGCCGCAGTGCTGATCGCGGCCGGCGGCGCCTAGCCCGCGTCACAGGAGAGACAGAACGACAATCGAAAGACCTAACAAAAAGGGGAATGACGATGACAAAACGATATGACAGGCTTTTATCCTCCAATGCCAGCAACGTGCAGCGCCGCCAGTTCCTGGGGCTTATGGGAGCGGGTGCCGCGGCATTTTCGCTCGGTGGCCTCGGCCTTGCCGGGCGGGCGCAGGCGGCCGACACGGTTGCCTTCTGGGCGACGGCGACGCTGGACATCGGCGACAAGTGGCAGGAATTCGCTTCACAGGTCGGCGTAAACCCGGAATTCACCGACAACGGCAATGATGTCGGCCCGGTCGTCGCGCGCCTTGCAGCGGGCAATGCCAACGACCTCTTCGATGTCGGGGGCTTCCAGGGTGGAGCGGAAAAGGAACTGGCGCGCCAGGGGGCAATCATTCCCTGGGACCTTTCGAAAATCTCCAACTACGAGAGTGTCTGGCAATGGGCCAAGGACATCCCCTATCTTAAGCACGACGGCAAACAATACGGCATTCCGACCGTCGTCAATGCCGACTCGATCATCTACCGGCCCGACAAGCTCGGCAAGGTCGATAGCTACGGCGCGATCTTCGATCCCAAGCTGAAGGGTCGCGTCGCGATGGAGGACGCCTGGATCAACAGTGCAGTCTTCACGGCCATGTATCTGAAGGAAAGCGAGAACAAGCCGATCACCGATCCCGGCAACCTGACGGAATCCGAACTCGGGCTGGTGATGGAATTTCTAATCAAACACAAGAAGGACGGGCAGTTCCGTACCTTCTGGAACGGCTGGGAACAGGGTGTTCAGCTCGTCGCCGACGAGGAAGTCGATGCAATGACAGGCTGGGAGCCGATCGTCTACGAGGGGCGCAAGCGTGGTCTGCAGGTCGAATATGCAGCACCCGTCGAAGGCTACGAAGGCTGGGGTAACAACAGCGTTCTCCTGAAGGGCGCCGGTGACCGTGGCGTCTCTGATTCCGCTCATAAGTTCGTCGATGGCCTGCTCGGCGGTCTTTATGGCTGCGAGCTTGGCAAAGCGCGCGGTTATCTGGTTCCGACTGACAAGAATGTCGAATACGCCAAAGTGCATTCCGACGAATACAAGCCGGAGGATGTTCAAGCGCTCGGCGACCATGTGAAGGCCAAGTTCGCCGGCAAGGTCTACTGGCAGAATTGCCGGCCGGATAATTTTCAGCTTTATGAGGAGTGGTGGCAGAAGCTGCGTAACGCCTGACCGCAGCTATTCGATCAGACCAGACCATTCGCGGCGCCTTGCTGCCGCGAACAGCCCTCAGCCAAGGTTCAGACATGCTCCACCCATTCCGCTCTGCTGCCCTTTCGCTGATTTCACTACCGCTTTTTACCATCATCGTCTTCGGCCTGGCGCCGCTGGCGGTTGTAGTCACATGGAGCTTTTGGACCTGGGATGCCTCGACCTACTGGATCAAGCCGGATTTCAGCTTTGCCGGCTACGTCGCAATCTTTGATGCCGGGCGCTGGACGGTCATTCTTTCGACGCTCGCGAAAGCAATGGGCGCAGCGCTGCTCTGCCTGCTGATTGCCTATCCTTCGGCTTATGCAGTGCATTTCCTCGCCGGCCGCAGGCTCGCCATCATCCTGCTCGCGCTGATGACGATCCCCTTTTTCACATCCTATCTCATCCGTTCCTTTTCCTGGCGCCTGGTGCTCGGACGCACCGGTGTCGTCAATACCGGTCTCCAAGAGCTTGGGCTGACCACGGCGCCGATCGACTGGCTGCTGTTCAGCAACTTTGCCGTCCTCATCGGCCTCGTCGCCTCCTACCTGCCGTTTGCGACCTTTCCGCTGTTGCTCTCGATGCGCCGGCTGGACACGACCGTGCTGGCCGCCGCCCGCGACCTCGGGGCTGGTTTCTGGAAGACGCTGACGACGATCATGATACCGCTCACCATGCCGGGCATATTCGCCGGCTTTCTGTTCGTATTCGTCATGGTCGCCGGCTCCTCTACTGAAGTGCAGATGCTGGGCGGCGCCGGCGCCACCATTATCTCGGTGATGATCAACGACGTTATGCGCGTTGCGAACTTTCCGCTCGCATTTGCTATCTCCACCGTCGTGCTGGCCGTAATCTTCGCGCTCGTCCTGATCGGCAATCGCCTGTTCGGCCTTGCCTCCCTGTTCGAGGATCGCACATGACGGCGCATTCGGAGGGCAGAGCGAACCGTTTCCTGATCTGGGTACTAACGATTGCCGGGCTCATCGTTATCTACGCGCCGCCGCTCTACCTACTGGCAGTCTCGTTCAATCCCGCCTTGCAGCCCGGTCTGCCGAACCTTTGGGACATCACGCTGAAATGGTATGTCTCGCTCCCCGAGGAGCAGGCCCTTGTGTCCGCGTTGCAGCAATCGGCGATGATAGCCACCCTGACTGCGGTGCTCGCGACATTGTTGTCTCTTGCCGCAGCGCTCGCCTATTTCGAGCTCCATAGAAGCCGCACTGCCTGGTTTCTCACCGTCATCCTGCCGATGTTCGTGCCGGGCGTGATCCAAGGTCTTGCGCTATCAACGGTCTTTACTCGCATCGGCATCAGGGCCTCCATGCTGACCGTGACGGCGGGGCATCTACTCTGGGCCATGCCCTTCGCCTTTATCGTCATCCTGACGAGTTTTGCGGCGGTCAAGCCGTCCTACTTGATGGCGGCCGCCGACCTCGGCGCCAGCCGCTGGCGGCAGTTTCGCGACGTCACGTTGCCGTTGATCCGTCCTGGCCTTGTCAGTGCCTTCATCTTCTCGTTTCTGCTCTCGCTCAACGAGTTCACACGATCTTTCTATCTTGCCGGCCTACAGAACACGCTGCCGGTCGTCCTGTTCGGCAAGATGAACGCCGGGGCCTCGCCGACGATCTATGCGATGTCGGGGGCGATATTCATGCTGTCAGTGGCGCTTGTTTTTCTGATCGCGCTCAAGCTTGCCGCACGCGGAAAGCCGAAATTATAGCACGCATTGACATGCTCTTGCTCGGAACGGACAATTTTGATCGCTGCCGCTAATGCCGGGCAGAGCCTCTGTGCCACACGTTCGCCTTGAACCAACTCGAACCGCAGACAAGCGTTGCCTTTTTGATAAAACACCGAAATTGTTTCGCGATTTGCGACGTTAGCGTCGCGGGGTCGAATCTGACCCTGCAAAGAACATTTGCCCTGCGGCGGCTGGCACCTCCAGTGTACTTGTTCAATGAAGAAGACACAGAGCGTAGAACGACGGCATGGCCGAGCTCGCCAGCAAGCGGGTGAATGGAAACGACAAAAAGGCCGAGGCGAAGCCGCACCGACCTTCCTCATCGTAACCTTCTCATCATGCGAATATATCCGTTTGCAAGCGGACGTGGCCACACACGGTCAGTTCGGCGGATGAAATTCGCCCTGCGGAAGCACCGTATAGCTGATCGTCAAGGCGACGTTTATGATATCGGAGACACAGACGGTGTCGTCCTGCGCGGTAAGATCCTGGATGCTGGGCCAGCCGCTCAGAAGCAGTCCGAAGCCGCTTGACCCACCGAGGGGCGGTGTCGGGCTGGAAAGTTGCCACGAAACCGGCGAAGTGACATCCCAGTGACGATTGTCAATCCTCGTTATGGGTTGCAGATAGTCCTGGGAATATGGAATGCGACCAGGATAGGCTCCGCCGTTCCTCTCCCAGTCAACTGACGGCACATGCACCACGACACAGCCGTTCTGCTTTACCTCGTAGTTCCCGTCGCCGTTTTGCCAGCACCGGTAGCTGTATCCGGCAACGAGAGGGCAGGACGGCGCTTCAGCTTCCTCGTAGCTGAGGACTACGCTGTGAATCTGTATCTTGCCAGCCAGCTGACCGATCAGCGCCCGGTCGAATTGAACAGCCCTTTCCGTCACAAAAGCCATACAGTTCTCGCCGAGCCATCCGATTTCCGCCTGCCCCCAGCCGATCATGCCGCTCATAGGTCCTGGCAAGGGGCTGAGGCGCCCACAAGTGGATCCATAGTTACGGTCGGCCCAGGCCTCGCGGGTCGCGACCATGCCCACCTCGAGTGTATGCTCGCCTTCCACATTCCATTCTTTGCCCCCAGTGACGGTTCTGGAACGGGCAAGAGTGTTCTCCGTCCTCGCCCGATCGCGGGCATGTGGCGGAACGCAGGTGGTGTCTCCGTCATAGGCCTCTCGCCACACAAAGCCGGGGAGACACCAATATACTCCGTCCCGAGGGCCGGGCTCACGCCGGAACGCCGCTTTTGCGTTCTCAGCGGCCGCTACTACGCGCGACTGCGGCGTCACGCACACGGTGTCGCCCGGACGACTGTCTCGCCAGACATATCCCTGCAGACAGGTCTCGGACCCGCCCTGGCCGGCATTACCCCCATAGCTCATTACCTCGGCACCGCCCTGCGGCGACCAGCGGATAAAACCTTTCTCGAAGTCGCTGCGGCGATAGCTGCCATCCTGATACTCGTCGCTGACGGGATAGCCGAGCTCGCTTCGCTCCCAACCCATCGAACTCCATTTGTCGCGGATGGCGCCCCAGACAGCGCGGGCGCCGGTCCGGGGCGTCCAGTAGATCGACGCTTCCGCGCCGTTGTCGAGACGACGGAAGTGGTTGAAGCGGCCAACGCCATCCGGCGTACCGGATTCATCGGTGATCGGATAGCCGAGGAACGTTTCCCAGCCGAGTTGGGCCCATTTCTCGCGTATGGCGCCATAGACGGCGTATGCGCCGGTCTGCGATGTCCAATAGACCGACGCTTCCGCGCCATTGTCGAGACGGCGGAAGTGGTTGAAGCGACCTACGCCGTCCGGCGTGCCGGACTCGTCGGTGATCGGATACCCGAGAAAAGTCTCCCAACCGAGTCTGGCCCATTTGTCACGTATTGCTCCATAGGTGGCATGCGCGCCGGTTTCCGATGTCCAGTAGATCGATGCTTCGGGTGCTCCCTCGACCTGGAGGGCCCGAAAATGATTAAAGCGGCCGCGACCGTCGGGCGTGCCAAGCTCGTCGGTGATCGGGTAGCCGAATTCCACCCGGTTGAATTCGTTCCATTTCGTGCTGATGTCGCCCCAGACGGCAAAAGCTCCGATCGACGGATGCCAATAGATTGCGCCGTTCTGAAAATTGTTGAAACGTCCGCCATAAGGCGCGTCCGCCTCGTCGCTCAAAGCCTGACCCATGACGCCGCCTGGGCCACCGAGTGCATTGTATTTTTCTCCGATCGCACCGTATACGGCGAACGCGTAGGCGATTCCGGATGCGATCAGGAGAGAGACCGCAGCCAGCGTCATCGATAAACAATGAAAGTGAACGATTTTTTCGCACCGCGAGATCGCATATGTCATCGTGAAATTCTCCTCGCTTGTGTTAAGTCGACAATCGATCACTGCCATCACGGCTTGATCCGGGATTTTCGATTCCGCCGCTCATTGGTTCCACAAGCAGCGGATTTGCGCATCGGACGTTCGTTCTATATTGTCACTTGAGGTTGTAGAATCTGAGCGCGATCGGGATGCCCGGGGAGCGGAGGTGAGTGGAACGATGCAATGCTTCCAACAGACGACCCACCTTCCTGACGAGTGCTGGACCAAACCATTCTTGTTGGGTGGATCGTGAGTGGGTCTCCAGCTTCGCCCAAACGACCTCAGGGCCAGGCCGTTTCCTCAAACGGTCTTTCGCAGCTGATAGGGTCCATTTACGATTGCGCGCTCGATCCCTCGCATTGGGAACGGACGCTTGCCGAAATCATGCAGGCGATGTCTGGTGAATCTGTCATCCTGTCTCTCAATGATCTCCATGCGAACCGTCTTCTCATCGACAAAAGCATCGGCTGGAGTGAATTCGGGCTCGAAGAGCGTAAGAAACATATTCCCGAGATCCACGCTCGGCTGAACGAATGGTTCGCCAGAGGCCCCTCGATCAACGAGCCGTTCGTGGCTTCGCGGCAGCTATCGCCGGAATATCTGGCCGGCTCGGCATATGTGGAACGATGCTTGAACCCGCTCGGCATCGTCGACATCATGCACCTTTTCCTAATGTATAGCCCATCGCGTTTCTCCGAGATCGTGGTCGCACGCCATCAATCCCAAGGGGTTGTCACCGACCGGGAGGTCGAAATCGGGACGCTTCTATTGCCCCATCTGCGCCGCGCGGTCACGATCAGCAACGTGCTCGAAGCCCGCACGGTCGAATACGGCCGAATGACCGATGCGCTGGATGCGCCCTTGCAGTGTCATACTGACAGATGACGAAAGCAGGATTGTCCATGCGAACCGCTTAGCGGAGCAGATGTTTAAAAACGGCGCAACCCTGCACGGGACAGGCGGTGTCCTCAGTGCCAGGATGCCGCCGGCAACGCAGGAATTGCGAAAGGCAATCCGGTTGGCGGCACGCGACGAGACAAAGCTCGGCAAGTCGGGTCTGGCGGTTCGCCTAACAGGATCGTCCGCCCCACCTCTGTTTGCGCATGTCCTCCCTATGAATGGAACCGAAGAACGCAAGCGGAACCAGGGCAAAGCAACGGCCGCTATCTTCATTGGCTCATCCGTGATCAGAACCTTCGACATCCAACCGGTCGAAGCGAAAGAATTCCTTCGCGCGCGGTTCGGATTGACGAAAGCGGAGGCCGACGTGGCTCTTGAGATTCTCAAAGGCGACGGGCGCACCGCCGCCGCAGCCCGGCTTGGCATCACGCCCGCGACGGTCCGGGCGCATCTCAGCCATATCTTCGCCAAGATCGGCGTGCGAAGGCAAGCCGAGCTTGTTCGGAGGCTGATGCAGGAGCATGACGCTTGATGATACGGCATCGTAAACTTAATGGGCACGAGGCAATAGCAGGCCGCTTGCATCACGACGGTTCACATCCGCGCGATTTCTGCCCACAGGCTCATCGCCTCTGAACGCAGTTCGCGATGATGGCTGGAGGAGATGTCGTGTCGGGGGATGTGGAAGAGGTTAGCGATCGGATCGTGGATTGAGACGAAGCGCTGTAGATGTCGCTGTGACTTGAAGCGTTTCATGATCCGTTCTCGTCGCCGGAATGGCTGGTGGGAGTTCTCTGCCCGATTGTTCAAGCCTTTGTGCGAACGATGTTCGACACTTGGCATTATCTGGCGCCTGGCGACGTCATAGGACGTGAGTTTGTCGGTGATCATCACCCGCGGCGGGCGGCCCTGGCTCTTCAGCAGCTTGCTCATCAGACGCTTGGCTGCCTTGGCGTTGCGACGACTTTGAACCAGAACGTCGAGGACGAAACCATCCTGATCGACGGCGCGCCAGAGCCAGTGCTTCTTGCCGCCGATCGAAACGACGGCCTCGTCGAGGTGCCACTTGTCTCCCAGCCGACCGACTGAGCGACGGCGAATCTCTCTGGCGAAGGCGCGACCGAACTTCTCAGCCCACAGCCGGACCGTCTGGTGCGAGACAATAATCCCTTGTGCCGCCAGCACGTCCTCGACCATCCGCAAGCTGAGAGGAAAACGGAAATAGAGCCACACCGCGTGGGCGATGATCTCGGCGGGAAAGCGGTGGCGGGGTTGAGTGGGTCGCGGTCTATCATGGCCCCGTCATCCCACATCGGCATCCACGCTTCGTTAAGTTGACGATGCCTTCCCTCCTCACGCCGACGCAGCCGACCGTTCTGATGGTCGATCAACAAGCGGGCCTTGCCTTCGAGGTAGGCTCCATCGACCGGCAGGCTCTCCTCGGCAACGTGATTGCGCTCGCCAAAACGACGCGCGCCGTCAATCTGCCGATCGTGGTCTCCACATCCGCATCGGCGGTCTATAGCGGCCCCCTGATGCCGGCGGTTCAGGAATTCCTGCCCGGTGTTGCAAGTCTCGAACGGCATAGCATGAACGCCTGGGAGGATGCGGCGGTGAGGGCCGCGGTCGAGAACACCGGGCGGAAGAAACTGCTCGTATCGGGACTTCTGACCGAGGCATGCGTCTCCTTCACCGTGCTTTCCGCGCTGGCGGACGGCTATGACGTTTCGGTCGTCGCGGATGCCTGCGGCGGGGTGACGAATGACGGCCATTCGCTGGCGCTTCGTCGGATGGAGGCCGCGGGCGCGACCATGACCTCCTGGCTGCAGGTCCTTCTGGAGCTTCAACGCGACTGGACGCGCAAGGAAACCTATGCCGACGCAAGGGCCATCGTCGAAGCCCGTGCCGGCGGATATGGCATCGGCCTCGCCTATGCCCGGGACATGATCCATCCCGTGAAATCCACAGGCTAAATCCCAAAGCGTCGTCTGTCGCGTAGCCCGGCGCCACCGGCAACCGGGCTACGCAGCCTATCGGGCAGTCAAAGGAGAAGGGTTGATGGCGATCTTGCCGTCGGCCCCAACGATCAGGCTCAATCGCCGTTCGCCTTGCGCATCGTAGAATACCACGCCGGAACCACCGGCATTGTTCAGGAAAAGATAGGTCGAAGCCCCTCCCTCTCGATCGAACTTGATATGAGCACCCTTGTCATCGATCTCGAGAACGGCCGTTGGGCCGTCGGGCGCCACGTTGCTGAGCGAGAGCGATGGCCGACCATTACCGTCGAGCGTGAGGGAGGCCGCCCCTGCACCGTCAGGCTTCAAAAGCTCGATCGATGGCGTGCCGCCAATTGCCGACAACCGAATCCTGGCCTTACCCTCTGAATCGACGATCTGCAGCTCTTCGGCCTGGATCTTCCGCGAAAATTCCTCGGACATGTTTGTTCCCCCACCTATGCCTGGGCCTCAGCCTGAGAGAGCAGCGAACGGACCATCGGGATGACCTTGGTTCCGTAAAGCTCGATACTGCTCATCAGTTTCTCATGCTCCATCGGCCCGGCCGAATATTTCATCTGGAAGCGGGAAATCCCGAGCGTTCTGACGAGCTTGACTATCTTCCTCGCGACCGTTGCGGGGGAGCCGGCGTAAAGCGATCCATGCTCGATCTCATTGTCGAAATCCCGCTCCGTGACCGGCGGCCAACCGCGCTCGCGGCCGAGGCGATCGCGGATCTTCTTGAAATGCGGGAAGAGGTCACGGCGGGCCTGCTCGTCGCTTTCGGCAATATAGCCGGGCGAATGCACGCCGATCTCGCGGACGGGCCGTCCGGCCTGTTCTGAAGCCTTCCGATAGAGATCGACATAGGGCACGAACCGGCGCGGATCGCCGCCGATGATGGCGAGCATCAAGCGCATGTCATGCCGTACCGCGCGGATGACGGATTCGGGGCTGCCGCCAACACCGATCCATGTCTTCAACTGGCCCTCGGCGATCGGAGGATAGACGATCTGATCCTCGAGCGGCGCTCGCCAGTCGCTTTTGTAGTTGATCACGTCCTTGGTGACGAGCTGGGAGAAGAGATCCAGCTTGTCCTCGAACAGCTCCTCGTATTTCGACAGGTCATGGCCGAAGAGCGGAAAGGATTCGATGAACGAGCCACGGCCAAGAATGACTTCCGCTCGTCCGTTTGAAACCGCATCAAGCGTCGAGAAGCGCTGGAAAACCCGGATCGGATCGTCCGAACTGAGGACCGTAACCGCCGACCCGAGCCTGATGCGCCCGGTGCGTGCAGCAATCGCCGACAGAACGACCTCTGGAGCCGATACTGCGAAGTCCTTGCGGTGATGCTCGCCGATACCGAAGAAGTCGATGCCATTCCGGTCCGCGAGGACGGCCTCTTCGACCACGTTGCGAATGACCTGTGGCTGGGCGAGGAGCTGCCCGTCCTTGGCAGTCGTGACATCCCCGAACGTGTCGAGGCCGAATTCGAGAGTGTTTGTCATTTCAGGATCTGCTTTGTTTTAGGGTTCAGGAGAATTGGCGGGGGCAGGTGCGAACCTGCCACCCGGCTCTCGAGCTTTTCTGAGCGTTGCGCGACCACGGCCACTGACCGTCGATCTCCGCTTCCAGCGAGAAGCTGAGGAATGTGCGGATCAGGACGATCAATCCAAGAAGGCCGACACTTTCCCAGGTGAGCGGGGAAATGATCGTGGCGATGATATCCGCCCCGATCAGAATTTCGAGGCCGAGCAGGATGCCGCGCCCGAGATTGGCACGGTAGCGATCATATGCCTCGGTGCGAGCCTCCGTGGTCAGGTCGCGGGCATATCCGATGGTGGCGACGGCCACGCCGATGAGGATGACGCCGACACCAAAGAATTCGAGGCCCGATGCGAGCGGCTTCAGGATGGGGGCGATGAGACTGGCCAGACCTCCGGCTTCACTACCGATATCCATTGCTTTATTCTCTCTGGTTGACCTAGTTCGCCTCGGCGCCGGCCGTGCTGGCGAAGAGAGCGACGACGGCGATGATGGCGGGTAGGCTGAAGGCGGCGGCGGGCACGAACATGTAGCCCGCGGCGCCAAAACCACAGCCCAGCGCGAAGGTGACGACCGCGCTGGCCATCTTCCTGATCCGTGCCTTGGCAGCGGCGACTTCATCGGCCTTGGGGTCGGCGAGAAGATCGGCGAGATCGAGCATGATCTGCGTCGTGGTCCCGGTCATCAGGGTCGAGGGCGGCGCCTTGGGCAGGTGTGCCTTGTGGAGACCGTTCTGGATCGCCATCGCCGAAACCAGCGCCATGCCGACGAGAAGGGCGACCGTGCTTTCCTCGGCATGGAACGGTCCGTGATAAAGCGCGTAGATCGCCACGCCGGTAAACAGAGCGAGCTTGACCAAGAGCATCGGCCGGATCGGCGAGCGGCCCGCGCCCTGAAGCTTTAGGCAGACGAGACGCGACAGGAAGACAACGAGGCAAAACACCGGAAGCGCCAGCAGCTTCGACAGGGCGCCGCCGAGGCCAAGGGCCGCAGTCGCGCCCAGGGTGACGAAATTTCCCGTGACATGGGCGGTGAAGAGACCCGAGAGGGCAAGGAAGCCGAGCGTGTCGACATAGCCGCCATTGAAACTCAGGAGCATGGGAAGGGAGGGGAATTTCATGGGATCTCTCGCGATCTTTGCAGCGGTTTGTGAACTGGGCGTCGGTATTGTCGGCGACCTGATGACGCGATATTCGCCTGAAAGACCCGGCCTCACAATTGCATCAATAATTTCGATATCATTGCCGCAAATGAAACAATGGGCCACCGTGAGGCCGCCCATTGCAGATTGCTTATGCCGCGCCCGGTCTGTTGATCGTCAGGAAGTGACGGACGACGGGCTTGTCCGGACCGGAGTGGTAGGCAAGAACCTTGCCCTGCAGGTCGGCATCGGCATTGGAGACGCGCTTGTGCTGGCGAAGATGCTCGGCCCAGGATTCCACCATGAACCATTCGACGATCTTTTCCGGATCAGCGGAATCTTCGGTCACACCCCAGCCATAGGCGCCATCGCGGCGACGTTCCTGGGAGAGTGTGTCCAGCGCATGCAGGAAGGCTTTGCGGTGCTGCTTTTCGACATGGTACTCGATCAGGATGAGGACCGGGCCACGGTCATGGGCGACTGGTTCGGCGACCAGGGGTTCAGGCCAATGGTTGGACGGAACCATGTCTGCATCGCCGGCGGGAAGCTTGATGCGGCGCATGATGAAGCCTGCAACAAGAAGGCCGGCGGCTCCGATGATCAACGTTGCCTGGATTCCGACAGCAGAGCCGATCGCACCCCAGCCAAGGCTGCCTGCCGTCATCGCGCCGTTGAAGACGGTGAGGTAGACGGCAAGGCCACGGCCACGCACCCAGTTCGGAAGGACAGCCTGCGCGGCGCTATTCAGCGTGGTCAGCGCGGTGATCCAGGCGGCGCCGAGGAAGAGCAGCACGATAATCGCGACGAATTTCGGTGGAGCGAGCGAGAGGACGCCCATGACGGCGGCCGTAATGATCGCGGCGCCCAAGAGAAGACCATCGGCGCTCAGCCGTTCCCGCAGCTTCGGCATGACGAGGGCACCACCGATCGCACCGGCGCCGACCGCGCCAAGCAGAATACCGTAGAAGCTGGCGTCACCGCCGAGCAATTGCCGGGCAACAAGCGGAAGCAGAGCCCAGACCGCACTGGCGAAAGCAAAGAAGATGGCAGCGCGCAATAGGACGACGTGCAGCGGACGGCTGGCGCGGGTATAGCGCAGACCGGCACGGAAGGCGCCGAAGAAGTTTTCCTGAAGCGCATCATTGGCATTCTTGGCGCGCGGCCACCAGACGAGTGCGGCGATGACGATGATGTAGCTCGCGACATCGGCACCGTATGTGATGCCCGCCCCGAAGGCTGCGAGCAGCAGGCCGCCGGCGGCCGGTCCGATCGACCGGGCGATGTTGATGCCGAGCGAGTTGAGAGCGACGGCGCTTTTTACATCCTCGCGCTTGACCAGTTCAGGCACGATCGCCTGCCAGGTCGGCCCCATCAGGGCCGCACCGATGCCCCCGAGGAAGGTGAGCCCGATCAATGCGCTGACGGAGAGCATGCCCGTCTGGGAAAGGACCATCAACGAGATGCTGACAGACGCCAGCAGAAGCTGGACTGCAATGAGAAACTTGCGGCGATCGAGAATATCCGTCAGCACGCCGGCGGGAATGGCAAGGAGGAAGATCGGCAGAGTGCCGGCCGCCTGAACCATGGCAACGGCCGCCGGTGAGGCGGAGAGATCCGTCATCAGCCAGGAGCTTGCGACGTCGCGCATGAAGCTGCCGGTATTGCCGAGAACAGTGGCGATCCAGAGGACGGCGAAGACGGGCTGTGCAAGGGGTGCGAAAGTGCCCCCGGATGTTTTGGCGACGCTCATTTGGTTGTTCCCTTGGCAAGATCGATTGCAGCGACGAAGACGAATGCGCCTGCGAGGCCGAGATGTTCGAAGAAGGCATTGGTCGCCATCATGCGGTCCATGCCGGGCGCCATTTCCCAAAAACGCAGCGCGATGAATGTAGCCATGAGCGTGAAGCCCGCGAGCGAAAGCGCTGCCGCCCAGCGCAGGAAGCCGGAAACGACCATGGCGGAAGCCGTCAATTCGAAGGCAATCACGGCAACCGCAAAGAATCCGGCTGGATGTAGACCGAAATGCTCCATCTCGGCGATGGCGCCATTGAAGTCGGCAATTTTGGTCACGGGGCCCTGGATATAGGCTGCGCAAAGCGCGAGAAGCGCAACGGTCCGGATTGCTGGCGCGGCAATGAAGCTTTTAACCAAAGTGCTCGGGTGAGTTGGGGATTGAGAACGGGCGGTCATGTCTGCTCCTCTAGATCTGGCCGGTCGTACCGAGCGGCGCCGTTGTCGTCTGATGGAGCGATATTGACCGGAAAGATTGCCGCCAACAATTGCACTAATCTTTTCGATTTAATTGTGAAAATTGCAATTGTGTTTGTATTGCGGGCGGCGATTATCCGCCCGCAATACGAAGCGTGAGGTGGTCTGCCTCAGACTGCCCAGCAAGAGCAGCCGAGGGCGCCGAAGAAGCCCTTGAGGTCTGCAATCGGCAGCTTCGAGGTCCAGGCGCCGGCGTGGTCGTGGCCATGAACGCCGCAATCGCTGGCGCAGCCGCAGGTAGAAATGGCCGTGCGGCGCAGCGAGCGGGCGCCGGCACCATCAGGCTCGCCCCAGGCGGCATAACCGCCGAACTTGCGAACAGGAGACCAGTCCGGCATGGCCGGCGGGATGTTGCTCTCGTCATACTTGGCGAAATCACCGGAACTGTAGACGACCTTGCCGCCGACCATGGTGAGATCCGAGGTCAGGAACGAGATCTCGCCTTCGGCGCAGGTGAAGAAGTCCTTGCTCGGCACCACGAGATCGGCGAACTGGCCCTTCTCGATCCGGCCCTTCTTGCCCTCCTCGTTGGAAAACCAGGTGACCTTTTCCGTCCACATGCGAAGCGCCGTCTCGCGATCCAGGCAATTGGCACGCGGATAAAGCTGCATGCCGCCGACCGTCTTGCCGGTCACCATCCAGGACAGCGATACCCAAGGGTTATAGGAGGCGACGCGGGTGGCGTCGGTACCGGCCGAAACGTTGACACCCTTCTCGAGCATGCGGGCGATCGGCGGGGTCGCTTCGGCGACGCCATGGCCGTAACGCTCGACGAAATATTCACCCTGGTAGGCCATGCGGTGCTGGGTGGCGATGCCGCCGCCAAGGGCTGCGATGCGGTCGATCGAGCGCTCGGAAATGGTCTCGGCATGGTCGAAGAACCAGTTCAGGCCTTCGAGCGGAATATCCTTGTTGACCTTTTCGAAGACGTCGAGCGAACGAGAAATCGTCTCGTCATAGGTGGCGTGCATGCGCCAGGGCCAGCGGTTTTCGGCAAGGACGCGCACGACCTCCTCGAGCTCGCCTTCCATCTCCGGCGCCATCTCGGGACGCGGCTGGCGGAAGTCCTCGAAATCGGCGGCGGAGAAGACCAGCATCTCACCGGCGCCGTTGTGGCGGAAATAATCGTTGCCCTGCTTGTATTTGACCGAAGACGTCCAGTTGAGGAAGTCTTCCCTTTCCTGCTTCGGTTTCTGGGTGAACAGATTATAGGCGAGACGCACGGTCATCTGGTTCTCGTCAGAGAGTTTTTGAATGACCTCGTAATCGTCGGGATAGTTCTGGAAACCGCCGCCGGCATCGATGACGCCTGTCACGCCAAGACGATTGAGTTCGCGCATGAAATGGCGGGTGGAGTTGACCTGATAGTCGAGCGGCAGCTTCGGGCCCTTGGCGAGCGTCGAATAGAGAATGCCGGCATTCGGCTTGGCGAGCAGCATGCCCGTCGGGTTGCCGTTGGCATCACGGGTGATCTCGCCGCCGGGAGGATTGGGCGTATCACGCGTATAGCCGACAGCGCGAAGGGCCGCACCGTTCAAGAGCGCACGGTCATAGAGATGCAGGAGAAAGACCGGCGTATCGGGGGCGATCGCGTTGATTTCCTCGATCGTCGGCAGGCGCTTTTCCGCGAACTGGTGCTCGGTGAAGCCACCGACGACGCGGACCCATTGCGGGGCCGGCGTGATCGCCACCTGGCGCTTCAGCATATCCATGGCGTCGGCGAGCGAACGCACGCCATCCCAGCGCAGTTCCATGTTGAAGTTCAGGCCGCCGCGAACGACGTGGGTGTGGTTGTCGATCAGGCCGGGCAGGACACGCTTGCCCTTCAGGTCGATGATCTTCGTGTCGGGACCGGCCAGCGCCATGATCTCGGCATCGGCGCCAACATCGAGAAAGGTGCCATCCTTGATGGCGACGGCGCTTGCCGTCGGGTTGCTGCGGTCGAGCGTGGTGAACTGACCATGGTGAAGAATGAGGTCGGCGAACATGGGTGATGCTCCAGGCTTCATTGTTGAAATTGATGTCACCACGCATGTTGAAACGAACGAACGTCACACCCCGCGCCGGCGAATCTCCTCTTGCGTGTCAGCTATCAGACTGGGTCTGATCTTGGCGAGACACGACAACGTCATTGCGGACGTCGCCCTTCGGCATATGGCCAAACATGTGCGGCTTGATCTGGTTGAGCCAGGAAACCGCCACCGGTTCTTTTGATATCAGCGTCTTGGCGAAGGGGATCAGCTGCTCTCCGACCAGGATGCCGAGGAGGCCGACGAGGGCGACGACCGGGGGAGCGGGAGAGCGGACGTTGAGCAGGCTGTAGACGATGCCGACCAGAAGACCGGCGCCAAGGGAAAGCAGATAGAGTTTCATGGGAGCGTCCTCGATGTGCGAAAGCCGCTTCCGCTGGAGACTTGGTCCTGCGGAAGCGGCGGTGTTGCTGCTTACTTGGCGGGGTTCGGGCCGATGCGCTTGCCGTGCTGGACACGCTCGGCGGCCTTGTGGACGTGGGTGTAGGCGTAATCGATGCCCATGCCGTAGGCGCCGGAGTGCTCCTTCACCAGCGTGGTGACGGCGTCGTAGGTTTCGCGGCGGGCCCAATCGCGCTGCCACTCGAGCATGACCTGCTGCCAGGTGACCGGGATTACGCCGGCCTGAACCATGCGGTCCATGGCGCGGTTGTGGGCCTCAAGCGAGGTGCCGCCAGACGCATCGGCGACCATGTAGATCTCGTAGTCTGCCACATCATGGAGAGCCGAGAGTGCGAAGGTGGTGTTGCAGACTTCCGTCCAGAGACCGGAAACGACGATCTTCTTGCGGCCGTTGGCGGCATTTTTCGCCAGGGCGTCGCGGACGTTCTGGTCGTCCCAGGAGTTCATCGAGGTGCGCTCGAGAATGTCGTTTTCCGGGAAGACGCCGAGCAACTCGGGGAAGGTGTTGCCGGAGAAGCTCTCCGTCTCGACCGTGGTGATGGTCGTCGGAACGTTGAAGATCTTGGCCGCCTTGGCGAGACCGACGACGTTGTTTTTCAGCGTCTGGCGGTCGATCGACTGAACACCGAAGGCCATCTGCGGCTGCTGGTCGATGAAGATGAGCTGGCTGTTTGCAGGGGTGAGAACTTCGAGTTTGGACATTTGATGACTCCTTTGGTTGGGTTCAGGTCTTGGTGCCGGTATGGCGGTTGGGATCGGGTATGCCTTCGGCGGTCGGCTGCCTGCCTGAGGCAGCCGTTTCGAAAGACGGATTGTTCAAAGTTGCGGTGGCGGGGTTAGCCGCGCTGCATCATGCCGCGAGCGGAACCAGTTCCTGTTCGATCTGGCTACGGTAGGCTTCGTATCGGGTCGGCAGTTTCAATGCCTGGCCGAGATTGGCCGTATCTTCGTCCCTGTCGAAACCCGGTTCGTTGGTGGCGATTTCAAACAGGATGCCGCCCGGGGTCCGGAAGTAGATGGCCCAGAAGTAATCCCGGTCGATGACTGGAGTCACCTGGTATCCGGTATCCATCAGTGCCTTGCGCACTTCGAGCTGCTTCTGGCGGTTTTCGACGGCAAAGGCGATGTGGTGGACCGAACCGGCACCTTGACGCGCAAACGGCGTCTTCGGAAGAGCGGCCAGATCGATCGTGTCGGCACCGTTGCCGCCGGGAATGACGAAGCGGGTGACGTCGCCTTCGACTTCGGCGCGCTCATAGCCCATGAACTGGAGGAGTTCGGCGGTGGCAGCCGTGTCATGCAGGTTGAGGCGGGCGCCGGAGAAGCCGCGTATCGCGTGGTCTTCGGTGATGCCGTCGGCAAGCCAGGGGGTACGCTTGTCCTTGGCTGCCTCGACCAGGGCGAAGCCGTCTCCATCGGGGCCGGAGAAGCGGAGGCGGTCGGCGCCGAAGACTGTGTCGGCCTCGATACCATTCGCGCCTTGGGCAACCAGGCGGTCCTTCCAGAAACCCAGCGAACCCTTCGGCACCGAGAACTGCGTTTCACCGACTTCACCGACGCCGGGACGGCCGGCCATCATGTGCGGGAAGGGAAAGTAGGTCATGACGGTGCCGGGCGTGCCCTGTTCGTCGCCATAGTACAGGTGATAGACGCTCGGGTCGTCGAAGTTGACGGTCTTCTTGACGCGGCGCAGTCCGAGCGCGTTGGTGAAGAACTGGTTGTTCTGGCGGGCATCCGACGCCATCGAAGTGACGTGGTGCAGTCCCTTGATATCCTTGATCATGGCCGGTGTCTTTCTCTGTGGGCGTTGCCGTTTCGATGGACAGAGATGTAACCGGCTTGATTGCTGTTCGGAATTGCAATATTTCTCTCGAATGAATTGCGTTTTGTGAAATAATCGAGATGAATGACTACAAGGCCCTGAAAACCTTTCTCCTCGCCGCCGAGAAGCGCAATTTCGCGCAGGTCGCCCGCGAGCTCGACATGACCCCGGCTGCGGTGACGCGTGCGATCGCGGCGCTTGAAGATGATCTCGGCGTGCAATTGTTCGTCCGCACGACCCGGCAGGTGTCGCTGACGACGGATGGCGCGGTGTTTGCCGCGCAGATCCAGCCGGCCGTCGAGGCGCTCGAGAGCGCCCGCAAGGACGTGCGCAATGCCAACAAGGCGGATCAGGGGCGGCTGCGCATAAGTGCGCCCACATGGTTCGGCAAGGCGGTGCTGCCGCCCATTCTGTCGGGCTTTCGGCAGATCTATCCGAAGATGAGTTTCGAGATTTCGCTGTCGGACGGATTGGTCAATATTGTCGACGACGATTACGATCTCGCGATCCGCATCTCGTCGCAACCCTCCGATAAATTCACCATCTGGCGCAAGATCCGCGTCGTGCCGCGTATTCTCGTTGCCGCACCGGGAAGCCGCTTTGCCGACATGCAGCACCCGAGCGAGCTGACGCCCGACGATTGCCTTGCTTATAGCGGCGAGAGCCGGAGCGAGACCTGGGCTTTGTCGGATGGCGGATCGAGCATCACCATCGCCGCCGGGCGCGCCTTCAGCGCCAACAATGGCGAGGTTCTGGCTGATATGGCGGCGGATGGGGTAGGCGTGGCCATGCTGCCCGGATTTCACATTTCGGAACATCTGCGGACCGGGCGTCTGGTGCATGTCCTCAAGGGATGGGCGCCGCCGGATCTGTGGCTGACGCTCTACTATCCGCCATACCAGAGCCTGCCGCCGCGCATCGCTTCCTTCTCGAAATTCTTCGAGCAGCAGGTCGCCGCGCATATGGTGATGCTGGACTGACACGACCGGCGCATCAACGGAAATACAGGAAGCCTGGCCGCGCAACGGTCAGGCTTTTTCAAGCGCTATGATTTCCGCGGCCACAAGTGCCTGCAGGCGCCAGAGGTTGCGATCCCTGATGCCCTCGGCCTGAAGATCGACGATCGTCTTCAACAGGTAGGGGAGCATAAGGATTTGTGGGCGGGCCGGAACGGAGTATGTCGTCGCCATTGAATTTCGACGGAACTGGTGAGCGTGAAGAGGGCAAGACGAACAACGAGAGCTCGCGGAGACACGGCGACCTCAGAGGATGAAGTTTTCGGCCTGCAATTCCGTATCTGGTTGAAAGACGTAAGCCCGATGGTGTGGCGCAGGGTCCAGGTTCTCTCGACAATCAGCCTGCGCGAATTTCATGGCGTCCTTCAGGTCGTAATGGGATGGGAAGGCATCCACCTTTATCAGTTCATCATTCACGCCGCGCGGTACGGCTCGTGGGAGACGGGAGCCCGGTCCCCGCCAAGACGCTTGGCGAATTGAAGCTGCGCAAAGGCAGCCGGTTCCTTTACGAGTACGACCTCAACATTCTATGGGAGCACGAGATCCGGCTGGAGGAGCGCCAGCCAGTCAAACCGGGTGCTCACTATCCGGCATGCATGGGAGGCGGCTGCGACTGTCCGAAGGAAGACTGCGGCGGACGCGAGGCTTGGATGTGGCGGCACAACAACGCCTTCGGCTATGAGACGATGCACGACCTGGAGATCACGACGGAGTTTTTGCAGGAGGCTGCCGAAACGAAATCCCTTGCTGCGCTGGACGATCCCGGCCGCTCGGAGGAACTGCGCGGGGCACTGGATAGACTGAGGGAGCGCGCAAGTTGGCTGGGAGAGCGCTTCGAACACCGGAAGACGAATGAACGCCTGCAACAGGGCGAATATCTGATACTCATGCACCAGCAGATGTAACCGGTCTGTTGTTGCGATCCGTCGAAGAAGATCAGCCGCCAGGAGAGCTGCATCATCACCGCGATCGCGCCGGATGCCCGAAAGCCGAGAGCGAGCGGCCGGATCCGGTGATTTGATCGAATTTCCGGCGCAGGCCACGGTCGTTTCGAAGATGATCGATACCCTCCCAAATGGGAACGTTGGCGCCGGCATGGGCGGCACGCTCGATCGAAATCATGGCGGTTTACCAGATGATTTTCGGATTGCTAACCCGTATTATGTATCACTGTTTCCGGCACGGCCGAAGAGCGGAAACGGCTGTTTTGCAAGCATCCGATTTTTTCACTCCGGCCATTCTGAAAACTCGATGCGGGAAGACGACATGCGGGCGCGGTTGGTGTTGCAGATGATGGATGATGACGGCGAGACGATCGCGACCGAGACCGTTGCGGATTTGGTGAAGGTGACGAAAGGCGCCGAGGATCTCGGACTGTCATTGTCGGAGGCGAAGACCCTGCTAGCCAAATTGCAGCAGGCGATGGTGGAGACGCAGGTGGAATTGTGGCTCAGGGAAAACCGCGATCTGGATGGTTGCCGTCTGCGCAGCAAGGGAAGTTATCCCGTCACCTTCCATACGCTGTTCGGGGACGTCCGGCTGAAGAGCCCGCGCTATTGCTTGCCACGGACGGCCGGAGGGAACGGCCCAGCAACGATCTCACCTCTACGGAAACTGATCCATGACCACATTGCACCTGAACGCCTTTATCTGGAGACCCGGTGGGCCTCGCTCGTGCCCTATGCCGCCGCGGCCGAACTACTGGCCGACGTGCTGCCGATTGATTGCGGCGCCAACGCCACCACAGTCCGGCAGCATGCGCTGCGCACCGCGTGCCGTATCGAGCGGGAACTGACGGAAGAGCGGGTGTCCTTCATGCAGGATTCCTGTCCGCGCGACTGGATGAACCTGCCCATTCCGGATGGCCGCATCGTCATCGGCCTGGATGGCGGATACATCCGCGACCGCAACGACCGGAAGAAGAATTTCGAGCTGATTGTCGGCCGTTCGCTGCCCGAAGACGGCGATCCACGATACATCGGTTTCGTCCATGGCTATGACCGCAGGCCGCAGCGGCGCATCCTCGATCACCTCAAGAAGCAGGGTGTTCAGGCCAATCAGGATATCACCTTCATCACCGACGGTGGCGAAGAAGTGCGCTCACTCACCGAGATGATCGCACCGGCGAGCGAGCATGTCCTCGACTGGTTCCATATCACCGTGCTTCGCCAGTTCGCGCAGGGGCTCGAAACTGCGACGAACAGGCTGGGCAAGATATGCTTCACGGCCTACGCAGGATCAAATGGCATCTCTGGCATGGCAATGGCTATCGTGCCCGGGATGAAATTGCCGATCTGCAAATCAACACGGAAGGTCTCGAGACCGACTATCCGAACATGCGCAAGTTCCTGACCGGCATCGACGAGTTCCAGGCCTACATCACTTCCAACAGCGCGAGCCTGATCAATTACGGCGAGCGCTATCGCTCTGGAGAGCGTATCTCATCGGCCTTCGTTGAGGCGACCGTCAACGCCGTCATCTCCAAGCGTTTTGCCAAGAAGCAACAGATGCAATGGAGCAGGACCGGTGCGCATCTTCTGCTGCAAACCCGAACGCAGACCCTCGACGGCTCCCTGCGCTCGACCTTCCGGCAGTGGTATCCAGGCCTGGCCAACGACAATCAAGAGACGGACGAAACAGCCCGCGTCGCATGACCGCCCCACAAATCCTCATGCTCCCCGATAAGGCGCGGAAAGCGCCCCGCATGGATTTTGTGGGGCGGTTTCTGCTCGCTTGTTCATCGCTTCCTTGAGTACCCTCAGCCGCCTGCGGCAAAGGTTAGGTTGTGACTACCGGCTGGTAGCCGCCAGTTTTGTCCCTAGGAACGTCGGACCAGAGTCTCTTGGTCAGATCCAAGAGTGGATCGGGGGCTCGATGTCATTCAAGTAATATTGGCCGATTGCATGGAATTTCCAGCGGACCGGGTCGTGGAGCGTATGTGTTCGCGCGTCGCGCCAAATCCGGTCCAGGTTCAATTCGTCCAGGGTCGAGCGCGTTCCCACGAGCTCGAAAAGTTTGTTGGATGCGAGGAGGGCAAGTTCCGTCGACAAAACCTTTGCTTCAGCAATTGCGATTTTCGCCAAGCCTATCGTTTGTTCATTTACATTAGCGATCGTGGCATCAAGCTGACGTCCGCTGCGTTCAAGCATCGACTCGGCAGCGTTGTACCTGATTTTCAGGTCTCCGATCGCGGCGATCGTGTAAGGGTCTTCAGTAGCTCGTTCTTTTCCGCTGTCGATCCAGGGACGGGCATAGGACTTGACCAGATTGATTGTGACATCGATCGCGTGTTTGGCTATACCGAGGTCTATCGCGGCATGAATGATTTGACTCTGCGGGCCGACCGCGCTCGGATGCTCGTAAACAATGTGGGCAGGAAGCACGCGAGAGGCCGCAACACGCACGTTGTTCAAAAGCACCGTGCCGCTTGCGGTCGTGCGCTGGCCGAAGCCGGACCAGTCGTCGATAACGGTTAGCCCATCCGAAGTTCTGTCTGCCACCGCAACGACGACATGGCCATTTTCATCCAGTGCCACGATAGGTACAAGGTGTGCAAAAAGGGCGCCGGTTGAGTAAAATTTCTGTCCGGAAACGACAAACTCATCCCCATCCCGGACCAACCGGGTCTCGAAATCCTCGACGTTCTTGCCTTTAAATTCCGAAAATGCGTTGCCCAGTCTCTGGCCGGCGAGCACTCTGGCAAAAAGATCACTCTTCTGCTCTTCACTTCCGGTAAGCCGGATGACGTCGATGATTTCAAAGTTGCTCTGCGGCATTTGCGCCAACGAGGCATCCGCGGAAGCAAGGAGGGTGAACACTTTGGCGACCGTGGTCTGCGAAACCCCTGCACCACCGTATTTCTTTGGGATTGTCATTGCCCAGAGACCACTCTGCGAAAAATCGTCGACCTCCGCGAACGGCAACCGTCGGTGTTTGTCCCGCAAGCTTGCATTGGCGAGGAACCGCGCGCGCAAACCCTCCGCCATCGCTATCGCTTCCTCGTCGCTGCTGATGACGTGGGCATGTTCGGTTGGAAGGGAGGGTGCCCAATCCGAGGACCGTGAGTGCTCTGAAGGTTCAAAGGCTCTTGGCGTAGTATTGCTCATGTCGTCCCCTTTCAGGTGACATTGGATGATCACGAACCAAGGAAGCAGCGTTTCTGCCGCCTATGGAGACGTCAGCCTCATTGTTTTGCGTTTCACGATCGTTGCCGGTTTGAAGCGTCGCGTGTCATTCGTAATGAGGCCGCCAGTTTCCTGCGCATCTTGCGGTCGACCTTTGCGGTGGCTACGCGCCATCCTGCATCGCTCCCGGCTCGGGAGAGTGCGTACTCCAAACCCGCATATCAATCCGACTATCGAATATAGACGATCTTTCCACCATTTAACGCTGTCTCGATCCCGACGACATTGTGGAGCTGTACCCGTTTGCCGACCAAAACCGCCTTCAATCTTTTGTTTGTCCGGATTTCCCTCTGTGCTGCCGAAATCGTTTCTGGCGAGGGGTTTCGATAGATACGCGGCAGTTCGTCCCTGCTCCTTTTACTCCTCAAAAAAATTAGGGTTACACCGTCGTCTCGGCTTGCTGACTGGAGGAACGAATAATCGGGCTGCGGAGGATCGCTGCGAGCAATTGCGAAGCTCGAGGCAGTGCATGTGCAGATCGCAAGTGTGGCAAGCATTGTTTTGATTCTCATCGCGTTCATTTCTCCGGTGCCGTTCTCAAGTCGATCGTCCCGCCAGGCGAGACGATTCGTTTCGAAATACTCAAATGCCGGTCCGACGAACTCGTGAACCCGCGAACAGACTTTCCGAGCGATGCGTTACGGCACGAGCTCGACGGATAGGGTTCTGCCTACATTTGTAACAGGATATTGATGTGCGGGAGCCGGATCTATTTGGATAGATATTAAGAGGCCGCCTCTGCCAGTACGCCCTGCCCGCAAATAGGACGCGTTGAAACGCGCGGAAACAATTGCGGATGACATGGCTTCATTCGGGCGGCTCAGCTGTGGCGGTCTTAGGGCGCCGTGAAGGTGTGCGACCCTGAGGCCACTACGCGCTGCAACAGGCGCGACGTCAACCAAAACCGGACGCCAAGCATGGCGTGCCGAGACACGATCAGGTCACCGCCAGCATCGTCGAGTGTCCACGACGACAATTCCTCGCGGCTTGGCCGACGATTCCTAAAATGGCAATCTCGCGTTTTCCTTGACTTCCTTCATAACGAAAAAAGTCCGGGTCTGTCGAATGCCGGGAAGCGCGATTAGCTTCTGACCGTGAAGTTTATTGAAATCGGCCATATCGCGCACTCTTATCTTCAACAGATAATCGAAGTCCCCGGCGACGAGGTTGCACTCAAGAACCTCCTTCATCATCATCACTGCACCTTCGAACTCCGCAAAGCTTTCCGGCGTTGAACGATCGAGGACTACCCCGACCATCACCTAAGCGCCCAGGCCAATGGCCGCCGGAGAGACCTCGGCGCGAACGCCGATGATGAAGCCTTCTTCAAATAGCCGTTGGGTGCGACGATGACATGTGGCGGGGCTGACATTGACCCTTTCTGCCAAGTCGGCGTTGGTTAGCCTTCCTTCAGATTGCAGCGCACGTAGGATTTTCAGATCGATACGATCTAGCTGTTCCTCGGAAGATTCTTTCGCTTTGTGCTGATTTTGCATGCATTGCTACCGAAAAATGATCTTGGGCAGCCTATATTGGACGAGTAAAAAAGCAAATAAGAAAGTACATTTCATGTCTTCGGAGATAGTCTACTACCTGAACTTCAGGGGAAACGGGATATGAAATCGGGTTTCGGGATTACGCTTTTCACGGTCGCGCTCGCACACTCGAGGCCGTCGACACTGTCGTGGTTTCTCAGACTGGTCTGGAGCAGCAGTCCAACAGTTGGCAAGGCCTTCATGGATCTTACAGCGGACACGGAACGACATGCGACATCGTGAGAGCTTGGCGGTACTCGTCCTGTGTCCCTCCCCGAACATCGTTCCCAGCATCGCTGACAGATACAAAAGGGTCGCAAAAAAGGCTTGGGTATAACGAGGCAGACGCAAGATTTGTATCAAAATGCCACGCGGGATCCAGTGGCGCGGAGCGGGCCGAAGGGGCTGGAACCACTTGCCAATCAGCCCGCGTTTGAGGGCGCCCAGTGCCCACCAGTGCTGTCGAGGATGCCCGACGATGCAGAGGCTATGCTGGGAGACCAGATCGCCGGGTCCCCTCCCCAACAACTTCAGACGGAACGTTCGACAAACCAATGGGTTTCAGCTTCAACCCAGGTCAAAGAGGGGTCTTGCGATCACCCATGTGCGTGTAGAGCGCGTCTCGTAGATGCCGTACATGTTCGTTGAGTGTTGCGAGTTGCGCCGGTGTTTGTGCAGAGGCAGTCAGCAGCGTGTCGCCAAGACATCTCGCGCGCGAGGCCAGTGCTCGTCCCTTGTCGGTCAAGGCGACGACGACTTGCCGTTCGTTTGCCGGATTTCGCGTCCTCTTGATCAATTCGGCGACCTCGAGGCGTTTGAGCACAGGAGTCATTGTGCTGGATTCGAGCGCGAGGGTGTCGGCAATCTCTCCGACGGACCGGTTGTCGGAACGCCACAGCACATTAAGCGCGAGGTATTGGGGATATGTCAGGCCGAGGTCGTCCAGCAAAGTCTTGTAGAGGCGCTGGATCGCTATGCTAGCGGAATAAACCGCGTAGCAAAGCTGGTCGTCGAGGGGGACAGGTCTGTCGGTGGTTTTAACGGGCATCTCAGGGCTCCTTCATCTCAAACATAGGCATTTCACTCGCGAAAAACAATATCGCGATAAATAATGGCTTGACAGACTGTTCCGGTGAACGTATTGAATAATTATTGCGATAATAGTTATCGCGCTTTTAGAGGAGAAAAACATGAATTTCGCATCGATGAGCGTTCTGGCTGCGATTGGCACTCTTGCCGCCGTCAACTCGGCAACCGCACAAACGATACCGCAGACCCAAGCCGTTAAGAATGTCGTTCTCGTTCACGGTGCATTCGCGGACGGCAGCGGTTGGCGTGGTGTCTACAAGGATCTCACCAGCCGCGGCTATAAAGTCACCATTGTGCAAAACCCGCTGACATCGCTTGCCGACGACGTCGCGGCCACAAACCGCGCGCTGGAGCGACTGGAAGGTCCAGCCGTTCTCGTTGGACACTCCTGGGGCGGAACTGTCATCACGGAAGCGGGTGTCGACCCGAAGGTTGCCGGCCTTGTCTACGTTTCAGCTCTCTCCCCCGATGCCGGTGAGACGAGCGCCCAGCAGTATGAAGGCTTCGCCCCGCAGACGGACTTCGTTATCGAAACTACCAAGGACGGCTTTGGCTATGTGAAGCCGGAGAAGTTCAAGATCGGCTTTGCCAACGATGCAAACGAGGAGGATGTCGCCTTCATGCGGGACTCGCAGGTTCCGATTAACATGTCTGTTTTCGGTACTAAGCTCACCAACGCAGCCTGGCGTACGAAGCCGAGCTGGGCAGTGATTGCTACGGAAGACAAGGCTTTCGACCAGAAGATGCTGATCCATATGGCGGAGCGTATCGGCGCGAAGGTAACCAAGGTATCCGCAAGCCACGCGCTGTTCATGACCCAGCCAAAAACGATTGCTGACACAATCGACCAGGCCGCCAAAGCGGTCTCGAAGTAGGTCTGGGATTTTGAAGAGCGGGCGGCGCAAGCCGCCCGCTGCTGACCCGCAGGTTGTTTATGTCCAACCATCTGGCGGGAAGCATCGATGTCCGTTGTTGCCGGATACCAGTTTTTTACGCCAGCCTGCAACCAATGTCAGCCAACTTGCCTGTCGAGAAGCGAGACTTCGGACACCGTCTTCAGAATCCGTGAAGCGATCTGGTAGGGGTCGCCCTGGGAGTTCGGGCGGCGATCTTCGAGATAGCCCTTGTAGTCGTTCTTGACAAACGAGTGCGGAACGCGGATCGAGGCACCACGGTCGGCAACGCCGTAGGAGAACTTGTTCCACGGAGCCGTCTCGTGCTTGCCGGTCAGGCGCTTGTCGTTGTCAGGACCGTAGACATTGATGTGGTCCATCAGGTTCTTTTCGAACTGAGCCATCAGTGCTTCGAAATAGGCCTTGCCACCAACTTCGCGCATGTACTTGGTCGAGAAGTTGCAGTGCATGCCCGAGCCGTTCCAGTCGGTGTCGCCGAGCGGCTTGCAATGATACTCGATGTCGATGCCGTACTTCTCGGTCAGGCGCTGCAGCAGGTAGCGCGCCATCCAGATCTGGTCGGCCGCCTTCTTGGAGCCCTTGCCGAAAATCTGGAATTCCCACTGGCCCTTGGCCACTTCGGCATTGATGCCTTCATGGTTGATGCCGGCAGCGAGGCAAAGGTCGAGATGTTCTTCGACGATTTCGCGGGCAACCGAACCGACGTTCGAATAGCCGACGCCGGTATAGTACGGACCCTGCGGAGCCGGGTAGCCGCTCTCCGGGAAGCCGAGCGGACGGCCGTTCTCGAAGAAGAAATATTCCTGTTCGAAGCCGAACCAAGCGTCTTCGTCATCGAGAATGGTTGCGCGAGCGTTGCTTGCGTGCGGTGTCACGCCATCCGGCATCATGACTTCGCACATGACGAGCACGCCGTTGGTGCGGGCCGGATCGGGATAGACGGCAACCGGCTTCAGCACGCAATCCGAGCTGCGGCCTTCGGCCTGCATTGTCGACGAACCGTCGAAGCCCCAGAGCGGGAGCTGTTCGAGCGTCGGGAAATTATCGAATTCCTTGATCTGCGTCTTGCCACGCAGGTTCGGTACCGGGGTGTACCCATCGAGCCAAATGTACTCGAGCTTATACTTTGTCATTACCTTCCTCATATTAAATTGAAGCATCGCAAGATGCGAAAACTTCGTCGCCGCATTATTTCAATACGGCTAAATCTGCTTGCTAATGTAATACGACGGCAGCAAATCGCCGTTGCCGTTGGTCGAACGGGAACCGTGGCAGGTTGGCCAGCGTCGGTTTCAAGTGGTCGGACCCTGTCACCGCGTCATGTGTTGCTCCGGCTGTGGCCGCGCGGCAAGACAACCCCTACCCACGAAAAGCACCTAATTTCAGCGATCAACAGGTCTTTGACGTGAAGTGGCCGACAAATCCTTGTCTGAGCCTGCTTTTACCGAACCCTGCTAGGGTAAAAAGGGTTTGTTCGATGCGAGCGTCCATCTCGCAAACTCCTGTGCTGAAGATCTCGATCTCTTTTCTTTCGTGGAGTGCAAAGCGATTGCGTTCCAGGCCGTCGCGCATGGTGGCGCCGATGCGAGAGATTCGTCAACGGACTATCCGTGCCCGCAAGACGGTCGTCGGATTGACGATCCGTGGATTTCGACAAGGATGTTGCACAAATCTTCGGCTGCCCTCCTGTCAAGATCAATACAGAGGTCACCGCCAAATATGGCAGGCATTCGTGCATCCCGATCCCACACCGTCCAGCGTCCATAGAGACCTGATAGTTTGACGAATCGTGCTTCTTCGGGCTTGATGCCATGGGCCCTGCAGGATTTGCTTCTCATGTCATGACCGAAAGTGGTTTGTCGTCGGATTACATGCGCGATCGACCGCGCAGCGGCGCGTTGCTATTTCATTGCGTGATCCAATGATCAGCGCCTCGCCTTCGGTGAAGGCCATTGCGCCCTTGCCGATGAGGCCGGATAAGCAGCGCAATATGACAGTACGTGGCTGGGGTTGATCCGCTCCACAGAAAGCTTCGTCGGTCAAGGCCCTCCAAACCTCATTCGGTCCTAGTGAAAACTATCGTTGTATTGAACGGTTGTGCTATGGCCTGTGTCACTCAGGGGTGGAAGCCCTCCGTAGAGGTTGATCTGGAGAGTGGCCAGCATCAACTGCGGCAACGGCAATCTCTTGTCTTTCCGCTCTCGCAGTGCGACGAATGACGACAAATCCCTCCCCACGAGGTCAACGTTTGTTTCCGCTTGAGCGCGGATGGAGGTTTCCCAACGTGCCTTACGGCCGTTTGGACGGTAATCGTGACCGACGAAGAGCCTGGTGCCTTCGGGAAGTCGAAGAATCGACTGTATCGTGTGCCAAAGCGCAATGGGATTGCCGCCCGGCAAATCACAGCGAGACGTCCCGCTGTCTGGCATCATCAATGTGTCATGGATGAATGCTGCATCACCGACAAGATAACTGACCGAGGACGATGAATGGCCCGGTGCGGCCACCGCAGTGAGCGTAAACCTTCCGACCTTTATTGTATCTCCATGATCCAGCAGTAGGTCCCATTGACATCCATCCGCTCGATGAACGCCAACTTTAAACATGTCGTTCCAGAGGCTCCGCATTTTGAGCACGTCCTTGCCAATACCTGTTGGAGCCTTTGTCACCTGACTTAGGTAGCTGCTGGCGCTGACATGGTCGGTGTGGGCATGTGTATCCAAGATCCACTGCGTTCGAAGCGCATTTGTGCAGAGGTAGTCGAGAATGGAGTCGGCGCTGCCCGTACAGAAGTGGTGTGATGTGACGTCAAAGTCTAAAACTGGATCGATGATCGCGCATTCCCTTGTTGCCGGGTCCGAAACCACGTATTGAACCGCTCCGGAGAGCTTATGATAGAATGCTCGGACGAAAGGCGTGTCAGGCTGGTCCATTTGAGTTCCGCTGTTATTGGATAATATTGTATCGTCCCCTCTCTTCTTTCGCTATGTATGATAGGATTACGTCGTTTGATGTCAGATGAAATGGCGTAGATCTGCATAAGGTCAGGACTGGTGTGATCCGCACACGCATGCCATTGTGATCCTGTATCCGCCTATCGTTGAAAACGGGATACATCCAAGAGGCGCGCAATCATCCTGTTGCAATTGTAAGCTTGCACTCGAATCTGTGACGGAGGTGAAACATCGCTCGCGCACGAAAGGGAACAAAGGAGTTCCCTCGTGGCCGAACATCAACACCCAATCGCATCGAGCAAGAAGCCATCGCACCTAGAGCTCGTCTGGCCTCCGCAGCAGCGGTGCTCAGAATCAACACCGAAAATGCATGACTATGTGCTCGGCTTTGCGCTTTTGGGCTTCGCGTGCCACGTCACGGCTGAAGGTTTCACTGAGCAGGAGCGCCTCCTGGCGGAAGATCCTAACAAGCCCGCGGGCCGTAACTTGATGGCGTCGTTCCGGACTTGGGTCCGGCGCTGGCAACCCTAGCATTGCTGCCGCTCCCTTATATAGCTCTTCAGTCCGGCCCGGTAGCGCACCGCTTGTACTGTCGATGGTCGTGGGTTGCGGGTCGCGTCGAGACAGGTGCGCCACAATTGATATAAGGGTCCGCCGTGCGCTGCCTGGTTCCCTCGTCGCACTTTAACGTTTTGATGCGCGATCGCTCTTCCGGAACGCGTTCATTGATGCGGGCGCACCGGGCCTCATGACCGGTGAGCCTTAATCATCTAGCGGCGTTGTCTCACCGAGTGGATCGATTCCTCGCTGCAAATGAAACGGCTTCAGGACTTTTTCACATGATCGGATAACCGCGTGCGGCCAGCATTGCGCTTGAGACGTGCCCAAAAACCGGTCCGTCCAAAATAAGATTTTTTAGAGGAAAAGTATGAGAGTCGCAATTTGCCTTGCAGCCAGTTTCATTGCCGCCTGCGGTTTGGCACCACAATCGACAGCCAAGCAAAGAGTCGTCAACGTCTACAATTGGTCGGATTACATTGATCCGGTCATTTTAGAAGATTTCACCAAAGAAACCGGCATCCGCGTGGTCTATGACGTCTTCGACGACAACAGCGTCTTGGAAACGAAACTCCTGGCAGGGGACTCGGGCTATGATGTGGTTGTCCCAGGTGGACCGTTTCTCGCCCGGCAGATCGCAGCCGGCGCCCTTCAAAAACTGGACAAAAGCAGGCTCCCCAATATAGCCAACCTCTGGCCGGAGATTACTCAAAGACTCGCGAAATACGATCCCGGTAATCAATACGCGATCAATTATATGTGGGGCACTACCAGCATTGGATACAATGTCGAAAAGCTCAAATCAATTTTGGGCGACCTTCCTGTCGTCAGCTTGGATATAATATTCAAGCCAGAA
Source organism: Rhizobium sp. ZK1 (assembly GCF_047782645.1). Lineage (NCBI taxonomy): Bacteria > Pseudomonadati > Pseudomonadota > Alphaproteobacteria > Hyphomicrobiales > Rhizobiaceae > Rhizobium > Rhizobium sp. ZK1. The sequence continues at coordinate 1,853,649 of NZ_CP180587.1, forward strand.
TATTTGGAAAAGCTAAGAGCCTGTGGCATAAATATTCTGGATGCCCCTGACGAGACTATTGCACTTGCGATGAACTACTTGGGAAAGGATCCAGACAGCAAGAAGGCTGGCGACTTGCAGGCCGCGTCCGACCTGTATCGCAAGACTCGCCCGTACGTTCGCACGTTTAACTCTTCAGCCTACATCAACGACCTGGCGAGCGGCGACATATGCCTTGCAGTCGGTTGGTCCGGCGATATCTTCCAAGCGAAAGCCCGCGCGAGCGAAGCGAAAAACGGCGTCACGATCGAGCTGCTGGTGCCTAAGGAGGGAGCCTACGTCTGGTTTGACAACCTCGCCATTCCGGCAGACGCCAAGAACGTTGCGGAGGCCCATATCTTCATCAACTATCTGATGCGGCCGGATGTCATTGCCAAGGCGTCGAACTATGTCCAGTACGCAAATGGCAATCTAGCCTCGCAACATCTGCTCGATGAAGCCGTTATCGGTAACCCGGCGATATATCCGCCCGAAGCAACAATGGCGAAGCTATTTTCCATCTCGCCCTATAATGCCCACCAGCAACGGGTTCTCAACCGCCTTTGGATCAACGTAAAGACCAATTTCTGATTTTATCATGTCCTGGGAAGCTGCGGGATCTGTCCGGTTCAAAGACGTGGGTAGGTGCCCCTCGACAAGGAAGAAACTTGCCTGCACATTCAGACCACTCGATCGCGTGGTCTTGGCGAGGCCGATTGCTTGCGCCAATCGGTCCCCAGTCCCTCTGAGGAAAGCGCCTAACGGCGACAAAGAATAACCAGCAAGCGCATTCACTGAGAGTGTTTTCGTTGCGCCGCCCGAGTGAGTGGTCGGCGCCATTTTTTCTTCCCGATCGACGCCATCCCCTTGGCGTTGATTTAGGGACGTCCGCGTTGCGGTGCCAACAGGCTTTGATTGGCTTCCCTCCTCCGAACAAAGACGCTGCGGCATCTTTCGGTTTGTGTGATGTCCTCACGATCGCAACGAATTAAAGACGGCAGCAACGAAGGACAGGTTCAGACGCGAGCTGCCGGATTTGCAAGGCCGCCGGTTCAAACCGTGGATCCATCAACTGCCGGGATTGCAGCTATGGAAAGATGCGAAGCGGCAGTGCTTGTTCCAAAACCAACAGCAGACTGTAGTAGAAGACGGCCACGACGCAGAATAGGAGAGCGGCCGCGAGACATTCGATTACTGATGTTCCCCTATCCTCTTTGTGCTGCGCATTCGGTCGTTCTCTCTGTCGACTGCAAGTGATCCGGCGTACCGGGACGCAAGCCGTTTTCCCTGAATCAACCGTGTGTTCCTCGTCGTGCTTGCCTTCTGTGCCTGGCAGGCGCAGTTCGTAGAGCAACATCTGCTCGAGTTCGTGGGGTGGAACCCGCATAGGTTCATTTTCAATGGATCCGGAAAACCGCCGCGCCATACTATCCTCTCGTCGAACGATTGTGGGTCAGCTCATTTGCGTGTTGAGCTGGTGGATCACTCGAGGTCCTAGGTTGCACGACGATTGCTGTAGCTGGGTGGACCGTTTAATCTGTAACCGCGCTCGGTTTCCTCTTGCCGGGTAGGTGCAGGGCGAACGTATCCAGCTTAAATGCCCCTGTGAGCACGGTACTGCTAGCCAATTAAGTAGCTGGGCATTCCCAGGTGCGCCGACCGACATCAAGGTGATTTGCGCAAGCACACTCGCTTGGGGCGTTGGGAACGGAGCTGCCTGCCGTCGGTAAATTGTTACAAATCTAGCCGTTCTGCGCCTTGCCGAAACCGAGAAATAACACGCCTCGCCCAACCATCAGGCATCTTCATCAATACTGGTGAGGATGGGAGCGAATTGCGGCTGACATACCGATCAATCCGATGACATCAGAGGCTCATTCTCATCGGTTGAGCGGGCGGTGGCCGGCTCCCAATCTGGATTCGGATAGATAGATTGGATTTTTTGCAATGCCTAAGAAGACTTTGACCCTGACTTTGGGTTTCATCATGTCGGCCTTCTCGGTGGCAAACGCCACTGACCTGCTGGAATCTGCGCCGGCACCTTCTGTCGAAGCACCCGAGACATTCTCGTGGAGTGGTTTCTACGTCGGCGCCAACCTAGGCTACGGTTTTGGCGGCGATGGAAACATTTCCTCTGTGGGTCAGCTTGGACCCAACATCGCCAACATAGCAACGGGGGCGCGTCCAGGTTCGGTTGATCTGGACCGGAACGGGATTCTCGGCGGTGGCCAGATCGGTTACAATTGGCAAAACGGTGCACTGGTCTACGGTCTGGAGGCGGATTTTGCTTTCACCAATATTGATGACAATCGAGACATCGTCACGCCGCAGATCAATACAGGACTTGCGCAGGGAAACCAATTCAGCTCTGAGCTCGACTATCTTGGCACCGTGCGCGGGCGCCTGGGCTATGCGTTCGATCGCACCTTGTTTTACGGCACCGCGGGCCTTGCCTACGGCAAGAGCACGATGGGCGTCGACATGTTTGCCCCGAATGGTGTTCGACAGTTCACGGGCGAGAAGACCGAAACGAATGTTGGTTACACGGTCGGTGCAGGTGTCGAATATGCAGTAACGAGACAGATCTCACTGAAGTCTGAGTATCTCTACTATGATCTTGGCGAGGAAAAACTCAACGTCCAAGCTATTCAGGGAACGGGCGTTGCCGGTGGATACGATTCCAAATTCAACAACGACGGCCATCTGTTTCGTGTTGGCTTGAACTACAGGTTCTAGCATTGGCGACGGCGGCGCCGCCGAGCGCCGCTATCCTTCACCGCCATATACATATTGTGCCAGGCTGGACATTTGCCGCTTCGATTTGCCATCGCGACGCTTTGGAACCAGACGGGGTGCCCGACCGGGTCGACACGGGCCGATGTTTCCGGATCCTCATCGACGGTGCCAGCAAGCGACCGTAGAGCAGACGGAACTGATGAATGGACTATCCAACAGTTTGAAAACTTCGGGCAGCCGTTCTCGATTGCAACTGCGACCGATTCTTTACCCGGCATCCTCGCCGGAACCGACCTTGCGTCTTCGCGGTGGGGTTTGCCGGCATGTGTCGCGCGAGCGAATGATTTGCGCGATACGGTCGAGCCAGCCATAAATTGAAGGACCTCAAATGCATGATCGCAATATTGCTGCGCAGGTAAAGAGGGAACAGGGCCTCGGCTGTGGCGCCTGGTCCAATCTAAAGGCGGCCGCGACTAAACTCTGTCTGCTGATGCTGGTGGCGCTGACTGCCGTCACGGCCGACCTGACGATTGCCAAAACGGTTCCTGCTCTTCCGGCTTGGATGTCGTTTGCCGCTGGATGGGTTTCCGTGTCGACAGACCCCGTGGTCATCCTCCCCTTGCTAGCAGGCGCCTTCATAGCCGCACGGTGTTTCCGTGAATTTGGCTTCCTTGAACTGATAACAAGCCTTCTTATTCGCAGTATCTTGGCGGTTGGGATCGCTACCCTTCTCAAGCTCGCGATCGGCCGCGCAAGGCCGAACCAAGGCTCAATGGACTTTCTGCTCTTTCACCCCTTCGCGGGGCAGGACATGTTTGCGTCAGCTCCTTCGGCCCAAGCCACATTGGCTGGGGCCTTCGGTTGCTCATTGGCTGTGGTCTTTCCGAAGTTACAAGTCCCGATCCTTGCAGCTGTCATGGTGGTCTGCCTCTCGCGTGTTTTTGTAGGCGAGCATTGGACGAGTGACGTGATATTCGGCTGCACCTTAGGCTGGGCTATTGTCGCGGTAACGAAGGCGCTACAATCTTTGCCGCAGCGCGACCTTGCTCGCTGACGATGCAGACAGGTGGTCCGGGCACAGAGCTCTCGGTCCCTTCGGTTGTGGTCGGTTCGCAAGCCATCGCACCCAGAAGCTTTGAATCTGCCTCCTCGAAAGAACCCGGCCAATTTGTGGCCGGATCGAGACATTCTGCTGATCCGGCCTCGTCGCCTAGCAGGCTTAATAATTGCAGTTATGAGGGCCGTTGGTCGGCCTGAAACCAAGGTGGCAAGCCCTCCTCAATGGTTTTGGTTGATGAGAATAGCCGCCGTGGCGGAAGGCTTTTGCTGGATACCAGTAACCATCAGGACCTAACCGATAGCCGAAACGTTTCACGCGATAGCCGCGATAGCCGTTCCAGTAGCCTCGTTCTGTGTCCCGATAGCTTATTTCGAAAGCGCTTGACGCTTGATCATGGAGAGGCGCGGCAACGGCGCCCTCCCCTGCTACAGCTGCAAGTATGCATGTTGTAGTGATGGAAAAGATTGCGAACAATCTCTTTGTCGTAAATCATCCTTTCAGACATATCGATTTCTGCGCTACGGCCGGATACGCCAAGCAATGTCACGCATGCTGACTATCTCAAGATGTCCGTTTGACCGGTAATTGCGTCATTTGAAACATGGATGCAGCATCCAACTGGATCTGCAGCCACGAGTATGGCGAAGGCAGCTGAGGTTCTTCGAACGGTCCGCCCCGTCGCTGGACCGAGTGTCAATCCGGCAAACATGACGACGATGAATCGCCAAAAAGCTCGTCATTGCGGTACGGGAAAATCCTCAGCGAGGGTGAACGTGTCTAGAATGGATGCTGCCAGCATGGGTGCTCGAGCCTGGGGTATGGGTGAGCGTAAGATCGACGTGCGGGCGAGGATTATCGACGCCCGACCGTTCCGTTACGGTTAACTCGGTTCATTGCTTGATCTGGAAGGCGAAGAACTGGTTCTTCTGCTTGTCAGAGAAATTGTTGTCCGCCGCGAGAATCAGGACGTCGGTGCCGTCCTTCGCCTTGCCGATAGCCATGCATTCGATGTTATCCGGCACCAGGCCAATCGCGCGAAGATCGAGAATTTGGGTCTTGCGAACCGGCACGATGAGTTCGTCGCTCTTGGCAAGCGATGCAATGGGGGAAACGTCGGTTGCATCTCTTATATCCACCATGAAGAGCCGAATGGTGTTGCCGAAGCCCTGCGCGAAACTGCGCTCGACAACGATCAGGCGATGGTCGTCGAGCGCGACCATTTCCGACAGGCCATTGTCGTTGCCGCCGTTGGCCTTGGTGGCGACCTGCGGGATGGGTGAGACGGGATAGACAAACTGCGCATTGGGTTCCTCGGTCGCGGCGTCCCAGCGTATGATGCGCGACAAACTGCCCGTCGTCAGTGAAGGATTTGGGCCGTCCTGATGGAGCGCTGCTTCCAGCCCGGCGAAGACGTGACCCGACGGCGTGACGGCGAGAGCTTCGAAAGCGAGGTTGTCGCGAATGCCTGTTGACTTGTCAGCCATCGGTGCGAACCCGTCTGGCAGCTTAAGCTCACGCAGGAATACGCCCTCGGCAGAGGTTACACGAACGAAAGGGGGAACGAGTGCTTTTGCATCTCCCTCGCTGCTCCAATAGATTGCATCCTTGCCGATGCGGATGGACTCGGGATCGACATGGCGCGGCGCAAAGGGCTGACCGTTCTTGTCCTCCAGGACAACACGCTTTCGAACTGTCACGTCGGTTATGCCAGCGGCGCTTACATCGATGTCAAGGTGCAGAAAGCGAGCCGGGGCCTTCTCCGAGCGGTCGTCGCTTATGGCGATATATTGACCCGTGGCTGCATCAAAGGTGAGTCCCGACAGGCCGCCCACGGGAACGTCACCGTCTAGTTGCTCGGCAGGGATGGTGAACTCGCCGAGATAGGACAGAGAGATTCCTCCCGCGCAGTCGCCAAAGGGGCACGGTGTGTCCACGGTCGTACCAATGTTGGTCGCGTGGACCGAGGCAATATTGGACAAGATGGTAAGAGAGGCAGTCACAAGGAAACGCCCTAGCATAATATTTCTCCAATCACGAGATTTCAGACGAACCCAGCTCTCGTCAGCTGCAGTTCAGGTTGGGGCTAGCAGACACGAGGGCAGCGTTTGACCAAGCGTTTGGCAGCAGCGGTGCGGCGGTCGATTGATGGCACCTTTGATCGTCGCGATTGGCGTAAGGGCCACACGACCGCAGCCACACTGTCGGTGAAAGGCCCTTCTTGCGGCCATGCCAATTCGACTGCACCGAAACGATGGCCTGTACCTGTTGCTGGACGGTTTCAAAATCCTACCGTTTCGTTTCAACTGGAGCGCTCTGCCGCGTCGCGACCTCGCTGGCCGCCGGTCCTCGTTGATTTTGCCTAGGCGAACTAAGCTGATCCCATGAGCTGGCGAGTGCTAATGGAGTGCGGCAGCTTTGGAGGAGATTGCCGTTTGTAGCGTTAAGGTGCGGGTCCGCATCCTTTCTTGCCAAGACCACGGCTTGTGATGCGCCGTCGGATTGCTCACCGGCATCTGTCGGCATGCCAGGCGAAGCGATGGTTGCTGCTTTGAGAACGTTCGGGCCGCTTGGTCCATCGGAACTAACTGACAAAGACCTCGAGCAACGCGCTGAAGATCAAATCAAGCTAACAGCAAGTCGTGGATAAAGCCGTAGATGAGGATTGCGATAACAATGGCTGAGCCGGCAGCCAGCGCCATCACAAACTCCCTTACGCAAAACGCCACGTGAGCGGTTTGATCGCTCGTGCCGGAGAAAATCGCTTGCTCGTCTTCGATCATGCCAAACTCAAGCGGCAGCAGTTCTCCGTCGACCGCAACAAGTCTGGGGTACCCGCCTCTTTGGCGATGATCTGATTTCGGAACTTGGCTGAGCTTCAAGCGGGATAGACCTTCGACAATGGGCGTCCACGGCGCCGCACAAACCGCGATGACGGGAGGGATGGGCGAACATAATGTCTGCGTGCTAGCGTGGCGACCCTTCGCTCTCGGAACCTCTATTAGGATCAACGCGCATCTTAACTTCCCAAACAAATCTCTTCCGCAGAAGATATGAAAAGCGTGGTCCACAGTCTTGGCGCGATCATTTCAGCCACGCGGCCAATTATTTGCTTTGTAACCCAGCGAAATAATCCGGTTAGACAATCCTTTCCGGCAGCATTATCGCACGTCGACCTCGCTTGAATATAGCGCGACGATCAGGATGAGACTGCGCACCTTGATTGTCGCCGCGCACTTGAAGGCGTTCGAGGAAAAGCCTGCTAAGGAACGGTGATCGTCGCTGTCGGCGTCAGCGCTTGAACCGACCCTGGCATGAAATCGCAAGCAGCGCTGATTTCGGGTCGCGCTTTGACCCGCCGGTGCTCACAGCAACCTTCACCTGCGGCACTAACTTAGCCTGAGATCGTTTAACATGGCAGCTCTGCTCAACGCCCACTTGTCGAGTGATCTCGGCGTTGAATGCAAATGAAATAGAGATGATCAAAATGGACACGGTTTTGAAATTGGCACTGCTTAAAGGGTCGACCTCAAGAGGTCGATGGCAATGAGAAGAACCGTTATGCTGATAGGCAGTGGCGAAGTGGCTGACGCCGTGGCGACCAGCAATGCCGCCAGGCCGGCCAAGGCCACACTGGGCTCCGGGAACCGGCGCAATCCATCCGCCGGCCGTCGAATCCTCGGAGACATGGAGTGTGCGCAACCCGAAGAAATTCGAGGAGATGCGCGTCGCTCGCCCTTTCGAACCTGGAGCTTGCAGATCTCCGTGATGAACATACCCAGGGACTTAGCGACTTCTGAGCCGGTACCGGCAAGCGCTGAGCCCGGCGATGAGATATTCCAATGACACGAAGAGCGCCGAAATCATCACCAATCAAGCTGATTGCCCGCGACGGCAAGCTGTTGGTTGGCGGCGGGGCGGAGCGAGCCGTAGATGGCCCAGACTTTGCTGCGCCGCCCCTGAGTGACTGGAAGGAGGACACGTCGGACGGCGCTCTCAAATGGATGCTTCACCCGTCGCTGCTGGTTGAGTTCGCCTGCTGCTTGATATTTGCAGTCACGATCGTGGTGGTCGGCTGTATCTACATAGTTACGACTGATGGGTTATTGCCGATAATTCTACAAAACAATGAATTGATCTGGTGATTGTTCTGTCTTCCATCGCAGCCCACGCATGTCCTGAACGTTGCCAAGAGTTTCCGTCCATACCTGGCTAGCTTAGATGCAATCGTCCGTCGAATGGATTGGCATTGCAGTCGGCGCGAGGCGCCGGCCGGTCGTCCCGCCGCGTATCGCAGGAGATCGGCCACGCCAGTGCGGGAGCATCCTCTCCGTGTCTTGAGCGCCTCGCTGTCTTGGGGAGCGAATATCTGTCTTCATCGATGCGATCGGTCATATTTCGGCGACTTCGCTGACACAGCCATCCAGCGGGACGACAAGAGACGAATATCTGCGCCGCGACGCATCGACAATCGGCTTGTGACATCTGTAGTTGCTTCCAGGCAAAATGAAACGTCAATACGCATCAAACGGGGCAACCTAGCACTTCCCATGAAGGACAAGCCAAAGGATCTGCCCTTGACCAAGCCTACTGCGATGCCGTGCGTTGTTTCTCCGCCGACCCTGAGCTTTGCCGAGTTGAACGCAAACCCCCACGAGACCTTCGCGACTTACCGTCCGTCCCTACCTTTCTTGCGACGTGAGGACGGTGCCTATCTTGTGCTGCGCGCGAGCGACGTTCGAGCCTTGGTGAAAGATCAAAGGACAAAGCAAGTCGAGACACAATCGATTGCAGCGCGCGGCATAGCCTCAGGACCCATCATGGAGTTCGTTACAAACACGATGCTGTTTTCCAACGACGAAGTCCATCGACGCAGGCGACAGCCTCTGGCGAAGTGTTTTTCGTTTCGAAGGATGGAAAGCGTAAGACGGGACGTGCGATCGCTTGCTGAGGATTTGGCCGGCCGCAGCTTGGATGGCGGCAAGCTTATGCTGCGCGATGATTATGCGGCACTGATACCGGCGATCACGCTCGCTGGGATACTAGGCATCGACCCATCGGATGTTCCATTCTTCACTTCGCTGGCGTATCGGGTATCAAAGATATTGACGAGTTCTTGGACGGCCGAGGACGTACCGGATATCGAAGCGGCTTCTCGCGAGCTCAAGTCCTATTGCTCGGATCTGATCATCAGCCGGCGCAGCTCGCCGAAAGGTGATTTCATATCCGACTACGTCGGTAGTGTCGATCAGGACGCAGAATTATCCGCGATCGAGGCCGTCATGCAGGTCGTTTCCATTGTAATTGGGGGCACCGATACGACCCGCGCCGCCATCGTCATTCAGACCGGGCTGCTGCTCGAAAGGGAGGATCTGTGGGAAGCGTTGCGCAGAGACGAGGATCTGATTGTGCCTGCCGTAGCGGAGGCATTGCGACTGGAACCCGCCGTGGCCTCCATACCTCGGTTAGCTATCTGCGACATCGAATTGGATAAACAATTTATACAAAGCGGTAGCGTTCTGGTGCTGTCAACCATGTCGAGCCTGCGCGATCCCGAAGAATTCCCTAGACCGGAACTGTTCGATCTCCATCGCGAACGCCCCCGATGGCATCCTGTCTTCGGCGATGGTGCGCACCGGTGCTTGGGGCAGGCCTTGGCGCAGCTCGAGTTGGCAGAGGCACTCCGTGCACTGGTTGGCTCCAGGCGTCGGTTGCGGCTCGCAGGTGATCAACTGTATGTTCATGGCCATGCTGGTATCAGGCAAGTCGATGAACTGGAGGTTTGCTGGGACTGAGTAAGTTCGGCGGCAGAGCCGGCAGCCGGCAAGGGAACCCGGCTGCGCGCTCAAGACGCCGTCCCACTGCGCAAAAGGAAGCCTCAATGACTTCACTGGTCGGCCGATTGATCTTGCTCTTTCAAACCTGCGTCAGCGTGTCAGCGGGTTGACGTTGACCAAAAAGGGGCACGCGGCGCGGTTGTTGCTTGCCGGCAAAGGTCTAGGACGCAGGATTGGGATCGGCACCGAAGCGCATAGACTCATCTTGAGGAAGCCGCCGGCCGGGCCCACTTTGGCATTCCCGGCACAGGCGTGGCAGACGCATTACGGTTGTAGTGCAACTCATCGAATCGGAAATGATCTGGTAACGCGAGACCGCAAAAAATCCTTGCAATGCATCCCCGCTTCGAAGCCAACCTTTCCGAAGCTGGTATGACCGGCGCGGGGTCCCTGGGCGTTGGCAACACGGGGGTAGAACGAGGGACGTGGGGCCGTGAACGGGCACTGTCGAGCTTTGCGCACGACCGCTCTCAATCTCCAAACCACTTAGTGAGCAGACATGATCATACCGAGACCCTGGCTCAGCGCGAGGACGGCACGGCCGTCAGTCGATAACTCCGTCAAGATCCTCGTCAGTCTTTTTGGCGCGTTGCTGATTGCCTTGCTCGCGTCCGGCCATGAATCGACAAGGGATTGCACGCTGTGCGGCGCTGCCGCTGGTGGGTTAGGCTTTTCCGGTGCCGCATCTGCAGTCTTGTCATTTTGCCTTTGCGCCTACGCATTGTGGGTGACGTTTCAGGGGATGAGGCAATCTCAGTCCACCAGGCGATTGCTGGAGAGCCAGTCGCTGCTTAGCAAATTCCGACGAGCCTTTGACGATAATCTCACAAGGAGCGAGTTCACCCTTGTCGCAACAACAGTTCTCTCGGAGTTCGCACAGTTTTTTGGCGCGGATGAAGTGAGACTCGAAATCGTCGAACCGCGCACCGGCGTCACGGTCGAGGAATATTTTGGCATCAAATTTCCGCCTCCTATCGAGCCAGAAGTCAAAGCGGACTTACTAGTAAGAGCTGGCATAACGAGTTCAAACGGAGAGCAGATTGGGCGACATTTTCTCGACGTGGAGAGCATGCGGCCCTGGCCGTTTACCGCCCGCACGACTATGAAGGTTGCGGCCGCCGTCACGACCCCACTCGGACGCATCGGTATTCTGCTGCTAGCCTACAGCAAACCCCGGCGGTCATTTCGCGAAGATGAAATTTCGCTGTTATGTTCAGCCTTGTCGGGGCTGATCCAGACCGCCGCCGATCATTGCAAGCGCAGGAACCGTGAAGATCTCGAGCGAAGTCTCAGTCACGCCGAACGTGTGCAGGCTGTCGGCACCTTGGCTAGCGGTATAGCTCATGAGTTCAACAATATCCTTGGCGCGCTTTTGGGCTACGGAGAGATGGCACTGCAGCGTGCAGAAGAAGGTGAATATGTGGGGCACTACCTCCATGAGATGATGGCCACTGCCAGACGAGCGGAGTTCATCGTCAGCCAGATCCTCACATTGAGCCGAAGTCGCGAACAGGAGCGGCGCCCAATCAATCTTGTTGAAGCGATCCGGGACGCCCTTCCGCTGATATCTGCTTCGCTGCCCGATCTGGATGTGAATGCGCCACTCGTACCTGACGAAGACTGTAAACTTCTCGGGCACCCTGTTGAACTCCAACAAGTCGTCATGAACCTCTGCAAAAACGCCTTCGAGGCATCAAGAGGCGAAATCAAAGTCGACATCAATGTCGACGTCGTTCTGGTGGAGGGTGTGAAGTCTCTCTTTCTAGGGTTATTGCAGCCGGGCAAATATGCCCGCGTAAGCATCTCAGATAATGGGAACGGAATTTCTCCGGATGTGCTTCCGCATATTTTTGAGCCATTTTTCACGACAAAGGCCGCAATAGGCGGGACTGGCCTCGGCTTGGCGGCGGTCCATGGCCTGGTGACAGCAATAGATGGCCGGATTGACGTTACTAGCGATTGCGGAAAAGGCACTTCCTTTGAGCTGTATTTTCCCCACTCCACCATGGTGCCAACGCCCATCAACCAATTCATCGCGGTCCCAAGCGTGATGTCAGGGAACGGGCAGCTGATCGCCATCCTGAAGCCCCATTGCCGCGACCTGGCGATGCTTGAGGAAAAGATCGCCGCGCTCGGCTACGAGCCCGTTGGCTTTTTGGAGATCGGTATGATGGAGGATTGGCTGTCAACCCAAACGCCGGACTTGATCATGATTGATGTCCGTTCGATCCCACCAAGCTATTCGGCCCGCGATATCGCGACTATGGCGCGTGGCGCCCATGTCGCGTTGATCTCCCATTTCGGGAGAGAAGAGATCCTAATCAGTGCTATCGCTCTGCGCTTTACGCTGCTGCGCGAACCGCTGAGTAGCCGGGCATTGGCCGATGCGATCAGGGGGGGCATCGTGGGGGAGAAGGAAAGGCGCTCCCTGGTGGAGAACCGCTCAGCGTTGCCGTCAGCCAATCGATGGACTGCATCTCCGAGCTGAGCGCGCGAAGGTCGCGCGGCCCAGTCCCTTGCGACATTGTCAAGCGTCTAGCCATCGCTGGCATAGCAAAACACGCGCGTGAATGCGGAGAGCCGCGTTGATGCCCGCAAAAACGGGATCGGCACTGGCGATTCTCCAATTGATCCTCCTTATCCGGCGACTTTTCGACCATCTGAGTACCGGCGAAAGTGACGATCGCGCAGGCACGTCCTGCGATCTTAGTTGTCAACGGGCCGCTCGTTTTGTCGGCCGATCCGTACGAACCACTCGATATCGCTTCGCAAGATCCCGATATCACGAAGCATGAAGTCATCCAGTCCCCCAAGTTCGATAGTGGCTCTGCGGATCTTGCGCTTGCGGCGTAGCGATGCAATCGGGCGCGTCAATTGTGCCATGATTGTCGTCTGGTTAAATCCCATTGCTGCCTCCGGGCTTCTTCAAATGGATGTTCGACGCGCGCGTGGCGTCGGTGGTCCGTTTGACTATTGAGCACGCGTGCCGCCTGACTATTAGGGAATGCTAAAAAGCAGTTGCATTTGTAGCGAGCCATTGAGCTCGCTGCGCAAAGATGCCTTGGGGTCAGTGAGCGTTTATATGCGGCTTTGGAGCGTCTCCTGCTCTCCTCAGAAGGCACGGCGGTCCTCCAAAAAAACTGCTGAATGACCCTTTACGTCAGTCGATCTTGGCGAACGGCCGATTAGGCACCGATGTGTGAGCTTCCGGTGGTGATTCGATTTATGGGTTTGGTGCCGGCAATGTGATTACGGACGACCATAGATTGGCAGCTGAAACGACTGCATGATCGAGAATAGGACAAAGTAAGATATCGCCACGACGCAGAACAGAAATGCGGCAAAGAAACCCTTTCGCCACAGCTTCTCATCCTCGTCGTCCCCCACGTGCTCACGTTCGCCTTCCTTCAGGCGGCCGAAGCAAGCCCTGCCCCCCACGTCACGCCCCTGATTTTTGTTGGCCGGTCGATGGCGTGACGGAGCCTTGTCACGGAACGGTCCCCGGGCGTCTCGCCGCATGGATGTGTCTCCTTCTGTCAACATGCGTTTGTCGCGGGACGCCGTTTCAACATCATTTCGGTTGGTGCCCGCCGTCTTAAGGACGAAACATATTGTAAATCGGAACGTCGGCGACGCGTCGATGTCTGCGTGCGGGAGGCGACGGCTTGTCGACGTGCGCGACGTGTGTGCAAAAGCCTCAGCGGGCAGGACCTCGCCCGGCGACAATCCGGTCGTCTTGATCCCGGGCAGACAACGGCAATTCCAGGGACATTCTTTCAACCTGTAATCAAACGGCGGCGACCACTGTTCAGATTGACCGGAAGTGCATGAAACGTACGATAAGAAAGCCACGTGGTTCCCATCACGTCGAGCAATGAATTCTGCGCCAGAGTGACAGAGAACGGACGGTTGCCAGCTGCCGGTCTATCGGGCTTTCTGCCCAATACCCAAGACCTTCTGGCGGGGGTTATACCCGCCGCCTCTGCCGCCAGTCTGGGCGGTGTCATAATGTCATAGATTTCTTCTACGTCCGGCAACTAAAGCGGTCGTTGTGGAAGAGGTCGATGCCTGCGTGAGCGCTCGGAGCGCATCTACCCTAAATTTCGGATCGTGTCGCCATGTCGAAGCCGACGATGTGATTGCTCAACCGACGGGAAATGTAGGATGCTGTGGGCACGTTACCGGCACGCGGATTTACGTCGATATTTAACTCTACTTCCAGCTCATACTGATATTTAGCTTTGCGGGTTCTTCAAAATATCTTGTCCATGAGATTGCCTTTCAATAGCCGGTAGGAGCGATTGTAAAGTCGGTCGCCGAGATGCTTTAGCGTGAAATCTCTGACGATGGGCGAAAGTCCGCGTAGCATGTCTCGGGCTCGGGCTTGCCGGCGCACCCAGGCCACGCGTTGTTGCCTTTGTTGGGAAAACCGACGCAATATCGGCTCCCTGGATGAAGTGTCTGACACAATCTCGGCCAGGACGAGGGCGTCTTCAAGCGCCATGCCGGCGCCCTGCGCCATGCTTGGAGAACAGGCATGCGCAGCATCACCGATGAAGACCAACCCGTCTTCGAAATTGCTAAAATTGGGGACCTCTTCAAGGGCGCCAAAATGGATTTCGGCCGATCTATCGAGTTGCGCGACCAGATGTCCAAGCGGGGGCCCGAAGTCCTGAAACATGTGCTTGAGGCCCTGCGCAGCGCCATTCTTGACCTCGGAAGTGCGGCAGTCCGCATATAGATATGCTTTGTCGGCCGTAATGGGAATAGCCAGGAGCGTCCGCCCTCGCCCGAGCATTGCCGTCCAGGCCGATATATCCGCCACATTTTCAGTCACGGTTCTCCAGCACGATATGCCCAGCGACCGTGGGCGACAGCCGTTCGTAATTCTGCGGAGCCAAGAGTTCACACCATCTGCGGCAACGACCAGGTCACCTTCTGCCGAACTGCCGTCCGACATTAGCGCGAGAACCCCGGTGGGCGTACGATGGAAATCCACGACCGCTTTTCCGTAAGTAATCTTGGTATGTTTGAGGCAGGAAAGCAGCGACTGGATGAGCACCGAACGAGGCATGGCAAGGCATGGCCCGCAATCCTTCCAGAAATCGTCTGCCGACATAGCGTGGATTAACTTTCCGTCGGAGGAGAAGATGCGCTGTTCTCTGACCAGGCGTCCCAAGCCTTCGATTGGCTCAAGCTCCACGAGCCGGTTCAAGGCCCGGGTGGCATTCCCGAGCAAGAAAATGCCTGCTCCGGTAAGCCTTGGTCCGCGAGCCTGCTCGTAGATCTCGCATTGATGGCCCTTGATCTCCATGGCCTTAGCTGCGGCCAAGCCCGCAATGCCGGCTCCGGCAATGATTATCTTCATATCGAGTAATGACCTTTCCTAATCGCGAGGCGGCGGGCCACTTGCGATTTTCAGCGCCGCCCGACCACGCGACAGCCTTGCGCCCTCTCGGCCGCACCCGCCGTCCTCTGGGACGCCGGCCGGTCGCCCGAGCATGGTGGTCGCATGACTTCCACGATCAGGCTTGTCATCGAGGTCTTGAACCGTTCGCGACCTCGATGAATTGACAACCTCGGGTATCTACCGCTCTGTTAAGCACTTGTTCCGTTATCAGCTTTCAGTAGATCGGCAGCACGCTCGCCAATCACGACACACGGCGCCATCGTGTTGCCGACTGTAATCTTCGGCATGATTGATGCGTCGGCGATGCGCAGATTGTCTATTCCGTAGACACGCAGGCGGGCATCGACGACAGACATTGAATCCAGACCCATCTTTGCCGTGCACGACTGGTGCCAGTAGGTCACGGCGGAGTTCCGAATGAAACTCTCCATGCTGGCACGGTCACGCTGCTGCGGGATCACCTCCCGTTTTATCAGCGACCCGAAGCGAGCACTGTTCCCAAGCTCTCTGCACAGTTCGATCGTGCGAAAGGCCGTTTCGAGATCGCCGGGCTCACTAAGTGAATTTGGAGCGATCACAACAGGGTCGTTGTGGCCAGGGCCGGACAGGCGCACCCGGCCTCGACTCTTGGGCTGTGCAAGGCCGGCAAACATTGACCAACCATGCTCAGGCGCCGCCAACCCGACTTCCGGCGGTGGGGGTACGGCAAATTCAAGCTGGCATTGAATGATGTCGGGAGCCTGCAGCCTAGAATCACTCCTGGCGTAGAGAACAGCTTCGCATCCACCGCCGCCGACCTGTTGCGGTTCAGCATATTCCCACGTGCAGCCAAATGCGATGTGATCCTGATGGTTCTCGCCGACTCCGGGAAGGTTTTGGATGATTGGGATACCGTGGCGGCGCAGCTCGGCCTCAGGCCCAATTCCCGATTGCATCAGCACTTTTGGCGTATGGACCGCGCCGAGGGAAAGAATGATTTCCTGATCCGCGCCGAAGCGCACCAATTCGTCGTCAACGATGGCTTCCACGCCAATCGCCCTCGATCCATCGAGGATCACGCGCGTGACATACGCGCCGGTCAGTACCGTCAGATTGGACTGGTGCATACGCGGGTAGGTATAGGATCGAAAGACGGATTGCCTTTTGCCCCCCTGAATCCTGAGCTCGGCGATGGCCGCCCCCTCGCCTGATTCCATCATCTCGCCGTTGGCGCTTTCGAAAGTCGGAATACCGAGCTCCCCGGCAGCTTGAAGCGTCGCGATGGCGAGCGGCTGTGGTGCTTCTGGCTGCGCGACGAAAACCGGTCCACTTGTTCCACGGCGCGCCAGGTCGGCGTTGCCCTGCCAATTCTCGATCTTCTGGTAATATGTGAGAACGGATTCGTAGCCCCAGGCAGGATCGCCGGATTCCTTTGCGAAATAGTCCCAATCACTCTTGTGTCCGCGGGCCCAGACCATCACATTGATGCTCGAACCTCCGCCGAGGACCTTGCCCATGCTGAGCGGAAGCCGTCGACCGTTGAGGTGCGGAGAAGGCTCTCCCAAAAAAGCCCAGTCGCGCGAGGAGCCGAGATTGAGCGGCCACTGGCCAGGCTCGATCACGCACGGCTCGCTATCGTCCTCACCGGCTTCGAGAAGCAGGACCCGGACGTCCTTGTCCTCGGCCAGTCGACCGGCCACGACAGAACCGCTTGAACCGGCACCACACACGATAAAATCGTAGTGCGCTTGAAGGTGCGTGCGCAACCTTCTCTGGTTTTGCAGCACAGCCTGCCGGCTTTCATCTTCATCGGAGTGTAT
Organism: Rhizobium sp. ZK1; assembly: GCF_047782645.1. Classification (NCBI taxonomy): domain Bacteria; kingdom Pseudomonadati; phylum Pseudomonadota; class Alphaproteobacteria; order Hyphomicrobiales; family Rhizobiaceae; genus Rhizobium; species Rhizobium sp. ZK1. The sequence continues at coordinate 1,870,506 of NZ_CP180587.1, forward strand.
CATGCTTCACCTTGTTGTTTGACGATAGCTGCCCTTGATACGCGGCGGCGTTCGGCCGTTAGGTTCCACGGGCATGTTCGTTGGCGGTTACAGTCTTGGGTTCGTCGATTTCATTTGAAGCCATGAGCCTGACCGTGGCGGCGAATGTCACGACCTCGCGATTTCGCATTACGTCTGTCGTCCTTTCGGTTGGCCTCGCCATCACGGTTCACACCCATCGGCCAAATCGCAATAAATATTATCGCAATAAATATTATCTAGATCCATTTCATCCTGTCTGTCAACACGTCCGCGCAATCCGGCGCGTTTCGCTCACCTTGCATTCGCGATGCGAGATCCAACGGCGAATGTTTCTGGTGTCATCAAGATCGCGAATTCATTAACCGCGCCGAAACAACGCTCCCCGCATCTCTAGGCACCGCAGTCCCGACAGGCGCCCCCCTGGCTGCGGCTGGGGCCGGGTCCGCAGTCTAAAGCCGATTCGGCCCCAATTCCGTCGTCCGCAAAAGCATTGAATGGACAACGCGGCTTGCCACCCTGGAGCGCGGCCGACGAGCCGAACGAAGGCGGGGGATATGGTAGAGCGCCAGATTGTTTGTCGCGGGTGCGGGCTGGAAACTGCTAAAGGGATGGTGAGACCGGACCGTCCTGGATCCCAGGTCTCGATGGGACCTGTAATACGTCAAATATCGCGTTTGCCAGCGTCGCCGAACTGAAGGGTGTCCGCAACATGCGTGCGGCAAAGAGCGGACTATCGGAATTCTGATCCAGTGCGGGGTCGCTCAACAACAAAAGCTTCTCTGTCGTCACTTCGGTCAGAAGGCTCGACACGTCGGCATGCATGGCGAGAAGCTTGCTGTCAATGAGCACGATGTCGAAACACAGGCCCGCCCGCAATTGATCGATCAGGCGTTCGATTCCTGCACATCCTATCGGTTCATAGCCAAGGGCTGCGACCTTCTCCTCGTACAATTCCAGGAGCATCCTGTCCTGTACGACAACGACAACTCGCTCACCATTGCCGACGGGAACTGCGTTCTCGCCAAAGAAGCTGCCGATGGGCAGCGGTTCGAGATCGCTTGCAGGCAGAAAGAGCCGGAAGGCCGAACCCAATCCGGGTTCGCTCGTAACGTCAATGCTGCCCCCTAGCGCCGAAACGATGCCGTGCACCGCCGAAAGACCGAGGCCCGATCCCCCGGTTTTTGCATTCGTGGTGAAAAATGGTTCGAATATATGTGGCAGGACATGATCGGCTATGCCAGGTCCCTCGTCCTGGACCACGAGGCAGACATGTTTCCCAGGCCGGACCTCGCCATGTGACAAGAGCCGCCGCCTGGTGGTTTCGATGACTTCGACACTGATGATGACTTTCTGGCCGCGCGATGACGCCTGGCTCGCATTCTTGCATAGGTTCATTGCAAGCTGATGCACATCTACGGGATTGCCCTCAATGACCGCGGGACGTTCATCGAGGTTGGACTCGATGATCACATGGCTGCCGAGGGTGACGCGAAGGAGGGGCAGTACGTCGGCGACGGCATCGGCCACATCGAATGGTTTCGTGGTTCTTTCACGCTTTCGGCTGAACGTCAGTATCTGGTCGACAATGTGCTTGGCCCTCGCCCCGCTTCTGAGGATTTCCTGGACGTAGTGACGAGTGGTCGACGGCCTGCGAAGCAGTTGGACCGCCATCTCGCCGTAGCCCTGGATAGCGCTCAAAACATTGTTGAACTCATGTGCGATGCCGCCCGCGAGGGTCCCAATCGCTTCCAGCCGCTGCGCATGCTCAAGACGGTGCTCCAGGCCTTCTCGCTCTTGGCGGCTGCGGTTCGCGTAAACGAATTCTATCAGCGTTTGAAGGGTTGCCTGAAGCAATCTTATCTCGTCCCCGGGCGCCTTTGGCTGCGGGTGGGCGAAGCTGAGGCAGAGAGCGGCCACATCGCCCTCGGATACACCGGCCCCAATGAAGAGACATGCGGTCGCCGCTCCGCGCGAGCGAATGAAGCAGCGCCGCTTTGAGGAAAGCCGGCGCAAGGAGGTATCAAGATCGCAAAGCGCCGGCATGCCCTTCTGAGGGAGTACATCCCTGGCAAGCTCCAGCAGCATTCTCCTGTGCTTATCGTTTTCGCCGAGGCAGTAATCGTCCTTGATCTCGCCCCGCTCCATATCGCAAATGGCAAAGGCGCATTTTTCAGCCCCGAACAGTCCGGAGATTGCACCCAATGCGTTGTTCATGTGGGTTGCGAAGCTCGCGCAGTCACTCTCGGCCATTTCTGCCTTGAGTTCGGCGACCACCTGTTCATAGTGAAGGCGCCGCTTGAGGCGTTTAGTCTGAGCACGTAGCCGATACACCAGCACGCATATGTAGACACAGAGAATAATTGCAGTGAGACCCAGCATTATCCTGCTGAACGCTGCGCGCGACGTCGCATCCGCCGCGATACCGAGGTACTCTGACTGGAGCGCTTCTGCTTGCAATGGTGTCCCGGAGGCCTGGATGGCGGCAATCTTCTCATCGACTTTTGGCAAGACGGCGAGGATCATTCTTGCGTGAATGATCAGTGTTCCCAATCCCTGCAGAACGGGTGCCTCGGTATCAAACTCCGGCAACTGGCCGAGCCGCGTGCGAATAGCCTCTTGAAGCGCGTCGTCAGGTCTGGTCGAAAAACGCATCATCAGATTTCCGAGATCGCCGACACGGGCGAGAGCGACTTTGACGGCCTCATTCCGGGAATCGTGAAGATCGGATAGTGTCTGTCCGAATACTCCGATCGAATTCTGCAGTAAGGCGTTGCGGGTCTTGAACTCCTCGACGAGTTTCTCGTCGAGTTCGACACCTTCTCGAAGTTGGTCAACACGCTGCTGCAGCCTCAGGTCAGTTGTAAACTGCGGCCTGCTGAACAACGTCTTCAGCTCTGTTGTCGTCTGTCTCATTTTGACAACGGACGAAACGAGCGGATCGTATGACGACAACAATCCGGCCCTTGCGCGTAACACATCGCGCTGAAGCGAAGCGTGATTGACGTCGACCGCGCGCAGGTTCAGCATAATAGCTTCATGGACATTGCGGCCGGGATCTCGCCCTGCAGCCGCGACCGCAAGAACAATTGCCGATAATGTCAGCAATGCGATCGGTAGAGTTTCACCGAAGCTGTTCAGTGACAGGCCTTGAAAGCTCTTTCCCACCGTAAACTCCAGTCAGACTATTGAGAAATGCCTCGAGGGCGTCGACATCTCTCTCCGAGAGCCGCCGGCCGAGTTGGCTTCTGCCCATGATGGCGATCGCATCTCGCAGATCTGCGGTGCGCCCGTCGTGGAAATAGGGGGCCGTCAGTGCCACATTGCGCAGACTGGGGACGCGGAAGACTTCCTCGTCCTGATCGGCCCGATCGAGGCGCGTGTCGAGTTCTTCGGGCGTCGGAAAGTTCTCCGCGCCGGGCTCGCCGAATACGCCGAAGATCTGGAACATGTTGCCGCCGATGTTTGAGCCTTGGTGGCAGGAGACGCAGCCATAGGCGGTGAAGAGTTTCATGCCAAGCTTTTGCAAGGGCGTGATCGCATCCTGGTCCCCCTTCAGGAAACGGTCAAAAGGGGCGTCTGGTGTCGTAAGGGACCTCTGATAGCTGACAAGTGCGTCAAGCACATTGTCGCGTTCTGCAGCTCTGCCATATGTCAAGGAAAATGCCTCGGCATAGGAGCGGTCGCCGTTCAGCCGAGACAATAAGATGGGCCAGTCCATAGCCATCAAGTTTGGATCGTGAATGATCGCGTCGTTTTGACTGATCAGCGATGTGAACTTCCCACGCCAGCCCAGCCTGTAATTATTGCCGACGTTGAAGATCGTCGGCGCATTGAAAGCGTGCATTTTGCCCAGATAGCCGACGGTTCTGGCCGCGTGAATCGTGCCGCCGGTCGCTAGGTTGTGACAAGAACTGCAAGACACCTCCCGCCGCTTCGACAAGATCTTGTCATGAAAGAGACGCTTCCCAAGATCCACGCGGCTAGGATCCAGTTTGGGCGCGTCTGGAAGGGGCAGAAGCGCTTCCTGCGGCGCCTCACGCGGCAACTCTTCCCCCGAGGCTATGGGAGAGCCGCATGCGACAAGCCAAACGGTCATCAACGCCAGGCGGCTGATGCCTTTCTCGATCATTGTGCGGCTTCCTTTTAGGCTCATGGCTTACGGCTACCTTTGAGTGTCGCCTCGACATCTTCGTCGAAGACGTAGCCGACGCCTCGCTCAGTCTTAATCAAACTCGGCTTTGACGGGTCCTTCTCGAGTTTGCGCCGCAGACGCAGGATCAGAACGTCAATGCTGCGATCGAATACCTCTTCGTCGTGAACTCTGCTCGCCGACAGGAGCTGCTCGCGCGACAGAATCTGGCGAGGTGCGCGCAAGAAAGCGGTCAGCAGGTTGAACTCCCCGGCGGTGAGCTTGACCTCGTTTTCGTCACCACAGGTCAGCTTGCGAAGCTTGACGTTGAGTGCCCATTCCCCGAAATTGTAGATCTTTCGATCTTTCTTCTTGTCGAGAGTCGGGCGCTCACGCAGCGACGTGCGAACACGCGCCAGCAGTTCCCGGGTACCGAACGGCTTGATGATGTAATCAGCAGCGCCAAGCTCCAGGCCCACGACCTTGTCCGCTTCATCGAGCCGGTCGCCGCTTATTATGATGATCGGCGAGTCCGTTGAGCTTGAAAGCTTGCGCACTATGTCCAAGCCATCCTCGTGACCGAGATTTAAATCAACAATGAACAGGTCAACCGGATCGGTGCTGACAATGCGCGAAAGGTCCTGGCTGCCGCTCACTCCCGTGACACGAAAAGCGTGATGCGAAAGATAATCGATCAAGAGATTTCGCATGCTTGAGTCATCATCAATCACCAGGACGTGTTTCACGGTTTCGCTCCACACCATCCGATTACATCTCTTGCAATCAGTCCCATGCCTCTAGGAGAGCTTGCGCGCGGCCCATTGCTGGCGCTCCTGCAAGCGCTCGCACGCTCACAACACCATTTACGCTTGAACAAAAATTCTACGAGGCGCTTCATACAAAGATTCCTATGCTCTGCAGTCGGATCTGCAACACATAATCAGATTTCGAATATATCACAAGTATCAATTATATCATTTTCCTGTGATGTCGATTTGCGGTTCTGCAGATTATGAAGTTCGAATTTGCTTGGCGGGGCAGGTGCCAGAACCATCAGTCGGTCCTCATCCTCGGCCATCGTGGCTTGATGAAGCCAATTCATGATGTTCCAAACCCACGATAATGACGCGCCTGCTCAACGCGATCGCCGACCGATATCGAGCCTGCTCCTCGGCGCGACGGCCTCATCTTCATCACAGGTTCAGCAAGCGTTCCATCATTGGCGCAGCACTAGGCACGATAGTCTTCCACGGCGCCCGCTCGCTAAATTCGCGACTCGCATTATTGCCTTTGCCATCCGGCGTCGAACACGAAAGTTGGACGCGAGCATCCGCCAGCCGAAAGTCTCACGCTCGTCGACAGTCAATGGCGGTGGTCGGACTACATCGTAAAGCGGCGCGGGGCGGTAATGAAATAGATCTCGAGGTTGAGGGGCCTCATCTTCGACCACTCTCGCAGCGTTCCTGATCACGAAAGACTGCTCCTTCCTTGGATAGGTTTATATCGCCTTGGCATGAGACGATACTGGCCCCCGGATAAAAACCGTCCGCGTCTTGATCGATCGATATTGCAGATGCGTTTCCAATCCCGCGTTTTGGATTTCATATGGAACCATGCGGTTGGCGCGTTGCGATCGCACGTGAGAAATGGTTCCGTGTCACGTGGGGGTGGGACGCCAGGCGATCGCGGCGGCGAACGTTGCTGAGAACTCGTCCGCGCTCGCACAGTTTTGCCGCTGACGCACTCCTGTGGACACACTCGGGAGTTCGTGAAGGAAAAGAGTGCGGCGACGGCACATCCAATCGGAATGCGCGTAGCGGACCAGGTTTTCGCACTTACAACGCGATTAGCGCAGCCTAAAGGGTGAACAAGGACAGCCGCATCTGAACTGCCAGACCCTATCGCCCGATCTTGTATGTTGTTCTGACATCTTGGAAGGTTGCTGTCGGCGTCCACGCTGCTTGAAGAATGCCAGCGTCTCGTCGATCACCCGATCGCGGTAGACATCCTTCTCAAGGAGCAACTCGTGTCTTGCGCCCGCAATGACCCTTAGTTGGCACGAGCCCAATCGCGCGGCATTCATCGTAACGCAGAACTTTTGCTGCCCATAAGCCTTCACCACTCGGTCATCGTCCGCTTGAAAAAGCAGGACGTCCACCGCGATCAGTCCGGCGTCTCGGACACTGCGAGCTGACGCCAAGCAGCCTTCGTGGGCCCATTTGAAGCTCGGGCCACCGAGCTGCGCCTGCGGATGGCGATCGAGCTCTCCGCGCTTGAGAATTTCGTAGCGAATACGACTGCCCGTCAGATCGCGATCCGCGTCGAATTCCCTGGAGACATATGGACCACGGCCCCAAACATAGCTCGCGCGCGATCCCAGTCTTAGCAGCCAGCAGGCATTATTGGGAATGGGACTCAAGTCCGGCTGGTGCATGGGAGCTGACAAAGCTGCTGCTGCGAAATCGGTGCTGAATCTCTCCAGATATAATGATGCGATTGCGCCACCCATCGAGTGCGCGAGCAGAAAAAGCCGTTCATTGGCCGGCTTGGCCTCTCTTTCCACGAAAGTCTTCAGATCGTCGACAAAATCGCCGAAATTCTCGACATAACCGAGATCGTGGATGCGCTTGACAACCGCTGGCTCGGTTTGCTGCATCTTGCTCGGCTTGATCAACCTCTCCGACAGGCCTTGGCCGCGATGATCAAGAATATATACCTGATAACCCGCTTGCCAGAGATCGTAGACAACCTCACGATACTTGATGAAGCTCTCTCCGTAGCCGCTGGAAACCACGATTCCTTCCTTCGCCATGCGATGCGGAAAGGCCATCGCCGCGATGTGTACGCCGCCGACGCCGAAAAAGTCTCGACGTTCGCCGTGTTCGTTCCAGAACGCCATGATTTTGCTTTGGTAAAGATCCGCCAGTTGGCGTTCTTTCTCAAGTGGCTCCGCGATCATATCTGCCCGAAGGCCGGGTCCTGCGAGAGTGAGGCTCAGCAAGATAAAGAGAGACGTGATGATGTATGCCCCAACTCGAGATACCTGAAGGCTGATGGTCCGCATATTCCACTCCCAAATTTTCAGGGAATGAAAGCAAAGGACCGTTCAGTCGCGATGTCGATCGCCGTGAATGTCATTTCAATTGCAATGTGCCCGGCTAGAAAATGGCGAACGTCGAGGGAGGTTAAAAACCCGGGCGAGTGTCAGTCCATTCATCTCGCAGTGGGGCCACCAAAAAACGGGTGTGGAAGAAACTTCCAGAAGTTGGTCGATTCCCGAAACAAAGTCATGAGAATCATCGAGGGGTTGCTGCGAATCAGGCCTCTACATCCGTCACTTTGAAAGCACCTTTCGAAGCAATCGCGCTAGCCTGATGACGAACCATCCCTTACCCATTCGGAGCCCCAGATGTCGCTTCTCGAAACGTTCGAACGCTACCCTCTTACGTTCGGCCCGACGCCGATTGAGCATCTTCCGCGCCTGACGGAAGCCTTGGGTGGCAATGTGCAGATCTATGCCAAGCGCGATGATTGTAATTCCGGGCTGGCCATGGGTGGCAATAAGCTGCGAAAGCTCGAATATATCGTTCCCGATGCGATCGCCTCGGGCGCCGACACCCTGGTATCGATCGGCGGCGTGCAGTCGAACCACACGCGCATGGTTGCTGCGGCCGCCGCCAAGATCGGCATGAAATGCGTCGTCATCCAGGAAAAGTGGGTGCCGCATCATGACGCGGTTTATGATCGCGTCGGCAATATCTTGATGACGCGTTTGATGGGCGCTGATTCGCGCCTTGTCGATGACGGCTTCGACATCGGAATCCGCAAGAGCTGGGAAGATGCCATCCAGTCGGTAAAGGACGCTGGCGGAAAGCCCTATCCGATTCCTGCCGGTGCGTCGGTCCATAAATATGGTGCACTCGGCTATGTCGGCTTTGCGGAGGAAGTGGCAGAGCAGGAAAAGGCGTTGGGCTTCATGTTCGACTATGTCGTCGTCTGTGTCGTTACCGGTTCAACCCAGGCCGGCATGATCGTCGGTTTCGCTGCCCAGAATCGCGCCGAGTGCGTGATCGGCATCGATGCGTCCGGCACGCTCGAAAAGACGAGGGCTCAGGTGCGATCGATCGTCGACAATACTTCCGAACTCGTCGGGCTCGGTCGTAAGGTGCGGGACGACGAAGTCGTCATAATTCCGGACTATGCCTATCCAGCCTATGGCGTGCCGTCGGAAGAGACCAACGAAGCTATTCGCCTCGCTGCTCGCACTGAGGCGATGATCACCGACCCCGTCTACGAGGGAAAGTCGATGCAGGGGATGATCGATCTTGTACGCAAGGGATTGTTTCCAGACGGTTCACGGGTGCTCTACGCCCATCTCGGGGGCGCGCCGGCACTAAACGGCTACAGTTACTATTATCGAGAGGGCTAAACCTTCCGAAAGGGCCGCCTCTCCTATCCAGTCGTGGACGTACCGATGACCAATGAACGACGCCTGCACCTAAAAACCATTGAGCAGCGGCTGTTATGGCTGTCACATTGGATAATCCACAACGCCAACCATATCCGGTCCAAGGTAGATGGCATCAAGGTTGGAGGCCACCAGGCGAGCTCGGCCTCGATGGTATCAATCATAACGGCGTTGTATTTCTCCGCCCTTAGGCCGGAAGACAGAGTAGCCATCAAGCCGCACGCCTCACCAGTCTTCCACGCCATGCACTATCTCATGGGGAGCCAGACGCGGGAAAAAATAGAGAAGTTCCGCGGGTTCGGCGGCGCCCAGAGTTATCCGAGCCGGACCAAGGACATTGACGACGTCGACTTTTCGACCGGCTCCGTCGGGCTAGGGGTCGGCATCACTGCGCTCGCTTCCATAGTTCAGGATTTCATCAAGGCAAAACAATGGGGTGGCAACTTGCCGCTTGGCCGTATGATCGCGTTGATGGGCGATGCCGAGTTGGATGAAGGAAACATCTACGAGACCCTACAGGAGGGGTGGAAGAACGGCCTTCGAAACTGCTGGTGGATTATCGACTATAATCGCCAATCCCTTGACGGGATCGTTCGAGAGGGGCTGTTCGAACGTGTCGAGAAGATCTTCGATACGTTCGGCTGGGAAGTCGTTCGGGTGAAGTACGGTGCGCTGCAGCGTGCTGCCTTCAACGAGGGTGGCGGAACCCACCTTCGCGACTGGATAGACCGATGCCCCAACCAGGAATATGCAGCTTTGACATTCATGGGCGGGGCAGTGTGGCGCAAGCGTCTGCTGGAAGATCTCGGCGAACATGAAGAGACACGGTCCTTGATCAATGCGCGCACCGACACCGAACTTGCGACGCTCATGGAAAATCTCGGCGGCAATTGCGTGGAAACGATGGCGGAAGCCTTCGATGCAATTGGCCACGATCGCCCGACATGCTTCCTCGCTTATACGATCAAGGGCTGGGCCACGCCGATTGCCGGGCACAAGGATAATCACGGCGGGCTGATGACGAGCAAGCAATTTTCCGAGTGGCAGAAAGCCCTGAACATCCCCGCTGGCCAGGAATGGGATCCTTTTGCAGGCATCAAAGATGTCGCTGGCTTGACGTCGTTTCTTGCCGGTGCCGCGTTTTTCTCCAATGGCACCCGACGCCTCGGAGACCGGCGTCTTGATGTGCCCTCTATTGTGCTTGAGCCCGCTCGTGAGATCTCGACCCAGGCAGCTTTCGGAAAGATCATGGATGATCTCGCTAAAGGCGCCAGCGACCTGGCCTCGCGTATATTGACGACCTCACAGGACGTCACCGGTACGACCAGCCTCGGGCCGTGGGTTAATCGACGCAAGCTCTTTGCCCGCACGGCAATGAGCGACGCCTTCATTGAGCATCGCATCCCTTCAACCGCAAAGTGGGAGTTCACGCCGACAGGCCAGCATGTGGAGCTGGGCATCGCCGAGATGAACCTCTTCTTGCTGCTTGGTGCCGCCGGCCTAAGCCATTCGCTTTTTGGCAAGCGTCTGATCCCGATTGGCACGGTCTATGACCCCTTTGTCTGCCGTGGGCTCGACGCCCTCAACTACGCCTGTTATCAGGACGCACGCTTTATCATCGTCGGCACGCCTTCCGGCGTGACGCTCGCACCGGAGGGCGGCGCCCACCAGTCTATCGGAACCCCGCTCATCGGCATGAGCCAGGACGGGCTGGCAGCCTTCGAGCCCGGCTTTGCCGATGAGCTTGCCGTCATCATGGAATGGTCCTTCGACTACCTACAGCGCGATGGCGAAGGCAAAAGTGACGAGCGCACTTGGCTGCGTGACGAGACTGGCGGATCGGTTTACCTCCGGCTGACCACCAAGCCGCTCGAACAACCGCTCAAACGTGTCGACCACGACTACCGACAGGGGGTCATCGACGGCGCCTATTGGTGGCGCAAACCTGGTCCGAATTGTTCGGTCGTCATCGCGTATCAGGGTGCGGTCGCCGACGAGGCGATTGCCGCTGCCGGCATGATCGCCGAGGCGCGGCGTGACATCGGCGTACTTGCCGTAACATCGGCCGACCGCCTCAATGCCGGATGGACAGCGGCGCAGCGGGAGCGGGCGCGTGGCAACTCCTTGGCCAGAAGCCATGCGGAAAGGCTGCTCGATCCCTTGCCACGCGACTGTGTGATCGTCACTGTCATTGACGGACATCCCGCAACATTATCATGGCTCGGAGGCGTGGCCGGGCATCGGACGATCTCGCACGGCGTCGAGCACTTCGGACAGACCGGTACGATCGGTGATCTCTATCGGCATTTCCGCATCGATCGGCAGTCCCTGGCCCGCTCTGTCGATGCGTTGACCATTGGCAAACGCCTTTCTGAGTCTCTCATGCTCGTGTTTCTGTAGATGTTGTCCGACCAGGCGGGCATCGGTGTCTGCATTGAGACCAGCGCTATGGCGTCTCAGGTTGATTGCAAACCTCGGTTGACATGAACCCGTCCTCGTTGCTGAAGTTTTCATTCGGAGGTCGTCTTCGAGCGATATCGCAACGCATCGCAAAGAAGCCGACATGGGGGTCTGGATTTTCGCCCGTTTGAAACCAAAAGTGGGCAGCGGGAAAGGCATTAGCGAGCACGATCGCCTGATCGAAACCTGCGTATACTCCGGTGCGAAGTTCCATCGTTACTGCGAAGTACGGTGCCTGCCGATTACATTCTCATGCAAAAAATGCTGCGGGGCGCATGAGAACAAGGCTGCTTTGGTAGCCGGCCCTGTCCCCAATGCGAAAGGTTAGGTCGCGACCGACGGGTATTCGCGACCGGCCCACTCCTTCAGGTCCGACGCGAATCTGTGCTGAAACGACAGCGGACCGGATTTGTCCCGATAGGGCTCATCGTAAAGGCCGATAAATATCGTCAGGTTGAGGAAGAAGTGTACACCCATTTCAAACAAAGCTACGTAATCGTGGCTGACAAGGGCCTGCCTCTCAAGGTCGGTCAAGCAATGCACGCTCGAGCTTTCGACCTCGTTTCCCAACAGGGCAGGACCAATCGATTGCTCCCAGGCGGCGACGAGGGATGCGGGATTGTCCGCGTAGCGTCTCAGCAGTTGGGGATCGCGGTCGACCATGAAGAGGAATTTGTTAACGTAGTACTTGCTCATCGCTCGCTCCCTTCGAAATACCACGTGAAGTAGGCTTCCATCGTGTGGAAGAGGTCCAGGCTATCAGCATGATCGGCGACCTGCTGACCCGCGACGCCAAGCATGAGAACAAAGTTCAAGAAGCCGTGGGTCGCGTTTCCGCTTTGCTGCAGCGACTTATGAGTGACGTTTGCAAGTATCGACTCAATATCTCCGTTGCGCAGCCAATTAATCGCTTGACGGTCAAATGCCGGGTCCGGACCTGTTTCCATGAACTGGCGTGGTCCCCCCAGTTCCAGAGAGAGGTGCCCGGTCCCGATGACGGCGACACGAATTTCCGCCGGGTAATCCATCACCGCTCTGCGAATGGCGCGCCCGAAGTCATAGAAGCGTTTCGGCGATGGGAGGGGCGGAGCAAATATGTTGGTGTAGATCGGTACCACAGGCAGGTCATTGTCGGGTCTGAGCGTAATGATCGGGCAGATGATCGAATGGTCGATCTTGAGCTCATTTGAGAAAGCGACGTCAAAGTCCTGATCGAGGAAGGATTGGTGCATGAAGCGCGACATCGCCTCATCACCCTGCAGCTGGTACTTGGGAAGGCCGAACTCGCGCTCCTCATTATAGAAGGTCGCGTCGTAGGCCGGCGCCTTGCCGATGAGGAACTGCGGATAGTTGTCCAGGAAAAGCTGGTGGAAATGATCGGACCCCACCATTACCAGAACATCAGGCTTAGTGTTCGTCAGCGTCTCTCGATATCGTTCAATCTTCTCTTTCCAGACCTGCGCCTGCGGGATCCGCTGCTCTGGAGGCGAGGTTGTTGCCTTGAGATAGAAGGGATGATGGGTTGAGGCGAGCGCTGCTATAAGATTGGCCAAGAAGTCCTCCTCCAATGGCAGGTCGGTCCAGGCCGCTTTTGAGCGTCCCGACGTCGGCGAGAGTTCAAGGACAACCGCGGCGGCTGTCGGGCGCCATTGCTAGCCTGCGGAGCGCATGACCATATTTCAGCGAGCCAAAAGAGGGTTGCAGATGAAATGGGCAACATGCCTGGTCACCTGGGTGTGGCTTCTGGACGATAGCCCGGTCGATGCAATCGCCCTTAACCCCGGTGGAGTGCCGGCAAACGCCAATGGGCATCGGTTCGGACTACATCCGTAACGAACTCGGATGTTTTCGAAATATTCCGAAACTTCGGTGCGGTCCTAATGCGAGCGCATCGCGAAAGGTCCGGAATGGGATGGCATTCGGTCGCTCAGGTGCCAATGCAAATCTAAATATTGGAAGGTCAATCCATTGCTCGTGACGGCGAAGTTCCTGGCTTTGAACAATTCGTCCAAAATCGTCGTCTCTGGCCCGCGGGCCTGCCTACTGAGGACGGTGAATGTGAAGGGTTATGACATTGATTGCTTGACGCCTCCGCCTGGCTTGAGACTGCGCGACTGCGTCTCGTAGCATTCTACGGCTTCCGGTCCAAATCTGCGACGGTGGCGAGCTCATATCTGCCCAGGTCCCACAACGTGAGGCGGCCGGTGCCTGCCAGCCAAATGTCATCAACACCACAGAAAGCATGAGGTTCATGGTCGATACGATTACGCGAAATATAGATACATCGCATTGCAGGATCGCAACCGAAATGACGGCGGGAAGGGGCATGGACGTCGTCCTCATTCACGGAAATTCATCGTGTCGCGGTGTCTTTGAACGGCAAATGAAGTCAGGGCTTGGCGAAACCTACCGCCTGATTTGTTTCGACCTGCCGGGACACGGTCAATCAGGCGATGCATATGAAAAGGAGAGAACCTATCCCCTGCCCGGTCTCGCCGACGCCGCCCTCGAAGTGCTCGACGCGCTGGGTGTTCGAAATCCTGTCTTGTTGGGATGGTCGCTCGGTGGGCATGTTGCAATCGAGATGGTATCGCGTCGAAAGGATTTCCGCGGGCTCTTCATCGCCGGTACACCGCCTGTGGGCGAGAACATATCCGAAGGTTTTCGTGGCAGCCTGTTGAAGGGCCTTGCAGGGTCGTCAGCGTTTTCGCAGGAGCAAGCGACCCAGTTTGCCGATCGTGTGTTCGATAGCGCGGCGACACCTGAGTTGGCGCTGGCAGCATCCAGAACTGACGGCGATTTTCGTACCACGCTGTTTTCCCAGGCGCGCATAGCAGAAAAGAGCAATCAGCGCGAGGTCGTGAGTTCGACCCAAACGCTTACCGCTGTTGTCAACGGTGCTGCGGATCCGATCATTGATCTCGATTATGTTGACCGCGTTCCCTATGCCAACTTGTGGCGCAAAAGGTGCTTTCGGATCGATTTTGCCGGGCACGCGCCCTTCCTGCAGACGAGCGCCGTGTTCAATCATTATGTGGCAGAATTCCTCCAGGACATCGAGCGAGCCGGGCAAAGCTGACATTTGTTTACAATCCTAGACCCGGCGTTGTGACAAGCCGAGGGGAGGCAGCAACGATCCGGGCGCGGTAATTCGTGGCCTGCCCCTGACGCTTATCGCGGTTGCCATTGCATCCCGCCCGAATGCCCGCGCTGCTTTTGCGATCCCGAGCAACCGGCTTGCCGGCTTTGGTCTGGCGGATTCTTATGCGCGGCCAATCGATGGGTCGCCAGCGTCGAGGCAGACATCGCGTTTCCACAGAAGGATCCTAAAATGAAACTTGGCATGAATAGCGGTCGGGCAGTCGGCTTCGATCCGAAGGCCGGCACTTGGCGCAAGATCGAGCATCCGCGCTCGGACGACCTGCTGGAGCTGCTATCCCTTGAACCCGGCGAGCTCGCCAAATGCATGGGCGAAAGCGCCAATCATCCCCACGGTTTGCCGTTCAGTCCCGGGTCGCTTCGATCCTTTGCTCTGTGGGAGAGGCACATGACCAGCGCAGCCAAGGGCATGGTCTCGCGTTTCGGTTCCCCCTTGCTGAAATCTCTTGCGGCGGGTCATGAGCGGCTCATCGGCAGGCTGATAGAGCCCATGCGACCACGCCCCAACTACTATCGTTTTCCACAATACTATATGGGCAACCATCGCTCCCTAATTGAAGATGGGCAGGAGCTGCCATGGCCGTCATTTTCGGAGGTCGTGGATTTCGAACTCGAAATCGGCATGGTCATCGCTAGGCAAGTGCGGGACTGCACGCCAAGCGAGGGCCTTGCGTCGATCGGCGGCTTCTGTATCGTCAACGATTGGAGTGCTCGCGACGTGCAGTGGGACGACACGCGACGGGGCACATTCGGCGGCGTCGTCAAAGCAAAGACCTTTGCTGGCTCAATTGGGGCCGTCGTGGTCACCGCCGACGAGATATTGCCGAGGTTTCACCGGCTAACGGGCAAGGTCCGTGTCAACGGGGAGACTTGGTGCATAGGCTCCACCGAGGAGGCCCAGTATACCCTTGGCGAAGCTGTCGCCTACGCCGCAATGGGAGAGACGGTCCATCCCGGGGATCTCCTGACAACTGGCACGCTTCCGTGTTGCTGCGGCCTCGAGATCGGGCGTTTCCCCATTCGAGGTGACGAAGTTCAACTCGAGATTGAGGAAATGGGGACGTTGACTAACCGAATTGGATATTAACCGCTGTCAATCCAGTGACGTGGCTGGTGGGTTTGCAAAGCCGTAAATCCATTGGCGGAAGGTCGTTACCTCACCGTTGGCAATTCTGCGATGCTCGATAACGGCACGAATGACGAGAGGATTGGTACAGCATCTGGATGGATTCAAGCGAGATTAAACGACGTTGGCCAGCTGCCTTTGATCTCTCATCTGCTGCGCGAGTAGCCTTGCGCTTAACCTATATGAGGCGAGCTGACCATTTGCTTCCCAAGCTGCCGGTTAGCTTGTGCTCCTCCGGCACGATCGGCGGATGCTGGACGGCAGGGACAAGCCGTCTGCTCCCGATCTTTGCCTGCTCGCCAAGCTGTGGTCGCAGTCTCGTTCTGGGCGGCACGCGAAAGCGATACCACGTTCGACTCGCGGGACTGGTAAGGCCGAGCAGCCACTATATGCGCGGCATCATACAGGTCCGTATGTTCTAAATACATTACAACTATCAAATTTATCATTTGCTAAAAGCGATTGCTGGGTATACCTCTTCCTAAAGAATGGAGAATGTGACGTTGGAAGAGATTCTCACCACGGCTAGGGCGGCCAAATTACTCGGCATATCGGTGCGAACGGCGCAGCTTTGGGTTGAAGCCGGGGAGATACCTTCGTGGAAGACACCCGGTGGGCACCGGCGCATTCCAAGGGCTGCCATTGTCGACATCCTCGCATCGAGACAGCCCAAGATCACGCCTCGCGCTATCGCCGTTGTCGTGTCACGCCCGGAAAATGCGAACTCCTGGCGGGCTCTATCGGCGCATGGGTACATAGTAAAGATCCTGGAGGATTCGTTGGCCGCCGCCCTTGCGATCGGCGAGTCCCTCCCCGACCTAATTGTCATCGAAAACGATGATGGCCTGGAGCGGGTTAGATTGGCAGAAAGGCTCTGCGAGGATCCCCTTCTTTTATCCTCAGTGACGGTGTTGCGAACTGAGACCGGGTCTGTTCTTTCCGGTCAGAAGAAACGGCAGCCCTTTACAATCAATATCGACGAGCCGGTCGACGTCGCCATCGAGGCGATCCTCAAGCATGTCGGTGATCGACCGCCCGTCGCGGCCACCAGTCTGACATACCCTGTGCCGTCAAACGAGGATGACCGCCTGGACGCTGTCAAAGCCTCAGGCTTGCTCTATTCGCCTCCCGAGCCGGTTTTCGATGGGTTGATCGACATGGCGATACGCGTGTTCCAGACGCCGATCGCAATGTTCACCCTGCTGACATCTAGCGAGCAGTGGTTTAAGGCCAAAGCTGGCTATGACGGTGAACTGACGCCGCGTGAATGGTCGTTCTGTAACTATACTTTGACCGCGAACGAACTGACGGTCCTGAATGATCTTCCAAGCGATCCTCGTTTCAAGGACAATCCAACCCTTGGTGCGCCTCACTGCTTTCGTTTTTATGCCGGCGCCCCCGTTCGCGATGAAAACGGGTTTGCTTTGGGTTCCATCTGCATCATCGATCGCGTCGCACGCGAGTTCGGCGGGGAAGATCGCGCTGCGCTGGCGGCGCTGGCTGACGCAGCCTCGCAGACCATCAAGTCACGTTCGCAAGAGCGCCAGCTCCGCCATATGCAGATTAAGGCAAGCGGCGGCTGGGACGTGGATTTTCCACGACGCTAGCGCTCCAGTGCCCAACCGGGCGATCTGGCCGTGTTGACGCCTTTTGCTGTCGAACCTCTGGGGAGAAGGCGAGCATCTGGCGTCCGGCGTCCGGCTTTGCACAAGGCTATATAAACTCCTCTGGGCGGCGCTCTGGTTACATGCGCGAGTCGCCACCTGAAGGGGTTTGAGGGCTATCAATGGCCCAGCTTGCGAACCGCGCGCAGCTCATACCGCTTGCAAGGCGATGGGTTTAAATGTTGCTTGATCGTTGCCGAGGCTTTCAGCGCGGGCGTGACGGTTTTGTGAGGCTGTCATCCCTTCTTCTCCAATGATTTCCATTGCGTCCTCGACTGGTACAAGGACCGCTGAACCCTGTCGTGGGCGTCGAACACTGCCATGCACTGAGGCTTAGATCCGATGAGGTTACAAATGTAACGACACCGCGATCCGGCCCGGCTTGAAAATGATAGAATTGATAAATATGATATTTCGAGAACCGTAACTCATTTCGGCCATGATCCTTGGCCATTCGAATGGAGATATCATGCTGACAATCGCTGAGATGAATGCTAATCCCCACACGACTCTCGCTCGCTGGCGCAAGGAAGCCCCCGTTGTCGATTACGAAGGCGGCGGCGTGTTCGTTCTTGGCCATGAGGACGTCGTGAGTTTGAGTTTAGATCCGCGGGTCGTCGCCACTGGGACTGCGCTGCCCGAATCGCGCGGGATTACGTCCGGTGCACTTCATGACATTTTCAAGCTGGGCATGCTGACCGCGAACGGCTCCGAGCACCAGGGGCGCCGATCGATCGTATCGCGCGCTTTGGCGAGCGTGTTGATTGGTGATGTGCGAAGAAACGTCCGCTCAGTGACCGAAAACCTCATTGATGTCGCCTACGAGGGTGGAAGTGCGGAATTTGTCAGTCACTTTGCAAACCAGATTCCAATTTTGACCCTCGCTGGTGTTTTTGGGGTGGAAGAGCCTGACCGACAGGGTTTCGTGAACCGCGTCGAGGAATTGGGCCGGTTTTTTGCTCCTAGCTCGACGGATGCCGACATCGCGATATCGTTTGCTGCCGCTGAATATCTGCGGGACTATTTTGAGTTCAGGTTCCGCAAAATCACCGAGAGTAAAAAATCCGACTTCCTGTCCGCCATAAGGGTGGAGGCAGAGGCAGAGCGCCTAGCTCCGACAGAGATCGTGTTCCAGATAATTCAGATGATCTTGGGTGGCACCGAATCTGTGCGCGCTTCACTATCTGCGCAGATCTCTCTTCTGCTTCAGCATCGTAATCAATGGCATTCGCTATATGCGGATACCAGCCTGGTGCCCGCCGCAGTGAGTGAGGCCTTGCGCTATGAACCGGGAATCGCAGGCCTGGTGCGCGCGACCGCCGAACCGGTTGAGCTTCACGGAGCTACTCTGCCCGCCAATAGTCTCGTCATCCTGTCCACACTGTCTGCACTGCGCGATGAAAGGGTCTTTAAGCGCCCGAACGTGTTCGATATCCATCGTGACGACTTGCCAAGGCTTCATCTGGTGTTCGGTGCGGGCGCCCATCGGTGCGTTGCCGATCATTTCGCTCGCGCCGAGCTTGAGGAAGCGCTCAGCGTGTTTGTGACTCGCCTGCCAAATCTCAAGCTAGAGGATATCCCGATTTTTAACGGGCACGTCTTCATTCGCACTCCGAGCAGTTTCTGCGTCAGTTGGTCGAGAAACTGACACCAGGGCATGCTTTCTCGCATGGCAGCCTGATGGTCTCCGACCATTACAGAGACTTCCTACTGCTGGCCGGGCTTTATCGTCCGAAATCTCCGGAAGAGATTTAAACGCTTTGACCCGCGGTCGAACGACCGCGAGCGCGCAACCCTGCAGACACCAAGAGAGCACCCGGGGATAGCCTCGGCGGCGGGCGGCTTCATGCGAAACCCTATGACGGGCACGATCGGCACGTAGGATCGGCCGGTGCGGGAAGAAACCGCTTTGCCCCACTTGTACCTGGTCCCAGTTTAGTCGGCCGCCGGTGTTCGGCTATTGTTGGGTGCACCGGCCACAGAAATACCGGAGGCGGGAACTCGAAAAAACGACAAGAACCGCATTTGGCTGTAAAGCCAGGGAGTAAAATTGCCCCCATTCGAAAGCAGCTCAGCCAGGTTCGCGTCATCGATATAGACGAACCGCTTCTCCGCCACGTTGAAGATGTTCAGCCTAACTTGTCCGCTGTTTCCATCCTTCCACGACCAGCGCTTCAGGTCGGGTTCCCTGCGTAGCCAATGAAAGCCCACCTCGCTGGCTATCAACGCCACCAAGTAGGTTCCAGAGACATCGTCTGGAGGGCATTCAGGGGAACCCTCAACGTGGAGAAGTCCATCCTCAATAGCGCCGGAAACCAGTTTATCTAGGTAGTCTCCGGTTGCAGACAGGGAAGCGACGTTCCCGGACGCCCCGCCCGGGATGGCTCCTCCGATGGCGTTTGCCGGTTTCCGGTCATTCATCGCATAGGCGTAGCAATTTGCGTTGACACCCCAGTTCTCACGTATCTCCGACCCGCCGTACGGTTGCAACTCAGAAAGACCGAAAGCTTGTCGCTGCCGCGACGGCGATGCGCATCCGCACACTCGCTCAATCCATTCGAACAGTATCATCGCACTGCCTCCCCTGGATGCTCGCGTCGTCAGCGCCTGATTATTGCTGCAGAATACTGCGACCAGTTTGTGAACCTATCCGCACTAAAGGCATCTACCGCATGCGGATTTGATATGGCTGCCATCCAGAGGCGGTTCCGGTCGAACCCCTCAGGGTGTCGCGAGCGTTGCCGGCGAAAGCAGATCAGGTGGGCCGCATGTTCGTCGCTCAAGCGGGTGACGCAGTCTAAAGTCGATAACGGGCTACATCAATAAACTCACACTCCATGCCGGTCGCTGCATGTGCCGGCCGAGGCATCCTAACCCATGTGCTCATCGACCCTAAGGGCCGCGGCCCTATCGAACGCGATCTGCGTCAGATTGCGTATCCACAGGCTCGGAAGATCTTCATCTTGCCAAAAACGGAGGTGGTTTTTGTCGGTGAAGGGCTCCCTCCCGACGTGGCAAGAGAATTCCGAAACCGTCATGTCCGCATATCAAACATGCATTTCAATTCGGCCGTCGCGAGACCTATCCTTCGTGCAGCTTGAACGCTTTTTAAGTGCAGCAGCGCGGTATGTTCGATGGTCTTGCCGATTAATAATTATCCCGATCCGATCGATGGCGGTGACCCTTGTGGCGAGGCGCTCGATTATGACCTCAGTTTTCTTGAGCTGGAAATTGCTGCAAAGGGCAAGCCCGGTTCAGAGCTGGGCGGATCGGTCGTCGCATCGGAGGGCCCGGATTGGAACAAGGTCGACGGCCTCATTCAGGAGCTGAGCGCACGGTCCAAAGACCTGCGCGTTGGAGTTCTTGCGGTACGCTCGAGCCTCAACCGCGGCGGCATCGAGGCTTTTCGTCTTGCGCTTGAAGGCCTCGCAATCTACGTCGAGGACTTCTGGACTGGTCTGCACCCGCGCCCGGATGGCGACGATCCGGACGACGCGATTGTTCGGGTCAATGCCCTTGCAGACCTATGCGATCCCGAAGGCTTGCTGGCGGACCTTCGCTCCTGTTCGCTCAGCAATTCCCGCTCGTTTGGCAGCTTCGCACTCAGTGACTGGCTGGAGGTCCACAAACCGGATTCGGTGCGTGCCGATAGCCCGATCGCGGACATCGCCACGATCGAAGCCGCGTTCAAAGATTCCGACGAAGCCTTTTCGTCCGCTCTGAGCCGGGATCTGTCGGCGGCCATTGCTGCAACGATGCGGATCGATGTCGGCACCCGAAACCACGTCGACGCGGTGATCGCATTGAACTGCGAACCGCTGCTCGATGTGCTTGGCGCCATGCGCAAGCTTGTCGATGAATATCGCCCTCTTCCCCCGGCCGGCGGCAACCCGAATTCAACGGAGGCAGCGGCGCCGGCCGCGGGACCGCCTGACATCCGCGATCGCAACGACGTCATTCGATCGCTCGAAGGGATTTGCCGCTGGTACAGGCACAACGAGCCGTCCAGCCCCGTTCCTGCCCTGCTCGAGCGGGTCAAGCGCATTGTGACGATGGACTTTGTGTCGTTGCTGGCCGAGCTGGCCCCCAAGGGGGCGGGTGAGTTTCGGGCGCTGGCTGGCCTGCCGGCTGAGGCGAACGACTGACGAGAATTCCGAAATCAATGGACAGGATACGCTATGGGAAAAGCAAGCAGCCAGAAGTTCATCGGTCGCAATCGAGCGCCCCGTGTCCAGATCGAATATGACGTCGAAATCTACGGTGCGGAGAAGAAGGTCGAGCTTCCGTTCGTCATTGGCGTCTTGTCGGATCTGGCGGGAAAGAGCCTGCAGGAACAGCCTCCACTGGGCGAACGACGAATGTCCGAGATCGATATCGACAACTTCGACCTGCGCATGAAGGCGCTTGCGCCGCGCGCCGCGTTTCAGGTCGAAAACACGTTGACGGGCGAAGGCAGCCTGCCCGTGGAACTCACGTTCGACAGCATGGAGGATTTCTCGCCTGCTGCCGTCGCACGCAAGATCCCAAGTCTGGCCCGGCTCCTGGAGGCGCGTATGCAATTGTCCAATCTGCTGACATACATGGACGGAAAGGCCGGTGCCGAAGCCCTCCTGGCGCGCATGCTTACTGACCGTCAACTGATGGAGACGCTCGGCGCACAGCGGGCATCTGGAGTCACAAGCGCAAATCCAATCGAAGAGACCGGTAAATCCGGTCAGGGGGGCGAATAATGCCGGTATCGGCTTCAACACATCAGGAAGGCCTGCCGGCCGCGGGCGTCAACAGTCCGGCTTTGGCTCCTGACGACTTCTCCATGCTCTTGCAGCGGGAATTCAGGCCACGTTCTGACCAGGCACGCACCATCATTGACCAAGCCGTCAAGACGTTGGCCGAACAGGCGCTAGAAACCACCCTACTGATCGACAATGACGTGATTTCGGCAATCCAGAACGTCATAGCGTCCATCGACCGGAAGCTCAGCGATCAGATCAACAAGGTCATCCACCACGAGGAGTTTCAGGCGTTAGAATCTGCATGGCGCGGCCTCCATCACCTCGTCTACAATACTGAAACCGACGAGACACTGAAAATACGTGTCATGAGCGTCTCCAAGACCGAGATGCGTCGCAGTTTTCGCAAGTATAAAGGAATTGCTTGGGATCAGAGCCCGATTTTCAAAAAAATATACGAAGAAGAATACGGACAGATCGGCGGCCAGCCCTACGGGTGCCTTGTCGGCGACTACTACTTCGATCACAGTCCGCCCGATATCGAGTTGCTGGGCGCGCTCGCACGCATCTCGGCGGCCGCACACGCACCGTTCATCTCCGCTGCCTCTCCCCATCTTCTGCAGATGGAATCCTGGCAGGAGCTCGCCAATCCGCGCGATATCACCAAGATCTTCCAGACGCCTGAATATGCCGCCTGGCGCTCGCTTCGCGAAAGCGAGGACTCGCGCTACGTTTCCTTGACGATGCCGAGAACGCTCGGCCGCCTGCCCTACGGCGCAAAGCATGATCCCGTCGACGATTTTGATTTCGAGGAAACAGTAGAGGCGCGCAATTCCGACCAATATCTTTGGTGCAACGCCGCTTACGCAATGGCGGTTAACATCGCCCGCTCCTTCAAGCTCCACGGCTGGATGGCGCGCATCCGCGGCGTCGAGTCAGGCGGACTTGTAGAAGGCTTGCCCGCTCACACCTTCCCCAGCGATGATGGCGGCGTCGATCTCAAATGTCCAACGGAGATCGCCATCAGCGACCGAAGGGAAGCCGAACTTTCCAAGAACGGCCTGCTCCCGCTCCTGCACCGCAAGAACACCGATATGGCCGTCTTCATCGGCGCACAGACCCTCAATAAGGCGGTCATCTACGAGGATCCGGACGCCACTGCCAATGCCGAGCTCGCAGCACGCCTGCCCTATGTCTTCGCAACCTGTCGCTTTGCCCATTTCTTGAAATGTATCGTTCGCGACAAGATCGGCACTTTCAAGGAGAGACATGAAGTTGAGAATTGGCTTAACCGCTGGATAAACCAGTATGTTCACCCGTCGATTGAGATGGCTTCGACTGACGATCGTGCCCGAATGCCGCTGAGTGCGGCGGAAGTATTCGTCGACGAGGTCGTCGACAATCCCGGATACTATACGGCACGATTCTACCTACGCCCGCACTATCAGCTCGAAGGGCTAACCGTCTCCCTGCGGCTGGTTTCAAAGCTGCCGTCATTGCGCGCCAGCGCCTGACAAACCCATAAACGTGACTCAGAGGAACAACACTCATGGCATTCGACGCTGTATTATACTTTTCGCGGGAGAGCGGACAAGGCGGCATCAAGGTCAAGGGAGAATCCAAGCTCATTGAAGACGGCATTGCCTTGACCGATGAATGGAGCTTCTCCCTCGAAAACAAGCTGAACATCACGCAGCATACCGGCGGCGCCGGATCGGGCAAGGCGGAGTTTGAAGCTTTTACCATCAAGAAGCAGGTGGACACGGCCTCGCCCAACCTGCTGGTCGCCTGCGGATCAGGCGCCCACTTCCACGGCGTCGAGCTGCACATCTATAAAGCCGGCGGCAAAAAGGAAGACGCGACTTCGAATCTGTATCTCGTCTGGAGCTTCAACCAGCTCGTGGTCGAAAAGGTCGAGTGGAGCTTCGGAGATCCGGCGCCGGAGGAAACCGTCACCTTCAAATTTGCAACATGCTACGTCTGCTACGGCAAGCAGGATGCATCGGGCGCGATCAAGAAGGCAGCGGCAAACGGCTGGAACCAGATCAGCAACACGAACAATGTCCGCCAGTCGATTGACGGCGCGGCCGACCCAAAGCAAATCTGATCGATGCGGCACTGGACCAATAGCAGCCTGTTGCAACGTTTGACCGACGATACGCTCGAAGCGGGAATGGAACCGCTGGCACAGGCAGATGCAGGTCGCGCCCAAATGCGCCAGGCGGTCGTAGGCGATCTCTCAGTGCTCCTCAACACGCCGCCGCTGGCAAGCAGCGTCGATCTGACCGCTTATCCGGAAGTGCGCGCAAGCACACTCAATTACGGCGTTGACTGCGGCGTTGGGGTGGAATTGGGATCAATCGACCCCGACGCGTTGCGATCGCATATTTCGCTTGCGCTGCATATTTTCGAGCCCCGCTTCGTTCAGGACAGCCTGGAAGTATCCTTTTTGGAAGACAGCACGTCGGATTCGTTGCACTTCAGGATCGAGGCGGACATCCCTGCAACGCCCAAGCCCTTCCACATGGTGATGCGCACCGAGCACGACCGTCGTTCCATCGGCGTTAAGGTGGTGGATCTGACAAGGGACCAGCGATAATGGATCCCCGGCTGCTGCGCCTTTATAATGACGAACTCGCCTACATGCGCGAGATGGGCTCGGAATTTTCGCAGATCTTTCCCAAAATTGCCGGCAGACTGGGCCTGCAGAGCGGGGACATGGCCGACCCGACGGTAGAACGCATGATGGAGGGGTTTGCCTTTCTGGCGGCGCGCGTTCAGCTCAAGCTCCAGGCCCGTTTCCCAGACTTTACCCAGCATATGCTGGAAATGGTCTATCCACATTTTCTGGCGCCCCTCCCATCCATGGCCATCGCTCAGTTCAGGCCGGACGCAGATGCGGGGCGGATGGAAAAAGGCTATGTTATCCCGCGCGGGACGATCTTGCTGGGCGGCCTGGCGCCAGGGACGTCCACCCATTGCCAGTTCCGCACCGCTCAGGATGTCCATCTGTGGCCAATAGTGGTCAGCGCTCTCGGATATTATTCGGTCCCCGCCCAAGTCGCCGCCTTACGCCTGCCGCAGCGTCCTGATGCGAAGGCAGTCCTTCGGCTTCGGCTGAAGACAACCAATGGCATGCCGTTCAACCGCCTGTCTCTCAAAAGCCTCGTGGTCCATCTGGCCGGCTCCGGGGGGCTTGGCGGCGCTTTAACGGAGAACCTGCTTGCGCATGTCTGCGGCATGGTTGTGCGCCCACCCAACACCCTGGTGACGTGGCATGAATTCTACGACCAACCGGTTGTTCGCCAGCACGGGCTCGACCCTGACCAGGCTCTGCTGCCGGTAGTGCCGCGCTCCTTCGATGGTTACAGGCTGTTGCAGGAATATTTTGCCCTACCGGAACGAATGCTGTTCGTTGAGATCGGCGGCTTGGCGGATGCGGTCGCACAATCCACGACAAATGAGATCGAGCTCGTCTTCATGATGCGCGTCGTCGACCCGCGACTGGAGGGAAGCATCAGCCCATCTAACGTTGGCCTGTTTGCAACCCCGATCGTCAATCTTTTCGAACGCAGCGCCGACCGCATTCATGTCAGCGATCGCAATAGCGAGCATCACGTCGTCATCGACAAGCTCCGTCCGATGGACTTCGAACTTCACAGCCTTCTTTCTGTCAAGGGCCAGAGTATCGGACAGGTCCATTCGCAAGCGATACAGTATCTGCCCTTCTACTGCCTCACCCAAAAACATGCCGGTGGTGGGGACGCTGCCTATTACACGACAAGGCGCGAGAGGCGGCTGCCCTCGGCGCGCCAGCAGATCCATGGAAACCGCACCGGTTACATCGGAAGCGAGGTGTTCGTGTCGCTTGCCGACGACACCACCGCAGTCTTTCCGGACGTGGAAAGGCAATTGCAGTTGAGATGTCTTTGCTCCAATCGCGACCTGCCTTTGATGATGCCGATTGGTTCCGCTGAAAGCGACTTCAGCTTGGAGATCGGCGCGCCCGTCGAAACCGTCAAGTGCATCACCCCTCCCAGTCCGCCAAAGCCGTCGCCGGCCGAAGGTGACATCGCATGGAATCTTATCAATCACCTGACCCTCAACTACTTGTCTATCAACGACCACGCGGACGGTACGGGCGCGGAGGGCCTGCGCGAGCTTCTTCGCCTGTACTCGTCCACGCGCGACATGGCCGTCGCCCGCCAGATCGAAGGCGTCAGAAGCGTGTCGTCGAAGCCGGTCGTCAAGCGCCTTCGTGGCGGCGGGCTGGCGTCACTGGCCCGAGGCATCGAGATCACGCTCTGCTTCGACGAGACAGCTTTCGAAGGCGTCGGGTGCTTTCCCCTGGCAGCGGCGTTGAGCGCGTTCTTTGCAAAGTATGTCTCCATCAACAGTTTTACGGAAACGGTGCTGGAAACGCCTCAACGCGGAACCATCATGCGTTGGGATATGACCAAGGGCCTGAGGCCGCTTGCATGAAGGCACCGATCGAGGCGCTTTTCGATGCGATCCGGCTCGCACCGCATGAATTCGACCTCTTCCGGGTGCTGCGCCGGGTCGAGGCGATGACACCTGAGCATCCCCGGCTAGGGGAATCGCGACGACCTGCGCAAGATCCCGTCAGGCTCGGCCAGCAGCCATCGATGGCCTTTGCTCCGCGGACCATCGCCGCAATCAGCGAACCCAGACAAGGCCCCGTGGCACTTGAGGGCCCGGGACGCGAACGCATCGACGTCTTGTCGTTCGGTCTGTTTGGACCGAACGGCCCGCTTCCCCTGCACCTGACGGAATATGCGTTTTCACGCATCAAGAACGCCCGCGACGAAACGTTGGCGCGCTTTGCCGACATGTTCCATCACCGGATGCTCAGCTTCTTCTATCGCGCATGGGCCACAAGCGAGCCGACCGTCAGCTATGATCGCAAAGTAAGCGACATCTTTGCCCAGAACCTCGCCTCGCTTGCTGGCCTGGGGGCTCCGGCTATGCGCGCGCGAGACCATATGCCGGACCTTGTAAAGCTCCATTTCACCGGCAGACTGGCCTCGCATACGCGCAACGCGGAGGGCTTGCAGGCGATACTTGCCGGTTATCTCGACCTGCCGATCAGTATCCAAGAGTTCGTCGCGAACTGGGTGCGTTTGCCAGAGAAGGCACTTTTCACGCTTGGGCGCGATCCGCGCACTGGAACCATCGGAAAAACTGCAACGGTTGGCGCGCGCGTACGGGTGTTTCACCACCGGTTTCGTGTCGTCGTTGGCCCATTATCGATCGCAGACTATGAACGCTTTCTGCCCGGCGACAAAACGCTAGAGGCGCTAGTGGCAATCGTGCGCAACTACATCGGCGACGAGCTGGAATTCGAATATAATCTCGTCCTTAAACGTCGTGACGTCCCGCAGTTGAGACTTGGCGGGAACAGTCGACTGGGTTGGACGTCGTGGATTGGACAACGTCGTGACCCTTCTGATGCCCGAGACCTAGTCAGAGTGGCTGCGCCTTCGAAGAATGGTACGACACAACCAGAAAAAACCTCGAGCGCGCCAAAAGGGAGCGAGCAATGATCCATTTACGCCGTCAGGCGCTTTTTGAGCGCTTGAACCCGCTTTGCTATGAGACACTCCAGACGGCCACGGCGCTTTGCAAAATGCGTGGCCATGCCTATGTGGAATTGGCTCATTGGCTCCGCCAACTGCTTGAGAGGGCCGATTCCGACATTATTCGCATGCTAGAGCTTGCCGGTGTGGATCCAGCTCGCCTGGTTTTGGATCTGGATCGGAGCCTGGACAGGCTTCCGCGTGGCGCAACGGCGATTGCAGACTTTGCTCTTCATATCGACGAGGCGGTCAAGGAGGGCTGGGTTGTCGCCAATGTTGGCTTCGAAAGCAACAAGATCCGGTCGGGCCATCTGTTGGTCGCCTGCCTTTCCAGCATTCTCATTCGAAACGCGCTCGCGAGCGCCTCAACCGAATTTGCGCGACTGAGCCCCGAATGGGCCAACTCCGCCTTTGCACAGATCCGCTCCGCCTCGCCAGAAGCCCCCGCGACAAAGGGCGAGCAGTCATCGCCGATTCTCGCTCGCAGACCCGTCGAGGCCGACACGGCGTTGCGCCGCTTTGCGACCGATCTCACCGCACAGGCTCGGGCCGGAGAGATTGATCCCATCCTTGGGCGCGACGCGGAAGTCCGCATGATCATCGACGTTCTGATGCGTCGCAGACAGAATAATCCCATCCTGACAGGCGAGGCGGGCGTGGGAAAAACCGCAGTCGTTGAAGGGCTCGCCTGCGCCATCGTCGCCGGCAATGTTCCCCCGAGCTTACGCGATGTCGAAATTCAGGCACTCGACCTCGGGCTCCTGCAAGCCGGTGCCGGCGCGAGGGGTGAGTTTGAAAATCGCCTGCGTCAGGTGATGGACGAAGTGCAGGCCCCGGGACGGCAAGTCATCCTGTTCATCGACGAGGTCCATAGTCTCATTGGCGCGGGCGGCCAGGAGGGCACGGGCGATGCGGCCAACCTGTTGAAGCCAGCGCTCGCTCGCGGCAACCTGCGCACGATCGGCGCCACGACTTGGAGCGAATACAAGCGATATATCGAGAAGGACCCTGCCCTGACGAGACGGTTTCAGGCTGTTCCCGTCAACGAACCATCCGAGGAGCAGGCGATCACCATGATCCGCGGCACCGCGTCCGTCCTCGAACGCCATCACGGCGTCGAGGTCACCGACGAGGCGGTCATTGCCGCCGTACGCCTGTCGCATCGCTATATTCCCGGGCGGCAACTACCAGACAAGGCCGTCAGCCTTCTTGACACGTGTTGCAGTCGCGTGTCGATCGGACGCCACAGTCCGCCGGTCGAACTGTCGGCTGTGCGGCAAGCCATCATTGGCTGTGAACTAGAACTCCAGGCCCTCGAGCGGATGGCCGGGGACGGTGAGGACGTGAGAGAGCGGCGGGCCGGTGCGAAAGACCGCCTTGCCGGCTTGCGTGCGACAGAAGAGAACCTCGCGGGAAGATGGCAGACAGAATTGTCGCTTGTCGAGGAGATGAGGAAGGCGCGGCGCGAGCGGCGCAGCAGACAGGACCAGGCATCCGCGAGCATTGCGGCGGTCGACGATCATTTACACCATCTGTCGCATCGGTTCTCGGAAATTTCCGGCGAAACGCGCCTCGTAGAAGAGCGCGTGACGCCCGATATTGTCGGCCGCATCATCCAGGAATGGACTGGAATCCCGCTCGGTCAATTGCTCAACAACGAGGCCGCGACACTCCTGTCGCTCGCGGACACTCTTGGGCGCAGGGTTATCGGTCAGGACCATGCTCTGGAGGCAATCAGCCGGCACATACAAACGAGCCGCGCCGGGCTCGCCAACCCCGACCGACCGATCGGAGTTTTTCTTTTGTGCGGTCCCTCAGGGGTAGGAAAGACAGAAACTGCCCACGCGCTCGCCGAGAGCCTACAGGGCAGCGCGGCGGCCCTTATCACGATCAACATGAGCGAATTCCAGGAAGCCCACACCGTCTCCCTGCTGAAAGGCGCGCCTCCGGGATATGTCGGCTACGGCCAGGGAGGCCGGCTCACGGAGGCAGTTCGAAGGCGGCCAAACGCCGTGGTGCTGCTCGATGAGTTCGAAAAGGCGCACCCGGACGTGCACGAGCTTTTCTATCAAGTCTTCGACAAGGGCCTAATGGAGGATGGCGAAGGGCGTCTCATCGACTTTCGCAACACCCTCATCCTCATGACCTCGAATCTCGGTTCGGAGGAGATCTGCGCGCTCGTGGCACAGACAAAAACCTTGCCATCACCGAAGCAGTTGGAAATGGCGATCCGCCGCCCCTTGGGCGATGTCTTCGCAAAGGCCTTCCAGGGCCGGATGATCGTTCTGCCCTATTACCCACTCTCCGACACGATGCTGGCGCGGATCATCAGTCATCAGTTCGAGGCTCTTGCTGCCAGACTGTCGCAGGCACATGGCGTGCCGTTCACATACGGCGACGCCGTCATTCCTTCGCTCACCGAAAGGCTGCGACATTCCGAAAGCGGCGGCCGGGGAATCGATGCTCTGCTGACGGAGGCGGTCCTGCCGACAATCAGCCAGCGCATCTTTGCCGAACAGCTGGAAGGACGATCGTTCGGTGCGGTTCATCTCGATCTTGAGGGAGACGAATTCTCGTACAAATTCCAGCCGCCCGCTCCGCTTCGAGACATTCCAGCAGGAATCTTGTCGTGACGCAGGCCGGGCCAGGTGGCGTCGAAACACATGCCGGTCGCATGTCGGCATATCAAAATTACATTTGAGGAACGCGAACCGATAAACCCAATATTGCGGTTGACGCTGACCCGACGACAGGAGCCTATCAATGACTGAACCAGGAGAGCGTGCCGCAAGCACCGCCGCGCCTGCCATCGATGACCTCTTGCCGCAAAATCGTAACGCCGCAGTCATATCTGCGGCCTTCGATCTTGAAGACGTCACGCTTCTAGCGGCGCGGGGCATAGAAGAATTGTCTCAACCGTTCCACTTTGAAGTTTCGCTCATTTCCCGGCGCCGTATACGCAACTTTGCCAGGATCGTCGGCGAGCCAATGACGATCGCACTGAAGCTTGCGGACAAGCGGGTCCGCTATTTCAACGGCATGGTGCGCCACTTTGCCTATGCCGGTCTCGACGACGGGCGTCGGCCGATCTATGTCGCCGATGTGGTGCCGTGGTTGGCAACGCTTGAATTTCGCCGCGATTCGCGGATTTTCCGGGATATGACGAGCCTTGATATCGTTAAGAAAATCCTTGGCGAGCATCCGAAATGCCTTTTCCAGGACCACACCACGACCCCTGTCCCGACGCGCAGTTTTTGCGTTCAATACGACGAGACGGACCTCGCCTTCGTCAATCGCCTGCTTGAGAGCGACGGGATCTATTATTATTTCAGGCACGCCAAGAACAAGCATGAAATGGTTCTTGTTGACGGCATCGCCGGACACACGCCTTGCCAACCGAATGCGATCGAGACCAATCTTTCGCTGGCACGGCTGAGGGCGCGCGACGACTGTTTCTGGCACTGGCGAGAGTCAGTCTCGTTTCAGGCGGCTCAGGTGGTTCTCGGGGACTACAATTTCGAACTACCCAACGTCGACCTGACATCGATCTCCCCCGTTCCCTCCGCCCGCACTGGAAAAATGCCGACCGTGGCTGAAAAGCTCGCCATTTCGCCGCGCGAACGCGGCCAGTCCGCCACGACGGTTGCGACAACGCTTGCGGGCCAGGACGGGAGCCAGCGCGAGCTTTTTTTCTACCCGGGAAAGTACCTCGACAGGGCGACCGGAGAGTTCTACGCGCGCATCAGGTCAGAAGAAATCGCCGCGAACACCTACAGGGTCGAAATCATCGGCGATGTCAGGCAGCTGTGCGTTGGCGACACGTTTACTGCATCAAACCCGTTCGAGATCGCAAATACCACGATCGCGCCGAATCCCGATGACAAATGGCTGGCTCTTCGCGCCGAAATCGAAATCACCGGCGAGGGAGAAGATGGCGTCAGCGAAAGGTCCGTCCTCACGCCAAGACGCCATGCCGATGGCAGGGCGCGGCTGTCGATGCCGAGCCTTTCGTCAGAAGACGACGAAAAGCGCCTCTATCGTTGTGCGGTGACCGCCGTGCCAGCAACCACGCAATACAGACCGCCACGCCGCACACCGCCGCCCCGGATCAGCGGCCCCCAGACAGCCGTGGTGGTTGGCCTAGCCGACGAGGTGATGACGACGGACAAGTATGGGCGCATCAAGGTCCAGTTCCAGTGGGATCGGAGAGGCTGCAAGGACGAGAACAGTTCATGCTGGATCCGTGTGTCGCACAGCATGGCAGGGAAGAACTTTGGTGCGATCGCCGTTCCCCGCATCGGTCAGGAAGTGGTCGTTGAATTTCTCAATGGCGATCCGGACCAGCCGCTGGTCATCGGCCTCGTTTACAATGCGACGAACATGCCCGCCGAAGAACTGCCGAAGAACGCTAACAAGACCACGATCCGGACGCGCACGATTGGGGGCGCTTCGAGCCAATACAACGAACTCAGCTTCGATGACGATCCCGGCCGAGAGGAGACATACTTGAGGTCGCAGAAAAACTTGATGCTGGAATCGGGTGAAACCTGCGAGATTAATACTGTTGAAGAGTTCGCTGTGAACCTGGCCAAGGAGGCTCCTTGGGACAAGGGCGTCGATGACACGCTATTTGATGTGTCGGGACAGATATCCGGCAGCAAGATCATCGCCACGCCCGAGAGTATCTCCTTCATTGTTTCCACGCCCAAGGGAAAGCAAGCGGTCGTGATTAACGAGGACGGGGTGTTCGCCATTGGACAGAATGTTGGCCTATTGTCGACGGGGGGGAAGGTCACCTCAACGCTTCCCCCAGTGCCGAGGCCGAGCCCCGAACTCATTCAGGTCGTTCGCGACCTATATCCAGCCACGCCAAACATCATGGAACTCGTTGGTGAGGCGCTCGCTGGTGACGAGGGCAGCGAAGGCGGTCAAGGCAGCGAGTAGATGTGCTTCGCACAATCTTACGTCTGTAACCTTTTCCACGATGCTGAAATTCTTATCGATCGGACTGTCTCTAGTCGTGATGCCATGCGCATCAACGACTTGAGGGGATCATGTTCTCAACCGCAGGATTTAAAGATCGTGAACGTTCGGACGGGCCGGCAGCTTTCGACCTTCACGGCGGGGAGCCGCACGACGAGACGTTCCGTGTGGCGTCG
This sequence comes from Rhizobium sp. ZK1, assembly GCF_047782645.1. NCBI lineage: Bacteria > Pseudomonadati > Pseudomonadota > Alphaproteobacteria > Hyphomicrobiales > Rhizobiaceae > Rhizobium > Rhizobium sp. ZK1. The sequence goes on from NZ_CP180587.1 coordinate 1,903,019, forward strand.
GGCGGTGCCGATGTCAACCTTGCCTCCGTCGACCTCAATCTCCTCGTCGCGCTCGAGGCCCTACTGCACTATCGCAACGTCACGCACGCGGGCCGGCGTGTAGGCCTGAGCCAGCCGGCGATGAGCCGGGCGCTCTCACGCCTGCGGGCGCTATTCAGTGACGAGCTTCTGGTGCGCACTCCCCGCGGTCTCACCCGGACACGGCGCGCCGAACAGTTGCTCGAACGATTGCCGGAGGCACTCGGGCTTATCCGCCAGTTGATATCGGCGCGCAGCCTGGGTATCGACGATGGACGTTGCGAGCTCAAGATAGCAATGTCGGAATTTCAGTCGGTCGCTCTGCTGCCGCGCCTGCTGCCACCGCTGGTGAGGCGTCAACCGTCTCTGGATGTCATTCTGCGGACCGATCTATCTCAGGCTATGCGCGAACTGGAGGAAGGTACAATCGACCTCGCCATTGGCCAGATGAACGAGACCCGATCCGGATTCTATTCGCGCATGCTCTATTCGGACCGGCTGGTCTGCTTGTTAAGGCGCGGGCATCCCGTGCTGGACAGAGCATGGACGACCAAAGCCATCCTTGAGCTGCGCCATGCCGCGATCGCATGCGGGGACGAGCAAGATATGGCCGGCATAAGTGACGCGCCAATCCGCTTGAAGTCCCCGCAGCAAGACCCTTTGGTCATTCCCAACCTGACGATGGCGCCGGTCATGTTGGAGCAGACAGAGCTCGCCTTATTGCTTCCACGTCAGACAGCCCAGGCAATCGCCAACGAATCCCTTGTTGTCGTGGAATTGCCGGAGGATTTTCAACCCGAGCCGTTGTCTGTGTCGCTTATCTGGCATGAACGCTGCCATCGGGATCAACATCACCGCCACATTCGTGCGGAGATCGCGGCCGCTGCCGCGAAGGCCCCGTAGCTCCAGAATTCATCGGTGGAACGAACCGGCTTTGGCTGCGCGAAATGAGCGATTACCGCAATCGTGCAATTCAAGATGCGTAAACCGGGAATCGCAATTGCGAGTGCCTTATACCAACGAGCGCTAATCAAGACCGGTGCGCCCAATCGCGCATTCCGATCGACATGATTTTCCAAGGCTGCGCGACCAGCTTGTTCCATGCGTCACAGCAATGGGCGACGATGTCCTCGTAGTCTTTGAAGATCCGGTTGGACAGCCAGTTATCGCGCATAAATTGCCACACGTTCTCCACGGGGTTTAATTCGGGCGAGCGCGGCGGCAGGAATAGCAAAGTGATGTTGTCGGGGACGTTGAGTTTGGGCGTGACGTGCCATCCAGCCTGATCAACGATCAGCACGGCATGAGCACCCTCATCGACAGCCTGGCTGATTTCGAGCAAATGCTGGTTCATGGCGTCGGTGTCGCAGTAGGGAAGAACAAGGCCCGCACCCTTGCCCTTCTTGGGGCAGATGGCTCCGAAGATGTACGTCCACATCGTGCGTTGATCGAGTGGTGCCGAAGGCCTTATCCCCTTGCGTGCCCATCGCCGGGTGATCTTGTTCTTCTGCCCTATCCGAGCTTCGTCGGCCCACCAGAGCTCGATCTCGACGTTCTTGGGGAGCCTGCTTTTGATGGCTGCCAACGTGGCGGGGAAGTTTTTTTAAAACTTTCCAGGTCGCCTTCGTTCTGGGCATAATGGCGCGGGCGAGCAGACAGCTTTGCAAAGCCGAGCGCCTTCAATTCGCGGCCAATAGTCGTTTCATCGATGGATATCCGGTACTGCTGGAAAAGCCATTGAACAAGATCCTTGTGCCGCCAGCGAACAACGCCATGCACCGCTGGTATCGGGCCACTTTCGACGATCTTTGCCAGAGCCTGACGATGCACGTCGGAAAGCTTTCCTTGATTGCCAGGCGCTTTGCCATTGATGAGCCCTGACGGACCACGTGCATTGAAGCGAACAACCCAATCGCGAACAATCTGCAGGGTCACGCCACCGATCCTGGCCGCATCGCTGCGTGAATGGCCGTCATAGATTTCGGCAAGGGCAAGAAGACGCCGAGCCTGTGCCGCGTCCTTCGTACTTTTGGCCAAAACCCGCAGGGCAAAGCCGTCGAAGTCATCGCGCAGTGTGACGAGATGCAATCGTCGTAGATTGCGCCCCCAAACATTGCCTCTGCGCTTGCTGTCAATCTCCGAGCATTCCCATCGCGGTGACAAGGCTGCGCCGCATGCGGTTGAAGGACAGGGCCAGCGAGCCGATTTCGCCACTGGGAGATGCTGGAAATTCCGGAACCGCCATGTTCCCCAGGCTCACCTCGTCAGCCAGCTGCGAAAGCCGCCGGACAGGTCGGATGATCGAAAAGTGCAAGAGCACGTTGAGGACAAGGAGCATGACGGCAAAAACACCCGACAGTCCCATCATGATTTCGACGAGACTTTTGCGAGCGCGGGCGCGTGGGACCTCCTGCGAGACCGAGACGATCTTCGCCCCGATCGTATCGCCGACCTTCCAGCCGAAACCGTTGGCAGGACCGTATATGTCGATCAGGGTGGCAGGTGCTGTCTGCGGCGTCGAGTGACACACAAGGCATGTCTCGCTTTCCACCCTGATCGGCTGTGCATAGGACAGGAGATCGCGGCCGGCCTCACTGCGCTCCACGACCATTTCCTTCAGCTTCGCGTCTGACGCCAACTGTTCGATGATCTTGGCCTCCCAATCAGCCGGGCGGTCGGCCGGATTGGTTGGATTGGTCGTCGGCATTCGAAATAGATATCCCGGAGATCGCTCCGTCAATTTGTCCATGGTCTGCTGGACCGCGAAGAAGGGCACGCTCTGCGGCAGGAACTGCGCATGCATCTGGGTTTCGAGAAGCGGTTGAACCTGTAAGCTCGTATAGTGCCGAACGGCGTCGGCGGCCTCCATGATAGCTACGGCTTCCGCCAGGACGGCACCTTTGGCCTCCTGTGCGCTGATGCGTGCGGTCATGAACCACGCCATCGCCAAACCAATCGCCATTGCTGTGGTCATGACCATGTTGAATGTCATTCTGAGGCTCATTTCTTGCTCCGCCGCTCGTTGCCGAACAGTCCAAAAAATAGAGGAACATCCGACTGTCTTTTCTTCGTACCCGGGCCTTTTGCTCGTTTCTTGCGCCCGCTTTGCGGCTTTGCCTTCGTCGCCGCTTGCGGTTCAGCGATCTCGGTCGGTCGCGTCTCCGGCACGGGCGTGGCTGCGTTCGCCGGGGGCATCACGGGGCCAAAGAGCTGCGGCGCGGGCTTCGCCTCGGTCAAGGCAAAAACGCTGGTCATCTCGTCGCTTCTTTCCTTCATGTCCGCCAGAAATGTCGGGAAGGACGTGCGCTCGGAGGCAGGTCGGGCAAGATGAGCGAGGACGTTCTTGCCGATATCGCCAGAAAAGTCCCCGCTCAACGACAATGCCACCTGCGTGCGGCCTGGCGAAGTCCAGCCATCGAGAGCGCGTGCTTCCGCGACATTGGTGGTGAGCAGATCGGCGAGCAACACACCATTCCTGCCGTCCAGTGCGTTCATCACTGACTTGATGACAAGACCCTGCGTCTGCGGTCGTTCAAATCCGTGGATGCCAATATGGGCCGGGACCAGGAAGAGCCGCCCGTCTCTCGTCGCGACCTGACTGCAAATGTAGGCGATAGCAACCTTTTGGGCGCCTTCTAGCTGCTGCGCAAATTGCAGGATTGAGCTCTGGATCATGGCGATGGAACCGTCGACAACCGCCTCGACCTTAAAAGCATCGGCCTCAAGAGCGTCCGCCACGTCCTGCCCGAGCCGACTGCAACCACGTGCCGTGCCCTGCCCGTAAGATCCATTGGCAATCACCAGCGCCACTTTGTCAGTAACTGCCAGCGCCGGCGCAGGCGCGAGCAGTACTGACCCGCTCAACAATAAGAGGGCTATGCGAAAGGACATCGATCACCTATCGATATTGTTTTGGGAGCGCGCCTCAGTGGCGGCCTCTGTCGTCAATCCGTGCTCGATCATCAGCTTGCGAAGATGTGCCTGAAAAAGCGATCGTTCGTCTGTCGCGCGGATATGCATTGCAAGGCGGTCTGACAATTCCTGCGAGCCGCTTACGACGAAGAGGCTTTGGCGCATGACAATCCCGGATATCGGACCAATGAAGGAGGCCAGCAGATCTTGGACCAGCTTAGCGAATTGAGGAGACAGGGCGAGTGGTCGGGCATCGGGATCGCGTGTGCCACAGGTCGCCGGAGAGGAAGCGCAAGGTTGGTCCCAGCGTTCCTCGGCTGCTGCCAGGGCCCTGAACGCAGGTTCCTCCTGTCTGCCGCCGAAATGCAAGCCGAGAGCCGCGATGACGTCCTGTTCGGCCAGACAGGTCCTATCGATTTGCGTAATCACATGGTCCGCGATCGGTCCGATCGCCGACAGAAGAAGCGGTCGCACCCGGCCGAGAAATGCGCGCTTGATGGCTTGCCTTGACGCGGCGGATGTTCTCGCGCCACGCTCGGCCGTTTTTGCCTTCAGTGCCTCTGCTGCATGGCCCGACAGGTTCAACTCCGGCGACAGGGCCGCCCTTAGCGCGTGTGAGAATTCCGGGGCGGATTGAAATCGAGCCGAAGCGTCCTTTTGGAGGGCGAGAGCGACGACGCAGGCCAGCATCGGCGAAATAACATCCACTGCCGCAACGTCGACGGGATCGTCGGCGGCGACGCGCGTCAAAACCGCAGCAAGCCCGTCGTCGCCGTAGGGAGAGCGCCCCGTCAGCATGCGAAAGAGAATGACGCCGACGGAAAACAGATCGGCGCGATGATCCACGCGCTCGCCCCTCGCCTGTTCGGGAGCCATATATTGAGGGGTTCCAAGGAGCGCACCCGCGACAGTCATCGAACTCGTGTCGATGAGCGCGACGCCGAAATCCGTGATCTTGAGATGATCCTCACCGGTCAGGATGACATTGCTAGGCTTGATGTCGCGATGAACCACCCCCTGCGCATGGGCATGACCCAAGGCATCGAGGAGTTTTTCCACCAACCGGACGGATTGGTCGACGGGAAGGTTACCGTTTGCCAACATCTGCTGGAGGGGCCTGCCCTCCACATATTCCATCACGATAAAGGGATTACCGCGCCATTCGCCGTAGTCGAAGATGGTGACGATGCCAGGATGTATGCAACGTCCTGCGGCGCGCACTTCCTGATCGAAGCGCGTACGGTACTCCTCTTGCTGATTAGTATCCAGCAGATCGGTTCTGATGACCTTGACGGCGACCTGCCTGCCGATGACAGGATCGAGGCCGCGATAAAGGGCGCCCATTGCTCCGCTGCCGATCATGCCGTTCAATTCGTATCGGCCGATTTTCGACGAGAAATTTTCCATCTTACGCGTAGCGGGTTCGTTGCCAGTTCGATCATTTGCCCAACCGACGTGGCACCAGAGGCCGGGCGCCACGAGAATGAGATCCACGCAAATGCTGCCATCATGCCGCGTTCTGCGCCTGCTGTTTGAGCTGTTGCCTGATCAGATTAAGGTTGCTGAGCAGCGTCGGACCGACACTCTGTCCCGTCGCGAACGGGTTGTTGTCGATTGCCTCGACAATCGCGTGGCCCGTCAGGAATCCGATATAGCGCTCGACAGTGTCCTGCAGAACCGCAGTCGCCCCGTCTTTTTCGGATGCGCTCGCCACTGCGCTCAACTCGCGCGATATTTCTTCTTCTTCCACAAACTTGAAGATCGCGTCGACGCGGTCCCAACTCCCGCCCAGGTTCTCCACGGTCCACAATTTGCCATCTGGACTGTTAGCTCTTAGGCGGTTCGCCACCTCCAGCTTCAAGTCCTCCACCATGGCGTAGGCTTTGGCATGCGCAGCCTGCCACCCGGCTAACAACTGGGCGATGTGGGATTGGTCGAGGCCCGGTGCAGCCGCAGCAGCTTGTTCTGGACCAACAATCGGCACGTCAAAGTATCGCAGCAGGATGTCGGGGTCCTGGAACGCCTTGTCGAGCGTTGCAAAGAGGCGGGCGATCGCATCGGCGGCGCTGTTACCCCTGGCCAAGGCGCCTTTGACCATCTGGTGGAGCTTGTCTTTCGTTGCGGCGGAGACGTTATAGTCAGGCAGGTTTGCTTGTCTACGCGCTTCGTTCAGGGCGTGAAGTGCTGCGACGCCCTTGTCGAAGACCACGCCGACCACTTCGTCCTCACTCGGCTCGTCCGTAGTAATGTCCTCGAGAGTTACGCCGGCAATGATGTCGTCGCTGCCGCCCTCGTCCGATTTCGCCTCTTCATCCGTCTCGGATCGTGCTTCCTTGCCCGCATCCTGTTTGCCAGCGGCAGGGTCTTTCTGCTTCGGCGCAACCATCGAGGCGTCGCGCATGGACTGCGTGCTGCTGTTGATTGCCAATTGCAGCCGCGCCAGCCAGTTGTCTGCCGCCGCCTGTCTTTTCTCCGGAGGCAGGGCGAGGAGGATACGCTCCAGCCAGGAGAAGAGTTTGGCCACGATATCGGCATGTTTTCCGCTCATTGGCAGACCGATGGATTGCGCGACGTTCAACAGGGTCGACACGATGCCTCCCAGCTTTTGCGTGATATTCGCATCCATTGCTGGATCGAGGCCACCAATCTCCGTCTCATCCTCCGAGTCCGACTCGTAGTTCGAACCCGCGTCTTCGACCGCAGTTTCACCGTCGGATTCTTCTTCGCTCCCTGGTTGGGTTTGCGCGCTCGCCGGCCGTTCACTAAGCGTCGTTTCCTGGTCGTATTCCTCTTCGACTTCGAGGCCCTCGCCGTATTCGGCCGCAATCGCTTCAAGTGCTCGGTCAAGCTCCTCATCATTCACGGAGATGTCCGGTTCATCAGCGAAAGTGTCGAGAAACTCGCTTTCGTCTATCGTCACATCGTCTGTTTCGACGATCCGGGTAAAGCCCCAGGACTTGATCGCTAGCCTCTCGAAGAAGCTTTTGACGCGTTTCGCTATCCTGGCGGGCGGGCCTTTCGGGTTTTGTCCGTTGAAGCCGGCGATCAGGAGAACGTTGCCTTCAAGTCTGCACGCGCCAACACCCTTTAATTCGAGCTTGTCTCCATCCGCAAAATTGAGCCTGCCCGCTTTGCCTTTTACTCCAGCGCCGTTCCTTTTACTGACGACGAATATCCCGGTCTGTTCCGGCTTTCCTGTCTTCGGGTTCTTGTTTACGAGGTCTCCCCAGGCATAGGAAACAAACTTCCCGTCTGATTTCGTTGCCAGGATCAGCGCGATATACTTGCGCGCCTCAGTCTTTGTTATTCTTGGCATTGCTTGCTCCTTATGCTTGACGTAACCATTTTTGCGCAGAGCGGCTTTTTGAGCCTTGGTCGGTCGATGACACGAGCCTCGCCTCGAGCGACCGGACTATCTGTCGGATTTGACTTTCAATGCTGTCCATCGCCGGGTACCCTCGTCGTGAGCGCTGCTCTGAGCCATCGGTACGCCGTTTCGGCGAGTGCCTTCTCGGCTTGGGCGAAGGAAAGCGCTGGTCGTTGTGTTGCGATGGCAGCGAGGGCGACGAGGACAAGCAGGCACAGCGCAATGACCCTTCTTCGGACGCTTTTCGGCTTCAGAAAGGGCCGTTTCTTCCCGATCTTGCGTGTCCAGCGCCACCTTCCTGCGCCACGCGCGGCGTTTGGAAAGGAAACGACGATCACACTGACATTGTCCGGACCACCGGCCGCCAGAGCGGCGTCGACCAGATCTTGCGCTGCGAGGGCTGTCGTGCCGGTCGAAAGAAGCAAGCTTATCTGTCGTGCGTTGACTGGCTTGCTCAGGCCATCGGTACACAAAAGAAAGATGTCGCCGGGTTCGATTGCGCCATCGACGCGTCCGACGTCGAGCGCCTCCTCGCTGCCAATGGCCCTGCTCAAGGCATTTTGAAGTTTGGGGTTGGAAAGTTTGGCACCTAGGCCGATTTCCTGCAGAGGGGTGTGATCCTCGGTGATCTGCAAGAGATCGCGCCCCCTGAGGCGGTAGAGGCGACTGTCCCCGACCCAAAGGCAAGTGAACCTCTGCTGCGACCGGTTTGTGACGAGCGCGACGACTGTGCTTGCTATTGTTCCGGTTCCGTCTACGACCGCCTGAAGGCGTAACTCGCGGTTTGCCGTCACAAGAAGTTTCGCAATGTCGTCGCCATAGTCCTCGCTCGGCTCGAAGCGTTCAAGAACCTCGATGACGGTGCGGCTTGCTTTCTCCCCGCCTCCGAAGCCGCCGACACCATCGGCAACGGCCCATAGGTCTATATCCGGACGGTCGAGGATGGCATCTTGGTTGTTTCTGCGACGCAAGCCGCAGTGGGTCGCCGCCGATGAGGCCGCCCGCACCGTCGCCGGTTTGGTGATGTGAGTCGCATTGCAGCGAGCCTTGCCGATGCAGCCGGCGTCCTCGGAACGATCCCTGGACTTATAAAACATTCTCAAAACGTCTCCGGGCAGCGAAACTCGGATAGCAGGGCGCCGTTGAGAGGTGTGTCGGTACGATCTGCCACCATGGTGAATACGACCTCGTATCCGTGGCTCTTAAAGGTCGCGACAAGCTCCCCTGAACGGGCTTGTCTGCTGATCGTCGACATGCCTATCAATCGAAACAGAGCCCAGGTGCCGGTTGCCCTGAACTGGACGGGCTGTGACCCGTCGGCGGGAAAAACCGTCAGGGTTGCAAGGTTTTTCGGCTCTTCGGCTGGCCACGTGACCCTCATTCGCGCCGTATCTCGTGGTGCTGCCAGCAGGCGCTGACCGTCAATGTCGAGAGCGATGTTGGAAATGGTCGCGCTCATCGCCTCGACCGACAGCTGAAAATCGAGCGCCGGCTGCGTGTCGCTCTTCTGGAACATCGCCTCGCGGATGACGGCCGCTTTCTCGAACTGCTTCAGCGCGGCCTGCTCGATACCCACGGCGGCGCTTTCCTTTGTGCGCGTCGCATTCATGAAAGGCACGATGTTCTTGCTGAAAAACTCGTCGGTGACGCCTTGACGCGCAAAGAGCCGGGCGAAATCGGCAAGAGGAATGTCCTGGGTGGCGTTCTTGACGAACGGGTAGCGTTGGGTCGTGGCGGTCGTGCAGAATTTCCCCGGCCCCGCGTGCCACAGATCCGCTAGCTTGCTCTTCGCATCGCCAATCGAAAGGCTCGAACTTTCCTTCAGGACCTTCGAAAACCATTGCCGGATCGGCTCGGGAAGATTGGCCGTGGCGGCAGGCACGCGTTGCAGCGCAAGCGCGTTGGGCAGTGACCTGTCAAATGGCGATGATGCGGTCTGTGGGATTGCGGTCAGGGCGCGGTACAGTCCGCCGAGCTCTGCAATGGCGCCATCGATCGGCGCTTCCGCATTGGGACCGCTATTGTCGGGAATGCGAACCAACTGCTGAAGATAACGGAAGTGCTGCGCCGTGTGTCTCGCCGCAATGTCCTGCGGGCTATTGGTTGGCTCCGTCACCGGAAACAGGGTTTCGATGTTCGCCGGGCCCACCACTCGGTTGGAGTCCGGCGGAATTTCCCGCTCGGGCGGCTGCGGAGGGGCCAGCGATGTCTGTTGCGCGACGGCGGCGACAAGAAGCCGAATGGGCGATGTCGGCGCAGCAAGAATGTTCAGCGTCCTGAGCGAATCGTCGAGGGTCAGTATCGGCTTGACGGAAATGTCGTTGATCAACTGATCCCACTTGAAAGAAAATTCCTGCAGGTAGATCCCCATCGCGTCTGACTTGACCTGTTCGATCATGGCGGGCACCGCGACGGGCTGTCTCTGCTTGGCATCCGTCAGGATCCAGTTGCGCTTGATTGCGAGATCGGTTTCGCGGTCCAGAAGCGGGAGATAGACCTTGAAGAAACCGTCGCGGGTAAAAAGCCCAGGTATGGAAGACGACAAAGGCTCGCCGGATCTCATCTGCATGATTTCTCCCGCCGAAGGCCCCGCATGCATGGCGATATCAAACGAGGGTAGAGCCCGGGCCTCGCGGCTGTTCAGGACCCCGTTGAACACTCTCTGGGCGACGGATGTTTTACGAAGCGCGGTCCTGGTCCGTTCGATCAGGGAAGGATCCAGTCCGATCCGGTCGAGCTTGCCTTCCATCATCGTATCGAGATGGGCTGCAAGAGCTGTCCGTAACGCCTCGTCCGCGGGCCGGTTATATTGCGACGACCAGTCGAGGACCATCCATTCCCTGATTGCCTCGGGCGCAAACGTCCCATCTCCACCGAGCATCAGGTAGACGTGCAGGCCGGGATAAAGAAAGGCGGGTTCATTTGTTCGCCCAGCAAGCTGACCTTCGAGGCGATACAGGAGCCGCGGCAGCAAAATGGTGTTGAGAGCCCGGCGATAAGCCTGATCCGTCTCGCCTTCAAGCGTGAGCATCCGGCCGAGGAAGACGGGTTCGACAAGAGTCCATAAACGCGGTGTGTTGTCGATCTCGGTCCTGAGGTCCCTCAAACCATCAAGCAGTGGGGCGACCGCTCGCAGATCCCCTGACGCCACACTATTGAGTCTCAGGGCACTCGCCTTTGCCTCGAAATCAGCAATGACGGTGCTCGCCCTGGCGGCCAGTGCCTCCTGGCGCAAATAGTCGCGATAGGTGAGCGCGCCAAGCGCGAGCGCCGCTGCGGTGATGAGTGAGATGGCCGCGACATGCCGACGGCGCACGCGGCGCTCAAGATGTCCGTCCTTTTCGACCAACCAGGATTCCAGGAAGATGACCTTCCGAAGGAGGCCGTTAACGAAATATCCCGAGTTGAGGCGTTGCACCGGCGCGCGCGCGCCCGGCTTGAGCTGGAACGTTCGTGCCACCGCATCGCCGACAGCATCGAGCGGATCGCCATTGCGCGTTCCACTCACAAAATATGTGCCGCGCAGGATGACCGGTTCGTCGAACGTATTCGGGGCGAATGCGTCGTAGAGAAAGTCGCTCAGTGCCTCTTTGAGGCTCAGTAGCTGCTGGGGCAAGCTGAAGGCGCGGGCGCGACGCTGGATATCGGTTTCAAATTGCAGGCGTGTCAGAAGGCGCTCCTCCAACCGCTGGACGAGGAGATCGTACTCCATGGTGAACATGTCGACCTCGCCCGCGCCTTCACCCGGGTCTCCCAATTGGTTTGACACGGTCGGCCGGAAGGTAATGCCGAAAACTGCGTCGCGGCCCTCCTTGTCGAGGTCATCGAAATATTCGGAAAAACCTGCGAGAAGATCGGATTTGGTGAACAGGACATAGATAGGCACTCTCAGTCCCAGCCGCTGATAGAGCTCGCTTACGCGTTTGCGCACCGTCGCGGCGCTGCGAAGACGTGCCTCAACTGACGAGGAGACCAAGTCGTCAATGGCGATCGCCACGATCAGGCCGTTCAGTGGTAGTCGGCCTCGGTAGCGCTTGAGAAGGCGCAGCAGCGTGAACCATTTGCCATGGCCGCCTTGGGGATCGTCTTCTGCCGTGATATGTCCAGCACTGTCCAGCAGCACCGCCTCGTCGGTGAAATACCAGTTCAGATCTTGCTTGGAAGCGCTGCCACCGATGCCACGTGCGCGCTTGCCAGCAAGGGGAAACGACAGCCCGGAATTGTCGATCACCGTCGTCTTGCCGGATCCGGATGCGCCGATGACCAAATACCACGGTAGTTGGTAGAGCCACTTTTGGCTGAAGCGACCAGTCATACGTCGCTTTTTTAAAACACTGGTGGCGTCTTTGAAGGAGGACGCCAGTGACTGCATCCCCTGGCGCCGCGAGCGCGCCATGCTGTCTTCGCTCTCAGAGTTGTTGCGATCTGCGCGCCGCGGTTCGCGCCAGCTGCCGCCGATCGTATCGGTGATCCTGTAGAGGAATTCAAAGAACAACGAGCTAAAACGGTCGCGGAACATGAGAAGGATGAAGGCTGCGCTCGGCAGTCCGAGCGCGGTTGCGACGATCGTCCAGGAGCTGGCGACCGTTTCACCATTGGCCCTGATCGTGTCGAAGGGCACAGGAAGGAGCATGGTGGCCGCCGCAGCCGCTGCCAACAGACCAAGCACCACGAGGATGACGACACGCGGCGAGCCTGTAAGGGTTTGAATGATGCGGCTCACTTCGCCGTCTCCTTGGTTACGATGAGTTCAATGCGTCGGTTCATCTGCCGCCCCTCGACAGAATCGTTCCTGGCGATCGGTTCCTTGTCGCCCCGCCCCTCTTTTTTCAGGCGTGCAGGTTCTTTCATCCGGGACGCCATGATGGCGGCCACGGTGTTTGCCCTTGCCATGGATAGTTCGACGTTCGAAGGAAACTTCTGGCTGCGGATTGGCGTATTATCGGTATGGCCGGCCACGACGACGTCGCCCGGTTGGTCGTTCAGCGCCTCGCCGATCCTGACGAGGAGCGGATTGAAATCTGCGATGACGGTCTCGCTCGCCGATTCGAACATGCCCTTGCCACGGATGAGCACCGTTATTGTTTGGGCATCTTCCTTGACCGCGACGAGGCCCTGCTCAATCTCTCGCTCAAGAAAGCGCCTGAGACGATCAGCCTGCAGGACGACCACGCGCTCGGGGGGCGCAGGCGCGGCGCGAGAGATCGTCACGCCAGACGATGGCGGCAGGCTCAACAGGCTGCCCACGACCATAACCTTGCGATTTGCCAATGAGATCGACAGGGCGGCGTAGAGCCCGGCAAGGGCCAGCAATAACACGACGGTGACGAGCAGCGGCGACAAGAACGGCGAGCGAGCTTTCATGCTGGCAATGCCCTGCCAGTGCGGCGAGATATCGTTCTCAACCTTTCCGCGAACAGTGCGCAGCAACCGATACAGTTCATCTCTGACACTGGCAAGCTCGGAGGTGCCGCGTTCGGCGACGCGGTAGCGGCCCTCGAATCCGAGACAGATGCAGTAATACATCAACTCGAGAACATCGACGTTGATGTGAGGCTCTTTCTTCAGCTGCGCCAGGATATCGAAGAACCGGTCGCCGCCCCAAGTTTCGCTGAATACTGTGGCCACAAGGCTGCGCTTGGTCCAGATGCTGCGGCTTCCCCACGTCGTGTTGAGAACCAGGTCGTCCATGGTCGCGCACAGCACGTATTTGCTGACCCTTGAAATATTCGCGGTCAGTTGCAGCGGTGCAACCCGAATTTCGAACCGGCTGATTTCGCGCAGGACGTGCAGACGTAATTGCTCGACATCGTCATGCGTGGATGCTGCCGTCAGGCTCGCGCACAGGTCAAGGAGCGGCGAGGCGGCGGCAACCAGCGGGCATGCCCGGCCGGAGGTCATCATGCGCCACATGCTATCCAGCGACATGGAGCGGTCGGCGTTCAGCGTTCTTTTCCTGCCGCCGGTCACGGCAGCATCCTTCAGCGCATAGCTCGCCCCCAAGGGTAGCACTATTGTCTCGTCGGCGGGGCTCTGCAACGCGACAGCTTTTTCTTCTGACATCGCTCGTCATTCCATGGTTTGCGCCGGCGCTCAGGCATCAGTGCCGCGCGGCTGACTTTTTGGTCCCGAAGGTTCTCCGGATGCATGAGGCGGGGGCTCTTTGCGCCCGGTGGCGCGCGCCTCGATGTCGCTTATCACTTCTCGGTAGCTTGCCTGGTAGCGGCGCCAACACCTCGCATGCTGGAGCACGGACAGGTGTCGATGGATGAGGTCATCTGCATGCTCGTTTTTCTCGATCGTGGCAGGCGCAAGACGTTCCAACATGCGGCGCATCGAATGGCGCGCTTCGACCTCGGATGAAATTCGCTTTCGCCTCATCTCGCCGAAGGCCCGTTCGATCACGTCATCGGCGCCCGGCAAGCCCGCCAGGCTCGTTGCAAGGAGGGACAGAAGGACATCGCCGGGATCCGCCTCCAGCGCTAAAGGGTTGGCCTGGGGCCGGTCCAGGATCTGCGACAGGCTGGCTGGTTCTTCGTGCGCAAAGACCCTCTGGAGGTTCAACACCGTCACTCGCAGCGCCTGGCCGGCGCGCCTGAGGATTGCTGCAAAGTCCCGCGGGTCGATCTCATGGTCGTCCACGCCGCAGCCCTGGAAGAATGCGGCCACCGCCGCCGCCACGTCCGGGTCAGGTGGTTTTGCAACCGGCGGCACCGAGAGGGTCTCGCCATCGCTTCCCTCCGCGCCCTCACCAGTCGCGATCGTCCTCGCTGGGTTGTGATCGAGTGTCACCGAGGTGCGCCCCAGATCGGCCATTAGATCCCAGTCGTCGGGGATAGGCTCCGTGCTCAACCGCGGCTGAACATAGGCCATGCCGACAGCCTCCGCCGGCTCCCGGTTTGCAATCGAGAAAATGCCGGTGTGCCGATCGACCGGCGAAAGCATCAGCGAATCTTCCGAGGTGATGGACATATCTCCGAACGTCGCTGGGGCAATGCCTATCGCCGGCTCGAAGAATGCCGCAGGCATTTGCGCGCCGAACGGTCGCAGGGCGTCGGAGCGCGGCCGCATGACAGCCCCGAGGAGGCTCTGCTCGCTCAAAGGCTCCACGTTAAGCTCTGAAATTTCCAGGCGATCGCCAACCTCAGGCCCTTCGGGTTCAGACATCGCCACGACCGTCAGCGCATAGGCGCCGATCTGCAGGACGTCACCCGCCTCCAGGGCGACGGCGCTTTCCCTGTCGAGAGCCTGACGGCTGGCGTTGACAAAGGTGCCATTGCGGCTGTGATCGACCACAACACATTTTCCATCAACCGCGGTGATCGTGCAGTGATGCTTCGATATGGTACCCGTGGCATCCTGCAGCACGACGGAATTGTCCCCGCCCCGCCCGATCGTCAGTTTACGGGTGAGCTCGGCCCAGCCGTTCGCCGGCAAGTCACAGGAGCCGCCGCCCTGATATTCAATACGCAATCCATACATGATGATGGCCTAGTCGCCGCGGATGGCCCAAAGGGCCATTTCAAGGTTTGGGAAGTCCCCGGAAACGTGCATGGCCAATGAACCCAACTGGCCAACCTCTTTCCAGTAGGGTCCTTGCCGATCGATTTCGAAGTAGACGACGCCGACATGGAAGGGGATCTGGCGGGGGGCGACGGGCAAGGCGTTGATCAGGATGCCGGGGATCGCCACGTTGACAAGGTCCTTGATCTTGGACGCGGGACCGATCTTGATGTGAGAAGGAAAGGCGCGGCGCAGCCGCTCCATATCGATATCCGCACGTACGGCGAGGACAAATGTCGCGCTGGAAAACAAGCTTCGGTCCGCCGCTTCGGCAACTTGGACGCCATATTTGTGCTGCTTCAGCGCAAGCTGGATCGCAGTCTGTTCCAGGACCGTCCGCAGGGAATCGCGTATTGACTGGATGACGGGCCGATATGTCTGCGCCAGGTCTTCATGCCGGTAAACGCCGAAGGCTGGCGGGCGCTTATCCGCCCGTGAATAGGTCGAAAGCTCTCCGGCCAGCGCGAGCATCTCGCGGTAGAGGCGTTCGGGGTGAAGGAGCGCGGCTGACGCGAAATGCTTGAAGACCGGCTCGTAGCGATTGACCAGCATCAAAAGGAGGTAATCCGCAATATCGGCTACCGAGCGCCCGCCCGACTGCGCAACGCGTCCGGCGAGTGCTTCGCCGCGATGATGGAGCATGCCATGTATCTCGGTGATGCAGTTCGAAAGGGCGGAATGGGCGTTGCAATCGAGCATGGGCGGCACATGGTCTTCCCCCAGGACGACCTGCCGATCCGAGCGCGTTTCAACGAGATAAGTAATGGGGATGCAGCTGAAACCCGCAAGGTCGGCCCCCTCCGGAAGAATATGAAACTTGAGGCGCCCGACCTCGATGATCGCCGATTCCCGCTCCCCGACGAGGCTGTTGAGCACATCCTGCTCACTGGTGGCATAGCGCACGGGAAGCTCGCTGGAGGTCGGCTCTGCCGCCTCAGCGACGCCCGGCTGATACAGAGGGATTGCCAGGTAGATCAGTGCGTTGCGAAGGCCAGGCTGCGGCTCGAACGGCAAAGGGTGATCGGCTTCGCCGGGAATCGAGAACGGCGTGCCATCCTCCATGACACCAGACGCCGAGATGATGGCGATGCGCCCGAGCTTGAGCAGGTCGCGATTGATCGTGAGTTCTGTCAGCCCCCAGCCGTAGTTCTGAGTGCCCGCCCACCGGTCGACGATGAGCTTTTCGAGGTATCGGTCACTTTGCTGAAGGTGCTGCGGTTTGAGGAACAGGCCCTCGGACCAGATCACCTTGTTGTAAAGAGACATAGAACACCTTGAACGTCGCTATTCATTTGACAGAAAGTAATTTTGCACGAGCTTGGCGGATTTGGTCATGCAAACTTGGTATCGATGCTATCCACCTGGCGATGTCCGGGGGAGCAAAGCTGTGTCCAAACTCGGCTCGCCTCTGCCGCCTTCATCGATCGCGACGGCAGTTGCGCGATACAGGCCAGTCGCATGAAAGAGGATAGGTTACTGCTCTGCCGCAGCGTTCTTTGGAAAGGCGCGTTCAGGCCAGTGCCATGAACGGCTTCGGTGCCTCGGGACGCCAATGCACCGAAATGGTCATTCAAAAACACTTCCCGGCCGCCAGGATCTTGGTGGATGCGGTCGGGTGTGGGGCCGGCTCGAAACGCATAGGTCAGCAAGCCTGTCGGCTAAATCTTGAGGATCGCGTGTGGCGATCCCTCAAGCTCCGGAGCGCATCGCCTCCGCAAAAGCCTGCGATAACATTCGGCATCGTCTGGCAACGTCGGATGTCGAGGGAGCACCCGGGAACCGTAGGCACTTCCCTCACCCCGAGGAGCTGATTACGAGTCGATGTGGAGTGACCGATGACGGGATTTTTGCCATGATCGAGGCCGATCGATGCGCCAAGCCGATCCATCGCGCGATACGCTGCCGTTTTCTTTGTAAGCGACCTGCTCCCTCTTCCAAGGTGCCGATGATTGCCTGCAACATTGGCCGCCAGTTCGGAGGTCGCATCGACACTTTTATCGGGCTCTTCACCAAGGGCGCAGCTGTCAGCAAAGATTTACACCAGGCCAAGTCCACGGCGGAGGATCATGGCATACCTCGTCATCTCACGCCGTCTTCAGTTTGTCTGGAACTTCCTCGATCGAGGCGATGCCAGCTTGATCCGCCGTTTGTCTTTGCCGAGCGAGCTTTGCCGCCTCACGGTATATATCATCGACATACGCTGCCTCCACATCTGTCGTCGCAGCATTTTTTGCCCGCGAAGATGCGAAATCGGCTATCCAGCGACCTATTTCGCCAGACATCATGAGCGTTGTCACCAGATTAAAAGCGGTTGCCCCAATGAATTGGCCCAATCCGTTCCCATAGTGCCAGCTATCATTGGGTTCGAGACGAGATGGCGCTGGCCGTTTAATCATGGGGTCCATCGCGTTTTTTGACGTGTAGCCATCTTCCTGAGCGACATCGAAAAGGCCGATACGCGAGGGCGAGAGGAAGATCGACAGCAAATTTGCCAGTGCGATAGGCGTCCCGAGGACTGTTCCACCCAAATAGCTTCCGAACAGCCGGTCCAGCTCAGTTGCCGGAGACGCCTCATTAAAAAAAGTCTGCTGTGTGAGAAGCCATTCTACGAAACCGTAGTACGCAACATAATCAGGCACCAAAGCCGGCGTCTTGGAGACGGAGGCGACAGATATTCCACCGAGAAGCAAGTTTAACGCTGTGTAAGTCGCAAATGCCGATTTCTTACTGGACGTATCCTTGGAGGGCGGGGCGACGGCCGCACTCACCGGCAGATCCACCAGCGCCTTCTCGGCAACCTGCCGCATTTGCCCGACCATTCGATCCAATTCGGCGAATATTGCGTTCTCCGAATTAGGACTATGACCGCCTTTGTTTAGGTCAGCACCGAAGTCTTGGAGTATCCTGACGAGGTCATTTGCCAGCTCATAGGCATCTGTGACGGTCTGCGACCCATTTTCCCCGTCGCGTCGGGCAAGTTCGATCTGCAGGTCCTGAGCCTGCTGACCCACGCCAAGCACGCGCTTTGCCATCCCGGTCGTGGAGTTCCGCAAGGACTCGTTGCTCAGGAACAGAATGCCGAATTGGAGCGCCCCCATTGCGATCGTGAACGCCACCTCGGCAGTGTCCTTATGGGACTTTTCGGCTGCCGCCCGAAGGCCTGGATCGTCTGGATTGTCGCTTGCGCGGGCAGCGTCAAACACAGGTTTTGCAAATAAAATCGAGGGCATTGCCCACGTGAGCAATCGCTCATGCGTGAGGTTCCAATATTGAGTGCCGGACGTGCCCCCGTTCATGCCATAGCTATAGAGCTGAACCAGTGTTCGAGCCGTTGGCGCAATAAAACTGGCAAGGAAATACCAGGCCGCCGGTACCGAATAATATATGAAGAGCATCGGGACGGCGACCAGCGCCGCAGACGAAATGATCGCAACGCCCGAAGTCAGGACGCGATCCCGAGCTGGCCGATCGTAGGCGGTCCTGCCAATGGCATCAAGTACATTCTCGATGCTACTGTCGAGCTTATTTATCAGGAACTGCTCATTTTCCTCGGCTCCGCCGGCGTATGCAGCAATTTCCTCTTTAAGGTTAATGAGCGCGTCTCGGGTCACATCGAGAACATTGAACGTGACCTGCTCGCTGCCATCATCTCCAGCAATGGTTGCGTCCATGTCCTTGATGCGTTGGCGGATGGTATCGGCAGACCTTCCCTCCTTATAGAGGGTTGTCCAACTCAGATGAGGCTTGGGCGTGTTGTTGAGAACATCGAGTTCTCTCAGCGTGGCCGTCTTCACCGCAGAAAGAATCTTTCTCGTGAAGTCAGGGCTGCCTTTTGCTTGTTCCAGGAGCTTTGGAAAGGCCGCACCATTTGTTTGACGCAGCCAGACAAGATGCGAGACATCGATATTTTTCGCGTCTTTTTCCGGAGGCGTGTGGCTTTCTTCCGTCGCGGCACCCTCGAGTAAGGGGGCTTGCACCGGCAGGTTTTTGAGGAGAGCTTCGTTTGGCGACCTTGCCTCTTCAATTATCTCCAGGTCATCGCGTGACTGAGGACCGACTACTTCCGTCGATTTCCGTCCTTGGTTCGCTACCGCATTGTCAGTGCTATGGCCTTTTGGGGGCATGAATTGTCACCATCCGGTTCCTGTCGAGATGCTAAGACCATAGGGGGAATGGCTCTGGCGCCGTTACGCTATATTTGTATATCGGTATGCATTTCCGTCATGTCCGCCTCCGCCAGGTCTTTCCGATGCGCGATCGCCTTCAGTCGGCCCGAAGCGTTTCCACGAAAAGACGCTTGTGATGTGTTGAAGGGCGCATGCCGGCGAAATTGTTGTATCAGCCGCTCCCGTCTGGCAGTAGTACGGCTTTGGTGTTGCGGCGGGTCTGGGCGATCTCGTCGAGCACGAAAACGACCGGCATCGTCGGTCCGGACTTTCGACCACGGATCGCCTGCCAGGAAACGACAATCCCACGCAGGCAGTATCTCTTCAACGAGACAGGTTCAAATCGAAAACAGGGCCGGAGCGCATGGGCGATCACAGGGGGTGGCAGGCCATGACGCTTGTATCTGACAACGCGCTGGATCATGGCCGCCAACTATCGGCCAATGGCGTTCATCGCTGGCTAACCTGACATTGCCCTCGGGTCGTCCAGGCGCTGGTGCAATGGGCGGCGGATCCGTCTATCCGATCGTTTTGCCACCTGATCACAGCATGATCGCAACGCGCCATACAACCACCCTCTGCGTATTGTCGGGGCACCAGCGGCGGACTTGCCATATAGTGCATGGGAACGAACGACGATCGGATCTGGTTTGATCGCAAGGCGACGCTTTCGCGAATGAAATCACCTCGCCGCTTGTTCTTTATGCCACGTCATCAAACCACCGCTTCTCGGCCTTTGCGCGTCATGTTCATGAAAGGAGGCCGATCATTGCAGGGTAACTTGATGTGCCAAGCCGAGCGTGTCCTCGTGATCAACAAGTTCACCGATGCGCGCGCGGGTGATATTTCCCAACCAGGCCTCTTCAGGATCTGTCAATCGGGGAACCAGCCGCTTCCGAAGATCGCTGAAGTTGTCAGCTTCAACGTCGGTCAGCGGGACAGGCCATCCGTTTGCCATGGCATCAAGCATTCCTAGCAATAACGTAGCTTCTGCCATATAGACGCGTCGTTGAAGCAATATTCCCTCATGTAGCTGATCCTCTCCGTGCCTCGGTTGTGCCTTGTTCACGGCATCCCGGCAATTTGCGAGTGTCGATTGAAAGAAGACGGTTTTCGGTCGACGAGGATCTTCATCTATGAATCCGTCGGCCATAGCGATCGCCCTTTGTGTCGCGGCCACCACTTTTGACTTCTCCAAACAATCCTTCCTTTTCGACAGAAAGGATTCCGCATACGTATCGCCCAGGGTGCGCCTTGTGACGTCCACCAATTCATTTTGACGCTCCCATGCCAACATCGAGTGCGCCCAATCCGTGGTGAAGATCTTTTTGCGCTCGTCAGACGTCGTGCGCAGTGAGGCGGAACCAGGCATCGTACCATCCGGCGCGTTGAAAAGTTCCGTCAGTATCTCTCCATATATTCGCTTCTCGCGCTCGATCATCTCGCCGCGCAGACTGATGTTCGATGTCGCTGATGCGTCCATCTCCTCGAACAGTTGCACCAGACCCAACCGGATATCGTCGCGTTGTGCTTCGTCTGCCAGATCGAATATCTTTCCCCCGAACCTGTAATTTTCGAAGGTGCTGCTTTCGAATGGATTGTCCGTGGGTATGGCTTCGGCAGCGGATGTCTCGTGCAACGCGCCAGCATCGGCGCTGTTTTGAAGTCGCGACCCGGCCAGGATCTCGAGCATTTTCTCAAGGGTATCCTGTTTGGGTTTTCGCGACTCTTCCGACGCCTGCACGAATGTGATGACTTCGTTGTAATGGTTCATTTCTCCGGCTTGGGCGAGCAGCGCCTTGTTCTCCTCGCTCAGCTCAAAAAGGCCCTTGCGTGCGGCGAGATATATCCGGGATGTTTCCTCATAAAGCGTATGGAGTTGAGCGTCGCCGACGTTTTGGCTTTGCGGATCTTGGATCCAGGTCAGCCATCTCTCAACAGAGAGCGGGAACAATTCGTCGACGAGGGTCGTCATTCGCGCTGAATTCTTAAGGGCTGGCTCCGCACTATCAGACAGTAGGGTGCCAACTTCCTCGTGCTCGACCTTTTCACCGAGGTATTTCGACAATCCGGTCGCTAGTCGAGACTCGGAGGCAGAGGCTTCAAAGATCAGTCTCAAGTGTTTGAGTGCAGCGTCGAGGTCCGTGTTGATAAAATGATCCTCGTGGAGGATCTTTAGAACCGCCTTGCAGCGGTTGGCTCTTTGCGTGAGAATGTTCAATTCATCTTGCAGTTTTTGCGACCCAACGTCTCGCAATTCCAAAAAAGCCCTGCTTTCCAGCAACAAATCAGCTTGCCGGGTTTGAGATCGAGCAAGCCCTACTTGCCGCCGAAGGTCTTCCACCTGGCGATTATAGTCCTTCGTGACGCCCTCTATTTCGGCCGTCGATGTGCCATCGGCAATGGCATTAATGCTGTCGGCGTAGCCACTATACTTGAACACTCTCGCGCGATTCGTGACGGTTTCAATGCCGTCGACAATCCGTAAAAGATCTTTGACGATAGCGTTTGAGCTTTCCGTCTCGATCAACTCTATTTCGGCACGCCACATG
Source organism: Rhizobium sp. ZK1 (assembly GCF_047782645.1). Taxonomy (NCBI): domain Bacteria; kingdom Pseudomonadati; phylum Pseudomonadota; class Alphaproteobacteria; order Hyphomicrobiales; family Rhizobiaceae; genus Rhizobium; species Rhizobium sp. ZK1. The sequence goes on from NZ_CP180587.1 coordinate 1,924,597, forward strand.
ACAGCCAGGCTGTCGGAGAGTGAAACCAAGGAGATCCATTCATCGATGTATTCCTCCAGTGCCATGCCGTTGTTTGTCGCCCAGGCAATGATGTCAGCTTGTACCTGTTCAGCATGAGGCAGGGTCAGGAACTCGTCCGCCTTCGCCAATTCGCGAAGGTTGGCTATCAGCACATCAGCCGCGTCATCGAACTTCAGTGACCTTTTGGCTTCCTCGATGGTCGCCTGGACGTCCGCGCGGTTTTCTGTGAGAGCGTCATCCATAATGCGCTGGTTAAATAATACTTGCTCCCGGACGAGCGAGAGAGCGTCGTGCATCCGCGCATCGGCTGCGGCAAGCGTTTCGTCGCTCGGGCCACTGTCGCTGGAGTCGCTCTTCGCAAGCTTCGATATTGCATCCGTGCTGATCGGCTTGAATGCGTCGACGGTAAACGGAAATGTCATCACTCACACTCACAAAACGTGGATTTTGGCAAAATGCAGCAGGCGTCCGTCTGGCTCGTCATGCTGGTGCGGTCGCTAGGCTGGCATTTGGTGTTGTTTTCTCACAATGATTTTCTGATATGGTCATCATCCGCAACGCACTGCGTTGACGGTCAGAACCCCGCTGTCGAAAGACGCCAGACATGTTTGAGCGTGGCCGCGGCCTCGCTCGCGTCGTCCGAAAAAAATCGCGCGACCACCACGCCTTCGCGTCCTTTGTCCTGAGACGGCGGACACAGGAAGGGAAGTCGCCTATTGCCGATTGCCATGCGCTGGTGAACCCGGTCGCCGTGAGCGTTCCAAGGCTTATGTGCCGCGGGAGGCGAGCGCCGTCGCCGAAGCCTGTTGTCCTCGGGCTGCGATCCGTTCGGCGTCGCCAGCGGGCCGTCGGCAGCCTTCAATCCGCTGGACGGTTTCGATCCTGAGAACATCGATGTTGCTGAAGACGTCTCGACGCTTCCCGACGCGCTGGTGTTCGACGAGCCGGGTCTTTCGGGTGACGCCCATTGGAACGAGGAGGCCAAGGCGCTGATTTCGGGATTGCTGCTCCATGCGATGCTCCGTCACTATCTGACGCTGGCGCCGGAAGCGTTTCGTCGCCTCCTCGACGACATGCAGGCGAGTGAGGCGGTCAACGGCCTGATTGCGCGGGCGGCCAACCGGCATCTCGGGAAATCGGATCGCGAGGCGAGCGGCGTGCTGTCGGCGGCCCAGCGCCATACGCATTTCCTCGACAGTCCACGCATGACCGACGTCCTGGCGCGCTCGGATTTCCGGTTCGCTGATCTCAAGGCGAATACTTCAACCGTCTTACTTGTTCTGCCACCGGACCGACTTGCGGCCTACTCCCGATGGCTCCGCCTGCTCGTTGCCCAGATCCTGACCGAGATGGCGCGCACGCCACCCTCGCCGCAAGGATTCGCGACGCCTGTTCTTTATCTTCTCGATGAGTTCGCAAGCCTCGGACATCTCGCGCCGATCGAACGCGCCATGGGCCTGATGGCCGGATACGGCGTGCAGCTGTGGCCGATCGTCCAGGACATTCACCAACTGCGCGCCACCTATGGCCAGCGCGCCGGCACGTTCCTCTCGAATGCCGGCGTGCTGCAGGTGTTCGGTGTCAACGACCATGACAGTGCGCGGCTGGTCTCCGATCTGCTCGGCCAGGAGACGGTCGTGTTCAGCACGGCGGCGCGTGCGCTCGATTCCGAAAAGTCCGGTCTGTCCTTCGCCGAGCAGCATGTCGGCCGCCCTCTCCTCACGCCGGACGAAGTGCGCAATCTGCCGGCAAGCGTTGAGCTCATGTTCATCGCTGGACAGCGGCCGATCGCGGCAACGAAGCTGCGCTACTATGCCGATCCCGAGTTCGAGGGACTGTTTCAAAGATCGCAAGACTGATCCGACGACATCAAAAACGCGAATCGGTCGACCGTGATCGATTCACAAATGTCGTTGGACGCAGAGAAGCAGTTTTTGCGATCCTGCCCGCATGAGCACGCAGTCCCATCATCTCTATGCCGAACGTATCGATGCATCGAAGAACATGGCGCGCTACTATGCGGTTTCGATCGAGCCGACTCTGTTTGGCGAAACGTCACAGATCCGCAGCGGGGGCGGATCGGCAGTCGCGGTCAGCGCATGGTGCATGTCTTCAAAAGCGAATCGGAAGCGTTCGATTTGTCCCTCGAGCTGCTACGCATCAAAAGTCGCCGCGGCTATCGATTGCGGTTTCCGATCGGAAGGGAACCAGGCGTCCTGGCTGCGGCCCAGCCACCCACCGCGATATGCGAGAGTTTTCCAGGTTGGACGAGCGCGTCTCAAACCTGCGCCGAACCAAACAGCGACCGGGAATAGGAGAGTGCCGTTGTCCCGGCAAGTGTCGCAGGTGAGGAGGAAATGTACGGACCAGCGTCGGTCGGTGCCCTGTCGCCTCGCCAGGCCCAACCATCGACGCGGTCCCGTGAAAACTTCAAACCGAGACGAGGCGACATAACCTACTGGCCGTATTGCAATAATGGCGTATCTTGCTTGGGAGCCGCGGCGAGATCCACGAGCGATGCCAAACCGCAAGGCGCACCCTTAGCGCGTTTCGACCTCGCGTATATTCGTGACCAATATCTTGCTGTCCGTTCCATACCCAATAAGTGCGATTGAGAGCGCCTCGGTGACACTGTTCGCCTCTTCGTCGCTGGCGATCAGTTCGAGTTTGAAAGCCGCCTTTTCATCAGTCTGATGTTGGATGCCATTGTAATTGACGACCCTGATGTTCTTTGGCGCGATGTCTTTGACGTCCGAGACAATGAACTCGAAGTGGAAATGCTCGGAAAGCGTCTCCCGCAATTCGTATATCCTGGACGGTGGAAATATGACTTCAATTTTTTTCACGTATTACTCCTCTTCGGAATGTCGAGGGCTGTCGCTCGCCAATCCATATTATCCGTTCTCGAAATCGCATTCATTTGCGTCTCCGTTTCGTTGTTGTTGAATAGAAGGTAAGGCGCCGACCTCAGGTCGATTGATAAGGCGTTTCATGCCTGGAGACAGGCAACGAGCGGTAATACACCGGAGGTCGATGCCGTAGAAACAACCCGCTGACCTACCGAAAATCCCCCGTTGGGTGCCCGGTCGCCCCCTCGTCCGCGGCCCGCTCCAGGAGCTGCTGGGTGCGCTCCAGGAAACGATCAAATGGCTTTCGCGCGGCATACAGTATGTGGACACGTCCATTCACCTGTCCTGTCGCAATCGTATGGTCTGCGTCTTTTTCCCCGATAGACAACGGCCCCCAAACAGCGTCTACCCGAATTGCGCCATAAGACTGAGCGAATTGATGTCCGAGATGACCCAAGCGCAGTCGATGGGAAGCGCTCGCAGAAGATGCGTCGTCTCTCATTAAAGGAATACTGTCAGGCACGCTCGCCGATGGGGATATCCCGTGGTTGCTGCCTTCCTTTCGCATCTCGCAGGAGAAATCTGACGCTAGGGACCGCGCCAGGGTAAACACGTCGGTCTCGTCGACGAGGGTGTAGTCTTTCTTATGAAGCGCGCTTTCAACGACGCAGCAGGACGGAGCTTGGCGACGAGAAAGACGAATTTCACCAAGGACGCGCCTCATATCGCTTTCATGGCGACCAGCTCGAAACTGAGCGCATTTGACCAGCGCCGCTGACATGAGGTCCCCGAGGTTGAGCCCATGCCTGTGCGCCACCATGTCAAGCCGAGCGGTCAATGCCGGCGACAAGCGGGCACTGTTGATATGCGGCTCGCTCCATGCCATCGTACACAAGGCGGCTAGCGATGTGGCCTTCCCTTCGCGCCCTCGTGGGATCGCAACCGCGGCCGGGAAACACTGTCTTACGATCGACCCGCCACCGATCACCGTCAGCAAATCGCTCATCACCCTGGAAAGTGCGCTTGCATCCGCAATCGCTGCGTGCGCGACGAGCATGAGAGTCGAAGCTTCGGCGCCATGCAGAAGGACGGCCCTCGCCAGCGGGCTGGAATGCCGAATCTTGTCTTTCAGCTCGATCGAGATGGCTCCTTTCCAGTCCTCTTCATCGCAACCTGACACCTCCAGCGGAAACGGTCGCCTGGGCAGGTCGAAGAATGCCGGTCGCCCTTCATAGTCGAGCGCGATCTCAACACCCAGCAAAGGGTGACAACGCCGCACTTCGTCAAGCGCTCGTTGCCAATCTTGGATGGTTGTCCTCCCGGATACCTCCACGATGATGACAACTCTCGGCTGCCGGGAAACGGTCTCATGCCAGCGACACCGCTCGAGGGGGCCGAGCAGTCGCAACGGACGAGGAATGAGACCAAACAAGGCGATGTCCATCATGATCAAGCTCTTCGTGTGTCGTGTAGACGCGCAGCCATGGGAGCACGCCACCAATGAAGTGTAGGTCTTTTCGGGGAGCCAGAATTGCCGAAGCGGATATCACGGATGTTTCAGATCGCTATTAGTCGGTTGTAGCTGTAGTCAAACACCGGATTGCGATCATAGCTTCGCGCAGGTCTCCCGGCTGGCGAGGTCGGTTCCCGAGCGCAGTGTTCTGGATCCACCGCAGGAGCCGATATTGTTCGTGCTACCCGCGGACTGTTGGATAAGGGACTCGATGAAGCAGTTACCGGGCATTCCACTCGATTTAGCGACATTAATTCCTACCCATGCGGGCGAGGTACACCGGCAGCGTACCGATCGTGCCGGGACAGACCGTAGCCATTCGCAATATTCCGTGCCGTGATGCCGGCCAGCAGGGGGACGAGCCGCCCACCTGGTTTCCGGACAAGCAACGGAAATGTCCCGGGCCGCCGACGTCCGCGCAGGTGTCACCCTCGTGATGTTACACCTGCAACCAACGCCTGAAGAATCGATGTTCTTATGAAATCTGCAAATTCCAAGGCAGTCATTGCCAGAAGCGGTGCCAGAGCAAGTCCATAAGGCTTTTCGGCCCACCGCACCGGCGATCCGGCAATTCCTCAATTTCAAGCGAGCATGCGTCGGTGATCGGGCAATGCCGGTTTGCCAATTCCGTCACAGTCACACGGTTCCAGAAGGGAGTTTGTGGAATGGTTTGGAAACAAGAGCAGACGAGTTGGATGGAGGTGGTGGTGGAGTTGCCGCCAGAGATGTTTCTCGAAATCAACAAGCACCTAGATCCGATCGATCTGCTGACCATGTCCCAGGTAAATTCCGCTCGAAGACAGCAAATCCTCTCAGATCCACATTGGAACGCGGATCGGCTGCAAGCCATTGGCGCCCAGAAAGCCTGGCAAGGTCTGATGGCGGCGCATTCGGAAAACGTGATGGCTGCCGTAGCACGCTTTTTCAAGGGGCTTTTGACGGATGACCCACCAACTGCTGCCGAGCGGCTCGTGGATCTTGACGACCTTGAGTTGCTCAAGACCCTTGCCCGGCGAAGCGACTGCCTGACACCTCAGCAGCAATTGGATCTATGCGCAGCCATAAAGACAATGGCCAATAAAGAACCGAATGAACTGAACAGACATGATCAAGACGTCTGCCTCAGAACGTTTGCTCCGCATTTTGCGGCTCTTTCGCCGGAGCTTCGCAGTGAGCTTATCAAGGAGGCTGACAAGACGCCGCATCTACCCTCCGGCTTGGAATTCCTGGCATATGGACTGCCGGCGTTTTCTGCCGACCGGCACGAGGAATGGGTCGCCGGGATCGAAAAAATCGGTTCGGCGAGAGCGCGCTGGCTAGCAGCAAAAGGCTTCGCGGTCGGCCTCGAGTGGCTTTCTGTGGAGAGGCGCGACCGGCTCCTCGCTGTGGTCAAAGCACTTCCCCCTAAAATGAGCGTGCAAGCGCTCGAGCCGTTCGTCGAGCGTATAGAAATCTTCCAGGCGCTTGAACGCCAGGACCTGATCGATCATGCGAAGTCTATCCAGGACGAAAACACTCGCCTGAGCCTTCTCGCTAATTTCGGCGCCGTTCTTCGGGCGCTTTCTCCCGATCAACACGAAGACTTGATCACGATATTTGAAAGTTGCGCGAACGGGCGATTGCTGGGCCGGTTTTCAGTGGGCGCAGCTGCCCTTTCGCACGATCTTCTTCAGCGCCTCTTCAATACAAACGCGAGCTTGCAGGTTGCTCAGGAGCGTCAGCATGCACTGGCCGGTTTTGCCCCCGCCCTTTGTGCTTTGTCTCCCGAACAGCGTCAAACTGTGATCGACGATGGCATAGTTCCGCTGATCGAAACGCGCCCCGACCTGTTAGCGGGTCTGCGTCGCGGCTTAACAACACTTACGTTGCAGGGAGCAGGTGATAAGGTCGGCAGCGAATTCGAAGACCATGTAAGGAACAAGGGCCATAGACTTGACGCTCAACTCGAGGATCATATCCTTCGCGCTATCACGGCTCTCGACCCCGAAAAGCAAGCTCAGGCCTTGACCGCCTTGGGACAGGGACTGGCGGCCTTTGCGCCAGACCTTTTCACGAAACTGCGGTCAATCGCGCGCAAAATCAACGATGAAAAATTGCGAAGAAGGACAGAATTAGCCTTGTCCCTGAGCTGATTTTCGATGAGGCGGGGCGTGCGGAGTTCTTAGCGATGAGGAGCGAAAATCGTTCGCGACAATTGGAGACCACCTTGAAAACGGGTTCCAAATCGCCGGCGAGCCACTGCATTCGGACTTCCAGCATGGCTGGCGGCACGGTCTACAACGACGATTGGCTGGAGGCGCGTCAACTGCTCAGCGCAACCGCCCACCGTCGTATCGAGCGGATGTTCGGATCCTATCAAGACTCCGTTCGGATGGCTGATTTCGTTCTCGAGGAAGCCGTCCGCCAACAGCCTCGTCAACGCCCGCATGAACAAGAAACGTCAAATGCGCTGGTCGCCCGTCGGCGCTCACCGGGTTCTTCAGGTCAGAGCCGCAGTCGCAGACGGCCGCCTCAAACAAGCCAAGTTTGCCCTGGCCGCTTGCCCCCCCAACGTTTTTCCCGCTCCCTGATCACAGTTCCAAATTCTGAATATCGATATCGGTCGAAATGACCCACACATTCTGTTCCATATGCTCTAGGAATTCCTCCGGAATCCCCACCGAGTATTTTTCAATATAATATGCCAAGTCGCTCGGCCACAAGAAAACCCCATCCGTCAATAGAGACAAAGCCCCAATTATGTTTCGCTCAGCGGAAATCACATCTCTCGACACCCCAGGAGACACCACACAAGCGGCGCCCGATCTTAGATAGGAAATGACCTTTGCTTTCTTTTCTAAAGAGAACTCCGAGAACGACGAATTTATACTCAATCCATCAGGACCCCCATAGGGCAGCTCTCGAAAAAAACCGATACGCTTCAATTGTTTTTTCATGGTTTAACTCCCGGCGTAAATGTGTTCCACGCTCCGCTGTTGACGGTTGCTTCTGAACCTACAGTGAGAGTGCCGTTAGGGTGAATCCAAACCGTGTCACTTGGCGCCGTAACAGGAGCGCCAATTTGGTTTGCCAATTTTTGCGCTGCCGTGGCATTGCAAGCGCCAGTGCCACAAGAAATGAGCCTCACCGGTTCTCCGGAGTAGCCGTTAGCTTTCATATATTGTGATAGATTATTAGTACTTATTTTTGTCCAATTCCCATCTGCTGTCTGAACGAAAAATCCATTCGCTTCGCCATGCACGACCACGTCGAACACGCCCTTCTGGGGTTTGACCCAACCAGCGGCCGTGCGCAAGTTCCCATCAGCCCCTACCAAACTTATCACTGGATAGATTGCACCAGCGCACCGCTGGCCATCGATAAATACAGAGTATCGATAGTGAGCGATTTCGATCTTCAGAATGCAAATTTGACATCGGACGTATAGCTAATCGCTACGACTTGCCGATCGATGGGCCTTGGCGCGGACAAGCGCGACGAAGCGTTGTTTGACAGCGGCAGCAGTGACAGTCGATGTCATTGGGACGTGGCACCGCCTGGCAGAAGCTATTCCTCTTCTTCATCCTGTCCGATTGTGTCAAACCAGGCGCCGACAAAAAAAGCGGCTATGAAAATAAGGATATAAACCAGATACTTAGCATCGAGACCCAGGCTGTCGTAGCCGGCTAGGGCCGCGATTGTAATAAAACCTAAGATAATTTTCGCGTTCACGACGGTTCTCTAATACTCTCCTAGGGATTGAAGAGTGAGGTTGATGGCGCCTTCTCCACCACGTCCGCGAGTAAATCAAGAAATATTCGGGAACAAGACAAAGCAGGAGGACCTGCGCGTGTATGTGCGCTGTCTTGGCAACACCTAATCGCGGCTCGGCGAGCGCGTCTGGGCGCGCCTGCCCGCGGATAGCCCGCCGGCCAATGTTGTCGTGGCCCGCTGCGCTGCCTTCGGTGTCCAGATTTCCGATAGCGAAGCCTTTGGAGCCGGCTTCGGTCGGTTCATCCGGATTGCGCTGAACGAACCCGAACCTCAACTGGTCAAAGCAGTGTCTCGCCTCACTTTCGCAATGGAGAAGATCGATGAAGCTGCATGATAACCCATGGATCCTTTCCGTTCAGATGGACGTGGATCCCAGCAGGAAGCTCTGTTCCAGGAAATCTGCGAGGCAGAGCATATCCCAGCGTTAATGGAGGTGCCGAGGGTGCGGTCGGTGCGCCGAGTCCGCCGCGAGGAGCATCTGTCGATCGCTCTGGGAGGCGAAACGCACGTTCTGTCATTTCCCGGCGAACCGAAGTTCACTGCCTTCTACGAAATCGACAGCCCGGACGTCGTCTTGGGCCAGGGATGGGCAAGGGCTGTTGATTCCGGCAGATGGTCCTCGCATGTGCGGCCTTTCACGAGTAATCGGCGCCATACGATTCACTCGACCATTTCATGGAGGCGCGGTGGATAAGCAAGCTCGGTGCGAATTATGTTAAGCTTCTCCGGCCGCGGCTTCAAACTGCAGCCGCTTCTTTATCCATGCGGCTTCGTGTTTGACTGGTCGTTTCTGGCGAGCCATGTTGAATTCAAGGGCAACTTGAAGTCGCCTTGCTAAACATCCGCTTCGCGCCCCGAAAAGAGGTCATCAAGCCACCGAACGCTGTCGCGTTCATTCCAGCCATTCCAGAAGATTCCAACGAACCTGGCAGATACTAAACTGTATCATTCCAAGGAAATTGATTCCGCTTAGTCAAGTGGATCGACACTGTTAATGTCAGGGCAAATCACAGCGCCAGAGCCGACCATGCCAAAGCCGAAAGCCCTGCCCTCCCCCGCCGATCCGGTGCAAAACCGCGCCGAAGAACTTGATGCGCTAGACGCCATCTTGCCGTTCGCCCGCCGCGATCAGCTGGCGACGCTGCTGACCGACGAGGATGTCGCCACCCTCAAGCATCTCGCCAAGGAGGGCATGGGTGCCAATACGCTGAGGGCGCTTGCCTCCGACCTCGGCTATCTCGAGGCCTGGTGCGAGTTGGCCACCGGCGCTCCCCTTCCCTGGCCGGCGCCGGAGAGTCTGCTGCTCAAATTCGTCGCCCATCATCTCTGGGATCCGTTGCACGCGCCGAGGATTCCAGCCACGGCATGCCGGCCGTGATCGAGATGGCATTACGTGCCAAAGGTCTGCTACGGGCCAACGGCCCGCATGGGCCGGATACGGTGCGCCGGCGACTGACCTCGTGGTCGATCCTCACCCGTTGGCGCGGCTTGAGCGGATCGTTTACCGCTCCTTCCCTGAAATCTGCGCTCAGGCTCGCCGTGCGGGCCAGCGCTCGGCCAAGGCGGCGCAAGAGTAAAAGGGCGGTCACCGGCGATGTGTTGGCAAAGCTGCTGGCCACCTGTGCCGGCGAGCGCATGGTCGATCTTCGCGACCGCGCCCTGTTGCTCACCGCCTTTGCCTCCGGCGGCCGCCGACGCTCCGAAGTTGCTGACCTGCGCGTCGAGGATCTCGTCGACGAAGAGCCGGAGCATGCCGATCCCCGAAACTCTGCCTCCCCTCTCGTGCCCTGCCTCACCATCAGACTGGGCCGCACGAAGACGACGACAGCAGACGACCGAGTGCATGTCGTTTTGATCGGACGGCCGGTCGTCGCCTTGAAGCAGTGGCTGGCGGCGGCGAAGATCGACACTGGACCGGTGTTCCGACGTATCGACCAATGGGGCAATATCGATCGCCGGGCTCTGACGCCGCAGTCGGTCAATCTGATCCTGAAGACGCGTTGCACAGCCAAGCTGGTCTCGATCGGGAGGTATTTTCGGCGCATGGGCTGCGATCTGGGTATCTCACCGAGGCGGCCAATGGCGACGTGCCGCTGCAGGAGGCCATGCAGCAATCCTTGCACAAGTCGGTGACGCAGGCGGCGAGCTACTATAGCAACGCCGAACGTAAGAACGGACGGGCAGCTCGATTGATCATGTGAGCGACGGTATCGCGATCACTTATGGTTCGACACAAGCACCTACCGGCACTGCGCTGCCTTGTGGACATAAGCGAAATATGTAGTCCTGTGCCTGCTTTGCAGGCCATTGGAGGATTGTTGCGATGAAGGCTCGGATCGACACGATTATCGAGAAGGCGATCGAGACAGGCAAGATCGTCGGCACTGTCGTGATCGTCGTCGAAGACGGAGAGACCGTATATAGCCGCGCCGCGGGTTATGCCGATCGCGAAATGGGGAAACCCGTCGAAATCGGGACCATATTTCGTCTCGCGTCCGTGAGTAAGCCGCTTGTAGCTGCCGCCGCCTTAGCACTTGTCGACAAGGGGAGGCTTGCTTTTGGCGACCTCGTGCGAGATCACCTTCCTTATTTCCAGCCTCGGCAGCCAGATGGAAAAATAGCCGATATCACCATCCATCACCTGCTCACTCATACGGCGGGCCTCAGCTATGGTGCGGACCCCAAAACCACGCCACCGGAGCGGATGTTCAATAGTGGTCTTTCCGATACAGACCTCGATTTTCAAGAGAATTTCGGCCGATTATCGACCTTTCCGCTCCTGGCCGCACCGGGCACGCTCTGGTCTTACTCGATCGCTATCGACGTCCTTGGGGCAGTCATAGCGCGGATCGAAGGCTGCAGCCTGGATGAAGTCGTGCGTCATCACGTGCTCGAACCGCTTGGGATGAGCGACACCGGTTTCTCGGTCAGTGACCTGGAGCGACTTGCTACGCCTTATGCTGATGGCAATCCGACCGCCGTCCGGATGAATGATCGGCATCTGGTCCCGGACAGTGATGGCAACTTGCTGACCTTTGCGCCGTTGCGGCTCTTCAACCCAAAGGCTTTCCAATCCGGTGGCGCCGGCATGGTGGGGACGGCGCCGGATCTGATCTCCTTTCTTGAAACCATTCGTCAGGGCGGGGCTCCCATCTTGAAGGAGGACACGGCGAGGGCGGCGCTTCTCAACCAGATCGGTAATATCCCGCGCCGAGCCGAACCAGGACAGGAGTTCTCCTTTTTGGGCGCGGTGATTCAGGATCCGGTTCTGGCAGAGTCTCCGATGTCAAAAGCATCGGTAACCTGGGGCGGAGTCTATGGGCACAGTTGGTTCATCGATCCCGTGAAAGGCATTTCCGCCGCGATCATGTCCAATACCGCCGTCGAAGGCTGTCTGGGATTGTACCCGCGAAATATCGCTCGGGCGATCTACGACCTTTAGTGGTTTTCTCGCAGAGGCCGTTCCCGGAGTTCGGAAGAGCGAGCCTGAGAGCAATCACACCTACCGCCTGACCTTGTGACGTGCTGAAGAACGGGGTGCCGGGCTTGAATTCGCACAACACGGCATATACATTCTGGCATATACAAAGGAGGCTTTCGAATGCCTGTGTCATTGCCATCATCAAGATCCAAAGAAGTGAAGCTCTTCCGCAACAACCGCAGCCAGGCCGTACGCATTCCTGCGGAATTTGAGTTGCCGGGTGATCGTGTGTTGATCCACCGGGAAGGGAACAAGCTCATCATCGAGCCCGTAACCAAGCCTTCCAACATCGTGGAACTTATTGCCGCGTGGAAGAATGAAGCTCCACTTGGGCCAGAAGACCAGTTCCCCGATATTGAGGATATGCCTGCCAAGCCGGAGGATATTTTTTGAACGGATATTTACTTGATACAAACATCATCAGCGACATCATACGCAATCCTTTCGGGCCGGCGGCACGGCGCATCGAAGATTTGGGTCCCAGGGAGATTTGCACCAGCATCGTCGTCGCATCGGAGTTGCGATACGGCTGCGCCAAAAAAGGATCGGCCAAGCTGTTGGCCAAGGTCCAGAGCGTACTGGAAACGCTTCCCATACTGCCGCTGGATATTCCCGCCGATATCAAATACGGCGACATCCGCGCAGAGTTGGAAGCTGCAGGGCAGACCATCGGCCTCAACGATCTGCTGATCGCCGCGCATGCCTGTGCACTAGACCTCACACTGGTGACGAATAATATGCGTGAGTTCCAGCGCATCCGCGGCCTCAACCTCGAAAACTGGCTTGAGAGATAGCGGGGCATCATGGCCGCGTCAGCTCCCTTCCCCGGTTCTCCGCGTCAAATCCGTCCAAAACCTCATAGCCAGGCTGATCCTTTTCCAGAACAGCCAGTTTTAGGAGGTTTCCGCCGTGGAAGCCCGCTGACGCGCATTTGGCGACTGGTAAATCCACGGCCCGCGCGGCCATGAATAACGCCGGTTCAGGGAAAAGATTATGCCGCTACTCGCTTCTTGGTGTCGCCCGATGCCGCTGCGACCGGGCCAGTTCGACAAAGCGACGCTTCACCTCGTTAAACAGCGCCGGCGGCAAAGGCCCGGCATATCCCGTCTCGCCATCGACCGGTCGGATATCCGGACCCGGCCAGACAAAGCGGTTGCTCTCGGTCAGCACAATCCAGGAACGATCGTCGTCGAGGCCAAGCCGTCGCTTGGTCGTTGCCGGAATCTCGATCGCGTCTTCTGCCTTGCCGGGTGGCGTGTGAGTGATCGGCAGAACGCGAACCGTCGGCGTGCCGTCCTCGAGACGCGCGACGATGGCCAGCACAAGCGCCGGGCGATCCTTGTCACCCTCCTCGACGGCCTTCGAGATATTGCCAATGCCAGAGATAGGAGTAGCGAAGGACCCAGCCGACCTTCGGCTCAATCGGCAGCATGCTTGCCGGTCAACCCGGTGTTGAGATGATCCAGGCCATCATCCATCTCAGACGCTTCGATCACTGCCAGCTCGTTGTCGCTGAGCGATGACGTCAGGTCAACACGCCTATCCCGCCTCGTCAGACGCATATAGTCTTCGTAGGCGATCAGCACCGTTCTTGGGCGACCGTTCTTGGTGATGATGACGGGATCGCGGGCAGCCGCGTCCTGATAGGCGCCGAAATTCTTCGAGACGGCGGCCGCCGTGACAGTGGAGGTCATGTCAAAACTCCTTTTTCACGGAATATACGGGTTTTCCGGAAGTGTTGGAACGTTGAGCTCCGTGTTAACGACAACGTAGACCGCCAGACGTGAGAACGGGTTCGCGACATCAAGACCTTGTCGGTTGGATGGAGCGAGCAAAGGAATATCATATGCGCATAGTGATCGATACGGACGAAGCGGCCCAACGGTTGGAGGACCTTCTGGACCTGATTGTGCCTAAAGACGAAGTGATTATTTGCTGCGATGGCACTCCAGTCGTTATACTCACGGCGATAACCAAAGACGAGAAAAAGCCCGACAGGGGTGAGCGCCAGTAATTGGCGGGCGAACCCTTAAGCGGCGACGGCAGTGCCAGCGCGATGGACGAGTTCTTAAAACTGGCCGCGGAAGGCCGTGCCGCTGTCGACCCCAACACCACTTCGGCACATGACGATCTTTACGACGAACACGGTTCTCCCGAAATGAACGCCACCATTGATCGCCGCGCGAAAGAGCTGGACACGATCGCCGCAGTGCTGCCGATCGAACGCCGCGATGAGCTCGCCGAGCTGCTCACCGACCAGGATGTCGAGGCTGCGGCATCTGGTCAACGAGGGCGTGGGCGGCAATACGCTGCGCGCTCTGACCTCCGATCTTGCCTATCTGCAGGCCTGGTCGCTTTCCGCCACCGGCTCGCCCCTGCCCTGGACGGCGCCGGAAGCGCCGCTGTTAAAATTCGTTGCCCATCATCTGTAGGACCCAGCGAAACGGCAGAGCGATTCCGATCGTGGCATGCCGGCCGGCCGAATCGCCCCGACTGTCAGCACAAATCTTGTCATCTATCTCCGGTTGCCATTAGCAAGGTAATCCCGTAAAGATTACAGATGCGCAACGATTGGTGAGCCGCTAGGATGGAGACGAATCCCACCGAAGGCTTTGATGCGGCTTTGACACTGACCGATACTCTCGACCATCTGCCAGCTAACAAAAGGCGTGAACTCGCGCGCGTTTTGGAAGTCATTTTTTCCGAAGTCGAGCAATTCCGCGCCACCAAACTGTCGGCGAGACGTGCCGGCAGCCAGATCCTGAAGGTCATCCCCTATGGTTCTTATGCCCGCGGCGACTGGGTGGAGGATCGCTCAAGCGGCTACCGCTCCGATTACGACATTCTGATCGTCGTCAATTCCGAGGCCTTCGCGCAAGAGCAGGAACTGTGGCTCGGCCTGGATGAGAGGCTCCTCCGAGACCAGATCGCCCATCGGATCGAAACGCCGGTCATCCCGATCGTCCACAGTTTGCATGATGTCAACGACCAGTTGTCGCGCGGCCGGCCCTTTTTCGTCGATATCGCAAGAGACGGCAAGGTCCTCTATGAGGAGGAAGGCCATCCACTGGCCGAGCCGAAGCCTCTCACTAGGGAACAGGCGAAAGCCGAGGCGCAGCAGTATTTTGATCAGTGGTTTCAAAGTGCATTGCATCGCTTCGATCTCGCACGAACCGGCGTTGAGCGCGGATACAACAACGACGCTGCCTTTGATCTTCATCAGACCACTGAACGGCTTTATCATTGCTTCCTGCTGACACTCACGCTCTACAGCCCGAAATCACATCGCATCAAAGTCTTACGTTCGAAGGCCGAGGAGATCGACAAGCGGCTGATCGCAGCTTGGCCGCGAGACAACCGGCTCGCCCGCCGGCACTTCGAGCTCCTGTCGCGCGCCTATGTCGAGGCGCGATATTCGCCGAATTACGAGATCAGTTCACAGGATCTCGCATGGCTGGTCGAGCGGGTGAAGGTTCTTCAGCAAACGGTTGAGTCAGTATGCAGAGAGAAGTTGGAGGGCGCCGGTTAGTAGGAAGAAGCTATCGCGGCGGCCGAGGCGATCACGCCAGCGAAACGTGGAAAGCCTATGCTTCCGCGGCGATCGAGCAGCGGCTTTCAGCGCTGACCTAGAGCTATTATCAGCGCGGCACGCCGCTCGACCGCAAGGATCGCGATTTCGCCACCGTGTTCACCGGCATCCGCAACACCCACGCCGCCCCTAACCGATTGAGGAAGCGGTTCTGCCCGAACACCTGCTTGCCATGCTGGAGACACTTCCTCGAGGCACGCTGCCGGGCCTGCGCGACCGGGAGATGCTGGTGATCGGCTTTGCGCGGGCTGCACGTTCCGAGATCGTCGGGCTCGACTTCGACCGTGACCAGACGCAGGACAGTCGCGGCTGGGTTGCCCATGTCGCCGTTAAGAACGTCCGATAACGTTGCATTATCCGACGTTATTTGATGCGGTCGTACGCTTAAGGTAGAAACCGTCCAAAAGGTAGAACAATGGGGTCTGTCGTGTCTCTCAACATCAAGAACCCGGCCACCGTCGCCCTTGCCGATGAACTTGCCCGCCGCCAGGGCATCAGCAAGACCGCAGCCATTCATCAGGCCCTCACCGAACGCCTGCATCGCCTGGGATATAGCGATATGGCGCAGGAGCGTCTGCTTGGCGACTTGCGGGCCATCCGCGAACGTGTGGCGCGATTGCCAGAGCTCCACAATCGCAGCGACGAAGACATCGTCGGCTATGACGAGAACGGCATTCCGAACTGATGGTGATCGACACCTCCGCCATAGTCGCAATCCTGCGCAACGAGCCAGAGGCATTGCGGCTGGAACGCAACCTAGTTGCCGATCCGCCTGGTCCCCGCCACCTGTGTGCTGGAGGCGCGGATGATGCTTGTCAGCCGGCGTGGTGAGCATGCGCTGGCTGAGATCGACCTCTGGCTGAGGAAAACCGAAGCGGAGATTATTCCGGTCGATGGCGATCTCGTGGATCTGGCGACGCAAGCCAGGCTGAGCTACGGCAAAGGCCAGCACCCGGCAGGTTTGATTTTTTACCGATTGTTTCTCCTACGCGCTGGCAAAACGCGCCGATGTAGCCCTGCTGTTCATCGGCAACGACTTTTCCCAGACCGATGCAGAGGCGGCGTGATGACCCGCGACACGGATCTCGATCACGGTCGCACGGATCGCATCCCCTCCCCCCCACCTCACCGTCGGCATCCAATCTGCCGGCGCACCTACAAGAGCTCCCCGAGCGCGCCAGCGCTGGATCAGATTATGCCCCAAGCCCGGTAGCGGCCACGGCCGGTGAATTCGCGGATGCCGATCTCGTTGATCAAGTTCAGCGCGCCGCGCTGCGTGACGCCAAGCTCACGGGCAACCATAGCGGCCGACACCATTGGGCGCGACAGGACGAAATCGGCAAGCTGCGGCAGGCTGCTGTTCGACCGGCGACCGCGAAAGCGCAACTCCATCTGCGTGCGCGCGAGCGACAGGCGATCGATCTCCTTGAGGCCGGCGGCGGCACTCTCCCGCATCGCACCGAGAAAGGCCTGCAGACGTGTCAGCCGATCACGCGAGCGCCGGCGCTCATGGCGGATCTGCTTCAGCCCAATATGAAAAGAAAAAAGATGCGAGGCGACCTTGCCTCTGGCACGCAGGTTGCTGGCGATCAGCAGGCCGCCGAGCCAATGCTGGCGGCGCAACGGTTCGATCCGCTCCCAGGCGTCGAAAAGAATCGCAGCCGCCAGACTGGGCGGCAGCACATCGGCAAACGGGATCAGACCGCGCCATTCCTGCAGCCGTTCCTCCTCGTTCCATTCGTCATCGTCGAACAGGCCGAGCGGATCGTCATCCCGCTTCGAGGGTGCAGCCTCCGCCGGCTCCTCCTCGACAGTCTTGCCCGCATGCCGGTCGAGAAGCCTCTGCGAACGGGCGAGCAAAGCGTCGAGCTCGGCGATTTCGGCGGCGAGCGGTGCTTCGTCATCCTCATCATCAGCTTCGCTCTCGGAAGGCGCAAAGGCTCCCGCCTCCGGCACGCTCTCCTCCCCTTCCAACGTGCTGGCGGTCAGCACGCCGAGACCTGTCGGGCTGAGCGCCCAACCAGGATCGGCCGTCTCGATCCGCCGCCGTGTGCGCAGGACGGAATGGGCGATCGTCAGCTCGTGGCTCGGCGCGCGGCTGTCCATATGGGCGTCATGCAGGACGAGATCTTCGACATGCACGAGCTCGCCCGCCACCCACAGTGCGCCGGCCGCGTCGAAGAAATGACTGCGCTCGGCAAAGCCTTGCCCTACCGGTGAACGCGCCGCCCGCTCATCGAGGCGCGCCAGAGCATCCTCGGCCGCGGCGATGGCCGGAAGCAGCGTCTGGAGCGTTGCGGCATCAATATCATAATGCATTGTTAGGCTTAATGGATTCTCACAAAGGGAAGCGAAACCCGCATTACCTTCCGTCAGTTATCGCATGACGGAGACATACAAACAACGTCACGACGGGCAAGCTCAAGGTTTTCACCCGGTTTTCCGATGGATCATTGGCCGGTATCGATTGAACGGCACAGGCGGACGAAGCAATCGCTCGCCTGTCGGGTGAAGCCGAGCCATCCACCAAGGCACTTCCTCGCGATCCGGTTCGGCTCCGATTAACCGTGGGCCTTGCAGTTTATTTTACAGCGCTCGGCTTCCCGGCTCTGTAAGCCTCGTAAAGCTCATCGAGGCGGCCTGAGAGATAGGCGCCAAAATCCGGCGCATCGCCGGTCTTCAGCGCGATCGTGAAGGACGTACCGGTGCTTTTGATACGACCGGCGATCTTGCCGCCGTTCGCAGGCTTCCAGTCGTATTCCGTGCTCTCGGGCTTCGCCTCTTCCTTCTTGGAAAGCTCGGCAATAATCAGTTCGAAACGGCGATCACTCTCCACAGCATTGAACGTGGAGGATGCAACCAGCTTGGTCAGGCGCGAGACGGCGGCATCGGTCCAATCCTGGGCAAGCGCCATCCATCGCCTGCGGCCGATGCCGGGAGCAGCACCGACGGCCTGGATGATATCGGCAGGAATAGTTTTCGCCACGGAGATAAGCTTCGACAGTTCCGTTTTGTCGGTCGAGAGTGCCTTCATGATGACGGGACGGTCGAACTTCTTCAGTTCGAGATTGAGCGCAAAGACGGCCCGCTCGATATAGGACAGATTGCGCCGCGCCGAGTTTTCAATGCCCTGGGCAATGACGAGATCGGTATCGTCGAGCTTGCGGATGACCGCTTGCACCTTGCGGCCGAGCAGCTTCACGGCCTGAAGGCGGCGATGGCCATAGGCCACCTGATAGCGTCCATCATGATGCGGATTGCGCCGCACAAGGATCGGCACTTCCTGACCGTTTTCGGCAATAGACTGGACGAGCTCGTCGTCCATATCGAGCGGCTCGTCGCCGAGGCGATCGCGAATGAAGGAGGAATCGATCAGATCAGGATCGAGTTCGACAACATGTTCGCCTGAAAGCAGGGCTTCTTTCATCGCCCTGCTCTCCTCCTCCATACGGCCGAGCGTCAGCGCCATGGTACGGACCGGACCGGCGGCTCCGCGCACGGATGTCTCCTCGAAGTTGGCCGCGGCCAACTCCTGCGCCGTATCAGTGAACAATCCCTTCAGTCGATCTCGTCGGCTCATATGCGACCCCATGCTTTATGGATGCTGGTTAGAATTTCGCCATTGGCGGCGTTAACCGATTCCAGTGCCCGGTCATAAGTGGAGCGGCGAACCTGCCCCTTTTCGATTTCATAGAGGGTCTGCTTGGTCAGACCTGCATCGGCGATTGCCGTCGACTTCAGGATCGTCGCCGTCAAGACATCATCGCCGAAGAGACTGCGCAACAGTGCCACGATCTGCGATTGCGGTCCGTCGAAAGGCTCATGGCGGGTAACGACATATTTGATGAAATCATGCTGCAAGTCACCGCCGGCCTTGCGCACGACCGATAGAAGGTCCGATGTCATCAGCAAGAATTGCGACATGGAGGCGACATCGACCATCTGCGGATGAACGGTGATCAACAATGACGTGGCGGCGCAGACGGCGCCAAGCGTGAGGTAGCCGAGTTGCGGCGGGCAATCGATGACGACAATATCATAATCCCCTTCGACTTCCGCAATTGCATTGCCGACACGCCGGAAGAACAGCTCTTCCGGCTTCTGGCGCTCATTCAGCGCACGCGGCGTTTCATGCTCGAACTCCATCAGCTCGAGATTGCCGGGGACCAGATCGAGACCATCGAAGTAGGTCTTGCGGATGATATCCTTCAGCGGACGCCGCTGCGCATCGTAGCGAATGGCACCGTAAAGCGTGTCACCATCTCCGAGGTCGAATTCCGGCTGAACGCCGAGCAGGGAGGAAAGCGAGGCCTGCGGATCGAGATCGATCGCCAGAACACGGTAACCTTCCAGCGCCAGATGCTGCGCCAGATAAAGCGTGGTCGTGGTCTTCGCCGAACCGCCCTTGAAATTGGTAATGGCGATCGTCTGCAGCTTCTCGCCATCCCGCCGCCAGGGCAGGTAGGAGAGCATATCCTTCGGCTTGATCTTCGCCATATGCTGGCGCAGCTCGTTGATCTGGCCAAGCGTGTAAGAGCGGCGGCCATTCTGCGAAACATCGGGCTGCGGACCTTTGCCGTCAAGCGAAAGCTGGCGAAGATAGCCGTCGGAGACACCGATCATCTGCGCGGCTTCACCTGATGTGAATGTCCGGAGCGTCTTTTGCGAAAGCGGCGGAAAGAGCCTTTCCCGCAGCAGCTTCAGCTGGCGCGAGAGCTGCGTGGCGTGCCTTTCGATGCGAACGTCCGTGGTCGATACGCTAATGTTGTCCAAAACACTTGCCCCTTCTTAAAGCGCTTTTCCGTCAACATTGCGTCAAAAAGCGTATCGAAGATGACATGATTCGGATGTAGCGACAATAAACGGTTCGCTAACCACACAGATTGAAAGTTGGCCGCGGCCAACTCTTCGGTCCACCCTTGCGAAAGACCTGCTTTAGCGGCACAACCCGCAGGAAATCGCGAGGGCGGGAAACATGCGGCACATCCATATCATCGGTATCGGTACGGGTAATCCCGAGCATCTGACCGTGCAGGCGATCAACGCCATGAACGCAGCAGACGTCGTGTTCATCCCGACCAAAGGGGCCGCGAAGGCGGATCTCGCCGAGCTCCGCCGGGAAATCTGCGAGCGATACCTGACCCGCCAAAGCGTCCGCATCGTCGAATTCGAGGTGCCGAAGCGGGCGGTCCAGGACCGAACTTATGTCCAGAGCGTCGACGACTGGCATGCGGCGATCGCCCGTATCTACGAGGGTCTGATCGGCGATCTGCCGGATACCGGAGCCGGTGCTTTCCTCGTCTGGGGCGACCCGAGCCTCTATGACAGCACGATCCGCATCATCGAACGGGTGCGTCATGCCGGTACCTGCGCCTTCGACTATGATGTCGTTCCCGGCATCACGAGCATCCAGGCGCTGGCGGCCAGCCATCGCATTCCTGTCAATCTCGTCGGCAAGCCGGTCGAAATCACCACCGGGCGGCGGCTGCTGGAGGAAGGGCTGACGCATGAGAGCACTGTCATCATGCTCGACGGCGAACAGGCTTTTTCCAGGATCGAAGATCCCGACGCCGAGATCTTCTGGGGCGCTTACCTCGGCACGAAGGATGAAATCATTCGCTCGGGCCGGCTTGGCGATATCGCCGACGACATCATCCAGCTCCGTGCCGACGAGCGCAAACGCCATGGCTGGATCATGGACATCTATCTGCTTCGCAAGGGACGGGATTTCGACGACTGAATGTCCCCTTCACTGCCCCTTCACCGGACCGATCTCGCTTTGCTGCATCCGGCGCGATCATGTAAGACATGGCCAAAGGATGGATGAATGCGTAGCGTTACCGGCAAGATTTTGGAAGCAGAGAGGCCCGATATAACGAGCATGCAGCGCGGCGCCTGCCCGGCGCTTGCAGCGCCCATGCAGACCGGTGACGGCCTGCTCGTGCGCCTGAGGCCGGCCGGTGGCGCACTCACCATCTCCCAGTTTCGGGCGCTGGCTTCGGAAGCCGTGCGCCATGGGAACGGCATTCTGGAAATCACCGCCCGCGGCAATCTACAGATCCGCGGCCTTCGTGCCGGGTCCGTCGAAGCGCTGGCGGCGGATATCGACGCCGCCGGTATCACCGTGCCTGATGGCGTCGCGATCGAGATTTCACCGCTGCATGGCGTCGATGCCGATGAGATCGCCGATGCTGCGGAGATGGAGGCGGCGCTGCGCAACAGGCTCTCCGCGTTTCTCAGCTGTCCGCGCCTTGCGCCGAAACTTTCGATCCTGATCGATGGCGGCGGGCAATTTTCGCTTTCCACTCTCGTTGCCGATATCCGCATCGTCGCACAACATGCAGGTCAGTGGCTGGTCTCAATAGCTGGCGATGGACAGGACGCGACGCCGCTGGCCCTCGGCAGTGCGGATGCAGCCATCAACGCGGTCGGCGATCTGCTTCAGATCCTGATTGCACACGGCAGGCAGACACGCGCCCGCGACATCGACACAGCAACATTGCGCCCCCAATTTCCGCAGATCGACAGCATCCGATCTACCTGTCCGGCGCCTCAGAAATCCTCCTTCGTCGGCGTCACGAGGCTTCGGGATGGCAGCGCGGTACTCGGCGTGCGGCTGAGGTTCGGCCAGGCCAAGGCGGCCGATCTGATCTCTTTCCTGACTTCCACCGAGAGTGCTGGCGGGACGGAAATCCGGTTGGCGCCTGATCGTGGCTTCTTCCTGATCGGCATCGGCGAGACAGAAATGCCCGCTATGCAACAAGCGGCCATCGATCATGGGTTCAGCGTCATGGCGCACGAGCCGGCCGAACAGATTGCCGCCTGCGTGGGGGCAGGGGCCTGTGTCTCGGCCTTCTACGATACGAGGGCTCTGGCTGGCCAGCTGATCGATCGCGTTCCCGATCTCTTCGATGGCTCGCTGAAGCTTCATCTCTCCGGTTGTGCGAAAGGTTGTGCGCACCGACGCGCAGATCTCGCGATCGTCGGTTCGGCTGAAGGTTACGGTTTTGTCCTCGATGGGCTTGCGGCCGACAGGCCGGCTGCAAGGATTGCTGGCGGACGGATCGATTTCGCTATAGAGAGGCTCGCCCGGCTGATCGAAGCCAAGAAAGGTGCCGGCGAGTCGAGTGCCGAAAGCTTGAAAAGGCTTGGGGCCATCGGCCTCACCGAGGCGCTACAACAGGAATAAAAATGCCAGACTACGACTATATCCGCAGCGGAGACGCGATCTATGAGCGCTCTTTCGCGATCATTCGCAGCGAAGCCGACCTCTCGCGTTTTTCGCCCGAAGAGGCCGATGTCGCCGTCCGCATGATCCATGCCTGCGGCCTGGTGGAGGCGGCACAGAATTTCGTCTTCTCACCCGGCTTCGTCCATGCCGCACGGATCGCCCTGCAGGACGGTGCGCCGATCTTCTGCGATGCGGAAATGGTAGCGCATGGCGTGACGCGCGCGCGCCTGCCGGCGAAGAACGAAGTGATCTGCACGCTGCACGATCCACGCACCCACGAACTCGCCCACGCGACCGGCAATACCCGCTCGGCTGCCGCCATCCAACTCTGGCTCGACCGGCTCGCCGGCAGCGTCGTTGCCATCGGCAATGCGCCGACGGCCCTCTTCCATCTTCTCGAACTCTTGCGGGATGGTGCGCCGAAACCGGCAGCGATTATCGGCATGCCGGTCGGCTTCGTCGGTGCTGCCGAATCCAAGGATGCGCTTGCGGAGAATTCCTACGGCGTTCCCTTTGCCATCGTACGCGGCCGTCTTGGCGGCAGCGCGATGACGGCGGCCGCCATTAATGCACTGGCGAGGCCAGGCCTATGAGCGGCCATCTGATCGGCGTCGGCACCGGACCCGGCGACCCGGAACTGCTGACCCTCAAGGCGGTGCGCGCCATCGAGAGCGCCGATGTCATTGCCTATTTCGCCAAAGAGGGCAGGGGCGGCAACGGCAGGGCGATCGTCGAACATCTGCTGAAGCCGGGCGTCGAGCTGCTGCCGCTCTACTATCCGGTTACGACCGAGCTCGACAAAAGCGATCCACTCTATCAGAGCCGCACCACCGGCTTCTACAATGACTCCGCCGACGCGCTCGCCCGCCATCTCGATGCCGGCCGCACGGTGGCAGTGCTCAGCGAAGGCGATCCACTCTTCTATGGCTCCTACATGCACCTGCATGTGCGGCTGTCGCAGCGTTATCCGACCGAGGTCATCCCCGGCATCAGCGCCATGTCCGGCTGCTGGTCGCTGGCTGGCATGCCGATCGTGCAGGGCGACGACGTGCTTTCGGTGCTGCCGGGAACGATGACCGAACAGGAATTGACCCGCAGGCTCACGGACACCGAGGCTGCCGTCATCATGAAGGTCGGTCGCAACCTGCCGAAGATCCGCCGCGCGTTGCGGGCGGCCGGACGTCTCGGCGACGCTCTCTATGTCGAACGCGGCACGATGGCCAATGCCGCTATGGTGAAGCTCGCCGAACGCGACGAGGGCGAAGCGCCGTACTTCTCGCTCGTGCTGGTTCCCGGCTGGGAGGCCAGCCGATGAGCGGCCGGCTCTTCGTGATCGGCACCGGTCCCGGCAATCCCGGGCAGATGACGCCGGAAGCACAGGCAGCCGTGGAAACAGCAACCGACTTCTTCGGCTATGGCCCCTATCTCGACCGCCTGATGCTGCGCGCCGGCCAGACACGGCATGTCTCCGACAACCGCGAGGAGCTGGACAGGGCGGAGGCTGCGCTGACGATGGCAGCCGGCGGCGCCGATGTTTGTGTCGTCTCGGGCGGCGACCCCGGTGTCTTTGCCATGGCCGCTGCCGTCTGCGAGGCGATCGACAGGGGACCGGCGCAATGGCGCGGTGTCGATCTCGTTATCCTGCCCGGCATCACCGCCATGCTGGCGGTGGCCGCCCGTGTCGGGGCGCCGCTCGGTCACGATTTCTGCGCCATATCGCTCTCGGACAATCTGAAGCCCTGGACCGTTATCGAGAACCGCCTGGAGCTTGCGGCCCGCGCGGGCTTCGTCATCGCCCTCTATAATCCGATCAGCAAGGCGAGGCCCTGGCAGCTCGGCAAGGCTTTCGAGCTTCTGCGCCAGCACTTGCCGGCAACGACGCCTGTCATCTTCGGTCGGGCGGCCGGACGGCCTGATGAGCGGATCACCGTTCAGCCGCTTGATAGAGCTGACGCCGATCTCGCCGATATGGCGACCTGTGTCATCATCGGTTCCCCCGAGACGCGGGTGATTGCCCGCGAGGGGCAAGCGGACCTCATCTATACGCCACGCTTCATGGCCGGAGACAGGAGATGATCGATCGCTTCGAGCGCCGCTTCGACCGTTCCGACCGACGTAATGGCGGCAGCGGGCGCGCGGGCGATCACGACAAGCTTGATGCCGAGCAGGCGGGCGGCCTCGATCTTGGCATAAGCGGCAGAACCGCCGCTGTTCTTGGCGATGACAGCGTCGATGCGATATTTCCGCATGAGCTTTATCTCGCCTTCGAGCGTGAAGGGGCCGCGGTCGAGTACGTATTCGACGTCAGGCAGAGCGAGAGGCGGATCGACGGGATCGACACTGCGCACGAGGTAGAAATGCTGAGGGGCGACCTCCGCGTGGTGCGCACCTTGTCGGCCTGTCGCCAAAAGGACGCGCCGAGGAGCCGGGCCGAGCGTGGCGACGGCAGCAGGAATGTCCGCCACGACATGCCAGTGATCGCCGGCTTCAGGAACCCACTCCGGGCGGACGAGCGCGATGGCGGCAATGCCGGTGCGTTCCACTGCCGCCGCGGCATTGGCCGAAATGCGC
The DNA here is from genome assembly GCF_047782645.1 of Rhizobium sp. ZK1. Classification (NCBI taxonomy): domain Bacteria; kingdom Pseudomonadati; phylum Pseudomonadota; class Alphaproteobacteria; order Hyphomicrobiales; family Rhizobiaceae; genus Rhizobium; species Rhizobium sp. ZK1. Next base: position 1,949,605 of record NZ_CP180587.1, read on the forward strand.
TCGGCGAAGGGATGGGTGGCGTCGATCAGCAGATTGTAGCCTCCCGCCACCAGGAATTCGGCAAGGCCTTCCGCGCCGCCGAAGCCGCCGATGCGGACGGGGACGGGCTGTTCGGCTGGAGCCTGCGTGCGGCCGGCCAGCGACAGCAGGATGTCGAGATCGTTTCGGCCGGCAAGCTCTGCGGCAAGCCTGCGCGCCTCGCCCGTGCCGCCAAGGATCAGAATGCGGGTCTTGTCCATGTCTGATATGTCTCCCAACGACCCGCGCTGGCTCACTCTTATCGGCATCGGCGAGGATGGTCCAGAAGGCCTTGGTGATGAAGCCAAGCGACTGATCGTAGCCGCGCCTGCCGTCTTCGGTGGCGTGCGCCATCACGACCTTGCTGATGCGCTGATTTCAGGTGAACGGTTCACCTGGCAGAGCCCGTTCGAAAAATCGGTCGAAGCGATCCTGGCGCGGCGTGGCACGCCTGTTGTCGTGCTCGCCTCGGGCGATCCCTTCCTCTACGGCGTCGGCGCGACGCTCGCGCGTCATGTCGCAGCAGAAGAGATCTATACCATTCCGGCACCATCCGCCTTCAGCCTTGCCGCCTCGCGCCTCGGCTGGCCGCTGCAGGAGACGGCGTGTGTTTCGCTGCACGGACGGCCGTATGATCTTGTCCGCCCGCATCTCCATGCGAACAGGCGCATTCTGACGCTGACGTCGGACGAGAAAGGACCACAGATACTTGCCGAACTGCTTGCCGCCAATGGCTTTGCCGGCACACGGCTGACGGTTCTGGAGGCGCTCGGCGGCAAGCGGGAAAGGATCAGGAGTACCACGGCAGGCAATTTCGACCTTGCCGATATCGACCCCTTGAATGTCTGTGCGCTCGATGTGATCGCGGCGCCGGGGGCTCGTATCCTGCCTTATGTCTGCGGCCTCGACGACGATCTTTTCGAGCATGACGGACAGATTACCAAACGGGAGATCCGTGCCGTCACGCTGTCGGCGCTGGCGCCGCGGCATGGCGAACTCCTCTGGGATATCGGCGCCGGCTCGGGATCTGTTGGTATCGAGTGGATGCTTGCCGATCCGTCACTGAGGACGATCGCCATCGAACAATCGCCGGAGCGCGCCGCCCGTATTGCTCGAAATGCCGCAACCTTCGGTGTGCCGCAGCTTGCCCTCGTCGAGGGCGTCGCACCCGCGGTAACGGCCGGCCTGCCGGCACCGGACGCGATCTTCATCGGCGGTGGCGGCAGCGAGACCGGTGTCATGAATGCGGCAATCGCCGCCCTGAAACCGGCGGGGCGGCTCGTCGCCAATGGCGTGACGCTCGAGATGGAGGCGGTCCTCCTGGCAGAACATGCTGCCCGCGGCGGCTCGCTGACGAAGATCGAAATCGCCCGCGCCGCACCTGTCGGCGGCATGAGTGGCTGGCGGCCGGCCATGCCGGTAACGCAATGGCGCTGGATCAAGGAATAGGAAAATGACGGTTCATTTCATCGGCGCCGGACCGGGGGCTGCAGATCTCATCACGGTGCGCGGACGCGACCTGATCGGCAAATGCCCGGTCTGCCTCTATGCCGGCTCAATCGTCTCGCCCGAACTCCTGCAATATTGCCCAGCCAGCGCGCGCATCATCGATACAGCGCCGATGTCGCTCGACGAGATCGAGGCCGAATATCTGCGGGCGGCTGCGGCCGGCGAAGATGTGGCACGACTGCATTCCGGCGATCTATCCGTCTGGAGCGCGGTTGCCGAGCAGGTCCGCCGGTTGGAAAAGCATGGCATCGGCTACACGATGACGCCGGGCGTTCCGGCTTTTGCGGCCGCCGCCTCCGCACTCGGCCGCGAGCTGACGATCCCGACCGTGGCGCAGAGCCTCGTGCTGACACGCGTATCTGGCCGGGCCTCGCCGATGCCGAATGAAGAAACGCTCTCGAAATTCGGCGCGACAGGCGCGACCCTTGCGATCCACCTCGCCATCCATGCGCTAGCACAGGTAGTCGCGGAGCTGACACCGCTTTACGGTGCCGATTGCCCCGTTGCCATCGTGGTGAAAGCCACCTGGCCGGACGAGCGTATCTTGCGCGGCACGCTCGCCGATATCGAAGGCAAGGTGGCAGCCGAACCGATCGAGCGCACGGCAATCATCTTCGTCGGCCGCTCGCTTGCATCGGAAGATTTTCGCGAAAGCTCGCTTTACAATCCCGCCTACCAGCGCCGCTTCCGCGGCCGCGAATAGTCGCTCAGACCTTCGCCGCAAAATAGTCCATGCTTGCCTTCAACGCGGCGCCTGGATTCTTCAGCGCATGGACTTCGTCCGGCGCCTCTTCGGAAAAGCGCCATCCCGTCGGCATCGACGAGGCCGAACTGAACAATCTTCTGCATCGGCCGGAAGCGGAGAGGTGAGAGCCTGCGGGTCGCCGTCCGGCAACGGCGGCCTTGGAAAGGATGTGGCCTTTCATTTCCTCCGGGTCCGGCGGTTCCGGTCGAGGAATGCATCGAATTCGAAATCTTCGGCTTGGCCGCTATCGATACCGGTGCCGATCGCGTCGCGTAGCGCCTTCACCTTGGCCTCGTGCTCTTCCAGAAGCCGCAGGCCGGCACGGATGACCTCGCTCGCCGAGCCGTAGCGGCCTTCAATAACCTGCCGTTCGACAAAGCCCGCAAAATGATCACCCAAAGCAATGGATGTGTTTTTGGACATAAGAACCTCCTTGTTACTACCAATATGTACCAAAATTTGGTAGTCCTCAATTCAGAGCGAGCCTCTTTGCTGGGGAGGGTGCGGGCCTGTGATTGGCATCGGTGCCGCGCTGTGTCAGAGAATAGATCCATCAGGAACAGATTCTCAGGCGCCGGTGACGATAGGCTTTGCCCATGCGGAATTGATCGCGGTTCTCGTCGCTGTGACGGGCGACGAGCCGCGCGTCATGACGATCCGCAATGGCGATGCGCTGCCGTCAGGCCCTTTTGAAATGGGCCATCGCACGCTGCAATCGGGCTTGCGCGAATGGATCCAGGAACAGACCGCTCATCCCGTCGGTTTCCTCGAGCAGCTTTACACTTTCGCCGACCGCGACCGGAACAACGATATCCAGGGCGGTCGCACCATCTCGATCAGCTATCTCGGCCTCGTCAACGAACAGTCGGGCGCCGGACGGCCGGGCTGGCATGGCTGGTATGAATATTTCCCCTGGGAAGACCATCGCGACGGGCGTCCCGCCATTATGGACGAACTCATTGCGCGGCTGCGCCTCTGGGCCGATGTCGATCCGACTAGGCGCGAATACCGTCATCGCCGCTCCGATTTCACCTTCGGGCTCGATGGCGGCGGCTGGAACGAGGATCTGACGTTGCAGCGCTACGAGCTGCTCTACGAGGCAGGCCTCGTTGCCGAAGCGGGTTGCGACAAGGCCGCCAACCTCGGCCGGCCGATGTTTGCCGATCACCGGCGGATTCTCGCAACCGGTATCGCCAGGCTGAGGGCCAAGATCAAATACCGCCCTGTCGTTTTCGAACTCATGCCCGAAAGCTTCACCCTGCTGCAGCTGCAGCGGGCGGTCGAAGCGCTCGCGGGCCTGACGCTGCACAAGCAGAACTTCCGCCGCCTGATCGAGCAGCAGGAACTGGTGGAGGAAACCGGCGAGGCGACGAGCGAAACCGGCGGTCGGCCGGCCAAGCTTTTCCGCTTCCGCCAGACCATCCTCGAAGAGCGCGCGCTCGCCGGAACGAAATTACCGCTCTCCCGCAATTGACATATGCTCATCATGAGAATATCTGTTTGCGCATGATATGCTCAAATCGAGCATAATTGATGGAGCCGGCCATGAACCACCTCGTTTCCGCGTCTTCCCTCTATGACCGCGTCAGCCGCGTCATTCCCAAAGCCGAATGGATGACGTTTCAGGACGATGTCGACGCGATCCTCGAGCTGAAGCGCAAGCGCAACGCCGTCATTCTCGCGCATAACTACCAGACGCCGGAAATCTTCCATGGCGTCGCCGATATTGTCGGCGACAGTCTGGCGCTTGCGAGAAAGGCAATCGAGGTCGATGCCGATGTGATCGTGCTCGCCGGCGTGCATTTCATGGCCGAGACGGCAAAGCTGCTGAATCCGAAAAAGACGGTGCTGATCCCCGATATGGGCGCCGGCTGTTCGCTGGCCGATTCGATCACGCCCGAAGATGTCGCACTGCTGCGCCAGGCCCATCCGGGCGTACCCATCATCACCTATGTCAACACATCGGCCGCCGTCAAAGCCGCCTCGGATATCTGCTGCACCTCGGGCAATGCCAGGAAGGTGGTCGAATCCCTTGGCGTGCCCCGGGTGCTGATGATCCCGGACGAATATCTTGCCCAGAATGTCGCCAAGGAAACCGATGTCGAAATCATCGCCTGGCACGGTCACTGCGAGGTGCATGAGCTTTTTAGCGCTGATGATGTGCGCCAACTGCGCGAAAACCACCCAGGCGTCATGGTGCTTGCCCATCCCGAATGCCCACCTGAGGTCGTCGCCGAAGCCGATTTTGCCGGCTCGACGGCCGTCATGTCCGATTATGTCGGGCAGAAGAAGCCGGCTCGCGTCGTGTTGCTCACCGAATGCTCGATGAGCGACAATGTCGCCGTCCATCATCCCGATGTCGAATTCATCCGCCCCTGCAATCTCTGCCCGCACATGAAGCGCATCACGCTCTCCAATATCCGCACGGCACTTGAGGAAAACCGCCATGAGGTGACGGTCGATCCCGCGGTTGCAGCAGCTGCCCGGCGCGCTGTCGAAAGGATGCTGGCGATATGAGCGAGATTGCTGACCAACGGACCGGCCGCACCGTCATCGTCGGCAGCGGTCTTGCGGGATTGATGACGGCGCTCACCCTGGCGCCTGAACCCGTTATCATCGTCACCCGCGCCGGCCTCGGCACGGAGACATCGAGCGCCTGGGCGCAAGGCGGCATCGCGGCCGCTTTGGGGGCTGATGACAGCGCCGCGCTGCATCTTGCCGATACGCTTGCAGCCGGCGACGGGCTTTGCGATCCTGCCATCGCTGCCGGGATCGTCGCCGAGGCGCCTGATGCCATTGCCGCGCTGGAACAGGCGGGCGTGCGCTTCGACCGAACCGCGGATGGCGCCTTGTCGCTGGGGCTGGAAGCAGCCCATATTCGCCGCCGCATCGTGCATGCGCAAGGCGATGGTTCCGGTGCGGAGATCGTTCGTGCGCTTGTCGCTGCCGTTATCGCGACACCCTCCGTCAGCGTGCTGGAAGGCCTGGAAGCCCGTCGTATCCTGAGCGATGAGGAGGGCGTCACCGGCCTCGTCTGCGCCGGCGAGAATGGTGCAATTCTCCTGGCGACGCGGCGGATCGTGCTTGCGACCGGCGGCATTGGCGGGCTCTATGAAGCGACCACCAATCCGACCGGAAATTTCGGCCAGGGCATCATGCTCGCGGCCCGCGCCGGCGCAGAACTCGCCGACATGGAATTCGTGCAGTTCCATCCGACCGCGCTCGATTCCCGCCGCCGGCCCCTGGCGCTCGTCAGTGAAGCCGTGCGCGGCGAAGGCGCCGTGCTCGTCAACGAGCGTGGCGAACGTTTCATGGCTGGCGTATCAGGCGCAGAACTTGCCCCGCGCGATGTGGTGGCACGTGCCATCAGCACTGAACTGGCGCGTGGCGGTCGGGTCTTCCTCGACGCCCGCGAGGTGCTTGGCGATCGTTTCGCCACCCGCTTCCCTGTCATTGACACGCTCTGCCGGGAAGCTGGCATCGATGCGAGCCGTCAGCTCATCCCCGTTCGTCCCGCGGTCCATTATCACATGGGCGGGGTCGCGACCAATGCTGCCGGCCGCAGCTCCGTTGCCGGGCTCTGGGTTGCCGGTGAGGCAGCCTCTACCGGCCTGCATGGCGCAAACCGGCTGGCGAGCAATTCGCTACTGGAAGCCGCTGTCATGGGCATACGTGCCGCGCGCGACATTCTCTCGATGCCGGCCGCAAAGCCGCCGGTGCCTGAGACCGGCATTGCGCTGCCGGCGGCGGCCGATCCTTCACTGGTCCGGCCGATCGTCTCACGCCATCTTGGCGTGCTGCGCAACGCAGGAGCGATCCATGGCGCCGTCGCAAGCCTGCTGCCGCTTGCCGAAGACGATGGGGTGGCCTCCGACCCCGCCGTCGTTGCGCTGCTGATTGCGGTTTTCGCCAGCCTTCGGGCGGAATCGCGCGGCGCCCATGCGCGCACCGATTTCCCGCTGAAGCGCGCCGAAGCCGCACGGCGAAAGATGACGCTCGCCGAGGCTCTGGAGATTGCCCGGGCCACCGCCTCCCATCCCCTTGCAAGGAGTGCCTGAGATGAACCTCGCTTCCCTTCCGCGCGTCATTGTCGAGCCGCTCGTGCGCGCCGCCCTTGCCGAGGATCTTGGCCTCGCCGGCGACATCACGTCCGCTGCCGTCATCCCCGAAGACCATCGCTCCACGGTCGTCATGGCCGCTCGCCAGCCGGGTGTCGTAGCCGGCCTTGATGCCGCCGAGCTTGCCTTCCAGCTCGTCGATCCCGCTATCGCAGTGAAGCGGCATCTGTCTGATGGCGCCGCCGTCCAACCGGGCAGCGTCATCGCCACCATCGAAGGTCCCTCGCGCGGGCTGTTGACGGGCGAACGCACGGCGCTGAATTTCCTCGGCCATCTCTCCGGCATCGCAACGGTGACGGCGGGCATCGTCCAGGCGATCCGTGACACCAGGGCCTCCGTCGTCTGCACCCGCAAGACGACGCCGGGTCTGAGGGCGCTGGAAAAATATGCCGTGCGCGCCGGCGGCGGCATGAACCATCGCTTTGCGCTCCATGACGCCGTGCTGATCAAGGACAATCACGTCGCCATTGCCGGCGGCGTTTCGCAAGCGATCCGCCGCGCGAAAGGCGGCATCGGCCATATGGTCAAGATCGAAGTGGAGGTCGATACGCTCGACCAGCTGCACGAAGCGATGGGTGAGGGGGTCGATGCCGTGCTCCTCGACAACATGACGCCCGATCAGCTCCGCCAGGCAGTCGACATCGTCGCCGGGCGGGCAATCACCGAGGCCTCGGGCCGCGTGACGCCGACAACGGCGCCAGCGATTGCCGCTTCCGGCGTCGACCTCATTTCCGTCGGCTGGCTGACGCATAGCGCCCCGGTGCTCGACATCGGCCTCGATTTCGTCGAAGCGGCCGCCGAAATCGCGACACCATTGCGCCGAGTTGCCCAAGCATTTTAGGAGCGCTCAGCTTTCCGGGATCTCAAACCACGAGGATGATCTGTAGCCGGCGGCGACCGGCTGCCATCAGGTCCGAGATCCCTCGGCGTTTTTCGCTGGACACAGCCCCGGGCTATTGCAAAGCTCCCTGAGCCCACTGGAGGAGTGAGGCGAATTGGAGGAAATCGATTTGCAAAAACATGATGTTATTCCGTTGATGGGATTTGGGACCTTCGGGCGCAACGGCAAGGACGGTATCGATGCTATCCTGTGCGCGCTCGAAACCGGCTATAGGCACCTCGATACTGCGCAGACCTACGATAGCGAATTCGAAGTCGGCGAAGCGCTGCGCCGTTCGGGCCTTGATCGAGACGAGGTCTTCCTGACGACGAAGATTTCGACCGATAATTTCGGTCCAGGGGCGCTCGTCCCGTCGCTAGAAAAGAGCCTTGAAGCGCTCAAGGTCAATCAGGTGGACCTGACCCTGATCCACTGGCCATCGCCCAACGGCCGCATTCCTCTCGAGGTCTACATCACCCAGATCGCCGAGGCGCAGGCCCGCGGCCTGACGAAGCAGATCGGCGTATCGAATTTCACGATCGCCCTTCTCGAAGAAACCGAAGCCCTTCTCGGCAAGGGCAGGATCGCCAATAACCAGTTCGAGCTCAACCCGATCCTTCAGAACAAGAAGCTCGCAAACTATTGCCGGGAAAAGGAAATTCTCATCACCTGCTATCTGCCGATCGCCCGTGGCCTCCTGTCCGGCGAACCGGTGCTGCGCGCAATCGGCGAACAATACGATGCCACACCGGAACAGGTGGCAATTGCCTTCGAACTTGCCAAGGGCTATTGCACTATCCCGACATCGGGCCGGCCTGAGCGTATCCGCTCGAACTTCAAGGCAAGCTCGATCAATCTGTCGCCTGACGAAGTCACCCGGATTGAGAAGATTGATCGCCACCACCGCGTCGTCGATCCTGACTGGGGGCCGAAGTGGGACTAGTTTTTGCGCCCGGATCGAGGCGTTCGCTTAGCGATTTCGGCCGTTGGCGGCGCAGCAAGAAGGGGCTCTACCTGTCGGTTGAGGAAGCGGCAGCACCGGCTGAATTCATGGCAGCAGCGCCGGTCCGCATGGCGGGATGATGCTCCGAAATAGAGCGGCGTGTCACGCCCATATGCAGTATTCGTGAAGCGTGTTGGTAGCCAGCATTGCCCGGAGCGTAAATATTCGATGAAAATCTTGCTCCATCAAAGCAAAAGCGCTTCCCGTTGCCCGCTATTCACTCTAACATCGAATAATCGGTCGGTGCGCTCGACGCATTCCGGCTTTTGAAGGTGAGAACCGTGATGGACGGGTCAACCGGGGAAGTGAAAGCGAACAGACTATGTCTGCTCGGCAGGCCGCGATTGTTGGCCGCCGGGACTGAGCTGCCCTTGCCCGAAAAATCCTATTTCCTATTGGCAATGTTAGCGCTGTCGTCGGAACCGCTGGTCGACCGCGAAACCATCCGGTGCCAGCTCTGGCAATCCGAACTCCCCGAAAAGCGGGCCGGCAGCCTGCGCCAGCTTCTGTCGCGCATCGAACAGAGCATTCCTGAAAACCTGCCGCCCTTGCTTACCGCCACGCGCACCCATCTCGGCCTCGCGCCCGGCTGGGAGATCGATCTCGATATCCTCAAGCGGAAGGATGTGCTGGGGCGACAAGAAAGCGGCATCCTGCTCGGCGAACTGCTCGAAAGCGTCAAATCTCCGACGCAGGGGGCAGAAGACTGGCTGACCTTCGAGCGCCAGCGGATTAACGAAACGCGCTCGGCGCATCTTGTCCGCCTTCTGGAAAACGAAGACGAACGCCCGGACGAGGAACAGATCGCCTTTGCCAAGCGCCTGATCGAGCTCGATCCCGCCAATGAGATCGCCTGCCGGGCGCTGATGCGCGCCCATGCCCGCATGAACGACCTGCCGGCGGCGCGTCAGGCCTATCTGAAGTATCGCAGCCAGCTCAAGGACGATTTCGACATCGAGCCGGACGAGGCCACGGCAGCGCTCGCCCGCGAACTCGGAATCCTGGCCACGGCACAGCCGGCGACGGAACGTCCGCGTCCCGCCTCCGAGCTGCTGATCGATCCGGCCGGCCAGCCGCGCATCGTCATCCTGCCGCCAGAGAGCATCTTCACCGATCCGCTGATGGAGCGTGTCGGCCGCGCATTGCTCGAAGATGTCACGATCGGGCTCAGCCAGCAGCGCGGCTTCAAGGTGATCGCCGCCCATACGAGCCTGGAAATGCTGAGCCGCGCGCTCGACCCATCGCGACCGACCGTCGGCCCGCTCGACCTGTCCTTCGACTATGCCGTCTATGTGACGATCCAGGGCCGCGATGAGGATGTCTATACCACTTGCCGGCTGACGCGCACCTCGACATCAGAAGTGCTTTGGGCGGTCGAAATTCCTTTTGCAATGCAGAGGATCAGCGAAGCCTTCAGCCAGCTCACGCGGCGCATCGTCATGACGCTCGCCGATACGATCGAGCGCTACGAACTGGCGATGCCGCTCGGCGACGTGCCGGCTTCGGCCTATCGCCTCTATCTCGAAGGCAAGCGGCTGATTGCTCAGACCGACCTGCAGCACCTGCGCCAGGCGCGCAGGTGGTTCAAGTCGTCGCTTAGCCGTTACGAGCATTTCTCGCCGGCTCATGCTGGCATGTCGCGCGCACTCGGCATGGAATGGCTGATCCGCGGCATGCACGACCGGGACCTGCTGGATGAAGCCTACGCCTCCGCAAGGATGGCACGGCAGACCGACCCGAACAGCGGCCGGGCCTATCGCGAACTCGGCTTCGTGGCGCTCTATCGCCGCCGCTTCGAGGAAAGCCTCGAAATGTTCGAGCAGGCGCGCGAACTCAATCCCAACGATGCCGACATCCTTGCCGATTATGCCGACGCGCTGCTGCACAATGCCGAATTCGACAAGGCGCTGGAATTGAGCAAGGCAGCCTTCAAGCTCAATCCGCTGCCGCCGGATTATTATTACTGGAATCTCGGCGGTATTCATTTCGACCGCGGGGAATATGAGGAAGCGATCGAGGCGCTGGAGCCCGTGAAGACCAAACAGGCTACGGCCCGGTTGCTCGCCGCCTCCCACGCCATGGCCGGCGACCTCAGGAAGGCGCATAAATATGCCAAGGTCGTGCTTGAGAATTTCCCGGATTTCCGCAGCGAGGACATCCGTCACTTCATACCTGACCGTGAGCAGGTTCACACGAGCAGGCTGATTCATGCCCTTCAACTGGCCGGATTGCCCTGATAGCTCGCATTTTAACAATGCCTGTAACGCTTGAATGACGCAGGCAATGCTCTCTTCCAATGGTTAACGGCGGCCAGCCGCCCAACCTTTTGGAGAGAGATCATGAAGACCGTTCAAACCAACGCCGCAATCCAGACCCCGACGCTCCGTTTCTCCGCTGCCGCCAGGGCTGCCATGAAGCAGGACGACCTCAGCGTTTCGCCGAACGGCCTTGAAAACCTGACGCACGCCCTGAAATTCCGTTAAGGAATAGTAGCTGATGTCAGCATTCACCGAGCTTGCTTTGCTTGCCGAAGACCTTCAGCGGTCATCGGCAGGCGTCAACAGCTACCACGACCGGTCGATGACCCCGGCGCAGACCTTTGCGGCGATCAAACCGCATCTGCGCGATTTCGGGATTACCCGCGTCGGGATGCTGACCGGGCTCGACGTGCTGAACATTCCGGTTGCCTTCGCCACACGGCCGAACAGCCACACGCTGTCGGTCTTCCAGGGCAAGGGCATCGACAAGGAAGCGGCGATGACCTCGGCCGCCATGGAGGCAATCGAGACTCGCATTGCCGAAATTGCGCCTGCCGACCTGACACTCACCAGCCTCGAGACCATGAAGGCCGAACGGGCGGCGATGATCGACCTCGACAGCGTGGCGCGTTGCGCGCCCGACGAGATCGGCAACGCTCAGATCCCCTGGTGTTCCGGCCTCGACCTCCTCTCGGGCAGCACCAGTTTCGTGCCTTGGTGGCTGGTCGGCCTCGACCATCGAGGCGCCCGCCCGCCGGGCTTCGAACAGTCGAGCGACGGCCTTGCGTCGGGCAATACGCCGGCTGAAGCCGTGCTGCACGGGCTCTGCGAACTCGTCGAGCGCGATGCCTGGGCTCTCACCCAGCTCAAATCCCCCGAACAGCTCAAGCAGAGCAGAGTCGATCCGCTCGCCTTCGGCGATGCCGTCATCGACGTCATGGTCGATCGCATCCGCCAGGCCGGCATGCGCCTGCTCCTGATCGACATGACCACCGATATCGGTGTGCCGGCCTTTCTCGCCATCATCATTCCCGGCAATCTCTCCGATCGCGTCGATGCCCGCTGGGCTCAGGTCTGCGGCGGTTGCGGCTGCCATCCCGATCCGGTGCGTGCGGCTCTTCGCGCCATCACCGAGGCAGCCCAGAGCCGGTTGACCGCCATTGCCGGCAGCCGTGACGATTTCTCGCCGAGGATCTACCAGCGGATCGACCGCAGCGCCGGCATGCGCCAGGTCGTCGATCTCTGCAGCAATGATGCGGCGCTGAAACCATTTCCCATGCGCCCGCAACGTCCGATGACGATCCAGGATACGATCCGCCACATTGCAGGCCGGCTGAGGGCCGCGGGCATCAGTCAGATCGTTGCCGTGCCGCTGCCGCATCCGATCCTTCCGGTTTCCGTCGTGCGCGTCATCGTGCCGGGCCTCGAGGTCGATATCAGCGGCCAGTACATCCAGCTCGGCCTGCGCGCCGTCAACGTCATCAGGGAGGCCGCGGCATGAAGATCCTCTTCGTCGGTCCGAGCCTTGCAAGCGAAATCGCCGAGGCGCGCAAGCAGCATCCCGATATCGATTTCCGCCCGCCCGCAGCCTGCGGCGACATTTTGAAAGCCGTGCATGAGGGGGCGAGCGCAATCGGCCTGATCGACGGCTATTTCGGCGATCTGCCGTCCGTCTGGCACAAAGAAATCCTCTTTGCGCTGGAAAAGGGCATTGCCGTTGCCGGCGGCTCCAGCATGGGCGCGCTGCGCGCTGCCGAATGTTCCGCTTTCGGCATGGTCGGCATCGGCTCGATCTTCGACGATTACGAATCCGGCGAGCTCGTCGATGACGAAGCCGTGGCGCTCGTCCATGCGCCGCAGGAACTCGGCTGGCTGCCGCTTTCCGTCCCGTGGGTCGATTTCGAGCCGACGATCGAAGGCCTCCATGCCAGGGGCGAGATTTCCGTCAGCGAGCGCAAGAAGCTGCTGCTCGCCGGCCGCTTCTTGCATTTTTCCGAGCGGACCTACGCCAAGGTGGTCGACGAGTGTCACTTCGCCCGCAAGCCGCGGCGCGACCAGATCCTGGCAACGATCCGCGCCAATCGCGTTGAACGCAAGCGAACCGACGCACGGCTCGTGCTGGAATGGCTGGAAAAGGGAGTCTTTGCGTCAACAAGGCGTGACTGGCGCTTTGCAGCAACCTCGCATTGGGAGCTGCTGCAGGCCGAAGTCACGCAGCAGACGCCGCCTGTAACGCTCGAATAACGGTTCCGCGCCGAAGATGTCCTTCGTGGGGATTTTATGATCGTCGAGGGCGGAAACAATGTTCGAAAAAAGGGACCAGGGTGCAGGCAGAGAATACGCAAGACTCTTCCGGCTGCTGTCGGCAGCCAAGGACGAGGCTGAAAAACTTCAGCTGCGCAATCTCATACACCTGACAAACATGGCGCTGCTGCAGGTCGTCATCGATTGGGACGGCATCGATCCGGATAGGGAACTCGATGCGAACCTCGAAAGACTCGTCGGCAGCAAAGCCAAGATCGCAATGAAGGACGCTGGCGAAAATCTGATCGTGATCGAACGCCATTAAGCCCGATGCGGGTGCGACTGATCGCTAAATATTCAGGCCGACGTTTTATTCCGCGGCGTCGGCGTCCATCTGCTCGGTGCTGGCGATTGCCTGGACGAGCTTGAGGATTTTCTTGCGAAGCTGCTCGTTCTTGATCGAGAAGAAGGCAGCGTTGAGCTGGACGCCTTCACGCGAAATGACGAATTCTTCGCTCGGAGCGGGATTATCGTTTGCGTTGGCGGCGGGCGGCGTCAGGTCGTCGAAGAAGGTTCTGACATCGACGCTGAGCGCGCCGGCGATTTCGACGAGCATGCTGGCGGAGACGCGGTTGGAGCCCTTTTCGTATTTCTGGATCTGCTGGAAGGTCACGCCAACACGATCGCCCAGTTCCGTCTGAGAAACCTTTCTCAGCAGTCGCTGTATGCGGATCGTCTTGCCGACGTGAACGTCCACGGAATGCGGTTCTTCTTTCATCTGATATTCCCTCCTGCGAAAACCGGCCCGACAACTTACACGGCCGGCTGTAACAACTTTTAGCCGAGTTAGTTCAACCTAGCAATTGTCTGGATGTAGTTTCGGCCGAGCCAAAACATCGCGCTATCCGAGAGCCCCTACGGATTGCACGTGGCGACGGATCACCGGAGTTGAAAATCCTGCAGAATTCGCCTCTGGGGCGCACAGCTACAGGAAGAGTTCAAAGTTTCCACAGCCGCTGCGCATTGCCGTAAAGGAGCTTCGAACGCTCCGTTTGGGCCGTGCCCGACAGCACGGCCTGCGTCGCCGCGACCCAGGTGGAAAGGCCGTTCGCCAGCGTGCAGACAGGCCAGTCGCTGCCCCAGACCACACGATCCCAGCCGAAGCTCGATATGACATGCTCGATATAGGGACGCAGATTTTCCGCCGTCCAGCTTGCCGGATCGGCATTGGTGACAATGCCGGAAATCTTGGCGGTGACATTCGGTCGCCGGGCGATTTCGGCAATGCCGCGGCTCCAGGGCTCGAAGGCGTTCGACTTGATATCCGGATTGCCGCAATGATCGAGCACGAACTGCACGTCGGGCGCGGCGTCGGCGAGCGCCACGACCTTGCTCACCTGATGCGGCAGCGTGCAGAGGTCGAAGGTCAGGCCGGTGCCAGAAAGCCTTCTGACATTCTCGCGGAAGAGCGCGCCTTCCGAAACATCATCAGGCACCACATGCAGCACGCGCCGGAAGCCCTTGACGAAGGGATCGGCTTTCTGGCGCTCCAGATAGGCGGCAAAGCCATCTTCTTCCGGCCGGCAGGAGACGATCGCGCCGGCCACCAGATCGCCGAGGCGGCTGATATAATCGGTCTCGGCCTGCATGATGACCGGATCGACATCCACCTCCATGTGCAGCACTTTGGTGATGCCGCAGCGTTTGGCCTCGGTCGCGTAGGTCTCGTAGAGGAAATCGCGGTCGAGATCAGGCACATTGGCAAGCCAGGGATAGTTCAGCGCCGACCGGTCGATGACGTGCAGATGGGTGTCGATGAACACGCTCTTCTCCTCCAAAGAGTGGTTGGCAGCAACCTATCCTTGGTGAATGAATTGTTCAAATAGAAATTCTGCGATCTCAACCTGGCACGGCGATCGTAGCGCCGGCAAGCGCGGAAAGCTCGGCCGCTGTCTTCTGCACCATTGATATCGCCTGGGTGATATCGGGTGCCGCCGGCGCATTGACGAGGGCGATGTAGGGACAGGTCAGCGCCGCAATGCCGCGTCCGTCCGGCCCCAGGACCGGCGCCGAGAGATTATAGACACCGGCCGTCTGGACGCTTGCCATCATCTCATAGCCACGCTCACGGATCTGGTTCAGCCGCTCGTGGAATTCCGGGCCGAGATCGACCTCCTCGCGGCTGCGCACATGCTCCGAGATCATCATCTCGCGCTCCTCGTCGCTGCGGAAGGCAAGCAGCACATGGCCGGAGCCGGTATCGAACAGGCTGATATGGGAACCAACGCGGATCGACAGGCCCCAATAGTCCGGCGCCTCCTGCTGGGCGATGACGACGGCAGCACCCCGGTCGAAGACCGCCAGATGGTTTGCCTGGCGGGAGCGCTGGGCGAGATCGCGCATCAGCGGCGTCGCATAGGAGGCGAGCCGGCGCACCGGCGCATGCAGCTGTGCCAGGCCGAAGAGCTTCAGGGTGAGCGAATAACGGTCGCCATCGAGCCGCGTCACGTAACCGCGCTTCACGAGGCGGTCGAGCATGCGGTAGAATTCGTTCGGGCTGCGCTCCAGCCGCTTGGCGATTTCCGCCTGCGTCAGGCCGCTATCGACGCCAGCCAGAAGTTCGAGAATATCGAGACCCTTGTCGAGCGCCGGAGCGCGATAGCGATCTGACTCTTCGGTCTCCATTCTTCCCTCCTGTGAATATCATTCTGCATATACGCAGACAGGCGGACGGAAAAGAAAAAGTTCGCGCTTGACCCTGAAGCTATCGTCTGTTTGTCTATAAACAGACAAATCAAGTCTGAAGACATCGCTCGGCATGGTTCTCACGCCGGACGACCGAAATTCCCAAAAAAACTCGCCAAGGCGAGATCAAAATAAGATGACGGGAGAGGGAGGAAAGCCATGCAGCGCATGGATATCGTGATTGCCTGCATAAAACCACCTTTGCCGATGAGGCAGATGGTCGAGCACGGCCTTTATCCCGACCGATCCTTTTCCAGTATTTTCAGCACCGCCGCCAGCGCGAGCAACCCCGAAGAGGCCATGACATGACAAGCAATCTTTCCGGCAAAACCGTTCTCATCACCGCTGCCGGTCAAGGCATCGGCCGCGCGACCGCGCTTGCCTTCGCCGCTGCCGGCGCCAAGGTGCACGCGACCGACATCAATACCGACGCGCTGGCGACCTTGGCCGCGGAGAGCAAGGTTTCCACTCACAAGCTGAACGTGCTTGAAGACGAGGCGGTCAAGGCGCTGGTGGCAGAGATCGGCGCCGTCGACGTGCTCTTCAACTGCGCCGGCACCGTCCATAACGGCTCCGTGCTCGACATGAAGGATGCCGATCTGGAATTTGCCTTCGATCTCAACGTCAAGGCGATGATCCGCACCATCCGCGCGGTGCTGCCGGGCATGCTGGAGCGCAAGGATGGCGCGATCATCAACATGTCCTCGGTCGCATCCAGCATCAAAGGCGTGCCGAACCGCTTTGCCTATGGTGTGACCAAGGCAGCCGTGATCGGCCTTACCAAGTCGGTCGCTGCCGATTACGTGACGCAGGGCGTGCGCTGCAACTGCATCTGCCCCGGCACGGTGGAGAGCCCGTCGCTGCAGGACCGCATGCGCGCCCAAGGCGATTATGACACGGCGCGCGCCGCCTTCATCGCCCGCCAGCCGATGGGCCGCCTCGGCACACCCGAGGAGATTGCCGATCTCGCCGTCTATCTCGCCG
Organism: Rhizobium sp. ZK1; assembly: GCF_047782645.1. Lineage (NCBI taxonomy): Bacteria > Pseudomonadati > Pseudomonadota > Alphaproteobacteria > Hyphomicrobiales > Rhizobiaceae > Rhizobium > Rhizobium sp. ZK1. Next base: position 1,966,109 of record NZ_CP180587.1, read on the forward strand.
GCGCCACCTACACATCCGGCCAAGCTTACGCCATCGACGGCGGCTGGACGATCTGACCTTCGTACGGCCGGCTCGTTCGAAGGCAGGGATGCCGGCCGATCCAAACGGGAAGAAGACCATGACCCGAATCACCGATATCAGCGTCTACGACCTTCGCTTTCCGACCTCGCAAAGCCTCGATGGTTCCGATGCGATGAACCCCGACCCGGATTATTCCGCCGCCTATGTGATCCTTGAAACCGACAGAGAAGGTCTCGCCGGTCATGGCCTGACCTTCACCATCGGCCGCGGCAACGATATCTGCTGCGCGGCGATCGAAGCGATGCGCCACCTGGTCGTCGGCACCGAACTTTCCGAGGTGAAAGCCCATCCCGGCAAATATTGGCGGCATCTGACCAGCGACAGCCAGCTTAGATGGATCGGGCCGGAAAAGGGCGCCATCCATCTTGCGACTGGCGCCATCGTCAATGCGGTGTGGGATCTCATTGCCAAGGAGGCCGGCAAGCCGGTCTGGCGCCTCGTTGCGGATATGCCGGCCGAGGAGATCGCCGATATCGTCGATTACCGCTACCTTACCGACGTGCTGACGCGCGACGAGGCGATCGCCATCCTGAAAAAGGCGGAAGCCGGCAAGGCCGCACGCATCGCCACGCTCGAGAAGGAAGGTTATGCCTGCTACACGACCTCGGCCGGCTGGCTCGGCTACGAGGACGAGAAGCTGCGCCGCCTCTGCCGGGAGGCGATCGATGCCGGCTTCAACCATATCAAGATGAAGGTCGGCCGTGATCTTGAGGACGATATCCGCCGCCTGAGGATCGCCCGCGAGGTGATCGGCCCGGACCGTTACCTGATGATCGACGCCAACCAGGTCTGGGAGGTCGGCCAGGCGATCGACTGGGTCAAACAGCTCTCCTTCGCCAAACCCTTCTTCATCGAGGAACCGACGAGCCCCGACGATGTCGCCGGCCACCGCAAGATCCGCCAGGGTATAACACCGGTGAAGGTCGCGACCGGCGAGATGTGCCAGAACCGCATCATGTTCAAGCAGTTCATCGCCGAAGGCGCGATCGATATCGTGCAGATCGACTCCTGCCGCATGGGCGGGCTGAATGAAGTGCTGGCCGTCTTGTTGGTCGCTGCGAAATTCGGCCTGCCTGTCTGGCCGCATGCCGGTGGTGTAGGGCTCTGCGAATATGTGCAGCACCTGTCGATGATCGATTATCTGGCGGTATCGGGCACCAAGGACGGCCGCGTCATCGAATATGTCGACCACCTGCACGAACACTTCCTCGATCCCTGCATCATCAAGGACGCCGCCTATATGCCGCCGACGCGGCCGGGCTTCTCGATCGAGATGAAACCGGCCTCGATTGCCGGCTACACATTCCGCGGATAGGGGACTTCTGAGAGGCTGGCTGTCCCCTCTCGCTGGGAATAGCCAGGCTCTTATCATTGCAAGAGGGCCTGAAATCCCTTATAAGTAAATACGAGGGGAGTGGTTCAAAAGAGCCTTCCTGCGGGCCATGGATAGCCTAATTAGCGTGTCTCTAATGCGCTGTTTTTTCTCACATCTTCGCTCGATACGGAATCAATGAAGCGGATTGATTCCGTTACCTCCGCGTTCGATTTTGGCACGATCGGCGTGCTGAAAATGGGTGAGCAGGAATTTCACTCGTCTCTGCTCCCTCACGCCGGCAAAATTACCCCAGGGAGAGAACGTCATCCTCCGGCGTCAATGCCCACGCAGTCGCAGCGACCGGGTCCTTTCGCCTCGCAAAGCCATGATCGTTCGCCGGCAAAGTTTGGGAATCGGTAATAGCTGATTCTTTCCAATGGGATGCGCTGGACCACTCTGGCAGGATCAAAACGGTCGCGTCGCCAGTTTCACCCCAGAAATCATATGAGGGTGACACAGCTTCGCCAGACACCGCGGATTTCTGTTAACGTACAGAGATATCAGGGGAAATTGTAATTCTTCTGTCGTAATCTGCCGATCAACGCCTCGCTCGCTAAGGTCTTGCTTCATCGGGGCACCTTGCCAGAATCGCTCCGATCGGTAATCGTCACGGATAAAAGGCCGTTTCTGGCGTTTTTCCGTGATGAAAGATTAGAGCGTGAGCAAGCCACAAAGGACTTCTCGAACCCTTCAGCGTAGCGTCGACGAGACGATCGGCGCCCACGCGTCGACCATCAGTTCGCAGCTGCAGGCGATCAGCGAAGCCCTGTTTCCGCCGACCGCAAGCAAGACTTTGCGCCGCTTCACCTCAGGCGAAGCGGCCAAGCTGATCGGTGTATCGGATTCGACCTTGCGAAAGATGACGCTCGCTGGGGAAGGCCCGCAGCCCGATGTCAGCAGCAATGGCCGACGCCTTTATTCGCTGCGCCAGCTCAATGAATTGCGCGCCCTGCTTGCCGCCTCCGCCCGTGGCCGCGAGGCGCATGACTTCCTGCCGCGCCGCAGGGAGAACGAACATCTCCAGGTCATCGCCGTCACCAATTTCAAGGGCGGATCAGGCAAGACCACGACATCGGTGCATCTCGCACAATATCTTGCCCTGCAGGGCTACCGCGTGCTCGCCCTCGACCTCGATCCACAGGCGAGCATGTCAGCCATGCTCGGTGTCATGCCGGAGACCGATGTCCGCTCGAACGAGACGCTTTATGCGGCAATCCGTTATGACGAGGAGCGGCGTCCCCTCTCGGAGGTCGTGCGCAAAACCTATTTCGATGGGCTGGATCTCATTCCCGGCAATCTCGAACTCATGGAATTCGAGCACACGACGCCGCGCGCGCTGATGCGCGGCTCCCGGGATGGCGAAGGCGTGTTCTTCATGCGCGTCGCCAAGGCACTTGAGGATGTTGCTGAACATTATGACGTCGTCGTGCTCGATTGCCCGCCGCAGCTCGGTTACCTGACGCTGAGCGGCCTTTGCGCCGCAACGTCGATGATCGTCACCGTGCATCCCCAGATGCTGGACGTGGCGTCCATGAGCCAGTTCCTGCTGATGACGCATGACCTTCTCTCCGTCGTGCGGGAAGCCGGCGGCGAGCTCAATTACGACTTCATTCGTTATCTGCTCACTCGCTACGAACCGCAGGATGCGCCGCAGACGAAGGTCGCGGCGCTCTTGCGCAATCTGTTTGACGATCACGTCATGATCAACGCGATGGTGAAATCGGCGGCGGTCTCCGATGCCGGCCTCACCAAGCAGACGCTCTACGAGATTGGCCGCGAGAACCTGACCCGCTCGACCTATGACCGGGCGATGGAAGCGCTCGATGCCGTCAACGGAGAGGTCGAGACGCTGATCCGGCAGGCATGGGGGCGCACGTGACGTTCTCGCTGATCAACACAGGTTTATCGGGCTTGAGCGGGCCGGCCGACCTGTTGGGAGCTCCCAACAGAGGTCGCCGCGGGAGCACCTGTCAGAAATCCGGCCATCGATCGGCAGCCCATGAGCGTGTTGGGAGCTCCCAACTGCGCTCTTTCAGGTTGCTCGCATCCAGGTGGGAAGGAGAGAATTGATGAGCAGACGCGATACTGTCAATTCGATCTTCATGCGCAAGGCGGATATTCCGGCGCCTTCCGTCGGTGCCGAGAAGAACCCTGACCGCGTACGCGCCGGAGCCGTCTCGGCCATGGGTGCCTCGCTGCAGGAAATGACCGAGGCGGCGCGCGCCGCCGACCGGCTGCAGGCTCAGATTTCATCCGGGTTCTCCGTCCTGGAAATCGCCCCCGCCGATATTTCCAATTCATCGATCAGCGATCGTATCCCGGTCGAGCACGATGCCGAATTCGACGCACTGGTCGCAAGCATTGCCGAGCACGGTCAGAAGGTGCCGATCCTCGTCCGTCCCGACCCTGAAAAGGAAGGCCAGTATCAGATCGCCTACGGCCGACGACGCCTGCGTGCTGCGGCAAAGCTTGGGCTCAAGGTCAAGGCGATCGTTCAAAACTTGAGCGACAACGAACTGGTGATTGCTCAGGGCAAGGAAAATCTCGACCGGCAGGATCTTTCCTTCATCGAGAAGGCGCTGTTTGCCCATCGCTTGGAAGACGCGGGTTATCCCCGCGATGTCATCATAGCTGCACTCTCAACCGACAAGGCCGATCTCAGCCGTTACATCTCCGTTGCCCGTGGCGTGCCGCAGGCGGTGATCATGGCGATCGGTCCCGCACCGAAGGCGGGCCGTGCACGGTGGCTGGCTCTCGTCGATGCGGTGTCTTCCTCGCTGAAACAGGTCGAGGCGATCATCGAAGACGATGCCTTTGCCGATCTCGACAGCGATCAGCGCCTGCAGCGCGTATTGTCGAAAATGGTGGCTCGCGACGCGACGAAAGCGCCGGGCGAAACCTGGAAAACGCGGCAGGGCCAGAAGGCAGCGCAGATCGAACGCTCCGGAACCAAGACACGGATAACGTTCGACGAGCGCATGGTGCCTGAATTTGCCGATTATCTCACGACCCGGCTGGATGAACTCTTCGAGGAGTTCGGCGCCATCAGGTCACAACGATAACTGTCGGCGGGTTAAGCCGTTGACGAAGATTTGACTGTTAGGAAAAGGAGCCAATAGGCAAAGAAAAAGGCCCCCGAACAAAACATCCGGAAGCCCTCTTCTCTCGTTTAGCACCTAGAGAATCGCACTTCCCGGAATCGCTGTCAAGGTTTTTGAACGCCGTTTTGGCGGGCGCTGATGATTTGCCTTTGTAAAAGGTGAACCACGATGGATACGGGATTTATGACGACGCCTTTCGGGCGGCGGCCGATGTCGCTTGCCTTGATCAGAGGTCAGCTTCAGGTCGAATCAGTTAAATCAGATCAATCCGTCGACAAGTGGAAGGTGTTTCGCAATGTCTGCGAGGCACGTCCGCTGCTCGACATTTCCGACCGCACACTTGCGGTCCTGAATGCCCTTCTCTCCTTCTATCCCGAGAGCCATCTCTCCGGTGAGGCGAGCATGGTTGTCTTTCCGTCCAATCGGCAGCTCATGCTCCGGGCGCACGGCATTGCCGTCACCACGCTGCGTCGGCATTTGGCAGCTCTGGTGGGGGCTGGCCTGATCATCCGCAAGGACAGCGCCAACGGCAAGCGTTTTGCCCGTCGAAAGAGTTCTGGTGAACTGGAGGATGCCTATGGCTTCAGTCTGGCGCCGCTTCTTGCCCGCAGCGAAGAGCTGGCTGCGATGGCTCAAAAGATCGAGGCTGATCGGCTGGCACTTCGGCGTTCGCGCGAGCTTTTGACAATCTGCCGTCGCGATGTTCGCAAACTGATCGATGTCGCAATCGACGAAGGCGTGCCCGGCGACTGGGATGACATCAAGGCTGCCTATGTTCACCATCTCGCATGCCTGCCCCGCAATCCCAACGCTTCCGATCTGGATGGCGCGCGCCTGAAGCTCGAAGCCCTTCGCGCCGATATCGTCAATCTGTTGACCAGCTTCGATAATTTCAAAAAAATGAGCGCCAGTGTGGTTCAAAATGAACCGCACATACAGAATTCAGATACAAACTCTCTTGAATTAGAATCTTGTACGACAGTGCAAATGGAAACGCTGCCGATGCCAGCTGAACCAAGTCAGACCACGACACCCCAGAAAATGTTCCCTCTCACCCTCATCCTACAGGCCTGCCCGCAGATCAGCGATTATGCTCAGGGAGGATCGATCAGGGGATGGCGAGATCTCGTGACCGCTGCCGTCACCGTGCGTTCCATGCTTGGGATCACCCCAGAGACCTATCAGACGGCTTGCGAAAGTCTGGGCCGGGAACATGCTGCTGTCGTCATTGCCTGCATGCTGGAACGGGCAACTCATATCAACTCACCGGGTGGCTATCTGCGTGACCTGACCCGCAAGGGAGCGCGAGGAGAATTCTCGCTGGGGCCAATGCTGATGGCGCTGGTGAGGCAGAACAATCCGGTTGCGCGGCGGGCCTGAGAACCCTCGCGCGGCGTCGATAATCGGCTGCGGTGGAGCGCGTGCTTGAGCGGAAGAAGCGACTACGCAGCCATTAGGAGCGCTTTGGGCGGTATCGTCAGACGATCGAGAAAGATTCGTCCTTCTTTCGAAGGAGGGTAAGTATCGGAAATGAAGAGGATGTTAGCTTCCGTAATAGAAGGGGAATCAAGTCGCTTCAATATCTTGAGCCAAACATCGTTTCGACCGACAGTAGGTAAGCGGGGCAGATCTGGCGGCACTGCCGGTTTCGGAGAGAAAGTTCCTCAGCGACGAGCAGCGAAGCCGCGTCGGTCTGTTTCTTACCTGACCTGTACTATCACCGCCATAGCCAACGGCCACAAGCAGAACCAGATTGAGGGTCAATATGTGCCCCAAAGACTTCTGGCGGCTCGAAGCGGACTTCATCAACGGGGTATGGGCAGGGAATCTGATATCGATGGCGCTGCAGTTCGTGGACCTCCCTTCAGCGGACAGAGGTGTGATGGATCGAATTTTCATTATCGGGAATGGCGGCAGTGGTAAGACCTGGCTTGCCGAACAGTTAGGAAAGAAGATCGCAGCTCCCGTTTTTCATCTCGATGATCTTCATTGGTTGCGGAATTTTATCGGAGAGCGTCCTCGACATGAACGTGATCAACTGGTGGCTGCGGCTGCGGATGGTCGCTCTTGGATCATGGAGGGCATTTATGGCTCCATCCTGAAGCAGGTTTTCTCGCGTGTAACGACGCTGATCTGGCTGGACGTCTCTAATGACGAGTGCGTCTCAAACCTCTTACAGCGAGGCCAAACAGCTGGAGGTACAGCAGAACAGTTCGAGGAATTGTTAGACTATACGCGTGGATACCACCTCAGAAAGAACCACCTGAACTCGTTCGATGGTCACCAATGGTTCTTCAAGCAATACACTCTCCAGAAGTTTAGGCTATCAAGCCGTCCGGAGATGGCAGCCTTCTTGGCTACGGTTTAAAACTATCCGTGCCATGTCCGCCATTGGTGCGAAGCTGCCGCCAAATTTGCCCCAGTGTGCCTGAATTGCGTAACCGGGACAAAATTCCAGGCGGAACAAATCCACGGTAATAGTTGCGGCACGGCCTTGAACCCTGAGGTTGCCTCGCGTTAGGCTGATGTAATCTCGAACCCACGAGGATGCCATGCCAATCGACATCGATAAGCTGAGCGAAGGCGAATTGATCGATCTCAACAATCGGATTGTCGAGCGACTGCGATTTCTTCACCAGATGCGCGCGCACAAGATTATGCTCAATTTCTCGATCGGCGACCGTGTGGCGTTCGAAGATCAGCAAGGTCAGACAATCGAGGGGACGCTGACCCGTTACAACAAGAGATCTGTAACGGTAATTGGTCATGACGGGCGTCACTGGAATGTGTCGCCGGGCTTTCTGCGCAAGACGCACGACCCGGCCGTCGCGGCTCATCGTGCCATCTGAGATCTTTCGCTTCGTGACGAATGTGCGCGGATCATTTCGTCAGATTGACAAAGGTGCTACTGAGTAGCAATTTAGGCTCAAAGGAGTTAAACCGATGAGTGTCAAATCGTCGATCTCGCTGACCGACCAGCAGGATGCGTTTGCCCGTTCGCTGGTGGAGAGCGGCCGATATTCCAGCATGAGCTCCGTTCTTCAGCAGGGCCTGGAACTGCTTCGCCAAAAGACGGAAACTGAGACCGTTGAAACGGCAGCGCTTCGCGATTTGGTCCAGCGGCGATTGAACGGACCGGTGATTTCTGCGACGGAAATGGAAAGCCGCGTCGCAGAAATGATTGAGCGGAAGCGACGGGTTGTTCGTGTGGACTCTTGAATATTCTGAGGATGCCGAGCGCGATTTCGAGTTGATCTTCGACCATCTGTTCGACGCCTATGTCGAACTGGGGGACTCGTCCGACGAGGCTGTGGAGCGTACCGCTGAACGGATCCGCAAATTGCGTGTCGAAATCGAACGCCTCGTCGACAAGCCCTATATTGGGACGCTGCGGCCCGATACTCATCCCGGGATCGGGTTTCTTCGGCGGGACAAGGCGGCTATGTGGTTTCTACCGGTAGAACATAGCCGCACGATCATTGTCGCGGCAATTTTCTACGGCGCGCAGGACAACATCAGAAATATGTTAGCACGTCTGCTGGCGGGATAAGGTCCCGACAGCCCCGAGGCCTTCGTCAGGCTGACCCCAAATCGGTCGCGCCGCCGGCGCGAAGCGAATGAATCGCAGATGGTGCTGATCTTCGATCACGGCCAGATGGCATTTGCCGGTTTTGAAACGACAAACTAAAAGCCACACCCGGAAAGGGTCGTTGACATGAATTAGCCCGGGACGATAGGGCAAGGCAGGCCGCTGGGGGCCGGAAGAGTGTGGGAAACGCGAGGACGGACGTGAAGCGGGCAGTGGATCTTTTTCTGGCTCTGGTGGCAGCCCTGATCCTGATCATTCCGATCGGCATCGTGGCGCTGTGTGTACGCCTGACGTCACCTGGACCCGCGCTTTATTGGTCGAACCGGGTCGGGCGCGGCAACAGGATCTTCCAGATGCCGAAATTCCGCAGCATGCGAATCGACACGCCGACGGTTGCCACGCATCTGCTCGATGATCCCTCCCGCTACCTGACGCCGATCGGCGGCTTCCTGCGCAAGTCGAGTCTCGATGAACTGCCGCAGCTCTGGTGCATCCTGAAGGGCGATATGAGCTTCGTCGGCCCGCGCCCGGCGCTCTATAATCAGGACGACCTGATCGCACTGCGCACGGCCGAAGGCGTCGATGCGCTGTTGCCGGGTCTGACAGGCTGGGCGCAGGTCAACGGCCGCGACGAGCTGCCAATTCCCGAAAAGGTGAAGTTCGACGTTGATTATCTGCAGCGCCGCTCCTTCTTCATGGATATGCGCATTCTGGCGATGACTGTCGGCAAGGTATTGGGCAGCAAGGGCATAACCCATTGAGGCTACTACCCAAGGTTATAAACAGATAGCGTAAGCGACTACCGATTATTCGGTTGCACTTAAGATCGAAAAGGACAAGAAGAAGTCAGGCTGGATGATGGGTGGACACTATAAAAATGCATGATGATCCCTCGAGCGACGGATCAAAGACCAGCCGGTCCTGGATGTCGATGCAGGCACTGGTTGGACCACTATTGGCGATGCCGCGTCCGGCCAAGCGTATTCTTGCGCTGATCGTCGATTCCAGCCTCTGTGTTCTCACCATCTGGCTCGCCTATTGTTTCCGCCTGAACGAATGGACAGTGCTGACGGGCGTGCAGTGGCTCGCGGTTCTCGTGTCGCTGTGTCTGGCGCTGCCGATCTTCATCGTCATGGGCATGTACCGGGCGATCTTCCGCTATGCCGGCATTGCCGCTTTCCTGGCAGTGCTGAAGGCGATTGCGATCTATGGCGTTGCCTTCGCGACGATCTTCACGGCGCTCAGCGTTCCCGGCATCCCGCGTACGGTCGGTATCCTGCAGCCCTTCCTGCTGCTAATCGCGATCGGCCTTTCGCGCCTCGGCATCCGCTACTGGCTGGGCGATACCTATCAGCGCATCCTGCACAAGGGTGCGATGGCAAAGGTGCTGATTTATGGCGCGGGCAGCTCCGGCCGGCAGCTTGCCGCCGCGCTGACCAACAGCGCCGAGCTCAACGTCGTCGGTTATCTCGATGACGACCCGAAGCTCAAGGGCGGCATCATGGGCGGCCTTCCGATCTATGATCCCTCCGACCTGACCGAGCTTGTCCAGACGCTGAACGTTCACAACGTGCTTCTGGCTCTGCCCTCGGCATCGCGCCAGCGGCGCAACGAGATCCTCGAGCAGATCCGCAAGTCCAGGGTGAATGTCCGTACGCTGCCGGACATGACGGCACTGGCGCAGGGCCGCATCGCCGTTTCCGACATTCGTGAACTCGAAATCGAAGACCTGCTCGGTCGAGAGGCCGTGGCGCCGCGCCAGGAGCTGCTCGATAAGGCGACGCTGGGCAAGGTGGTGATGGTGACCGGCGCCGGCGGCTCGATCGGCAGCGAGCTCTGCCGCCAGATCCTGCGCAGCGGCCCGACGCATCTCGTCCTCGTCGAGCAGAACGAATATGCGCTTTACGCGATCCATGGCGAGCTGCAGAAGCTTTCGGAACTTTACGAGCAGCAGACGGTACAGATCGTGCCGATCCTCTGTTCGGTTCGCGACCGCGACCGCATGGAGCATATCATCATGAGCTGGCGGCCGCAGGCGCTCTATCATGCCGCCGCCTACAAGCACGTGCCGCTCGTCGAGCAGAATGCCGTCGAAGGCATCAAGAACAATGTCATGGGCACGCTGATCACCGCACAGGCGGCCGAAAAATACGGCGTGTCGAATTTTGTGCTGATCAGCACTGACAAGGCGGTCCGCCCGACCAATGTCATGGGCGCCAGCAAGCGGCTGGCCGAAATGGTACTGCAGGCGCTGGCATCCGAGCGTGCAGCCGGCCGCACGCACACCAATTTCTCGATGGTCCGCTTCGGCAATGTGCTCGGATCCTCCGGTTCCGTCGTGCCTCTGTTTCGCCAGCAGATCAGGGATGGTGGCCCGGTGACGCTGACGCATCCAGACATCACCCGCTACTTCATGACGATCTCCGAGGCCTCGCAGCTCGTCATCCAGGCCGGCGCCATGGCCGATGGCGGCGATGTCTTCCTGCTCGACATGGGCGAACCGGTGCGCATTGCCGATCTGGCGCGCCGGATGATCGATCTCTCCGGCCTGACGTTGCGCAGCGACGACAATCCCGAAGGCGATATCGAGCTTTCCGTCACGGGTCTCAGGCCCGGCGAAAAGCTCTATGAGGAATTGCTGATCGGCGACAATCCCGAAACGACGCAGCATCCGCGCATCATGAAGGCGCGTGAGGATTTCCTCTTCTGGCCGGAGCTTTCCAAGCGGCTGAAGGTTCTCGATGCAGCCCTCGACCGCAACGACATACCGGCTGCCCGCCTGATGCTTGCCGAGCTCGTCTCCGGCTATGCCTCGACCGGCGAGATGACGGATCTCGCGCTGAGCGCTGCCGAGGCCAATACAGCCGCGTGATCAAGCTCGGTTTTGCCGCCGGGCTTCCACTCTTTCCGCCGCGGATATTCTGAACCCCTTGAGCCGCTCGCTCCATTGTCGACCGTCCCGGGCGCCTGTGACAGAGCGGCCAGCCGGCGAGATCGGCGACACGCTTCAAAAAACGAAGGTCAGTGATGTCAGTTGATCGGTCCTTGGCTCTCATCTTGAGATAGAACCTGGGGCGTGGCCCGCAGATCGATGGTATTGGGCTTCTGACCCGGCTGCCAGGAAAAAAAGATAGCGATCGGGCGCCGGTAATGCCTGTTGAGGGCTTCGGCCGCTTCTTTCTCGAAGCGCGTCCGTTCTGTCGAGCTGTCGGTAACATTCCGCTTTTCGTAGATCACAATATTCCTCCCCAAGTTGCGATCCAACTCTGGATCATGCACGGAAATATGCCTGCCCGGAACGGACTAAGGTCCGAGGTCAGGCGGATTGTACGGGGAAGGGAAGACGGCGTAGGGTATCCCTGCGCGATGTGAGAAGGCGATTCTGTCACTATGCTCGGATATGCGGGACCCGGAAGCTTATTTGTTCGCCGCGCAGGTGCTGGGGTCGCTTGCCCCGCGAAATTCCGCGAGGTTGGCCACCACGAAGGTCGAAATCGTCTGTGGCAGGAAAGCCTTGTTTGCAAGAATGTCCCTGAGCGCAAAGAATTCGGCCCGGCACGTATAGACGGGCGAGCCCTGTGTCTTTTCTCCGAAGCCTGCCTCCTCCAGATTGGCTTCGTTGATCTCGCCGCGGACTCCATCGGTGCCGGCGACGGTGATGCGGGACTTCGGGGCGCTTGCGCAGTCGGGCCGGTTGGACGAAGTCTTGATCTCGTAGATGTAGGGATTGTCGGCCTGGCGCACGCGAACGATATCGAATTCCTCGCCCTTGGCGTATTTGGTTGCGCCTGCGATCGACCCCGTCAATTTGAGTTTCGCCTCGACCGGAGACAACAGCCCGCTCAAGCCGAGCGCAGCCTCGGCCCCGGCATCCAGGCTGAAGCTGATCTCGCTCTCGCAGCTCTTGCTCGTAATGAAACGGCTGGTCAGAAAGTCCTGGACCCGCCGGCGCAGGGCGGCTGCATCGGGCAAGGTCTTCGTCTGCAGCGCAGTATCGACCGCCGAAAGAACCTCGCGAGCCGGGTCGTACTCGGTGAACGGCTGCTCCAGGTCGCCGGCATTCCTGAAGGTCTCCGCAGAGAGCAGGGCAACCATCTGCTCGGGAACGAAGATCGTCTCGTTGGCGCTCCAGGCATCCCCGAGTTTCGACCGATCGAGAACGAGGGGCACCTGTCCATTGTCCTGGGGCGCCTCCGGATCGACACGATAGATTTCCGAGGCGGTCAGCGAGATGGCCCCGTATTTGTCCGTCTTGATCGTCTGTGGCGCCTGGACGACGGCGATCTGGTCCGCCCCTGCAGCGAAGAAGTTGCCGATCTGGTCTTGGGTCCAGTACTGGGCGCCGCGTCCATTCACGCCGGCCCGGACATAGGCCAGAATGCCGTCTTCGGTTGAAACGAGGTTCCACATGCGGCCTTTGTCGCGATAGGAACGATCGAGAAAAGCCAACCGGGTTCCGGCCGGAATATAGACGCCCTTGATCGTCTTCTGGGCCTGTGCAAGCGGGTCGTCGGCCAGCACGTTGACGAGCCGTCCGCTCGTGCTCTTGGAGATGCCGAACCCGGTCACGGCCAGTTTCTGCCCGCCGATCTCAAGATCTTCTGCCCCAGCATGGCCGACGCTTGCGGCCATGACGATCAGGAAAGATGCAATCAGCCTCATCTGACATCCTTCTCCATCTTTGGCTTCGTTCCCGTCGGTTCCGATGCTTCCCGTAGCACGACCAGACAGTCGGCCGCCGGACCGGGTCGCATCGGCATCTTGAGTTGACACCAGCCCACATCGTTCTCAACCCGCGGCCAAGTCGAAATCCTCTTGAAGTCTTAACAGAGTGGCGCGCGAATACAATGCAATTTTAAAGAGAAATAACAGTACAAATCGCAGGAATCTGTGCATTAATATTAATCAAATGCCGCAAACGGCAAGCATCATCGGCTTACGCGACGCTCCGTCAGGTGAGAGACCAGCGCGGCCTTGTCCTGCATTGATACGCTAAGAGGCGGCAAAGGGCCGTCTGGTCAACGTGCAAAACTCAGGCGGTTGTGACGCCATGGAAGGCGCCAAAATGCTCCTGTGCTCCGTCGTGCGGCCCGGCGCGCCTCTCTGCCATAGACGCTGCGCTGCCAGCCATTCCGGTCAAAAGGGCTGCCTCTCGACGGACGGGTGGCGATAAAAATACAATTGATTTCAATGATTTGATTTATCAGTACGCCTAATCTCGCCAAGCTCTCGTAACCGAAACGCTTTGCGCAGATCCCAGCGATCTCCGGCTGACAGCGCTTGGGCCGCCTTGTCGATAGCTGGTAAAGGACTTATCGGTTGCAGCGCATTGGGTCCTTTCAAGCCGAAATGTTCAGCAATACGGGAAATTTGCAATCGCAAGTATTCAAATTTCGGCGCTGTCCGAAATCCATTTGCAAACTACATAGGATTGAATTACCGTCGCTCACACCTGAAAGTTATACAGTCAGCAGTGCATCTCGGTTTCTTTTCCTTTTCTCACGTTGCCGCGGCACGTTACTTTGGATAAGCCCGCATGCATCCAGATAGTCAGTATACACATGCCGATAACGCGGCGGTTATTTTCAACGAACTGACGTTCCGTTCCCTGCGCGTCAAGAACCGTCTGTTCCGATCGAATATTTCCGGCCAGTTCGACGACTATAACGGCCACGGCGGCCACGCTCGATTGAACTGGGAGGAGAAGTTTGCGCGCGGCGGCATCGGCTGCATCATCTCCTCTTTTACGCCGGTCTCGGTGCGCGGCCGCATCCTTGTGCGTTACGCGATGATCGACAATGACGACAAGATCCCGTTCTGGCGCGAAGTCGGCAATCGCGTTCATGCTTATGACTGTCGGTTCATCATGCAGCTCAGCCATTCCGGCCGCCAGCAGGACATGGGCGGCGTCGAGAACCTGTTCAACAAGGGCTTGAGCTCGACCAACAAGAGCGACTATTTCCATGGGCTGCTCGCCCAGGCGATGACGAAGCCCGAAATCGCCGAAGTGGTGGAACAGTTCGCGCAAGGGGCGCGGCGCGCCCGGCAGGCGGGGCTCGACGGTGTCGAGCTTCACGGCGCCAACGGCTATCTGCTGACGCAGTTCCTGAGTTCCGGCATCAACGACCGGACGGACGAATACGGCGGCGGCTGGGAGGGCAGGGCACGTTTCGTGCTTGAAATCGTCAGGGCGATCCGCCGCGAGGTCGGTCAGGATTTTCACCTGCAGATGAAGATCAACGGCGTCGACCACAATGACTGGCTCTATCCCTGGATCGGCAAGGGCAACACGCTCGACGAGACGGTGAAGATCTGCACGATGCTGCTCGACGGCGGCAAGGGCGTCGATTCCTTCCATATATCGAGCGGTTCGACCTTCCCCCATCCGCGCAATCCGGCCGGCGACCTGCCGCTGAACGACCTGCACCGCTGGTATGACGGCATGCTCTCGCAGGGCACGCGGGCGCCGATGAACTATGCGATCTTTTCCAATCCGATCCTGGGGCGCGCCTTTCAGGCCCTGTGGCGGTGGCGTCGGGGCAAGGTCATCGAAGGTATCAATCTCGACTATGCGCGCGCTGTCTCCGAGGAAATCGGCAAGATCGCTCCTGACATCAGGGTTCTCTGTACGGGCGGATTCCAGCATGCCGACAGGATCGCCGACGCGATCCGCTCCAAGGCTTGCGACGGTGTGACAATGGCGCGTCCATTGGTTGCCAACAATGACCTGCCGGACATCCTGACCAGACAGAACGGCCCGGAAAAGGAATGCACCTATTGCAACAAATGTCTTCTCAACGACCTCGAAAACCCGCTCGGCTGCTATGACCTCAGTCGCTTCGACGGGAACAGTTTCGAGGAGCGTTATGACAGGATGATCAAGCAGGTCATGTCCGTTTACGAGCCGCCGACCTTCCAGTGAACCGCGCCATCGCCCGCGCATTCGGAGTGGACCCATGAGCAGCGACAACGACCGCAAGACGCCCGTCGAGATTGCCGTTGCCCGCCACCGGCGCTGGTGGCTGGCGATCATCGTGCTGATCTTGCTCGGGCTCGTCTACTATCTGGTTTTCGTCAACCAATATGTTGTCGCCTTCGTCAGTCCGAAGGACCATTTCATGCATGGTTCGATCGGCAGCGAGACGGCGACGGGACCGCCCTATTGGGTCTTCAAGGCCCTGCCGGTCATGTATGCCGACAAGCTCGGGCCGGAAGGCTGGGGCCGTTTCGGCTTCCTCTACGAAAAGCCGGATGACGACCTTCCGATCGGGGTGTCGCGCCGCGTGGTCTCAGGCGTCGAGCGGGTCTGGCTCAACTGTTCCGTCTGTCATGTCGGCACCTATCGCCTGCCCGGCGATCCGGTTCGCCATCTCATTCCCGGCGCGCCTTCCAATAATCTGCGCCTGCAGGAATTCATCAGTTTCTTCATCGATGTCGGCCGCGATCCCGGCTTTACCGGGGATGCGCTGATTGCGACGATCGACAGCCCCAAGGTCGGCGGCGACCTCAATATCTTCGAGCGGCTGATCTACCGCTACGTCGTCTTCCCGCGGGTCAAGAGCGCTTTCCTCGACCTCGGCACCCAACTCGATTTCGTCAAGCGCCAGGAGCAATGGGGACCGGGGCGCGTGGACACGTTCAACCCCTACAAGGCGCTGCAGTTCAACTTTCCGATGGACGAGGCCCATATCAGCGGAGCGGCGTTGAACGGCTCCTCCGACTATCCCGCCATCTGGCGCCAGCGCCCGCGCGAAGGCATGAACCTCCATTGGGACGGCAACAACGATTCCGTCGCCGAACGGAACCTGAGTGCCGCACTCGGCGCCGGTGTCACCCCTGTGACGGTCGACCGGGCGTCGATCGCGCGCATCGAGGACTGGATGTGGGATCTGCCTTCGCCGCCATTCCCCGTCGCCGACAGGATCGATCAGGCGAAGGCGACGGAGGGCAAGACGCTCTTCCTGCAGTATTGCGCCGATTGCCACGGCTTCAAGGATGCGAGCGGCTACAGCTACGACAGGCAGCGTTTCACGCGCCTCGGCAAGACGGTTCCGCTTGCCGAGATCGGCACCGATGTCGGACGCTGGACCTCCTATACGGAAAATTTCGCCGCCGAGCAGAACCTGCTCTATGCCGGCTATCCCTGGCGCTTCAGCCGTTTCCACAAGACGGACGGTTATGCCAACCACCCGCTCGACGGCATCTGGGCGCGCTCGCCCTATCTGCACAACGGCTCGGTGCCGACCTTGCGCGACCTGCTCGAGCCGAGCGCCAGGCGGCCATCCGTCTGGTCGCGCGGCAGCGACGAGTTCGACCTTGCCAAGGTGGGCTATCGCTCGGACCAGTCGGCCGGCGGCGATCTCTTTCGCTACGACACGAAACGGCCCGGCAACGCCAATACCGGCCATGAAGGATATCGCTACGGCACGGAACTGCCGGACGCGGCAAAAGACGCCCTCGTCGAATATATGAAAACGCTATGACCCAGTCGCGCTCGCTCAGCAAATGGAAGGCACGGCATGCGGTCCTCGTCTGGATCGGCATCCTTCTGAACTTCGCCTTCGTCCTGCCGCTCATCTTCTGTCCGGAATGGATCCTCGGTCTCTTCGGCATCACCGTCAATCAGCTGATCTGGCCGCGATTTGCCGGCCTGCTGCTCGGCATCCTGTCGATCTTCTATATTCCGGCGACGCTCGATATCGACCGCTACCGCGTTTTCGCCTGGCTCGCGGTCTTCCCCTCCCGCACGCTCGGCACGGTTTTCTTCTTTCTCGCCGTCTTCGTCTTCGGCCAACCGATCGGCTATCTCGCCGGCGTCTTTCTCGACGGGTCGATCGGCGTTGCGACGCTCTTCTGTCTCCTGCGCATCCTGAAGCTCGAACAGAACATCTCCGAAGGGAGACAGGCATGAGGCGCGCCTTCTGGAAATGGCTTTTCGCCGTTCTGATCCTGCTCGTCGTCGGCGCCTTCGCGCTGTTCTTCCTGCTCTTCCGGCCGGTCGCCCAACCGAAGACCAACGATCTTGCAGAAGTCTTCAATCATGGCTCGATCGGCAATGAAGTGGCGCAGGGAATTCCCTACTGGATCTGGCGGGTCCTGCCGCAGCTCTTTCCAGACCATCTGCCGGCCAATGCGGATGGTTACGGCTCATTCGGGCTCTACTGGCGCGCCGGCGACGAGGTTCCGGTCGGCCTGTCGGTCAGGACGCTCGGCGTCATAGAGCGCGTCGCGCCGAACTGCGCCTTCTGCCACCAGGGCAGCTACCGCCTCCGCGCCGACGAGCCGGCGCGGCTGGTCGAGGCGGGGCCGGGGACCAGGGTGAACCCTCAGGCCTATATCCGCTTCCTGATCGATGTCGGCGCCGACCCGCGCTTCACGGCCGATCGGGTGATGGCGGAGATCGGCAGGATCTATGACATGCCGGTCTGGGAGCGGGCGCTCTACCGCTTCGTTCTGATCCCCGCGACCCGGTCAGCCCTTCAGGAACAGGGGCGAAGCTTCGCCTGGATGAAGGACAGGCCGGACTGGGGTCCGGGCCGGATCGATCCCTTCAACCCGGTCAAATTCCAGAACCTTCATCTGGCTGACGACCACACGATCGGCAATTCCGACATGATGCCGCTGTGGTCGCTTGCCGATCTCGCCGCCACCAATACGCGCCGCTTCTCGCTCCATTGGGACGGATTGCAGACCGATCTCTACGAGACGGTGGTCTCCGGTGCGATCGGCGACGGAATGACCTATAAATCCTACGGGGGAAGCGAAGAGGGGCTGCGCCGCATCACGGATTTCATCCGCCTGCAGGGTCCGCCGCCGTCACCCTTTTCTGCCCTGCGGCCTGCCGGCGATCCCTATCATGTCGATGCGGCTGATGTCGACGCCGGCCGTGCGATCTATATCGCGCAATGCGCCGTCTGCCATGATCCCAAGGGCGCCCGTTATCGCACCCCGATCCCGATCGTCGAGGTCGGCACGGACCGCCATCGCCTGGACATGTGGACGCCTGCTGCCCGCGACCGTTACGCGGCCTACGAGCCGGGCTATGCTTGGGGTTTTACCAATTTCCAGAAGACCGACGGTTATGTCGCCACGGGTCATGGTGGCCTGTGGCTGCGCGGTCCTTACCTGCATAACGGCAGCGTCCCGACATTGCGCGCCCTGCTCCTTCCGCCCGCCGAGCGGCCGAAGCAGTTCTACCGCGGCTACGATCTGGTGGATGCCGAGAATGGCGGCTTCGTCAGTGCAGCAGGCACGCCGGGGGAACGGCACGGTACACTCTACGATACGAACCTGCAGGGCAACGGCAATGGCGGTCATCTCTGGGGCACGGATCTGCCTGCGGAGGCGAAGGAACAGCTGCTTTCCTATCTGAAGACACTTTGACCATCAGGAGGGGTCGATGGCAAACGTCAGACAGCGCATCCTACGGTTTCTCGCCTGGACGGCAGCAGCCGTCGTCACCCTCGCCGTCATCGCCATTGCCGCGGTCGCGCTCATCGTCTGGTGGCTGATCGAGCCGGATGCGAGCCGCTTCGGCCATGTCGAGGACGAGGCGAAGAAGGCGCAGCGCACGGTCGAGCAGTTTCCGGGCGCGGGCGAGCCTTATTTCGCGGCGATGGACAAGGGCCTGCTCTTGCCGCCCGCGCCTGGCGCCGACTACCCCGCCGAGATCAAGGAAGTCGCCACGGCCACCGGGCTCGATCCGGAGGCCGTCCGCGAGGCGGCGATCCGCGGACAGAATGCCTGGATCGTCTGGACCGGTGGCAACGACCGCTTCTGGGATTTCGCCGCCCGCTCGACGATCGGTTCCTTCGATCTCCTGAAGACCATCTCTTCTCATCCGACGATGGCCTATGGCCGCGACAACCGCTTCCGTTATCTCGGGCTCGTCAACGAGCCCTGCTTCGACACCCCTGGGAGTGCCGACCCCGATCATTGGGGGCTGTGGATCGATCAGCGCAAGAAAGACTGCCCGGCCGACAGTTTCGGCGGCAATGCCGAGGCCGATGCGCGTTATCCCGGCGTCGAGATCGGCTCGCGCGGCACCGTGGTCAAGGTGAAGGGCGAAGAGAAGAAGATCCCGGTCGGCTCCTATTACGGCGAGCCGACGGGCGTGATGGGTCTGCGCCTCTTTCCCAATCCCGATTTCGACAGCAAGGCCGCCGAACGTTGGGATGCGGTGCGTTACTACACCGATCCGTCCTATTACAACGACAAGGATCTCGTGCGTCCCTATCGCGTCGGCATGTCCTGCGCCTTCTGCCATGTCGGTCCCAATCCGATCAATCCGCCTGAGAATGTCGAGAGCCCGGCATTTTCCGAAATCTCCTCCAATCCCGGCGCCCAGTATTTCTGGGTCGACCGCATCTTCTTCTGGAACACCAAACCGCGCACGGCGGCGGGGCAACCGGCCGACAACGAAAGGAATTTCCTCTTCCAGCTGTTCCATACGAACCCGCCGGGTTCCCTCGATACATCGCTCGTCTCGTCGGACTACATGAACAACCCGCGCACGATGAATGCGGTCTACGACGTCCTGGAGCGGCTACGCATCGGGGCGAAGACCGGCAAGGAAATCATCAAGGGAGACGAGAAGGACAACAAGCAGGCGCAGGACTATCCGCAGACCGCGGCCTTCGGTTCGCTTTATGACAAGGCGACCGGCACGGTCGCCTCGATGCGTGTCCTGAAGGACGGTGCGGATTCCGTCGGCACGCTCGGCGCGCTCAATCGCGTTTATCTCAATATCGGCCTCTTCAGCGAAGAATGGCTGCTGCATTTCCGCCCCTTCCTCGGCGGGCAGAAGATCTCGCCGATCCGCATCGCCGACGCCCAGAAGAATTCGGTCTACTGGCAGGCGACCGAAGCGATGACGCCAGACATGGCGATCTTCTTCCTGGTCGCCGCCCGCGCCGATCACCTGAAGGACACGGCCGTTGGCGAAAAGGTGCTTGAAGAGCGCAATCCCGCCGAGGTCGACCGCGGCAAGATCGTCTTTGCCGAAAACTGCGCAGCCTGCCATTCGAGCAGGCAGCCGGTGCCGGCGCCAGAGCTCGGCGTCGATCAGGGCATATGCGAAGGCGGCGGGTCCGGCCCGCATTATCGCGAATGCTGGGACCGCTATTGGGCCTGGGCGCAGTCGGATGCTTTCAAGGCCGGCATGGTCAAGCTCGTCACCGAAAAGGATGCGGACGGAAAGGATTTCCTCGACGGCAATTACCTCTCGACGGAACGACGCGTGCCGATGGATGTCGTGCGCACCAATGCCTGCAGCGCGATCGCCACCAATGGGCTTTCGGGCGATATCTGGGACAACTTCACCTCTTCTACCTACAAATCGCTGCCACCACCGCATGAGGTGACCGTCAATCATCCGGTTTCAGGGGCCGCGACGCCGCTGCAGGCGGCCGGCAACGGGCGCGGCTATCTGAGGCCGCCCTCGCTCGTCAGCCTCTGGTCGACCGCGCCCTTCCTGCTCAACAATGCTGTTGGCCACGAAGACAGCTATTACGGGACCGACTACTACAATCAGGACTATGCCGGCGGCTACGGCGCCAGTCGCGGCACCGCCTGCCCGGCGGCGGATGCCCGCGACCCCTATATGCCCTGTATCGAAAACAGGCTTGCGGTGTTCGACCGGTCGATCCGCCAGATGCTGTCGCCGCAGACGCGCCGCATGGATAAAATGACCGATGCGCCGGTGCCGGGCTACATCTATCGCACCAGCGCTCCCTCCTGCCTCATCGTGCCGGCGGGCTTCGTGCCCGATAAGGTGCGTCCCTTCACCGGCGTGCTGAACAAGGTCGCCGGCTGGGCCTTCAAGAAGGACGGCTCGATCACCATCGGCCCGTTCCCGGCCGGCTTCCCGGTCAATGCGCTGACCAATACCGAGCTGCTTCCTGACAATGACGAGGAGGACAAGTTTGCCAATTACAAGCGCCTGATCGCCAGCGGCCCGGCGCTGATCGGCGCCTTCGCCAAGCTCGGCGGGCAATGCACGCCGGAGGAGCTTGCCGATCCCGCCGTGCTCGCCAAGGCCGAGAAGGTGGTGCGCGACACCAAGCTCATCGACCGCCTGGTGGGCCTGAGCAAATGCCCCGACTATGTGGTCAATGGCGGGCACACGTTCGGCGCCGATTTGTCGCAATCGGACAAGAATGCCCTGATCTCCTATCTGAAGCAGTTCTGACGATGTCCGGCGGGCCGACCCACGATTATATCGTCATCGGCAGCGGGGCGGGCGGTGCCGTCGTCGCCGCGCGGCTCGCCGAAGAGGGCCGCACGGTGCTCGTCATCGAAGCTGGCGGCGATCCGCTGGCCAAGACCGACGATAGTTCCGACATGCCGCTTGCCGATGCCTGTCGCGTACCCGCCTTTCACGCCTTTGCCTCGGAACATCCCGGCATGGCCGAGAACCATTGGGTGCGCCACTACGAAAATCAGGAAATTCAGGAGCGCGACTGGCGCTACTCCAGGGAAAAGGACGGCGTGCTTTATCCGCGTGTGCGCGGCCTCGGCGGCTGCACTGCCCATCATGCGATGATCATCGTCCGGCCCAATCATTGCGACTGGAACCAAATCTTTGCGATCACCGGCGACGAAAGCTGGAAGGCCTCGCACATGCAGGGCTATTTCGAGCGCATCGAGCGCTGCCGCTACCGCTTCTTCCTGTGGCGCTGGCTCGCCGCCGCAACTGGCCTCAATCCGACCGGCCACGGATGGTGGGGATGGATGACGACGGAGCGGGCGTTGCCGCTCAGGGTCTTGCGCGACTGGCCGCTGTGGCGGGCGCTCCTGCGCTGCGTCGGCGCGGCCGCCGATGCCTTCGGCAAGCGGGGCTCCGATTGGGAGACGACCGAGATCGACCCGAACGACAACCGCAACTGGAACGTCGGCGCCTGCGGCGTCCGCGTCACCCCGCTTGCAACGCGCCGCCACGTCAGGCGCGGACCGCGCGAGCGGCTGCTCGACGTGATGAAGCGGCATCCCGACCGCCTGACGCTTCGCCTGAACACCACGGTCACGCGCATCGAATTTGACGGCAAGCGGGCCGTGGCGGTCCGCTGCATCGCCGGAGAGGGGCGTGAGGAGGTCATTCGGGCCGGCCGCGAGATCATCCTGGCCGGCGGCACCTTCGCCTCGCCGCAGCTTCTGATGCTCTCCGGCATCGGCGATCCTGGCCATCTCGGTGAGCACAGGATTTCCGTCGTCGAGGCACTTCCAGGCGTCGGGCGGAACCTGCAGGATCGCTACGAGGTCGGTGTCGTCAGCCGTGTGACCGAACCCTGGTCGGCGCTCAAGGGCGTCACCTACACGACCCGCGACGCCCATTACCGGCGGTGGCGCAGGTTCCGCATCGGCAATTATACCAGCAACGGCGTGATGTTTTCCCTGACGCTGAAATCCCGCGACACGCTGAGCGAACCGGACCTGCACTGCTTTTCGCTGCTAGCCGATTTCCGCGGCTATTATCCCGGTTATTCCGAGCGTATCCGCAAGCCGGATTACATGACCTGGGCGATCCTCAAGGCCTATACCGAAAACCAGGGCGGCACGGTGCGGCTCAGATGCGCCGATCCTACTGTCCTGCCCGCCGTCATGTTTCATTCCTTCTTCGAGGGAACCGGCAATTACAACCTCGATCTCGATGCCGTGGTCCACGCCATCCGCTTCGTCAGGAAAGTCAACGATGCGATGGACGATCTCATCGCAAGCGAAGAGGAGCCCGGCCGGCAGAACGAGAGCGACGAGGCGCTTCGCCGCTATGTCGCGGAAAACGCCTGGGGCCACCACGCCTGCGGCACCTGCGCCATCGGCCCCCGCGAGGGTGGGGGCGTGCTCGACAGCCGTTTCAGGGTGCATGGCGTCGAAGGCCTGCGCGTGGTCGATGCCTCCGTCTTCCCGCGCATTCCCGGCTACTTCCTCGCCACGGCCGTCTACATGATCGCCGAGAAGGCGGCCGACGTCATTCTCGCCGACAGCCAACTGGAAACACGCTGATGGACGAACCCCATCCCCATCGGGAAGCGAGCATCTACAACTGGCTCGGCGAACACGTCCGAAGTTTCGTTCGCCTGTGGCGAACGTTCGATGCCTGGCTCAACCAGCCGCTGCCGAAGGGGCGGCACCTTGCGTGGCGATGGCTCGCCCCTGACGGCTATGCCTGGTTCGTGCCGCTGCTTGCGGGCATTCTGACCCTTGCCATGGCGCTTGGCCCGACCATCGAGATGCGCTGGGGCAATCTCGGCCTGCTGGCGATCGGGGCCGTGCTTCTTTTCCTGCTGCATGCGGCAGCTGGCCGGCAGGCACTTTTCAACCAGTATCTGCTGGCCGGACAACTGGTGATTCTTGCGGCTCTTGCCGTGCTTCTCCTCGTCAATTCGCGCCCGGAAACCTATGGCACGATGACGGCACGGCCTCGCCTGCATATCGGCGCCGCGATCGTTTGCGCACTCGTCCTCGCGCTCCCGGCGGCCTGGCTGCTCGCATCGAGCCTGTTCCGCTCCAATGCCGGCGGCGGACTTGCCGACAGCCTGCCGAAGGTGGAGCTCTTCCTGCCCAGGAACCGTTATGATTTCATGGGCCGCGGACCGATTGCCGCGCTGGTATCGGCCCTTGTCATCGCCCCGATCCGCTATCCGGTCGAGCTGCTTCTGCCTGGATCGCTGCTCACCCTGTTCGTGCCGGACCATTATCTCTGGTATGCTTTCCTGGTGACCGGCATTGCCGCATGGATCGCCCTTTTCCTCGGCATCCTGTTCGAGCGGCTGATGGAAATCCTGCGCACGATCGGACGTCTTTTCTTCATCGGCCCGCAGCGGGTCATCAGCGTTCTCGTCATCGTCGTGGCGGTGCTTCGCCTCGCCGACGTCCATTACATCACCTATCTCTTCAACGCCGGCTCCAGTGGTTACGGCAATACGACGCTCATGCGCTATATCGCCTTCGCCTATGCCGTTGCCTGGTATTATGCCTTCTGGTGCGATCACTTCGTCGCGCGCCGGCTCATCCGCCTCATGGACAGGGAACGGCAGACGATCACGCCGGTCGAAATCGCTTACGACTATGAAGGCAGCGAGGCCTTGAGCACGGTCCGCAATCAGGGCCGGACAATCGCGCTGCATGGCGCCGGGCGCCTGAAGATCGAGGGCCGCTACGAGGATCGATACCAGCAGCGGACCAAGGCCGCGTCGGACAGGGCGATCCAGTTCATGACGCCGGCGGACGTGCTCGCGCAGTTTCGCGCGCAGCTGGAGCGCCTGCCCGCCGAACAGGCGCCGACCGGGGACCTGCTTGCGAGCCTGCGCAATTTCCAGCGCTCGACGCTCGTCTATCCCGCCCTCGTCGGCGCCCTCGCCTATGGCCTGATCGGCGGTCCTGCCGCCTTCAGCTTCCTGCGGGCGATCCAGCCGCCGGAACTTGCGATCCGTTCCGAACGGCATGTGGGCAAGCAGCCGGCATCGCTCCTGTTCGAAAGCGGTCAACCCAACGGCGGCTGCGGCCCGCTCCAGCCCACAACGCCGAGACTTGCAGTCGTCGCCTCCGGCGGCGGCACGCGTGCGGCGATCTACACGGCCTCACTTCTCAGGGGGCTGGCCGAGCGCGACCAGATCTGCAATGTCGTCCTGGTCAGCGGCGTCTCTGGCGGCAGCGCCGCGCTCGGCTATTTCGCGCTTCACGAGCAGGAACTTCGCCGGCCGCACGACAGCATGGACGTCAAGGCCTGGGATGATTTTTCGAAGGCGATGGCTTTGCCCTTCATCGAGCAGGTGATCGATGGCGCGAGCGACATGCGCTTCGCCTTCGGGCGCTGGCATTGGGCGTCCTCGGCCTGCCGCGAAGCTCAAAGGCCGGATGAAGACGTGACAGGCTGGATACCCGCACGCTCGAGGCTGGGCGCGATTCTCGCTGAATCCTTCGTCTGCCATATGGGCACCGGGACGATGGAAGCGCCGTCCTTCGGCGTGATGCTCAACACCGCGATCGTCGGATCTTTTTCCGACGACAGCACTGCCTGCAAAGCGGATCGGAGCCTTTCGCTTCCCGAGAGGGCGACGCGCTGCCGCCAGTTCCTGGATGCGGCCCAGGCGGGCGGGCGGCTGGTGCTGACCAATCTCGCCGCGCCCGCGTCTCTGCCGGACGACGGATCGCTGCACATGCAGCTCGTCACGCTCGACAATGCGGACATGTCGATTGCGCGGGCCGCAGCCTTGAGCGCAAACTTTCCGCCGGTCTTTCCCGATGCCGCAATCGACATCGAAGCACCTGGCGAAGCAAGGACCCGATACTGGGTGACCGATGGCGGAGCGGTCGAAAACCGTGGCGCCATGACGCTCTACTATGCCATCCGCGATGCGTTCCGCTCAGTGCCGCAAGCATCGCAGGCCCTGCCGCCGCTGCACATCGTCATCGCCGACGTTTCGGCCTCGGCAGGTCGTTACAGCGAGAGCTTCGGTTTCGGCTCGGTTCTCGGCGCCGGCGGCCAACTCGGCCTCGGTCTGGAGACGGAGCTTCGCGCGGCGATCGAGAAACTCTACTGCAATCATAGCTCTAAGGTCAGCATCCACGAAATCATCATGCCGCGCGTCTATCGAGACGGCGGGATCGGGACGCATTGGCTGCTTCCCAACTCGCTTTCCTTCACCAATCCCGAAAACCTGTCGCAGACCGAGATCCTGTCTGCCCGGGACGTCGAAACGCTGGTTCTGGCGCTGCACAGCGATGTCGCGGAAACCTACCAGGACGAGGCCGCGGCCGGGTTGGTCAAGCTTTGGGCTCAGCAGGACGACGTCGCAAAGCATGACGCGCGGTGGAAGGAGTTTCTGGCCAGTCTCGCGGGAGCACAAGGCAAGCACGATTGTAGGGACATTCAGGTAGGAATGACGGGGCAATAGAAAAGGCCAGCCGGTATCGCTTAACTGAGGTGAGGCACAGCGGGTCAGGAGTCGAATCTGTTCCTGCCGCAGCTTGCTCTTACGAGGAACTCGTAGGGTAACAGCTGCGGCTCTGCAATCTCGCGGTCCTCTTCAATGAGGCGAAGGAGCGTCTGGGCTCCCAGGAACCCAAGCTGCCTGCGCGGCACCGAGATCGTCGTCAACGCCGGGCTGAACGCTTCGGCGACCGGATGATTGTCGAAGCCGATGAAAGCGATTTGTTCCGGCACTTTTATGCCACACTCCTTGGCGACCTGGATAGCGCCGAAGGCAAGCTCGTCGCTGGCGCACAATATCGCATCCGGCAAATGTCGTCGGCTGACGATGCTGCGCATGGCATCTCGCCCGGCGTTGATGTCGAATGAGGGGAGGTGCTGAACGTCACTATGTTCGTTGAGGCCCGCTTGCCGCATTGCGCTTCGATAGCCTTGCGCACGAGCGGCAAAAATTGAGCTTTGTTCCGGCCCCCCGATGTGCACGATACGGCTGCGGCCGAGAGAAAGCAGATATTGCGTCGCTTCGACTGCTGCCTTTTCATTATCGATGCCGACGAAGGCGATTCCCGGGTTTGCCACGGGTCTGGAGATCGCAACGATTCTGCGATTGTAGTGCGAAAGCTCCCCCAGTTCAGTCGGCAGGTGACCGTTGAGCAGGATCAGACCGTCGGCCGTTCCGGTAATCAGCTGCCGGGCGAGGGCAATTTCCCGTTCCCTACTTCCCTTCGTGCTGCCGACGATGACACCGATATTGTGTTCCTCGAGTGCTTCCTCGATTCCCAATATGACATCCGGATGGGAAAAGGCGGCTATGTTGGGGACAATGACAAGGATCTGGTTGGCTTTTCGCGACCGGAGCATGCGCGCATTATGATTTGCGACATAACCACTTTCCCGGGCGATCTCTGCGATGCGCGCCCGCGTTTGCGGCGTCACGGCCGACGAACCCGACAGGGCTCGGCTGACCGTCGACGGATTGACGCCTGCGAGCCGGGCGATATCAACGATCGTAACGCTCGCCTTCGAACGCGCCGTCACTCCTTTGCCTTTTGGTAGGGTCACGGGCGGTCAGCATTGTCAATGGAAAGAAAGCGAGCGCTTCCGTGGTTGTTCTGCAACCTCACTCAGGCTCCTCCTGGATCTCATCGACATAAGGCGCAATGATGAGATCCGCGACGACGGAGGCATATCTTGCCCGTTCCTCGGCATTGAGACCCTCGTCGGTGATGATGCGGTTGATCCTTTCGATGGGGGTCGTGCGATAAATTGCCCGGCTGCCGAAACGGCTGCTGTCGATCAGAAGCGTCGTTTCGACCGACGCATCGATCATCGCGCGCTGCAGCTGGACCAGTTCCAGGGACGTGTCGCTCGCGCACTCCGTGTCGACTGCCTGAGAAGACAGGAAAAGATGATCGCAGCGCAGCTCGCGAACGAAATTGATCGCCGTTTCCCCGAGCAGGGAATAGGCCCCTGGGCGACAGATCCCACCGGGGACCACGAGC
Organism: Rhizobium sp. ZK1; assembly: GCF_047782645.1. Taxonomy (NCBI): domain Bacteria; kingdom Pseudomonadati; phylum Pseudomonadota; class Alphaproteobacteria; order Hyphomicrobiales; family Rhizobiaceae; genus Rhizobium; species Rhizobium sp. ZK1. Next base: position 1,993,686 of record NZ_CP180587.1, read on the forward strand.
TTGATATGGTCTTTGTTGACGAGCACATCCGCAACATGCACGTCGTTCGTCACGACCGTCAGCGGTGTCGTCAATTCGGCGATGACATAGGCAAATTGATGCAGAGTCGAGCGGGAATCGATGAAGATGCTCTGCTCCGGCTGAAGCAGTTTTGCGGCCGCAACCGCGATGGCACGTTTTTCCTCGACTGCCGTCTGGCGCGCTTCATCGACCAGCTGTTCGAATGTCGTGCTGCGACGAACGCGCACGGCTCCCCCATGGGTCCTTCTCACGACACCCTGAGATGCCAGGAGATCGAGATCGCGACGGATCGTCGAGATGGAGGCGTTGAGCCGCTTTGCGAGATCCTGGCTCGAGGCAACCTGATTGGACGAAAACCATTCCATGATTTTCTCGCGCCGCTCGGCGGGCAAGAAGTCTTCCGGTTGCGGTGTTTCCGTCTCAGCCAAGAGCAGTCCCTCTTTCTTTCTCAATGGAATGCGACCTTACAGAAACAGCAGGAAAACTGAAAGCGGGGCAATCCCTCGCCCCGGTGATCGGCCGCCCGGACGTGCCGGACGGCCGATGATCTCTTTAGAGGCTGACGTTGATATATTCGGAGCCGGCCGCACCCACGCCCTTATAGGCGGTTACCTCGATTTCGACGCGGAAATCCGGACCGCCGAGCGGCGGGCAGGTCACCGTGCTGCAGGGATCGATGCCCCTGAACTTCTCTCCGACATAGGCCATGACGGAGGGGGCGTCAGCAACGTTCGGGATGACGACGCGCGAGCGAACGACGTCGGCAAGCGTTGCACCGACCGCTGCGAGAGCGCCCTCGATATTATGGAAGCACTGCTTGGCCTGTTCGACCGGATCGGTCGACATTTCCCGGGTCTTGTAATTGCGTCCTGCAGTGTTGGACACGAATACCCAATTGTCGACCGCAACGACGCGCGAGTAGCTTTCCTTTTCCTCATAGAGGCTGCCGGATTTGACTTTCGTTACCTTTACCACGAGTAAGACCCTTCCTTTGATGTGGGATTGAACGATCAGGCGGTTGCCGCCAGATGAGATTTTTGCTCGGCGCCGCGGCCATAGACGCGTTCGGCGAATTCGGCGGTGATGCGCTCTTCCTTGATGTCGCGGCGAATAGCCTCCACGGACCGGCCGGAAGGCGAGCCGTAGCCGCCGCCGCCGGGCGTCACCAGCTCGACCACCTGTCCTGACTTCAATTGCACCGTTCCGGGCAGATTCTGCTGGCCGTTGCCGAAATCGAAATGAGAACCGGTCGCCTGCAGGCCGCCCTCCAGCCCCCAGGGATAGACGGACAGCCGGCCACCCTCGACGCTGAACCGGCAATCGGCCTCGATCCGATAGACGCGCCGCAAGCCCATGCCGCCGCGCCAGGTGCCGGCTCCGGCCGAGCCGTTGACGAGTTCATAGCGCAGCAGCGTCAGAGGATATTCGAGCTCAAGCGCTTCGACCGGAAGGTTGGACGTGTTCGTCATGTGGACGTGCACGCCGCTCAGCCCGTCTGCCGTCGGACGCGCACCGCCGCCGCCGCCGATGGTCTCGAGATAGACCCAGAGCGAACCGTCCTCGCGCGTGCCGGTGAAGAGAGCGCCGGTGCAGGCACCGTTGCCCGCTGCCGTGACCCTGCCGGGCAAAGCTTTGGCGAGCGCACCCTGGACGAGGTCGGCAACCCGCTGGCACGCGGCAATGCGCCCGTCGACAGCAGCAGGGTGCTTGCAGTTGAGCAGCGACCCATGTGGTGCCTCGACGCTGATGGGCCGCGACAGACCGGCATTCGGCAGGATCGTCGGATCGATGACGGCCTTGACCGCATAATAGCAGGTCGCCAGAAGCGCGGTGTAGATGACGTTCAGCCCGGCAGGGACCTGCGGCGGTGCCTCGAAGGCGATGTGCATTGCATCGCCCTTGATAGTGATATCCACCTTGAGTTCCATCACATCGGAAAACTGGTTGCTGTCGAAGTAATCCGTAAAGCTGTAGACACCGTCCGGGATGGCAGCGATACCGGCGCGCATCTTGCGCTCGGCATAGTCCTGCAAGGCGTCGCCGGCGGAAAGGACGAGATCCGCGCCGTATTTCGTGCAGAGATCCTGCATGCGCTGGACGCAAAGCCGGTTGGCCGACATCTGGGCGCGCAGGTCCGACAACCGCTCGTGCGGGACCTGGCAGTTCAGCAGGAACATGTCCTGCAGGTCTTGCTGCAACTGACCCTGACGATAGAGCCGCACGGGCGGGATGCGCAGACCTTCCTGATAGATATGGGCATGGCCGCGGTCGGCGAAGTCGGCGTGGTGGGCGGTATTGACCGCCCACCCAACCATCGTCTCGCCATGAAAGATGGGTTCTGCGAGCACGATATCCGGCAGATGTGTTGCACCGCCCTCGTAGGCGTCATTGCCCATGAACACGTCACCCGGCTTGATATCGTCGGCGGCGAAGCGCTTGTTGATGTGCGGGATGATGCCGATGAAGCTGCCGAGGTGCATCGGAATGTGCTCGGCCTGGCACAGGGTGTTTCCATGCCGGTCGAAGAGGGCAGTGGAGCAATCGCGCCGCTCCTTGATGTTGGTCGAGTAGCTGGCACGCACCAGCGCCTCGCCCATTTCTTCGACGATCGACGTCAGCGCGCTGCCGATGACTTCCACGGTGATCGGGTCGATCTTGCTCATGCCCGCGTCTCCAGAATGAGGTTGAGATAGGGATCGACCGTCGCCTGCATATCCGGCAGGATGACGGTGGTGGTGTCCATCTGCTCGACGATTGCCGGACCGGCGATGCGGTTGCCCGGTTTCAATTTCTCGCGGGCATAGACGGGGCAGGGCACGAAATCCTTGGCCTCGTCCATATAGACCTGTCGTGAGCCGATGACGGCGGCGTCGCAGGACGGGCCGGCATCCGGCAATGAGGCAAGTTCGGCCTTGTTGACGACACCGGCCGCCTCAAGCCGCAACGTCACGATCTGGATTGCCTCGCCCTCGGCGATGAAGCCGAAGCGCTGCAGGTGAGCTTGCTCGAAGCCCTTGATCAGGGCAGCAAGGCTATTCGGTCCCAACGGACCAGCAGGCACGGCGACCTGCAGCTCGTAGTTCTGGCCGACATAGCGCATATCTGCGGTCCGATTGACAACGCGCCGACTTGGCTCGATTGACTCCTGATCGAACCAGGTGTCGGCCTGGGTTTCCAGTGCCTCAAAACCGCTGATCATCGGTTCGACGGCATTCTCATCGACTTTCATCAGACGAGAGATCGCGAAATCCGAGCGCAGATCGGTCAGAAGCAGGCCCAGAGCGCAGAGCGTGCCGGGGGTGAGCGGCACGATGATGCGGCTCATGTCGAGTTCCTTGGCAAGCCGGGCGGCGTGCAGCGGCCCCGCGCCACCGAATGCCATTAGCGCGTAGTCGCGTGGGTCATGCCCGCGCTGGACGCTGATCAGGCGGATGGCCTTGGCCATATTCGCCGTGACGACGGAAATGATGCCCTGCGCCGTCTCCATCAGCCCGAGGCCGAGTTGATCGGCAAGGCGCTGCACGGCTTCGATCGCGAGGTCACGCCGTACCTTCATGCGTCCGCCGAGGATTTCGACCGGATTGAGGGTCTGCAGAACGATATTCGCGTCGGTGACGGTCGCCTCCGTATTGCCGCGTCCGTAGCAGACCGGTCCGGGGTCGGCGCCTGCCGAGCGCGGGCCGACCTTCAACAGTCCGCCGCTGTCGACAAAGGCGATCGAGCCGCCGCCTGCACCGACCGTGTGGATGTCGAGCATCGGCGCCTTGATCGGATAGCCATGCACATTGGCTTCACCGGTGAGCTTGCAGATGCCGCCCTGCAGCAGTGCCACGTCGCTCGAGGTTCCACCGACGTCGAAGGTGATGATATTGTCGAAGCCGGCCAGTCGTCCGACCGCCTGGGCCGCCACGACGCCGGTGCTCGGACCGGACAGCACGGTGCGGACCGGAAGCTGCGCGGCCATGTCGAAACCGATGACGCCGCCGTTCGACTGCGTCAGCTGGGGGGCGACAGGCACGCCGAGCTCGCTCAGGCGCAGTTTCAGCCTGTCGATATAGCGCTGCATCACGGGGCCGAGATAGGCGTTCACGACCGTCGTCGACATGCGCTCGTATTCGCGAAATTCCGGCGCCACCAGATGCGAGGCGCTGACGAAGACATCAGGCATTTCTTCGCGAAGGATCTCGACCACCCGCTGCTCATGGGCGCTGTTCAGGAAGCCGTAGAGGAAGCAAACCGCGATTGCCTTGACGTCCTCCTCGGCAAGCTTGCGCACCGCGGCGCGCAGCTTTTCCTCGTCGAGCGAGCGATCCGTCGAACCATCGCATCTCAGGCGTTCGGGGACCTCCTGCCGGCGGTCACGGCTGACCAGGGTTTCCGGCTTTTCGGCGTTCATGTCGTAAAGGCTTGGGCGTTTCTGGCGGCCGATTTCCAGGAGGTCGCGAAAGCCGTCAGTGGTGATCAGCCCGGTGGCGACACCTTTGAGCTCGATCAGCGCGTTGGTGGCGACCGTGGTTCCGTGACCAAGGAAGGCCACATGCGCCGCCGTGCTGCCGACGGTTGCAAGCCCTTCGGAGACGCCGTCTGCAATTCCGCGTGAAGGATCGTCCGGTGTGGACGGTACTTTCCAGATGTCGAGCTTGCCGGTTTCGTCGTCGAACAGGCAGACGTCGGTGAACGTGCCTCCGGAATCTACGCCAATTCTCAATGCCATGTCTTCACCCTCTGTGGCCAAGGTTGTCGCAAGCGGATCAGGCTGCCTTGGTCTTCTTGAAACGATCGAAGCGGAATGGAGCGGGATCAACGCAGGGCCGCGCGCCGGTGACGAGATCGGCCATCAGCTTTCCAGCACCGGGACCGATGCCGAAACCATGTCCGGAGAAGCCGCTGGAAATGAAGAAGCCGGGAATGCCGCCGGCCGGAGAAATGACCGGAACAGCATCCGGCGTCACGTCGATCAGGCCGGCCCAGCTCTGCGTGATGCGGCTTTCGGCAAAGGCAGGAAACGCCTTGACGAGATGCGCAAGGCCTTCCCGGTTGAAGCGTTCGAAGGGGACCGGATCGAGAATGCGCACCTGTTCGAACGGGGAAATCTCGTCCGCCGCCCAGGACCTCGGCGTCCGCCATTCCTCGATGAACCGGTTGCCGACCCGAAGTTTCAGTTCGCGCCAGCTCTTGATGAGGGTTGGCACGAAATCGGCAAACAGCCGGAAGCTGTCCGGCACGATGGGCGCAATATTGGCGTTGCGCATGGCGATCGAAAAGCTGCCATCCAGCCGTCGCCGGAAGGAGAAATTGTCCGCGCCGACCGGCAGCTCGGGCACGCCCTCGACCGACGTCGCCCGCGCCACGGAACCGAGGATCTTCAGCTGCGGAAAATCAACGCCCATGTTTCCGCTGAAGAGCCGCGACCAGGCGCCGCCGGCAAGCACGACGGAGGAGCAGGCGATGCGTCCGCGTTCCGTGATTACGCCGCTCACGGCGCCTGCAGAGCGTTCGATCGCCCGGACCGCGCAGCCCGTCATTACGTGGGCGCCGGCGCGGAGGGCGCCGCGGGCAATCGCCGGGGCGGCCTTGAACGGTTCGGCACGGCCGTCGGTGGAGGTATGGAGTGCAGCGGTGAAGCCACCCGTCATGCCGGGAAGATGCTGGCGCAATTCCTCGCTTCGCAACAGGCGGGAATCGAGGTCGAATTCGCGAGCGTGTACCAACCAGGCCTCGTATTCGGCCTCCTGGCGCGCGTTGCGGCATAGATAGGCGATGCCGGTCTGCCGAAAGCCGGTTTCCTCGCCGATACGCGCGTTCATGCCCTTCCAGAGTGACAGGCTTTCGATGGCGAGCGGCAGTTCGGAGGGATCGCGGCCCATCTGCCGCACCCAGCCCCAGTTACGGCCGGACTGTTCGCCGGCGATGAGGCCCTTTTCGCAAACCGCAACGGATACGCCGCGTTCGGCAAGTTCCAGCGCCGTCGAGATGCCGACGATCCCGCCGCCGATGACGACGACGTCCACCTTCGCCGGCAGGGCCTGCGTGGAGGGGACGGCGTCGGGAATGATACGTGACATGGTTCTATCTCGCCGGCATTGATCAGAGCATGTCTTCGAGCCGGCAATTTACCAGCATCTCGGCCATGGCTGCATTGTTGGGAAGCTCGATCGCGGTACGCACGAGCGAGGCCAGCGTTTCCGGCTGGATCATCTCCTCGGGGGTGACCTTACTCGTGTAAGAGCTCATTTCGGTGCGCACGAAGCTCGGGCATATGGCCGTCGCCCGCACGCCTTTTTCCCAGGCGACATGGCGTGTCGTATGGGTCAGGCCCATCACCGCGAACTTGGTCATGTTATAGCCGACGAAGGCGTTCCTCACCCGCTTTCCGGACAGTGAGGCTATGTTGACGATGCGCCCGGCACCCGTCGCCTCGAGATGGGGCATGCAGAGGCGCGTGAGGCGCAGCGGGGCCTTCACGTTGACGGCCCAGAGCCGATCAAGAGCCTCGTCATTGTCATCCATGAGCGAGACGCGCTCGCCGAGGCCGGCATTGTTGACGAGAGCATCGATCCCCTGAAATTTCTCGGCAGCCGCCGCCACCCATTGCTCCGACGTTGCCGGATCATAGGCGTCGAAATGCGCATAGTGCAGCCGGTCGCTTTCCGGGCCGAGCTCCGCTTCCAGCGTTTTGACGTCGCGGGCGCCGAGACTGAGGCGATAGCCATGCTCGATGAGTTCGCGGGCGATCGCAAGACCAATCCCGCGGCTTGCGCCTGAGATCAGCACCACGCGTGAGTGATGTTCCGTTGTCATTGTCCATTCCCCTGTCGCGACTGACCAGTCGCGCATTCCTTTGCATTGACGGTAAGTGGGCTTTTCGTTTCTGGCAAGCCGGATTCTGGTAGAAACTTCAAAAAAAGCTTCAGAAACTCCCATCACTGAAAAGTTTCTACCAAAATACAAACGTATGCTTGACGGAGTTTGGCGCTTTATGCCTTAATAATTCAAAATATGCGCATAAGCGCTCAAAAACTACGGGAACGGGCTTGCCGGTAACGGTGGGCAGAAATCGCAGATCGGATCGCGGTATGCCGGGTAGGGAAGTTCTGAAAATCGACAATCTTTCCGTCGCCTTCAAGACGGGCGAGGGCCTGCGCGCTGCGGTCAACGGCGTGTCACTTGCGCTGACATCAGGTGAAATCCTCGGTCTCGTCGGTGAAAGCGGCAGCGGGAAAACCATCCTGTCGCTGGCTGCGATGGGTCTTCTGCCGCGCAATGCGGTGGTCACAAGCGGACGTGTCGACTTCGCCGGCGAAAATTTGCTGACGGCTCGGCCGGACGTCTTGCGAAAGCTGCGCGGCAAACGCATCTCGATGATCTTTCAGGATCCGATGGCGTCCCTGGATCCGGTATTCTCCTGCGGAAGCCAGATCGTCGAAGCGATCCTGCTGCATGAGCGGATGACGCGCCGCCAGGCCGGCGAGCGTGCTCGCGATCTGCTGGCACGAGTTGGGATCGCCGATCCGGCGCGCTGCATGCGCTCCTACCCTCACGAGCTTTCGGGTGGGCAATGCCAGCGCGTCATGATCGCCATGGCGGTTGCCTGCAAGCCCGATGTCATCATCGCCGATGAACCGACGACAGCCCTTGACGTTACGGTGCAGAAGCAGGTGCTCGGCCTTCTGCGCAGTCTCAACCAGGAGATGGGTGCTGCCATCCTGCTCATCACGCACGATCTTGGCGTCATCTACGAAGTCGCCGACCGCGTTGCCGTCGTCTACCGTGGCGACCTGATGGAGGAGGCCGCCACAGGTGATCTCTTCGCCGCCCCGCGCAGCCAATATACCAAGGCGCTGATCGCCTCGATGCCGTCCGTTTCCTCACCGAAGCTGCGTCTTCCGGTCATCGGCAGAGACGAAAGCGGCGCGATCGCAAGTATCGTCGAGGCACGCCCGGCGCAGAAGTTGCGGCCCGCTCCGGAACCGGAGAGCGCGACGCTCCTGAATATCCGCAATCTGACGAAGACATTCTGGACGCGGCAAAGCGCCCTTTCGGCGCCGCAGCCCTTCCGCGCCGTCGATGACGTCAGCCTTGCCATCCCGGCCCGTTCGACGCTCGGCCTCGTCGGCGAATCGGGTTGTGGGAAGTCGACCCTCTCACGGCTTGTCATGCGATTGATGCAGCCTGACAGTGGTTCCATCGAATTTGAGGGCCGCGATCTCGTCTCGCTCGACCACGATCGATTGCGTGCAGCCCGGCGCGACTTTGCCCTGGTGTTCCAGAACCCCTATGGCTCGCTCAATCCGCGACAGACGGTCACCGACCTTGTCGCCGCGCCGATCGACATCCACGAAAAGGGTCGCGATCGCGAAGCGACGGTTGCAAAGCTCCTCGATGCTGTCGGCCTGCCCCGGGATGCCATGCGTCGCTATCCGCACGAGTTCTCGGGCGGCCAGCGTCAGCGTATCGTCGTTGCCCGCGCTCTGGCCCTCAGGCCGAAGCTTCTGATTTGCGACGAAGCCGTCTCGGCACTCGATGTCTCCGTTCAGGCGCAGGTTCTCAACCTGCTGCAGGATCTGCAGGACGAATTCGACCTGACCTACCTGTTCATTTCCCATGACATGTCGGTCGTGCGCCACGTCAGCGATACGATCGCGGTGATGCAGAAGGGCAGGATCGTCGAGACCGGCCCTGCCGCGGATGTCTTCGACAATCCCAAGGCTGAATACACCCGAACGCTTCTCAGCGCCGTGCCCAAGATCGGCACTGTGCAGCCAACCGCTCTGGAGGTGCGTTGATGGAAACCCTGTCGACATTCGTCATCACGCTCGGATCGAGGCTCATCACGGCGCTGGTCCAGCTTTGGGTCATCGCGACCCTCGTCTTTTCCATCATGTACATCATGCCGGGGGATCCGGTGCTACTGCTGCTCGGGCCGGAGAGCAATCCTTCCCCGGAAACGGTCGCCGCGATGCGCCATCAGCTGGGTCTAGACCAGCCCGTCCTCTCCCAATATTTCAAATGGCTCGGCAATGCCGCAAGCGGCGATCTCGGCAACTCGCTCGACGGCGTTCCGGTCATGGAATACGTGACCTCCAGTCTTCCCAAGACCATCGAACTTGCGAGCGCCGCAATCGTCCTTGCCGCCATCATCGGCGTACCCGTCGGCATTGCGGCAGCGTTGCGACGCGGACGTTTTCTCGATGGCCTTTTGACCTCGCTCTCGACGCTCGGCATTTCGGTGCCTGTCTACATTCTCGGGTCGCTTCTCATCCTGCTGCTGAGCCTCAAGCTCGGATGGCTCCCGTCGAGCGGCTACACCGACATTTCCCGGAACGCCTTCCTGCATTTCCAGAAGCTGACCCTGCCGGCGGTCACGCTCGGCCTCGGGCTCGCCGCTTCCATCGCCCGCATGACGCGCTCATCGATGCTGGAGATCCTGGGTCGTGATTTCGTGCGGTCTCTGCGGGCGAGGGGCATGCGCGAACGCCGCGTGATCTGGCTTCACGTGCTGCGCAATGCGGCAATCCCGATCGTGACGATCATCGGCCTGCAGCTCGGCAATCTGATGGGCGGCACGGTTCTGGTCGAAGCCCTCTTCAACTGGCCGGGCTTGAGCACCCTTCTCGTCACGGCTGTTTCCAACCGCAACTATCCCCTGGTCCAGGGAAGCATCCTGACCATCGCGGCGTTGTTCATCCTGATCAATCTGTGCGTCGACATCCTCTACAGCCTGCTCGATCCACGCATCCGCCGGAAACGCGCATGAAGACGACTTTTCTTTTTCGCCGACCGCTCGTCGCCTCCAGTCTCGTCGTCGTGACGGTGGTTCTCGGGATCGCCCTGGCAGGGCCTCTCCTTGCCCCGCACGATCCCCTCGCCATCAACCAGAATGCGGTCAACCAGGCGAGTTCGACGCAATACCTGCTCGGCACCGACGAGTTCGGCCGCGATATCTTATCGCGTCTCCTGGTCGGCATCCGTCCGACGATCCTGGTGGCGGTCATTTCCACCATCATCGCCGCGATTGGCGGAACGGCCTGCGGCATCGTCGGCGCCTACAGCCGGCCGGTGTTTGCCTTCTTCGTCATGCGCGGCGTCGATATCATGCTGAGCTTCCCGGCAATCCTGCTTGCGTTGCTGGCCGTCGGGTTCTGGCGCAGTGGCGTGGTAAGTCTCAGCGTGGTCATCGGCATCATCTTCATCCCGCAATTTGCGCGCGTTGCGCAATCGGCGACCTTGCAGGTGATCAGGCAGGAATTCGTGGAAGCCGAGCACGCCATGGGCGCGCGCTACCTTCGGGTCGTCTTGCGGGCGATCCTGCCCAACATTCTTTCGCCGCTGGTGGTTCAGGCCACGTTGACGATCGCAGCGGCGATCCTGCTCGAATCGGGCCTGAGTTTCCTCGGTCTCGGCATCGTGCCGCCCGAACCGTCATGGGGGCAGATGATCGGGACGGCGCGCGGCTATCTCAGCCAGAATCCCATGTATGTGGTCTGGCCCTCCGTATGCCTCGCGGTCACCGTTCTCGCCATCAACGTCCTCGGCGATGCGCTTCGCGACCATCTCGATCCGAGACTTCGCGAAAACTGACAATCTTCAACAAAGAAAGGGAACATCATGAAGCGAATTCTCAAAATGGCTCTCGCTGCGAGCCTTCTGGGGCTGACGGCGACGAGTGCGCTCGCCGGCGGCACCCTTTACTTCGGCCTTTCGGGAGAGCCGTCGACCCTCGACACGATCATCCAGCCAGGCACCTCCGGCCGCACCGTCAAGCTGGCGATCCATCGCGGACTTGTAAATTATGGCGTCGATGGAAAGATCACACCGGAACTGGCCGAAAGCTACGACATCAGCCCCGATGCCAAGGTGTTCACGTTCCATCTGCGGCAGGCCACGTTCCACGATGGCTCTCCGGTAACGGCCGCCGATGTGAAAGCCTCCCTGGAGAGAATTCTCGACCCCAACGGCAAAGCAGCCTTCCGTAATGAGCTTTCGATCATATCGAAGATCGAGACGCCGGACGAAAAGACCGTAAAACTGACCCTTTCGAGCCCGTCGGTCGCGCTCGTCGATTATCTGGCGCTGCCGGAATCCGTCATCGTGCCGGCAGCGTGGCTCGCAAAGAACGCCGACAATCCGACCGCCTCGCCGATTGGTGCCGGGCCGTTCAAATTTGCGGGCTGGACGCGCGGTCGAGAGATCGTCGTCAAGAAATATGATGGCTACTATAAACCCGGCAAACCGGATCTGGACGAGGTCCATTACGTCTTCTACAGCGACGAGAATACGCGCGTGAACGCGCTGAAATCGGGCGACGTCGACATTATCGACTATGTGCCGGCCAAAGACGCTGCAGATCTCGAAAAAGGCCCCGATACCGAGCTCCTGCGAAACACCGGTCCGTTCATGGGACTGCAGTTCAATACAAAATTCGAACCGTTTTCGAAGCCGGAAGTTCGCCAGGCAATCGCCTATGCCGTCGATCGCAGCGTCATCATCAATACCGCCTTCAATGGCCTGGGCAGCCCGATTTACGGCATTGCTATTCCGAAGGGCTACATGGGCTATTCCGAAGCCAAGGTGAACTATTTCTCGCATGACATCGAGAAGGCCAAGGCGCTTCTCGCCAAGGCCGGATATCCGAACGGCTTCGAGGCGCGATTGCTTGCGTCGTCGCAATATAGTTTCCATCAGAATACGGCGATTGCCATTCAATCGGAGCTCGCCAAAATCGGCATCAAGGTGAAGCTCGACCTGCCGGACTGGGCCAGCCGCATGGCCAAGGCGACTGCCGCTGATTACGATTTTACCGTGCTCGGCAGCCTTGGTGAAATTACCGACGCCGACTGGCTGAGCAACTACTACTACGGCGGTGCCAAGCTCGTCCGCACAAACAACTCGCCCTACTTCAACGATCCGCAGATCAACGAACTGCTCGATAAGGGAAGGAGCACAGTCGACAAGGTGGAACGAGCGAAAATCTACGACGCGTTCGTCGATAGAGCCCTCGAGCTATCGCCGCTTGTTTACTTCATGTGGCGTGAACAGAATTACGCGGTCAAGAAAGGCGTGACCGGCTTTACGAACATGCCGGGCTTCTTGACGTTCCAGTCGGGCCTCAGCATCGAGAACACCAAGATCGAATGATATATTCAAGGCTGCCGGACGCGATAGGCGTTCGGCAGTCCGACTTCAATCGACGGTTAGAATTTCGCGCCGGACAAAAGTAGTAGGGACCAGTTTTTCCGCGGCGACGGCATTCTTGTGCGGACGATCTGAATGAGGGCCGCCGGCCCTCGGGAGGAAAGTCGCGTCTGCCGCGATGCGCCCGCCACAAGCGGTCATATCAAACTGTTACCGCTGACCGGTCAGCAGCGGGTAGCGATCATGAGATCGCAGGCATGCCAGGGCTGGCACTGCCGGCGTGCCTTCTGGCGAACCTGCCCGGGGAGCAGCCGAGCCTTTTGCTGAACGCTGTGCTGAAGGCGCTGGCGGATTCGTAACCTATTTCATCGGCGATCCTGTCGAGCGACTTTGCGCCGCTCAGCAGTGCATGCTTGGCAATAGCGATGCGCCAGCGCCCCAGATATTCGATTGGCGCACAACCAACAACCTCGTTGAATCGCGCGGCGAAGGCCGATCGCGACATGCCCGCTATTCCTGCAAGATTGGCTACCGTCCACCTCCTCCGAACGTCTTCATGGATGGCCCGCAGGACTCGGGCCATGGCGGGATCGCGCAGCGCGTTTAATAAGCCCGCCGAAGCTGCGTTGTTGCCGATAATGTCCCACCTCAATGCCTCTACCAGCAGCGTCTCCAGCAGGCGTTGGATGATCAATTCTTTGCCGGGATAGTCGGCAATGCCCTCCTCAGACAGCAGTTCGATCAAGCGCCCAAATCGCGTTCCGCGTCCCGCTGAAGCGGGAATATGAATTGTATCGGGCAGCAGCTCGATCAGCAGCGGCGCGTTGACACTCTCAATCGAGAAGCTTCCGCCCAGTGCCGCAAAATCGGAATCTCCTTCTTGCTCGCCGTGTCGGACAGCTTCAGCCAGAGGCTCAGCAGGAATGCAAGGGACGCCCGGTTTGCTGCACAGCGAGAACGCCGGCGTAGTCGGCAAGAGGAGAAAATCGCCTTCAGTGATGCGGAGCGGCTCCCGTTTATCGAACGTGACCCATGCCTCTCCGGTCAGGACGACCGTAAACCCGGGTGCGTCATAGGATCTATAGCGAACGCCCCATTGGCCGCGCCCGGAGATGGGCTTCGCTATCGCGGCGCTCGGGTGCAAGAGGGCGATGATATCGCTAAGAGGATCCATGGAGGCTGGACGATCTATAACATAATGTGGACGTGAAATTATAGATTGTATTCGCATGGCTGTCTATTCCTACCCCGACCGCAACCAAGGAGACTGACATGACCAAGACGATCCTCATTACCGGGACATCATCGGGCTACGGCAAGGCCACCGCGGAACACTTCCTATCTCGCGGGTGGAATGTCGTCGCGACCATGAGGCGTCCTGACCCTTCGCTGTTCGCCGAAACTGACCGGCTGCGCGTGCTGCCGCTCGATGTCACCAGCGCCAAAAGCATCGCCGACCTGATCGGTTCTGTGGATTCGATTGACGTGCTGGTAAACAATGCCGGTCTTGGCGGTGTCGGTGCGTTCGAGGCGATGCCGATGTCCCTCATCCGACAGCTCATAGAGACTAACACGATTGGCGTTATGGCAATGTGCCAGGCCGTCATCCCGCAGATGCGCGAGCGCCGGTCCGGAACCATCATCAATGTCACGTCCAGTGTCACCTTGGGAGAGTTCCCACTCGCGGCAGCCTATACCGCCACCAAACAGGCCATCGAGGGCTTCTCGGCTTCGCTCGCGCATGAACTCGGCTATTTCGGGGTGCGCGTGAAGCTCGTCGAGCCGGGTTATGCGCCAACTACCCAGTTCGGGGCGAATGCCATCGTTCCTGTCTCGGAGCTCCTTCCCGGCGGCTATGCAGACTTCGCACGGCCGATCCTTGAGGCATTCGCGAATCCTTCCCTGACCACCACGGAAAGCGATGTTGCAGAAGCCATTTGGCAAGCCGTTCACGATACCGAGAACCAGCTTCGCTTTCCCGCTGGAGCCGACGCCGTCGCGCTGGCTCAGGCGCGCTGACGGAGGAAGAGCGAGGGCAGGAGTGGCTGGATTAGCGAAGCTTTCTGCTGCCCTCAGTCTCTTTTCCGGCGCCTGTCGATGGCAGGCGTCAGACCTGAGCCATGCCCCCATCAACGGCCAGTTCTGCACCAGTGGTAAAACTGCTCTCGTCGCTTGCAAGGAATAGGGCTGCGGCTGCCACCTCATCAGGTCTGCCCATACGCCCAAGAGGGATCATTCCGGATAGTGCGTCTCGAATTTCCTTTGAGGCCGCCGCCATCATCGCCGTATCGGTCGGTCCAGGGCTAACAACGTTGACGCGAATGCCTTTGGGAGCAAGTTCGTTAGCCCATGTGCGCGTGAACGAACGGACTGCGGCCTTGGTCGCACCATAGACACCATACCCCTTGGTTCCTATATCGCTCGCGATGGAGCCAATCAGTACGATCGTACCGCCGGGCTGCATGATGTCGATAGCACCCTGTACCGCGAATACAAGGGACCGGACGTTCAGGCCGAATGTCCGGTCGAAATGATCCTCTGAAATGGCTTCAAGGGGGGCGTATTCGGATAGGCCCGCATTGACGACGAGCACGTCTAGACGGCCCTGCTCTGATCGGATCCGCTCGACGACGCGCTGAAGATGGGCGTTGTCGCTTGCATCCGCCTTGATCGCGTGGATGCTGCCCATGCCGGCTGACTCTCGTGTGATCTCCCCGCCCTTGCGGCTGGTCGCGTATACCTGCGCTCCCTCGCTCGCGAACCTTTGAGAAACGGCTCCGCCGATGCCACCGACACCACCGATAACGAGGGAAATCTTGTTTGCTAATCTGCTCATGTTAACTCCATCAACACTGATGAAGGTACGATATATTCTCTATATCTACGGTCAATTACGCACTATGGGTAAAGCAGATATCGAGGAGTATACCCATGCCCGCAATGAAAGAAGGTCCGCTCATCAAAGCTTGCTCGTCTCATAGCCATAAAGCTGTCTCCGCCGAGGCGTTGCTGGACGTTGAGAAGGCGCGGCCAGTGCTTGAGCAGATCGCCAACAAGTGGTCGGTCCTGATCCTGACCGTTCTGTGCACCAGGCCGTCACGGTTCAACGAGATCATGCGGCGCCTTGATGGGATCACGCACAAAGCGCTCGCCGACGCGTTAAAACGCCTGGAGCGTAATGGGCTCATTCGCCGCGAAGTGCTTACGACGACAACGCCGGTCGGCGTCGAATATACCATTACCTCGCTTGGCCGCTCCCTTCAGCAACCTTTCGAAGCACTCTATGCGTGGTCCATGACCTACGGACCCGAGCTTGAGCGAGCGCAAGAGGAATACGATCGCGTTCGAGAGTAGGCAGCTAGCATCCGTTGACTTTCTGTTGCTTGGCCGGACCACACATCATGCGGCCGCATTCACGAGGTGGTCCGAGACGGTCGAGATGAACGCGCGAAGGCGCTGAAGACGTCGTAGGTCCCGGTGATATCCCATCCAGATGTCTCGCGCCGGCGGGGGCATCGGCAGGTCCAGTCTGCGGATACCCGCGATCTGATCGCCGACCACGCGGGGCAGGACGGCGATACCGACGCCTTGCCTGCACATGCGCCCCTGTACGTTGCGGTTGTTCGATCGCAGGACCGGTCTCGCGTTCGGGAAACTCTCGATGAGCCAGGCGATGTCGGGGAACTGTCCGGTCGACGTATCGTGGGTGATCAGCCGGAAGCCGGTCCCGTCGCCATATTTGGGATCAGGCGACTCCTCGGCGATATAGACGCCGTATTCGAGCCTGAAGAGCCGCCGCTGAACGACATCGGCAGTGTCGAACGGAACGATACGAAAAGCGACGTCGGCCTCCCGCTGGGCAAGGCTGAACAGGCGCGTGCCGGTCAGGATCTCGACGTCGACATTGGGGTAGGCTTTCGAGAAATCCGCCAAAATTGGAGGCAGGACATAGGCCCCGAACCAGTCCGCTGATGAAACGCGCAGACTGCCTTTGAGATTTTGCTCCTGCCCCGCAAGCCGGCGCTCCATGGCCAGAGCGCCCTCTTCCATTTGCTCGGCCAGCGCGATGATCCCGTGGCCCTCTTCGGTCAGGACAAGACCGTTGGCGGTCCGCTGGAAGAGCGTGTGACCGATCGCCTGCTCAAGTGCGCGCAGGCGTCTGCCGACGGTCGGATGGCTTGTCTGAAGGGAACGCGCGGCGCCGCCGAGCGTGCCGGATCGCGCCACGGCAAGAAAGATTCTGACGTCACTCCATTCCATCGTCATGCCCCCCACAAAACTGAACGACGAGAATACAGTTTTGTCACTTAAAGAACAAATCTAAACACCTAGATTTTTGTCATCGTCCGGGCGCGCCCCTTCTGCAGATTCGACGCCTTTGATGAGGCCGCTCGGGTGAAGGCAACTCGCCGTTGGCGTCATCTGAAAACAAGTCGGAGACAAATTTATGAAAACTTGGCTCATCACAGGCTGCTCAAGTGGTTTCGGCAGGCGGCTCGCGCTCGCTGCAGCGCAGCGCGGCGATCGGGTCGTCGCAACGGCCCGCAATGTCAAAGTGATCGAGGAAATGGCTGAGCCTTTCGGCGGCCGCATGATCACTTTGCCACTCGACGTGACCGATGCGGCGGCAGCTGAGGCAGCGGTCGCAAAGGCGATCGAGACCTTTGGCGGGTTTGACGTACTCGTGAACAATGCCGGTTACGGACTGTTCGGCGCGATCGAGGAAGGCACGCCTGAGGAATATCGGCCGATGTTCGAGGTGAATGTCTTCGGTCTGGTCGAAACTACCAGAGCCGCCCTTCCAGTCCTGCGGCGTTCGGGCGGAAGGATTGTCAACATATCATCCGGCGCGGGCATCGCGGGCAGCGGCGGAGCTGGATATTACAATGCTGCCAAGTTCGCTGTGGAAGGGATTTCCGAAGCGCTCGCCGGTGAGCTGAAGCCATTCGGCATCCGCGTGTTGATCGTCGAGCCTGGGCCGTTTCGCACCGATTTCCTTGGACGTTCGATCACGATGGCGGCCAACGAGATGCCGGAATACGCCGCGAGCTCGCGCAAGCACTATCGCGAAACCAACGACGGCAATCAGGCCGGCGATCCCGACAAGGCGATCGCGGTGATCCTCAAGGCAGTCGATGCCGATGACGCCCCGCTTCATCTGCCGCTCGGCCCCGCCGCGCATTCGATCGCCGAGCGAAAGCTGGCTTCCTTCCGCAGCGATATCGACGCCTGGCGCGACATCACGATCGCCACCGATTTCGACCAGCCCTGAGCGCCGGCCGCGACCTCTGTTTGAACATCAACATCGACTGGAAAGTGATCATGATCGCAACGTTGAAGGGGTTTACCCAGCAGCTGGTGCCGGTGAATGGCATCAAGATCAACGCCATTACGGGGGGCGCAGGCCCGCCGATCCTTCTGCTTCACGGTTGGCCGGAAACATGGTGGGAATGGCACCATGTGATGCCGCTGCTGGCCGAGCAGTTCAGCGTGGTGGCGATGGATCTGCGCGGCGCAGGCTTTTCCGACTGCCCGCTTGACGGCTATGACAAGACGACGATGGCGCGCGACGCGCACGAGGTCATGGTTGCCCTTGGGCATGAACGTTACGCCGTGTGCGGCCATGACATTGGCGGAATGGTGGCGCTGCCGCAGGCCGCCATCTATCGGGAGGCTGTTACCCGTCTGGCCGTCCTCGACGTTCCGCTTCCCGGCTGGACGCAATGGGAGGCGACGACCGCAAAGATCTGGCACTTCAGCTTCCATATGAACCGGGATCTACCCGAGCGCCTGATCCATGGCCGTGAGTATGACTATGTTTCGGCCTTCATGGCCGAGCGGTTCTACGATCACAGCACCTTCAATCCGGCGGACGTCGAGATCTACGCGAAAGCGATGGCCCTTCCTGGCCGCACGCGCGGCGGCATGGAATGGTATCGTACCCTTGCTGCCGACCATGCGGCCGCACTCGAATACAAGAAGCGACCGCTCGAGATACCGGTGTTAGGTCTCGGCGGGGAGCAGCGCTTTGGCGCACATATGGTGCCGATGCTTCAGGAGTTTGCCAGCAATGTGACGGGCGGCTCGATTGCGCGGTGCAGCCACTATGTCGCTGACGAGCGGCCGGATGAGGTAGCGGCAGCTCTGATCGATTTCCTCAAGGCCAATTGAAACTCTGCAATCGCCCCGTCGTAGGCTCGGGGGTTGCGGCATCGCGGGCGAGTTGCGCCTGCACCTATCGCGTTCGATCGATTAAATAGAAAAGGAAACTGTCATGACCGCACCTGTCATTCGCGGCGTCAATCATATCGGCATCACGGTGCCCGACATCGAAGCAGCAAAATCGTTCCTGGTGGAAGCTTTCGGCGGCCAGGTGATCTACCAGTCCTTCGGACCGCAGGATCCGCCGCGCCACGGACCCGAATTCGAGCGGGCCACTGGTGCTTTCCCCGGAACGGTCGTGCGTGCGCAGGCGATGGTCAAAATCGGAACCGGACCTGACATCGAGCTCTTCGAAATGCACGGCCCCGAACAAGCGCAGCCGGTTCGAGCGAGCGACTTCGGCATTACGCACTTCGGTGTCTACACCGACGACATCGACGCATCGGTGCAGCGCTTCGAAAAGGCTGGAGGCACGTCTCTTACCGCGCCGCGCGCTATTCCCTACGCAACCGAAAAAGGTCTTGGAAACAAGGTCTGCTATTGCCGCATGCCATGGGGTACGACGATTGAGTTTATCACTACGCCCGACCGCATGGCCTATCATGACCAGACGGATCTGCGCAGGTGGCAGGACGAGGAATGAGCATGAGCTTGGAACATACAACGTCCCGCCGCAGCTTTCTGTCCCTCTCGGCAATGGCTGCGGCCTCGGCGCTGGCAGGTTGCGCCTCCACCTCCACCACCGACGGGATGGTGGGGCAGCAACCGACGCCTCCCTCAAATCCGATCCATGCAGTCCAGACGCCCCCTGCGCCGACGGAGGTCGAGCTGGCCGCCATGTACGGCCCGATCGAGGATGGCGGAATTCTGATCCCGGCCGTTCCCTTCCGGCAGATCGATCCGCGCTATTATCGCCAGCAGGTCCTCGATCCGACTGGCGAAGCACCCGGTACAATCGTCGTCGACACCCCCACGCGCTTTCTCTACCTGGTTCAGCCCGGTGGAACCGCAATGCGCTATGGTGTTGGCATCGGCCGCGAGGGCTTCGCCTGGCAGGGCGATGGCGTCATCCAATGGCGTCAGAAGTGGCCGCGCTGGAAGCCGCCGAACGAGATGGTCGCCCGTCAGCCGGAACTGGCGAAATACTCCATCGAGAACGGTGGTATGGAGCCGGGTGTGAAAAACCCTCTTGGCGCCCGTGCACTCTACATCTTCTCCGGCGGCCAAGACACGCTCTACCGTCTGCATGGCAATCCAGAATGGCGCTCGATCGGCAAGGCCGTATCGGCAGGCTGCGTGCGACTGCTCAACCAGGACATCATAGACCTCTACGATCGCGTCCCGATAAAGGCGCCGATCGTCGTAAAGCAGTAAACCCTGACGTTCGTCTCCCTAGCCAGGGAAGAGACATTTCCATCGGGCGATCTCAAAGCCTCAGTCACCCCCAGAATCCACGCGCGTGCCGAATCCTCTGAGGAAGAGGATTGCTCGCACACGGATCAAGACCGATTTCGCAACACAAATATCAAAGGAACTAACGATCATGTCGATTTTCAGCAAAGCAGCTATTGGCCTAACGGCCGTGTTTCTGTCTTCTGCCGCCGTGACAGCGCCAGCCTTGGCCGATGCAGGAAACATCGTGCTCGTTCATGGTGCGCTCGTGGATGGCTCGGGCTGGCGCGGCGTTTACGACACTCTGACCCGCGACGGCTATAATGTCAGCATTGTCCAGCAGCCGTTGACAGGCTTGGACCAGGACGTCGAGGCAACCAAACGCGTGCTTGACCAGCAGGACGGCGACGTCGTTCTCGTCGGTCACAGCTACGGGGGCACGATCATCACGGCGGCAGGTGATGACCCTAAGGTCAAGGCACTTGTCTATGTTGCAGCCCTCCAGCCGGAAAAGGGCGAAAGTACCGCACAGTTGCTCCAATCGATGCCTTCACCGACCAATGATATCAAGCCGACCAAAGATGGCTTCCTGCTTATCGACCCGGCAAAGTTCGCGGCTGATTTCGGGGCGGATCTGCCCAAGGATCAGGCCGAGTTCATGGCCCGGTCTCAGATGCCTGTCGCCGTCGCTGGCACCGATGCGCAGGTTTCGATTGCCGCCTGGCACGACAAGCCCAGCTACGGCATTGTCGCGAAGAACGATAAAACGATAAACCCCGACCTGGAGCGTTGGATGTACAAGCGTGCTGGCTCAACCGTCACCGAGATCGACGGTAGTCACGCCCTCTACATCTCGCAAGCGGCAGCAGTTGCGAAGGTTATCGAGGAAGCAGCCAAGGCTGCCAAGTGACAACAGATTAAGTGGCTTGCGATTGCCGCTTGTCTCTATGAACTCGTTGGCTGCGTCACGTCCTATCGCGTGACGCAGCTGATTTGGGACCTGGCCATTTTTCTCAATCCGAGGCGCTGCCATGGGGTCGCATCTCATCAAGGCCTGCCCTCAAGGGTTGCGGGATCAATATTGTCCAAGAATCGGTCCGGACACCCGATTAAAACCAAATGATCAAACAGGACCTCGATGCGCTTTCCTTGGGAATCCGTAGCATAGACCTCACAGCAGCCGGCCACAGGGTCGCATCACGTCTTCGGCTTTGTACTTCCGCAAAAAGCCGAATAGAGCGCGCTGACAACATCCGCCACTTCGGGCCGCGCAATACGGTAATAGACCGTGGTCCCTTCGCGGCGCGCCTCGACAAATCCGTCCGCGCGCAACCGCATGAGCTGTTGCGACATCGGCACTTGCTCGATTAGCAATTCCTGGCGCAATTCGGCGACGGATTTTTCGCCTCCCACCAGAGCACACAAAACCAGCAGGCGCTGTGGATGAGACAGGCTGCGCATCAGTTCGGCTGCCGACTCTGCGGCTGGGATCATTTCTTCTACATTCATATTCTTGAATTTATAATCTTTGAATGTTACATGCAAGGCATACGATGCGCCAGACGGGCGAGGAACTCAATTCGAAAGCCGGATTTCACCGGTTCAGCTGAATTGAGGCAGATCAAGGCAGTTTCGCGCGGCGCGGGAAGAATAAGCCAACCGCTTTGGAGGAATTACCATGTCTCATATCGTCGTCCTTGGTGCAGGTCTTGGCGGAATCATAATGGCCTACGAGATGAAGTCGAGGCTTCGGCGCGAGGACCAAATCACCATCGTCAATCTGGGCTCCACCTATTCGTTCGTTCCCTCGAATCCGTGGGTTGCCGTCGGCTGGCGGCAGCCGGACGACATCACCATTGACCTAGCTCCCGTATTGAAGCAGCGCGGTATCGAACTGCGGCCGGAAGGAGCCGAGCGGATCAACCCGGTTTCCAACACCATTCGTCTCAACGGCGGCGACATCATCGACTACGACTATCTGATTATCGCAACCGGTCCGGCTCTCGCCTTCGACGAGGTGCCCGGGCTCGGCCCGGAAGGATATACCCAATCCGTCTGCCAGACCGGTCATGCCGTGCAGGCGAAAGCTGCCTTCGACAAGCTCGTCAAAGCGCCGGGACCGGTCGTGGTCGGCGCTGCGCAGGGCGCTTCCTGCTTCGGTCCCGCCTATGAATTCGCCTTCATCCTGGAGACGGCGCTCCGCAATGCGCGGGTCCGCGATCAGGTGCCGATGACCTTCGTGACGCCAGAACCTTATATCGGCCATCTCGGGCTTGACGGCGTTGGTGACACCAAGGGACTCCTCGAAAGCGCTCTGCGGGAGCGTCATATCAAATGGATCACCAATGCGAGAACGACGAAGGTCGAGCCAGGCAAACTTTTCGTCGAGGAAGTGAACGACGACGGTACCGTAAAAGCGGCGCATGAACTTCCGTTCGCCTTCTCGATGCTTCTGCCGGCTTTCCGCGGCGTGTCGGCCGTTGCCGGCATCGAGGGGCTGACCAATCCGCGAGGTTTCGTCGTCATCGACAAACACCAGCGCAATCCAACCTATCCGAATGTTTTCGCCCTTGGCGTCTGCGTCGCAATTCCCCCGGTCGGCAAGACGCCACTTGGGGTCGGAGTGCCGAAGACGGGCTTCATGATCGAATCAATGGTCGCTGCGACGGCGGAGAATATCGCAGCCCTTCTCAAGGGCGAGGAGCCCAAGGCTGTCGCGAGCTGGAATGCAGTCTGCCTTGCAGACTTCGGCGACGACGGTATCGCTTTCGTGGCGCAGCCGCAGATCCCGCCGCGCAACGTCAACTGGTCGTCTCAGGGACGCTGGGTCCATGCGGCCAAGGTGGGCTTCGAGAAATATTTCCTGCACAAGGTCCGGCAAGGCAAGAGCGACACGTTCTACGAGAATCTCGTGCTCGACATGCTCGGAATCAGGAAATTGAAGGAAATTCATATCGAGACGGCCGATTGAGCGCTGTCCCGGAGACGAAGGAGAAGACAATGACAATCGACCGCGCCGTCATGATGTTCGCTGGCCTCATGGTCCTCGTGTCCCTGGCGCTCGGCTTCTACGTATCGCCCTGGTGGTATCTGCTCACGATCTTCGTCGGGCTCAACCTTATACAGGCTTCGATCACAGGTTTCTGCCCGGCGGCAATCGTCTTCAAGAAGCTCGGGATTAAGCCGGGAACGGCATTCGACTGAGCGACGGATACAGAGCCGCCTTTTCTCCTCCAACCGCGGGCGCGACAGGAAATGCTGCAGCCCGGAAGAATAGTTGCTCCATGTTTCGACCTGTCTTTCATCTTTCCGGCGTTGTTCTCCTGGCGATGGCGGCCTTTGCAGGCCAGCATGCCAGCGCATCCGAGTTCGTTGTGAAACCTGTCACGATTACCGAGATGAAGGCGGTTTTCGGCCAGGTCGAGAGCCATATCGTCGTTCCAGCTCGCGCCCGCATCGGCGGTTCCGTCCAGGAAATCCACATCAGCGAAGGCGATCAGGTCCGGGAAGGTCAGACCATCGCCCTCATCGTCGACGAGAAGCTTGCACTTCAGCTCAGCGCCGCGGATGCCAAAATCGAGGCGCTCAATTCGCAGCTCGCCAATGCGCGTATCGAGCTTGAACGGTCGCAGCAACTCCGGGAGACGGGTACTGCAAGCCAAGCCCGCCTGGACCAGGCACGGATGCAGTTCGAGGTTGCCACGAACCAGGTCGCCGCGGCTCGGGCCGAAAAGGCGGTAATCGAGCAGAACGCCCGTGAAGGCGAGGTTCTCGCGCCGGCGGCCGGTCGGGTGCTCACCGTGCCGGTCACCCTGGGCTCCGTCGTCCTGCCGGGAGAGGAGATCGCCCGCGTTGCGCCTGGACCCTATTATCTGCGTCTCTCGCTGCCGGAGCGCCATGCCGCGGAAATCGTACAGGGCTCGCAGGTCATGGTCGGAGAGCGAGGGCTGGTGCGGTTGCCTGGTGAAGTTATGCCCGCTCGCCCAGGGCGGATCGTCAAGGTCTATCCGGAAATCACCAATGGACGCGTGCTCGCTGACGTCGAGGTCGCAGGTATCGGCGACTACTTCGTCAAGGAACGTACGCTCGTATCCATCCCCGTCGGCAAGCGCACCGTCCTGTCGGTGCCGCCGGAAGCGGTCCGCACGGTCCATGGCGTCGATTACGTGAAGGTGGCCACCGCCGATGACGAAATGGACGTTGCCGTGATCCTGGGCGAGATCTTCGATCAGGACGGTATGAAGCGCGTGGAGATCCTGTCGGGCCTCGGTGACGGCGATCGGGTCCTGCTGCCATGAAAGTCGGTATAGCTGGCGGACTCACCCGCGCCTTCATTGCTTCATCACTGACGCCTCTTTTCCTGTTGGCCGCGCTGGCGCTCGGCATCGTCGCCCTGCTGACGTTGCCGCGCGAGGAGGAGCCGCAGATTTCCGTGCCGATGGTCGATATTCATATCGATGCGAACGGGCTCAAAGCGGAGGATGCCGTCAAGCTTGTCACTGAACCGCTCGAGACAATCGTCAAGAGCATTGACGGAGTGGAGCATGTCTACTCGCAGACACAGGACGACGGGACCTTGGTCACCGCCCGCTTCGAGGTCGGCACCAATGCGGATGCCGCCATCTTGCGGGTGCATGAGAAGATCCGCGCCAATATGGACCGCATTCCGGTCGGCATTCCCGAACCATTGATCGTCGGCCGCGGTATCGACGACGTGGCGATTGTCGTCGTTACCCTGAGGCCGAATGAGGTGGCGGTCGCGCGCTGGTCGGCAAACGACCTCACCCGACTGGCGCGGGAACTGCAGGTCGAAGTGTCCAAGCTATCGGATATCGGCCTCACCTATATCGTCGGCGAGCAGCCGGAACAATTCCGTGTGGAACCGGATCCCGAAAAGCTCTCGCTCTACGGCATCACTCTCCAGCAGCTTGCGGCCAAGATCGACGGCGCCAACCGCTCGTTCCGCATCGGCACCGTCCGTGACGACGGCGGCCAGCGGGCCATCGTGGCCGGCCAGACCCTGCAAGCGCTGCCTGAGATCGGCAACCTGCTGCTCACAGCGCGCGATGGTCGTCCCGTCTACGTGCGCGATGTCGCAAACGTCGCGCTGGCGACCTCGCCGGCGGAAAACCGCGTCACCGACATCCGCAAGGTTGCGGATCGGCTGGAGCGGGCTCCGGCGGTTTCTCTTGCCATTGCCAAGCGTCCCGGTACGAATGCCGTGGTGATCGCCGAGGACATCCAGCACCGCCTCGAACAGGTGCGTGGCCAGATCTTCCCGAAGGATGTGGAGATGACGGTCACCCGTAATTACGGCGAGACCGCCAACGAAAAAGCCAACGAGCTACTGTTCCATCTCGCATTGGCAACGGTCTCGATCATCGTGCTCGTCGCGATCGCCATCGGCTGGCGGGAGGCCATTGTCGTCGCCGTCGTCATCCCGACGACGATCCTGCTCACGCTGTTTTCCGCGTGGATCATGGGCTATACGCTGAACCGCGTCAGCCTCTTCGCGCTGATCTTCTCGATCGGCATCCTGGTCGACGACGCAATTGTCGTCATCGAGAACATCGCGCGCCACTGGGCGATGCACGATGACCGTTCGCGTAGAGAAGCAGCCATCGACGCGGTGGCGGAAGTCGGCAATCCAACCATCGTTGCGACGCTGACCGTCGTGGCCGCCCTTTTGCCCATGCTGTTCGTGTCAGGCATGATGGGTCCCTATATGAGCCCAATCCCTGCCAATGCTTCCGCCGCCATGTTGTTTTCCTTCTTTGTGGCGGTGATCCTCACGCCATGGCTGATGCTGAAGGCCAGCACGGAGCACGGTGCCGTAGGACACGGCGCGGAAGACCCAGGTGGCATGCTCGGCCGGCTCTATGTCGCGGTCGCTCGGCCGATACTCAAGACCAAAGCGCGCTCCTTGGCATTTCTCCTGATTGTCGGCGTCGCAACGCTGGCGTCGCTCGGGCTCCTCTATACCAAGCATGTGACGGTGAAGCTTCTGCCGTTCGACAACAAATCGGATCTCCAGGTCGTCCTAGACCTGCCGAAAGGATCGTCGGTGGAAGCTACAGATCGTGCGCTGCAGGCTGCAGTTGACCGGCTCGCTGTGGTGCCCGAGATCGTTTCGTTCCAGACCTATGCAGGAACGGCGGCGCCATTCGATTTCAACGGACTGGTGCGCCACTATTATATGCGCGCAAATCCCGAACAGGGACAGGTGACAGTGAACCTCTCGCCCAAAGGCCAGCGGGAACGCGCCAGTCATGCGATCGCGCTCGAGATGCGCGAGCGTCTCCGCGGGCTGGACCTTGCCGTAGGAACCGTGGTGAAAGTGGTGGAACCACCACCTGGTCCGCCGGTGATGGGCACCCTGCTGGCCGAAATCTATGGGCCGGATGCCGAAACCCGGCGAGCGGTGGCCGGCAAGGTGCGCGAGGTCTTTGCAAGCATCCCCTTCATCGTCGACGTCGATGACAGCTATCACAACCATCCGGAGCGGCTGCGGATTGCGATTGACCAGGACAATCTCGAATATTACCGGGTTGAGCAGACCGACGTCTACGATACGCTGCGCTATCTCTATGGCGGCGCTACCGTCGGCTATTCCCATCGCGGCGGCCGCCAGCCGATCCCAATCCGGATGGCATTGCCGAAGGAAGCCGACATACTGGACGAGCGCGCGCTGACGACGCCGGTTCCTGCCAATGCTCTGCCCGGCGGGCGGGGTGTGGTCGAGCTTGGCGATGTAGTCAGCGTCGCCCGCGAAGCCGCATCCTACCCGATCTTCCGGCACAATGGCCGCGCCGCCGAGATGGTGATGGCCGAGCTTGCGGGCGCCTACGAGGCACCGATCTACGGAATGCTCGCCGTGCAGGAGGCGAGCGACAAGATCGACTGGGGCGACCTGCCAAAGCCCGTGATTGCGCTTCACGGGCAGCCAGATGACGAGACCCACCCGACGCTTCTGTGGGACGGCGAATGGGAAGTGACCTGGGTGACCTTCCGCGACATGGGAGCGGCCTTCCTGGTGGCGATCCTCGGCATCTATATACTCGTCGTCGCCCAGTTTGGTTCCTTCAAGCTGCCGCTCGTCATCCTGACGCCGATTCCGCTCACCTTCATCGGTATCATGCTGGGGCACTGGCTGTTCGGCGCGCCGTTCACGGCGACTTCGATGATCGGGTTCATCGCTCTTGCAGGCATCATCGTGCGCAACTCGATCCTGCTTGCCGATTTCATTCGGCATGCGCGCCGGCCTGAACGGCCGCTCATCGACGTGCTGCTGGAGGCAGGCGCTATCCGCTTCAAGCCAATCTTGCTCACTGCGCTTGCGGCGATGATCGGTGCAGTGGTGATCCTTGCCGATCCGATATTTCAGGGTCTGGCGATCTCGCTGCTCTTCGGACTTGCCTCCTCCACGCTCCTCACGGTGCTCGTCATCCCGGCCATCTATGTCGTGCTGAGGGGAGGCCCGCATCCGGATCGACCGTCACCCGAATCTCCTGAACCGGTCGATAATGCTCCGATCTCAAGCTGAAACAGAAAAGTCGTTCCATGAGCCACTATATCGCCGTCTCCACTGGCTTTGCGGCTCGGCGGGCTACTCTTCAGGGCACCGAAATCTCTCCTGGAAGATATGAGCGCTTCCGCCGGTGATCAAATTGGCGCGGCCTGCCTGCGGTAGAGAGGAAGTGTGATCGATGGTGGTCATCTCCTCATGGTCTCATCGATAAAACTGTCCCAAATATCGAGGCGAAGGCATGAATGACGCCCCGACACGCGAAGACCTCCTGCGGTGGAATCAGCGATTTTCATGTATACTGCGTCGCAGCTGTGCACCGCCTTCGGCACGCTCGACATCCTCCATCTCAAGGAACACGACAGCGAATTGCGCGAGAGACCAGGGCACGATGGCATGGCAGCGCTTGTTGACCTCGTCGCCCGCAAGCCAGTGTGAGGCTTCGTTCTTTGGGGGCGGACACCAACGGAGAAACGAACTCCGCAAGGTCGCGCCCTCTAGGTCGTGTGGACAATTATCTGATCCATAGCACGACGGCGGCGATTGTGACGACTGCGAGATAGTTTCGTGCTGTTTTCTCGAAGCGCGTTGCGACCCTGCGGAAGTGCTTGAGCTTGGAGAAGCAGCATTCGATGAGGTGGCGCTGGGCATAGAGGTGCTTGTCCAGCTTGTGTTTCTTGGCACGGGAGGGATTATTGGGGATCACCGCCACAGCGCCTTTGTCCGCAATTGCATCACGCAGACGATCACTGTCGTAGGCGGTGTCGGCCATGACGATATCGGCGGGCAGGCCTTCGATCAGGGCATCGGCCTGTGGCGCATCGCCCTTCTGGCCGGCGGTCAGAGTGAAGCGGACCGGGCAGCCGAGACCACGCACCGCCATGTGGATTTTGGTGCTCAGGCCGCCACGGGAACGACCAAGGGCTTGATCTTCAGCCCCTTTTTTGCGCCGGCAGCGTGCTGATGGGCGCGGATGATGGTGGAATCGACGATCAGATACTCGAAGTCCGGATCATCTGACATCGCTGCAAACATGCGCCACCAGATGCCCTTCTCGCTCCACCGGCTGAAACGTCGGAAGACACTGTTCCACTCGCCGAACACTTCTGGCAGGTCACGCCAAGGCGAGCCCGTGCGTACGATCCAAAGCACGGCTTCCACGAACATTCGGTTATCGCGGCCCGAAGACCCCCGCGTCCGATCGTCACCTATGATGTGCGGCGATATCCGCTCCCACTGCTCGTCCCGTAGAATCAACCGGTCCAATACACCCATGACTGCCTCCAAAAGACAGTCTTGAATCTGATTTGCTCAGCCTTGGGAATCCCAAGAGTCCACACGACCTAGGGCCTTGTCAGTTGCAATTGTGCAAGGCGGCAAGACGAGATCGGGATTGCGATGGACCATTATTGACTTGGGTTGGCCACGCAAGAGAGCATGCGATTTCGGATGATGGAAGATCTTCAGAGGCAGAACCTGAAACGTGCAGGTGTAAATTTTGAAGGGCAGAACGATGGTAGCCTCTTCGAGTGGGCAGCCGAAAAACCACAAGATATTCCTGGATGCTGAAATGGAGGCAGAAAGAACGCTTGCATTCCTCAGACTCCTCTCAGCGCTCATTCTATCTATTCCGCATTTTTCGGCGCTTTCCCTCAATCAAATGGACAGAGCTTTCGGAGTGCAGTTGCCATCCATGCTTGCTCTGGCAACTTTTTTCCTAACTGGGATCCTCGCCTTGCTTTTGATCCGCCACGGGCAATTCCGCTCGTGGATGCGATATGTGTTCGCGATCATCGATGCAATCATGATCGCTTCGGTCTGCTATCTGTCGCTTAAGCTGAATAGCCTTTCGGGAGAGTGGGTTTTTGCAGCCCCGGTAATCTGGGCTATCCCGCTTCTGCTAACGGTTGGTGCGCTTCGCTATCGACCTGCTATTCAGATCTGCTCCACTCTTCTATCTGCTTTTGCCTTGGCGTATTTATTGGTCTCTCACCTGCTTCTGATGCTCAGTCAGCATCCTTGCCGGGTGTAGAGCGGCTTTTTTCCCTGTTGCCTTCAATTATGCGTTTGTGCCTCATTCTGCTGACCGGTCTGGCCTCGGTTGTCGTAATGTGGCGCGCGCGGTCATTGCTGATCCAAGCAGAGAAGCAGGCCTATGCCACCGCTGCATTGGCTCGATTTCTGCCGCCTGAAATCGTTCCTCTTGTTGCTGAAGGCGATGAATGGATTCAGGGGCGACGGCAGGTCGTCACCGTGCTGTTTGTCGATATCAGGAATTCGACGCAAATTGCCGAAGGACTCGACCCAAAGGCGCTGTCGCAACTCATCTCATCCTTTCGGAGAATCGTTCAGCGTGCAGCCAAGGAAAACGGCGGTGTGATAGACAAATTCATCGGTGACGGGGCGATGATCGTGTTCGGGGTGCCTGATCCAAGCGCCGACGACGCAAGGCGAGGATTGAACTGCGCGCGCGATATTCTTCGACTCATCGCGGAATGGCATATCGATTCTCTCACATCGCATCACCTCACCGTCGGCTTAGGTGTGCACCGAGGAAAGGTATATTGCGGTATTATTGGGCATGAGAACCGGCGCGAATTCACGATTATCGGCGATGTGGTAAATGTTGCCTCGCGTATCGAGCAGGCGACGAAGCAATTTAGAGTCCCGTTTCTCGCCTCTAGGGATGTCGTGAGTGCCGCAAATGAAGGTGACGGATGGGAAATTATCAGTTCGGAGCCGCTTCGTGGCAAACAGGATTCAGTCTCTCTCATGGCGCCAAAGATTTGAACGGGACTTGTGGGATGCCGGCGATAGTATGAAGTTGCCAGGTATATGAGATGGGCGCCCTCGATGGCCGAAGGTTTAGCGCAATGATCAGGTTTATCGTCGTGGTACTTTGCGTCCTCTGCCTGACGCTTCCAGCCGTTGCACAACAAGCCACCGACGGAGCCGAGCTTTTTAAGGAGCGCTGCAGCCGGTGTCATGCCTCGGCCGCATCCGTGCTGCGAAGACTTCCGCAGGGGCCGGCCATTCGAAGAGAGGTCCTTTCATCGCTGCTTGCCCATCACCACGGGCCAGATGAGGCTAAGAGGGTAGCGTTGATCGACTGGCTGGTGGCGCAATGATCCGTCAGCGTAACGCGAAGCCGAATGCGAGGGCCATGACGGCAACGCACAGGCCGGCAAATCCTCTGAGAATACGGCAATCTTTCACTGAGACGGGGCCACCGCCATAGCTGAAGCGTTCGTATCGTATGCGGTCGAGCGGGACGCCCATTGCATGCAGGGCGTCGGCCGCAAACGTCATCATACCACTCGGGCCGCAAATCAAGACATTTACGGCAGACGGCTCGACATCGGTCAAAAGCTTTCGCAGGTGCTCAAGAGTGAGCGGCCCACGGCCGACCGGCGCATCGGCAGCCGTTGCGTCATCCGCCAGAATCGTGATCTCGGCCGACGGGCAGGTGGACTGCAAAACTTCGAGCTTGACGAGCGCAGCTCGACTGCGGGCCGTGTGGACAAGCCGTATCCGGCGGTATTCGCTACGATGGTGGACATCAGAGAGAATGGAAACGATAGGCGCCAATCCGACGCCGCCCGAAATCAGAATGAGCGTATCGCTTTCCGGCAGTCCGTCGAGGGTGAAGCTGCCATGTGGACCATCGATCGCAACCTGTGACCCGACGGGCACGATTCCGATCCGCGAGGTGAAATCGCCAGACTCCTGGATAAGGAACGCGAGACGCCTTTGGCAAGGCGCCGACGCGATGGAGAAGGGATGGTCCGAAAATCTGCGACCGAAGCGAAGCCAGACGAACTGTCCGGCCCGAAAGCGCAGGCCGCGCTGGTTTTCAAGCTGCAGGAGCCAAAGCCGGTCGGCCATGCGTGTGATACTTGCCACCCGCCATGGCGGGCTGCGCCAGACGGTTAAATGCCGTAAAAGCCAGATCAGGATCGAGCCGAGTGTCAGAACCAGCCAGAAGAGCCTCAGTCGCTCATCGGCGGCATAGGTACCCTGCGCGAGTATATGCTTCAGAGAAAAGAGCAGCGCTGCCAGAACCAGAATGCCGTGGCTCAGCCGCCACAGTCCATAGCTCCCAGGCAGGCGATCACGCAGGATGGCCGCCAGCGTGATCAGGAGGAAGAGGGCTAGTGCCAGCAAGCCTGTTATCAGTCTTGGAGCGGCCAACAGGTTCCCAAGCCGAACCAGTGTGCGAGAGGGGGTTGTGGCATCGAATGGCCCGGCCAGAAGTATCGGGTGTGCTACCAGCAGGATCAAAGCGGCGGGCGCGGCCCATTTATGGAATGCCATGGTCACATCGATGCCAATCCGCCCCGACAGGAAAGGGACGCGCCCGCTGCTGCCCAGTTGAGCAACCATCATCACCATGCCAACCATCCCGGCTGCCGCCGCACCTTCTGCGAATGGACCCGCAGGCGGAATGTCACCGATTGCGGAAAGGAAAAGCGGTAGAGCTGCGAAGCCAAGATAAAGTGCGACAAGCGCCCATCTTGGCAGACCCTGTCTGCGTGAACCCGATATTCGGCGATCACGGTCAGTATTCACGCCTCCGCCTCCTTTGACTTTCGATCGCAAAACAAGAATGGGATATCGGTTGCAGTCGCAGGCACTGGGCGATCATGCGACATCGACCTGATTACACGCAGGCCAGTGGAGAGTAGCGGAACTCCTCCATCGAAACGGCATCGCGACCGGGGAGAATTGGCAAAGTCGAGCAAAACGCTTTCAGTTCGGTCGAACGCGGGCACTCAAATCAGTACCAACAGCCGCGCCGATATTCCCATGGGCTCACCTGTCCGTCGCTGCCTGATCGGCCGCTTTGAAATGATCCTGCGCTTCGGCAAGGAACTCCGTCAAGACAGTCGTGGCCAAAGCCACAATTAGAAGCGTATGCCGCTTTTTTTCATGATGCTTCTCCCTTTTTCCTTAATTGAGATTTCAGGGAACTGCATTGGCGGTCGGACTTCATTGACCCCTGTCAACATCATCGTCTTGACGGATGCACAGCGTCGGACTGACATGGCAAGCCTCTCGGTTCCTTTCCGCCAAACATGCGAGCGTGGTTGCTGCTTTCTCCTTCTCCACCAGCAGCAAGCGCGGTGAAGCCGGTCATCGAGGTTGCCGTGAACGATGCGCCGAACAGCCAGTGCCTGGTATGATGCCGATGAAGGTGAGCGATGTTAGCGTCAGAACGACGAATTCCCCGGTGTTCGTCAGGCGTGCAATGCCGAGCCGAGGCTCCGGTAGAGCATGTAGGCGGCGACGACCAAAATTAAGGTGGCAAATAGGCTGTTGAGCGTACCCTTGCGCGCTGCGAGATGCCTGGCGAGGTATGAGCCTGCGACGCCGCCGAGGACGCCGCCCGCGATAAAGATCGCCGCGAGTAGCCAATCCACATAGCCTGAAAACGCGTAGTTCAGCGCGGTGGTCAGACCGAAGGCCGTGACGGCGACAAGCGACGAGCCGATGGCGTAGAGGATCGGCATATTGGTCGATGCGATCAGTCCTGGCACAATCAGGAAACCTCCGCCAATTCCGAAGAAGCCCGAGAAGATGCCTGTCAGGCCACCGAATCCTGCCACTTTGTGTATATTCTCACGTGAGCATTGGGCGCCGGGATTTCCCTCCGCGCCGCGTTTGCGAAACATC
This sequence comes from Rhizobium sp. ZK1, assembly GCF_047782645.1. NCBI lineage: Bacteria > Pseudomonadati > Pseudomonadota > Alphaproteobacteria > Hyphomicrobiales > Rhizobiaceae > Rhizobium > Rhizobium sp. ZK1. The sequence goes on from NZ_CP180587.1 coordinate 2,026,594, forward strand.
AGCACGCCGACGACCAGCATCAGCAGGGCGAACAGGATGAGCAGCTTTTGGCCATCGACCATTTTGCCGAAGCTTGAGCCCATGAAGGCGCCGACGACACCCGCAACGCTGTAAACGCCGGCGCAGCGCCATTTGACGTTGCCAAGCCTTGCATGGCCGACAAGGTTGGCAAACGCGTTGGCGGCGACGGCGAACGCGCTGGTGCCGATCGCCAGATGTGCGCTCGGCACGCCGACGACGTAGACCATCAGCGGGACAGCCAGGATCGAGCCACCGCCGCCAAAAAGACCGAGCGTGAATCCGACCAATCCTCCCGAGAAGGCTCCGAGGCCATATTGCAGCGGATCGAGCATCATGCGCTTATTCCGAAGCTACCCGTCAGGCAGCATTCTCCTTGAGTTCCGGACTGACAAGCCACTCGCGGCCCTTCAGCATGCCGTGCCAGTAGATCGGTGGCAGAGCCTCTGCCTTCAGATACCAGGCAAGGCTCGATGGCCTGGTGCCGTCGATTAACCAGGTCGGGAAGGTCGGCAGCAGCTTGCCGCCATAGCCGAACTCGGCGAGCACGATCTTTCCGCGCTCGACGGTGAGCGGGCAGGAACCATACCCGTCATAGGCCGCCCGCGTCGGTTTTCCGTCGAGCGCGGCAAGCACGTTTTCAGCGACGATCGGGGCCTGCTTGCGGGCGGCTGCAGCCGTCTTCGCGTTCGAGGTGGCCGCAGCATCGCCGAGCGAGAATATGTTCGGGTAGCGCTTGTGCTGGAGGCTCACCTCGTCAACCTCGATCCATCCAGCCTGATTGGCGAGCGCACTGTTGCGTACGAAGTCTGGCGCGACCTGTGGTGGACAGATATGGATCATATCGAATGCGAGCGTCTCCTCAGTGACAGTGCCGTCTGCCGCTGTCCGGGCAAAACGAGCCTCCTTCTTCAGTCCGTCCACCGAAAGCAGCTTCGATCCGAAGTTCAGGTCAGCCCGATACCTTTTGACATATTCCATCAGCGCCGGGACGTATTCCTTGACGCCAAACAGGACCGGTCCGGCATTGTGGAACTCGATGGTGATGTCGTTGATCCGGCCCTGGCGGAACCAGTGATCGCCGGAGAGATACATCGCTTTCTGGGGCGCGCCGGCGCATTTGATCGGCATGGAGGGCTGCGTGAACAGGGCGCGGCCGCCCTTGAGGTTCTGAACCAATGACCAGGTATAGGGCGCGGTGTCGTATCGGTAGTTGGAGGTGACGCCATTACGGCCGAGTGTTTCCTCCAGACCCTCGATTGCCGCCCAGTTCAACTTGATGCCCGGAGCCGCGACCAGCATGCGATAGTTGATGCGGCGATGGTCGGACAAGACAACGCAGTCATGCTCGGGGTCGAACTCGGCGACGGACGCCTTTTCCCATCTGACTCCGTGCGGGATCACATCGGCCATGGGCCGGACGGTATCTTCGGGCTTGAAGATACCGCCGCCGACCATGGTCCATCCGGGTTGGTAGGCGTGCCGCTCAGAGGGATCGACAAGCACGATATTAAGGCATTTGCGTCGCTTCAGCAGGCTGGCGGCGGTGGCAATCCCCGCAGCTCCCGCGCCGACGATCAGCACATCGCAGGCCGATGCGGCTTTCAGATCTTTCGCATCAGGCATTGGAAACAGACGGGGGCGAAGCTTCGACAGGTCGTATCCGGCGGCTTTGGTGGCTTTCAGGGCGGCATCGCCTCCGATCTCCGGCGCCTGCGAAAGCGCCCAAAGGGTCGCAGCACGCGTTCCCGACCGGCAGAAGGCAAGTATGGGCTTTGGCAGGTCCTTCATCGCCTCACCAAATAGTGCCACGGAGCGATCGCCGATGCTGGATGCGACGACAGGGATATGTCGAAATTCAAGGCCGGCGCCTTCTGCGGCCATGCAGACCATGTCGGCATTCGGCTGACCATCTTCTTCGCCATCCGGCCGGTTGGAGATAATCGACTTGAAACCGAGGCGGGCGAGTTCGTGCACGTCTTCAAGTTTCATCTGCGGCGCGACACTGATGCTGTCGTCGACTTTGCGAATATCCATGAGGCTTCTTCCTTCAGTGAGCCCGAAGCGGCGCGACCTGCCGGGACGAGACGATGCGATAGGCGAACATGGCGGCCAACATGGCCACGGCGAACAGGGCCGCCTCCCAGCGACCCGTGAAGAGTGATGCGATTGCCGAACCGGGGCGCTGCCGAAAGGCCGACAAGGAGGTCACGAGAGCAGCCAGATGAAGCTAAGGTCAGACATTGGGAATGCCAGTCGATTTTAGAGAGTGTTGACCGGGATCTTGAGGTAATGCACGCCATTATCCTCGGCCGGCGGCATCTGTCCGCCGCGCATGTTGACTTGCACCGATGGCAGGATGAGCTTGGGCATTGAAAGCGTCGCGTCACGGGCGTTGCGCATCGTAACGAATTCGTCTTCGCTGACGCCCTCGTGGACATGGACGTTGCCGGTGCGCTCTGCACCCACAGTCGTTTCCCACGCATAGTCGTCACGACCGGGCGCCTTGTAGTCGTGGCACATGAACATACGGGCATAATCCGGCAACCGCGTTAGCCGCTTGATGGAGCGATAGAGGGTCCGGGCATCGCCGCCGGGAAAGTCGCAGCGTGCCGTGCCATAGTCCGGCATGAACATCGTATCGCCGGGGAAGACGGCATCACCGACGACATAGGCGAGGCAGGCTGGCGTATGACCTGGGACATGCAGGACGGTCGCATCGAGATTGCCGATCTTGAAGCGGTCGCCGTCCTGAAACAGCTGATCGAACTGGCTGCCATCGCGCTGAAACTCGGTACCTGCGTTAAAGATCTTTCCGAAAACCTCCTGAACGCGGATGATTTCCCGGCCGATAGCCAGCTGCCCGCCGATTTCCTTCTGTAGAAACGGTGCGGCCGACAAATGATCTGCATGAGCATGCGTCTCAAGCAGCCACTGCACTTCGAGAGTTTCAGATTTTATGTAATCGATGAGCGCTTGCGCGGATACGTTCTTGGTCCGCCCGGACGCTGCATCGTAATCGAGGACGCTATCGATAATCGCGCATGCGCTCGAGCCCGGGTCTCTAACGACGTGGCTGATCGTAAATGTCGCGGGATCAAAGAACGAACGCACTTGAGCGCGTTTTCCCGGATCCTCGAGCGAGCCGTGAACAACGGCTGACGCGTGAGCGAGGGGGATATCAACTGCGATGTCGGCCATGTCTGCCTCCTGATAAGAGCTATAAAATACATATTTACAATAACTATGCAAGTATGTATTTTCAATAGTCATGAAACTGAGCCTCCGCTATAGCCAGGGCAGGACTTTATCGGCGGAAGAGATTGGAAATGGATGCGATGAATTCGAACCAGCAGGAAGCGCCGGTGGCGCTTCGCCTGAACGACAAGGCGCCAGGTTTTGCCGCGCGCTCGACAGCCGGCGAAATCTCGCTTTCGAGCTATCGCGGGCGCTGGCTGTTGTTCTTCTCGCACCCGGCGGATTTTACCTCCGTCTGCACCAGCGAGTTCATCGCGCTCGCCAGGGCGCAGGAGAAGTTCGAGAAGTTGAACTGCGATCTGCTCGGGCTTTCGGTTGATAGCCTTTACGCTCACGTCGCGTGGCTCCGCGACATTGAGCGTAGCTTTGGCGTCAAGGTGCGCTTCCCGCTGATCGAGGATTCGGCGATGGTGGTCGCCGGAGCTTACGGCATGCTGGATGCCTCATCCGAGAACAGCGGTACGGTTCGCGCAACCTATGTGATTGACCCGGAAGGCGTCATCCGCGCCATCGTCTGGTATCCGATGAATGTCGGTCGTTCCGTCGAGGAACTGCTGCGTCTGGTCGAGGCCCTGCAGACGTCGCAGCGTGAATGCGCTCTGACACCCGAGGGCTGGCACCCCGGCGATGCGCTTGTCGAGCCTGCAGCTGCTACCGTGGACGATGCCGAGCAGATGGCCGACGGCCAGTCCTGGTATTACCGGGAGCGCCGCGCATGAACGATCCCACTCTTTCATTCGAGATGATGCAGGAAAAAGTGGTCGAGGCAGCCGACTTCATGCGCCTGTTCGGCACGCCAGGCCGACTGATGCTGCTGTGTCACATTACGCAGAAGGAGCGCTCCGTCGGCGAAATCCAGGAGGATCTGGACTTCAAGCAGCCAGCGCTCTCACAGCAACTGGCCGAGCTGCGACAGGCAGGAGTGGTCCAGACACGGCGCGAATCTCGCCAGGTTTATTACTCGATCGCCGACGACCGCGTCGCCGTCGTCATGAAGATGCTGATGCAAGTCTTCTGCGGCGCTGGTTCATCGCAAGTCCTTCCAATGTCGCAGGCTGTCTCTGCTCCTGGAGGAACCTCTCCGCCGGTATCGACCGGAGGGTTTCTCGGCGAGATGGCGCATTGGGCCCGGCTCGAACAGGCCGACTGAAAACCAGATCAACAATACCGGGCGAGGCGCCGGTCGAAAGGATGAGGCAGATGGTACAGGATTGGCAGGCTCTGATCGAAAATATGAATGGCGCCCTCAAGGATCTTCGCCAGGCTGGACCGGATGTCATGAAGTCTTTTTCTGATCTGTCTAAAGCCGCTCATTCCGGGACGGCGCTCGATCACAAGACCAAGGAACTCATCGCACTTGCCATCGGCGTCGCCACGCGTTGTGCACCCTGCATCGCCTATCATGCCGAGGGTGCAGCAAAAGCTGGCGCAAGCCGCGAAGAAATCGTCGAAACCATGGGTGTCTCTGTCTACATGGGAGCTGGTCCCTCGCTGATGTATGCCGCTCAGGCGCTCGAGGCCTTCACGCAGCTTTCGGGCGCTGCGCCCCACGCGGCGTGATCAGGACAATGTCCTATCCAATCGTCCAGTCGTTCTGGGACAAGCCGAAGGGAAGCTGCAATATGTCTTCCACAACCCGGATACGATGAAAGGTGCCTTCGTCGATCCGGCGCTCGGAGACGATGCTCCGGCATGCGCCGTCGATAAGCCCGCGCCGATGAAACCCTACTGTATGTGAAGGGATCGGCATCGAGATCATATGGATTCTCGACACTCATCCTGACGCCGACCATTCCTTGGCCGCGCCCTATCTAAGGTGAAGCTTGGTGCGCCGACTGCGATCGGTGAGCACATCGTCAAGATCCAGGCGCTGTGGCAGGATATCCACAATCTCGGGGCGAGTTTTCCGCCAATGGCTCCCAGTGGGACAGTCTGTTCAGAGATGGCGGAACCTCCGATGTCGGCAATATCCGGTGACCGTCCTCTTCCTACCTGCCAGAGAACAAGAGGCGACTTGGCCGGCGCAAGGGTTTGGTAGGCAATTAGCGGGCCGGTAGGAACGCAGACTTTCCGTGACAAAATGCGTATCAGCCGTAGCGGCCGGTGATATAATCTTGCGTGCGCTTGACCTTCGGCGACTGTAAGATCTGCGCGGCCAATCGCCATCATGACGTCGGAACTTGGTAGCATCCAAAACGCCAAGGGATCCTGGCAACTCTATTCTTCCAGCAAGGCGGCGCTCGACATGTTGATGAAGGGCTACACCGTTCAGCATGAGGAGGAGCGTCACACGTTGCTCCTTGTCGTTGCAGGCTGGGTCCGCACCGAAATGGGCGGCTCGGATGCCTTGCTTTCAATTGAAGAGAGCATCCCGCTCGTCGTCGATATGGTCGAGGCAAAAAGGGGTAAACCCGGCCTGCGCTACGTCGATCGCTTCAACGCGTCTCTGCCGTGGTGACATGACCTCGGCTGAACGAGACGCGGGCGACGGAATTCGTTCACGCCAACGCCTTCCCGATTGAGGCACCGCCATCGACATGCAGCGTCTGACCGGTGATGAATGCGGCGTCTTGCGACAGGAGGAAGGCGATCGCCGCGGCGATCTCTTCGGGTTTGCCAAAGCGGGCCATCGGAACAGCGGAGAGATAACGGGCCTCGCCGCCGCTTCCGGCCGGGTTGTTGGCCCTGAACAGCTCCGTTTCCGTTGGGCCTGGCGAAACTGCGTTGACCGTGATCCCTGTGGCAGCGAGTTCTAGTGCCCAGCTTCGGGTGAAGCTGACCAGTGCCGCCTTCGCGGCGGCATAACTGGTCCGCTGCACACTGCCGAGGACGGTGAGGCTGGAGATGTTGACGATCCGGCCCCAGCCGCGCGTGCGCATGCCAGGGAGTGCCGCCTGGGTCGCAACCAGAGCCGGATGCAGATTGACGCGCATCACTTCTTCGAGCGTCTCGACAGCGATATCGCCCAGCGGCTCTGCTCGCACAAGCCCGACATTGTTGACGATCCCGTCGATCTCGCTCGCGCGGACAATGGCCGTAAGTTCGTCGCCGGCTGCGCGGTCGGAAAGATCGAGAGGATGGAGACGGCCAGGGAAGCCATCGGTCGCATTGCGGGCGACGCCGATAACCTCGTGGCCCTGTTGGGCGAGACGGTTCGCCAGAGCAAGGCCGATGCCCTTGCTGGCGCCAGTAATTAAAAATCTTCTCTTCATGGGACAATCCTCGACCCCACCTCCGACGAGGCAGGGTGCTCTGGTGTGGATCGGATCAGGCGGCAGTACGGGTTGCTGCGCGGCGCAATGCCGGCAGCATGTCTTCCGGCTCGGGACGTCGGGTATAGTCCGGGTTCACTTCGGCGTAGAGGACCACGCCATCTTGGCAGATGACGTAGCGGGCAGGCATCGGCAGGGTCCAGCTCGGGTCGCCATTGAAGGCCGGAAGGTCGTTTTTCAGTGACTCGTAGAGATCGACCAAGTAGTCCTGCATCTCGAAGCGCAGGCCGAAGGCGGCGGCGACATCGTTTTGCGGGTCCGACAGGATCGGAAAGGTCAGATTGTTCTGGCGCACCGACTTGCGGCTGTTGACCGAGTTTTGCGGCGAGATGGCGACAAGCTTTGCGCCAAGCGCCTCGAACTGCGGCAGCGCTTCCTGCAAAGCCTGAAGCTCCATATTGCAATAGGGGCACCAGACGCCGCGATAGAAGCTGATCACCAGCGGGCCGTGTGCCAGGAGATCGGCAGACGAGACCGGATTGCCCTCGGGGTCGGAGAGTGAAAATTCCGGCAGCTTGTCGCCAGCCTTCAGCGCCTTCTGTGCCGCACCTGAGGCAATCAGCTCGGCGGTGGCGCGGCGCATCGTCTCGATCACCGAATAAGGTACGTTATAGGGCGGCTTGCCGGCTTCGAAATCAGCTTTGAAGGCGTCGAGCTTGGATTGCAGGGTCACGGTCATTCTCCTTGGATTGAGGTGAGTTTCGGTTTCGAGCATGCCGGACTTCGGGAACTGCCCTGAAGTCCGGAGATGAATGGGGGATTGCTCAGCCGTTGGCGGCCATGGAGCGGGCGACTTCCGCGGCGCTGATGCCTTCGAGCGCGAGGCCATAGCCTGTGTCCTGATCGATGATCCGCCGCAGCTTCTGGGTCAGGGCAATGCGGGTGTAGCTGGAGGTCAGCGGCGGAAGGGCGGCAATGCCCTCGGCAATCTCATGAGCACGGGCGAGCAATTTATCAGCCGGGACGATCTCGTTGACGACGCCCCAGTCCCTGGCGGTCGCCGCATCCAGCACTTGGCGGGTCAGGATGAAGTAGCGGCCGCGGATGCTTCCGATCACTTCCGGCCAAAGCAGGTTGACGCCGTCGCCGGGTACGATCCCAAAATCGAAATGCGGCTTGTCCTGGAAGACAGTCTCCGGCGTGGCAAGAATGATGTCTGTCAAAAGCGCATATTCCGAGTGCAGAAGGACCGGGCCATTGAGCGCCGTGATCATCGGCACCTCGATGTCGAGGATGTTCATCAGGACCTTGCGGCCCTCGCGAAAGATCTTGTCGTAGCCGCGGGGTGAAAAGAAATCGAAGCCGTCGGGGCTGATGGCGTCCATGAAGGCGTTGCCCGAGCCGGTCAGGATGACAACGCGGTTCTCGCTATCAGCGCCGATCTGGTGGAAGAGATCGACGAACTGCTCATGGGTGTGGCCATTGAAGACGAGCTTGCCGCCGTCGGTGTGCAGCGCGACCTCCAGCACACCGCTTGGCGAGCGGGTGAGGCGGGCGTTCGGAAAGCTGTTCTTGTAGGATTCAAATTTGGACATGGGTGTACTCCTGTGTGTCTGGTGGAATTGGTGGGTGGGGCGATCAGGCGACGGGCACAAGGGCTTCGGCCCTAGCAGTGGCCTGCTGGACGGCGGGGCGTGCAGCCACGGTTTCGAACCAGCGGGAAAGGTTTGGGTGGCCATCGAGGGTCAGGCCAGGAAATCGTATCCGCGACATCCAGCCGAAATGGGCGATGTCGGCAATCGTGAACTCCTCACCGGCCACGAAAGGCTGTGACGCGATCTTGGCGTCCAGCAGCCCGAGGAGTCGTTCGGCTTCGGTGGTGAAGCGGGCTTCGGCAATCGGCTGCGGTTCGGGCGACGAGCGTTTAAAAAAGCCAGCGTTGCCGAAGGCCGGGCTCAAGCCAGAAGCATGGAAGAAGAGCTGTTCGAAGACGCGGGCGCGGCCGATACCATCCTGCGGCAGGAGCTTGCCGGTCTTCTCGGCGAGGTAAACGAGGATCGCGGCGCTCTCGGTCAGAACGAAACCGCCATCAACCAGGACCGGCACCTTGCCGTTTGGGTTAAGAGCAAGAAACGCTTCGGTTTTCTGTTCACCCTTGCGAACGTTCACCGGCTTCAGCGTGTAAGGCAGCCCCATATCTTCAAGCGCGATCAGCACTTTGACGCTGTTCGGAGTGGCAAAGGCGTGGACTTCGATCATCGTTCATCTCCATCGGATCGTGTTCCGTTGGAGGCAGTTATGACCATTCCTCTCACCTTGCGGCAGGCGCGTCGAGGCGATAACGCTTATTCCGAAGGAGAATAGGCAATGGACAGACTACAGGCGATGACCGCCTTCGTGCGGGTGGTGGAGACGGGGTCGTTCTCAGCGGCGGCTCGCCAGATCGGCGTCGGCCAGCCGGCGATCTCGAAAACAATCGCGCAACTGGAGGATCGCCTGCAGGTCCGCCTTCTCATCCGCTCCACCCACGGCCTGACGCCGACCGATGCAGGCTTGCGTTTCTTTGAGCGGGCAAGAACAGCAATCCAGGAAGCCGACGAGGCGGAGCTGGAAGCAAAGGGCTCTGGCGCGGGCCTGTCGGGCCGCCTCCGGATCTGCGCAGCGACCACCTTTGCCAGGATCATGGTCCTGCCGCATCTGTCACAGTTCATGGACAGCCATCCGGATCTCGACGTCGACGTCGTCCTGGACGATCGCGTCATCGACCTCATATCCGAGGGTATAGACGTGGCGCTGAGAATGGGCGAGCTCGCCGATTCCTCTGCCGTAGCGAGGAGGCTCGCCACCGGTCGCCGCTCCGTGATGGCGACGCCCGCCTATCTCGAACGTCACGGCATGCCGCTCGTGCCGGCTGATCTCGCGGCCCACCAGGCCGTCGTCTATACCCAGCTTGGCAACAACTGGATCTTCAGCCGTGAGGGAACGGAAGCTTCCGTGGCCGTCACCGGCAGGGCCCGGTTCAGTGCCGCGGAAGGCATCCGAACCGCCGTCTTGTCGCATATGGGCCTGGCGGTTGCTTCCGACTGGATGTTTGCGCCGGAATTAGCCGACGGCACGGTGCGGCGCGTCCTGGAAGACTGGGAACTTCCAAGGATCGATCTTTGGGCTGTCTTCCCGACCGGCAGGTTGGCAAGTGCGAAAGCGCGTGCCTTCGCCGATTTCGCAGGATCAGTGGTTGTTGCGCAAAGCGCGTAGGATTGGCCGGCGTTGTCAACGCAACCTCTCATCTAAAGGGCGGAATCTCCTATCTCATCCAAAGATGAAGCCTGTCGAGACAAGCTCGACCGATACCGTTGTACCGGACGTCTCTCGTTAATTTGATCTGGCGGAAATTGTATGCGTTCGTCTAAGGCTCTACGCATTCTCCGGTCAAACGCTTACGGAGGAGCCTGCTGGTGATTAGATCCATTTTATTCTGGTGGTTGGCACTCGCTGCGATGTCGAGTCCCTCGCTCGCTGCGGTTCCTTGCGGCGGCTCCGTGGCCTGTCCGTTGAAGGACGGAGATTATCGGATCGAGTTGCCGAAAAATGGCGATATCCGGGGCGCCTACGTTTTCTTTCACGGCTACAAAAGTTCGGCCGAACTGCAAATGCAACAACGGCCTCTCGTCGATACGACCACGTCACATCATCTCGCTTTTGTGGCGGTAGACGGCATCAATGGGAACTGGTCGTTTCCAAACAGCGCCCGCCCGGGGAGAGACGAAAAGCAATTCATTGCCGATGTCCTCGAGGACCTGAGGCAACGCTACGGCTTCACGCCGGATAAAACGGTGATCGGGGGATTTTCCATCGGCGCCTCGATGGCTTGGTACACCGCTTGTCAGCAAGGGGAAAAGGCGGTTGCCTTGCTTACTTTCTCCGGGGTGTTCTGGGATCCCCTTCCAAAAGCCGAGGATTGTGTTGCAGAGGTTCCGCCCACCATCCATTTTCACGGTACGGCCGACCAGACCTTCCCACTTGCCGGACGCGCTCTTGGCGCGAATTTTCAGCAGGGAAATGCCTATGACAGCATGGCTATTCTGCGTGCGCGGGCAAAATGCGATGTGAAGGACGCCAAGACGATCACGCTCGACGGCATCAAGTGCGACGATGTTCCCGGCTGCATCCGGGGCGACAGCATCATGTGCATCCACAACGGCGGCCACGAAGCCCACGCCGACATGCTCGATGCGGGCCTGACGGCCATTGGCTTTCCAAGATGATCCTTTTCCCGAAAATTAGCTGAAGCTCCTTGTAACAACTGGCCGGAATCTTGCGAACTAGTCGGCAGCAAGGCCGTTCAGCCTGGCGAGATCTGACCGAGAGGTTCGGGCCCTGCGTTACAAAGGAACTTGATCATGCTTCATTCCGTCGTATGCCCCAGCATGGGCCACGCCATCGTCCATCACTTTGGAGACGGCGCGGCTGTCTGGGGACAGCTGATTACACCAAGCATTGCCCACCTCATTCAGTCCCATCGCGACTTTCCGATCGATTTTTCTCGCGTTCGTCCGGGCATCGTTTTCGAGGTTGAAACGGCTGGCGCGTTGCTGCCGCACGTGATCGATGCTTCGACGCTGCGAGTTCATGTCGGGGCAACTGCATTTCGCCATGCCGCGGGCAGGACGGATGCAACGGTTGAAGCCGTCGCTCGGATCGATGTTGGCGGTGACTGCACTCTGAAAGTTTGGGGGAAGGCGACAGCCGAGGAACCATCGCGGCAGGAGCAATCCCGCAGCCACGACCCGGCTTCCGCGACTCCGATTATTTTCACGGTGACATTCTGGGAGATCGCTCGGGCGACCGAAGCCCGCTTCGATCAGTTGCTGCGTGAATCGGCCGAGAAGGATCGTGAAATCCGGCAGCTTCGGGCTCAGGTCGCGCTTGCGATGTGCTCGCAATAGAATCTCTGCGCGGAACGCACGACTTCGTGAACACTGCGAGCGGTAACGTCTCGCCTGTCGCCTGCGTATTGAGAGCGTTCGTCTCAACTGCAAAGGAAAGACCATGACCTTCTTCGTCCAGCGTATTCTGCCGATGGCGGCGGCAGCCCTTCTTGCATTGTCTACTGCGTCGATCGCTTTCGCCGATGAGATCTACGCTACCAATGGCGCTGCCATCAACGGTTATGATGCGGTCGCGTATTTCACTGACCATAAGCCTGTGAAGGGAAGCCAAGAGTTTTCGACCTCCTACAAAGGCGCCACCTTCTACTTCGCGTCCGCCGCGCATCGTGATGCCTTCGCGAAAAACCCGGAACACTACGCACCACAATATGGCGGGTACTGCGCCTTCGGCACGGCTGAAGGCCACAAAGCGCCTACCCAGCCGCAGGCGTTTACCGTCGTCAATGACAAGCTCTATCTCAACTACAACGACGAGGTCGCAAAGACCTGGCGGTCGGATATTGGCGGCTACATCAAAAAGGCAAATGCCAATTGGGACGCTGTGAGGGCCCAACCCGCCCCCTGACTGGCGCCATTACCAAGCACTGCCCGTCCGTGTAAATGGGCGGGCGGAACATCGAAGCCATTTTAGGTCCAAGTCATCATTTCTGCACCTCGCATTTCCCATCGCCATCCCGACCGACTTCGCGATTGTCAAAGATCGATTGTCACTGATCTCAACAATCTGATCGATCGTGCGACCGCCATCGGCTGGAACAGGCGGGAAATCAATGTGGCCCTTGCCGAACTGTTGGATGCCGAACCTGAAGACGCAGATAGCTTGCTTCGCGCAATGGTCGACTATGCAGGCCAGCCGGCGCGGCATGTCGCGTAGCGGCCTGGCGCTTACAGGTTTTGCGATCTGCGAGCAAAGCATGCGCGTCCTGGCCATAGCCTTCTGGCGCGCTGAGCAAGATTCAGTAGTGCGGCGCGATCCGCAAGGCGCCCGTAGCGTGACAGAACACTTTGACGGTCACTGAGTTTGGCAGTTCTCCGAAAGCGATTACCTTATGATGCTGCGTTGTCCTCGCTGTCGCGCAGCAACTGCAGGATATCGTGGCGATCCTGGTCAACATGAGGGGGAGCCCGATCAAAGCGCACCGGCGTCGCCGACATTTTCAGAGGATTTCCAAGAAGCCGCAGAGGCCGTCCGTCTTGCGTCGGCATCTCTACCACCATCTCGCGCGCCAGTGTGTGCGGATTGGAAACGACCTGATCGATCGTTGCCACTCGACCGGCGGGTATTTCGGCTGCAATGAGCCGCTGCTCCCAGTTTTCTGCCGTGTCGGCGCGCAGGGCGGTGGTCACCATTCCATCCAGTGCATCGATGTTGATGACCCTTTCGCGGTTGCGGGCGAAACGTTCGTCGCCGGCAAGCTCCGGCATGCCGATGGCTTGGCAGAAACGGACAAACTGCTGATCGTTTCCGACTGCAATTGCGATTTCGCCGTCAGCCGTTGCGAAAGTCTGATACGGCGCGATGTTCGGATGCCTGTTGCCGATCCGTACGGGTATCTTGCCGGACACAAGATGGTTCGTTGCGGCGTTGATCAGCCAGGCGACCTGCGCGTCGTAAAGGGCGAGGTCGATGTATTGGCCCTCTCCGGTGTGATCGCGATGGCGAAGGGCCGCCAGGATGCCGACAGTTGCATACATGCCACACATCACATCCGCGATCCCGAGACCGACCTTGACCGGCCGGCCGCCATTGGCGTCGCTGTCGCCCGTGATGCTCATGATCCCGCCCATCGCCTGGATCAGGAAATCATAGCCCGTGCGATCGGCATAAGGCCCCGTCTGGCCGAAGCCGGAAATCGCGCACCAGACGATATCCGGCTTGACCTTCTTAATGTCCTCGTAGCCGAGGCCGCGTCGGGCAAGATCCCCCGGCTTGTAATTCTCGATGACGACATCGGAAATCGCCGCCAGCCGTTTGACGAGGGCCACCCCCTCATCGGTCGCAAGATCGATCGCGATCGACTGCTTGTTGCGGTTGGCAGACAGGAAGTAGGCGCTGAGATCGCTGTCGCTGCCATCCGCATTCGGGACGAAGGGTGGCCCCCACCCGCGGGTATCGTCACCGGCGCCCGGCCGTTCGACCTTGATGACATCAGCGCCGAGATCGGCGAGAAGCTGTGCTGCCGTCGGCCCGGCAAGGATGCGCGAGAGGTCGAGGATGCGCAAACCTTCGAGGCTGGCGGGTTTTTGATGATTGGGCATCGATGCCTCACGATTTCCAGGGAGACGCTTTGAACCAACGGACGAGATAGGCGGTGCCGATCAGAGTCGCGAAGCCAAACAGGTTGCCGATGACTTCGGCGCCGCTCGTGCGGCCGGCGTGATCAAGTGCGATACCGATCGGTTGGGCGATGACCATGCCGGTGATGAAGACGGCGAGCGATTGCTGCCCGACAACGGTCAACACACGTACGACCGGACCGCGCAGACGGGATCCCTTTTCTCCAACCAAGTGGACGGCGATATAGCAAAGCGCCATGAAATGAACGAAGCGAAGGATGCCGAAATCTGATTTATCGGTCAACGGAGCGATCCGCGCTGCGGCCATCTGGAAAAAGGGGTGAACTTCCTGGAAACGGACCCACGCGAAAGGCACCGTCGCAATCACGAGGACAATCGCAAGCGCCATCAGGCGGAGGTCGTAGTCCGGTGCCGGCAGATTTCCTCGCATGAGAAAGAAACCGGTGAAGAAGAGAAACTGCCAGCCGAACGGATCGAAGAACCAGGGGCGGTCCGACCAAGGTTCGGCCGGCAGGTGAGTCAGGCCAAACTGTGTGGCAATCCACAGAACGATCATCAGCAGAAACGGCAAGTATCGGTTGGCTTTCGAAGCGAAGATCATGACTGGCATCAGCGCCAGGATGACGATGTACATCGGCAGGATATCGAAATAATTCGGCACGTAAGTCAGCGTCAGCAAGCCGACCAGCAGATGGCCAGGATCCTTCATGAACGGTACCAGATTCAGACTGTCGACATAGGTGACGCCGTCATAGCGCGTTCCGGCGACCACCATGATGGCGGCAACCACGATGAAGACGGCAATATGCGCCCAGAAGATCTGCCAGATACGTTGGGCGACGCGGGCAATCAGCGCGATGGCGCCGTTGCGGTCAAAGGTCGAGCCGAATGCGATGGCTGAGGCCATGCCGGATTGAAAGACGAACATCTCCGTGGCGTCCGAGAAGCCGAAGCGTGCAGGGATCCAAAGCGCCCAGCCGTCGCTCGGTATATGCGCAAGCAGGATGATCAGCATGCCGACGCCACGGAAGAAGTCGAGGCGTGAGTCGCGGGGACGCTTTGTCTTTTGCCCGGCTGGCGCTATCGCCGGTGTGGCATCAGAAGGCGCCGTCGTAGGCGCTGGCATCGAATCTGCAGGCGATGAGGCTGAAACTCTTGCGTCTGCCGGCAGCTTCAAGCTCCTTACGGAAGTCATCGATCGTCTCCACATTCACGCCATAGCCACCGAACCCAAATGCGACGGCAGCAAAATCTGTTTCACCGAGGGCGACCCCCGCTGGGGCGAGGCCGGCGGATGCCTGTTTCATCGCGATCAGCGCCAGGCTGCGATCCTGAAACAGGACGATCGTCACCGGCAGGTTAAGATCGCGAAGGGTTGCAAGTTCGCCGATGCCCATCTCCAGGCCACCGTCCCCCATGACTGCAAAGACCCGTCGCGTGGGATCGGCGACCTTGGCACCGATCGCCAACGGCAGTGCTGCGTTCATCGTGCAGAAGCCTGCCGACTGCAGGAGGGAGAGTGGTGTTTTGGCCGACCATTTTTGCGAGAGCAGAATACGGTGAGCACCGCTGTCGACCGTGACCAGACCGTCTGTCCCGGCTGCTTCATTCAGGTGATCGACAATGGCGTGCGGACCCCAGGCGTCCTTCGTCGAAAAAACGCGATCGAGCGCCGCTTTCGCCTCGGCAGGCTCACCGCCCGTCCAGCCTTTTCGCTCGACGAGCGAATCGTTGAGCGCCTGCAACATGCTTCTCGTTTCCGCCGAAATCCACATGCCGGCGTGATGCATGCCGTGGTCGGGAAGAGTTCTGGAAATATCGACGAGCTTCGTCTGGTCGGACACGAAATCCAGCCAACCGAGCCGCATCTCGATCGGATCGTAGCCGAATGCAAGCACCAGATCCGCTTTCTCGATGAGAGGAAGAAGGATTTTATCCGCAAGCGGTGATAGTCCGGCGCCGCCGAGAGCCAACGGATGGTCTTCGGGGATGATTCCCTTGGCCTTGTAGGTCGTGATGACAGGTGCTCCGATCGTCTCCGCCAGATGTTGTATTGCAGGGCCGGCCTGGCTGCGCGCAGTTTCAAGTCCGACAAGAAGCACGGGACGGTCCGCCCTACGAACTCGCTCTGCAAGGAGGCGAACACCGGGGTCCGTGACGGAAGCAGGGGTGATGAACCGTTTTGGAGCCTCGGGGATGAACGCGCTGGGGCTCAAGCTTGCAGCAACCGCGGGTGAGAGGTCCAGGTGCACCGGCCCCATGGGTTGCGTCGTTGCGATCGCCAAGGCGCGCGCCACAGTGGAGGCCGCACTTTCCGGCTCGATTTCGAAAGAGGCCTTGACGAGCGGGCGCAGAAGCTGGGCGTGATCGATCACCTGATGCGTATAGCGAGCCCGTGTCCCTCGATCGACGATACCGGAAATAACGACCAGCGGAACACGCTCCTGAACGGCGTCGGCAATTCCGTTGACTGCATTCGCAAGACCCGGCCCAACCGTCGTCACCAGAAGCTCGGGATTGCCGCTGATCGTGCTGGCGCCCGCTGCCATGATGGCGGCAGACGTCTCGTGGCGTGTCAGGTTGAACGTTATTCCCGCCGCCTGCAGAGCGTCGATCAGTGTGACGACTTCACCACCAGGCACGCCGAATGCGTGACGGACCTGATGTGCACGGAGGGTCTTGGCAACGATATCGGCGACGCGATCCGGAGGTCTGGATTGAGACATTACAAACGAGCCACCTTGTAGGGGTTATTCAAAAACGAGAAACCTGCCCGGCGGATGGTATGACCGGGCAGGTCTCCTCCACGACACCTTCAGCGTTCCGTCAGGCGCACGACGAACGCGACGACGGTACCGAACAGGACGTGACCGATAAGCGAGGCCCAGGTCAGGGTGATGAAGCCGAGAAATGGCGGCAGTCCCGCGAACAAATGAGCCATCACATAAAGAGCAAACACCCACAGGCCGACGCCAAAGCCGATGCCCGTCAAAAGCAGCGGTAGCTTCGGTAATATCAATCTCTGCAGCGGCCGGGCGATAAAGAGATAGCCGATCGGATAGAAGATAATACCGACGATGGCATGAATGGCCTCGGCAGCCAGCAGATTGTTGAAACCGAAGACGGACTGCACGAGAGCTGCAGGTTCCAGCGGTCCACCGACCCAAAGCGGTGTGATGACGCGCGCCCAGATCTCCCAGGTGATGTCCGCGGCGAGGCCCGCCAGCACGATCGTGCGCGCCAGGCTTGGCTGGATCTCCGGGAAAATTGCCGGCTTTTGCATTGCCATCATAGTCATGACTTTTCTCCTATTTGGGGATGATCTCAGGCCGACAGGCTGACGCCGACCGACTGCTCGATGGACTGGAAGAGACGGTCGTCCGCCTTGAGGCGTTGGCGGATCTGCCCGATGCGCGAGACTGCAGCGTTGTCGCCGCTGCGTCCGACGGCTTTGGCAAGGGCAAGCACGAAAAAGTCTCGTTGCGCATTGCTGCCGCCGATCTTCGGCAGATTGGCCACCATGCGATCAATCATTCGTTGGTCGGCGGGCGCGTCGAGCCCGGCCAGTACGCGCGCCATCGGCACGCCAATCTCGGCCGCAACACGCGCCTGATCATCCATGCCAAGTGCTTTGGCGTCGATTTGAGCAACGAGTTCGGCGACACCCCGGCGATCGTCGATTGCGACCATGGCCGCTAGATTGTGCAGAGCGGCGAAGATCAACGTGGTATCGGCCCTTCGCCGATTGGCAATTTCGGCAGCGTCCATCCAGCGGCTGCCAACATGGATCCCGGATTGCTGCATGCGCCAGAGGAGCGAAACGGCGTTGGCCATGTCGCGGAAATCGTCGGTCTGCTGAGGCCGCACCTCGTCGTCGTAGATTTGCAGGACACGATCATGATCGCCGCGCTCTAGATGCAATAGAGCCAGATGCCAGGCCATGTGGAACGAGAAGTTGTTGCAGCGCGACCAGGCCTTTCGGCTTCTTTCGAGCCAATCGATCCCCTCTTGCGTATCGCCACGCATTTCGAAGACATGTGAGACCGCATGAAGCCCCCAGGAATCATCTGGCTGCAGCGCCACGGCGCGTTGCCCGACGTCGAGCGCCTCCTGATAACGGCCATGTTCTTCCAGAGAAAAGGCATGGCAGCCGAGAATAAAACCGGCGCCACTGCTCTTGAGGTCGAGGCTCCCGACTGCTCTCGTACTCGCGCTCAACATGCCGCCCGCATCGCCCAACATGAAGCGCAGGGCTTGCGAGATCTTGAACGGCAGGAAGACAGTTGGACGATCTTCGAAACCGTAGTCGAGGAGGTCGGCAGCCCGGGAGAAGGAGCCGTCGACAGCGGCCTCAAGCGCCTTGACGAGAAGACGCTCGTCGCCCGTACCGCCACTTTTCGCGGCCAAAGCCACGCGCGCATCTTTCAACGCGTCAGTGGCAGGCGTCACCGTTTCCGAGCGCGCCAGGATCAAGTTCGCAAAGCCCTTCAATGCGTGACCGGCAACGTGATGCGGATCGGCCGCAAGCGTCATCTGCAGTGCTGGACCTGTGTTCGGGCGATGGGTTGCCACACCGAAGACTGCGCCCTCGAATGCCCGTTGCGCCTCGTTGCTGTCCGTGCTGGTTGTGAGACCATATGCATCGCGTTTCATCTACTTTGCTCCTTGGCGAGAGCCCTTCATCTCGATGGCTTCGATCTGAAATTCGGGTCTGACAAAGGCCTGTACGATTGCGCGACCGGGTTCGTTACAGGGAGCCGACAGATTTTTTCGCGGACGCAGCAAATTTCGCCCGTTGCGCAATGACACTGAACAAATTTCAAAACATCTGTAACAAAACGATGATGCGATCCGTATGACGCGGCAGACACAATGTTGATCAGCCGATTGGAAGGGACGTCGCCATGAATGAGGAAGCGAGAAACAAGATTGTCGTGATGGTGACAGGCGCAGCCGGCAATCTCGGTGGCGCGGTTGTGGCCGAGTTACTTGATAACGGCGCGAAAGTCGCAGCTGTCGAACGACACCTCCCGGATCAGGAACGACGGGCGGGCTGGCAAAGAGGCGAAATCCTGGATCTCGACGGCATCGATCTAACGGATCTTTCCGCCTGTCAGCACGCCGTTCAACGGACGCTTGATGTGTTTGGTCGACTCGATGCGCTGGTCAACACGGTTGGGGGCTTCCAGACCGGCCCGGTCGAGGAATTGGGCCTCAATCAATGGGACCAGATGTTCCAGATGAATGCCCGGACCGCTTATGTGATCAGCGCCGCAGTCCTGAAGCCAATGCGGGACGCAAAATATGGCCGTATCGTTCACATTGCAGCTGCACCCGGATTGAAGGCTGGCGCCAATCAGGCAGCCTATGCCGCATCGAAGGGGGCTGTCATCCGGCTCACGGAGGCAATCGCCGCAGAGAATCGCGAGAAGCACATCACCGCCAATTGCATCCTGCCCGGCACGATCGATACGCCGCAAAACCGGGCGGCGATGCCGAACGCCAAGACGGACGGTTGGGTTCACCCAGCCGATATCGCCAAGCTTATCGGGTTTCTTGTGTCGCCGGCAGGAGGCGTCGTCACGGGCGCCGCGATTCCCGCAACGGGCCGCATGTGAGCGGCTTATGTTCGATCCGTCCGATCCGATTTCCGCAGGGCTGATGTTATGGGCCGGCATCGGACTTATCGTTGCCGCTGCGTTCCTGCTTTATGGCTTCGACAAGGTCGATCCGGGTGCACATGATGCCTATGCGGTGAGGCCTCTACTCATTCCAGGCCTCGTCCTCCTTTGGCCGGTCGTCATCTGGCGCTGGCTGAGCCTTGCGAAGGGAGGACAGTAACATGCAGCGCCGCCATCGTCGCGCCCATACGGCGATTTGGACCGGACTTGCAGTCGCTCTGCCGCTGTTGCTGGCCATCATCTTTGCAAGCGCTCCGAAACTGCCGGTGGACGCACCGGCAATCCGTCTCGACGGCAAGGTCGCTGGAGGAGGGCACCCGTGAGCGTATCCTACAAGCCGGTCATCTGGAACCGGACCAAAATGATCTACGATGGCGTCCTGCTTGCCGGGATCGTCGTCTACATTCTCATCTTCCTGAAAGCTGGTCCACTTCTCTCGCCGGCGTTGCGCGAGGTCGATCTTCCAACACAGCGCATGCGGGCTTTCGGTTCGCTAGCTCTCTTGATGCTGACGATCGTGCTCGCGATCGGACCGCTCGCCCGCATCGATACACGCTTCATTCCACTGCTCTACAACAGGCGCCACTTCGGCGTGATGACCTTCATCGTTGCCGCGACGCATGCCCATTACGTGCTGGGCTGGTATTTTTCCTACAGCCCGACCCCGCAACTGACGGCACTGTTCACCAGCAACACCAGTTTCACAAGTGTCGCAGGCTTTCCCTTCGAGCTTTTTGGCGTTTTTGCGCTTGTCATTCTGGCTATTCTCGCGGTGACCAGCCACGACTTCTGGCTCTCCTTTCTGACGCCGCCCCTGTGGAAGGCGATCCACATGAGTGTCTATTTCGCCTATGCCGCGATCATCCTGCATGTGGCGCTTGGGGCGCTGCTCGATCGCCACGATCTCGCCCTTGGGCTGCTCCTGGTCGGCGGCTTGGCGCTGCTCTCAACACTGCATCTGATCGCCGGGCACCGTGAGGTTGGGGCAGATGCCGCCGCTTCGGCCAGGGCGCCGGAGGAGCCCTGGATCGTTGTCGGCAATCTCTCCGAGATTGCCGAGGGCAGGGCGATCATCGGCGCTTCTCCGGGCGGCGAGCGCATCGCCGTCTTTCGCTCCAAGGGTGGCCTGTCGGCCGTGTCGAATGTGTGCTCACACCAGAACGGACCGATCGGTGAAGGCAAGGTCGTTCTCGGTTTCATTACCTGCCCATGGCACGGTTATCAATATCGCCCCGAAGACGGCTGTTCGCCACCGCCGTTCCGGGAACGCATCTGCAAATATCGCATCCGGCTGCAAGGCTCGGAAGTCCTTGTCGATCCAGAACCGTTGCCGCTGGGGACGAAACTCGATCCTGTTCAAATCCCGGCCGAATTCCTATCCTCCACCTCCAACAAAGAGCGGACAACCTAATGTTGAAACCCGCCGAACGTGGCTTCTTCGTTGGATATTTCAAGAAGGTGCCGGCCGATGTCAGGGCGCTGATGATCGGCTTCATTGTGTTCTTCGTCGCCGGTATGGCCTCAGCTTCCGTCCTGTTGTCCATCAATACGGAAAGCCCCGGAGCGGGAAGGTATGCCGACGAATTGCATGGTGAACATCTGATCGGAACGATGGAAACAAGTCCTTATCCAATCCTTCGTGTGCCGGCGACCGGATCGAGACCTGCACGTGCCATCATGCTAGCGGGATCGGGCAAGTTCGGCGTTGACGACAGGGCATTGCCTCTGGCCGGGAAAGCCGCGCAAGTGGGAGGCGTCTTCGTCAAGCGCGGAGACCTGGAAATGCTGTTGATCGGGGGAGGCGACGATCTAAGGGCTGCCGAACCGCAGGCGGTCGCGTTGCCCGATCCCTCCCCGTCAAAAAACCTTGGCAGGTGGCGGCTGACCGGCGAGATCTGCGATGGGAAGTGCGGCGGCGGGGCGATGAAGCCCGGCACCGGCCTTGCTCATAAGGCCTGCGCCAATCTCTGCATCAACGGCGGTGTTCCACCCGTCTTTGTTTCGACCGCGCCTGTCGAGGGCCATATTTTCTTTTTGCTCTCCTCTACGAACGGCGGGCCGATGCCGGAAGGCCTTCTCGACAAAACGGGCGTTCCCGTTGTCCTTGAGGGTGCGATCGAGCGACGCGACGATTTGCTGATCTTCAAGGTGGATGGATTCGTCAATGGAGCGGGCGCGTGAGTGATGAGAGGAACTTGGACCCCAAGCGTCGTTTCATCGGACTTGCCGCCATGGCTCTTTCGATAGGTCTGATCGTGATGTTATGGAGCTATGGCCTGGATTATCTTAACGGCACACCGCTTGAAGAACTGCGGTATGTGATCTTTGCGGTCGTCACCGTCGGCCTGCTGTCCGGCCTGCAAAGCATCTTCTCCCGATTCACGCGTTGAGCAGCCAATCCCAGCAACAGGTCGCCGGCAGGCCATGGTAATACCTGCGCGATGCTGCGATTGGTCGCCGGCATTTGTGCCCCCTGATGTAACAATATCGCCGATTTGCACGAATTTGATGTGAGGATCGCCAAACAGCGATTCTCGTCGCAGTCTACGTGGCGTGGATGACGAAAAACACCAGGAACGAGTCATGGAAGAAAAAGGCCAACCCACGAAAGAAGTGGACGAAGACCATATCCGCCATCGCGCCGATATGCTTTGGCTGGAGGACGGCCAGCCGGACGGCAAGGCCGAAGAGCACTGACATCAGGCGCGTGCTGTTACGGAGGAAGAGTGCGATATGTCCACGCGTACAGCAAAGCCTATCCGCAAAAGAAAATGATATGGTCCGATTTCAGGGCAAGATCGGGCCTCGATTTTCTTTTTGGGTAATTGTCATGCGCGCAAAACCAAGATCGCTTCTGGATACGGTAGAGGGACGGCGCCTCCTGGAACCAGGCGCCAAGGGAACCGACCAGTTTCGCCGGCCTATTGTTTTTGTTTCCTATATGCGAGTAGGCCCTGCCAGCTGGAAATCGGCGAGCATGCTGTAGGAGGGCAATGCCCTGTTGGCGAAGAGGCCGCAGCGGAGAATGACGCGATCGGAGTGTGGGCGTGCAATGACCTGATCGAGGCTCCAGGCCTCCAGGATCATCAGGTCGGCCGGACGGCCGGCGCCGATCGTGCCGGCGTCGATGCCCAGAATGCCGGCCGATGCAGGGCCGGAAAGCACGGGCGCATCCGCATAAGGGTGGTCGAGATGCAGGATGCGCACCGATTGCCGCCATGTGTCCAGCATGTCGTGATCGCCATAGGCAAAGAACGGGTCGCGGCAATTGTCGCCGGCGACGGCGACCGGAATGCCGGCCGCCCGCAGCTCCTGCACGGGCGTGACGCCGCGCCAGCGCGGCGTGCGGCCATCTTCGCGGTCCTGGAGATACATGTTGACGGTCGGCAGCGTGATAATCGAGAGGCCGGCATCGGCGATCAGCGCGATCCTGTCACGCAAGTCATCCTCGCTCAGAAGCGCAAGCGAGCAGCAGTGGCCGCAGGTCACGCGCCCCTCGTAGCCATGGCGGATGGCGGCACGCGCTACATGCGGCAGCGCGTCGGCCTGCGCCGCCTCGTCGACATGCAGGTCGACATCCAGTTCCCGTTCCTTCGCCAGCGCAAACAGCCTGTCAAGCAGCAGGTCGATATCGTCGAGGCCCGATCCATGCGTACCCCCGGAGGCGCGCGTGACGCCGCCAAGCAAGCCGCCATGGCTGGCAACGATATCGGCAAGATGCGCGCTATAGTCGTCGCGATAGGCATCGAGTGGCACGAGGCCGACTGCCTGCAGGGTGATGCGGCCTTTCCAGCGTTGGCGCGCCTCGGCAAAAGCGTTCCAGGTGACCTCGGCCTGCCCCTCGTGACTATCAAGATGAGTGCGGATGGCCGCAACGCCATGGGCGTCGGCCGTCGCAAGACCGAATTCCATCCGCCGTAGAAGGTCGGTCGCGTTCCAGTGGGCGAGGCGGTCTGCCGTCGTCGCGGCGCGCGCACCGGGATGCGTGCCGCCGGAATCGGGCGCCCGTCCCATGGTGTGACCTTTGTCGAGATGGACATGCGCGTCGATCAGCAGGGGCCAGACATGGCGGCCCTCGAGCGCGACTGCATCTTCGCCGCGGTCGGCAAGGGCGGGCGTTATCGCCGCGATCTTGCCATTCTCGATCAGAATATCGACGAGGGCCGAACCGTCCCGGTCCAACTCTGCACCAACAGGAACGTCATCGGAAAGCAGCGCGACCGGCACGCGCGCCTTTGCAAGACGAATGCGCTCCGGTCTCGCCAGACGGGCGGCAAGGCTTGGAAACAAGGAAAGATCGTTCATGGTGAGGGTCTCTATTGTATGGGTTGCCGAGCGGTCAGCTCTCATCAAACGAGGTGAGCAGACGATGTTGCGCGAATTGCATGAAATGGCTGCCGGCAGGCGAAAGCGAGCCGCGGGCGCGGTGAAGGATATTGAGCCTTTGTAGCGAGCCCGTTCCCGTCAGCGGGATGAAGACGAGGTCGCCCGAGGCCATCTCGCGATCGACATCGAGCCGATTGAGGAAGGTGATATGCGGGGTCGTCCGTGCAAGGCGCTTCATCAGCTCCATCGAATTGGTCTCGACGACGGGAACCAGGGTGGCACGCGCCGGGGCTATTGCCTCGACGACCTCGCGCAACGACAGCGATCGATCCGCCAGAACCAACGGATAAAGCAGGCAGTCGGACATGCGCACGGTCTTGCGGATCGCGAGGGGATGGCTGGGTGCGACGATCGCTCCCAGCGCATGGCGGAATTCGGCGGCGCGTTGCAGCCGGGTATCATCCGGCAGGTTGTAGGCGATGGCGAGATCGGCTTGGCCGAGCGCCACCATCTCGGCGACGGTCGCCCTGTCCCCGACCATGATCCGCAGGCTGACCTGCGGATGTTTTTCGCGGTAGGCGGCAACGATCTCGGCAATCCGGCCAGCCGCAAGTGTCGCCATGGTCGCAAGCACCACCTCGCCGCGGTTGAGCCCCTTGAGGGACTGGATCTGCGCCCGCATCCGCTGATGCGCCTGCAGCGTCTCGCGAATATGCTGGATCAGGATTTCACCGGAACTCGTGAGTTTCAGGCCGCGTGGCAGGCGCTCGAAGATGGGCGCCTGCAACTCTTCCTCAAGCTCCAGGATGTAGCGGTTCACCGCGGAGGCGGCGACATGCAATGTCTTCGCCGCCTTGCGAATGGAGCCCTGGCGGGCCACCTCGTCGATATAGCGCAGCGCGCGTCCATGCAGCATGATTGGTCCGTTGCCTGATGGGAGTCGGATTGACTGTTCCACGGTGTCACCGCAATGGACCATCTTCAACGTCACTTCTTGGCGAAATTGGCGTTGATGCGCCGGGTTAGGTATTCGCCGGCCGTGATAGCTTCGTATTTGCCGAGCGGACCCTGCATGACGGCATCGCGGTTTGCCTGGCAGAAGAAGGGCAGGGACAGGCGGCGGCCCATATACTCATCCTCGCGTGGCATGCGCACCCGGTGCAGCGTCGATTGCAACTGGTCGTCCGACCAGCGCATGAGCATGTCGCCGATGTTGCAGGTGATGTAGCCTTTTCGCGGCGGAACATCCGTCCATTCGTGCAGGGCGGCATCCTTGCCCGGGCAAACCTGAAGCCCGCCTTCGCCTTCCTTCTGGTGAAGGATGGTCAGGCAATCGAAGTCCGAATGCGCACCGGCACGCCAAAACGTGAAGTCTTCCGGCTTGGCGCCTTCCATCGACATGTAGTGGATGAGGCGCAGCGTCGACTGGTACTGATCCGAAGACGGATCATGTGCCTTGGTGAAGAAATCCTCGGCAAAGCCCATCTTCAGCGCAAAGCAGGAGAGGATGCGCATGCCGAGTTCCCAGTTCTGGCGCTCGAAGCGGAGCATCTTTTCCCGGAAGCCCGGAAGATCGTCTTCGCTCGGCCACAGGTTTAGGCGGATCATGTCCGGCCGGGTGAGCTGGAAGCTCTCCTTGTTATCAGGCGTACCGGTAGAGGGGCGGACCTGCGCCTTGAATTCCCAGCCGGCATTGATGCCCTTAGGCATCGGGGTTTTCGCCTTAACCTCCGCCGGCAGTTCGAAGAACGTCCAGGCCATGTCGAAGGCGGCGTCGATATCGTCCTGGGCGATACCGTGATTGTAGACTTGGAAGAAGCCGATATCGACCGAGGCCTGCCAGAGTGCATCGGCGATCGCGTGCTTGCGGTTGTCGAAGTCGGCAAGGTCGATGACGGGGATTTCCCGGTCGACGGTCGTGCCCATGCCGCCGATGGTCGCTTCCTTGGCGAGTTCCGCGAGGGTGTCTGTCTGGATATTCATACCATTCTCCTTACGTGAATGCCGGCGGACCGGCGATTGGGGAGCAATGTCCGGGCAGGACCCGACTGCTTCTACTCCGGATGGGTTCAGCCGTTTTTCGGCAGGCTCCAGGGAAAGAGGAGCCTCTGCGTCAGGACTACGGCCTGAAACAGCAAGAGCGACATCGCGGCGAGTACCAGCAGGCCGGCCCAGGCCTGCGGCAGCTTGAACAGCGATGTCGATAGCTGAATGAAATAACCGACGCCGGCTTCCGACGCGCAGAACTCCGCAACCACGGCGCCGATGACCGCGAGCGTGATCGAGATTTTCAAAGCCGAGAAGATGTAGGGCACCGCGAACGGAAGGCGGATCTGGGTGATCTCGCGGAAGCCCGAGGCGCGCAGACTACGCGACAGTTCGATCAGTTCCGGCGGGGTGGCGGCAAGGCCCGTTGCCGTGGATACGACGAGCGGAAAGAACGTGATGAGACAGGTGATGACGATGCGTGGCGCATCGCCGGCCCCGAGTACCACGATAATGATCGGCGCGATCGCCACCACGGGCGTCGACTGCACGACGACAAGCAGCGGATAGAGGGTTCGCGACAGGAACGGCGAGCGCATCATGACGACGGCGAGCGGAATGGCGATGACGATGGACATCGCATAGCCGATCAGTGCCACGCGCAACGTCGCGGTGATGTGGCCTATCCAGCGCTCGATGCCGATGGACGAGAACGAGCCGAGGATTGCGCTTGGCGGTGGCAGCAGATAGGTCGGGATCGACAGGAGCCGCGCCGCAGCTTCCCACAGGATGACGGCGCCGATCAAGGCCGCGGCGGTCGTGATGCCGGGCAATGCCAGCACCTGCTTGAGGAGGGCGACCGGCGTGCGGCTCTGCATCGCGTCATGCCGCTTGACGGTTGAGGAGGAGATCGCGGAGGTAATCGGAGAGGTCATGGATCGCCTTGTCCTTTGCAGTTTCGGGGCCGCGCGGTCGGCCGACGGGAACGGTGACTTCGGTCAGGATCGAGCCAGGCCTTCCGGTCATCACCAGCACCCGGTCGGACAGCAGCGCCGCCTCGCTGACGGAATGCGTGATGAAGACCACGGTCTTCGGACGCTCGGAGAATATGCGCGGCAGATCGAAGCCCATCACCTCGCGCGTCAGCGCATCCAGCGCCGAGAACGGTTCGTCCATTAGCAGGATGTCCGGCTCCATCAGCAGCGCGCGGGCAATGCCGACGCGCTGCTGCATGCCACCGGACAGTTCGTCCGGTAGGCGTTTCTCGAAGCCGGAAAGCCCGACCATCCTCAAGAGTTCGCTCGCCCGTTCGCGCTCCTCTGCCGTCACCCTGCCGGTCTTGTGGCGGGCGGGAAACACGACATTGTCTTCGACATTCGCCCAGGGAAGCAGCGTCGGCTTCTGGAAGACGATGCCGGTGTCGTCACGCGGAGCCTCCACCGGCAGGCCGAAAACCTCCACTGAGCCGGACGTCGGCTTCAGCAGGCAGGCGATCATGCGCAGCAGGGTAGATTTCCCGCAGCCTGAAGGGCCGAGAATCGAGACGAACTCATGCCGGGCAACATCGAAACTGACGTCGCGAAGCGCTTCCGTGCGCCCCGACCGGGTCTCGAAAACCTGGCCCAGCCTGTCGAAGCGGATAGCGGGCATCGCCATGGCGGCTACTCCGTTGCGGCGAAGGTGCGGTTGACCACGGTTTCCGGATCGAGCTTGCCCGGATCGATGTCTTGGGCTTGCGAAACACGGCGCCAGGTTTCGGCGAGGCGGGCCGTTTCGAAGACGCCAAGGCCGTCCTTCTCCGTCACCTCGTTAAAGATGAGCGGCAGCGTGTCGTTGAGCGAGCCTCGCACATCTTCCGAGCCAAGTTCCGGTACGATGGCGGTGACAGCTGCGGCAGCCTTCTTAGGATTTTCCTTCGCGAACTCGACCGACTTCTTGTAGGCCGCGACGAAGCGTGCGGCGACCTGCGGACGCTTGGCAAGGAAATCGTCGCTGGCGATGAGAGATGCGGAATAGAGTTCGAGGCCGGCCGCGGACCATGGCAGGGCAACGATCTCCTTGCCGGCTTCTTTGCCCTGATTGCTGTAGCGCGTCAGGTCGGTCATCCAGGCGATGATGCCGTCGGCATTGCCGGTCATCAGCATCGGGCCGAGCGCGCCGGGTTCGGCCTTGATGAGCTTGACATCCGCCATGTCTATGCCGGCATCCTTGAGCACCAGCGGTAGATAGACATTCGACGATGTGAAGGGCGACGTCGCGATCGTCTTGCCCTTGACATCGGCGACGCTTGTGATCGAGCCACCCTTGGCAACGTAGAAGGCATGCGGTCCCTTGTTGAACAGCGACATGACGGCGGTCACCTTCACACCTTCGTTGGCGCGGGCGGCCATCAGGGCGCCGATATCCGAAACACCGATGTCGGAGGATGCTGCCGCCAGGCGCGAGATGGCTTCGGTCGAGCCGCGACCGGAAGCGATCTCCACTTCAAGGCCGGCCTCCGAACAGAAGCCTTCATGGATGCAGACATAGATCGGCGCCTTGTCGCCGCCGGGCAGCCAGTCGAGCTGAAAGATCACCTTGTCGGCGGCGGATGCGGCACCGGCAGAAAGGGTTGCGGCAAGTGCATAGAAGGCAAGCTTGGTGCGGGACATAGGTCGACCTTTCGCAATTGGTGTTCGGTTTTTAAGGACGGATAGAGATTGGCGACGCGCTCTGGATCGAAGCCATTCGCGATGAGCGTTGCGATTGTGCAATCGCGTTTCTCAGGCCGCTTGCTGCTCAGGCATGTAAAACAACGATGCGCGCGAAGTTGGTCAGATCCGATGTCGGTCTCAGCGGATTTCAGGGCGAGATCACTGATTTTTCCTTGCATTCTAACATTTCCTCGACAGGTTTACCCGTCGAGCAATGTCCAGAACCAAGGCTCAGACCGCTTCTACTCGCAAAATCTTTGTCTCACGCAAAAGCCGCTTTTCGCAAGAGTTTTGATGAAATTTTGTACGTGCTTGAAATTTATGCAAGATTGGCTTCGACTTGGTATGGCACCAAGCGCCAGAGGTCCAGTGCTTTGATTTAATATGCGAATTTTTGTCAAAGCAATTTACCTGACTGCTCAGGAATTGATCGTTCTAATTATTAGGACGAAGAGAGCGGAAATCTCTTTGTGCCGATCGATGAAGGACCACGCGGACGCCGGTCGCTAAGGCCCGAGTGGTAGGAAGCCCCGACCGGTCTCGCTCGGTTTCATGTAACGCGAAGATGATATTTGCGTCTTTGAGAAACTAAGGTTTCGAAAATAGGCAGGTCACGGCTTCACATCCGTTCAAGGCGGCTTGGCCGACCTTGTGAGCGAATGTTGTCAGGATCGGAGGATGGCCCAAATCAGGCAGCCAAAAGCCGAACGGTGGTCCTTGGGGGGCGGGCTGCCAGACACGCCGACGGAGCTAATAGCCAATGGCAAAAAAATTCGATTCAGCTCAATGCTCATCGTCTAGGCCCGTCTTAGAAGAAAGATGTCAATCTTGCCAAATTTTGCCATTTGAGCTATAGATATTCATATGAGCACAATGAACATTTCTCTCCCCGACCACCTTAAGAGCTTCGTTGATGAGCAGGTCGCGGGACGTGGTTATGGGACGAGCAGCGAATATATCCGCGAATTGATTCGACGAGATCAAGACCGTCTTCTATTGCGTGGACTGTTGATTGACGGAGCATCGTCCGTACAATCCGATCCCGTCGATGGGCGCTATTTTGCCGGATTGCGTGATCGCGTGCGTGGTCGGCACAGCAAGTGACAAACAAGTCTATCGTCCCTAGGGAGTTGGCTCGCCGTGACGTCGAGGCGGCCATAGACTACTATATACTCGAGGCTGGAACCGAGGTTGCCCTTGGCTTTATTGACGCTGTAGAGGCAGCTTATGACCTGATCGCAAGGCATCCGGAAACGGGATCACCACGATATGGATACGAGTTAGGATTGCCTGACCTGCGCAGCATTTCGCTGAAACGATACCCATATATCATCTTTTATCATGATCAAAAAGATCATGTGGACGTGTGGCGTGTGCTTCATGGGAAACGGGACATCCCACCGTCGATGCACGAGCCTGAGAGTCATTGATTATAGGACAGATTTGCAGCTGCAAATTTTCCCGACTTATAGTTCCTATCCCATCAAAACACCAAATGGGCGGGGCTTACGGCTGAATCGTACCGATTGCTGCGAGTCTTTCTAGCAACACCTATGTGGGAACTGGAATCTTGGACGGATTTGGCTGGCTTAGAGCGTTTCAGTTGCGGTACCCGTAGGACTGCAAAAGCGATTGGCACGACCGGGAGAGCTGGAGAAACCACGTCCGCATCTCCTAGAGCAGGAGCTTGATGAACGCGGATACGATAGCCGCCTGGGCGGTGGAAAACGGATTCCATGCGATCGATTCGGGGAGTTATCGTCGCCACGACAATGCAGGCGTGATCACGATCGAAATAAAGAGGATGTCATTCCTCCTCATCGATGAGAGGCGAGGATTGCGACCGCGCCTCATATCGCGGTTGTTCAAAGACATTCCCCTTAATAGCGGGCGTGGCCACTTGCACGGTCTTCTTCTTGACCGCTATCCCAATCGTTGAGTCCTGACGCGATCACCACAGCCCAGCCAATTTACCAAGGCGGCGGACCGGCGGTATCGAGTTGCCATGCCAATCAACCCCGTGATGCGGGCTGCAGACTTTCCGGCCCAATGGGCGGGCTCCGCAAAGCCGATCTAGTGTGAAGGGTTTCGGCATCAAGGTTAGACCCTCGTGGAGCCTGGGCCATATGGGACCGAGTTCGGGTTTAGTTCGGCAAAGCGCGCCGAGAGCAAGCCTGAATATGTGCAGGTCTATGAGAAAGCATATGTCGTTTTCGCTGGCCTTAAAGACGTGAGCGGCGATCCGAAAGCTGCGGGTCGTGTGATCTTGAGCGGGCATCGTAAACTTAACTTGCCAGAAGCAGCCGTATGCCAGCTTTATCAGGTTACTTCATGATCGGGCGATTTTCACCCATCGCCGCTGCGCGCAGTTCGCGATGATGGCTGGAGGGGATGTCGTGGCGGGGGATGTGGAACAGGTTGGCAATCTGGTCATGGATGGTGAGAAAGCGTTGTAGATGTCGCCGTGATTTGAAGAGCTTCATGATCCGCTCTCGCCGCCGGACTGGTTGGTGAGAATTCTCCGCCCGATTGTTCAGGCCTCTATGGGAACGGTGCTCGACACCGGGCATGGTCTTGCGCATTGCGGCGTCGTCAGACCGAAGCTTGTCAGTGATCATTACCCGCGGCGCTCGACCCTGGCTCTTCAAGAGCTTGCGCATCAGGCGTTTGGCCGCCTTGGCATTTCAGCGGCTTTGAACAAGAACCTCCAAGACGAAACCGTCCTGATCCATGGCGCGCCACAGCCAATGCTTCTCGCTGCGGATCGAAACAACGGCCTCGTCGAGGTGCCATTTATCTCCGAGCCGACCGGATGATCGACGGCGGATCTCATTGGCAAAGGTGCGGCCGAATTTCTCCGCCCACTGCCGGATTGTCTGATGGGAAACAATTATCCTACGGGCGGCCAGCAAGTCCTCGACCATCCGCAGGCTGAGAGGAAAGCGGAAATACAGCCAAACGGCGTGAGCAGTGATTTCAGCGGGAAAGCGATGGCGGCGATAGAGCGGGTCACGATGTGACATGCCCCGTCCGTTAAGTTGACGATGCCTCAAGGGTGTCGGTCAGGGTCGAAGCTACATCAAAGCCTTCGGTGGAATCGTTTCCATCGTAACGGCTCACCCGATGTTTCGCATCTAAACGTTTTACGGGAGAGAAAGTATAAAAGCAATCAAAGAATGTATGTCGCTTGGCCACGGCATAGATGCTGATGCCCAGTGGTCCGCGCGATGCGCCCGAAAGCCCTAAACGGCGAGTCTGATCGAGGTGGTACCAAAAGGCGCAAGTGCCATGCTTTTGCCTGAGGTCGACCCAAAGGCACTGATATCGATGTTTTGCTCTTCGGCCGTCAGATTAAGGATATACACAGTCGAGCCTGATTGGAAAGCCAATACCTCCGATGGATGCGAAGACCTGCAGCCATTCCAGGCTGATCCGGCAAGGCGGGACAGCAGCTTCACGGTGTTGAAAAGCGGGCGATATGCGCCTTCTTCCGCTGGCTCTTCCTTACCGGCAACAAGGCCGGAGGGGCCGGTGAGCGCTGAAAGCGTCAGGCACTCGATGTTGGCATCGAGCACATGGATGGCGTAACCGAGCGCGAATGCCTCCGCAAAGCGGCCATTGTGGCGTGGATCGCGGTTTGCCATGGGAATGCGGGAGCCGGCGGGATTGTCCATCGTGCGGCTGCCATAGGGGTTCTGCCGCATAGGAATGGTCGAAGGGCCGATCCGGTAGGGCTTGTCGCCGTAGATGGCGCGCACCGAGCGCGTGATGAAGGGCAGCGCTTCCAGGGTCTGCATGACGCTCAGATCATCGGCGGCATGGACGATTGGATTGGTGCAATGGCTGATGAAGCCGAGGCGATCGGCCGGTACGCGCCTGCGATTGAGTTCGGTGAAATAGCTGAGCATGCCACCGCCGATGCGAATGCCGGCAAAGGCCTCGTGTGCTGCGGCATAGACCTCCTCCAGCGGCGGGCATTTCGGCCATTTGCTGCCGGGTGGTGTCGATTGCCGGTCAACGGAGGGTGAGATCAGGATTGCGTCCGGGTGGAAGCCTGCAGACTGCATCTGCCTCGCAATCTCGGCGGTTTCGGCGGCCGGTGTTTGCTTGCAGGGAAGGGCGATCTCCAGCGTCGATCGTCCGCGGTGAAGCGCGGCAACCGCAGCAAAATCCTTCAAGGCCTTAGTGCCGTGCCCGGCATTGGGGTCGAAATGGAAAAGCAGTTCCTGCGGCGCGATGTCGGACAGGAGGTCACGGGCAGCAAGTACCGCTTTGGCTTCGTCAGGCGTAACGATAACGCCTATGTCAGGCATGGTGCCGCTGCGATCGCCCGGCTCGAGCTTGATGGTGCGCTCAGCGCTGCCGGCTTCCGTCGTCTCTCCGCTTCTCGTATCGCGGATGGCAAGGACGATCCTTTGGCGCACTGGTTCGTTTGCGGCGATCTGGTAGGGCCAGGGCAGGGCCAGTGGCCGCACATATGTCTTGTAGGACGCGTCCGACCAGTTGCGCTGGTCTTCCATCTCGAACGTATCGCCTTCCATGCGGCATTCGGCTGAAACGTCCGGCAGCACCTGATGGGTGATCGCCCGCATATCCTTGAAGGGCTGCCAGGGATCGATCTGGTCGGGAAAGCGCGTCTCGTTCACGCTGCCATCGACATGCTCGACCTTGGCAGGGCTTCCGGCAATGCCGACGATCGGATGCAGGATGCAGAAACCACAGCGATTGGTTTCGAAACCGGTCGGCGAGAGCGCTCCGGCTTCGAAGATCAGTTCATGCTCCGTTGCCGCAATATGCACCGAAATGCCAAGCCTGCTGTCTTCGGGTCCCCGGCAATACGCGACATAACGAACGGAAAAGGCACCGTTGCCCTGCTCGATCCAGAGGTTCTCGATATCAGGACTGTAGGTGCCCCAGTCGCGGTCACGCACAAGATAGGAAACGGCACGCAGCACCTCGACGCCGTCATAGCGGATCGTCCGCAGATTGCCCTTTGCGAGATCGGCTGAGAGGCGTCCGGCAGTTAGGTGCACCGGATGCGCATCGGCCTCATGCGTGCCATAGAGAGCGAAGGCGTCCGTCGTCATTTCAGCATCGCCTCCACGTCGATTGTCTTGCCTGACGCCGCACTGTCATAGGCCGCTTCAACGAGGGCGAAGGTCTTGAGGTTGTCGGCGCCTGAGGTTGCCGGCTCACCGCCGTTCTTCAGCCGGTCGACCCAATGCTTCTGGATTGCATAGACGCTTTCCTGAATGTTGTGCCAGGGACGCGATGCCCAGGAGAGTAGCTGCGGCGAGGCATCGGATACGACCGTGCCGGCCGCGTTGGTGACCTCGAGCCGGTAGCCGACAGAAAGACGGATTGTACCTTCGGTGCCGTCGAGCTCGATCAGCGTTTCCGGGAAAGGTTCCGTGCCAAGCCTGGTCGCGTAGCTGACGTCGACGACCGAGGTCGCGCCGCTTTCATGGTCGAGCAGGATCGTCGCGACATCCTCGCCCTTGATCTTTGGATTGACGCGTTTGGCGCGGGCCGTCAGCGTCTTGACGTCGCCGAGGATGAAGCGGGCGATATCGAGCGTATGGATACCGAGGTCTTCGATGATGAAGCGTTCGCCTTCGGCAAGATAGGGCTGGCCCGCAAAGACGTCATACCCGGACCGAAACGAGAAGCGGCCCCAGAAGGGCGTGCCGATCGCCTTGTTGTCGAGAAGCCGGCGGACAGCCTGGATTGGCGTCTGCCAGCGGAAATTCTCATGCACCATCAGTGGAATGCCTGCCTTCCGGCAGGCTTCGACCATCGCCTTGGCATCGGTAAGCGTCTTGGCGAAGGGTTTCTGGCAGATGGCGGGGATCTTATGGCTCGCCGCCATCTCCACCAGCGCCCGGTGGCTCTGTACCGTGGTGGCGATATCGACGAAATCGAAGCCGCCATCGGCAAACATGGCTGCGGCATCCGTATAGCGCCTGTTGATGCCGAACTGCTCGCCGACGATCTTCAGCCGCTCCGGGTCGCGGTCGCAGATCGCCACGACCGCGGCACCATCGACATCCTTCCACGCGTGCATCTGGTTGATCGCAAAGAAGCCGCAACCGATCAAAGCACCTTTCACGTCAGCCATTTCAACCTGCCTTTACCATCTGCATGAGGGTCACGCGCTGCTGCAGCCGACGCTGCGCCTGATCGACGACGACGGCGATGATGATGACCAGTCCCTTGATGACCATCTGCCAGAAGGAAGAAACCCCCATCATGACCAGACCGTCGGAAAGAATGCCGATCACGAAGGCGCCGATGATCGTGCCGCCGATCGTGCCGCGCCCGCCTGACATCGAAGTTCCGCCGAGCACGGCTGCAGCGATCGCATTGAGCTCGAAGCTTTCGCCCGTTGCCGGATGCGCGGCCATCAGCTCCGAGGAGATGACGATGCCGACGATCGCCGCGCACAGGCCGGAGAACATGTAGACGAAGATCTTGACCAGATCCACGCGGATGCCCGACATGCGCGCGGCCCGCTCATTGCCGCCGACGGCAAAGATATGGCGGCCGATCGGTGTCGAGCGCGCCACATAGGCAGCAACGAGCCCGAGGAAAATCAGGATCCAGATCGACACCGGCAGGCCAAGAATGCGACCGGCGCCGAAGAAATCGAAGCCCGTCGTGGCATATTCCGGCCGGCCGACGAGGTTGGGGAAGGTCTGGCCATCGGAGGAAAGCAGCGCCAGGCCGCGGGCGACATAGAGCGTGCCGAGAGTCGCGATGAAGGGTGCAACGTTGAGCTTGGTAATCAGCAGGCCATTGATCAGGCCGATGATGAGGCCGATCGAAAGCGTGATCAGCACGATCTCCACGAGGTTGAAATAGACGGTATAGCCGATCGGCAGTTCGACGCCGTAAAGGATAAGACCGCCGGCGACCATGCCGCAGAGGCCGACGATCGAGCCGACCGAGAGGTCGATGCCGCCGGTGATGATGACGAAGGTCATGCCCATCGCCAGGAAGGCGTTCAGCGCCACATGTTTCGACATCAGGATCATGTTCGCGGTCGAGGTGAAGTTCGGCGCGAAGATCGAGAAGAAAATGATGACGGCAAAGAGCGCGATGAAGGTTCGAAGCTTCATCATCGTCAGGAGGAAGGAGCCGTTCGCGCTCTTCGGCGCGGAGGTGGATGCAGTAGCCGCCGTCATGACGCGAGTTTCCCTTGATGTTCGTGCCCCTTTGCCGAGGCAGCGATAATGGCATCTTCCGTCGCGTCGTCACGGTTGAAGACAGCGATGAGATGGCCGTTGCTGAGCACCGCGATACGGTCGGAAAGCGCCATGACCTCTTCGAGGTCGGAGGTTGAAAACAGGATGGCGAGACCATCGGCGGCAAGCCGGCGCATGGTACGGAACACGTCCGCCTTGGCGCCGACATCGATGCCGCGGCTCGGCTCGTCCATCAAAAGAACCTTCGGATTGGTCATCAGCGCCTTACCGATGACTACTTTCTGCTGGTTGCCGCCGGACATCGACGTTACCTCGAAGTCCGGGTTAGGCGCCTTGATGGCAAGATCGCGGATCGCCTCAACAATGGCGTTCTTCTCTGCCTTGGCATTGATGTGGAAGAGGCGGGTGAAGCGGGCGAGGCTTGCAAGCGTCAGGTTGGATGCGATGGAGAGCACCTGCACCAGCCCCTCGCGCTGCCGGTCCTCGGGAATGAGCGCGAGACCCCGGCGAATGCGCCGCGTCGTATCGCGGGCGCGCACTTCCTCGCCATCGATGAAGATCTTGCCGGTCGAGTGCGTATGACGGCCGATGACGCATTCGAAGAATTCGCTGCGTCCGGCGCCCATCAGCCCGTAAATGCCGAGGATCTCGCCCGCCTTGACCGATAGTGAGATA
The DNA here is from genome assembly GCF_047782645.1 of Rhizobium sp. ZK1. Lineage (NCBI taxonomy): Bacteria > Pseudomonadati > Pseudomonadota > Alphaproteobacteria > Hyphomicrobiales > Rhizobiaceae > Rhizobium > Rhizobium sp. ZK1. Next base: position 2,062,895 of record NZ_CP180587.1, read on the forward strand.
TTGTCGACCGCAAGCCCGCCGGTTGGGCGCGGCAGGCTGATATTTTCGGTGCGGAACATTTCCTTGCCGACCGTATGGTTCACCGATTTGGCGAAATCCTTGGCATCCGAGCCGATCATCGAGCGCACGATCCAGCGCGTATCGATATCCTTGACCGTTGCCTGGCCGGTGATCTGCCCGTCGCGCAGCACTGTGATGAAGTCGCCGATCCGCATCAGCTCTTCGAGGCGGTGCGAAATATAGACGATGGCCACGCCCTGCGCCTTCAGCTCGCCGATCACCTTGAAGAGGATCTCGACCTCAGCCGCAGACAGTGCCGATGTCGGCTCGTCCATGATCAGGATGCGGGCATTCAGCGACATTGCCTTGGCGATCTCGACGAGCTGCTGCTGGCCGATCGGCAGGTCCTCGACCATCGTCTCGGCATCGATGCCGGCATCAAGTCGCTCAAGCAATTCGTTGGCTTTGCGGACCTGTTCCTTATGGTCGATGCCGATGATGCCGCGGGTCAGTTCGCGCGTCGCGAAGATGTTTTCGGCGACCGACATGTTGGCGAAAAGGTTGAGCTCCTGGAAGATCATGCCGATACCGTGCGCCTGCGCATCGGCGGGGCTCGTGAAGGAGACGGTCTCGTCCTCCAGGATGATGCTCCCGAGCGTCGGCCGCTCGACGCCGGCGATGATCTTCATCAGCGTCGATTTGCCGGCACCGTTCTCGCCGACGAGCACGTTGACGGCGCCGCGTCGCAGCTCGAGATTGGCGTGCTTGACGGCGACGATGCCGGAATAGACCTTCGACACGTCGTCGAGGCGCAGGATGATATCGTCCTTCGGGGCCTCGGTGATGGTCATGGTGCCACCATCAGCGCCGAAGGAGTGACGAGAGGAACGTCGCTGCCCGACGGCAGCGGGAAGGCGCCGGTCACAGTGACCGTCTTGCCGACCAGCCCGTCACGCGGGATTGCCGACAGGAAAGCGCTGTTGGCCTTCTCATTGAAGGACTTGCCGAACTGCGCCCATTCGATCTGGTTCTTGAACTCGTTGAAATTGACGAAATCCAAGGTATCGCGCAACGCCGTACCTCGGAGTGCCGGGCCGATCTGCACTTTTGCGTCAGCTTTGCCGTCGCCATCGGCATCGACATCGAGCGTTGCCGCACGCGACGCCGTATCGGCCGCGACGACCTTGCCCGTGAATTTCACCGCATAGGTCCAGGGCGAACTTATCTGCTTGTGCGGGTTGCCGTATTTCTCGCCGGCCTGGTCAGGGTTCGAAGCGACAAGCGCTGCAACGTCCTTTAACTCGCCGGCACGCTTTTCATAGTAGGGAACGACCTGCGGCTGCCACATTGCCTCAACCTTGGCATTCGGATCGAAAGCGTTCTTTGCCGCCGCTGCGGCTTTTTCTTCCGCAGTCGGTGTCTTGATGATCTTGCATCCGGGCAAAGCCGCCGCCACGAGAGCGGCGATCAGGGCGCCCCTGATCCTCAACATGCGATAAACCTCGAAATCAATGGAAACAGGCTGCAGGGAGCGCAGTGTCCCGCGCTCCCTGCAGCGGTCGGTCCGCCTTACTTTGCCAGAGCAAAAGTCTCGAGCTTGCCCGCGTTGTCGGCATTGATGAGAACGCAGTCCATGAGCTGCTTTTCTTCCTTTGGTGCCGTCTTGTTCTTGATGTAGGCGTCGGCTTGCTCGACCGCCATCTGGGCCTGCGCATAGGCCGGCTGCAGCACGGTGGCCTTGATACCGCCCGATTTGATGGAGTCGCGCACGTCGTTGGAGCCGTCGAAGCCGACGACGATCACGTCCTTGCGGCCAGCAGCCTGAAGAGCAGCGATCGCGCCCATGGCCATCGTGTCGTTGCCGGAGATCACGCCCTTGATGTCGGGATTGGCCTGCAGGATAGTTTCCATCTTGGCGTAGGCTTCCGTCTGACTCCAGTTGGCCGACTGCTTGGCAACGGACTTCAGGTCCGGATAGTCGTCGATGACGTCATGATAGCCCTGCGAACGGATGCCGGCATTGGTGTCCGACTCCTTGCCGACGAGCTCGACATAATTGCCCTTCTCGCCCATGAGCTTGACGAATTCCTGCGCGCCGAGCTGGGCGCCCTGATAGTTGTTGGAAACGATCTGGGCGACGGCAACGCCGGTCGCATTGATTTCGCGGTCGATAAGGAAGGAGGGGATGCCGGCATCCTTGGCCTTTTTGACGGCGGCAACCGAAGCATCGGCGCCGGCATTGTCGAGGATGATCGCCTTGGCGCCGCGGCCGATGGCGGTATCGATCATTTCCGACTGCTTGTTGGCATCGTCGTCATGGGTCATGACGAGCGCCTCATAGCCGAGTTCCTTGGCCTTGGCTTCGGCGCCGACAGCTTCCGCCTTGAAGAACGGGTTGTCGTGAGCCGGCGTGATGATGGCGATCAGGTCGGCCGAAAAGGCCGGCATGGCCACGCCAAATGAAAGCGCACCGGCAAAGGCAGCCAGGGTCAGTCTACGTGTAAGTTTCATGGTTTCTCCTCCCAGGTTTGACGCATGGCCGAACCAATCCCGGTTCGGTTGAAATCCATGCGAAAAAAGAAAACCGGTCCGTCAAAGTCCCCCCGCGGGCCGGCAGAGCAGCAAGGCGCGCCTTGCCGCTGATATGTCAGGTGATGCGCCGGATGCTGTCGGCGATCTCCTGAGGTTCGAAGACCTTCTTCCAATCGTCGCGCATGAGGGCTGGAATGCCGAACTCGATCGCCTTGTTGCAGGCATCCGAGAAAACGCCGTCGACTTCCTTGAAGATCACGGCGCCGAGTACGTTCATGTGGCCGAGCAGGAAGTCGCGGGCGGCTTCCGCCGGGACGCCGCGGGCGATGCATTCGTCCATGGCCTGGCGCATGACGACGAGCAGCGAGGCGCAGACGGTTTCCGAAAGGCCGGGCTCCAGCATCGCCATCTGCTCGACGGTGACGCGATGCGAACGCATGACCGGCGCCCAGATCACCTTGGCGATTTCCTCACCCAGGCTATAGGCACTTTCCGGACCCTGCATCAGGGCCGAGACGATATGCTGCTTGGCAAACAGGCCGCCGAAATGGTCCTTCTTCGCCTGCATCTCCGTTTCGTCGTTGAAGATCGGCGGATGGCAGGGATGGGTGACGAAATAGGTGAGGTCGGCACGATCAGGCAGGTGGCCTGCAAAGGGCGCGGCGGCGTCGAGAGCCACGACCATGGTGCCCGGCTTCAGCTTGTTGACGATGCCAACGGCAACCTTGCCGATCGCGGTATCCGGCACGGCCAGGATCACGACGTCTGCACCGTCGAGCGCGGCATCGGCCGGGGTGCAATCGATGCCGAGATCGTTCTTCAGGCGCGCCTTGCCGGCATCGCTGACTTCGACATGGCGAACGTCAAAACGGGAACCTTTGAGATTCTTGGCCAGCCGGTATCCCATTTTTCCGCCGGCGCCAAAGAGGGCAATCGCTGTCATGTTTCCTCACCTTTGTATGCGGGATTCGTATTGTAACTGGTATGATGAGTCAATCACTATGTCATCATAGATGGGTGTAGCGCTCAGAAAACCGACGGTCTCGCAAGCGTCTTGTTCATCTTGACGCGGTTGACCATCCAACAGGTCATCAGGCCTTCCTTCCATCACGGATCTGCGCGAAATAGCCGTCTGCACCGACCTGCCCGCCCTTCAGCGCGATCTGCAGCCCATCTGTCGGCGCGTAACCGCCATGGGCGGTGCAGAGCGGCGAGCCGGGGGTCTGCGGCAACGGCAGCAGGGTCGTCAGCGCATCGACGCGCAATTCTTTCAGCGCGTGGCTCGACGTATCTCCACCGGCGATGACCGCACGCGAAAGCCCCTCCGTTTCGACAAGGCGGCGCAGGATGGTGCCAAGCGCCCAGCCCAGCCGGTGACGAGCGCCGGGCAGCTGATCGATATCGGCGCCACGGTCGGCCGAAGGGCCAAGCGCGGTGTGCAGGATGACGCTGCGGCCTGTCTTCAGAGCGACGAGCCCGGCGGCAACCGCTGCATCCAGTGCGGCCTCCCCATTCGTGCCGACGAGCGCCAGCGGATCGAGCGGGATATCTTCGAAGCCATCGGCGATGGCTGTGCGGATCTGCCGCTCGGTCGTTGGCGACACGCTGCCTGAGACTGCGGCAAGCCGGTCGACCCTGCCCGGAGACTGGAACTCGATGCTGGGACCAATCAGCCCCTGTTCGCGCCAGGCATTGATGAGTGCGTATTCGACACCGGAGGAACCGGCGACGAAGCTGCCTTTTGCGGCCGTGATCCGCTTGAGTTGTCGGCCGGCGGCCGCCTGGCTCTCGGCGGAATCGACATCGAGAAGCAGGATGCCGGATAGATCGGCAATCAGCTGGTCGATCCCCGCATCGGCATCGGGCGAAGAAAGCAGCACCAGGTCGGCCAATGAGACGGGAAGATCGGTCTGCTTGCCGAGATGAAGCGCAAGGTCCGCCTCATGAATGGGGGTGACCGGGTGGCGGCTCATGACGGGGTGCCGGTCGATGCGGAAGATACGTCCCTGGTAGGCGGCAAAGAGATTGCCGAAGGCTGTGTATCGCTTCAGTTGTGGCGCTCCGACGATGACGGGCACGAGCTTCTGTTCGAACGTCGCGCTGCCGATCTCGATTGCCTTGCCGATATTGCCGACCTCGGGGGCTGAATCGAAGGTCGAGCAGACCTTGTAGTGGCAGATGCCGGCCTTGAGCGCCTTCAGCCATTCAAGCGCTGGGCCAAGATGCTCCTGCATCCAGGCAGGGGTCTCGCTGCGGCTCGTTCCGGCAATACCGATGGCCCGGCAATTCTGGAAGCGGTCGAACAGCGGCTGATCGGGAATGCCGAGGAAGAGCACGGTCGGAATACCGTTGCTAGCAAGCGCCTCCATCACATCGGCGGAGCCGGTGAAGTCGTCGCCGTAGTAACTGACGAGCAGGTCGCGCATCGTCATGCAGCCTTTCCATCGCTGAACTTGGCGATCGATGCCGCAAGTTCCGGATGATCTTTGGCATAGTCGTCGAGCGGAATGTCGGCGACCGCTGCCTGCCAGGCCTGCTGCACGGAGCGCACGCCGGCTGCAGGTCCCTGCGGATGGCTGACGATGCCGCCGCCGCAAAGATAGAGAAGATCGGTCGTGCGGCCGGTGCGCTGATAGGTTTCCGGCGCCTGGCCGCCCCACTGGCCGGAACCGGCAACCGGCAACGGGCAGTCGGAGGGGGCAAAGAGCGGCGTGCTGACCGCCTTGAACGAGGCGACGAAACTCTCGTCCGGCTCCCAATATTTCACGCGGATGCCGTTGATCTGAAACTGGTCGACGCCGAGCAGCCGCCAGAACTGCTGATAGACCTTGAAATCGAGGCCAATGCCGGGATGGCGTGTCAGCACGTCCCAGCCGTTGCGATGCGCATGCAACACGAGGCCCGAGCGCTTGCGCAGGAAACTCATGCCGCCGAAACCGACCGAATTGATGTTGACGACGGCGCAGTTGCCGCCCGCTTCCAGCACGAGATCGTGGTTGCGCATCATCTCGTCGGGATCGGCATGCGAGATGCCGAAGGCATACATCACCTTCTTGCCGGTCTTCTGCTCGTGATCGAGAATGCGGGGCATGATCGCCGCCACACGCTCCTTCAGCGGCGAATAGGCGGGGCTCATCAGTTTCTCGTCGTCCTTGATGAAGTCGACGCCGGATGCGATCAGTTCGCCGACGAGCTCGGCAGTTTCATGCGGCCGCAGGCCAAGCGCCGGCTTGACGATCGTGCCGATGATCGGCCGGCCTTCGACGCCGGTCAGGCGTCGGCTGCCGGGAAGGCCGAACTGCGGGCCGGGATGGGCATCCCTGAAAGCCTCGGGGAGCTTCATGTCGATGACGCGCAGGCCCGTTATGCCCTTGATGGAAAAGGTTCCGCCGATCGCGATCGTCATCAGCGCCGAAAGATCCGTGCCGATCGCATCGAGGGGGAAGGCGATATCGACATCGGCACGCTGCAGCCGTGCGCCCTCGGGCGCTTCCGGCCAGGAGGGATGGCGCCCATCTTCCAGCGGCCGGATGGCGAGAACCCGGGCGGCAACCCGCGACTTCAATTCCTCCGTCTCGCCCGGAACCGGAACGAAGGTGCCGGTCGATTGATCGGAAGCGATCTTGTTCGCCATCGCTTCGACGCTGCCAGGCGTCTCGATGCGGTAGGTGAGCGTTATCATCATGAAAATTGCCGGTTGCTCCTCTCGCCACGTCAAGAAGCCATGGCGTCAACTTGTAATCTGGTATAATGAGTATTCCATTTTCTGCAATGGAAATTTTCAACAGGTGTGAATTTCGCGTGGCGCGCTTTGTCGTCGGTCGGTGGAAATGTTAAGGGAGGGAAGATTTGAGCCAGCGAGACGCCATGACCTCAGCCATCGAACCTATTGTCCGTCGAAAACTGTCTGACGAGGTTTTTGACCGGCTGGAACGGCTGATTACGTCAGGAGAGTTGCAACCGGGCGACGAGATGCCCTCCGAGCGCGTCCTGATGGAACGCTTCGGCGTCGGTCGTCCGGCGATCCGCGAGGCGATGCAATCTCTCGCCAACAAGGGCCTCGTCAGCATCTCGCACGGCGAGCGCGCGAAGGTCCTGAAGCTGACCGCCCAGTCGATCTTCCGGCAGGTCGATTTGACGGCGAAGATCATGCTGTCGCAATCGGCCGATTCGCTGGAGCACCTGAAAAGCGCCCGTATCTTCTTCGAGCGCGGCATGGCGCGTGAAGCGGCGCAACGCGCCAAACCGGCTGATGTCGAGGCGCTTCGCGAAATCATCGACCATCAGCGCGCATCCCTCGGCCATGCCGAAGAATTCATTTCCGCCGACATGCGGTTCCACACCCGCATCGCCCAGATTTCCGGCAACCCGATCTATGTGGCCGTCAGCGAAGCCATGCTGGCATGGCTGAAGGAATATCATACGGAAATGCTGATCTGGACCGGCAAGGAAAAATATACGCTCGCCGAACATGAAGAGATCCTGGAGCGGCTTGCCGCCAATGATGCCGATGGCGCGGAGGCCGCAGTGCTCAAACATCTGGAGCGCTCGCGTTCGCTTTATATGAAGTAGGCAGCCGCTTGCGGCGAACGGCGCGGCAAGGCCTTTCGCACGCAACAGAATGTCAGTGGTGACAGCAGTCCTGAGCCGCCTCAGCTGCCGGCGGAGCGTAAGTGGCAAATTCCTGCTCGAGAGCCTTGATGACGCCGGTGCGCCAGCCATCGGCAATGCGTTCGGAATAGGGATCGGGGAAGATATCCTCTTCGCCTCTTTCGAAGCCGTCGAATATTCCTGCCGCCACCAGGCCGGGTGGCGACTTCGGCACCTCGAAGCCGCGCGTCATATCGGTATCAACGGGTCCGGTGAAACAGCTGTGTACCGCGACACCGCGCGCTGACAGGAGCGCCCGGAAGGCCTGCATCAGGTTATGTGCCGCCGCCTTCGAGACCGAATAGGCCGGTGTGGAAGCGACCGGCACCAGCGCCGACAGGGAGAGATTGTTGATGATGGCGCCCTTCGATCGCATCAGTGCCGGGACAAAGGCCTGGGTCACCCTTAGCGGCCCGAAGAAATTGACCGCCAGATGGCAATTGATGATGTCTTTATCGGTGAGATCGTCGGGCATGAAGATGCCGGCATTGTTGATGAGGATATCGAGGTCTTCGACAGTGGCAGCCGCCTTCAGGACATCCCACTCGTCGGTAATATCGAGTTTGACGAAGGTGACGCGCTCATCCTCATGGCGCTGCTCGCTGCGCGACCCTGCATAGACGCGCTTTGCACCACGACGTAGCGCTTCGTCCATGAGAGCCCGGCCGATGCCGCGATTGGCGCCTGATATCAGGACCGTTTTGTTTCCGATGTTCAAGACATGCTCCTATGACTGACCTTGCCATCAGGAGGGGTTCCCTGATGATCGGCGAGGAGCGTAAGCCCGGGCGGCCGATATGCAGGAGTAACAAGGTTGGCGGGATTTCTGGGGCATCTGCCCTCTCGCGACCCTGCCTTGCCGGGATTTCCACCGTCGGGGCGGATCGCCGAACTGCCGCGCAACCGACAGTCCCGCCGGCGACACGAGGGCAAACCCGATCATCTGATCAGTTTTCGATCTGCTGCTCCGAGACGACGCTGACGACGACTTCGTCGTTTCCGTTCGGATAGAGAGGCAGGTCGAGCGTGATCGCTTGCCTGCGCTCGGAAGACGACGCCTCGAAGAATTTCCTGATGCGCCCCTGACCATTCTTCGCGCCTGATGCCTTGGCGCGTGTTTCATCGACGAGGCGACGCTCAAAGGCCGCGGCATCGATTTCCGCGAAGGCCATGGTGCAGCTTTCCACCCTGCTCTCGCCCACAGACGCCCGCGCGACGACGAGGGCTTCAAATGAGCCATCTCCTTCCGCGGTCAGATTCCAGCCTTCCAGCGCGACCGGATTTTCCACCGGCGTGAGGCTGGTCATCATATCCGTTGCAAGAGCCGGCCAGTTCCGGTCCTTCGCAGCGGCGACGGTGCGCTGGAAATCCGGCCCCCGCCCGAGGCAGCGTTCGCCGAATTGACCAAACGGATCCGGCTGGTCGGCCGCCGCAGCGCCCGCAAGGCCGGCGAGAAGGATCGCCATCGAGAGGCAGTCTCTGATCCTGCGCTTGCTTGCCATATGTCAGCCTCAATGCGTCCCCGGATGTTTCATGCCGGCACCATCCACCTTACCATTACAATGAAAAGGGAGAAATCATGGCTGCAGCGCCCAGAGCTTGCCGTGGGTTCATGTCGACCGCGGCGAGAAGGTCCGATCGCCGCATTCACTATCCAGGGCCTTGCCCCTGGCAAAAATCGTCAACGCGCAATATTCATGCCCGGAGAGCATTACCATGAAAAAACTCATTTCGATCGCTGTCAGTGTCCTGCTTGTCGGCGCGCCCGCTTTTGCCCAGTCGAACGTGACCGCCACGCATACGAACCGCCCCATCGAGCCCCATCGCGCCTATATCGGCGAGGAACTTCCCGACAGAAAAATTGATCTTTCCAACAGCGTCACTAGGTTCAAGCGGAGGTAAAGAGAGGAGGAATGGATATGACAATGACTTCAGACGATGTCATCGCCATCCTTGGACCTGTTGATAATACACTTGTGGCCGACGTCATTGCGACCGGTGCAACGCAGGCCGAGCTTGCAGAGGCATTTGCGTGGGTCAATAATGACGAGGCCTTGATGGGTGAGGGGCGACGCCTGGCGACCGGCAGGGTTGCTGCGCTCATTGAGCTGCTCACTTCGGATGAAGAGGAGCCGCAATAGGAATGTTAGATATGCCGTCCCCTTCTGCCTCGCTGTTGCTGACAGACAGGGGCGCGGTCTCAGCGCAATAGCCGAGTTTTAGCCGACATCTCCGCGCGCGACCTGTGCCCGCAAGGCGGCATTCTCTGCTTCCAGCTCCGTCAGGCGCTGACGAAGCGGTTCTACGGCGACGGCAATTTCCGCCTCGGTATAGCGCGGCGTGATATGCTGCGGGCAATTCCAGTCGAAGGCTTCGAGGCGCAGGCGGAAGAGACGTTCCGGCTTTGCGCGATAGGAAGGCGAAACAAGCAGCTCGGCGAGCGCCGGATCGGCATCAAGCCCCAGCTTTTCGGCATGGGCATAGATCTTCAGCCGTGCGCGGCGAGGATAATCCATCAGGAACAGGCACACCTTATCATTGGCGGCGAGATTACCGGTGCTGATGTACTGGCGATTGCCGCGATAGTCCGCAAAGGCAAGTGTGCGATCGTCGAGTACCTTCAGGAAACCCTGCGGACCGCCCCGGTGCTGCACATAGGGCCAGTGGGTTTCGGAAACGGTGGCCATGTAGAAGCTGTCGCGGGAAGCAATGAAGGCGCGCTCGTTTTCGCTGAAGCGGTCGAAGCTGCGGTCGGTCGGCAGGTTCGTCCAGAAGTCCTGGACACCCATTTCCGCCTGCGCGGCACGCACGCTCGGGGTCGAGGCTATGTCGAGAAATCCATAGGACATGATCCATCTCCTCAAAGGGTTGGGAGGGGCGGAGCGCCAGCCCCGCTCCTCGTCTGTCAGGCCGCATTGACAGCGGAGACTGCCGGGAAGTCGATATCTGTCTTGGCGACTTCGTTCAGATAGTTGGTGAAAGTGTTTTCGGCGACCAGAGCGACGATTTCGACGATCTGCGCATCCGAAAAGCCTGCAGCGCGCACGGCAGCGATATCGGCGTCGGCGACATGTCCGCGTGCCTCGGCGATCTTTGCCGCAAAGCCGACGGCGGCATTCGCCTTGACATCGGCTGATGCGCCCTTGCGGTTGAGGGCAATTTCTTCCGGGCTGATCTTTGCCAGGTTTAGGCCGAGATAGGTATGGGCGGACAGGCAATAGCCGCAGCCGTTCACCTCTGCGACGGCAAGCGCGATCCGCTCACGCGTCTTGAGATCGAGCGCTTTAGAAAGCCCACCCTGAAGACCGGTGAATGCCGCCAGGGCCGCCGGGCTGTTGGCGATCAGACGAAACAGGTTCGGGACGAAGCCGAGCGCCTTCTGGATGCCATCCAGCGTCGCCTTGGCTGCTTCCGGCACATCGTCACGGGCGGGGATGGAAATACGGGACATGGAAATCTCCTTTGGGACAGCCGAGCTGTGATTGGCTTGGCGAACTCAATGTGTCGATTTCCAATCGGAAAGAGAATATGCTCTGCATGAAAGTGATTTTACCAAAAATTGGAAGAATAAATGGATCGGTTCGAAGCCATGTCGATGCTGCTGGAGGTGGTGGATAAGGGAAACCTGTCTGCGGCCGGCCGGTCGCTGAAAATTCCCCTGCCGACGCTGAGCCGCAGGATCACCGAACTGGAAACGCTGCTGGGAACGAAGCTGTTGACCCGCACCACCCGGAAGATTGCCCTGACCGATGCGGGCGCCACCTATATCGAGGCGGCAAGGCGCATCCTCGAGCAAGTGGAAGAGGCCGAGCGTCAGGCATCGGGCGAATTCGCAATGCCAAAGGGCGAACTGGTGATCACTGCGCCAGTGCAGTTCGGCCGTTTTCATGTGCTGCCTGTCGTGACCGACTTCCTGGAAGCCTTTCCGGCTATCAACGTGCGGCTGATGCTGACGGACAGGAATATCGATCTCGTCGGAGAACATGTCGATATGGCCGTGCGAATCGGCAATCTGCCCGACAGCGCCATGGTCGCAACCCGCATCGGCTCGGTGCGCAGGGTCGTCTGCGGCAGTCCGGCCCTCTTTGCCGGCCGCGGGGTGCCGAAGGAGCCGGCCGATCTCCTGGGCCTGCCCTGCATCAACGTCGAGGTCCTGACGCCCACGGCCGGCTGGCGGTTCCAGAAGCCAGGAGCTGCAAAGGCCATAGAGGTGCTGATTAGCCCGCGGCTTTCAGTCACCACCACCGAGGCGGCCGCCGAGGCCGCCATCCGCGGCGCTGGCGTCACCAGGCTGCTGTATTACCAGGTCGCAGGAGCGGTCGCGGCCGGCGCGCTCAAACTTGTGCTTGAGGACTTCGAACCGAAGCCCGCTCCCATCCACCTGGTCCATCTCGCCCGCGGCCAGATGCCGCTCAAGATGCGCCGCTTTCTGGATTTTGCCGCACCCCGGCTACGGGTGAGCGTCGCTGCCCTGTAATCTTCTTCCCTGCACGAAGAACCCGCTGTACGCCCACCGTGAGGCGGCGGGCATACCGAAAGCATGTCAAGAAGGTTTCGCCGGCAAGAGAGTTTCGGTAAAGGACCGTCGCTAATCGGATACGACGCCGGGTTTGGGTGGCATTGCCGATTCTGCAATCAATGGAAGAATTTTCGAAAAGTATGGGATCATGCTCCATGGGGAGCGCTACGGCAGTTTTGCGGTTCATAGGCAGAACGTGTAGCAAGACTGGCTCTCTGTGCGTCTGGTGCGTTCTGTTGACCCGCGCGTACCAGCAATCAGTTTACGGGCCACACGTACAACAGCATCGGCACGCTCGCGATAATGATCAGAAACGACAGCGGAAGGCCGAGGCGCGGGTAGTCGGAGAATTTATATCCTCCCGGACCGAAGACTAGTGTGTTGCATTGGTGGCCGACCGGGGTCAGGAAATCGCAGCCGGCACCGATCGCCACCGCCATCAGGAAGGCCTCCGGCCGGAAGCCGAGATCGGTGGCAAAACCGACGGCGATCGGCCCCATAACAAGCACGGTGGCGGCATTGTTGAGAAAGGGCGTTACGGCCATCGCTGCGACAAGAATCAAGCCGAGCGCGCCCCAGGCCGGCACGCCCTTGGCGATGTCGCCAAGCCCATGGGCGATGAGATCGCTGCCGCCTGAAGTGCGCAGCGTATCGGAGACGGGGATCAAGGCTGCAAGCATGATGAGGATCGGGCCGTCGACCGACTTGTAGATATCGGCAAGCGGGATCGCCCGGAAGACGACCATGCCAAGCGCCGCCGCAAAGAAGGCGACAGGCACCGGCACAACGCCGACCGCCGTCGTCGCCATGGCAAGCGCCAGGATGATCAGCGGAATGAAAGCCCGCCGGCGCGTGCCGAGCAATATTTCGCGCTGGGCAAGTGGCAAAAGGGTAAGATCCTGCATGACGACTGGCAGGTTCTCACGGCTTCCCTGCAGCACGAGCACGTCGCCGGCTGCAAGTGTCAGATTGGCAAGGCGCTCCTTCAGCCGTTCGCCATGCCGGCTGATGGCCAGCAGATTGACGCCGCGCGTATAGGCGAGCGCAAGTTGCTTGACGGAACGGCCCCTCAGGGGCGATTCTTGACCGATCACCACCTCGATCGAGACGACCTCCGCCTTCATCTGCCCACTTTCCCTGATTGGCTTGCCGGCGAGCTGCAGCTTTCCGGCTGACACGATGCGGTCGAGCGCGGCCGGCGGGCCTTCCAGCAGCACGATATCGTTTTCCCGGAGTGTGAGATCAGGGAAGGGGGACATGCGCGTCGCGCCGCGCAGGACGGCAGTGGCAATTGCCTCGCCGTCGCCAGGTTTGACAAGAACGCTGATCGGCTTTTCCAAGACAGCCGATTCAGCCGTAACCAGCGCTTCCGAGGTATAGTTCTTGATGTCGACCGCTTCCTCGATCGAGCTGCCCTGTTTCGTACGACTTGGCACCAGCCAGTGAAAGAAGATAACAAAGGTGATGCCGACGATCGTCAGGACACTGCCGACCGGCGTGAAATCGAACATAGTGAAGGAACTGCCCGTCATCTCCGCCATCAGCCGCGAGACGACGATATTCGGCGACGTACCGATCTGCGTCATCAGGCCGCCAAGCAAGGCTGCGAATGACATGGGCATCAGATATTTGGACGGTGAGACGCCAGACCTCCGGGCAAACTGAAAGGCGACCGGCATCATGATCGCCAGCGCGCCGATATTCTTGATGAACGCGGAAAGCAATGCCACGGCGATCATCAGCAGGGCAATCTGGCTGTGCAGCGTATTGAGGTTCGGAAAGAATCGCTTGATCGCCATGTCGACGACGCCTGAACGTGCAACCCCGGCTGAGACGATCAACGCGCTGCCGACGATAATGACGATATCATCGGAGAAACCGGAAAATGCCTTGTCCGGAGGGACGATTCCGACCGCGACGGAGAGAACAAGCGCGCAACACGCGACGACGTCATATCTGAACCGATCCCAGATAAAGACCCCCATCATCATGGCGATGACGGAGAATGCGAGGATCTGCTGCGTTGACATCCGGCTCCATGGGTGTGCGAATTATCGATGGACTCGAAATGAGACAGGCGAGGATGCACGGAAAACGTCTTCCGGGACTGATGAGTTCCGCGGGCTTGCCGCTAAATCGGAACCGGTGATCCGCGATACAGGATAGGTGCGCGGCGGTTCATCGCTCCTGCCTCAATCGAGGTGAAACACCTCCGGCATCGTCGCCCACCACTCGCCTTCCTTGCGGGTCGCGAGCGGCCTCTGGCAGGGCATGCAGGCGGCCCACCATGCCTTGTTTGCCGGATCGGCGGCCATCTTGGCCATATCGGCCGTGAAATCGTCGCCGACATATTCCCAGTAGCCGAAGAGCAGGTTTTCCGGCTCCTTCAGGAAGATCGAATAGTTGGTGATGTTGCAGGCGGAGATCAGTGCCAGGATCTCCGGCCAGACAGCCGCATGCAGCGCCTTGTATTCCGCGACCTTGTCCGGCTCCAGGCCGATCACCATGCCCATGCGCTGCATGTTCTACCGCCCTTGCGTGATTGCCGTCGTGAACTCGGCGATGCTGCGGGCCTTCACGGCCTCCCAGTCCCATTCGATGCCGATGCCGGGTTGGGAAGGAGCGATGGCGTGGCCGTTCCGGATCTCCATGCCCTTGGTCGTCAGGTCGTCGAGCTGCGGGATATATTCGACATATTTGCCGTTCTGAATGGCGCAGACGAGGCTGACATGCAGCTCCATCAGGAAATGCGGGCAGACCGGAATGTCGAAGGCTTCGGCCGCATGCGCGACCTTGAGCCAGGGCGTAATGCCGCCGATGCGGGCAACGTCGACCTGGACGATCGAGCAGGCGCCCTTCTGCATATATTCGCGGAAATGCCGGATCGAATAAAGGGATTCACCGACGGCGATCGGCGTCGAGGTTGAGCGGGAAAGCCGGATATGCCCGTCGAGATCGTCGGCCGGCAGCGGTTCCTCGATCCAGGCGAGGTCGAGCTCCTCCAGCCGTGCGGCCCGGCGGATGGCCTCATCGACGGTAAAGCCCTGATTGCAGTCGGTCATGATCTCGAAACCGTCACCGAGTGCTGCGCGCATGGCAGACAGCCGGTCATAGTCCTCGGCGCCATGTGGCCTGCCGATCTTCACCTTCGAGCCGGAAAAGCCCTTGGCCTTGGCCTGCAGGGCGTCTTCGACGAGCGCTTGCTTCTCGATATGCAGCCAACCGCCTTCGGTCGTATAGAGCGGGCAGCTGTCCTTGGCGCCGCCTGCGAGTTTCCACAGCGGCAGCTTCTGCTTTTTGGCTCTCAGATCCCACAGCGCGGTATCGACGGCGGCGAGCGCCAGCGCCGTGATCGCCCCGATCGTCGTGGCGTGGGTGGCAAATTCCAGTTTGTGCCAGATCGCCTCGATGCAATCGGCATCCTCGCCGATCAGCAGCGGGACCAGATGGTCCGACAGAAGCCGCATGACGGAGGAGCCGCCGGTGCCGATCGTATAGGAATAGCCGGTGCCGGAAGCACCGTCGGAATCGGTGATGGTGACGATTGGCGTTTCCTGGCTGACGAAGCTCTGGATCGCATCGGTGCGCTTCACCTTCGGCGGCAGGTCCACCATGCGCAGTTCGATCTTTTCAATGCGGGCCATGCTTCCTCCTAGCTTGCCGTGCGGGTCTGGCCGGGTTCGGCCGCGTGGATCGCCGACATGATGGCGCGGCTTGCCGTCTCATATTTGCGGTCGTTCTGATGCTCGTGGACGATCCTGAAATCGTGCATGACGAGGATGCGGTCGGCGAGCGCCGCCATTTCCGGCATGTCGCTCGAGATCAGCAGGATCGCCATGCCCTTGTCGGCAAGCCCGTTGATCAACTCGTGAATATAGGCCTTGGCCTTGATGTCGATGCCGACGGTCGGCTCGTCGATGAAAAGGATGTCGACATCGGCTGCCAGCCACTTGGCGAGCGAAACCTTCTGCTGGTTGCCGCCCGAAAGATTGCCGACAAGCTGCTCCAGGCTGGGTGTGCGGATTTCCAGTTGCCGTGCAAGCGGGGCGGCGGTCTTGCGCTCCTGGCCAGCGCCGATCAGGCCGAGGGTGGATGCGATCCTGTCCCAGACCGTCATGGCGATGTTGGAGCGGATAGGATGGGCGAGGATGACGCCCTCATGTTTCCGGTCCTCGCTGACATAGCCCATGCGGAAGCGCTTGATCGCCTCTTCGACCGAATGGATGCGCACGGGCTCGCCGTCGATCTCAATCGTGCCGGACGTTACCTTGTCCTTACCGATGATGGCGCGGATCAGTTCGGTCCGTCCGGCGCCGACAAGCCCGTAGAGCCCGAGGATTTCGCCACGGTGCAGCGAGAAGGAAATATCGCTGTGGCCGGCAGCGGTGGCAACGTCGCGAAGCTCAAGCTTGGGCATGCCTTCGCGTGATTTGCCTGCGCGGGCGATCACCGGCCGTTCGGCGCGGCCGATCATCGCCTCGATCAGCGTCTGCCTTGTCATGCCGGCCATCGGCGCGCCGCGTAGTGTCGCTTCCCCGTCGCGCAGAACCGTGACGCGGTCGCAAAGGCTCAAGACCTCTTCGAGTTTGTGGCTGACGAAGAGGATTGCCGTTCCCTGATCGCGCAGCTGGCGCACGAGGCGGAAGAGGATTTCGGTTTCGGCGTCGGTGATCGATGCGGTCGGCTCATCGAGCAGCAGCACCTTCGCCTTGTGGCTGAGAGCCTTGGCGATCTCCACCATCTGCATCTGCGCGACGCTAAGACGCCGGACCTCGGTTGCCGGATCGATATCGAGGCCGACCTTGCGCAGATGTTCGCGCGCCTCGTCGTTGGCGCGGCGGAAATCGACGAGGCCGTTTCGAACTGGCAGGCCCTCCAGAAGGATGTTTTCGGCAACCGAGAAGCGTGGAATGAGGTTGCGCTCCTGATGCACGGCAGAAATGCCAAGCTTGATCGCATCGCGCGGCGAGGCAAGCGACAGCGGCGCATCGTCCAGCGTCATGGTCCCGCTGTCGGGCCGGTGAACGCCGGTGATGACCTTGATCAGCGTCGATTTGCCGGCGCCGTTTTCGCCCATCAGCGCGTGGATCTCGCCGCCTTTGAGCGCCAGCGAGGCGTTGTTGAGCGCCCTGACGCCGGGGAAGGACTTGCCGATCTTGTCGAGAACGAGCGCCATCTCAATCCTCCCCGACCCGGATTGCGCGATAGCGGTTGATCCAGACGGCGGCAAGGATCAGCGCGCCGAGCAGGAAGGTGACCCAATAGGGATCGACTGCCAGCAGTACCATGGCGTTCTGGATCAGCCCGACCAAGAGCACGGCGATGAAAGTGCCGAGAATGGATATGGAGCCGCCGGCGAGACTCGCACCGCCGATGATCGGAGCCGCAAAGGAAATGACCACCCAATCCGCGCCGATCGTCGGCTGCGCCGAACCGAGTTGGGCGACCGCGAGCACGCCGGCAGTCGCGGCAAGCAGGCCTGACAGGACATGCGCCATGATGGTGGCACGGGCAACGGAGATGCCGGAGAGTTCCGCTGCATGGCTGTTGCCGCCGACCGCCAGCATATAGCGGCCCTCGACCGTGCGCGCAAAGAAGATCACGAGCAGCACGGTGACCAGCAGCGGCACGATCAGCAGCATCGGGAAAGGCCCGAACCGCCCATTGCCGAAAGCGACGAAGGCCGGTGAGAGATTGTAGAAGGGAATGGCCTTGGTGATGCCGAGATTGATGCCGGCAAAGGCCGAGCCGGTCGCGAGCGTCACGATGAAACCGTTGATGCCGGTGCGCACCGTCAGCCAGCCATTGACGAAACCGGCAAAGCCGCCGAACGCGATGCCAATGATGATGGCGACGAACGCCGGCAAGCCCCAGACATCCATCAGACCGCCGGTGACGACAGCGACGAGCCCGCCGAGCGCTCCGACCGAAAGGTTCATCTGTCCGACGCCGAGCATCACCATCTGGCTGAAGGCGACGAGCAGCGATACGCAGATGCTGCGCAGCATCACGAACCAGTTGAATTCCGTCATGAAGGCGGGAGAGGCGAGGCTGAGCGCGATGCCGCCGGCGACTACGCCGACAAGGATGCCGGACCACTGCGTCCGTGCGGCCAGGGAAATAAGCGTCTTCATGCGCGCCTCGTCTGTTCGCTGATGGCGAGCGTCGTCCGGTAGCGCTCGAAGAGGATCGCCGAGAGCAGGAAGATGCCGAGGAAGAGCTGCAGCCAGAAATTCCCGACCTGCAGCACGAGCAAGCCGCTGCGGATGGTTGCGACCAGCAGCGCGCCGAGGATTGTGCCGATGACGGAGACCATGCCGCCGGCCAGCGCCGTGCCGCCGATGACGGGCGCGAGGAAGGAGGGAAGCAGCCAGTCGTCGCCGGCAACCGCGGGCATGGCCGCCGAAAGCCGCGATGTCAGCATCAAGGCGGCAGCGCCAGCGAGCACACCCGAGAGCACATGAACGAAAATGGTGATCCGCCCGACCGGGATGCCCGACATTTCCGCCGTGCGCGCATTGGCGCCGACGGCCAGAACCTGCCGGCCGAGCACCGTATGCTTGAACAGGATGTAGAGCGTTGCGCCGATCACGAAGGCGACGATTGCCAGCGATGGTATCGGGCCGATGCCGCTGCGGCCGAAGGCGCCGAATGTTGCCGGCAATCCGTTCAGTGGCACGCCCTTGGTGAAGATGAGCATACCGCCGGAAAACAGGCTGGCGCTCGCAAGTGTGACGATGAAGCTGTTGACCCCGGTTTTGACGATGGCCAGCCCGTTGAGTGCGCCGAGGAAGCCCCCGAAGGCAAGGGTCAGGAGGATCGCAACCGGAATGGGAAGGCCGGCCAGCTGCATCAGATAGCCGGCGGCCATCACGCAGCAAACGCCGATGGCACCGACCGAGAGGTTCATGCCGCCGGTCGCCAGCACCACCATCTGCGCAAAGCCGACCACGACATCGATCGCGACCGAGCGCCCCATGGAATTCAGGTTGAAGCGGGACAGGAAGCCCGGCGCAAGACTGCTGAAGACGGCCCACAGGATCAGAAGAATGATCAGAATACCAAGCTGCGCCGGTCCTCTGGTCAAAAGTCCCAGCAGGCTGCGTCTGCCTGCATCGGGGACGGGACTATCATTGTCGATGGGTGCCATGCGCTGGGATGACCGGTATCGTTAAACGGAAGTGGGCAATGTCGATAATCTGGCGCGAGGCCTGTTCGGCCCCGCGCCATTCTCCTCACTTGCAGGAGAGATAGGTGTCCTTGAAGCTCGCCTGCAGCTTCTTCGTCAGCGCCTTCAGGTCGTCCTTATAGCCATCGACGTTCTTGGCCGAGATCAGCAACGTACCGGAATCGACGAAATGCGCAGTCTGCGGCGTCGCGATCCACGGGGCATCGGCCTTCACGCTGCAGCCTTCCGCCATCTGGTCCAGCACATAGGCGCCGATATAGGCCTGGCCATAGGGGTTCTGCGCCATCGTGCCGGCGACGAAACCGTCACGAATGCCGTCGAGGATGATCTTGTCGTCATCGATGCCGACGAGCTTGATCTTCTTGTCACCGAGGTTCTTGAGTGCCGTTGCGGCAACCACCGAGGAAATGTATCCGGTGGCAATCATCCCGTTGATCTTGTCCTTCTGCGCTGCGAGCAGCGCGTTGATCTTCTGGTCGCCCTGTTCCTGGCTATCGGTATCGCCGACCGTCTGCAGCAGCGTGACGGCGCCGTTCGTTTCGCCGACGGCCTTTTCGACCGCTTTGACGCGCAGCGTCGTGTTCGGATCGACGAGCAGGCCGGCCAGATGAACGATCGTGCCCTTGCCGCCCATGGCCTCGATCAGCGCCTTGGTGCCGAGATAGGCCGATTGGGAGACGTCTGTCGCCAGGCAAAGCCCGACATCGGTCGGATCCTGCGCGCAGCCGCCGAGCGCGACGGATGGAATGCTGTTGCTCTTCATTTCCGAGACCGTGGCATTGATGCCGACCGCGTCGCCCGGAAAGACGCCGAAGCCGTTGGTGCCCTGTGCCGCGAGGCTTTCCAGAAGCTCGGTCTGCGCCTCAAGCTTCCATTCGCTCGGCACTTTATAGTCGACGGCGGCGATGCCGAAATCCTTCGCGGCATCAGCTGCAGCCTGTTCCCAGGGCGCGAAATAGGGATGTGGACCACCCGGAACCAGGGCGATCTTGTTATCCGAGGCGAAGGCGCCGAGCGGCGCGAGCGCCACAGAGCATGCAAGGCCTGCAGCAATGAAACTGCGAATTGTCATGACATCCTCCCGTTTGGGCAAGCCAGTCCTCTTCCAGCATTGCCATACTCAATCGCTAACACGATCGAATATCGCATGCAATATTCAATAATTGACTTTTTTGTCATCTTCCTGTTCCATCTCGGCAGGCAATCGGCGGGAGGAGTTGATGAAGCCGCAAGAAAACCAGGCCCCGGTCGATCGATCGAGGCTGTTGCAGGAATATCGAACCCTGCTGGAGGAGATCGACGCATTGGGCGGGCCGGCTCTGGAAACGCTTTCGCCCCAGGAAGCGCGCGCCGATTCCGAGGTTCGGCTAGCTCTTCTTTGGGGGGCAAAGGACGAGGTTGCGGATATCGAGAATCTCGAAATCCCAAACGGTGAAATGAAGCTGAAGGCAAGGCTCTATCGCAGGGCCGACGCCAGGCGAACCATCCTCTTCTTCCACGGCGGCGGCTGGATGGTCGGCAGCATCGAAACCCATGACGGCCCCGTGCGGACGCTCGCCAATGCCGCCCGCGCCAATGTGCTGTCGGTCGAATACCGCAAGGCGCCGGAAGCGCCGTTTCCGGCCGCGTTGGAGGATGCAGAAGCGGCACTTCTCTGGCTTCTGGAGAATGGTGAGGTGCGCGGGCTCGATGCAGGCAGGCTGATCCTTGCAGGCGACAGTGCCGGCGCAAGCCTTTGCTCATCGCTGGCGATCCGCGCGCGCGATCTTTGCATCGGGCTTGCTGGGCAGGTCCTGGTCTATCCGGCGACCGATCTCTCGGGTACCACAGCAAGCCGCGCTGAGTTCGCAACCGGCTTTTCGCTCGATCGATCGACGATGATCTGGTTTGCGGAAAATTATCTCTCCGGCGGCACACCGCCTGCTGATCCCCGGGTCTCACCGCTGCTGGCGAGCGACCTCGCGGGCCTCGCGCCGGCCTTGCTGATCACCGCCGACCATGATCCGCTGCGCGACGAGGGTCGCGCTTATGCACAGCGCTTGATTGCCGCCGGAAATGACGTCTGTTACGAGGAGTGGCAGGGAACCATCCATGGTTTCTTCATCATGGATCGCGCAGGCAAGACCGCCCGCAAGATGATCGGGCGCATCGGGCAATGGGCAGAGAACCTCTGGAACAGACATGACGATGCCGAGCGAGGTGGAGACTGAAGGCGCCGCTGCGGCTGTTCGGTCGGAGCCGATCTATCTGACGATCTATCAGGTTCTACGCGACCATCTGGAACGGCGCGCGCTGACGCCGGGTCTCGTTCTCGGCCAGACGAACGTGGCGCGCGCCTTCAATGTCAGCCGCATTCCGGCCGGGATCGCGCTGGCCCGGCTCTTGTCCGAAGACCTTGTTCAAACCTTCGAAGGACGCGGCTACATCGTGCCGGGCGGCGATCCGCAGCGCGGTGACCTTTTTGCGGCCGGCCTTGACCTGCCGCATTCGCTCACCGTGCCGGTCGTCAACCGCCGGGAGCAGATCTATCCGGAAGTCGAGCACGCCGTTGCCGTCTGTCTTGCCTATGGCCGCTTCCTGTTGAACGAAACCGCCCTTGCCCAGCACTACGATGTCAGCCGCACCATTGCCCATGAAGTGCTGACGCAGCTCGAACGCAGCGGCATCATCGAGCAGGACAGCAACAATCGCTGGTATGCCGGCCCGCTCAGCGCCAGGGTTTTCCGCCATCACTACGACATGCGCCGCCTGCTGGAGCCGGAAGCGCTGCGCCAGGCTTACGCCTCTCTCGACAAGCCCGCCCTCGAGGAGCGGCGGCTACGGCTGAAATCCCTTGGCTCCTATCCGCAGGCGCCGGAAAAGCTGGAGAGAGCTGAGGCCGACCTGCATCTTGACTCGCTTGCGCCCTGTCCCAACACCGTGCTTCTTTCGGCAGTTCGTCGCAGCCAGCGTGTGCTGATCGCCACCCACTCGACCTTCGCCAATTTCCGCACAGAGGAGGAAATTTCCAGAATGATATCAGAGCACACACGCGTCTATGACGCCTTGCTCGCCGGCGATATCGACAAGGCCAGTGCCGCGCTCGCCGATCACCTGCGCCGGGCGCTTGATCCTAACCTGACAATCCTCCAGCATCTGCCCGCCATCCCCGCGGGCCTGACGCCACCTTATCTGATCCAGGTCAAGGGCGAGCGCTGACGCCATCATGTCTGTCGAGGACATGCCTGGTTCACGGCGATGCCAGCCGGCGAAAGATCCGCTCGATCCGGCCAACGATCGCAAAGAAGATGATGCCGGACAGCGAGGCAAGCAGCACCGCCGCAAACAGCCTTTCGGCCTGGTAATTGAACGTCGACTGGATGATGACGGCGCCAAGTCCACGGTCTGATCCGATCCATTCCCCCACGATCGCGCCGATCACAGAGGTCGTTGCCGATATTCGCAATGAGGCGAACAGAAGCGGCACCGACCGCGGAGCCCGCAGACGCCAAAAGGTTTCCCATCCGCTTGCCGACAGAACATGCATCAGCTCCAGCTCGTTGCTTGTCGCCGATGTCAAACCGCGGACCATGTTGACGAGCGTCGGGAAGAAACAGAGGAGGGCGGCGATCACGACCTTGGGTAAAATGCCGAGACCGAAGACGAGAATGATGATTGGTGCCAGAGCCAAAACCGGAATGGTATTGAAGAGCAGCACGACAGGAAAATATGCCGCCCGGACACGTGGGCTGTAGACGAAGACAATGGCAAGGATCACCGCAATCAGATTGCCGAGAAAAAAGCCAAGAAGAGCCTCGTACCAGGTGGGCAGCGCGTTCTGGACGAGCCCCTGCCATTCACTGGCGAATGTGCGCAGGACCGAGAGGGGCGTTGGGACAATATAAGCCGGAACGCCGAGCGCCGGTAACACCCATTGCCAGACGACCAACAATGAGAACGCGCCGGCAACTGGAAGAATAGTCGCTTCCAACAGGGAAAGTTGGTCTCTCTTCAAGGGATTACGCTCCACCTTCGCGCAGCAGCTGGCGCAGTTGCGCTGCTATATCCTGTGCCTGCGGGCTTTCCCTGCGACAGACGCCGTTTTCGTCCTTCAGTGACGCGAGATCGATGAGGGCCTGGCACCGGCCAGGATTTGCGGCAAGCACCAGTACGCACCCCCCGAGATAAATCGCCTCGGTTATGCTGTGTGTCACGAACAGGATCGTCGCGTGTGTCCGACGCCAGATGGAGAGAAGTTCATCATTGAGCCGGTCGCGGGTGATTTCGTCGAGCGCCCCGAAGGGCTCGTCCATCAGCAGGATGTCCGGCTCGCACTGCAAGGCGCGTGCAATCGATACGCGCTGGCGCTGTCCGCCCGAAAGCTGGTTTGGATAGCGATCCGATAGATGGGCAAGGCCGACCAGCTCCAGCCAATGGTCGGCCCTGGGCTCGACCGATTTGGCGATGCGGCCTTTTCCAACCTGCAATGGCAGGCAGACATTGTCTCGCACCGTGCGCCAGGGAAGAAGGGTGGCCTCCTGGAATACAAATCCAACCTCCCGCTTCCGTCTCGCCTCCGCTGCCGGCTTCCCAAGCACGGAAAGCCGGCCGTTGATCGGCGGCAGCAGATCGGCAATTGCGCGAAGGAGCGTCGACTTTCCGCATCCAGACGGGCCAAGGATCGTCAGAAACTCGCCTTTGGCGACGCTGAGATCGACGCCCTCCAGAACTGGCTGCATCGATCCCGGATAGCCGAGCCCAAGGCTCCTCGCCTCGATTGCAATTTCGTTTGTCACAGGGTTCATCCGATTTTCGGACGGTCTCCTGCCGTCATCTCCAATATGGCGGTCGAAAAGCAGTCATCGAGCTTCGGTGGGCCGGACTTGAACTGGCCAACCTTGTCATAGGCCGCGATTTGCTCGGCAATACCCTGGGGATCGAAGGTACCCCATCCATCCTTTGCCGTCGTCTCATCGAAGCTCAGTGACATGATCCGCGGTATCGTTTTCAACTCCACCGCCAGGTCGAGCTGCGGATAGGCTTCGACCGTGAGCTTCACCGCGTCTTCCGGATGCTCGTGCGTCCATGCCCAGCCCTTGGCTATGGCTCGCATTGCCTTCGAAAGCGTGTCGGCGTGCTTGTCGATCGCATCGTCGGTTGCGAAGTAGACGTTAGCATAAGACGGCAGCCCCGTATCCTTCATCATCAAATCGATCCGGTCAGGCCCAAGAACGGACAGCGCCTGGGTGTTGGTGATCCAGCCCGTCACCGCATCGACCTGGCCCGTCGTTAACGGCGTCATGTCGAACCCGATGTTCGTGATCGTAAGGCTCGACGGATCGATCTCATTCTTGAGAAGGATTGCATCCAGGACGTAACGGGCGGTTGGCTGAATCCCGATGCGTTTGCCGACCATGTCCTTGACTGTGCGGATTGGTGCCTTCGGCAGCGAGTAGAATGCAAACGGTGCCATGCGAAACCCGCAAGCGATGATCTTGATCGGCACCCCTGAGGCGCGTGCGAGCAGCAGCTGCGCCGAGTCCGAGAACTGGCCGAGCCCGGCCTGGCCGGTAACGACCGGAGGCACTGTCGCGGAGTTGGGGCCTCCGGGAGAAAACTCCACCTCCAGCCCCTCAGCCTGGAAAAATCCCTTCTTCGCGGCGACGATGTCTCCGATCTGGCCGTTGCTCATCAACCAATCGTACTTGATGACCACCTTTGCGCTTTGGGCGTTCGCCCTGATGGGCGCAAAGATGCTTAGGCCGCCGGATAGAGCAGCAAGCGTCAGCGCACCGTTGGCCAGAAATCTGCGTCGGTTCATCGTCATCGCCATTCCCCTTTTTGTTAACGCCCTTGCCAGCATCGGCGGCAGAGCCTTGTCTAGTCGAGATCGCCCACAGGACCGCCTTCGGCCCAGGCATAGAGTTCCCAGAGATTGTCATCAGGATCTGCGAAGTAGCAGCAGCGCGCATTCCAGCTGTAATCCTGTGGAGGCCCCTGGAAGGTGACGCCGGCAGCTGCCAGTTCGGCGTAGGCTGCGTCAACGGCTGCGGGAGAAGAAAGCTCGATCGCAGCGCAGGCCTTGTGAACTCCGGGCGGGGCCTTCAGGCCGGATACGCCGGTATTTTGGGCAATATGGTCGATCTCCCAAAGGGCGAGCGTAACGCCCGCACCCTTGAAATCGGCAAAGCCTGGAGCGCGCCGGCGTGGCTGGAAGCCGAGGCTATCGACGTAGAAGGCTGCTGCCCGGTCAATGTCTTCGACCAGAAAGCAGATATCGGTGATTGGATTAACTTGCGCGAAGGCAGGCATTCGATACTCCCTTGTTGTCGAGAGTGTGTCTTGCAAACGCGAAGTGCGATTTCAAAATCGTGCGCTATTTTTTTGCAAAGCTGCTTTTCTGCGCATCGGCGCCAATCATTGCAATGATCTGCGATAGTCAGTGGGAGTTACGCCGACGATCCGGCGAAATACGCTCGAGAAATGTGCCTGACTGGAAAAGCCGGTGGCATAGGCAATCTCCGAGAGTGTTTCCTTGCCATCGGCCAGGTAAATTCGAGCCCTCTCAATCCTTCGATCGAGTATGAACTGGTGTGGTGGCTTCCCGACAGCCTTCTTGAAGGCGCGGCTGAAATGAAAATGGCTCATGTGGGCGACGCCGGCCAGTTCATCGACGGTGAGGTCGGCACGACAAAGATAATCCTCGACATACTCGGTCACCCGCTTCAGCTTTTCCGACGTTATCGACCGTATCCCGACGGCTGGTCTTGTTCCCAGGAGCCTGACGACCGAACAGGCGAGCGCCATGCCGAGGTGTTCCATCAAGAGAGGGTCGGCGCATTCGGTCTGCTCGACGGCTGCAGCGAGTGAAAGGGCCACTTGCAAAGTAGTCGGGTCCGATGCTGCGCTGAATGCATCGTCATTGAGGCGGTCAGGATCGAAATCTCTCAGGCCCAGGTTCTCGTAGAGCTTCGGAGCCTGGAAAATCGATATGTAATCTGCGGCGTCACCTTCGACTTCGAAATTGATCGAAGCCGGCTGAAAGCCCAGTGTGAAGGACGGCCTCTCGACAGATCTGAAATTTGCCGAACCATATCTGTGTGCATATTTCCGGTGAGCTGTGCGGTTGATCGAGATCCTGTGAAGCGAGCCCTGTGAGGCCATTTCGCCAGCCGAGCTGTGGTAGGTCTCTATGATGAGGTCGCGCTGAACGAACGCTTTATATTGCTGAAGCGACGGCCGGCTTATCGAGAATATTCGCGGGTCAATGTCGAGCATATGGTGTTCTCCATCGCTCATGAAAAGCAATTTTTGCGCCAGATGAGGAAGTTTGCATCTGTCCCTGAGCCGGAGGCGACGCCCCGACAACCGCAAGGCGCACCGCCTCGACGGGGCGGTGGAATTGATGGTCTTCAGGACGAGAGCAGGCGCTCGGAGGTCAGGATATGGTCGACGGCGGCAGCGCTCCGTTTCTATAGCAACCCGTTGTCAGCCTGGCAGGCTAGGATAGAAATCCGATGCGTCTAGCCTTGTCGGTCTGCCCTCGATTACAAGTTCGCTCAAGCGCGGCAAGCTCCGCGCGATGACCTTGCCGCGGCGGATGACGGTCAGCCGGTTCGCTTTCAACCGCAGTGCTTCGAGCGGATCGCGAGCCTGCAGGATGACGAGATCGGCATTCTTGCCCTTTTCCAGGCCGTAGCCTTCAAGCCCCATGGTTTGGGCGGAGTTGACGGTCAGCGCGTCGAAGATTTTCTTCTTATCGTCGATGCCGGCCATCTGCGCGACATGGATCGCCATATGGCCGACCTCCAGCATGTCGCCCGAGCCCATCGAGTACCAGGGGTCCATTACGCAGTCATGGCCGAAGGAAACGTTCAGGCCCGCCTCCATCAGTTCACGCACCCGCGTCATGCCACGCCGTTTCGGATAGGTGTCGTGGCGGCCCTGCAGCATGATGTTGATCAGCGGATTGGGGATGACGTTGATCTTTGCCTCCGCCATAAGCGGAATGAGCTTGGAGACGTAATAGTTGTCCATCGAATGCATCGATGTCAGGTGCGACCCGGCGACACGGCCCTGCAGGCCGAAGCGGACGGTTTCGGCGGCAAGCGTTTCGATATGGCGCGACATCGGATCGTCGGTCTCGTCGCAATGCATGTCGACGGGCAGGCCACGGTCGGCTGCGATACGGCAAAGGGCGGCAACCGACGCCGCACCATCGGCCATGGTGCGCTCGAAATGCGGAATGCCGCCGACGATATCGAGCCCCATGTCCAGCGCACGGTTCAGCGCCTCGACGCCATCGGGCGCACGATAGTAGCCATCCTGCGGAAAGGCGACGAGCTGCAGATCGATATAGGGAGCGACTTTCTCGCGCACCTCGATCAGCGCCTCTGCGGTTACCAGCCGCGGATCGCTGGTATCGACATGGCTGCGGATATGCAGGAGGCCTTGGGAGACGGCGAGGTCGCAATAGCGCAAGGCCCGCTCCACCAAAGCTTCGCGGGTCAGGATCGGCCGAAGCTCGCCCCAGAGCGCAATGCCTTCGAGAAGCGTGCCGGAGCGGTTCATGCGCGGCAGACCGAGGGAAAGCGTCGCGTCCATGTGAAAATGCGGGTCGACAAAAGGCGGGCTGACGAGCCGGCCCGTCGCGTCGATCTCCTCGCCGGCCTCGGCCTCGATCCTGGCTGCGATCTCGGCGATCCTGTCTTTCTGAATGGCGATATCGATGCCGCTGCGGCCATCGGGAAGATTTGCGTTTCGGATGATCAGGTCAAACATGGCGGCACCGGTCTGTTGTGGAACTGGGAATTGGCAATCAGCGCTCGCCACGGCGATAGGGCTGCATGAGCGCATGCGGAACGCGGGCACGTCGCGCCATCACGGCGAGTGCGGCAATCGACAGGAGATAGGGCGTCATCAGAAAAAGCTGATAGGGAACGACGCCTCCGAGTACGGTCTGAAGCCTGAGCTGGAAGGCATCGAAGAAGGCAAAGAGCAAGGCGCCCAGAAGGGCACGGCCCGGCCGCCAGCAGGCGAAGACGACGAGTGCTATCGAAATCCAGCCGCGTCCCTGAACCATGGTCGGAAAGAAGCTGTTGAAGGCAGAAAGCGTCAGGAAGGCGCCGCCGACGGCCATGATTGCGCTTCCGGCAATGATGGCGCAATAGCGGATCCTGATCGGATCGATGCCCTGTGCTTCTGCCGCATGCGGGTTTTCGCCGGTCATACGGATCGTCAGGCCAAGCGGCGTGCGAAAGATCAGATAGCCCAGAATGACGGCAAGCAGGATGGCAAGGTAGGTCGGCGCAGTCTGGGCAAAAAGGGCTTGGCCGAGGAAAGGCAAGCCGGAGAGGACAGGAATGTCGAGCGGTTGGAACGGTACGATCGTCGGCGGTGTACCGGCAAGCGGCACGACTAGGCGGAAGATGAAATAGCTGAGGCTGGAGGCAAAAAGGGTAATACCGAGGCCTGTGACATGCTGTGACAGGCCGAGCGTCACGGTCAGAAGCGCATGCAGCAGGCCGAAGATCGCGCCGGCGAGTGCTGCAACGAGTATCCCGGTCCAGAGATCAGCGCCGTGAAAGACGGCAAGCCAGCCAATCATCGCCCCGAAGGTCATGATACCCTCGATACCGAGATTGAGCACGCCCGCCCTTTCGCAGAGCAGCGCGCCGAGCGTGCCGAAGATCAGCGGTGTTGCGATGCGCAGCACGGCAGCCCAGAGGCCGGCGGAGGAGACAATGTCGGTCAGAGCCATCATCTGCGGATCCTGTATTGGGTGAAGAACAGCGCGATAAGCATGGTCAGCAGAGAGACGGCGACGGTCACGTCGGCAATATAGGTCGGTATGCCGAGCGCCCGGCTCATGCCATCGGCGCCGACGAACATGGTGGCAGTGAAGAGTGCCGCGGCAATCACGCCGATCGGGTGCAGGTTGGCGAGCATGGCGACGATAATGCCGGAATAGCCGAAGCCCGGCGACAGATCGGTTGTCACGTAGCCTTTCACGCCCATTACCTCGATCGCGCCGGCAAGGCCCGCCAGGCCGCCGGAAAGGCAGGCGACCTTGACCAGCGTCATGCCGAGTGGCACGCCGGCAAAGACGGCGCCGGCGGGATTGAGGCCTGCTGCGCGCGAGCGCAGGCCAAAGACAGTCCGCGACTGAAGGAGATGCACCGCGAGCGCGATGGCGATGGCGATGATGAAGCCGATATGCAGGCGTGAGCGCGCCACGAGCTTCGGCAGCAGCGCGTGGTCGCTGACCGGCATGGATTGTGGCCAGCCGAAGGCGAGCGGATCCTTCAGCACGCCGTCGATCAGCATGGAGACGAAGAGCAGGGCGACGAAATTCAAGAGCAGGCTGGTCACGACCTCATCGACGGAAAAGCGCAGCCGGAGCCAGAGCGGCACAAGGATCAGCACCATGCCGGCGACGGCCCCTGCAAGCAAGAGGGCGGGGATGAGAAGCACGGCCGGCAGCCCTGCCAAGAGCTTGGAGCCGAGTGCGGCAACGGTGATGGCCCCGAGATAGAACTGGCCTTCGGCACCGATATTCCAGAGCCTGGCGCGGAAGGCGACAGCTGCGGCAAGGCCGGTCAGCATCAAGGGTGTAGCCCGCGTCAGCGTCTCCGTCGCCGAAAGCCGTGTACCGAAGGCGCCGGTCAGGATACGCCAATAGGCTTCGAAGACAGGGGCGCCTGCGAGCGCAATCAGGATGCCGGCAATGGCGAGTGCGGCGATGACGGCACCGATAGGCGCTGCCACGACCAGATAGGGCGGGCGGTGATCGCGGCGTTCAAGACGCATGCTGGGCCTCGGACGTCCATTCGCCTGACATCATCAGGCCGAGTTTTCGGGGATCGGCGCTTTGCGCGTCGATGGGGGGCGACAGGCGCCCTTTGACGATGGCCTGGATGCGATCGGCAAGGCCGATCACCTCGTCCAGATCCTCCGATATCAGAAGCACGGCCGTGCCCTGCTTGCGTGCCTGCAATATACGGGCATGGACGGCGGCAACAGCGCCCTCGTCGAGCCCGCGTGTCGGTTGCGCCGCAATCAGGATCTTCGGCCTGTCATGCAGGTTGCGGCCGAGGATCAGCTTCTGCATGTTGCCGCCCGAAAGAAGCCGGGTGCGCGTCGCCGGCCCGCCGCCGCGAATGTCGAATTCGGCGATGATCTGCTGTGCGAAGGCCATGCCGGCCTTTCGGTCGACCAGCCCATGGCGGGAAAAGCGTGGAGAGGCGATGCGCTCGAGTACGGCATTCTCCCAGACGGAGAGCTCGCCGATCGCGCCTTCCTTATTGCGATCCTCTGGAATACGGCCGATGCCGGCATCGATCAGGTTTTCGACGCTGATCTTGGTGACCGGTTGCCCGAACAGAAGGATGTCGCCGCTGCTCCAGCCGGCCAGGCCGCTGACAAGATGGCTGAGCGTCGCCTGGCCATTGCCGGAGACGCCGATAATGCCGAGTGTTTCGCCGGCATGGAGCTGAAAACTGATATCTCTCAGCCGCTCCTGGCCGCTATCGCGAACGGTGACGCCGACCGCTTCGAAGACGACCTCGCCGGGTGTGGACGCCTCGCGGACCGGGCGGGTCACCCGCCTACCGACCATGAGTTCGGCAAGCTCCGCCTTACTGGTTTCACCGGTCAGCCGCTCGGCGACGACCTTTCCGCCGCGCAGCACGACGACGCGGTCTGCCGCACTGATCACCTCGTCCAACTTGTGGGAAATGAAGATCAGCGAGAGATCCTGCCGGGCCATTTCCCGCAGCGTCTGGAAGAGACGTTCCGCCTCGATATTGGTAAGCACTGCCGTCGGTTCGTCGAGGATCAGGATGCGGGCATCGTTATAGAGCGCCTTGAGGATTTCGACGCGCTGCTGTTCGCCGACCGAGAGGTCGCCGAGCCGGGCATCGGGATCGACCTCGAGGCCGAAGCGTGTGGCAATCGACAGGAGCTTGGCACGGCCGGCGGTCTTTTCCGATTTCCAGGACCAGAGCTTTTCCGTTCCCGTCATGACGTTTTCGAGCACCGTCAGGTTCGCCGCCAAGGAAAAATGCTGGTGCACCATGCCGATGCCGGCGTGGATCGCCGCACGCGGCCGGCCGGCCGGCAACTCGTTGCCTTCGATATGGATCGTGCCGGCGTCCGGCACATAATGGCCGAAGAGAATGTTCATCAGCGTCGTTTTGCCGGCGCCGTTTTCGCCGAGCAGCGCCAGCACTTCCCCCTTGGCGAGGCTCAGCGAAATATCGTCATTGGCCTGGATCGCGCCGAAACGCTTGCTGATGCCGGCAAGCTGGAGCACGGGAGCTGATGTCATGAGGCAAGTCCCGCAATGGCATGGGGGTGGATCCAACGTTGCTCTGCTTCCAGCCGCGAGGCAAGGGCAAGCAGCAGCGGTTCCTGGCCCATCGGCGCCAGCAACTGCACGGGCAAAGGCATTCCGTCCGCGTCGCTTCCAAAAGGCAGTGTCAGAGCCGGAAAACCGGAAATATTGGCAAGGCAGGCGAGCGGTGCAAAGCGCGCCATGCGGTTCAGATGCAGGGCCGTGTCCTGATGGTCGCTCGGGAAGGAGCCGATTGGCAGAGGGGCTGTCGCAAGCATCGGCGTCAGCAGGCAGTCGATGCCGTCGAAGAGCCGCCAGAGGTCGTGACTGACATGCGGCATGGCGCTGAGGCTCTGCCAGAGAGAGGTTGGCGCAAGGTCTGCTCCGCGCGCCGCGAAGGCGGCGGTCAGAGGCTCAGCCTTTGAAAGGTCGAGCCGCAGGCTCTCGGTGAGCCATGCCAGATTGATGGCAATGATGTCGGCGAAAATGGCAGCGCTCGCGGTAACACTTGGCGCAAGGCGCGGCCATTCGATCGTGACGATCTCATGTCCGTCCTGTTCGAGGCTCCGGGCTGCTGTCTCCACGGCTTGCTGCCTTGCTGGCTCGGTCGGCAGGTCGCTGCCAGTCTCTGTCAGCAGGCCGATGCGAAGGCGGGGCTTTTCACCGTCGTCGAGAGCGGGTGCCGCATAGGGGCCATCTGGATTTCCATACAGGGTGTCTAAAATTGCCCCTGCATCGCGAACGGAACGGCAGACCGCAAGCTCACTGGCGATGCCGCCGAGATGATTGCCGAAGCCCGGACCGCCGGGGATTGCGCCACGACTGGGTTTCAGGCCAACGAGACCACAGCAGGCGGCCGGCACACGGATGGAGCCGCCGGCATCCGTCGCATGGGCAATCGCCACGATACCGGCTGCAACCGCGGCCGCAGCTCCGCCGGATGAGCCGCCTGCGGTGCGGGACGGATCGAGCGGATTGCGGCAGACGGGCCCTCGCGCCGGTTCGCTTGCAAGAGAGAGACCGACTTCCGGACTGGTGGTGAGGCCAAAGAGGCTGAAGCCCGCCTGACGGAAGCGCGCCGCAAGATCGGAATCGGCCGATGCATCGAGCATTCCATCGAAGAGTCTTGAGCCGGCATGGACGGCAAGCCCTTTGAACGGGCCGCCGAGATCCTTGGCAAGCGTCGGCACGCCGCCAAAGGGCCGGGCGGCGAAGCGATCCGGCTCATCGCGGCGCTCGCGATCAAGGGCGGCAGCATTGTCCATGCCGAGGGCTGCGTCGAGATAACAGATCGCACCAAGCGCCTCATTGGTTCTGGCGGCGGAAATCGCCTTTTCCATCGCCTCGGTACAATCAGATGCACCGCTCCCGATCCGGGCGGCGAGCGCAATCGCGTCGCCCCCCGGTACCGAGCCCTTGCTTGCATCAATCCTGGTCATCCGAATGCCGGCTTACTTAGGCTCCTCGGGCATGATCGGCACTTCGAAGGCGCCGGACTTGATGGCGGCGCGTTTGGCTTCCATCGCCGCTTCGGCTTCAGCCGGAGCGACGCCCTTGACATAGACGATATCGCTGCCGCCTTCCTTCATCAGGCCGAAGCGCGTGTAGTTGTTGCCGGTCGGCTTGCCGGCCTTCACGTCGCCGATCGCCGCATTGAGGATCGGGCGGAAGCCCCAGATGGCGTTGGCAAAGACAGTATCAGGATAACGCGGCGTATAGTCGATCAGCGAGCCGACGGACTTGATGCCGCGCTCCTTGGCAGCGTCAGCCGTGCCGATGCGCTCGCCGAAGAGAATGTCGGCGCCGGCATCGATCTGGGCGAGGCCCGCTTCGCGCGCCTTTGGCGGATCGAAGAAGGTGCCGATAAAGGCGACGAGATGCTTGGCATCCGGGCGGACTTCCTTCACACCGGCGGCAAAGGCATTCATCAGCATGTTGACTTCGGGGATCGGCAGCGCGCCGACCGAGCCGACAATGCCCGATTTCGTCATCTTGCCGGCCAGCATGCCGGCGAGATAGGCGCCATCGTGATTCCAGGTGCCGAAGACGCCGAAATTGTCGCCCGACGGCTCGCCACTGGAGCCGAGCATGAAGGCGGTCTTCGGATAGTCGGCGGCCACCTGGCGGGCTTCACGCTCCACGGCATAGGCCTCGCCGACGATGAGCGCACAGCCCTGTTCGGCATATTCGCGCATGGCGCGCGGATAGTCGGTGCCCGAGACACCTTCGGAGAAGACGTATTCGATCACACCTTCGGAAGCGGCATCCTGAAGCGCCTTGTGCAGACAGGAGTTCCAGGCATTTTCGACCGGCGAGGCATGGATGCCGGCAACCTTCAGTTTTTCCTGTGCCCAGAGCTTGGGTGCAAAGGCGGTTGCACCGAACGCCATGCCGGAAGCGAGCACCGTACGACGGGTGATAGTGATCTGATTTTTCATGAGTTCCCCTCTTTTTTACCAGATGGATAAAACTCTATGGATCGCCCAAAATTGTGTCAAGTAATGCTGCTGCGCAAAAACTAGACAGCTGCCGTGTGCGCCGCACTTTAGGTCTCTGGCGAGTAGCGGAAACGATCACTGGTGTTGCATGACGCTTAGGCCGCCGTCGATCGTCAGGCAGGTGGCATTGATGAAGGTGCATTCATCCGAGATCATGAAGACCGCCGCCATGGCGATTTCCTGCGGCGTGGCAATGCGCCCGCCCGGATGCAGTTTCATCGTTTCAGCCTTGGCCCTTTCTGGGTCGGGGAAACTGTTCCAGTAGTCGATGACCTTCTGGGTCGAGACGTAGCCGGGCGCAATCGCGTTTACCCGCACATGCTGTGGAGCATATTCGATGCCGAGCGACTTGGTCATGCCGAGTAGCGCATGTTTGGCGAGCGGGTATGGAAAGGTGTGCGGGATGATGGTGAAGGCGTGGGTCGAGGCGATATTGAGGATGACGCCGCCGCCATCGGCGATCATCTGCGGCAAGACGGCACGGCAGCAATGCCAGGCGCCCTTGAGATTGATATCGAAGCAGCGCTGCCATTCTTCATCTGTTGTCTGCAAAGGCTCGGCAAAGACGTTGACGCCAGCATTGTTGACGAGGGCATTGATGCTGCCGATCTGTTCCCCTGCCTTGGCCACGGCAGCCTTTATGGCGGTAGCATCGGTGATGTCGGCCGCCTGATAGCCGAGCACTGTGCCTTTTGCCGCCAGGCGCGCGGCGGTTTCTTCGAGCAGTTTCTCATCGCGGTCGACCAGGAAGAGGCGCGCGTCTTCTGCCGCAAAGGCCTCGGCGATTGCCAGGCCGATCCCTTGCGCAGCACCTGTAACGAAGACCCGTTTTCCGGAAAGGCGGTGTGGCATCGTCTGTCTCCTCTTTATGCTTGTTCTCGCTGATCAGGACAGCGCATCGGCCCGCATCGGCGATGCAAGTGCCGAAAGCGGGTCGCCCTGCAGATCGATGATGGCCATGAAGCAATGTTCCCCAAGAGATCGAGGCTGATCCGAACTGGGCGGCACCCTATTATCGGTCGAATGAATGTCAATATATATAGGATTTATTTTCGTCTTCGACGGTGTTGTCGGCCTGTTCTCGACCTATGTCTTGGTGTTTCGGAGATTTCGCGCGGGTTTTCACGGTCGATTCGCGTAAATAATCATACATAAATATTGACTGGTATGATGTTTGTTTCTATCCAATGACTGCTGCCGATGAGCGGCAGATCGAGATTTAGGGAGAGAGATAATGCGCTTCGTCAAAGCAGCCATCCTCGCTGGCGCCTTTGCCGTTCTGGCCGCCGGCTCCGTCTTGGCAGAGGATGTCAAGATCGGTTTCATCGTGAAGCAGCCGGAGGAGCCCTGGTTCCAGGACGAATGGAAATTTGCCGATCAGGCTGCCAAGGAAAAGGGTTTCACCGTCGTCAAGATTGGCGCCGAGGATGGCGAAAAGGTCCAGTCGGCGATCGATAACCTCGGTGCGCAGGGCGCCCAAGGCTTCATCATCTGCACGCCTGACGTCAAGCTCGGTCCCGGTATCGTTGCCAAGGCCGCTGCCAACCAACTCAAGTTGATGACCGTTGACGACCGTTTGGTCGATGCCGACGGCAAGCCGCTGGAGGATGTGCCGCATATGGGCATTTCCGCCACGAAGATCGGCGAAGGCGTCGGCCAGGCGCTCGTTGACGAGATGAAGAAGCGCGGTTGGGACATGAAGAATGTCGGCGCAATCCGCGTCTCCTACGATCAGCTTCCGACGGCTGTCGACCGTGTCGAAGGCGCGATCTCGGTTCTGAAGGCTGCCGGCTTCCCGGCTGAGAATATTTATGACGCGCCGCAGGCAAAGACCGATACCGAGGCAGCGCTCAATGCCGCCACGACTGTTCTCAACAAGCATGCCGATGTGAAGTACTGGGTCGCCTTCGGCCTCAACGATGAAGCCGTGCTCGGCGCTGTGCGCGCATCGGAATCGGTCGGCATTTCCGCCGACAACATGATTGGCGTCGGCATCGGTGGTGCGGAATCGGCGATCAACGAGTTCAAGAAGCCGTCTTCGACCGGGTTCTTCGGCACGGTCATCATCTCGCCGAAGCGTCACGGTTATGAAACCGCGCTCAACATGTATGACTGGATCGCCAACGGCAAGGAGCCTGCAAAGGTGACGCTGACCTCGGGTTCTCTGGCGCTGCGCGGCGATTATGAAAAGGTTCGCAAGGACCTCGGCATCGAATGATCATCCGTCCGTGATGATTTCTTCCCGGCGGCACTTTCTGTCGCCGGGTATATTCTCGACGGAGCGATGATGGCTTTCCTCGAATTCAAGACAATTTCCAAGGGTTATCCGGGCGTCCAAGCGCTCTCCAACATCTCCTTCGGCGTCGAAAAAGGCACCGTACATGGGCTGATGGGCGAAAACGGCGCCGGCAAGTCCACCCTGATCCGCGTGCTCTCAGGCGATCAGTTTGCCGATGATGGAAGCATTCTCATCGATGGCCTCGAGCAGAAATACAGCTCCGTCCGCGATGCGTTCCATGCCGGTGTCATCGTCATCCATCAGGAGCTTCAGCTCGTGCCGGAACTGACCGTCGCCGAAAACCTCTGGCTCGGCCGCTTTCCCGGCAAGGCCGGGGTCATCAATGGCAAAACGCTGATCGAGACGGTTCGCGCCAAGCTTGACGAGATCGGCATCGATGTCGATCCTTCCACAAAGGTTTCCTCGCTGTCGATCGGTGCCCGCCAGATGGTGGAAATCGCCAAGGCCGTGATGCTCGACGCCCGGGTGATCGCGCTCGACGAGCCGACCTCCTCGCTCTCCTCGCGTGAAAGCGAAATCCTGTTTTCCCTCATCGGCAAGCTGAAGGCCAAGGGTACGGTCATCGTCTATGTCTCGCACCGCCTTGATGAGATCTTTCGTCTCTGCGATAGCCTGACGGTTCTGCGCGATGGCAAGCTTGCCGCGCACCATCCCGATATCGGCAAGACGACCCGCGAGCAGATCATCGCCGAAATGGTCGGCCGCGAGATCGCCAATATCTGGGGCTGGCGCGAGCGGCCGCTCGGCGATGTCCGCCTTGAGGTCAAGACCCTGTCCGGCTCGAAGCTCCGCAATCCGATCAGCTTCTCTGTCCGCAAAGGCGAAATCCTTGGTTTCTTCGGGCTGATCGGTGCCGGGCGAAGTGAGATGGCGCGGCTGCTCTATGGCGCCGACCACCGCTATCAGGGCAGTGTCGCGATCGATGGCGTAGGCATATCTCCCAACAATCCGAAGGCGTCGATCAATGCCGGCATGGTTCTCTGCCCGGAGGACCGCAAGTTCGACGGCATCATCCAAGGCCGGTCAATCCAGGAGAATATTACGATCTCCTCACGCCGGCATTTCTCTCCGTTCGGCGTTCTGAATCCGAAGAAGGAAGCTTCGATCGCCGACCAGTTCATTGCCAAGCTTAGGGTCCGCACGCCCTCGCGCAAGCAGGACATCATCAATCTCTCGGGCGGCAACCAGCAGAAGGTCATTCTCGGCCGCTGGCTTTCGGAGCAGGGCGTCAAGGTGCTGGTCATCGACGAGCCGACGCGCGGAATCGATGTCGGCGCCAAGTCGGAAATCTATGAAATCCTCTATGAACTTGCTGCCGGTGGCATGGCGATCGTCGTCATTTCCAGCGAGCTTCCCGAGGTCATGGGTATCTCGGATCGCATCATGGTCATGTGCCAGGGTCGTGTGGCCGCCAACGTGGGGCGCGCCGATTTCGACGAACGCAGCATTCTGACCGCGGCCCTGCCCGACAAGAATGCCGCCGGCACAATCTAATTCAGGAACGGTAGTGATGAACGCGTTGAAAAAAATCCTCCTCGGTGAACAAGGTCTGGTGGTGATCTTCGCGATCGCCTTCGTGATCGTCTCGATCACCGTTCCGAGCTTCCTGACCGAACGTAACATGCTCGGCCTGCTCCAGTCGGTGGTGACGATCGGCATCGTCGCCTGCACCATGATGTTCTGCCTTGCCTCGCGGGATTTCGACCTTTCCGTCGGCTCGACGGTGGCCTTCTCCGGCATGATTGCCGTCATGGTGTCGAATTCCACCGGCTCTATCCCGCTTGGCCTGCTGGCGGCTCTCGTCTGCGGCAGCATCGTCGGCTTTGTGAATGGTGTGGTCATTGCCCGCTTTCGCATCAACGCACTGATCACCACGCTTGCGACCATGCAGATCGTGCGCGGCCTGGCGCTGATCGCCTCTGATGGCCGTGCCGTCGGCATAAACGATCCCGCCTTCTACCAGCTGGCGCTGTCGCGCTTCCTGACGGTGCCGACGCCGATCTGGATCATGGTACTGCTCTTCATCGTCTTCGGTTTCGTGCTGAACCGCACCGTCTTCGGCAAGAATACCCTGGCGATCGGCGGCAATCCCGAGGCCTCGCGCCTTGCGGGCGTCAATGTCGTCAATATGCGCATCTGGATCTTTGCCCTGCAGGGTCTCGTCTGCGGCATTGCCGGCATTCTGCTTGCCTCGCGCATCACATCCGGTCAGCCGAATGCGGCGACCGGCCTGGAACTCTCCGTCATCTCGGCCTGCGTGCTCGGCGGCGTGTCGCTCGCCGGCGGCCGCGCGGCGATGACCGGTGTAATTGTCGGCGTGCTCATTATGGGCATTGCCGAGAATGTCATGAACCTGCTCAACATCCAGGCCTTCTATCAATATGTGGTGCGCGGTCTTATTCTTCTGATCGCCGTCCTGCTCGACAATATGCGCTCGTCGGCCGCGGG
This sequence comes from Rhizobium sp. ZK1, assembly GCF_047782645.1. Lineage (NCBI taxonomy): Bacteria > Pseudomonadati > Pseudomonadota > Alphaproteobacteria > Hyphomicrobiales > Rhizobiaceae > Rhizobium > Rhizobium sp. ZK1. Next base: position 2,101,343 of record NZ_CP180587.1, read on the forward strand.
ACGCGGGAGCCGCGCGTGACGATCAGATTTCTTGGGAGAAGCCTGCTGAGCCTGCAGTTGTAGATTGAAGCTTGAGCGAGACGCCGCCCATGATGAAAACAAGACCAGTGGCACGGGGGACGTGATGAGTACGCGATCGGGACTCCTGCGAACGGGAAGTGCGGCGACCAAGCCCGAACAGGGACGGCGCACCGTGCGCGAGGAGCTGTTGAAGAAACTCATCGGCCAGATCGTCTCCGGCGATATTGCCGAAGGCTCGCTTCTGCCGAACGAAGCGGAGCTTTCCGAGCTCTATGGTGTCAGCCGCACCAGCCTCAGGGAGGCGATGCAATATCTGTCGGCCCTTGGCATGATCCGTTCGCGCACACGCGCCGGCACCAGCGTGCTGCCTCGCGAGAACTGGAACTATCTCGACCCGCTGGTCCTCGATGCGACGCTCGAATTCAGCGATGACCGTCGCTTCTACGATTCGTTGCTCGACGCCCGCCAGCTGCTGGAGCCGGCCGCTGCCGCACAGGCCGCCGCCAATGCCACAGCTAGGCAGCTCGCCGAGATCGCCGAAGCCTTCGAGGACATGGTGGCGGCCAATGCCCGTGACAACGAGGCCTGGAGCCAGGCGGATCTCGAATTCCATACCGCCATCATCAATGCCAGCGGCAACTGGGTCTTCCGTCAGTTTGCTACCGCCATCCGTGCTGCTTTGCTTGCAAGCTTCCGCCTGACCAACCGGGCGAGCCAGAGCCACGACTATGCGATCGCCCGGCATCAGGACGTGCTGGACGCGATCCGCATGCGACGGCCAGATGCGGCGCGTTTTGCGATGGAGCAACTGATCGGCACGGCGCGAATGGAATTGAGCGATGCGCTGCGCGTCGGCAAGCCGGGAAAACGCGAATAGGCATCGCCGCCTCTTGTCGAGACAAGGGGAACATTGAAAATTCCATCTGCCGACAGAAAGTATATAGGGTTTGAAGTCGTCCAGCGGATTCGCTAGTAGACTGAGTATGAACTCGGCTGCTTGAAAGGACGATGGAAGCGTGGACGAGACCGAAAAACTGCAAACACACCGGCGCGGCTCCGGCGTATCGACGGTCTATGAGACGCTTCGAAACGAGATCATCGAGCTGAAACTGCCGCCCGGTAGCCCGATCGACGAACAGCAATTGTCCGATCGTTTTGCGCTGTCGCGAACGCCGATCCGCGAAGCACTGGTGCGGCTTGCCGCCGAAGGGCTGATCACGACGCTGACCAACCGCGCGACGATCGTCTCGAACATCGATTTCCTCGGCCTGCCGGAATTTTTCGATGCCCTTACGCTGATGTATCGCGTCACCACCCGGCTTGCGGCGGCCAATCACGCCGAAGGGGATATCGCCGCCATCCGTGTTCTGCAGAAGTCCTTCGAGATAGCGGTCACCAATCGCGACGTGCTCGGCATGATTTCGACCAACCGCGACTTCCATATCGCGATCGCCCAGGCCGGTCGGAACCGATATTATGTCGAGCTCTTCACCCGGCTGCTGGACGAGGGACGCCGCATCCTGAGGCTCTACTATTCCTCCTTCAACGATGTCCTGCCGCGCCAATATGTTGGCGAGCACGAGGAGATGATCCAGGCGATCATCAATCGCGACGTGGCGCGCGCCGACAGCCTGGCCTCTGCGCATGCCGACCAGATCGTTCGGCAGATCCGCTCCTACATCACCGCCGATTCCCGCCAGAACGCCAAGCTGGCACTCTAGTCGCCGCAAAACTCTTGCACCGCCGGTAAAGCGCTTCCGCCGAAGGAAAATTGTGCCTTGTATTTTTATTGTCGACAAGAAGTCGGCAAGATGCTAAATGCCTCATCAACCCCGGTATCCGGGGAGTTTTCAAGATAACGAGAGATTGGCGATGACTGGTTCCGTATTCCAAGGTTGCATCCCGGCGCTCATGACGCCCTGCAACAATGACCGTACCCCTGACTTCGACGCGCTTGCTCGCAAGGGCAAGGAACTGATCGACCTCGGCATGTCCGCCGTCGTCTATTGCGGTTCGATGGGCGACTGGCCGCTGTTGACGGACGAGCAGCGCCAGGAAGGCGTCAAGCGCCTTGTCGAGGCGGGTGTTCCGGTCATCGTCGGCACCGGTGCCGTCAACACCAAGTCGGCCGTTGCTCATGCCGCGCATGCGGCCGCCGTCGGCGCCAAGGGGCTGATGGTCATCCCGCGCGTTCTGTCGCGCGGTTCGTCTGTCTCGGCCCAGCGGGATCATTTCTCGGCGATCCTCGAGGCTGCGAAGGGCCTGCCGGCAGTCATCTACAATAGTCCCTATTACGGCTTTGCAACGCGCGCTGATCTCTTCTTCGATCTGCGTTCGCGATTCTCGAACCTCGTCGGCTTCAAGGAGTTCGGCGGCAAGAGCGACATGACCTATGCGGCCGAAAATATCACGTCGGGCGATGATGCGCTGACGCTGATGGTCGGCGTCGACACCGGCGTCTACCACGGCTTCGTCAATTGCGGCGCAGGCGGCGCCATCACCGGCATCGGTAATGCGCTGCCGAAAGAAGTCCTGCATCTCGTCTCGCTCTGCGAAAAGGCAGCAAAGGGCGATGCCGCTGCCCGCAGCGCCGCACGCGAGCTCGAAGAGGCGCTGATGGTTCTTTCGACCTATGACGAAGGCCCGGATCTGGTGCTGCACTACAAGTATCTGATGGTGCTGAATGGCGAGACGGAATACACGCTGCACTTCAACGAGACCGACAAGCTCAGCGACTCGCAGCGCCGCCACCTCGAAAACCAGTATCGCCTGTTCAGGAATTGGTATGCCGCGCGTTATCCGAACGCTGCTTGAGACTGTCAATGATCTCCAGGCCTCGCAGCTTGCCTGCGAGGCCACTCACAGCAGGTACGGCCTCGTCAGGTCAGCGCTGCGTCGAAGCCAGCAGGATTGCCTTCAGTTCGTCACATCGGTGACGGCCAGGGAGTGGATCAGCATTGTGAGGTTGCGGCGGATGTTCTCATCGGAGATGCGCGCGATTTCCTTGGCAAGATAGGCTGCCTCGTCCTCGACACCGCCGCCCATCCCGGTTTCGATGCCGTTGACGAACCAACCGGCATCCACCTTCATGAAGCTGCACAGCCGCAGCATGACCGCAACGGACAGGCGGTTTATACCATTCTCATATTTCTGAATCTGCTGAAACGCGACACCGATATGGGCGGCCAGTTCGCTCTGGGTGACGCCGCGAGCGGCGCGCACGGAGCGCAGCCTTTGACCGATCGCCAAATTCAGTTCCTGATCTTTCATGCCTATCCTTGAGAATACTTCCGGAAATCGTCAAATCTTTGTGGATTGTCTTTACATGATCGGCTTTTGAGTTCCACCTCCATCGGTCAAAAGCGTCAGTTGTTCCTTGAGTTGGCGCTGTTCTGTCTCGGAGAGGCGGGCGATCTCATTTTCGACGAAGCTCGCAATGGCTCTTGGGTCGTCGCCGAACCGACGTGCCCCTTCGGCGCAGAGAGCGATGATGGTTGCCATCGGATTGGCAGGGTCCGTCATTTTTGAAATCCCCCCTGAAATCTTCGTCCTTCGCGCAGCTCGCATTCTGGAGTTGAAGTGGGTTGCACAGACAACGAGGCCGACCGATGGTGACCAAATATCCCAATCTTCGATGCCAAGTCGCAACCACCCCGGATCATGTTCGGGATGCGATGATCCTCAGAAGCATCTGCTTTGTCCATGAGCACGGTATCCCTCCCTCCTTCATCTTCGATGGCAATGATCACCAGGCCACGCATTTCGTCTTTTATGATGGCGAAGAGCCGGTGGGTTCCCTTCGCATCCGCTGGTTCGCCGATTTTGCCAAGTATGAACGAACCTGCTTCCGCGAAAAGTACCGACACCCTTTTACGGTTAAGCGTTGCATTCAGATGACGTTCGATCACGTGGCGCGCAAGGGCTACACGAAGGTTCTGACCCAGGCCGAGCAGCGCCTCGCGCGGTTGTGGACCATTTTGTTCGATCTGGAGATCGTCGACAGCCCCCCCGTTGAGATCGCCGGCCATCCGGAACCTTATCTGACCGTCGTCGGTACGATTCCCGCCGCGCCTGACCCGATTACGATGGAGAGCAGTAGTGCGTTGCTGTTGCGTGTCGAAGGCCAATGGGACGCACCGAGTTCGTTTGAGACAGCATGACCATGGCAGATTTGCGAAATGCGGGTAAAAAGTCCGCAACAGCGGCGCTGCAGGAGGAAATCTTGACCCGCACGAAACTGCACACCGAAATGGTGCGTCGTCTCATCAACGATCCGACAGTGCAGCCGGTCGAGCTTGCCGGCTTCCTCGAGGATGTCGCGAATGCCTATCTTTCGATCTCGGAAGAGCTCAGCCAGATTGTGAAGGCGGCGGAGGAGCGATAGTTTCAAGCATCTTGCGCAGGCTTTCTTCCTGCTCGTGCCGTCCGGATGGGAAGGTCAATCCCGTACCGAAAGACGGATTGGTCCTGAAAATATCGACGATCCAGTCATAGACGGCGGCAACCGGTCTCGATTGCCTGCGATTGGCAACGGAAATCAGGTAGATCGGCAGAGCGACATGAACGCCGAGTTCAAGCGGCACGAGTTCGGAATCTGCAAGAACATAGTTGCCGAGCAGCCCTACACCGGCGCCGTTACGGACGAGAGCAAAATAGGCAAGCGAATTTTCGCAATTGTGGGTCTGGTGGCCGGCTTCGACCAGACCGCGCCAGCCATCCCAGATCTCGCGTTCGGAAGCATAATAGTTGCACTGCACGTAGACATGCTGGGAAACGAATTGGCGCTGCGGAACACCGGATTTCTTCAGATAATCTCGGCTGGCGATCGGAACGAGATGAAGGGTGCCAATCTCGAGGCAATCGACATCCGCTCGCGAGATCGGCGACAGAGAGATCATCAGATCGGCCTGGTTCTTTTCGAAGTTGACCAGCGATACCTGTTCCCGGATGTCGAGGTTGAGGCGCGGATAGCTGTCGTTCAGCCGGGGTACCGCGGGAGCGACGATGGCAACGGCAAGACCGGATGTCACGCTGAGGGCGACCCGCCCGGTAACAGCGTCCATCTCGTCCTTCAGGTCGTTGGAAAGGGCAAACAGCTGAAAATCGAGTTCTGCGACCTGGATGGCGAGCTTGCGGCCGGTTTCCGTCAGGGTGACGCCGGAAAAGGTCGAGATGACGAGTTGCGAACCGATCTGGTCCTGGAGGCGCTTCACGTCGCGGCTGACGGTGGGCGCGCTGGTGCCGAGCAGTTCCGCGGCTTGAGCAAAGGAGGGGCTTTTGGCGACCGCCAGAAAGGTTCTGAGCTCGCGCCAGATCGGCCGCGAGAGCAGGCCCCGGATTTCAAGCGGTGATTTGTCCAGATCGGCGCGTTCGCTGCCGAATGGAAGAGGAGGGAAGGGTTTGTTCAAGACCGCCTCACGTATTAGTGGAAGCGCAACAATACACTTGATCGGAGATTATGGGCAATTGTCGAAGAATGGCAGCTTATCGGTGCTGAGAGGTCGCAGATTAACGATTGCAACAGCCGATCTTGATCGCTGGCGCGGCTAGAAATACTACCATTGAGGTGTCTAATCCTATTTCAGATTTTAGATAAACAGCAATATTTTCCGTGATTTAAATCGATCCAATTGGGTCATTTACGCAATTCACAGGGTGTGTTAGCGTTTTTCGTGGGCAAGATCCGATTCAACATTCTGTTTCGGGAGCGACGCGGGCAGGCCTGTTCGATCTCGAGACTTCTGCCAAGCTTGGAGGCAAATCAAGGCGATGGCCAATGCAACTCGCGATATGGTTGAGAGCAATGAGCCGGTGGGATTCCTGCGGCTCTTCCGCCTCATCTCTGCAGCAAGAGACGGTGCTTCATCATTGCAGCTGATGGATCTCGTGCGCTTGATGGATATGGCGCTCATGCAGACGGCGCTCGACTGGGACGGCCTTGATGCCGAAGACCTGGATGAGCGCGCTTTCCTCAATCTCATCCGCGAGAAACAGCAAGTCGTCCATCAGACGCATATCCACGCTGTTTCAAATTGACTTAGGCATGATTACAGACGGGATGGCGTTGGTGCACAGATCGTTTATCGATGATGGGATAATCGGTGCGATCGCCTCAACCTCGTGCCACCACTATGCCCTTCAACACAATGCCGCCCGCCGCCATCGTATCGGCAAGATGAAGTTCAAGGTGACGAACTGGGCAGAATACGAAGCCGGCCCTCGCGGTCGCGGCACAGCGAGACCGACACATTGAAGCGATCAAGGCACACGGTCGGATGAAATGGCAAGCAACGACCGGCTATGGCAAGCGCTCGCTGGTCGAGATCGCCATCGGCCGATACAAATCGATCATCGGACACCGACTACGGGCACGCTCATTCGGCGCGCAACAGACCGAGGTCGCCATCGGCTGCGCCGCCCTCAATCGCATGCTGGCATGCGCTCGTCCCAATTCCGTCCGATGCCAAGCAGCAAAGGTATAGATAGCGTCTGCTTCAAAGACAGAAAGCCGTTCCCATTGCGACCCATGCACCAACGCCGTTTTCAGCGCCTTCAGTAGGCGCTGAACTCGTGACTACCGCTGCCGCCATAGGCGGCGGCGAGATTGGAACGATTCGTGCAAAGTATGCGGGAGCCGCGCGCTGCGGTCATCACGTCTGTCATAGTCCTGACAGTCTCGTCCCGATATCGTCTGTAAGCAGGCCCGCATAGGGGTAGAGCGCCGGCGAGCCGCCGCAATGAATGAAGAGAACATGTGAGCCCTTGGCAATCGAGCCGTTCTCGACACACCCGATGATACCGGCGACGGCCTTGCCGGTATAAACCGGGTCGAGCAGCATACCCTCGCGGTTACCGGCGAGCTTGATCGCCGCGTTGCCGGCTTCCGACGGGATGGAATAACCAGGGCCGATATAGTCGTTCTCGATGCGGATTTCGTCAGCGGTCCAGAGCTTGTCGAAGCCCAGCAGTTCAGCGCCGGCATTGGCCATGACGGCGATCCGTTCGCTGAAGGGAACGGCGCTGCCGGTGACCGCAATGCCGATGACTTCGGCCTTCGGCATGAACATGGCGCAGCCGATATGCAGGCCGGCCAGCGTGCCACCCGAGCCGACGGGGGCGACGATATAGTCCGGCGTCGGGGTGCCGGCGGCGCGATACTGTTGGGCAAGTTCCTTGACCGCATTGACATAACCCATCGCGCCAAGCGCAGAGGCGCCGCCGAGCGGAATGATATAGGCCTTTTCGCCGCGGGCCTCGGCCTGGTCGGCGTGATACTGCATGCGCGGGTTGATCTCGGTGAAATAGGCGTCTGGATCCAGGAAGTCGATCTCGGCGCCGAACAGATGGTCGAGAAGCAGGTTGCCCTGGTAGAGATCCGGGCGGTTGCCGCGCAGGACGAGGATCGGCTTCATGCCGTATTTGCGGGCGGCTGCGGCCGTCATGCGGGCATGGTTGGACTGGTGGCCACCGGTCGTGATCAGCACCTTGATGCCCTGCGAGACCGCATCGGCCATCAGATATTCCAGCTTGCGGACCTTGTTGCCGCCACCGCCGAAGCCGGTGAAGTCGTCACGCTTGACCGACAGGGAGATGCCCAGCTCGGCGCTGAGGCGCTCCAGTTTCTCGATCGGGGTCGGCAGGAAGCCAAGGGAAAGGCGGGGGATCTCTTCAAGCTTCATGAATTCGCTTCTTCCATTCTCACCCGCAGCAATCCCGCAGGCCTCATGCTGATATAAATATATCATATATCCTGTATCCGCAGTGGCAAGGTCCTTTTATTTGTGGCATGCAACATAGTGAGGCAGGCGCATGAGGGTGTCGCCGCCCAGGAGTTCGAAAGGATCGGGCCATGGCAGAGACAATGATCAGCGTTTCCAGCCTGAAGACCTCTTTCCGCCGGAAGGGTCTGTGGCTGCCGGTGGTGCGCGACGTCTCGTTCGACGTTGCCGCCGGTGAGACGGTGGCGCTGGTCGGGGAATCCGGCTCCGGCAAGAGCGTGACCGCCATGTCGATCATGCGGCTCTATGAGCGGAATGCCTGTCGCATCGAAGGTTCCGTCAAGCTGGAAGGCCAGGAACTGCTCGGCCTGCCGGAACGGAAGATGCGCGACATCAGAGGCAATCGCATCGCGATGATCTTCCAGGAGCCGATGACGAGCCTCAATCCATCACTGACGATCGGCGACCAAATTTCCGAAGTGCTGGTAGCCCATCGCGGCCTGTCCTTCTCCAACGCTGCGAAGGAAGCGCTCGGCCTGATGGAAAAGGTGCGCATTCCCTCCTCCGCCAAGCGCATGCAGGAATATCCGCACCAGCTTTCCGGGGGCATGCGTCAGCGCATCATGATCGCGATGGCACTTGCCTGCCGTCCGAAACTGCTGATCGCCGACGAACCGACCACGGCGCTCGATGTGACGATCCAGGCGCAGATCCTCGAACTCATCAAGCTGCTACAGGAAGAAGAGAGCATGGGCGTCCTCTTCATCACCCACGACATGGGCGTGGTCGCGGAAATCGCCGACCGCACCATAGTCATGTATAAGGGCGAGGCGATCGAACGCGGCCACACGGAAGACATCTTCGCCGAGCCCCAGCGTGCTTATACCAAGGCGCTGCTCTCCGCCGTGCCGAAGCTCGGGTCCATGAACGGCGCCTTCGGCCCGGCGCGTTTTCCGCTGATCGACGTGGAAAGCGGCGCTCCGGTCGAGATGCAGCCGGTCGAGGATACAGTTTCGGCGAAGCCGGTGCCGCTGCTGCAGGTCCGCGATCTCGTCGCACGGTTTGACATTGGCGGCGGTTTCCTGGGTTCCACCTCCGGCCGGGTGCATGCCGTCGAAAACATCTCCTTCGACCTGAAGGCCGGCGAGACGCTGGCATTGGTCGGCGAAAGCGGCTGCGGCAAGTCGACCACCGGCCGTACGATCATGCGGCTGCTCGATGCCAAGTCCGGCTCGGTCAAGCTCGATGACCGGGAGATCCTCGGCCTCACCGGCCGGGAAATGCGCGACATGCGCCGGCATATCCAGATGATCTTCCAGGACCCGTTCGCCAGCCTCAATCCGCGCATCGAAGTGGGCGACGCGATCGCTGAGCCGCTGCTGGCGCATGGCATCGCATCGGGCAGGCGCGAGGCGCATGACCGGGTTGGGGACTTGATGGTCAAGGTCGGGCTGCAGCCGGACATGGCCTCCCGCTTCCCGCACGAATTCTCCGGCGGCCAGCGGCAGCGCCTGTGCATCGCCCGGGCGCTTGCCATGGCGCCGCAGATCGTCGTCGCAGACGAAGCGGTTTCCGCACTCGACGTCTCGATCAAGGCGCAGGTCATCAACCTGATGCTCGACCTGCAGGAAAATCTCGGCCTCGCCTACCTCTTCATCTCCCACGACATGGCCGTGGTGGAGCGGATGAGCCACCGTGTGGCGGTTATGTATCTCGGTGAGATCGTCGAGATCGGCCCGCGCCGTGCGATTTTCGAAAACCCGCAGCATCCTTACACGAAGCGGCTCCTGGCCGCCGTGCCGATCCCGGACCCGACGCGGCGCGGCATCCGTCGGGCACTGAGCAACGACGAGATCAAGAGCCCTGTGCGACCGCTCTCCTACGTGCCGCCAAAGCGCGATTATATCGAGGTCTCGCCGGGGCACCGGGTACAGGTCTGGGGCGACGAGTGGGGCAGCGCGACCGCAGCGGCGTAGATTCTCCTGGCTGAGGTTTCGCGCGAAAACGGCCGCAGGGATGAGTGATCCATCAAGGTCCCGGACTGGCTTCAAGCCAACCTCAGACCTCCTGCGCCGGGCCGATCTCGATCGGCAGCGCCGCATTGCCGGCCCATTCGTGCCAGGAGCCGGTATAGATCTTCACCTTGTCGTAGCCGGCGAGCCTGAGACCATAAAGCGCCGTGGCCGCGCGGGCGCCGCGGTGGCAATAGGTGATGACCTCGCGTTCCGGCAAAAGCCCCGCCGCTTCGGCAATCGCGCGGATCTCGGCCGCTGAACGGTATCTGCCGTCCTGCAACAGATCCTCATAGAAGGCGAAATGCGAATGCGGGATACGGCCGGGCCGGGCGCAGCAGGGATGGACGAACGTGCCTTCGAATTCCGTGCGGCGGCGCGTGTCAAAAATGTCGGCGCCATCGGCCTTATGGGCCAGCACCTGCTCCGTTGACGCGACAAGCTCGCGGCGGAACGGTATCGCCGACGCTTCGGCCTGGCGGATCGCGTCGGTGGCGCCTGTTCCCGGCGCGGTCTCGCCACCGGCCGCTCTCCAGGCCTGGATGCCGCCGTCAAGGATCAGCCCGCCTTCCAAACCGACGAGTTCATAGAACCAGAGCCCACGCGGAGAGATCATACCGGTCTGCTCCTCGAAGAAAACCGGGATACGGTCCTTGCCGAGGCCGAGCCGTTCGAAAGCACCGCGCGCGCCGGCGGCCATGCCGGCGATGCCGGCTTCGTCGCTCTCGGGGATGAAGTAGTCGTAGACGTTGAGGCTGACGCCCCCCGGCAGCGTCTCCTTGCGCCAATCCACCTCCGGGCGAACGTCCACCGGCACGAGTTTTCCTTGCGGCAATTGCGACATGAGTTCCGCGGCAGTGATGATCATGGCCGGATCCTTTCAGGGAATGCATATCAGACGGAAGGCAGTACGGCGCCTATATTCAAGCCGGCCGCACGGTGCAGCAGGCGGGCGGCGAAGGCGATATCGAAGACGTTGAGGCCGAAGCTGGAAAAATAGAGCGACGCGCCGGCAGGTGGCTGCCAGCCATCCAGAAGGATGGCTGGCAGGTCCGCTGCCACGCGGTCGGGGCCGAACTCGCCGGCGCGATACATTTGAAACAGGCTCTTGGCGCTCTTCTCGGCAAAATCGCCCCAGAGATCGACGGCGACGACATCCGTCGCCGCGATCGTTTCGAACAAAACCTCATGGAAGCCGATCTGCATGATCAGCCGACCGGGCCGAACCGTCGAAGGGCCGATGAAAGGGACCGGCGCCGAGGTGCAGCATATCACAACGTCAGCCTCGTCCAGCGCAGCGTCGAGATCGTCATACGCGAGGATACGTGTGGCACCCGGCGTCACCCGATCCAGCAACCGGTCGAGATGGGCTTTCGTGCGGTTCCAGAGATGGATCTCCTGAACAGAGGGGAACAGCCGCACCAGCATGTCCAGATGGGTTTCGGCATGGGCGCCGGCACCGAGCAATGCAACGGATGTGACGCCGCCCGGTTTCAGCGCCCGCATGGCGATGGCGGAAACGGCAGCCGTGCGCATACGGGTCAGAAGCGCGCTTTCGACGCTACCGACCGGCGCACCGTCTGAGAGTCGGTTTATGATCGTGATACTGCTGATGCTTGGCAGGTCGCCCGTTGGCTCTGCTCGATGGACCGTCCATTTCAGTCCGGCTGCATCGTAGCGGCCACCGACGAAGGCCGGCAGGCCGTAGGCCTTGTTGCGGGGATCGGCGCCGAGCGGCATGACGCTTTCGGCAACCATGCCCGCCTGTCCGTCGTGCAGCAGCCTGATCGTCGTCTTTATGTCCTCGACAGCTGCCGCCCAGTCCAAGGCGCCGGCCTTGATCGCATCCGCGCGGGAAAGGTGACGGATGGTATTCATCGCGCAGCCTCCTCAGCTTCGTCGGCAATCAGATCGAGCCACAAGGCGATAGAGTCGATGAAGCGACGGAAGCCTTCCAGCGTCATGAACTCATCGATGCCATGGGCGTTGCCGCCGCGGCCGGCACCGGCCAGAAGGAAAGATTTCGCATGGCGGGCAAAGGCGTAGGCCGGTGCTGCGCCGATTGCCCAGGGCCAGATCTGCGGGCGTGCAAGCGCCGTCTTTTCATAACTCTTCAGAAGCGGCCCGATACCTGGCGCATCAGCCGCGAAGCGGGAACCGGGATAGCTGTCGGTGACGGCCAGGACCGCACCGGGGACCGTTTCGAGTGCCTGCCGATACCGGGCGAGAAAATCGGCGGGATCGAGAGACGGGGGGGCACGCAGCTCGAAACCGGCGCGGGCGCCATAAGGTATGACGCCATCGGAGCCGAGCGGCATGCTTTCCAGGCTGGATATGTTGAAGGAAGCAGTCGAAAGGACATATTGCAGCAGCGCGAGGCCATCGCCTTCCAGCGCGAAAGTTTCCGTCCGGCGGAAGTGCAGCTCCGCGGCGGGATCGAAGGTCAAGGCCAGGTTTGCGATGACGGCCTTTGCCTCCTCGTCGATCGAAATCCTGGCAAGTTCGCCTGTCGGCGGCTTGCCGATCAGCGACAACGCCTCAACCAGCCGGCTGGCGGGATTGGCGATCCAGGGCGCGTTGCTGGAATGGACCGCAGCTTTCGGGCCTCCCCAGGCACCACCCTCGACCCGGACCTCACCCTTGGCGATGCCGGAAAAGCCAAGATAGAGGCGTGGCGGGCCGCCGCCATATTCGCAGAACGACGGGAATATCGCAGAGGCGCTCGGCCTGACCGGGCAGGACGGATCGGCGAGATAGTCACGCATGGCGCGGCTGCCGCTCTCTTCCTCGCCATCGACAAGGACCTCGACATTAACGCGCAGCCGGCCGGCCGACGATAGCGCCTTGAGCGCCCAGAACATGCCGGCAAGCGGTCCCTTGTTGTTTTCGGCTCCGCGCGCGACGAAGCTCTCGCCGATCTCCGGCAAGTCGACGATGCCGCCGCAGAACGGATCGACGGACCAGCCGTCCGGCGTGGCCGGCATCACGTCGTACATGTTGTAGAGAATGACCGTGGTCGCGGCGCCGACGTCGATGCGGGCGTGGATCACCGGCGGGCGGTCCCCCGACGGATCGGAGCAGATGATCTCGGCTCCGAGCTGGTGCTGCAGCCAGCAGCGGACCTCGTCGGCTTGGGCACGCAATGCCTTATCGTCGCCCTTGACCGACGGGATAGCGCACCAGTCCTGCGTCAGTTGCAGCGCCTCGTCGACTGTCCAATCGTCGATCATAGCCTGATCCTCGGGTTAAGCCAGACATAGGTGAGATCGACGAGGAAGTTGACGACCACGAAGACGGCAGCGGCAAACAGCACGACGGCCTGTACAACCGGGAAGTCGCGGTTCTGGATGGCTTCGACGGCAAGCCGTCCGATGCCGGGCCAGGCGAAAATGATCTCGGTGACCAGAGCGCCGCCGAGCAGCGAGGCGAAATACATGCCCTGAACGGTGATAACGGGGATCAGCGCGTTGCGCAGCGCGTGGTGGACGATGATGCGCCAGGAGGAGATGCCCTTGGCGCGCGCGGTGCGGATATAGTTCTCGCCCAGCACCTCGATGAGGCTGGCGCGCACCAGCCGGGTGATGGCACTCAGATAATAGGCGCCCAGCGCGATCGACGGCATGATCAACTGGGCGGCACTACCGATGCCGCTCGACGGCAGCCAGCGAAGCTTCAGCGAAAAGAAGATGATCAGCAGCAGTGCCAGCCAGAAGACCGGAATCGCCTGGCCCAGCAGCGAAATGACACGGATTGCGAAATCGATGGCACTGTTCTTGCGGATGGCCGCGATGGTTCCGAGCAGGAAACCAAGCAGCGAACTCCAGACGAGAGCCACGCAGGCAAGCAGCGCGGTGGCCGGCAGGCGTTCGATAAGGAGATCGAGCGCCGGGCGATGGAAGCGCAGCGAGTTGCCCAGCTCTCCCGTCACGGCACTTGCAAGAAAGCGACCATACTGGAGCCAAATCGGATCATTGAAGCCCATCGCCTGGCGGAAGGCCTCGATTTCGTCACGCGACGCGTCCGGCGACATCATCAGCGCAGCCGGATCGCCGGTGAGGAACAAGGCAAAGAAGACGATCACCGAGACGCCGAACATGACGACGATGCCCTGCAGTGCTCGTCCTGTGATGAAACTCAAGGTCTTCATGGTCTTTAAACGTTCCTGCTGTCGGCACGTCGCACGAGCCAGTCGCCGATGAGATTGCAGCCGATCACCAATGCGCCGATGACGAGACCCGGATAAAGCACCAGCCAATTGGCAAGCAGGATATAGGAACGGCCCTCGCCGATCAGGTTGCCGAGGGTCGGGGTGGGGGGCTGCACGCCAAGGCCGAGGAAGCCGACGGAGGCCTCCAGGATGATCAACCTCGGCAGGTCGAGCGTCATCAGCACCGTCTGCGGCCCGACGATATTCGGCAGCACATGGCGGAAGATGATGACCATGTCGGACAGGCCGATCGATCGCGAGGCATCGATATATTCCAGCTCGCGGATTTCCAGCGTCTTGGCGCGGGCGACACGGGCAAAGACCGCCCAGCCAGTGACGCCAAGCACGACGACGAGATTGCCCATGCTCGGGCCGATCACCGCGACGATCAGCAGGATGAGAAGAATGAAGGGAATGGCGAGCTGCACGTCGACAGCGCGCATGATGATGATGTCGAACCAGCCGCGGTAATAACCGGCGATCATGCCGAGCGTCGTGCCGAGCACGACTGAGATGACTGAAGCGGCGATGACGATCGACAGCGAGATGGCTGTGCCGAGGCCCAGCCGGGCGAGAAGGTCTCGCCCGAGCTGGTCGGTTCCAAGCGGATGGAATTGCCCGCCGATAACAGAAAGTGGCGGCTTGAATGTCGCGGTCAGGGTTCCCCGTACCGCGTCGACTGGCCAGAGGAGCGGCACGAAGACACAGAGCAACAGAACCACGACCAGAAGGAACGTTGCGAACAGGGCATCCGCATTGTTCCGGACATTCCAGAACCGTGTCATGCTTGGCCTATTTCTTCCTGATGTCGAAGACCGGGATACGGGCGTCGGGGCGTCCTTCGAAGGTAACCGACTTCGCCTTACCGTACAGCGCGTCTTCCTGGTAAAGCGGGATCACCGGAACCTGTTCGGCGGCGAGATCCTGGATCTGGGCCAAGACCGCCTCACGCTTGGCAGGATCGACGATCGAGCGGCTTTCATCGAGCAGCTTGTCGAGTTTCGGAATGGAGGCCGTCGAATAGGGTTCACCCGTCTTGAAGATTGCGTAAACGGCCGCATCGGCATCCAGCGTCTGGGTCGAGCCCCAGCCCAGCATGAAGATCGGCCCCTTGCGCGGCACCTGCTGGACATAGACCGACCAGTCGAGGACCTCCTGTTCGACCTTGACGCCGATATCACCGAACTGCTGGGCGATCGCCTGGGCGACCTCGCCGTCCTTCATGTAACGGTGGGTAGACTGCATCTTGATCGAGAAGCCGTTCGGGAAGCCAGCTTCGGCAAGCAGGTCCTTCGCCTTCTTCGGATCATAGGCCGTGACCGGCAGATCCTTGTAGCCGAAGTCAGCCGCGCCCACCTGCGTGCCGCGCGGCGATGCCATGCCCTGCAGGATGTTGGTGACGATCGATTGGCGGTCGATTGCGGCGTTCAGCGCCTGGCGGACCTTGACGTTGTCAAGCGGCTTTTCGCTCATCACGAGGCCGAGATAGATGGTCAGGCCTCCATTCTTGACCTGCACGAGGTCGGCGTCCGGGCTTTCCTTGATCATCGGTGCGATATCGACCGGGACGTTCTCGATCAGGTCGACTTCACCGGTCAGCAGAGCGGTGATCCGGGCAGTCCCATCAGGGATGGCGCGCCAGGTGACCTTGTCTATCGACGGTGCGCCGCGCCAGTAATCCTTGTTGGCTTCCAGAATGACGTGCTGGTCCGGAACGAACTCGACGAACTTGTACGGGCCGGTGCCGACTGGCTTGCGAGCGAAGACATCGTTTCCGACTTCCTTCACGTATTTCGGCGGCACGATATAGGCCGGATAGCGGCTCATGCGGGTCGGCAGAAGCGGATCTGCGCTCTTGGTCTTGATGCGAACGGTCAGCGGATCGACCACCGAGACGCTGTCGATCGTCCGGATATAGGAAACCGTGGGCGACTTGGCATTCGGATCGAGAACGCGGTCGAGCGTGAATTTAACGGCTTCGGCATCGAAGTCCTCGCCGTTGTGGAACTTAACGCCCTCGCGCAGCTTGAACTCCCAGGTCGTGTCGTCGATCGCCTTCCAAGAAGTCGCGAGCCCCGGGACGAGCCTCATATCCTTGTCGCGCATGACCAGCGTATCGAAGATATTGTCGACGATCGTCGCGCTTTCCCGCAGGAAACCGGGATCCATCGCCGTGGTGGAAGCGCCGCGTCCGACGACGAGATCGGCAGCGTCAGCGTTTGCCGTGGTCAGGGGCAGCAGCATGGATGCCGCAAGCGCGAGGGCAGCAAGTCTTTTCATGGGACCTTCACTTCCTTTGGAGTTCGTATTCACATTCGATTTTACTCCAGGCTTCCCACAGGGAAGGGCTGTTAATAGATGGACGATATATGATATATCCTGTCTGGACAAGATGTAGGCAATTTCGAATCCGTGGTAAAAAACGGGCAATTTTTCTACCCGCGAGGATAATGTGAGTACGGCTTTGTTCAATGCGGCTCCGCGAAAGAGCCTTGTGACGCATGTCGAGGATGAGATCCGCATGGCTCTCATCGAAGGTCGTCTGGAGCCGGGGACACGGCTTGTCACAAAGGACTTGGCGGACTCGCTCGGAATGAGCATTACGCCGGTGCGTGAAGCGCTGGTGCGTTTCGCAGCCTCCGGCGTCCTGACCGCGGAACCTGCACAATCCTTTCGGGTGCCGACGATGACAATGGCGCAATATCGCGAGATTTCCGAGATTCGCAAATCGGTCGAGGGCCTCGCTGCATTCAATGCTGCAAGTCAGATCAGCGGCAAAGAGATTGCGCAGATGCGGGTTCTTCTAAAAAAGTACTTGGCAGCGAAGACGGCGAAAGACCAGCATCTGGCCCTTGCCCTGAACAAGGAGTTTCGCTTCGTACTTTATGCCGCAGCTCGCATGCCAACCCTTCTGGGCGTCATCGAAATGCTTTGGCTGAAGGCAGGCCCTGGCTTTAATTATCTCTATCCGGAGGTCCAGTCCGCTTCCGGCGATCACCATAACTACGACGATCTGATGCGGGCTCTGCAGGAGAAGAGCGCAGATGCGGCTCGCGCCGCGATCGAGCATGCGATCTCCGACGGTGCGCGAATTGTCATAGAGGCATTGCGGCAGCGCGAAGAGCCATCGGCAGCGGCGAAATAATGGACCACGCAAAAAGCTCCAACCGCAAGATCCGCACTGCTGCCCACTGGGGCGTCTATGAGATAGAGCCCGAAGCCACCGGTGGCGTGTCGATCCGCGGTGCAGCGGAGGATGCCGATCCGTCTCCGATCGGCCTTCATATGGCATCAGCAACGCTGAAGTCGGTGCGGATCGCAAAGCCTTCGATCCGCAAAAGCTGGTTGCAAAGTGGACCGGGCGCCAACCCGCATTTGCGCGGCCGCGAACCTTTCATTGAGGTGGAATGGGACGAGGCGCTCGATCTTTTGGCGCGCGAATTTCAGCGTATCCGTGAAAAATTCGGCAATGAGGCGATCTTCGGTGGCTCCTATGGCTGGGCCAGCGCTGGCCGCTTTCACCACGCGCAAAGCCAGGTGCACCGTTTCCTCAACCTGATCGGCGGTTATGTTGGCAGCGTCGACAATTACAGTCTTGCGGCGGGGCGGGTGATCCTGCCTCACGCGATCGCATCGACCGAGATCCTTCTCGACCAACACACGTCATTCGACGTGATGGCGCGGCATACCGAGCTGTTCCTTACCTTCGGCGGCGTGCCGGTGAAGAATGCCCAGATGTCTGCCGGAGGCGCCGGGCGCCACCGCGTGACGGCCGGCATGAAGGCGATGGAAATGGCCGGCACGCGCTTTGTCAATGTCAGCCCGGTGTCTGATAACATGCCGGTTGACAGCGAATGGCTGGCTATCCGCCCGAACACGGACGTGGCGGTCATGCTGGCGCTTGCCTATGTGCTGGATACCGAGGGACTTGCCGATTTCTCGTTCCTGCAAAGCCATTGCGTCGGCTATGAGCGTTTCAGGCCCTATCTCCTCGGCGAGAACGACGGCATTGCCAAGTCCCCGGGATGGGCATCCGTGATCTGCGGTATCGATGCCCGACGGATCACCTCGCTGGCGCGGGAAATGGCGACCAGCCGGACGATGATCAACGTCTCATGGTCGCTGCAGCGCGCCGTGCATGGCGAACAGCCATTCTGGATGACGGTGACCTTGGCGGCCATGCTAGGCCAGATCGGCCTACCCGGCGGCGGCTTTGGCATTGGTTACGGCGCCTTGAATTCCGTCGGCCACGACAATCCCCGCTTCAAGTTCGGTGCTTTTCCGCAGGGGAAAAACCCGATTTCCACGTTCATTCCGGTCGCGCGCATCACCGACATGCTGCTCAATCCCGGTGACGGCTTCACCTATAATGGCAAGGCCTTTGTCTATCCCGATATCCGGTTGGTCTATTGGGCCGGCGGTAATCCGTTCCATCATCATCAGGATCTCAATCGTCTCTTGCAAGCTTGGCAGAAGCCGGAGACCATCGTCGTCAACGAACCCTACTGGACGTCAACGGCGAAGCTTGCCGATATCGTGCTGCCGGTCACCACTCCGCTGGAACGCAACGATATCGCATCCTCCGGCGGCGAAGACCTGATCGTTGCGATGAAAAAGGTCCAGGCGCCTTTCGGACAGTCACGCAGTGATTTCGATATTTTCGACGATCTTTCCAAGCGGCTCGGCATCGATTTCTCAGAAGGACTTGATGAGAGCGGATGGCTGAAGCGCATCTATGCATTGGGTCGCGACACCGCTGCTGCAAGGAGCATCGATCTGCCGGAGTTCGGCGATTTTTGGGAAGCCGGCCTCATCGATCTCGGGCCGCGGGCCAAGCCGGTCGTGATGCTGGAGGCCTTCCGCCACGCGCCGGACGACAATCCCTTACCGACCCCATCCGGCCGTATCGAGATTTTTTCTGAAACCGTCGACAGCTTTGCACTTGAAGATTGCCCTGGTCACCCAACCTGGTTCGAGCCGCCGGAATGGCTGGGCGCGGCTTTGCGGGGCGGCCAGGAACTGCACATGATTTCAGATCAGCCCGTGCGCCGGCTACACAGCCAGTTGGACGCCAGTCCACACAGCAAAGCGGGTAAGATCAAGGGCCGTGAGCCGATCTTCATGAACCCGGAGGATGCACAGGCCCGAGAAATTGTTGGAGGGGATCTCGTCGAAATCCACAATAAGCGCGGGCGGGTTATCTCTGGTGTGGTGATTTCTGACGCGATCATGCCAGGTGTTGTGAGGCTGTCGACAGGCGCATGGTTCGACATGGATCACAAGCGTGATCTGGAACGGCACGGCAATCCCAATGCCTTGACCCTGGATACACCGTCATCATCGCTGTCACAGGGTTGCAGCGCGCAAACCTGCCTTGTTCAAGTTAGGAAGGTTGATGTCGAACATGCAGGAGTCGTTGAGGCTTTTGCTCAGCCTCACTTCGAAGCGAGATAAGATGCAAGCACTCATGAACACGATCCCCCAGGTCGCGGCCACATTCATATGGGCCGCCATCGTCCCGGGTGGAGGCGTGGTGGATGGCCGATACTGCCGGAACTGCAAGGTCGCACCAGTCGGGAGCGGCCGTGACCAGCCTGATCCTCGTCATCCTCGGCCAGGCCGATCTCTGTATCGGCTTCGGGGCGCTTGAACGTCGACTACAATGTGCGCGTTCGCCCGAACGAGCGCAGCAAGAGATTAAGGGAAACGGCGACCTTGTCGATGTCGGGAATGTCCTGCGAATAGTGACCAGTGTAGAGTTTCACAATCATGCTGTCGCGAGCGGCGCCACTGAGTTCGAAATACAGGTGCATGTAATAGGCTTGCTTATCGCCGCTGCGACTTATGCTCCTTCGTCGTTGAGTGACCTGCCTGAGCTCTGCCTTGATCGGGGTGAAGCCGGCGAGTTTCAGCATGACCGTTTTGGATTGAAATCGCGCCATGATGGGGACAGCAACGACCGCCTTGTCCAGCGCCAAACTTACGACTCGGCCGGGGATATCGTCGACCGTGGCGGTTTCATCGAGTTTGAACGCATCAAACAGGCGTCGAGGCTTCTCAAAACAGATCAGGGACGCGATGAGCAAGACAACGATATTGATACCTGACCAACAGGCGGCGATCGTCGAAAACTGACCCTGTATATGCGAGGTTTCCGGCACGATGTTGACCAGCAGACCCAGGACGGTGACCGCGATCAGGCTTGCGATCCATGCGAAACTGTAACGGTCGAACAGGTTCGACTCGTTGCCGCTGCCCTTCGGCGTCACCCTGAACGGCTTGCCAAATGGCCTCACCAGGCTGGAGACCACGGTAGGCAACATGCGGAATGCCGCAAAGGTCCCGACTGCGCTGGAGACCACAGGCAGATAACGCGTCGGCGTGATCCACAGCATAAGCAGAAAATACGCCGCCAGCAGCGGCACCTGATGCGACACGTAATCAGCGATATCCGTGAAATAGAGCGGGAGCATGCCGAACCAGAGATAGACGATCGGGACGAGCAATATCATGAAGCGGACCGGATACTGTACCAGCCATGATATCGGCAGGAACATGATCCGTTGAAAGAGCGTCAATCCGGGTCCGCGCAGCGGGCCATTGTACAGGTAAAGAGTTTGAATACCCCCCTGACACCACCGTTCGCGCTGCACAAAATAACCTGTCAGGTTTTCGGCGGCCAATCCCATCGACAACCGCTCATTCAGATAGCGCGTCTTGTAGCCTTTATTGAGCATTGAAAGGGTTGTCAGCAGGTCTTCTGTGATCGACTCCGTCGGAAACCCGCCTATGGTGTCGATGGCCTTACGGCGCGCAATGGAGCATGACCCGCAACAGAAACTGACGTCCCAGGCGTCTCGGCTCGGCGCGATCTCATCGAAGAACAGGCGCTGCTCGTCTGGCCAGATATTCTCCAGGCCCAGGTTCGATTGCACCGGATCGACATTGAAGAAATGTTGAGGTGTCTGGACGATGCCGATGCTATCATCGCAAAAGAAGGGCAGCGTCCGGCGAAGGAAATGTCGATAGGGAACAAAATCCGCGTCGAAGACTGCAATAAACTCGCCCGAGCTCACCTTCAGCCCATTGTTCATATTGCCTGCTTTGGCGTGCTTGTTGTCGCCGCGCGTGACATGGATGACGTTCTTCTCCTCGCAATAGGCCTTGAGCCAGTCCCGGCGCTGGTCGTCAAGCACATATACGTTCAATTTGTCGGCGGGATAATCCAGCGCACGCGCGCCGATGATGGTTCGCTCAAGCACGTCGAGCGGCTCGTTATAGGTAGGAATGAAAACATCTACAGCCGACAGTTCACGCTCGTCTCGCTCAAAGAAAACGCGAGCCAACCTGTCGGCTTCTCCGCTTCGATCGACGTAGCGGCTCATCAATATCAAAAATAGGACCACCTCGACGCAGGCGAGAATCTCGACCACAAAAAGGATCCAGACCCAATAGAAATTCAGGCCGTCGTTGGGATAGGGAAGGACAGTCTCGGTCAAGCGCCAGAACATGTATCGCAATGCAACTGCTGCCACAAACACGCAGGTCACCGCCCGTGTCCAGGTGCGATGGCGCGACCAATTGAACGGCCCGAGGCAAAAGAAGGCCAAAACGAGAAGGGTTGGGATCAGCGCTACAAGATACTGAACCACAGGTTTTTAACCCAATTGGACACCGAGATGCCGTGTTTGGGAAACCGCACCTGCACGGTGCGCCCCACTTGGCAGAAGTTCGCAAAATCCTCGTTCATGAAGGATGGATCGAGGTGGACCCGAATGCGAGCGTTACGCTGTGTCGATGGCGGCAGACTGGCTGCAAAGGAATCGGTCTCGACAGCCGCCGAGCTGCCTCTTACGGAAATGACCGCACCCTTGAAGACATCGCTGCGGCCGAACAAGCGCACTTGCGCGGCAAGTCCCGGATAGATCTCGTCATAATTGACCTCGGGAACAAGGATATCGACAAACATCTCCCGACAGTCGAGGAGGCGCATCAGCTCGTTATTAAGCACGACATTCGAACCGTTGACGATACTCCTGCTCCAAACAACGCCGTCAAACGGCGCTGTTGCTATTGCAGATTCAAGGCTTCCGACGCGGTTTTCCTCTTCGATCAACTGCTTTTGAGCTTCCGCGGCGCGTGTCTCATTTTCCGCGATGCGTGAGTTCAAGTCGCTGATGCGAACGGTAACTTCGTCCTCGCGCTGTCGCGAATAAGGCACATCATTCTGTCCGTCGCCGAAGACAAAGATACCTTGGCGGACGGCATTGAGCCTCTGTTGCAATTGATCGACCGTTAAATTGCTGATTTCGACCTCGCCGCCAGTCGCAACTCCGGCAGCGCGGGCAGCCTCAACCAGCTTCTGCGTAAGAATGCCTTTTGACTCAAGCTCCATCCGGCGGTTCAGGTCGACCTGCGCGACCAGATCCTGGGCTTGCGACACCTCGACTTTCTTCCGCAGGATTTCGACTTCGCGTTCAAGATTGGCAATGGTGGTTTGCCTATAGACCTCCAATCGAGCAGATAGCTCTTCGCGAAGTTGGGAGAGCTCATCCCGCTCCTTTTTCAGCGCTGCGACGCGGTCGAGCGCTGTGTTGCGATCCGCTTCGAGTGAGGCGAGAATCGCGCGATTGACGCGCGGATTTCTGATCTCTGCGAGGGCCTGGCCCCCTTTTGCCGGGCTACCGACCTTGAGAGGCTCTTCTGCAATCGTGCCATCGATTGGGGCATTAACGACAGCGAAACGCGCGTTGACCGTACCGTCAAGGCTCGTAAACCCGGTGATCGCAGGCAACGAGACGATGATCACGAGTGCCAGTATAAGTAGACCGACAAGAATGCGTGTGATGCGATGGTTCCAGATCATATTGGCATCCGAAGGTATCGCTTCAGCATCCATTGTACCCATCAAGTTGGCACAATGGATGCAACCAGATATTGCATATTTAACGCATTGAAAATCAAAAGACAAGTGCTGGTCGCAACCGTGCGGTTTTGTGCAGCGATGCAATGAGCTTCGGAGTTAATCATTGCCTAAAAGAACAGGACGCAGTTGTCGTTATCCTCGCATCCCGAAAATTATCGTTCCGCACATTTCTGCTCGGAAAAGAATATGATAAGTAGCTTATACACGTGAGGCTCAGCCGCTTCCCTTTAAGGGGCTGTGCGGAGATTTTAGCCGCAAGAACGATTGTTCACTCTCAATTTCAACAGCCCGGATCGGCTTATGCGCTGGAGGGATTGGATGGATACGGAATCTGGATCTGGAGATGACCTCCCCGTGAGGCAGGAATGGCCGGCCGACCTCGAGCGGCGGCGCTGGCCGCGTGAACCGGCGGCACAGAAAGAGCACCGCTTGGGTGTTCCGCCTGCGCTGGCGCCCTTGCGTTTCTCGACGCAGGACCTGCCGCCGAAGGAACAATTTCAAGCCTGGCGCACGCATATGGCGCCGATCGTGGATGTCCATTTACCGGACGAAAAATCCCCGGACGACGGCTTTCTTGCCGAACAGATCGGCTGGCATCTCGGCGACATACTCATCATCCAGCAGCGCGCGCAGGCATACAGCTTTGTTCGCGATCAAGCCATGCTGCGATCGAGCCCGATTGACCACTGGAACATCGGCCTGCTTCACAGCGGCCGGGTCTGGGCCGAGGTCAGCCGTCACGTAACAGAGGCCGGTCCCGGCGAGGTGTTTTTCAGCTCTCTGGGTTATCCCTGTCGCGGGCGGATCATTGATTCAGTCGCTATACTTATCTTCTTGCCCTATGAATTATTGGCTGCGAATGCGGGCCTTCTCCACGGTGCCAACAACACGCTCCTGTCCGGTAGCCTGGCTGAACTGCTCAGGACCTATATTACCGGTCTGGAAACGAACCTGAGCAATCTGACGGCGGGGGAAGTGCCGCGGATCGTACAAACGATCTCCGATATGCTTGTCGCATGCGCTGCGTCATCCACAAGGCCGGATATGGGCCAGATCCAGACCGGCATGGGAATGATGGAGCGGGCGCACCGCTACATTCACCTCAACCTCCATTCAGACAATTTGACGCCCGACGTCCTGTGCCGTGCGCTGGGCATCTCGCGTACACGGCTCTATCAATTGTTCGAAGCGAGCGGGGGCGTCTTTAACTACATTCGCAAACGCCGATTGCTGCAGGCATATGCGGATCTCAGTAATCCGGCCGACAACAGGCAGATCTCGGAGATTGCGGAGGCCGCCGGTTTCGACGCCGCAGCCAATTTTACGCGCGCCTTTAGCCACGAATTCGGGCTCAGCCCACGTGAAATCCGAAAAACCATAGCAACTGAGCGCCCGGTTGTCCCGGCTACGCGTTCCACGCGGCGTCATGGGACAACGATCGGCGATTGGCTACAGCATCGGCCCGAAAACCGGAATCGATTTTCGCAAGCCTGATGCGTGGATTCAAAGAGTTAGAGCGCCGTGCGTCCGAATGGACGCACGGCGCTCTAATGCTTGCAGGGTGATTTGATGCCATGGCAGAGGCCTTGCCTCAGCTAAGCCTGAGATCCACCCCCGGGTACAACTTCTTCAAGTTCGGAAGGGACTTCGACTGCCAGGGATATTCCGAGCTTCCGCGCACCGTGAATTGAACATTCGGCTTGTTGCGGACTTCAATCGTGAGCTTCGCGAGCAGGTTGATCCCGGAAGAATTGAGAAATTGTAGCCCGGTGAGGTCGATCGTGACGCGATCCGGCTTGGCGTCCAGAATATTCATGACAAGGGAAAAAATGGGTGCATAAGCCTCCGTGCTGGGCAGGCGCATAATCCCATCGAAGTAGATTTCCGTACCTTCCGACCAGACGCGATATTCTTCTTCCTTGATTTCCATATCGACCTCTCCCATCAATTCGCTGCATCTGGAACTGTGATGGATGCGTAGGTCTCCAGCGGAATTCTGCCGTCTGGCTTGCCTGCTCCAAAAACCCACGCAAAGTGAGCGCCATAATCACTCATGAGGGTCAGAAGTCCGAGACCTGAGCCCGTTAAATTTGCGCCAATTGCATTCGCCTCAATTCGTTTGATGAGAAGCTCGCCCGGATCGCCTATCGTGATTTCCGAAAGCAAATGCTGGAACTGCTCGGACGTTTCCTCGTCGACAAGATTGGAGACCTTGGCCCGGAAGACATTATTCTCAACCGAAGCCTCTACGACAATTTCGCCGGCTGCACGGAATTTTACTGCGTTCTCGACAAGCTCGTTCGTCAGATAACTGACACTGTGCCGGACCTCCCTGTAGAGGCTATGCGATGTGCGGTAGCGCAAGGCCACGACCTCGGCGACGAAATCCGACGTGATTGCGCAATGTTTCCAGCCGATATCGAGAGGCCCCTCAAAAAGGCGCAGCCTCGTGACATTTTCGCCTGTTCCAGTTGCCAGATCTTCCAGTCCATACAAGGTCGTCATTCGTTCACCTGTGTCTCATAACCACGAGTGTGATGTCATCGTGGATCTTCTGCGTGCCGATATGGGCCATCAAATCCTCGATGATCCCGGCCTTGACGTCCTCGGCGCTCAGGCCGTATCGCCGGCCGGCGCTCTCGCAAAGCCGCTCGATGCCGAAGAGTTCGCCGTTGCGATCCTCGGCCTCGGTCACGCCATCCGTGTGCAGAATGATTATATCGTCGCGGTCAAAGGAAACCTCGCGTGTCGCCACGAACGGCGAAATATCCGGTTCCAGTCCGATCGGCAGACCCAGATCAAGCGTATCGATCCGCTCCACCTTTCCGAGCTTTCGAACGACGATCAGTTCCTCGTGCTGGCCCGAAAGCGTCAGGCGTCCTTCGTCGTAGTCCAGGAAGGCGAGGGAAAGGTGCTTGTTGGTGCTGGTCCTGACGAGATTTTTATAAATGGCCCGATTCACCCTGTTGAGAAATTGCGAGGGGTCCATGTCGCCGGCCTCCTGCAATGCCCGCGCAATCGATTGGACCATCAGCATCAAAACGCCGCTTTCGAGGCCGTGTCCGGTAACGTCGCCGATGCCGATCTTCAACCGCGTTCCGTCCCTCAGGACATCGTAGTAGTCGCCCCCGACCTCGTCGGCCGGCCGCATGTAGGCCGCGATCTCCAGATCCGAAATTTCTTCCAATTCTCCGGCCTTGGGGAGAACCATCATCTGGATGCGGCGCGCAACCGCAAGCTCCGCCCCCAGGCGCAGGTTTTCGCTGCGCAATTGTTTATTCAAGCTGGAGATCTGCTGGTTCGCTTCTTCGATCTCCTTCGTTCTGTCCTCGACGAGCTGCTCGAGATTTTCGGTATGAAAACTGATCTGTTCAGCCATGCGGTTGAAGGCCATTCCAGCTTCTCCAACCTCATCACGTGTCGGTATGTCCACCCGAACGGAATAATCCTTGGCCTGAATGCGTTTGGCGGCTTCGGCGAGCGAGCTGATGCCTTTGGTGATGCGTTTCGATATGGCGAAAACGGCTGCGATGACGAAGCACAGCGATACGAGGAGTGCCAGGACCTGGTAGATCAGAATCCGGTTCGTTGCCTGTGAAATTCCAGCTTGAGCCGCAAACAGCGAAGCATAGATCTCGCGCTCTGGCACGACGATGCCGAGCAGCATGGCTTCGCGTCTGACAGGGCCGGAAACCCAAAGGTTCGTCGGTCGCAACTGCTTCAAGACGACGAGATAGGGAACCTTTTCGCCATTTTCATCAAGGCGAATATGCCGCAATAGCCCGTCCTCCCCCAGCGGTAATTGCGCGACTTCCGGCTGCGCACTCCCTTTCAGTGAACGGTTGAGACCCGTGACACCTTCACCGCCTTGATTGTTCGATGCCCGCAGGCCGATAATTTTCTCGCCGGTCGGATTGATGGCAACCACGTTGCCGTCCGACATGGCCAGAAATCCGAAGCCGCTGTCGGCAACTTTGACGCTCTCCACGATTCCAGCCAGCTGGTCGAGCGTGATATCCGTTCCGGTGGCGCCTGCGACTTTCGTCCGATCAGGGGACCAGAGTGGCTGAAAGAAGCTGACGATGAGCTTTCCCGTGATTGCATCCGTGTAAGGTGCAGTCTGAGTGATGTCACTATTGACTGGCCGCTGTCCTCTATCCTTGCCCCACTCCTCCCAGGACTCGTAAAGCCCGGGAAAAAAGAAGGTCCAGAATTCCGCGCTGTTATGGCCAGGATAGAGCTTGTCGAAGGTCTGGGCCTGGGCCGTGTAGGGCGCGGTCCTGAAGATTGGACGCTCTCTCGGGCCGATATAATACATCTGAAGCTTCGACAGACCGTCCGACAAGAGACTTGGCGCAACCAGGTCGAGGACCGCACTGTTTTCGATGTCCCTCTGGACCGCCGGCAATGGAAGGTGATCAGATCCCAGGAGATATCCCCAGACGCTGACGACCGAAGGCGAACCGGGCAGGTTCTGAGCCCATCCTCCTTTCGTATCGTAAACGACCTGGGTGGTTCCTGGAGAACCAAGAGCCATCGCCTGGCCGATCTGGGCTTCTCTCGAGGGGCGATCGATCTGGGCTTGAAGAACGCCGGCCAATGTGCTGACGTCGGAATGGACTTGGCTCAGGAGCAGGTTGACGTGTTCGGCCGTTGTTTCCGCGTAGGAGCGGATGTAGCCCTGATTGGCTTCCTCCAAACCTTGGCCGACTTCCGCGGCGGCATCACGAGAGAGCCTTTGCACGTTCCAAAGCGCCAGGCCTCCGGTTACCAGCAGGTCGAACAGCACGGCGCTGCCGACGACGAGGACGAACTTTGCACGAAACGAGTTCAAGCCAAAACGTGTGATCTGTCGACCGGCTGTGCTCATGACGGTTTGCGCCCGGACGCCGCCCAGATTGGCCAGCCGGCATAGCCCTTCGGATGAAGGGCCGCAAAGATATGGTCCCTGAAACCTTGGCGGAAACGTTCTATGAATTCGGACGAATCTCCCCGTCTGACAGCCATTTCTCCGGCATAAACAGTTTCCCAGGCTGCGATGACGTCGGCAAAATCCTGCGGGTCTCCATCGAGATTGGTGACCATGAAGGACTCGACGAGAATATCGTCAAAGCCGGCGTCGGCGAGATATCTGCGACTTTTCGGGCCGAGTTCCACGTCCATTTCGAAGTGGCTGAATAGCTTTGCGACTTGATGATACGTCCATTGGATGCTTTGCGAGCGGGGTTCTCCTAGGCAGTGCGAATTTTTCTCGTTGGTTATATAGACCCGCCCGCCCGGTCTGCAGATCCGGAAGAGCTCTTTCAGAAGCACATCCGGCCGGTTGAATATTTGAAGCGAATGGCGGCAGGTCACCAGGTCGAACTGGTTGTCTTCGAGCAGCATCTCCGAGGCGTCGCCGTAAGTATACTCGATATCGGCGATATTGAAGCTGGCGGCCATCTCGCGTGCATAGGCAAGGCTTGCCCTGGAATGGTCGAGCGCCACGATCCGCGTTGGCCGGAACTCTTTTTTGACAAGTGAGGCGAAATCGCCGATGCCACAGCAGATATCGGCCATCACAATCCCTGGCCGCATGCCGTGACGGGGAAGGATCATGCGCTCGTGGCGCCACGTCATTTTGGTTTGCGTGCGCAATATCGGAATGAAGCTCGTATCCTCGACGAAGCTCTGGCCGGGATAAAATCCCGAATCATAGACCTCTACCGTTACCCGCGGCTCGATGCTGCTCAAGTGCTTGAACATGCGTTCGGTCCAGCCGACGACACTCGAAGTCACCACCACGAAGCGAAGATCGGATCTTGTTCGGCAGGTGTCCAGCACAACGCGGGCAATGGCCTGAAAGGCGGTGTTGTTCATCTGAACGAGGCGTTTTACATTGATGTAGAGAACCCCTCGAACATCATCGACAGCCTCCTTGAGCATGAAAATGCTGGCGGCGATCTCATCGACGGAATACGGTCGGATCACGCCAGATAGGACGAATTCCTGGCTGTTGGAGTCGAATTCTGCATGGAAGGGTGTTGTGCTCAACGTATGCTTCCTTCAAGCGGCAGGTCGACCACCAATGTTATGGACGCTGGAGCGCGTTCCTCCAGATGCAGGCGGGCATCGAAATTGATTGCCAGATCGAGAAGAGTGACCTCCCTGTTTGGCGTCTGATCCATTGCAATGGCACTGAGATAACGCGCGATTGCATCTTTCTGATGAGTTCTCGACACTGCCTCGCGATAGAATTCTCGCTGTCCGGCGGGAGACGCGAAACTGAGCCTTACACGTTCCGTCGCATCGCATCGATAGACTGTGCAGTCCATCAAACCCTGCGGAGAACCACCGCGGAACGATACTTCCAGCAGTTCATTGAGAGCAAACGAGAAGAAATTCGAATGCCGAATAGGATCGGCGCGATTGTGACTGATCATCCGCGCCATGAAGGTCGACAGTTGATCGCAATGCTGCCAGTCGGAAAGAAATGTCGCCATGTCCATCTCGAACCGAAGGAGGGGCTTGAAGGCCACTTCCGGTGACTTGTCGCTGGCTGCATGCATATCGTTTCCTCCTCGCCGTATCCGCTCCGAGAGAATTCGAAAACTGATGTTCACATTCTCCTAGGATCCAAAGGTGGCGCTCGTCCGGAAATCGAGAAGTTCTCAAAGGCGACGGGCGGCATAAGATTGCTGAGGAACATACCGACCTCTTCGGCGGGCATCGGCTTGCTGAGGAAATATCCTTGCAGCCGGTCACATTTTGCTTTTTTGAGCCAAGCGGCTTGCTCTGCCGTTTCCACCCCCTCGGCAGTGACGCTCATGCCGAGCCCGTGGGCGAGTGCGATAATGGATTGGACGATCGTCTGACTTTTGTCATCGATCTCAAGATCCTTGATGAAATACTGGTCGATCTTGATCGTATCGAAGGGAAAGTTCTTCAGGTAGCTGAGCGACGAATAGTAGGTCCCGAAATCGTCGAGCGAGATCTGCACTCCCAGCACTTTCAACGTATTGAGGGTGTCGAGATTGTTGATTGTACGCTCTAACAACACAGACTCGGTAATCTCAAATTCAAGTCGGTCGGCGCGGATGCCAACGAGGTCCAAGGTCTGAGCAATGCGATCGGTAAGGCCTGCGTGCAGAAACTCCGCCGGGGAGAGATTGACAGCCACTGTAAAATGGGCGGGCCACGACATCGCTTCACGACAGGCCTGTTCAAGGAGCCATTGACCGATGTCGCTCATCAAACCGTCCGTCTCAGCCATGGGGATGAAGATATTGGGCGGGATGATGCCAACGACAGGATGATGCCATCGTAACAGTGCTTCGAAGCCGACGATCGAAGAGGGAGGTTGTACGAGCGGCTGATACTCGATGAAGAACTGGCCCTCTTTAAGGGCGGTCCGCAAACTGCGACGCAGCGTCTCCCGCTGCTCCAGAACCATGAGCATGGAGCGGTTAAACTTCCTTGCCCTGTGCCTGCCGTCCTTTTTGGCCGCATAGAGCGCGATGTCTGCCGCTTTCATGAGCTGTTCGAATTCGTTTCCATCCGCCGGGGCAACGGCAATCCCGACGCTTGCGCCGACAAAGACATTGATGCCCTCCACCGTGAACGGTTCCCTGAACGCACCGACGAGCGCTTCTGCCAGGCGCTCCGCCTCCCGAGGCTGGTTGGCTCTCCGCTGGATGACCGCGAACTCGTCACCGGCCAATCGATAAGCGAATTCCTGCTCCCGAAGCACGCTCCTTATCCGTTCGGCCGCCATCTTCAGGACGGTATCGCCCGCACCGTGACCCAATGTATCATTGACAGGCTTAAAATCATCGAGGTCGATCTGCATGAGGGCGAACTTTACCCCCTTTGATACCGGGAAGGCGCCCCGCAATTGATCGCTGAATTGCCGTCGGTTTGGCAGTCCGGTCAAAACATCGTGGGTAGCCTGATGAAAGAGAAGCGCACGGTCATTTTCAGCCTGGCTATAAGTCCCGCGCAAGTTCGAATCGCCGTCCGCCTCGACAACACCCAAGCCGCGAGGGCTGCGGAAAACCGTGAGTGTACGCTGATCTCCTGTCTTTGCGTCTGCGATCTCGACGTTTCGCGGCAATCCACTCGAAAGTACGAGTTCGACCGCAGATTTCGTCGAAGGGGCTAAAAGCTCCGGATAGACATGCCACAAGGTGGCGTCGACCAGAGAATCGACGGCATGCGTTTGCCGATGACTTGCCGAGCATTCGGTAAGATGAAAGCTCTCGTCATAAAGAGAGACGATCTCGTCGGTATTGGTAAGGAGATAGGTTTCGACAGAAGCAGACTGTGTCGCGTCGCCGTCCGGCATCCTTTGCTCCCCTTCCGTAAAGTCCTCTAGAGAACACCCACTGATCTAACTGCACTCGCTTGATTTTGGTGTGAATCAGATGATGCTTCTAATTTAGGGATTGCCGAATAATGATCGCAGAACGTGTCGCGGTCAATGCCACTCCACTGACGAGATAGTGGTTTTCCAGATTCCGCCGGTCTTGTGGAGGAGATCTCAGGATCTACTGCCCAGGCCGCATCAATCTCGGTCGCCTCCCATAGACGCAGGCACGCACCTCACCTCATCCGCCGGCCAGCAACGCCCTTGCGCGCTCCTCATCCGTGATCAGCGCGGTTGCGAGTCCGGCGTGCAAGGTGGCGGTGAGGATGGCGTGTTTGTGGGATCCGCCGGAGGCGACGATCCGGCAGGGGATCTTGCGGTAGTCGGAAAGATCGGGGGCGAGTACCTGGGCGTTCAGCGGATGGGCGACGGGGCGTCCCTCGGCGTCGACATAGCGGCCGAGCAAGTCGCCGACGGCGCCGACGTCGATGAGGTCGCTGACATCGGTTCCGGGCGGCAGGCCGTAGCGCACCTGCAGGGATTGCCGTGTCATGTCGCCGACGCTTAGAAATGAAATATCGACCTCGCAGGTCTGCCGGAAGATCCGCTGGAAGACGGATTGCGAAATGATCGCCTCGCGCGAATGCGGGCTCTCTGCATAGATAGGTGCTGCGAAATAATGACATTGCGCCTTCAGGACCTGTGCGAAAGTGCGCACGATCTCGAACGTGTTGATCTCCGAACCGCGCGTCAGCCCGCCCATCATCGAGCGTACCTCGATCTCCGGCTCGTTTGCCGGCGTCATGTGAATGACGGTTTCCCTGAGCGTCGCCCCCCAGCCGACGCCGATGGAGCGGGGCTTGCGGGCCTGGATCAGCCGGTCGAGATAGGCGGCGGCACCGCGGCCGACCGCCTGGTGCAGAAGCTGCGGATCGGCCGGGGTCGGAACGACGATCGCTGCCTCCAGGCCGAAACGTTCCTGTAGGCGCGATTCGAGCTCCATTCCGGCGGCAAGCGGCGATGCGAAGCTGACCCTGACGATGCCTTCCTCCAGAGCTGCGGCCAGAAACTCGTTCACCCTGCGACGGGTGAGGTTCATCCGCTCGGCGATCTGCGCCTGGGTCAATCCCTCCACGTGGTAGAGCCAGGCCGCCCGGATTTTCAGCTCACCAAAATCCATAAAATCTTCATCCTGAATTCGTCGGCGTTACAAATATCACATTGGTGTAACATATGTAACGTAATGCGCTCGGCATGACGATAGAACTTCTGATCTTCGATTGCGATGGCGTATTGATCGACAGCGAGCCGGTGGCGAGCGGCACGCTGGCGCAGGCTCTGCAGCGCGCCGGTGTGCCCTTGAGCCATGCCGAGGTGCACCGCCGCTTCACCGGTCTTTCGGGCGAGGCGGGCCGCCGCCTTTGTATGGAGGAACTCGGCCTCGCCGATCCCGACCGCGTCTTCGCCGATGCAAAAAGCGCACTCTACGAGGAATTTCCCCGTTCGCTGCAGCCGATGGCCGGTATGGAAAAGCTGGTGCGGGATCTCAAGCAGCGTAAATGCGTGGCGTCCAACAGCGACATGGAGCGGTTGCGCCGCAGCCTCGGTCTTTTCGACCTCTGGGCGGAATTTGCCCCGCATATCTACAGCGCGGAGATGGTGGCGAGGCCGAAGCCCGCACCGGATCTCTTCCTGCTCTGCGCCGAAAATCTCGGCGTCGAGCCCGGCCGTTGCCTTGTCATCGATGACAGTGCGCTCGGGATTGCGGGTGCTGTGGCGGCCGGCATGGCGGCGATCGGCTTCGTCGATCCGGCTGATCCGCGCAGCGGGCGGCACGAGGCGCTGAAGGTGGCAGGGGCCTTGCGAACGGTCGAGGGGGCGGGGGAATTGGCGCTCGCTCTTGCGGCGCTTTCGTCTTCTGAAAAGGAAAAGGCCTCTTCTGAAGGGAAACCGGCGGTGGAGGCCGCTGGCTGATCTCGCGAGGGCGGATGCTTTCGCGCGCTGAATGGCCCTTCGCGGCATCCGCGACGGGCGGCTGTTACCGAAACTTCATGAAGCCGTCGTTCAGGCGACATGGAGCCGATCCTAAGAACGAAGGCCGCGAGCCGGGGAGCCCGCCGGTCAAGACACAAGGAGTTTCCGATGATTTCCATCAATCGACGCGGCGCGCTCGGCCTGCTCGGCGCTACCGCCGGTACGCTTATTCTGCCGCGCATGGCTTTCAGCCAGGCCAAGCGTCCTTCCATCACCATCGCGGTGCAGAAGATAACCAACAACAACTCGCTCGACGTCTATCACGAGCAGTCCAACGTCGGCGAGCGCATCTTCTATCCCAACCTCTGGGAAGGTCTGATCCTGCGCGACTGGATGGGCAACCAGGGTCCGGTTCCGGGTCTTGCGACCGAATGGAAGCGCATCGACGACAAAACGCTGGAACTGAAGCTGCGCCAGGGCGTCAAGTTCCACAACGGCGATGAAATGACCGCCGAGGACGTCGCCTTCTCCTTCTCCAGGGAGCGCGTGTTCGGCAATACGGAACCTGCCGGCGGCAAGACCATCTTCGAAGACGATCACAAGCCGACGACCGCCAAGGAACTGCCGGCTTCCATGCCCGGTACCGGCCGTCGTCTATGGCCGGCGCTCGCCGGCATCGAAATCGTCGACAAGTACACCGTGCGCCTGCACAACGCCACGCCTGACGTGACGCTCGAAGGCCGCCTCTATTCCGCCGGCAGCCAGATCACCAACCGCCGCGCCTGGGATGAGGCTGCAAGCTTCACCGAATGGTCGCGCAAGCCGGTCACGACCGGTCCCTACATGGTCGGCGAGTACAAGCCCGACGTTTCGCTGACGCTCGTCGCCTTTGACGAATATTGGGGCGGCCGCCCGCCGCTCGAGCAGATCCGTTTCGTCGAGGTTCCTGAAGTCGCAGCCCGCGTCAACGGCCTGCTTTCAGGCGAATACGACTTCGCCTGCGACCTGCCGCCGGACCAGATCGACGCCGTTGAGGCTGCTCCGGGCTACGAGGTCCAGAACGCGACGATCTGGAACCACCGCGTTTCGGTCTTCAACATCCAGAACTCGATCCTTGCCAACCCGCTGGTGCGCCGCGCCATGACGCACGCCATCGACCGTCAGGCGATCGTCGATGCGCTCTGGGCCGGCAAAACGGTTGTCCCGGCCGGTATGCAGTTCGAATCCTTCCGCAACGGCGACATGTTCATCGAAGGCTGGGCGCCTCCGGCCTACGATCCCAATCTCGCCAAGGACCTCTTGAAGCAGGCCAATTACAAGGGTGATGCGATCCCCTACCGCCTGCTCAACAATTACTACACGAACCAGACGGCGAACGGCCAGATCATGGTCGAGATGTGGAAGCAAGTCGGCCTCAACGTCGAGATCGAGATGAAGGAAAACTGGGCGCAGATCCACGATACGGCAGGCGTCAAGGGTATCCGCGACTGGTCGGCTTCCAATACGATCAACGACCCGATCACGCCGCTGGTCGTGCAGTTCGGCCCGAATGGCGATGCCCAGCAGAAGAAGGAGTGGACGAACGCGGAGTTGAACAAGCTCTCCGTCGTCATGGAAACTTCCACCGACCGGGCGCAGCGCAAGAAGGCCATCGCCCGCATGCTTGACATCGCCGAGCGCGAAGACCCGGTCTATCAGGTCCTGCACCAGAATGCCGTCTTCACCGGCATGAAGTCGTCGCTGAAGTGGAAGGCCGCTCCGGCCTTCGCCATGGACTTCCGCGCCACCAACTGGTCGATCTGATCGGCTCGTCACTCCGGTCTCCGGCGGCTTGAGGGCTGCCGGAGATCCTCTTTTATGGTGCAAGCGAAAAGCGGGGATGAAAGATGGGCGCGACCGGCTCCAATCTCGTGGAACTGCGTGGCCTGACGGTCGCCTTCGACGGCGTGCAGGTTCTCCACGGCATCGATCTCGACGTCGCCAAAGGCGAGGCGCTCGGCCTCGTCGGCGAATCCGGCTGCGGCAAGTCGGTCACCTGGCTTGCAGCCCTTGGCCTGCTGCCGGGCAAGGCGAGTGTCTCCGGCTCGGTGCGGCTGGAAAGCAACGAACTTGTCGGCGGATCGCGTACTGTGCTCGAAAGCGTGCGTGGCAGCCGCATCGCCATGATCTTCCAGGACCCGTCCAGCTCGCTCAATCCGGTGCTGCGCATCGGCCGGCAGATCTCCGAGGCGCTGAGGCTGATCGACATGGTCGGTATTCCCGATGCGCGCCGCCGCTTCGATCTCTACCCGCATGAATTTTCCGGCGGCCAGTGCCAGCGCCTGATGATCGCCATGGCGCTTGCCGGTGAGCCGGACCTTTTGATCGCCGACGAACCGACAACGGCTCTCGATGCGACGATCCAGGCGCAGATCCTCGATCTCCTGATCCGCCTGCGTGCCGAAACCGGCATGGCGACCGTTTTCATCAGCCACGATCTCGGTGCCGTCAGCCAGGTCTGCGAGCGCGTCTGCGTCATGTATGCCGGTCGCATCGTCGAGGAGGGCCGCGTCGAACAGCTCTTCTCCGAGCCGCGCCACCCCTATACGCGCGGCCTCTTCGATGCCATTCCGCGCCTCGATGGCGGCCGCGAACGGCTGATCCCCATTCCCGGTACCGTTCCCAATCCGAAAGACCTGCCGCAAGGCTGTTCCTTCTCGCCGCGTTGTTCACGCGCTGTCGAGGCCTGTCGCAGCGAGCGCCCGCCGCTCGTGTCCCTTGATGACGGCCGCAAGCTCGCCTGCACGCGGCCGGTGCCCGTCGCGGCTGCGCCTGAGACCTTGACGTCCCGTATCGTCGAAGGCCTGCTTCAATGACGCCGCTTATCGAAGCCCATGATCTCGTCCGCATCTATCAGATCCGCCGCGGCCTTTTCGGCCGCCCGACGCCGGTGTGCGCCGTCGATGGCGTGTCTCTCCAGGTCATGCCGGGCGAAACACTTGGCATCGTCGGCGAATCCGGCTCCGGCAAATCGACGCTCGGGCGCATGCTGCTCGGCATCGACGATGCGCAGGAGGGCAGCGTTCGCCTTCAGGGGCGGGCCATGCCGGCGCGCAACACCGCCGAATGGCGCTCCTTGCGTGCGAAAATGCAGCTCGTCTTCCAGGACCCGCTTGCCGCGCTCGACCGCCGCGTGACGATCGCCAAGCAGATCGCCGAGCCGCTCGAAATCCACAAGCTCATCCCGAGGGAGCACCAGGCGTCGCGCGTAACGGAACTGATGAGGGCCGTCGGCCTCCGCGATGACCAGGCCGATCGTTATCCTCACGAGCTTTCGGGCGGCCAGCGCCAGCGTGTGGTGATCGCCCGTGCACTCGCGTCCCGGCCGAAGCTCATCGTCTGCGACGAGCCGGTTTCGGCGCTCGATGTCTCCATCCAGGCGCAGGTCGTCAACATGATGCGCGACCTGCAGGAAAAGAACGACATCGCCATGGTCTTCATCAGCCACGACCTGAAGGTGGTGCGCAATATCGCCGACCGTGTCGCGGTCATGTATCTCGGCCGCATCGTCGAGGAGGCGTCCTCGGACGCCATCTTCCGCGCGCCGCGGCATCCCTACACGAAAGCGCTGGTGTCCAGCGTGCCCGTTCCCGGCAAGCCGCTCGAAGGCCGCGTCATCCTGCAGGGCGAGCCGCCCAACCCGGCGAGCCGCCCCTCCGGCTGCGCCTTCCACCCGCGCTGTCCGCTGGCGCGGGACGTCTGCCGTTCCGTCGTGCCGGAACTCCTCGATATCGGCGAGGGCCGCACCGCCGCCTGCCATGTCGTGGCCGGTGAAACAACGCCGGTGGCGGCATAGGAGGCTTCCATGATCCGTTTCGTACTCGTGCGCCTGTTCCGTGCCGTCCTGACCATCATGGCGGTCGTTACCTTCGCCTTCGTCGTGTTGCGCATGTCGGGGGATCCCGCGCTGGTCATGCTCGGGCCTGACGTGCCGCAGGAGGCGGTCGATGCCTTCCGCAAGGCATGGGGCCTCGACCAGCCGCTCTGGATTCAATATCTCGCCTATATCAAGTCGATCTTGTCAGGCGATTTCGGCGTCTCGATGCGCGACAAGGCGTCCGCACTCAACCTGGTGCTGGAACGCGTGCCGGCGACGCTGCAGCTGACGCTGCCGGCCCTCGTCCTCAAGCTCGTCTTCGGCATTCCCTCCGGCGTCTATGCGGCGCTCCACCGGCAAAGCTTCTCCGACCGCGGCGTCATCCTGCTCGCCGTCCTCGGCTTCACCATTCCCTCCTTCGTCATGGGACTGCTGCTCGTGCTGGTCTTCTCGGTCATCCTCGGCTGGCTGCCCTCGGGCGGGCAGGATACCTGGGTGCACGGCATCCTGCCGACGCTGACCATGAGCATCGGCGGCATCGGCATCCTCGCCCGCTTTTCGCGCAGCGCCATGATCGAGGTGATCGGCCAGCCCTATATCCGCACGGCCTCGGCCAAGGGGCTGGCATGGCATGACGTGGTCTGGAACCACGCATTGCCCAATGCGGCCGTGCCGATCGTCACCATCGTCGGCTTCATGGTCGGCTCGCTGATCGCAGGCGCCGTCGTGGTGGAATCGATCTTTTCCTGGCCGGGCATCGGTCGCCTGCTGGTGGTCTCGGTCACCAATCGCGACCTCGCTGTCGTGCAATGCATCCTGCTGATCATCGCCGCCGCCATGGTCGTATCGAACCTCGTCGTCGACCTGCTCTACGGCTGGCTCGATCCGCGGCTTCGCTCGCATGCGGCCGGGCACTGAGGAGAAAACCGATGGCACCTGTCGATCTCGTGGCAACGCCGGCTTCCGGAAAGCCCAACCGCCTCGTCTCCTTCCTGCGCCGCAACCTGCCGATGTCGGTGGCGTTCGGCCTGCTGTGGCTAGCGGCCATGGTCCTGATCGCCGTTTTCGCCGACACGATCCGTCCGTTCAACATCACGGCCATGGATCTGAGCAGCCGGCTTTCGGCGCCGGGCGGGCTCAAGCATCTGCTCGGCACGGACGAGCTCGGCCGCGACGTGCTTTCGCGCCTCATCCAGTCGATCCGCGTGTCGCTCGTCATCGCCTTCGGCGCGACGATCCTCTCGGCCGTCTTCGGCACACTGCTCGGGTTCCTGGCGGCGCAGTTCCGCGGTTTCGTGGAGCATCTGGTGCTGATGCTCGCCGATTTCCAGGCCGCGCTGCCCTTCCTCATCATGTCGCTGGCGGTGCTCGCCTTCTTCGGTTCCTCCATGCTGCTGCTCGTCTGCCTCATGGGTTTCTACGGCTGGGAACGCTATGCACGCATCGCCCGCGGCCTAGCCATCGCCGCGGGCGCCCAGGGCTATGCGGCCGCGGTGGTGCAGCTCGGTGCTACGCCTTCGCGCGTCTACCTGCGTCATATCCTGCCGAACGTCGCCTCGACGCTGATCGTGTCCATGACGCTGACGTTTCCCGAAATCATCCTGATGGAAAGCAGTCTTTCCTTCCTCGGCCTCGGCGTGCAGCCGCCGGAAACCAGCCTTGGCAACATGGTGGGCTTCGGACGCGAATATCTGACGCGCGCGCCCTGGATCATGCTGGCGCCCGCCGCCGTCATCATGCTGACGACGCTTTCGATCTCGCTTGTCGGCGACTGGCTGCGCGACAAGCTCGACCCGACAATCCGCTAATACTGTGAAAACAATTATTGAAGGAAATTCCATGACGCTTATCACCGGCCATCGCGGCGCCCGCAACCTCTGGCCCGAAAACTCGCTCACCGGCTTCCGCAATGCTATCACGCTCGGCGTCGACGCCATCGAATTCGACGTGCACCTGACGCGCTCGGGCGAACTGGTCGTCATCCACGACGCGACGCTGGAACGCACCGCCGAAGGCTCCGGCCCGGTGCAGGACCTGTCGGTCGAAGCCCGCAAGGGGATCCTGCTGAAAGGCACGGACGAGGCCATTCCGACGCTTGGCGAAGTGCTCGAAGTTCTCGCCCCCAATAGAGGCATCGACCTGCATGTCGAGATCAAGATTGACGAGACCGGCACGCCCTATCCTGACATCGCCGCGCGCGTTGCAGCCGAGCTTTCCCGCTTCGGTGTCGGGGAACGCTCCTACCTGACCTCCTTCGATACCTCCGTTCTGGAGGATTGCCGCCTTCATGCGCCCGATGTTTCGCGCCTCGTCTCCGTTAACGCCGCCTGGGCCGAGAAGCAGGGCGGGCTCACCGCCTTCATCGATCACGTAGACGAGCTGGTAGAGATCGTCGCCATCCACCACGAGCTGATGGAAGCCGCATGGGACCTGATCCGCGCCCGGCTGCCGCTGGAGCGCCTCTGCGTCTGGACCCTCAACGACGAGCCCGGTATCCGCCACTGGCTGGAGCGCGGAATCGGCAGCCTGACCTCGGACAGCCCGGATCTGGCGCTGAAACTGCGCGCCGCCATCGGCGCCTGAGCTTTCACCTCGCCAAGCGTCGGCAGGATCACCCAAACGGAAGCTCAGTTCATCCAGATCGACGACGGCCAGCGCAGCGAAGTCTCCGATCAGCTGCGCTAGTGGTTTCCGCTTAACATAAGAGTCCGTATGGGATTCCCTTTGGCGAGCGCGTATGCGAGTGTGGCGCATGCGCACAGGAATAGCCTTCACCGTTTCGTCGACCGAACGCCAACGCCTGAGAGCCCTCATCAGTGATCGCAATGCGCCGCAGAAGCACGTCTGGCGCGCCGAGATCATCCTGCTGAGTGCCGATGGCGTCGGCACCGTCGAGATCATGCGACAGACTGGCAAGTCGAAGACCTGCGTGTGGCGCTGGCAGGAGCGCTTCGCCACTGAAGGCTTCGAGGGTCTCTTGCGCGACAAGTCGCGCCCCTCGCGTATTGCGCCGCTCGGGCCGGAGATCAGCGAGCAGGTGGT
This sequence comes from Rhizobium sp. ZK1, assembly GCF_047782645.1. Classification (NCBI taxonomy): domain Bacteria; kingdom Pseudomonadati; phylum Pseudomonadota; class Alphaproteobacteria; order Hyphomicrobiales; family Rhizobiaceae; genus Rhizobium; species Rhizobium sp. ZK1. The sequence goes on from NZ_CP180587.1 coordinate 2,141,443, forward strand.
GGCGCTTTCGCTTGCCGACCCGCCGGGCGAGACGACGCACTGGACTGCCGACATGATGGCGGCCGAGGTGGGCGTCAGCGCCAGCGCGGTGCGTCGCATCTGGAAGGCGCATGGTCTCCAGCCCCACCGCTGGGGGGCCTCCAAGCTCTCCAACGACCCGCAGTTCGTCGCCAAGCTCAAAGACGTTGTCGGCCTCTACGTCGACCCGCCGGCCCATGCCATCGTGCTGTCGGTCGACGAGAAAAGCCAGATCCAGGCGCTCGACCGCACCTGACATGCCACTGAACTTTCATCCAGCGGCGACTAGCATCCCACATTCAAGTCCATGCTTCGTTAAGTTAACGATGCCCCAGCGCCAATTGAAATGATTTCAATAACGCCCGCTAGTGGAAATCAATGCCTGCTTAGGCCGACTCTTGAAATGCGCTTCCCATTTAACACAGCTTGTTAGTATTTCTTTCTTTTGACGGCGTGACGCACCGCTTGTACCATTGAAACGCTTCAATGGAGAAGTAGCTGCTATGCGGAATGGTCGCCCTACGATAAGTGACGTTGCTCGTGCCGCGGGGGTTTCTCTTGGCACCGTCTCGAATTTTCTCAATGGTAACGTCCCCGTCCGACCGGAAACGGGTGAGAAGGTCCAGCAAGCAATTCAAAAGCTAGCTTACAGACCGAGTCTTTTCGCAAGAGCCTTACCTCTTCGTGTTGCCGAGAGGATGAAGTCAACGCGCTCATTGCCAAGGCTTTTGGTCGTGGGACATATATGTGTGGACTACCTATGCCGGGTACCTGTTCTACCGCATCGCGACGACCGGGTGGCCGCCCGCCATATCGAGAAGGCTCTCGGCGGCCCGGCTGCCAATCTTGCGGTCGCCGCCGTCGGTGTCGGCGACGATTATTCCCTGCAGGTCGATCTCGCGACCGCTGTCGGCGACGATGGCGACAGCGAATGGGCACTGGCCGAACTCATGGCGCGCGGCGTCAACGTGCTGCCGATCCGCCGACCGATCAACAACCGCCTGCCGCGCGCGATCGTCATCATCGAGGGCAACGGCAGCCGCACGATCATTCACGAGACCTTCGAACTCAGCGAAATCGACCTGACCGCCAATATGGATGTCGAGACGCCGCAAGTTGCGTCCTGCCTTCATATCGAAGGATTTCACTACGAGCGCATGATCCCTTCGATCCAGCGTTTCCGTGATGCCGGTTGGCGCGTCAGCCTGCACACGGCCGGACTGCCCGAGGGGTCGCGCACCCCTGAGGCATTCATCGACCTCGTCGGGCGCATCGACCTGACTTTCGTCAACGACGAGACGCTGCGCGAGATCTTCAACATCCGCACCCCGCTCGCCTCGATGATCGAGGAAGCCCGGCGGATCTTCTCGCGCCTCAGGACGCGCGGCGACATCGTGCTGACGCTCGGCGAATTCGGCGCGGCGGTCTTTCGAAAGGGCGGCGGCGCGCAGATCGAAGTGCCGGCGCTGCCAGTCGACCGCGTCGATGCGACCGGTGCCGGCGACGCCTTCGCCGGCGTGTTCCTGAGCCTTTGGCTGCATGGCGCTTCGCTGGAAGAGGCCGCGCGTCACGCAGCCATCGGCGCCAGCCTGACCACGACTGCCGAAGGTGCGCAGGGCTACACGGCCAATGCCGCACGATTGAAGGAATTGCTGTCCGCCGTCGAAGTGCGCCGGGCGATCTGAATCGGGGCTCACCCCGGACAATTCAAAGACAAGGAGAGGTTCATGACGAAGAAAGTGCTGCTGGTCGGCGAAAGCTGGGTAAGTTCGGCTACCCATTACAAGGGGTTCGATCAGTTCGGCAGCGTCACCTTCCATCTCGGTGCAGAACCGCTCGTCGCCGCCCTGAAGGGAAGCGAGTTCGACGTCAACTACATGCCCGCGCATGAGGCCGTCGAGAAGTTTCCCTACACGATGGATGGCCTGACGTCCTATGACGCGATTATCCTTTCCGATATCGGCGCCAATTCGTTGCTGTTGCCGCCGGATGTGTGGCTGCATGGCAAGCCTGTCGCCAACCGTCTGAAGCTTATCCGCGAATGGACGAAGAAGGGCGGCGGCCTGATTATGGCCGGCGGCTATTTCTCCTTTCAGGGCATAGACGGCAAGGCGCGATGGCGACGCACGCCGGTCGAGGAGGCTCTCCCCGTCACCTGCCTTCCCTACGACGATCGCCTGGAAGTACCGGAAGGCTTCAAGGCGATCGTGACGGGCAAGTCGCATCCCATCCTTTCCGGCATTGATGGTGAATGGCCGCTGTTGCTTGGCGCCAACGAGGTCGTCGCCAAGGACGGCGCCGGTATCGAAGTGCTGGCAACCTTGCCGCAGGACGAGGGCTCGCACCCGCTGCTGGTCACGGGTTCCCACGGCAAGGGCCGCACAGTCGCCTGGACTTCCGATATCGGACCACACTGGCTGCCAAACAGCTTTGTCGCCTGGCCGGGCTACGCGACGCTTTGGCTCAACATCCTGCGCTGGGCCGTGAAGTCGATCTAGCGGACGAAAAGGAGCAAACCGACATGACAGATCCCCTCCTCAGAGCCGCCGGAATAGGAAAGCGCTTTGGCGGACTGACCGCTCTGGCTGACGTAGATGTGGATATCCACGCGGGCGAGGTGCTGGCGTTGCTCGGCGACAACGGCGCCGGCAAATCGACCTTCGTCAAGGTCCTGGCAGGCGCCCACGCGCCGACCAGCGGTGAACTGCTGATCGAGGGCAAGCCTGTCAGTTTCACCTCGCCGAAGGACGCCGCCACCGCCGGCATCGCGACGATCTTCCAGGAACTCGCCCTTTCGGAAAATCTCTCGATCGCCGAGAACGTCTTTCTCGGGCGCGAACTGAAGCGGTCGGTCCTCGGCATTCCCTTTCTGCGCCGCCGGGAAATGCGTCAGCGCGTCGACAATCTGATCGATGAACTGGATGCGCATATCTCCGATCCGAACGCGGCCGTCGGCAGCCTGTCCGGCGGGCAACGCCAGGCGGTCGCCATTTGCAGGGCGCTCAATCTCGACGCCAAGTTGGTCATCATGGATGAGCCGACGGCAGCGCTCGCCGTCGCCGAAACCCGTAAGGTGCTGTCGCTGACCCGCAAGCTCGCCCAGCGCGGCTGCGCCGTCGTCATCATCAGCCACAACATTTCCGATGTCTTCGAAGTCGCCGACCGGATGGTCGTCTTCCGCCGCGGCCGCAAGGTCGCGGAACGCAGGCGCGATACCACCGATCCAGAAGAGATCGTCTCCCTCATAACAGGCGCCCATCCCGACGTGCGGGCGCTTGAAAAAACAAACTAAAAAATGCGCGTCACTTCCAGAGGATCAGAAACCATGTTCAATCGCATCACCAAGACGCTGACGATTTCAGCCTTCACGCTCGTCACCGCAACCGCCGTTTTCGCAGCGGACAAGCCAAAGGTCGCATTCGTGCCCCAGCTTGTCGGCATTCCCTATTTCAACGCTATGCAGGACGGCGGAAATCGCGCCGCCAAGGATCTCGGCGTCGACTTCGTCTATACCGGCCCTGTCGACACCAATCCGGTCGATCAGCTTCAGATCGTTCAGAGCCTGATAGACAAGGGCGTCAACGCCATTTCCGTCAGCGTGCTCGATGCGTCAAGCATTGCCCCGGTCGTCAAGGCGGCCGAAGCGAAGAAGATCAAGCTTTTCACCAGCGATAGCGACGCGCCCGACAGCGGCCGCGCCGTCTATGTCGCTCAGGCGACGGACCAGGGTCTCGGCAACACCATCATCGATGAGCTGGTCAAGCGGGTCGGGCCGGATGCCAAGATCGGCATCGTCTCGGGAGAGGCGACTGCATCGAACCTGAATGCATGGATCGGCTTCATGCAGGAGGAAGCCAAGATCAAATATCCAAAGCTGACGCTTCTGCCGCCCCAATATGCCGGCGGCACCGCCGAGCGCGCCGCCCAGATCGCCGGCGACATGATGACGGCAAATCCCGATCTGAAGGGAATCATTGGCGTCGCCTCCTCGACATGCCCGGGCGTCGCCCAGGCAATAGAGACGGCAGGCAAGATCGGTTCCGTCATCGGGACCGGCTATTGCAGCCCGAATACCGCCCGCAGCTATCTGAAGAGCGGCGCCTTCGGCTTCACCGTCCTCTGGGATCCGGAAAAGCTCGGCTATCTGACGGTCTGGGCCGGCAAGCAGCTCGTCGACGGCAAGTCGTTCGAGGCTGAAAACAAGGTTCCGAGCTTCGATGAGCCGGTCTCCTATGACGCCAAGAAGGGCATCCTCCTGCTGGGACCGCCGGCAGTCTTTACCGCTGACAACGTCGACAAGTTCAACTTCTGAGCAGAGCGATGCGACGTCTGATCGGTAGCAATACGTCCATGAGTGCCCGGGAGTGGTGCTTGCTCGCCGCGATCCTCGTGGCGGTGGCCATCTTCTCCCTCGCATCGCCCTATTTCGCATCCTTCGCGAACGCCGGCACAATACTGCGCAATAGCGTGGAATTGCTGCTGTCGGGTCTGGGGATGACGTTGATCCTTGCCATCGGCGGCATCGATGTTTCCATCGGTGTCGTCATGGGCCTCGCCGCGATCGCCATCGGTCGCGGCCTTGGCGCCGGATTTCCGCCTCTTGTGGTCGCCCTGTCGGGGCCTGTTGTCGGCGCCTTGCTCGGGCTGGTTACGGCCTCGGTGGTCGTGCTTGGTCGCATTCCGGCGATCGTCGGCACACTCGGGTTGCTCGGGGTCTACCGCACCGGCATATTCGTGCTTCTGGGCGGGCAGTGGCTCTCAGGCCTGCCGAAATCTCTGACGGACTTCCTGTCGGTCTCGCTTGCCGGCATACCGCTGAACGCGATCGTCATCGTGCTTGCCTATCTTGTCATCTGGCTAGTGCTGCGGCGGACACCCTTCGGTCTGCATCTGCTCTCGATCGGCAATTCGGAAGACAAGGCACGACTTTCAGGCGTTGCGGTCGTCAGAGTCCGCTGCGCTGTCTTCGTCATCGCCGGAGCACTGACGGGGCTTGCTGCCACCTTCTATGTCGGCACCTACCGCAATGTCGAAATGTCGATCGGCAGCAATCTGGCTCTTGATGCGGTCGCTGCCGTCGTGCTCGGCGGCACCAGCATCCTCGGCGGCAAATGTAGCCTCGTCGGCACGGTGTTCGGCGTGCTCCTGCTGCGCATATTGCAGAACGGGCTGCTGCTGATCGGCGTGCCCTCGTTGTGGCAGCCGGTGGTGACCGGCGCTCTCCTCATCGGGACGCTTGCCTTCGAGGTCATGGCCCATCGATTGAAATTCTCCGATATCAAGTGGGCGAAGTGATGAAGAACCGATGCACGTTGCAGGGTACCCATCTGATCCTTTCCATCCTTGTGGCATTGTGGATCGTCCTCGTGGCCGGGGTCGCCGTCTTGCAGCCATCGACGCTCAATGTCTCGACGGTCTCCACCGTGCTGCAATTCTCGACCATCCTGGCGCTCGCCTCGCTCGGTCAGGCGCTTGTCGTGCTTGCCGGAGGCGCCGGCATCGATCTCTCGGTCGGCAGTATCGTGTCGTTGACGGCTGTCGCCAGCCTGATGCTCGTCCGGCTCGGCTTGCCGCCGGGGTTGCTGCCTTTCCTCTGTCTCCTATTCGGAACAGTCCTGGGCTTGATCAACGGCTGGCTCGTGACACGCCTTGCCATTTTACCACTGATCGCCACGCTCGGGACCTTCTTCATCTATTCGGGCCTGGCGCTTGCTGTGACAGGTGGTGCTGCGCAGTCAGGCGTGCCGGACTGGCTGCTTGTCTGGGGGCGGGGCATCGTGGCCGGCTTCCCCCTTCCGTTCCTGACCATTGCTCTTCCCGCCTTTATCGCCACGGCAATACTTCTCAATGGAACTGCCTGGGGCAGATGGATCTATGCGATGGGCTTCAACGAAAGGTCCGCGCGGCTGACCGGCATCGCGGTCGATCGCGCCCGCATGATTATCTATGCGGCAAGTGGTTTGCTTTGCGGTGCCGCCGGGCTTGTTTCAATCGCCTGGCTCGGAAGCGGTCGGCCGAATATTGGCCAGAATCTCGAACTGGCATCACTAACTGCAGCCATGCTTGGCGGCATCCTCATCACGGGAGGACGCGGCGGCGTCGGCGGCGTGCTCGCAGCCGTGATGCTGCTCGTCACCCTGCAGACGAGCCTTTTGCAGCTTGGCGTCAACACCGTCTGGCAGGTGGGCATCGTCGGCTGCCTGCTGATCTTCGTCCTGCTTGCCGAACGCCTTTCCCAACGCTGGAGATAAAATATGACCTCACTGCAACAGACCATCGCCGGGCTCGTCGAAGCGCGCTCGGACAAGATCGTCGCGACCTTGAGCGACCTCGTCCGCTTTCCCTCCGTCGTCAAATCAAACCCGAAGGAGGCCGGTCCCGGCGAGCGCGACTGCCAGCTTTATCTGCAGAAGCGCTTGGAAAAGCTGGGTTTTACTACCGATCTCTGGGATCCGGACGGTCCGGCACTTTATGCCAAGTATGAAGGCCGGCCAGGTGCCAACAAAGGACGTACCTTCGAAGGCCGGCCCAATCTCGGCGGTACGCTTGCCGGCATCGGTGGAGGCCGCTCGATCATGTTGACAGGCCATATCGACGTCGTTCCGCCGGGTGCCATCGATCATTGGGCGACCGATCCCTTCGACCCGGTCCTTAAAGAAGGTTTCCTTCATGGTCGCGGCACCGTCGACATGAAGGGTGGCGTTGCCTGCATGCTGATGGCGGTCGAGATCCTGAAGGAGTTGAAAGTACCGCTTTCGGGAGACATCGTCTTTACGACCGTTGTCGACGAGGAAATCGGCGGCATGGGTTCGCTTGCAATGGTCGATCGTGGCTTCAAGGCGGACGCCGGTATCATGACCGAGCCGACCGGCAACAAGATCGCGCCGCTGTGCCATGGAATCCTGTGGGGCAAGATCATCATCGACGGCATCGGCGGCCATGCTGAGCTGACGCCGAATGCGTGGTATTCCAGCGGTCCCGTCGACGCGGTCCAGCTTTGCCGCCAGATGCTTGACGGTATCGACATCCTCAATCGTCGCTGGATGTTCGATCCCAGGAAGAACCACCCGCTGATGGATCTGCCGAACCAGATCATCGTCACCCAGATGTCGGCGGGCGAACATCCGTCGTCGATGGCCGGTCGCGCGGAGATCATCATCGACGCGCAATATCTTCCAAGCGAAAAGGACGAATTCGGCCTCGGCGGCAAGGTCAAGCGTGAGATTGAAGAGCATGTGCGGCATGTGTGCCAGGCAGATCCCTACCTGCGCGCGCATCCAGCTCGGGTAGAATGGATTCTCGATGCCGATTGCGCAGAGATCCCGGCCGACAGCTCTTTCATCGGCATCTTCCAGAACGCGGTGGAGACGGCTGATCTCGATCCGGTCCTCTCCGGCTTCGGTGCCCATAGCGATATCGGTCTGCCGACCGGCCTTGGCAACACGCCGACGGTAAACTTCGGCCCGGGCGATCCAGCTCTGTCGCATCAGCCGAATGAACGCGTCTCGGTCCGTGATCTCATCGATTGCACCAAGGCGATCGCCTTAGCGATCGAGGAATGGTGCCGCTGAACGGCTAAAGTTCCCTAGGCCGGCGGAATAGCCATCCAGGACGTTAAACTACAAGCTGCTGGCGGCGGTTTCGAACGCCGCCAGGTCGCCTCAGCGCCGACACGGCCCCGGGGCAGCCAGGTGACAGGCCGTTGATTGACCGTCTTCCCGACAATATTGGGGTCAGAACAAGATGGGATGGTTGCCGTTCCACAACTCGCTCACCGCAGCGTTGGGTAATCCGGCTACCAGTATGACGTTCCTAAAATGTGCGGTGTCGTCAGAGCTGCCGTTGTTGCAATCGGAACAAGTGGCAATTGCTATCCTTTGAAACTTGCTTGTCGATTTGGATGAGGGATCGAGCGACCGGTATTAAGCCTTTCGTCGTTCATGATGGTTAGCGACGCCGTTCGCGCCGGTGTGGGCGTGGCGCAGTTACCCTTGTCGCTTGTCAGCGCCGACCTGGCCGCCGGCACGCGCCGGGACGACTTCTTCCTGCGATGCAATGGCCGTCAGCGCACCCTGCACCGCAAGTTTGCGCCAGGCGAACAAGTGGTTCGGCTGAATGCCATGACGCCGAGCAACGATGCTGACTGTGACATCAGGCTCGTAGTTCGCGGATTATCGCGAGCTTCTTCGTGGTCGGCCACCGGCGGCGGCGCTCAGGGCCGGACAGCACCTCTGTCCGGAGATTTATGGGGTCGCTACACACATACCCACATATGTGCTAATGTGGGTTTTCTCAGTTCAGGAGCACGTTAGATGAGCCGATTGACGATCGACATAACGGACCAACAACATCAAAGCCTAAAGGCGCTGGCCGCTTTGCAGGGCAAGACAATCAAGCAGTATGCACTTGAGCGCCTCTTTCCCGGTGACACAGACGGAGAACGAGCCTGGGAGGAGTTGAAGACGTTGATGAACACGCGCGTCAATGAGGGGCTCGCCGGAAAAGTGTCGACCAAAACCGTAGGTGAGATCCTCGACGAGGAGATTGCCGAGGGTCGTGCTTGACGGCCTACATTCTTACTGCAGAGGCGGAAGCGGATCTACGCTCGGTAATCCGCTACACACGTGCGCAATGGAGTGCCGCCCAGGTACGCCGCTACGTCTCGGCTTTGGAGCGAGGTATCGCAAACCTTGCCGAGGGCGAAGCTCCGTTCAAGGATATGAGCGCGCTTTATCCGGCGTTACGAATGGCGCGATGCCAGCATCACTACGTCTTTTGTCTGCCTCGAGAGGATGCGCCTGCCCTCATCATGGCGATTCTTCATGAACGAATGGATCTCATGACGCGTTTGGTTGATCGTCTGAACGAATGATGTTTGGACGGAGGCGAGATTCCTGAGCGCAAGACCGATAAATCGTTGTTATCGCTTGGTCAAAAAGGGGCGCGCAAGTTCTGATCCCTTCGAGGCGGCCATCGCATTGAAAGAAATAGAGAGTGCCACTTCGCTCGCTCTCGGTGCTTAGGAAAAGTTCTCCAGAACCGCCATAAACGTGTGCCGATCGCCTTGTCCCTCCGTCAGCCGCACCCGTCCCTCGATGTCCGCAAGATGGTGATCCATCAAGGGCATCGTAAACTTAACGTCCGCCAAGTGACAGGTACTGCTCCTGCTGGACTCCCCGATTATATCCGAGCGATTTCGGCCCACATGCTCATGGTCGCTGCGCGTAGTTCGCGATGGTGGCTGGATGAAATGTCGTGACGGGGGATGTTGAACAGATTAGCGATCGGATCGTGAATGGACACGAAGCGTTGCAAATGTCGCGGTGACTTGGAGCCCTTCATGATCCGTTCTCGTCGTCGGACAGGCTGGTGGGAGTTTTCTGCCCGATTGTTGAGGCCTTTGTGGGAGCGATGCTCGACGCCGGGCATGATTTCCCGCTTTGCGGCGCCGTAGGAGCGAAGCTTGTCGGTAACCATCACGCGTGGCGCCCGGCCATGGCTTTTCAACAGCTTGCGCATCAGGCGCTTGGCCGCCTTGGCGTTACGGCGGCTTTGTACGAGAACCTCCAGAACGAAACCATTCTCATCAACGGCGCGCCACAACCAATGCTTCTTGCCTCGGATCGAAATGACGGCCTCGTCGAGGTGCCATTTATCGCCGAACTGGCCGGACGAGCGGCGGTGGATCTCGTTGGCAAAACTACGGCCAAATTTCTCTGCCCACAGTCGCACCGTTTGATGCGAGACAAGGATGCCTCGCGCCGCCAGCATATCCTCGACCATCCGCAGGCTCAGAGGGAAGCGGATATAAAGCCAGACCGCGTGGGCGATGATGTCGGCGGGAAAACGATGGCGGCGGTAGAGTGGGTCAAGGGCGGTCATACCCCAGGATCCACCTTCAAAGCCCACATTTCGTTAAGTTGACGATGCCGGCTGCGAAGTTCGGCCTCAAATTCGCTCATCAGCTTCGTCGACGGTCCCGCGGTCAATTTGCTGATAAATGGCAGCTTGATGAGATGGTGGTGACGATCAAGGGGAAGAAATACTGGCTGTGGCGCGCTGTCGATGCCAACGGCTACGTCCTCGATGCCCTGCTGCAAAGCCGCAGAAACAAGCGGGCAGCCCTTCGGCTGATGCGCAAACTGCTCAAGGGTCAGGGTACCACCCCACGGGTTATGGTCACCGACAAGCTGCGGTCCTATTCTGCCGCCAAGTCCGAATTGATGCCGGGCGTCGAGCATCGGTCACATAAAGGCATCAACAACCGCGCCGAGAATTCACATCTTCCCGTGCGACGACGGGAACGGCGCATGATGCGCTTCAAGTAGGCGCGGCAATGCCAGCGTTTCATCTCGACCCATGGCCAAGTCGCCAATCTCTTTCTTCTTCACCGCAAACACCTGACCGCAACAGATCACCGCCAGCTTCGCTCCAACGCCAACGCAACATGGCGGCAGATCACTATGTCAATCAACGCGTGAAGGCTGACACGATGCCAGACGCGCACCCTGTCCCAGCTTAAGGCTACGCCCCCTCGCCGATGTTCAATCCATCGCCGTAAGAATCCAATCACCACCATCTCACTCTCGCATCTTGATGCAGGCTGCTTAGATCGACATGAAGTGCTGCGGTGAATCGCGGCACCAAAAACGCGTTATGACTCATCATCAAAAACGTTTATTAAATCATCATATTGAACGCGTATTGACTCAACGTTAAAAACGCGCAACTAAACGGCATCAAAAACGTGCAATGACGCGGGCATTGCCTTATGAGACGCGGCATTGCGAGTTCGCGCAACAACTACATGGTCGTGAGAACCAAAATGGCTACACCAAATGAAAAGTTGGCTGAAGCCCTGCAAGCCCTCAAAACGTTGCAGGATGGCGGGCGTCGAATATTCAAGTCCGACGAGTTCAGCCGACTACACCGAGAGCGCCTTACACGGAGCGGATTTCTCCAAGAAGTCATCCGCGGCTGGCAAATGTCAACGGGACCCCAGTCCCAAGACGGCGACACAACCCTTTGGTACGCTTCATTCTGGGAGTTCTGCTCCCTCTACTGCAACGACCGCTTTGGACGGGAATGGCATCTGTCACCGGAACAATCGATGCTATTCCACGCAGAAGCAACTGCGATTCCGCCCCAGGTGATTGTCAACAGTCCAAAGGCAACGGGCAACAATATATCACTGCTTTTTGGCACATCCATCTACGATCTCAAGACCAAGCAAATGCCACCGCGCGAGGATCTCGTCGAGAAAAACGGATTGAGGTTCTATACTGCGGACGCCGCCCTGGTAAAAGTTACTGAAGCGTTTTTCCAAAGATCACCTATCGAAGCCCAGATCGTGCTGAAATCCATGCGTGATGTGTCGGGTGTCCTCGGTCGATTACTCGACGGAGGGCACTCGGCGGTGGCAGGCCGTCTGGCCGGGGCATTTCGGCGCATAGGAAAAGGCGAGTTCGCCGACGATATCTTGAAAACGATGAAAGGCGCGATGTACGACGTTAGAGAGACCGACCCGTTCGATCAAAACCAGAAAGTCTCCACCTTAGCTGTCGGTGAATCTCCCATTGTGGCGCGTCTCAATGCTATATGGGAAAGCCAGCGTCAGGCGGTCCTCGATGTCTTTCCTGCTGCACCCGGACTTCCCTCGGACACCGTCGCTTTCATGAAATCGGTCGAGGACATATACAAGAACGACGCATACCATTCACTTTCGATCGAAGGATACAGCGTTACTCCGGAACTCATTGATCGCGTGCGCGCTGGTACGTGGGCTCCGGATGTGGATCAGCAGGATAGGCAAAACCGGGACGCCCTGGCAGCACGCGGTTATTGGCAGGCATTTCAGAGCGTGAAGGAATCTGTTGCGGAGATTCTCCGCGGTGCACCGTCAGGAGCCGTTATCCGTAAGCAACATAGGGATTGGTACCGCGAACTGTTCGGTCCCTCGGTCGCCGCAGGTATCCTGAAACCCAGCGCCCTCGCGGGCTATCGAAACCACCCTGTATATCTTCGCGGATCATGGCATGTACCACCGCGTTCCGAAGCGGTTCCGGATGGAATGGAGACCCTGTTCGATCTACTGGAGAAGGAAAGCGAGCCAGCGGTTAGGGCAGTCCTTGGCCACTGGTTGATAGGCTATGTTCATCCCTATCCTGACGGCAACGGACGGATGGCGCGCTTCCTGATGAACGCCATGTTCGCCTCGGGTGGGTTTCCATGGGCAGTGGTTAGGGTTGAGGATCGGTCAACTTATTTGGCCGGCCTTGAACAGGCGAGCGTCCACATGAACGTCAAACCGTTCGCGGAATTCATCGCGGAGCGCACCTCTTGGTCGATGAGCAAGGCAGGCATCGTCAACTTAACGAAATGTGGGCTTTGAAGGTGGATCCTGGGGTATGACCGCCCTTGACCCACTCTACCGCCGCCATCGTTTTCCCGCCGACATCATCGCCCACGCGGTCTGGCTTTATATCCGCTTCCCTCTGAGCCTGCGGATGGTCGAGGATATGCTGGCGGCGCGAGGCATCCTTGTCTCGCATCAAACGGTGCGACTGTGGGCAGAGAAATTTGGCCGTAGTTTTGCCAACGAGATCCACCGCCGCTCGTCCGGCCAGTTCGGCGATAAATGGCACCTCGACGAGGCCGTCATTTCGATCCGAGGCAAGAAGCATTGGTTGTGGCGCGCCGTTGATGAGAATGGTTTCGTTCTGGAGGTTCTCGTACAAAGCCGCCGTAACGCCAAGGCGGCCAAGCGCCTGATGCGCAAGCTGTTGAAAAGCCATGGCCGGGCGCCACGCGTGATGGTTACCGACAAGCTTCGCTCCTACGGCGCCGCAAAGCGGGAAATCATGCCCGGCGTCGAGCATCGCTCCCACAAAGGCCTCAACAATCGGGCAGAAAACTCCCACCAGCCTGTCCGACGACGAGAACGGATCATGAAGGGCTCCAAGTCACCGCGACATTTGCAACGCTTCGTGTCCATTCACGATCCGATCGCTAATCTGTTCAACATCCCCCGTCACGACATTTCATCCAGCCACCATCGCGAACTACGCGCAGCGACCATGAGCATGTGGGCCGAAATCGCTCGGATATAATCGGGGAGTCCAGCAGGAGCAGTACCTGTCACTTGGCGGACGTTAAGTTTACGATGCCGATACGGGCTCTCGACGTCCCACTTTTCGATCTGATCGGCAACCTTGGCCAGCCGGTTACGCAGCGTCCGGTGATTATGGGGCAGAAAGATATCAAGTACACGAGCTGCTTCTCGAAAGGACAAACGGGAGCCGAGCTCTGTCTGAATTCACTCCAATTCCGGCGTTGTTCTTCCATTCAACAGGGTCGGGGTACAATCGGCGGCCAATCTTGCGCTCGATCCGCATTCGCAGCGTCGCCACCGTGGCACGCGCACACGACAAAGGCCGAAGAGCGAATGGATCGTACGGGATCTGTAATCGTGAACCTGGCGAGAGCAATCGCAATGCGGGCACTTCCGATCACGCTGGACAGCCTGATCCGTCTGAAACTGCGTCAGCTCCTTCTGCAGATGCAGCTGAATTTCTTTGGCTTCTTCGAGGGAAAGGCCAAAATCGTCGAGACGAGCATCATCGACACTGCGCTTAACGTTGGCAATTTCGCGACGCTGTCGAACGCCGTCCACCCCCACAAGCTCGACGGAGATGATCATCTTCAGTTGTGCGGTCAACGAGTATCCTTTCCAAAAAGTACTCGATTACCTGGATATCCTTACCCCCACGTTTTTCCCACTCTCGTGAGCGAAGACGACCGAAACCTGCCATTGCGTTTGTCATTCATTTGCACTACTTTCAGGCTTGAAATGGAGATGGCTATGGCTGCAAACGCACTCGTCCAAACCCGTATCGATGCCGAAATTCGAGATCGCGCTTCCGCCGTGCTTGAAAACATGGGCCTAACGGTATCCGATGCGGTTCGTATCTTGCTCACCCGGACAGCCAACGAGGGTGTGCTGCCACTCGAACTTCTTTCAGGCAGTGAGGCCCATGACGCTTGGTTTCGCTCCAAGGTACTCGAAGCATTGAACGATACTCGACCGGACGTCTCGGATGATGAAGTCGAGGCCCATTTTGCGAAACGTCGCGCGGCGGCCTGCCTTAAAGTGAATGCGCGCAAATCGTGAAGCTTACCTGGTCTGCGTTCGCGTTATCGGATCGTGACGCCATCTTCACGTTTATCGAGGCTGATAATCCTTCAGCCGCCATCCTTGTCGATGAACGGATAGTCGCGGCCGCTCGTCGTCTGACTGATTTTCCCGCGAGCGGTCGTGTTGGCAGAATTGCTGGCACGCGCGAACTGGTAATCAACGGCACGCCGTATGTCGTGGCATACGCGGCAACGGAGGCATCTGTTCGTATCCTTCGCGTCCTCCATGGCGCGCAGGAATGGCCCGACACTTTGCCAACTAGCTAGACTTAGAGCTTGATGCCGGAAAACAACGGGTCGGCGGTTCGAACTGGTTCAAGAGCCATGCCCTTCCTCCGTTCATCTCGCCTTTAAGAACCACCTCCTCAAATCCACCACCCACTTTCATATGACGATAGTTATCTGCGGCTCTATCACGTGGAAAGACTTCGCCGACGAAAGTTCGAAGCTGCCCGCACCGAACAGCGGTTGCGCTTTCTTCGCAAACCACCGAACCATTGCCCGCTTTTCCTTGATGGCGTGGGACTTCATTAACCGTTCCGATCAACTTGTGGTGCTTGCAAAGCACCGTGTCGAGCAGAATGATCTCGTCATCGTCCCGCCTCGGCAGCCCGACGTGCATAAGGCGCCTGCTTTCAGCAAGGCTGCGAGCGTTCCAAGCGAGATAGCTTCAGCTGACTGCATTGAAGAGGACAGGGTCGATATGATTGATGCCTGCGATTTCGGGCCACTCTCAAAAGGGGTATTCTCTACAGCATCAGCACTCAAAGCGATGCCTTGCCAATCGATGCACCACCATCGACGTGCAGCGTGTGCCCGGTGATGAAAGCCTCGCCAGACAGCAAATGCAGTTGCCGCAGCGGTTTCTTCCGGCTTTCCGAAGCAGCTCATGGCTAGGCATGTCGGTAATCTCCGGAGATCCAATCAGAGAGCAGCTTCGCATAGGTCTCGGCAGCGTCCTCCCAGACGAAGTGACCAGCCTCGACCACTTCGGCACGGCAATGCGGCATATGGTCTGCGAGAAACTGCCCGTTGGATGGCGGAACGAATGGATCATCCTTCCCCGAAACCACCAATGTCGGCGTCGCAATCGCCGGCAACAACTCCGCCAATCGGGGAAGATCGTGACTATAGGCGCGCACAAAATCAGCAACCTCGTTCCAGCGCTGACCTTTAGACGACGTGCGGTAATCCTCCAGAATGGCTTCCGGAATGGCGGTCCGTGCCATGGTCTTGACCAGTTGATAGACCTGCTCGCCACCATCGGAACCAGCAAAGTCGTCTCTCGATGATCCCACGATCTGCCGCAATGGGCCGCCTAGAAGATCCAGACTGACGCCGCCGCTACCGCCGACGATGCTTTCGAACCGGTCCGGATTGCTGCTCGCAGCGAAGAGCGCCGCTAGCGTGCCGACATCCGGCGCAATGACATGCGCGCGTTCGATGCCTAGTTCGTCCATCGCGCGAATGAGGAAACGGCCCATTGCCTCGGGTGACATCAGATCCGGCCGGCTTTCGGACATGCCGAAGCCCGGGAGATCGACCGCCGTCAAAGGCCCCAAGGGATATACCCGCGGCCAGACGAGATTGAAGGCATAGATACTCTCGGGCCAGGGTGCCGTCAGCAGTATCGGTAGGCCGGGATCCGAAGGCGACCGGACCAATCGGATCTTGAGGCCGTCAATATCGACGAAAGACGCGTCGGTCGGCATCAGAATTTCAGACGTCATAACGGATATCCTTTTCGGCGTGCGGACCCATCTGGTTGGCCGGGTCATTACGTATAAACAACTCATTGCGGGTGCCGCGAATGTCAGGTGGTCACAATTTTTCCTGTTGCTTGAGGACAGCCGCTTCGAGCGCAGCGGCGGCAATGAGAGCATCCTGTTCGCTGGAGCCGCCGCTTACGCCGACGGCGCCCGCGACGTGACCTTCAAGTTTGATCGGGACGCCGCCGGGAAGGATGACATATTTGCCGGCGCTGGTATTCCCTACGGTAAAGAGGCTGGCGCCCGGCTGGATCAACAGGACGAATGTGGCTGAGGGCGCATGAAACGACCGCGCTGTCTGTGCCTTGCCGAGAGCCAGATCGAACGCGCCCGGCCAGGCGCCATCCATACGCGCCATGGCGATCTGCTCCCCACCCCGGTCAACGATGACAATGGTCACATGGACGCCGATCTCGTCCGCCTTAGTCTCCGCCGCCTTCACAGCGCCCAAAGTGACTTGGGGAACATACATCACATTTTCCTCACAGGGCGGGAGCATCGCCGTCGCCAGCTGTCACTCAGTGCAGCTTAATGTCAGAGAGGTCGATCGACACCACGAGTGGTTCAGGAAGCGATGTCCCGTCAGGTTGACGCGGGAAGATGCGTCGCTCAGTCGGGAATTTGATTCCCGACACTGTCGTGTAGCCTGAGATATAGTGAGCGCCAGGCGTGTTGCCGGCGATTTCCACGTCGTAATCGTGGCGCTTCAGCAGCCCGTCAGCATCGACATACAGCGTCTGCACGGTGCTATGGGTTGCGATTTCCTTCGGGAAGGTCACCTTCAGACGCTGCCACGTCTCCCCGTTTTCGCTCCAGTCCGGTAGCTGTACGCTTGCGACACCGGGAGCCGCCAACAGGAACGGCATATTGAAGTAGGTCCACATCGCAATACCGGCGAAATAGGCGAGCTGCAGTTCCGTCCAAGGCGTCTCGAGCGTATGGCCGGCAAAGGAGGCACGGGGCATCTCGAGTTCCTCAAGCACCCGACCTGTCCCATCCTTGATCTCGACCTTGTCGGGCCGGAACAGGGTGACCTTGCCGTTGGCGCCGAACGGATGGTGGGACGCCCATTCATTGCCGAGCCCGACCGTGACGTTGGTGTCATCGAGCTTCCCGCCATGACCTTTGAGGGGCCAGAGCGCACCGCCCTGCTTCAGATGCGCGGTGAGGCTAGCGAACGTCTTCCAGGCGTCGAGGCCGCCATGGGCATCGATTATCTTCTGCGCGAGCGTATTCATTGAGGAAGTCCTGTAAAATAGGGTGCGGGTACTCGTTCAGGCATTGAGGAAGGTCTGGACGTGAGCGACGAAGGTGTTGGCGTGCTGGAACAGGGCGCCGTGGCCGGAGTCCGGATAGATGATCAGCGTGGCGCTGCTCATATGCTTGAACATCTCGTAGGCATTGATCGAGGGAAACATCGTGTCGTCGCTGCCGTGGACGATAAGCGTGGGCTGGCGGATGGCCTTTAATGTCGCGTGGCCGGCATCTTTGTTTGCGCACCAGGCGATGATCGCGGCCGCCTGCGGGTTGCTGACGGCATCGCCACTTTCGGGGTCGCGATCCTGGCGGCGGGCGGTCGCCCGGTCGACAAAAGCGGAGCCCGCTGCTTGGCTCGCCGCGCTTGGCGTGAAGAAAAGGGGAAGGCGCACGTCCCGGGCGTTCTTCGAGAATGCTTCTTCCACCACTTGCAGGAGATGTTCCTCGCCGCCTCTGGGGGCGGACCCGGCGACGATGAGCTTGCGAGCCTTGACCGTGGAACGGGTGGCTATCACTTGGGCGAGGAATCCGCCGAGCGAGAAGCCGAGAAGATCGACTTCGGTGAGGCCAAGCGCCACCATGAAGCTTTCCGCATCGGTGGACATTTGCTCGATGGTGTCGGGCACGGCGCCGGTGGACGTTCCCACGCCAGTATTGTTGAACACGATGACGGGGCGGTCGGCGGCCAGCGCATTGACGACGCGCGGATCCCAGGCATCCATGGTTCCCGTGAAATGCTGCAAGAAGACAAGCGGAATGCCACTTTCGGGACCAAGCTTGCGGTAGGCAAAGCGGATGCCGCCAACTTCAACGTGGAGTGTCGGGGCCGTCTCGAGAGTCGTGCTCATGATCAGTTCCTTTTGCGTTCATCCGTTGCTGGATGAGGGTCTGTAGGGAAGACGATAGCAATTGGCAGGCTTGCCCGGAAGGACGTAAAGACGGCAATTCAGGACGTGCCCGCCGATACGCCTGTTGTCGCATCGAGAAGCACGAAAGCCCTCATTTGAGGGCCGGGAAGTCGACGGTGGTGTCGTTGACGCGATTGAAAACGTTCGTGAAGGTGATGATCGCGATCGCCAGCGCCACGTCGACAACGGCCTGATCGGGGAAGCCGGCGGCGCGGAACGTGTCGAGTTCAGCCAAGTCGATCGTCCCGCTGCTTTGCTGAAGGACGCGGACAAAACGGACCAGCGCATCGCGGCGGGCGTCACCCGTCGGCTCAAGCGCGCGGATCGCGCGCACCGTGTCGACCGGAATACCGGAAGCCTTGCCGGCGAGACTATGGGCCGCCACGCAATAGTCGCAGGCGGCAATAGCGCTGACAACGAGCTTGACGGTTTCGCGTTCCTGGGCGGACAGCGAGCCGCGCGAGGGCGCCGCATCGGCTGAGAGCATGGCCTGCAGGGCCGGGGTGCTGAGGTTGCCGATGGCAGAATAGGCGTTGGGAACCATGCCGATGGAGTTGCGGATGGTCGCGAAGAGATCGGCTGTTTCGCCGGTTGCGGTGACAGTGGCCGGGGTGTTAATACGAGAGGCCATGGCATTGCTCCTTTCGAGCTGTTTTCGTGGGGAAATAATCGCCGTTGGGTGAGGGACAGGGGGATTTGCCGTTCGGGGTGACGGGAGGAAGTGTCAGGGCTGACGGTCAAAGTCATCGGGTCCTGAAGAAGGTGGCATTCACGACGAAGGCGATAAGTTCCGCCGATGCTGCCAGCAGGCCGATGCCCCATATGACGCCCGTGCCAAGAACGGTTGCGCCAAGCGCGCTTCCGACGGAGAATCCGAAATACATGGTCGATGTGTTGAGCGCGAGGGCGACCGGCGCCTGCGATTGTGCTCCCGCTCCGATCAGCCGCGACATCTGCGCGGGAAAGAACGACCAGACCGTGAAGCCCCAGAGGGCAACGGCCGCCAGCACGGGGACAAGCGCCGTCGATGGAGGCAGGCCTGCCAGGACCGCCAGCGCCAGGAAGGAGAGGCCAAGCAGGGAAAGCGACCAGCACACCACGCGGTTCGCGCCGAAGCGATCGTTGAGGATACCTCCGGTCATAACACCGGCTGCGGCCGAAAGACCCCAAAGGGATACTGTTGCGGTGATCCCTGGCGGTCCGAACGAAAGAACGGCCTCCAGATACTCGGCGATATAAGGGTAGGCGGCAAAGGCGCCGATCGACCAGAATAGGCTCACGGACAACAGCCGCAGGACGGGCCGCTGCCGTATGACCAATACCCGGTCTCTCAGGCCTGCCACTGCAAAGCCGCTGCCGGCATCCCGCGCGATGCCCATCAATATGCCCCCGATTGCCACCGCGCTCATCGCGCCGACCAGCAGAAAGGTTGCCTGCCAGCCAAAGGCATGACCGATCAGGCCGCCGAGCGGCAATCCGAGCGCAATCGCCAATGTCTGCCCGGCACTGACGATGGCAAGCGCGCGTCCACGCATATGCTGTGGTACGATTACACCGGCCAAACCATTGGCCGCAGGGACATAAAGACCCGCTCCGATCGCCATGACGATACGCGCACCCATCAGGACCGCGAAAGAGGATGACAATGCCGCAGTGAGGTTGCCGATGGCAAACAGCGACATGGCGATCAGAAGTACCCTCCGGCGCGCCAATCTGCCGGTTGCAACTGTCGTGGCCGGCGAGGACACGGCCAGCACCAGCGTGAACACGACAACCAGTAGGGCCACCGTCGGTACGGCCATGTGGAAGTCTTCGGCCATGACCGGCAAAAGAGGTGCGATCATGAAGCCCTCGGTGCCGATGGCGAAGGTCCCGAGTGCAAGGAATCCCGCAGGAACAAGTCCCACGTGGGAGGTGTGAATCAGCGACACGGACATGGTTTTAAAACTCCTTGACGTCAGAGCCCGCCATCTGCGGGCCCTGACACGGGCAGCATGGAGATGTCAGAAGGGGATCGGGTTTGCGGCGATCTCGGCGTTGAAGCCATCGACCAGCGCGTGTTCGTTGAGGCCTGGATTGTCGCGCAGCGCACGGATCCCCTCGACGAAAACCTCCGGCGCTTCGGTTGCAAGCCCCTTCATGGTTTCTGCGATGAAGGCGTCCAACGGCATGGCGCGCGTATCGCCGCTCTTCTTGATCAGGTCCGTATCGACCCACGGCGGCGCAATTTCCTGCACGGTGACACGGGTATCCCGCAGCATGAAGCGCTGCGACAGGGTGTAGGAATGCAGTGCCGCCTTTGAGGCCGAATAAACGGCGTTGGTTGCGATCGGCACATAGGCAAGGACCGAGGTGTTGTGGATAATCGTCGCGCGCGGCTGGGCCTTGAGATGCTCGATCAGGGCTGATGTCAGGCGGATCGGGCCTAGCAGGTTGGTCTCAATGATGCGGCGCGACGTGGCGTCGTCGATGCGGGTCGAAGGATCGTCGAACGGCATGATGCCGGCGTTGTTGATCAGGACGTTCAGCGTGGGATAGTCACGGATCAGCTGTGCCGCGACACGGTCGATGTCGGCCGCATCGGCAATATCGAGCTCCACACCGTCGATGCCGGGGTTCGTGGAAGCCACCTCGTCGAGCAGCGCCTTGCGGCGGCCGGCGATGATGACCTTGTTGCCGAGAGCATGGAAGGCTTCGGCAAGCGCCCTGCCAATGCCCGACGTGCCGCCGGTGATGAAGATTGTGTTGCCGGTCATCTGCATGGAATATTCCTTCTCTTGCGAAATCGCGCGCCACCACGGCGCTTTCGATACGTTCATTATGTGGGCTGAATGGGTTGGCTCAAATGTCATAAAAACAGCAAATCAAGACACTGCTTTAAGAAGACATCAAAAACCCGGCGCGATGGCCGGGTGTTGTCTGAAACGACACTGGCGTTGGTGCGCGTTAGCCGAGGAAGAGATCGATCTGTGCGGCGAAATCCTCGATCTCCTGAAACAGGAAGGCGTGGCCTGCGTCGGGATAAAGGACCAGTCCTGCGTCCGGCGCCTGCTGTGACAGAACGAAGGAGCGATAGGCGGGCAGCATCAAATCATGGGCACCGTTGGCGACCAGGATCGGCATGCGCAGATCCTTTGCCCGGGAAAGCACGCCCGGCCAGCTGGAGATTGCCTTGATCTGTGCCATGAAGGCTTTGGCGGTCACAGTGGGACCCTGATCGGGTTGTGCCGCAATCCTTGCAATCGAAGCCTTGCCGCACGCGACCGCGGCTTCGGTCTCGGGATAGAAAAGGAAGAGAAAGTCGTCTCGTCGTTGATGCCGCCTGGGCTCGATCCGGCGATGATCAGGCGCCGGATAAGATGGGGGGAATCGAGCGCCAGTTGCTGGGCCACCCCGCCGCCAAGGGACCAGCCAAGGACATCAGCCTGTCTGAAGCCCAGCCGGCCGATAACCTCGGCCGTCACCGCAGCCATTCCGGCGATCGTTTCAGGGACGCGGCCCTCGGACCTGCCGATGCCTGTGCTGTCGAAGCTGAATACACGACGCTCGGCGGAAATGGCCTTTACGAACGCCGGATCCCAATCGTCCATCGTGCCACGAAACCGCTGCAGCAGGATCAGCGGGATGCCACCGTCTGGACCGCTTTGCCTGACGGCAAGACGCCCCCGGCTGGTATCCAGCCAGCGGGTGCCAGAGTCTTCTCCATGACGTTACTCCATTCTGTTTGAATAGAGCGAGGCTATCCGTCAAAGCCGCTGACTGAAACGACATAGATGCAGCAAATCCAGTCACGCCGCCGTGCTGTCTTCCATCAGCTTAAGGCTGCGCTTCAGGCTGGCGGGCGGTTGCCCGTAGCTGCGCAGGAAGGCGCGGCGCATCCGGTCACGGTCGGAAAAGCCGGTATCGCGGGCGACGATGTCCATTGGATGCCGGCCTTCTTCCAGCATAACGCGCGCAGCTTCCAGCCTCATCATCTCGACGGCCTTGGCGGGGGACTGGCCGGTTTCTTCGCGGAAAATCCGGCTAAACTGGCGTGGTGACAGGCTGGCGGCTTCGGCCAATTCCTCGACAGAGAGGTTGTTGCGCAGGTTCTCCCGGGCATAGGTAAGCGCTCGCTGCACCCGGTCGGATCGCGGCTCCAGTTCAAGAAGCGCCGAGAATTGCGACTGGCCGCCGGGGCGTCGATGATAGACGACGAGTTTGCGGGCAATGGCTCTTGAAAGAGACGATCCGTGATCATCCTCGATCAACGCCAAAGTTAGGTCGATAGCCGAGGACATTCCGGCTGAGGTCCAGACATTCCCATCACGGATAAAAATCCGGTCATCGTCCACGGTGACTTTAGGAAATCGGGATCTGAGGTTAGGTGCATGCGCCCAGTGGGTGGTGGCCGTGCGGCCGTCCAGCAGACCGGCCTCGGCCAGTACGAAAGCACCGGTGCAAACGCCGGCGACCCTGCGGGCCTCCTTACCGGCGCGCGCCAGATAGCCACGCAATCCTGGAGAGATGGGAGAGGGAACGAGTTCACCAGCCACTATCAGCGTATCTGGCATGAGACCGAGCGCTACCGTCTCTATGCCCGTGTTCATCGAAGACCTGACCGTACCACCGTGTTCCGATAGGACAGTCAGCTGATAGCCATCGTCTCCGAGTTCGGCGTTGGCAAGCTCGAATGCTGCCAGAGCTGCCAATCCCATAAGTTGAAAACCGTGTTCGAGAACAAGGGCGACCTGCCGCATGTAGTGTCCTTCCCGGATTGACGCTAGAGACTAATCCGGTCAGCGGCATCGAGCAAACCCAATTCATCTTGATGGCAGGAACCGACGTTTCTTTGACAGGAACGGCTGCGTTATTCCATTGAGGAGTTGCCGGCACAACACCCTGCTTCCCCACCTCAGCCGTGTTGTGCGGCGTTGGTGCAAGGGTCACGGAAAGAGCGAACTTCCATCTTTGATGCTGCTGTTATGCGGCGGTGATCTTACCGCGGGCGTGCGCAGGCCAACATTCGATTGAGGATGAAGGAGCCGATCGCGACTTCTGTCTGCTGTGCTGCGGGCCAACGGTTCGAGTTCGTTCAAGACGGCCATTTGAAGATCGGCGTTCCACGCCAGCGAGAGCGCCTAATCGCGGCGATGCGCGATGTCGAGAATGAGCCTAGCCGAGCTGCGCTTCGAACCCGGGAGAGCGATTTGACAAACTTTGCCAAGTTCGGCTAATCTTCTCGTCCTATGGAGACTCGAATGGCTACGATGAACGTATCTCTTCCGGACCCGATGAAAGATTGGGTCGAGGCGCAAGCAAAGACCGGGCGATATTCCAATGCCAGCGACTATGTGCGTGATCTGATCCGGAGGGACCAAGTTCGCAGTGATAAGATTGCCGCCATGCAACGCTTCGTTGATGACGGTCTTAAAAGTGGTGTTGGCAGCCGGTCGAAGGACGAGCTTTTTGCCGCGGCAGTCGCGCGTGGGGAAACGACGCGCGGCAGCAGGTAATGCGTTTTAGCCTTTCAGTCGAAGCGGAAGAGGATATCATTACAATCGCCGAAGAAGGTGTGCGCATGTTCGGATCCGCACAGGCTAGGCGGTATCATGACGAACTGTTTGCAGTGCTTGATCTCATTGCCGCTAATCCGCGAATGGCGCGTGAGCGAGAAGAGATTTCGCCGCCAGTTAGAATTCATCCGTTCAAAGCCCATCTCATTGTCTACCGGATCGAGGAGAACGGAGCAATTTTCGTGATCCGAATACGGCATGGACATGAAGACTGGACGAGCGATCCCGTTTAGGCGCTCGCCGAGTGAATGAACAAGCACAGTTGCTTGATGGGCATTTAAGGCCGGGAGTGTGACGCGTGTCAACATCATCTGGCATTCCCTAAATCGCTATTATCCCATGCTTTTATTTGCGGGATCTGCTGTTCGATTCCCTTCAAGAGCTCCGGTAACATTGCTCGGATTACCCCCGCGCGAACACCCTCACCATATCAAAGGCGACAGGTCGGCGCCTGTCGAGTGCCAGTGCATCACAGATTTCGAGAATGTGCTCGCGCATGAGTGTCACGGCTTTTTCGACATCACCTCTCTCGCAATGCTCAATCAGGTCGTCATGATGATCATGCCAGCCAGCAAGTCCCATCTGATTGTCGAAGAGATTGACGATCAGGCTGGTGCGGGCAACCAGCAGCCTCACCTGATCTGCAAGGACACGATTGCCGGATAGCTCGGCCATCAACGTGTGAAAACCACCGGATAGGTGGATCGCCTCGCGGATATACCCTTGTTCGCGAAGTTTGTGCTCCTGCTCGATATTGTCGCGCAGCCTAGCAATCGCCGTTGGATCAGCCGCCTGCGCCACCGCTTCGGTCGTTCCGGCCTCGATCGCGACGCGGGCGGCAAACACCTGCCGGGCCTCGTCGGCGTCGGGTGCGGCGATATAGGCACCGCGGTTGGGTATGAAAACGACAAGTTTCTCCCAGTGCAGGCGCTGCAAGGCGGTAGCGACCATACGTCGGCCTACGCCGAACGCTTCAACCAACGCGATCTCGGTAAGCTTAGTTCCCGGCAGCAGGCGCTGGTCGACAATTGCGTCGAATAAATGCCTGTAAGCAGCCTCCGCGTCATCCGTCCGGGGGCGGTTGCGCTCATTCATCATGCCCACCAAACGCGTCTTCTGGCTCATACTTAGGCTCTCCGCGATTAATCGCTACACAGAATATTGCGCACAATTTTGAGCGCAGCTTTGTTTTCATTATATTTCGCAGAGTGGCACGTCCCTTGCAAAATATTTCTGGCGGCTTCACCAAAAAAAGGGGACTGACATGCTCGAATTCAAAACTTCAAGGCGAACCATTCTGCAGGCGGCTCTAGCCGCGCCCTTCGTTGTTCGGGCGGGGCGTAGCTTTGCAGCTGAACCGGTGAAGTTCTCCTTTGCCGTGCCGTTCGACGGCTCGATCTCAATGTATCTCCTGGCAGCGCAGAATGGTTGGTACAAGGATGCCGGCCTCGACTGCCAGTTCGACACCAGCGGCGGCTCAGGCGAAGCCGCGTCACGAACCGGGTCGGGCGTTTACGATGGCGGTACGGTCGACATCAACAATCTCGCGGAGTTCAACTCGAAGAACCCGACTGCGGAGGTACGCGCTGCCTTCATGCTCTATTACAAAAGCCCGCTTTCGGTCGTCACGCTGGCGAAATCGGGAATTACAAAGCCTTCCGACCTTGAGGGACGCACGATCGGCGCAGCGGCGGCCGACGGCGCCTACCGACTGTTCTCCACCTATGTCAAGACGACGTCGATCGATGCATCGAAGATTAAGTGGAACATGGTCGGCCTGCAGTTGCGCGAGGCCGTCCTTGCTGGAGGCAGCGCCGATGCCATTCTTGGTTTCGACTCCACGGTCTACTTCGGTCTCCAGAAGGCCGGTATTGCGCCAGCCGATATCAAGATCCTCTACTATTCCGACGCTGGGCTTGACCTCTATGGCAACGCAATTGTCCTATCGAAGAAGTTCCGTACAGAGCGGCCGGACGTGGCAAAATCCTTTATCGCTGCCAGCGCACGAGGGTATCAGGCAGCGATAGCCGATCCGAAGGCTGCTATCGCTGCACTGAAGGCACACTCCCCGCTGATCAATGCCGATCTGGAGGAACAGAAGCTACGTTGGCTGATCAAGAACCAGTTCACCACTGAAGAAACGAAGAAGAGCGGCATGGGCGGTGTCGACACGGCCCGACTGTCGAAGTCAATGGAGGCCGTCGCGGCGGGCTTCAGTCTGCCATCCGTACCGAAGGCCGAGGATCTGTTCGATCCGTCTTTCCTGCCCGTGGCTGAACTCAGGAAGCTTCCGGCATGATGTTTGACCTGGTGGTCCGCGGCGGAACAATCGTGACCGCCTCTGACGTAACGAAGGCGGACCTTGGTGTCAGGGGAGGCCGTATTGCTGCGATCGCCGAGCATATCGAGGACGCAGAGCAAGTGATCGATGCAACCGGGCGGCTCGTGCTGCCCGGCGGCATCGATGCTCATTGCCATCTCGACCAACCGCAGGCGCCGGGGCTGGCGGCTAAGGGCGCGAAAATGGCGGACGGTTTTCGCTCCGGAAGCATTAGTGCCGCATTCGGGGGAACAACGACCATCGTACCCTTCTGCGTCCAGCACCGGGGTGAGTCATTGACTGCCGCGGTGGCCGACTATCACCGACGGGCCGAGGGGCAGTCGGTGATAGATTACGCGTTCCATCTGATCGTCAGCGACCCGACACCCGCGGTCCTCGGGCAGGAACTGCCGGCGTTGATCCGCCGCGGCCACACGAGCATTAAGGTCTATATGACCTACGACGCGATGCAGCTGAGCGATCGCCAGATCCTCGATGTCTTCGAGACAGCGCGCGAGGAAAAAGCAGTGATGCTGATCCATGCCGAAAACCACGAGATGATCGGCTGGCTTGCGGATCGGCTCGAAAAGCAGGGGCGAACGCGACCCCCTGCTCATGCCACGTCGAGGCCGCTTCCAGTAGAAAGGGAAGCGACACACCGGGCCGTCACGCTGGCCGAAATCGCTGGTGTGCCGCTGGTGATCGTGCATGTCTCTGGGGGAGATCCGCTTGATGAGATCCGCCGCGCTCGCGCTGGTGGCCACGTCGTTATCGCCGAAACCTGCCCGCAATATCTGCTCTTGACCGAAGCCGATCTGGAAATGCCGGATATGCTCGGGGCCAAGGCCATGTGCAGTCCGCCGCCGCGCGATACGGCGGCGCAGGCAGCACTTTGGCGCGGCATCGAAGACGGTACGATCGACATCTTCAATTCCGATCATGCGCCCTATTGCTTCGATGCGGATGGGAAGTTGAAGGCTGGTCCTGCGGCATCGTTCCGTGCCATCGCCAATGGCATCCCAGGGCTGGAGACGCGGCTCGCCATCCTGTTCAGCGAAGGTGTCATGAAAAGGCGCATAGACCTTCCGCGCTTCGTGGCACTGACGGCGACGAACAATGCCAAGCTGTATGGTCTCCACCCACGTAAGGGCACGATCGCCGTGGGTGCCGATGCGGATCTGGCTATCTGGGATCCGGAACGGCGGGTCACCATCACCAACAGCATGATGCATCACGATGTCGACTACACTCCATTCGAGGGGCTCGAGGTCCAGGGCTGGCCAGAGACCATCATCAGCCGCGGTGAGGTCATCATCGAGAACAATGAACTGAAGGCGCAGCCGGGCCGCGGACAGTTCCTCACGCAACAAACATCGTCGGCTTGGAAGACAAGGGAGATCGCCGCATGGAT
Source organism: Rhizobium sp. ZK1 (assembly GCF_047782645.1). NCBI lineage: Bacteria > Pseudomonadati > Pseudomonadota > Alphaproteobacteria > Hyphomicrobiales > Rhizobiaceae > Rhizobium > Rhizobium sp. ZK1. Next base: position 2,168,874 of record NZ_CP180587.1, read on the forward strand.
CTGAAAATTGCAGGAAAGCGTGCGCTCGTGCTGGGAGGCAATCGCGGCATGGGTCTCGCTGTCGCCAGGGCACTCGCCGCCGAAGGTGCTGCCGTGTTCCTGGCTGCCCGTGACAGGCAGGCGCTTGCGGCAGCCGCGGCCGAAGTCGGGGCGGCAGGCATGTTTCAGGTCGATCTATCGGATATTACGAGCCTGACCGTCTTCGCGGCCGAGGTTGGCGATATCGACATCCTGATAAACAACACCGGCGGCCCGCCCTACGGTGGCGCGGTCGGCCGTGATGTCTCGGACTGGGAGGAGAGCTTCCGATCGATGTCGCTGTCGGTAATCCGTCTGACGGATTTATTTCTTCCGGCCATGCGCAGGCAAGTCTGGGGACGCATCGTGACGGTTGTCAGCACTGGCGCCGTTCAGCCAATCCCCGTCCTCGGGATTTCGAACACGATCCGAGCCGGGTTGATCGCATGGTCTAAGTCGCTGGCGCCCGAGGTTGCAAAGGATGGAGTGACCGTCAATGTGGTGATGCCCGGCCGGGTCGCGACCGAGCGTGTCGCGATGACCGATGAGGCAACCGCTCAACGCGAGAGCATTCCGGTGGAAACCGTGCGTCAGCGTTCCTTGGCCCAGATTCCCGCCGGTCGCTATGCCGAACCTGACGAAATTGCGGCCGTCGTCGCCTTTCTCTGTAGCGGTCGGGCATCCTATGTCACGGGGAGTGTCTATCGCGTCGACGGAGGGTATGTGCGCCATGTCTGAAGAACTTCCGATGACGTTGACCAGATCGGCGGTAAAGCTTACGCATCGCGGCGCATCCACCATTCTTGCCGCAGCCGTTGATGCTGCGGAAGCCATGGGCGTCCCCCAATGCATCGCCGTGGTCGACGAAGGCTGCAATCTGATGGCCTTTATCCGAATGGACGGGGCGCGCGTGCTTTCGATCGAGAGCGCAACGCGCAAGGCGATGACGGCTGCAACGACCGGTCAGCCGACGGGTGGTATATCGCCCGACAAGGCATTGCTTTTGGCCGAAGCAACGTCGGGAAAGATGACAAATCTGCTTGGTGGCCTGCCTTTGCTTGTTGACGGTCAGGTTGTCGGTGGGATCGGGGTCGGCTCCGGGACGGGAGAGCAGGATCTTGAGATCGCGAAAGCCGCTATCGCGGCGTTCGAACGGAAAATCAAAGAGGGGCAGAGTAGATGACGACAGCATTCCCTCCGGCGGAGCAGATGACGGCACGAATAGCGCAGCTCGAAAATGTCCAGGTGCGGTTCGGCAAGGGAGACAACACGTTCTTGGCGCTAGACCGGACAAATCTGACAGTTCGCCCCGGTGATTTCGTTGCGATGGTCGGTCCCTCCGGCTGCGGTAAGTCCACCATTCTCAAGCTCGTTGCGGGCCTGCTTCGGCCGACGGAAGGCGTTGTCTTTGTCGCCGGGCGCGAGGTGGGGGCGGAACAGGTCGGGATCGGCATGGCGTTCCAGAATCCGACGATGTTGCCCTGGTTGACGATCCGGCAGAACATCATGCTGCCGCTGAAGATCGTCAAACCTTATTCGGATACTTTCCGTCGCGATAAGGATACCGTGTTTCGGGACAGGGCCGACGCCCTACTTGCGAAAGTCGGCCTTACCGGTTTCGGTGACCGCCGGCCTTGGGAACTATCCGGCGGCATGCTACAGCGCGCCAATCTCTGCCGCGCGCTCATCCATTCCCCGAAACTCCTGATGCTCGACGAGCCATTCGGGGCGTTGGATCAATTCACCCGCGAGGAGCTCTGGGCGATCCTTCAGGATCTCTGGATGGAGACGAAACCGACTGTCTTTCTCGTCACGCATGATCTTCGCGAAGCGGCGTTTCTGGCAAGCCGGATCCTGGTGATGAGTGCCCGCCCAGGCCGCGTGACCGAGGACCGTGCAGTGGACTTTCCGCGACCGAGAACGCTGGAAACCACGTTCGAGACAGAGTTTACCGATCTCACAAATGATTTACGGCGCCTGATTTTTGCCGCGCGCCAGGAAGTGGAGAAGGTCTGATGCCGTCGCCTCAAATCAAGGAAAACCTGAAATCCGCGTCCCTGATCGTGCTGATTTTTGTTGTCTGGGAAGTGGCTTGCATCGTCTTCCATATCAGCCCGATCGTGTTGCCGCGCCCGAGCGCCATCTTCAGCACGCTCATTATCCAAATGCCGGCTCTGTGGCCCAACATCCTCCAGACGTTGGCAACAACGATGGTGGGGTTTTCCCTCGGCATGGTGATCGGCGTGGCACTCGGCATCTTTGTTGGCGTATCGAGAACCGCCTACAAGACAGCGTATCCGCTCTTGGTCGGTTTCTCGTCCATTCCGAAGGTCGCCGTCGTTCCGATCTTCGTTCTGTGGTTCGGCTCGGGCACGGTGCCAGCGGTCCTAACCGCGCTGACGACCTGCATCTTCCCGATTGTCGTCAATGTCGCGACCGGTCTTGCGACCACCGAGCCGGAAATGGAAGACGTGCTAAAGGCACTCGGAGCATCGCGTATCCAGGTTCTGTGGAACGTCAGCCTTCCACGAGCTATGCCATATTTCTTCGCGTCGCTTAAGGTCGCCGTTACCCTTGCCTTCGTTGGCACGGTGCTTTCTGAGACAGTCGCTTCGAATCTGGGCATCGGAACCGTGATGATGATGGCAACGTCGAGCTTCGACGTAGCGCTCGCCTTCGCAGGACTTTTTGCCCTCGCATTCCTGGGCATCGCTCTTTACAGCGTATTCGCCGTCATCGAGCTGCGGGTTTGTGGGTGGGCCAACCGCAAACAGGAATTTGCGGCGGGGTAGCGGATTTCCGTCACTGCGGCATGGATCGTGCGGTGGCGGCCTTCTCGGCATGAGTAACGATCGATGAACTGACTGATTGCAAGGATATAGGAGGTTGTCGGTTCTGCTCCCATCACGAGCAGTGAGACTCAAAACGTGGGGAACTGCTGCGGGGTCGACTCTATTTACAGCTTCGGGCTCGCACCCCCATGCCAATTATCGAAGTTAAAACGACTTATAATTCTTCGAGATTTTCGTTTAGAGCCTCAATGTCGCGAAGTCGTTTTCGACCTTCAACCCCGGCTTTTTCGAAACACCGGCTAATCAGCAAATGGCACAACGCCATCACCGAGGTGTGGTTGAACAACGGGCCGGGCGCAAGTGTCTGGCATTGGAAGTGCCAACCAGCGGCGGTCTCGAAGGGTGCGCTTTCGTCGGTAACGTACAGAAGATTTGCCTTCGATCTCCGAATTTGTTCGAGAATTGCGTCCATCTGCGCAATTCGTCGGCGCATAGCAAAGACCACGACGATGTCATTCTCACGAAGGCTCACGAAGTGTTCGCCTAGCGTCTGCCCAGAACCGGGGATGGCGACAATGTTTTCAATGACCTGGATCAGTTGCCATTGGAGATACGAGGCAAATGGGTGACTGCTTCGAAATCCGACAACCCAGACTTTTCGCGCATTGAGGATTGCGTCGGCTGCGGCCTCTATCTGACTGTCAGGAATAGAAATGAACGTCGCTTCAAGGTTGGCGATGCCTTGGGCTATATGTGCCTCTACCGACTGGATCGACGCAGCGTTGGCCGAACTCGTGAGAAAAAGCCGGGACCCAGTTTGCTTTTCCTCCCGCGCGTGGCGGCGGGCTTCCTCGTAGGTCTCATAACCGAGCCGCTGGATGAACCGCGTGACAGTGGCCTTGGAAACGTGCGCGAGCGCCGCAAGTTCCTGTGCTGAATAGCTCGCGAGTTCGCCGGGAAAATCGCAAACGAACTCAGCCAATCGCTTTTCTGCCGGATGGAGGTTGGGAAGCGCCTCTCTCACGCGAAACAGGAACGAACGATCTTTCGGCACAATACTCTCCGCGACGTCTCCAGGCGGCGGACTTTCCTTCGCAATCTCCCGATTTGCAACCGGAAAACTCAAGCTGCCGTGCCGAAGCGACCTGGTCATTACACCAAACTCGCAGCGACTGATTCAAGAGGAAACATCCGCTTGAGGAGGAGTTTAGTGGCTGATTCAATCGGGGCGATCACCGGCGCGGACAGCTGTTGCTGAAGTTGGACCGCTGCTCTGCCAAGCGGCCCGCCGCCGATGACGACCACCTCGGCGCCATCAAGCTCCAGGCACTCCTTGACGGCAATGGTGAGGGCCGTCTGCAGCCGCTCCGGGTCGGAAGAGAGAGAAATTGGGTCCCCGCTGGTCAATCGAGTGCCGGTGAAAAGGTTGGCAAGCCCGAGGCTCACCGCCTTTGCCGCGAAACCCTCGACGAGATCTGGTGTGACGGTCGCAATGCCAAACCGTCGTCCGCCGAACGCAGCTTCCAGCATGCTTGCCTCGCATATGCCGATGATGGGTATATCGGTCATCTGCCTCAGCTCTTCGAGGCCAGGATCCCCGAAAGCGCTGACGATGATGCCATCGGCCCTTGGCGCCGCGGTCAACCCCATCTGCACGACGCCGTCGGCGGAGGCGGCAAGCTCTCTGCTGTTGAGGATCATCGATACGCCTCTTGCTGCGGTCACGCCTTCGATCGAAATACCAGCAGGAACAGACTGACGAGCGATATCGGTCATCATCGCCGTGGTCGCCTCCGATGTGTTTGGATTGATGACAACGATGTGTGTCATGGTGCTTTGGACGCCGCAGCCGGGCGTCCACCTCCCTTTAGTGTATTTCGGGTTTCTCAGCGGTATAGGAGACAGGCAACCCGGCCAGCCCGTTCCGCGGCGACGAGTGCCGGAACTTCGGTGCGACAGGGTTCTGATGCCTGCGCGCATCGTGGCGCAAACGCGCAGCCCGGTGGCATGTTGGCCAGATCTGGCGGCGCGCCCGGAATGGTGATCAGCCGATCGCGGCCGTTTGCAAGTTCGACGCGCGCGCCGAGCAGCCCTTTTGTATAGGGGTGTTTCGCGTCGCGGATGATGTCTTCAACGCGCCCCTCTTCGACGATCCGTCCCGCATACATGACCGCGATGCGGTCAGCGACCTCGGCCGCAACGCCGATATCATGGGTTACGAAGATGACGGACAATCCATACTCCTTCTGCAATTCACGGATGAGCAGCAGGATCTGGATCTGTACGGTGGCATCCAGCGCCGTCGTCGGCTCATCGGCGAGAAGGACCTTTGGATTGCAGGCCAGCGCCATGGCGATCATCGAGCGCTGCAACATGCCTCCCGACATCTCGTGCGGATAGTTCCGAAGGCGCCGCTCCGGCGAGGGAATGCGAACCTTTTCAAACAAGGCAAGCGATCGGGCAGTCGCGGCGGATCGAGAAATCTTTTCATGGCGCATGATCGTCTCTTCGATCTGCCGGCCAAGCGTGTAGACCGGATCGAGGGCAAGACGTGGCTCTTGAAACACCATCGAGACGACGGCGCCACGCAGATTGCCGAGTTCGCGCGTCGACAAGCCAGTGACATCGCGTCCGGCCACCGACATAGTCCCGTCGATCGTCGTCCCCTTCGGATGCATGCGAAGCAGCGAGCGCATGGTGACGCTCTTGCCGGACCCAGACTCTCCCAGGAGGGCCACGACCTCGCCAGCCCTTACCTGGAGGCTGACGCCATTGACGGCCTTTACCGGCTTGCGTCCTCGATTGAAGGTAACCGATAGGTTCTGGATATCGATCACAACATCGGATTGCGTCATCTCAAGCCTCCATGGTGACGGGCGCACGGCTGTGGCCCGACCCCGGTGTCGACATCAGGCAGGCTGCGGACTGCTCGTCGGAGACCGTTGCCAACAGCGGCAGAGTTCGGCTGCAGGCATCCTCGGCGAAGGTGCAACGGGTATGAAAACGACAGCCGCTGGGCGGATCGATCGGGTTCGGTGGATCTCCAGAAAGCGGTGGCTCCAACGTTCTCTCAGATGGATCGATTTTGGGCATCGAGGCCAGCAGCGCTGAAGAATAGGGGTGCCGCGTGTTTTCGAAGACCGCCTGCCGGCTGCCGATCTCGGCGACCTTGCCGAGATACATCACCATGACCCGGTCGCACATGAAGCGCACGACGTTGAGATCGTGGGAGATGAACAGATAGGTTAGCCCGAAGTCGCGCTTGAGGTCGAGCAGCAAGTTGAGAACCTGTGCTTCCACCGATTTGTCGAGCGCGGAGACCGCCTCGTCGAGGATGATCAGCCTTGGTTCGAGTGCCAGCGCGCGGGCGATGTTGACGCGTTGCCGCTGCCCGCCCGACAGTTCGTGCGGGTATCGCCCGGCAAAGCGCGTTGGCTCCAGCCCCACCCGATAAAGCAGGTCGTGGGCGCGTGCAATCGCCTTTCCGGCCGGGACACCATGAACCTGCGGCGCAAAGGCGATCGATTCCTCGATCGTCAGCCGAGGATTGAGAGATGCATAGCTGTCCTGGAAGACCATCTGCACCTGACGTCGGTATTGTGCAAGCGGTAGCGTGCCGCCGACTGTCTCGCCATCAAACAGGATGTCGCCCTGATCGCGAACGATGAGATTCATCAACAGCCGCGCCGTCGTCGATTTACCGCAGCCGCTTTCCCCGACGACGCCGAGCGTCTCGCCCTTGAGAATATCGAAGTCGACGCCATCGACGGCGCGTACGACTTTCCGCGGTCCGAGAAAGCCACCGCTTTTGACCGGAAAATGCTTGAGCAGACCGCGGGCGGAGATGAGGGGTTGAGCCGGTCCGCCGCGCTCGCCGATTTCCATGTCCTGATTGTAGGGTGAGATTGTTGCGCTCATGACTTCACGTCCATGGCTGTGCGCAGCCCGTCGGAGAAAAGATTGAAGCAGACCGAGGTGATGAAGATCATCAATCCCGGCAAAGCAGCGACGAACGGATTGTTGTAGATCGCTGTTCTTAGCGTATTCAACATCAGACCCCATTCGGCATCGGGCGGACGCACACCAAGGCCGAGGAACGACAGGCCGGATGCAAGGATCATAGAGACCGAGATCAGGCTCGTGGCAAAGACGAAAATGGGGCTGAGAACATTGCTGAGAATGTGTACCCGAATGATGGTGTGACCAGGAGCACCGGATGCGCGGGCCGCATCGACGTAATCGAGTTTCCTGACCTGGGTCGTGACGCTTTCAGCAACGCGCGCGATCTGCGGGATGAAGACCACGGTCAGCGAGACCAGCGCATTGGTCAGACCCGAACCAAGGGCACCTGACAAAGCGACAGCAAGCAGCACGGAGGGGAATGCGTAAAAGACGTCGATCGTGCGCATGATCAGCGTATTGGTAATCCCGCCAGCATAGCCGGCGATGATGCCGATCGCCGAGCCGATGACGAAGGCGACCGGAACCGGGACGACGCCCATCACCAGCGAGAGACGGGCGCCGTAAATCAGACGCGAGAGCATATCGCGCCCGAGTTCATCGGTGCCGAGGATATATCCGGGTGTGCCGGTCGGCTTCAGGCGACGGATAACGCTGCCTTTCGACGGGTCATAAGGGGCGATGTACGGCGCGAATATCGCGATGAGCACCAAAAGAATGACGACGCCCAAAGCCGTGAGCGCTACCGGATCACGGCTGAGGCGGCGAACGACACCACCCCAGAATCCGGGTGATTTGAGGACTTTTGGCGCCTCCGAGGCCAGATCTGCTGTAATGACCGACATGGGTCAGCTCCTCTGGATGCGCGGATCGATTGCGCTCTGCAGCACATCGACAACGAGGTTGAGGAGGACGAAGAACATCGCAAGCACAAGGATCGTGCCCTGCAGGATCGGCAGGTCGCGGGTGAAGATGGCGCCGTTCAACAGGAAGCCGGTGCCCGGCCAGGAGAACACGGTCTCGATCAGGATCGATCCGCCCAGGAGATAGCCCAGTTGAAGGCCCATGACAGAAATAGCGGTCGGCGCTGCATTACGTATCACATGGCTCATGATCTGCCGGTTCATCAGCCCCTTGGCAGCCAGCGCCTGGGTGAAGTCCTGTGACAGGATGTCGGCCACCAGCGACCGAATGGTGCGTGCAATGATGCCCATCGGAATGACCGACATCGTGACCGCAGGCAGGATCAGGTATTGCAGATATTCCCAGCTGAAGCCGCGTCCGTCCGATCCCCCGGGGCCGCCGCCCATTGCAGGCAGCCAGCCGAGCGTGACGGAAAATGCGATGACGAGAACCATGCCCAGCCAGTAATGTGGGACGCTAACGCCAAGCATCGCGAATGCGGAGGCCAGGCGATCAATCCAGCTACCCCGCAACACGCCTGCCACCAAGCCGAGTACCGAGCCGACGGTGAAGCCGATGATCGTCGCGGCGACCGCCAGGATGATCGAGTTGACCGAGGCGTCCATAATCTCGCTGAGCACCGGGCGGCCGGACGCGATCGAGATCCCCAGGTCGCCGTGCAGCGCCCGCCATGCCCACAGGGCGTATTGCACCGGCAATGGACGATCGAGCCCATAGAAGGCCCGCATCTGGTTCTGCAGATCCGCAGAGGCATCGGTTGGCAGGATCGCCGCCAGCGGGTCACCCGGCGCAATATGGATCAGCATGAAGCAGACGATGCTTACGCCGATGGCCACGGGAATGACATGCAGCAGTCGTTTCAAGGCATAGGCCAGCATGGTGTCCTCACAAGACGGGTTCGATCGGGCATCCTTGGGACTGCGCACCCGTGGGCCAGGGCGCAGCCCAGGCATTGGATTTAAGGGTCCATGCTGATCGTGGAGAAGTCCTGGAACCAGTTCTGTGCCTGGACGAAGCCCTTGACCTTGCCGGTCATGGCACGCGGGTTGACGTCATGCGTGACCATCAGGAACAATGCTTCGTTCACATATTTCTCGTGGATCTGCTGAAGCACCTTGTCCTGTTCGGCAGGGTCGAAGGTCGTGCGCACCTTGTCGAAGAGGGCATCCATCTCGGGGTCGCAATAGTAACCCCAGTTGGTGCCGTTCGGTGGTGCGAGGTTGCATTGCGACTGGCGGATCAGCGCGGTGAAGGGATCCTGGATGAAGTAACTGTAGTTGATCGCCGTCGCACCCTTTGCGCTCGGGTCCTTGGCACCTGCACGCCAGATGTTGATGACGGTGTTCCAGTCAGCCACCTCGTATTCGATCTTGATGCCGATTTCAGCCAGCGTCTGTTGGATGTATTCGTTCATCTGTAACGGCAGCATCTGGCCAGAACCCGAGGACGAGATGATGACTTTGGTCGTGATGGGCTTGTCGGGACCGAAGCCGGCCTCAGCCATCAGCTTCTTTGCCTCTTCGACATTGTAACTTAGCTTGAACGTCGGGTTGCCGAACCACTGGTGGCCCGGCGGCAGATAGCCTTGCGCCGGGATCGACAGACCGCCGAGTAGTTCGTTCAGGCCGTCACGATCGACCGCAAGGTTTGCCGCCTTGCGAACGCGAATGTCATTCCACGGCGAACCCTCGACGCGGGAGAAATGCCAGGTCCAGTTGTGCGGGTAGGAGTTGGTGATGATCTTGAAGCCAGCGTCCTTCAGCGAGCTGACGGAATCTGGAGCCGGTGCTTCGATCCAGTCGACCTGGCCGGATCGAAGCGCGGCGACGCGGGTGTTCGGTTCAGGCAGCGGGATGAGAACCAGCTTGTCGAGCTGCGGTACGCGCTTCTTGTCCCAATAGTCCTTGTTGGGCGTCAGCTCGACGCGCTCGCGCGGGGTGAAACCACTTTCGATCTTCCATGGGCCGGTGCCAGAGGGCTTCTGGGCAACGGCATCCCAGCTCTTGCCCTGGGCTTCCCAGTTCGCCGGCGATGACATCAGGATCCAGCTGATTTGGTAGGGCAGGGTGGCGTCCGGTGTCTTGGTGGTAATTTCGACCGTGAGCGGATCGATGACCTTGTAAGAGGCAACGGCCGGAATGCGTGATTTGCCTTGCGCGGACTGACGCTTGTCGAACTGTGGGGCATCCTGCTTCAGGATCTTGTCGAGATTCCATACAACGGCATCTGCGTCAAAGGCACTGCCATCATGAAACTTCACCCCATCACGAAGCTTGAACACCCATTTCGTTTTATCAGTCGCGTCGACGTCCCAGGAGACCGCAAGGCTCGGTATCAGGATCGAAGGTTTGTCTGCGCTCGTCAGATCCCATTCGATGAGCGAATTGTAGACGGTATAGCCCATGAACCGCTGACCCTCGCCCCCTTGGTCGGTTTGGCCAGTCGTCAGGGGAATATCGGAGGCAGTCATCCCGATGCGCAACGTACCCGCAGCCAGTGCTCCGCTTGCGTTTGCCGTCGTCATTGCAAACGTAGCAGATACTGCAAGGATTGCCGTGCGGAAGATCATGATCATTCGCTGGCTACGGGAAATGTGAGTGTCCCTATGCGTCATTACGTTCCCTCTTTTTGGCTGCCTCTGAGCGTCTGCCCAGTCAAAAAAGAGAAGCAGGTTTCGTGCCAAGTTATGTGAAATTATAATTTCATGTTATTGGCCAATTAGATAGCCTGTGACTGGGAGATGTATTGCCTGCTCATCATGACTTTGAAGTTGCCGAGTTTCTGAGCTGCGGTTAAAGCATATGCTCAAACAAGCGCCAGGGATCCACCGTGAGCAAAACAGCTATTTCTCAACCGTGGGAGGACTGTCTCCTCAGGCAAGCCTTTTGTCGAGCAACGCTGTGTTTACGACGGCCCCCGTGGTTACCCGCGTGACCTCTTGAGGGCTAATCTTCACAATGCAGGTTGCGGATCGCGCCTGGAAATGATTGCCGGATCCGAGCGCTCGTAACGAAGCCGACGCCCATGTGGTTACCGCTTGCTTTGAGACAATCCGGCCAGTGATGGGCTTCGGTCCTAAAGTAAATCCGAAGCCCAATGCTATAGTGCCCCTGGACAGGGCGGAGCGTCGGAAGCGGGACGACAAAGCAAGCGCCGTGGGAAATCTGGCGAGCCGGTTGGGCCATTGGATGGCGTGCCTCTGACCGTGAAAGACAATATTGCGGTCAAGGGAATGCGCGCTACCTGGGGCAGCCGCCTGTTTGCGAGCCACGTTTCTGACGACGACAATGATCTTTGTCGGAATGGTCAATCCAGATCGAGGTCCACCTCCTGCGAACAAGAGGCTTATGCCACGAACGGGAGGAAATGCTGCGCTCGTCGCTGTTTGCCTATTGCGAACTTATCCTCATGGGAGGAGAGGAAGGCGGTGGTTTTTTGGGGCCGGTCCAAGTTTGGACCGCTCTAGTCGCTGTGGGCGCGCCCATTCGCGCCGTGCCCCCTCCGAAAGCACCAATCCATGACCCAGGCGGTCCGGCGCGTAGGCGAAGCCGTCGCGGATCTCGATTGGCGTTTCGACCAGGTGGTCAAAGTTCTGGAAGGAATATTCCAGCCATTCGACCTCCGGCAGGGCAACAGCCATGTGAACGCCGATCTCCAGGAAGGTATTGCCGAGGCTGACCGGGATGCCCAGTTCGGCGGCCAGCCAACCGATGCGCATAACATCCGTCACCTGGCCGTGAACGTTCAGAATGTCGGCGCCGTGATGGTCGAGCAGGGTCCTCTTGCCGGACAGATCGAGATATTCTCCGCTGTTGATCTGCGTCCAGTTGACCGCGTGACGCAGGGTTCGCAAACCCTCGAAATCGTGGCGCAGAATGGGATCTTCCACCCAGAGGAGATTGTGTCCTGCATCGCGTATTGCCGTCAGCTTGACCAGGGCCTCCTTAGAGTTCCAGGCTTCGTTCGGATCGATCATGATCTGCGATCCCTCCGGCACGACCTTCTTCAAGAGTTCGAGGCGGGCAAGGTCGCGGGCAAAATCAGGATGGCCGACCTTGATCTTGAAGGCCGTGTAGCCGACGCTTGCAGCATGCGCGAACAGCGCGCTGAAGGCGTCGTCGCTCAGGTGGAAATCAAGGCCGCTCGCATAGGCGCGGACGCGATTGCGTCGGCTTCCGAGGAGGCGGTGCAAGGGCATGCCTGCCTGCTTGGCGGCAAGATCCCAGAGGGCTACCTGCAGCGCTTCGTGGAATGGCAGGGAGTAGGCGCGCTGGTTGCCGCCGCGCGGTCGGTTCACGCGGTGAACCAGTCCGATCGCCTTTTCTCCCTTGATCGCGGGCCAGACTTCGTTTTCGAAAACGGCCTCGATCTCGGCCTGATCCGGCAGGGGATAAAAAAGGGTCTGGATGAAGCCGAGCCCCACCTCTCCTGTGTCCGAGATCAGTTCGAGCGCGGCGACGTTGGTCTCGTCGGCGCGAACCTGGCTGTCGCCGATTACGCGGTCGCGGGCAAATTGAAATCGGGTTATACGGAAGCGGGAGAGAGACATCGTAGCGCTCGCTGATCGTTTAATTTGTTGATCTGATCGATCAGAAAGGTGATATCGGACCTATGAAGAAACTGCAAGAGCCGCATGCCGCGAAGTCGGTGATTGGGGATGCCGCGGCAACGCGCCTCAGCGACATAGCCTATGAGCGCGTCCTGGAAAGCCTGTTCGAACGGAAGGTGCCGGTGGGTGCCTTCATCTCGCAGAACGAGCTGTCGGCGGTCGTTGGTGTTCCCGTGGCACCCTTGCGCGACGCGCTGCGCGTGCTGGAAACGGAGGGCATTCTGACCATCCACCCGCGCTCGGGCATCCAGTTCGTCCGGCCGGGCATGGAACTTACCCGCTCCACCTATCAGTTCCGTTCCATCGTCGAGCGCGCGGCTATCAGGGTGTTTGCCGAGGAGGGCGACGAGAATCTGATGAATGCCCTGGAAGTCAGGCATTCCAGGCTTATTCGCCAGCTTGAGCGTAACGGCATAGGACCTGAGCAGCTTCTGGAGACGGACGCGCTTGAGTTGGAACTGCACGGTGAGATCATCAAGGCCCTGCGCAACCCGCTGATCGACAGCGCCTACCGGCGCATGCACAACTACCTGCGTCTTCTGCGGCTGGAGCGAAAGGTCACGACCCCGATCCTTGTGCGCACGTTGAAGGAGCACCTCGATATACTCGAAGCATGCAGCACGAGGGACGCGGATGCTGCCGAAAAGGCCCTGATCGCGCACTTCCAGGCTGCCGTGCAACGCAATCTCGGTCTTGTTTGAACGTTTCCGCGCTCGCTGTCTTCGACCGAGTGTGTTGCGGGATCTCCAAAACGATGATATTGCCATCTGATCGATCAGATTGATGGTCTGATATCTCGGGAGGAGATAGTAGTGCAACTCAGCAAGCGTGAATTCCTGATAGCCTCGGCAGCGCTAAGCCTGGCGGCCAGCCTTCGCAGCGCCAATGCCGCGACTGCCATCAACTACTGGCACCATTTCGCCAGCCAGTCTGAGATGGCCGGACTGGCAAAGATCATCCAGCTCTTCGCAGCGGCAAATCCGGATGTGGCGGTGACGCAGGAGGGCATTCCCAATTCCGAATATATGGCGAAGGTTTCGTCGGCTGTCGTTGCCGGCGGGCGCCCCGATACCGGCATGGTGATCGCCGAGCGTTTTGCCGACCTGACGGCGATGGGAGCGCTTGTGGACATCAGCGGGCGCGTCAACACTTGGGCCGGCAAGGCGAACCTTCCCGACAATCGCTGGACGGGAATGTCGCAGGACGGCGCCATCTATGCAGTTCCAGCCTATGCCTTCGTCGACTGGATGTACTACAGAAAAGACTATTTCGAGGAAGCCGGTCTTTCCGCTCCCCCGAAGACCTTCGAGGAATTCCTGGTCGCTTGCCGAAAGCTGACGGATCCCTCCAAGAACCGCTATGCATTCGGAATGCGCGGCGGCGCTGGCGCTTTCAAATATGTCATCGATGTTATGGAGGCGTTCGGCTCGCCGCTCGTCAAGGATGGTCAGGCAGCCATTGACAAGCCCGCGGCCGTCGAGGCGATCACCTTCTATGCCGACCTTTTCCGCAAGGAGAAGGTGGTGCCGCCCAGCGCGCCGAATGATAGCTATCGTCAGATCATGGAAGGTTTCAGGACCGGTCAGACGGCGATGATCTGGCACCATACCGGCTCGCTCATCGAGATCTCGGCAGCGCTCAAGCAGGGCGAGCAGTTCTCCACCGCGCCGATGCCTGCAGGTCCCAAAGCCCATATTGCCCGCGTTGCCTATGCCGGCAACGGGATCTTCAAGGAAGACAATATCGAGGCCGCGTGGAAGTGGATCAGCTTCTGGGGCGAGACGGATGCGGCTATCGCGCTTCTCGAGGCAACGGGATATTTCCCGGCCTCCACCGCAGCGTTGAAGGACGACCGCATCACGGGCAACCCGATCTACAACGCGGCAACGCAGACGCTGGAGTTCGGGCGGTTGCCCAACAGTTTCGTAGGTGCCGCCGGTTGGTCGGAGAACGTCGTCAATCCGACGTTCCAGGCAGTCCTTACCGGTCAGTTGACGCCGGAACAGGCCGTGGACCGCTTCATCGAAGGCCTCGAAGCCGCCCTTCGCTAACCTCGTTCAGGCGCGATGTCCTAATGGGGCACGCGCCTTAATCAGGGACGGCGCCATCGCCGATATTCAATGACATCAACCTCACGCAGCCGACCGCTCCGCCGTCTTGGCGAACTCTCGGAGACACGCTCCTGGGTGTATCTTCTCCTGTTGCCGAGCCTCCTTCTACTTCTCCTCGTCGTCGCTTACCCGACGATCTACGGCTTCGTCATCAGTACGCGGGAAATGCGCCTCACCCGGCCGGGCCTCAACGGCTGGGTGGGAATGAAGCACTATGTGGCGATGATGTCCGATCGGGTCTTCTGGATCTCACTGAAGAACACCGCGATATGGGTGGTGGCGGCGGTCGCCGTCGAGATGACGCTCGGCTTCATCGCTGCCGTTGCGCTGAACCGAAATCTGCCGGGGACGAAGATCTTCGGCGTTTTGATCCTGCTGCCCTATTTCCTTCCGAATGTTGTCGCCGGACACATGTGGGCGCTGCTTCTCGACCCGCGGCTTGGCGTCATCAACGACATCTTCGTCCGGATAGGCCTGCTCAATGCCTACAAGGCATGGTTTGCCGACCCGAATACCGCGCTTGCCGCCACGATCCTCGTCGAAGCCTGGCATGGGTTTCCATTCTTTGCCCTGCTGTTTCTCGCTGGCTTGAAAGGGATTCCCGAGGACCTATACAAGGCTGCCGCCGTAGACGGCGCCGGTTCCTTTACGAAATTCCGGTTGATCACGGTGCCGATGCTCAAAACAGTAATCGTCGCTGCAGTCATCCTGCGTGTCATCAGCCTTGTCAATTCTCCCGATCTTCTGCTGGTCCTGACCGGCGGCGGCCCCGGAAACGCGACGCAAGTCTTGTCACTCTACGCCTTTCAGACAGCCCACCGGGATTTCAATTTTGGCTACGCCGGCGCTCTGTCGGTCGTGATGTTCCTGATCCTGATGATGTTTGCGACGATCTACATCCGCCTGTCACGTATAACGAAAGAATGATCCATGTTTCGAACCAAACATAGCAGGCGTTTGGCAGCCGACGTTCTCACCTACATCGTCTTGTGCGCGCTCGGGATATTCTGCCTTGGTCCGATCCTCTGGATGTTCCTGACCTCACTGAAGGCCGAAACGGACATCGTCACCTCTCAGATGCAATATATTCCCCGGCACGTGACATTTCAGAACTACGTGGCGATCTGGACGCAGTCCAACTTTCCGGTTTTGATCGGCAACAGCCTGATCGTAACCATCGTCACCGTGGCCATCTGCGTCGTTGCCGGCACGCTGGCGGCTTACGCGTTTGCACGGATGACATTCCGCGGCCGCAACAGCCTCATGCTGGGCTACCTGCTGATCCGTATGTTCCCCGCCGTGATGATGATCATCCCGCTTTATGTGATGATGAAAACCGTCGGCCTGGTGGACAGCCGGTTCGGCCTTGCGCTTGCCTATACCAGTTTCCTGCTGCCGCTTTTCGTGTGGATGCTCAAGGGCTTCCTGGACGCTGCGCCCAGGGAGCTCGAAAGCGCCGCGCGCATCGACGGATCGACGCGGCTCGGCGCCATGGTCCGCATCGTCTTGCCGCTGGCGCGCAATGGTCTGCTCGCCAGTTCGGTCTTCATTGCCATCGCCGCCTGGAACGAATTCATTTTCGCCCTCATGCTGACCACCGGGCAGGGATCGCGCACATGGCCTGTCGGGCTGCAACTGATGGTCGGTGAATTCCAGCTTCCATGGGGTGTTCTGGCCGCCGGCGGCATTCTCAGCATTCTGCCCGTCATGCTTCTTTTCGCAATCGTCCAGCGGGCGATGGTCCAGGGGCTCACTGCCGGCGCAATCAAGGGCTGAAGGAGACGATAATGGCTACACTCTCACTCAAAAACATCCGAAAGTCTTACGGTGCTCTTGAGGTGCTTCACGGGATAGACGTCGAGCTTGAGGATGGCGGTTTCCTCGTTCTGCTCGGACCATCCGGTTGCGGCAAGTCGACCTTGCTCAACATCATCGCAGGGCTTGACGATTCCTCCAGCGGCGATGTCGCCATTGGTAGCCGCTCGGTATCGGCTCTGCCGCCGAAAGACCGCAACATCGCCATGGTCTTCCAGTCCTACGCGCTTTACCCGACGATGTCGGTCGAGCGTAACATCGGTTTTGGTCTGGAGATGCGTGGTGTACCGGCGGACCAGCGGCGCGAAGCCGTCGCGCAAGCCGCCGACATGCTGCAGGTCACGCATCTCCTTGACCGCAAACCGGCGAACCTGTCCGGCGGTCAGCGCCAGCGCGTAGCGATGGGACGCGCAATCGTCCGGAATCCGGACTTGTTTCTGTTCGACGAGCCGCTTTCCAATCTTGATGCCAAGCTCAGGGTGGAGATGCGCACCGAGATCAAGAGGCTCCATGAGCGGCTTGGGACCAGCATCGTTTACGTGACGCATGACCAGATCGAAGCCATGACATTGGCTACCAAGGTGGCGGTCATGAAGGGTGGCCATCTCCAGCAACTGGCCGATCCGCGAACCATCTACGAGCGCCCCGCCAACATGTTCGTCGCCGGTTTCATTGGTTCGCCGGCCATGAATTTTCTCCGGGGACGCGTGGTCAAAAGCGATCGTGGTTGGCAGTTTCGCGCGGAGGGGGTGGCGCTGGAACTCGGAGCCGGAAACGGTGAATTGACCGAGCGGGATCTGATCCTGGGTGTTCGTCCGGAGGAGTTGAAGATTGTAGAAGGACACGGCGCCTTTCATGGTGTCATCGACGTGGTCGAGCCAACCGGACCGGATACGATCCTGACGACGGTCATTGGCCCTCAGACCGTTATCGCTCGGGTGGAGCCTCGATTTTCCGGAAAGAGGGGAGATCCGGTTGCCTTTGCCGTGGATCCATCGAGCGTCAATCTCTTCGATGCAGAGACGCAGCTGAGGCTATAGCGCTGAGGCGGTCGCATCTATTCGCGTCGGTGCGCACGGTGCGCACGGTGCGCCCAGTCGAGAACGTCACTGGCGCTCGTCAAACGCCCGGCGCCGTCTCCAATTGTG
Source organism: Rhizobium sp. ZK1 (assembly GCF_047782645.1). Lineage (NCBI taxonomy): Bacteria > Pseudomonadati > Pseudomonadota > Alphaproteobacteria > Hyphomicrobiales > Rhizobiaceae > Rhizobium > Rhizobium sp. ZK1. Next base: position 2,186,251 of record NZ_CP180587.1, read on the forward strand.
TTGGCAAAGTCCAGCGCGTGGACTCCCCCGGTAAGGTGTATGGTAGCTATAACCGACGGCATTCCTTGAAACCTGCCGCCGTGCATGTGATCGGTCTCTAATCGCTGGCGCGGTCATCGAGCGTTGAACGTTGCAGCGGTAGGTCCTGCTCGCCTCGGATCAATGGTTTCAGCAGCAAAATGCTGAAGACCGTAGCGATCATCAAAAACAGTACGATCAGGACAAGATGATCGATGATCAACCAGCGCAGCCAGCGCCCCGTTTGTTCGGACATTGTCATTGACCTTCTCCAGGGGGGTGATTTGAGCTGGGGAATGCAGCTCCCCCGATCTCTCATTTCTCCGTGCCTTACAGGGCGAAAATTATCACTCCCCGCGCGCCGCAGCATTGCGCGAGGTCAAAACGAGCTGGTCTTGAAAGCGAGCGCAATATTGATGTTGGTCAACGCGGCTGCCCACGATCTATGCCAATCATTATCAACGGGCTGAGCATCTGCGCTTGGTTTTACTTGGGAGATGGAAGATGGCGCATAAACAGGTTCTTTTTCATTCCGAAGCCAGAGGCAAGGTTCTTCAGGGGGCCAGCAAGCTCGCAGATGCGGTTCGCATCACCCTTGGGCCGCGCTCGAAGTCGGTTCTGATCGAAAAGAAGTGGGGTGCGCCGATCGTGTGCAATGACGGTGTGACGATCGCCAAGGAATTCGACCTGAAGGACGCGGAAGAAAATCTGGGTGCCCGCATGCTGCGAGCCGCTGCGGAAAAGACAGGCGAGGTCGTTGGCGACGGAACGAGCACGTCGACGCTATTGGCACATGCGATCCTGGCGGACGGCCATCGCAACGTCGTAGCGGGCGCAAGCGCCATCGATATCAAACGAGGTCTTGATCGCGCCGTTGTTCGGGCCGTCGAGGCGTTGCGATCGATATCGAGACCGGTGACCTCGGACAAGGAAAGGCAGCAGGTCGCCTCCATCTCCGCCCATAATGATGAGGCGATCGGCAAGCTGGTCGCCGAAGCCATGGCAAAGGTCGGCAAGGAAGGCGTCATCACCGTCGAGGAATCCAAGACGATGGAGACACGTCTCGACGTGGTCGAGGGAACGCAGTTCGATCGCGGTTATATTTCAGCCTATTTTGCAACCGATGCCGAGAAGATGGAATGCGTCCTGGAAGACGCAAGGGTGCTGATCTTTGACCGAAAGATCTCCGCATTGGGCGATCTTGTCGCATTACTTGAGCAGATTGCCAAATCAGGCAAGCCATTGCTCGTGATCGCCGAGGACGTGGAAGGTGAAGCGCTTGCAACCCTTATCGTCAACCAGCTGCGCGGCACGTTCCGCAACTGTGCCGTCAAGGCTCCAGGCTTCGGCGACCGCCGCAAGGCCATGCTGCAGGATTTGGCGATCCTTACCGGAGCGCAGCTCATTTCCGAAGACCTCGGCTTCAAGCTGGACAAGGTGACGGTAGATCAGCTCGGCACAGCGTCGCGTATCGTCGTCGATAAGGACACGACGACAATTGTCGGCGGAGGCGGTTCGCAGCAGGCCATCAAAGGGCGGGCTGAACAGATCCGCAAGGAGATCGAGACGACGACAAGCGACTACGACAAGGAAAAGCTGCAGGAGCGGCTTGCCAAATTGTCGGGCGGTGTTGCGGTCATTCGCGTCGGCGCGCTTGCGGAAGCGGAGGTGAAGGCTAAGAAGGAGGCTCTCGACGATGCGATCAATGCCACAAAGGCCGCGGTCGATGAAGGTATCGTTCCTGGGGGCGGCTTGGCGCTGCTTCGCTGTGTAAAGGCGGTGGTCGCAGAGGAAGACCTCTGCGAAGGCGATGAGCGCACGGGCGTCCAAATCCTCAAGCGCGCCTTGGAAGTACCGGCCAGACAGATCGCCGAGAACTCGGCGGTCGACGGCGGTGTCGTTGTCGCCAGGATGCTGGAATCTGACGGCGCGATTGGGTTCGATGCGGCCCGCAATCGCTACGTCGATCTTCTTGAGGAGGGGATCATCGATCCGACCAAAGTGGTGCGCGTCGCGTTGGAAAATGCGGTGTCGGTTGCCAGCATATTGCTCCTCTCGGAGGCGACGATGACCGAAATTCCGGAGCCCGCCCAGCAACCGGCTGCCCCGCCCATGGAGATCTAGAACGGGCAAGCAACGCGCCCTGTCAGTGGATTTCAGGAAATTGCCAGGGCAGCACCGCGCAGCGCGAGATTTGTCGCCGTGACGAGATAAACCGGGACGTTGCGGGTAAAGCCGTCGGGACCGCCGGCGGCCGAAAAGGATTCGACGAACGCCTCGCTTCTCAGGATTTCGCGCAATTCGATCGCCAGGCTCCCGCTGAGATAGATCCCGCCTTCTGCGCCATATGCCGCGGCAAGATCACCGGCAAAGCGTGCGAGCCAATTTGCGAAATACCGAAGCGCATCATGCGCGATTGGATCTGGCTCTGCAGACAAGGCAACCCGAGCAATATCGAATGCGCTCCAACTCGGGGCTTCAAGACCGGAGCGAAGTCGCAATGCATCGTAAAGAGCCGTCAGTCCCGTCGATGTGAGCACCCTCTTCAGCGCAACCCTGCCAATGCCATGCCGCATCGCCTGGACGAGTAAGAGTTCGTCGGCACTATCGGCGCCGAACGACATCTCGCCGACGCGGCCGTGTAAAACAGTCCAACCATGCTGGTTTGGAGCGATCATGGCGGCTTCGAGATCCCGGTCGAGCAGTATGACACCCTTCGGTCCGCTTTGCGGGGATGGGCTTGTCAGTTTTACGAGTTCGTGCGGGGGCAGTGTAGGCACGCAGGAGCTGACCGCATCGATGTCGCGCATCAGCCTGACGATGGGCACGCTGAAGGCGTTCTGCAATTCTCTTGCGGAAAACGTCCACGGGAGATGGGAAATGCGCGCCTGATTGTCGGCGACATCGCCGGCCACGGCAAGGCTGATCTTGCCTGGCTGCCCGGGCAGCGATTTGAAATAAGCATCGAGCGCCACCTCGATCGAATCGAAATCGCTCGTTTTGAAATTGACATAGTGATCGATCGCCAATTCGTCGATGTCGGCCACGGCAAAGCGCAAGTGGCCCGCTCCGATTTCGCCAACGACGGCGTGACGGTCTGACAGCATCTGCATGGCTCCACCTCATATGTTCGCCCGCTTTTAATAGCCTGGCGCATCTGGCGAGACCCGACCTTGATCCTCATCAAAGCCGCACAAAAGGATCTCCAATAGAGTTGATGCGACTGGAGTTCGACACTCGTATTGCAGGGAGCGTCTCATGGACGGCACGATGGAGCAGATCGTCTGGTTCGAAAACGTGCGGCGCGACGACGTCGCTGAAGTCGGTGGCAAGAACGCCTCGCTCGGAGAGTTGATCCAGAACCTGACGCCGAAGGGGATTGCGGTTCCACCGGGTTTTGCAACGACGTCCGCGGCCTACTGGCGTTATCTTGCGTCCAACGATATTAAAGGCCGCATCGCCTCCTTGATTGCCGAGTGGCAGGCAGGCAAGGCAGGTCTGGCGGAGACCGGCACTGCGATCCGTAGGCTTTTTCTGCACGGCGATTGGCCCGATGAGCTGTCAGACGCCGTCAGAAAGGCCTACGCCGAGCTTTCAGCGCGGGTCGGAAGCGGCAACCTCGCAGTGGCGGTGCGCTCCAGCGCAACTGCGGAAGACCTTGCGGATGCGAGTTTTGCCGGACAGCAGGAGACGTTCCTCAACGTCAGGGACGAGAAGGCTCTTTTGGATGCCTGCCGCCAATGCTACGCCTCGCTTTTCACCGACAGAGCGATCACTTATCGGCAGGCAAAAGGCTTTGATCACCTGAAGGTCGCCTTGTCGATCGGCGTCCAGCAGATGGTCCGCTCCGACCTTGGCAGTTCCGGCGTGATGTTTTCCATTGATACGGAGACGGGCTTTGACAAGGTCGTATTGATCAATGCCGCCTGGGGGCTTGGCGAGAATGTCGTCAAGGGCACTGTCGACCCAGACGAGTATCAGGTTTTCAAGCCGCTGCTGAAGAACACGTCGTTGCGCCCCATCATCGCGCGCAAATGCGGTGCCAAGGAAAAGAAGCTGATCTATGGGTCGACAGGCGAACCGACCCGCAACGTGCCGACGTCCAAGTTCGAACGCGCAGCCTTCGTTCTTGATGACGACGCCGTCATCACTCTGGCGCGTTGGGCTGTGCTGATCGAAGATCATTACGGCTGCCCGATGGACATCGAATGGGCCAGAGACGGCGAGACCGGCAAATTTTTCATCGTCCAGGCCCGTCCGGAAACGGTGCAGTCCGCTCGCAAGCTGAACGAACTCAAAAACTATGTCGTCAAACGCAAGGGCAAGATGCTTCTTGCCGGCCTGGCAATCGGTGACGCCGTTGTGTCCGGCCGAGCCTGTCTGATCGAGACGACCAAGGACATCGACACGTTCGTCGACGGGTCGATATTGGTAACGGCAACGACGGACCCCGACTGGATGCCCGTCATGAAGCGGGCAGCGGCAATCGTTACCGACCACGGCGGGCGCACGTCGCACGCGGCAATCGTCAGTCGCGAACTCGGCCTGCCGGCGGTCGTCGGAACCGGCAATGCGACGCAAATACTCCATACAGGCGGGGAAATAACCGTTTCCTGCGCAGAAGGCGACGAGGGTTTCATCTATGATGGCACTGCAGACTATGAGGTCGAAACGGTTGACGTCACAGACCTGCCGACGACCCGCACCGAGATCATGTTGAATCTGGCCAATCCCGCGGCCGCTTTTCGATGGTGGCGGCTTCCTTGTGACGGCATCGGGCTTGCCCGCATGGAATTCGTCATCGGCAATGCCATCCGCATCCACCCGATGGCGTTAGCCCATCTCGACAGTCTGAAGGATGCAGACGCCAAACATCAGATCGAGGAACTAACTGCAGGTTACGAGGTCAAGGCAGACTTTTTCGTTGATCATCTCGCCTGCGGCCTGGCACGCCTTGCCGCGGTGGTCTATCCGAAGCCTGCGATCGTCCGGCTCAGCGACTTCAAGACGAATGAATATGCCAAGCTCGTCGGCGGTCGGGAATTCGAGCCGAGCGAGGAAAATCCGATGCTCGGCTTCAGAGGTGCCTCCCGCTACTACTCACCGCGCTACCGTGACGGCTTTGCCTTGGAATGCCGCGCCATCGGCAAGTTAAGAGGCGAACTCGGCTTCGATAACGTCATCGTCATGGTACCGTTTTGTCGCTCCGTGGAAGAGGCTCAAAAGGTCCTGAAGGTGATGGCAGAGAATGGCCTTGCGCGCGGTCAAGACGGGCTGAAGGTCTATGTGATGTGCGAAATTCCCTCCAACGTTATTCTGGCAAAGGAGTTCGCTGACCATTTCGATGGATTTTCCATCGGCTCGAATGATCTCACGCAACTCACCCTCGGCGTCGATCGCGATGCGGGCGAGCTTTCCGACCTTTTTGACGAACAGGACCCGGCCGTGAAGTGGATGATCTCGCATGTCATCGCCGAAGCGGGCAGGTCCGGCGCCAAGATTGGCATTTGCGGTCAGGCGCCAAGCGATCATCCTGACTTCGCAAGCTTTCTGGTAGACTGCGGCATCGACAGCATCTCCGTCAGCCCCGATAGTTTCGTGACGGTCAAAAGGAAGGTTGCGGAGGCGGAACGACGGAAGGATGAAGCGGGGATGTCGCATCACTCTGCTTGATTTGGAGGGAAGCGAGGCACGCCGCCATGCCTTATATCGACAACAGCGACTTGCCTGCCTCGGTGCGCGCTTCTTTGCCGGATCACGCCCAGGACATCTATCGTCAGGCTTTCAACCATGCCTTCGACGCCTATAAAGACGATCCTCGCCAGGAGGAGGTGTCCCATAGGATCGCCTGGGCTGCGGTGAAACGATCCTATGTCAAGATTGGCGGCCATTGGGCTGCCCGTTGACGGCAATTTCAAATGCCGGTCATTAAAAACATTGCGCCTCATAAGGCGGGTTTGCGACAGCGGTACGGGTCATGCGGCCTCTTGCCGATCAGACGGTTACTGGCGAGAAAGGAGTTCGACGCCGGTTACGATCAATTGCGGATATAAAGTATAGGTCGGTCATCGACCCCGCTCTTGAAGTTCGTCGACGGCATTTCTGATTTTCCGCAGAATGACACCGCGCGCTTTCTCGTCAGCGGCTTTGTCCAATCTCTCTTCGAGGTCCAGGATCAGGGACTGATAATCGTTGTGCCAGTCCTTGCGACCGGTCTGGAACGCTTCCAAACGGGGTGGCGCCTCAGGGGCGCGGGTTTCCACTGGCCCCTCGGCAGAAAGCTCGTAGGTTGCGTCCAGGGTCGGCTTGACGATGGAAAGATCAGGCCGTGTCGCCAGGAGACGGGTTTCCAGCCCCACCACGGCCGGCAACTCGCCATGTACCAGAAATAGGACCCTTCTTACAGGTAGACGCGCAGTGACCCAGGCTGCCAGTTCCGTCGCGTCGGCGTGTCCGCTATAGACGTCGAGCGTGCGGATATTTGCTCGAACGATGATCTCGTCGCCCTGGATGCGGACGGTAGACGCCCCATCCTGCAGAAGGCGTCCGAGCGTACCGGTTGCCTGATAGCCAACCAGCAGCACGGTTGCCTCCTCCCGCCAAAGCCAGTTCTTGAGACGATGCCGGATACGGCCGGCTTCACACATGCCACTGGCAGCGATGACGATGTGAAATCCATGGATATGATCGATCGCCTTCGACTGTTCGGCACTCTCCGTGAAGCGGACATTCCTGGACTTCAATGCGCGCAGCAGAAGATCACCGTTCTCAAGCTCGCTGGCATGTCTGCTGAAGACTTGGGTTGCGCGCAGTGCAAGGGGAGAATCGATAATGACAGGACACTTTGGAATCTCGCCCTTATCCATGAGGTGAGACAGGTCGGCCAAAAGCTCCTGCGTGCGCTCCACCGCGAACGAGGGTATCAGAAGCGCGCCGTCTCGATGGCGCGTGGCACGCTGGACCTCCTCACGCAGCATCTTGCGGCGCCTTTCATCCGAGGGATCGTGACGATCGACGTCGCCATAGGTGCTTTCGCAGACGATATAGTCGAAGGCGGACGGCGCTTCCGGATCGAACTGGAACAGCTTGTGGCGTGGGCCGATGTCTCCTGAAAATAAGAGCCGCTGGCGATCGGAGTGAGAGCCGATCTCAATTTCAATCGAGGCGGAGCCGAGAAGATGTCCGGCATTCCAGAAACGGAAGCGAAACTCCGGAGACAGTTCCTTCCAAATTTTGAACGGGTGCGCCTGGAACTGCACGAGCGAGGACATGGCGTCAGCAGCGGTGTAGATCGGACTGACGGGTTTTCGCCCTCGCCGCTCATTTCTTCGATTGAGCTGCTCGACTTCCATCTCCTGGATATGCCCCGAATCCGGGAGCATGACGGCGCAAAGGTCCAATGTAGCCGGCGTACAGTAGATCGGGCCGGAGAACCCGTCTTTCACCAGTTTCGGCAGGAGCCCGCTATGATCTATATGCGCATGGGTCAGAATGACGGCATCAAGCTCGGCCGACTGGAACGGAAAGGGGCGATAGTTCAGCTCTTTTTCTGTCTTGGATCCCTGAAACATGCCGCAATCGACGAGAATGCGGCTTTCGCCGACTTCAAGGAGAAAGCATGAACCGGTCACCGAGCCGGCGGCTCCGTGGAACGTCAGCCTGGGCTTGTCTTTCAGAGACATCTTCCGCTTCCCATTAACCTCGCGGTACCCTGCACTGGCCGCTTGATCCTCGGACCCGTTCCGCCAGCTCTTTACGATTCACGATAGACGAGAACGGGAAGCTTCGAATTGGCGAGCACCTTCATCGTCACGCTTCCGATCATGAAAGCCTTGAAGCCCTCCCGACCATGGGAAGCCATTGCGATCAGGTCGCAGTCATTGCTTGCAGCAACTTCAACGATGGCCTTTGCAGGGTCGCTGCTTTTCATTCGCAGCGTCGAGCAGGTGGTGCCGATCGCAGCGGCAACCTCCTCCGCGTCCCGAAGAACCTTGTCGGCCACGAGGTCCGCATGACGATCGAATTCCGCGCGGGTGTTTTCCAATTGCTCGGCATTGATCGAAAGCACTTTGAAGGGTTCGACCACAGTTAGCACCGTGACCTTGGCGCCCATGCCGCGGGCGAACTCCATCGCCTTTTTCACGGCCGCATTCGATAAAGCCGATCCATCTGTCGGAACGAGAAAATGCTTGTACACGAGAACCTCCCTGGCGATGACTTTTCAATGATACAGCGCTCGTCGCGGGCAACATTGACGCAGGTCAACCCCTACGCGCCAGCATCCCCTCTCGAGAAATCCGGCCGCATTCATCTCGATCGACTGCTTATGACGAACCTGTCGCCGGCATCAAATCCAGTCCGGTTTGACTAAGGTCAAGGTTCGAAGTGGACAGCGGCTCCATCCTTCGCAGATCCTAACGGAGGATCGGCAATGACGTTCGCCAACATCCTGAACATCGTCAAAGAGGATGTCACCGAGGCAGAGCTGGACGCGGCTGTGATACTTGCTCGCTTCGAAAAGGGTCATCTTTCCCTTTTGCTTGTCGAGGCAGCCGAGCCGCCGCCCGTGGGCGTTAACCTGGAGTTCGTGTCCGCACCTTGGCAGGCGGAAAACCAGAAGAATCGATCCCGCCTTTTAGACCGCGTCCAAGATCTCGAGGCCACACTTACCCGGAAGGGGATCTCCAATGACGTGGAATGCGCCTACACGGAGATCGTCCGTATCGATAATGTCGTTGGCGAGCAGGCACAGTTAAGCGATGTCGCGGTCATCGGAAACGACATTCTTGCTGATCCCGTGATCCGGGATGCCGTGCTCGACGGCTTATTGTTCCACGCTCATGTTCCTGTCATCGTCAATCCGACTGCTGCGGACAAATGGGAGGAGAATACTGTCCTGATTGCATGGACGGATGCGCCGGCAGCCTCCGCCGCGGTCAAGGCGAGCGTGCCGCTCTTGAAGCGGGCACGATCGGTAAGGGCGGTTATGGTCGATTCCTCAGGCAGTGAGCGAGAAGTCACCGCCAAGCTGCAATCCTACCTGTCTCATCACGGAATAGATATCGTCGTGGATTGCGTGGGTAGCAATGGACTTACCGTGGCCGAAGCGCTGGATGCCCACGCAGATCAGATGCAGTCCGACCTCCTCGTCATGGGCGCCTACGGCCATTCGCGTCTGCGCGAGCGCATCTTTGGCGGCGTGACCCGCTCTATGCTGGAGCGGCGGAAACGTCCGATCTTCATATCTGCATGATCAGGCTTTCATGCCACGACTGGGCGCTGTTCGTCTTCCCGGCCTCGAACCACCCGCTGTCCCGCCAACGGGCCGTGGCTTGCTGTCGTGATCGTGCATCGTCCCTCCTGCTCACCGTCACGATGGTAATGGATGATCACCCAGTCTTTCGTTCGGCCCAATTCATGCGCCAGGCGGCTGTTGGAAAAGAGAGCCGTGAAATGATAACCATGCCTGCGGATATGCAGAACGGGAAGCCATGCCACTTTCATCGGATTGAAACGTCGCGGGGTGATTCTTGGGAGCTTTCCTGCTCCGGCCATGCTGCGATAGATGCGGTCGATCTCAAGAAGCAATGACACGGCGGGAGGCGGGCTTTCGGCTATCGCGACGGCCGGCCGTCGCCCCAGCCGCTCCGCCAGAACCGCAGCGATCAGATCCTTTCGGCGTTTGCCAATGCCTGCAACCGTAAGCCCGCCGATGTGAAGCGCGTGCTCCAGATCCTCGAGGGTTTCAATTCCGGCCTGGTCGACCAGGCGTCTGGCAAGCGCTGGTCCGATTCCTGGTATGGTGCGGAATATGGCTTCGGGAGCAGAGTCTCCGCGCAGCCTGTCGAGTTGGCTCCAGCGCCCACTCGTCAATATTTCCGTCAACGCGCTCGCAATCCCCGGTCCAACGGCTGGAAGCTCGATCAATCCTTCACGGCCCTTGCGCGAAAAGATCTCGTCAACGGGGCGTTCGAGCGCCCCGATCACGTCGGCAGCCCGATTGTAGGCACGAGAGCGAAAACCGCTTTCGCCTTGCTGGCGAAGAAGACCGGAATATTCGCGCAGCCTCCCGGCGACTTGTCGATTGACGTCCAACGACAGGCCGGCCGAAGCCGACACGCTGCCTGTCGACGCCTTGAGGGCAGGGGCTTCCGAAACGTCCATGTCGGTATCTCCAACGTGTATCGTGGCCGGGGTCACTCGGCGCCAGCCTCATAAGCTCGGGCGGCTGCTTCGGCGAAAAGGTGGGCCACAGGGATGACCGCAACCCGCCGGTCCGAGCGATAGGGCTCGGCAAGAGCGATAGTGTCGCTGACGACGATTCCGTCTATGAACGCGGCGCTGAGGTCGGCTGCGGCGGGTTTCGAAAAGACGGCGTGTGTGGCGCAGAGATGGATTTCCCTAGCTCCGCGCTCGGCGCAGGCTTTTGCTGCACGAAGCATCGTCGTGCCCGAGCTGATCAGGTCATCCAGAATGATGACAAACCTGTCGTCGACATCACCGGCAAAGAGGTCTCCGCTTACTATCCCTTGGCTGCGCTGCTTTTCCATGAATGCAAGGCCCACCGGGCGACGCAGCCTGGTTTCCAGTCTTTCCCGAAACATCTCGGCGCGTTTTGCTCCACCAAGATCGGGGGAAACGACGGTGACGCCCTGGTCTAGGATGCGTTCGGCAAAGTGGCTGGCGAAGGCTTCGTAGGCCACAAGGTTAATTGCTCGACAGCGAAAGGCATTCTGGAAGGCCGCCAGATTGTGGGTCTCCATTGTGATCAGGCAGTCGGTGCCCGCCGTCTCGAAGAACCGGGCCACATAGGCGGCGGATAGGGGATCCTGCGCTTTCGTTTGCCGATCCTTGCGCATGTATGGGAGGTAGGGAGCAATGGCAGTGACGCGTGCCGCGCCGTTGGTCTTTAGCGTTGCGATGAAGAATAACAGCTTTAGAAGCCTGTCGTGCACGCTCTCGCTTGCGTCGCGCCCCAGGCCCGACACCACGAAAACATCGCGGCCGCAAACATCCGCCAAGGGGCGGCATTTCTTCTCGCCGTCCTCAAAGGACCGCTCTTCGAGTGGAGAGATGGGAAGCTCGAGCTCTGCTGCCAGGCGCTCGCCGAAAACCCTGCTGCCCTCAAGAGCAAAGAGAAGGGGGTGGGGGCGGCGCCAGTGCGGCACGAAACGTCGTGCTTGCGTTACGACCTGCCGCATGTTTGCCGCAGCCAGGAACGCGTCTATCGTCCTTCCATCGCTAGACAATGGGGCAACGTAAAGCTCCGCATCGATGAACGTGTTTGGCGCAGGTCGCGTCGTAAAACATCCGATGATAGGCTCTCCGGTCTGCTCGACGAAGCGCATCAGGCTTCGAAGACGCACGGCCCCTCGTTTGTCCGCTGCCTTCTCTAGATGTCCTTCGCCCGGACATGAGCCGAGAAGATCCTTTGCCGCTGCCAGTCCCGAGACCAACCGATAGCGATTGTCCGGTTCCGCGCGCAAGACGAGGCCACCACCGGGGGCTTCGGACGACGGCGACAGGAAAGGCTCCGGATCTGGCGCTATTTTCTGACCTCGTCGGTCGAGCCAGGCCTGATGAAGCAGATTGACGTGTTCGTCGGTGGACGTAAGAGCACTATCAAGACGACGGAACAGACGCGTCAGACGCTTATCGACTTTCGCGAACATGGTCATGGCACCCTCCTCTAAACACCAGAGAGAATAAGCTGGCCCAGCGCCACTGCCATGATCGAAGTCAAAACGGGAAAGCGGATTGACCGACATCAACCGGAGAAGACGCTCTTTCGATTAAGATTGTTCGATACTTGCTTGAGGAGTTTTCTTTGGCGACCCTGAACGAGATTGTCAGCTTTCTGAGCGAACCGTCCACCTACGGCAAGCCGGACTTTCCGGTCACCGTTCGCGAAACCCATATGTCCTTCGTCTTCTTGCATGATGACAGGGTTTACAAGCTGAAGAAGCCGGTAACGGGTCCTTTCATGAACTTTTCGACGCTCGCCGCACGCGAGGTCAATTGTCGTGAGGAGGCGCGCCTCAACCGGCGCCTGGCGCCGGACACATATCTCTCGGTGCTACCAGTAACATTGCAGGCGGATGGATCGCTCTGTCTCGATGGAAGCGGCAAGGCGGTCGAGTGGCTGGTGGAAATGCGTCGCCTTCCAGACAAGCTGATGCTTGACCGGCTTCTTGAGACCGGGGCCGTCCCGTCGGGGCATATGACAAGGCTCGTGGATCGGCTAGCCGACTTCTATCGAACGGGCGCTCGGCCAGCGATCGATCCTTTCGACCATCTTCGCACGCTCGAGTGCCAGAAGGACATCACCAGGGAGACGTTGAGACATGAGGGTTTCGACGTCGATCATCGAGCAATCGCGCATGTGTTGAATGACCTCGATTGCGCCTTTTATGCTGTACAGAATGCGATCGTCCAACGGATCGAGAGTGGACATTATGTGGAGGGACATGGCGACCTGCGCCCCGAGCACATATGTTTCTGCGACCCGCTCGTGATTTTTGATTGCCTGGAGTTCAATCCTCGACTTCGCTTCATCGATCCCTTCGATGAGGTTGCTTTTCTTGCGATGGAATGCGCCTTTTCAGGCGCGGGAGATACAGGCGAGACTATAAGAGGTCTTCTGCAACATGCGCTCGCCGATCAAATTCCCGACAGTCTGTGGTTCTTCTACGTGGCCTTTCGAGCAACGCTGCGGGCACGCATGAGCTATTCTCATCTGATTGACGGCAGCGCAAAGGAAACGAGCGTATGGGAGCAGAAGACGGACAGGTATGTTAGCTTGGCGCAGGCCGCTTTGTATTCAGGTTTCAGCGTGGGCTCGAAAATGGCGCGTTGAATTTGGAGCGCCGTCGTCTAGCGACCGTCGGGGGCGCGTGCCGGCCAGGATCGCTTTTGACGCATAATGCTTGCCAGAAGGCTTCTCGAGGCGGGCGAAGCGGCTCTCCGGAATTTACTGCTGACTGTCTGGGGCGCGGGTGTTTATTTTGGCATCGAGAACTGCTTGCAAGAACGCCTCGCGCGCGGTGTCGCTGGAAATTTGATTTCGCACGGCAGCCGAACAGATTTCCCGCGCGAATGAGTGCTTTCGACGCGATCCGACCCAATCGTTTGCGAGAAACTCGAGTGCTTCGGCCGGATTGTGAATGATCTGCGGCCCTCGCGCCTCGACCTGCACATATACCGGCTCATGCCAGGGTTCGACGAGCTCGTTAGGGACTGACATCTTCTTCTCCTCCTCTGCGTGCTCAACATCCTTAAAACTGATAATCCCTCTTCAAGCCTGTGTGACCGCGGCTTGTCGTTTCTCGTGATGGGCAATTACCGCTCTATAACGGACAGCCAAAGGGGGCGCAGGACCTCGGGTAATTCGTCGATCAACTTTTCCGACAGACCCGGGTCGATCTCCTGTGACAGGAGATCGAATACAGCCCTGCTGGTCGCTTTGGGGTCGCGTGGAAACTGTGGCGGAAGGTGGTTTGCTACCTGCTGCGTGAAGTCGTCGATACTTCGCATGCGCTTCCTTTCAGCGCCGATGTGCCAATTTTCGAAATAGATCCCGCGCACCAGCATCGGCAGTTGTGCCGACAGATGAACCGCCTGCTCTACCGTCAGTTGGTCGCGCAACGCGTGGAGGACGGCTCTCAAAGCGTTGTATGCTTCGTGCCGGTCGCTGAAACGGTGTTGATCCACAAGCTTTTTCAGCCATAGATTTGTGAGCTGGACCGTATGGTCCAATGCTGCGACTTGCGTGTCACTCATTTCCATCTCCTTCGATAACCAGGTTTGCGGAAACCTGCGATCCCTTCCGGAGTGGGCTCTCCAGCTCGCCACCCGAAAGACCGATTGCCAGAGCTTCTCGGTTCAAGGGTAGAAGCCAGGCGGCGGGACAGGCATGTCAGGCAGCACAACCACCTGCAGATTGTCGATGACTTGGATCACGCCCAGTGTATTTTCTGCCGCCACGCGCGCCGCAGTTTTCTCCCTTAAGTCGAGGACCTTCCCCTCGAGTGTGACAATGGCTTCCTTCACGTGTACCGTAATGTTGTCGCCCCACCGCTGATGATCGAGCTCGCCCTCCAGGGCGCGGCGGATATCCGCATCGATTCTCTCGACCGAACGTGCGGCCATCTCCTTGATCATCGAGCGCATGATGTCGGATCGCGTCAGGACGCCGACGACCTTGTCGTCCGCAACGACGGGCAGGCGCTTGATGTTGCGCTCGACCATGAGAAGAGCTGCGGCGCCGACCGCCTCCTCAGCCCCGATGGTGACAGCCGGAGAGGACATGACCTCTCCGACCTTTCGCCCGAACGCCTTGGAATAGTCTTCCGCCAGGGCGCCGCGTGTGGAAAACAACCGTTGCCAGAAGCTTTTTGCCGGATCTGTGTGCAGTTCTCCACGCAGCAAGAAGTCGCTTTCGCTGATGACGCCGGCCAGCTGTCCGGCCTCGTCCGTCACGGGCAGACCACTGATGCCATGGTCAAGCATCAAGTTTGCCGCCTCCCAGATCCGCGCCTCCGCGCCGATCGTCACGGGGTTTGGCGTCATGATGGTCTGCACTGTCGACATTTTTGCCTCCTGTACAGACACAGACTAAAATGATGAGCGGCAAGTTCATTGACCTTGATCAACGAGCACCCAAACAGGTCTGGCGCCCGCTTGCTGAGACCCGCAGGCCAAACGGCCAAGGCAAGCTCCGGTTACGGATGCCAGCCCGGAGGATCCAAGTCAGCCTCTGTCTTGCCTTCCAACCAAAGAAGGGTCTTCATTCGCACGTTTGCGATAAGGGTGGAAGAAGCGAGGCTGCGCCATCGCTGATCCTGCTTCAAGGACTGTCTGATATGGCGGCGGCCAGGAGTTTAGCCAAGGCCGCTGAAGCGGTGCGCACTTTGAGCGGATCGGCTCGGCTGGTCACGATGATGGGAATACGAGCACCAAGCACCGGGCCGGCGGCATGGGTCCCGGCGAAATAGATGAGCTGCTTGGCCAGCATATTGCCGACCTCCAGATCCGGTAGGAGGAAGATGTCTGCCTGACCGGCCACTGCATAGTCGATAGATTTTGCCCGGCCGGCTTCGGCGCTGATCGCATTGTCGAAAGCGAGGGGGCCATCGACGACCGCACCATTGATCTGGCCGCGTGCCGCCATCACAGTCAGCGCAGCGGCGTCCAGCGTCGCCTGCATATTGCTATTGACCGTTTCGACCGCCGCAAGCACGGCAACACGCGGTTTCCCGATGCCGAGCGAGCGCAGGAGATTGACGGCAGATGCTCCACTTTCTTGCAACGAAGGATAATCGAGATTGCGCTTGGTCAATGTCGCGATGTCGGATCGACTCTTATTCTCGGCGAAGCTGCAAGGAAAGTTGCTGGGGAGGACCAGTTATGCCGGCGCATGCAAGTCATTGTCCGAATAATAGTCGCTATGCGCCTAAGGTTTATGGAACAGTCCTTCTCAGACTCCTGCAGGTCGCCGTATTTCTCGCCTGGGGATGCGGCACTGCAGCGTTCGCCCAGGGCCAGCCCTCCTTGGCGCCGATGCTCGAGCGCGTCCTTCCAAGCGTGGTATCCATCAATGTCCAAGCGTCCGTCGGTGCCGACAGCGCGTTAGAGGAGGACGGGACGTCCGATCCAACGCAGACGACCGGCTCGGGCGTCATTATCGACGCCGGGCAAGGCTTTGTTCTGACGAACTATCATGTCGTTGCAAATGCCACGAAGATTACCATCCGGCTTTTCACCGCCGACACCTATGATGGCGAACTTGTCGGCAGCGATCCTCAAACGGATCTTGCCGTCGTAAGGATCAGGGCCTCGGGTTTGACGGCAATGGCACTCGGCGATTCCGGCGCGCTGCATGTCGGTGACTATGTCGTGGCGATCGGTAATCCATTTGGCCTGGGAGAGACTGCCACCCTTGGAATCGTCGGCGCTCTCGGGCGCGGGGGATTCGGTCTTGAAGGCTATGAGGATTTCATTCAAACCGACGCCTCCATGAACCCGGGAAACTCGGGCGGGGCTTTGGTCAACCTCGACGGCGAACTGGTTGGTATCAACACGGCGATCATGGGACCATCCGACACGAATGTCGGCGTCGGCTTCTCCATCCCGGTCAACATTGCCCGCGGTGTCGTCAAACAACTGGTTACCTATGGGGAAGTTCGCCGTGGGCAGCTCGGCGTTGCAGTTCAGGACAATGATCGTGACTTCGAACAGGCGCTTGCCATCAGGACGTCAACCGGGGCTCTCGTCGGCGAGGTTGTCCCGGGTTCGCCCGCGAGCCGGGCAGGTGTCCGGGTCGCCGACGTCATCGTCGGGATCGACGGTACTCCCGTTCATACAGCGCGCGAGTTGCGGACGAAGGTCGCCTCCTATCCACCCGGCGCCACGGTGACCGTTTCCGTCTTTCGGCGAGAGGGGAAATTCGATCTGCGCGCCACGCTTGCCGCCGAAAGCGAACCCCCTCCAGCTCCGCTTCCCTTGACCATGGAAGGCGACGGCCTTCTTTCCCTCGTCACCCTGCAGGTTCTCGATCAAGCTTCGGATGCTTATGGCAAGGTTGAAGGGGCGTTGGTGAAATCAATGAGCGATCGCAGCCGGGCCTCAATTGCCGGCCTCGAAGCCGGAGACGTCATCGTCAGCGTCGACCGCACGCCGGCAAAATCACCGCAAGCCGTCGTCGAACTCACCCGGCGCGCGAAGGATGTTCTACTGCTTGGAATTTACAGGGACGGACACACGCGCTTCATCGTGATCAGATAAACCGCCCAAATCATCCAGGGATTTGTCAGGTCGAGACTACTGGTCAAAAGCCGTTGCCTTTTGTCGGCGGAATGAAAAGGTTCGGATAACCCGCCTTCGGAGGCTTCTTGTCGGTCTGGCTGTCGGCGCTGGCTTGCTTTTGTCCAGCCGGTTTCGTTGCACCGGCATAGCCAATTAGAACGGCCGTCGCGATCATAACCCCTGCTGCAAAAAACCTCAGCATTGTTCCGCTCCCTTTCATCTTCGAAAGGATAGTTCCACAAAGTATTGCCGCATTTCATTGCGGCGGATCAAAGTGGCGCGTGAATGTGCGGATATATTCGCAGGTGCAACGCCACGCTGGCTCGGCCCTCGACAGGAATCTCGATTGACCGAGATTTCGGATCTTTGGCCTTCCGTGCCAACCTTGTTTTGGAGGATTGTCGATGTTTAAAACCGCCTTTCCACTTTCTGCACAAATGGACACCCCTCTCGCGGCAAATCCTCTTGTCGTACAAGCGAGACTTTTCGTCCTGTCATGCAGGATCGGCCTGCGCTGTCAGGCCGAGCTCATGGGCTTCCTGCAGCATCGAACGAAGCTGTTCGACACCTGCCTGCGCGACTTGGTCGAGAGTATCGAGTTGAACGATTCATTCGATGTACTGGCGGACTATTTCCAGAGCGCTTTTGCGGACTATCCGCGCGCGTTCGCGAAGATGGCTGCTGTCGCTTCGAGCATGGAAGCGGAAGGCGCTCGCTTGGCTCGGAAGCTCGCCGATGATGTCGCCGATGACATTGGAGCAAAAACGGTATCCTGATGCTCTTCCATGAGCGGCACTGAGTGCCTGTTCAGCGCTCGCTTCAGTCACGGGTATCGTCTCATGCGCACCGTTTTCTGGCTCGGGCGGAGTGTTTTTTCGCCGGTCATGCCGGCGAGCAACCCTCCTGACCGCGTTGCGCTATTGGTCCTGCCAATCTTGACAAGGGTCAATGATGCCGGCTCCGCCTATGGCAGTATATGGCGTCGACCATTCCAAGGAGGGTGTTATGAACGATCTTTCACTCCGTCAGCATATTCTGGATGAACTGGAGTTTGATCCCAGAGTCAACGCGGCCGAAATCGGCGTGATCGTCGAGAAGGGCATCGTTACGCTGACAGGCCATGTTGCGAACTATGCCGAGAGGGAAGCGGCCGAGCGGGTCGTTAGCCGGGTCAAGGGCGTCAGGGGGATCGCGCAGGAAATCGAGGTGCGGATATTTGGCGCGGCCGCGACTGACGACGATGACATCGCCGCCAGAGCCGTCAAGATGCTCGATTGGGACGTGTGTGTGCCGAAGGACACCGTCCAGGTGAGGGTTTTCAAGGGCTGGATCACGCTCACCGGCAAAGTTGAGTGGCAGTATCAAAAGGACGCGGCCTACGCCTCCGTGAAGAGCCTTGCCGGTGTTGTCGGCGTCTCCAATCTCATCGAAATCAAGCCGCAACTGAGCGCTATAGACATAAAGAAACGCATCGAGGATGCCTTCGAACGGGACGCGGAAATCGAATCCAACCATATTAGCGTCGATGTCCAGGGCCGAAAGGTCATCTTGTCCGGCAAGGTCGCCACCTGGTCCCAACGCCGCGCGGCTGAGCGTGCCGCTTGGTCGGCACCGGGTATCAGCACGCTGGAAGACCGCCTGACGATCGCATGATCGGCCTCGGGACGTTGGCTCCCGTCGGAATGCCACGCCAAGCGCCGCCACTCCGACGTCGGCGCCCACTCAGCCGTTCATCAGCGTTCCCCAGTTGCGATAGAAGATGTACGCGGCGACTACGAAGATCAGCACCGCGAACAGGCGGTTGAGGATGTTCTTGTAGCCACTTAGTCGTGTGGCGACCAGCATGCCGAGCAAACCGCCGGTGATGCCGCCCCCGATGAACTCCGCGGCAAGCCACCAATCCACCAATCCTGAACTGGCATAATTCAACGCCGTCGCCAGTCCGAACGCACCGACGGAGAGCAGAGATGTCCCGATCGCGTTGATCATCGGCATGCCTGTCGCCAGCATCAGGCCGGGAACGATCAGGAAGCCGCCGCCGATTCCGAAGAAACCGGATGCAGCGCCGGCGGCGAGTGCCACGGCCGCAGTCGCGAGGCACATCTTGAGGTCGACCGGCCGGCACTCCGCCGTCACCGCCTTGCGGGGCTTGAGCATCAAGGCGCCGACGACGACCATCAGGACTGCGAACAGGAAGATCAGACGACCTCCGTCCATCGCCTTGCCGAGGCTGGATCCGGCGAGCGCTCCGAGAACGCCAAGTGCCGAGAAGACGGCTGCGCAGCGCCACCAGACGTGCCCCTTGATCGCGTGGCTTGCAAAGTTCGCGAACGCGTTCACCGAGACCGCAAGCGCGCCCGTTCCGATTGCGATATGAGGCTGGCTCACACCAACGACGTAGAGGAGCAGCGGAGTGGCCAGAATGGAGCCTCCGCCGCCGAGTAGGCCGAGCATGAACCCGACGATCCCGCCGGAGCCGACTGCCGCGAGGATGGAGGTGCTCATGCCCGTCTGCTCCATACTCTGTCGTACAAGGTCATCCCGACCAGCATGGCGATGACGAACAGGACGGTTTGCGGAATACCGAGCGACAGGGAGGCGACGGCCGGGCCGGGACAGAAGCCGCCGATCCCCCAGCCGAGGCCAAACAAGGCCGAGCCGACGACCAGCGGCGCGTCGACCCGCCGGCTCGTTGGGACATGGAAGCTGTCGTCGAAGGCAGGATGTCGTATCCGGTTCATCACCTGCACGCCAACGAAGGCAATGGCGACAGCGCCGCCAAGAACGAAGGCGAGGCTCGGATCCCATGCGCCGAAGACGTCGAGGAAGCCTTGGATGCGAGCCGGGTTCAGCATGCCGGAGAGCGACAGGCCCAATCCGAAGACGACGCCGGAGACGAGAGCGGCCGCGAACCGGTAGATGTTGCTGTTCATATTCCAAGGCTCCGCAAAACTGCGACGGCGACCATGCCGGCCGTCAGGAAAGTAGCGACGGCCACCATGGAGCGCGGCGACAAGCGGGCGAGGCCAAGCACGCCGTGCCCGCTCGTGCAGCCGGAGCCCATCCGCGAGCCGAAGCCGACGAGCAGCCCCGCGACGATGATGAGCGGCCAGCCTGCGGTGATGTCGACCACTGGCCGATCGCCGAAGACGAGCAGGTAGGCAATCGGCCCGAGCAGCAGCCCAAGCACGAAGGCAAGATTGGTGGTCACTCCGACGCCCTGAGCGAGACGCCCGACAATCGCGCTGATCCCGGCGATCCGGCCGTTGAGAAGAAGAAGCATGGTAGCGGACGCGCCGATCAGCATGCCGCCGGCCAGGGATGGGAGATAGGCGTTCATTCTTCTTCCTTCACGCAGAAGATGTCATAGAGGGCGGCGACCAGCCGGACAGCCTTTGCCTCGGTCAGGCGGTAGAAGATCTGCTTTCCTTCCCGCCGCGTTTCGACGATGCCGGAGCCACGCAGCACAGTCAGGTGCTGCGACAGATGCGGCTGGTGCACGTCGAGTTTCTCTTCAAGTTCGCCGACCGAATACTCGCCTTCGATGAGCGTGCAGACGATCATCAGGCGGGCCGGATGGGACAGGGTCTTCAATAGATCTGCAACTTCGCCGGCCTGGCTGGCCATTTCGGTGCGGGCAAGCCTCGCCTTCATCATCGCCTTCAGATCGGACGTCATTCCCATGCTGCTCCCTCCAATGCATCGAGTGGAAATTTGAGGTAGCGCTTGCCGTTGGCTTCAGGCTCCGGCAGGCGCCCGCCGCGGATGTTCACCTGCAGGGCATGCAGGATGAGCTTCGGCATTGGCAGCGTCTTGTCCCGCTTCGTCCTGAGTGCCACGAATTCTTCCTCCGTCACGCCGGCAAGATGCGGGTTGGACTTCTTCTGGTCGGCCACCGTGCTTTCCCAACGGGGTGCGCGGCCCCTTGGCTGATAGTCGTGGCCCGTGAAGATCCGCGTCTCGTCGGGGAGGGTGAGGATCCCCTGGATCGAGTTCCATAAAATGCGGGCATCGCCCCCGGGGAAGTCGGCGCGCGCCGTGCCGCTGTCGGGCATGAAGAGCGTGTCGTGCACGAAGCCTGCGTCGCCGATCAGATAGGTGATGGAGGCGAGCGTATGTCCGGGCGAGAACAGCACCTTGGCATCGATCGAGCCGACCTTGAAGGTTTCACCGTGGGCAAACAAACGGTCCCATTGCGAGCCGTCGGTCGCAAGTTCCGGCCAGTTGTAGATGCCTTTCCACAACTTCTGGACGTCGACGACGCGCTCGCCGATGGCTGTCGGAGCCCCGGTCTTCTCCTTAAGATACTGGGCGGCCGAGAAGTGGTCGGCATGCGGATGGGTATCTAGGATCCACTCGACGGTCAGCCCCCGGCTGCGGACGTATTCGAGGATTGCGTCGGCATTGGTGGTCGCTGTCGCGCCCGCCTTCTCATCGAAGTCCAGGACCGGATCCACGATGGCGCACTTGCCGGTCGCCGGATCGGACACCACGTACTGGACGCTCCAGGTGCGCTTGTCGAAAAAGCCCTTCACCTGCGGTCGGCGCGCGGCATGTGTCTTAAGCCAGGCTGCGGCGCCGCTTGTGTCGAAGCCCCGGACGTGTCCGAACTCGACCACCGCGTCTGCAGACATCCGGCCGTCAAGAACCTCACCGATCAGGTAGAGGCTGAGTGATCGGGTGCCGGTCTTGCAATGGGCGAACACCGGCCCTTCGGATTCGTCGACTGCGCGCTGAAACGCACGGACGTCCGCCTCGGTGATTGTGCCAAGTGTGACCGGAATGAATGCATAGGACAGTTTGCAGTGCTTTGCTTCCTGGCTTTCGCCCTGCGTTCCCGGCTGGGCAGAATCTTCATCATCCGGCCGGTTGTTGATCAGTGTCCTAAAGCCTCTGTCGTAAAGCGACTGGATGGTCTCGATGCTCGGCTGCGGCGAGACCGACAGTTTCTCGGATATTGCGGTGACAGGCATTGCCAACTCCGTGCTAGATTTTATTATACATTATATTATAATATATAATAATGTATCTTCAAGATCGGGCGTGGAACTTTTTTGTCGTGATTTCCATGCCCGAGGGAACAAGCGGATTTCCTCTTCCAACACGCTATACAGGGGTGGCGCCCGACGCCGCCGATCTGCGCAGGCTGGGCTTTCGAGCAGCGGCGGAGGTCGATCAGGAGGACCGGTCGAATTTGTCATCGCAGCGCTTGAGTTCGCCGGGCGATGCCGTCCTTTATCAGTAAGAGCGACAGGGCGACCGGGCCATGTCAGCGTGTTGGGAGCGATTTCGGTTAAGACGACGATGTCGATCCGCTGGCGCACACGACAAAGCACCCCCCGTGGAATTCGGGGGTTTTAGTCTTGTCCATCGCGACGATGCTATGATCGATCTTACTTCCGGCCCGCCTCAGTGCGCCATGAGAATTGGGATGCTGGTCTCCTCGATCATGCTACGGGTCACCCCGCCAAACAGCGTTTGCTGCCAGCGTGGATGGCTGAAGGCGCCCATGACGATAAGATCGGCGGCAACATCGACCGCGTGTTGTCTTAGGACTTCGTCCGCGCTCCGCCCGCCGCTGGCCAGGCGATCCACCTGCACTTTGACACCGTGGCGGGCAAGGTAGGCTGCAATGTCGGCTCCCGGCTCCTCGCCATTCGCCCTCATACTGGCGACCGGGTCTATCAGCGTGATGTAAACCACGTCCGCCTGTTTCAGAAGCTCGAGCGATTGGCGCGCTGCACGAGAGGCTTCATTGCTGGAGTCCCACGCGACGAGGATTGATTTTGCAGCTGAGGAGATGGCGCGCGGGCCGCGATTGATGAGGATGGGAGTTGGCGTTTGGAAGAGAGCGCCGTCGAAGATCCGCTTGCGAAGGTCTTCATCATCGGCCGCCTGCCGACCGACGAGCACGACATCCGCGTAGAGCGCCCGTTCCGCTATGTCCTGGTCGGCCCATGCAAATTCCGTATAGACGTGGTCGACATCGCAGGACAGGTCCGCGCGGCCAAGTATGTCTTTCACCCTGTCTGCGGCTTCTGCAAGTTCCTCGATCTCGCGCTGCCGTTCATCGAGCCAGACGGTCGACATGGCATTGTATTCGCCTATCGCCCCCGCTGAACCCATTGAAATGACGAGCGCGCTGAGATGCGCTCCGTAGATCTCACAGAATGCAGCCGCCGCTCTCAGATCTTCATCGAAATGTTCGACGTTGAGAATGCTCAATACCGTCTTGATTGTCATCGCGATCACCTCTTGGCTGAATGCGATGAGAATATTCTCTTCTGCTGGACGGTCTTTGACCTTCGTCAACGTTTGCGCGCCGCAGTGCGGATATCGTTGTTAGATTAGTGGAAGCGATGTCGTATCGCCATCTGAAGGCTGGACGAACCCAGGTTTCGTCAAAAGTGCCTCTCGCTCGCGCTTCTGAAGATCAAGGCGCGCGGTGCCAGGGTGGAGATTACTGGATCATTTTGCCGTGTCGAAAACGATTGTCGGCAGCCGAGCCAGCAGGGGCTTGCAGATGCAGGATTCGATCATCGCTGGACAAAGGGAGATGCGCTATGCTGACTGTTGAACGAGACAACAAGCGCGGAGGCGAGTGCTTCGCGGTGCCGACAATCGGAGAAATCGAGGGCAAGCTGCTGGTCTACGAAACGATTACCGTCGCCTGCCTGCAGGAGATCCTCAAGCACCCGGACGCGCACGACCTTTCCGCCTTCCGCGAAACGATCGCCCGGAAGGTTTCCTCCGGATGCAAGAACTTGAAGCTTTGCGGCGACGACATGAGCGCCACTTGCGAATATGCGCTCCAGGTGTTTGATGAAGCTGCGAGGCGGGCGGCTGGCAAATGATATGAACAGCGCGTGGTGAAGCACGTCGGCCAGACAATTGCTGCGACGGCTTCGCTAAACGCGCCGGCATCCAAGCCGCGCCGGCCGGGGTCTGTCGTCTTTTGAAGATTCACCCCGGCGGAGGAACTGGAGCAACATCGGCGGCCGGATCGGTTGAGATTGACTGCAATCCTCAGCTTGCGTTTTCGGCCTCGAGTTGCGCGGCGGCCTCGAACATCATTTCATTCGTCATCGCACGAAGCTCCTCTTCGTAAACGGCTCGACCTGGGAGAGCGCTGGATGGAGCGGTGTCATCACCGCGGCAGTGTAGGTCGCTTCCGGGACGGGCAACCCAGAAGACCAAGCCGAACAAGCGGCAGTAACCAGAAAAAGCTTCGTCACTTGGTCTTAGCCAAACGCTGCGAACTTCGTCCCCTTTTTGACGCTGGTCAAACTGCATTTTTCCTGCACGTCTACAATGAAAAACACTCAAAGCCAGGAGGGCTCAATGAAGAGCGAGATCATTCCCCACGACGCATGTGTTTTGGTTGCCGACGGAAAGAAGGCTCTTTTGTTGCGTAACATCGGGACAGCTTATCAGCTGATGCTCGAAGTCGAGCAGGTCATTGAAGCGAGCGCCAACCCGCCCAGCCATGAACAGGGAACGGACCGGCCGGGCCGGACGTGGGCGGGCAGCCATCGCAGCAGTGTCGATGAGACCGACTTTCACGACTTGGAGGAGCGGCGTTTCTCGACAATCGTAGCAGAGCGGCTTGAGACCGTCTGCGCGGAAGGGGCTATCGGCAAACTCGTCATCGCCGCGGCTCCCAAGTCGCTGGCCAACCTGAGACAGGCCATGTCTGAAAGCCTCAGCAAGCGCGTCATTGCCGAATACGACAAAGACCTCGTCAATCTGCCAATCGACGAAATTCAGAGACACCTTGTCTCAGAGCGCTGACGAACGGAATAACGGCTCGTCGGCGAGTTGTCGGGGTCGCCATAAGGATGCTGTCGGCTTGGCGGGGTTGCCGGTCGGCGGCAGATGGTCGTGTGATCGTTGACAGATCCTCCGAACGAGTTGCATCTGGCTCCGCTGCTGGTTTCAATCTGACAAAAGCAGATGCTGACTCGTTGGAAATGCGTGCTGGCGTGGACCCGCGGCGTTTCAAACGGCGGCGGGAATTTCTAGCCATGTTTCAGCGGACTATTTTCTGAGGAATCCAGCTTGGGTGTCGACATCAGCGCCGGATATTGTGGGATAAAGCCAAACGGTAGGCCGCAAGCAGCTTCTGACGGTAATGCTTTCATCGTCCGCGCCTTGTCCGGCGCGTGATCTTTACCGGTGTTGCCGCCTTGCAGATGGGCTCTCTGAACAGGATCAACAGCAACGCTGACGCGTTTGCGACCGCCAAGTACCCTGCTTTGGTGGCACATCATGCGTGATTGCGTGTTGGTGAGCCTCCTCGGTTGACGCGGCGCGCGATATCTGCGCGCCGCCTTATCGAAGGCGCTGTTGGATCACGAGGCCTTGATCTCGATCTTCCGCTCATTCTTTTTCGCTTCGGCGCTCTTCGGCAGTTTGACCTTCAGGATGCCCTTGGCAAAGCTTGCTTCCACTTTTTGGGCATCGACGCCGTCGGGAAGTTGGAAATTGCGCTGGAATGAGCCGAAGCGGCGTTCGGAGATATGATATTCTTTTTCTTTTGTCTCTTTTTCTTCCTGCTTCTCGCCCCGGATCGTCAGCATGCCGTTGGACAGCTTGACCTCGATGTTCTTCTCATCGAGCCCGGGCACCTCGGCGGTGAGCTCGAACGCATCGTCCCTCTCGATGACATCGACTGCGGGGACCGTCGGCCAGGCACCAAGCGCCGGCAGAACGCGCCCGAATAATGGGCGATCCGACGAGCGACGCGAAAAAGGCGTGAAATCGTCAAACAGACGGTCGATCTCCGAGCGAAATGCTTCAAACGGGGACCAGAGGTTGCCGGTCGGCAATGCAGACTTTTCTTCAGTCTTGACCGGAAGCTTCGTTGCTGTGTCAGCCATGATTTTCTCCTACGTTTGGCAAAGGAGACTGCATCAAAGCGTCCCAAGGACCTGGTGCAGTCCATGTTCACTCATTAGCGAGCCGTTGCATTAGAGCGATGGAATGGGACAACGACATTGACGCGCATCAAACTGCTTGAATAAGACCACGCGGCAATCGGGTTCCGAGCGGTCAACCTCCAGCGGAAAGCGATCTTGGATGGGGTCATGTCGGAGGGGTTGCCGCGCCAATCGAACATCGGTCCGCTGTTGGAGTTGCGCATGCCACAACCAAGCGCTCCGGGACCGGCACGATCGCCCGTACGAGACCATCGGCCGAGTTCGGGATTTCCATTGGGCTTTCGCCTGCGACAATTTCTGGAACGTCCTGCTGCGTGACCCCATGCTGATCGCGCGCAGACGACGGTATTGAACATCAAAAAACGTCCCTGCCGCTTCGGGTGACGAACTCCGTCCGGAATCCCCGATCATGGGCCATCTTCAGGAGCCGGTCTGCGCTCATTATGTCGAGACGCATCCTGCCGGCGAAACACTGCCGGAGCGGGCAACAGAGTTCGGACGCCGCCCATTCTCTAGCGCGCGGCGAGATGATCTCGATGTCCCAGTGATCGGCATCGTCGCGCTCAAGCAAGATATCGCCATTCGTCCGGCTATCGTAAGAGGGCGGAGCGCAGCCGGCAGCCGACATCAGAGCTTCCGTGACGCGGCTTGTGTCTCGATGATGTAGCATGACAAGGACTCCTTATAAGACACCTGTGCAAGACGGTGTTGGTAAGTTATGCAATCATGATCTGCTCATGGGTGGCGCGGACCCCAGGCCCTGAATAATGCCACGAACGCCCCTCACACGGCTCGCCGCGCGTTCCGCAAGCTCAACCTCGCCAGATGTTCCGACCTTTCCGGAAAGCCGAACGATGCTTCCCTCGACGGTGATGGCGATAATGGTCGAGTCAAGGCCGGTTCGAAATCGAGCTCTTCTATCACGCTCCGTCTCAAGATTTTGTCGTTCATGACATTCTCCTCCCGATCATTTCTTTGTTAGGATCGTACCGGTCGTTCGTCGTTGATCCCTGTCAAAATGAGGAGAGATCTACGGCCGTTGGCAGGTTTGCGGCGATGGAGACAGCGGGCAGTCGAGCACGCTTGAAAGAGGGCGGGCGCGCCGGAGATTGAAATAGATGGGTTGTTGCGGCAGCCCCTCCAGCCTGGCCGGTAACGAAGCCCTGGATGGATGCGGCCAATCGGGACCTTGACTCGTTCGCTGCCGACCTTCGAGAAACCCGTGTCAGCCTGAACGGCACGCCGCGTTGAAGATGCGCTGCGCCGGTCTCTCACCATACCGATGAATGCTGCCCGGCTCCCCGATTGCTCAATGTTGATCCCCATCAAGGATTGTTCGCGTCGTTCGTGGGAAGACGATACCAAAGGGCGCAAAGGAGGCGTACATGGAACGCAAGCACGGCTTCAACCTCGGATACCTTTTCGTGGCATTGCTCCTGATCGGACTGTTCCAAGTGTGGTTTGCGACGCGTGACATTGCGCAGCCGTCCTATAGTGATCTCGTTCGCATGGCGAGCGAGGGCAAGATCCAGTCTGTGACGATCACCGAGACGATGGTCGAGGGAAAGTTCAAACAGCCGCTCGATGGAAAGACCTTCTTTGCAACCCATCGCGTCGATCCGGCGGCAGCAGAAACCTTTGAAAAGGCCGGCGTCGAGATCACTGGTGCCAGTGACAGCAACTGGCTGACAGCACTTCTGTCCTGGATCGTTCCGACTGTCGCCTTTCTCGCAATCTGGTTCTTCTTCTTCCGAAGGTTCGCCGAACAGCAGGGCATGGGCGGGCTCGTGACGATCGGCAAGTCCAAAGCCAAGGTCTATCTCGAACGGAAGACGGGTGTGACCTTCCAGGACGTTGCAGGCGCCGACGAGGCCAAGGCCGAGCTGCAGGAGGTCGTCTCGTTTCTCAAGGAGAAGGACCGGTACTCGCGCCTTGGCGCACGCGTGCCGAAGGGCGTGCTGCTTGTCGGTCCGCCCGGAACCGGCAAGACCCTTCTGGCACGAGCGGTCGCCGGGGAGGCCGACGTCGCTTTCTTTTCCATTACGGGATCGGAATTTGTCGAAATGTTCGTGGGAGTCGGTGCCGCTCGCGTTCGCGACCTGTTTCAACAGGCGCGCGCCGCAGCACCCTGCATCATCTTCATCGACGAACTCGACGCGTTGGGACGGGCACGAAGCGCGCTTGGGTCTTTCGGCGCGGGAGACGAAAAGGAGCAGACACTCAACCAGCTGCTTGCCGAACTCGATGGTTTCGATCCCGGTTCCGGCATCGTTCTGCTTGCTGCAACGAACCGTCCCGAGATTCTTGATGCTGCGTTGCTTCGGTCGGGCCGCTTCGACCGGCAGATCGTCGTCGATCGCCCGGATCGACCGGGTCGCACCGCAATCCTTGCCCTGCATTGCCGGAAGATCCTGCTGTCGAAGACAGTCGAGCTGGACGACGTGGCACGCATGACGCCAGGCTTCACCGGAGCCGATCTCGCAAATCTCGTCAATGAAGCTGCAATCTTTGCAACGCGCCGCAATGCGGACTGCGTCGAGATGGGCGACTTCACGAGAGCCATGGAACGGATCGTGGCGGGCGCCGAAAGGCGAAGCCGGCTCCTGGCAGCGCCCGAGCGCGAAAGGGTCGCCGTCCACGAAATGGGGCATGCGATTGCCGCAGCCGCGTTGCGGCGCACCGACCCGGTGCAGAAAGTGTCGATCATTCCACGCAGCGTGGGTGCGCTCGGCTACACGTTGCAGAGGCCGACCGACGATCGTTTTCTCGTCACCGCACCGGAATTGCTGGAGAGGATTGTCGCGTTGTTGGCAGGTCGTGCGGCCGAGGAACTGGTCTTTTCGGAAATATCCACGGGCGCGGCCGACGATCTCGCGAAGGCCACTGACATCGCCCGCGGTTATGTTACACGCTTCGGCATGAGCCGGCTCGGGCAAGCGGTCCTGGAAGCACCGCGGCTGCAATGGCTCGACGATGGGCGAGCAGCCTCCATGCAGCGCGACTATGCCGATGCGACAGCCCGCGACGTTGATCTGGCAATCCGAGAGATACTGGAAACGGCCTATCAGGACGCCAGGAACGTTCTGGCCGCCCGGATTGTGGACCTGAAGGCCGGCGCTCGCCTTCTGCTGGAACGCGAGACGATCACACCCGCCGATTTTCCGGCAATTCGGCGCGAAGAGGCGGCGATCCTGCCCGTCCAGGGCCAATCTGTGGCATCAAACCGACCGTGACCGAGGAGATGCCATCGGATCGGGTAAGCCCGCCCGCCGGCGGCTCAACCGCCAAGGCGGCGCTGGAGCTTTCGCCAGCCATCATTGCCGGCTGGGTAATCGGTGTACTCGGGCTAGGGACTTTGGTTGCAGGCGTTCTGCATTTCGGAGAGATCGAGATCTTTCTTGTCACGCTCGGCAGAACATCGCTTGGCTGGCTTTTGCCTGGTATCGCGTTTCAGCTCGCGACCTATGCCTGCGCCGCGATGATCTGGCTCCTCGTCTTACGCAGACAGGGCTTCAGGCCTCCCTTGCGTGCTCTTTTTCGCCTTGCCGTCATCGAGCTCTTTGCAAACCAGGCAGTACCGACCGGAGGCGTCAGCGGCGGCCTCGTCGTCGCGCGGGGTTTGATCCGCCGCGGCATCTCGGCCGCGGCAACGGTTACCGCCCTTTTGAATGCGACCATCGCCTATTACTCAGCCTATCTTCTCATGGCATCGGCCGCTTTCGCAGCACTTTGGAGCACCGGCAAGCTGGACGAAAAGTGGGCATGGCTTTGCATCGTCTTTTCCCTGCTGATCATCACGGCTCCTTCCGTTCTTATAATGACAGTGCGCACCAGACTGAGCTTCATTCCGGACCGCATCCGCTCGCTGCGCCCGGTGGCACGCCTTACCGATCTGTTGGCCAAGGTGGATCATCGCGTGCTTGGCGATAATGGACTGCTCGCGAAGAGCATTCTTCTTCAGGCATCCATCTTTTTGCTCGATGCGGCGACCCTCTGGGTTGTTCTGCATGCACTGGGCGTTGCTGCCTCACCTGGCGCTGCCTTCGTGAGCTTCGTTCTCGCCTCGGTCGTTGGAACCGTCTCACCGCTTCCGCTTGGCCTCGGATCTTTCGAGGGTGCCTGTGTCGGACTGTTGCACCTGCTTGGGATCCGGGTGGAGGAGGCGCTTGCCGCCACGCTTGTCTTCCGTGGACTGACATTCTGGTTGCCGATGGTCCCAGGACTGATCTTGATGCATGCCGAGGTCCGGCTGACCGCGAGGGGAAAGCGGCGCCCGACGTGAGATGGGTGATCTGAAAGGGCGCGGAGGGAAGCCGGAAGCCACTGTCATGCCCCTCTTCGCGGCGAGGCGTCCGCCGGCATCGGCGTCGACCGGACCGTCACCGAAAGCGCGGTGGTGGCTCCACATTGGACAAGAATTCCTGCCTCGTGACGAATTCGCCGAAAAGCGTCTTCAACTCTTGTTCCTGTTCATCTCGGATATGCAGCGTGCGGGCGAGCTCGGTAACCTTGTAGACCTTCTGAGCGGGCATACGGGCGATATGGTCAATTTGCATGTCAATCTCCCTCGAAAGAGCACCTAAAGTCACGACGCGTATCGCTGACCAGCATGAATCGCGCCATGCAATCTCATTGGGAAATTGAGCTAAATCGTTTGCCGCGGGTCGTCGTTGATCGATCTCAAAGAGCCGGCGCTATCTGACGTGTTGTCGATGTGACCGGCATCAATGCTGTCGACGTCATCGGGCGCAACAGCCGAAAAGACCCGCACAGGCTCATCTAAACCGGTAAAGCCAAGCACTCGCGGCCTCAATGATCAGGAAAAACTGGAAGGAGATGATTGTCGAGTAGGTTTGCTCCACCAACTTCCGGCGCTAGTCCGTCGGCTCAAGCAAGTCGTCCAGTTTTTCCACCACGGCCTGAACCACATCGGCGCGGCTGACGATGCCAACCAACACGCCGTCACGCAGGATAAGAACGCGCTTGATCCCATGTTTCAGCATCAGATCAGCCAACTCTGCAAGAGAGGTTTCCTGATCAGCGGAGATGATGGTTGAATGCATAATCTCGCGGACGCGTTGCTGGTTGAGGCGGATTTCGGCAAGAAACTCCGGCGCGAGTGTCTCGCCTTCCGCCAGCAGGCGTAGCCATTCCGCTCGCTTACTTTGAAACTGCGCGCCGAAGTGGCGCATCACGTCGCCTTCGCTGACCAATCCAAGCGGCCGGTTATCGGGGTCCACCACAGGTACGGCGGTGACGTGATGGATCAGCATGCGCCGGGCGGCCTCGGCTACGGTGGTCTCAGGCGACACCGTAATTAAATCCGTTGTCATTACCGATTTGGCGGGGATCGTCATGTCTACGGCTCCAGCTAGAAGAGAATGCAGGATACCGGGCCGGCTTGGCGGCCGCCTTGACATACCTCAATGTGCGACGCATGGCGCGGTTGCCGCCGTTCGCGACCGTCGAGCCCCAATGATGATGTCATTGATGATTGTAAATGCACCAAGGCGGGTGACGCGGAACATTCGGCGCGAAGCCTAGAGTCGCAGCCGTTCAGTCCCGGTACCGAGCGCTGATTGTCAATCCGCTGAACAAATGCACCCGCCGAGATGGGTGGCGCTAACACAACACGATTTTCAGCAGCGTGCTTGTGCTCGCGATCTTCTGATTGACCGGTCGACTTTGATGCGGGTCAACGCGGTAAGCTCACCATCGGTCTAGGGTTTTGTACTGCTGTTAGCAAAGTCTCACAGGTGTAATGACGGAGCCTCCGGAGCACGGTGATCTCGGCGAGATTGGCGGCTCTAACGGGCGGGGATGTGCTGGCGATGTTCTTCGGCAGGTGACGGGATTTGTCAGACCATCGAATACGAAGCGTCACGTCCATCCCCGGCAAAGCGCCAGGGTATAGTCCAATGTAACGGAGACCTCAGATGACGCCTAACAATAGCGGTTTTGTCATCGGCCCTCTGCAGAAAGACCAGATTGACCGTACATACGTCATAGCGCAGGCGGCAATGCCTGATCTGACACTTGACTCCTGGCGCCGGGTAACCGGCGGCTCGGAGCGGCGCAACTTTATCGTCGCGACCGACACCAGGGGTTACTCTCGCGGCCTTTGCCATGTTCGCTTCGAAAAGCACCCTGTTGCCGGGCCGCTGTTCGACGTAGCGATGTTCATTGTCATAAGCCCGCTCCACGAACATGAAATCGCCGCAGCCCTGTTTGCCTGTATCGAGAGACAGGCGATCGATGCGAAGAGCAAATATCTGCGATTTTGGTCTCTTCGACCCGAGATTTGGAGTGTGCTCGACGATCAGGAGTTCCGTCATCGATGGGACCACGGCGTCATCTATCGCCTTTGATCGCCTTTCCGGGCGGTTCTGATCGTCTGGCAGATGGGGAGGTGGCTACGGCAATACGGCGTTGCGCCGACATTTGTTACAAACTGTTACAAATTCGCATTGTCTTTTACACACGCGGCATCCGCATGTCACTCTGAGCCCTTTTATTGGCCTCATCCACAGCGCGGAGGGACGAAGATGCTGCAGGGCGCCACTTTTCATCACGACAAGCAGATCAACAATGCGGTGCTCCTTGGCTCCGAGCCGAATTGCATTCAGGAGCTTTTTAGGAGACAACCTGTCGAACGTCTGGCCGCCGGCCAGTCCCTTTTTTTCGAAGGCGACGCTGCCAAGCACCTGTTCGAAGTCGTCGAAGGGACCCTCCGCATCTTCAAGATCATCTCGGATGGCCGCCGCGTCATCACAGGATTTCTGCACGCCGGCGACATCGTCGGCGTCTCGCTGAAGGACCACTATCTCTACAGTGCCGAAGCCATTACCAACACGAAGGTACGACGTTTCTCGCGCAAGGCATTCGATAGCGAAGTCGCCAGTTCGTCGGAGTTGCGGCCCGAGGTCTTCGCCCGTCTTTGCGACGAAATGGCCGCTGCCCAGGATCAGATGGTCCTCCTGTCCTGCAAGAGCGCCGAAGAGCGGATTTGCACTTTTCTTCTAAGAGAGCTTCTTCGCGCGGTCTCGGAAGGGCAGGGCGATTTCGTGATCGATCTGCCAATGACCCGACTGGACATCGCCGACTATCTCGGCCTCACCATCGAGACGGTTTCCCGTTCTATCACGAAGCTGACGAATAAAGGCGTGCTTGCGCCTGTGGGACGTCATTCCCTTCGCGTCGTGAAGCGGTCTGCGCTTGTGCAATTGTCAGGAAGTGACGACGAATTGGCGGGGGACGGATGGAAGCAGGCTGCATGTGAAAGGCGGCCGCGCCACTGAGAGCGTCAGCGATGAAGGGAGAGCGGCGAGGAGATGACGATTGAGACGGAGCTTGACCAGATTGCCCTGATGTTCGACGGAGCAAACGTGGTCGTTCACGGTTTCGACGGGATAATCAACCGCTGGACCAGTGGCTGCGAAGCTCTCTATGGCTGGCCACGAAACGAGGCTGTCGGAAAGGTCGTCCACGAACTTCTCGCAACGCAGTTTCCGACACCCTTGGAAGAAATCCGCGAAACCGTTCGAAGGCAAGGGGCGTGGGAAGGGGAGGTGACGCACCGACACAATAACGGCCAAACGCTTTTCATTGCCACGCGCTGGTCCCTCTTCAATCCATCGCTCGGCAAAACAGCGATGATTATCCAAACGAACAACGATGTAACCGGCATGAAGAGAATGCAGGATGATCTGGCGGAGAGGGAAGCACATCTGCGCTCCATCCTGGCCACGGTTCCCGAAGCGATGATTGTCATTGACGATGCCGGCAGGATCTCCTCCTTCAGCGCTGCGGCAGAGCGGCTTTTCGGTTATCCTTCCGCGGAAGTCTGCGGGCGCAACGTCAAGATCCTGATGCCGCAGCCGGATCGCGACGCCCATGACGGCCACCTCTCCCGATACTTGATGACCGACGAGCGCCGGATTATCGGTTATGGCAGACTGGTGACCGGGCAGCGTAAAGATGGTTCGGTCTTTCCGATGGAGCTTTCCGTCGGCGAGGCGGTCACCAATGGCAAACGCATCTTCACCGGCTTCATCCGCGACCTCACGAGCCGCCACAAGACCGAGGAGGAGTTGCGCCAGTCGCAGAAGATGGAAGCGATCGGCCAACTGACCGGCGGGCTTGCGCATGACTTCAACAATCTGCTTACCGTCATCAGCGGCAATCTCGAGATGATCGAGGACAAACTGACGGACGAAAGGCTGCGACCGCTGCTGCGTGAGGCGCAGGAGGCGGCGGAGGACGGGGCGAAACTTACGGGCCAGTTGCTCGCCTTCGGTCGCCGCCAGCCGCTCAATCCGAAACCCGTCGACGTCGGGCAGCTTATTTCCGGTTTTTCCGACCTGCTGCGACGTACGCTCGGCGAAGCGATCGAATTTCGCACCACCGTGATTGGCTCGTCCAACAGCGCGCTGGTTGATGGATCGCAGTTACAGAACGCTCTTTTGAATCTTGTGCTTAACGCTCGAGATGCCATGCCGCGCGGCGGCAAGCTCTCGGTCGAGATCTCGCGCGTCAAGCTCGACGCCGATTATGCGCAGATGTATCCACAGGTGCGCACTGGCGACTATGTGCTGATCTCGGTGACGGACACCGGCAGCGGCATGACGGCGGAGGTCAAGCAGCGGGCCTTCGAACCCTTCTTCACGACCAAGGGCCTTGGTTCCGGCACGGGGCTCGGCCTTTCAATGGTCTACGGATTCGCCAAGCAATCCGGCGGCCATATTCAGCTTTATAGCGAGGTGGGCCAGGGAACGACTGTGCGCATCTTTGTTCCGGCAGTTCCCAAGGTGGCAGAGGATGGCACGGATCAGGAATCGCAGGCTGAACGGTCGGAGCCCCACATTCCACGCGGTGTTGAGACGATCCTCGTCGTGGAGGACGATGCGCGCGTGCGCCGGGTTGCTGTTTCCCGCCTCATCAGTGCCGGTTACGAAGTCATAGAAGCGGCAAACGGTCACGAGGCGCTCGACCGGCTTGAGGATTATCCTGATGTCGCGCTGCTGTTTACCGATATCGTCATGCCCGGCGGCATGACCGGCGACGAATTGGCGGATATCGTGCGGATGCTGAAGCCGGGTATCAAGATCCTTTTCACATCTGGTTATGCCGAGCCGACGATCGCCGGCGGCGAGCTTTCCCCCTCCACAAGCTTGCTGAAGAAGCCCTACACGGCCCGCGAACTTGCGATCCGTCTGCGCGAATTGCTTGATTAATCTCATAGCGAGCATCGGTGAAGATCGGCTGAGACTTCCGGCGTAACGGCATTTTCCCGCCTGAGCCCAAAGGGTCGGATAGAGAGACCTATCCTCCCGCCCGTCAATGGGACATGAGAACTGGCAAGGCCGGCTCGTCCAAGACCCCATCAGTTGCTCCGCCCAAGACAAAGTCTCGCAATCGAGAATGCCCGAATGCTCCCATGACCAAAAAATCGCCGCCCAGGTCCAGCGCGGCCTGCTGGATGCTCTGGCCGATAGATGACCCGCTACCTTGGGCGAACGTTGCCTTGGCATCGACGCCGCTCGACCTCAAGATTTCAGCAAGGTGCGTTCCGCTGTCGGCTGGAAGCGATTTTTCGCCAGTGACCGACAGGACCGATACGGTCCGGGCCATCCGGATGAGCTGGTTCGCATCGCTGACGGCGCGAGCGGCTGCGCGGCTCCCATCCCATGCAATCACCAGATGATCGATCTTGCTGGCGACAGTCTTATTGGGAAAAATGACGGCCGGTCGGCCTGAGCCGAATATGACGGCTTCAGCGACGATGCGGGTGTCCGGAATACTGGCGATACATTCGAGGGTTGCGAGATCGAAGAAACGTGCTTGCGTGGCCGCTGTTTCGTGCAGCGAAGGCAAAGCGGTCTTCAACGTTCGAGTAAACACCTTAATTTCCGTGCCTGCGCTCAGATTTTCCGCCGCGGCGATCAGCGTTGCAGCCCGGTCACGGCTCAAGCTTTCGGCTTGCTCGATCATCTTTGGCGTATCGAGCAGCAGCGATGACCAGGCGTCGGGGATGTGCGGAATCTCAACTCTTTGCGCGCAGACGTGAAGATTTGCGCCGCAGAACTCGGCGAACGCGATGGCATTCGAAATGATCAATCCCGAACTCGGATCGGGATACGTCGCCAGCGGAAGAAAATACTGTGGTGTCATGTCTTCTCCACCTCTCCATCTTTCGCAGTATAATATCTATTTGTTTTCGTTGTCGGTCGCATTGATCTAACGCATGCGCGGACGCCGGTTATATGTGACCATGAAAGTAATACGGAGCGCTGGAAGCGCGTGCAGCTGCCCATTAACAGCGCCGAGCTCGCAATGCCGTTCAGCATGAGCTCGACCCGGAAATACGGCCAGCCAGCTCAGGAGCGATTGGGTCTCGTCCCGGATAGTGCGAGCATGACGATCTGTGTCGCGATCAGCGGCGCGGTGCTGGAAAACAGGACGACAAGCCACATCTGAGCAGTTGGTGGGACGAGTTGCAGAAGGTGAGCTGCCGGACCCACATAAGGGGGGAGAGCCAATAACAGGGTGCAAAGGCCAAGGGCAAACCAGAGCCATCGGTTCCCGGTCATCTCATTGACAAAAATGCTCGTTCCACGACTGCGCAAATTGAAGACATGCCATAGCTGAGCAAAGGCAAGGGTTAGGAATGTTACGGTCACGCTTGCGCGTTGATCGAAGCCTAGCCATTTTCCGATACCGAGAGCTGCAAAGGTAGCGGCACTCAGCGCCATCGCGTGGAGGATGACTGCGCGCCATTGGGCGCGGCCAAGAATAGCCTCCTTCGGATCGCGGGGCGGTCTGTTGAGCACTCGGTGCTCTCCTTCGCCCATTGCGAGCGCGAAGGCCGGAAACACGTCGGTCACGAGGTTCAGATAGAGAATCTGCAGCGGCAGCAAAGGCAGTGGCAGAGATCCGGCAACTGCCAGACCGATCACCATCAGTTCACTGAGATTGCACGATAGCAGATAGGCGACAAGCCGGCGGATATTGGCAAAGATAATGCGGCCTTCACGGATTGCCTTGACGATCGTCGAAAATCTGTCGTCAAGGAGGATCATTGCCGCCGCTTCGCGGGCGACGTCGGTGCCGCGCAGTCCCATCGAAACGCCGATATCTGCCTGCCGCAGGGCTGGAGCGTCATTGACGCCGTCCCCCGTCATCGCCACGATATCGCCGGCATTCTGATAGGCTCGCACGAGAGTGAGCTTTTCAGAGGGATCGACCCGGGCAAAGATGCCGACATCGCGTAGAGCAGGCGCACCTGTCCTCAGCATCTCGTGGAGCTCTCGCCCCTCAACCACATTGCCTTCAGATGTGTCGAGGCCCACGGCGCGACCAATGCTTCTGGCCGTTGCAACATGATCGCCGGTTACCATGACCACCCGTATTCCTGCATTCTGGCAGTCTCGGATCGCCTCCGGTACGTCTGCACGAGCAGGATCCTGAAGGCCGATTAGGCCGACCAGGACCAGTTTATGAAACGGATCATCGGGCTCTTGAGGCTGGTGTCTGACAGCGCAGGCGAGAACGCGCAGGCCGTGGTCGGCGAGACGTCCGACGGAATTATTCCATTTCGAGCGCGTTTCTTCGTCAAACCGGATTTCGCTTCCCTCGTGCATCACCCCGGTTGCAGAATTGATAATCGGCTCCGGCGCTCCTTTGACTGCGATGAGAATGCCATCTCGACTGGAATGGACCGTTCCCATCATCTTCGTAGTGGGATTGAAGGCGTGTTTGCGCAGAAGCGGGTATTTGAACAGGAGGTCGGACCGGTTCATATTCGCTGTCAGACCGGCGCGCAAAAGTGCGATTTCCATTGGATCGCCTGTCCCCTCGGCGTCGGCATTCTCAAGATCTGCGTCATTGCACAGCACAGCCACCGTCAACAACAATGAGAGTTCCTGATCGGCGCCGGCCCGCAAAAGAAGTGTGTTCTCCGGCGGATTCGCGTTGACCACGACTTCTCCAGAAGAGGTCAAAAGCTGCTGGACGGTCATGCGGTTTTCCGTCAGCGTTCCGGTCTTGTCCGTCAGGATGACGGTCGTGGCGCCGAGCGTCTCCACAGCCGAAAGGCGCTCGATTAAGGCGTTCTGCTCCGCCATACGCCACATTCCTCTCGCTAGAGCGAGCGTTGCGACAATCGGAAGTCCTTCTGGAATAGCGGCGACCGCAAGAGCAATTGCGGCCTCGATGACCAGGAGTTCATCCTGGCCAGAGACGAGGCCAAGAGCAGCGATTGCGCAGGCGACAACCAGCGTGGCTCCGACAAGCTGTGTCGAAAGACGAGATAGCTTTCGCTCCATTGGTGAGTTGCCGGCGTCAACCTCCATGATCAGCCGCGATACCTTGCCGAGTTCGGTGGCGAGCCCCGTCGCCGTCACGACACCTCGGCCGCTTCCTCGTGTGATAGTTGTTCCTTTGAACAGCATCGACCGACGCTCCGAAAGGCGCGCGTCTTGCGAGACGGACTGGACATCCTTTTCCACAGGCACGGATTCGCCTGTCAGGGTCGACTCATCCGCGGCCAGCCTGGAAGCTTCAATCAGTCGGAGGTCGGCGCAGACCGCTTCGCCCGCTTCAATGACCACGACATCACCTGGGACCAGATCCTCTGCCGGCACACGGCTGACAACTCGGTTACGAAGTACCCGGACGGTATGGGCTCCCAGTGCACGCAACGCCTCGATTGAACGTACGGCTTTGAGCTCGGTGTAAAACCCGATGACAGCATTGACGGCAAGGACGGCAACGATGGCGCCGCCTTCTTCCAGCTCGTTGAAATAAAAAGCTAATCCAGCTGCACCGGCCAGCAGATAAACCACAGGGGTCATGAACTGGTGCAAAAGAAGTTTAAACCACGTTGCGGCGGGTCGCGCTTCAATGGCGTTCGAGCCAACGGCCCGACGCCTTTTTTCAGCGTCTTCACGAGACAACCCCACCTCTTCCGACACGCCAAGCATGGCGGTCAGCGCCTCCGGCGTCAATGCGTGAGGGGTTTCGGGCAACCTTAGTGGTCCATTGGCGAAATGAACGTTCACCATGCGGGCCTCCTGATGCACCCGACGCTATCGCGCCATCAAGATGCCCCGGATTGAAATCGAATGCTGGTCTTTTTTTTCGATCGACCTGGATCCGTCACAGATTGTGTGGAGCGACGCGATCACCATCAGCGAACCGTCACGCAGGTCACAGGGCAAAGCTGCGCGATCTTGTTGGATACGCTGCCGAGGAGCAGCGCCGAGAACCTGGAAAGGCCGCGAGCGCCACAGATGACGACGTCGGCCTGCACGTCGGTGACCGAGTTGAGAATTTGCTCTGCAGGGTTTCCTTCCAACAGCAGCGTTGAAACCTGATCAACGCCTTCCGCTTTGACGACCTTGATGGCCTGCTCGATGATTTGATCGCCCAAGATGCGGAAAATCCGGTAGGAGGTCGCCCGATGAAGAGAAATATCAAAACGCGGCGCTGCCAGCCTCGTGCTCATGATGTCATCGGCCGAGCCCAGTGCTGGTTCTGCTCCCGGAAATTCAGCGTCGATCATCCGCTGTACATCAGTATCGACCTCTCCGACGAGGAGAACATGCACGAGAACGACCTGCCCGCCAGTCCCCGCCGCAAGAGCTGCTCCTAACTCGACGGCCTTTTTCGAATGTTCGGAGCCGTCCGTCGCTATGAGAATGTTCTTGAACATGTCAGGTCTCCCTCAACGCCGCCGCGATGGATTGCGACAGTCCCGCCGAACATCTTCTGTCTTTTGGCGCGGTCGTCTTTGAGCTTCATCAAAGCAGCGCCCCGTGAGCGCCATTTATGACGAGCTTCCAGAGTTATGTGATCGTCCGTCGCTTCGCCCCGGCATCATTCTGATCTTTTGGCGCCTCCTGATCGGCGTTTGCATCACGGATCATCGCGTATTTGACCTGAGTAACCGTGAGGTCGCGGTACCAGTCGATCAAAGCCCCCCAAGGGTCGGTTATCTTCGACAGCCCTGACACGAACGCAACGATCGTGCCGATCTCGGTCTTTCCGGTGACGACGTAGTAGCCACCGAGCGCGAAAATGCCGGCGTAACCCAGCTGCGTCATCAGGTTCATCAGGAAATTCATCGAAAACTTGAATTTGTAGATCGTCATGTTGGTGACGAAAAGCGATTGCACGCGATCTGCCTGGACATCACTCAGATCGCTGCCAGTGACATGCTCGATCATTCCCTCGCTGACATGCCGCATGATAGCGATCTTGCTTGCAACGAGCCGGTTAATGGCGTGCTGCATGAGCGGCACGAAGCCGACCTGCGGCAAGAAGACGACGGCGACGGCAAGTGCCATGAGCGGCTGCAGGAAGATCATGTAACCCCCGACCGCACAGAGAATGCCGACCTGTAGAAGCGGCTCGGAAATACTCGTGCCGACGAAGCCGCCGACCGGCTCGGCTTCGGCCAGAACGATTGATAGCTGCACGCCCTCTGCCAGTGCGTCGGGAGGATGCCTGCGCGACTGATCGGAGGCTGACAGTACCGTCATCCGCAGCCAGCGGATCGCCACCTCACCGATCCAGCCGCGATAGAGGTTCAAGCCGAGCTTAGTCAGTCCTTCCAGCAGGACGAGGCCGAGATAAGCAAGGACAAGAGCGAAGATGGTCGGGTAGGCGCCGCCCTGCGTTGCCGCATTGATGACTCGCCTCTGGATTTCCAGGGGCGCTGTTCCGGCAAGAAAGAGAAGCACCGAAATTGCAGCCAAAGCCAGTTGATGGGATCGGCCCATCAGAAGCACGAAACCGAGCAGGTTCCGTGGCATCGACTCCTTGGGAGAGACTTCAACATAATTGTCAGGATTGGCGTCCATGAAGCATGTCCGCGGACGAAACCTGCAGCCTGTCAGTGTAGCGGGCGCCGCCGCGCATCGCCTCAACATCCTCTTCCACGACGACAGGCAGGATGATGTCCCCTATGGACGAGCGATTACTCGGGATGTCGCGTACGAGCTCGAACTCGGCGCCGCAGTTGCGATCTTCCGATGGAACTGCCTTGATCTCTCGGCGCATGATCAGGTCGCCCTTTACGACAGTTCCGTGCGCGCCACCTTCATCGCCCGTCGTGTGAAAGCCTCCATAAAGCGAAGGCGTGAGTTTGGTCACATCTCGAGTCGTCGCTCCGGTCCTGATTGCGGAACGATTGTACGCCATTGTCGACTGGGCCAGCATGACGGTTCCTTTCCTCCAGTGTGATCCTTGATGGCCATTTTCACACATGCCAAGGATGATGCTTTGACCAGCATCAATCTTCGACGCGATCAGATAAAACCGATTGCGTTCATTTGCCCTCGACCGGTTGATTTGCAGCCCGAAAAGCCCTGATTTTCACAGCTGACAAATCGAGATGCAATAACGTGGCCCGCGCAAGGCTGCTGGGCCCTTATCGGAGGGCTGTCGTCATCGATCCGATCGCTGGCTTACGCTGAGGCGAGGGCGGCATGTTCGAGCATGTCGTAGAGATTTTCGGCAAAGCTGCGCAACGCTGCGAACTCGAAGCGTGTGGCGTGCGTGCGCGTCAGCTGCACCGAGATATGTCCGAAGAGTGTGACTGCCGAGTGTCCGACGGGGAAGGCGGCGGGGTCGAGATCGACTGCGGTTCCCAGAGAAAGCAGTTCCTGGGCGCGGAAACCGGACAGAGCGATGCGGATGCGGCCGTGGCTCTGGTCGCAGACGAAACCCTTGCCTCTCAAGTGATCGGCAAGCAGCGCGATTTGCGCGGGTGGGAGGATTTCATCTCCTGTTACGTACCATTGTTGATAGCCCGCCCGTTGGATCGCGCTCTTTGCCAGTCCAGCCGCAGTAAGCGATCCTGCAAGCGTGTCGCCGTCGAACGCACCCATGACATGCAGGAGGTGACCCTCCGGCAAGGGCTCCAGCCGGATGCCGGACCCTTCAATTGTGGCTTTGCCGGCAAGGGCCGGCTTGTGTTCGGGGCGTTCAGACATGGAGTTTCTCATTGTCGGGATCGACGAAGACGGGACTGCAAAGCACCGCTTCGGTGAATTCATTTCTGAGGCCGTTCCAAACCACGACCTTTTCCCCCAAACGCTCCGGCCCGCGCCTGACGAGCGCAAGGCCGATCGTGTGGCCAAGGCTTGGCGAGAATGCGCTCGAGGTCACGTAACCCTGATCGTTTTCAAGGGTCGCGGTGGCATGTTCGGCAAGGATATGCGAACCGGTGCGAAAGCTCGTCGCCGGATCGAGCGGCTTGACGCCGACGAGGCGGGGGCGCTCCTTTGCCTGCAAACCTTCGCGGGCGAGCATCGCCTTGCCGATGAAATCAGGCTTGGTGGTGGAAACCATGCGGGCGAATCCGAGGTCGCCAGGCGTCACCGTGCCGTTGATCTCGGCATGGGTGACATGGCCCTTCTCGATGCGCATGACACCGAGGGCTTCGCCACCGTAGGGGCAGATACCGTGCTTTTCACCAGCCTGCATGATCCGATCGGCGACCCATTCGCCGTAGCCGGCCGGCACGGCAAGTTCATAGGCGAGTTCGCCGGAGAAAGAGATCCGGAACAATCGTCCTTCGAGCGCGCCGCCGAAGAGCGAGACCGTGCGGGCACTCATGAAGGGGAAGGCGGCATCGGAAATATCCTCGTCGACGATCTCGGAGAGGATCGCGCGCGATTTCGGGCCGGCAACCGCCATTTGCGCCCATTGGTCGGTCGAGGAGGCAAAACGGACGTCGAGCTCCGGCCAGAGCGTCTGGGCGCAGAATTCGAGATGGGTCAACACGCCGGCGGCGAGCGCCGTCGTCGTCGTCATGAAGAAATGGTCGTCGGCGAAACGGCTCGTCGTGCCGTCGTCGTAGATCATGCCATCCTCGCGCAGCATGATGCCGTAGCGCGCCCGGCCGACCGGCAGTTTGGCAAAGCCATTGCAGTAGACGCGGTCGAGGAAGGCAGCGGCATCCCTGCCGAAGACCTCGATCTTGCCGAGGGTGGAGACGTCGCAGATGCCGGCATTCTGCCGGATGTTCAACACCTCGCGGTCGACACTCTCGCGCCAGTTCGTCTCCCCTGCGCGTGGAAACCAGGAGGAGCGGTACCAGAGCCCCGTCTCGACGAAGACGGCGCCATTCTTCTTGGCCCAGCCGTGTAGCGGCGATCTGCGCACGGGCTGGAAATGGCGGCCGCGCGAGGCGCCCGTCAGGGCGCCGAAGGAGACAGGCGTATAGAAGGGACGAAATGTGGTGGTGCCGACTTCGGCAGGCGACACGCCGCGGGTCTCGGCCAGGATGCCGATCGCATTGATATTGGAGAGCTTGCCCTGGTCGGTCGCCATGCCGCTTGTCGTGTAGCGTTTGGCAAGCTCGACATGCCCATATCCCTCGCGAACGGCAAGGCCGAGATCCTTGAGGTGTACGTCGTTCTGATAATCAACGAAGGCCTTGCCCTTTCCGCCCTTGACGAACCAGAGCGGCTTCGATGCCGTCGCGGTTTCCTCGACGGGCGCGAAGGCGGCCGCGACCTTGACAAAGCCGATCGCCTGCAGCGCCTCGACTGCCTTGGCCGCGCCGTCGCCGAGGCAGGCTTCCGTCGAGCCGAGCCCGGCCGCAGAGCCGGCAATCGACAGGCCCTGCTGGCGTTCCGGCGCCAGAAAGGCTGCCTTTTCGTCCGACCAGACCGGCCTGGCGCCGCGATGGCAGGCAAGGTGGATGATCGGGCTCCAGCCGCCGGACATGGCAAGCGCATCCGCCTCGATGCGCTGTGTTGCCGAAGCGGTCTCGATCGTGACATGGCGCAGGCGCTTGCCGCCATGCGCCTCGCGCACCCGGCTGCCGTTCAGCACGCGGGCGCGTCCCGACCAGGTATTGTCGGCCGCGTCGCGGCTGTCGACGATGGCGGCGACATCGACACCGGCGGCTTCGAGTGCGGCTGCCGTGCGATAGCCGGACGCATTGCTGGTGAAGATCACGGTGCGGGCGCCGGGCGTCACCGCTTGCCGGCTGAGATAGCTGTGCATCGCGCCCGCCATCATCACGCCTGGAATATCGTTGCCGCCGAAGACGAGCGGCCGCTCTTCGGCGCCCGAGGCGAGGATTGCCTGTTTGGCGATGATGCGCCAGAGGCGCTCGACGGCGCGATGCGGATCCGGCAGTGCCACATGTTTTTGCACGCGCTCGACAGCGCCGAAGACATTGTCGTCGTACCAGCCGACGACGGTGGTGCGCGCCAGGAGACGGACGTTCGGCAGGCCTTCGAGCTCATTGAGCATGTCCTGAAGTGCGGTGCC
This sequence comes from Rhizobium sp. ZK1, assembly GCF_047782645.1. NCBI lineage: Bacteria > Pseudomonadati > Pseudomonadota > Alphaproteobacteria > Hyphomicrobiales > Rhizobiaceae > Rhizobium > Rhizobium sp. ZK1. Next base: position 2,230,299 of record NZ_CP180587.1, read on the forward strand.
GCTTTCGAGAAGCAGGCTGCCGCCGAGCGCAAAACCTTCGTCGGCGAGGATGACGCGGGCACCCGCGCGCCCTGCCGTCAGCGCCGCGGCAAGGCCGGCAGGCCCCGCGCCGATGACGAGCAAGTCGCAGTGAGCCCAGCATTTCTCGTAGGAATCCGGATCCGGTTCGTAGGAAGCTTTGCCGAGGCCGGCGGCCTTGCGGATCAGCGGCTCGTAGAGCTTTTCCCAAAGGGCGGCCGGCCACATGAAGGTCTTGTAGTAGAAACCGGCGCTCAGGAAGGGCGACAGCAGGCCGTTGATGGCGCCAATGTCGAAGTCGAGCGAGGGCCAGCGGTTCTGGCTGCGGGCAATGAGCCCGTCATGGAGTTCGATCATCGTGGCACGCGTATTGGCCTCTGTGCGGCCGCCCGTACCCGTCGTGACCAGTGCGTTGGGCTCGGCCGCGCCCGCCGTCAGGATGCCGCGCGGCCGATGATACTTGAAACTGCGGCCGACGAGCTGGATGCCATTGGCAAGAAGGGCGGAGGCGAGCGTATCGCCGGGATGGCCGGTTAGTTGTCTGCCGTCGAAGGTAAAGTTCAAGGTGCGCGACCGGTCGATCCGGCCACCGCTGGGAAGCCGCGAACTCGTCATGCTGCACCTCCGAGCTTGGCAAGCGCGGCATCGCAGACGGTGTGAACGGCGTGGGTGACGGTGTCGCGCTCGACAATCAGCCAGCGCCGGCAGCCGGAGGAGTGGTGCCAGTACTCCTTGTGCCGCCCCCTCGGATTGTCGCGCAGATAGATGTACTCGTACCAGGCGTCACCGCCGGCATCGGCTGCCGGTCGGGTCAGGCTCGCATCGCCCCGGATGGTGAATTCTTCCCTGGGGCGGACCCCGCAATGAGGGCAGGAAATCAGGCTTGCCATGGTCTCATGTCCTCAATGCAGGTTGGGCTGGGCGCCGACGCCCTTTTCGTCGATCTGATAGCCGCGCCGGAAGCGGTCGAGGCGCAGCTCGCGCGCCGTCTCGTGCGGCTCATTGCGGGCGATCAGATGGGCGTAGCAATAGCCGGAGGCGGGTGTCGCCTTGAAGCCGCCATAGCACCAGCCGGCATTCAGGTAGAGATTGTCGATATGGGTTCGGTCGATGATCGGCGAGCCGTCCATGCTCATGTCCATCACGCCGCCCCAGCTGCGCAGGTACCTGACCCGCGTCAGCGACGGGATCATCGCGACGCCGGCTTCGGCGACGTGCTCGACAGTGGCGAGATTGCCGCGCTGGGCATAGGAATTGTAGCCGTCGATATCGCCGCCGAAGACGAGGCCACCCTTGTCCGATTGCGAAACGTAGAAATGGCCGGCTCCAAAGGTGACGACGGTATCGATGAAAGGCTTCAGCCCCTCGGTGACGAAGGCCTGCAGCACATGGCTCTCGATCGGCAGGCGCAGGCCCGCCATGTCGGCAACGACGGTGGAATTGCCGGCGGCAGCAAGCGCCAGCTTGCCGCAGCCGATGAAGCCCCTGGTGGTCTCGACGCCTGTCACCCTGCCATTCTCGCAGCGAATGCCGGTGACCTCGCACTGGGTGATGATGTCGACGCCGCGGATGTCGGCGCCGCGGGCATAACCCCACGCGACCGCATCGTGGCGTACCGTGCCGCCGCGCGGCTGACGGAGACCGCCCATGACGGGGAAGCGGGCATTGTCGAAATCGAGGAAGGGCAGCATCTTGCGGACCGCCGCCCGGTCGAGGAGCTCTGCATCGACGCCGTGCAGGCGCATGGCATTGCCGCGTCTTGTGTAGGCATCGCGCTGCGCATCGGAATGGAAGAGGTTGAGCACGCCGCGCTGCGAGACCATGGCGTTGAAGTTGAAGTCCTGTTCCAGCCCTTCCCAGAGCTTCATCGAGAGCTCGTAGAAGGGGTTGTTGCCGGGCAGAAGGTAATTGGAGCGGATGATCGTCGTGTTGCGGCCGATATTGCCGGAGCCGAGATAGCCCTTCTCCAGCACGGCGACATTGGTGATGCCGAATGTCTTTGCGAGATAATAGGCCGTCGAAAGCCCATGGCCGCCACCACCCACGATGATCACGTCATAATGCGGCTTCGGCGAAGGCTCCCGCCAGGCAGGCGCCCAGTCCTTGTTGCCGCGAAGCCCGTTTAGGAAGATGGAAAGAGCGGAATAGCGCATGGATGGATCCGGTGGGAGCTGGTGCCATGATGCCAGAAAGGCAAGACGCGACTTGCCTGTTTAGGACATTTATCGATAAGAACGGGACATGGCGTCGATCGAAGCAAAAAACCTGCATTCCATCGGTTTCATCCTTCTGCCGGGATTTGCCCTGATGTCCTATGCCTCGGCAAGCGAGCCGCTGCGGGCCGCCAATCTGCTTGCCGGGCGGGAAATCTACCGCATCTCGTGCTTTTCGCCTGAGGGTGGGGCGGTGTTGTCTTCCGGTGGCGTCCCCGTTCCGGCCGCACCGCTTCCCGGTCGCGGTTTTGGGCTCGGTACTGTTTTCGTCTGCGCCGGCGGTTCGCCGCGCGACTGGCACTATCCGGCTGTGCTTTCCTGCATAAGGCAGCTTGCGCGCGAAGGCGTGCGCATCGGCGGCATTTCGGGCGGTCCCTACCTGCTGGCTGCGGCCGGGCTGCTGGCAGGCCGTGACTTTACAATCCATTGGGAGCATGCGCCGGCGCTTCTCGAAGCCTTTCCCGACCTGTCGCCGCGCCAGGCGCGTTTCGTCGTCGACGGCAACCGCATCACCTGCGGCGGCGGCGTTGCCCCGCTCGACATGATGCATGCGCTGATCGGCGAGCGCATGGGACCGGACTTCGCCCGTCGGGTCAGCGACTGGTTCCTGCATACCGAGGTCGGACAGTCGACGGCGCCGCAGCGCGCTTCCCTTACCGAGCGCTACGGCGTGCACCATCCGGGGCTGCTGAGCGTCCTGGAAAAGATGGAGGAAACCATAGAGATGCCGCTCAACCGTGCAGCCATGGCCCGCATTGCCGGGGTAACACCGCGCCATCTCGACCGCCTGTTCGCCATTCACCTCGATACGACCTTTATCGCGCAATATAGACGCATCAGGCTGCAGCATGCCCGAAGGCTCCTTGAGCAGAGCCCGCTGTCGATCTCCGAGATCGCCATTGCGACAGGTTTTTCCGGCGCCGCGCATTTTTCGCGCCTCTTTCGCGGCTTTTACGGCACCAGTCCGAGTTCGGTCCGCAAGCTCTGACTTTCTTCAGGGTTGAGAAGATTTCACTCTGGCGATAGGCTATTGTAAAGAGCGAGTGTACGAAGGACCGTGAATGAAGATCAAGCTGGATGAAACGTCGAGCCAGGAGCATACCCAAGCGGCGCGTCAGGCCCTGTCCCAGAATCCGCATGCGGTGCGCGAGCCGAAGGAAAACAATCTCGAAATGGCGATTGGCCATGAGGTGCGCGCCTATCGCAAGAAGCTCGGCATAACCGTCACCGACCTTGCGGCGGCGACCGGCATTTCGCTCGGCATGCTGTCAAAGATCGAAAACGGCAATATCTCGCCATCGCTGACGACCTTGCAGTCGCTGTCGCGCGCCCTCGGCGTGCCGTTGACGGCCTTCTTCCGCCGCTACGAGGAACCGCACAACGCCGTCTTCGTCAAGGCGGGGCAGGGCATCGAGCTTGAGCGGCGCGGCACGCGCGCCGGCCATCAGTATAATCTGCTCGGCCATATCGACAACAACAGCAGCGGCGTGGTCGTCGAACCCTATCTCATTACGCTGACGACGGATTCGGATGTCTTTCCGACCTTCCAGCACGAGGGTATGGAGCTGATCTACATGCTGGAAGGTGAGGTCGTCTATCGCCATGGCGACCAGCTTTTCCCGATGCAGCCGGGCGACAGCCTGTTCTTCGACGCCGATGCGCCGCACGGGCCGGAAGAACTCGTGAAACTCCCAAGCCGCTACCTTTCCATCATCAGCTATCCGCAACGCGGCAAGAATGACTGACTTGCCTTAAAAGAAAAAAATATTCCTGCAGGTTGAAAAGCCAAAACAGACCTGATAGTCATTTTACAGACGCGAAATGGAGGGTCTGTCATGTGCGGAATTGTGGGTCTCTTCCTGAAGGATAAAAGCCTGGAGCCGGAGCTCGGTGCGATGCTGTCATCCATGCTGGTGACGATGACGGACCGCGGACCTGATAGCGCCGGCATTGCGATCTATGGCGCAAGCAGCGGCAATAGCGCCAAGATCACCATCCAGTCCGCCAGACCGAAGAAGGATTTTTCCGGTCTTGAAGCCGAGCTCATGAAGGAACTCGGTGCAGGGGTCTCAATCGATATCAAGAGCACCCATGCCGTCGTCACCCTGCCGAAGGACATGCTCGAAGAGGGCCGCGCTGCCATCGCCGATCTGCGCCCCGACATTCGCATCATGAGCAGCGGCGACGCGATCGAGATCTACAAGGAAACCGGCCTGCCGAAGGACGTCGTTTCCCGTTTCGCCGTCAATGCCATGGCCGGAACACATGGTATCGGCCACACCCGTATGGCGACGGAATCGGCAGTCACCACGCTCGGTGCCCATCCCTTTTCCACCGGCTCCGACCAGTGCCTCGTCCATAACGGCTCGCTTTCCAACCACAACAACCTGCGCCGCGAACTCAAGCGCGAAGGCATGATGTTCGAGACCGAGAACGACACGGAAGTCGCCGCCGCCTACCTGACCGCCGAAATGGCCAAGGGCAAGAATCTCGGCGAGGCGCTCGAGGGCGCCGTCGACGATCTCGACGGCTTCTTCACCTTCGTCGTCGGCACCAAGTCCGGCTTCGGCGTCGTGCGCGATGCCATCGCCTGCAAGCCTGCCGTCATGGCAGAGACCGACCGTTACGTCGCCTTCGGCTCGGAATACCGCGCGCTCGTCAATCTGCCCGGTATCGAGGCCGCACGCATCTGGGAGCCGGAGCCTGCGACCGTCTACTTCTGGGAACGCTGAGGGCTGCTTCTTCTGCCTTCATCCCATCGGCTCGATCTCATTTCAGGACGATTTCATGCCCACATTCGATCTTGCGGTGACCCCGCTTCGTGACCTCAACCAAGCCCTGCATGACGTAGCGTCAGGCGACAACGACCTGCAGTTCGATGTCGTCAATCCGCGCGGCCACCATGCCGTCGCCGCAGGCGTGCATGCTCCCGTCAGCATCGATATCCACGGCAGCGTCGGCTACTACTGCGGTGGCATGAACGAGGAGGCTGTCATCACCGTGCACGGCTCGGCGGGTCCCGGTGTTGCCGAAAACATGATGTCCGGCCGCATCACCATCAAGGGTGACGCCAGCCAATATGCGGGCGCCACTGGCTGCGGCGGCCTGCTGGTCATCGAGGGCAATGCCTCTTCGCGCTGCGGCATCTCGATGAAGGGCATCGACATCGTCGTGCGTGGCAATATCGGCCACATGTCCGCTTTCATGGCGCAGGCCGGCAACCTCGTCGTGCTCGGCGACGCCGGCGATGCGCTCGGAGACTCCCTTTACGAGGCCCAAATCTTCGTGCGCGGCAAGGTCGAGAGCCTTGGTGCCGACTGTATCGAGAAGGAAATGCGGGCAGAACATATCGAGCTTCTCTCCGCTCTGCTCAAAGAGGCCGGAATCACCGATGTGCGGCCGGAGGAGTTCAGCCGCTACGGTTCCTCCCGCAAGCTCTACAATTTCAACGTCGACAATGCCGACGCCTATTGAGTTTATCGAGGTTTTCCATGAGCTATCACAACCCGCCCACAAAGCCTCGCCTTTCGGCAACCTTCGACGAATACACGATGTCGGAAATCCGCCGCGCCGCGGCAACCGGCATCTATGATATCCGCGGCGGCGGCGCCAAGCGCAAGCTGCCGCATTTCGACGACCTCCTGTTCCTCGGCGCCTCGATCTCGCGTTATCCGCTCGAAGGCTACCGCGAGAAATGCGGCACAAACGTCGTGCTCGGCTCGCGTTATGCCAAGAAGCCGATCGAACTCAAGATCCCGATCACGATTGCCGGCATGAGCTTCGGCTCGCTTTCCGGGCCTGCCAAGGAAGCGCTCGGCCGTGGTGCCACGATTGCCGGTACCTCGACGACAACAGGCGATGGCGGCATGACGGAGGAAGAGCGCGGGCATTCTCAGACGCTCGTCTATCAGTACCTGCCGTCGCGCTACGGTATGAACCCGCGGGATCTGCGCCGCTGCGACGCGATCGAGATCGTCGTTGGCCAGGGTGCCAAGCCCGGTGGCGGTGGTATGCTGCTCGGTCAGAAGATCTCCGACCGCGTCGCCGAAATGCGCACGCTGCCGAAGGGTATCGACCAGCGTTCGGCAAGCCGTCATCCCGACTGGACCGGTCCCGACGACCTCGAGATCAAGATTCTCGAATTGCGCGAGATCACCAACTGGGAAAAACCGATCTATGTGAAGGTTGGCGGTGCGCGCCCCTATTACGACACGGCCCTTGCCGTGAAGGCCGGTGCCGATGTCGTCGTGCTCGACGGCATGCAGGGCGGCACTGCGGCAACGCAGGAAGTCTTCATCGAGCATGTCGGCATGCCGACGCTCGCCTGCATCCGCCCAGCCGTGCAGGCGCTCCAAGACCTCGGCATGCACCGCAAGGTGCAACTCATCGTTTCGGGCGGCATCAGGAACGGCGCAGACGTGGCGAAGGCGCTCGCGCTCGGTGCCGATGCCGTCTCCATTGGCACGGCCGCCCTCATCGCCATCGGTGAGAATGATCCGCGCTGGGCGGCCGAATATGAGACGTTGCATACGACGGCAGCTGCCTATGACGACTGGCACGAAGGCAAGGATCCGGCCGGCATCACAACGCAGGATCCGGAACTGATGAAGCGCGTCGATCCGATCACCGCCGGTCGCCGCCTCGCCAATTACCTCAAGGTCATGGCGCTGGAGGCGCAGACGATCGCGCGCGCCTGCGGCAAGAATCATGTCCACAATCTGGAACCGGAAGACCTCTGCGCATTGACGATCGAGGCTTCTGCGATGGCGCAGGTACCGCTCGCGGGAACGAGCTGGATACCGGGCAAGGGAGGTTACTGATTTCTACCGGCCGGGCAAAAAAGTCCGGCCGCTTCGCATCCATAACCAAAGTGTCTCTGAGAAATCCAAAGGGGAACGAGAATGACACTGGACCTTGCTGCTTTTGCGAAAGACAAAGGCATCAAATATTTCATGATCAGCTATACCGACCTCTTCTCCGGCCAGCGCGCTAAGCTGGTGCCGGCGCAGGCGATTGCCGGAATGCAGGAAGAGGGCGCGGGTTTTGCCGGGTTTGCCACCTGGCTCGACATGACGCCCGCCCATCCCGACCTCTTTGCCGTTCCCGATGCCGCCTCCGTCATCCAGCTTCCCTGGAAGAAGGACGTCGCCTGGGTAGCTGCCGATTGCATGATGGATGGTACGCTCGTGGCGCAGGCGCCGCGCAATGTGCTGAAGAAGCTTGTCGGTAAAGCCGAAGCGGCGGGCAAGCGGGTCAAGACCGGCGTCGAGGCCGAATTCTTCCTGATCACCGCCGACGGCGAACAGATTTCCGATGGCCGCGACACGGCTGAAAAGCCGTGCTACGACCAGCAGGCCGTCATGCGCCGCTACGACGTCATTGCCGAGATCTGCGACTATATGCTGGAGCTCGGCTGGGGCGCCTATCAGAACGACCATGAAGATGCCAACGGCCAGTTCGAGATGAACTGGGAATTCGACGACGCATTGAAGACGGCCGACAAGCATTCCTTCTTCAAGTTCATGGTCAAGTCGATCGCCGAGAAGCACGGGCTTCGCGCTACCTTCATGCCGAAGCCCTTCAAGGGCCTGACCGGCAATGGCTGCCATTGCCATATCTCGGTCTGGGACAATGATGGCAAGGTCAACGTCTTCGCCGACAGGACAGCCGAATTCGGCCTGTCGGCGGAAGGCAGGCACTTCCTCGGCGGCATCATGAAGCACGCCTCGGCACTTGCCGCGATCACCAACCCGACCGTCAACTCCTACAAGCGCATCAATGCGCCGCGCACGACCTCGGGCGCCACATGGTCGCCGAACACGGTAACCTGGACCGGCAACAACCGCACCCACATGGTGCGCGTGCCAGGCCCCGGCCGCTTCGAGCTGCGCCTGCCTGATGGTGCGGTCAACCCCTACCTGCTGCAGGCGATCATCATCGCCGCCGGCCTCGACGGCCTTGAGGACAGGGCCGATCCTGGCCCGCACCACGACATCGACATGTATGCGGAGGGCCATCTCGTGAAGAATGCGCCGCGTCTGCCGCTGAATCTGCTCGATGCGCTGCGTGCCTATGACGCCGACGAGGGTCTGAAGGCTGCGATCGGAACCGAGTTCTCCGCCGCCTATCTCAAGCTCAAGCACCAGGAGTGGAATGCCTACTGCTCGCATTTCACCCAGTGGGAACGCGACAGTACGCTCGATATCTGAGCCGACCGGTTGAGGTTTTGACATCACGTGCCGACGGGTCGGAGCATTAGCGCACCGGCCCGGCTGGTGGCCTATGCTTCAAAAGACGAAGGAAGAGATGGCATGAAGAGCTACGTACTGACGGTATCCTGCAAGTCGACGCGCGGCATCGTTGCGGCGATCTCGGGTTATCTCGCCGAACAGGGCTGCAACATCGTCGACAGCTCGCAATTCGACGATCTGGACGCCGGCCAGTTCTTCATGCGCGTCTCCTTCATGTCCGAAGAGGGCATCTCCGAGGCCGATATCCGCGCCGGCTTCACCAGCATCGCGACGCGTTTCGGCATGACTTACGATTTTCACGACAGCGAGAAGCGCATGAAGGTGCTGCTCATGGTGTCGCGCTTTGGCCATTGTCTCAACGACCTGCTCTATCGCTGGAAGATCGGCGCGCTGCCGATCGACATCGTCGGCGTCGTCTCCAACCATTTCGATTACCAGAAGGTCGTCGTCAACCACGACATTCCCTTCCACCATATTCCCGTCACCAAGGCCAACAAGGTACAGGCGGAAGCCCATATCATGGAAGTGGCCGAGCAGACCGGCACGGAACTGATCGTGCTCGCCCGCTACATGCAGATCCTGTCAGACGAGATGTGCCAGAAAATGTCGGGCCGCATCATCAACATCCACCATTCCTTCCTGCCAAGCTTCAAGGGTGCCAACCCCTACAAGCAGGCCTATCAGCGTGGCGTGAAGCTGATCGGTGCGACGGCGCATTATGTGACAGCCGATCTCGACGAAGGCCCGATCATCGAGCAAGACACCGCCCGCATCACCCATGCACAGAGCCCGGACGACTACGTCTCGATCGGCCGCGATGTCGAAAGCCAGGTGCTGGCGCGCGCGATCCACGCCCATATCCATCACCGTACCTTCATCAACGGCAATCGCACCGTCGTTTTCCCGGCAAGTCCGGGCAGCTACGCTTCCGAGCGCATGGGCTGAGCCATGGTCGAGGTCATCGACGGCAAGCAGGTTGCCGCTTCCGTAATCGAAACCGTGAAATCGGCAAATGCTGCGCTGGAAGCCGCCAAGGGCATCCAGACGGGGCTTGCCGTCATCATCGTCGGTGATGATCTGGCGAGCCACACCTATGTCAGCTCCAAGAGCCGCATGGCCAAGGAATGCGGCTTCAAGTCCGTCCAGCACACGCTGCCCGTCGAAACGAGCCAGGGCGAGCTTGCAACCCTTGTCGCTTCGCTCAATGCCGATCCCTCGATCCACGGCATTCTCGTGCAGCTGCCGTTGCCCAAACATCTCGACAGCGAGCCGATCATCCAGTCGATCCTGCCGCAAAAGGATGTCGACGGCCTGAGCGTCGTCAATGCCGGCAAGCTTGCGACCGGCGACCTGAAGACCGGCCTCGTCTCCTGCACGCCGGCCGGCGCCATGGTGTTCGTGCGCCGCACCCATGGCGAGGACCTATCGGGCCTCAACGCTGTCGTCATCGGTCGCTCCAACCTGTTCGGCAAGCCGATGGCGCAGCTTCTGCTCAACGCCAATGCGACGGTCACCATCGCCCATTCGCGCACGAAGAACCTGGCCGACATCTGCCGCAATGCCGATATTCTGGTGGCGGCCGTCGGCCGGCCGGAAATGGTCAAGGCCGACTGGGTCAAGCCCGGCGCCACCGTCGTCGACGTCGGCATCAACCGCATCGCGGCCCCCGAACGCGGCGAGGGCAAGACCCGCCTCGTCGGCGATGTCGCCTTTGCCGAGGTCGCCCCGGTTGCCGCCGTCATCACCCCGGTGCCGGGTGGCGTCGGCCCGATGACGATCGCCATGCTGATGGCCAATACGGTGATTGCCGCCCATCGTTCGGCAGGACTGACGCCGCCGGTATTCTAGTGAAAATGCCGTTGGGACCGCCGACAAAAATCATCGGGATCGGCTTGCCACAGCGTGAAAGACGAATATAGTCAGGAAATAAATATTCCGTAGAGGAAATAAGAGGGAACGGAAATGGCATTATCTTGGCGTTTCTCCGCCTTGGCGGATCGGCATCGCGCTCTGGGATCGAAGCTCGAGGACTGGAGCGGCATGGGAACCGCTTGGACCTACGACAAGGACATGTCGGAGGAACATATCGCGGTCCGCACCAAGGCCGGCATCATGGATGTCTCGGGCCTGAAGAAGGTGCATCTGGTCGGCCCGCATGCGATCGCCGTGCTCGACTATATCACCACCCGCGACATGACGAAGATCTATCCCGGTCGCTCGGTCTACGCGACCATGCTGAATGACCGCGGCCACTTCACCGATGATTGCATCGTCTACCGCACCGGCCCGAATTCCTGGATGCTGGTGCACGGCTCCGGCTCCGGCCACGAGGAGATCGTCAAACAGGCGGCCGGCCGCAACTGCGCCGTGCTCTTCGATGACGACCTCCATGATCTGTCGCTGCAGGGGCCGCTCGCGGTCGACTACCTCGCCAAATATGTGCCCGGCATCCGCGACCTCAAATATTTCCATCACATGCAGACGACGCTGTTCGGCGCGCCCGTCATGATCTCGCGCACCGGCTATACCGGCGAGCGCGGCTACGAGATCTTCGTGCGCGGCCAGGACGCCGTCATGGTCTGGGACCGCATCGTCGCCGAAGGCGCCGATATGGGCATCATTCCCTGCTGCTTCTCTGTGCTCGACATGTTGCGCGTCGAGAGCTACCTGCTCTTCTATCCCTACGACAACTCGCAAATGTATCCCTTTGCCGACCAGCCGCCTGGCGACAGCCTGTGGGAACTCGGCCTCGATTTCACGGTCAGCCCCGGCAAGACCGGCTTCCGCGGCGCCGAGGAACATGCGCGGCTGAAGGGCAAGGAACGGTTCAAGATCTTCGGCATGCTGATCGATGCCGACGGTCCGGCCGATCTCGGCGACGAAGTCTATGCCGACGGAAAGAAGGTCGGCGTCATCACCTGCCCGAGCTATTCCGCGCTGACGAAGAAGTCGATGGCGATCGCCCGCCTCGACGTCGACAAGGCCATCCAGGGCACGAAGCTCGAGGTGCGCGGCAAGACCCTGAAGACCAGCGCGATCGCTCATACGCTGCCCTTCGACGATCCGGAAAAGAAGAAGAGGACGGCAGTCGGTTAAGGAGGCGCAGGCATGCTTGTCGAAGGCATCAAGAGCCGGCCGGTCTACAAGGGTCTGACGATCCAGCCGCAGGCCCGGCATCACATTTTCGTGCTGGAGGGGGAGGGTGCGAATGCCCTTCTCGACCAGACGGCGGGGCTCGATACAGGCATCCTTTCCCGCAGCGAGATCCTCTATGTCGCCCGCGCTTCGCAGGGAAAGGGCCATGACGAGGCACTTCGCCGCCTCGACGCCGACATGTTCTTTGTCGCCCCGACGATCCCCACGCTGCTCTTCCGACTGAAGGGATCGCTGACGACCGCCCGCATGGGTACGCGGCTCTATCTTGCAGGCACCGAAGGTTTCATTGGCCAGGCGATGATGGTCGCCCTCGACCACGGCATGGACCACGCCTCGATCATTACGGAGCATCGAGGGTCGCTCGCGCGGCGGGTGCAATGCGTCCATTGCAAGGGCATTACCGACAACGTCACGCACAGTCCCTTCACCTGCAGCCATTGTGGCCTGCCGCTCCTCGTGCGTGACCATTATTCCCGCCGGCTCGGTGCCTTCCAGGGCGTCAATATCGACGCCGAGGAGCCCGGCAGCGCCCCAGATCCGGAGGAATTGTTCCTGTGAGCGGTGGTACAGAAATTCCCGTCCGCGTGACGGAGGTGACGCCGGTCGCCGAGCGCATCAAGCGCTTCCGCTTCGAACGCCTGGATGGCCGGCCGATGCCCTATTTTTCGGGCGGCGCGCATGTGATCGTCTCGATGAATGACGAAGGCCATATGCGGCGCAACGCCTATTCGCTGATGTCGCCGCCGCAGGATTGCTCTGCCTATGAGATCAGCGTGTTGCACGTCGAGAATTCTCGCGGCGGTTCGGCCTTCATGCACGAGAGGGTGCGCGAGGGCGACGAGATGAAGGTCTCCTATCCCGTCAACCTCTTCCAGCCGGACTGGCGTGCCCGCAAGCACCTTCTGATCGCCGGCGGAATCGGTATCACGCCCTTCATCGCGATGATGGAACAGTTTTCGCGCGAGGGTGCCAATTTCGAGCTGCATTATGCGGTGCGCTCCCACGACCGCGGCGCTTATTGCCGGGAACTGGTCGACCGCTACGGTTCGCATCGGGTGAAGATCTATTGCGATGCGGAGAGCAACTTCATTCCTCTCGCCCGCCTGCTCGACAGCCAGCCGCTCGGCACGCACCTTTATGTCTGCGGCCCCTCCGGCATGATTGATGGCGTGCTGAGGGCCGGTCTCGAGGCCGGCTGGCCGGAGCAAAACCTGCATTCGGAACGGTTTCTATCCTCCCAGCCCGGCAAGCCCTTCGACATAGAGCTGCTGCGGTCGGAAAAGACGGTTCATGTCGGTCACCACGAGAGCATCCTGGAGGCGATCGAGGCGGCAGGCGTTGACGCTCCCTTCCTCTGTCGGGGAGGCGCCTGCGGACAATGCGAAACGGCAGTCGCGGCCTGCGAGGGCAGGCTCCTGCATCACGACGTCTATCTGAGCGATGAAGAAAAGGCCTCCGGCCGCAAGGTGATGATCTGTGTCTCCCGCTTTGAGGGAAACAGGCTCAGCCTCGACCTCTAGAGCTGAAAGCGGAACAAGGAGAACGGACATGGCCATCGTCTTCAAACAGGAAACCTTCCGCGACGACTTCACCTATCGCAACAGCCCGGAAAACATCCGGCGCTTTCCGTTTCCATTCGATCGCGACGAATACATGTATTCGGTCAATATGGAGCCGCATGTGAAGGGCCGCGAGGGCACCGTGTTCGAAAGCCTCATCGATGTCGACGAGCATTACGTCGCCGAGATGCAGGACAGGGCGCTGGTGCTGAAAGAGGACCCACTGCGCTATCAGGCGCTGCCGCATATGATGACGGCGCAATGGGATACGCTGGAACTCCTGATGGAGGAGCAGGCTGCCGGCTATCCCGAGCATTTCACGCTGATCAGGAACGGCGACCAGTGGCGCTGGATCAACCGGCCGCTCGGCATCGACGACACATTCACCTTCGGCGACCGTTCGACGCTGCCATATGAGCCGCTCGAATACATCACTCGCCAGGCTCAGGGAGATTTCTGCATCGTCGACCAGCGTGACGGCAATCTCTGGATGGATGCCGGCATGGTGACGACCCAGGCCGACTGGTCGCTCGATTTCGATATCGGCATGAATTTCATGGAATGGCACGGTCCGGTGCCGCTCGCCCACCAGATCGGCGTCTTCGACAGGGCGCTGAAATTCCTCCTGAACCTGCAGCAGGGCAAGCCGACGCGCCGTTTTAACTGGACGATGACCATCAATCCGAGACTGGATACCAGTCCGGAGAATTATCACAAATGGGGACCGGACCGTACGACGGTGACATCGGAGAATGTCGGCGAGAAGGTGCATCTGCGCGTCGAGCTGCAGAGCCTCTGGCGCCTGCCGCGCTCGAACGCGATCCTCTTCGTCATCCGTTGCTACCTGATGAATATGGAGGAGCTGGTGACGGTGCCGAAATGGGCGCGCCGCTTTCCGCGCGTGCTGAAAACCCTGCCAGCAGAGCTCATCGACTACAAGGGACTGACCCGCTACCGCGAGACGACCATCGACTGGCTTTCCGGATATGACGACGGCGCGCCGACGAGCCCCGGCATCTTTCCGGACTGATGTCGCAACGGTGACGAATGACTGCATGAGATAAAACGTCGATACAATCGAAAGGGGAATGCTTC
>NZ_CP180588.1:0-401522 GCF_047782645.1 Rhizobium sp. ZK1
GTGCACTTCGACCGCGGGCCGGATGGCGCATTCGCTTTCGGCCTTGAAGCAGCCCATTCGCGGCGGCGCATCCTTCACGTGGAAGGCGATGGCTCGGGTGCCGCGATCATGCGAGCGCTCGTCGAAAGGGTTCGCAAGACACCGTCGATCGAAGTGCTCGAAGGACTGGAGGCCCGCCGCCTCCTCGTATCGAACAATCGGCTGCGCGGACTTGCCTGCGCCGGCCCGGCAGGTACTCTCATCCTGCCGACCAACCGTGTCATCCTGGCAACCGGTGGTCTCGGCGGCCTCTACGGCGCCACGACCAATCACTCCGGCAATTACGGCCAGGGCATCATGCTTGCGGCGCGGGCCGGCGCCATCCTGTCCGACATGGAATTCGTGCAGTTTCACCCGACCGCGCTCGACAGTCCGCGACGTCCGCTCGCGCTGGTGAGCGAAGCCGTGCGTGGCGAGGGCGCGATCCTGCTGAACGAGCGGGGCGAACGATTTCTTTCGGCGACGCCCGGCGCGGAGCTCGCGCCGCGCGACGTCGTCGCGCGTGCCATCGGCGCGGAGATTGCGCGCGGTGGACGCGTCTTCCTCGATGCGCGCAAGGGGCTCGGAGAGCGGTTTGCTGCACGGTTTCCCCTGATCGCCGCACTCTGCCAGGAGGCAGGCATCGACCCGGCGCACGATCTGATCCCGGTTCGCCCGGCCGTGCATTACCACATGGGCGGTGTCGCGACCGACCTCAAGGGGCGCAGCTCCATCGAGGGTCTCTGGGTCGTTGGCGAGGCCGCCTGCACAGGGCTTCACGGTGCCAATCGGCTGGCGAGCAATTCCCTGCTTGAAGCCACGGTCATGTGCATGCGCGCAGCAAGCGACATCGCCGGTACTTCTGCTGGCCCGATCGCCACCGCGAACGTTCACGACATGCCGCCAGAAGCAGAGCTTTCCGCCGTGCGCGAGATTGCTACGCGCGACCTTTCGGTGGTTCGCGACGCGGCCGGTCTAGAACGAGCCATCGGGGCTCTTCTGCCGCTTGTGCAGAGTGGCGGCCCTTCAGCTGATCCCGCTCTTGTGGCCTTGGCTGTCGCGACCTTCGGTCGGCTCCGTGAAGAGTCGCGCGGTGCCCATGCGCGCAGCGACTTCCGCCAGACAGATCCCGAACCGGTCCGCCGTCAGATGACCCTCGACCAGGTCATTGAGGCGTCGCGGCATTTCGCCACCCGACCGCTTGCCCGCACAGCCTGAGGAACCAAGACATCATGAACCTCGCTCCCCTTCCCCGGCTTGTCTTCGAGCCTGCCGTTCGCACGGCGCTTGCCGAGGATCTCGGCCTTGCCGGCGACATCACATCGGCGGCCGTCATTCCGTCCGACCATCGGTCGCGCTTCGCACTGGCGGCGCGCAAACCGGGCGTGATTGCCGGCCTTGACGTCGCGGAACTCGCCTTTGCGCTCGTCGATCCCGCCATCAGCCTGACCCGAAACGTTGAGGACGGCGCAAAGGTTGGCGCCGGCGATGTGATCGCTCTCGTCGAGGGGCCCTCGCGCGGGCTGCTGACCGGAGAACGCACTGCACTGAACTTCCTCGGCCACCTATCCGGCATCGCCACCGTGACGGCCGGGATCGTCGAGGCCATTGCCGGGACGACGGCGTCCGTCGTCTGCACCCGCAAGACGACGCCGGGGCTGAGAGCCGTGGAGAAATACGCCGTACGCGCCGGTGGCGGCATGAACCACCGCTTCGCGCTCAACGACGCGGTGCTGATCAAGGACAATCACATTGCCGTTGCAGGCAGCATCAGTGAAGCGCTCCGCCGCGCCAAGGCCGGTGTCGGGCACATGGTGAAGATCGAGGTCGAGGTGGACACGCTGGATCAATTGCGCGAGGCCATGGACGTGGGCGTCGACGCCGTCCTGCTCGACAACATGACGCCGGAGCTGCTGCGGGACGCGGTTTCCTTCGTCGCCGGCCGTGCCATCACCGAAGCGTCCGGCGGCACTACGCCGGCAACCGCCGCGAAGATCGCGGCGAGCGGCGTTGATCTGCTGTCGGTTGGTTGGCTGACGCACAGTGCACCATGCCTGGACATCGGGCTCGACTGGAGCTGATGTGAGGGCGATATAGCCTATATCAAACGCGCCCCGCTCCCGTTCGGGATCAAACTCACTATCCGCGCGAGCAAAGATGCATCGTGCTCCCGTTCAGGAACACCGACTCGTAGACTGCACCCGTTCGGGAACAAATGCTGTTGCAATTTCACTTCGGCTCAGCTATGTTCCCGTACAGGAGCAGACATGAGCGACGAAGGCGACAAAATCACATCGTTGAAGAAGGCGACCGACGTCGCCAGACTGCTTGCGCAATCGCCTCTGTCTGAGACTTTGCGCGATCAGATGAAACTGGCCGACCTTCATGCAGGCACGAAAGCTCTTCGCGACATTTCGGCCATGTCCAAGAGCCTTTCGGACACCCTGAAGAGCGTTGATATTCCATCCGTCAGGCTGGCGACGGAGACGTTGAAGGCCGCGACCGCCTTCAAGCTTCCATCAGTCGACATGCCAAGCCTCGGTCTAGACGCCATGCATTTCGGGCTTCCCAAGCCCCTCTCTCCGATGCCTTACGAACAAGAGACTGATCGAACGAAGGTGAACGCCGACGATCGACGGCATCACTCAACGGAAATCGTCTCGACCGCAGACTTGGGCCATATCGTCAGAAAAGCGCGGGAAGCGCGGAAGCTTTCGCAACAGGAGTTTGCCGATCTCGCAGGCGTCGGCCGGCGTTTCATCTCCGAGCTTGAGAACGGCAAGGCGACGCTGGAGTTCCAGAAGGTTCTCAAAGTTGCACATGCCGCCGGCATCTCGATCTTCGCAGAGCCTCGATAGCCGCATGGATATGATCGCGCTCGACGTCAGGCTCGACGGGTTTGCCGACCCCATCGGCAACCTCGTACGGGATGAAGAAGGAGGATTGGCCTTCGCATATGCGGCCAACTATCTCGAGAACGCGGACGCCTTCCCGCTTTCGCTCTCTTTTCCTCTCGCAAGAGAAGCCTTCGACGACAGCAGGGCCCGGCCCTTTTTCGACAACCTTCTTCAGGAGCGAGACGGCATCTTGCAGCGCGTCATGGATCGCGAGGGGTTGGCCCGCAGCGATGTAGCGGGCCTTCTCTTCTATCTCGGAAAGGATTGCGCAGGCGCAATCTCGGTGCTGCCGCTTGGAGCCCCGCCCGTTAAGGTGCCGGGCGACTACGACGTCGACTACAGGAGAATCGAGGACGATCGGCTGAACGCCATCATTGGCTCGTTGCACAGGCGGCAGCGTCTTCCCGAAGGCACCGAAGATCCGTCGCCGCTTGCCGGTGTTCAAAGCAAGATCGCCGTCACGATACTGCCTGACGGAAGCTATGCCGAACCAATCCCTGGTTCGGGCGCTCCCACGACCCACATCATCAAGGTCCCGGACCAGGAGCATCTGCAGGACCCGAGGCTTGAGTTCGAAACGCTTCTGCTTTCGAGAGAACTCGGCTTAGAGACCACCCAGGCGAACGTCGTCAACTTCAATGGGGTCGAAGCGCTGGTGATCGAGCGTTTTGACAGGCGGCTGAACGCAGAGAACAAGATCGTCAGGATCCATCAAGAGGATTTCGCCCAGGCACTTGGCCTTCCGCCATCCCTGAAATACGAACGTCACGGCCGCGAAAGCCGGCGTTTCGACGCTCAGGCCATCAATCGGATCCTCGACGCGACGGTTGATCCCGCGGCCGAAAAAATGCGATTCATCGCGGCCGTGCTGTTCGATCTTATGACCGGCAATGTCGATGGACACGCCAAGAACTTTGCACTCCTCTACGACCGGGGAGGCCGGATCCGTGTTTCTCCGCGATATGATCTGATGCCGAACAGACTCGATCCCAATCTGACCGACCTCTTTGCCTTTGCGATCGGCGACGCCACCAAACTGGATGATCTCGGTCCGGCCGATTTTGCCGCCTTTCTGAGCGCGCTCGGGATTGCATCACCTGGCGGACAAACCCGCCTCACAAAAAGCCTCACGGCCAGACTGTCAAAAGGGCTGGCCGCCGAGCTTCCCAGGCTTGACCGCCTCGGGCTGAAACGCTTTGCCGACCTGATCGCGCACAATATCGATGAACTGCTGACCGCATTCGAAATGCCGCTTCCCGACGGAATCAAAACGCGAGACGCCTATATCGAGCGCGGTGGCGGCTGGCTGCTCGGTTCTTGAAGGCTCGACCCGAACCCGAAGCGATCAGACTCAAGCGTCCGGCAGTACGTCGCACCCAAGACCGAGTTCCGACGGATGCCAGCGGACACGGAGGGCAAAAAAAAGAGGGCCAGCGGAGACCGCGGCCCTTTCGAGGTGTGAAGGTCAAAAAACCTCCAGAGGGGAACAGCTGATGCAGCGATACTGGGAGGAGTGACCGCCATATGCTTCAGCTACATGCAGTATGACGAGAAATTCGGCACAAAGAACCCAAATTTTGTGCAATGCAGCTATTCCGGTGCTGCAGTGCTTCCAAAGTGGGTGGGGGAAGCTGATCTATTCGAAGTCTCCGTCTTGAGTCTGTAATGATCGATACCTACCTGCCGGCCGACAGCAAAGAGGCACGATGAACATGAAGTCCTGGACGGTCAGCCGCGGCCCTGTGGCGGCAATATCCATAGATGCTGAAAAGGCAGCTGCCATCAACAACCTGCTCCGACAGCCAGCCGGCATTCTGCCCGCTTCGCCAGGGGATGCGATTCGCCCTTTCGCCCGCGGTCTGTTTGAGGAGTTTCGCTCCGCACTCAAACCGGATGTGACCGTTACCACGCTCCGTCGTGCGGTTGCGACTTTTGTCCACTCGAAACGGTACTATCTTGCGAGCGCTCAGCCCGACGCATATAGGCACGATATCGACGGGTGCCCGGTCGAACCTGTGTCAACGGAAGACAGATTGCTCGCCCAACAGCGCTTCTTGGGACTCAGTCGCAAACACGGAAACACAAATCTGTCGCTCGAAACGACTGATCCAGGGGAAGTTTGGCCTGACAAGACGCAGCAAATGCGCGCGTCACTGCTCAGCGGCAAGGGAACGAAGCCCGCTTCCTTCAACTGACCAGTTTTCTCTCTTGCTGCCCATTGGCGCGCAGCAGAGCCATAAGCATCCGCCCTAGCCCGAACTCGCCACGTTCGCTCCGCCGGGTGAGATCGCGCAGATAGCCGCCGGCCGAGCTTATATTCTCCCCTTTTTCGAGAATGCAGGCCATGACGGCCGCGGCATTTGCCGGTCCCATGATCATGCAGGCCTCCTCATAAGCCGATGGACTGACCTGGAGCATCGTCCGAACGACGACCGAGGCAGATATCAGATCGCGCCAGTTCGCGATCCTGCCGCCGGGAGCGTAGTCCGATATCTGGGGGCAAGCCTGCAACACGAGGCCGAGCGGGAATGATCTCAACTCGCCAGATTTAGGGCCCCCTCCCCTTGCCACCGAGCCTGAATTTTCCCGTTTTGGCTGGTCAGTTCGCCGCTGAGGTACGGGTTGCTCTCCCGATCGGACGACTTGCGTGGTTGCCACGCGACCGTTTTCCAAGCGCAGTTCAGATTCAGTAAGAGATTCAGTATGTGAATTCTTTATGTGCCGCTCATTCTGACAGGGATTGCCGCTCTCCTTTTGGCATTTTAGCTGCAATTCCAATTGTTTGACCACGTCGTCGCGAAGCAGTTCCAGTTCATCGAGCGCGGCTTCGAGCTGATCGATCGTCGGGACGCGGGGTAGCTTTGTTGTCAGCGCCTGGAGGTCCAGAGAAACCTCAGTCCAGTCCCCCCGGGCCTTTTCCTGCACAGCGGTTTCGACCAGCTTGACGACATCTCGGCGGCAGAGCGTCCAACGTTCGCGTAGATGCCGGAGGTGCAGCCGTTCAGCCACTACCTTGGCGGCGAGTTGCTCGATCTCTACGGATCTGGCCAGCAATGGCGCCAGCGAAAATCCATAGGCGACGTAGATCTCACCGGATCTGGATTTGCGAGCGTACCGCTTCCCGTTAGGGCTGTCCCTTCGGATGAGCAATCCTGCGCCGACGAGGACAGAAACATGCCGCCGGATCGTTTGCTCAGCCATGCCGTGCGCGCGAAGCGATAGTTGGGCATTCGATGGGAACACCACGAGACCGTGCTCTTCCGACAATTCATTGTGCGGATAGAAGCTAAGAAGGGCGTTGAGCACTGCAAGCGCTCGGTCCGTCACGCCGAGAAGAGGCTTTGCCTCGCAGAGCGCTCGATACAGTTTCCATTTGTCGATGGATTTGCCAGGTTCAATCTTGCGGGATGCCACCTGTCTGGCGAACAGGCCAAGCGACATCGTCCGCCGCCCGAAAGGCGTCGTCACACTTCCACTCTCCATTTCCTTTACCTTTCTAAAGGCAAAAAAAATCCGCTCGTCGAATGACGCCTAGACTCTTGACAGTGATTCTCGGAAGTGCGATTCTCTAGCTGCTAAACATCGAGAAGAGCTTCCGTGACGGCGACGTCCGGGGGCTTTTTTCTTTTGCGGCTTTCTCCTTATTCCAATGACCTTCGGTGCTCAGTTTTTTGAGCGATGCTCTTCAAACAGCGATTGAAGCTTGTCGAGGACGAATGCAGCGAAATCGGGCGCTTGTTTCCGATCAATCACAATCTCGACCTTGGCATCGCTGTGCGTGACTTTTGCGAGGCGTTCGCCCGCGGGAGATGACCAAACGTCCGCCTGCGCCTTCTTGGGACGAGGCTTCAAATGTGCGAGGAGCGCCTTGAAGCGCTCTTCGGACGCAAGGCGTTGGACTTCTTCTGCTCCAGTGAATGCGATAGCTCGATCCAGCAACTTCTTGCTCGATAGGAGCTCGGCAAGCTCCATCCAATTGCGGCGACCGATGGAGGGCGCTGGGCCGATCGAGTCAATCAAATCATCCGGTATGCGCCCGACGACCGACAACATGTTCGACAGGTCGCTTTTATACACCGACATGGCTGACATGATCACGTCGCGAGAGAAGCGTTGCTGTAGCTTATCGGCGAACCGAGCCTTTTCAATATAGGTGAGATCCTGGCGTTCATTATTCTCTTGGCCCTGCGCCACAACGAGCTGCTCATCGGTCAACTCTCGGACGATCGCGTTCACACGGGTGCCAAGTTCAGTGATTGCGCGAAGACGTCTATGGCCAAACGCAACTTGGTACCGGCCGGGCTTGTCCGGGTGTGGGCGGACCAGGATGGGAACCTGTTGGCCTTGTTCCCGGATAGAGTTTACAAGGCGCTCATGAGCTTCTGCTGCTCCTGGCATTCGATCCGGGATGAACGATGGGTCAATATCGGCCGTGTCCAGGGAAACAACCGCATGGCCTTCGGCAAGCCGCTTCTCGATGTCATCTGCGCGCCGGCTACGCTCGCTGACCTCACTCAGCGACTGCCCGATCGCACCCACCGGTGAACGTGAGGTATCTTGAATGAGCTCCGGCGAACCGAGTATTGGCCGCACGCGGTTCTTCTGGACCCGAACTTCGGCGGAGTCTGCTGCGACGGCACCATGCTGGCCGAGACTGGCGAAAACGTCTTTCCTGCTCATGCAACCCTACCCCACGCCTTTTTGATCAACCCTTCAATTTCAGCGTTGACGTTGCTCATCGATTCTAGAGCCCGGTCGTAGGTCGCCCGCGTAAATTGGCTGCGCTCAACTTCATACAATGTTTGATTCGTCAGACCGGCATCGGAGACGGCAGTGCTTTTCAGCATGGGATGAATAAGCACATGTTCACCGAATATGGACCGTAGAAACGCAACCATCTGGTTCTGTGGTCCGTCGCTCGGCTCAAATCGGGTCACGAGATAGCGCATCCAGTTGTAGTCAGAACGAGCGCCGGCGGCGGAGATTTCCTCGAGGAGATCTCCGGTCATTGCGAGAAATTGGTTCATCGACATTACATCAAGCATCTGCGGATGGACCGTAACCAGAACGGATGTGGCCGCGGTGAGCGCAGAGAGCGTGAGGTAGCCGAGCTGGGGCGGGCAGTCGATGACCACGACGTCATAGAGGTTCTGCGCCTGCGCAATTGCTTGACCGATACGGGCAAAAAACAGCGTATCGCCGGGCTGCCGCTTCATCAGCGCACGGGGCGTGTCGTGCTCGAACTCCATGAGTTCCAGGTTTCCCGGAATCAGGTGAAGATCAGGGATATAGGTTGCGCGAACAATTTCAGCGATGGGTCGTTGCTGATCGTCATAGCGAATGGCGCCGTAGAGCGTTTCGTTCGGACCGACATCGACTTCCGGTTGGTGGCCAAAAAGGGCAGAAAGACTTGCCTGTGGGTCGAGGTCAATCGCGAGCACACGATACCCACGAAGAGCGAGGTGTTGCGCGAGATGTGCTGACGTTGTCGTCTTGCCCGACCCGCCCTTGAAGTTCATAACTGCGATTACCTGCAGTTCCTCTTCGCCGCGGCGATGGGGTAGATAGCGGCGCCCTCCCCTGGTGCCTTGGTCAAGATGCTTCCTCAATTCGTGGATGTCTTCGACAGAGTAGCTTCGCCGACCGCCAGTTTGCGCCGCGGATAGGTTTGGCATTTCGGCGGCGATTTGGCGCAAGTACCCCTCCCCTATTCCAATGAGCTTGGATGTCTCCGCGGGAGTAAAGTTTCGGATTCCCTTTTCGGAATGCGGTGGAAAAACGGTCGCGTGATGAGCTTGGAGTTGCATTGACAGCGCAGAGGAATGGCGCTGAATCAATCCTTTGAGATCTGACATATCCGCCGTTACAATTTTCTCTGCCATCTGTGTCATGCCGATTCGCCCAATTTAACTAACTGCGGTTTTGGCCGAAGAATTCGGTTTTGACCGCAGTTGTATTATTGCCCCCGATTCTCTCGTGAAGGCAAGGGCTTTTTGGTTAATGAAAAGTTAATGTACCCGACCTGTTTGCGCAGTTAGCCGCGGCTAACTCGGCAATCTATAGTCACGTGTCACAGGTTCGACGCCGAATGATGACTCTTGAGCGCAGGAGCGCAGGTCGTAGACGCCCGAGAAGGTCCAGACATCTACTATCCCGCACACTTACCGCCACGGTCGGACTTCCGCCAATTGGGCAACAATCCAAGCCGGGCTCATCTTGACACTGCGATGAGCTTTGGCGGCCGCGTGAAATGTTGACTAACAGCGGTGAGGAAAGAGGGCCAGGGGGCCGGAGCAAGGGTCTCCTTCCCATCTTCGGCGACAATGATGGTACCGGTGACGAGCTTGTCAGCACGCAATTGCTTGGGCGAGGTTCGCGCGGCTCATGCACATACAACGGGACCACTCGCTCCGGATACCTGCCGTTTCGGTCAGGTGCATCGACAAGGAGGCGGACGGTTGTTCTCAGGAGGCGGCGTGCTGCTAAGCAGAGCGGACCGAATAGGCCTGTAGTAGGATAGCCAGCGGCAGCTTCTCCGGTGTGGTCAACGGCCGACTGGCTCGTCGAGTAGGCCGCTGCAGACCAGCCCGGACCGGGAAGCGATTTGTCAGCGATTGGCCGGTCCTCCGCATTGGACGCTCTGGCGGAAACCGGTCTCGAAGTACGACTCCGCAGAAAGAGCCCGCACGCCCGAACCTCGCCGCTGATTTCAGCTTCGATCGGGTCGGATGGCGCAGGCTCGAACGTTGCAGGTTCCTGGTTCATAGGCGCAGTTAGCCGCGGCTAACTGGGATTGGAGGATGAACTCATGTCAAAGCCTTTGCGAGGGTCCCTCCCCCATCACAGATTTGCGGCGTCGCGCTGAGTGCGTTCACGAACTTACAGCATACTCGCCTCCGGAACACTTCTTTTGACTCCACTATTGTCACAGTTAAAGAGGGCCCATTCGCCGAAAGATCATGCGAAATGTTCCCGTGACAACGTACAAACGGATCGCTGATCGAGGCAGCTTGCTGGTTCGAATCACTTTGGATGCGGCTCCTGCCGCGCGGTTTGAGCTATGCGGCAGGGCACCAGCAGACCGAGCAATGGCTGCCCCTTCTAATCGGGTATGTGGGTCAAGCTCTTTCGCGATCGTCCTTGGCCTGGTCATTGTGGTGGGTCACGCTTCAATACGCGGTCTGTTAGCGCCGCTTCGTTCGGGGCGGCTGCACGCATGCATGGGATTAAGGTCTGGAGAGCCTTGCTTTGCGGCGCGCTCGAAGCGCAGCAGTCATAGTCGGCTTCATCCATCCCGTCGTCCGCATGGGACGATCCGGCCAGAATCGGAATCTCTGGTTGTCCTACTTCATGCTGCAGCCTCCGATCCGAACCGGCACTCGGTACCATCGATCGACATCCGGTGGAGCAAGACGACAATGGCTCGCCGCCTCCCTTTGGCTTTCATCAGTCGCACACCGCATGCCGTTAGGCTGCTCCAGGCGATGGAGGGAGCGCATGAGAATCGCATTGGCGGCCGCGTAGGGCGTTGCCCGAACATCGGCGTGACCAGCGGGTGAGATGCGACCTAGATTGTCCTTCTCGCTTTGGAAGCGTCGCGGAATCATTCCAACGTGGGCTCCGACAGCTCGTGAGCTCTTGACTCGGGCGGGGCAATCGACCGCGGCCCTGAAACTCAGGGCCGTGAGGTACCCAACGCCCGGAACGCTCATGAAGCGGGTGGTTATGGAGTCTTGATTGGCGGCCTTTCAAACACGTCGATCCAGTTCGAGGAATGTCTCAAAGAGCATTTGCCTGGCCTCAAGCATCGGCAAAAGCACATGACTGAGCGGGGAGCACTTTCAATCGCGCCGCGGACTGCTTTCTCGAATACACCACACCTCAAGCGTATCAGGAGTTTGACGCCACATCGTCATCTCCGTTCATCTCGGTTGCACCGGATTGTACTAGGAGCTTACCTCTTATGGGACCATCCGATTACGCATCCTGTCGGCCGAGGTGCGTTCGCGCCATTACCACCTTACGCAGGCCTCAACCATGTTCCGCCGGATAGAAAATTGTGCTGGCCGATTGCCGTCGTTTGAAACTCTATTTTCCTGTGGTCGGTAGCACCGGCTGCAACCTCCGTGTTCGCTCCTTCCGCCACTTCGTTCATCTCTGGGGCGGAAGGAGTGCCTATAGCGTCCTTCGAATCGAGATGGAGGAGCAATCGCGTGATGGCTTAGAACCTTAGGCGAGCTCGAGCCATATTGGCCGAAGCGCGGTGCTCCACGCGCCAACTCGGCTTATGGACAACGGCGTCGCTTATGGGGAATTCGCGGCTGTGGCTGGAATTGAGCCGCTCCCAATTCAGCACCGGCAGGGGCAATTCTGAAGGTCCGAGATGCTCGGGATGAACATGTGTTCCGGTATGCCCTGCCAGGGCGAAACAAAAAACAAGTGTGACGCGCTCCAACGCTTGAATACCACATTTAGGTACTTCGCATGCCGTCGACTGATGAGGTATTGAACCGCTGATTGAGTGCGAAGTCTACTTGAGGAGTTGAGCAGCGCGGCCGCTTCGACGCGTTGCGCTGTTGTAATAGCTGGATGCTTGCTGCACGGAACGATGGCGCGATTGCTCCATCGCCTCGGGAAGGGGAATGCCGCGGTTCGCTGCCTCGGTCAGATATCCAGATCTCAATCCGTGCGCGGAAAACTCCCCAGCGTCCAAGCCAGCCATTCTCGCGCGCTGCTTGACGATATCATTGACCGCCTTCGGATCGAGCGAGCGGCGGGAAACATTGCCCCAGCGGTCGATCGCCCGAAACATGGCTCCGCTTTCGATCTTGGCGGCCGCCAGCCAAGCGTTCAGGGCGACTACCGGTCGGCCGGTCAAATAAACGACTTCGTCCTGATCGGCGCCGGAGGTCTTGGTGCGACCGAGGTGAATCGACAAAGAGGGGAGGGGACTTCCATCCTCAGCCTCAACCGGGGCTTCGATCGTCAGTTGTTCTCTTCGCAGGCCGGTGACTTCGCTGCGGCGACGACCGCCGGATGCGAAGGCGACCATGAGGATCGCCCGGTCACGCAGATCGCGGAGACTGTCTTCGCCGCAGGTTGCCAGCAGCTTCGCCAGCACGTCGCCGGTCACCGCCTTGGCGCTCTTGCGCCGGCGTTGCCGCGGCACGGCCCGGACGGCAAGCCGGATTGCCGACTTCAGGGCAGGGGAGGCGAAAGCACCCTGAGCGCCGCGCCATCTCGTGAGCGTCGACCAGTTGGCGAGCCGCCGCCGCACGGTGTCCGGCGCATGCGGGCCGGTGGACCTTAGGAAGCCGCCATCACGCAACGCGTGCTCGACGTCGGCCGGCATACCGTGCTCGGGATCGGTCTCGCGCTGGCGCGGATTCCAAAGATGATGCGCCACGAATTTCAGCAGCAGCGCCTCCGGCGCCGGCCAGGGCAGGGGAGCTCCGGTCGCCGCCGTGGCCCAGGCCTCCAGATAGGCAAGATCGGACGTTAGTGCCCGAAGGGTATTGTTGCCCATGCCTTCGTTGACGAGATGCCGGAGTGTCTCGACATCCTGGTCGGTCAATAACTCGGCGAGCTTGTCGCGGCGGTCGATCGGCAGCACCGAGGCCATCGTGTCAAGCTGCTCCGCTCGGATATGAACTGCGTCACGCATCAGAACAAAGCCCTCCTACATCTGCGCTCGCTGGCCAACAGGTTCTCGTAGAATTCATCCATCCCGGCAATCGGATCCTCACCGTGATCAGCGCGATGCGCGAGTTCCTTCAATGCGGCAAGGTTCATCCGCGGTTTCGGCCGCGCCAGGTCGATGAAATCATCATCCGGCAGCATGGTATGAGGATGCATGTGCGGCAGGATCCACTTTGCGAGATCCCGACAGGCAGAGTCTGTTTGATGCTGCAGCAGGTCGGTGGTCGCGCCGGCGACGATATCGGCGATCTGCAGGCTGGGATTTGTTGCGGAAGAGCCAAACCGAATCGGATTGGCCAGGTTCGCTCTGATCTTGGCGCGTTGGCTGCCCGCCCCGATCAACTCGGCACTGTCGGATTGTCCGACGAAGCCGTCGAACGCATGCGCCATCGCCTGCAGCGGCTTGGAGTCGTCGCACAGGACATCCAGGCTGTCGTGATGGTGGCCCCAGCCGTGCAACAGCAGGCTGAACAGGCAGGTCGTGGTCAGGTCCAGCGTCCACTTGGCTGTCGGATCGACGTCCTTCTGCAGGTGCTTGCTCCGCTCGTCAATGGTCGCAGCGTAGCCACGTGCAAACCGCAGGACGCAGTCGAGGATCTCGTGCGTCTCGGCGCTACTCTGGGCGGCGGCAAACACTGTCGGTGCGTCAGCTGGGTCGAACGATTTCATGAAGCTCTGCAGTTCCTCGGCCAGCTTCGGCGTCGGTGCACCGGTGACGAACAGGATGCGATAGAGGCCGTTCATGACGAAGCGATGCAGATCGTAGTGATAGAACAGGCCGTTCATCCTCTCGAGAACGGGCTCAAAGAGATATTCGAAGGTCTTGCCAGCGAGTTTTAACCGCTTGTCGGCGGCGATGACCATCGCCCGCCCCTTGACGGGTTCAAGAATATCGAGCGCGATGTCGGGCCAGTTGTCGCGCTTGCGCAGCAGGCCGGATTTGAGTTCGGGTGCCTGGATGCGGAATTTCTGCCGCGCCGTGGCAACGATTGCAGCGGCTTCGTCCGGCGTCAGGTCGACAGCGGCATAGGCGAAATACGGCTGGTTGTCGTCGAGCAGTTTTGGGCCGGTATAGCCGGCCTCGTCACAGGAGATCAGCCGCGGGATCTTCGTCTGCTTTGCCATGCTGTCCCATCCCGCGCCAATCCACCCATCCAGGGTGAGGCAATCCACCGTTCTTGGTCACGCAAGTCCCGGTAAGGCCTTAGAGTTCCGGCGATCCTGCGAACCAGGAATGCCGAAATTGGCTGATTTGCGGCTCGAAATCAATCACTTCCGATAAGAGGTATTTATCGGAAGTGAGACGTAGCACCCGGAATCGTCAGCAGCAGCGGAAGCAATTGGTGATATCATTTCTGGTTAATGGCGTGTTTACCATGATTTCAATACGTTATCACTTCGCCGATTTACCTCTGCAGAGTATTATGCGGGGGTAAGTGGGCAAATCTGGTGGCACTGCCGGTTTGGAAGGCGACATTGCCTCGGACGACGAGCCATCGAGGCCGCACCGACCGCTCAGGCACCTGTAACGGGAAGGTTCAGTCTCAGGCGCGG
The DNA here is from genome assembly GCF_047782645.1 of Rhizobium sp. ZK1. Taxonomy (NCBI): domain Bacteria; kingdom Pseudomonadati; phylum Pseudomonadota; class Alphaproteobacteria; order Hyphomicrobiales; family Rhizobiaceae; genus Rhizobium; species Rhizobium sp. ZK1. The sequence continues at coordinate 14,169 of NZ_CP180588.1, forward strand.
GCGAGGATGGCGGCGGGCAACGGCGAAGTGGGATGACCACCGTCGCCAAGCCCGAGCCGGTCGCCGAGTTAGTGGTAAAAGGAGAGCCCGAGCTTCTGGCAAGTTTTCATAAAACCAAGCATGGTGTCACGAGCAACGCCCATCCCGGCTGACGGTACCGCCGGAGATCTTTCGCTTGGTAAAGAAGCTGCGAAAGTCGCGCCAAAGAAGCTGGTCACGAGTAGAGGTTGTCATTGAGGGCGTGCCTTCGGCCAGTTTCCGGTTTCAAGCGACAAGTCGTTTGATCGCCACTGTGTCTTTCATCCGGCGATGATCTTTAACTGCGTGACGCTACAAAACGTTGACGAGGGGTGCTTGTGTGGTTCGGTCGAGTCGTGAAGAGTAGACGATGTGCGAAGGGCAGACAGTAGGTTGGGGGCGCTTGTGGAAATTTTGGAGGGACCTGATCCGCTTTGCCGGTTCTACTCGCAGCCCCACATTGGCGACCTGCTTGTTCAAGCGATGCCCGAAGTCGATGTAGGTTCGATAATTGACCTCGGCGCCGGTGGTGGGGTCTTGTCGGATGCCGCGTCACGCAGATGGAGCAAAGCTGCCGTTACAACGGTGGATATCGACGCGGATTGCGCCGTCGCTCGCCGCGCCCTTGATACCTCCGGCAGACGACGCCATTACGTTCTCGATGCACTTGATCCCGACATCTCAGCGAAGGTTACGCGCGCAGGTCTCTTCGATGCCGCTCTTTGCAATCCACCTTTCAAAAAGGTCGAATGGCGAAACGGCTATGAGCGGCTTCTCGAAGAAGCAGGCCTGGAGGATTCCTTTTCCTGCCACGGAGACGTGACCGCAGAGGCCCTTTTCCTCGCTCAAAATATACGAATTGTTCGTCCTGGCGGATGCATCGGCCTGATCGTGCCGGACAGTTTTGCTTCCGGCATGAGGGCGTCGAAACTGCGAAACAACCTGGCGCGAAGCCATGCGATAAGTGCAGTGATCCAGTTGCCGAAAGGATCATTTCTTCGGACCGAAGCCAACTCGTACCTTCTCGTGTTCGAAAACAAGGTTCCCCCTGGCAGCAAGATCCGGCTTCATCGATTTACGGTCGAGCAGGGACTTAGCGATCCCATCGAGATCGACGCCGAGCTGGCCGAGCGACGCCTGGATTACGGCTTTCATTCAGTTGAGCACACTGCAAGTCAGACGACACTGCGCACTCTCGCTGCGCATATCTTCCGCGGATCTCTTTCCGCCAAGGAAGGCAGAGCGTCAGAGCACTTCGTGTTCCATACAACGGACTTTTCAAATGCGGAAGACGGCGTCTTCGATGGTCCGGATACGCCGGTGACCGGTCAGTCGGCGCTACCTGGCGACATCTTGTTGGCGCGGGTCGATCGAGATCTCGAAAGCAAGATCGCGATGGTCCGAACCGGTGGCTTCGCCGTGTCTGACTGCGTTTACGTCATTCGTGTCGCTCCTCAATATCGGGAGAGAGTTTATGGCGCTCTCCGTTCCGCATCTGGCCGCGAAAAGCTGCGCTCCGCTAGCCGGGGTCTAGGGGCACGCCAGCTCAGCAAGGCAGAACTTCTCGCAGTGCCACTTTATTAGGAGACGCCGCCATGACGACAGCGCGGGATGAGACGACTTTCGAAGAGCGGGCCGACCAGATCGATGAGAAGGTGCTTCTCGATGAAACCGTAGCAGAAGACCATTTCGACCGTGTCCATCAGGCACTGGTATCCAAAGGACTCGTCCTCATTCAGGGTCCCAGGGGATGCGGCAAAACTCACTTGATGCGGTTCACTGCTTTGAAGTGTCAGGATGACGCCAGCCTCCCGCTTGCGCTCTATGTCAGCTTCAATCGGTATCTGCGTCTCGAGCCTTTGCTCAATCACCGTGCAGACGCCGTTAACATTTTCCAGTCGTGGGTTCTGGCCAGCATTGTTCTGGAAGCAGACGCGCTCGCGTCCCGCCTCAAGGGCGATCCTTTCAACTTCCCAGCGTTTCTTGGCGCGGAGCGCGCCGACTTCCAGGCGATCGTGAGCCAGTTGGAGCGCCAGATCCCTCTTACCGAGCAGGAACACGAGGTAGTCCGGTTTTTGACGATTCAGAACGTTGTGAACGGCATTCTGGCGATGTGCGACCACCATGGTAGAAGTCGAGCCGTCGTCCTGCTCGATGACGCCGCACTGACGCTGACGCCGGAATACATGGTCGAACTGTTTGACATCATCCGCGTCCTGAAGAACCCGCGCATCTCGCCGAAGGCGTCTGTGTATCCGGGATCGACCGAATACGGGCCGCGGTTCCACGCCAACCACGAGGGAAGAACGGTTTCTGCCTGGCTTCCCGTCGATAGCGAGCGCTATGTGGAGACCATGCGGGAAATCGCGAATAAGCGATATCCGGTGGCCGATCAGCTTCGTCCCGAGGTCGACGAGTTATTGATCTACGCTTCGTTCGGCATCCCGCGTGCTTATCTGACGATGCTGCGTTCGTATCACGACAGTGCGGAATCCAACGATCAGGCCCGCATCAACAGTATTGTTCAAGATCACAACAAGCTCAGGTTGAGCGAATTTCGATCGCTCTCCCAGAAGGTTCCTCGCCTGGAGACCCTTGTCAGCACCGGTGAGCTCCTGTTTGGACAGGCGGTGGAAGCGATCCGCGAAGCCAATGACGAGAGTCTGGAGAGGAATGAGAAGCAGCTAATCCTGGGTCTCGAAACATCGACTCTGACGCCGATCGTCAATCGCATGATCAATCTCGTGATCGAGGCGGGTTTGCTGTTCGAGTACAAGACCGAGGTATCTCACGGTGCGGAACGGTCGTATCGCCGATTTACTCCTCATCTATCCGCGCTGATCGCGACCCGCGCTTTTTCAGGCAGAAGCCGGGGGAATTCTCCTCGGCAGGTGGTTGAATCCTTGAGACGCAAGTCGACCAAGCATCCGGTCCGGAGAAAAATCGAAACCCTGCTAGACCAGGCTACGCTCGAGGGCCTCCGTTTTAATCTGCCACCATGCGAGAACTGCGGCACACGGCGCCTTAGCGAGACGCAACTCTTTTGCCATGCATGCGGTCGCCCGCTCGTGACTCCTTCAACGTTCGACAACTGCATGAAGACACCGATCTCGTCCGTCCCAGGTCTTAGTGATTGGCAGATCAAAAAGCTTCAGGACAACAATATCAGCACCGTTGGCGACTTCGTGGCGCTCCAAGATCCTGGGACGGAGTTGCGGAACATCAAAAGGATAGGGCCGAAGCGGGCGTCCGGGATCACTGACAATGTGAATACCTACGTCGACGAGTTCATGTCATGACAAAGAAGCGTGGCAGCAAAGCCTATAAGCACGACGAAATCGTGGGCATGCAGACACTTGGCATGCCCGCGATCGATACAAGTGAGATGTTTCTGGCGCAAAGCGGAAATTCCGAGTTGAGCCCAATCGACCAGTTCATACAGAACACTGAGGCGATTAATCGAATTTACCTCCCGCTCGTGTACCGCGACGAGGGGCTGATCCGAGATGCTGGCGTTGCTACCACTCAGGATCCCGGTATATCAGTTGGTGGCAACGCGGGGGATGCGAACGTAGCTCCAGGGTCTCCGTTGTCGTCCAGGGTCCGACCAGAACTTGGTGCGCTGGTGGTGCTGGGTTACATGTCGGCCGTCGAAAGCTACTTCAGAGCGCTTCTTCGCGAACTCATCCTCGTCGACGACCACACTCATTCTTTGGTGGAACCGATGAACGTCAGCTTCGGCGCCGCCCGGCATCATAAGATTGGGCTTCTTCCAGAGGCCCTGACTGAGAACCTTTCATTCGCCGGCGACAAGAACGTCCTGGATGCGTTGAAATCCTTCGTGGGGATCAAAGGAAATCCGCCTGCACAGTTGGAGGCGAGCTTAAAGGAATTCAAGAAAGTCTGTGAAATTCGACATTGCTGCGTACATCGATTCGGCAAACTCGGTTCAAAGACGGCAATCGCTTTGGGCACCGAAAGTCATAAAAGGTTTTTAGAGCAGCCGTTCGCGCCATCGTCGGCAGATTTACAAGGCATTGCTGCTGTTCTTCGACTCTTCGTCAAGACCATGAACAATCACATTTTTAAGTCAGTGATCGAACGTATTCCAGATAGCGGCTCGTCAGATCCAGATTTTCACTACGGGTGGGGCTGGGTTGGAACATGGCGAAGTGATCGCAAAAGGTTTTCAGAGTACTACAGGATCTTCAGTTCGTCGCTAGAGAGTCCTCCGTCGCCGTCAATCAAGGACGTCTATGTCGGCCTGCGGGACTTCGTCGCTGACAGGCGGACTACAAGGCCGCCCGCAAAATCTCATCCTGTGGTCAAGGCTGCTACGGCCTAGCGCGCAAGCTCGCTTGCATACGGAAGTTTAATTGTCGCGCCTCAGAGTGCTCCTGGTGTGGCGTCTCTCTTAGCCGACGTTAACTTCTCTGGCGTTCCGATTCGACACCGCTGCCATCTTTTTTGTAATGGCAACGGTCTCCACGCTCACCCGCACGACCTTCGCGAGCAGTTCGATCATGCTCTCCTTATGGTCGGCGAAGCGATAGGCGTTGAACTTCGCGCGGATCGTCGGGTCGCGCGGGGTTTTCTCCTTGTGCTGGTCGAGCACCCAGTCGATCGCACTGCGGTTGCCGAGCTTATACTCCCATGCCGTGCGCGGGATGCCGCTGATCTGCGTGTCCCCATCGACCGCTACCAATCCCCTGTCGGGATCCGACCTGAGCACTGGCCTGGGATGCGCGCCTTCAGCGCGCTTCGGATCGGCGTTGTCGATCCGTTCGACGGGCCACGGCGCCACGTTCTCGTACCCGATATGCAGCGCCATCAGCGCCTCGCCCCACGCAGTCCATTGCGCGAAGTCGGCATAGAACGGGATGCGTGGGAATTCGCGCTTGAGGTTCATCGCATAAGTCTCCCGATAAACCGGGTCGTGAAGGACGGCGTAGACGTAGTGGAACACAGCGTCTTTGGTGACGTCCTTCTTGCCGTACTCGGCGACGAACTTGTTGAGCGCCCAGTTGGTAATGTTGTCCACCCGCTCGCCGGACTTGGTGTAGCGATATCGGGCGACAAACTGACATGCATCAGGGACGAATGTGTCATAGGATGGAATCCGATCCGTTCCGAGGATCCCAAGGCCACCGCGCTTCCCCAACGAGAACGCGATACCGGGATTATGCGCAGTTCCCACGAACAGGTCATGCAGTCGGAATAGCTGACTATTCAACATTCGGTCGAAGTAGAGAACGAGCGGCGAATATGGCCTAAAACACATTTCGGTAACCGCACCGGCATCAAGGTCCAATGGCCGACGATTTCGAACATGTCGCGCGAGCTCGCGGTGCCACTTGACGGTCCTGTCTATGGGTATACCGTCGGCCAATGACGCATCGTATTCTGCCGCAATATATTTCAGCTTCGGCCACAACAATTCGGCGGTCCGCGCCGTAACCCACTCATCCATTTTGGTCTGAATGCCACTCGAAACGAGCTGAAAGATTGATCTTGATGGAGTGGATTTGCTGCGTCCCTTGATCGACAGAGGAAGGAGACTGGACCATTCCAGCGCTCCAGCATCGAGCCAATCGTGACGAGCGTTCGGTTTGAGCACATCGGTTGAGACGGAGTCAAAGTTGCTTGCCGCGAGAAACGAGAGTTTATCTTCGGCCGCCTCCATCTCGGGCCGGCGCGCGTAACGGATCACGGCTCCGCCCTTGCCTTTGCGCCGCACTAGAAATGCGATCGTTACGCCTGTTTGTATGCCGAACACGTTGTGCGTCGTACCCGACAGCTTTGGGTTGTCGCGAACATCACCGCCCAAATCCATTAGCCAGATGTCGCTGAACTCGCGTTCTGCGACTTTGCGGAAACCGTCATATGCGTCCTTAGAGATGGGCTTGCGCCCCATCACAAAGGCGATGATTCCTTCGTCGCCGAGCCGGTCGGAAGCCCACCGCACAAAGCGCGTATACATGTCATACACGCTGTTCTTGTTCTGCGCTGTGCCCTCCTTGATGTAGGTCTGCTTGATACGCTCATCGACGCGGGCATACGGCCGGTTAGCGTTGTTCTGGTTATAGTTCTCCTGCCACGCGTTGTACGGCGGATTACCGATGATAACGCTGATCTTGCGCCGGTTCTGCCGCTTGATGCGTTCGACGTTCTCGTCGGTGATGGAACCGAACATGTCGAACTGATGACCGGAATAGATGCCCAACGCCGCAACGTTATCCAGCGTGTCCACTAGGCACAGATTCTCGTACTCGGCGAATTGCCCAGTGATCGCCTGGTATGTTGCTTCGATGTTCAGGTTGGCTACGTAGTACGGCAGGATCGCCACTTCATTGGCATGCAGCTCTTCCTTATACTTGTGCCGAAGCTTGTCATGGTTGCTGCGGAAATGCTCGAGCAGCTCGACGACGAAGGTGCCGGTGCCGGTCGCCGGGTCGAGGATCTCGACGCCGCGGTCGATCAGGTTCCTGCCAAAATGCTTCTCGCACAGCCAGTCGGCGTTGCGGATCATGAAGCGTACAATCTCGCTGGGGGTATAAACCACGCCGAGCCGATCGGCCGCCTTCTTGTTGTAGGCCTTGTAGAAGTCCTCGTAGAGCGCCTTCAGGAAGCCCTGCTTCTCGCTGTGGCTCTCGATGGCAGCCGCCGTTCGCGCGATGCCAGAATAATACGGCCCCAAATCCTTGAGGAGCGTCGTCTTCTCGCCCCTATCGGCGAAGAGCTGGTCCTCCAGTTTGTAAAGCTCGGCCGCTACGTTGTTTTTGCGGTGATAATCGGGATCGTTGAACACCTTGGCGAAGATGTCCTCGGTCAGGATGTGCTGGATCAGCATTTCGCGCACGTCATCTTCGGTCACCACGGGATTGATCGCATCGCGTGCATGGTTGAGGAAGTCGGCCACCGCCTTGGCGAACTCGGCGCTGTTCTTCTGCTTTGCGTTGATGCGCTCGCGTAGCGCCTTGAGGATTTCGGGCAGGTCGGCGGCAAACTGCTTCACCGCCTTGTTGAAGTCAGCGATCTCCTGCCTCTCGTGGGAAAAGAAGCACGTCAGCAGGCGCAGCAGCCCGTCATCGTCGGCCTGCATTTGGGCGCGCATGATCTCGGCGCCATCCTGCCACAGCACCGCCCGGACATCGTCCGTGAACACTATGTTCTCGCGCGGGTAGCCCTTGCGGAACTTCGCCTCTATCTCCTTGTCGAGATCGTCACTCTCATCTTTGGCTTCCCAATAACCGAACGGGACGCGCAGTCCATGGAGGAGCGCGCCGTCGACGTAGATGCGCGTCATCTGCTTGGTCAGGATGTCGTGCTCGGCGATGAACTGGAGGTCGTGCGCCTTGCCCCAGCGCTTGAGTAGGTCCTTGAACGCTTCGCGTAGGACGCTCTCGCGGCGACTGCCGGACGCGGCTCTCAATCGGTCGAGCTCGCCCCGGTATTCATTGATCAGGTGTTGGCTCAAAAAAATCCCCCGAGACAAAAACACAGCCTGCTCAATGCGTATCGCAGCGCGTCAAGTATGTCAGCGTCTATGTAAATTGCGTTTATAATTTGCCATTTCGTGAGCGGCCGAATCAGCCATTGCCTTAAGAACAAGTTCGTATCCTGCCTAGTGATTTGTTCCCGCGCGAGAACATTTGAGCGTGGCCGTCGGTTCATATCCTTCAAGAGCAAGTATCAAGATGGTAGCGCGGCGCCGATCGCGTGCGGCTAGGCGGAGCTACCGGTCAGGATCAATGAACATTCAACCGGGGATCGATCGCACCCACTGTCCGCGACTTGCTGAAATGACAGTCCCAATTAAACGAATTTGCAGTCCCAATTCAGATGTCATGACAACAGGCGCACAGATCTTGGATGATTTGAAGCCGCTGCTCGGCGCCACGACGAAGCCGAAGCTCGGCCTTTCCGGCAAGAATTACGGCCGCGTGGTCTACGAAGGGCTCAGGGGCGGCCTCGACTTCATGAAGGACGACGAGAATATCAACTCGCAGCCCTTCATGCACTGGCGCGATCGTTTCCTCTACTGCACGGAGGCGGTCAACCGCGCGACCGCCGAAACCGGCGAGATCAAGGGCCACTATCTCAACATCACCGCCGGCACGATGGAGGAGATGTACCGCCGCGCCGAATTCGCCAAGGAACTGGGATCTGTCATCGTCATGGTCGACCTGATCATCGGCTGGACGGCCATCCAGTCGATCTCGGAATGGTGCCGCCAGAACGACATGATCTTGCATATGCACCGCGCCGGCCACGGCACCTATACCCGCCAGAAGAACCACGGCATCTCCTTCCGCGTCATCGCCAAGTGGCTCAGGCTCGCAGGCGTCGACCATCTCCATGCCGGTACCGCCGTCGGCAAGCTCGAGGGCGATCCCCTGACCGTGCAGGGCTACTACAACGTGCTCCGCGAATTGAAGAACGAGGTCGACCTGCCGCGTGGCATCTTCTTCGAGCAGGACTGGGCGGATACGCTGAAGGTCATGCCCGTGGCCTCGGGCGGCATCCATGCCGGCCAGATGCACCAGTTGCTCGATCTCTTCGGCGACGATGTGGTGCTGCAGTTCGGCGGCGGCACGATCGGCCATCCGATGGGTATCCAGGCCGGGGCTACCGCCAATCGCGTCGCGCTCGAAGCCATGGTTCTCGCCCGCAACGAGGGCCGCGACATCGTGGGCGAGGGTCCGGAAATCCTGCGTGCCGCCGCCAAGTGGTGCAAGCCGCTCGAGGCCGCGCTCGATGTGTGGGGCGGCATCACCTTCAACTACACGCCGACGGATATATCGGACTTCGTGCCGACGCCGTCGCTCGCCATGTGATATCGAAAGGATCAAGACAATGCGCGTTACCCAGGGCTGCTTCTCCTTCCTGCCCGATCTCACCGACGAGCAGATCTCCGCTCAGGTCGAATACTGCCTGTCCCGCGACTGGGCGATCGGCGTCGAATTCACCGACGATCCCCATCCCCGCAACACCTATTGGGAAATGTGGGGCAATCCGATGTTCGACCTCCGCGACGCCAAGGGCGTGATGATGGAGGTGGCGGATTGCCGCAAGGCACACCCGGAGAGCTACATCCGCATCAATGCCTTCGACAACACCCGCGGCTGGGAGACGGTGCGAACCTCCTTCATCGTCAACCGGCCGGCTGTCGAACCGCGTCTTTCGATGACGCGGTTCGACATCCGTGGGCGGTCGCAAGCCTACGGCTGGGCGGCGGCGCGCTGACAGGGGAGGTGGGTTGAGGTCATGGCAATGCCGATGAAATCCGAACCGACGCCTTCGCCTGACGGGCGCGCCCCGTCGGGCACGGTCGATCTCCGGGAGGAATTCCGCGCTTCCGGCGTCGCGGAGGTTCTCGACGAACTCGACCGGGAACTCGTCGGCCTCAAGCCGGTCAAGCAAAGGATCCGCGAGATCGCCGCCCTGCTCATCGTCGAGCGCGCGCGCAAATCCTTTGGGCTCTCGCATATGGCGCCGACGCTGCATATGAGCTTCACCGGCAATCCCGGGACCGGCAAGACGACGGTTGCGCTCCGGATGGCCAACATCCTGCACCGGCTGGGCTATATCAGGAAGGGGCATCTGGTCTCTGTGACGCGCGACGATCTCGTCGGCCAGTATATCGGCCACACCGCGCCCAAGACCAAGGAGATCCTGAAGCGGGCGATGGGCGGCGTGCTCTTCATCGACGAGGCCTATTATCTCTACCGTCCCGACAACGAGCGCGATTACGGCCAGGAGGCGATCGAGATCCTGCTACAGGTGATGGAGAACAACCGCGAGGATCTCGTCGTCATCCTCGCCGGCTATGCCGACCGCATGGACCGCTTCTTTGAGAGCAATCCCGGCTTCCGGTCGCGGATCGCCCATCACATCGACTTTCCTGATTATAGCGACGGGGAACTGCTCGATATCGCGAAATCCCTGTTGGCTGAACAGAACTATCGCCTTGACGACGAGGCGCGCCGCATCATGGCCGACTATATCGTCGAACGCCGCAAGCAGCCGTATTTCGCCAATGCCCGCTCGATCCGCAACGCGCTGGACCGGGCGCGGCTGAGGCAGGCCAACCGGCTGTTCAGCACCGCCGCCGGGCCGGTTTCGGCGAGCGACCTTTCCGTCATCGGAGCCGACGATATCCGCGCGAGCCGCGTCTTCCGCCAGGGCGACAACGGGCAGACGGAAAATGGGAGCATGTGTGGACGGCTCCTGCGGCACAGTGGTGATTCATGCGATATCTCTCGGTCGATTGCAATCATGTGTCCGGCCTACTCGTGCGACCTACGGGTCGCTGGCCATGATGAAGTCCGCAGACAAGGTCCCAAACACATCATCGGGCTTTACAAGCTCAATGCTCCCAGGGGCTTTCCTCGTCTCCGGTCCGACCGGCTTGATCATCACATTTCAGCACCTCTCCGCCATCTCGGACGTAAAGTTACGCCCGAAATCTCATTCAAGCCGCAACGGACTTCATATACTGCTGCTCGCGGACCAGGAGCGCCCAGATAATCCTCGCTGTTTTGTTCGCGAGCGCGACGGTTACGACCCTTGCTGGCTTTCGGTCCATCAGGCTCACAGCCCAATCGTGACTGGCGCTGCTTCCATCCTTTGTGAAACGGATTATTGCGGTTGCACCGACAACCAATAGCTTTCGAATATATCCGTCGCCCTGCTTGCTAATGCCGCTCATGCGTTCCTTTCCGCCGGAACTGTGCGGTCTTGGCGTCAATCCCAACCAGGAAGCGAAGCGCCGTCCGGAGGAAAAGTTTCTAATGTCCGACACCGCCGCGGTGATGGCGCTCGCTGTTATGGGTCCCACACCTGGTATCGAGAGAAGGCGTCGTGCTGCTGCGTCAGCTCTGACACTGTCTACGATCTTCTTTTCGATCTTTACGACTTCGGCGCCTAATCGCTGCAATTGATCAATAATCGTCCACAGCATTGCGCGCGCCAGCTCCGGCAAGCTGCCCTGGATCTCGTGAAAATGCTCGACAAGTTTGGGGACGTTCTTTGCCCCGCCAGCACCGATGACGCCGAATTCGCTCAAGTGCCCACGCAATGAATTGATCAGCATCGTTCTCTGGCGAACAAGAAGCTCACGAACCTTGTGCATCATCAGTACCGACTGTTGATCGGCAGACTTCGCAGCGACGAACCGCATCGTCGGCCGTGTTACGGCCTCACAAATAGCCTCAGCATCGGCTGCATCTGTCTTGCCTCTTTTCACGTAGGGCTTCACGTACCCAGCCGGCATGAGTTTGACGACATGCCCAAGCTTCTCGATTTCCCGAGCCCAGTAATGCGAGCTTCCGCAGGCTTCGATGCCCACAAGGCACGGTTGGATACCGCGGAAAAACCGTAGTACCTCGCCTCGCCGAAGCTGCCGCCGAACCATAACGTTCCCGAGGTTATCGATGCCATGTACCTGAAAGACATTCTTCGCCAGATCAAGGCCAATCGTCGTAATCTTTCTCATGAACTGCTCCTCTATCGTTTCTGACCGCATGCCACTATGGCACAGCGGTTGCGGAGCAGGAGCCGTCCATCTCAACACATCATGAGCGACATCATTATCGCGCCCTCGATCCTGTCTGCTGATTTTTCGCGGCTGGGCGACGAGGTGGAGGCGGTGGTCCGCGCCGGCGCAGACTGGATCCATCTCGACGTGATGGACGGCCATTTCGTCCCCAACATCACCTTCGGACCGCCTGTGATCAGGGCACTGCGCAACCGCACCGACCGCGTCTTCGATTGTCACCTGATGATCGCGCCCGCCGATCCCTATCTCGCCGAATTCTCCGCGGCCGGCGCCGACGTCATCACGGTGCATGCCGAGGCGGGGCCGCATCTCGACCGGTCGCTGCAGACGATCCGCGGCTTGGGCAGGAAGGCGGGCGTCTCACTCAACCCTTCCACGCCAGAAAGCGCGATCGACTATGTGCTCGACCGCGTCGACCTGATACTGCTCATGACGGTGAACCCCGGCTTCGGCGGCCAGTCCTTCATCGCGCCGGTTCTCGAAAAGATCCGCCGCGTCAAGGCGATGATCGGCGCGCGGCCGATCGATATCCAGGTCGACGGCGGCGTGACGCCGGAGACTGCCTCGCTGGTTGCGGCTGCAGGCGCCAACGTTCTTGTCGCTGGATCGGCCATATTCGGCGGCAAGGATGAGGCGGGATACAGGTCAAATATTCTAGCGATCCGGAGCGCGGCAGAAGGCGCTCTTTCAACCGCCACATAGGGAGAGCAGATGGGGAGCAGCATGGGCGCGGATTCTAGGCCATGCTCCCATCGCGGTTTGGTCGCGGTGTCGAAGCCTATGGCGATTCTGTTTGATCTTGACGGAACGCTGATAGATTCAGCCGGGGATCTCGCCAATGCCGTCAACGAGGTCTTGGGTGAGCGTGCGCTTGGCCCACTGTCTGTGCCGTCCGTCCGGGCGATGATCGGTCATGGTATTCGCAAGCTTGTCGAAAGGGCGCATCTCGCCTGCGGTCTTGCGCTTTCGGGCGACGGCCTGGACGAGGCGACAAGGCGCATGAACGTCATCTACGCTCGGCAGCTCGTATGCCGCACCATCTTATTGCCGGGCGCAGCGGAGGCCGTGAGTGCTGCGAATGCATTGGGGGTACCATTGGCACTCGTTACTAACAAACCGGAACGTTTCGCACGGGAGATTCTGCATCATTTCGGCCTCCTATCGTGCTTCGGGATCACTGTCGGCGGTGACAGCCCGTACCGACGAAAGCCCGCACCGGACATGTTGTTTCACGCCGCACGCGAGCTGCGCGTGCCGCCAGCCGCCTGTATCATGGTCGGGGATGGTGAGGCAGATATTGCGGCGGCTGCCGCCGCCGGCATGCCGTCGCTACTTGTAGAAGGCTCCACCCAAATCGACAGCAGACCGACCTTCCGTTTAGAGACACTCGAACATTTCGCCGATTGGCTGTGCATAGCCGGTCTCCAGAGATAGTCGTGGCAATCGCTTGGAGCGTAAGGGTATTCATTGTGAATCGCGCAAGTCGATGGCGCGGTTGACCGGCTCGCCTCAAGATGCGAGATTCTGCAACGATGTTATCCGGCTTGTCCAAATCTGATCCCCCTATGACACTGCTCTGGCTGCAAGCAGGCAGTTGCGGCGGGTGCACGATGTCGGTGCTGGAAAACGGGGCGCAGGGCTGGGCTCGGGAGCTCAGATCCTTCGGCATCGAGCTCCTCTGGCATCCCTCCCTGAGTGAAGAAAGCGGCGCTGAGGCGGTCGATATCCTCGAGGCGGTGTCCGAGGGCCGGACCCCGCTCGATTTCCTGTGTATCGAAGGTTCCGTCCTGCGCGGTCCGAACGGCACCGGTCTGTTCAATCGGCTGGGTGGGACTGGCCGAACGATGTTCGACTGGATCAGGCGGCTGGCGCCTCGCGCCAGGCACTGCATCGCGGTCGGGACCTGCGCCTCCTATGGCGGCATCCATGCAGCGGCGCCTGATCCAATTGAAGCTTGCGGCCTCCAGTATGAGGGCTCGGAGGTGGGGGGCGCGCTCAGCGCTGATTATCGTTCCTTGTCAGGTCTCCCTGTCATCAATGTCGCGGGATGTGCGCCGCATCCCGGCTGGATCATGGAGACGATCGTCGCACTGCAAATGGGTGATTTCGATGAACGCGACCTTGACCTGCTCGGCAGGCCAAAATTCTATACGAAAACGCTCGCCCATCATGGTTGCGAGCGCAACGAATATTACGAGTTCAAGGCGAGTGCGGAAAAATTCTCCGATCTCGGCTGCATGATGGAACATCTCGGTTGCAAGGCAACCCAGGCCGCCGGCGACTGCAATCAGCGTGGCTGGAATGGTAGCGGCTCCTGTACCCATGGCGGCTTCTCCTGTGTCGCTTGTACCGAGCCTGCTTTCGAGGATCAAACGGGCTTTCTCGAAACGCCAAAGATCGGAGGTATACCGGTGGGTCTGCCTCGGGACATGCCCAAGGCCTGGTTTGTGGCGCTGGCCGCGCTCTCCAAGTCGGCGACACCCGACCGGGTGCGGGAGAACGCCACCTCCGACCGCGTTGTTCTTGATACCCGGCGCAATAAGGATGTGGGTGCATGAGCCGCATCATCGCCGGGCCGTTCAATCGGGTGGAGGGTGATCTCGAAGTCGCGCTCGATATCAGGGACGGCATCATCGAGCGAGCCGAGGTCACCACGACGCTTTATCGCGGCTTCGAGCAGATACTGAGCGGCCGGCCGGGGCTGGATGCACTGGTAATCGCGCCGCGTATCTGCGGCATCTGCTCGGTGTCGCAGTCGATCGCCGCCGCGACCGCGCTGCGCAATCTTGCCGGCGGACGCGCGGCGCCCAACGGCTATATCGCCGCCAATCTCGCGCATGCGGCGGAAAACATCGCCGACCATCTGACGCATTTCTATCTGTTCTTCATGCCGGATTTCGCCCGCGACGAGTATGCCGGGCGGCCCTGGTTCGGCGAGGCCGTGCCGCGCTTCAAGGCGGTGAGCGGCAGCGGTTCGGCACAGTTCCTGCCGATGCGCAAGCGGCTGCTCGAGGTCATGGGCGTGATCGCCGGCAAATGGCCGCATTCGCTCGCCTTCCAGCCCGGCGGCACGACGCGCGCCATCGATGTCGGCGAGCGGGTCCAGCTCGCGACCCTGCTCGGCGAATTCCAGGTCTTTCTCGAACAGTCGCTCTATGGCGACTCGCTCGATACGATCCTGTCGCTGGAGACGGAGGATGAACTCGCGGCTTATGCTGAGGGTATGGCGGGCGACTTCCGCTTCTTCCTCCGGCTGGCGGAGGATCTGGCGCTTTCGCGTCTCGGCAAGGGGCCGGGCTGGCTGCTCTCTTACGGTGCCTACCACACGGCCGAGGGATCGCTCCTGCCTGCGGGTGTCGCCCAGGCTGACGGCACAATCCTGCCGCTCGACGCCGGCGGCATATCCGAGGACGTGGCCCATTCCTGGTTCCTGGAGACCGGCGACCGCCCATGGAATGCCGAAACCGTTCCGACCGCCGAGAAAGAGAAAGCCTATTCCTGGGCCAAGGCGCCGCGTCTCGCCAAGGCTCCGGCCGAGGCCGGCGCGGTTGCGCGGCTTGCCGTTGCCGGGCATCCTCTCATCCTGTCGCTGATCGCGCGTGACGGCGGTACGTCGGTCCGCACCCGGATCGTCGCTCGGCTGATCGAGACGGCGCTTCTGGTCCATTCCATGGGCGGATGGCTGCGCGAACTGCGGCTCAAGGATGAGTTTTCCAGCCACTTCGCCCTGCCTGAGAATGCCGAGGGGGCCGGTCTCGTCGAAGCGGCGCGGGGCGCGCTCGGTCATTGGGTGAGCATTCGCGACGACCCGATCGAGCGCTACCAGATCATCGCCCCCACCACCTGGAACTTTTCACCGCGCGACGCGGCCGGCGTGCCCGGCCCGTTGGAGGCCGCCCTTGCCGGCCTCGACACTCGGGGAATGGGTGCGAAGTCCGCGGCCCTGCAACATGTGATTCGCTCCTTCGACCCCTGCATGGTCTGCACTGCGCATTGATTCGCCTCCGCAGGGCGGTCATGCGGCTTTCAGCGCTGAAAGGTGGCTTTCCGCCAACCTTCCGCCGACAGGATGGACGGACGCGCGGCGTCGCTAAAATAGGTAAATTGTTTCAGTTACATAGAAGGAAATCAAGCGCCGGAATACGAACTGGTCCGCTTCTTGCAAAGCTCTTCACGACAGAGCCCGGATGTTTATCCAGGCGATGCGATCGGGATGGGTTTGCTGGAGGAGCAACATGGCAGCTGCCGAAACCTTTTATGACGTCATCCGCCGCCAGGGAATTACCCGGCGCAGTTTCACCAAGTTCTGCAGCCTCACCGCCGCGAGCCTGGGCTTCGCTCCAGGTGCCGCGACCGCGATGGCCGAGGCGCTCGAGACCAAGGAGCGAGTGCCCGTCATCTGGATGCATGGGCTCGAATGCACCTGCTGTTCCGAAAGCTTCATCCGCTCGGCCCATCCGCTGGTCAAGGATGTCGTGCTGTCGATGATCTCGCTCGACTATGACGATACGATCATGGCCGCCGCCGGTCATCAGGCCGAGGCGATCCTCGAGGAGACCAAGGAGAAGTACAAGGGCAAGTACATCCTCGCCGTTGAAGGCAATCCCCCGCTCAACGAGGACGGCATGTTCTGCATCGACGGCGGCCGGCCCTTCGTCGAGAAGCTGAAATGGATGGCCGAGGACGCAATGGCGATTATCGCCTGGGGCGCCTGCGCCTCCTGGGGCTGCGTCCAGGCGGCCAAGCCCAATCCGACCCAGGCGACGCCGATCGACAAAGTGATCCTCGACAAACCGATCATCAAGGTTCCGGGCTGTCCCCCCATCGCCGAGGTGATGACGGGCGTCGTGACCTTCATCACCACCTTCGGCAAGCTGCCTGAACTCGACCGGCAGGGCCGGCCGAAGATGTTCTATTCCCAGCGCATTCACGACAAGTGCTATCGCCGCCCCCATTTCGATGCCGGCCAGTTCGTCGAGGAATGGGACGACGAGGGCGCGCGCAAGGGCTATTGTCTCTACAAGATGGGCTGCAAGGGCCCGACCACTTACAATGCCTGCTCCACCGTGCGCTGGAACGGCGGGGTATCTTTCCCCATTCAGTCGGGCCATGGCTGCATCGGCTGCTCCGAAGACGGCTTCTGGGACAATGGCAGCTTCTATGACCGGCTGACCAACCTCCATCAATTTGGCGTCGAGGCGAATGCCGACACGGTTGGCCTGACTGCGGCCGGCGTCGTCGGCGGAGCGGTCGCCGCGCATGCGGCGGTCACTGCAGTCAAGCGCGTGACCACCAAGCGCGAAAAAGCCGACGCATAAACATCAAGGGCAGGAAGCACCATCATGACGATCCAGACACCCAACGGCTTCACGCTGGACAATTCCGGCAAGCGCATCGTCGTCGATCCCGTCACCCGCATCGAGGGGCATATGCGGGTCGAGGTGAATGTCGACGAAAACAACATCATCCGCAACGCCGTGTCGACCGGCACGATGTGGCGCGGTATCGAGGTCATCCTCAGGAATCGCGATCCGCGCGACGCCTGGGCCTTCACCGAACGCATCTGCGGGGTGTGCACGGGTACCCATGCGCTGACCTCGGTGCGCGCGGTCGAGCATGCGCTTGGCATCACCATTCCTGAGAATGCCAATTCGATCCGCAACCTGATGCAGCTCGCGCTGCAGGTGCATGACCATGTCGTGCACTTCTATCACTTGCACGCACTCGACTGGGTCGACGTGGTCTCGGCGCTGTCGGCCGACCCGAAGGCGACCTCGGCGCTGGCGCAGTCCGTCTCCGACTGGCCGCTGTCCTCGCCTGGCTACTTCAAGGACATCCAGACACGGCTCAAGAAATTCGTCGAGTCTGGCCAGCTCGGGCCCTTCAAGAACGGCTATTGGGGCAATGCGTCCTACAAGCTGCCGCCGGAAGCAAACCTGATGGCTGTGGCGCATTATCTCGAGGCGCTCGACTTCCAGAAGGAGATCGTGAAGATCCACACGATTTTCGGCGGCAAGAACCCTCATCCGAACTGGCTCGTCGGCGGCGTGCCCTGTCCGATCAATATCGATGGCACGGGCTCCGTTGGCGCGATCAACATGGAACGGCTCAACATGGTGACCTCGATCATTGATCAGATCATCGAGTTCAATGACAAGGTTTATGTGCCCGACATCATGGCCATCGGTTCCTTTTACAAGGACTGGCTCTATGGCGGTGGCTTGTCCGGCAAGAACGTGCTTGCCTATGGCGATGTGCCGGAACACGCAAATGACTATTCGGAGTCGAGCCTCAAGCTGCCGCGCGGCGCGATCATCAATGGCAATCTGGCCGAAGTCCTGCCCGTCGATCATGCCGACCCCGAGCAGATACAGGAGTTCGTCACCCACTCCTGGTACAAATATCCCGACGAGACCAAGGGCCTTCACCCCTGGGACGGCATCACCGAGCCGCATTATGAGCTCGGCCCCAATGCCAAGGGAACCAAGACCAATATCGTGGAGCTCGACGAGGGCGCGAAGTATTCCTGGATCAAGGCGCCGCGCTGGCGCGGGAATGCGATGGAAGTTGGGCCGCTCGCGCGCTGGGTCGTGGGCTATGCCCAGAACAAGGCCGAGTTCAAGGATCCCGTCGACAAGGTGCTAAAGGATCTCGACCTGCCGGTGTCGGCGTTGTTCTCGACACTTGGCCGTACCGCGGCGCGCGCGCTCGAGTCGAGCTGGGCCGGCCACCAGATGCGCTACTTTCAGAATAAGCTGATCGCCAATATCAAGGCCGGCGACTCCGCCACCGCCTTTGTCGACAAATGGAAGCCGGAGACCTGGCCGAAGGAGGTCAAGGGCGTCGGATTCACTGAGGCGCCGCGCGGCGCGCTCGCCCACTGGATCAAGATCAAAGACGGCAAGATCGACAATTACCAGTGTGTCGTACCCACGACCTGGAACGGCAGCCCGCGCGATCCCGCCGGCAATATCGGCGCCTTCGAGGCGTCGCTGATGGACACGCCGATGTCCGACCCCACTCAGCCCCTCGAAATCCTAAGAACCATCCATTCCTTCGACCCGTGCCTGGCTTGCTCGACGCATGTCATGAGCCCGGACGGACAGGAAATGGCCAAGGTTCAGGTCCGGTGAGGAGGGACGGTCATGACGGTCCATGAGAACCTCGCCGCTGCCGACGCGCATGGCGAAAAGGCCATCGAGCGCCAGAGCGTCTATGTCTACGAGGCCCCGGTGCGCATCTGGCACTGGGTCAACGCCTTCGCGATCCTGACGCTGGCATTGACCGGCTATTTCATCGCCTCGCCCCTGCCTTCGGTGCCGGGCGAGGCGAGCGCCAACTTCCTGATGGGTTATATCCGCTTCGTCCATTTCGCGGCGGGGCAGGTCCTCGCCGTGTTCCTGATCCTCCGGGTCTACTGGGCCTTCGTCGGCAACATCCATGCCCGCCAGATCTTCTACGTGCCGTTCTGGAGCGGTCGCTTCTGGAAGGAATGGCTCCATGAGGTCCGCTGGTACACGTTCCTCGCGCGGCAGCCCAAGAAATATGTCGGCCATAATCCGCTCGCTCAGTTCACCATGTTCCTGATGTTCACCCTGCCGCTGTTCTTCATGGTGATCACGGGATTCGCGCTCTACAGCGAGGGCGCCGGCCGCGACAGCTGGGAATATTCCCTCTTCGGCTGGGTGTTCTCGATCTGGCCGAACAGCCAGGACATCCACACCTTCCATCATCTCGGCATGTGGGTGATCCTCGTCTTCGTCATGGTCCACATCTACGTGGCCGTGCGCGAAGACATCATGAGTCGGCAGAGCATCATCTCGTCGATGATCTCGGGCGAGCGGCTCTTCAAGGACAGGGAGGACTAGATGGCCATCCCATCCTCCTCTTCGCCGCGCATCCTCGTGCTCGGCATCGGCAACATCCTCTGGGCCGACGAAGGTTTTGGCGTACGCGCGGTGGAGCAGTTCCACAGGAGCTATGAAGTGCCCGAGAATGTCACCATCCTCGATGGCGGCACCCAAGGGCTCTACCTCGTGCAGTTCGTCAATGAGCACGACCGGCTGATCGTCTTCGACGCCATCGACTACGGCCTCGAGCCGGGCACGATGAAGGTGGTGGAGGACGACGAGGTGCCGAAATTCACCGGCGCCAAGAAGATGAGCCTGCACCAGACCGGCTTCCAGGAAGTGCTGAGCGCCGCCGATCTGATGGGCCACTATCCCGAGCGGCTGACGCTGATCGGTTGCCAGCCGCTCGATCTTGAGGACTGGGGCGGTCCGCTGACCGCGCCGGTCAAGGCGGTGATACCCGCCGCCGTAGAGACCGCGGTCCGGGTGCTGAGGGCGTGGGGCGTTGCGGTCACCGCGCGGCCGGAAGGGGCGGAGGCATCGCCGCTCCTCGAGAACGACATCGATTTCGAACGCTATGAGCGGCGCGCCGAACCGGCCGCGCTGAGCCACTGAGGAGGATTCCATGAATTACCGGAGAATTGTAGCGGCATTCGCCGCGCTGACGCTGCCGGGCGTCGCCCATGCCCATGTCGGGCTGCATTCCGATGGCACGCTGGCAGGCCTCGCCCACCCGTTCAGCGGCCTCGACCACATGCTTGCGATGGTGGCCGTCGGCTTCTGGGCGTCGACGCTCGGCGGCAGGGCGCGCTGGATCGTGCCATTGGCTTTCGTCGCTGTCATGGCCGTCGGCGGCATTCTCGGCATCCAAGGCGCCGCGCTTCCGATGATCGAGACCGCGATCGCACTGACCGTCGCGGTGCTTGGCCTGCTGGTGGCCTTCGAGGTGAAGGTTCCCACGCCTGTCGCCGCGGCCATCGTTGGCATAGCTGCGCTCTTCCACGGACAGGCGCACGGCGCCGAACTGCCGGCGATGGCGAACGCAACGGGCTATGTGGCCGGGTTCTTGGCCGCGACCATCGCGCTGCATGGCCTCGGCATCGGGCTCGCCTCGCTCCGGTTCGGCCGGGCAAGTCAGATCGTCGCCCGCATTGCGGGTGCGGCTGTCGCTCTTGCCGGCGCTGCACTGCTCAGCGGCTGAACCGCACTTTCTCCCAAGGCTTCGGCCTGACGGGAGCCGTACGGGCACCCCTGCGCCCTGCGGCTCCCGATTTCGCAAGTCCAGAACCAAGGTGAAGCGCATGTGCATCGGCATTCCCATGCAGGTCATCGCAGGCAACGAATTCGTTGCCCAGTGCGAACGACATGGCGAGGTGGCCTCCATCTCCCTGATGCTGGTCGGCCCGCAGTCTCCGGGAACCCATGTGCTCACCCATCTTGGCTCCGCAATCCGCGTGCTTGATGCCGAGGAGGCGCGCGCGATCGACGACGCGCTGGCCGGCCTCGCCGAGGCGGTCGAGGGCCGCGCCTTCGACAATCTCTTTGCGGACCTCCTCACGCGCGAGCCGGAACTGCCGGCGCATTTGCGCGACATCTGAAAAGAAAATTTCCAATCTGGAAATTGACTTTCCATCTCGCGGCCGGCGATACTTCTCTCCAGCGAAAATTTCCCTTCCAGATCAATGGAATCCAACTTCCTCCGATCTGGCACGCTGTTTGCAGATCATCTTGCAGAACACTTGCATGATGATTTGTGGAGGAGACAATGCCATCTGCCCTGGTCCGCGCCCTGAGCGAGCGGGCGCGCCTGCCCGTCGTCGACGAGACGACGATCGATGCCTTCCTGGCCCCTGCCGCGGGCGAGCCTGATAATGCTGTGCTGTTTTTCACCGGCGATCCGGCGCAGCGGCCCGAGGCCGATGACGTCGCCGTGGTCCTGCCCGAACTGCTCGGCCACTATCGCGGTCGCTTGCGGGGCGCCGTGGTGCGGCGTGCGGCAGAGGACAAGCTCAAGGCCCGCTTCAATGTGGTCGTCATGCCAAGCCTTGTCGTCACGCGCCGCGATCAGCCGGTGGGCGTGATCGGAAAGATCCGCGACTGGTCGGAATATGTCGACAAGATCGGAGCCTGGCTGGCGCCCGACGCACCGGTCATGGTCGCCTCGGGCGGTCCGAAGGTCGAGATCACCCATGCCGGCAAGGAGATCGTGCGATGAAGGCCGGTTTCTGGGTAGCCCCCGAAGGTGAAGACGCCGCGATGACGGTGATGCCGATCGGCGCCGAGCCGCCGCTCCGCGCGCGCAAGATCAATTTCCTCGCCACCAGCAGCGCCGAGGAAATGATCCGGCGCTGTCGGCGGACGGCGATGCTCCTGCCCGACATCGCCGATGCACTCGCGGTGCAGAAGGCCGGCGCGCCGGGTCGGCTGTTCGACATCACGGATTATCCCGAGGACGACCGCGAGCTGATCACCCAGACGCTGGGCGAAGGCGAGGTCGCGGGCGTCGCCGCACTTGCCAACGGCATCACGGCGCAGATGCAGGAGGCCGTCATGGCCGGCGTCTGGCGCATCCGGTTCACCGATGTCGAAGGCCGTCTGATCGGCGACTATGTCGAGGTGGCGAGCATCCCGGCCGCAGTCCGTCAGGCCTGTTCGGCGCTGCACCCATCGATCAGCCATGGTCCGGCCCCGGCCGGCGCCATGAACGTCATGCCGGTGCTGACCGAGGTCGGCGACCGGGCGGCCCGCTACCGCGACGGCGAACCGACCCATGTCATCACCTTCTCGCTTTTCCCCATGAGCCCGGAGGACATGGCCTTCCTGCAGGAGACGCTGGGCGCAGGCCCGGTGCAACTCACCTCGCGCGGTTATGGCACCTGCCGTATCGTGGCGACCGGCGCGCGCAATGTCTGGTCGGTGCAGTTCTACAACGCCATGGACACGATCATCCTCGATACGCTGGAGATCTGCGACATACCCTCGGTCGCCGTGGCTGCGGAGGAGGACTTCCGCGATTCCGAAATGCGACTCCGCGAGATCGAGGAGGCCTATTTCAAATGAGCGCCTTCGAGAATTTCGGCAAGCGCGAGACCTTGTCGGACGAGGACCGGATGGAATGCGGCATCTGCTGGCATGTCTATGATCCGGCCGAAGGCGATCCGGTCTGGCAGATCCCGCCGGGCACGGCCTTCGCCGACCTGCCCGAGGACTGGCGTTGTCCGAACTGCGATGCGCTGCAGTCCAAGTTCATGAGGCTGGGCGATGGACGCTGAGCGTGCGGAACCGGTCGGGCCCGATCCGGCCCGTCAGCTCGGGGCTCGGCTCGAGGATTGCTATCGGCATATCCATGCCACAGCCATGGTGGATGTGCCGATCTGCAACCCGGCGCTCGGCGTTGCCGCGACCGGTTTCCGCGCCTTTGGGGCGCGCGCCTTCGGCATCGTCACCACGCCCTGGTTCATGAACCTCGTGGCGGTCGACCTGCCGGATGGCGCGCCATCGGCCGCCGCCGTCTCCGGCACGACATTGCGCGTCGGGCTGCCGGCGGGCGAGGTCGAGTTCATCACTGGCGAACTCGACGGCGTCGGCAGGGTGGATTCTTGTTCCCTGTTCTCGCCGGTCTTCGAATTCGCCACGATGGAGGCAGCACTCGCCACGGCCGAGGAGGCCGTCCGCGCCTTCTTCGATCCCGCCACGCTCGAACCGCCGCCGGCGCCACCCGCCGCGGTGAACCGGCGAGATCTGCTGCGCGGCCAATTCCGCAAGCGCGAGGAGATGGCGAAATGACCTTCCTTCTCGGCGCCGGCACGATCAGGATCCAGGTCGCGGTATCGCGCTGCCTCGCCTGCTCGGTCGCGGTTGCGGCAAGCCGCCCGCAGGGCCTGACATGCATGTTTCTCGGCCGCATAGCCGACGAGGCGCCGCTGCTTGCGGGCCAGGTCTTTTCGCTCTGCGGCTTTGCCCAGTCGGTGGCCGCCCGCCTCGCGACCCTCAATGCCACAGATCGTGCGATGAGCGATGATGAGCGGATCGGCGCAGGGTTGGGCCTGCTCGCCGAACGCATATTCGAGACCCTGCGCGCCCTCATTCTCCAATGGCCGGTGCCCCTTCCCGTCACGCTGGCCGCGTCCGCCGGCAGGCATCTCCGCGATGCGCTGGCCGCCTCGCAGGCGATCATCGCCAGGGTCAAGGCCGGCAAGGTCGATCGCGCGCATCTCGAATTGCCGGTCGAGAGGCTGACGGCGGCGGCCGCAGCACTCGGCGTCACGCGCGAGGCCGATGCTCCCATGAAGGGAACGGCTTGCGCGGCGATGCTTGAGGATGTCGAGCACGACCATATCTTCGCCGGCCACAGCCCGGACCCGTTGACCAGCAGGGACGACGCCGACGTTGTCGTGCGGCTCTGCACGGAACCCGGCTATGCCAGCCTTCCGCATCTGCGCGGCCGCGTCGTCGAGACCGGCGCCTATGTTCGCCTTGCCCCGGCCAGCTCGCAGGAAGGCCCCCATCTGGCGCAACGCCTTCGCGCGCGGATAGCCGACGTTCGCGCCTCGCTCGACCAGCTTGGCTCCATCCTTGGCGATGGCGCGCTCGACTGGGCGTCCCTCGCCGGCGGCGGCCCGACGCCGGGCGCCGGCGGCTACGGCGCGGTGGAATGTGCGCGCGGCAGGCTTTATCATCAGGCGGAGATCGGCGCCGATGGCAGGCTCTCGGCCTACCGGATTCTCGCGCCGACCGAGTGGAATTTCCATCCGGCCGGTCCCTTCGTCGAGACGCTGCTGTCTTCACCTATAGGGACCGGCGACACAGCCATACGGTCGGTATCGCTTCTCGCGGTGCTGTTCGACCCCTGCGTGGCCTTCGACGTCGATATCAGGGAGGCGGCCGATGCATGAAATGTCATTGATGGAAAGCGTGATCGAAATCGCCTGCGACACGGCGCGACAGAACGGCGTGACGCGCGTCAAGTCGATCCGGCTCGATGTCGGAGTCTTGAGTCATGTCAATCCGGATGCGCTGCTCTTCTGCTATGAAGCTGTCAGGCATGGCACAATCGCCGATGGCGCAACGCTTGAGATCAACCGGATCGCCGGTGAGGGCTGGTGCCTCGATTGCGGCAAGACGGTGGCCTTGGAGGAGCGGTTCGGGGCCTGCCCTGACTGCGGCCGGCATCGCGTCCAGATGACGGCCGGCGACGAATTGAAGATCAGGGATATGGAGGTGATCTGATGTGCACGGTATGCGGTTGCGGGACGTCGGCCATCGAGGGCCACGAGCACGAGGCCGGGGGTCATGGGCATCACCATGACCATGACCACGGCCATGGGCACCACCACCATCACCATCATGACGATGGTCACGCCCATCACCATGCCCATGGTGACCACGAGCACGACCATCATCATGGCGAAGACGGCAGCGTCCACTATGGCAAGGGCATAGCCGGCGTTCATGTTCCCGGCATGAGCCAGGAGCGGATCATCCAGGTCGAGCGCGACATCCTCTCGAAGAACGATGGCTATGCCGCCGCGAACCGGCGCTATTTCGACCGCAACGGCATCTTCGCGCTGAATTTCGTCTCCAGCCCCGGCTCGGGCAAGACCAGCCTGCTGGTCCGGACGATCACCGACCTCAGGGATCGCGTCACCATCAGCGTCATCGAAGGCGACCAGCAGACGTCGAACGATGCGGCGCGCATCCGCGAGACCGGCGCCCGCGCCATCCAGATCAATACCGGCAAGGGCTGTCATCTCGACGCCCACATGGTCGGCCACGCGGTGGAGGATCTCGCGCCCGAGCCCGGCTCGATGCTGTTCATCGAAAATGTCGGGAACCTCGTCTGTCCCGCCGCCTTCGATCTCGGCGAAGCACACAAGGTCGTGGTACTGTCCGTCACCGAGGGCGAGGACAAGCCGCTCAAATATCCCGACATGTTCGCGGCGGCCGACCTGATGATCCTCAACAAGGCCGACCTGCTGCCGCATCTCGATTTCAATGTGGGCTTCTGCATCGCCAACGCGCTGCGCGTTAATCCGCGGCTGCAGACATTGACCGTTTCGGCGCGCACGGGCGAGGGCATGGAGGCCTTCTATGCCTGGCTCGAAGCCTCCGCCGCCCGGCGGGCCGCTCGGCCGAAGGTGGCATAAACCATGGCGCCGGCTCTCGCACGACAGATGGAAAGCCCGATCCGGCGCCTCAGGCTCCGGGTCTGCGGCGCCGTGCAGGGCGTCGGTTTCCGGCCTTTCGCCCTCCGCTTGGCGCGGACGATGCGGCTTTCCGGCTTCGTGCTCAATGACAGCGCCGGCGTGCTGATCGAGATCGAGGGTGAGGATGCCGGTCGCTTTCCCGATGCGATCCGCGCCTATGCGCCACCCCTTGCCCGCATCGACTCGATCGATGTTCTGGAGCTTCCGCCCGCCGGCGGCGAGCAGTTCGAAATCCTCGAAAGCCTGGGCGGCAAGAGCGCGACCCGGATCGGGGCCGATGCCGCGACCTGCGACGAATGCCGCCGCGAACTGACCGATCCCGCGAGCCGCTTCTTCGGCTATCCCTTCGTCAACTGCACCCATTGCGGCCCGCGCTTCACCATCACCCGCGCGCTGCCCTATGACCGGGCGCAAACGTCGATGGCGTCCTTTCCGATGTGCCGGGCCTGCGCGGCTGACTATGTCGATCCGGAGAACCGGCGCTTCCATGCCGAGCCTGTTGCCTGCCCCGATTGCGGCCCGAAGCTCAGCCATCCCATCGCGGAAGTAGCGGCCCGGCTCCAGGACGGCGCGATCGTCGCGCTCAAGGGGATCGGCGGCTTCCATCTCGTCTGCGACGCGCGCAACGATGCGGCGGTCGCCCTCCTGCGGCAGCGCAAGGCGCGCGATGAGAAGCCCGTCGCCGTGATGGTGCGCGATATCGAGGCGGCGCGGCAGTTCGCGAAGCCGACCGAAGCCGAAGAGGCGCTGCTGGTCTCTCCGGCCAGTCCGATCGTGCTCGTCGAAGCCCGGGCCGGTGCGGTTGCAGGCGGGATCGCGCCCGGTCTCCGCCGCATCGGGCTGATGCTCGCCTATGCGCCGCTTCATCATCTACTGCTCGATGCGCTCGCCTCTCCGCACTGTCCCCCCGCGTTGGTCGCGACCAGTGCCAATCCCGGCGGCGAGCCGTTGGTCGCCGACAATGCCGATGCCGCGCGCCGCCTCTCAGCGATCGCCGACCTGATCGTCACCCATGACCGTGACATCGCCGTCCGCGCCGACGACTCCGTCATGCAGGTGATCGACGGCGCGCCCGCTTTCATCCGCCGCGCCCGTGGCTTCGTGCCGGAGCCTGTCGATCTCGGCGCGGATGGTCCTTGCGTGATCGCCACCGGCGCCGACCTCAAGAACACCGTCTGCATCACGCGCGGCCGCGAGGCGTTTCTCTCCCAGCATGTCGGCGGGCTCGACAATGCCGAGGCGATCCGTTTCCAGCGCGAGGCGATCAGCCATCTCTGTTCGGTCTTGGATGTGAAGCCGGAATTCGCCGCCTGCGACCTGCATCCGGATTTCCGCTCGGTCCGGATGGCGGAGGGCTTGAACCTGCCCTTCGTGCCGGTCCAGCACCATCTCGCCCATGTCGCGGCCGTGGCGGCGGAGCATCGCCTTCAGGGGCCGGTTCTCGGCCTTGCGCTCGACGGCCACGGCTTCGGCACCGACGGCACGAGCTGGGGCGGCGAAATGCTCGCCGTCGACGGTCCCCGCTGGCATCGCGCGGGATCTCTCATGCCCCTGTCGCTGCCGGGTGGCGACCGCGCGGCGCGCGAGCCCTGGCGCATGGGTGTCGCGGCGCTTCAGGCAGCCGGGCGGATCGACCTCGCGCCACGGTTCTGGCCCGACCATTCCGGCGTGGCACAACTTACCGCGATGTTCGAACGCGGCTTGCGTCCCTCGGTGACGAGCAGTCTCGGCCGGATGTTCGACGCCGCGGCGGCGATCGCGGGTGTTCGCCTCGTCCAGGGCTACGAAGGACAGGCCGCGATGGAGTTCGAGGCTCTGGTCCAGGCACCGCGTTGCCTCGCCGGCGGATATTCGATCACCGACGGGGCGCTTGATTTCCGGCCACTCATCCTGCGCCTCGCCGAACGGGGTCTGCGCGGCACCGAGGCTGCCGACCTCTTTCACGGCACGCTGATCGCGGGTCTGGCGGATTGGGCGACCGGTGGCGTCGCCGCGCTTGGCACCCGGCAGGTCGCGCTCGGCGGAGGATGCATGATGAACCGCGTGCTTGCGGAAGGTCTCGTACGAGCTTTGAAGAGCCGAGGCCTCGAACCATACCTGCCGCGTCTCGCACCCGCCAATGACGGCGGCATCGCGCTCGGCCAGGCGGCCCATGCGCGGCAGGTCGTCATGAACTAACAAGCATTAATGGAGGAGAACCGGACATGTGCCTAGCCATACCGGTCCAGGTCAAGGAAGTACTACCCGACAACATGGCGAAGGTCACGCTCGACGGCGTCTCGAAGATCGTTTCGACGGCGCTCGTCGATGACGTGAAGGTCGGCGACTACGTGGTGCTGCATGTCGGCTGTGCGCTCGCCAAGATCGATCCCGAGGAGGCGGAGAGGACACTGGCCCTGATCCGTGAAGCTGCGATGGGAGATGCGGCATGAAATATATCGACGAATATCGCGACGGCAGGCTCGCCAAGGACATCGCCCGGCAGATCGCCGCCCTTGCCGACCCGGCGCGTTCGTATCATTTCATGGAATTCTGCGGCGGGCACACCCATGCGATTTCCCGCTATGGCCTGGAAGACCTGCTGCCGCCGAATGTGAAGATGATCCATGGGCCGGGCTGTCCCGTCTGCGTGCTGCCGATCGGCCGCATCGATGCGGCCATCGCGCTTGCCCTGCGGCCCGAGATCACGCTCTGCACCTATGGCGACCTGATGCGGGTGCCGGGCTCGAACGGATCGAGCCTGCTCAAGGCCAAGGCGGCCGGCGCCGATATCCGCATGGTCTATTCGACGCTCGACGCGCTCCGGATCGCCGAGGCCGAACCCGACCGCGAGGTCGTGTTCTTCGCTATCGGCTTCGAGACCACGACGCCGCCGACGGCGCTGGCGCTCAAGGCGGCGATCGCGAAGGACCTCCGCAATTTCTCGATCTTCTGCAATCACGTGCTGACGCCCGCGGCGATCCAGAACATCCTAGAGAGCCCCGACGTCCGCAAGCTCGGCACGATCAAGATCGACGGCTTCATCGGCCCTGCCCATGTCTCGACCGTGATCGGCACCGAGCCTTACGAATTCTTCGCCGAGGAATTCCGGAAGCCGGTTGTCGTGGCGGGCTTCGAGCCCCTCGATGTCATCCAGGCGATCCTGATGCTCGTCCAGCAGGTCAACGAAGGCCGCCACGAGGTGGAAAACCAGTATATCCGTGCGGTGACCACGTTTGGCAACGAGAAGGCACAGGCCGAGGTCGCCAACTTCTTCGAACTCCGCGAGAGCTTCGAATGGCGGGGTCTCGGTGAGGTCCCCTGTGGTGCGCTCAGGCTTCGGCCGCAATATGCGGCCTACGATGCCGAGAAGCGCTTTTCGATGGAGACGCCGGCCGCCAAGGACAATCCGGCCTGCGAATGCGGCGCGATCCTGCGTGGCGTCAAGAAGCCGGCCGACTGCAAGCTGTTCGGCACGGTCTGCACCCCGGACACGCCGATGGGCTCCTGCATGGTGTCGTCGGAAGGCGCCTGCGCCGCGCACTGGACCTATGGCCGCTTCCGTGAGAAGGCGCGGCAGATGGATGCCGGGAGGGCGGTCGCATGAACATGATGATCAAGGCCTACAAGCGAAAGCTCGATATCGCCAATGGCCGCGTCGATCTCTCGCATGGTGCCGGCGGCCGGGCCATGGGCCAGCTGATCGAGGGCATCTTCCACAAGGCCTTCGACAATGACTGGCTGCGCGCCGGCAACGACCAGTCGGCGTTCACGGTGCAGAGCGGGCGCATGGTGATGACGACGGACGGCTATGTCGTCTCGCCGCTCTTCTTCCCCGGCGGCAATATCGGCATGCTCGCCGTCCACGGCACGATCAACGACATTGCCATGGCTGGCGCGGTGCCGCTCTATCTCTCGGCGAGTTTCATCATCGAGGAGGGCTTCTCGCTCGCCGATCTCGAACGCATCGCCGACAGCATGGGTGCGGCCTCGCGCGAGGCCGGCGTGCCGATCATCACCGGCGACACCAAGGTGGTCGAGCGCGGCAAGGCCGACGGCATCTTCATCTCGACGGCCGCTGTCGGCAGGGTGCCCGACGGGCTCGATTTCAGCGCCGATGCCGCCCGGCCGGGCGATGCAGTGATCGTCTCCGGCTCGATCGGCGACCACGGTGTCGCCGTGATGTCGAAGCGCGAGAACCTGGAATTCGATACGGCCATCGTCTCCGACAGTGCCGCGCTGCACGGGCTTGTGGCGGCAATGGTTGCGGCCGGCGGGCAGCATATCAGGCTGATGCGCGATCCGACGCGCGGCGGTATCGCTGCGACGCTGAACGAGATCGCCAGCCAGTCGAAGGTCGGTTTCCGCATCGACGAGGAGGCGATCCCGCTCAAGCCTGAAGTCGCCGCGGCTTGCGAATTCCTCGGGCTCGATCCGCTTAATGTCGCCAACGAGGGCAAGCTGGTGGCCGTGGTCGCGCCGGAGGGTGCCAACGCGGTGCTCGCGGCGATGCGCGCTCATCCTCTCGGTAAGGAGTCGGCGTTGATCGGCCATGTCGTGGCGGATGATAATTACTTCGTGCAGATGGCGACCTCGTTCGGCGGCGGCCGGATCGTCGACTGGCTGTCGGGCGAGCAACTGCCCCGGATCTGCTGAGGACGGTGATGCGCATCCTGCTCCTCTGCCACAGCTTCAATTCGCTTTCCCAGCGCCTGCATATCGATCTCAGACGGGCGGGGCACGAGGTCTCGGTCGAACTCGACATTCATGGCGACCTGACACGCGAGGCGGTCGCGCTGTTCGCGCCCGATCTCGTCATCGCGCCCTTCCTCAAGCGGCCCATTCCGGCCGATGTCTGGCGGCGGACGCACTGCCTGATCGTCCACCCCG
Source organism: Rhizobium sp. ZK1 (assembly GCF_047782645.1). NCBI lineage: Bacteria > Pseudomonadati > Pseudomonadota > Alphaproteobacteria > Hyphomicrobiales > Rhizobiaceae > Rhizobium > Rhizobium sp. ZK1. The sequence continues at coordinate 44,672 of NZ_CP180588.1, forward strand.
GCATCCGGGGTGATCGCGGCCCAAGCGCGCTCGACTGGGCGATCCTCGACGGCGAGACGACCTGGGGCGTGACGCTGATCGAGGCGCGGGAGGAGATGGATGCCGGGCCGGTCTGGGCATGGCGGGAATTCCCGATGCGGGCGGCACGGAAATCGAGCATCTACCGGCACGAAGTGACCGAGGCTGCCGCGGCCTGTGTCTTCGAAGCGATCGAGCGCCTCGGACGCGGGAATGGCCCAGTCATGCCGGCGAACTGGGGCAGGGGCCGCGAGCGGCCCGCCTGCCGCAAGTCGGACCGGACGCTCGATCCCGCACGTCATTCCGCGGAGGAAGCGCTTGGCATCATCCGTGCCTCGGATGGCGACCCCGGTGCTGTGCTGACTATCGCCGGACAGAGCTATCTGGCGTTTGACGCCGAGCTGGCTGCCGGGCTCTCTGGGCTGCCCGGAACGATGCTCGGCCGATCCCGGCAGTCGGTCGCCATGGCCTTCCGGGACGGCGCGCTCTGGATCGGCCATCTCCGCCGGCCGGAGGCGCGGAGCCTGAAACTGCCGGCCGGCCGGCTTCTCGGCGCCGAAGCGGCAGACCTGCATGAGATCGCCGGCCCCGAACTCTGCCGCTATCATGAGGAGAACGGCGTCGGCTTTCTCGATTTCCGCTTCCATAACGGCGCGATGTCCTCCGAGGATTGCGAAACCCTGCGGCATGCGGTCGTCGCCGCCAAGCAGCGCGCGCTTCCGGTTCTGGTCCTCAAGGGCGACGCTGACTGCTGGTCGAACGGCATCCATCTCGGCATGATCGAAAGCGCTGACAGCGCGGCGGACGAATCCTGGAGCAATATCAATGCGATGAACGACCTCGTGCGGGAGATCATCGAGACCGGTGACCGGCTGGTGATTGCAGCCGTGACCGGCAATGCCGGCGCGGGCGGCGTCTTCCTGTCGCTCGCCGCCGACGAGGTGTGGATGCGCGACGGCGTTATCCTCAATCCGCATTACAAGGACATGGGCAACCTCTATGGCTCCGAATACTGGACTTATCTCCTTCCGGCCCGCATCGGCGAGGATCGCGCCCGTGTCGTGACCCAGGCGCGGCTGCCGATGGGCATTGACGAGGCGCTCGAACTTGGCCTGGCGACACGCCGCCTGCCGTCCGATGTCATCGCCGCCGAGGTCGAACTGCATCGGGCGGCGGCCGAATTGGTGGCGTCCCCCGATCTGGCGGAACGCATTGCCGCCAAGCGCGCGCTGCGTGCCCGCGACGAAGCCGAAAAGCCGCTCGCCGCCTACCGTGAGGAGGAGTTGCAGCGCATGCGGCGCAATTTCTACGGCTTCGACCCGAGCTATCACGTCGCGCGCTACAATTTCATCCGCAAGACGCCCAAGTCGCGCACGCCGGTGACCCTTGCTATCCACCGGGCGGGTGGCGGCGAGACGGACCGCAAGAGGACAATGCGATGACCAACCCGCACGCCACCGTGCTTGTCGTCGATGACGAAGTGCGCTCGATCGAGGCGATCCAGCGCGTCCTGTCAGACGAATTCGAGGTCATCGGCGCCCGCAATGCCAAGGAGGCCGAGGAGGTGCTGGAAGGAGAGATGGTGCAGGTCATCCTCTGCGACCAGCGTATGCCCGGCGAATCCGGCGTCGAGTTCCTGAAGCGCGTGCGTGAACTCTGGCCGGACACTATCCGCATCATCATCTCGGGCTATACAGACTCCACCGACATCATCGAAGGCCTGAACAATGCCGGCATCTATCAATATATCACCAAGCCCTGGAGCCCCGACAAGCTGATCGACTGCGTCCGCGAGAGCGCCAATCTCTGGCGCCTGCAGCACGAAGTCACCGACATGCGCATCGAGGTGAAGCCGGCGAGCGAGGCGCTGCAGAAGGTCATCAGCGACCGCCGGCGCAACCTGGGCCAATCCTTCGGCTTTGACCGCATCATCCATCGCAGCGACAGTCCGCTCGCAGGCTCGATTTCACTCGCCCGCCGCGCCGCGCGCTACGATGTTTCGGTCCTGATCACCGGTGCGTCGGGAACCGGCAAGGAGTTGCTCGCTCGCGCGATCCATCAGGAATCAGCCCGCGCCGACAAGACCTTCGTGGTGGAAAACTGCGGTGCCCTGCCAGATGAACTGCTCGAAAGCGAACTCTTCGGCTGCAAGAAGGGCGCTTATACCGGCGCCTATCAGGACCGCATCGGCCTCTTCGAACTGGCCGACAATGGCACCATCTTCCTCGACGAGATCGGCGAGACCTCGCCCGCTTTCCAGGTCAAGCTGCTGCGCGTGCTGCAGGAGGGCGAGATTCGGCCGCTCGGCGCGCAAAGGCCGCGCAAGGTCAATGTGCGGGTGATCTCGGCGACCAACCGCGATCTACTTGCCGAGGTCGCCGCGGGCCGGTTCCGCCGCGACCTCTACTACCGGCTCGCGGCCTTTCCGATCCACATGCCGGCGCTCAAGGACCGGATCGAGGACATTCCGGCGATTGCCGAGCGCTTCCTCACCCAGATCAACCAGTCGTTCAACCGGGAGGTTGCGGGTTTCCATCCCCGAACGCTAGACCTGATGATCGCCTATTCCTGGCCCGGAAATGTCCGCGAGCTGCACAACGAGATCCAGCGGATGACGGTCCTGTCGGACGGGAATGCGCCGCTCGCGGCGGAGCTGCTCTCCCCCGCCATCCGCAACGGCGAACCTGCCGCCACGGCCTCCGACGGCAGCATGCGCCAGCTCAAGGACATTGTCGCCGAGGTCGAGCGGTCGGCGATCGAGGCGGCGCTAGCCCGCCACGACGGCAATATCAGCCGTAGCGCCGACGAACTGGGCTTGTCGCGCGTTGGTTTGCGGAGCAAGATCGAGTGCTACGACCTCAAGCGCTACCCTGATGACGAAACCGATTAACAAGAACGAACGGCCGGCCGGCGAGGACCTGATCAGCAAGATCTCGCTGCCCAGCCTCTTCGCACTCGACGGTTCGAGCGAATCCATGTGGGTCGACGTCATTCACCGCATGGATGAGGTCTATTCCGAACTCCTGCGCAACGAGACCGATCTCGAGCGCAAGAATGCCGAGCTCGAAGAGGCGCAAACCTTCATTTCGAGCGTGGTGGCGTCGGTCTCCGACATCCTGATTGCCTGCGGCAGCGACGGCATGATCCGCAAGGTGAACCCCGCCTTCCTTCACCTGGTCGGCATGGAGGAGACTGCCGTTATCGGCACCCGCATCTTCGACTATGTCGTAGAGACCGACCGCAAGGAAGCCGAGCGGCTGATGAGTGCCGGGCAGCAGGGCAGGGTGCTCGAAGGGGACCTGCATTTCAATGCCGCAGCCGGCCGCGAGGAATGCCTTGCTATGCGGTGCGCCGCCCTGTTCGACGGGCGCCGCCGCAGGTTCGGCGCCGTCCTCACGGGCCGGCCGATCAGCGAATTGCGGCAGGCCTATCAGGCGCTCCACCTGGCGCATCTCGAATTGCAGCAGGCGCAGCGCAAGCTGATCGAGCAGGAGAAGATGGCGAGCCTCGGCCGGTTGGTCGCGGGCGTCGCCCACGAGCTCAACAATCCCATCTCCTTCGTCTATGCCAATATTTACACGCTCGACCGCTACCGCAAGAACCTGGTGTCCTACCTGAATGCGATGCACCAGGGCGCCGGCCCCGACGAGATTGAAAGGCTGCGCAAGACGTTGAAGATTGATGCAATCGTCGGCGATATTGATCCGTTGCTGGAAGGCACGATCGAAGGCGCCGACCGGATTAGCGATATCGTCAAGAATCTCCGGCGCTTGTCCTTCAGCGGAACTGGCGAGCGCCAATCTGTCGATCTAGACCGGCTGCTGCGCAACTCCGCCCATCTCGCCGTGCGCGCCAAGAACTCACGCGCCAATGTTGAGATCGACAGCGACCCCGATCTTTTGATCGAAGCCCATGAAGGCCAGATGCACCAGGTTTTCGTAAACCTCATTGACAATGCGCTCGATGCGGTTGCCAAAGTGAGGGATCCGCGAGTCTGGCTACGCGCTCGCCGGGACGAGGGCGATGGAACCATTGAATTCACAGTCCGCGACAACGGCGACGGGATCAAGGATAGCGACCTGGGCAAGATTTTCGAACCTTTCTTCACCACCAAAACGGTCGGTGAGGGCACCGGGCTCGGTCTATGGATCAGCTTTTCTATCGTTCAGGACTATGGGGGGACTGTCAGTGCCCGCAATTGTGCGGCCGGCGGCGCTGAGTTGTGCGTCCGGCTGCCGGCGGACAAAGGCTACCAAGATCCCTAATTCCGGGCACGCGCGGCGATGTGGCACGCCAGCGTTATTCTGTTTGTCTCTCATGTGGAGTAGGCCCAGACGGAACGGTATCGAGCTAACCTGCGGCGTACTTCGGCTGCGGGCAGTCGGCATCTCGGATGGCTGAATAGCGTCGTCAGACCGCTGTGGAGGCGATCGAGGGGAACGTGGTTGCCTTCGGCAAACTGGTCGAACAGCCAAAAGACTCCGTGCATATCGACAGCCTGGGCGTTCGCCAGTTCGCGCAACACGCCATCGCCCGTCAACAGTGTCCAGCCTCGCCCTTCAGCGATGGCGAAGGCAAACGTATCGGGGATCGAAAGGCGGGCATTCTGCCGGCTCAGATGAGTCGCCCGAGTGAGTTCGGCAGGCGTCAGGACCTCAACGAGAAGTCCTAACGCCACCAACTGATCGCCGAGTGCGCCTGCCAGTTCCCGCTCAAAAAGAAGGTCAGGCACAGCGAAGCCCACAGGCAGCCTGAACATGTCCTCAAGCAACCGAGCCCGTTCAAGGTCGATCAACACAGAGGTATCGGAGACAAGGATCGACACCGGTCAAGCCGCCACCTGATCCAGTCTTGCATCCAATTCTCGCACCGAAATTCCGAGCAGTTCGGCGGCGCGCGAATCGCCTATCACGCCTTCGGCCAACGCCCGGTAGCAGAGCCGTTCGAAGCGCCTGGGCTCCTCAAGCTCCGGTTTCATCGTCTCCGGTTCTTCGAATGGCGCTGCTCTCCATCCGCGTTCCGCAAACACCTTGAAGAGTCTCGCGAAGGCAGCCTGGTTGATGATGCCCAAATCCTTGCACCGATAGGCCAAGGCCTGGATGCTCACGCCGAAGCGCTTTTTCAAGGCGACAAACTCACCAATGCTGATCGATGAACGGTGCGCACCGATTTCGGCGCGCAGCACATCCGCCGGCATAAGAAAGGCGCCCGCGAAGCGGTGTGCGGCCTTTTCCTCGTCTACCCCCTCACACGGCGCCATGACCATGTGGCCGAGCTCGTGGGCGAGGTTGAAGCGCTTGCGTTCCGACCACGTGCTGCGCTTGACGACAATGATGCGCGCGGCCGTTCGTCCTTTGCGCCTGACTTTGGCGGCGAGACCGTCAACGTCGTCGAGGTCGAGTGATAACACCTTGATGCCGCGTTCTTCGAGCAATTCGGCAAGTTGTGGAACGGGATCGTTGCCGAGACCCCAATCCTCGCGCACTGACCGTGCGGCGTCTTCCGCATCACGCAAGTCGGCAACCGGATGTGGCGCGCTTCGCGGCTGTTCCCATTCGACACTGCGCATTTGAAGAAGATCCTCGACGGCCAGATAGCGCTCCAGCATGTGGATCGCGCGCGCCTCGAGGATCGCCTCCTCTCTTGCCGACGTTCCGATCTTTTTCCTGAAGTCGACACCTTCCAGCGCAAGTTCATCCTCACTGAGGAGATATTCTTCCGCAACGCCGAGCGTCCGCGACAGTCCGATCAGCACGCGCGAACTCGGCATGTCTTCGTTTCTCTCGTATTTGCCGATGGCCTGTGCGGAGACGATGCCTCCCATGGCATCGGCGAGTGCGCGCAACGACAGGCCCGATGCCGACCGGGCTACTTTGAGCTTGTTTCCGATCATGATGGCCTCCTTTTGCTTCGGTTTCCAATAGTACGATTTAGTGGAAATTTTGTAAACTATAATGTCTTGAAACGCGATCTGCGGCTCTCTATGTCATATCCGCGTCATTCAAAGTCTGTCTTTGTAAACCGAGGATGCACACCGGGGATATGCCGCCGATTGGCGGCCCCCAGATTGGTATCGGCGCGAAAGGAAATGGCAAATGGCGTTGAGCAACACCGAACTGCGTTACTACGACAGCAATGTCCTGCGCCTGCCGGCCGACAAGCGCAAGGCGTATCACGAGCAGGTCGACCGGTTGATAGCGGAACTGTGCAAAGGGGTGCGTGACAAGACCGAGATCAAGATCACGAAAGTGGTGAAGGCCGGTTCTTTCGCGAAATTCACGATCCTGCGCAAGACCAGCGTCGATCCGGTCGACGTCGATGTCGTCTTCTACATTGCCGGCCGCGACGCCAGCAAGGAGACGCTCGATAGCCTGAACAACACGATCTACGACCTGTTGATCAAGATCTATCCGAATAAATCCGTCGAGGATTTCGAAATCCAGCGTAAGGCGGCGACAGTGACCTTCGTCGGCACGGGCCTCAGCGTCGATATCGTCCCGGTGATCGAGGATGAGGCCAGGCCTGGATATGGCTGGCAGTTCGACATTCATGACGGGTCGAAGGTCGAGACCTGCGCGCCTTGCCAGATCAAGTTCGTTCGCGATCGAAAGAACCAGGACGGCGATTTTCGCACGTTGGTGCGGCTGGGAAAGAAGTGGCGCAACCAGGTCGAACTGAAGCCGCTGAAATCGTTTCACATCGAGCTGATCATGGCCCATGTGCTGGCAACACAGGGCAGCTCCGGCAGTATCGAACAGCGCTTCCGCAATTTTCTTCTCTACATAGCCCAGTCCGGTCTCAAGGACGAGATCCGGTTTCCGGAAAACACCGCGCCTTTCGCCACCTTCTCGGATCCCGTCGTCATCCTTGATCCGGTCTACAGCCTCAACAACGTGACGAGCAGGATCTCGGAAGCTGAACGCAAGGAGATCGTGGCGGCGGCGGAGGAGGCTTGGGAGGCTGCGAATTTTGCATCTGCCGAAAACGACAATGAAGTGTGGAAGGAGCTTTTCGGCCCCCGCTTCAAGACGGAGGAATGAGATGAGCCAGACCCGCACCGCCAGCGCAAGCGCGACCTATACGGATGTCGACGTCGAGAACGTGGTCCGGCGCATGAAAGCGGACCTGATCATGATTGGCGACAGCACCGGCGCGTGGACGCCGACAGAAGCCGCGAACTATGCCCACGATGTCGAGGTTCTCGCCAAGGCAGGCTATCTTGCGTCCGTCGATGTGACGCTTCTGAGTAATGACCTCGAACAGCGGGCAACTCGTTTTGATGTCAACACGGATGCAGGCTCGCTGACGTCCAGCAGGCCGGGCGGCGTGTTGTGGCCGAAAGTACCGTCGCCGTACCTGCGCGTCGTCCTGCGTTATACGGGTGCCTACACCAGTGCCGCCCGTGAAGCGACCCGTGGAAAACTCAAGATCAACTGGTCGCCGTCTAAAGCCGATACCAGCCATTCGTCCCTGACGTCGTCGGGCGGGCGTGATTACGCCAGCAATGCCTACGGCATGCAAAGAAAGGATTGGGCAGCGTGAGCCAGCCAAGCATTTTTGACAGCGAGACACCGCTTCCGAGCGATGAGCTCTTCAGGCGCGAACGTACATTGCTGGGCTTCGAGGCCCGCTATGCACGCATTCACGATCAGTTGCGGCTGCTTCTCAACGTCGGTGGTCTGGGGGAGTGGAACCGCAAGTTTCACGCGGGCAAGCTCGCCATCTGCGACCTCGTCGCCGAGCAATATCCGCTGGTTATCTTCCACGGCGATGTCGGTACGGGCAAGACAGCGACGGCTGAATGCATTGCCAACAAACTGGTAACCGAGGCGAAGAGCGAGGATTCCATCCTGTTCAAGCTTTCCAACCGTGTGCGCGGCAGCGGTATGGTCGGCGAAATGGGAACGCTGATTGCCGAAGCTTTCCGCAAGGTGACCCAGTCGGCCGGCAAATCGCGCCGCGCCATTCTCATCATCGATGAAGGCGACAGTCTTGCTGCCTCGCGCACCCAGGATCATAGCCACCACGAAGACAAGGTGGCGGTCAACACGCTGATCCAGGGCGTCGATGATTTGCGCAAGTACGGCGGTCGGATTGTCGTCATTTTGTGTACCAATCGTCTTTCGATCTTGGATGCCGCTTTGAAGCGGCGAGCCGCCATCATGGAGGAGTTCAGGCGTCCGTCGGACGACGATCGGCGGCAGCTTTTCCAGATGGACCTCGCAGGCCTGGGCCTGCAGGCGGCTGAGATTGCCGAGCTTGTCGCGGCGACAGGCGCACGTGACAAGCATCCTTCCTGGACATATTCCGACATTCGCACGCGTCTCTACCCCGCCGCTCTGGCAAGAGCCTATCCGAAAGAGCCCCTGAGATTTGAGCATCTGAAATCGGTGGCTGGCGCAATGCATGCTTCGCCGATTATGGAGGACAAATGATGCCGCGATCACCCTTGTTCGGCCGTCGCATCCACATCTCGGGAAGCATCGTCGACGATCTGGCCGTTGCCTCGACCGACAACGTGCAGTCGGCCCGGGAGCTGGTCGCATCACTTGTCAAGGAGCTGATGAGGAGGGGCGCGAACTTCGTTTTGCCTGTCGATGCCGAACCGTTGCGCAAGGCCGACGGTCTGCCGATCTGCTTTGATTGGCTGGTCTGGAAGTCGATCAAGGACAATCTGGTGTTGAGACCGCAAAATGTACCAGGTCCTCTCGTCGTCGCGGTCCAGCATCACAAGACCGAGGACCAGATTCCTGACGATAAGGTCGATCTGTGGGACGAACTGCGTGGCTCGCAATTGATCAAGATCGAAAATGCCGCCCACTGGAACATGAACAGCAAGCGCATGGAAGCTCAAGCCCAGTTCGGCGACATCCTTGTTGCCCTCGGGGGCACCGAGGGCGTGCTGTTCCTGGCAAATCTCTATCATGATGCCGGCAAGCCGGTCGTGCCGCTCAATCTCGCGCTTTGCCCGGAAACAACGGGTGCGAGGCGCCTTTACAGTTTCGGGCTCAACAGCAGCCAATCCCGTCGTCTGTTTCAAATTGCGGATGACGGCGACGCGCACGACTGGATCAATCGGATCCGTTTTCCACGCCGACAGCCCGTTGCAGAACGCGTTTCGTTGTTGGTCGAGCTTTTGGAATCCCTTGAAAGACCAAGGGCCTTTGCCGTGCGCCTTCTCAATCCGGAGCTTGCCGACTATAACGATGTTCAAAATTTCTTCGACACGGTCGTCCAGCCGGTCGTCGAGGACGAGTTGGGCTATCGTCTGATCGTCATCGACGGGCGTCAGGCCTATGAGCATTCAAGGATCGACGAGGAGATTTTCGCAAAGCTTCATCGCTCGAGCGTGGTTCTGGCCGACATAACGGGCGCGCGGCCGAATTGCTTTCTCGAACTTGGATATGCTCTCGGTCGCGGCTTGCCGACGATGGTCATGGTGCGGGAAGGGACGAGCCTTCCCTTCGATATTACGACTTTCTCCGGTCTACACTGGAAGACGACCGGAACCGTCGAGGAGAGGCGGCGGGCATTCCGGGAACACTGGCAGGCCATTCGCAACCGCCCCTCTCTCGTACCTGCGGAGCCGTTGATCTCATGAGCGAAAAACGCGAAGTCTTTGTGTCGGTGGACGTGGAGACCGCCGGCCCGATACCCGGCGAGTTCAGTTTGTTGTCGATCGGCGCCTGTTCTGTTTTCGAACCGGAAAAGACATTCACCTGTGAACTCCAGCCGATCAATCGGAATTTCGACCCGAAGGCTTTGAAAGTGAGCGGGCTTTCTTTAGAAGAGCTTGACCGAACCGGATTGCCGCCATCCGACGCCATGGCCGCGTTGTCAAATTGGGTCGCCGAGATCGCTGGCCCCGACGGCGATCCCGTGTTTGTGGGCTTTAATTCTCCCTTCGACTGGTCCTTCGTCAACTATTACTTCCACCGCTTCACCGGTCGCAATCCGTTTGGCTTCACAGCGCTCGATATCAAAGCGCTCTATATGGGTGCGACGGGTTGCACATGGCGGGAGACGCGTTCGAGCCGGATAGCCGAACACCTGAAACCCAACCTGGCAGGTACGCATGATTGCCTGCAGGACGCGCTATATCAGGCGGAGATTTTCCGCCTGGTTTCGTCGAAATTGATCGCTGCGAAGACATCCTGACCAGCCCATCGCCGGCCGGGTTTCCTGAACCAGACAGGAGGTCCCGTTTGCGTCAATTGCACCATATGGTAGCAAGTGAAAGGGCGGTGTGTGCCGGTTCTCCGTTTGCCGATCGCACGCGAGCAGCGCCAACAGATGAACGACGGGGACGCGTTTCAGAAATGACTGCTCTGTCGATCGAGCTCATCTTGCAGAATGAACGGGAAATCATGGCGCCTGGTCCGCTGCCGACCGACCGCGTTGCCCTCGAAGGCGAAGTCTGGGCAAAGGCGCCGCTGCAACTGGAGCCGGACGCGGACGAGGCATAGCAGACTGGTGACACAGGGGCCGTTCAGCGGCTGGCGGCTTTCGACGAGCGGTGGAAGGCTGCCCGGCTCCGGCGCCTCCTGCTTTCGACTGCTCCGCAACATTGGCCGCGTCCTGGGAACTGATGATTGGCGCACTGCCGCCGCAGCTGCGGCGCGATATCAGCATCGTCCGCCGCGTTGGAAGCTTCCGCCAACACTCCCAAGGATCTGGCTGGTTTAGCTGCCGGATCAGGCCATAAGGAGGGTGATGTTGTCCTGGACGTAGGTTTCGAGGCTGCGTGCCGGCCTTCCGGTCAGCACCTCGACGTCAGCGGTGACGAGGGCAGTCCAGCCCTCGCGGACCGGATAGAAAATCGATGCGAGGAACGAGGCGTAATCGGCCGGTACGCCTACGCCGGTCAGAATGCCGATGAATGTTTCGTCGTTGAGGGGATTGTAGGCGACGTCTTTCCCGATTGCCGCCGAAATGAGCTTGGCCGCCTCGGCGTAGCCGAGAGCTTCGGGGCCTGTCAGGTTGAAGGCTCTGTTGTCGAACTTCTCGGTTGTTAGGGCCGCTGCTGCGCTTTCGGCGATGTCGCGCGCATCGATGAAGCTGGACTTCCCGTCCGCAGCCGGAACGGCGATCTCGCCGTGGTCGATGCCGGCCTTCCAGAAAGTGTGGAAGTTGTCGGCAAACCAGTTCGGACGCAGGATGACGTAGGGAACGCCGGTTTTTTCGAGTGCGATCTCAACCTGGCGGTAAGGGATACTGTCATCGGCATCGACGCCGAGTACGCTCTGAAAAACGACTTTGACGTTGGCGGCGGCGGCGGCCGCGATCACCGGCAACAGCAGGCCCTTGGAATCGACGTATCCGGTCGGCAGCATGACGTAGGCGGCATCGACGTCGGCGAAGGCTGGTGCGATGGTCGCCGGGTTGGCGAAATCGAACACGACGCCTTCAGCGCCCTCCACTGACTTGCCGGAACGCGAAGCGGCGCGGACTGCGTAACCCTTGGCCTGGAGTACCTTGACGAGGGGCGTGCCGACATTCCCGGTTGCGCCGAGAACGAGAATCTTGCCTTTCATTAACATTCTCCTTAGTATCTACTGGAAACCTTGTTTCTGATAGATACAGTCCGATTGCACTGAGGGAAAGAAGGCACTTTCGGGTCACGTGGTTACTTCAAGTAAACCGTTGAGACGAAAGCAAAGGAAAACCAGAGATGAAGCACGCCTATAATGTTTTTGAAGACCGGTGTCCGACGCGGCTCGTTCTTGACCGGCTGGCGGATAAATGGGCGCTTCTAATCCTCGACCGGCTGGAAGGCGAGCCGGTACGCTTCAACTATCTCAGGCGGGATATAACGCATTTCCCAGAAAGTGCTCTCCCAGACGCTGAAGAAGTTGGAACGTGACGGCCTGATCTCAAGGGCGATTTTCCCGACGGTACCGGTGACGGTGGAATATGCGCTGACGTCTCTTGGGCGGACACTGACAGAAACCGTTTCGGCGCTGGCACATTGGGCGGAGCACAATATGGATGCCGTGCTGGCTGCCCAGCAGGCCTATGATGCCCGTGCATAACGCCGGGCTTTTGCTTCAGCCTTTGCATTTTTTTCTCCCGCAGGCTTCGGCGCTTGGGATACCGATTTTGCCCTGTGATGAAGGCCGAGATCGGCGCGACCCAGGTATGGGCCGATTTCAATGTGTGCCTCGCAGCTGACATGCTGAAGAAGCTGCTGCAATGGCGTTCCAGATCGACGACGAAGTCATTCCTCCGGATCTGCCCGCTTCGCTGGCGATGGCAGTATGGGTTCCTGCAGGCGCCACTGTGGGCATTGCGCCCTGGAACGCGTCATCGTCGTTGTCCTGGCGCTTGCGGTGCCGCTGGCTTGCAGCGATACTGCTGTTCTCAAATGTCGGGGTAGCGCCTCGCCCTTGGCCTAGTCATCAAGGCAATGGCCGAAGGTGGACCGCCTCCTGAGGCTGTCAAACACATTACCAACACACCTGCAGACGGCAACCGCATCCTTGAGGCGATGTCGCTGATCCGGCGGTGCGGCGGGTGAGCTTCACCCGTTCAACGAAGATCGGTCACGCGGTTGCTGCGGTTCAGGCGGCAACTTTCGGCGCTTTCATGAAATCGGGCCACATCCGCATGCCGATGGAGCGGATAATTGTCCACAAGAAGATCGTCGACGGCGAAGTCGAGAAGCTGGTGGCAAAGACGGAGACGCTGCCTGCGGCGATCCCCTCAAGGACCGCCCTTCCTTGCAGATCGAAAGCGGTATGTGCCACAGAAGCGGTCGTACCGTTCACGAGGAGGCAAAGACGCCACTCGGCAGTATAAAGTCGTCTGACATCGGCTGTTTCGGCGGGCGGGGGGGCAGGGTGTTGGGCGCGTCACCCGGCACAGATCCCACGCCCGGCCTGAGGAATGGTATGAAATTAGAGCTCTATATTGTCGGCACTCTATAGCCTCCAGCAGAGGCTGAACTCAGCCTTGGGCATCAGTAAAGAACTTCATGAATCGCTTGCGGGAGCGCTCGATATGATCCCTCATAGCCGCCTCGGCCCCTTTAGGATTCCTGTCTTTGATTGCGGCTAAAATCCGCGCATGCTCCTTGTTTGCATCGGAAGTCGCCCGCGTGTGAAAATAGAGGCGGAAAAGATGCACGTGGGTGTGAAGACGTGCCAGCGCCTCATGAATAAGTCCGTTCCCGCTGCCGACAGCAATTGCATCATGAAAGGCGCCGTCGCTTTGCGCGAAGCGGCTGTAGGCTGAACGCGCATCCTCGTTGCGGATTTGACGCATATCCGAATCGATGGCTTCGAGCGATGTGATGGCCTCGTCAGACATAAGCTTCGCCGCCTGGGCTGCCGCAAATGGCTCCACCAGCATGCGAAGGTCGTAAAGCTGCTCCAACCCCGAAAGATCCATCTGCGGCGCCGCGCTGTACCCGATGAGGTGCGTGTTTACCACCAGCCCCTGAGCTTCAAGCCGTGAAAGCGCTTCACGGATGGGTGTTTGCGAGACGCCGAGTTCCCGCACCAGATTGTCCACGGCAATGCGACCACCAGGCGGGATCTTCAGTGACATGAGCTGTGAGTAGATTGCCCCATAGACCTCATCGGCGAGACGGGTGGGTCGCCGTAGCAATCCTGTGTCGCCGTTCTTCAACTCACCATTCCGATTCGTCATTTTCAAAATTCCTTCTTGACGCAGCAATTTCTTATCAACATAGTGCGGAAAATGCAATCAGATATCCGATCGGATTTGATCTATGATTACGGTTTCCGTGGATAATATTCGTGAAGTTGCCCGGCTGGCTCTCCACCGCGCCGGCGTACCGGAAGAGCACGCATCAGAACAGCTTGATCTCTTGCTGGAAGCCGATTTGAGGGGGGTACCCTCCCACGGACTGTTGCGCCTCAGGCGCATCATTCGCCGGATTGAGAACGGCGTTACGGACCCGCACGCCCGGGGTGAGCATAGATGGCGCAAGGAGGCGTTTCTGGCCGTCGACGGTCAGCGCGGTCTAGGGCCTGTCGTCGCGAACCGGGCGATTACTTCGTTGATAGAGCGTGCGAAGGTCACCGGCATTGCCGTCGCTGCCATCCGCAATTCCAATCACATAGGGATGCTCGGCTGGTACGCAGAGCGTGTCGCAGAACACGGTTTATCGATTATTGCACTGTCAACGAGCGAGGCGCTTGTTCATCCCTGGGGCGGGCGCAAGGCCATGATCGGGACCAATCCGATCGCAATAGGCGTGCCGACGGGTGGCGCTTCCTTCATGATGGATACGGCGACGAGTGTTGTTTCGATGGGCGAGATTCACGATCACGCCAACAGGCGCCAGCCAATCCCCTCTCATTGGGCGCTGGATGAAAACGGAAATCCCACCACAGACGCAGCCGCCGCGAAGAAGGGGGCAATCGCTCCCTTCGGTCAAGCAAAAGGATACGCCTTGGGCCTCGCCTTTGAACTGCTTGTGACAAGCCTGGCCGGAGCCGCGATCGGACGAGACGTCACGGGAACGCTCGACGATACGACGGTGTGCAACAAGGGAGACCTATTCATTGTCATCGACGGTCCGCAGCGGGACCTGCAGGCCTATCTCGAGGCACTCCGCGCGTTGGAGCCAGCAGATGGTTTCCCGGCCGTCGTGATACCTGGAGAGCGGGGGCGAGCTTGTCGCGACCAGCGCCTGAAGGAGGGCGTGCCGCTTGCTGAGGAAGTCTGGCAACAAATTCAAGTTCTAGCCGGCCTTGGTGCTGCTGAATGAAACAGGAGGTTTTATTGACCCTATTTGGAGCCCTGCGCACCCCGCGCAATCTCGTGTTCGGGGCCGGCCAACGCGCCGCCCTACCGGGCTATGCCGCAAAGCTCGGTCGTCGTGCGCTAGTTGTCACGGACGCTCGTTTGAGCAACGAGGCAGATTTTCGCAAGATGGTGGATGCTCTGGCGTCGTCAGGTGTGGCAGTGCACGTATTCGACGGCACCATTGCGGAACTGCCGCTTGAGTGCATCGCTCAGGGTGTGGAAGCCGGCCGCAAATTTGGTGCAGACCTCGTCATCGGCATCGGCGGCGGCAGCTGCCTGGACGCCGCCAAGGTTTGTGCACTGCTTATCGCACACAAGGGTAAGCCCAGCGACTATTATGGCGAGTTCAAGGTCCCCGGTCCCATATTGCCGCTGATTCTTCTGCCAACCACCTCCGGGACCGGCTCTGAGGTAACGCCGGTGGCAGTCATCACAGATCCCGATCGAGCTGTGAAAGTCGGAATTGCAAGTCCGGAACTGATTTGCCACACGGCGATTTGCGATCCAGAACTGACGTACTCCTGTCCGCCCAGCCTCACCGCAGTTTCCGGCGCCGACGCGCTCACACATGCAATCGAGGCCTACACGACCATTCGTCGCACACCGACCGATACGATCGTGCATGATCATGTTTTCCTGGGCAAAAACGCCCTGAGCGATGCCTATGCGCTGATGGCCATATCCCACATCTCTTCCAGCATTAAAAGTGCTTATGATCATGGCGACGATCACACAGCGCGCGAACGCCTGATGCTGGGGGCGACGACAGCAGGTCTTGCTTTCGGGACGGCCGGGACTGCGGCGGCTCACGCCATCCAGTATCCGATTGGAGCCATGACCCACACGGCCCACGGCGCGGGCGTCGCTGTCATGATGCCCTACGTAATGGAGCTGAATCGCAATTTTTGCGAGCCGGAATTGGTCGAGATTGGCAAGGCCATGGGACTTGATCTTCAGGGCCGATCCTCGTTCGACGCTGCCAGCGAGACGATAGATGCGGTTGCAGCACTCTTCGCGTCGATTGGAATCCCGAAGTCGATTGCCGACTTGGGGATCGTGGAGGCTCAGTTGCCGCAAGTTGCCGAACAGGCGATGGGCAGTGCCAGACTGATCAAGAACAATCCGCGCCTCCTCGATCCAACAGTTATGACCAGTCTGGTCGGCGCTGCCTTCACGGGTGATCGAATTGGACTGAGGAACGATGCAAAAGCATGGAAGGTAAATTGACAATGACGCCGACAATCACGTCCCAGATCAGCTTTGACCTCAAACAAGTCCCTACTGACCTCTATATTGCTGGAAAGTGGCGCCCTGGAGCCTCGGCTAGGCGGATTGACGTTCTTGACCCGTCTACCGGTCTTGTCATCTCAGACGTTGCCAATGCAACGATCGAAGATGCTCTAGACGCTGTTCAGGCGGCGTACGATGCGGGACCCGCCTGGGCGGCGACCCCGCCGCGGAGGAGATCAGAGATTCTGCGCCGATGCTTTGAGCTGATGGTCGAGCGAAAGGACATGTTGGCAGAGTTGATCAGCCTCGAAAACGGCAAGGCCTTGAGTGACGCCTACGGTGAAGTGACCTACGCCGCTGAGTTCTTTCGCTGGTTCTCGGAAGAAGCAGTTCGCCTGAACGGCGAAATCTCGACCGCCCCCTCAGGGGCGAACAAGATCGTGGTTCAACATCAACCAATTGGCGTTGCAGTCCTGGTGACACCCTGGAACTTTCCCGCAGCGATGGCGACGCGCAAAATCGCACCGGCCCTTGCCGCCGGCTGCACCTGCGTGCTTAAACCGGCGACAGAGACGCCGTTGACCGCCTATGCGCTTGCCGCACTGTATGCTGAGGCGGGGGTGCCAGATGGCGTTGTCAATGTGATCACGACTGAACGGTCAGGCGCCGTGGTCAGCAAGATGTTGCATGATCCGCGTGTCCGCAAATTGTCATTTACCGGTTCTACTGAAGTCGGTCGAAAGCTCCTGCACGAAGCGGCCGACACAATCATCTCCTGCTCAATGGAACTTGGTGGCAATGCACCATTCATTGTTTTCGATGACGCTGACCTGGATGCCGCCATCGAGGGCGCGATGGTTGCTAAGATGCGCAATGGCGGCGAGGCCTGCACGGCGGCCAACCGCTTCTATGTGCAAACCGGCATCGTCGAGGCTTTCTCGCAAAAGCTTACTGAACGCATGGCGGCACTGACGGTCGGAGCAGGCTACTCCAAATCCACCCAGTGCGGACCGGTCATCAACAGGAAGGCACTTGATCGAATTGGTGGCCTGGTGACGGACGCGACCGAGCGCGGGGGGAAGGTGCTGACGGGAGGCACTGCCCTTGATCAAGACGGCTTCTACTTCCCACCCACGGTTATTCGCGACGTCCCAGCTGATGCGGCGATCGCCAACGAGGAAATCTTTGGGCCGATCGCCGCCTTGAGCACCTTCGAAAGCGAAGATGAGGTTATCGCTGCGGCCAACAACACAGAATACGGCCTGATTGCCTACGTCTTCACGCGTGATCTTGGCCGCGGCCTCCGCGTTTCGGAGAGACTCGAGGCTGGAATGATTGGTCTCAACCGTGGCCTGGCATCAGATCCAGCCGCGCCGTTCGGCGGCGTGAAGCAAAGCGGACTTGGGCGAGAAGGGGCTCATCATGGCATCCTGGAATTTTGCGAGACCAAGTACATTGCTGTGACCTGGTAATAGCTTGAGAAACTCCTGATCCGGGAACAACA
Organism: Rhizobium sp. ZK1; assembly: GCF_047782645.1. Classification (NCBI taxonomy): domain Bacteria; kingdom Pseudomonadati; phylum Pseudomonadota; class Alphaproteobacteria; order Hyphomicrobiales; family Rhizobiaceae; genus Rhizobium; species Rhizobium sp. ZK1. Next base: position 62,199 of record NZ_CP180588.1, read on the forward strand.
AACAAACCGAGGTAAAGATGTCGCTGACAAATCCTATCAGATCTGAAATCGCCGACGAGGTGTTCCGAACGCGTGGTGTGTTGACAGAAGTCGTGCCCTTTTCACAGCGGTACCCTCATTTCGAGCTGGCGGACTCCTATTGGGTGGTGGAGGAAATGCGTCGGAGGCGAGAAGCAAATGGGGAGAAGATCATCGGTCGGAAGATCGGCTTCACCAACTCCGCCGCTTGGGCAGGCTACGGCATCGCGGGGCCGCTCTGGAATTATCTCTATGATACGACGACGTTTGAGCTCAGCGAGACGAGCACCCTTGAGGTCCGCAATTGGCCGAATGTCCGTATGGAGGCGGAGGTTGCGCTGGGTCTCAAGGCTGCGCCCAATACTCAGATGAGCGAAGAAGAGCTGCTGGACTGCGTGGAATGGGCGGCACTCGATTTCGAGGTCTGCACGTCAATCTTTCCAGATTGGCAGTTCAAGGTCGCCGACGGCGCAGCCACTGGTGTGCATGTCGCATTGCTTCTCGGCAAGCGACACCCGATTGCTGGCGACCACGGGAAGTGGGCAGCGCAACTTGAGAGTTTTACTGCCACGTTGTCCAGCGACGAAGGTTCTTCCGCGACCGGAGGCGGAGCTCAAGTGCTTGGGGGCCCGATCAAGGCCTTTCGCTATCTGGTGCGTGAGCTGGAGCGCTTTGGTGGCCAGCCGTTGGCTTCCGGCGACATCGTCACCACTGGTACATTAACGGTCGCTCTGCCTGCCCAATCTGGCCAACGATGGAAGGCGACGACGTCCGGAATCGCATTCGAGGAGATCAGCCTGGATCTTGTCTAGCAGGCACAACCGCCCGCCTGATCAAACAACCGGAAATCAAGAAAGGAAATGAGGGGATGACCTATTTTTCAAGATCCGAAATGTCCCGCCGTATCGAGTCTCTTCGGAAGAAACTCGCTGCCGCAAACATCGACTTCGCGTTCATGCATACGGCTGACAGCGTCTTTTATATGAGCGGTGTCCCGCTGCTTTCGGAGTGGGGCCGACCCATGTGGGCGATACTGCCCGTATCCGGCACCAGCGCCGTTTGCGGGGCAGCGCTCGAACAAGAGACCATGGAAGCTCACAGCGTTTTCGACGAGGTGCTCGCTTATGGGGATGACGAGAATGTCGTCCATACCAGCCTCAGGATGTGCGCCGATTTCATTGCCCGACAGAGTTCAGGCACAGTTCGCATCGGGATCGAGGAAGCGCTGATGCCGGTCGGCATCCATCGCGCTCTGACTGCCAGGTTCTCACAGGCGGAATTTGTTGAGATCAGCCCACTGATTGAGGACCTGCGTCTCATCAAATCCGATGAAGAGGTCCGTCTTCTCGAACTCGGCGGCCAGTTGGCAAAAATTGGCGCAAATGCGTTTCTCGAAGCTCTTCACGAGAACGTCACCGAGCTTGCGGTGGCAGCGCACGCAGTCGCTGAGACGAACAAGGCAATGGGAGCATTGTCCATCAATGGTCTCACGAGCACCTATGCCTACGCCCAGTTTGGCGATCACACACTCACGCCGCATCTGCATCCGACCAGTCGGCGGCTGAAACGTGGCGATCTGATTGCACTGAACATCTTCCCCGTGATGTGGGGCTACTGCACGGAACTTGAACGCACTTTTGTGTTCGGTGAGCCGACGCAGGCTCAGAAGAAGCCGCTCGACGCGGTGAATGAAGCCTTCGATGCCATCAAGCTGGCGCTTAAGCCGGGCGTCACCATGTCAGACATGGCGCTTATGGAACGCGAGATTTTCCGAAAGGTCGATCTTGCCGACTACGTGCGCCACGGAACCGGACACGCGCTCGGTATCATGATCGGTGCTGGCGGACGCGAAGAGCGTGGAGAGTTGCGGATCTACAATTCCGGAAAGCTCATGGCCAACATGGTCAATTCGGTCGAGCCTGCGGTCTACATACCGGGTGTCGGCGGCTTCCGACATTCTGATGTGATGCTCATCACCGAAGACGGTGCCAGGAACACTACCGACTTTCCGCGTAACATCGGTTTTTGAGATGTGGTGAGCGCGGCGCCAGGAGGAATTGCGCCCCATCTAAGAGCAAAGAAGGAGGCAGGATGACGCCGCCCAAGGCGTCTGTCGCAGTGCATCTTAATCAGCATAAATTCAACAGAGGGAACTCAAAAAATGACAAATGCAGAGATGAAATCCACCGGCTGGGCAATGTCTTCACGCCGTCTCTTCCTGGCAGCCTGCGTCAGCGCAGCCGCCATTGCCTCTTTGCTGGGTCCGAGCCCAGCTGCGGCAGACGACAGCGAGATCGTTTTGGGAGCGTTGATGCCTCTTTCTGGCGCGGGCGGTCCATTCGGTCAGGAAATGCTCGCTTCGGCGAAAGTTGCACTCGAGGAGATCAACGCGGCTGGCGGACCCTTGGGCCGTAAGATCAGACTTGTTGAGGAGAACGACGAGACCAACGCTGAGGCTGGCGTTCGCGCTGCGCGCAAGCTCGTTGACGTCGACAAGGTGAGCGCAATTTTCGGAACCTGGGCAAGCAGTGTCACGCTTGCCGTTGCACCCATTGTCCAAGAGAAGGGCTTGATCCTTTTGTCCAATTCGGGTGCGAGCCGCATCACAGAAGTCCAGAAGAAGGGACATGTGTTCCGGCTTGAACCGGACGACCTGCTGTTCGGAAAGGCTTACGCCGAATACGCCGCCCAGCAAGGCTGGAAAAAGGCAGCGGTCCTCGGCTTGAACGTACCCTTCACCCAGAGCACAGTTGACGCTCTGAAGCAGCGCTTCGAAGAGCGCGGCGGCAAGATCACGAGCTTCGTCACGTATAACGAGGAGCAAACGACTTTCACCACGGAAGTTGCGCGCGTCCTGTCTGACCAGCCCGACTTCGTCCACATTTCTGGCTACGAACCGGACACGATCGCGATCCTGAAGGCTGCTTACCAGTCAGGCTTGACAACCCGCTTTATCGTCCCGGGCTTTTCTGTCAGTGCCGACTTGATCAAGAATGCCGGTCCTGCAGCGGACGGCCTGCTTCTGGTCGAAGAGGGCGTTTCCGAGGACTCGCCCGCCTATCAGCGGCTCGCGAAACAGCTAGGCTCTGATCGCTACTACTCCTTCGGCGCGCAGGCCTATGACGAAATGGTCATTCTTGCGCTTGCGATCGAAGCGGCAAAGTCGACAGACGGCAAGGCGCTTGACAAGGCGATCCGTGAGATCACCGGCACTGGCGGCACCAAGGTCACGTCGTTTGCTGAAGGGGTGGCAGCGCTGCGAAAAGGTGAGCGCATCGACTACGACGGTGCGTCGGGACCGCTCGACTTCGATGCCAACGGCAACATTGCAAAGGCGAACTTCCGCGTTTCCGAGGTCAAGGACGGCAAGACCGCTCCTGTCGGGAAGATCAGCGAAGTGCAGTTTTAATCGCACCGATCAAGGCGCCGCATTGGTGCGGCGCCTTCAGCCGAAGGTAACGCCACGATGGAATTCAAGATCTACCTCATCTCGGCGCTCGTGATGGCTGCGATATGGAGTCTGCCGGCGGCAGCCATTTCGCTCATCTACGGTGTGCTGCGCTATCCCAATTTTGCAATCCCCGAGTTCATGACGCTCGGTGCCTATCTCACGCTTCTTCTCTGCGGTTTCTCATTGCCGCTGTGGACGGCTGGGCTTCTGGCGGCGGTCGTTACAGGCCTTATTGCGCTTGCAGTCGACCAGACGGCTTTCCGTTTCGTGCGCAAGGCTGGAATTCTCCCGCCGGTGCTGCTTTCCTTGGGGCTGATGCTGGTCCTGCAAAATTTCGTCCGTTTCGGATGGGGCAACGGAAATCTGCAGTTCCCGATCCTGCCGATGCGACCGTTCATCATTGCCGGCTTCATCATCACCCCGGTGCAAGCAGCAATTATCGGGCTTGTCATCGTCATTCTCGCAGGGATTTTCCTGGGCCTGCGCTACACCGAGTTTGGTCGCGCGGTACGAGCAACGTCGACCAATCCCGAGCTTGCCATCGTAACAGGTGTCCAGCCTGAACGGGTTTATGGCGCCGTCTTGTTTGCAGCCGGCTTCCTCGCTGCCGTCGGCGGAATTGTGCTGGCGACCGAGACGTCTCTTAATCCGCTTCTTGGCTGGCGCGTCCTGATACCCCTTTTCGCAGTCGCGATCCTGGGCGGTCTTGGGAGCGTTGTCGGTGCAGCACTTGCCGCGGTACTGGTGGGCCTGACGTCAGAGTTCAGCCTCTTCATCCTGCCATCGAGCTACAAAACCGCGCTGGCATTTCTCGTACTTACCCTCGTCTTGCTGGTTCGCCCAAGCGGCCTTGTGAAATCCAGGAGCTAAGCCATGATCGACTATCTCATCGCGATCCTGATTTTTGCGGGCATCTACGGATTTGTGGCGCTAGGTCTCAACATCCAATGGGGCCTGACCGGGCTTATCAATCTGGGTCAGGTCGCATTCTTCGCAGTTGGCGCGTACACGTTTGCCCTTCTTTCGAAAGCGGGCGTCCCCTTTCTGCTGGCGGTCGGAGTGGCGACGGCCTTGAGCGGCGTCTTCGGTGCTGCCGTTGCAATGTTCACACCGCGTCTGCGCGAGGATTACCTCGCCATTGTAACACTCGGTTTCAGCGAGTTCGTCAGGTTGGTCCTGCTGAATGAGAAATGGCTGGCGGGGGGACCTGACGGGATTGCAGGCGTACCGCGTCCCGCATCATTCCCCGGACTTGGATCGGAGACTTCCTTTCTGGTCGTCACGGCACTCGCGCTTGCGCTCGCCTTCTGGTTCACCCGGCGTATCGAGCGTTACCCCATCGGGCGGACGCTCAAGGCGATCCGGGAAGACGAGGGCGTTGTCACCTCCGTCGGCAAGGTCGCACTGGCATACAAGACAAAAGCATTCCTGTTGGGCGCAGCTTTGGCTGGCTTGGGTGGTGCGTTTTTTGCCAGCTACCTCAGCTACATCTCGCCGGATATGTTTGGTCCGAACGTGAGCATTTACGTCCTTGCGGCCGTCTTGATTGGCGCACAGGGCTCGAGCGTGGCAACTCTCCTGAGCACGGCTCTGGTTGCTGCGCTTCTTGAAGGGACGCGCCTGCTCAAGGACTACATCACATTTGTCGATGGTGTGGAATTGGCGGCTCTGCGCCTGATGGTGCTCGGACTTGCACTGATCGCGATCGTAATGGTTCGCTACCGCCCGGGGAGGGCATGATGAAACAGATACTCGAGATCAAGGACGTCAGCCGGCGTTTTGGAGGCCTGCAGGCCGTCAACAAATGCCGGTTCTCCGTCCGCGCCGGCAGCATAACCGGGCTCGTCGGGCCGAACGGAGCCGGAAAGTCCACCCTTTTCAGTTTGGTCAGTGGTTTCGTTCGCCCCGACAGCGGCGAGGTCCTGTTCGATGGGAACCACATCGAAAAGCTGAGCGCGCACGATATCGCCCGGCTCGGCCTTCGCCGCACGTTTCAGATTCCGCGCGAACTTAAACAGATGACCGTGCTTGAGAACCTCCTGCTGGTGCCCGAGGGGCAGTTCGGCGACCAGGTGCGGTCGGTCCTCTTGCCCGGCAAGCGCGTTCGCGACGAGGAAAGGATCAACCTGCAGAAGGCGCAGGGGGTCTTGGATATGGTCGGCTTGGGTGAAAAGGCTCAACACCCGGCAGCCCTACTTTCGGGTGGTCAGAAAAAGCTTCTTGAACTTGCCCGCTGCCTGATGGCTGACCCAAAGCTGTTGTTGCTCGATGAGCCTACCGCCGGAGTCAATCCGACCCTCATACGACATCTGATGGCGGTTCTCAGGCGCATTCATGCCTCTGGTGTGACGCTGTTGATCATCGAGCACAACATGACGGTCATCATGGAACTGTGCGAGCGGGTGATCGTCATGGACAGGGGGCAGGTAATTGCCGCAGGCACGCCTGTTGAGATTCAATCGAACAAGGAAGTGCTGGACGCCTACCTTGGAGGGGTGAGCGCATGAACAAGAAGATCATTTTAACAGCCGAGTCCCTTGTCGCCGGTTACGGCGAGATGCAGATCTTGCATGGAGTGAGCCTAGAGTTGGCCGCAGGTGAGATCGTCACCATTATCGGTCCGAATGGTTGCGGTAAGTCAACTTTACTGAAGACACTTGCGGGCCTGTTGAAGCCCAAAGGGGGAACCATCAAGCTTAAGGGGATCGATATCACCCACGCTCCGACGCGTGATCGTTTGCGCTCCGGTCTGGGATATGTCCCTCAGGTGCGCAATGTCTTCGCCACGATGAGCGTCGAAGAAAACCTGCGTATGGGTCTTTTTGCCGTCCCGGGTTCGGTCAAGGAGCGGCAGGCGGTGGTGCGTGAAATTCTGCCCAACCTGGCCGATTACTGGACAGCGACCGCTGGTAAGCTAAGCGGTGGCCAGCAGCAGGTCGTGGCGCTCGGCAGAGCGCTCATGGCTGGACCCTCGGTCTTGCTGCTTGACGAACCAAGCGCTGGCCTGTCGCCAAAGGCAACAGACGAAGTATTCCAGCACATACGCGAGATAAGTCATAGACAAGGCGTCGGCGTGCTGCTGGTTGAGCAGAATGCTCATAAGGCGCTGGAGATTTCCGATCGCTGCTACATTCTTGCAGAGGGAAAAAACCAGATTGATGGGAGCGCCGAGAGCATCATGAACAATCCCGTCGTCGGAAAGATCTATCTCGGCGCCCACGCTGAAGCAGTTTGAAGGACGGTCAGGTGCGGCCGCAGCCGCCAGCTTCTGAAGTTTTCGACTTTGTCGAGAAAGCGGAAGCAGCGCGATCCGTTGACTGCTCAAGCGGCTGCTAACGGTAGCCGCTTGATAGATTCTCTAAGACGAACTCTCTTTGGACACCAGCGGACTGCAAATCTGGACGCCCAGCGCCCAGCAAGCTCTAAAGGAGGATCGATTACCTAAATCAGTCTTCCGCTGAACCAGGGATATCACCGGACAGGAGCTGTTTCGAAAGCCCGAAGCGCAATTTCATGAAAGCGCCTGCAGATAGCGGGGGACCCTTCCGTTGCTGGCAGCTTGAGCCGCGTGCATGATCGCATTTGTATCAAGACCATGATGCCGATAAAGGTCTGCAATTGTGCCGGTCTGGCCGAAATGTTCGACCCCCAGCGACTTGACGCGGTGACCATTGACCCCCCCAATCCAGGAGAGCGTGGCTGGGTGGCCATCGATCACCGTGACGATCCCGCAATCCCGTGACAAAGGCGCCAGCAGGCGTTCAATATGGCTCATCGCCCCGGGACGCGACCTAAATAAGCTGGTGCAAGGTGTGCGAGTGCTCGGGGAAGTAATGGCTGATTGATTGCGCCCGCCCGGTAAGCGGCTGAGGGGGGCGAAGCCCGGAAGGGGTTGTGATTGGCTGCCAATCCATGGTGATGCTCCACTTTGGCAGATACTCTATACTGATTGTCAGTCCATTGAAGTACAGCCAAACGTCTTTACGCTAACTTACCCTCACAGAGATCAATGCTGCGCTCATATCCGCGCCTTGTGACGGAGTACCGGCCTTTTCCAGCAACTTTGCCGCAAGCAGGCAAGCAAAATCGGTATACGCAATTGGCAAGGCCAACCGTGCGCTCAGTGTTTGGTCAAACATCCACACCGGAACTTGGAGCAACCGGCATGACATCGAACCCGGTAAGCTGCAGCGGAACACAGCAGACCCCTTGTCCACCAGTCCATGGGTATGGACATGCCGCCCAGACCAAGGGTGCCACGGATATAGAAGCTCTCGAACCTCGGTCCCGTGGGTGTTCAGTCGCCCTGTTGTACAACGAGGTTCGCCCTCACAGCGCCATCGGGAACAAACCGCCGATATCGCTCATGAACGGCTCCCGCGCACCCGGTCCGCCATGAGCAATACCCTACGGGAAATCCCAGCCGGGTGGTCCAAAATCGGGTTCCACTTCATGAAAACCCAAGACTCTCCCGAAAGCTGGAGGGAATATAGGTCTCAGGTCAAAGACGTCAGGCTTACACCTTGGCTGAGATGCTACACATGCGTCGTGTTTGTCGGCTCTCCGCCGCACGGATAGACTTACGTGTCTTGGGCAAACGGCTGATATCAAAGCAAAAATCCTCTTCCTGCTCTCAGTCTCACGCGTTGGCACAAATCTTGAAGTATATGGTGAGCCGATCGGCGGTGCGCCGATCACAACAAGGAAAAAAACGGGAAACAGTCACGACCGTTTCCTCCCTTTTGGTCATTCATCGGAGATAAGTCAATGGTCAGGATCTCAGATAACTCCAACCCCACTGAAAGAATCGACAGCCGTTCCCCTGAAGCGACTGGATACCCTCGCGTCGCTGCCACGAGCCCAACCGCAAGCCTGGAGGGCGGCATTCAGACCCTCACCTCAAGCGCTCGCGCAGGTCAAGAAATGCAGAAACAGATCTCAGAAATCACAGTTCGGGCTAACAATGAACTATCGTTGCGATCAACAGCAGCCCTGCAAGCGACTATCGAGGCCGATCTAGGTCACCTTCAGGCGTTAGCTGCAGCAAAAACGCCCTCTCAGATTTTCGAACTCCAATCGAAGTTCGTCCGGGAACGACTCGAACTAACCTTCGGCCATGCGAGAGATTTTCAGGCCATAGCGTCGAAATTTCTAATAGACATAAACAAGTCATTGAGAGGAATGTTCGACACATCCTCCCTACCTTCGGAATAGCCGCGCGGGTTGCCCGGCACTTAGCCGCCTGTCATGCCGTCCGAATCTGCTCGGCATCCAGGACAGGGCAGAGAACGCAAACAGCGAGGAATGAAATCGGTCATTCCTCGGGCTCCCACAATGCGCCTCCGATCGGGGCAGATCGGATGTTGCTGCAGTATTGGAGGCTGTCATGGAAAGACTCAAGGCGACCATTCTGACCGGCTTTCTTGGGGCTGGCAAGACAACGCTGCTCAACCGAATTCTGGCCGAGCGGCATGACGAACGCATTGCCGTGGTCATCAATGAATTTGGTGACGTCGGTATCGATGGCAGGCTTCTCATCGAAACAACGGCGCACGTTGTAGAACTGAACAACGGCTGCATCTGCTGCACGGTTCGTGACGACCTGATCGGCGCACTTCACGATATCCTCGCATCCGATCGCGTCTTCGATCGCATTGTCATCGAAACCTCGGGTTTGACCTGGCTCGCGCCTGTTATCGAGTCCTTCGTAGTGGACGAGGTCTTGTCGAAGTATGTTCAACTCGATGCGATTGTCGTTGTGGTCGATGCTCATCATGTCAGTCGGCAGTTCGGCCACGACGAAGCCACTCTGCAGATTAGCCTTGCCGATGTCATCCTACTCAATACAACCGACCGCGTCTCCAGCAACGAGCCTGCTGTGGTTGAGAGACGCGTCCGACAGCTTAATCCGCTGGCTCGGCTCCTTCGGACGAAGGATTGTGAAGTCTCTATGGGCGCTGTTTTGGACATTGGCGCTTTCGATCTCAAGAACGTCTTGTCGAAAGTGCCATTCATCCTCGAGAACCATTATCATGAACATGACCAAAACCTTTCTTGTGTCGCGCTGCGGCAAGCGGAACCGCTGGATCCGACAGCCTTCGATAGCTGGCTGAAGCACCTCGCGCAGGTGAAGGGAACCGACATGCTGCGTATAAAAGGGGTGGTGAATTTCCCTGGCGCAGCCTACCGTTATGTCTTGAACGGCGTTTATCTGATGCGCGAATTGCGTGCTGGAAAACCATGGAGGGAACATCCCCGCCTCACCGAGATCGTCTTGATTGGTCGAGATCTCGATGAGTCAGAGCTGCGCCGTGGGCTCCAGAGGTGCTCCCCTCAAGGGATTGCAACCTTGACGAATTGAAGAACTGCGCCCTCACTGGTTTGCGGTCGCGTTAGTTTCAAGCGCCGCTCCGACCTGATGCAGAGGCCGGAGCGGCGCTTTTCGAGAAGGTAGCTGTCGCCGCGGATGGTATTCAACGTTGATTGGTGCAGCAGGCGATTGAATATCGCGGTGACGATCGCATTCTTCCGCGGAGTTGTTTGAGGTGTCGATGCGTGCATCGGTACAAGACGTGACTTTCTGAACTTCGTTCCGCGGATCGTCAACACCGCAGCGTCGAAATCAACATCCGCGAGCTTGAGGTTGCGCGCCTCGCCGAGCCGAAAACCGGAAACGCTCAGCAGCCCGAACAGGCAATAATATGTCCATGGCCTGAGGTTGCAGCGGGTATATCGACGGCATCTCCAGAGCGGCCGACAGGAGGCGTTGGATGTCTTCCTCGAATAGAGATATGGTCGAGCCCGCTTCGGGCGAGAGGAAGCAAGCTGCTTGGGGAATCTGAGTTCGCGGATCGGCGGCGGCTCGAGGAAGCGCTCGATGCCGTTCGCAAGGATTGCAACATTGGCGTTGTGACACGCGCCGAAAGAGGATCATTGATCGTTTGCGGGAAGGAGACAGTGATCATCAAGGCGACGGACATCACAGAACTGGTCGACACGACAGGGGCCGGGAACTTCTACGCTGCCGGCTTCCTCTACGGCTATACGAGCGGGCGTAGCCTCAAGGTTTGCGGTGATCTGGGATCCTTGGCGGCAGGACTCGTTATTCAACAGATCCGTCCGCCCTCGGCAAAATCTCCGCCGCGAGGCTTGAGCAGGCAGGGTTGCTGTAACGCCAGCGAACCTGCTGTTTTCTTTCGTGGGTGAGGAGAATAGCATAGCACCATTTGGGCAGTTCTTGCACGCCAGTGACCTGACCGCACGGGGCGGCGAGTTAATTTGTGTCATGACTGGATCATTCTGCAATTGAAGCGTGGGAGGATTGGACCAAGCCGCTGAGGGGGGAGTCGGCGCGTGCGGGGGCTTCGTCGCGGCATCGAAGGCGCCGATCCGTTGATCGAGCTGAGTAAATGCTTGCAGCATGTCGCCAACTAGATGCCGTAATGGGCCGGCGTCTCATGAGTAGCCAGTTGGGTGGCTGTCCCTCAGAATGATGATGTTTGGAAACGAGGTCCGAGCGATCGGCCTCAAGCATCATGAGAGGAACAGCCATGGAATATTATGCAGGAATCGACGTCTCGCTGAAAGAGAGCAGCGTGTGCGTGGTCGACGCGACGGGCAAGTTGGTTCGCGAGGTCAAGGTAGGCAGCGAGCCTGAATGCCTGGTCGGGTATTTTGATCAACTGGACTTTCCGGTAGAGCGCATCGGCCTTGAAGCGGGGCCGTTGTCCCAATGGCTACACGCGGCTCTCGTTGCTGCGGGTCATGAGGTGGTTTTGCTGGAAACGCGGCATGTGAAGGCGGCGCTTTCGGCGATGACGGTGAAGACCGACCGCAAGGATGCACGGGGGATCGCGCAACTGCTCCGCATGGGGTGGTATCGTCCGGTCCACGCCAAATCGTCGCCGGCCCAGGACACTCGGGCTCTCCTGGTTGGCCGCAAGCTTCTGCAATCCAAGCTGCTCGACGTCGAGCTCAGCATCCGGGGTATCCTGCGTGGCTATGGATTAAAGGTCGGCGAAGTCAGCCGAGGGCGTTTCGAGGCGCGCATCCGCGAACTGATTGCAGGGCATGCGATATTGTCGATGGTGATTGACGCGATGCTGACGGCGCGAGCAGCGCTGTGGAGCGAATTTACGAAGCTGCACCGCGAGATGCTCAGGATCGCCCGCGCCGACAGAGTTTGCCAACGGCTGATGAGTGCGCCGGGTGTCGGTGCCTTGGTTGCGCTGACCTACCGCTCCGCGGTCGATGATCCAGCCCGGTTCGAAAAGTCCAGCACAGTGGGTGCCTACTTCGGGCTGACGCCGAAGAAATATCAATCCGGCGAAACTGATCGCGATGGCGGTGTCAGCAAGGTCGGCGACGCGATGGTGCGAACCGCATTGTTCGAGTCTGCGCACATAATGCTGACGCGGGCGACGCGCTTTTCCAGTCTAAAGCGCTGGGCGCTCGATGTGGCCAGGCGTCGCGGGATGAAGCGCGCGAAGGTTGCCCTCGCACGCAAACTGGGTGTCGTACTTCACCGCATGTGGATGGATGCGACGGACTTTCGCTGGAGCGCAAACCCTATGGCGGCATGAAGAGAGCTACGTGATTGACGCGGGCAAGTGCAAGGCTTGCGTCTGATGAGGTCCGGTAATCCCCCCGCCAATTAACGGGCTTCAAAAGTAGAATTTTCTCGGGCTTTATGAACGAGGAGATTTTGATGAAGACGAGCAGATTTAGCGAACCCCAAATCCTTGCCATCCTGCGCCAGGCAGAAGGCGGCGTTCCGGTGCCGGAGTTATGCCGGGAACATGGAATGAGCACCGCCTCCTTTTACAAGTGGCGTTCGAAGTATGGCGGTATGGACGCCTCTATGATCAGCCAGATGAAGGCTCTGGAGGATGAGAACCGTCGGCTGAAGAAGATGTATGCGGAGATGAGCATGCAGGCGGAACTGCTGAAGGAGGCTTTGGGAAAAAAATGACACGGCCATCTCAACGCCGAGAGATGGCCGGGAAAGCTGTGGCGTTGCGCGGGGTGAGCATTGCACTTGCCTGCCGCACCTTCGAGGTCAGCGAGACCTGCTATCGTTACAGCGCCAAGCTGAACGACGAGAACGAGCAGATCGCCGATCTCCTGATCGGGCTGACGCGGGCAAAGAAGACCTGGGGCTTTGGCCTGTGCTTTCTATACCTGCGGAATGTCCGAGGACATCGCTGGAACCACAAGCGCGTCTACCGCATCTACCGCGAGCTGGAGTTAAACCTCAGGATCAAGCCACGCAAGCGTTTGAGGCGGGACAAACCCGACGCTCTGACTGTGCCGGATGCGCCTAACCTGGTCTGGTCAATGGATTTCATGGCGGATCGTTTGGAGGATGGTCGGCAATTCCGACTGTTGAATGTCCTGGACGACTTCAACCGCGAGGGACTGGGCATCGAGGTGGACTTTTCGCTGCCTGCTGAACGCGTCATCCGCAGCCTGAACCAGATCATCGAATGGCGAGGCAGACCATTCGCCATTCGTGTGGATAACGGACCTGAGTATGTCAGCGGCAAACTGATGGAATGGGCCGAAAAGCAAGGAATTGCCTTGAGCCACATTCAGCCCGGAAAGCCGCAACAGAATGCCTATGTCGAGCGCTACAACCGCACCGTCCGACATGAATGGCTTGATCAACACATCATCGAAAGCATTGAGGAGGCGCAGGAATTCGCCACGCAGTGGCTATGGACCTACAACAACGAACGGCCCAATATGGGCATCGGCGGCATCACACCCGCCCAGAAACTGAAAATGGCCGCGTGAATTCTACTGCGAAGCCCCGTTCAAAACGGGGGGATTACCGTCCCGTCGCTGGGACGCAGGCTTGGCAAGGTCGTGTGTAGTGCTGTGACCGCTTCGGCGAAGCACGCTTTCTAGATTGACCTGTCGGCTTGTTGATCTGATGGCATAGTGTGGCGGTCTTCGTGCTGACCACGGACAGAAGCATGGCCTCAGCGACGAGATAATCATTCAGAGGGACTTGACGAACAAAGGCCCATTACAGAAGCATTACAGTTGCATTTTAGTTTTCAGATGAGCTCGTCGAGCGGCGGCCTGATGGGCTCGCCTCCAGCATGACCATGCGATGATGTAGGCTGGCTTTATGCGACGCTTGGCAAGCCTGGTGGCAATGCGCCGGATTTCCTGGACGGACCAGCGGATCAGATCTTGATGGTCGGCATCCTCGGTCTTTTTTGGGGTGTCGCGTCGTTGGCGCGGTACCGGATCACTGCCAGCATGGCGAATGCGAGCATGACGAGGGAGACGTGGCGATGCCAGCCATGCCATGATCGGGTCTCATTGTGATCGAGACCAAGCTCGTTTTTGGCAGTCTCGAAGCTGTCTTCGATCGCCCAACGATGGCCTTCCACCGTCACCAGCTTTTCCATGGACGTGCCAACCGGGCACCATGTGGAGAAGAAAGCAAGATCGCCATCGGCGATGCTGCGGCGGATCAGCAGTCCGCGTGTCCAGATACCGGGGAATGCCGCGTCGAAAACATCGGCGTCGAGATCGGCCAGTTCGAGATATGCCCAATCATGCAACCGTGCGCCTTTTGTGCCATCGCCTGCCGACAGGCGTCGCCAGAAATTCTCAGGCAGGGCTTCAGCGATGTCCTTCGCCGTGCCGGCCACAGCAAGCGGCTTACCCCAGGAGCGGAAGGGATGGTTGGCGTTCACGCCCAGCACATAGCCCTTGGCGGCTCGCTTGAGTGCCATTTCGATGTCGCCCACGCCATAAACACTATCGGCAGCCACCCAGGAAAACGGCGCATCCGAAGCGATCGCCCGCTCGATCATCGTGAGCGCCAATGCCGGCTTGGTCAGAAAGCCGATATTGTCCGGCACATGGGTCCTGGCCATACGTTCCCGGTCATCCGTCCAGGCTTTCGGCAGATAGAGTGCCCGGTCGATGAAGGCATGACCATGCAGGGAGACATACGATGCGAACACGCCGATCTGGCAATTGGTGATCTTGCCCGCCGAACCTGTATATTGCCGACCGACCCCGCAGGACGCCTTGCCTTGCTTGAGAAAACCAGTCTCGTCGATCACCAGGACTGCATCAGGATCAGCCAGTGTCTCAAGGACATAGCCACGAACGATGTCGCGCAAAGCATCCGCATCCCAGTGTCCCCGGCCCAAAATCGCCTGTTGCCGCCACGGGCCGGGATCGCCAGCCGCTTCCGCGCGCATCCATCCCGTCTTGCGCCGCTCGTCACCCAGCAAGCCGTCCAGAAAAAGGTTTGCCGATGCGGCAACGCGCTCCTGCGTAAACAATCCGCTCATACGACCCTTCACCTCGCGCAGCGAGGATGCCCAAAGCTCCAGCGTCGTCTCTATCGATGCACCAATCATCCATGACCTCCGAATCATGGAGACCTATAGATTCAGGCAATGCAAATAAATGCAACTGTAATGTTAGGCCCCTCGGCTAACACTCTTCTGACGCGAGAAGAAATTCTCCCTGCCTGAAGCAAGGCATGACGAAACGGCGCGCCGCGTAATGGACGGAGCTCGCCGTAGCGATTGGTGATGCGCAACCACCTTCCGGCGCGGTCGCGATCTCGCTGCTTGGTCAGGTTTTGCTCCGCGCGGATGACCAGTAAGTGCGCAGTCTAGTACCACGAGCGCGATCTGTGTAAATTTCGTAGCGCCGCCGATTGTGCAGTTCCGCTTTGTCGTGGTCCGCCCGTCATCGACATGTCCGATACTCCTGTCGCCTTTGTCTGTATTGAGACGCAGGCGTATGTGATACGCGCTCCCTGATTATTGAGCCAACCGGCCGAAAAGTAACCATAAAGCGTTCGATTTGACTAAAGCAGCCGTAATTGGCACGAGCCTTGAATCTTCCAATCGGCGGCGGCGAGTTGCCGAGCTGTTTTATATCGCCGAACTCCAAGTGATGGGCCGAGGAGGGGAGGAACATGTGAGTGCTACGTGAGATCGGGCTACGGAAAGAGGCGATCGGCGAGTCCACCGCCTCGCGAATTCTGAACGACCTACAGTCTCACTGGAATACACACGTCACCACGCAGCTAGTGCTTCAAACGGTGCGTAACTGATTATATACTGTGGTCACCTTGGAACAACGCGATGGAGCTCAAAGTGAACGGAGAAATCTCGGCGATCTCAAATGTAATGTCGGATTTTTTTTCAGAGACATCTAGCGCGACAAGCAAGGACGCCCTGTTGTTATCATTTGGCAAGATTTCACGATACTTTGGATTTACCAGCTTTGCGATCTCCGGGATACCATCGCCTAACGAGCGTATCGATCCCTATTTGTTTTTCAGCGATTGGTCAGGGGAGTGGTTCGACCGCTATTTGGAAGGCAACTTCGTACACATCGACCCAGTGGTCCACCTCAGCAAAACATGCGATCGCGCATTTATATGGTCGGAGGTTCTGATAAATCAAAAGCTCGATCGACAGGGCCGGCGGGTCATGAACGAGGCTAGCGAATTCAAGATGATCGATGGCTACACCATTCCTTTGCATACCGCCGCTGGATTTCAGTCGATAGTCAGCTTTGGAGCTGAAAAGGTGGACTTATCGAACACCGCTAGAAGAGCTCTGTATGTGTTATCAGCTTACGCGCATAGTTTGCTTCGTGATCAGATCGTGAAAGACGCGAAACAAAAGGCTAAAGAACTTCCTAGGATTACAGCAAGAGAGCGCGAGATCATACATTGGTGCGCCGCTGGTAAGACGGCGATAGAGATCGCTAAGATCCTGGGGCGATCGCATCGAACAATTCAAAATGAGGTTTTCAACGTTCAACGAAAGCTCGATGTCGTAAATACACCTCAGATGGTCGCCGAAAGTTTTCGGTTCGGAATAATTCGCTAAAGTCAATGCCAGAGGCACAACTGCTCAAATGCGGCGATACCCAAGGCGCTATATGGAGTGACGCTTAGTTTTGACGCTATCAGTGAATCTGTGCGCAATTGATGGAGCAAGTTCCGGGCTGGCCTATATTAAACGGCGAGTAGATGCCGACTCCTCTGAGGTGGATCCGCCTACTAAGGACCAGAGCAAACAGGAGTTCAGTTGCCTGTCGGATCAGGGCACATCCACACTACTAGGAGACAGGATGTGCCCGGACGCTGTTGCGTGCCGCGCGGGGTTCGCGAGTTATTGCTTATCGCCAGACGGCACCTCTAAATTGGCCCGTTGCATCCTTCGGAGTGATGCCGGAGAGATCGCAGTGGTTGGCATTATCCGGTCGCGAGGCTTGAATGAGTCTCGCGCTCTTAACCGGTGCCTGGATCATGCAATAGGCGTTGAACCGTGCGGGCAGTCCAAGCAGTGTATTGGCAAGATTGCCGTTTGGCCTGCAGTTGACGCTTGCCCCTTCCATGCGCCCAGACGGATCCACAGGCTCACCGCTGAAGTCGCATGTCTTGCCTGTTGGCGTGCCCGGAGCACCGACCGGGCCGGCGAGGGTGACGCCGCGTATAACCACTCCCGTGGTCACGGGATTTACGCCGATCTTTGCCTTGTGATGGTCTGCTGCTGCGACTGTCTGCGCTGCGGTGACGGCCAGCCCAAAAACCCAAGCGAATCCTAGCATTCTTACTGTCGGAAACATTACAATTTCTCCTCTTTACGGATCGGTCGAATGCGATCCATTGCCACTTACGCTTCGTGAAAAGGAAAGACTTAGTGAAGTCTTATCGCGATTTACCGAAACTTGATGAGGTAATTGACGGCAACATTCCTGGGGCGCGTTTCAGAAGCTGTACGCGCGCGGGATTCCGGTGAGCCTGTAGACTTGCTGGAAATGGATGTTCCCGCGGCACTCCCCTGCTGCGAAATTCCCGACGGCGTCGTCACCCCGTAGGAATGCGAATGGGTCTGCATTGCATCGCACTGAAGCGACCCAACAATGTTTGAGACATTGTTGCCGGTCGGATCCAGTCGCTGTTTTGCATCAGGGTCTATTCCCGCGCCGGCATCAAAGCCACGTAGGAACAGCCCGCGATAGTCCGGGATACGAAACTCCAGACCCGTCCCCGAATTCCGTTCTCCATAGAGACCCCCGATCACGGAATAGAGTTCCGGATAGGCGAGCGTACTAAGATAGCGCCCGTCGCAAAGCATCCAGCCCTGAGCCTCGACGTAGTTGAGAGGAGCGTTGGCCTTTGTTCCCGCCGTTGCGCCCGAGCTTGCGCAGGCCGCATTTGCCCAGATCGTGTTCTGCGAACCCGACACCGGATCGACTTGGCCTGCAAAAGGGCACACAGTACCGATAGGAGGTCCTGAGAACATTGTTCCGTCCTTTGATTAAGATGCTTGTTCGGAAGCGAGTGCCTACGCCAATTGCATCAGGAGCTGGCACTCCCTTCCCTGGGGCTCCGTCCAATTTACGGAGCGACACCTAACCGCAGCGGCCGTCAGGCCGGACTGATATCCCAGGTATTGGTTTCATCCAGAACCCCTACAAGATTGAACACAGCGGAGGGAAATTTGGCCTCCTTTGTTTGGGTAATGGTGTCGATGCTGAGAACTGTGCCGACTTTGACATTCGTTCCTGCGGCGATCCAATAGCTCGGAGTCGGCGTAAAGGTGTGTTGCAGATTGGTACCTGCTTGAACGACATACGTTCCCGTTCCGGACATTCCGATGCCGACTGAGAACCGACTGTTTGGGACAGTTGAGTCGTCGTTGATGAGTAGGGATCCGGAAGGCGGACCCTTGACCGAATTGGAGAGGCCGGGGCCACCCTTCAAGGAAAACGTTGTCGTGTTCTGACCGTCGGGGCTGCAGTCCTGAACGCCGGAAGCGAGAAAATCCACCCCGGCTATCAGTTCCCCAGTGTCGCTCCAGACGAAATTATATGCGATTTCCCAGGTAAACTTGATCTGGTTCCCGACGCGGATCTGGTACGGAGAGCAAAACCAAGCCAAGGAGAAAACGTCGGCGGACGGCTGCGGCATTTTTTGATATACGTAGAAGGTCCATGGCTGGGCCGATTGGTTCTTGAGTAGCAGAGAGTATTGCGTGCCCTGGGCGAGCGCTGCACTTGCGGACTGCGATGCACGAGCTTGATCGGTTATTTCTTTGTTGGCATAACTGACGTGCAAGGTCATTTCATTGTCCTTTCTGTGTGGATTGTCCGTTTGACGCTGGGCCGATCAAGTCGGCTCCATATAAATTGACATTAGCGCGTCACTCGACTTCAACTCTGTCGAGCGCTCATTCTCTGTAGCCACAAGCTATTTGCTATAATCATTGCTGCATGAGGTAAATGAGTAGATTTACTCTCTGGCGGCGACAGCATCGTAAGCCCAGATTTCATCTGGTGGACGCTCATGCAGGCTACGTTGTCGGTCGTGCAAAATTCATCAGACTCTGAAACTGAGTAGTTCTACTCATTTTTCAGCGGAAAGAGATCATACACACTGACTTCCGATGTGAGGTGGAGCGATGATCAAGATTTGCATTGGGCAGTCGGATGCGAACAGTGCCTTGATGGAGGAAATCTGGCGATTCCGGCATCAACAGTTCGTCGAACGACGGGGCTGGGAAGCACTGCGTAAGAGTGATGGGCGAGAAATCGATCAATTTGATCACGACAGCGCGATACATTTTGCGCTCCTCAAGAACGATACGATAATAGGGTATTCTCGATTACTTCCTACTATTCAGCCGCACCTTCTTTCAAACGTTTATCCCCAGATCATGAAAGGTCGGAACTGGCCACGCTCGCATGATGTTTTCGAATGGACGCGATGTGCCGTCACAGATGCGAAGGAGATGATTGACGGCGTTTCCGCGTCACGCGTCCTGATGGTTGGGGTGCTGGAATTCTGCCGTGCCGCCGGCATTTCATCGCTCATCGCACAAACGCACCCGAAGCTGATAAACTCACTCCTCGCTAGCGGTTGGCAAGCTCAGATGCTCTCAGAGGTCACAGTTTTCGATAATCAATTGATCGTGCCGATTGAAGTCAAACCGTCCCCATCGCAACAAACGCTGTTGGCGACTTGAGACGGCCGCGACTGCATTTTGCAGAAACTCACCTCCATGGAGGCAGCCTGCAATGTCCTTGCGCGCCGGGCGTAGCAGATCGCCTCCCTTCAGCGAAAGAGGAGGTTCGCACGCTCCGCAAGCCCCATGCTGCGCCCAAAGCTGCTGCTGTGACGTCTGTCAGTCCAATCGCGAAGTAGACCCGCGCCCAGGAAAGAAAACTGCAGCGGCGAAGGCGCAGCCAAGCGGCCACGCGAGGTTGAATCGGCACCGCTTGAGGTCGATGCCTTTACTGATCTGTTGAAGCTCGAAGAAGAAAATCAGAAGCTTCGCAAAGCCCTCGACGATCTCTAGGCGCGCCAGTGGAAAGTGCCGGTCGGCTTACCGGGGGCGGCCGTGCTCGACGCGGCTTGATCGCCATCGAGCAATCACAGCCAAGCGAGAAAGCGGCCCGCACTAGGCCATACACGGGAGTTGCGGAGCCGCCATTGGCTTTGATACCAAAAGATCAATCCAGCTTAGCAGTGAAGACGTAGCCCACGCCGCGCACGGCTTTGATGAATTGCGGCCTCTTCGGATCAGTCTCGATCTTTCGCGCAGCCGGACAATTTGGGCATCAATCGTCCGATCGAAAGCTTAGGTCTCAGCCCCTGGTTAAAGCCACCAGCAGGTCGCGGCCGAGAACCCTGCCCGTATGCCGAACAAAGATCGTCAGCGTCTCGAATTCGCCGGTCGTCAGTTCTACCTCCGCACCCTCGGGTCGAGTAGCTGGCGGCGATTGAGATTGAGCTTCTAACCCGCGAAACCGATGACTTGGTCGCTGACGGGCTCGGCATTGCGTGCCGACGATTGCCGCTGACGCAGGATCGACTTCAAACGCGTGGACTTCCCCGAGGTGGAAGGGTTTCGTCATGTAATCGTCCGAGCATGTCAGCATAATAATCGGGACATCGGACTGGGCGCAAATTTCTCCGGCGAGATCAAAGCCGTCCGAATCGCCGGGAAGGACGAGATCGAGCAGGATGGCATCGAAATTCTGATGACGCAGATATATCCGCATCTCGATCCCGTCGGAGGCGGAAGACACAGCGTAACCCTCTTCTTCGAAATTGTGCGTCAACATCATTCGAATGCGCGGATCGTCGACGACGACGAGAAGATGTGCACCATGCTGAGGTATTGCCATCGTCCATCCATCACGCCAATGCCTGTTACAGACCGTTTCCCAACTTGGTGACGCCGCAATGCCACCCATGTTAAACATCGTGCGAAAAGCAGATTAATTGTCCCCATCCAAAAGCGGGGAGCAAAGACTGTGCCGCGGGAAGAGGATTTTCGCCCCGATCAGGAATCACCAATGTCGCGCTTTTCGGCTCGGAGCCGAATTGCCTGCTGGTGCTGGGGTTTTCAGCAATTTTGGCCGAGTGAATGGCGTCCGCGGCGACGACCCTCAGACTTCAAAGTCGAGGGTCTTCTTCGGGTGCCGCCGCCGCAGTCGCTTACGGATCGATGGCGGCCGCTCGGACCAATTGCCCGCTCCGTTAAGTGCTGTTGATGCCAACAATTCCGTTGGTCGCAGCCCTGGTTTCGTCACTTTCGGACCCGGACCAAGCAAAGAGGATCGAGTTCACAATCGGCAGAAATAACGATCCCGCCAACTTCTTCGATTGCTGCGCGGCGACAGTTCCATGTCAGCTAATTGGAGAGCTTTCGGTCGGCTTTTTGACGATGGCCAGGAATGGTGACGACCGGCGTGTTCACACCGTCGCAAATGCGGTCGAGGCAGTTTTCAGAACGCTGGGGCCGGGATCGACGAGCCTTCCATCAATTAACCTATTAGAGTTCAGACAAGGATTCAGGAAACAGAGAATTTGCGCTTGTGGCTCATCTTACAGCCGGTGGCGGATGGCAGGCGAGCGCCGCCATCCGCAGTGCCGATATAGTTACTGCGTGATCTGCGCAAGGCCGGCATCAAGCCGCTTGCGCACCATATTCGGCACTTTCGCGTTCTTGATCACGTCGAGGTTGGCCGGGTTATCGCCAACCTGGATCAGCGCGACCATACCCATGCCGACATGCGGAGTGCATTTCAGCACGTAAGCGCCCGGAATATCGAACTTCGCCTGGTACTGCTCGCTCGACTTGGACTTAAATTCAGGGACGCCGTCGGGAATGAGGCCCTTGAAGGTCTCGACATTGTGGCCCTTGTCCTTGGGAATGAAGGTTACGGTGTCGCCGGGAGCGATCTTGAGGAAGCCCGGCTCGAACACCATCGCGCCATCCGCACCTTTGTTCAGCATCTGAATCTGATGGTCGGCCGCCATCGACGGCGCGGCCGAAGCAATCAAGACTGCCGTAGCTGCGATCGGACAGAATTTCAAACGCATTGCATGTCTCCTGTTTCTTAAGTCGGTTTAGCCCCTTGAACACCTTTTAAGACATGCTGCGCCCGCTTCTTTGATGCGCGTCAAATCGAGAGGAAAAGCAGCCGGAGGATGATATTTGTCAGCGACCGGGCGGGCATGCAAAAGGGTAGGGAATCGAAGCACCAGGAACAATTATTCTTCTTCCCATTACGGCAAGCGTTTTCGCGCGTCTCATCTTGCGGTCGCGCATGGCGTCAAACTCGCCTCGGCGACATGGGCGCTCAACCTTGCTATTCGGCTCTCGGGCACTGGATCGGCTTCTGTCGCGGCTGCGGAAGTCCGGCTGTCGGCCTTAACTACTTTGCAGTATCTCAAGGGGCTGATCATCGGACTGACGATGATTCCTCCCGTACAGCAGTCATCGGCGACAACACCGGTCGCCCATTCGTTGGGGAAGTTGAAGCTGCGACAGTAATGGTCAAGGACGCTGTTAGTCACTTGCCCGTAGAGGTTCATGTCTTCGAACGCAGGTCAGCTCCCGGGATTAGCCGCGGGTTATTCTTCATTTTTGTCTGCCGTGAATGTCCTGTATTTGGCAACTGGTGCGGCCGCGCGCTCGCCGTTGCTTGCCTTGATAACTTGATTGTCGAACAAATCCCGCGGATCGTTTACCATCACCGCGAGGTTATGGCGCGTCGAACAGCCCAGCGGCTGGTCAACGTCATTGGGCAAAGTGCTGGACAATGACGGGCAGTCAGAAGGTCTCGCATCATAGACGATCGCCTCTATTCGCGCTGAATGGCCGCCCTCGTGTTGGTTAAATAACTGAATATTGGAAGCGTAGATGCCCATCTGTTTTGCCTGATGCACTGCCTCTGTGCTGAGCGGGGGCGACCCGCTGATTAGCAGATGAAGTGCGTCGCGCCGACCACCGCTGGCCCTCCCAAGGAAAATACGCAAGCGCTGCAGTTCGGAGGCGCGAAGGCTCTCTAGAATCAAGACGCTGGTCTCCTGCTGGATTATGGTGGGTGTCGATGGCTCAACATGGATCGGCGGGCTTGCGCAGCCACTCAGGCTTGCTGTTAGAGCGACTAGGTGAACTTTGCCCCGGAACGTCATTCGATGATAAAGCCGACACTGCTCTTGCCGCTTGGCATGCCAGTGCGGCCAGTAGCGCGGCTCTGCGGCAGACGTAGCGAATTCGATCCAGTGGCCCCCCCATCCAAGGGCGACGCCATCGTGGGTGCGCTCATCTGGTCCGGGTTTGACCCCGGTCTGACGATGTAAGGAGTGACCAGAATGACCAATTCCGACTCCTCTTTTTGAAACGACGACGAACGGAATAGGACGCCAAGGATCGGCACCTGACCGAGTCCGGGAAATGCACTGATATCATTGGTTACGGTATGCCTGATGAGCCCACCAATTGCAAAGCTCTGCCCACTGGCGAGTTCGACGACTGTATCGGCTCGGCGGGTAGAAATTGCGGGCACGGAAATTCCGCTGAATTGAACGGCACCTTGTGACGTGAGTTCACTGACTTCCGGCTTTACGCGAATATTTATCTGGTTGTTGCTGAGAACGGTGGGTATGAATTCCAGGCTAACGCCGAAGCGACGAAATTCAATTGAGACTTGCCCATTTTCCTGTGGGACAGGAACGGGGAATTCCCCGCCAGCGAGGAAGCTGGCGGTTTCGCCGGACATCGCAGTGAGATTCGGTTCCGCTAAGATGGAAGCGACGTGCTCCTTGGCCAGCGCGTCGAGAACCCCGCCGATGTTGATATTACCATCATTGTATCCAATTTCTGCTGTACCACCACCACTAGCGGCACCAGAGCTGGCGCCTCTACCGCCGCCGCCTAACAAACCCACCTTGAAACTTCCGATTTGCCCGAGGGCCGACAGGTTAATCCCAAGCTCCTTCATCGCGCCACGGGAGACCTCCGCTACCCGCACACTGAGATTCACCTGCAGCGACCCTGCGACCTTGATCTTATTGACCACCTGCGCACCGTCACCGAGAAATTGCTCGGTAATTCTTTTCGCAGTGTCGACGGCTTCGGCATCGGGCGCTGTACCACTAAGGATCGCGCCGCGCGGGGTGTACTTGACACGGATCGGATAGTCTCCGACCTGATCCCTCAACATGGCTCGCAGCTCGCCGATTGGATCCGTAACGACGATCTGCATCTGGGCGAGAGCCACGCCTCTGTCGTTCAAGGCGAACAGGGTAGTCCGCCCGGGTTTCTTGCCAAAGACGAAGATGGTTTCGCTCGAGGGTGCCTGGTAGTCCGCAATCGTCGGGTCGGCAACAAAGATCGTAGCGGCTGGCGCGGGGAGACGGACTGTCTGGCCGAGCGAAGAGGAGAGGTTTAGCGTGGCATTGATACTACTGGAAGTGGCACGCAGCGCCCCTTCATCCCCGCTGGTTTGGGCCGCGGTAGAGAGCGGAGATAACAGCATGAGCGCGCAGATGAGAGGGCCCAAGTAAAGACGACTAGGGGGCCTCGGTCCTCCGATGAGAGCCAGCGGCCGATGGGTGTCAGGATGATGAATTGGAACAATCTTCAAGGCAGTCTTTCTTTCACATTCGACCAATCATGCTGATACCGCGCCAGGCAATTCAAGAATGTAGCCAATGCCACGAACAGTCTTTATCTGTGGCGTCGCACCTGACCTACTCAGATGTCCACGTAAGCGATAAATCCCGACTTCGAGCGCGTTGGTAGTCACCTCCTCGTTGAACGAATAGAGGTGACCTTCCAGCTGCGCACGCGGCACGATGCGGCCGGCACGCTTAAGTAGATGCTCAAGAATACATAGCTCCCGACGTGCGATCGTCAGCCGATCACCTGCAACGGTAAGCGCTCGACTGATTGGGTCGAAGTTGAGATTTCCAAATACAAGGATGGGATCGGTCAACTGTATCGCCCGGCGCTGAATGGCCCGCATTCTAGCGATGAGCTCAACAGGAGAGACGGGCTTGCGCAGGAAATCGTCCGCGCCACCATTGAAAGAGGCAATTCGCTTCTCGCGATCGTCGAAGCAGCTCATAACGACGGCGGGAACTGAGTGGCCCTCGCTTCTTAGTTGCTTCAACCAGCCTAAGCCGTCGCCATCGGGCAGAACCAACTCCAGCAGGAGAATTTCATAGCTCGCGCAATGAAATGCACACGAGGCCTCCTCGAGAGTGCAAGCTACATCAACGGCAAACCCGCTATCCGCGAGCGCAGCAAGTACCGCGCGTGCAAGTTCCGCATGATGATCAACGAGTAGCGTTCGCATTTCGCCTCATAATCAAACTAGAAGAATCGGAGCAGGTCGCCGCCGGCTATTGAGCTAAGGTGACAGCAGAATTCACGCAACTCGTTGCCTTGGCACGAGCATGCAAACGCCGAAAAGCTCGCGGGCAGCAGCATGTGAAGACTATTGGATCGGAACCGTCGGTCGGCGGGCCCAAAACACTACCAACCTCCCTGATGATTTTTTCTAGCATCGATTCTCCTCAGTGCGGCCCAAGGTCTACGAGCTCCGGCATTGTCCAGGTGCCCATCGTTCGGATGGTTGAAAGGGTTATCTTCGAGAAGCGGTTTAGAAAAATCCATTCTTTCAATCAGTTACATTCAGGGGGTGGATGCATGCCGCAGGCTCTATCCCAGCGTGAGCTGCTGTCCACACGCTGCTCGGGGCTGAACGCCAGTCTTCTGGTCAGCGGGATCGATCCCGACGGGATGCGGCCGCTGGTCGAAACCGGCTGAACGGAAAGGGCTATTTGGAGGCCGGGCGAACAAATCGTCCGCAACAGCGCGCCATACCGTCGCCGGCAATACGAAAGCCATTCGCCCCATGGCGACGGGCATTGTTGCTTAACGACCGGCACTTGGCGCGTGGCTTGGCCTAGTGCTGTATCAGCAATTAAGTCCGTCTATTCGACGCAAACGCGATGAACATATTTGCGCAGGTTAGGCGCGCGCGCAGTTCCGGGATTGTCGGCGAGCAAACCAAGATTCGCCAAACCTTTAGCCGCAAGTTAAGGCACGGGCGACGTCGCGGCGGTCTGACCAATAAAGCGGGACTTCTCTCGCCCATGCTCTGAGCAAACTGGGCCGCACGCGCGTCATCGTGTGGAAGTCTGCCTGGCTCCGCATTGTACTCCATCAGGCCACACTACAGTTGCACACCGGCTGGCTAATCGATACCACGATCATGCACATGCACATGCACATGCACATGCACCTGCAATCGCAGATCGCTCCCGTGCAACTCAAGGCTAGCCCGCAGGCGAACGGGTTCGAAGCACCCGTCGGGGAAATCCTCCCGCGTCAGAACGGGCATGTTCGTCCGCTGGCAACCTCCATAGACGACGTTTTCCCGGCATTCATCTCGACGGACGAAGCTGTAATGTTGAGCAAGGGGGCGGCAGCTCGAGCCAGAGCGCTGCGCCGATTTGGAAGGGGTCTTAGAGAGGCTATCGGAGTTTGCGTCGGTGTCGCACGGTCTGCTCGCAAAGCTAAGCGACCACCGAACAACTGCCGACCTCCATTAGATCTGTTGGGCCAGATCGAAGACGGTGCGTGGATCACTGCGGAGAGGTCGTCCACCTCCTAGAACTGCAGCCGGAGTTGCCAGCCATCGCTCCATGGCCGGCCTCGGCGGAGACCCTGGGCCAGCTACTCGCGCGCTTGGATGAACTTTTGCAGATCGATCTTGCTGATGAACAAAGGGCCGTCTTCCAAGGGCGTCAGTCGAAATCCCACCGCGGGCGGGCCGATGCATGCCCGTCAGCTGACAACGCTGTATGACGCCGCCTTCACCGCCTATCACGTTAAGTCTAATGAAAAGCGGGGCTACAATCGGAAGCGGCAGGACGCTTGCGTTGCAATTTACCGCGTCAAGCTTTCCCCAGCGTTCACCCGCGTCATCCGTTTGCCCACACGGAGCACCGGCAAATGCTGGCTGCTCGACAAGGAAGGTAGTTCAGGCAAGCCGGTTTGGCAAAGAGCTAGTGCGCTTCTATCTGATAAATAAGGGCCCGTTTCAACCACTTTCGACATGCGCATCGAGGGTATCCATCCGAGGTGGGCCGCGGGACTTGGGGTCTCGCGCGTGGTAGCATAGCAGAATGGAGATCGACGAGGACAAAATCGATGACGCGGTCCTGTGTGATCCGTTGAACAAGTCGAAGTCGCTGGTCCTGACGGACGAAGGTCTACGGCGTTCGGAAGAACTATTCCGCCGGTTGTTTACACGGTAAAATCCAGTTTCGGCTTTCACCCACAGCCCGGTGTTCAGGTTTTGCGTCGCGCTTTTCGGACCCATTTTGCGGCGAGGTCATCGACGGCTTTGTTGAGCTGCGAGAAGTTGGCGCTGTTGGGATTGTAATCGCTGCTGCCCCACCATTCTAGGATTTCGGCATGTCGCTCGTGCGCCGGGTCTGCAAGCGCCTCGCGGAACTCCTGATAACCCCATGGACCACCAACGTCTTCAGGCGGGCAGTGTCCCGTTGCTTCGAGGAGCATCGGTCCTTCCGTGCCGACTGCAGGAAAGGTGCGCTCGATCTTGATGCTGTGTTCCCAACCGTCGCCAAAGTCGTAAAGGTATTTGAACGATTTCGCACCGGTGTCCTGGACTGCCGACAGCAGCGAGACCCTGCGGGCATCGATCGGACCATCCCCCCATTCCTCGTCTGGCAAACCAAAGCCGACGTCACGCATGCGGAATTCGTAAAGGTGGCTGTTGGTCCAGCCCATCGCCGCCTGCAATACCTCGTGCAGCCGACTGAGCCTGATGGTGAACGGTACGACAACGCGCCGCATCACTATCGGCTCGACATGATCGAGGGTGACCTTCAGGCGGACGGCAGAAGCCACCATCGTCAGGCCGCCAGCATTACGGTTGCCGGCGATGCACGTTTCCACTCCCAGGGCAGCAGTTCGTGCAGGCGCGTCACAGGATGGTCGGCGATGCGAGCCAGGACATCGGCAAGCCACGCCTTTGGGTCGACATCGTTGAGGCGGCAGGTGGTGATGACGGTCAGCATGACAGCGGCACGATCGGCCCCACGCTGGGAACCGGCGAAGGTCCAGTTCCGTCTTCCCAATGCGACACTTCTCAGCGCCCGCTCGGCTGCGTTGTTCGTGAGACAAACTCTACCGTCTTCGAGGAAGAGGGCAAAGCCCTCCCAGCGCTTGAGCATGTAATCGATCGGCTCGATGACCTCGGACGATCTGCTGAGCGTGGCGCGTTCCTTCGTCAACCACTCGTGCATGTCATCGAACAGCGGCTTGCTTCTCTCCTGCCGCGCAGCCAGTCGTTCTTCGGCACTCAATCCGTTGATCTGCCGCTCGATCCCGAACAATTCGTCGTAGCGCTTGACGGCCTCAAGCGCGATCGGCGAGATCGGCTTGCCCTTGCGTTTGCGATCCCGCGCATTCTTCTGGATATCGGCCAGCTCAAAGAATTTACGCCGCGCATGCGCATGGCAAAAGGCGAAGGTGATCGGCACCTCTTTCGTTGCGGCAACAGCGATCGGCTCGAAGCCATTGTAGCAATCGCTCTGTAGAATGCCGCCGTATCTGGCCAGGTGCTTCTGCGGATGTTCGCCGCGCCGGTCACTCGACGCATAATAGATTGCGGCTGGCGGCGCTGTTCCCCCGAATGGCCGGTCATCGCATACGTAAGTCCATATGCGTCCGGTCGTGCATTTGTCCCTGGCCTGAATGGGAATGGTGGTGTCATCACCGTGAAGACGCTCGGCCGCAAAGACATGCGCCTCGATCAGATCGAAGACAGGCATGAGAGCGGCTGTTGCGTACCCGACCTGGTCGGCCAGCGTCGAGGTCGAAAGATCGATCCCCTCGCATTTGAACCGGGCACTCTGCCGGTTGAGCGGGCTGTGCATGCCGAACTTGTCGAACAGGATCGTCGCCAACAGATGAGGACCGATGAAGCCGCGCGGCGTGGCATGGAACGGTGCCGGCGTCTGACTGATCGCCTCACAGTCACGGCACGTGAACTTTTCCCGCACCGTCTCGATCACCTTGAACCGGCGCGGAATCTCTTCCAGCGTCTCGGTGACGTCCTCGCCCAGCTTCGACAAGCGTGAACCACCACAGCAGGCGCAAGTCGTCGGCGGCTCGATGACGATACGTTCGCGCTCGATATCGTCCGGCCATGGCTTGCGCACCGGTCGTTTGCGCGTGAACGAACGTACGCTCGAGGTTCTGGCGCTTGCTGCCTGTGCCGCGACCTCGTCCTCCGTCGCCGCCGTCACGAGTTCCTCGAGCTGCAGTTCCAACTGGTCGAGCAGGCGCGCCGTGCGTTCAGAGCGCTGGCCTCGCAACTCGCGCCTGAGCTTCTCGATCTTCAATTCCAGAGCAACGATCAGCGCCTCGTTGTCAGAGAGCATCGCCTGCGCATTGGCCGCTTCCGCAACTGCGATAGCGTGTTTAGCCTGCAAGGCTTCATGCTCGCCAAGCAGCGCCAGGTAAGCGCCAACAACATCCACAGGAAGATCGACAGGCTTTGAGATCATGAAGCCATTCGATCAGATTTCCCCTGTATTTTCAATTGAATAATGCTAGCCGACCTTCGTCGGCCGCCAGGTTTCTTGAGGGTGCCTCCAGTCGATCCCGGACAGAAGATAACTCAGCTGCGCGGGTGATATCGCGATCGCGCCGCCTTCCGCAGACGGCCAGACGAACCGGCCGCGGTCCAACTTTTTTGTAAAAAGGCAGCTCCCCTGGCCGTCACTCCAGATCACTTTTATCAGCGATCCGCTACGACCGCGGAATACAAAAAGATTGCCGTCCAGAGGGTTCAGTTTCAGCACCTCCTGCACCCGCAACGCAAGCGATGGAAACCCACACCGCATGTCGGTATGGCCCGTTGCAATCCACACCCGCACATTTTGACCGGAAGGAAGCGTGATCACCGCAACGTCTCCAGACCCCGCATGATCCGCAGCAGCGCCTCAACGTCGACGCTGCCGTCCACGACCACACGACGGCCGTTCGCCGCGACAATCTCCATGCGGCCGGAAGGAGGCGCTACCGGATGCTCCATCGCAGCAGGTGGAGTGACCTGCTTCACCGGCACAAAAGTTTCCGGCATGACGAACGCCGGCACAAAACCATCGGTTTGTTTCTGGCTGTGCAAACCCTGGCGAACCGATTTGCGCCAACGGTTTAACAGCGAGCGGCTGATGCCGTACTGACGGGCCGTGGCCGACGCCCGGCCTCTCCCCGCAAAGCTTTCTGCGACAATCCGCAGCTTCTCATCCTCAGTAAATCGACGCCGCCGTCCGGTGTTGATCACCTCAAGACGGCTCACCCGAGACCCGCTGTCCCCTTCAAAAATCTCCATCTGCCCAACTGTCCTTATGCCTGGGAATAAGGACAGGGTCTGAACAGTTTTATCCAATATTCAAAGGCGGTCTCGCTCGGACGGATACCATCGAGGCTGTGCTGCGCACAGTTATGCTACGGTGCCAACGCACGTGGATCGGACTTCCCGTCTGTATCCAAGGACAGGTTCAAATTGTGTTGCAACATCTGATTGTCTGGCTCTGCTTTGAGAGCTTGCCGATATAGCACTTGTGCGGCGTCATGCCGGCCCTGAAGATCCAAGACAACTCCTTTCGCGTTCAATACACGCAGATTACTTGGATCCGTAGCAAGCACTCCGTCGAGTACCTGAAGCGCCTCATGTCCTCGTTTCTGCGCCAGCAATATCTTGGTAAAACTGATTGCCGCATCAATATTATCTGGATGCTGCTTCAGATTGTGTAACGCTTGCTCTTCAGAAATTTTGCCAACTGCGCTCAATATGCGTTCGCGCATTGCCGGGTCGATATGATTGGCGCCGAGCAACGATGGGGGCGACGTCTCCTTCACCGAAAGAGCTGGCTTATTCCAGCTGGCGCAACCTCCGAGAGGCAGGATGGCGAGTACTGCGAAGAGGACTGAGTTCAATCGATATGAAACTAATGTTGCAGCGACTGTATTCTTATGCGAAGTCATCTTCAGTTCTCACCTATCATCGAGGTCTTGGCTATCAACTTGCGGCAATGCGGAAATCGCGAGCCCCTGACGGTCCACTGTTGTTTCAAGGCGGAGCTTAACGGATCCGGCGGGCTGGATGGTGAAGTCGGGCGCGAGGTCCTGGTAAGACAGCACAGCAAGATCAATCTGATTTCGTGCGAGAAAGCCGCGGACGAAGCGTCGGATATCCGTTGCAGTTAATACGACAGGCCGGGTCTGATCAGGCGCTGTGCTGGATAGGATCTGACGCATCTGTGACAGTAGTGCTTCGCTTTGCCGATCCTCTAGGGCGAGGTAGGGCCCCGCGGCCGATTCCCGAACCGCGCTGCGCACCACATCCTCAGTCTCACGTTCGATAATGAACGCGGGCACGATTCCGTGTTCATTGGCATAGCGGTGACAGATCTGCCGCTTCATATCAGAACGAACGTACTCGGTGAGAAGGGCGACATTTTGCTCACGTTCGCTCCGTTCGGCCAATGCCTCCAAGACAACGCGGGTGTTGCGGATCGGGATACCTTCATCCAGCAGACGGCGCAGTACGTCGGCAATCCGAGGAATCGGTGTCGTGCGCAGCACCTCCTTTACCAGATCAGCATATTCCTGCTCCATCCGCCCCAACAATTGGCTGGTCTCCTGAATGCCGACCAAGCGCGGTGCATAGCGGGTTAACGCCCCTTGCACACGCAACGCGAGGAGTTCGCTGGGGCGATGATGTCGGATGCTGGCAGCCTTAAGAGCCTGCGCATGGCATTGTTCGACCCAGATTATGTCCTTTTTAGAATCTTGGCGAAAGGGGATGCCGCTCAACTGAATGTTCGCCCGATCGTCTTTAAGCATTAGCTGTGTCGAATCAATCAGATTCTGTTCTACCGGCACGCCCTCGATATCTATTCTGAATTTCGACTCGGGCAGCCGCTGATCGACCGCAACAGGGATGCGGGGAACAATGATGCCAAGATCGGCTGAGACCAATTGCGACACGCGTGCAATATGCTGTTTTAGTTCGACCTGGTCGATGGCTTGCATAACGTTCGGCGCAAGGAAGAGAGCGATTGGACATGCCTCCGCAGGCATCGTTTGGTTTTGAGGCTCCACTGGAGCTGCAGGTGTAGCATCGACACCGCCGGCGCCCAGCACATCACCCTTTAGAAGGCTTGCCGCGGCGAATACCGCGGCCAAGATAAAAAAGACGGGTAGAGGGAAGCCAGGAATGAACCCCATCGCAACCAAGACGGAAGCCGCCAACCGTAATGCTCGCCTGCTCGCCGTGAGTTGATTGACTATGTCGGTCCCAAGGTTGAGGCTCCCGGCCCCAGTTACACGAGTGACGATGGTCGCCGCGGTAATTGAGAGCAGCAGGGCCGGGATCTGCGAGATTAGCGCATCACCGATGGTGAGAAGGGTATAATGTCGCAACACCTCGCCGAAGGGCATACCTTTCGAAAGCAAACCGATCGAAATCCCACCCAGCATGTTGATGAAAATAACGACGAGCCCCGCGATCGCGTCACCCTTCACGAACTTCATCGCGCCGTCCATAGCGCCGTAAAGTTGGCTTTCCTTCTCCAATGCGCCGCGCCGCCTGCGAGATTCGCTGGCATCTATATCGCCGTTCCTTAACTCTGCGTCGACCGCCATCTGCTTGCCCGGCAGGGCGTCGAGCGTGAAGCGGGCGGCCACTTCTGCTACGCGTTCAGCGCCCTTCGCGAGGACCATGAACTGCACCATGGTCACGACTAGGAATATGACGATACCTACGACGATATTGCCTGAGATTACGAAATCGCCGAACGTGTGGATGATGCTGCCCGCCTCGCCTTCGGCCAGGATCAATCGCGTCGTTGCGATGGTGAGCGCCAGACGGAAGACCGTGGAAATCAAGATGACGCCTGGCAAAGAAGAGAATTCAAGGGGTGTGCTGATATACAAAGCAACCATTAGCAGCAGTATGGCCAAACCCATATTGAATCCAATCAGTGTGTCGATCACTGCGGTTGGTACTGGCATCACCATCATAGCCACTGCCATAAGCAGCATCAGCGCAACCATTAAGTCCGGGCTGGCCGGCGCGCGCTCGATGAGGTTACGAATGATATTTCCCATGGAGGCCCTTTTTATCGTTTGAGAATTGCTCTGCTTTTACGCAGCTTTCGAAGGTCCACCAGCGCATGGCGACGCTCGAGACTGAGACTGCGAAAGCGGTGGCCCCGGGTGTATACAGCGTGTCCAGGCCCGTCAGGCTCCACCGCCAACATCGGCCGTTACGAGCGCAGAGGCGAGAAGTCGCAGCAGTTGAACATCCCGAAAATGATCGGATGTAGGTGCCGCAACCGGGGCAAGTTTCCTGCGCTCTTTTCACATGCGAGGCAGACGTAAAAGAGGGAGCACAGGAAATCGCGCCTTGCCTGGGGATAAGCGCGCGACACCACCTGCTTCGGAGACCTTCGTCGTTCACGCTGGGTCCTGTGCCGCTATCGTCTCGCCCTTGATTAAGCTGGTGGCCGATCTGCTGGAGCAGGAGCAGCCGCCGTAACGGGACAACAATTTACTCCTGCATCTCCGGATGATACCGAGTGCAACAGGGCAGGTGGGGCAGCTTGAGCATTGGAGTTCTCCTATGGCCTGCGAACCGGAAAGCACTTAATAGGGGAGAGAAGCAACGTGGCCATTCCGGCTCAGCAGCACGCGGCTGTCTTCGATCCGATCGATTGTCCATCCATCATCCAAAAGGGCCCCGACGAAGTACTTCTCGTCATCAATGACAACATACGGCGAGGACCCGCGCCACACTGCTTCAATCGCGATTGCCGACGGTGCCTTCTCCTCTTTGGTGATCACTTTATTGACCAGTGTTAGAGCTCCATTTGTGCGATGATCGAACCACTCCTGAACCTTCTGCCAACTGGTGGCCGATGCAGACGAGACGGTGCCTTCAGCTGTAACAACCCCCTTGGCCCAGTCGACCTTAATATTGAGCAGGCCTGCTCTAGCCGCTTCCCGTTGCAGATCTCTGGCCGCTGCAACGGCCGTCTGATTGTCAGCGTGGTTTTCGGTCAGCTTGGGTTTAGGGATAGCAGCAGGTGAATTGGCGCTCGATACATCGGCGCTAACGTAGTAGGAGAAAATCATTGCGAGCGCGCCGATCCCGACGGAGCCCAATAGTACGAAGGCCAGTATGCGGATCGAGAGGCGTGGTGTGTCGACTGATTCAGCGGGCGCTGCACCCTCTGCCGACCAGAGCATGGACATCGCGCCTACGTCGATCACGACCGGAATAGGAAGCACAACACGCTCGCCGGCGGCAATATTCCCTTTGCCCTGAACGCTAATTCCGGCTCCAAGGGTTTCGACTTCGATCGAATCTGCAAGAAAAGTGATGCGAAGATGTTGAGGCGCTAATCCTTGCTCGATAAAGATTATGTCGGCGTCGAGGCCACTACCGATTACTTTCGCTTCTGGATCCAGCACACCGGTCAGCCCGCAATAGAGGCCAGACAGGATTTCGAAATGAAGAGCAATCGTGTCATTCAAGGATATTCTTCCGCACAAGGATAGAAGCCGCACGGCAATTGCCGTGCGACTCATTTCAGTTCCACATCGCGTCACCAAATGCTGCGACCGAGACTACGTGAGTCACGCTTCAAACATTATTGAACGCGCTCGTCGGCGACCTTCTTGACCGTCGAGAGTTGCGTTGTAACAGTGCGTAGCAACATACTCCTATTCGTAGCCTCGGTGCTAACCGCCGCCAGCTCCTCCATTTGCGCTTTGAACGCATCAGCCCCATCATTCTTGGCCTTTGTATTTGTAGATCCCGTGGCTCCTGAACTACCTTTGCTACTATTGGACCCAACTTTACTTGACATATTGCTTTCCTTTCTCCAATTGTGCCGTCATCAACGACACGCCGACTCCTGACGAGGACCTCTATCCAGCATCAGGTATCCTCTTCTGTCTCTGCCATAGCCTCCTCGGCATCAGCCATGACATCGTTCATGATAGTTAACGCTACGGCGTTGAGAGCCAGCTGAAAGGCTTCTTGTTGAGATGCAGTTTGCGAGCCGTCGCCAGAAGTAAGCGGAATGTCCGTCCAATCGTGCCCCCTTTCGGACCTCTTGGGGTCTGGCTGCGTGTTAGGATCGGCCGGCCTTTTATGATCAGGTACGTCCGACGGTTGTCGGTTCGAACGCTCATGACCCCCTGTACGGGCCAAGAGAGCACCGAAGCTGCCAAAACTTCCATTTACTGCGACCATCAGGTACTCCGGCGTTTATCTTATTTGTCAATGGGCGGCGATGCCGTCTTCTGCATCCACCTCCTCAAGCTAAGCTCGTCACCTTTCGACAAGCTGACGAGCTTAGAAAAAAATCGCGCCCTGCATAAATGTGAGCGCGACAAACACCCCACCTTTCCTTTTGAGATTGAGGCCGCGAGATAAGCTTCTTCATCGATAGGAGCGGAATGGAATGGTTGGAGATCGCGCTGATGCCATGCTTGAAGGCATGCATGAAGCCAGGCATGAGGGAAAGGTCGGATCGAGGTGATCACCGGTCGGCGGCAGCGGCGGAATTGGACTGACGAGGAGAATGCGCGGATTCTTGCGGAAAGCGCAGAACCTGACGTGAACATCTCGGCCGTTGCCCGGCGCTGGGGCGTCAATCGCGGCTTGCTGAACGTCTGGCGTCGGGAAGCTGGCCTGACCTCTCTTCGCTCTGCCAAGACCTGCGCGCAGCAGGCGATGTTCGTGCCGGTGACGGTGGTTGGCGATCGAACGCCTCCCGAGAGCTCGCCGTCGGATTTTGCCCACTTCGCCGCGGGTCGGATTGAGATCGAGCTTGCTGGCGCGCGCATGACGGTTATCGGCTCGGTAGCGCCTGAGCTGGCACAAGCGATGGTGGCGGCGTTGAGAGGGTGCCGGTGATCGGAGTTTCGCCAAATGGCGTGAAGATCATGGTTGCGACGCAACCTGTCGACTTCCGGCGCGGCATGAATGGCCTGGTGGCTTTGGTGGCGTCAGCTCTTGCGGCCGATCCCTATTTATGTGTCGGGCGAGATTATGTGGCGGATCCGTCCCGGCGCCAGCCGAGGCCCGTCTAATCTGGAATTCTCCGCTACATAATATTTTGTGCCTCTTGAGATGGGTGCGGGATCCCCCGCGCCGCTATTCGGAGGGACAACATGCTCGAGTTCTATTTCTCGTATCGTGGGGTGCTCAAGCGCCTGCGTAGTGGTGCGCTTGGTGGCGAGATGGATCGCCTCGCGGAGCATTTTTTCGCGCTCGGTTATAAGCGAGCGTCCGCCAAGATTTTGAACCGCGCCGGGTTTGCCGGAGGCTGTTTGGTTTAAGTTATGCAGCCATGGCTGGTTCGTCCAGCATGGCGTAATACTGCTCCTCGGCTTCGGCGGGGGGAATGTTGCCGATGGGCTCCAGAAGCCGTCGATGGTTGAACCAGTCGACCCATTCCAGAGTGGCGAATTCAACCGCTTCGAAGCTGCGCCACGGTCCTCGCCGATGGATGACCTCGGCCTTGTAGAGGCCGTTGATCGTTTCGGCGAGGGCGTTGTCGTAAGAGTCGCCGACGCTTCCGACGGAAGGCTCGATGCCTGCCTCCGCCAATCGCTCCGAATACTTAATCGACACGTATTGAACGCCCCTGTCCGAGTGGTGAATCAGGCCGCCACCATGAACGGGACGCCGCTCATGAAGCGCCTGTTCCAAAGCATCGAGGACGAACCCGGCATGCGCCGTCCGGCTCACCCGCCAGCCGACAATCCGGCGCGCGAAGGCGTCGATGACGAAGGCCACGTAGACGAAGCCTTGCCAGGTGGCCACATAGGTGAAATCCGAAACCCAGAGCCTGTTCGGCGCAGGAGCCTTGAACTGGCGGTTCACCCGATCGAGCGGGCTCGGAGCCGTCTTGTCCGGGATCGTCGTGCGGATCGGCTTGCCCCGGATGATACCCTGAAGTCCCATCGATCGCATGAGCCGGGCGACGGTGCAGCGGGCTATATCGAAGCCCTCCCGCTTCAATTGCCGCCAGACCTTGCGCACGCCGTAGACGCGGAAGTTCGCCTCGAACACACGGCGTATCTCGATCTTCAAGGCAATGTCGCTGCGGGCGCGGACCGATAACCGGTCCACGTCCAGGCGTTTGGCAACGTTCTCGTAGTAGGTTGATGGGGCAATCGGCAGCAGCCTGCAGATCGGCTCGACCCCGAATACGGAGCGGTGTTCGTCGATAAAGGAGATCATCGCTTCAATGGGCGGTCGAGCTCCGCCATCGCGAAATAAGCGGACGCTTTGCGCAGTATCTCATTGGCCTGCCGAAGCTCGCGGTTCTCCCGCTCCAGAGCCTTCATCTTCTCGGCGACTTCGCTTGGGAGTCCAGGCCGGGAACCATCGTCCACTTCCGCCTTCTTCACCCATTCATTGAGCGTCTGCGCCATGCAGCCGATCTTGGCGGCGATCGAGGAAACCGCCGCCCATCGCGAGGAATATTCCCCTTGGTGATCCAAAACCATCCGCACTGCTCGGGCGCGGACTTCAGGTGAAAATTTGTTTGTTGTCTTGCTCATATCGGCTCCACTTTCTCAGAAGTTGGAGCCTCCGGCAAACCCGGCGCGGTTCATTTACCTGAGCCGGATTGCGCGTTTTAGCCAGTTTGCCTTGACGCACTGTGGTCCGATGCCGATCCATCAAGATGTAATTGACAGCTATTTGGGCGCGTTTACTAGTGATACTCCGCGCATTGGGGCAGTATCGGCTCTGGCTCATGCACGGCGAGTGGCTCCGGAGCGGTTTATTATTTCCGTTTCAGGTGAAGAGAATGATCCGGATGCTCCGCTTCTGGCCTCCTTTTCGGACTATCTGCGCAGGGTACGGGGCCTGGAGCCGAAGACCCGCGAAGGCGTTCTTCTGGGCGGCCGCCGTTTTCTGGATTGGTTCCGCCATCACCGCCCCGGCCAAAGTCTTGAGGCGTTGACAGCTGAGCACGTGCTTGCTGCTGTCGAGTATCGGCTGTCGCTATCGGCGACCTCCGGCACCCGCACGGCAGCGACTTCTCACATTCAAACATTTCTTCGGTTCTTATGTTGGGCTGGCCACCATCACCAAGATCTTGCCCGCATCGTGCCGAGAACGCCGTATTGGCGTTTGGCGCATCTGCCGCCACGCCTTGCATGGGGTGACGTTCGGCGCGCAATCGATGCGATCGACCCAACGACGCCGGTCGCTATCCGCGATCGAGCCGTCCTGCTGCTGCTCGCCACCACGGGCATTCGCAACGGCGAGTTACGTGCCATTCGACTGCAGGATATCGACTGGCGTACTGGCGAGGTTTTTATCCGGCGGACCAAAGGCAAGCGTGATCGGGTGGTGCCACTCCTCGAGGAGACCGGCGCGGCGCTCGTCGACTACATCCTGCGCGCTCGACCGAAGGTGGACAGTCCGTATCTGTTCCTGTCGTTCACGCCGCCGGTGGGAGCGTTCAAGTCTGCGGCGCCTGTTTCAAGAATCGTGAGGAAGCGGTTGCGGCATGGCGGGGTCGAACTCGGGCGGGTCGCCGGTGCACATCTCCTGCGCCACAGCCTCGCCACCCAGCTTGTCGGGCAGCGAAGGCCAATCAACGAGGTCGCCGATCTTCTTGGTCACCGGAGTATCAACACAACGGCGCTGTACGTGAAGGTTGCGGCCTCGCAGCTCGCCGAGGTCGCACTCCCCTTTCCCGGAGGCGCTGCATGACCGCCTTCGCCCGATTCCTCGGCGAGAAGGTCGAGCGTTACATCGAACTGCGCCACTCGCTCGGCTACTCTTTCAGCAAACAAGCCGGTACGTTGCACGCCTTCGTCCGCTACGTTGAACGCGCTCAATTCGATGCGCCCGCCACCCGGACGATGGCGCTGGACTTCGTCCTGTCGTTCGGCGGCGCCGCCAACAGCCGCGCTACTCGTCACGGCGTGCTCCGCCGCTTCTACGAGTATCTCGCGGTCTATGACGCCCAAACCGAATCCTTGGAGCGCAGAGCCTTTCCTAGATCCAGGGCGATTCCACCTCCACGTATCCTCAGCGAGGCAGAGTTGGCGTCGCTCATCGACGCATGCACCCGCATTTCGCCAGGCATCCCCCTCAGGGGGCGGACGATGGAGACGCTGATCGGATTGTTGGCAAGTACGGGACTGCGATCGGGCGAAGTGGTCAGGCTTGATCGTTCCGACGTCGATCTGACCAACGGGGTTCTTCTCATTCGGAAGACGAAGTTCCGCAAGGACCGTCTCGTTCCAGTTCACACGACGACCCAAACAGCGCTTCGCCGCTATGCCCGTGCGCGCGATGCCGCTTTTCCCAGTCCCAAGGACCAGGTTTTCTTCCTCAGCTCTCGTGGCAACCGCCTCTCGGCGACTGGCTTGCAAAGCGGATTTGCTCAGGTCCGCAAGTTCGCAGGGCTTGATGACGGCAAGCCGTTGCGGCCGCACGATCTTAGGCACCGGTTTGCCGTGACCCGCATGAGCCTTTGGCATCAACAACGCGCCAACGTCCAGGCGCTACTCCCGGTGCTCGCCACCTATCTCGGCCACGCCAACTACAGTGACACAGCCTACTACCTCACTGGCTCGGTGGATCTTCTCGCCATGGCGGCGGAGCGCGCCTTCCTCGATGGAGGCGCAGCATGAGTGAACACTTACTCCTGGCACCGCTCTTGGAGTCCTACTTTCGCCGACGCCTGACCAAGCAACGCAACGCGACTCCCGCGACCATGGCCAGCTATCGCGACGCCTTGCGCATGCTCATCCTCTTTGCCGCCACGCGGTTGCGGAAGAAGCCGGCGGCGTTGGTGCTCGAGGAGCTCGATCGAGACCTCATTCTCGCCTTTCTCGACGAACTCGAGGAGAAGCGGAACAACACCATCTCCACGCGCAACGCCCGCCTAGCGGCGATCCGATCGTTCTTCCACCATGTCGCAGCCTCCGATCCAGCGTCCTTCGGTGTCGCCCAACGCGTGCTGACGATTCCCATAAAACGGGCGCACGTCGAGGTGACGCATCACCTCATCAAGGCCGAAGTGGACGCCCTCATTGAAGCGCCTGATCCAAGGTCGCCCCGCGGTCGGCGTGACCGCACGTTTCTACTGTTCCTGGCACGGACCGGCGCGCGGGTCTCCGAAGCTACCGGCGTCAACGCAAACGACCTTCAGTTGGAACGGTCGCACCCACAAGTACTGCTGCGCGGCAAAGGGCGCAGAGACCGCATCATCCCCATTCCTCGGGATCTGGCGCGAGCACTGACAGCCTTGTTGGCCGAACACGGATCGCGAGCCACGAGCCGCGACCGATATTCGTCGGCGCCCGCAACGAGCGCCTGACGCGCTTCGGAGCAACCCACATCGTGCGGCGAGCGGTGGCCCAGGCCGTGAACATCAGGCCGGCCTTGGCCCAAAAGCCTATATCGCCGCACATCTTCCGACACTCACTGGCCATGAAGCTTCTCCAGTCGGGCGTTGACCTTCTGACGATCCAAGCCTGGCTCGGGCACGCACAGGTCGCTACAACCCACCGCTATGCCACTGCCGATGTCGAGATGATGCGTAAAGGTCTCGAGAAGGCTGGAGTCGCCGGCGATCTTGGCGTCCGTTTCCGACCAAATGACGCCGTGCTCCAACTGCTGAACAGTATCTAAATATTATGTGGCGGAGAATTCCAGATTAGACGGGCCTCGGCTAGCGCCGGGACGGATCCGCCACATAATCTCGCCCGACACATAAGAACGGATCACTGCCGGCATCCCGCACGAGCGACAGCAAGCTGTCCGGGCCCTTG
This sequence comes from Rhizobium sp. ZK1, assembly GCF_047782645.1. Taxonomy (NCBI): domain Bacteria; kingdom Pseudomonadati; phylum Pseudomonadota; class Alphaproteobacteria; order Hyphomicrobiales; family Rhizobiaceae; genus Rhizobium; species Rhizobium sp. ZK1. The sequence continues at coordinate 102,900 of NZ_CP180588.1, forward strand.
CGCTTATGCGGAGCTCCGCATAACCGCAATTATGTGGAGTGGCGGATTATGCAGAGTCCGCAGCAAGCGTGCCAATTTACTCCATCCATTTCAGTAAGTTAGAGAAGTCAGTCGGCTTTCTCGGGCGACATAATTGTTGTCATCTCTCGTCGTTCATTTGACCTTGAGAGGAGACCACACATGTCAAAGTCGAAGGAAGTTTTACCAGAGTGCATGCAACTGATGGACCCGGGCGTCTTACGGTCGTTCGTGAAGGAGTTCACGATTCGCTTGTCGAACCTGGGACACACGCGCCTGACGGTGTCAGGCTACGAAGCCTCGGCCCGTCACTTCGGGCAATGGCTGCAAAACACAAGGATTGCGGTCGGTGAGATCGATGATGGTGTAATGCGCCGTTTCGCGCGACATCGATGCCGTTGCCCTGGCACCCGACGCGTCAGTCGCCTATCCACCAAATACCTGAACAGGGCGCAGCGGTTCGTGGATTTCCTGGCAGAATGCGGGGTTGTGACGCCGTTAAAGCAGGAAGTGGAGTGCGCCCACGACGACCAAGTCCTCGGCTTCCAGACCTGGCTGAGACGGCACCGGGGCATTTCTGAGCACACAATCCGTCGCCATTGCCTGATGGTCATGCGGCTGCTTCCCGCCTTGGGACCCGATATAAGGCACTATGATTCCGGTCTCGTTCGGCAAGTGATTTTGGATGAGGGCAAGCAAAGTTCGCCAGCCTACCTCAAGACCATGACGATGGCGCTGCGGGGCTACCTGAGGTATCTGGCAGCCCATGACTTGTGTCATCCGGGGCTCGATCAAGCCATACCGACGATCCCGCAATGGCGACTGTCGGCGTTGCCGCGCTACATCTCTGCGGCAGAAGTCGAGCAGGTCATCGCGTCGTGCGACGTCACGATGCCAATGGGTGTTCGCGACCGCGCGGTGCTACTGTTGCTTGCGCGTCTCGGCCTGCGCGCCGGCGACATCTCTGGCATGCGCCTCGACGACATTGATTGGCGCGAAGGGACCTTGTGTGTCCGCGGGAAAGGTCGCCGTGAGATACGGCTTCCGCTGCCCCAGGAAGCCGGTGACGCGATCATCGACTATTTGCGAGACGCCCGTCCACCTGCCGTCTGCGACCGCATTTTCCTGCGGACCATAGCACCGTTTCGGCCATTGGCCGGCGCGAGCGTTTCGGGCATCGTCAGTCTTGCGCTCACGAGAGCTGGCATCGATGCACCATCGCGAGGTGCAAATCTTCTCCGCCATTCGGCCGCGACTAGCATGCTGCGGGCTGGCGCTACGCTGGACACCAACGGAGCCGTGCTGCGCCATCGGTCGGTCGACACGACCGCCCATTATGCGAAGGTTGACGTCGACATGTTACTTGACGTCGTTCAGCCCTGGCCGGGGAGTGTCGCATGCTGAGCCGGGACCTCGCACGCCATGCGGAACTGCAGCATCAGCTCGGCTTCAAATTCCGCGTCCAGCATACGCTGTTGAAGAACTTCGTTGCCTTCGCTGAGCGGCATGGTGATCGACATGTCCGAAGTGCGCGCGTGCTTGAATGGGCGACGCTCGCTCCGTCGCCGCAGCAGAGCCGCAACCGCCTGCTGGTGGTCCGTCGTTTTGCTTTGGCGCTATCCGCCGAGGATCCATACCACGAGGTCCCGGCTGCCGATGCCTTGGGGCGCGGCCTTTTTGAGCGCCGGATTCCACATATCTACACCGCCGATGAGATCACTGCACTGATGCAGGCTGCCGCCTCGCTCAAGCCGGCTGGTTCGATCAGGCCGCTGATGTACGAGACCCTGTTTGGTTTGCTCGCCGCCGCCGGCATGCGCATCTCCGAAGCCCTCGCGCTTCAGCTCGATGACGTGACCGACGATGGTTTGATCATCCGACAAACCAAGTTCCAGAAGAGCCGATTGCTACCGCTCCACCGCACGACATGGGATGCCTTAGATCGATACTTGGCGGCCCGGCACCGGGTCGGGACTTTGAGCGGCGCGCTGTTCATCTCCCTCGCAGGCACGCCGCCGTCCTATCATACTGTGATCGCCATCTTTCTCCGCCTCGCACGGTCGATCGGCTTGCGCGGAGGCCTCGGTCAACCGGGACCCCGCATTCACGATTTGCGGCATACCTTCGCCGTGCGCTCGCTGGAGCAATGCCACCACGATCGCGATGCAGTTGGCCGCCATATCGTCGCCCTAAGCACCTACCTCGGCCACGCGCACGTCACCGATACCTATTGGTACCTGCAGGCGACGCCGATTCTGATGACGCAAATCGCGGCCGCCGGCGAAGCGCTGCACCAAGGAGCCATAGCATGACTACGCTGGCTCCGCATCTCACTGCCTTCCTACGCAGGCACCTGCCGCATGAGCGGCGGGCAAGCCAACATACCTGCGCGGCCTACGCCTACAGCTTTCAACTGTTACTCACCTTCGCGGCCGCTCGATTGGGGATCACTCCGTCCGGAATTGAGGTCGAGCAGATCGATCCGCCGCTGATTCTTGCCTTCCTGGAACACATCGAGGAAAGTCGTGGCAATTCGGCGCGCACTCGCAACGCCCGTATTGCTGCCATCAAAACCTTTTTCCGCTTTCTCGAGTACCGGCTTCCGTCCTGTCTGGATCAAGCGCGCCGGGTCCGGGCGATCCCGATGAAGAAGGTCGATGAGGCCCTCGTCAGCCATCTCAGCCGCCAGGAGATGCAGGCTCTGCTCGATGCACCGGATCTCCGTCAGGCGTCCGGCATTCGCGATCGGGCGATGCTGCATCTGGCTTTCGCCGCCGGGCTGCGCGTGTCCGAACTCGTCAGCCTTCGCATCGACCAGATCGATAGGCAGACGGTCGCCAGTATCCACGTGATGGGCAAAGGACGCCGGGAGCGGGTGCTGCCCTTGTGGAAGGAGACCGCAACGACGTTAAAGGCTTGGCTGGCGGTTCGACCAGCAAGTGGTGACCCAGAACTTTTTCTCAATGCGACGGGACGCGCGCTGAGTCGGTCCGGATTTGAATACATCCTGGCCAAGCACGTCACCACAGCGGCACGGAAGCAGCCCTCCATCGCCAGCAAGCGGATCACTCCTCACGTCTTGCGGCACACTTGCGCCATGCATACGCTGCAGGCGACCCGAGATGTTCGCAAAGTGTCGCTCTGGCTCGGCCACGCCAGCCTTCAAAGCACCGAGATATATCTCCGGGCCGATCCGACGGAAAAACTCGAGGCGCTCGCCACAATGGTGCCGCCAACACTCAAGCCTGGCCGCTTCCATGCTCCCGATAAGCTGCTGGGCATGCTGAAGTCCGTCAGTCGATCAGGAGATTATGTCGATTAATCGCCTCTTAAACACCAAGGCGGCAAGCATTTGCCGCTGCGGACTCTGCATAATCCGCCACTCCACATAATTGCGCTTATGCGGAGCTCCGCATAACCGCAAGGGCCACGATGGCCTAGCGGCGCTGGTCAAAAACGAGTTGCACAGGGACCCTTTTACAGGGACGGTCTTCGTATTCCGGTCACGGAAAGCAGACCGGCTGAAGCTGATCTACTGGGATGGCAGCGGCTTGGTGATGGCCTACAACGATCTGCATTCATACTGCATCTCTCTTTCGCATTCAGTTGAAGGTTTTGGCGTGTCCGGCATTTTGCTTACGGGCGGCGACGCGATCGATGAGCTGGTTCCATCGACTGCATTGCTTTTGCGGTAAATCCGTCTTCGGAAGCTCGTACAGGTAGTAGTGCCCGTTGTAGGCGTGGCTGGTGACGAGGCCGTGTTCAGCCCATCTGGCGAGTGTATGTTCATGGATATTGAGGTGTTCAGCCGCCTCCTTTTTTGTCAACATCCCGCGATCCCGGAGCCGGTCATAGCGTGATCTCAGCCTATATTCGCGAACGAGATAGGTGACGCGTTTGGTTGTGAAGCGTGCATTGCGCTGGTCACGGCGCGTCACCGAGCCCGGACGATATCCCTGATCGTTGAGAATCTCTGCGATCTCGGAAAAAATATGATTGTCGAGGAGGTTATCGATCAGTGCGATGATATCGGGGTTCGTCTTGATCTGCTGGCTGGGAGATTTTGGGCTCATGGTGACGAGTGTCTCGGTTTTACCGCCCTTGAAGCGAATATGAGCCTTGGTTGTGCCTCTTTTCGGTAGTTTGAGGAGGGTGACGTCCTCGATGATGTGGGCAAGCAGGCGCTTTCGTTCGCGGTTCGGGGTCTCTGGATTGGTCCAGAGTTTTTTGAAGTCCGCCGTCATTGCGACCAACCGCTCGTGGACGGCCTTATCGAGGATGAATTCGTGCTCCCGGGCGCGCTCGCGCTCTTCGCGGGCATTGGCCAGGATGCGGAGCTTCTCGTTCCATTCGCCTTCGAGCGTGTCGGCGACGAGGCGGTTATTGGGATCGACGAGCATGAAACGGCGCTGGGCGAGATCGGCTTCAGTTTGCGCGCGCTCGATCGCGCGACAGCGCAGCCGATCCGCCTCTTCATGTCGCGCTTCGATCTCTTTGCGGACTTCAATCGCCAGTTCGATGGCTGCCGGCGTCATCTGCTCGGCGATCAGCATACCGATGGCTTCGTCGACAGGAGGTGCAGCGATCGCCTGGCACAGGGGTTCACCGCGATCGCTACGGGCGCGATCACAAACGTACCAGGCTTCCTGCCGGCCGCGTCGGGCAGCGTAGCGCATGCGAAAATGCCTGCCGCATTGCCCACACACGGCCCGCCCCTGCAGCAGTGCCGGACCTTCGCGCGGAGGTGATGCGACCCCCGCGTTCCATTTATGGCAGATGTTCGACTTCAGAATCCTCAGGTTCTCCTGATGCTGCTCCCAACTGATGTAGCCGGGATGGGCATCTGGAATACATGCCGTCCAATCATCATTATCTTGTTCACGCACAATCCTCTTGCCATCAATGGTGCGTCGATAGCGGCGGCGGCCATAGGCATAGGCTCCGGCGTAACGTGGATTGTGCAGCACACGCATCGCCGTCGAAGTCGTCAGTGGCCGGAATACCGTCTGGCTGTCGTGCAGGCGTGAGGGAAAGAGAATGCCTTCCTGACGAAAGGCCTTGACGGTCTGGGAGGCGGATCCGACGCGAGAGAACGTCTCGAAGAAATGGACGATCGTCTCTCTGACTTGCATGTCTGGTTCAAGTGCCACATTGCCGGAATGGTCATAGACCAGCCCGGTTGGCAGGGGGCAGCGGAACTCGCCGCGCCGCGCCTTGTTGAGGATGCCGCCGCGCAGCCGGGCCTTGATCACATGCAGTTCGGCCTCACTCATTGTTCCCTTGAGGCCGAGCAAGAGGCGGTCGTTGAAGCTTGCCGGATCGTAGACGCCGTCCTCATCGAGGATCAGGGTGTCGGCAAGGGCGCAGATCTCCAGCAGACGCTGCCAGTCGGCATTGTTGCGGGCCAGACGGGAGACCTCCAGGCCCATGACGATCCCGGCATGCCCCATGCCGACATCGCTGACCAGCCGCTGAAATCCCTCGCGCCAGACCGCCGATGCGCCGGATTCACCCTGATCGTTATCGATGACGATAATCTGCTCCTCGCGCCAACCAAGGGCGATAGCGCGCCCGCGAAGCGCATATTGCCGCATGGCGCTCTCGGTATTGTCGATGACTTGCCGCATCGAAGATTGGCGGATGTAGAGGTAGGCGCTGCGTTCGAGGTGATGAGGCTGGACTTTGAGATGTACATTCATCGTGATCTCCGATCGTTGATGCTCATGGCGATTGTCGCAAGGACGTGGACGACGGCGCTGTGTCCGCGGTGCAGCGGCCAAGCAATTGACGATGGGTAATTCTGCTCTCGCGGGGTGCTTGCTGTTGCGGTCAGCGTCTGAGCCCATCCCCACATGCCCCGGCGCAAAAAGAGCATCAGGCCGCTACGGGCCATAAGCGGCAGCGCTGCGCCGAGAGCAGCCTTGCGCAAGACCTCGTACTGGGAGGCGATGGTCGACGGTAGGATCGGGCATGCCGCCGTCGCGGCAATGTTTACCTGCCGCTTTTTTTTAGAACCCGCTCGATCGATCTGGGATGAAGCTCGATGTCGAGTTCCTGGCGAAGCAGCTTGGCAAGTTCCCGGGCGCGAACGGGTTCTCCTGGAGCGAGCTGCGCCTGCAGAAATGCCACGACCTTGTCGTCGATCTTGTGGGGACCGCGGGGCCCCGGCTTCGTCGGCACCAGTCCGGCAATGCCGGCCATATCGAAGTTCACCTTGGCCTGGTAGTAGGTCGGCCTGGAAACACCGTACTCGTCGGAGGCCTCCGTCACCGACACCTTGTCGATGGAGACGCGACGCAGCATCTCGTATTTGACCTGCACGGCGTCGTGCGGATCGAAGAACTCGCTGCCCCGAAACTTTGGATCGCGCACCTTCTCGGGGGTGGGATTGAACGTACCCTCTTCGATGAGGGCATCCGTCTTTGTGCGCTTGCTGTCGTACTTCGCAGACATCGATGGCTCCGAGGACATGAAGCGACGTAATCGTAATGTTAATTATGACGTATTTTTCTGCCTCGTCAAGGTGGTCCTCATGGTTTAGCATCATTCAGTCCTGTAATTGCGGGAATAATTCCACAAAAATAAGACATATGCGGCATAATCCGCTTTACAGATGCGGCATATTTATCTTTACACATCCGCACATCATCGTGTTCTGGAAAGGCGCTCTACCAGGGCGGCCAATTCCATTAAGTCGGCGACCCGCAAGAGCGACCGTCCGTTGCCCATGACAACTTCAGGATCTGGGCTCACAAGGTCAGTCCATTGCGGGGGAACGGACCAAACGGTGGCATCCTCTGTCTGCAGTAAAAGACGCTCCCCATGCGAATTGCAGCGCCTGCCGACACACGGCAACTGCTGTCCAAGTAGTGGATGAAACGGATGTGTGACCCGCACTAGCTGCTCATCTGCGCTGGTCGCGGCTGCATTCTCTTGTGAGGTACAAGCGGCTGGAAGAGCACACCTTCACCTGGCCCAGCATACGGGATGGATTGATGACGCTGACCCACGCCCAGTTCGAAGCCCTGTTTGCGGGCCTCGATTGGCGGCGGGTTCATGCCGTCAAGACGAGAACGCCGGAGACTGTCGAATAGCTGCGGCACGATGACTCAGCGCGAAAGATTCCGAAGGCAAAACGGGCCGGGATTTGGTAACTTCTGGGCATGCTTGATGCCGCCGATCTTCCCGATGATGTTGCCGCCCTGAAGGCGATGCTGATCGCGGCGCAGGCACGCGAGGCAGGCAAGGACGCGCAGATTGCTCGTAAGGACGAGCGGATCGAACGGCTTGAGAGGCTGGTCGCGGCCTTCAAACAGGCAGCTTTCGGGCGCAAGTCCGAGAAGACCGATTCCGAGCAGTTCGATCTGGCACTGGAAGACCTGGAAACGGCGATGGCAGCGATCCATGCCGAGGAAGAAGCCGACGTCGTTCAAGGCAACAAGGTCTCAAGATCACGAGCGACCAATCGCGGCTCCCTTCCTCAACATCTTCCCCGTGTGGAAGAGGTAATCGAACCGGAAAGCCTAGTCTGTGCCTGCGGCGGTTGCCTGCATTGCATCGGCGAGGATGTCTCCGAGCGGCTGGATGTAGTCCCGGCGCAGTTCCGCGTCATTGTCACCCGCCGCCCCAAATATGCATGCCGTGCCTGCACCGACGGCGTCGTTCAGGCCCCGGCTCCAGCGCGGCTGATCCAGGCAGGAATGCCGACGGAAGCGACCGTCGCCCATGTGGTGGTCACCAAATATGCCGATCACCTTCCGCTCTATCGGCAGGCTCAGATCATGAGCCGCCAGGGCGTTGATCTTGATCGCTCCACACTTGCCGACTGGGTCGGGCGAGCAGCGTTCGAATTGCGCCCCGTCTTCGATGCATTGACCACCGACCTGAAGCGCTCGACCAAGCTCTTCATGGACGAGACCCGTGCCCCGGTTCTCGATCCCGGCTCGCGCAAGACCAAGACCGGATACTTCTGGGCGCTGGCGCGGGATGATCGCCCTTGGGGCGGCGGTGCTCCGCCGGGCGTCGCCTTCACCTACGCTCCCGGTCGCGGGGGTGTTCATGCCGAACGAATATTGCAGGGCTTCTCCGGCGTTCTGCAGGTCGATGGCTATGCCGGATACAACAGGCTGATCGCACCGGACAGGGTCGGTCCCGACATTCGGCTTGCCTATTGCTGGGCACACGCTCGCCGCAAGCTGGTGGATATCACCCGCAAGGCTACAGCACCCATTGCCGAGGACGGCGTCAAACGGATCGGTGAACTGTATCGGATCGAAGCCGAATTGCGTGGCCTTGATCCGGAGGCTCGCCTTGCCGGACGGCAGGAGCGGTCAGCGCCGCTGATCGCCGACATGCAGACCTGGCTCATCCATCACCGTGCCCGTGTAGCGACCAAGTCCCCTCTCGGCGAGGCTCTGGCCTACATCGCCAAATATTGGGACGGCCTGAAGCTCTTCCTGACCGACGGCCGCATCGAGATCGACAACAACAGCGTCGAGCGAACCATCCGGCCCATCGCCCTCAATCGGAAGAACGCACTCTTTGCTGGGCATGACGCTGGAGCAGAGAACTGGGCGATGATCGCCTCGCTCATCGAGACCTGCAAACTCAATGCCGTCGATCCGATGGCCTATCTGACCAGCACACTTACCGCCATCGTCAGCGGCCACAAGCAGAGCCGGATCGGTGAGCTACTGCCGTGGAATCTGAAGTAATCAATTGCTTAGACTGAGATTACGCATTGCTCGTCGTGGATAAATCGGTCAGTCATTTAACGTAGTTGATTGAGGACACCACATGCTTCGCTTTTTCGGTATGATAGTTTTGTCTTTTTTTGCGCTAACAGAAGCTCATGCAGAACCCCCACGTTTTTGTAGAACCAGCTTTGCGCCTGGCGAAAAGACTGAGACCCGTTTCATGGGCATTAGCTACGCGATTATGATGCATGCACTCGCGGAAAAGTATTGCGGTGCCAAGCCCGTCTCTATGGGGCAAAAGTTTTTAGGATATCTGAATAGGCAAGGCTGCGGTTCCAAAACAGAAATTTATCAAGATGTTGCAGTTTCAATCGATAAGCTGGAAAGCGCGACCTTAAAGCTGATGGCATCAGGTGGTGATAAAACCCTAGCCCTTTCCGAACAGCAGGCGAAGAGTTGGGCCAAGGAGGCATCCGAACAACTTGGTGGGTGCGAGCGCCTCATAAAACTGCATGACAGCAAACCAGACTCTTGGAAATAAAATCCCCAGTGTGACTGGCACACCGCTTACGGCTTGGATCTCTTTTCGGGCTCCAATTGCAGGTTCGACGGCCGCCGGCGTCATTTGCTCAGCAATCAGCAAACCGATGGCTTCATCCACGGGAGGCGCGGCAATCAACTGACACATGGGCTCAGGCCAGAGACAAATGCACGACCGGACGCATATGGACTTACGTATGCGATGACCGGCCGTTTGGGGGAACAGCGCCGCCAGCCGCAATCTATTATGCGTCGAGTGACCGGCGCGGCGAACATCCGCAGAAGCACCTGGCCAGATACGGCGGCATTCTACAGAGCGATTGCTACAATGGCTTCGAGCCGATCGCTGTTGCCGCAACGAAAGAGGTGCCGATCACCTTCGCCTTTTGCCATGCGCATGCGCGGCGTAAATTCTTTGAGCTGGCCGATATCCAGAAGAATGCGCGGGATCGCAAACGCAAGGGCAAGCCGATCTCGCCGATCGCGCTTGAGGCCGTCAAGCGCTACGACGAATTGTTCGGGATCGAGCGGCAGATCAACGGATTGAGTGCCGAAGAACGACTGGCTGCGCGGCAGGAGAGAAGCAAGCCGCTGTTCGATGACATGCGCGAGTGGTTGACGAAGGAACGCGCCACGCTCAGCAGATCGTCCGAGGTCATCGAGCCGATCGATTACATGCTCAAGCGCTGGGAGGGCTTTGCTCTCTCCTCGAAGACGGAAGGGTTTGTCTTACGAACAATGCAGCGGAAAGAGCGTTGCGCGGTGTGGCGTTAAGAAGGAAAAACTGGACCTTCGCCGGTTCCCAGCGTGGGGCCGACCGTGCCGCCGTCATGCTGACCGTCATCACCACCTGCCGCCTCAACGATGTCGACCCAAAGGCGTGGCTTGCCGATGTCCTGGCTCGCATCGCCGACCATCCTGTCACGCGCCTGTGCGAACTGCTGCCTTGGGAATGGAACCGTGCATCGGCGGCAACCGTCATGCTGGCGGCCTGACGATGGTGGCTTCCGTCGTCCGCCTGAAGGTCACCCTCGATCGTGTCGAGCCGATAGTGATGCGGCGCGTTGTCGTGCCGTTCACCATCAGGCTCAGTCGGCTGCACGAGGTATTGCAGGCGGCGATGGGCTGGACCAACAGCCACCTTTACGAATTCCGCATGCGTGACGTCGGCTTTGGTTTGCCAGACGAGGAATGGGGGGATGGTCCGATCGATGCCCGCAGGGTCTCGCTGCTGTCGGCAGTCCAGGACACCGGTGCGAAATCGTTCAAGTACCTTTACGACTTTGGCGACGGTTGGGAACACAGCATCAAGATCGAGCGCACCTTTCCTGCAGTCGGCACGGAAGGACCGATGCTCCTCGAAGCAACGGGACACTGCCCGCCTGAAGACGTGGGTGGTCCATGGGGTTATCAGGAGTTCCGCGAGGCGCTTGCGGATCCGGCGCACGAGCGACATGCCGAAATCCTCGAATGGTGGGGCAGCAGCGATTACAATCCCAACAGCGCCAACTTCTCGCAGCTCAACAAAGCCGTCGATGACCTCGCCGCAAAATGGGTCCGAAAAGCGCGCCGCAAAACCTGAACGCCGGGCTGTAGGGGAAGGCCGAAACTGGATTTTATCGTGTAAACAACCGGCGGAACAGTTCTTCCGAAGGCCGTAGACCTTCGTCCGTCAGGACCAGCGACTTCGACTTGTTGACCGGATCACAGATCAGTCCCTTCTCATGCAACCGGTCCGTCGTCGCCCAGTCAAATCCCTTCCAGGCGCAACGTTCGTTGTGGAGCGTCAGCCATAACAGGGCCAGGACCGCGTCATCGATTTTGTCCTCGTCGATCTCCATTCTGCCATAATATCACGCGCGAGACTTCAAGTCCCGCGGCCCTCCTCGGATGGATACGGTATACTTTACCCGCTGGCAGTTTGGAACTCGGTGATATCGGTAAGCCATTTCTCGTTTGGCTTTCAGCGTGGAAATCACGATTGAGCAAATTTTCCGGCACAGGATCTAGTTCGCCTTGGTAACACGTATACCGCCGCCGCCTGGCAGTGGTCACGATGAGCTGCTCCTGCTTCATCAAGCGGCGTACTACCTTTTCGGAGACCTGTTCTGCGCCTCTGGCCAGTGCAACATGAATGCGTCTGTAGCCGTAGCAGTTACGGTTGGTTTCGAAGAGCACCGCAATGGTGTGGCGAAGATCTGCGTATCGGTCCTCGAGAGAAAGCAGAGACCGATGATAAAGACAGGAGCTGCGGGCGAACTCAAGCTGAGTGAGGAGTTCCGGTAATGCATATGTCGGTCGCAGGGCATCAACCAGCAGTGTCTTTTCCCGATTTCCCAGGAGCCGCAGATCGATGCCCAGATCTTTTTTAATGAGTTCGTTAGCCTTCGTAAGCAAGTCATGTTCAAGTTGAAGGCGCTTCACATCACTGCGCAGTGCCTCGAGTTCACGCTCGAGTTCGCCTCGGCTGGCAGTCGGTGGTAGTTTGCGACGGCGTGTCATGGATGCAGGGACCTCACGACCAAGTTGCTGGTTCTTCCAGTCGTACAACGTCTGCCGGCTCACACCTACCTTCTGAGCCACCGAACGGGCACTCTCACCTCGAGAGTACAAGCCGATCACGGCTGTTCGCTTCTGCTGCTCCGATCTCGTGCCAGCGCTTGAGTTGCCGGTGAGAACTCGCCGCCTGCCGCCGGGTTCATATTCATCGATCCAAGCCGAAGCTTTCCACGGCAAGCGGAAGCGCATCGGTGATCTGCAGGGGTTGCGGCGGGAGGCGGATTGCGGCTTCGCGCCGCAACCCCTGCAGATCACCGAGGCAGAGCAGACGCCGTGATCGAGCGCTTCCTGGCAGGCGGCCTCAACGGCGGCGAGACCATCAGCAGGCACACATCCGAGTATGGCGACCATCTGTCGATAACCGTCATCGGCGCTCTTCAACCGTTTGCGGACCTTCTCCCTCGCAGTTGGCAAAACCCATTCCCGGAATGGAACGCCGTGCGCAAGGCACCGGGTTTGCGAGCGAGAACGGCAACATAGTGCCAGGGATTATAGACAGTCTCGCCGCGGCCGAAGTTGCGCTGGTGTTCGGCAACCGTCACATCATCCTGCTTGATGACAAGCCAATCAGCATAACCGTGGCGTCAATCGCCATTTCTTCTCCTCTCAGCGTGACCGCCCTGCTTCACCAACTCGTCCCGTGATAGAGAGAGTGTCGTGGGCACCTCCTTTCCCGGGTGGGGCCTTGCGAACTCGACTTCGGACTCCCTTCAGAAATAATGAGTAGCTGGCTCTGCGGCCGTATGTCACGTCGAGCTCACGGAGCAATTCTTGAAGTTGAATTTCATCCCGCCTGGGGACGATGTAATCTCGACGCCGTATTGAACGCTGTCGACGTCTACGTCGCCAAAGTGGCCCTTCGACTTGAGCCAATCTAGGATACTCTTTATGTCCACCGTCCCGGTATCGGTCTTGGAAGTGAGCAGCAGTGAGATGACCTTGTGACCATTATAGCCTTCGAACACGTTCCAACTCGCTCCGCCTACATTGACATTGTGGTAGATCGGAACCGCCGCCCCGGAAGCGTCATAATGTTTTGAGATGGGCTTGACATTGCCGCTGCCGTCCGGATGTCCGGTATAGTTTGTCCAGAGCATTATCTCATTCTGTTGTGAGCTGTCCCAGATGTCGTAGGCGGTGTTCCAGGCGCCACCAGCAGGAACTTTCTGATTGAAGCTTGACGTCAGACTGTTGATTGAACTGAGCGGCTTCCCAATATCGACAGCCTGATGGGGGTAGCTCTTGATGCCATCAGTGTTAGGCTGGTTCGACCACACGCTCCACTGGTTGTCTGCATGGACTGAAAGCGTCTGAGGTCCAGCGCTCTTACCATATATGTCGTTGTTCCAAGCATAGCGACCGTGTGAAAAGCCTGCATATGGAGCGCTCGATCTCCAAATCGGAGCATTCGATAGAAGCGCGTCAGTCGGTGATTTGGTTTCATTCACAGCGTGCCTGAATAGTTTATCATCCTGTGTGTCGACATACCCCAGCGGGGAGGGCAAGGACCCTGTACCATCTATCCGATTGGAAGACATAAGGCTCTCCTTCTGTTACGAGAACAAAGATCTGGCGCTTGTGCGAGGACACTGACATTGATACTGGGCACTGGGAAATTGTGTTTTTGCATGTCACCATTCAACTAACGGATAACGGAGCGATCTCTGAAGTGTGGCGTCGGGGCAACCGCTGGCGAGGGGTATCCATCCGAGGTGGGCCGCGGGACTTGGGGTCTCGCGCGTGGTAGCATAGCAGAATGGAGATCGACGAGGACAAAATCGATGACGCGGTCCTGTGTGATCCGTTGAACAAGTCGAAGTCGCTGGTCCTGACGGACGAAGGTCTACGGCGTTCGGAAGAACTATTCCGCCGGTTGTTTACACGGTAAAATCCAGTTTCGGCTTTCACCCACAGCCCGGTGTTCAGGTTTTGCGTCGCGCTTTTCGGACCCATTTTGCGGCGAGGTCATCGACGGCTTTGTTGAGCTGCGAGAAGTTGGCGCTGTTGGGATTGTAATCGCTGCTGCCCCACCATTCTAGGATTTCGGCATGTCGCTCGTGCGCCGGGTCTGCAAGCGCCTCGCGGAACTCCTGATAACCCCATGGACCACCAACGTCTTCAGGCGGGCAGTGTCCCGTTGCTTCGAGGAGCATCGGTCCTTCCGTGCCGACTGCAGGAAAGGTGCGCTCGATCTTGATGCTGTGTTCCCAACCGTCGCCAAAGTCGTAAAGGTATTTGAACGATTTCGCACCGGTGTCCTGGACTGCCGACAGCAGCGAGACCCTGCGGGCATCGATCGGACCATCCCCCCATTCCTCGTCTGGCAAACCAAAGCCGACGTCACGCATGCGGAATTCGTAAAGGTGGCTGTTGGTCCAGCCCATCGCCGCCTGCAATACCTCGTGCAGCCGACTGAGCCTGATGGTGAACGGTACGACAACGCGCCGCATCACTATCGGCTCGACATGATCGAGGGTGACCTTCAGGCGGACGGCAGAAGCCACCATCGTCAGGCCGCCAGCATTACGGTTGCCGGCGATGCACGTTTCCACTCCCAGGGCAGCAGTTCGTGCAGGCGCGTCACAGGATGGTCGGCGATGCGAGCCAGGACATCGGCAAGCCACGCCTTTGGGTCGACATCGTTGAGGCGGCAGGTGGTGATGACGGTCAGCATGACAGCGGCACGATCGGCCCCACGCTGGGAACCGGCGAAGGTCCAGTTCCGTCTTCCCAATGCGACACTTCTCAGCGCCCGCTCGGCTGCGTTGTTCGTGAGACAAACTCTACCGTCTTCGAGGAAGAGGGCAAAGCCCTCCCAGCGCTTGAGCATGTAATCGATCGGCTCGATGACCTCGGACGATCTGCTGAGCGTGGCGCGTTCCTTCGTCAACCACTCGTGCATGTCATCGAACAGCGGCTTGCTTCTCTCCTGCCGCGCAGCCAGTCGTTCTTCGGCACTCAATCCGTTGATCTGCCGCTCGATCCCGAACAATTCGTCGTAGCGCTTGACGGCCTCAAGCGCGATCGGCGAGATCGGCTTGCCCTTGCGTTTGCGATCCCGCGCATTCTTCTGGATATCGGCCAGCTCAAAGAATTTACGCCGCGCATGCGCATGGCAAAAGGCGAAGGTGATCGGCACCTCTTTCGTTGCGGCAACAGCGATCGGCTCGAAGCCATTGTAGCAATCGCTCTGTAGAATGCCGCCGTATCTGGCCAGGTGCTTCTGCGGATGTTCGCCGCGCCGGTCACTCGACGCATAATAGATTGCGGCTGGCGGCGCTGTTCCCCCGAATGGCCGGTCATCGCATACGTAAGTCCATATGCGTCCGGTCGTGCATTTGTCCCTGGCCTGAATGGGAATGGTGGTGTCATCACCGTGAAGACGCTCGGCCGCAAAGACATGCGCCTCGATCAGATCGAAGACAGGCATGAGAGCGGCTGTTGCGTACCCGACCTGGTCGGCCAGCGTCGAGGTCGAAAGATCGATCCCCTCGCATTTGAACCGGGCACTCTGCCGGTTGAGCGGGCTGTGCATGCCGAACTTGTCGAACAGGATCGTCGCCAACAGATGAGGACCGATGAAGCCGCGCGGCGTGGCATGGAACGGTGCCGGCGTCTGACTGATCGCCTCACAGTCACGGCACGTGAACTTTTCCCGCACCGTCTCGATCACCTTGAACCGGCGCGGAATCTCTTCCAGCGTCTCGGTGACGTCCTCGCCCAGCTTCGACAAGCGTGAACCACCACAGCAGGCGCAAGTCGTCGGCGGCTCGATGACGATACGTTCGCGCTCGATATCGTCCGGCCATGGCTTGCGCACCGGTCGTTTGCGCGTGAACGAACGTACGCTCGAGGTTCTGGCGCTTGCTGCCTGTGCCGCGACCTCGTCCTCCGTCGCCGCCGTCACGAGTTCCTCGAGCTGCAGTTCCAACTGGTCGAGCAGGCGCGCCGTGCGTTCAGAGCGCTGGCCTCGCAACTCGCGCCTGAGCTTCTCGATCTTCAATTCCAGAGCAACGATCAGCGCCTCGTTGTCAGAGAGCATCGCCTGCGCATTGGCCGCTTCCGCAACTGCGATAGCGTGTTTAGCCTGCAAGGCTTCATGCTCGCCAAGCAGCGCCAGGTAAGCGCCAACAACATCCACAGGAAGATCGACAGGCTTTGAGATCATGAAGCCATTCGATCAGATTTCCCCTGTATTTTCAATTGAATAATGCTAGCCGACCTTCGTCGGCCGCCAGGTTTCTTGAGGGTGCCTCCAGTCGATCCCGGACAGAAGATAACTCAGCTGCGCGGGTGATATCGCGATCGCGCCGCCTTCCGCAGACGGCCAGACGAACCGGCCGCGGTCCAACTTTTTTGTAAAAAGGCAGCTCCCCTGGCCGTCACTCCAGATCACTTTTATCAGCGATCCGCTACGACCGCGGAATACAAAAAGATTGCCGTCCAGAGGGTTCAGTTTCAGCACCTCCTGCACCCGCAACGCAAGCGATGGAAACCCACACCGCATGTCGGTATGGCCCGTTGCAATCCACACCCGCACATTTTGACCGGAAGGAAGCGTGATCACCGCAACGTCTCCAGACCCCGCATGATCCGCAGCAGCGCCTCAACGTCGACGCTGCCGTCCACGACCACACGACGGCCGTTCGCCGCGACAATCTCCATGCGGCCGGAAGGAGGCGCTACCGGATGCTCCATCGCAGCAGGTGGAGTGACCTGCTTCACCGGCACAAAAGTTTCCGGCATGACGAACGCCGGCACAAAACCATCGGTTTGTTTCTGGCTGTGCAAACCCTGGCGAACCGATTGCGCCAACGGTTTAACAGCGAGCGGCTGATGCCGTACTGACGGGCCGTGGCCGACGCCCGGCCTCTCCCCGCAAAGCTTTCTGCGACAATCCGCAGCTTCTCATCCTCAGTAAATCGACGCCGCCGTCCGGTGTTGATCACCTCAAGACGGCTCATCCGAGACCCGCTGTCCCCTTCAAAAATCTCCATCTGCCCAACTGTCCTTATGCCTGGGAATAAGGACAGGGTCTGAACAGTTTTATCCAATATTCAAAGGCGGTCTCGCTCGGACGGATACGGCGAGGGCGGCCATTGAGCGGAGGACATTCCTGAGTCTCGATTATCAGAGCGCCGGCCCTGCATGACCGAACTGAACGCCGAGCAATTCTTTCGAGAGCCAATATTCGATTCAGCACCGGCGTCGCTGCTGTCATGCCGGATGGTCTTTGTAAGCTTCTCCCGCGTCCCGGCAAGAAACGGCTTTTCTTCGAGATAGGCGACTCCGTGTTCGAGCGTCTCAAAACCGTTGAGGGAGCGGATGAGCGTTGTCTTGCCTTAACCAGAGGGTCCGATGATCGAGACGACTTCGCCAAGGTTGACCGTAACCGGTGTTTTGATCCCACGTTGCCCGCTGTTGCTGGATCTGTGATCGAGTTTCTGTCAAGCGAAGCGAAGAATTGAAGAACTGACCCCCTCATTGATTTGCAGTTTCATTGGTTTCAAGCGCAGTCGATAGCTGTCGCCGCGGATAGTGATCACGGTCGAGTGGTGAAGCAGACGGTCCAATATCGCCGTTGCCACGACAGGGTCGCCAAATACGCTTCCCCATTCCCCTACAGAACGGCTCGAGGTGATCAGGATCGAGCCCTTTTCGTAACGGCGGGACACCAGTTGGAAGAACAGATGGGCGGCGTTGGCCTCGAAGGGCAGGTAACCCAGCTCGTCAATAATCAGCAGCTTCGGTCGCGACAGGATGGTCAACTGCTTATCGAGTGAGCCGTCGCTATGGGCCTTCGCCAGCATTGCCACCAGCGTCGCCGGCGTGACAAATTGGACGTTGTAGTTTTGACGGATGGCTTCCCGGCCAAGGCTCACGGCCAAGTGGGTCTTGCCTGTGCCCGGCGGCCCAAGGAATAGCACCGTGTCGCCATGGGCAATCCAGCGGCAGGTCGCGAGCTCCCGGATCTGGCCCTGATCCAGTGATGGCTGCGCCTCAAAGTCGAAGCCATCCAATTCCCGAACGAACGGGAATTGCGCCAGTTTGCTCGACATCGATATTCGTCGCTCGTCGCGCCGGGCAATCTCGCGCGATACAAGGAAAGCCAGCGCCTCGCGCAGGTTCATCTTTGAACGAGCTGCTTCGTTCAGCAGAGTGTCGAGCTGGTCGCGGATCGCCGTAAGCTTCAACCGATCGAGCGTCGCGATCAACAGGTCATGATCAACATTCGCCATCACCAGCCCCCTCCAACAACTGCCTCGTATTCCGCAAGCGGACGCAAGAGGCTGGGGGGCGAACGCTCGATCGGTGCAGCGGCTCGCACGAGACCCTCGGCGCCGGCAACGCCGACAAAATGCGCTCGGTCCACAATCCGTTGTCGTCGTCCCTCGCAAACGGCATGGTCGGCGACCACTTAGCCGGCATGCCGTATAATGACACGGCCAGCCAAGACCACCACCTGGACACTCTCACCGATCAGGCGCCAAGGGACCGAATAGCTGTTTGTATCGAGGTCAACGGCACAATCCGACTGAACCTTGCGGACCAAATCGCGCAACTGTCCAAATGGTGCCCGGCCGGCCAATGGGCTTAACGCCTTCGCCTCTTCAGCAAAACGATCAGCCGGTTTTATGCCGGTGATCCCGTGTTCACGCTGATCAGCAACCTCACGCGTCCACCGATCCAGATGTGCCTCGAATGCAGCCCAGCTTTCAAAGCGGCGGCCGGCAATGGCGTTCTTCTTGACGAAGCCGACACCCCGCTCGTCCTTGCCTTTCGTACGTGCCCGATAGGGTGCGCAGGCCCGCGGCATGAACCCCCAGTACCGTGCGAAAGCATGCAGACGCGGGTTGAATCTTACCTCCCGTGTCACACGATCATGGTGCTCGACGAGCGCCTTCGCATTATCGATCAGCACTTCTGCCGTTACTCCGCCGAACCGTAAGAAGGCGCCTTCCATCCCCTCGAACCAATCCGTCTGACGCTCGCGTAGCGATACGCGGGTGTGCGAACGCCGCGAATAACTTAGTGTCCCGACAAAAACGTGGATGCGAATGGTTGCGCGGTCCGTACCCGATGCGATCCTGACGATCGCGCCACCGACTTCCAGCTCGATTGCCGCTATTGGACGAGAGCTTCTCGCCGTCTTTCTCAGCGTTGGGGGTAGCTCTGCCGGACGATCAATTACCGCTGGCACAAACATAGGCGGTGCTTCTTGCTTCGCCTGACTTCGCACCTGGGCGCCAGGTAAACAATTGGCCGGGCGGCAATCCATGCCGACGCGCAACAGCACTGACCGACATCTCGCCGCTATAACTCTCGGCGACAATGCGGTCCTTCTCCTCGTCGCTCCAGTCGCCGCGACGCCCTGTTCCGGTGAAAACTGCGTATTCCGACGAAGCCGGCCATCGATTCCGATTTGAAGCCGGCCAGTCATTCCGATTTCATTCCGGCCGGCGTTCCGATTTGAAGGCGGCCATTTCTCGGACTGATCCTGGGTCTGTCTGATGTTTGGATCTGGTTTCGTTTCAGGTCAAGCTTTGGTGTTTTCGGGTGCGACTGGCGAGCGCTGTTTTCGCATGCTTTCGCCGGTGAGATCGATGCGATAGGCGTTGTGAACGAGGCGATCCAGGATGGCATCGGCAAGCGTTGGGTTTGCGATGATTTCGTACCAGCGATCCAGGGGCACCTGACTGGTGATGATCGTCGAGCGCCGCTCGTAGCGGTCTTCGATGATCTCGAGGAGATCGCGCCGCTGATCATCGTTGAGTTTTTCCGGTCCCCAGTCATCAAGGATCAGCAGGTCGGTCTTGGCCAAGGATTTGAGGATCCTGCCGTATCGCCCGTCGCCTCTTGCAAGTGCGAGCGTGGCGAACAGCCGAGGAACCCGGTGATAGGCGACGGAGAAGTCTTCGCGGCATGCTTTGTGACCAAGCGCGCAGGCAAGCCAGCTTTTGCCGATGCCGGCTGGCCCAGTGACGAGGAGACTGTGATGCTTTCTGATCCAGTCGCAGCCGGCAAGCGCCATGAACAGGTTGCGATCGAGGCCGCGAGCGGCCCGAAAGTCGGCATTCTCGATCTGTGCATCATGGCGTAGTTTGGCGGCCCTGGCACGGGCTTCGAAGCGCTTCTGTCGGCGCATGGTGGCCTCCCGTTCGAGCAGTATGGAAAGCCATTCTCCATGCTCAAGACCGCGGGCTTCGGATTGTGCGTCAAGCTCCTGGAAGGCTGTTGCCATGCCGTAAAGGCCGAGTTCGCGCAGCATGTCGATGGTGGGATTGCTCAGCATTGGTTTGTCTCCTCAATGAAAGTAGTCGGGGCCACGCAGATTTGCGTGATCAACGATGGCCGTCGGTTCGGTGGAATGGCGCGCGGCCCTGTGGTTGGCCAGGAGCGAGGCGATGCTCTTGCAGTTCAGACCGCCGATCTCGACAGCGCGAGCTGACACCGCCTCGGCCCGATCTCGCGTGATATCGCGAAACAGGCGCAGAATGCCCAGGCATGTTCGAAAGCCCTGTTCAGGATGCGGACGACTGGCAAGAACAGCAGTGATCAAACCTTCGGTCTGCGGCCCAATGGATGCAGCCCAGCGCCGAAAGCGATCGGGTGTCCACTCGGCATATCGCCGATGGGAACTGGGCATATGATCCGGGTCGGTTCCATGCCGAGTGCCGCCATACCGCCGCTGATGAACGGCGACGCGCTTGCCGCGGTGGAAGATCTCGATGGTGCGTGCCGTCGCTCTCAAATCAACCTGCTGGCGAATGAGGCCATGCGGTACGGAATAGAGGAAGGTCTTGAACTCGACGTGATAATCGGTCGACACGCGGACCAAACGCCATTCGGCGAATTCGTAGTCTTCACCGGGAAGATTGGCGAGCGCGGCGCGCTCGACACTCTCAAACAGCTGCCGGCGACTGACGCCGAGCCGGCGCATGACATGATCATTGATGCGATCGAGTGCCTGGCCAATGGCAGCATTAGCCTCAGCAAGCGAGAAGAACGTGTGATTGCGCAGACGCCCTAAGATGCACGATTGGGCAAAACGGACCCCGTTCTCAACTTTAGATTTGTCCCTGGGCTTTCGTGGCCGTGCTGGAAGAACGCCGACGCCATAGTGAGAAGCCATCATGCCGTAGCTGCGGTTGATCTCGGGATCATAGAAACTGGCGCGACTGACGCCTGACTTCAGATTGTCGGGAACGATCAGCCGGGGAACGCCGTCAAAGAAGCGGAACATCCGGACATGTGAGCCGATCCAGTCCGGCAGTGTTTGCGTCCAGGTCGCCTCCGCATAGGTGAAGCTAGACGCGCCCAGCACCGCCACGAATATCTCCGCTTCGCGGATCTCGCCGGTCTTGCGATCAACGATCGGAATCTTCTTGCCGGAATAGTCGACGAAGACCTTGTCGCCGGCCGCATGCTCCTGGCGCATCGTCGGCGAAAGCCGTTGCTCAAAGCCACGGAAGAGCTCACAAAAGCGACTGTAGCCGTAACCCTCTGGATGCGACCCACGATACTCCTCCCAGAGGATAAGCAGGGTGACGCCGGGCTTCTTGAGCTCGACGGCAAGCTCGGCCCAGTTGGGTTCGACGCGTCGTCTCGTGCCCTGTTTGACGCCATTGCGCGCAAAGAGCTTGTTCTCGAGCGCGTCATCGGTCAGTTCCCCCGGTAGGGGCCAGCTCAACCCAACTGCTGCTGCGCGCTGAAGATTATCCTGCACCGTACTGCGGGCTATTCCCAATACGACGGCGATCTCGCGGGAGCTCGTCCCGCTTCCGGCAAGCCGAAGCATTTGTCTTAATTGTCTCATGGTCAGCCTTCTCTTTGCCGGCATCAAAATGTCCTCGTTCATCGCGAGGTGATTGATGCCAAAGTTGCTGACCCAGGGGGTATCTTCAGTGTCGAAAACTGGCCGGATTTTGATTGGAATGGTGGCCGGCTTCAAATCGGAATGGTGGCCGGTCTTTGGTCGGATTGGCGGCCGGCTTCACGTCGGAATCCGCACAGTGCGGATGGTTTTGGATCACCAAGGGGAATATTCCTCGCGATGGGCGGCGGTTTCCTCGATCGCCGCCAAGATCGGCTGCATGGCGCAGACGCTCAATGAATGGGTGAAGAAGGCGGAAGTGGACGATGGTTCCCGGCCTGGACTCCCAAGCGAAGTCGCCGAGAAGATGAAGGCTCTGGAGCGGGAGAACCGCGAGCTTCGGCAGGCCAATGAGATACTGCGCAAAGCGTCCGCTTATTTCGCGATGGCGGAGCTCGACCGCCCATTGAAGCGATGATCTCCTTTATCGACGAACACCGCTCCGTATTCGGGGTCGAGCCGATCTGCAGGCTGCTGCCGATTGCCCCATCAACCTACTACGAGAACGTTGCCAAACGCCTGGACGTGGACCGGTTATCGGTCCGCGCCCGCAGCGACATTGCCTTGAAGATCGAGATACGCCGTGTGTTCGAGGCGAACTTCCGCGTCTACGGCGTGCGCAAGGTCTGGCGGCAATTGAAGCGGGAGGGCTTCGATATAGCCCGCTGCACCGTCGCCCGGCTCATGCGATCGATGGGACTTCAGGGTATCATCCGGGGCAAGCCGATCCGCACGACGATCCCGGACAAGACGGCTCCGAGCCCGCTCGATCGGGTGAACCGCCAGTTCAAGGCTCCTGCGCCGAACAGGCTCTGGGTTTCGGATTTCACCTATGTGGCCACCTGGCAAGGCTTCGTCTACGTGGCCTTCGTCATCGACGCCTTCGCGCGCCGGATTGTCGGCTGGCGGGTGAGCCGGACGGCGCATGCCGGGTTCGTCCTCGATGCTTTGGAACAGGCGCTTCATGAGCGGCGTCCCGTTCATGGTGGCGGCCTGATTCACCACTCGGACAGGGGCGTTCAATACGTGTCGATTAAGTATTCGGAGCGATTGGCGGAGGCAGGCATCGAGCCTTCCGTCGGAAGCGTCGGCGACTCTTACGACAACGCCCTCGCCGAAACGATCAACGGCCTCTACAAGGCCGAGGTCATCCATCGGCGAGGACCGTGGCGCAGCTTCGAAGCGGTTGAATTCGCCACTCTGGAATGGGTCGACTGGTTCAACCATCGACGGCTTCTGGAGCCCATCGGCAACATTCCCCCCGCCGAAGCCGAGGAGCAGTATTACGCCATGCTGGACGAACCAGCCATGGCTGCATAACTTAAACCAAACAGCCTCCGGCAAACCCGGCGCGGTTCAGTAGACCTGTGTCGTCGATCACCAGAAAAGCATCTGAAGCCCCGACAATCTTGTCGGCCTGCACCGCCAGTTCCGCCTCAAGAGGACCGGCATCCCAAATCCCATCCGAGATGAAATGATGCAGGCGGTCGTAGCGATCAGGTGCCAGACGTTCCGCCATCGGCTCGATACTCTTGCGATCGCCAGGTCCGATGAGGCCCGAAATATAGACCGGGCACATCTGCCGCCGCTTCTTGTGACCAAGCTTCTCGACGAACGGCTTCAGCCAATCTGCCAGCGCAACATCCAGTTCCGACATCTCGCACACCCCTGTGAAAGTGCCCAAGATGGCCCATCATCGTAAATGGCCGGTTAATCTGCCAAAGTAGTGCTTCTGTAATGGGCCTTTGTTCGTCAAGTCCCTCTGAATGATTATCTCGTCGCTGAGGCCATGCTTCTGTCCGTGGTCAGCACGAAGACCGCCACACTATGCCATCAGATCAACAAGCCGACAGGTCAATCTAGAAAGCGTGCTTCGCCGAAGCGGTCACAGCACTACACACGACCTTGCCAAGCCTGCGTCCCAGCGACGGGACCTCATCAGACGCAAGCCTTGCACTTGCCCGCGTCAATCACGTAGCTCTCTTCATGCCGCCATAGGGTTTGCGCTCCAGCGAAAGTCCGTCGCATCCATCCACATGCGGTGAAGTACGACACCCAGTTTGCGTGCGAGGGCAACCTTCGCGCGCTTCATCCCGCGACGCCTGGCCACATCGAGCGCCCAGCGCTTTAGACTGGAAAAGCGCGTCGCCCGCGTCAGCATTATGTGCGCAGACTCGAACAATGCGGTTCGCACCATCGCGTCGCCGACCTTGCTGACACCGCCATCGCGATCAGTTTCGCCGGATTGATATTTCTTCGGCGTCAGCCCGAAGTAGGCACCCACTGTGCTGGACTTTTCGAACCGGGCTGGATCATCGACCGCGGAGCGGTAGGTCAGCGCAACCAAGGCACCGACACCCGGCGCACTCATCAGCCGTTGGCAAACTCTGTCGGCGCGGGCGATCCTGAGCATCTCGCGGTGCAGCTTCGTAAATTCGCTCCACAGCGCTGCTCGCGCCGTCAGCATCGCGTCAATCACCATCGACAATATCGCATGCCCTGCAATCAGTTCGCGGATGCGCGCCTCGAAACGCCCTCGGCTGACTTCGCCGACCTTTAATCCATAGCCACGCAGGATACCCCGGATGCTGAGCTCGACGTCGAGCAGCTTGGATTGCAGAAGCTTGCGGCCAACCAGGAGAGCCCGAGTGTCCTGGGCCGGCGACGATTTGGCGTGGACCGGACGATACCACCCCATGCGGAGCAGTTGCGCGATCCCCCGTGCATCCTTGCGGTCGGTCTTCACCGTCATCGCCGAAAGCGCCGCCTTCACATGCCGCGTTTCCAGCAAAACCACCTCATGACCCGCAGCAACGAGAGCCGCGTGTAGCCATTGGGACAACGGCCCCGCTTCAAGGCCGATGCGCTCTACCGGAAAGTCCAGTTGATCAAAATACCCGACCAGGCATTCAGGCTCGCTGCCTACCTTGACCTCGCGAACCAACTTGCCCGTCGCGTCGACCACGCACACGCTGCTCTCTTTCAGCGAGACGTCGATTCCTGCATAATATTCCATGGCTGTTCCTCTCATGATGCTTGAGGCCGATCGCTCGGACCTCGTTTCCAAACATCATCATTCTGAGGGACAGCCACCCAACTGGCTACTCATGAGACGCCGGCCCATTACGGCATCTAGGCCGTCGACTCATAAACTTTGGCACCAGATTCTCGTGGCGACGAGCTTTACGGCAGCGAGGTAGTTTTCGGGGCGCTTGTCGTATCGGGTTGCAATGCCTCGGAACTGTTTGATCCTGTTGAAGAACCGCTCAACGAGGTTGCGCTGCCGACGAAGCGGTTGTAGCAGGTGGTCGACGGACCGTAGCGCTCTGGGATTTCCGCCCAGGGCGAGCCCGTCCGGAACGGCCAGAGAATGCCATTTAGCACCCGCCGATCATCGACGCGGGGAACGCCGCCGGCCTTGTTGGGCAACAGTGGCGACAGGATCGACCATTCGTGGTCGGTGAGTTCGTAGCGGCGACGCGTCATAGAGGCTCCCTCTTTCGGAAGCCTTGAATCACGACAGCCGGTAAACACCAAGCAATTTTATGAGTTTACGCCCTAGGACTAGCTATAGGCGCAGACATAGATGCTCGCAGTCTGTGAAATCGTCTCTCCGCCATACCGTACCCAACCCCGATGCTGATAGACGGGGTCTCCTTGTCGCTTACCGAGTTCCTGGGCGAGCCCGATGAGAAGGCCATCAGCCCACGGAGCCTACAAGCTTCGCGCCCGTCTGCGGGCCTTTCAAGCGTCTCGTTAAGGTCGTATACGGTGAACATGGCCCGGAGGTACTCTCGCGCGGTGACCGGCATTGGCCACCTAACACGCCCGCAATGTCAGCCCGGCCCCCCTGGCTGGCAACGGCCGCGGCTTGCACAACTCAGGCGGCAAGCCGTTCTTGCAGGTTGTTTAGATAATCTTCTGCGTAGGTTTGCGCCATCGTAATCGGCAGATTGATCCCGGCCGTGGCCGCCTCTTCCAGTGCCTTCTTTACGAGCCCATTGCGAATTG
Organism: Rhizobium sp. ZK1; assembly: GCF_047782645.1. Taxonomy (NCBI): domain Bacteria; kingdom Pseudomonadati; phylum Pseudomonadota; class Alphaproteobacteria; order Hyphomicrobiales; family Rhizobiaceae; genus Rhizobium; species Rhizobium sp. ZK1. Next base: position 128,598 of record NZ_CP180588.1, read on the forward strand.
CCAGCTTGACCTCGGGGCCTGCGACCAGGCTGAGCGCCTGCGCTCCAATACTGATGCCAGCTTGTTGCAGCGCCTGCTTCATATTGCCTCCGGTAATGGCTGTACGGAGAAGATTTGCCGCTTGCGCTTCGCACGCAAGAGCCATTGAAGCCGCGTCGGCCACTTGGCCTAAGACAGGAACGAAGCTCAACAAACCCACCGCCGTCGCAGCCCAATCGAGCACCGGCGAGACCACCTTGAGCACATCGCCGACTGCGTGGACAAAGGCTCCTCCGTTTTTTTTGGGCGTTTTGGCATTAGGCTGGTCCGTCCGACCCATCATCATATCTGAGACGGCGTCCTGTTGTGCAGCGGTTTGGGGAGCATGAGCCTTCCACTGCTGAACGGTGCGGTTCGCTGACGACATGCTGTCGCAAAAATGTGCAAAGTCCTTTTTGCTGATGTCACCGGAGTCCACCGTGTGTCCGCCGCCGAAGTCGAAGAACGAATTATGGGTCTTATACCCCGTAATCGTATTGTTTAGCAGACCAAATAATAGAGGATCTGAGAGTAGTTGCGAGGCTGCTTTCTGTACTTTCGGATCACAGCGGTTATCCTCTGCCATGCTCGCGAGCTTGTCACGAGTGAGATCACCACTTCCAAAGAAGGCGTCCTGATTGCCTTTTATCGATTCAATTGTGTCCAGCTCGGTTTGCGTGAGACTCATTGCCGATGAAGCAACCTGCAGAAAATCCTCTTTGTGCACCTGGTCTATCGCACCACCGTATAACTGCTTCCATTCGTCCGGGCGCTCGACGAAGTACTGAGCCGCCGCAATGACCTGAGGCGGACATTTGCCCGTTTTCGCTTCGCCTTCGACGATCCGCTTAAACTCAGCGACACTGAGGTTTTTGGGCAGGTTTTCGGAGTACCGGTAAAGCTCGCGTAACGCATCGTTCCGTGTCATGGCCGATGGATCGGGATTCCCAATGCTGTCGGATGGAATGTAATTCTGCGTATAGCTTTGCGCCTGATTCTCCAGAAATTCAGTAATTTGTGAATGGTGGTCACAGAATGCTGACAAGTCTTGAGCCGTAAATCTGCCGCCGCAGCGGCCATCACCCTGCGAGCCGATAGCATAAAAGAGCTCTGGATCCTCCTGCAATCCCTCGATAGCCGCTTTCAGATCCGGCGGCGTTGAGGGATCATTCGCTTTGTCTCCCAGCGATTCCCACTTGAGCGGACATTGGTCCTTATGACGGTTTAGCACTGCTACAATCTGTAACTCGACTGAGGTGAGCGTCCCGCCGTCCCACTTGATTCTCTCGCTTTTTACGGGCGTCGTTGCGACTGACGAAGATTCGATCGATGAAGTTTCCGGGCGCTGACCCATTGATTCTAGTGCCGCCTTCATATGTGGCGGCAGCAGGTCCAATGGGTGCCGCGTCAATTCCTCCAACGACGACCCGGCTGTCGGCGACAGCGATTCCGACGCATGCTGGCACAACCGTTCCAAAGGCAATGCGAGGCTCCGGAGCGCGAACTGACCGGTCCTTCCTTCAGGCCGGCAAATGGAAAGCATCGCATCGAAGTTCTGCTGAGTCTTACCGAGCGCGGGTACTGAACCATACCAACCCCGTGCCGACTGCGAAAAAACCTTGGCGATATTGTTTGACATTGTGGCTCCTCGGACGAGATTGCAATCCCCTGGGAGATGCAAGATTAGTTCACGAACGTTGGCAAAACCGGGCATTGAAGAGGTCGCTGCATTTTCGCCGCGCCGTGCTTAGTTGCCCCGCCATTTTAGGGCTCTCAGTTCATTCTGGCACTCAATGGCCAGGATTGTTGGAGATCCTGAATTGGATCATGAGCGGTTCAGCTTTCGAGAACCTGACGAATCCATGCGAATTCACTTAGGACCGCTGTCGGTTACGTTTTCTCCAGACACCGGGGCATGTTCATCGATGTCATTTCCGCTTCAGCTGAGGCTTCTCGGCAACACCATCCTGTTGCGGCACGTCAGAAGAATAAGACGATTCGGGTCGTCCACCTCGCACGACCATGGTCGAGGAGCCCCGAAACAACAACAGCAAGGGTTCCTCACTCGGTGCCGGCGCGACATGCGGCTGCGCTTGCGCCTCCGCAAGCAGCCCGTTGAACGTCTCCTCCACGAGCGCGAGGAACCGCGGTGGACCAGAAACCAAAACGAGGTCACTTCCCGCCGCGGATTTCACGACAAAGCGCTCATCTGAGATGCCGAGCTCATCGAGGGCCGCCTTGAACGCATCGAAGCGAATCGGGGTCAATACAAACATCTTAGATCGCGCTTCTTTGGCGGCAGATACATAGAGTACAAGCCCATCATAGTACCATTGTAGATCGTACAGCTTACTCAAGCGATCGAGGAACTCCCGCGGTGGCAAATCGGGCATACGTCCGCGAATCCGCCCCCTCACCTCGGCGCTGATACTGACCCTGATATTTAGGTTGTTTCCGAATTGCTGCAGCGCGGCAGCGAGATCCTGGTCCAACACCGTATACCTATAGGGTGTAGAGGGGAGCGACAGAGGGGCGCCGACGGCTGTATGTATTCCGGCCGAGAGAAAAATCCCGACGCAGAGAACTCTGGTCAGGTTGTGCAGGATCGTGGATAGAATGAACGATGTGGACATCTCGTCCTGATAATCGAACGGCCGAAACTCTCACAAGTACAAAAATCGCTAAGTTGAGTTTTTAGATAATGATGCGCTCTCGTCAGCTTACAGTCAGCTCACCTCTCTAGGTACAGGCGCAACAGCTGGTGATCGCCGGCTAAACGCAATCCGCGAGACGCAAACAATCGAGTCGTTGCATTATGCTGCCTGTTAACTCAATCTCTGCCAGTCTGATTGACTTTGTACCCAAGGTTGCTTCCCCCTCATTGGGAGAGCAGGCTCAGTTTGAGCGCGCGCTAGCGCAGGCGGCCGCCTCTACAAAAAATGATACCGGATTGTCGCCAGCTACGGCAGCGCCAGTTCCTCCGCAGTTGGATGTCCAGCGCGCAACTCCACAGCCAAGCTCGCCCGGCGACCGTGTGCTCCAAACTCTTTCTTCCATGTACCGCGAACAGACGGTTGGTTCTGTCGCGCTTGACCATCAGGTAGACCTTGCAAAAAACGCTCCACTCCGGGCGGCACAGAGGCTCCCTGTCGAAGGTGGGACGCCGGCAAGATCGACGGGACCCGATTTCGGGTCGACAATCTCTAATCTACGGGATCTCTACAGTGGCGTCACTACAGTTTCTCTAATTTCTAAAGGTGTCAGCGGCATCACCTCATCTGTGAACACGCTAATAAAACAAGGATGAACCGCTCGTATGATTGGCTCAGCACTTGGCGAAATCCGGCATAGCCGCCTGTCGGGTCTTCGTTCGCTTCGTTTGGTCGTTCTGCCACTTCTCTTCACCTTGAGTGGTTGCAAGACCGATCTGTATACGCAACTGCAGGAGCGCGAGGCGAATGAGATGCTCTCGCTTCTAATCGACAACGGGGTTGATGCGGTCCGGGTTGCCGCGAAGGATGGGACCAGCGCGATCCAGGTCGACGAAAAGCTGCTTGCGTTGTCAATCAACCTCTTGAATGCCAAGGGGCTACCCCGCCAGTCGTTCAAAAACCTCGGGGATATTTTCAGCGGATCAGGCCTGATCGCCTCGCCGACCGAGGAGCGTGCTCGTTACATCTATGCCCTAAGCGAAGAGTTGTCGCGTACTATCAGCGACATCGACGGCGTCTTGTCAGTACGTGTTCATGTCGTTCTGCCGAATAACGATCTGTTAGGTTCGGATGGCACGCCATCCTCGTCCTCGGTCTTTATACGGCACGACGCCAAATCGAATCTCCCAGTTCTCCTGCCGAAGATAAAGTTGTTGGTCGCCGACAGCATCGAGGGCCTGTCCTACGAAAAGGTGGAGGTGGTTTTGGTGCCAGTGGAACCGTCCGGACCTGACTACCGGCGCGCTCCGGCGACTGTTTCGGCCCAAACATCCAGCTCTTTTCCACCGCCACTTCTGCCAATCGTGATGGGTGTTGCCGCAGCTGCATTCGCAGCGGCGTGCTATCAATTAGTCGGTGGTCTAGTGCGTCGGCCCAAGCAATCATCGGGCCAACTATCCAAGGTCGAAGGTTCCTCCGGGGCTTCCGCTGTCGAGGCCATTCGCAAAGAGATCAGCGCATAGGTAATAATCCCAATGTCGATACCGATACAGGCTGCCGGACTCCATCGGTCCCTCCAACTGAATTCCATGTGGCTAAACGACCTTGCTGCTATGGCTCACCCGACTCGTCTTGCCGCTCGTCTTGACCCGGCGTTGTCCGCTGCGACGTTGGAACAGTTGCAGAAGCGTCCCAGGCTGCAGCCAAGACTGGCGGAGTTGCTGTTTGATAATGAATTGCATTCGGACGGAACCGGCCTTGGGCCAGATCTGCTCCGCGGACATGATCCGCGTCAGACTGCTATCCTTGCCGGCAGTATCTGGCATGCCCGTTCGCTGTTGAAGCTTGTCTCAAAGCCCCACCTGACTGCGCTTATTGACCATATCGGCGCTGATGCCCACGCGTTCGGAATTCGGCATCTGGCGCAGGCGATCGCAACCAGCTTGATCGCTGATCCGAACAGGCTCGCGCAGCAAATCGAACACGATGGACATGCCTGTCTTGGAGCTTGGCTCAATGACAGTTCCGCGCTTGAGCGTAGCCATGTGCTTCTTCGATTGCCGGTCGGGACCGCTGCGGAGAATCCTTTGCCCGAACACAGTAAAGCCTCCGGGCAATTGTTTGCGCTTGTCCTCGCCCATCTTGATACGGAGAACCCGACGAAATGACGGGAGATTATTCCGCCAAGCTCGTCGCGCCGCAAATGCGCCCGGTTGGGCCACTGATCCCGGCGAGTGAGCTTGAAATCTGGCATATCGCCGCAAAAGCGCGTGACGCAGCACAACGGTATCAACAGCGGGTTCGGAGCTGGGCACGCGAGGCCTACGAGCGTGAGCGGGCGCTCGGCCATGCCGAGGGCTTGAATGCAGGGGCCGAGGAAATGGCTAGCATAATTGCGCAGGCAGCCTCCGATGTGGCGCGACGAAAGGCGGTCCTCGAGCAGGAATTGCCGCAGCTGGTGATAGAGATACTAAACGATCTTCTGGGCGCTTTCGATCCGGGCGAGCTGTTGTTGAAAGCTGTTCGCCACGAGATTGAGCGCAAATATACCGGCGCGGAAGTTTGCCTCCACGTGTGTCCCACGCAAGTCGATATGCTCGCGCGCGAATTTGCGCGTTGCGATGGGCGGGAAGGTCGGCCGAGGGTGCGGATCGATCCAGATCCGACTTTATCGCCCCAACAATGCGTGCTGTGGAGCGAGTACGGCAATGTAGATCTTGGACTTGATGCACAGATGCGCGCGCTCCGCCTCGGCTTCAGGCCGTATTCTGAAGAAGGAGAACTGTGATCACGCCGCTATCACAGCATAAAAATCTCGCCGGCAAGCGGAGTCTCGTTTCTGCGATCTCATCTTTGAGGTCCACAGCAAAGCAGATCGACACGCGTGTCGTGCGCGGCCGGATCACGCGGGCTATCGGTACACTGGTCCATGCCGTCTTGCCAGACACTCGGATTGGGGAACTTTGTCTTCTGCACGATACGCGAACCGGCCTGTCGCTCGAAGCCGAGGTGATCGGCTTTTCGGACAATGGCGTGTTGCTCACGCCGATCGGTGACCTGGTAGGCCTGTCCAGCCGCTCAGAAGTCGTGTCCACTGGACGAATGCGTGAAGTGCCAGTCGGGCCCGATTTGCTTGGCCGTGTGATTGACAGCCGTTGCCGCCCACTTGACGGCAAGGGTGAAATCAAAACCGTCGAAACTCGACCGCTGCACGGCAGGGCGCCCAACCCAATGAACAGGCGCATGGTTGAGCTCCCATTCCCGCTCGGGGTTCGTGTTCTGGATGGTCTCCTCACATGCGGCGAGGGCCAGCGAATAGGGATTTATGGCGAGCCTGGCTGTGGCAAATCGACGTTATTGTCGCAGATCGTAAAAGGTGCCGCCGCCGACGTTTTCGTAGTCGCGCTCATAGGCGAGCGTGGACGTGAAGTTCGTGAGTTCATCGAGCGTCATCTTGGAGAGGCGGGCCTCCGTCGTACGGTCGTTGTGGTTGAAACCTCCGACCGCTCGGCAGTGGAGAGGGCGCAATGTGCTCCTATGGCGACCGCGCTCGCGGAGTACTTTCGCGAACAAGGGCTACGCGTCGCCCTCATGTTGGACTCGCTGACGCGCTTCTGCCGCGCCATGCGCGAAATTGGCCTTGCTGCGGGCGAGCCACCGACCCGGAGGGGCTTTCCTCCCTCCGTGTTTGCCATGCTGCCAGGTCTCCTTGAACGTGCCGGTATGGGTGAGCACGGCTCAATCACGGCCTTTTATACTGTGCTTGTCGAAGGTGATGGCACAGGCGATCCAATCGCGGAGGAATCGCGGGGCATTCTCGATGGCCATGTCGTCCTCTCACGCGCTATCGCTGCGCGGTCGCATTTCCCAGCTATTGATGTGCTGCAGAGTCGCAGCCGAGTCATGGATGCGGTCGTTTCTGGGACACATCGCAAGGCAGCATCTTTTTTCCGTGATCTCCTCTCGCGCTATGCCGAGTCCGAGTTTTTGATCAAAGTCGGCGAGTACAAGCAGGGCGGCGATCCGTTAACTGACCGAGCTGTCGCTTCGATTGGCGACCTGAGGGAATTTTTGTGTCAGAGCGAAGGCGAGGCGTCGGATTTTGAGGAAACGGTCGCATGGATGTCGCGTCTGACCGCGTGACTCGTGTTCACACTTCGAGGTTGCGGCTTCTTAAGGATATGCAAGAGCGTAGTGCCTTTAGAGAGCTGTCCGAGAAGCAAGCCCAACACGATATGGCCACCTTAGCCTTGCAGAGTGCCTCCCAGGAGCTTGCAAACGCACAGCAACATTTTGCACGGGCCGAAGCGGCGCTCTACGAGGAGCTGATGTCCCTTGACAAATGGTCTAGCGCAGCACTCGACCATCACCACCTTCAAATTGAGCGGCTTGCCGCTGAGGTCTCTTCGAAACGTCAGATGCTCGACGATGCGCACATCGCTCAAAAAGAGGCCGAGGCAGTGTTATCTAAGATGAGAACCGTGTGGGTCAGACGTTCGGCCGCAAGCCACAAATGGCAACAAATCGAGGACGAAGTCAGGCGCGCCGTCGAAATACAGTCCGAGGCGGCAGGCGAGATAGAGGGCGACGATGAGATATCGCTTCGATATGGCAGTTTTGCTCGCCCAGATGTCGCGCGATCAGACCCGATGATGGGAGCTTCTGTGGAAACGCTATACCCCAGCCTTGAGTCGCCTTGGTAACCACAGTGGTCAGACCTGCTATATTCGAACCTGCGCTAACACTGTCCCACGTGGTCGTCTCGTGGCTCAATGATGTTGCCGCTTTCCGCAGCCCCTTTCAGAGCTGGATTAGCGAGAAGCCGCTGTCGGTGCGTATACAAGGGCTTATTTGGCAGCAGAAACCTTCTGCCATTCCGATGCTTGACTGTGTTTGGCGCTTGGGAACTGAAACGATCGTCTTATCGCTGTCACGAGGCCTTGTTGAGGCGCTTATCGCGACGGTGCAGAGCGGTCTTGCATTCCCTTCCGACCCAACTGCTTCACTCATTCTCGAGCTTGCACTTGAGCCGCTTGTCGCTCGATTAGAGGATCAGACGCAGCTGGATGTGCAGCTCTTGAAGGTGCGTGAGGCTTTGACAAAGGCTCCTTGTCTGGAACTTGATATCGCCTTCGGCTCAGTCAATGGCAAGGGCCGTCTATTCCTGTTTTCTCCCCTTGATGGCTTGGTCCCGCCTGCATTCCACGCCTTAGGCGAACTGCTTGGCCAATTGCCCCGACAGCCGCGCGAGCACTTCCCAGAGCTACCGGTTGCAGTTGCAGGAAGAATCGGCACGCTTTCCGTTCCGGCAGTGGTTCTTCGCAAGGCATGTGTCGGTGATGCTCTGTTGCCAGACATATCGCCGTTCGGCCACGGCAAGATAACGCTATCCGCGGGCCAGCTATGGGCCTGTGCAGATATTGAAGGCGACGACCTCATCCTGCGGGGGCCCTTCCGCCCACTATCATCCCCCTTGGAGACTGTGCATATGACGACACAACCCGAATTACAGCAGGATCCCTCGGAAGCCGATCTCGATGATCTCGAGATCGTGCTTGTCTTTGAATGCGGCCGCTGGGCTATGCCTCTAGGCGAATTGAGGAGTGCGGGCGAAGGGCATGTTTTCGAACTTAGTCGGCCGATCGATGGTCCGGTCGACATATTGGCCAACGGGCGGCGTATCGGGCGTGGCGACATCGTGCAGATCGGAGATGAACTGGGCATTAGGCTGCGCGGCAGGTTGGCATGCAATGACTGAGATTCAACCAGCGATTCTGTCGCTTCTCGCGATTACAGCCGGAATCGGCCTGCTTGTTTTAGCGCTCGTCACAACCACGGCATTTATAAAAATCTCAGTTGTTCTCTTCCTGGTCCGCAATGCGCTGGGGACCCAGACAATCCCACCGAACATCGTGCTTTACGCTGCGGCACTCATCCTAACAATTTTCATCAGCGCACCTGTAGTCGAACAGACCTATGAACGGGTGGCCGATCCAAAGTTCCGCTACCAAACGTTCGACGACTGGGTAAATGCCGCCAAAGAAGGGCGTGAACCGCTGCACGATTACCTTAAGAAGTTCACAAACGAAGAGCAGAGCCGCTTTTTCCTATCTTCGACGGAAAAAATTTGGCCAGGGGAGATGCGCGACAGAACCACCCCGGATGATTTTGCCATTCTTGTGCCGTCTTTTCTAATATCAGAACTCAAGCGTGCGTTCGAAATAGGTTTTCTTCTCTACCTTCCCTTCATCGTGATCGATCTTATTGTAACGACAATCTTGATGGCGATGGGCATGTCAATGGTATCTCCGACAGTCATATCTGTCCCGTTCAAGCTCTTTCTATTTGTCGCTATTGATGGTTGGTCGAGATTAATGCACGGACTTATTTTGAGTTACGCCACACCTGGAGGTTGATCATTACTCAGTCCAGCATTGTTACTTTTATGAACCAGTCGTTGGTGGTTTTCATGATCTGGATTCTCCCACCGCTCATTGCATCAGTGATTGTTGGCCTGGTCGTCGGGATCATCCAGGCGGCAACGCAAATCCAGGATGAAAGCTTGCCACTTACCGTGAAGCTTTTGATCGTTGTGGCGGTGATCAGCCTGTTTGCCCCTGTTCTGAGCGCTCCGCTCGTAAGGTTGGCCGACCAGATCTTTGCGGAGTTTCCCACAATGACCCCAAGCTACCAGCCTAGATCGTGATTGCGTCCGAAATTCAATCCCTGATCCATGGGGCTATTGAGCTCGTCCTCGCAGCCGGCATAGGCGCGGCCCGCGCAATGGGCCTCATGATGATTCTTCCTGTATTTACACGGGCTCAAATAGGCGGGCTCATCCGCAGCTGCCTGGCTGTAGCCTTCACGCTCCCGTGTTTTGCACACGTCAGTCACTGGTTGCAGACGCTGGATCCTGAGACACGTCTGATTCAAGTAACACTACTTGGAGTTAAGGAGATCTTTGTCGGCTTGCTACTTGGCATTTTTCTTAGCATCCCGTTATGGAGCCTTCAGGCCGCCGGTGAGCTTATCGACAACCAACGCGGCATTAGCAGCCCATCAGCTTCGTCAGACCCCACAACGAACAGTCAGGCTTCCGCTATGGGAATTTTTCTCGGGATCACGGCACTGACGATCTTCGTGGCGTCGGAAGGCCTAGAAGGTGTGGTCAGTACCCTCTATGGAAGCTTTCGGATCTGGCCTGTGTATCGATTTCACCCCACGTTCACCGCGCAGGCAGCTATGGAGTTATTGAGGCTCCTGGATCACACAATGCTCACGACCTTGCTGGTCTCTGGACCCGTAGTGTCCTTCCTTCTGTTAGTTGACATATCAATGATGATATTGCGGCGCTTTGCGCCGCAGTTCAAGTCCAGCCAACTGTCACCAATGATCAAGAATATCGGGTTTCCGATTATTATGATTGCCTACACTGCCTATCTCATCGAGGGGATCAGCCTGGAGATCACACAAGCGAATGGCGCGCTTGAGTGGATGGACAAGCTGCTGAAATGAGTGACACGAGTGAAGAGAAGACACACGCCGCCACCCCGCACAAGCTAAACGAAGCGCGCAAAAAAGGGCAGATTGCGCACAGTTCCGATTTCGTCCGTGCGGTCGCCACTTGCGCTGGGTTCGGCTACCTTTGGCTGAGAGGGAGCGTCGTACAAGACAAATGCCAGGAAGCGCTACTAGTAGTCGACAATCTGCAGAATCTGCCCTTCAATCTAGCGGTCCGGCAGGCACTGGTCCTCCTGATCGAACTCACATTCGAGACGGTTGGACCACTGCTTGGAACTCTCGTCGCCGCGGTGATTTTGGCCGGGCTGATAGCCAATGGTGGATTTGTCTTCTCACTGGAGCCGATCAAGCCCAACCTCGAGAAAATTAACCCGTTTGAAGGGCTTAAGCGCGTGGCCTCTGCACGTTCTGCTGTGGAAGCCGGCAAGACGCAGTTTAAAGTGATGGTCCTGAGCGCGAGCTTTCTCCTCTTCCTTCTCGGAACGTGGAAAACGATGGTCTATTTGCCTATCTGCGGCATCGGCTGTATCGGTCTCGTTTTTACGCAGGTGAAGCTGCTGAGCGCGATTGGCGCCGCTGCACTTTTGATCGGCGGACTTATCGATCTGCTGTTGCAGCGTGCTTTGTTTCTGCGAGAAATGCGCATGACAAAGAGCGAAGTGGCGCGCCAGCTCAAGGAACAGGAAGGCACGCCGGAGCTGAAGAGTGAACGACGTCGCCTACGCGAGGAGTCCGCGCACGACCCTCCCCTTGGCGTGCACCGGGCCACGTTGGTGGTGAGGGGGAAGGGCATACTCGTTGGTATGCGTTACGTTCGCGGCGAGAGCGGCGTGCCCGTCTTGGTTTGCCGCGCCGCGGGCGAGGCTGCTTCAGAATTGTTGAATGAAGCGCGGGCGCTACGCGTCTATGTTGTCGATGATCATGTGCTTGCGCATCAGCTCATCAGCACAACGAAGCTGGGCGACGCCGTTCCTGCGCAATGTTTCGAGTCTGTCGCCAAAGCACTCTTTGCCGCAGGCGTGGTATAGGTGTGACCACCGCCTTGGCCGGCCAATGTCGGCCGCATGATTTCGCCGCGATACGGCGCGCGATGGGCCGATCCTAGGCCATCGACTCATAAACTTTGGCACCAGATTCTCGTGGCGACGAGCTTTACGGCAGCGAGGTAGTTTTCGGGGCGCTTGTCGTATCGGGTTGCAATGCCTCGGAACTGTTTGATCCTGTTGAAGAACCGCTCAACGAGGTTGCGCTGCCGATAGACCCAGCGCGAGAATACGAAGGAGCCCTTGCGGTTTGACTTCGGCGGAATGTTGGCCCAGGCCTTTCGCTCGGCCGCCTTGGCCCGAATGACATTGCTGTCATACCCGTTATCGGCCAGTAGGATGTCTCCCTCGCCGAGCTCGTCCGTCAACGCGTCGGCCTCGGTGCAGTCAGCGATCTGCCCGCCGGTCAGGCGGAGGGTGACGGGGCGGCCGTCTGCGTCGACGAGCGCATGGATTTTGCTCGTAAGTCCGCCGCGGGAACGTCCCATGCCGCCATTGTCTCCATCCCCCTTTTTCCCGTGGCCGCATGCTGGTGAACGCGGACACAGGTCGAGTCGATCATGACGATGTCGCCATCGTAAGCCTCCGAAACCGCCTCAAAAAGCCGATCCCAGACCCCGGCTTTCCGCCAGCGGACGAAGCGGTTGTAGCAGGTGGTCGACGGACCGTAGCGCTCTGGGATTTCCGCCCAGGGCGAGCCCGTCCGGAACGGCCAGAGAATGCCATTTAGCACCCGCCGATCATCGACGCGGGGAACGCCGCCGGCCTTGTTGGGCAACAGTGGCGACAGGATCGACCATTCGTGGTCGGTGAGTTCGTAGCGGCGACGCGTCATAGAGGCTCCCTCTTTCGGAAGCCTTGAATCACGACAGCCGGTAAACACCAAGCAATTTTATGAGTTTACGCCCTAGTCTTGCAAGGCGCGACCGTATCTACAGCCGCGCCCAGCCGCGCATGCCGTCAAGATCGAAAAAGGCCTTTGCAATGTTGCGCGCTTCAACGGTCCGGTCCTTCTCGACGTGATCGAGCGGTGCCCTCCAGAGGACGTCAGCGGTCCGTGGGGATCCGAGCAATCCCTGTGGCCCTTGCCGTCAGCAACCATGAACTGCACGACGAATTGGTCACACTACGATCCCACAGTGAGCGCGACGAACAGCCCACCTTTTCTTTGCTGATTGCGACCGCGAGATAAGCTTCCTCCTCCATCAACAGACGAAAGCCGTGGGATGCTCGTCGCGCACACATCCCATGAAAGTCCATGTTGCGAAACTCAGCGACAACGGCGACTCAATAGCCGCAAAATGGAAACGCCGATCACGCAAGAGAACTCGAGCCTGCGTCCCTCGGCGAATGCTTACAGTCTGGCCGTCACCCTCGCTGGCTGTGGATACGAACGAAATTCAAGGGAACGCTCTCGCTCAAGCAGCTCGTCAATCTCGCGCGCGTGCAGATCGAGACAGCGACATCTACGAGCTCTATTGCGCCACGTAGGACCTTGGTACCGCCTTCCTCGTGCGGGCGCAGACGAACAGGCTGCCCGAGTGTCGCCCCAAGATCCTGGCGTTCGCGCCTTCGCCCAGTGCTCTTGGACGGGATGTCATCGCATCACAACGACCCGACTTGGCTGCAGGTGAAGTGCTATCAAAACCTTGACCGGTTTGCACGACATCGCTTTCGGCATCTCTATTGGATCAAGCTCGACGATGTGGGTCAATCGGCAGCCCTGCCGGATGGATGACCGTGCATCCGGACAACGCCTTCGTCAGCCAGTAGTCAGCCAAGTCGTCTATCTAGGGCTGCCGCGCCAAGCAACCTAAACTCACGTCAAAACACAGGAGCGAATCGTCATGTATGGTCGAATTGGTGACTCTTCTGATATCCAATACACGCGTAGGGGGAGGCGGCAAACGGATGCAGGAAGCTAAGAGTTCGCGGCCACGTTTGCCCGGATGCACATAACCGCATTGGCTTCCAGCGGCGGCTCATCGTCAGCGGCTACGCAAGCTTACTCCCTCCAAGCCAACCCTCCGGTGGTGCAGATCGACAGATCTACTTTCTGGAAGGAGGCGAGGCAATTTCACGGCGCTGAGATCACGCGCATTGCAGACAATCCACAAGAGTATTCGGAATTCATATCATCACGCGCCAGACGCACTGCGGACGTTGCTAGTCAATACGGCGTGAGTCGAGACTCGGAGCACGCGCGCCGGAAAGTTCGGCAGCTTCCCGGCCTGGCTGTGCGTGGCGGTCACTCCGATCGATCTCGTGGTGAAACTCGCGCCGCAGGCAGTGCAACTTCCAGAGCGTCCGCTGGCCTAAACCCGCTCAGGCGGGATGGGATGGGATATTGGCGATGAGATTTACGTGTGCATCTGGGCGATTGCACATGTCAGCCAAACCCTGGCCAACGAGCGCTGAACGACACCAGCCCGCAAAATGATAGGCACGGCATTTTCGCCGTTTCGGAGATGGAATATGACGGTCATTGGCCCACCTGGGAACTCGCGTGTTAGGAATGCTGGGGCCGACAATATTTCGGGATCAAGCAGTTCGCGCTCGCAATCAGGCCCTCCCCTGCCGGAGGGCCGCGAAAAGTTCAATTCCATCCTGGAGGTGATGCACTCTGGGTCTCAAGGCACAGGTGCGTCCTGCGCACGCACTGCCGACGAAGACCCTGGGGAGAGGTCGTCCGGCCCTTCCGCGGGCGCACGGCGAGTGCTGGCCGCTGTTGTTCGAGCAACCGCGCTGACAAGAGCAGGCGCCGTGCGGCGGCGCCGTCTTCCCTCAGTCCCGGAGGGTGATGCCACAGTTCTAGTCGCTGACCAGCCATCCAACTCGTACATGGCAGTCCCGCTTTGTATAACCGCCGGACAAATCAAGGCAGAAGATCAACAGATGAAAGGCTTGCTTGCAGAATTTGAGTCTAGCCGCCTTGAAGCTAGCCTAACCGCCAACCGAGGCCCTACCCTGGAGGAGAAGCAAGAGGCGCTCGATCGAATCGTCGATGCAGGCTCAACAGTTCTGGAATATCACGCGAGTCTGGCCCCAGGGAGCGATAGCATTCTGTCCAATGATCATGCGCGTCTAACCCGGGATCTGGTGCTCGATGCGGCATCGGAATGCATGGAACTCGCCAAGGACGGCATGCAATTGCTAGAGATTCGTAACAAGGCGCGCGCCGTGCTCGCCTTGGTCCTCCGATCCAACCCTGGCCCCGCCAAGCTGAGCCAAGCGGTTTCCAGTGTGGCAAGGCACTATATAGCTTGCGTGGAGTTTTGGGAAAAGAAGACATGGCGCGCGGAACGCATCCAGTTAGCCTATGCCGTCACTGCCAACCTACCAAATACAAATGCCGAGATCCAGCAGGCCGAAGAGGCCAAATTGCGACTGCATACCGGCTCGACACTGATGTCGAGGTTCATGGTTCTGCAATCGCGGATCGAGCTGGCGCAGTTGTTAATTGAGCCACGAGCGAGCAGTTTCCAAGCGCCACTGAGGGAAATGCTTATCGGTGAGAACGGGCGAGTACCGCTGTTGGATGCCCTCAGCGCCTCAGTTTTGCCGGCGGTGCATCGGACGCGCGGCGCTCTTCAGGCCAAGGCAGGGCGCCCACTCGACTCGATAGACTGCTCCGTTCTGCAAGGCGTCATGCAAAGGCTTTTGGATTTTGCATCGGCGTTGCCCGACTTGCTTGGCAGGCTAAGCGATGACCGAACAGGTGCCGACCTCCCGTTGGAATTGTTGGGTCAGATAGCGGAAGGCGCGCGAGGCACTGCGGACCAGGTCCTGCAACTCTTGGACCTGCAGCCAACGAGATCATCCATCAGCGAATGGCCGGCTGCCGCTGTGACTGCGACCGACACTACCGGCCAGGCTGTGACGGAGAGGGCTGCACCGGCCGAAGGCACTTCGACCCGCAGGAAGGGGAAAAGCAGGCGCAAGCCCTCCGCTGGCGCCCCAAGTTCGGCCCCCGGGCGACCGGAACCGCAAGTCGTTTCGGGCAAGAGCGGCACGGCGCAAGCAACCGAGGTTCTCTCCCTTGGCAACAGTTCATCGGGCCCCTCCATTAGTCCACATCGAATTGCGGACGCTGCGCCCCGTGCAGGCATTACCGCGGGGCGTGTTCTTCCCTCGTTGTCGGTTGATGGAGTGCGAGCTCGAGAAAAAAGCTTCGTGGGCGAACCCCGGCCCGGCGATCAAGGACCCGGAACATCGCAACCGGACGCGCTCCCAACTGGTAGCCAGACTGTGGGCATTGGGGAAGCTGGATCAAGCAGCTCGCCCCCGCAATCAAGTCACGACGTTGGACAGAGCAGCCAATCGTCCGATGTCGGCGTGCAGCGGACGCTCGCTGGCTCCCAGTATAAACGAATGTCCTATGCTCGCGTTGTGCTAGGGGCCGACGAAGCCCTTGGCGGCAAATCCGCCGATTCATCCATAGGTCCCGCCCGAGCCCTCACGACTCCGCGACGGGCAGCCAGTGGGCCTCAACATCATTCTACCCAAGGTCCGCAAGGCGAAGTAACGGCCAGGGAAAAAAAGTCTTTGCGTTTTCATGAGAACTGGCGGCTCCGCGATCCAAAGCCGAGTCGCTCGCAACCAGACACGCTCCCACCTCAGGAGCAAAGCGAGCCCAGGCCAGCGGCAGGAGCGGGACGGCGGCGTTTCGACAATGTAGCCGCACAGAGCTACAACGAAGCACTACTTAATGACGCTTTACATGAGATTTCCTTCGCTCCCGGCATCACTGAATTCTCGTGCGCTGTGGTGAAATACGACAAGAGTCTGCAAGGCCAGGCACATCATGCAACATTCCTCCAAAGGGCCGCTTCCGAGTTCACTCGTCAATTTATTCCAAGATGGGAGCAAGATGTCCGCGTCCGCAATACCTGGGGGTACGCCACCTCCTGCAACTCGATCAGCCGGGAAACTGGCGGTCAGGCAGGCATGGAAGCTTGCCGCGCCATGGCAGCTCAGGTGTCGAGACTCGGCAGCGCGCTGAAAGACGTTGAAAGTAAAACGCTTTCACTGTTCGTATTGTCTTTCAGTCGCTATCCCCGAGTAGCGGAATGTCGCAATGGAATGATTGGTATCGCCAAGGTTTTTCATGAGCAACGCGGAGCGCTTTCGGAGCTCAACGGTCAAAGTCTGGCACTGCTGGTCAACGGCTTTAGCAAATGGCCGGAACACGAGAACGCTCGTAAAGCCGCGATAGCAGTTGCCGCCGAGATTCGCCGCCGCCCCGCCGGGCTGTCTGATTTTGGTCCGCAGAACTTGGCTAACGTTGTGAACGGTTTGAGCAAGTGGCCGCAAGAGGCGGAGTGTTGCGGCACTATCAATGCAATCGCCGATAAGGTCTGTCACCGCGCCGATAAAGACGCCAATCTATCCGGGTTTAATCCGCAGGCTCTGGCAAACCTGGTGAACGGCTTCAGCAAAGCGCCGGAACTGGTACACTCATGCCAAGCAACCGTCGTCATAGCCGATGCGGTCTGTCGCCGCGCCGATAAAGACGCCGATCTATCCGGGTTTCATCCGCAGGATCTGGCGAACCTGGTAAACGGCTTCAGCAAGTGGCCCGAGGACTGCCGCGGAGCTATCGCTGCGATCGCGCGTGCGGTGCCTTGCGCCGCCGGTGAGCTGTCGTGTTTCATTGGGCAGGATCTGGCGAACCTGGTGAACGGCTTCAGCAAGTTGCAGGCGGCGGAGTGCTCACGCGCTTCCGTCGCAATTGCCAGTGAGGTCTGTCACCGCGCAAGCCGCCCCGAGGTCGGGCTCTCTGATTTCAATCCGCAGCATCTGGCGAACCTGGTGAACGGCTTCAGCAAATTGCAGGCGGCGGAGTGCTCACGCGCTGCCGTCGCAATTGCCGGTGAGGTCTGTCATCGCGCCAGCCGCCGCGAGGTCTGGCTTTCTGATTTTGATGGGCAGCATCTGGCGAACCTGGTGAACGGCTTCAGTAAATGGCCGCAAGAGGAGAATTTGGGTCACGCCACCAACATCGTCGCTGACGAGGTGCTTCGCTGCGCCGACCAGCTGCCTATGTTTGATGCGCACCACCTGGCGAGCCTGGTGAACGGCTTCAGCAGGTGGCCGCAATCGGAAAACTCCTATCAAGCCACAGTTGCGGTCGCAGGTGCCGTGGTTAGCCGCCCCGGGCGCCTGCAGGGATTCACTGGGCAGGATTTGGCGAACCTGGTGAACGGCTTCAGCAAGTGGCCCGAGGACTGCCGCGGAGCTATAGCCGCGATCGCGCGGGCGGTGGCTCGCGCCGCCGGCGAGCTGTCGGGATTTAATGAGCTAGATCTGGCGAATCTGGTAAACGGCTTCAGCAAGTGGCCCGAGGACTGCCGCGGCGCCATCGTTGCGGTCGCGCGTCAGGTCGGTGGCCGGGCCGACCAGCTGCCTGTGTTTGGTCCGCAGGCACTGGCGAACCTGGTGAACGGCTTCAGCAAGTGGCCTGACGAGGCTGGCTGCTGCGACGCCGTCGTTGCCATCGCTGCGGAGGTGGTCAGTCGCGCCAGCCCCAGCGACCTGCTGCCTGGATTCGATCCGCAGGCACTTGCGAACCTGGTGAACGGCTTCAGCAAGTGGCCGCAAGAGGAGAAATCACGCCAGGCCGCCGCGGTAATCGCCGGCGAGGTAATTCGCAGCGCTAACCAGCTCCCTGATTTTACATCGCAGCACCTTGCGAACCTGGTGAACGGCTTCAGCAAGTGGCCGCAAGAGGAGAAATCACGCCAGGCCGCCGCGGTGATTGCCGGCGAGGTGATTCGCGACGCCGATCGGCTCTCTGGTTTTAGCTCGCAGCAGCTGGCAAATCTGCTCAACGGCTTCGACAGGTGTGCGGAAGAGGAGGCATGCAGCCAGGCGGTTTTGGAGATCGCCCGCAGACTTGGCCCGGCCGGTCGACCATACCGTCATTTTACGACGCACGGGCTCTCCAGTATCGCCAACAGTTTGGCGCGTGGGGTTATGAGGAGAGAGGACGCCGGAGAGATCGCAGAGGCCGCGCTGCTGAAAGATCGACTACACAAACTGGCTCATTATCTTCATTATGCGAGCGATCGCATCGGCGAGGCCGACGCGGTGGCCGTCACGAGCATCTTGAAGGCGTTGGCCAAGGCCCAGTTGCATGACGATCTTAGCTTGCTCGCAGCCCCTGGAATAAATCGACTGAGGCAATTGCATCAGGCCCCTGGCTTTGCCGTTGAGAACAACCTCGAAATTATGGGAAACATTTGCGCCGTTCTGCTGCCGCTGGCGCGCAGCCCGCGCAAGCAGCTGCGTTGGCACCGAAGGCAGGCTTTGAACTTGCTTAATGATATCCAACCTATCGTGGAGCACAAGATCGAGGCCCATCTCAGGGCAAGCAATGCCGAGCGGAACCGGGGGCCGAACTCGACACGCCGTCCCGCGCTGTCGATTTATCAAGTGCTCAAGGCCCGTGCGAACCTGGCAACATTGCTGCGGCGGCCGTATGTTGAGGGCAGCAAGTCTGATTTGCGTGTGAGGCGCGACGAGCTGCAGTCCAAGACCAAGGAAATCCTGGACAGCACGCGCGAGCTCATCGAAAGCGACCTTTCCAGCATGAGTTGGAACTTGATCGCGCAAATCGAGGCTGAACGTCCGATCGATGCGCTCGACACGTTCGTGGCGCAGAATGCCGCGACGGTCCAAGCCCAACATTCGGCGTCCGTCTTCGACGTCCATCAGGTTCTGCGAGCCATGGACCATGAACCAAAAGCGCCGCAGGGTGAGGCGGGATTGATGCGATTGCCGGTAGTCGACATGCAGGGCCGGCAACTGGCCACGGACCCCGAGACGCGCTATTCGATCTTTCATCGCCTGACCTCGGGGGCAGTGAAGATGGTTGCGGTGCAACTGCCAGGAAAGCCGAGCCCGTTTATGCTGGCACGCATGTTAACCGTCGAGGGCGTGCCATACCGCATGGATCTGTTCGGCGGAAGCAAGTTAAAGCCGCCGCGAAAAACCCTTTCCCAGATCGCGGCCAAACTTCCAGGTCGGGGGGAACCAGAGCCTTCCGGCGGGAAGCTGCTGGCGATTCCCTATGCCGAAACCGCACCAGGCACTTCCTTTGAGAAGCTGTCGCGCGCCTGGGCACCTTTCAAAGAGGCATATTATTACACTCAGCGCCGGGGTTTTGCCGCGCCGCCGGCTCTCAAGGACTTAGGTCCTCACGATTATGCGCTGGAAGGCACATTCAAACTGTCGTTGCTGCCGGACCGCCCTGCCAGTGAACATCCCTTCAAGCTAACTGGACGGGAAGGCCCGATTGCGTTGCGACCGCATGACGGCTGCGGCTTCATCAAGGCTTCGCTGGCCACTCGTATGAAGGCTGTTCGCCTGGCCGGTGGGCAGGAAGGTGCTGCTCGGGTGCCTGCGTTTGGTGAAGGAAGGAGATCGTCCCTGCCTGCCACGGCGCTGCAACATTATCCGCGAAGCGAGATGGTGGCAAATGAGGTGCGAGAGAAAGCTAAGATTTGGCTCGATAGTCGACAGGGGCAACGACTGACGGCCGAGGAGTTGTTTCGAACCCTGACTAGCGGACATATCGACGGTCCCGGCGCGATTGCGGTACCGTCCGGTGATGAATGTCTCCATGTGCCGACGCTCAAAAGCGAGACCTTGACGGGGACGAACGGCGTGCTGATCGGGCGCTCGCCGTACGATAAGCCCAACCTGCGGCCAATCGCCACCGACCTGGTCAGGTCAGCCGCTGGTGGGGACCCGACAGCAGTGTTCCTAGGCGCGTGTGTGGCCATGCAATACAGCTTTAATGTCGCCCAGAAATCGGGCGAGGAACTCGCGGCCGACGATCCGACTTTCTTTGCTAAAGGCATTCTGATCGTCGTGCCGGACAAGATGTGGCCGGCGAACTACGCCGATCGTGCGCTGGTGATGTCTGCGGAGGACGTTAAGTGCCATTCGCAGTGGACGACAGGCAAGGACCGCGTCAAGGAGGATACGGCACTCGACTGCCTCGGCGTCCTGCAGGCCACCGAGGTGTTTGCCCCGGGGTCGTTGATCGCCGTGCCGACCGGTGAACAGAAAAAACTTGACGGTGACTTCGACGGCGACACCGTCATCATCATCGGGGACCGGCCGCAGCTTTATGAGCATGTGCGTGAATTCGATGAAAAGGAGCAAGCTCTCGGACTTCCATCCCTTAAGCCGCCAAAGTCGCATACCCCAGCACTTGACGGCGACACCTACCAGTTTGGTCGCGCCAGCCAGATTCTCGCTGCCACCCAGGATGTCTTGGAAACTTACAGCGGTCTACAGCGAAACTTTCTGGCTCAGTCTCATGAATCACGGCGCTGGTTTGCGGAGCGAGCCATCTTTGGCACCTACGAGGGCGTCCACCATGAACTCCGACGCGACATTGGTCAGTTGCTAGGCCGGGAAGAGGTGAGCGGCCAGGATATCGAGAACCTGTTTGCGAGAGCGCGGCGCGAGATCGAGATCGCTCAACATCCGGTTGCTCGCGAAATGGCCGAGTTGCTCGTTGCCGACCTTGAAGCATGGGCAGAGGGGCATGAGGTGGAGCCAATTCCCGAGACAGTCGAACACGCGGAGGGCATCGAAAGAACGACGCTCAGCGCAGCTGTCTCGGATCTTCTCCCGGATTTGGCGGATGCCTATCCGGCAACTTCTCAACCAAGAGACCGCATCCGGGCTTTGATCGACAACTATCCGGCGCGGATCGATCCTCGCCCGGACGGTTACAATCCGGATGACCTGGTGCAAAGCGCAAACAACCTCCTGAGCCTCGGAATCAAGGTCGGCACCGACGCCTACAAATCCAATACTGGCGCTCAGCTGTTTTCGAAGAAGAGCCGGGACCTTCAGCGGCTGCTGCATACAACGCCTGGCTTGAGGTCCGTGCCATACGTCAAGAGCCTGGCAACGTCTCTCAACCATGGAAGTTTTGACTTCAGGGCAGCCTTGAAGGATCTGGAGGACAATCCCACGCTGACGGCTTCAGTCATGCAAACCTCGATCAGTCTCGCTGTGGACGAGCGCATCTTGCGCGAGCCCTCGGGCTTACCGCCCGCAGCAGCGAATTCCGATGAGACGATTACGCTGACCCGCGAGGAGGCCTCAGAGCACGCTAGAAGTGAGGTTGCCCGCGCAATGAAAGAAGAGGGCAAAATCACCGCAGCGGCACTCAACGTCGCTGCGAGCCTCAGAAAAATGGGCATTCAGGTGAAAATGCCTCATTTGGAGCGCCGGCTGAGATCGGAACGCTCCATACGAGAGCAGCTCGCCGGAACGAGCGTTTCATCCGACAGCACCCAACAGCTGATCAGCAGTGCGGTACGCCACGTCTTCGAAATTCCTGACAAGGATTTTACACGTGCCTTCAAGGCAGCCATTCTGGCGTTCGAGGAGCAGGATTATACCGAAATCGAGGTGACCAACTGGTTCAAGTTCGAGCGTCCCGCTTATCTCGGCATCCACGCGGTACTTGCCACAGCAGCAGGCTATCGCTTCCAGATGGAGTTCCACACCCCGGCCAGCTACAGCGCCAAAGTTGACAACCACGATACTTATAAAGAGCTGCAGCAGCTGAAGCGCCGCGATGCGCCTGAGAAGACAGAGGAACTCGAGCAGAAGGTAATGGAGAGCTACAAGGCCGTTAGCAGACCCGATGACGTGCTGAGCATAACACACTGGAGCGATGGTAAGGGTAGCGTCGCAGTAGCTGGATTGCGAGCTGCGGGACAATCAAGAAAGTCGGAGATCGCCAGGCCACCGGAGGCTACGGACATTGTCGCTGCCCTCGGCGGGCGGCCGATCGTGCTCGTCGGAATGTCGGGCGCTGGCAAATCCACTATTGGCCCAGGTCTCGCGGGTCGGTTGGGGCTGCCCTTCATTGATACCGACAGAAGAATCGAGCAGAAAATCGGCAAATCGATATCGGAGATCTTTAGGGAGCACGGCGAGGATTATTTCAGGAGGTTGGAGGCAGGTGAGATCGCGAAGTTGCTCGAGGCCGGGACAGGGGTGATCGCGACCGGCGGCGCCGCGGTCTTGAATGAGCAGACCCGACACCTCATCGGCAGCAAAGGGCTCTCGATCTGGTTAGATACCGACCTAGACGCAATCCGAAAGCGAACAAGAAATGACCCCAAACGCCCCCTGCTGCAAGGCCCCGATCCGGACCAGAAGCTCGCCCGGCTGATGAGCGAGCGCCGGCCGCTCTATCAACAAGCCAACCTCAGGTTTGTCCCACCCCACAGAAACGATCGAAAAAACGCAGACCCATGCTTGAAGGCGCTCCACACGTACCTGTGCGCGCCCAACGCAGACCGCAGCCCCCCAGGTACCGCATTGCGCGACGATATCCATTCTGGGCCGACGCCGACGCCCCCCACCTTCGAGGCTCGGATCGGGAGGTCCGATGCGCCAGCTTCGAAACGCTCGGAGGCGTCGGTGCTCGGGACCACCGAGTGGCTGAGCGATGCCCATATTCAGAGGGATTACGATTTCCTCGAGCAGCAGCTGCAGGGGATCGATCCAACGCTTGCCGCCAGCGTAAGGCTGGTGGATCCGTCGGTATCCCATCTGCTGCGCCACATGGAGCTGCAACACGCGCGAGGCATGCTGCGGTCGATCTATAATCGAAACGCCGCCCCGGCCGACTTCCTGTTCCTTCCAGTGAACAATGGCGCTCTTGATGGCCGCGGCACCCATTGGTCGCTGCTGCTCGTCGATCGCCGCGATCCGGAGCGGCAGGTCGCCTATCATTACGACTCCCTCCAGCAAAGAAGATACAACGATGAGGCCGCAACACAGCTGGCAGAACGGCTGGACGCCACCTTGGCGCCAGCCCGCATGGCCGCACAGCCGAACGACTACGATTGCGGCGTCTTTGTCGTGGACGGCACGCGGGCGTTGGTCAAGCGATTGGTGGACGGGGAGCGGCCAGCCCACGAGCCACTGCACCTCGACACCCTCATCGCCGATCGGCAGGCGCTGCAAAGCCGACTGACGAGGTATTGATACGTATGCTGGAAACATGCACACCAAGCCAGTCGAATTTGCAAACCCTGGTCTTTGCGACAGGATTGAACGAAGCAGCCGCTGGCGCCAGTCGCGCCGAGCTAAGGGCAGTCGAATGAGCCAAGATCTGCCAGCAATCATGCGGTGTTTCGTTCACAGCACCAGAGCAAGCAAACCAGTGCAGTAGCGAGCGGTACATCGACTGAGCTGGTCGGCGAAGGGTAAGCGGCAAGGAGACCCCGTCTGGCGTAGGGGGTTGGCTGTCGGATATCGATAGCGCACGTTGTGAGCCGATGTGAGCTTCTATGTCTGCACCTAGTTCTGGAACTAGAACCTTCCACATGATCGAAGCTGTCGCCGAGCGCCTCGAGGGTGCGCCACGGCAGCTTCGCCGACGGTGGTCGGATGAGTTCAAATCGCAGGTGGTGGCCGAGGCGCTGTAAGCGGTGTCTTGACCCCACCTTCCGGATCAGTGCGCGAATGTTGATGTTGTCGCCGAATGAGGCTTCGACATATGACGATTACAGGGTTTACGCATGGCACCAGTGAAGATGTGCCGTTGCAGCGGTTTGAGGTTTTCTGCGGATTCCGACGTGAAGCCGGCCGCCAATCCGACCAAAGACCGGCCACCATTCCGATTTGAAGCCGGCCACCATTCCAATCAAAATCCGGCCAGTTTTCGACACTGAAGATACCCCCTGGGTCAGCAACTTTGGCATCAATGGTAATCCCCCCGCCAATTAACGGGCTTCAAAAGTAGAATTTTCTCGGGCTTTATGAACGAGGAGATTTTGATGAAGACGAGCAGATTTAGCGAACCCCAAATCCTTGCCATCCTGCGCCAGGCAGAAGGCGGCGTTCCGGTGCCGGAGTTATGCCGGGAACATGGAATGAGCACCGCCTCCTTTTACAAGTGGCGTTCGAAGTATGGCGGTATGGACGCCTCTATGATCAGCCAGATGAAGGCTCTGGAGGATGAGAACCGTCGGCTGAAGAAGATGTATGCGGAGATGAGCATGCAGGCGGAACTGCTGAAGGAGGCTTTGGGAAAAAAATGACACGGCCATCTCAACGCCGAGAGATGGCCGGGAAAGCTGTGGCGTTGCGCGGGGTGAGCATTGCACTTGCCTGCCGCACCTTCGAGGTCAGCGAGACCTGCTATCGTTACAGCGCCAAGCTGAACGACGAGAACGAGCAGATCGCCGATCTCCTGATCGGGCTGACGCGGGCAAAGAAGACCTGGGGCTTTGGCCTGTGCTTTCTATACCTGCGGAATGTCCGAGGACATCGCTGGAACCACAAGCGCGTCTACCGCATCTACCGCGAGCTGGAGTTAAACCTCAGGATCAAGCCACGCAAGCGTTTGAGGCGGGACAAACCCGACGCTCTGACTGTGCCGGATGCGCCTAACCTGGTCTGGTCAATGGATTTCATGGCGGATCGTTTGGAGGATGGTCGGCAATTCCGACTGTTGAATGTCCTGGACGACTTCAACCGCGAGGGACTGGGCATCGAGGTGGACTTTTCGCTGCCTGCTGAACGCGTCATCCGCAGCCTGAACCAGATCATCGAATGGCGAGGCAGACCATTCGCCATTCGTGTGGATAACGGACCTGAGTATGTCAGCGGCAAACTGATGGAATGGGCCGAAAAGCAAGGAATTGCCTTGAGCCACATTCAGCCCGGAAAGCCGCAACAGAATGCCTATGTCGAGCGCTACAACCGCACCGTCCGACATGAATGGCTTGATCAACACATCATCGAAAGCATTGAGGAGGCGCAGGAATTCGCCACGCAGTGGCTATGGACCTACAACAACGAACGGCCCAATATGGGCATCGGCGGCATCACACCCGCCCAGAAACTGAAAATGGCCGCGTGAATTCTACTGCGAAGCCCCGTTCAAAACGGGGGGATTACCCAATCACCTCGCGATGAACGAGGACATTTTGATGCCGGCAAAGAGAAGGCTGACCATGAGACAATTAAGACAAATGCTTCGGCTTGCCGGAAGCGGGACGAGCTCCCGCGAGATCGCCGTCGTATTGGGAATAGCCCGCAGTACGGTGCAGGATAATCTTCAGCGCGCAGCAGCAGTTGGGTTGAGCTGGCCCCTACCGGGGGAACTGACCGATGACGCGCTCGAGAACAAGCTCTTTGCGCGCAATGGCGTCAAACAGGGCACGAGACGACGCGTCGAACCCAACTGGGCCGAGCTTGCCGTCGAGCTCAAGAAGCCCGGCGTCACCCTGCTTATCCTCTGGGAGGAGTATCGTGGGTCGCATCCAGAGGGTTACGGCTACAGTCGCTTTTGTGAGCTCTTCCGTGGCTTTGAGCAACGGCTTTCGCCGACGATGCGCCAGGAGCATGCGGCCGGCGACAAGGTCTTCGTCGACTATTCCGGCAAGAAGATTCCGATCGTTGATCGCAAGACCGGCGAGATCCGCGAAGCGGAGATATTCGTGGCGGTGCTGGGCGCGTCTAGCTTCACCTATGCGGAGGCGACCTGGACGCAAACACTGCCGGACTGGATCGGCTCACATGTCCGGATGTTCCGCTTCTTTGACGGCGTTCCCCGGCTGATCGTTCCCGACAATCTGAAGTCAGGCGTCAGTCGCGCCAGTTTCTATGATCCCGAGATCAACCGCAGCTACGGCATGATGGCTTCTCACTATGGCGTCGGCGTTCTTCCAGCACGGCCACGAAAGCCCAGGGACAAATCTAAAGTTGAGAACGGGGTCCGTTTTGCCCAATCGTGCATCTTAGGGCGTCTGCGCAATCACACGTTCTTCTCGCTTGCTGAGGCTAATGCTGCCATTGGCCAGGCACTCGATCGCATCAATGATCATGTCATGCGCCGGCTCGGCGTCAGTCGCCGGCAGCTGTTTGAGAGTGTCGAGCGCGCCGCGCTCGCCAATCTTCCCGGTGAAGACTACGAATTCGCCGAATGGCGTTTGGTCCGCGTGTCGACCGATTATCACGTCGAGTTCAAGACCTTCCTCTATTCCGTACCGCATGGCCTCATTCGCCAGCAGGTTGATTTGAGAGCGACGGCACGCACCATCGAGATCTTCCACCGCGGCAAGCGCGTCGCCGTTCATCAGCGGCGGTATGGCGGCACTCGGCATGGAACCGACCCGGATCATATGCCCAGTTCCCATCGGCGATATGCCGAGTGGACACCCGATCGCTTTCGGCGCTGGGCTGCATCCATTGGGCCGCAGACCGAAGGTTTGATCACTGCTGTTCTTGCCAGTCGTCCGCATCCTGAACAGGGCTTTCGAACATGCCTGGGCATTCTGCGCCTGTTTCGCGATATCACGCGAGATCGGGCCGAGGCGGTGTCAGCTCGCGCTGTCGAGATCGGCGGTCTGAACTGCAAGAGCATCGCCTCGCTCCTGGCCAACCACAGGGCCGCGCGCCATTCCACCGAACCGACGGCCATCGTTGATCACGCAAATCTGCGTGGCCCCGACTACTTTCATTGAGGAGACAAACCAATGCTGAGCAATCCCACCATCGACATGCTGCGCGAACTCGGCCTTTACGGCATGGCAACAGCCTTCCAGGAGCTTGACGCACAATCCGAAGCCCGCGGTCTTGAGCATGGAGAATGGCTTTCCATACTGCTCGAACGGGAGGCCACCATGCGCCGACAGAAGCGCTTCGAAGCCCGTGCCAGGGCCGCCAAACTACGCCATGATGCACAGATCGAGAATGCCGACTTTCGGGCCGCTCGCGGCCTCGATCGCAACCTGTTCATGGCGCTTGCCGGCTGCGACTGGATCAGAAAGCATCACAGTCTCCTCGTCACTGGGCCAGCCGGCATCGGCAAAAGCTGGCTTGCCTGCGCGCTTGGTCACAAAGCATGCCGCGAAGACTTCTCCGTCGCCTATCACCGGGTTCCTCGGCTGTTCGCCACGCTCGCACTTGCAAGAGGCGACGGGCGATACGGCAGGATCCTCAAATCCTTGGCCAAGACCGACCTGCTGATCCTTGATGACTGGGGACCGGAAAAACTCAACGATGATCAGCGGCGCGATCTCCTCGAGATCATCGAAGACCGCTACGAGCGGCGCTCGACGATCATCACCAGTCAGGTGCCCCTGGATCGCTGGTACGAAATCATCGCAAACCCAACGCTTGCCGATGCCATCCTGGATCGCCTCGTTCACAACGCCTATCGCATCGATCTCACCGGCGAAAGCATGCGAAAACAGCGCTCGCCAGTCGCACCCGAAAACACCAAAGCTTGACCTGAAACGAAACCAGATCCAAACATCAGACAGACCCAGGATCAGTCCGAGAAATGGCCGCCTTCAAATCGGAACGCCGGCCGGAATGAAATCGGAATGACTGGCCGGCTTCAAATCGGAATCGATGGCCGGCTTCGTCGGAATACGCACGCACTGCTCGGGCGCGGACTTCAGGTGAAAATTTGTTTGTTGTCTTGCTCATATCGGCTCCACTTTCTCAGAAGTTGGAGCCTCCGGCAAACCCGGCGCGGTTCATACCGAAGAAAGGCGACCATTCTGTTGGGGTCGCGCCGCAGTACGCGTCGATGCTCGGCAAAGCGCGCCAATTGCCAGACGCTGGTGTCGTTGACGCTGGCCCGCGACGAGGTTCCCGTCCCAGTGGGCTTACGATTGTTCTTGCCCGACAGTTGGACCAGTGATCAGGATCGGATGGCGAAGGCTGGTGTTCCCGAGGAGATGCGTCTACCCCGCACCAAACCGGAGATCGCGCTCGACGAGATCGATCGGCGGATGGCCGCAGGCGTGCGGTTTGGCACCGTGCTTGCGGATGCCGGCTATGGTCTGTCGGCTGCGTTTCGCCAGGGGCTCAGTGCACGCAATCTCACCTGGGCTGTCGGTATTCCCAAGCATCAGAAGGTTTATCCTCATGATGTTGCATTGATCTTTCCTGTCGCCGGCCATGGAAGGCCGCGCAAGCATTCAATCCCCGACACCCTTTCGACCGCAGCCGAAATGATCCTGGAAGGAACCACCTGGAAGAAGGTCAGTTGGCGTCACGGCACAAAAGGTCGACTGACCGCACGCTTCGCTGCCCTGCGCATTCGGATTGCTGATGGCAACCCGCAACGCATCCTCGACAAGGGACAGCAGCATATGCCGGGCGAAGAGGCGTGGCTCGTTGGTGAATGGCGCTCAAACGACGAGCGCAAGTATTATCTCGCCAATCTACCGGCCGAGGCGACCTTAAAAGCGCTCGCGGCGGCCATTAAGGCGCGATGGGTCTGCGAGCAGGCCCATCAGCAGATGAAGGAAGAGCTCGGCCTCGATCACTTTGAAGGCCGATCATGGCAGGGCCTCCACCGACACGCGTTGATGACGATGATTGCCTATGCCTTTCTTCAACATCAACGCCTCAAGAAGGCAAAGCGGGAAAAAAAGGAAGAGGCACGGCCCGCCTAAGCCGACACTGCCGGCCATCCGACGCGCTGTCATAGCCGCGCTCTCAAACCACTATCCACCACAACGATGTCCTCACTGCCGTATCAGGTTCCTAATGACCCCAAATTCAATTCTGCCAAAGTAGTGCTTCTGTAATGGGCCTTTGTTCGTCAAGTCCCTCTGAATGATTATCTCGTCGCTGAGGCCATGCTTCTGTCCGTGGTCAGCACGAAGACCGCCACACTATGCCATCAGATCAACAAGCCGACAGGTCAATCTAGAAAGCGTGCTTCGCCGAAGCGGTCACAGCACTACACACGACCTTGCCAAGCCTGCGTCCCAGCGACGGGACCTCATCAGACGCAAGCCTTGCACTTGCCCGCGTCAATCACGTAGCTCTCTTCATGCCGCCATAGGGTTTGCGCTCCAGCGAAAGTCCGTCGCATCCATCCACATGCGGTGAAGTACGACACCCAGTTTGCGTGCGAGGGCAACCTTCGCGCGCTTCATCCCGCGACGCCTGGCCACATCGAGCGCCCAGCGCTTTAGACTGGAAAAGCGCGTCGCCCGCGTCAGCATTATGTGCGCAGACTCGAACAATGCGGTTCGCACCATCGCGTCGCCGACCTTGCTGACACCGCCATCGCGATCAGTTTCGCCGGATTGATATTTCTTCGGCGTCAGCCCGAAGTAGGCACCCACTGTGCTGGACTTTTCGAACCGGGCTGGATCATCGACCGCGGAGCGGTAGGTCAGCGCAACCAAGGCACCGACACCCGGCGCACTCATCAGCCGTTGGCAAACTCTGTCGGCGCGGGCGATCCTGAGCATCTCGCGGTGCAGCTTCGTAAATTCGCTCCACAGCGCTGCTCGCGCCGTCAGCATCGCGTCAATCACCATCGACAATATCGCATGCCCTGCAATCAG
Source organism: Rhizobium sp. ZK1 (assembly GCF_047782645.1). NCBI lineage: Bacteria > Pseudomonadati > Pseudomonadota > Alphaproteobacteria > Hyphomicrobiales > Rhizobiaceae > Rhizobium > Rhizobium sp. ZK1. The sequence goes on from NZ_CP180588.1 coordinate 158,202, forward strand.
TTCGCGGATGCGCGCCTCGAAACGCCCTCGGCTGACTTCGCCGACCTTTAATCCATAGCCACGCAGGATACCCCGGATGCTGAGCTCGACGTCGAGCAGCTTGGATTGCAGAAGCTTGCGGCCAACCAGGAGAGCCCGAGTGTCCTGGGCCGGCGACGATTTGGCGTGGACCGGACGATACCACCCCATGCGGAGCAGTTGCGCATCCCCCGTGCATCCTTGCGGTCGGTCTTCACCGTCATCGCCGAAAGCGCCGCCTTCACATGCCGCGTTTCCAGCAAAACCACCTCATGACCCGCAGCAACGAGAGCCGCGTGTAGCCATTGGGACAACGGCCCCGCTTCAAGGCCGATGCGCTCTACCGGAAAGTCCAGTTGATCAAAATACCCGACCAGGCATTCAGGCTCGCTGCCTACCTTGACCTCGCGAACCAACTTGCCCGTCGCGTCGACCACGCACACGCTGCTCTCTTTCAGCGAGACGTCGATTCCTGCATAATATTCCATGGCTGTTCCTCTCATGATGCTTGAGGCCGATCGCTCGGACCTCGTTTCCAAACATCATCATTCTGAGGGACAGCCACCCAACTGGCTACTCATGAGACGCCGGCCCATTACGGCATCTAGGGAGAAGTACGATATGAGCAGCATACTTGCAGATCCCGACCGAGACGAGGTTCTCGAAACTGGGCTTTTTATCAACAATCAGTTCCGAGGCGCGTCGAACGGTGCAGTCTTCGAGCGGGGTAACCCCATCAGTGGGGAGATAGTGAGCACGGCGCCTGCCGCGACCGAGGCGGATGCAATCGCTGCAGTGAGGGCCGCGCACAGCGCGTTTGCGCGTTGGGCCAAGCTCGGACCTCACGAGCGGCGCAACATGCTGATGAAGGCTTCGGCCGGCATCCGCGCTCGGCATACTGATTTTGCCGATGCGATGAAGGCTGAGATCGGCGCGACCCAGGTCTGGGCCGATTTCAACGTGCATCTCGCAGCTGACATGTTGGAAGAAGCCGCGGCTATGACGACCCAGATCGGTGGCGAAGTCATTCCTTCGGACGTGCGCGGTTCGCTGGCGATGGCAGTACGGGTGCCTGCAGGTGTTACTGTGGGCATTGCGCCCTGGAACGCGCCGGTCATCCTCGCTGTCCGGGCGATTGCGGCGCCGCTCGCTTGCGGCAATACTGTTGTTCTCAAAGGTTCGGAGCAGTGCCCCCGCACCCACGCCTAGTCATCGAGGCGATGGCCGAAGGTGGACTGCCTCCTGGGGTTGTCAATTACATTACCAACGCACCTGCCGACGCCAGCCGCATCTTTGAGGCGATGGTCGCTGATCCGGCGGTGCGGCGGGTGAGCTTCACCGGTTCAACGAAGATCGGTCACGCGGTTGCCCTGACCTGCGCGAAATATCTGAAGCCCGTTGTGCTTGAGCTCGGTGGCAAGGCCCCCCTTATCATTCTCGACGATGCCGACGTGGATGCTGCGGTTCAGGCGGCAGCTTTCGGCGCATTCATGAACTCGGGCCAGATCTGCATGTCCACGGAGCGGATAATTGTCGACGAGAAGATCGCCGACGGCTTTGTTGAGAAGCTGGTGGCGAAGACGAAGACGCTGCCTGCGGGCGATCCCCGTCGAGGGCCGGTCGTCCTAGGTTCGGTGGTCAATCACTCGACGGTGGAGCGCTGCAACGAGCTAATCCACGATGCAGTCGCCCGTGGGGCTACGGTGATTATTGGCGGTAAGAGCAATTCGACGCTGATGCCTGCGACCCTCATCGACCATGTCACGCCGGACATGCGTATGTTTCGGGAGGAAAGTTTTGGGCCAGTCAAACCGATCCTACGGGTGAACGATGTGGAAGAGGCGATTGCGATTGCCAACGATTCTTAGTACGGCCTCTCGGCTGCTGTCTTCGGTGCTGACATTGCACGGGCCTGGCAGGTGGCGTTGCGGATCGAAAGCGGTATTTGCCATATAAACGGTCCGACCGTTCACGACGAGGCGCAGCTGCCACTCGGCGGTGTAAAGTCATCTGGCATCGGCCGTTTCGGCGGACGGGCAGGCATCGCTGAATTCACTGATTTGCGTTGGATGACGGTACAGACGTTAGAACGTCATTACCCGTTTTGATTGCACAATACGGCCAGGTCAATGGTACTAACTGCTGTGGCCCATGCCAATAATGCCTTCACATAACCTCTTGCCAAGAGATTACAGAGCGCAATTCAATGACCGCGCGGCCGGATACAAGAGGTGGCTCGGTGCTCACGCTGAAGCAGTTTCGTAACACCATCTAGAGGCAGTTGCGGGCGTGCTTCTGAAGCATGAACCGATCACCGACAACACAAAACTCTCGAACCGGCGACCGATCAAGTGGCTGCTTTTCACAGCCGCTTGATTATTTCCCTTCAGACGATCTGGTCCTTTGGCTGATGAACAATTCCTTACGGCGATTGAAGAGCAATCGCAGGCGATCCCATCCCGACCAAGACGTCTCTGAGACAGAAGGTTGCCAAGCAGCCGGTTCAGCTTCATGAAAGGGCTTGAAGATAACGAACGGTCCGTCCGCCGCTTACGGCTTGAGCTGCGTGCATGATCGCATTTGTATCAAGACCATGATGCCGATAAAGGTCTGCAATTGTGCCGGTCTGGCCGAAATGTTCGACCCCCAGCGACTTGACGCGGTGACCATAGACCCCCCCAATCCAGGAGAGCGTGGCTGGGTGGCCATCGATCACCGTGACGATCCCGCAATCCCGTGACAAAGGCGCCAGCAGGCGTTCAATATGGCTCATCGCCCCGACCGCTCCACGTTGCCGGGCGCGTTCAGCAGCTTGCCAGCCGGCATTGAGCCGGTCCGCTGAGGTGATCGCCAACAATCCAACGTCCCGTCGATCTTCGGCGAGCAGACCTGTTGCGGCGATCGCCTCGGGCGCGATGACTCCCTGATAGGCAATGATCACACTGGCGTTGGGACCTGGCCGACGCAACCAGTAGCCACCATTGATAATGTCTTGCTCCAGATCAGGCGCCATTTGGCGTGCTGGCTGCTCGAGCGGGCGCGTCGACAGGCGGAGATAAACGGATCCACCGGTCTGATCGCGCAACCACGTTGTTTCATCGGGGTCACCTTCGCCGTCGCGCTGCATGTAGTCGAAGGCAAAGCGCATGATGACCGAAAGCTCGTCGACGAAGGCAGGCTCGAACGAGCACAGCCCGTCCTGTGCCATACCTATCAGTGGCGTGCCGATCGACTGGTGCGCGCCGCCTTCCGGAGCAAGCGTCACGCCGGACGGTGTTGCGACCAGCAGGAAGCGCGCATCCTGGTAACAGGCGTAGTTCAACTGGTCGGCCGAGCGGTAGATGAACGGATCATAGACAGTGCCGATGGGCAGGAGCCGGGCGCCGTTGATCGAATGGGAAAGGCCGAGCGCACCAAGCATGATCATCAGGTTGGATTCGGCAATCCCCAGTTCGAGATGCTGGCCTTTAGGACCGAACTCCCAGTTGTAGGTCGACGGAATCCGCTCCGCCTTGAAGAGGTCGGACATGCCCTCACGGGCAAACAACCCGCGCCGATTGACCCAGGGGCCGAGGTTGGTTGACACAGTCACGTCCGGAGAGGTCGTGACGATGCGCTCGGCGAGCAGCGTGTCGTCACGCGCGATATCGTTCAGAATCTGGCCAAAGCCCATCTGGGTTGAAAGCAGTTTGCCTGGCTGCCCAGGGGAGGGAAGCGTAGGAGGAATCGGGATCGCCGGCGAAGACAGTCTGCGGCGGCCCTCGCTGAAGAACGATACTTGAGCAAGGAAGGATTCGAGCTCACCAGCCGGCAGTGTAGCCGCCGCCCATTTCTCCCATTCCTGTCCCTGCTTTACGCCCATCTGCTGGCGGAAGCCCTCGATTTGCGTCGGGGTCATCTGACCGGCGTGGTTATCCTTGTGGCCTGCAAGCGGCAAGCCATATCCCTTTATCGTATAGCAGATGAAGCAGACCGGGCGGTCGTGCTGCGAAGCTTGTCCAAAGGCTTCGAGCAGGCTCGGCAGATCATGTCCTCCGAGATTGCCCATAAGCACTTGCAGTTGCGCATCGGAACGTCGCTCTATCAAGGCAGTCACAGGCCCCTGATCACCGATCTCGTCCAGCAACCGTTTGCGCCATGCCGCGCCACCCTGGAAGGTCAGAGCGGAATAGAGCTGGTTCGGGCACGCCTCGATCCATTGCCGCAGCTTGTCCCCGCCGGGCTCGGCAAACGCGGCTTCTTGCAAAGAGCCATGGCGTAGGATAACGACGTCCCAGCCGAAGTTTCTGAATATCTGTTCGAACCGCTCCCAGAGGCCTTCGCGGACCACAGCGTCCAGCGACTGGCGATTGTAGTCGACGACCCACCAGCAGTTTCTCAGGCCGTGTTTCCAACCCTCAATCAGGGCCTCATAGATATTGCCTTCGTCCATCTCGGCATCGCCGATCAAGCTGACCATGCGTCCTTCAGGCCGGTCGTTCATCCAGCCGTGTGCCGAGACATAGTCCTGAACCAATGAAGAAAACAGCGTCTGCGCCACACCGAGACCGACCGAGCCGGTGGAGAAGTCGACGTCATCGACATCCTTGGTCCGTGATGGATAGCTCTGTGCGCCCTTGAAACCTCGAAAGTTTTCGAGCTTCTCCCGGGTCTGGTTCCCTGCCAGATATTGGAGAGCATGAAATATCGGTGCTGCATGGGGTTTGACCGCGACCCGATCCTCAGGACGAAGCGCCGAGCAGTAGAGCGCGGTCATGATGGTGCTAAGCGACGCTGACGAAGCCTGGTGCCCGCCAACCTTCACCTCGTCTGCTTCGCGGATATGGTTGGCGTGGTGGATCGTCCAGGCGGCAAGCCAGGAAACGCAGCGTTCAATTTCGTTCAGATAGCTGATCTTGGAGTTCATCACTCCCCCTCTTTTACAAGTCGAGTTTCAGAACGCCCGTCGCGCGTGATACGCATGGGATAAACCGACGGTCACGCGCGTCGTTTGAAAGCACTGCATCGCGATGAATTGGCTGTCCTTCCAAATACCCGCACTCGCAGGTTCCGCAGACGCCGTTCTCGCAGGACGCCATCAGCAACACGCCGGCGGCGCGAATGGCCGATAGCGCTGACTCGTCTGCAGGTACCGGAACAACCGTCCCGTTACGAAGCACAATCGTGAACGGTTCGGGTGGAGCATCATCCCGGGCCGGCGGCTGAAAGGCTTCGAAATGGACCGTGCCATCCGGCCAGTGCCTTGAAGCCTGGGCAACGGCTGCCATGAAGCCGGGAGGCCCGCAGTAATAAAGCTGCGCACCATCGGGCCGCGCCAACAACAGGCTATCAATGTCCTGCCGGGTTTCGACTTGATCGTCGAAGTGGGGCCTCAGGCTTTCGGAGCCGATGATCTTCTCTAAAGTTCCCAGCAACGGTGTCAGGCTTCGGCTCCGCGAAAAATAATGGAGCTCAAAAGCCTTGCGCTGCCGACAGAGAGCCCGCGCCATGGCAAGGATAGGTGTGATCCCTATGCCTCCTGCCAGCAAAAGGACCGGCCCGTCACACTCCCTGAGCGGGAAATGATTGCGCGGGGCGGATACGGGCAGCTCGGCGCCTGCTGCAATAGTATCGTGGATCCATGCCGAGCCGCCCCGGCCATCGGTTTCGCGCTTCACCGCTATCGTGTAGCGGCTGAGATCTTCCGGGTCACCGCAGAGCGAGTATTGGCGTACCTTCCCGTCGGGGAGGTGGACGTCGACATGCGATCCTGGTTCAAAGGGCGGCAGAAGAGGCTTGCGTGGGTGTCTCAGCTCAATCACGCGGACGTCGCCCGGCTCGTCGTGGACGCCGGCAACGATCAGTTTCATGATGATACGTGGAGATCCCATGTCGCGTCACTCGTCGATTGGCAGGATCGGGTCGCCAGGGCGGATTATACCACCGACCTCGATCGAACAGTTGAGACCGGAACGGTTCAGCAGTCCTTCGTAGAGGCCCGACATGCCGAGAAGCTCCTCGATGTATTTGCAGGGAAAGTTCATCCGTGCCGCTCGCAAGATCGTTTCGCCGACCCGGAAGCGCTCGCCGACCAGATGATTGAGCGGAACGCCGCGGGTCGTCAGGTTGCGCCTGTGATCTTCGGGTTTAAGCATGCCTTTGAACCCGGGAATCTTCGGCTCTCCCTTGGCAATCGCCTCGAGAACCTCAACCTCGATCAGCGTGACTTCGCGGACGTCAGGCTTGGGCGAATAAGTCCCGGTTCCGAGATAATAGCGGTCGCCCGCAATGCCGCGGCCAGCGATGAGTTGCGCCTCGGCGAGTTCTTCCATTTCGTAGGAAGCGGCCGGCGCAATGTGAATGTGGAGCAGACTCCCCCGCCAAGTCATGTATCGGCTCCCGCAATGCCTTGCCTTTGATCGAAATGGATCTCCGCGCCGGCGGCCTGGTGCTCTCATCATGGGATCATCCCATGTCTCACCGGTCCCGGCTGATGGGGAAATCTGCCGTGAAACTGGCTTCGTCAACAGTGCCAGTTTACCAGCATGTTCCTAGTCCAGTTTGGCGAAGGTTGGAGGCGTGCCAGGAGAGGATGCAATAAGATGCTCGGCGAGCCGGGTATTGCTGTCAGCCCGAACCCTTCACCGCATCGACGGCCGAGGCGACAAGTTGAATGCCCTTCTCGATCTGCCTTCCTGTCAACGCGGAATAGCCCATTACCAATCCGAGCCGCTCTCGTGGCGCCTCACTTGCTTCTGGTGCAGAATCGTAGAGCGGTGAAATACCGTAGAGGCCGACGCCGCGTTCGCGAGCAGCATCCATCAGGGCGATCTCAGCTGATCCCGGCAGGTCTTTGAACCAGACGACGACATGCAATCCGGCATCCGCACCCTCGACCGTGACGCGGTCGCCGAATGCAGTCCCAAGAGCGCTCAATAATATCTCCCGGCGCTCCCTATTCAGTCGTCTGACGCGACGCACATGGCTCTCATAGGCGCCACTTTCGATCAGAGAGGCGAGCGCTTCCTGCTCGGTCATGGGTGTATGGCGGTCGGTCAATTGCTTGGCGGTTGCGAACACCTCCTGCAATTGTTTTGGCACGACGAGGTAGCCAATGCGCATCATCGGCGACAGTGTCTTTGAAACGGTGCCCAGATAAATGACGTTGCGCCCGTCCGCCAGGCTCTGGAGGGGCGGAACCGGGCTGATGTCGTACCGGTACTCACTGTCGTAGTCGTCCTCAACCACGTAGGCGTCTCTATCCCGAGCCCAAGCGAGAAGCTGGTGGCGTCGGCTGATCGGCATGACACCGCCCAAGGGAAACTGATGGGATGGTGTGACATAGGCCATCCGGGCGTCGATTCCTGATAAGTCCGGGGTCTTCAGGCCGCCCGCATCCGCGTCCACTGCCACGGCGCAAGCCCCGGTGCTTGAGAAGATCTGGCGAGCCATTCGGTAGCCGGGATTCTCCATCACAAATGCGCTGTTCGCGTCGAGGAGGATCCGCGCGCAGAGATCCAGCCCCTGCTGGGAGCCGTTGACGATGATGATTTGCTCAAGATCGCATTGCAACGTCCGTGCCCGCCAAAGGTAACCCTGAAGGGCTTGCCGCAGGCGCCGGGATCCTCGTGGGTCCTCATAGGCCAGCCGCCCGGGTCTTTGGGCAATCACCGAATTGATAGCGCGCTTCCACGCCAGTGCCGGAAAGTCAGATGGGGCAAGGTCTCCGTACCGAAAATCAACCGCCAGGTTGGTTGGCAGATAGTCGAGCCACGGCGAAAGCGCCCGAAGTCTTTCGCCGTAAGCAGAAAGCGGCCCGAACGCCTCCTGTGTGGTGTCGGATTCTCGCGGCCGCTGTCTCGGCTCCAGCGCTGTCACACGCGGGCGAGCGCCTTGGCGCAGTTCCACAAAGCCTTCAGCGGCAAGCTGTTCATAGGCAACGGTAACTGTTGTCCGCGACACATGCAGTTCATTCGCCAGGCTGCGTGAAGACGGCAGTTGGCTTCCCGCTTCATAGACACGGCTAAGGATCTGACTCTTGAGTGCCTCGTAAATCCTGCGTGCGCCCATTCTGGGTGCGTGCACTGCCGCCGCTTGGTTTTCCGACTGGACCATATTCTTTCTGCCAAACTGGATGTTTCATGCCAACCAGTATGATGCCAGTCTGGGCCAAAGCAAAGAGGATACGATCCAGCTATGACAGGCGGCAGCGAGCATGACGACCAATTTCACGCGGCAAGCTACGCATTCGACACGCGAGCCATTCATCATGCGTTCAGCCCGGGGGACTACAAACGGGCAGTCCAGCCGCCAGTCTTCCTGACCTCGACCTACGGCTTCGAGAGCGTCGAGGCCAATGACGCCGCAGCAGCGCTTGGCGGCCGACTTTACGCGCGGGAATACAATCCGACCACAGAGATCCTCGAGCAGAGGCTTGCGAACCTGGAAGGGGCGGAGGCGGGCCTTGTCGTATCGACCGGTATGGCCGCCTTCGGCACTCTGATCCTCTCCTTGCTGTCGCAGGGCGACGAGCTTGTCGTTCACAAAACGCTTTACTCGAATACTGTGGCAATGGTGGAGCAGGGGCTGCCGCGCTTCGGCATCAAGGTCGTTCCCGTGGACCTCTCCGATCCGTCAAACCTCGACGCGGCGATCACGGAAAAGACCAAGCTTGTCTATTTCGAGACGCCCGTGAACCCGCTCAGCAGCATTCTCGACATTGCGGCAATCTCAGAGCGCGCGCACGCGCGTGGGGTGAAGGTCGCAGTGGACAGTACCTTTGCTTCTCCCGCGCTCCAGCGGCCGATCGAGCATGGCGCCGATATCGTGCTTCACTCTCTTACGAAATACATCAACGGTCATGGCGACACGTTGGGTGGGGCGCTACTCGGCGACGCCGAAACGCTCCACCGCCTGCACGAAACGGGTCTGCGTTACATTACCGGCGCCACCTTGGCGCCACACTCCGGCTTCCTGATCATGCGCGGTCTGAAAACACTTTCGCTTCGAATGGATCGGCACAGCGCCTCTGCTCTGGCGATCGCCCGTATGCTCGAAGCGCATCCCGCCGTGTCCTGGGTGAGCTATCCCTTCCTGGAATCGCATCCCGATCAGGCGATCGCGCGCATGCAAATGGCGCAGGGGTCGGGCATGCTCGCCTTTGGGCTTCACGCCGGGTTTGACGGAGCAAGAAATATGCTCGATCGCTTGCAACTAATGACACGCGCGGTGAGCCTCGGCGACACCGACACCCTGATCTATCATCCGGCCAGCATTACGAGGGCGCGGCAATCGATCCGAAAAGACGCCCATATGGTCTCGGGCGTTGGTGACGACCTCATCCGTCTTTCTGTCGGTCTTGAGGACGTAAATGACCTGATTGGCGACCTGAGGCAGGCGCTCGCGACCCTGTAACGCCCGCATTGACGACTGCGAATATAGAAGCACAGAACCGGATCCGGAGCATCGAATGGCTTTCCTGAGCGGGCTTTCCGCATTTCCCATGACGCCGAGTGACCTGGACGGTCGCGTCGACACTGCCGCTCTCAAGAGGCTTGTGGCGCGGCTTTGCATCGCAGGCGTCGACTCCATCGGCCTTCTCGGGAGCACCGGAACCTACATGTATCTGTCCCGCGAGGAGCGGCGACGAGCCTTAAGCGCGGCCATTGAGGAAGCCGGCGGGGCGATACCGGTCGTGGCAGGCGTCGGCGCCTTGCGGACCGACGAGGCGGTCAGGCTGGCGCAGGACGCCAAGGCCGCAGGCGCGACCGCAGGTCTTCTTGCCGCCGTTTCGTACGCGCCGCTGACGGAGGATGAAGTCTTCGAGCATTTTTCCACCGTTGCTCGAAAGAGCGGCCTTCCCATCGTGATCTATGACAATCCGGGGACGACCCATTTCCGCTTCACGGCGGTCCTGGTGGAACGGTTGGCTCAGGTGCCTGGCATCTTGGCGATCAAGAATCCGACGGAAAAACCCGAGGAGATCGCGAGCCACCTGGGGCAGCAGAGATCCGCCACACCCAAGAGCTTCTCGATCGGCTATAGCGGCGACTGGAATGCTGCCGAAGCCATGACCCGTGGGGCCGATACCTGGTACAGCGTGCTCGCCGGCATTCTTCCGGACGTGTGCCTGCGCCTCGTGAGAGCAGCTCAGAACGGCGATACTGAAGAGGCACTCCGGATCGATGCAAGTCTTGCCCCTATCTGGGAGCTCTTCAAGCAGTTCTCCAGCCTGCGAACCGTCTATACGATGGCCGATCTGCTTGGCGTCTGCCGGGCCGAGCCGCCCCGTCCCATCCTCCCAATACCGCCGCTTGCAAAAGAGAAGGTAGCACACTGCCTGACCTTGCTCGAGCAGGATCTGGCGTGACGCTTAGCTAGGTCAGACGCCGACGGAGGATCACGACGGCATTGCTTTACATCGTCTGGGCATTGCCCGCGCTCATCGTCATCGGCCTGCTGGCAAGCGGTCGGGCTTCCACGCTCGTTGCCGCAAGCATCAGCCTGCTGGTGGCAATCGTTGTCGCGCTTGGCGCGGCGCCCGGCGAATTTCAGTTGCGCGACGGCGCCAGCGCGCTCTTTCGCGGCGCATGGATCGGGTGGATCGTCGTACCATATATACTGGGCGGGCTGTTATTCTGGCAGATGGCTATTCGGCCCGGGGATGCAGCGATGCCGGTCGAGAGTCTCCGGCAGAACAGGCAGTCCAAGCGACGTCTGCTGTTTGCTGCGTGCTTCCTGATCGGCCCGTTTTCAGAATCCGCGACCGGCTTCGGCGTCGGAATCGTCGGGACGATGCTGTTGTTGCGCAGGCTCGACCTGCAACCGGTCTATCTCATGGCCTTCAGCCTGCTCAGCCAGACAATGATCCTGTGGGGCGGCATGGGCAACGGCGCGATCGTCGCTGGCGCCTTCTCTCGAAGCGATCCGACCATGCTCGCTGTCAATGCCAGCTTTTTTCAAGTCGCCCTGAATGCGCTCTGGTTGCCGCTCTACTGGAGGATGGCCGAAAAAGCAGGCGTCGGGGCTTCATCCAGCGAGTGTCTCAGCGAGGTCGTCTGGCTCGGCGGAAGCCTGTTTCTGCTGATTGCGGCAACGCGAGCACTGGGGCCTGAAGTTGCGATGCTCTGCGCCTATGGACCGGTCATCGTGCTGCGTTATCTTGTCGATGAGCGCCCCAATGCGGGCCGACTCCTTGACGCCCTGCGGAGAATGGCGCCGTTCGCGATCCTCATCACATGGCTCATGGCGACCCGGCTGATCTCGCCCCTGAGCGAATTCCTGCTGCAAACTGGGCGGCTCGAGCCGTTCGTCGGAGCCCCGGCCTGGTCGCCGCTGTTTCATGCGGGCACGTGGTTGGCTTTAGGCGCTGTCATCTGCGCATTCGTCTATGGTCATGTTTCCAGCTTAGGATCGCAAGTCCTGACAGCCTGGAGAACCGGACGGCTCGCAATTCTTGCCATCATCATCTTCTCGATGATGGCAGAGCTGCTATCCAGCTCCGGGATTGCCGCGGCATTGGGAGAGGGGATACATTCCGCAGCCGGCGGAGGCGCGTTGACATGGCTTGCTCTTGTCTCGGCAGTGTTCGGAGCCCTTGCAAACAGTGGTAACGCCGCAAACGGCCTGTTCATGAGTTCGCAGGTCAGTCTTGCGAAGGAAGCGGGCCTCAATGTCGCGGCCGTGATTGCCCTGCAACATACCGCCGCCCTGGCGCTGAACCTGATTTCACCAGTTCGCATGTCCATTGTTTGCAATATGGCAGGTTGTCGCGGACAAGAGCGCGCAGTCTACCGGGCCATGTTGCCTTTTGGCGCCGCGGTCATAGCCGTTTTGCTGATAGGCTCGCTGATGATCACGTATCGTGTACTTTAGCGGGACCCGGTCCTTGTTGCGGATCAAATGCAGCCCCTGTGGCACGAGATGCCAGCAAACTTCTCCATTTCTGAACGAGCCCCAATAAAAGGAGGTCGAGCATGTCCGAATTCAAACTGCATTGCTTTGCAATGTCAGGCAACTCCTACAAAGTGGCTCTGTTTCTCGCCTTGGCGGAAATGGATTGGACGCCGGTGTTCGTCGACTATTTCGGTGGGCAAACGCACCGAGAGCAATGGCGACAGGAGGTTAATGAACAGGGCGAGGTTCCGGTCCTCGAGCACAAGGGGGCAAGGCTCAGCCAGTCGGCGCTCATTCTCGACTATCTGGCTGAGGCGACTGGAAAATTCGGTCCCGAAAACGTCCGTGAGAAACAGGAAATCTGGCGGTGGATGTTGTTCGATAATCACAAATTCACCAGCTACTATGCCACCTTGCGCTTCCTGTATGGCATCAAGAAAACTGGGGAGACGGCGGTGACGCAATTCTTGAGGGAACGTGCAATTGCGGCCTACCGCATCGTGGATGATCACTTGCGGCAAACACCGTTCCTTGTGGCTGCTCGGCCCACCATCGCGGACCTGTCTCTTGCAGGCTACGTCTACATGCCCGAAGATGCGGGCCTGCCTCAGGAGGAGTTTCCTCACATCGCCAAGTGGAAGGACAGGATCCGGGATCTGCCAGGATGGCGACACCCCTACGATCTAATGCCCGGTCCGACATCGCTATAGTCGTATTTTTTCAGATCGCGACCGAGCGTTTCAATTTACTGCTATCGGCGGGCTTATACGCGCTCCTTTGACCAAGCCAAGGTCCTGCCAATTATACCTCTGGGTCTATCAGGCCTTTCGAACGACGGAGGAGAGCGCGAATGCCGTAAGCGTGTCGCGTACCCCTGGAAGTTCGGATATTTGCTGCCAGATCTGGCGAATACGATCGGCTTGCGAAGACTCGACCCTCACCACCAGGTCGAAATCGCCGGTCATGACGTCACAGGCGACAACCTCCGGGATTTTGCGTAGGACGTTGATGACGTCACCGCCCCTCATGCGGTCATGGCGATAGACGAACATGAGTGCGGTGGTCACCTGCCGGTCGTTTCCGCCCTCACCGGTGACGATCGTGTAGCCTTTGATGAAACCTTCTCGTTCGAGCCGTTCGATGCGCACCCGCACGGCGTTTCGGGACAGGTTCACCTTTGCCGACAATTCCGCGTGCGAAATGCGGGCGTTGTTTTTGAGTTCGGCAAGTACCAGTTCATCTATTCGGTCCAGAAGATATTTCATCCCGTTGCCGCCTCTATTGGTCGAAGATATCTGGCGTGACCGAATGATAGGCGACAAGGGCACACTCAGGGACCGAACTCCTTCTCGCGTCCGCGGCGGCGCGCTTGGCTGTTGAGGCAAGAACAAACGCAGGCAGAGCTGCTTTTTCTGCTGCCGAGAGCTTTCTGATGGTTTGATAACCGCTCAAGAGCGCATGGGCTTTGCGCCGGTCCAAACCGCCGCCGGGCACGCCTGTCCAGTCAACGAGAACGTCGGCGATCTCGGCGATGAGGGCGTCATCATGGCGAAGCCTGAAATTGATGACACCGCTGACTTCATCGCCAAGAAAAAAGACATTCGCGAAGACCAATGCACCATGTACGGGTCCCGATGGTAAGTCAGGCTGGCGGTTGAGCCCACTCTGAAAACTCATGTGTATCTGGCCCATAAGGCAGCCCACACTGCCACATTTGGCTGGCGAAGGATCACTTGTCGATGACCCGGACACGAAGCTTACAATGGCCACAAGCCGACCCGCAGCCTGAAACGTGGCATTGCCGTCGACGGTGCGCCTGGGTTCGGGGCAGGGGACGCCCGCCCGATGCAGCGTTTCCATCGTCGTGAAAGCGCGTTCGAGATCAAGCGGCTCGGCCCCGTTTTCAAACAGGGTCACGATGAACTCGCCTTCGGCAGACCGGAACAGATAGGTCGTTTCACGATCGCCGTCGGCGATGCCGATCACCGAGGACAGACCTGTCAAGCCGTATGCTTCCACGATCGCGTGGCGGTCTTCGTCAGACAGTTCGGTAAATACCGCCATGACTTCCCCTCAAGCGGGCGTGCGCTGCGGGACGTTTGCAAACGCCGCGTAGTCGCTGAAGATTTCCTCGATCTGCCGTTTGGTCAGGCATCCGTCTTCCTCGACGATGGAGCGCAGAGTTCTCTTTTCAGATAGTGCTCTCTTCGACAGCCAAGCCGCCTTGGAGTAGCCGATCAGCTTTGCTAGCGGGGTAGCCAGAACGAGAGACTGGTCCAACAAAGCCTTACAACGATCCTTATCGACCTCGATCCCCGCCACACACCGGTTGGCGAAGATTTCCATCCCTCTGGTCAGCATGCGTATTGACAGCAGGATGTTCAGGACAATGACCGGCTCCATCGCATTGAGTTGCAGTTGTCCGGCACTTGCGGCAAGCGTCACCGTCAGGTCATTGCCGATCACCTGAAATCCGATCTGATTCATCATTTCCGGAATGACCGGATTGACCTTGCCGGGCATAATCGAGGAGCCTGCCTGCATCGCCGGCAGCCGGATCTCACCCAGTCCCCCGATTGGGCCACTGCTCAAGAGCCGCAAATCGTTGCAGATCTTCGTCATCTTGACGGCAATTCGTTTGAGAATGCCTGAAAAGGCGACAAACCCGCCTGTATCCGATGTCGCTTCCACCAAGTTACGAGCTGTGATGAGCGGCAGACCGGAGATCTCGGAGAGTTTTCTGCACGCAACGCTCGGAAAGGCCGGCGGCACATTGATCGAGGTTCCGATTGCAGAGCCGCCAAGATTGACCTCCTGAAGAAGTTTCTTGGCAGACTGCACTTGGATGATGTCCTCGTCGATCAGTTCCGCAAAGGCTTCGAACTCCAGGCCGACAGTCATGGGCACGGCGTCCTGGAGCTGCGTGCGTCCAACCTTTATGACATCCACGAATTCAGCACCTTTCCGACGGAAAGTGTCCCGAAGATTGACCTGCGCGGCGATGAGCGCGTCGCAGGTGCGCAACAGGGTCAACCGGATCGCTGTCGGGTAGACATCGTTAGTCGACTGCGAGAGGTTGACGTCGTCGTTTGGGTGAAGCGTGGAATAGTCTCCGACGCTGGCGCCCAGCTTGAGAAGAGCAAGATTGGCCACGACCTCGTTGACGTTCATGTTGGTGGAGGTGCCCGCTCCGCCTTGCATCATGTCCACGGGAAAATTGTCATCAATCGCTCTTAGTTCGATGAGATCGTCGCACGCCTCTGCGATCGCAAGAGCTTTCTCAGAAGACAGCAGTCCGAGTTCCATATTGGTCAGCGCTGCGGCTTGCTTCACCATCGCCATCGACTGGATGAGCTCGGGAAAGTCTCTCAGGCGGAAGCCTGTGACGTTGAAATTCTCCTCCGCGCGCTGGGTATGCACGCCAAACAGCTTACCCGCGGGAATGGAGAGAGGCCCGATGAGGTCAGTTTCTATGCGATCGATCTTCATCGGTGACCTCAACTCAAAACGCCAGCGTGGAGCATCGCCCGATCGATCTGTTCGCGAACCGAGCTGCTGACGGGAACAAGAGGCAATCGCAGGTCCCCACGGATGCGGCCCAGCCGCTCCAGGGCATATTTCGGCCCAGCGGGGTTTGTTTCCAGGAAGAGCGCCCGGTGCAATGGCATCAGACGATCCTGGATCTCCAAGGCCGAGGTGAAGTCGCCCCCAAGGCAGGCGCGCTGGAATTCAGCGCACAGGCGCGGTGCAATGTTGGCGGTCACAGAAATGCACCCGTGCCCGCCCT
Source organism: Rhizobium sp. ZK1 (assembly GCF_047782645.1). Classification (NCBI taxonomy): domain Bacteria; kingdom Pseudomonadati; phylum Pseudomonadota; class Alphaproteobacteria; order Hyphomicrobiales; family Rhizobiaceae; genus Rhizobium; species Rhizobium sp. ZK1. The sequence continues at coordinate 173,881 of NZ_CP180588.1, forward strand.
GGGCCATGTAGCCGAGGGCGGTGCCGTCTTCCCCGGTCAGCAGGTTGAAGTCCTTGCCGCAGGCCATGCGCTCCAGTGAAGGTCGCAGGAGATTGCCGGTGGCGTCTTTCACACCGCTCACATTCTTGCAGTCGCTAAAAATGCGCGCCAACGTCTCGACCTGAATGTCGATCACACTGCGACCTGGAATATTGTAGACGATGATCGGGAGCTCGGCCTCCGCATCTATGGCTTTGAAATGCTGATAGATGCCCTCCTGCGTCGGCTTGTTATAATAGGGTGAGACGACCAGCAATCCATCGGCGCCGGCTTCCTGTGCATGGCGGACGAAGTCGATTGCCTCCGCCGTGCTGTTTGAGCCTGCCCCTGCAATGACCGGGATACGGCCGCCGACCGTTTTGACCGTAATCTCGACAACTTGTTTGTGCTCGGCATGCGTGAGTGTCGGACTTTCGCCTGTCGTTCCACATGGGACCAGTCCGGATGATCCCTCCTCGATCTGCCAGTCGATAAGGGCGCGCAGCGCGCCTTCATCGACACGCCCATCAGCAAAGGGTGTAACAAGTGCGGTGATGGAACCTTTGAACAAAATGGTACTCCTGATGTTGCTGATGGGCTTGTTGGCTGGTGATCTATTGCCGTTTGAGCCTGTTGATGCAGACGACCTTTGGTTGGGTCATGTCTTCAAAAGCAAAGCGCACCCCTTCGCGGCCCATGCTGCCATACTTGAAGCCGCCGAACGGCATAGCGTCGAACCGGTAGTCGGAAGAGTCGTTGATCATGATCCCTCCGGCATCAATCCCGCTGGCCGCCTCGAGGGCTCCCTCGAGGTCATTAGTGAATATACCGGCGTGCAGACTGTAGTCTGGCGCATTCGCAAGGCGGATGGCATCGCAGAGCGCATCGAAGGGTTCGAGGATTACGATCGGGGCGAACACCTCTTCGCTCCATAGGTCGCAACCAAAGGGAACATTTTCCAAGACCGTCGGTGGGTAAAGGTTGCCCGCCGGGCTGTGGCCGCAAAGGAGGTCGGCGCCAGAAGCAATGGCGCGGTCGACCATCGCCGTTGCGCGTTGAACGGCACGTTCCGAAATCATCGGGCCGACATCAGTGTCAGGCTCAAGTGGGTTTCCAGTCTTGAGCATTTTTGTGGCTGCAACGAACTCCGACTTGAACCGCTCATAAATGGAGCGCTGGATCAGGATCCTCTGGGTGCCAATGCAGTTCTGACCGGCCGCCCAGTAGGCTCCAGACAGGCAGCCGTCGACCGCAGCGACAAAATTGCAGTCTTCCATGACGATGACTGGTGCATTGCCTCCCAGATCCATCGCCAGCTTCTTGATGCCTGCAGCCTTGGCGATTGCCTCCCCCGTGGCAAACCCGCCCGTGAACGAAATCATTCGCACGTCTCTTGCCACGACGAGTGCCTTGCCAAGATCCGCGCCACCGATGACAACCGTAACAATCTCTTCCGGAAGGCCGCTTTGCACCAGAACGTCGACCAGTTTGAGCGCCGACAGGGGAGCAAGCTCAGACGGCTTGAGGAGCACGGCGTTTCCACCGGCAATCGCCGGCCCAAGCTTATGGGCGACCAGGTTCAGCGGGTCATTATAAGGGGTGATGGCCGCAATGATCCCGAGCGGCTCCCGGGTGTACCAACCCTGCCGGGCTTCGGACCCAGCATAGGACTCGAACGGAATGACCTCGCCGGCGTTGCGTTTGGCCTCATCGGCCGAGAGTTTTAGCGTGTTGACGCATCGGGTCGCCTCTTTGCGGGCCTGGTTTACCGTTTTGCCGGCCTCTTTGACGATCAGAAGCGCGAATTCTTCATGCGCCGCCTCGATGGCGGCGGCTGCCTTTTCAAGGATTGCAGCTCGCTTGTGGCGCGGCAGAGCTTTGGCGGCCTGCGCTCCGCGGCCGGCACGTTCGATAAGGCTGCCCACGCAAGAAGCATCGCTGCTGGGAACAGTTCCGACGACCGATCCGTCGAAAGGGTTGCGCACGACGATCTCATCGCTCGGCATGGGGCTGGTCAGGGCGAGGCTGTGCATCATGCAGCCTCCCTGGCAATGGCGGACGTGCTTTGCGCGTGAATTGCCACGATGTCGGACAATAGAGCATACGCAGTCTCAATTCGTCCCGCACCGGGTCCGGTAACCGTCACGGAGCCGAGCAGCTTCGTGCTGAACGAAACGGCATTGGTTGGACCGTTGACGGCGGCGAGAGGATGCTCCAACGGCAGTTGCTTCGGCATGACGCTTCCGACGACGCGGCCGTCTTCCCCCCGGGAGGCGGAACCAATGAGTTTCCAGCGGCTGTTGGCCTTGGCTGCATCCCTGATGTCAGAAGGCGAAAGCTGCGAAATGCCCTTGCAGGAGACATCATCCGGTTTGAGTTGTGCGCCAAGCAGCTCATTGGCAAGGATGACGACCTTCAAGCGGACGTCGAAGCCTTCGACATCCGCCGTGGGATCGGCTTCCGCGTAGCCGAGCTCCTGTGCTTGCCTGACGGCGGTATCGAAATCCAGGCCACTTTCCATCCGTCCCAGAACGAAATTGGAAGTGCCGTTCAGAATTCCCTCGAAGCCATCGACCTCAGCGCCCGCGAGCGTCTTCTCGGCCATCCGGATCACCGGCGTTCCGCTCATCACGGAACCCTCGTACTCAAATCGGACGCCATTTGCCTCAGCGAGGGCCTTCAGCTCCGACGCCGCAAGTGCCACCGGACCCTTGTTCGTCGTGACAACATGCTTGCCGCTTGCAAGCGCTGAGCGGCAATGGGAGACTGCGGGCTCGCCGTCCGTCGGGTTGGTGAACGTTGCCTCTACAACAATGTCTGCCGGTGCGGTCCTGATGATCGTTTCGTTGTCCGCTTCCGCACTCCCGCCTGAGAGTTGGCCGAACCCACCCTTGGTGAACTTGGCTTCAATCAGCGTCTTCGCGTCGAGCCCGTTTGGTGAGATCACGGAGCCGAGATAAAGATCGCTCACAGCGACAATATTCAGACGGAACCCAAGCTCCCGCTCCCACAGCGGGTTCCTTGTCGCGATAAGCTCGGCCAAAGCGCGGTTTACGCCGCCAAAGCCGATGAGAGCAATGTTGTAGACGGTCATGACAATCCTCCAATGACACCAATGACGTTCTCTGCTCGCCGAAAATGCGAGGCAGACCGCTCAGTGGGAACGGCGCAAATCGGCCAAAGGAGGAGGCATTTCGCCCAAAATGCCAGCGTCACGACGCTTGCGCTCATTGCTTCTTTTGCGAGCAATCCGGCGAGCTGCTGGAGGTCCTGCAACAACACTGACATCTATGAAATTCCATCGAGTTCAAGGCTTTGCTGCGCAAGACGAACGATGGCCGCGGTCAGCCCCTCCAGCTGGTGGACTGCTACGCGATGAACCTGCCATCGCACCGGCAAGTCGACACCTGTCCCTTTGATCAATTCTGTCAGAGTGCCGGACCTGAGATGGGCCGCAGCAAGGTGAGCCGGGACAACGCCCCATCCGATGCCTGCGAGGGCTGCATCGAAGATGCTTGCGCGCGAGGGCAGCCGATGCACCGGAAACTCGACATCATCGCCGAGCGCAACTTTGACCCATCGCTTCGGAAAGGGGTCCGTCGACCCCATGGCCAGACCAGGCGCTTTGGCCATCGCCTCGGCGCTTGCCCCTTGTGGAAAATGGCGGCTGCTATAGCCCGGGGTTGCCACGGCTACCAAGCGAAGGCTGCCCAACGAACGGCTGTCGTGATCCTCAAGCAGTTCCTCGCCTAAGGTGACCGCAGCGACAACCTCGCCGGCTCGCAGCCTTTCTAGCGTCCGAATGGTTTCATTCAGAACCAGGTCGACGAGAAACGGTGCGGATCGTACGAAGTCGGAGACGGCATCCAGGATCCAGCTCCCGAGCCATTCCGGATTGGCGGCAATCCTGATGGTCATGCGTTCAGGCAGTGAGCCAGGACCGATGAGACCGGGCATTCTGGAGGCCAATTGGCGCTCGAGCAGTTCGACGCGCTCGAAATGGTAGACGAGCTGAGCACCCGCCGTGGTGGCGGAACACGGGCTTCCTCTGACGATCAGCGCGACGCCGAGGCGTTGTTCCAACTGCTTGACCCGCTGCGACACAGCTGATTGCGTAACCTTCAGTTCGCGAGCAGCTCTGTCGAAACTGCCCAATCTGATGACAGAAACGACGGCCTTGACTGCCTGGTAGTCTATCATGGCTCGAGTCCAGTCTGCATGTGACGGTTGGCGAAGTTTGTTCTTGTCTGGGCTTGGCGCGCAAAATTGCTGCCACCGGAGCGCGCGAATGACCGTCGCTAACCTTCTTTCATCCGGCGTTCGACAGCTTCATCATCAGAAGACCGGAGAGTATCATGGCGCCGGCGAGAATGCGCATTGGGGCAGCTGGCTCGTTCAAGACCAGGACGCCAAGCAGGAACGACCCGACGGCTCCAATGCCAGTCCAGACAGTGTAGGCCGTGCCAAGCGGAAGAACGCGCATCGAGAATGAAAGCAGCACACCACTTGCAATCATTGCGACGACCGTGATTGCCGACGGAACAAGCAGTGTGAAGCCTTCGGACTTTTTCATATAGAAGGCCCAGACCACTTCGAGCAGCCCGGCGATGAGCAGAATAATCCAATGCATAGTGTGTTTTCCTTGAGAACGTCGCTGACATAGCGGGAAGATCCCGACGAGAGGGCTTCCCGCTGCACCTGGCGTCGGAACTCGCGTCTTCAGGACCGGTCGAAGGTCTCGTCGAGAGCGTTATTGATATCGGCGATGAGATCCTCGGGATCCTCCAGGCCGATGGAAAGACGCAGATGTCCATATTTCTGGAAATTCAGCGGATAGCGTTCGGCGCCTCCGCGGCCGCTTCCCCCGACGTGCACGATCAGGGTCTCGTCGTGGCCGAGCGAGACCGCCGAGGTGATCACCTTCAGATTGGAAACGAAGCGGTTTTGGGCGTCCGGGTCCCCCTCGACCGCGAAGGCCATGACGCCGCCATAACCCTTGCCTGCAAATTGAGCCTTTGCCAGTTGGTGCTGGTCGTGGCTTTCGAGCCCGGGATAAGTGACGTAGGCAACCCGCTCGTCGCCAGCAAGGGAATTCGCAACGACCTGTGCGGTGGCGAACTGCTGTTTGAGGCGCAATGGAAGCGTGACCGAGCCGCGGGTAATCAGCCAGGCATTGAAGGGGGAGATTGTTCCGCCGAGATCGACAAGGGCGTCCGCCTTGACATGATGGATGAGTTCCTTGGAACCGACCACCACACCGCCCATCGCATCACCATGGCCATTGATGTACTTGGTCAGGGAGTGGATGACGAGATCGGCGCCGAGCGCCAGCGGCCGGAAAAATGGGGGAGGCGTAAAGGTGGAGTCGACCGACAGAAGCGCGCCAGCCTTCCTGGCTATGGAGACCAGTGTCGCGATGTCGGCAACCTTCGTCGTCGGATTGGCGATCGTTTCCGTATGGATAAGCTTCGTGTTGGGCCGGACGGCAGCTCTGACTGCCTCCATGTCGCCCATATCGACGAAGGTTGCCTCAATCTTGTAGCGCTGAGGCAAGAGCTCGGCGAAGAGCCGCCAGACGGCTTCATACGTGACATCGCCGACGATCACATGATCGCCGCTTTTCAGGAAGGTGAAGAACACGGCGTGGAGGGCAGCTACACCGGTTGCGAAGACGGCTGCGTCCTCTCCACCTTCCATGGCCGCCAGCTTGCGCTGCAGGCAGATCTGGTTATGACCGGAATTGCGTGTATAGGAAGGCGCCTCCGTGTCCGACCAGTCCATGGTCGAGGGGTCGTAGGGCAGAAGATAGGAATTGGCCATGACGATCGGTGTGCGGATCGCGCCGGAGGTCTTGTCGATCTCGTTGCCGCCATGCACCGAAAGCGTGTTGAAGGAGAGCGTCGAAAGCTCGTGTTTGTCTGGTCTGGACATGTCGTGGGTCTCTGGTTGTTCGGGGTTTAGGGGCCGCGCTAGCGGCGCGTCGGCACAGCATTTTCGAGCTTCTGGAAGGCCTGGGTGATGAGAAAGGTCAGACCGACATAGAAGAGGGTGACGAGGAGCAGCGGTTCATAGACGAGCAGCGTGTCCTGGCGGATCTTGTAGGCGGCGCCATAGAGGTCCATGACCGTCACCGAAAACACGATCGGTGTGGCCTTGAGCTGAAGGACCACTTCTCCGGCAAAGGTGGGCAAGCCGATGCGGATTGCACGGGGAAGCCAGATCCGGCGCAGGATCATGGCGGGCGACATGCCAACGGCGCGAGCAGCCTCTAGTTCACCCTTCGGAACCGCCAACATGGCGCCTCTGAGGATCTCACCTTGATAGGCTGCAAAATTCAGCGTCAAAGCAAAGGCGGCGAAGAACAGGCCTTCTCGCAATATCGGCCACAGGAAACTTGTTCTCAGTCCCGGTACGTAAGGCAGATACGTGCCCAGGCCGTAGTAAATGAGCCAGAGCTGAATCAGAAGCGGTGTGCCGCGGAAGAACGTGCAGTATCCCTTCGCAACCCAGCGTGCGCCGGGGCTCTTGCCCACCTGGGCAATCGCAAGGAAGATCGCCAGGCCAAAGCCGCAGGTCACCGAGATCACAAGCAGCAGGCAGGTGAGGAAAGCACCTTGCAGAATGAGATCGCGGTAGGGGAAAATCCAGCTGAAATCCATGTCCGCTTCCCTTACGCATTCGGTCTTTGTCCGCGACGGAAGTAGGCTTCCAGCGCAGCGAAGAGCATGTTCGAGACTATGGTGATGACGAGGTAGAGCACCGCAGCAGCTAGAAAGAACACCATGTATTCCTTGGTGTTGCTTGCTGCGACGCGCGCGGCAAGCGCCAGTTCCTGGTAACCAACGACGGCGATCAATGCACTGTCCTTGATGACCGACATCCAGAGATTGGCAAAGCCCGGCAGCGCGTTCGGGATGAGGCCTGGCAAGACGATCCTGCGGAAGCGCAACGCCGGACGCATTCCGAACGCTTTCGCGGCTTCCAGTTGCCCGACAGGGATTGCAACGATTGCGCCGCGCAGCACCTCTGTCATGTAGGCACCCTGCACAAAGCCAAGGACCGCAATAGCCGCGACAAGACCGTTGATTTCGATAGGTCCCAGTCCCGCCCAGGCAAGGATACGGTTCACGCCGTCTGTTCCGGCGTAATAGAGGGCAACGATCAGTATCAGCTCGGGTACGGCACGAATGATCGTGGTATAGGCATTAAGCAGGAGTTGGAGCGGCCGAAACCCACTCAGTTTTCCGAGCGCGCCGAACAGTCCGATTAGCATCCCGACCAGATATGCTCCGGACGAGATCAGGACAGTGGCCAGGGCACCCGCAAGGAGCACGCCTCCCCAGCCGGGAGGCGCGATGGACAGAAGATCCAGCGCTGAATGTGTGGGGTTCATGGGAAGCCTTCCAGTCAAGGCAGGGATCGCCGCACAGCTGTGTGGCGATCCGCAACCGCCTTGGTCTCAATAGGGGTCGTAGTCGAAGTACTTCTTGCTGAATTCGGCATACTTGCCGCTGTCCCTGACGGCCTTGATGGCGGCGTTCAGTCTTTCGCGCAGCGCGTCGTCGCCCTTGCGCACACCACCGCCGACCCCCGCGCCGAGGATGGTGTCGTCCGGCTCGACATTGCCCTTATACTCGCAGCACTCTTCTCCGAGGTCTGTTTTCAGGAATTCCTTGAGCGGGCCGGTGTCGGCAAAGACGTAGTCGATGCGTCCGGAGGCAAGGTCCTGGAAGGACTCATCGACCGTCGCATAGCTCTTCTCGCTCGCGACGTCGGCGAAGTGTTTCTTGAAATAGGCGGATTGGGTGGTCGAGACGGCAATGCCCACCGTCTTGTCCTTCAGCTCCTTGGCCGCAACCCCCATGGCGCCGTCCTTCGGGCCGATCATCCCCGCCAGCGCTGAATAGTACTTGTCGGTGAAGTCGATCCGCTTCTTGCGCTCGTCGGTGATCGACATGGAGGACCAGATCACGTCGATCTTCTTGCTTTCCAGCGCCGGAATGAGGCCATCCCAGGCAACGTCGACGATCGCGCATTTTTCCTTCAGCTCCTCACAGACGGCGTCCATCAGGTCGATCTCCCAGCCGATCGCCTTGCCGGAGGCGTCCTTGGTCGTGTAAGGCGGATAGGCCTCGTTGACGATGCCAAAGCGGATGTCGGCGTGCGCATTTGCCGCCATCATGATCATGCCGATGGCCAGAGCTTTTCCCAGATGCTTCATTTGCATTCCCCTTTTTGCTGTTGAAAAGATTGATTGGTCAGTGCGAACCGGCTGCAACGAATTCTTTGCAGCGAGCGCTCGTGGGCGCGCCGAAGACCTGTGCGGGGGAACCTTCCTCCTCAACCTGGCCTTGGTGCAGAAACATGACGCGTGTCGAGACATCCCGAGCGAACTTCATCTCGTGGGTAACCATGATCATGGTGCGGCCCTCCTCGGCGAGGCCGCGGATGACCTTCAGCACCTCCCCGACAAGCTCGGGATCAAGAGCCGATGTCGGCTCATCAAACAGCATGACAGCGGGATCAACGCAGAGTGCACGAGCGATGGACGCGCGCTGCTGTTGTCCGCCTGACAGGAAGGCGGGGTAGGCGTCCTTTTTGTCGTAAAGACCGACCTTGGCCAGCAGTGCTTCGGCCTTCTCGATGGCTATGGCCCGCTCGACCCCGAGCACATGTACCGGCGCTTCGATGACGTTCTGAAGGATGGTCATGTGCTGCCAGAGGTTGAAGCTCTGGAAGACCATGCCCAGGCCGGTTCTCAGCCTTTCGATTTGGCGCCAGTTGGCGGGTTGCGATTTTCCGCCGCGCCCACTTCGCAACGCGACTTCTTCGCCATTGATGCGGAGGGAACCACAATCCGGAATCTCAAGGAAGTTGATGCAGCGCAGGAAGGTGCTTTTGCCCGAACCTGACGATCCAATAATCGAGACGACATCGCCCTTCTCGGCCGACAGGGAAATGCCCTTCAGGACCTTGTGGGCTCCATAGCTCTTGTGAACATCACTCACGACCAGAGCGGGCGGGTGTTTCTCAGTGCGCATTGTTCCTCCTTTACGATGCGACGAGTGCCCGCTCCTCCGGGCAAAGCTTCGCCGCCGCCGCGACGCCGCGACGCAATTTTTCTTCCGTGTGGCGAGTGACGCCGGTTGTCAGCTGCTTTCCACCCCCAGCCAGCGGCCACCGGTCAATATCTTGACTTTCGCCACTTGCTCCGTAGGCGCCAGCTATGTTGGGAGAAGGTTCTGCCTATAGACGTCGCACCCCGGCGCCAGTTGCCGAAGACCACTGACCAGCATGTCGGCGGCCGCCTCAAGTGCCTCCTCTGGCATCGTTTCGAGGCTCTCCAGGATGAACCACATTCGACCACCGATTGAATCCAGGCGCGTGCGCGTTCCCTGTCGCCAATTCCACCGGCGGCATGTCACGCCGATATCGTCGCGCCAGATCACCTCACCAACGGACGGATGTTCGACGATTGCCTCGCCATTCGCGACCGTGTCGAACGCTTCCGTACCGTCGGCAATCGCCAGCCGCGGCTTGCCGACATAGGCATCAAAATTCTCGCCCCCGACGGGCACGGCAAAACGCAGGCTGACGGCATTGTAGAGGTCGACCAACGGATTAATGGTGGGTAGGCGACCGTCCTTTTCAACCCGCTTCTTCAGCGCCTGTGCAGAGCACGGCGTCCGGTTGGGTTTGGCCCCGAAACGGCTATAGACGTCCGCCCAACTGGCAAGATGGGCGTCGCCCCATTGTGGTCCACCGGCGCGGACGAAATCACAGGCTTCCCCAAGCACGTCGCGCGCCATTGGCCCGCGGGTCGGATCGCTGGCATCAACCAAGATGCTGATCGCACGGAAATCCGGCGCTATTTCTGCGACAGACCTGTCGATGAGCGGAAAATCCAACATGCCCTCTAGCTCCCATTGACCAATTTAGTCTATAATACCGACCATGGAAAAGAAAGTCAATATATCGACCGACACGGTCGCCGATGTCGAGCGCGTCAGCGCAACCGTCTCCCAGAACCTGAAAACCTTCAGGCGCCAGAGCGGCCTGACGCTGGACGAACTGTCCCGGAAGTCCGGCGTGAGCAAGGGCATGCTGGTCGAGATCGAGAAGGGAACAGCCAATCCGAGCATCGCCACACTGTGCCGGGCCGCTACCGCCTTGGGCGTGTCGGTTGCGGATTTCGTCGGGGTGGCGTCGAGTGTTCCTGTTCGCATAGTCCCGGCACAGGACGCATCGACCCTGTGGCACGGTCCGAAGGGCGGAAGCGCAACACTTCTCGTTGGAACCAACGGGCCGGACGAGATCGAGCTGTGGCGCTGGACGCTTTTCCCGGGCGAGATATTTGAATCTCCCGGCCATTCGCCCGGCACACTCGAGCTCATTAACGTCGAAACGGGTGAGCTCACCCTGAAGTTTGCAGACAGCGAGCACTTGGTTCACGCGGGTTCATCCGTTCTGGCGCGAACCGAAGACAAGCACGCCTACATGAATTGTGGAAACGATGAACTACGGTTCGTAATGGCTGTGGCGGAACTGCAGCGACCTCGGGTGAGGACGGGTCTTTAGCGATCGACGATCGGGGCGCAGATGAGCAGCAAGATAACGACAAATCAGCCAGTTTCGGCCAAGGCCTCGCCTGACGTCAATGATCTCGGCTTTTCGACCCGCTCCATACATGAGCCGTTCCCGTCTACTGCGATTGCCTCCCTTCGGAGTAGACCATCGGCTTCTGTCTGCGGTCGGACCACCCTTGTCCAGCCAGGCGGGGCGGACGGGGATCGGTCGGCGACATGGCTGCTCGAGCACAAGCTTGCCCGTCTTGAAGGGGCGGAGGCCGGTCTTGTCCTCTCCTCAGGTCTGGTTGCCTTTCGCACGCTTGCCCGGTCATTTCTTGCTGCCGGAGACGAGATTATTGTTCACAGGCCGGTCTGCACCGACACAGCGTACCTAATGCTGGAGATTGTTTCGGCGGTCGGCGCAAGGCTTGTCGCGGTGGATCTTTCGGAGCCGGACGTGATCGGCCGTTCGATAACCGAACGGACAAGATTGGTGTATTTCGATACGCCCACCAATCCTTTGAACAGCGTTCTGGATGTCTCGGCCATTTCTGAACACGCTCACGCGTTCGGCCTCAAGGTGGCAGTTGATAGCACATTTGCAACGCCGGCCCTTCAAAGGCCGCTTGAACATGGGGCGGACATCGTGCTGCACTCGCTGTCGAAATACATGAACGGGCACGGTGATACGGTCGGCGGCGCATTACTTGGGACGGCGGCGGATATTCGAAAATTGCGCCACGAAAGCCTGCGCGAGCGCCATGACACCACCATCTCGCCGCAAGCTGCGTTCCTGATCCTGCGCGGGCTCAGTACTCTGGCGCTCAGAATGAATCAGCATTGCAACACCGCGCACGTCCTTGCTCTGACACTGGAGGCCCATCCCTCGGTTGCCTGGGTGAGATATCCTTTCCTCACGTCACATCCCGATCATGAAATTGCGCGCCGTCAGATGTCGGGCGGCTCCGGGATGCTCGCCTTTGCGCTTGAGACAGGCCCGGAGGGCGCCACGGCAATGATCAAGAGACTGAGCCTGATCAAGTCAGGCGGAGATCTGGCGGAGGTTGGTAGTTTCATTTGTGGCTCAGCTCGGCTCACCGGTGCCCGTCATCTGTCCCTTGTCGGCAGCCAGTTCTGCGTCAACCTCGGCGAGGACGCAATTCGATGCTCGGTCGGTCTCGAGGACGCCGAAGATCTCGTTGAAGATCTTCTGACGGCGCTCGAATTTGCATAACCTGGTTCCGACCAGCCGGACCTCAGGCTCAATATCGCATTCGGCGGCTTAAGCCTTTCGCGACTAAAGCGCTCCTTGCTAGGCGGGGCCTTGTTCTTTCAACAGCCGATAGAGTTGCGCCCGGCTGATGCCGAGCATCTCGGCTGCACGTTGCTTGTTGCCTCCGGCCTGCTGGAGGGCGGCGCGCAGGGCTGCATGGGCTTCGGATTTCATGCGACTCTTCAAGTCGCTCTTCGCATTCGCAGAGGGTGACGGGCGACGACTATCGAGCGATGCAGTGGATAGATGCCCCGTCACGATCATGCGCGTGAGGGCATTCTCCAGTTCCCGGACGTTACCCGGCCACGTATGAGCGACAAGCCGCTCATGATCCTCAGCTGTCAATACTGGCGCCGGGACGGACAGCCGCGTGGCGATGCGTGCAAGGAGGTGTTCGGCAAGATGAGCCAGATCGCCCCTTTCTCTCAGGACCGGGACCTCGATCGGCAGAACGTTGAGCCGGTGATAGAGGTCCTCGCGAAAACGCCCTGTCTGCACCAGTTCGACGAGTGGCTTGTTGGTAGCGCAGATGATGCGAAGATCGATGCCGACCGGGTTGGTGCCGCCGACGCGGACGATCTCGCCGGTCTGGAGCACGCGCAGAAGACTGCCCTGCAGGGCCAGCGGCATGTCGCCAATCTCGTCAAGGAAGAGCACGCCGCCAGTCGCCAGTTCGAACTTGCCAGGTTTACCTTGGCTGCGCGCACCCGTGAAAGCCCCGCCCTCATAGCCGAAAAGCTCTGCTTCGATAAGTTCGCTGGGAATGGATGCGCAGTTGACCCACACGAATGGCCCGGTAGAGCGGTCCGACAAGGAATGGATTGCCTGCGCGGCCAGTTCCTTGCCGGTGCCTGTCTCACCGCAGATGAGAACCGGCAGATCATACGCGGCCGCCAGTTTAAGTGCGTCGCGATGCGCTTCCATCAACGGATCAGTCCCGATGACATCGTCGAGACCGAACTTCGACTGCCAAGCTTTCGGCTTCGAAGGAATGGCGAGTTCCGCCTTCGAAATCCGGCCGTAGGTTTTTTTCAGGGCATCGTAGTCGGAGAACAGCGCCAGACCCACGGCGCCGATGATCCTTCCGTCCTTGTGCACAGGGACCTGCTTCGTCACCAGCTTATGGCCGCGCACTTCGAGCGGATAACCAATATGAGTGCCAATACCCCGCGCGACGAAATGAAGTCTAGTTTGCGGCCCCACCACATCGGTGATGTGCCGCCCGAGAAATTCCTCGGCCTCACCGCCAAGGAGGCGGCAATAGGGGTCGTTGATCAGGACGATCGTTCCTTCCGTGTCGACGGCGACAAGGCAATCGGAAACGTGATCGAGGACAAGCCGGAGGAATCCGGCTTCCTCGGAAGAACCTGCTAGCCATTCGGGAAGGGTCATATCAGCTGCCTGACTACTACTGAGATATCGCAAATCGCATGTTAGCGGGTTTTGTCTCAGATGCGAGAATTTTTGTGCCGCAAACGAGACAAAGAGATGGAGCTCACCTGGTCAGCAAGACAGTGGGAATCCACCTTCCATTCCCAATAATCGTTTGTCTTGAGGGTGTTAGATTGAGCAAGACTGGCATACGTGGAACTGGCCCATGGCTTGCGATGCTCCTTGGCGTAAAAACCGAAAGGGGAGCAGATATCATGCATACAGAAACAATAGAGATAGGCGATACGATCGTCCGGGTGTCGGGCGCGGGCCAACCGCTCGTCTTCGTGCACGGATTTACGACGACCGCGGAATTCTGGCGCGGGCAGGTCGAGGCCTTCTCATCCCGCTACAAAGTCATCCGTATCAACCTGCCGGGGCACGGCGTGTCGCCAAGACCTGCCGGTCGCAGCTATACCATCGACGCCTTCGCAAACGACGTGCTCCAAGTCTTCAGCAAGCTCGACATCCGCCAGGCCGTCCTTGTCGGCCTCTCGATGGGCGGAACCATCGCACAGAGCTTTACGCTGGCGCATCCGGAGCGCGTACAGGCGTTGGTGCTCGTCGGAGCGACGCCGCATGGACTTGGAGAGGACGTCAATGTCGATAATGTTCTGAAGGCGATTGACGACCTCGGCGTTGTCCAGGCCAGCCAGAACGTCATTGATCGGTCGTTCGGCAGCGCGGCCAGTCAGGAACTCCTGAACTTTGCCAGGCAGGAGGTCGCACAGACCCCCGATTTCGTGGCGCGCGAAGCGATCGCGTCACTAAATGCATCCGACAGTCGTTCGCGTCTTGGCGACATCAGGGTCCCGACCCTGGTGGTCGTCGGAAACGAGGATATCATCACGCCGCCGGCGGAGTCGGTGATCCTGGCTGAGGGCATACCGGACAGCAGGCTGGAGGTGGTCGAGAATGCGGGACACTTCCCGATGCTCGAGCAGCCTCACAAATTCAATGAAATGCTGGCAGCATTTCTGCGGGCCTGTGAAGATCCGGTTTCTCAGACGAGCGGCCAAGGCCTCTCGCAACATGCCATCTAGGGGAGGGCTCGAAATGTCTGTTCATGAACTTTCGTCTGGAACCGTAGCAAAGGCCGAGGGCCTCGACCGGAACACAAAACGCACGGTCTTCGCTGCTGCGCTCGGGACCGTTTTCGAGTGGTACGACTTCTTCATCTATGGGTCGCTTGCCGCATTCTTCAGTACGCTGTTCTTCCCCAAGGGTAACGAGACCGCGGCACTTCTTGCGGCACTTGCGACCTTTGGCGCCGGCTTTGTCCTTCGGCCCTTCGGCGCGGTCGTCTTTGGACGGCTAGGCGACCTCGTCGGCCGGAAAAAGACCTTCCTCGTCACCATGCTGGTCATGGGCCTTGCAACGGCTGCAATTGGTCTCTTGCCGACCTACGAATCGATTGGCTGGGCTGCCCCTGCATTGCTGGTGGCCTTGCGTCTTCTCCAGGGATTGGCTGTGGGTGGCGAGTTCGGCGGCGCCGTGACCTATGTTGCCGAGCACGCCGATCACAATCAACGTGGTTTAACGACCAGCTGGATCCAGATCACGGCGACGCTCGGTCTCTTCCTGTCGTTGCTCGTGATTGTGCTGTGCCGCAGCTCGATGTCGCCCGAAGCCTTTGCAAGCTGGGGCTGGCGCTTGCCTTTCGTCGGCTCGATCGTGCTTCTGGTTCTTTCGCTCTACATCCGACTGAAGTTGCATGAGTCGCCTGTGTTCCAAGAGATGAAGGCACAGGGTAAGGGCTCGAAGAATCCGATCGCCGAGACCCTCGGTGATAGCCGGAATCTTCGGCTGATTATGGTTGCGATCTTTGGTGTCGTCGCAGGCCAGGCTGTGATCTGGTACACGGGCCATTTCTACAGCCTCTACTTCATGACGACGACGCTGAAGATGACGCATGATCAGGCCAACTTTTACCTCCTGATCGCGCTGACGCTCGGTACGCCCTTTTTCCTGTTCTTCGGCTGGCTTTCCGATCAAATCGGACGCAAATGGATTGTCGTGACAGGTTGCGCACTGTCGGCGTTCCTGATCATGCCACTCTTCCAGGCGCTGGGGACCTACGGCAACCCCACCCTTGCCGAGTTCCGTGCAAAGACGTCGGTCACGCTCGTTGGAAACGACTGCGACCACGATCAGTCATTCATCGGGCAATTGTTCAGTCCCCAGGCGACGACTGATTGCCAGAAGGCGAAGGCGCTTCTGACAGCCCGGGCGGTCCCCTACACGGTCAAGACCGACGCAGAACCCCTGCGGGTTCAAGTCAACGGCGGCGAGGCGAAGCCGTATAACGAAGCCGAACTGCTCGCGGCTTTGACTGCAACTGGCTTGCCTGATCCGAAAGCACCCGTTCAACCGAACGGACCCGCAGTGATCGGCATCTTGTTCTGCCTCGTGTTCCTGGCCACGATGGTGTACGGCCCTCTCGGAGCGCTTCTTGTGGAGCTCTTCCCTGTCCGTATCCGCTATAGTGGTGTTTCCGTCGCCTTGCAGCTCGGGAACGGCTGGATCGGGGGATTCGCTCCCTTTGTCGCGACGGCGGTGGTGATCGCCACCGGCAACATCTTCGGTGGACTTTGGTACACCGTCGCGTTTGCCGGACTGACGGCCGTGATCGGTGCGCTTCTCCTGCCTGAAACGCGAGGCCGCGATCTGAACAGCTGACGCGGCGAAGTGGTTCACTCGGCAAGTCGACTGTCAAGTCGCCTGGTTTCCTGAGCCGCCAACAGATCGACGTAGACGAAGTCCGGGCAACTCGCCCGGACTTCTCTTAGGGGTCCGCGGAACGCCCCGTCAAAAGAGTCTGATCAACTCACAAATTAGGCGGACCACGAGTTGAGCTCTGGCCGGTGCAGCCGCGGGCCCTGAAATGCTTGAATATCTGCGAGGACATCCTGCGGCGGTCTCGTGCAGCGACCACAAAAAGCAAGCTGCAGGGGGCTCCTGAGATTCACCCTCCAATGAAGTGCCTGATGCTTCAGGAAAATCGCTAATTTATGAGGAGGAGTTCATGTCAGCCAAAACCTATCCGGTGCTGAAATCGGCAAAAGTTCGTGCCCTGATCGATGACGAGAAGTACCAGAAGTGGTATCAGGAGAGCATCGAGGATCCCGAGAAGTTCTGGGGCAAGCACGGCAAGCGGATCGACTGGTTCAAGCCCTATACGAAGGTCAAGAACACGTCCTTCAAGGGCAAGGTCCCGATCAAGTGGTTCGAGGACGGCCTGACCAACGTCTCCTACAACTGCATCGATCGTCACCTGAAGACGCATGGCGAACGCACCGCCATCATCTGGGAAGGCGACAACCCCTATATCGACAAGAAGATCACCTATAACGAGCTCTACGAGCACGTTTGCCGCATGGCGAACGTCCTCAAGAAGCACGGCGTGAAGAAGGGTGACCGCGTCACCATCTACATGCCAATGATCCCGGAAGCGGCTTATGCCATGCTCGCCTGCGCCCGCATCGGCGCGGTGCATTCGGTGGTCTTCGGCGGCTTCTCGCCAGAAGCCCTCGCAGGTCGCATCGTCGACTGTGAATCGACCTTCGTCATTACCTGCGACGAAGGTGTTCGTGGCGGCAAACCGGTTCCGCTCAAGGAAAACACCGATATCGCGATCGAAATCGCCGCCAAGCAGTATGTGATCGTCAACAAGGTCCTGGTCGTGCGCCGCACCGGCGGCAAGATCGGCTGGGCACCGGGCCGCGATATCTGGCACCATCAGGAAGTGCACACGGTCAAGGCCGAATGCCCGCCGGTGAAGATGAAGGCGGAAGATCCGCTGTTTATCCTCTACACCTCGGGTTCGACAGGCAAGCCGAAGGGCGTCATGCACACGACCGGCGGCTATCTCGTCTATGCCTCAATGACGCACGAATATGTCTTCGACTATCACGATGGTGACATCTACTGGTGCACGGCCGATGTGGGCTGGGTGACCGGTCACTCCTACATCGTCTACGGGCCGCTTTCGAACTGCGCCACGACGCTGATGTTCGAGGGTATCCCGACCTTCCCGGATCAGGGCCGCTTCTGGGAGGTGATCGAGAAGCACAAGGTCAACATCTTCTACACCGCACCGACCGCGATCCGCTCGCTGATGGGTGCCGGCGACGAGTTCGTGAAGCGCTCGGACCGTTCGTCGCTCCGCCTTCTCGGCTCCGTGGGCGAACCGATCAATCCGGAAGCCTGGGAGTGGTATTACAACGTCGTCGGCGAGCAGAAGTCGCCCGTCGTCGATACCTGGTGGCAGACGGAAACCGGCGGCATCATGATCACGCCGCTGCCGGGTGCGACCGCGCTGAAACCCGGTTCGGCCACGCGACCTTTCTTCGGGGTCAAGCCGGAGCTGGTGGACAATGAGGGTCAAGTGCTGGAAGGCGCGACCGACGGAAACCTCTGCATCACCGACAGCTGGCCGGGCCAGGCCCGCTCCGTCTATGGCGATCACGATCGCTTCGTGCAGACCTACTTCTCCACCTACAAGGGCAAGTATTTCACGGGTGACGGCTGCCGCCGCGACGAAGACGGCTACTACTGGATCACGGGTCGCGTGGACGACGTCCTGAACGTCTCCGGTCACCGCCTGGGCACGGCCGAAGTCGAATCGGCGCTGGTCTCGCACCACCTCGTCTCCGAAGCGGCCGTCGTGGGTTACCCGCACAACATCAAGGGCCAGGGCATCTATTGCTACGTCACCTTGATGTCGGGCCACGAAGGCAATGACGCGCTGCGGGCGGACCTGGTGAAGCATGTCCGTACGGAAATCGGCCCGATCGCCACACCGGACAAGATCCAGTTCGCGCCCGGTCTGCCGAAGACCCGTTCCGGCAAGATCATGCGCCGTATCCTGCGCAAGATCGCCGAGGATGATTTCGGCGCGCTCGGTGATACCTCGACGCTCGCAGATCCGGCTGTCGTGGATGACCTGATCGCGAACCGACAGAACAAGGTGGCACAGTGAACCCAACGTCACTGGTACGTAAGGGAGAAGGGTAGTCACTATTGGCTCTTTTCATCCGACAACTTCCAAGACGCATTTGCACCTCCTATGGCTTTGCAGAACAATGCCTCGCAATTTGAGCGCTGTGTTGCCCCGGTGGGGGTCCACTGCCTCCGGCGGCACGAAGCCGTCGAAGGCAGTGAAGTTTCATTTGCGGTAAAAGCAGTTCATTCACCGAACGCGCTCGCGCGTTACGCAGCCTCAGAAAGAAGAGTGTCACGATTGCTGGCTTCGGTTTTGAAGTTGGCAATCAAGCTGAGCAGGCCTTCGGTATCAGTTGCCAAAGCCGCTGCAATTTCGGTCGATGCCTGCGCCATGGCAGCATTTTTCTGGGTTGCCACGTCAAGTTCATTGATCGAGCTTGCCACGCTGGAGAGTGTCGTGTCCTGTTCTTTGGCGCTACGGGCGATACTTGCTACGAATTCATCGGCTTCTTCTATCTGTCTCGATATGCGCTGGAGCGCCTGACCGGCATTGCCAACATGGCTCACACCTTCGGTGACCTGAAGCGTCGACTTGGAGATTTGATCCTTGATCTCTTTCGCAGCAGAGGCTGAACGCTGTGCCAGCTCGCGCACTTCCTGGGCAACAACTGCGAAGCCCTTACCGCTCTCACCTGCTCGAGCGGCTTCGACGCCAGCGTTTAGTGCAAGGAGGTTGGTCTGGAACGCAATCTCATCGATGACACTGATGATATTGGAGATCTCTCTCGCAGAATGTTCGATTCCAGCCATCGCGCTGATTGCTTTCACGACAATTGCTTCGCTTTGGGTAGCTTCCTGGCTGATGGCGCTAACCTTGGCTGCTGCGCTATGCGCTCCCTGCGCTGTTTCCCGGACGGTAACCGCCAGTTCATCAATCGCAGCTGAAGCCTCTTCGAGGTTCGCTGCCTGAAGCTCGCTTCGGCGTGCAAGATCGGCTGACGCGCGATAAATTTCATCCTTGCTCATCGAAATGACCTGGCCTTTCTGGTTGACGACAGCCAAGGCCAGTTCGAGTTTCTCTATCGCAGTGTTGAAGTTCAAGCGCAGGGCAGCATATTTCTCGCCTAGATCAGCGCATCTGACGGTAAGGTCGCCGCGGGATAATGCTTCCAGTGCCCCACTGATCGTGGAAACAACATGCGCTTGGACCGATCGCTCAGCCTCTTCGAGCTGCAATCGCTGCTCCCGTTCGGCTTCTAGGGCGAGTTTGTTCTCGGCATCGCGACGCTCCAACTCCAGCCGCCTTCTCACTCTGTCTTGAAGGGTCTTGATCGAAGTGGCCATCATGCCGATTTCACTTGGCTGATCAGTGTAGGGAATTTGATAGGAGATGTCCTGTGCGGCTATTGCACCGAGCGCCTTGCGGATCTCCGAAAATGGCACCGTGATGCTTCTCAGCAAAGCAACTGCAATAGCCACGCTGACAGCAAGTACTGATAGGCCAATAATCGCAGCATTCTTGTAAATCTGGTAGTTCTTGCCGTCGATATCGTCCATATAGGTACCTGTCCCCAGCACGATCTGCCATGGCGCAAAATCCCGCGCATAAGCCGTTTTCACGACTTGTTCCTCGGCAGGACGTCCCGGCTTTGGCCAGTAGTACTGCAATGATCCGCCCCCATTGCGAGCAAGCTCTATCAATGTTTTGACGACGGGGACCCCGTTTTTGTCCTTGGTGCCAATAAAGTTCGTCCCGACGTCCTTTTTGTCCGGCATCAATACGCGCACCCCATTGTAGTCGTACCCGAATATGTAGCCGGTTGGTTCAAAGCGGATCGCTTCAATTGCGTTGGCAGCCGAGGACAGGGCCGCTTCATGACTTAACGCTCCGGATTTCTCGGCTTCGTAGAAGTGATTCATGATCGAATAGGCAATATCCACTTGGCTCTTCAACGCCTCGATCCGCTCACCTGAGACATTGTCCATGGCGGTCTTGACCAGGCCGGCCGCCGTTATGGACAACGCGAATGCCAGGCCACAGATGAACAGAACCAGCTTATTCCGCATTGAAATATTACGCATCCTTCTCTCCGGGTATTGAACGGGTTTTAAGACTCTCGGGGCCTTACGATTATTGTTTGCCGCGCATTCCCTACTTGGATGCGTTGTCAACAGATCGAGCCCGACATGTTGTGGATTTGAGTCGCTAAGTATTAACAGTGTCATAGAGACGAGATCGACGTGCATGGTTCGCGGCGTTATCTGGACAATGTTCGCAATATGGACAGAGATGGCGTGGATTGAGCCAGTGAGCGTTGACCGGTCGCATTTGCATCGTCATTTCAAAGAAATGGCTGTCGCCAGGTCGTATTCTTCGTCGAGCGGAATGAGTGGCGAGCTCCCCCGCCGGCTCGAACCGGCGGAGTTTCACTTGACGCTCCCGTTCGACGACGGTCGCCCGGCCGCAAACTCCAGGATCGGCTTGTGGGGATGCTTCCTCCAGCATCTTGCCTGAATGTTTCAGCGATGATACCGCGCGTCTCAATTGTGGGACATTCTGTGAGGAAACTGGATCCCGGAGAGGCGCTTTCCGACTCGATAAGGCAATTATTTCAAAGTATTAATAAACGGTTTCGAACTGGCCTGAGGATTGCTGACCGATCTTCGACTGATTGATGGTTGGGGGTGGAAGGCTGTGCGTCGCCTACCTCCGCGACTATCTGCTTGGCGGAGGGCGATTGTGCGGCTTATTGAGATTGCTGCTACCGGATGTGGGCAGCCTGGGTTTCATGGTCGGTCCGGTCTAAATCAGGGCACACTCAAGCTGGGAGATCAGGACCACGCGATCGCAGGGCACAGATTCTTGATTGGCCGAACGGGTTCGGCCGGCGAAGACCGTGTTTCAGAAATCATAAATGCTCTGAGTAAGATGTCCGGGCTTTGTATCCTGTGCCTGCCAATAATCGACGCGGATAAAGCAGCCAGCGGCGTCGGATCCGCTATGAAGACTCAAGCCCGCGGTTTCCTTTCAAGTAGCTGGAGCGCCACCAGAGAACGCCTGCTGGTCGACGCGGGCAACCACTTGGTTTTTGCGTTCGAGGCGGCCGCATTAGGGAAAGCCTTGAGTGTGCTCCTCGGGAAGTCTGCACTTTCAGGTTCCGAATTGGATGAGGAAATCGACCTGGACTTGCCGACCGGATCACACTTGGCAGGGCTTGTCGATCTCATCTGGGATTGTATCGACGCCCCGGAAGCACATCGGCTTGGGTGCAAGGCTGTCCACTGCCTCGTCCAGTCCGTTGTTACCGCCCTCTGTTGGGCAATCGTCGCAAGTCCTCTTCGACGAAAGGGGCGATCTGCGTCGCCGGCAATGCCTTGGCACGTAAAGCGCGCTATCGGATATATGCGCGCCAATCTCGGGCACTCCATGACGGTGGCATCCATTGCGCGCGAGGCTGGGATAAGCGTCAGGGCCTTGCAGCTCGCGTTCAGGCGGTTCAAAGGAACTACACCTCTCAGCTATCTCCAAGCGATGCGGCTCGCGGCTGCACGCGAGGAGTTGCTAAACAGCACGTCCCCTCCATCGATTTCTACCGTGGCGCGGAAGGCTGGATTCACGCACATGGGACGGTTCGCTGCAGCCTATAGTGAAGCGTATGGGGAGACTCCGTCGGAGACGTTTGCTTCGTCAGGGCGCATCGTCGCGAGAGGCGATCGACAAGCTCGCGAAAATCGACTTCGGTGAACGCCGGCTCCCCAAGATGTACCGATACCGACGCTTCAAGTCAGATGGCGCGATACTCCAGCGTCCGTCGACGTTCTTTGAGGGACGCCTCCGTGAATCGGGTTTGGGCAGAGCGGCGAACGACGACAAAGCGGGTTGATCTCGCAATCCACCTACTCCCAGAGTTTATCGGCATGCTACAGCGCATTGGCAGTTGGGTAACAGCATCTCCAGCCAACGCCCACATTTTGCTCATATGCTCAATTATTAGCCGTGTATATATTTTGGGCGCAGATTGGCGTATTCTGCATGTGATTTGGCTGAAACTGCATTCATGGACCCATTGTGAGCCGGGCACCTTCGTAATGTAATGATGGCCAATACTGCAATCCAGACAGGCTTACTGACCCCACCATCTGAAGCCATTCTCCGGATCTCACGGGATCGGGCTGGTCGAGTGTTGTTTTGAACTGGAGACAAAAATGAGAAAAATCAACGCGACCATTCTCACCGGCTTTCTGGGCGCGGGCAAAACAACGCTGCTCAACCGTCTTCTGACCGAACGCCCCGATGAGCGTATCGCGGTCGTCATCAATGAGTTTGGTCAGGTCGGTATCGACGGCAAGCTTGTCATCGAAACGACGGAGGACGTCGTCGAACTGAATAACGGCTGCATTTGCTGCACGGTGCGCGACGACCTGATCGGCGCCCTTCGCAATCTTCTTGCGTCAGATCGCGCCTTCGATCGCATCGTCATCGAAACGTCGGGTCTCGCCGATCCGGCGCCCGTCATCCAATCCTTCGTTCTGGACGAGGTCTTGTCGAGCCATGTTCAACTGGACGCGATCGTCACGGTTGTCGATGCCTGTCACGACGATCAGCAGCTCGGTCAGGATGAAGCCGTCGAACAGATCAGCTTTGCCGATCTCATCCTGCTCAACAAAACCGATTTGGTGTCCTTGGATAAGTTGGCCGTGGTGGAGAGACGTATCAGGCAGCTCAATCCGCTGGCTCGGGTCGTTCACACCAAAGACTGTGCTATTCCGATGAGCTCGGTTCTCGACCTTGGTGCCTTCGACCTCAAGAACATCTTGTCGATCGATCCGGCCATCCTCGAAGATCATGAGCATGAACATGACCAGTCCATTTCCTGCGTCGCATTGCAGCGTGCAGAACCATTGGACCCAGCCGCCTTCAATAGCTGGCTGAACCGCCTCGTACAGGCGAGCGGCGCCGATATCCTACGGATGAAGGGGGTGGTGAACTTCGCCGGCGAAGCCCGCCGCTATGTATTCCACGGCGTCCATATGACGCTCGAGGGCCGTCCGGGAAAGCCATGGATGGGCGATCCCCGCCTGAGCGAGATCGTCTTTATCGGCCGCAATCTCGACGAGGCAGAGCTTGGCCGCGGTCTCGAAAGTTGTGTTCCTTGCGCCCTGGCCGTGGCCACATGAGAAGTGCCTCACCACAACAAGGAGAAGCCTCATGCCACCTCTTGTCGCTGCAATGATCAGTCTCGGTGTTCTGGGTGCACTCGACACCTATATCACGGCGACCCTGTTTCCGGTTCCGGTCTGGGTCACCTTTATTGCCTGGGCATCGTTCTTCGCTTGTGGAGGCGGCCAGGCAGGACTGATCAAATCGCTCGCCTCTAACTGGGCGGGTGTCACGATTGCCTCAATCACCCTGTTGATCGTCGAGTTTGGCCCCGCCCATCCCCTGTTCGCAGCCATCCTTGTCGGTGCTGAAACTTCGCTCGTGGTTCTCACCTCCGCAGTGCCAATCTTGAATTTCACGCCTGCTGTCGTGTTTGGCTATGCCTCCCTCGTCGGCACGTCGGCGGCAACCGACACCACCATCGTCACGTCAAGTCTGTCCCATCCAACTCTCGTGACCATGGCCGCCATGCTGATTGGAGCGATCTTTGGTTTCGTCTCGGAGCTTGGCACGCGCCTGCTCGCCGGCTCAAAGGCGATGGCGGCCTGACTCATCGTCTGCTCTAACTAGGATAAGATCATCATGAAGATCCAACATTATCTTGGCGGACTGGAAGGACTCGGTCCGGTCAACACAGAAACAAGGGTCTTCGTTGAACCCTGGGAAACGCGAATCTTCGGGATCCACACGGCGATGATGGCTCTGTCGGCTCAATTGCCGCTTCCCCAAACGCCATCGGCCTTCCATACGATCTGGACCTGGGCCGATCTGCGCAAGGGGGCCGAAAGCCTCAATCCCTTCGACTATTTCAGGTATCGCTATTACGAGAAGTGGCTGGGCGGAATTTCGGGCTACTTTATTCAGCATGGCTACATCACTGAGGAGGAGCTCGACGCTCTGACGGAGGAGTATTACGCCGACCCCTCGAAGCCCCTGCCAAGCGCAGGCGACGCTGCAATCGATGACCGTGTCGTCCAGTATCTGGTCGAAGGCGACAGTCCAGCACGCGACGTGCCGGTGGCGGCTAAGTTCTCCGTCGGCGACGTGGTCCGGATCGCGAATGTCCCGAGCGTCGAGCATACTCGTCTGCCTGGCTTCTTGCGGAATAGGACGGGAGTCGTCGAAACCGTGTATCCCGGCGCTTACACGTATCTCTGCGACACCGGCCCCGACGGTATCGGCGAAGCGATGACCGTCTACTGCGTCCGCTTCGATCCGAACGAACTGTGGCCGGGCAATGCTGAACCGAACTTCAGCCTCTATGCCGACCTTTACGCGCGCTACGTCGCCCCGGCCGATGTTCCGCTATCGGTCAAGGCCGCCTAATCAATTCATCGGGGAGAAACAAATGACTGAACGTTTCAAGTATCGCGATGACCGCGAAGCTTACAGTGCGGCGCGCGTGCGGGCTCTCGAAGCCTTGCTCATCAAGAAGGGCATTATCACCGACCGGACCGTCGATACCGTGCTCGAGTTCTTCGAGACCAAGATGGGGCCTTTCAACGGCGCAAAGATCGTCGCCCGCGCCTGGGTGGATCCAGCCTTCAAGGAACGGCTTGTCGCGGATACGCCAAAGGCGATCGCTGAACTCGACCTGCCGGACGGCATGGCCGGCGCGGAAGGCGAGCACATGCGTGCCGTCGCAAATGCTCCGGGCGTCCACAATCTGATCATCTGCACGCTTTGCTCCTGCTACCCTTGGCCGGTTCTTGGGCTGCCGCCCTACTGGTACAAGGATCCGACCTTCCGTAGCCGTGCTGCCCGCGAGCCGCGTGCGGTGCTTGCCGAATTCGGCTTGCCGATCTCGGAGGATGTTGAGGTCAAGGTATGGGACTCGAGTGCTCAGATCCGTTGGTTTGTCGTGCCTGAGCGGCCAGCAGGAACCGAAGGTTTGTCGGAGACAGAACTTGAAGCTCTCGTCACACCGGAAGCCATGATGGGCGTTGCCGTCGCCAAGGCAGCCTGAGGTCCCGATGCTGACGCAGTTCGAACACTTTGCCGTCACCGAAATGCTGGGCCAGCCGGACAGTCCGCCTCGGGCCAATGGCACTCTTTGCTTTGGGTCCGACTGGGAACGTACGTCCTTCGGGATTGCGCTCGCGCTCGCAAAGGAAGGTTATTTCGAATGGGACTATTTTCGCGATGAACTGATTGCCTCGATCAAGAGGTGGGAAGATGAACATCCCGCCGATTATTCATCGTGGAATTATTACGATCAATTTCTGACGGCGCTTGAGAGCGCCGTCGTCAAGACCAACCTTTTGACCGCCTCGGAACTGCGTGAGTTCTTCTCTCTCGGCGATCAAGTCAACCAGTAACAGCTTTCACGGAGACACCCACATGCATATCGAACCTGGTATCGTGAACGGCGCCAAGATCGTCCTGAGTTACGCCACCGCCTCCGGCGCTGCGCTCTTCACCCTGAAATATGCGCGCGCCGAGCTCCGGCGTCGAGGGCTGTCCTCACTTATGGGGCGAAGCGCCATCGCAACGGCCCTTGTCTTTTCCTTCTTCGAGATCCTTCCGCATTATCCGGTCGGCGTGTCGGAGGTGCATCTGATCCTCGGTTCGACGCTCTTCCTGCTGTTCGGCGCAGCGCCGGCGGCAATCGGCCTTGCTGCTGGATTGCTGCTCCAGGGATTGTTCTTCGCGCCGTTCGACCTGCCCCAATATGGTATGAACGTCACGACCCTGCTCGTGCCGCTCTTCGCGCTGCAGGTCATTGCAAGCAAGGTCGTCACGCCGAATACCGCTTATGTCGACTTGAAATATCGACAGGCGCTGACACTATCGACGGCCTACCAGGGCGGGATCGTTTCCTGGGTGGCGTTCTGGGCGCTTTACGGTCACGGCTTCACGTTTGAGAACCTGCTGTCCATCGGGAATTTCGGTCTTGCCTACATGGCAGTGATCCTGATCGAGCCGCTCGTCGATGTCATGGTGCTCGCTGCCGCAAAGTCCGCCAGGGACATGTCGCGCACCGGCTTTTTCGACACCCGACTGACCTCGGCCAAGTGATTTCT
This sequence comes from Rhizobium sp. ZK1, assembly GCF_047782645.1. NCBI lineage: Bacteria > Pseudomonadati > Pseudomonadota > Alphaproteobacteria > Hyphomicrobiales > Rhizobiaceae > Rhizobium > Rhizobium sp. ZK1. The sequence goes on from NZ_CP180588.1 coordinate 200,299, forward strand.
GAAGGTGACCATCGCCCGCGCCCGGGCGGTGGCCTTTTATTGGCAGGAATTTTGCTTCGGACTTCAGATAGACAAACCTGTTCAAGGGTACGCCAATGCGGATCGTTATTCTCGCGCCACCGGGCGTCCAATCCTTGGATGTTGTGGGTCCTGCAGAGGTCTTCTGGGAGGCCGCGCGGCGCTGCGGCGACATGAGCAGATACGACATCCAGATTATGTCCACCGGCCAACCTTCGATCGGAGGCACCGGCCAGTTGCGGTTCCTTGCAGATCGTACGATCTTTGACAGCGATGAACCAATCCATACCTTGCTGGTCGCAGGCGACCCGTCGTTTCAGGCAATCGATCCGAAGGTTATTTCCTGGCTGCGCCGACGCGTGCCCACCGTCAGGCGATATGGATCAATCTGTACCGGTGTCTTCCTGCTTGCTGCGGCAGGACTGCTTGAAGGAAAGCGGGTCACGACCCACTGGGAATGCACGCCACGCTTCCGCAAGGAATACCCCCACATCGAGCTTGAACCGGACGCCATCTATATCCGTGACGGCAAACTCATCACCGCCGCCGGGGTCACCGCCGGCATCGACCTTGCTCTCGCGCTTGTGGAGGAGGATCTTGGGCGCGAGGTCGCACTGGCCGTGGCCAGATACATGGTTATGTTCGTGAAGAGGCCCGGCGGTCTATCGCAGTTCAGCACGCACCTTGTCGGCCAGATGTCCGAAACGAGCTTCATTCAGAAGGCGCAAGACTTCATACTGGCCAATCTTGAGAGGGAGTTGCATGTCGATGCAATCGCCAGGAATGTCGGAATGAGCACACGCAACTTTGGCCGCGTATTCAGACATGAGCTCGGAATGACCCCGCTCGACTTCATCATCGCTGCGCGGACCGATGCTGCACGCCGGCTCCTGGAGGATACCGAGCGCCCACTTCAGGCAATCGCCAAGGCATGCGGTTTCGGAGATGTCGCAGCCATGCGGCGGGCCTTCGCCAAGACTATCGGCGTCACTCCGAACGAATACCGCGCCCCGATTCCAGATTCTGCGCGACCACAGGTCTGCCTTCCGGACATCCGACAATGCTCTTGCGGCGCAGCTTCTTGGCGCCGACAACCTATCGAAAGCTGCTATCGTGAGCTGAACTGCGTGGAACGATCACGTCGTCAACCGCGGCAAGAAGCCTGAGCTTACAAAACCATCAAGACTTGGCGAGAATCCGTGCGACATCCAACAGGAGGTTGGCACCCGCGATCAGATCAATGTCATGAGTAAGTTCGGCTGGGTTGTGACTGATACCGGCAACGCTTGGTACGAAGATCATGGCGGTTGGGGCAATCGTCGCCATCATCTGCGCGTCGTGTCCAGCCCCCGACGTCATCCGCCGATAGGATAACCCGCGCTTTTTCGCCGCGTCCTCTATGACGGCGACGATCTCTTGGTCGAACACAACGGGCGTCGAGCGCGCCAGTCGCTCGGTGCTGATCGACAGTCCCTCGTCGGCGGCCAGCCGCCCCAGGAACTCCGACAGCGCTCGTTCTTCTTCCAGCAGCCGATCTTCGACCGGGTGGCGAAGATCGATTGTCAGGGTCGCCCGGGACGGGATCACGTTGATCGCATTGGGCTCGAATTCAATACATCCCACAGTCGCGACCATCGGCGAAGTGGAGGCCAGAGCCCGCTCTCTCAAATAGGTGACGACGCGCGCAGCGCCGTATCCCGCGTCGCTGCGCATGGTGATCGGCGTGGTGCCGGCATGATTGGCGGTACCGTTGATTGTAACCTTCTGCCAAGAGATGCCTTGCAGGTTTTCGACCGCACCGATGTCGATACCCTCACGTTCAAGGACTGGCCCCTGTTCGACATGGAGTTCCACATAAGCAACAGGTTTGAGAAACCCCGGCTCCTTTGGTCCGGCGAAACCGATCCGGCCGAGTTCATCGCCGAGAAGGGCCCCGTCGGTTCCGACCGTAGCCAAGGCTGTGTCCGTGTCCATCCCACCAGAGTAGACGACGGAGCCCATCATGTCGGGTGCGAAGCGAACGCCTTCCTCATTGGTGAACGCGGCGACCACGACCGGACGAGACGGAACGAAGCCTTCGTCCTGCATGGCTTCGATCACTTCCAGCGCCGCAAGGACACCGTAGCATCCGTCATAGATGCCGGCGTTGATGACTGTGTCGATATGGGAGCCCATCATGAATGGCAGTTTGCCTTCGCAACCCGGAGGCTCCCAGATGCCGAAGATGTTGCCGATGCGATCCACCGCCACATCCAGGCCCGCCGTCCGCAGCCAGGAGACGAAGAGGTCTCGTCCAAGCTTGTCGGCGTCGCTGGCGGCGAGGCGCGCCAGGCGCCCGTCACCATCTCGTCCAAGACTTCCGAGTTCCTGGATCCGGCCGATCAACCGCGCGCCGTCTATCGAAATGTCGGTCATGTTCATTCCTCCGAGCAAGTCGGTCATTTTTAAGCGGTGGCTAATCAGGGGGTTGCCGTGGGTCAAATCCGGACAAACTCTGCGATACGGCCATCTTGCTTTCTGCGTTCCTCCAGCAGTGACGGGGAGCCGTCGAACACGACTTTGCCTTTTTCCATGAAGATCACCCGGTCGGAGACTTCCATCGCGAACTTCATTTCGTGGGTGACGATCACCATGGTCCGGCCGGACTTGGCGAGAGCAGCCATGATGCGGAGCACTTCGCCAACGGTCTCGGGGTCGAGTGCCGAAGTCGGCTCGTCGAAAAGCAGAATGGAGGGATGCATGGCCAGCGCCCGGGCGATAGCAACGCGTTGCTGCTGTCCGCCGGAGAGCTGGTGCGGGTACTTGTTCTCGTGGACCAGCATGCCAACTTGGGCGAGAAGCGACCGTGCGTCTTTCCGAATGTCCGAAAGGCTGCCGCGATGATGGTAGACCGGGCCCATCATGACGTTTTCAAGAGCCGTCTTGTGGGGAAAACAAGTTGAAGTTCTGGAACACCATTCCGATCCTTAGTGCATCAGCGCTGTCATGCCGGATGGTCTTCGCGAGCTTCTCCCGGGTCCCGGCAAGAAACGGCTTTTCCTCGAGATAGACGACCCCGTGTTCCAGTGTCTCAAGACCGTTGAGGGAGCGGATGAGCGTTGTTCTTGCCGGAGCCGGACGGCCCGATGATCGAGACGACTTCGCCCGGCTTGACCGACAGGTCTAGGTCCTTGAATACCTGGTGAATACCGTAGGACTTCCCGCCCTTTTCGAGGCGGATGGCGGGTTCGGCGGCCGAGGTGCGGACGTCGTCCACGATCTGCTTGACGACAGCGCCGCTAGGCTCGGCCTCTTCGGTGGTCAGCTCGGCAAGACGCCGCGAGAAGTCGAGGCGGCGCTCAAACGCCTTGAGCGCAAGACGGTGACGATCAGGACGTAGTAGCAGGCGACCGCCACCATGGTTTCGATGACCTTGAAGTTTCGGGTATAGTAGCGCTGCCCGACAAGCAGGATTTCGGCAAGCGAGATCACCGACACGAGAGACGTCAGCTTTACGATGGAGACGAATTCGTTCCCGAGCGAGGGCAGGGCAATGCGCAGCGCCTGCGGGATCACGATGTGCCGCTGGACGCCCGTGCGCGAAAGCCCAAGGACCTTTCCCGCCTCATATTGGCCCTTGCCGACCGCGACAAGCGCTCCGCGGTGGATTTCCGCGATGTAGGCTGTCTCGCTCAACACCATCGCCAGAAGGCCTGCGACGAATGGAATGGACAGAAGACCTGAGGTCGACGGGAACGCCTGCGGAAGATTGTAGACGAAGATCAGCAGGACCAGGAGCGGAAGGCTTCTGAAGAACCAGACGTACAGTCTGGCAGCCCGACGAACCACCATCAGGCTGGAGCGGTCCGCGAGCGCGACGAAGAACCCGATCGTGTAAGACCAATCGAAAGCCATTGTCTTTTTCCCAGTGAAGTTGACCGGGCCGCCGGTAGCGGCCCGGGAGGATGGATCAATTGCTTTCGACGAGAGCCGCGGCGACCTCGGCGTCGGTCGGCAGAGCGAGGTTGTACTTGGCGAGAATAGCCTTGTATTCATCGCTGTTCTTGAGAGGCTCGAAGGCCTCCTTCAGGCGGTTAAAGAGCTCGTCGTTACCCTTCTTCACCGCCAGACCCATGACGACGGGGAACAGGATTTCCGTGGACGTGATCTTGAGACGGTCGCCCGAAGCCACGACGGCAGCCTTGGAGACGCCGGCATCGTCGAACACCACATCCGCACCGCGCGACAGCAGCGCCTGTGCCGCCTCGGCCGACGTGGCGAATTCCTTGACGTCGATCGGGTTGGATCCGCATTTGGCCTGAGAGACCTTCTGGAGTTCCGGCACCCAGGCCGCGCCCTTGAGATTGGCGACGCGCTTGCCGCAAAGGTCTTCAGGCTTCCTGGGCTCGAAGGTGTCATCGGAGGGGACCGTCAGCGAGCCGCCCGTCCTTTGCATAGGCGATATAGTCCACGACCTGCGCACGGGCGGGCGTGACATAGAGCGCGGAGGCGATCATATCGAAGCGGTTCGCCTGAAGCTGGAATCAGGCTGGCGAACCTGGTGTTCATGAACTGCACTTTAACGCCGAGCTTTGGAGCGAGCACGGCCATGACATCGGCATCAAAGCCCTTTGTCACACCGTCCTCGAGATAGTCATAGGGCGGATAGACCTGGTCGGAGCCAACCGAGATTATACCTGGCGTGATCGTCTTGAGATCTTGGGCGACGGCGGCGGACGCTGTGCCGAGAGTCGTCATCGCGGCGAGCAGGATAGCGGTCTTCATTGCGATTTTTTTCATTTTCATTCCCCTTTTTGATTGCCCGGACGGACCATCCGCCCGAGTGACGATTTCTGTCTCCGTCAACCTTGGGTCACCGGATGATCGGCATCTCTCTGGGGGCGCGTTTCGTCAAAAGCCGCGGTCCGTCCCTGGTGATGGCGATGTTTTCTTCGTGGACAATCATCTTGCCGAGGGCGTATTCCATCCCCGGCTCGATCGTCAGCACCATGTTCTCGACAATGACGGTCCCGTCGCCGAGCCTGTGCGATGGCGGTTCCGTCAACTGCATGCCGAGGCCATGTCCCAGTCGGCCAACATTGTTGCCGATGGCTCCGGCCTCCTCGATGATCTCGGCCATTGCGCGGAACACGTCATCGGTCTTCGCGCCGGGAACCGCGGCCTTGATCCCCGCCTCAGTGGCAAGCCAAAGGGCATCGTGGACCCGCTTGGCATCGTCGGAGATGTTGCCGATGGCGTAGTTGCGGTCGAAGTCGCAGAAGTAGCCGTCAAAGGTCGATCCGGTGTCGATGAAGAGCACGTCGCCTTCCTGCACCAAACGATCATGTGGACCGCAGACGATCTGCGGGACGCCGCCGGGTCCGGAAATTGCCGGCATGAACGGCGTGGAGTCCGCGACGCGACGCGCGATGTCGATCCTGAGCTTTCTCACGATCTCGCGTTCGCTTTCGCCGACGGCGATGCTGGCGGGGAGGGCCTCGTAGGCATCGCTTGCGATCTGGCAGATATAGTGGATGTGGTCGATCTCGGCCGGGGTCTTCACCATCCGGATTTCCCAGATGCACGGCGAGCCGTCGGCGATCTCAAGGGCGAGTACGTCGCGCAGCTTGAGGAAGTCGGAGACGGGCAACGTCCGCGACATGGCGGAATACAACGAGCTTACGAGGACCCTTTTCTTCGAAGGTGGAAATGTCAGAAGTTTCCGCACCTGTGTGTCGATGGAGAACGTGAAGACGTATGGGCCAATTCCTGTTTGAACCTGTATACCCGGACTGGTGAGTATTCTTCGAGGGAACAGTCAAGCACTCGAGTGACCACGAGCGCTGAGGACCTGCTGTCACGGATCGGTACCGACACCATTCGAGCCGTGGAATTCGCTGGACAGCCTTGCGCGAACCTCAGCGGTAAGCCACCCCGCGGCCGGCCCCGGCGGGTTGGCGACATTGTGGATGGCGTAGATCGGATACTCGCCCTGGTCGAAAGTGGGAAACCAAAGCTGGACAAGGCGGCCATTGATGATGTCATCCTTAACCAGGGATGCCGGGAGCCCGCCCCAGCCCAATCCGCCGCGGATAAACTGATGCTTCGTTGCGTTGTCGCTGACCCGCCAAGTCTTGAGTGAGAAGACGTTGAAGTCGCGTCCCTTTGTCAGCCCAGAGGCGTCGTATACCACGAGCTGCGTCTCGTCCCTGACGTCGGCGAGGCTGATAGTCCGACCCAGCATTCCAAGGGGATGGTCCGGAGCTGCGACGGGTATCATCGCCGAATGGCCGATCCGTTCGGAAACGATCTGATGATTTCCCGTCGCCATGGAACCGCCGAAGCCGACGGTCGCCCTACCGGTAATGACCGCATCCATCACGATCCCGAGCGTGCCGACGGTGACATTCACAGACACGGTCGGGTACAGGTTTCGGAAGGCGCGCAGCACAGCGACAACGATGTCTGAGGGCACGGCGCTGCTGATGGCGATGGGCAGCTCTCCCTCAAGGCCCTCGTTTAGCGCCTTCACCCGCGCCCGCATCAAATCGAGATCGCCAAGCAACCGGCGCGCGTCCTCGAGAACGGACCTGCCAGCCTCCGTAAGTTGCGGCCGCTTCGTCCCGGAACGGCCGAAGAGCGCCACTCCTAGCTGCGCCTCGAGATTGGCGATCGTATAGCTAATGACCGATTGGGTGCGATTGAGCGCGCGGGACGCCGCCGAGAAACTGCCTTTCTCCACTACGGCAAGGAATACCTGAAATTGATCCAAGGTTGGGTGGGGCTGCATATCTCATCGACCCTATCGATATGTTGGTTCGAATTTATGCCGATTTTCCCGATGACCAGCAAGCTTTATGTCATGGCTAATTCACCTGCCGCATTCTTTCGAAGGGAACTGCACATGTCATCCATCCTGCTTCTCACCGCCAGTCCGCGCCCCGGCTCCTTCTCGACCCAGATCGCCATCGAGCTTGCCGAGCGGCTTCAAGCAGTCAATCCTGCCGGCGCCCTTGTTCACCGTGACCTCGCCGCCAACCCGTTGCCGCATATGGATGGTGGGTTCACGACCGGAATCCACAAACCTGCCAAAGACCTGACCGCTGCTGAAGCGGCTGCACTCTGCCTGTCGGATGAACTGGTGGCAGAGATTCTGGCGGCAGATACGCTGGTGATTGGGACCGCCTTCATCAACTTCAACATCACCTCGAATCTGAAATCCTGGATCGACTATATCGGCCGAGCAGGCAAGACCTTCCAATATACGGCTAGCGGTCCCGAGGGACTGGCCAAGGGAAAGAAGGCTTACATCGTCTTAGCCTCGGGCGGGATCTACTCCGAAGGCCCGGCGGCAGCGCTTGATCATGCCACGCCCTACCTGAAGTCAGTGCTCGCCTTCATCGGTATCACCGATGTCGAGGTGATCCGTGTCGAAGGTGTGAACCGAGGCGCCGATGGCGCCGCAAATGCCGTGACCGCCGCGCGGGCGCGGATCGCTCGTATCGCCGCCTGAAGCCGCCTTACTGAAACAGGAGTTTTCCATGCAAGCAAACACCGTCTCCACTCCCATCCAGCCAGCCGGGAAAGTACTGCAAATCAGCCTCTGGAGCGTTCAAACGCTGATATTCGCCGCCTTCACCCTGTTCGGTTTTCAGAAACTCTTCATGCCCGCCGAGGCGTTGGCAGCTATGTGGCAGACGCAATGGCCAGTCGAACATCCAACGCTATTGCGCTTTACCGGATTGATCGATGTAGCGGGTGGGATCGGCATCCTCTTGCCTGCTCTTACCCGCATCCAGCCGCGCCTCACCGTGCTTGCGGCGCTGGGCTGCACAATATTGCAAATCTGCGCAATCATCTTCCATGCCATGCGGGGTGAGTTTGCCGCCCTGCCGCTCAACTTCATCCTGCTTCCCCTCGTGACCTTCATCCTGTGGGGCCGCGGCAAGCGGGCGCCCGTCGCACCGCGTCGATAAAGGCCTGTGCCTGAAAGGGAGCAATCCCCCAAGCGATGTCATCATCCCAACTACCCTCGCGTTTCCCCGGAGTTCTGCCCGAAACTTTACTACAGCCCCGGCGTTTGCTCGCTTGCCTCGCACGTTGTTCTCGCGAAGCCGGACTGCCCTTTACGCCCGTGCCTGCACCCAGAATTGAGCGGATGAGCATGGAGTGTTACCAAGCGCTCCGTGAGCATATCAGACGCGAGAGCGGCAGCCTTGATTTCACGCAGGCGCTGTCGCAGCTGCAACGCCGTGACCCCGTGCACACCCGCCATGGCGCAGTTCCAAGAAGCGCCTTCAGCGGCAAGCTGCTCATAGATGACCGTGACCGTTGTCCGCGACACATGCAGTTCATTCGCCAGGCTGCGTGAGGATGGCAGCTGGCTTCCCGCTTCGTAGACGCGACGGAGAATCTGATGCTTGAGCGCTTCAAAAATCCGGCGCGCACCCGTCTTGGGCGCGCGCCCGGTCGCCACTTGCTTTTCCGACTGGACTATCTCCTTTCTGCCAAACTGGATGTTTCTTACCGGCCAGTATGATGCCAATCTGGGCCAAAGCAAAGAGGATACGATCGAAGTGCGGCTGAGGGCCAGCATCCACCATGCCTTTGTAGCGGGAGCCGTGGTCGTCGCATCGCTTGTTTCGGCCGTGTTCGGAGCGCTTGCCAACAGCGGCTGCTGTCAATGGCATCTCCATGAAATTGGTAGCCGAAAAAGATCCACAGTATGGATGGTTTCAAACGTGCGATTCAAAGGCCTTGATCTAAATCTTCTCGTCGCGCTCGACGCGCTGATGACCGAACGGAATCTTACGGTGGCGGCACGCAACATCAATCTGAGTCAGCCCGCCATGAGTGCGGCCGTCGGCCGGCTAAGAGAATATTTTCGCGATGACCTGTTCACGATGAACGGCCGTGAACTTTGCCTCACACCCCGAGCCGAAGGACTCGCCCCGGCGGTGCGCGACGTTCTCCTGAAAATTCGATGTTCAATTATTTCTTGGGAGCCATTCAACCCAGCTCAATCCGACCGTCGGTTCAGGATCCTTCTTTCGGATTTCATGACGCTTGTTTTTCTTCATAGGGTCATTGCCCGTGTTGCGCGGGAAGCACCTGCCGTCAGTTTCGAGCTTCTGTCTCTCGATAGTGACCCGAACGAGCTCCTCCGGCGCGGTGAGGTTGATTTTCTCCTGCTACCGGATCTGTTTATGGCGAACTCGCATCCCGCCGCGAAGCTCTTCGACGAGAAACTCGTATGCGTGAGTTGTCCAACCAACAACGCGGCACCGCGGGAGCTCACATTCGAGCAATACATGTCGATGGGACACGTCGCAGTTATGTTCGGGCGCTCGATGAGGCCCTCGATCGAAGAATGGTACTTGCTCGAACATGGGATCAAGAGACGCGTCGAAGTCGTCATGCAAGGTTTTAGCTTGATACCACAGGTGCTGAGCGGCACAAACCGCATCGCCACTATGCCCTTACGATTGGTCAAGTATTTTGAGAAAGCGATACCCTTGCGAGTTATGAATCTTCCGCTGCCGCTTCCTGCTTTCACGGAAGCAGTTCAGTGGCCCGCACTTCATAACGGTGATCCGGCCAGTATCTGGATGCGTCAGATATTGATCGAGGAGGCGTCACGCATGGCGGTTCCGGATAATGCATAGGAGAGCCTGCCTTCACATGCTGGCCAGCAAGATCTGTACTTTTTCGTCGGTACTGATGCGGTGAGACCGCAACATAGGGCATTCAAGTTTCGATATGGCTACACGAACTGAAACACATCATTTCCGAATGGATATCGAGGGGCTGCGTGCCCTTGCCGTTTCGGGAGTAATCGCATTTCACTTTGGCATGACCAGTGTGCCCGGCGGCTTTGTCGGTGTCGATATCTTCTTCGTCATATCTGGCTATCTCATCACCAGGCACATCCAGCTGGAAATCGAGCGAACCGGCTCGCTCGACCTCCTGCGGTTTTACGCGCGACGAGCTCGCCGGCTTCTTCCTGCATCCTGTTTCGTCATCCTGGCGACGCTCTTCTTCGGCTACTTCATTCTTTCGCCGCCCGAGCAGCAGCTCTATTCTAAGGAGTCGTTCTACGCGTCCGCCTATATGATTAATGTGTGGCTTATCAGCTGGGCCGCCGACTATTTCGCCCCGGACGCGTTTAACAATCCGTTCATCCATTTCTGGTCGCTCTCAATCGAGGAGCAATTCTATCTCGTCTGGCCGGCCCTGCTGCTCCTATTCGCTCGGCTCCGCCTCGGCAGATACGGGCTTTTCCTCCCAATGGCGCTAGTGGGCGTCATCTCCTTCGCCTTCTGCTGGCGCTATACCGCCATATCCCAACCATGGGCATTTTACTTTTCACCGCTCCGGGCGTGGGAGTTCGCCTGCGGAGGACTCGCCTCGATGATCTCTCAGGAAGCGGCCAAGCGCTTTCGGCTGACGCCCGTCTTTGGCTGGACTGGAATCGGCCTGATCGTGACGGCCTATCTCGGCATGTCAGAGGACGTGCCCTTTCCAGGACTGACTGCTCTGGTTCCGGTGGCCGGCACAGTGATGGTGCTTCTCAGCGGCACCCGGCCGGGCCCGGCGGGACCGCAAGTCCTCCTTTCGCTACCGCCGCTGCAGTGGCTCGGACGGATATCCTATTCGCTTTACCTCTGGCATTGGCCGGTGATCGTCTATTCCAGCATCTTGAAACCCGAGCTCACTATCTTCGAACGGTTCCTGTGCCTCGCGCTGATCCTAGGCCTTTCAGTCTTCAGCTACTGCTTGGTCGAAAACCCGATGCGGAGGAACCCCTGGCTGTTGGCAAGGACGAGCCGCTCCCTCGGTTTTGCCGCGCTTCTGACCGCGTGTGGTGCAGCGGCAGCCTATGGAAGCGCACAGGTGGCCAATCACAACATCGATCCCCAGCAGAATCTTATCCTCCGAAGCGCTGAGCTCGATTCGTCCGCCCGGCAGTTCGACGATGGCTGTCTTCTCAACGCCCAACAGGTGCAGCCCAAACCCTGTGAATTCGGCGCCAAAAACCCCGGCAAGACGATCGTTCTCTTCGGGGATTCACATGCCGACCACTGGTCGACGCCGCTGATCAGCATCGCCAAAAGTAACCAGTGGCAGCTCGTTACCTATCTGAAATCTTCCTGCCCAGCGGCGGACATCACGATCTGGAATTCGATGCTCATGCGGAATTACGAGGAATGCGATCGATGGCGGCAGCTCGCGATGCGTGAGATTGCCACACGCAAGCCCGACATGGTGATCATTTCGGAATATTCCTCGTCCTACGTCAAGAATGACGCCAACGTCATATCTGCCCACCAGATCGACGCCGCCACATGGGCTCGGGGGCTCCGCAGGACCGTGGACGCCCTGGGAAGCTTTGTCACAAAGATCGCCGTGCTCCGGGATGGGCCCGTGCACAAGACCTATCTCGACAAATGCGTCGCGCGCGCGCTCTGGCAAAAAAGGGCGCCCGAGACCTGTGACACGCCGCGCAGCGGGGCGATGGAAGAGACGATCCCGGACGCGGAAAGGAAGGCCATTTCGGATATCGGGAATGTTTCTTACGTCGACATCACCGACCTATTCTGCAACAGAACGACCTGCCCCGCCATGATTGGCGGCAAGCTGACTTTCCGCGACCGCCACCACATCGCGACCCCTTTTGCGGCGACGCTTGCCGCGCCGCTTCAGCGGGCGCTCTTTGGAACTATGAATGCCGGCACACCGACCAACTGAGGCAGGGGACACGCAGGCTGCGGTCGAGAATTTTTGCTGCGGGTGCTGGCCGCCGTTGTTGGGGCGGGTGGCATTAGCTGCTGTGTCACATATCAGAAGGTCGATGCAGACCTCTTGAGCTGGCATGAGGCCAATCCGCGTCGGAGGTTGCATGCCGTATTTCCGTAATCGATACCACGTCGAGATACTTGCGTGGATTGCCGTCTATGTGGTGGTCACCGCGCTTGCGGTGGAGTTCGATGCGCATGAGGCGCTCGATCGGCTCTTCCTCTCGCATGAGGCTTACCAGCTCGACGACGTATTTTCTGCGCTGACCGTCGCTGGCGTTCTTGGTTTCGCCTATTCGATTTTGCGTTTGAAGGATCTGAGGGTCGAGGCCAAACGACGCAGCGACGCGGAGCGAAAGATAAACTGGTCCGTCTTCCATGACGGCCTGACAGGGCTTCCCAACCGGCGGATGCTCGACATCGAAATTGCACGTCTCGCGGCGACGACACCTGATGACCGTAAGCGCATCGCGTTCAACGGAGCGGGCGCGGGCGGCTGAACAGGAACGTCGGCGCGCGGAGGATATGGCGCAGGCGACCTCAGGCCTTGCGAAAGGTCTGAAGCATATGTCTGTGACTTCTAATGTAAATGCAACAAGGGCTTAAAGGCTACTACAGGGCAGGGAGATCAGCCCCCGATCCGACCGGCTGGGCCGGGTTGAAAGGGCGGAGCGGGGGCGGGTGATGACGCACCCCTTCGGCTTTAGCTTTCTCACTAGCAATTGTTCTTTTACCGCTCGATACTCGCTGGGACTTGCATGGCGCAGTTGGGGATCAAAGCCGCACGATGCTTCCGGAAATCAACCTGCAAGGTGACGTCGACATCGCCGCGCTGTCACCACTTCTTCGCGGCATGCTTCTTTCGGTTGCCTATGCTGACGGTGAGGGTGGCATAGGATTGACGGCGACCGGCGCCATGAACCGCAAGTTCGTGCATTGGGCCGCTGTGCACTTCCTCTGGCCAGGATTCACAGCCGAGGACCTCTACAGCATGAACAAGGTGCTCAATGAAAGCGACATGCCGCCGCTTTGGGTCGTGCGCGACATGGCCCGTCATCTGAAGCTTCTTCGCGGGAAAAAGGATGTGCTGCTGCCAACCAGACGCGGCCGGGAGTTTTTGGTGAACCCGCAAGCCTTCTTCGATCTGGTCGCCACGGATTATCTCTATTCCTATGTCCACGCCACCGAGCGGGAAGAGGAGGTCCGAGCGCGGTTACGCTGGTGGCGCATGTTCCTCAATCTTCTCAATATCAAGGCCAGAGAAGGTTGCACGCCAATGGACGTTGTGAAAATCCTCTATCCAGACCTGGCGCCTTTGTCGGACACCGAAATGACCATAGGAGCCTGGGAGTTGAAATCCGATCTTCAGTATGGCGTCTTCCAACGCTTATGCTGGCTCGGCTTGCTCTACGAGGCACGAGAGGGGCTCACTCTTCTGCAGGATGGATCCTTCCACAAGACGCCACTTTGGGCAGCTTGCCTGCAGTTGGAATCGGATACGCAAAGCGATATCGGCGTGCATTGACGATCTCTATTCTGCCGCTGGCTGCCTAATAACACTTTCTCTCGCCGCGCAATCACCGCAGGATCATTCATGAAATCCGTCCTCCGCCCCGGCTTGCCGTCATTTGTTCACTTCACGCCTGAACACTTCAGCTGGGGTGCGGAACCCAAGGCATTTTCTCGGCGTACTGTTCAACCGATCGATCAGTGATCGTATCGATTCATCAGGAACGGACAGGACAGCAGTATCCCTCGGCAGGTAACGCCGAATCCGCCGATTCATGTTCTCAACGGAGCCTTTTTGCCAGGGCGCAGACGGATCGCAGAACCATGCATCGGTTCCCATTCCTTGCTTCAGTCGCCGCCAGGAGACGAATTCAAATCCGCGATCAAACGTCAAACTTTGCCGGGCATGCCTGGGCAGGGGGCTGAGCACGTTGATGAGCCGCTCCATGATCGGCTTGGACTGCCGGTCGTTGTTCTTGAACAGCATGGTGAACCGGCTCATCCGCTCGACAACCGTTGCCACATTGGCATTGCCCTGAACCCTTTCGAAGATCATCAGATCGGCTTCCCAGTGACCGAATTCCTTGCGATCGTTGATGGCTTCCGGCCGATGTTTGATCGAACGCTCATCTGGAAAGACCGGGTTCTGCGGTTTGCGAGCATATCTCGGCCGGCGCTTTCTCCGCCGTTCCGGAAGAAGCCGCGCCAGTTGCTGCCGTTGTCCTTCCGGTGAATAGACATATCGGTAGATCGTCTCGTGACAGACGCTTGCCTTGGCCGCTGGTTCGATCTTCAGTCGTCCAGCAATCTGTTCCGGCGACCAGCCGGATTCCAACTTTCCGATCACTTCGTTCCGCAGATCCTCGCGACGAAAGAGCTTGCCGATCCGCCGGCGCCTGTCGCGCGCCATGTCGTTGGCGGTCATCGCCCAGTAGCCCTCGGCATCGGGGAATTCCTGATCGTGCCAGTAGTTGCGTTTGATCTCCCGGGAGATGGTCGCGCGGTCCCGGCCGAGGCGTCTGGCGATCTCAGACTGGCTAAACTTCTGATCCAACATCCTGGAAATCGATCGGCGTTCGTCAAAACTCAAATGCGAAAAGGTACGGATCAAACCATGGCTCCCGAAAAGCAGGCAGCTTAGCGCCTTTGTTGCAGTTCGAGATAGAATGTGCCGTCGAATGGTGATTTGACATTCCGCCTGAGCGAGCCTTTTGCTGGAGACTTCGAAACGCTTCGGTCCGATTTCAACGCAGCTGTGGACCAACTTGCCGAAAGTCTTCGCGCTGTCTCCGAAGCTACAAGTTCAATAGACAATGGCGCGCGCGAGATCAGCGAGAGTGCGTCGGATCTGTCAAAGCGCACGGAGCAACAAGCCGCGTCGCTGGAGGAAACCGCAGCCGCGCTGGACGAAATTACGACCAATGTGGCCAATTCTTCAAAGCGAACTGAAGAAGCGCGCCACGTCGCGGCAGAAGCGAACAAGTCGGCGCGCCATTCCGGCGAGGTCGTTTCCAATGCCGTGAACGCCATGCAGCGGATCGAGCAGTCGTCGCAGCAGATTTCCAGCATCATCGGCGTGATCGACGAAATTGCTTTCCAGACGAACCTCCTCGCTCTGAACGCTGGCGTCGAGGCTGCCCGAGCGGGAGAGGCTGGCAAAGGGTTCGCGGTCGTTGCTCAGGAGGTCCGCGAACTCGCTCAGCGGTCGGCGCAGGCCGCGAAGGAAATCAAAGATCTAATTCGCAATTCGGTCGATGAGGTTAGCACGGGCGTCACGCTTGTGCGAGAAACCGGCCAGGTTCTGAAAGTGATCGAGGAGCAAGTCGCCTCGATCAACAGCCAGCTCGACGCTATTGCAACGTCGGCAAAGGAACAATCGGTCGGTCTTGCCGAGGTGAATACTGCGGTCAACCAGATGGATCAGGTTACTCAACAAAATGCTGCAATGGTCGAGGAGTCGACTGCGGCAAGCAGTTCGCTGGCAGGCGAAGTCAACCGGCTGAGAAGCATCGTCGGCGAATTTCGCATCGAGCTTGGTGCCGCAAGGGCCGTCAATCGGAGCCCGGAACCAGCGCGAGCCGACCATGTTCCTTTTTCTTCGCCCGCCCGTCGGATGCTCTCCAAGGTCGCTGGTGCCGTCGGTTTCGGGGCTGCCGCGCAAGTCGGAAGCTGGGAGGAGTTTTGATGAGCCCAAGCTGGCCAATTCCCGAGCGGCTCTTCCCGTATCCTTCAAGGGAAATGTCGACGTCAAACATTCTGGTCTTTCCCCATCGCGGTGCAAAGGATCACCATTCTGCGGATGCAGCGGAGGCGAAAGCCGATGAGAGCACCAATGATCTCACGGGTTGCCTAATGCAGTTGCGACATCGTCTTGCTGCTATCACCACAACGCTTGAGGCTATTGTTACCGAAACCTTGGAGAATCGAGCGCCATAGAACGGGGATCTTTAAACTCAAAAGCAGCCTTAGACAAAATCAGACTGCGGGTTCAGCAACCGTTTTAAGCAGTCTTCTAACCCAAGGAACGACATTAGATGTTCGGTCATGCCAGCAAGACCCTTATGCAAACGAATTCGCTCGATCTGATCACGGCGAACGTCATGATCGCTGACGCAAGTCTCAACATTCGGTACATGAACAACGCCGTTAAGGAATTGCTCAGGGAGGCGGAAGCGGACCTGAAGAAAGAGCTTCCCCGTTTCGATTTCGCCAAGCTTATCGGCAGCAACATCGACATCTTCCACAAGAATCTGTCGCATCAACGCAACATGCTCGCCGCGCTCAAGTCACAGCACAGGGCAACGATCTGGATCGGCCATCGGGCCTTCGACCTCATCGTGACCCCGTTGCGCTCCGGCAGCAAAATAACCGGTTTTGCCGTCGAGTGGGCGGACGCGAAAGAGCGGTTGCAAAACATGGACTACCAGGGACAGATGACCGCAATCAGTCGCTCCCAGGGTGTGATAGAGTTCACGACCGAAGGCGAAATAGTGACCGCTAACGAGAACTTTCTCAAGGCCATCGGTTACCGTTTGGATGAGATCAAGGGCCGGCCGCACAGTATGCTGGTCGATCCGGCCTATGCGCAGTCGCCGGAGTATAGCGAGTTTTGGGCAGCACTGCGCAGGGGCGAAGTCCAGTCGGCGGAGTTCACCCGCTACGGCAAGAATGGCAAGATCGTTGTTATTAATGCCGCCTACAATCCGATCCTCGACACGAAGGGAAAAATTACCAAGGTGGTAAAGTTCGCGACTGATGTCACTGAGCGCGTGCATGCGGTAACCACGATCGGCGCTGCGTTGACGAAATTGGCGCAAGGCGACCTATCCTTCAGCCTCGACGAGCCTTTCACAGCAGACTTCGAAGACCTGAGGCGCACGATGAATGAGGCGCTCAGCCAAATGCGAAATGCGCTGAGTGCTGTGGCGCATTCGACGGACCAGATCGACGTAGGTACGCGCGAGATCAGTCAGAGCGCAGAGGACCTGTCCCGCCGCACCGAACAACAGTCCGCCTCGCTCGAGGAGACGGCGGCAGCGCTTGACGAAATCACCCTCAACGTCACGAATGCAGCCCGACGGGCGGACGAGGCCCGACATGCTGCAGCGACCGCAAGCGGCAATTCCGAGCGCTCAGGTCAGGTCGTTGCCGATGCTGTTGCAGCCATGTCGCGCATCGAAACTTCATCAAACCAGATCTCGAACATCATCGGCGTGATCGATGAGATCGCCTTCCAGACAAACCTCCTGGCGCTCAACGCCGGTGTCGAGGCCGCACGCGCCGGCGAGGCCGGCAAGGGTTTTGCCGTTGTCGCGCAGGAAGTCCGTGAGCTGGCGCAGCGGTCTGCTCAGGCCGCCAAGGAGATCAAGGGCCTGATCCGCAATTCGAGCGAGGAGGTCAGCACCGGCGTCAAGCTGGTCAGCGAGACCGGGAATTCCCTGCGCACCATCCAGGACAATATTGCAGCGGTGAACGACCATATGGAGGCGATCGCCAGTTCCGCCAAGGAGCAGGCCACCGGGCTTTCTGAGGTCAATTCTGCCGTCAATCAGATGGACCAGGTGACTCAACAGAATGCGGCGATGGTTGAGGAAACGAATGCCGCCGGCGCGACTCTGGCTCAGGAGACGGCGCGGCTGCGCGGCTTGGTCGAGGGTTTCCAACTCGGGCGTCGGTTCGAAGGAAAGAGCCAGAGGCAAATCGGTCTCGCCACAACGACTGACAGGCCGGTAGCGTCTCCCGCCCTCAGAATGTTAAAAAGAGTAGCGGGCGCCGTTAGAGGTCCCGCGACGGCTGCGTCAGACGGCGGGTGGGATGAGTTTTGATGGATTCGCCGGCGTGGGCTGTGCCGCAAATAGTTTGTTCCTGCTTTCGCTGATGAAGGAGCAATAGGCACGCGGCACAGAAGGACGGTGAACGAACGGCCTCGGCCTCAATCATCTAAGAGAAGCCGAGCCGCCCGGCCGGTCCTCCTCGACGCGTTGTTGTAATAGCTGGAGGCCTGCTGCACCGACCGATGCCTCGATTGCTCCATGGCCTCAGGGAGAGGGATGCCGCGGTTCGCCGCTTCGGTCAGATAGCCCGACCTCAACCCATGAGCCAAAAAATCCCCCTTGGCCAACCCCGCCATCTCCGCCCGCTGCTTCAGGATGGCATTGATCGACTGCGGATCGAGCGCGCGCCGCGACACCGTGCCCCAGCGCCCGATCGCCCGAAACACGCTGCCCGTCTCGATCCTGGCAACCGCAAGCCAGGCGTTGAGCGCCTCGACAGGTCGGCCGGTCAGATAGACCACCTCATCCTGTTCGCCATCGGACGTCTTGGTGCGGCCGAGATGAATGGCGAGAGAGGGGAGGGGAGCGCCGCCGGGCACCGCGATCGGCGGCTCGACTGTCAACTGCTCGACGCGTAGCCCGGCAACCTCGCTGCGCCGGCGGCCGCCGGAGCCGAAGGCGACCATTAGGATCGCCCGGTCCCTGACATCGCGAAGGCTGTCGGTCGCGCAGGTGGTCAGCAGTTTTGCCAGCACGTCGCCGGTAACGGCCTTGGCGCTCTTGCGTCGGCGCTGACTCGGGACGGCTCGCACGGAGAGCCGAATGGCGGATTTGAGGGCAGGGGAGGCGAAGGCACCAGAGAGGCCGCGCCATTTTGTGAGGGTCGACCAGCTGGCCAGCCGCCGGCGCACGGTATCCGGCGCATGCGGGCCAACGGACTTCAGGAACCCCTGGTGCCGAAGCTTGTCGTCGACGTCTACAGGCATCCCATGATCGGGATCGTTCGCGCGCTTTTCCGGATCCCAGAGATGATGGGCGACGAATTTGAGCAGCAGCGCTTCGGGCGCCGGCCAGGGCAAGGAGCGGCCGGTCGCGGCCAATCCCCAGGCTTCGAGATAGGCGAGGTCGGAGGTGAGAGCCCGCAGCGTATTGTCGCCCATGCCTTGGTTGACGAGATGCTTGAGCGTTTCGACATCCTGGTCGGTCAGCAGCTCGGCCCGGTGCGTACGTCGCTGCGAAAACGGCCAACTGAAAGAACAATCAGCGAACGGCTACTTTGGCCTCAGCGCCGATGCGTCCGACGGTAGCCCTATGAACGCGAAAGAGACGGGCGATTTCAGCCGCGGGGCGGCCGTCATTCAGCATGCCGATGATTTCGGAGCGCTGATCGGACGTCAGCTTCGGGCGACGACCGCCTTTTCGCCCGCGCTCCCTGGCCGCCTGTAGTCCCGCCATGGTGCGTTCACGTACGATGGCGCGCTCGAATTCGGCGAAGGAGCCGAGCATCTGCATCATCATGCGGCCTGCCGGCGTGGTCGTGTCGATTGCCTCGGTCAGTGACCGGAACCCGGCGCCAGCGGCTTCGATCTTCTCGAGGATAAGAAGCATGTCCTTGAGCGACCGGGTTAGTCGGTCAAGTTTCCAGACAACCACGATGTCGCCTTCGTCGAGTTCGCCAAGAAGCCGATAGAGTTCGGGTCGATCCCAGCGTCTTCCCGATGCTCGCTCCTCCGCAATCCGCTTGCAGCCAGCAGCTTTGAGCGCACGAAGTTGCAGACCAGGGTCCTGATCGTCTGTCTTGGAGACACGAGCATAGCCGACGAGCATTGCTGTCACATAAATCTGTTGCCAATGCTTATTGTTATGCAACAGGTTTGCGCGCGCATCAAGCTCCTGTTTCTGCTGACGCCGGGAAACCGTTGCGCAAACGAACGTTTGCGCTCGGCCGTTTTGCCCAAATCGCGTTTCTCGACGAGGGGCTTGGCAAGGCCTGCGTCCGTCTCGTCGGCCTGCACTGAAAACGAGGTCGGGAGAATGTGGCGAACCTTCAGACCGCGACTACGAAAGTGCCTCGTTGCGCCGATCCAAACCATGTGGTCCGCGCGTTCCTACTGTGTTGACGCAAACCGTCGTCAGGCAGGGAACAGCTGGTAGCGCGGTTCAGAAACTCCAAGAAACGTGGAGTTTGCCCTCCCATACATCGAGATCGTCCTGGCCGAAACTCAAGTAGCCGCCGGTCGCTTCGATCTGGAGATTGTTATTTACTAGCATCCGGAAGCCCGAGCGCAGTGAGAACGACCAGGGCGAGGGCGTTACTTCCGACAGGTCGCCGGTCAGGATCTTGCCGTCGTTGGGTCGCTCGAACTGGTATTCGCCCCCGAGTTCGGCGAAGACGAGAAACGGCTGTCCGTCTGGCAGGCGGAAGTAGCGGCTGACCTCGGTCGAGAGACAAGAACGCCATAATTGTAGCTGTCACCGGGAAGGGAGATGCTGACCGGTATGTCGAGGATGCTGCCCGAGAGGTCGTAGTCGTCACTGTTGATATGCGACCAGGTGACCGATAGCTTGGGTCGGATGTCATAGGCATCGAGCTTGTACTGACCGTGGAGCGCGATCTCGCCGGCAAGTCGCTCTGAATCCTGTTCGCCGTTCAGCGCGCTTAGTTCGATGTCGTTGTTGTAGCGCCCATAGGTCAGCGATGCGTCGATCGCCCAGTGTTTCGAGAGGCGATAGGCCGCGTAGGGACCGAAACTGAAGCCGTCGGTGTCGATGCCCAACGTGCCGTCGAAGGTATCGGTCGAACTGTCCTCCAGCGAAACGGTCATGCCGACGACGAAGTTGTCGGCGATCCGGCGATCGAGACCCATCGTCAACGAGCGGGCGAGCGTGTCGCTGTCGCGGTCATAGCGTTCGTCGGAAATGTCGGTGAACTGGAGGTCCGACCAGAAGTTCCAGAGCGAAGGCGCCGGCAGATCGCGGCCGGGTGTCAATGGCACCTGTGATCGGTCGGCACTTCGCGCGGCGGCTTCCTCGGCAGCGAGGTCCCTGCAGATCGGCAGATCGCGCCGTTCTTGGGCATCGGACGACCGCTGGTCGATACAGGTATCCGGTGTCCTGGCTGCGACCACGCGGCCGCCTCTGGTCACAGTCGGCGTACGCGGCTTGAACCCTGGAAAGACCGGCTGCGGCCCGACGTCCGGACGGCCAATCGAAGCCTGGGAAGACCGGTTGTGGTCCGACATCTGGCCGACCGTCGGGCCAGTCTATGCTCGGGAGTATCCCGCCGCGCACCTGGTTCTGGGTGTTGAGCCGGCATGGCTTTCCGCCCGAGAGGTCATAGAGCTTGTGCGTGCCTCCGTTGCCATTTGAAACAACCGGTGAAAGCGAGAGATGAAGGCCGCGTCTGGTCTTGTTCCACGTATCAACAGTTTGATTGCCTTGCGCCGCTTCAAGACCGAATGATCCGGCGCTCGTGCCCGAAAGCCAGACGGAGTTGGCAGCCCCTTTGGTGTTTCCGAGATAAGCCAAACCACCGCGAGCACTGCAATTGGCTGCATATGCCTGGTCTGACACAGCCAGCCAGGAGAAGCCGGCGATGGCGGCAGCGATAAAAGCACTGATTCCAACACGAATGGTACGCATATTTCCCCCGTTTATACGCGTGTCATCGCGACTCTCGCTTACAGACAGCTCCTACTCCCCCAAAAGGTTTTCAGAATCGACCTTTAGTTACACTCTTCCTCAATACTGAACTCGCGCCTACCCCAAGTATTCAGTGGGCGTGGCTAGCCGAGGCCTGCCGCCACAGCTGTGGGACGTGAGGCTGCTTCTCTGGCTGATTTCAGGCCGCCCCAAGGCCGGCTGTTGAGCGATGATTCATCGGAAAGTAAGTGCCGGTGCGAAGCTTTGGAATCCGCAGATCGACGGCGCCAACTCGGGTCTCCCAGTCGCGATCGCGATAGCCGTTACGCTGAGTAAGTCGAAAGTGGGTCGATCCTGATGTCATTCATTCCGGGAAGACCCGGCCCCAGTCGTCCTGCATGCTGACGATGGTCCAACCCCGTTTCGGCCCCTCGTTGAGGCCGCGGTCGAGCTTGCCAAAATGCGATTCCCGATCATAGGCGACCTCTCGAATGCCATCGTCATGGTGCACGAGCAGGCCGAAGCGCCTGCCGGAACCCGCCGTAGTCCATTCCAGCATCTGGAAGTCGCCGTCGGAATTGCCGAAGGCTGCGATCGGGCGCTTGCCGATGAACTTCTGAATGCCGACCGGCTTGCCTTCCTTATCGTCGATGAAATCGATCTCGGGTAGGCGAACGATGACAGGCGTGCCTTCCTTGACCTCGTATTTGGTCTTGATCGAGGAGCCGATGACGTTCTCCGGAGGGATTCCGTAGACTGTCTCGGTCCAGGGCCGCATGAACTCGACGCCGCCCCCGGAAACGATGAAGACCTTGAAGTCGTTGGCCCTCAGATAGTCGACGAGCTCCAGCATCGGCTGGTAGATCATCTTGGTATAAGGCTTGCCGGTCTTCGGATGTGTCGCCGTGGCGATCCAGTCGGTGGCGATTTTGGTGAACTCCTCGCCGGTCATGCCGGCATGCGTCGTGGCGACGATCTCCGTGAGACCTTTCTCGCCAGCAGCCGCCACGCCTTTTATGTCGTTTGCGATCACCGACTTGAAGGGCTCCTGGTCTTTCCATTCGGGATGATCTGCAGCCATCGTCTTGATCCGGTCAAGCGCGAAGGCGAGCTGCACATACATCGGCTGCTCGCTCCAAAGTGTTCCGTCATTGTCGAAGGTGGCGACGCGATCGGCCGGTGCGACATAGTCCGGTCCGCCCTCGGTCGTCACCGCAGTGACGAAATCGATGATGCTCTTCTTCGTCGCGCCGTCGTTCCAGGACGCAAGATCTGCCGCAAGCGCGGATGAGATGGTCAGGCTAGTCATCACGATCGCTGCGAAGGTAGCCTTGGGAAGGCAAAGGAAATGCTGAGACATGGGTTGCCTCTGGTTCAGGTCAAAGAGATGTCGCCGCCGACGAGGGGCCGGCGACGGCGGCTTTCGTCAGTTGCCAGTGGGCAGCGGTATGCTGATGCCTTCCGTGTTCAGCCGCTCCCGCACATATTGCAGTCTTTGGTACTGTGAGAGCGTGACCGGACCGGTGTAGACCTCGCTCTGCAGCTTGCGCGGCGGTTCCTTGACATAGGTTTTCATCAGCTCTTTGACGGCATCGTTGATAGTCACCAGCGTCCAGGTGCGCTCCGTGAAGTTGTTCATGAAGATGTCATAGCGTTCCTGGGGATCGGCCCAGAGGTCGAAGACCTGTGGAACGGTTGCGACATATTTGTCGGGTCCCTTCCAGCCCTGGTTAGAATCGACGGCGAGGCCGCCGGTGGCGACACCGTTGTCGCCGCGCAGGTTGAAGACGGCCTTGTAGTTTCCGACGCGGGCAGCGCCCGGTGTGAGCTCATTCTCCGTGAAGTAGAACCAGGCCTTGCGCTCCGACTTGCCGCTGCCGAACAGGACCGGCGTCATGTCATAGCTGTCGAAGACGATCGGCTTGTCCTCGCGGTCGTTTTCCGGCAGCGGCACACCGCCGACCTTGGCGAAGGTCGCCATCAGGTCGAGGCCGCCGACGATGTCGTGGTTCTTGGAATTGGCCGCGATCTTGCCGGGCATCCAGGCGATCGCCGGTACGCGGTTGCCGCCCTCGCGCACAGTGCCCTTGGTTCCGCGGAACGGCGTGTAACCGGCATCGGGATAGACATCCTGCCAGGCGCCGTTATCGGTGGTGTAGAAGACCAGCGTGTTCTGGTCGAACTTCAGCTCACGCAGCTTGTCCATGATGTGACCGATGCGTGAGTCGAGTTCGACGACGCTGTCGGCATATTTGCTCTTCGACAGAGACTTGTGCTCGTATTCGGGCGCCGGCAGGTTGGGCTGGTGCACCTTCATGAAGTTGACATTGATGAAGAACGGGGTGTCGGGCTTTTTCGCCGCTTCGTCGAGGAACTCCAGTGCCGCCTTCTCGACATAACCGTCGAAATAGGGGATGCCGACGACGCCCTTGGCGGGCGTGTCGACGTACTGTCCGTTGATCTTGAAGTCTTCCTTGGCGGGCTCGCCGGCCTTGCCGGAGAGCGAGCCCTTGGTCACTTCCGTGAACATCTTTCTCAGCTCCGGATCCATGTCCGGGAACCAGGTCGGGTCGGCATAGGTGTAGGCATTGAGGTGATAGAGGCCGACATATTTCATCTCGTCGTAGCCCTGCGCGTTCGGAAGCGCGTAGTCGGCTTCGCCGAGGTGCCACTTGCCGGTGAAATAGGTGTCGTAACCGCCCTGTTTCAAGACGGAAGCGAGCGTCCATTCCGCTGCGGGCAGACCGCCGCCTTGCCCTTGGAAGGCCACGGTCGTCATGCCGCTGCGGTTGAGGATCCGACCGGTCTGCATGGCGGCCCGACCGGGCGTGCAGCTCGGCTGGGCGTAGAACGAGAAGAAAGTCATGCCCTCATTGGCCAGCCGGTCGATGTTGGGCGTCGGCATGCCGCGCCCTTCGCCCCCACCATAGGGGCCGAGGTCGCCATAGCCGGTATCGTCCGAAACGATGAACAGGATATTCGGTTTTGATTGCGCATCCTGCGCAAGTGCTGTCGCGCTCGCGAGCGAAATCGCCCCGCAAGCGAGAAGCAGTCTGGCTGCCGTCCGTCTTAGCATCGTCAATCTCCGTGGTTGGATGGCCGGGTTTATCCCGACCCGTCATCTGTGCGCGGTCCAGCCTCGATCAGGTCGAGGATCTCCTCTCCGAGCTCATTCAGGATTTGGCGGTAGTCACTTGCCTTGGCCGGATCCTCCTTCCATGTATCGAGGGCGCGACACGCCGTGGCGTAGGCCTCGCAGAGAGACTTGAATTCCGGCATCGCCGCATAGAGTCGTCGGACCGCCAGCTCGTGTCTTGGGAAACGTCCGATGACAAAAGCCACGTCCGGCATCACCTGCCCCCCGGATTTGATCGTCACGGACGTGAGTGTGGCCGTCGCACTCCGTCACAAACAAGGTGCGAACAGGTACGAACAGGTGATTCGCCTGCCTACTTCGACTTCTCGGCGCTTCCGGTCTGGCTCGAGTTGGAATACACTGCGCCCGCAACGGGAGATTGAGAGGGGCGTCTCTTGCGCGGCAGCTTCAAGCTTTTCCAGATAGCATCTGCGCGGCAAACGGGACCAGGAACTACGGCTCCGGGCAGCAATGTCTCGCCCCCCGACATCCGGGTGGAACTCCAGCGCATTCTCGACAGCAGCGAATTTCGCGCCACACCAAGGCGCCGCGCGATGCTGCGCTTTCTCGTCGAGGAAACACTTGCCGGTCGCGGCGAGAACCTCAAGGGTTATTCGGTCGGCGTCAGCATCTTCGGCCGTGACGAGAACTTCGATCCGCAGGCCGATCCAGTCGTCCGGCTGGAGGCCCGCCGGCTGCGCCACGACCTCGACGGCTACTATGTCTCCGAAGGCCGCGACAGTCTGCTGCGCATCGTCATTCCCAAGGGTCAATATGTCCCGGAAATCATCGTCCGGGAGGCGGAACGCCATTTGCCGCCGCAGGCTGCCGCAAATCCCATGGAGGCTGCTTCCGCCGCAGCCTACACAAGCAATCCCGCAACAGCGTCGGTTCCGCGCAGCCTCCCGTTCTGGACCTGGGCCGTCGCCCTTGCAGGCCTCCTGGCGATCGCGGTCCTCTCGTATATTCTGGGCAGGGAGCATCGCCAGGAAACAGCCGTGGAACCGGCGGAGCGCGGAACGGCGCTGATGGTCATGCCGTTTTCGGCGGAAGGTGACGGCGAGCGATATCGACTAATGGCCACCGGCATCGCCGACCAGATCACCGCCGAACTCAGCCGTTTCCCGATATCCGCCTCTATCTGCCTCAGCCGACGACAAGTCCGCAGGCAGCCGAAGATCCAATGCAGGCCGGCAGACGTCGTGGCGTCTCCTATGTCGTCGACGGCAGCGTGCGCACCGATGCAGATACGGTGCGTATTGGCGCCAAACTGGTGGACGTATCAAGCGGGCGCATCCTATGGACCGGCACCTATGATCGCAAGCTAACGGCGGCGAGCCTGCTCGACGTTCAGGGCGAGATCGCCGCAGAGGTCGCGACGGTGCTCGGACAACCCTATGGCGTTGTCCACAACGACGAGACGAGCCACCTTCCACGGGATATCACGCCGAGTATGCCAAGCTATGAATGCGTGCTGCAGGCCTATGCCTATCGTCGCAGCTTCACGCGCGTCCTGTATGGACCGGTCCAGACATGCCTTGAGGCGGCGGTCAAGCGCGACCCGGATTATGCCGAGGCGTGGGCCATGCTCGGCTGGACGCATCTCGATACTGGGCGCTTCGGCTGGACGGCCGACGGCAATCTCGAACGGGAATACAATCTTGCACTCGATGCTGCCTCCCATGCAGTGACCCTGAACGGCCGTAGCGTGCTGGCCCTGAAGGCGCTTTCCTCGATCAACCACTACATGGGCAACTTCGAGGAGGGCGAGCGCATACAGCGGCGGGCGCTGTCGCTCAATCACAACGACCCCGATACGCTGGCGCAACTCGGCTGGCGATTGGCTGTGCGCGGAAAGTTCGCAGATGGGATCCCCTATCTCAAACAGGCAATCGACCGCACGGTCAATCCGCCTGGCTGGTACTTCCACCTCGTCTCTATCGACCACTACCTGAACGGGCGCTATGCGGAAATGCTGAACGCCGCAAAGAACGGCACCGTTGACGGTTCCGGCGTGAGTTGGTCACTGGTGGCGATCGCTCAAGGCGCGCTTGGAAACGAGGCGGCCGCCCGCGACGCGCTCGAAAGGATGGCGGCAGTCGCGCCGGCGCTCAATCGCGATCCAGCCGCCGTCTATCGCCGCCACCAGGCGACTGAAGACATTGTGGACGCACTGGTCAAGGGCCTCAGAAACGCGGGCTGGAGGCCTCCCGAAAGCCACTAGCGCGGATCGCAAGTGCCATCATGTACGATCCGCGCGTCCCTATCTTCCGGCTCCAGCGATGGCGCGTAGCTGCCGCAGCAGATCTTGGACCTGCGTATTCCCCGGCTGCATGCGATTGAAGGCCTCGGCCAGCTTCAGCGTCTCGTCGAATCGTTGGAGCTTGAGACCGAACTGGATCGCTGTGCCGAGCATGTTGGCGTCGCTGGCGCCCGAAACAGCCGCCCAATAGAGCATATCGAATGCCTCACCGGTTCTGCCGACGTCGTCAAGCGCGATCGCCAGCGTTGTGCGGTAACGCGAATTGGCCGGATCAAGCCGGGACGCCTCCCGAAATTCCTGTAGGGCCCTTGCTCGCTCCTGCGTCCGCACCAGCGACAGCCCGTGACCATAGCGCAATTCTGCGCTGTCTGGCAGAGCGGCGACCGCGTCGGCATAGACGCGCTGGGACTGTGCGTTGTCGCCCTGGCTGCGGTAGAGTTCCGCAAGATTTGCGTGCGCGCCGATAAGTGATGGATCCAGTGCGATCGCGCGCCTGAGAAGCGTCTCCGCCTCGCCCGGGCGACCCTGACGGGCGAGAAACAGTCCGTAATCGGTTTGTGCCCCGGCAACGTCGGCATTAGCCTTGGCATAGGTCTCGAGTTCCGCCACAGCCGTGTCGAAGGCGCGACGCTGGTCTCCTAAAAGCGAAAGTGACGGCACAGGACCGAGTGCCGTGACGGCAGCGATGCGAATCGCCCTAGCCTGGTCGGAGAGGAGGCTACCAATCGCCGCCAGCCTGTACTCCGGCGGCAGGTTCTCGGCTGCGCGTGCAGCGCCCAGTCGCACCAGCGCATCCGGATCGGACGCCGCTCGCTTGACGTCATCCACTGACGCCGCTCCGCTGAGCCTGGCAATTTCGGTGACGGCGCTGCCCTTCACAAAACCGGGCTGCCCGCGGTCGGCGAGAAAGCGGCGCAACGCGTCGACGGCGCTGATGTCGTTATGGCCGGCGGCTGCAAAAGCATGGGCGATCGACGGCCGCTTACGCCAGTCGCTTCCGTACCAATCGTCCAGCCGTTCCGCCGCCCAGATGTTCGTCTTGTCCTGGTGGCAGGTGGTGCAGGCATTGGGCGTGCCGATCGTTTCCGAAAGATCCGGCCTTGGGATGACGAAGGAATGATCGCGCCGGGGGTCGACCTTCATATAGGTGCGCTTCGGCATGTGGCAGTTGGCGCACTCTGCGCCGGGCGAGCCCTTCGTATGATGGGTATGCGCCGGCGTGTCGAATTCGCCACTCGGATCGAAACTCGTGTCGGCAAAGCGGTCCGGCGCCGTCTCGGCGTGACATTGGGTGCAGAGCGCATTGCCCTCGGCCTTTACCCTTCCCTCATGAGGACGGTGACAATCAAGGCAGGTGACGCCAGCGCGCGCCATCTTGCTCCTCTGGAAGGAACCGTACTCAAAGACTTCGTCGAGGATCTGTCCGTCCGGGAAATAGAGTTCGCTGCGCATCAGATCAGGCGCGTACTGGTCGAGAAAGGCGCGGTCGGGTCGGGACATCTCGACAAGCCGCACACGCCGTGCATGACAGCCGAAGCAGGCGTCCGGCCCGACCTCGGGCAATCCCTTGTCCCCACTCATGCTGCCGGCCCTCGCCCAGGCGATATGCGCAGCGCCCGGCCCATGGCACGACTGGCAACCGATGCTGGTCGCGACATAGGAGGAGGCGTAGGAGCCGGTCGTCGGCGCAAAATTGCTGACCGGGTCGGTGGAGTGACAGTCGATGCACGTCCGGTTCCAGCGATAGAACGGTCCTGTCCAATGATAGGTGGAGCCCGGATTTGCTGGATCTCCATTGCCGAGCCAGAACCACCGTCGCGCTTCTGTATCCCAGGCGATGTCGAAGGCTTGCAGCTTGCCGCCGCCGAGATCGATCAGGTATTGTTGCAGCGGCTCGTAAGCGAAAGTGTATTTGATCGCGAATTCGCCTTGCTTGCCATCCGGCCCCTGGGTTCGGACGAAATAGTCCCCGTCGCGGCGGAAGAAGGTTGTCATGATGCCGTCATGCTCAAAGGTCACATCGTCGAAATCGCCGCGCACCGTCCTGTCGTTGGCGACCGCCATCGCCTTGGCGTGGTGCGACGTCGAAAGAGCGTCTACCTCGCTCTGGTGGCAGGTGGCGCATTCCGCCTCGTCAGCGAAGCCTTCGTGGAGGGAGATCAGCGGGTCGCTTGAGGACATGTTCCCTCTGGCCGCCGGCGCCACCGAACAGGTGAGCAGGATGGCAAGGCCGAGACTGAAGGTGGTCGAGCGAGCTCTCTGGATCGACATGGCCACGTGATTGTAGATGAGGCGTGTTTACACGCAAGAGCGACATTTTGTTTATAAGCGGCCTTGTTTGTAGGCTCGGGGGTACGCTTCCGGCTAGGCGGCGGATCTCGCGTCGAAGTCGATCCGGCGCGCAAGATCAAGATCGAAGGCGCCATACGGGTTGATGTGAGCGTAAATTAGCGGCGTCAGTCCCCGGTAGTCTTCGACGGCCATACGTGCCGCCCAGGCCGGTTCGGTCAGCACATTCTGCATCATCAGGGTATTGACGTAGACAAGGCAGTTCTGCAGCAGGTGCAAAGCCAGAACCGAGATTTCCTGGTCTTCGAGCCGGTTCGTCGCGACCTCGCCGCTCTTGCCGAAGAAGATGAAGCCGTTGGCGCTGTTCCAGTTTTCGACGACGTTCAGCCCCTCGTTGATTTCGCGCCGGAAGGCTTCCGAGTCGAGATAGCGGGTGAGGAAGATCGTCTTGACCGCCTTGCCGAGCTCGGCCAACGCCTTATAGGTCGGGTGCTGGATGTTTGTCCGCGCGAAACGGCGCAAGATCGATTCGGCATCGGCTGTACGATGCTGCAGGGCCGCCGCATATTTGATCATTTCGTCATATTGCTGCTCGATCAGTTTCCAGTCGATCGCCCGCGTCAGGATCGGCAGCAGGTTTTGAAGCTCCTGCGCCATTCCGGCATCAGGCAGGTAGAGCTTCTGGCGGGCGATCGCCTTGAGGCGCGGCGCGAGTTCGAAACCGAGCAGCCGGCAGAAGGCGAAAGCGACCTCGCTCTGCCCATGGCTGTCGACATACTGGCTCTGAATTTCAGCGTCCGTGCAATGCCGCAATACCCCTTCGATCATCGCTGCGACTTCGGAAGAGGAGCAGCGCTTGAGCTGCGAATAAATGCAGGTTGCCTGGCGTGCGACGTGCCAATAGATCATCACACCGCGCCCGCCATAACGGACATGCCATTCGGCCATCAGGTTCTGATCCCAGGCGCCGAACTTTTTCGAGTCCGACGCGCACGACGTGGTGCCTTCGCCCCAAACAAGAGGGTCGCGCACGGCAAGCAAGGCGTTGGTGACAGAGGCAGTCGCTGCCTTTAGCGCCTCTTTTTGAATGAAGCGACGACGGACATGGAGCGACTCGGCATAGGTGACACCCTCCGTGCCGGAACTGACACGCTTCAGCCCGGCATTGGTGCCGAGACCGTAAAGGCAAAGCAGCAACCGGCGTTGCAGGGTGTCAGGGTCGAGGATAACGCGATCGCCGGAGGTCCTGAACTGCTCCAGAAAACCTGTCCGCAGCGCGGCTTCCTTGAGCACGTCCAGCAGACCGGTCGCTGGCCAGCGGCGTTCGATCTCCGCCTTCACCGTATCGAGATTTGGTTGGGCCGGCAGTGGCTCCAGAGGCGATAGCGAAATACGGTTGCGGCCGCGCCACAAGAGCCGAACATGTCGATTGCCGGGGAGGCCGGCATCCAGGCGACGCAGCCCCGTCGTCATCTCCCCCTTGAGACGGGCAACGAATGCTTGTGCGTCCATGGTCTGGCCGAGATCGCGATAATAGTCGGCACGTCGCTCGCCGAAATCCTGGGGCAGGTCCTCGTCCGGGTTGCGGTAGCGGTCGGCTCCAACCACCCAGATTTCCTTGCAGCGAATCCGCTCTCGCAGCGATGTCAGCACGCAGATTTCATAGTTGATGCGGTTGACACGCCAACCGCCAGCATCGTCCGACTCCACGACCAGGTCTCGCCACCGTGCGGGAACCACGCCCTCAATCGGCAGACCGTTCTGCGGGCGAACGATGCGTCGGTCGTCGCCCTCGTCGAGCAGACGCTTGAGCCATTCCAGCGCCGCGATGACGGGCCGATGTGCTGCATTGTTCGACCGGAATTCGAGCAGGCTCAACAACTTCGGCAGCATGCGTCGATAATGACCGCCGTAGGAGGAACGCAGGACCGCATGGACTCGCTGTTGGTAGGAACCGCCAGCCTTGTATTCGCGGACCAGAGCCGCAAGTATCGCTTGGTCGGCAATCGGAAAGATGACCTCGCGCACCGCTCCATCCGGCGCGTCGATCGCCGCCTCGGCGATCCGAGCCAGCAGGCGCTCCTTGCCCTGCACTTTCTGAATGTCCTTGGCGATCGACGCCACGACCTTGCGTTCCGCCTTCGCTGCCATCTTGTGCACCGTCTCGACCAGGAGATCGACGACCGCGTCAACGATTTCCGCCTCGCGGCAGGCAAGGAAGATGGCGTAAAGACCCAGGCGCCGCGGCTGAGGGTGGCGCCGAACTTCTCGCGCGGTTTCCTGGCTGACGCGGCGGTACAACCGCTCCACAGTAGCGGCGCCTGCACCGGCAATCAGGCCGGCCTGAAGCTGCAACGAGCGGATAAAGGAAAGCCGCTCAGCCACGACGAAGATGCTTTCCAATCCAACCCGCCCCGGATCGGCCTTCATGGTATTGAAGCCAGTCGGGCTGTCGGCGTCGGTCAGCGAAACCTCCAGTTTTGCGGCAGCATCCGAGCTCAAGACGGAAGCAATCCGCTGCAGAAAGCCCCCTTCAAATGTGCGGCGCGCCGAGCGCGTAAAACGGTCCACCTCGCCGATCGCCGGCGTTTGGATGTCACGGTCGCGGCACCACAGACAAACCTCGTCAACCATCGCCGCAACCGACATCGCTTTGGGGCAGATCTCAGCTTCAAGCCAGGTTGCGAGATCGTTTCGATCGTCCTCCGTCATGCGACGGATGGCAAGAAACGCCAATATCTCTTCGCGGTGTCGTCGGCCGGTGCGACCGGCCCAGTCATATTCCTCCAGATCGGACGGGGCGGCCGCGAGTTGTTCGGCCAAATAGGCGACGGGTTCCGCCGCGACTTCACCCACATGTTCGGCGAAGCGGCCAGCAAGGCGGTACATCTTCAACTGTGCGGCAAAACCAAGCCGGGTCCGCGGCGGTTTCGTTTCGATCAGCTCCAGTTCGTCAAAACTCAGGCTCCACCACCTGGAAAGCTCTGCTCCATCCCAATCTCGTTTCACGCCACGCTCCCACACGACTCGGCCTGCGTGCAGGCATCTTTGCGTGCGGACATCCCCCATTCAACTCACGAGCAGAATATTCCCGATCTGTTCTCTCAGTTGGCCGTTTTCGCAGCGACGTACGCACCGGGCCCTTTCGCATGGCTCGGCCATGCCTGCACCTCGACAAGGACTTGGAAGCGTCAATCGCCTCATCCGAGCCTTGGCTCTTGAGCGCATCAGTCCGGCAAACGGCAAGAGCAAATCGCGCGAGCCCAGAAAGGATAACTATTGATCGAGCATACTCTTAGGACTTCCGGCCCCGCTGGCTGGTTGCCGAACTGATCAATCCGAAGATCCGCCAGATCAAGTAGTCCAGTGGTTTCGGTCGCTGGCCATTTTCGCTTCCTTCAACTGCTAGTTCTGTGCTGAAAACAATTCGCTTGTATCCATAGTGTGAATGCCAACCATCCAAACAATCAATTTTCCTGATTCTGTTCAATCTTGCATAGCAGAAGCTTCTAATGTGGTGAGGCCGCCCCGTCGAACCAGTTGGTCTCATCGCAACCAGGCAGATACTGAGTTCGGATCGGCCTTCCGACTGGACCATTTCTATGGTGCTCAACTGGATGTTTTTTGTAAGCCAGCTTGATGCCATTTTGGCTCAAAGTGAGAGGATACTATGAGTGTCGGCAGCAAAGACGAGAAGGCTCATGTACACCCAAGTCCAGGTGACACTGGGACCATCGGGTTCGAGCCCCACATCACCCACCATGCATTTGACTCCACGGTATTCAAGAGAACAGTTCGGCCGCGGGTGTTTACCGTCGCGCCCTATGGTTTTGAGAACGCCGGGGCAAATGATGTTGCCGCAATGCTCGACGGTAAGTCTGATGCCTGCGATGGGTTCGCCGATACCCATTGCGGGGGTGGCCAGACAGTGTCGGAAACGACTATAGCTGAAGCGAGGTCCTTCAAGCCCTACGTCAATGCATTTCGGCCGCACCAATGGCTGAAGAATGTGTTGGTGTTCTTGCCGGCCCTCGCTGCACATAAACTCGATTGGCCGACGCTCCTCTTATCACTGGAAGCGTTCGTCTGCTTCAGCTTGGTGGCTTCTAGCGTTTATGTCATGAACGATCTCCTTGATGTCTGCGCAGATCGGGCGCATCCGCGCAAGCGGTACCGCCCGTTTGCCTCACACAGCATCCCCACCGCACACGGAACCTGGATGGCAGCGGGGCTCATTCTTCCAGGCGGACTGATAGCAATGTTCATCGGCTGGGGCTTTTTCCTGGTGGTGGCGGGCTATTTCCTTGTGACCACGGCCTATTCCCTGCATTTGAAACGACGCATTGTAATCGATATCTGTATTCTCGCAGGTCTCTACACCATTCGCATCGTTGCCGGTGGAATCGCGACATCAACTCCGTTATCCGTCTTGCTCATTGCCTTTTCAGTATTCTTTTTTCTGTCGTTAGCCGCGGTGAAGCGACAAAGTGAATTGGTTGACGGCGCCGAGCGTAGGAGTCTGCAGGCTACGGGTCGAGGTTACCACGTCAACGACCTGCCAATCATCTCCATGATCGCGGTTGGGGCGGGGTACGTATCTGTGCTGGTGATGACATATTATGTGAATTCGCCTCTCGTAATGGAGCTCTATCCCCATCCTCAAATGCTGTGGGGCGTCTGCGTAATCCTGCTCTATTGGATCACCCGCACAGTGATGGTGTCGCACCGCGGCAATATGCATGACGACCCGGTGATCTACGCCGCGAAGGATCGGACCAGCCAGGTATGCCTAGCGATCATTCTGGTCTTCGTTGCAGGCGGAGTGCTGAGGTGAAACGGCAGGGTCTAGCGTTACGCTATGCGGCATTCGCCGCCATCGCAATGGTGGTCAATGTCACCATGCAACATTCCGTCCTTCAGTTCGGGAATAGGAGCGCCATTTTTGTGCTTGCCATGAGCGTAGGCACCATTGCCGGGCTGATGATCAAATACCTGCTCGACAAGTTTTGGATTTTCGACGATCAGGAAATCGGCCTCAAAAACGATGGGTGGAAGTTCTCACTCTATACGGCAGTGGGCGCCCTCACCACAATCATTTTCTGGAGTGCTGAGGCGGCTTCCTGGTGGGTCTGGAGAACTGAGCTGATGCGTGACTTGGGTGCTGCCGTTGGTCTGACAATCGGCTATCTGGTCAAGTACCAACTAGATAAACGCTTCGTGTTTGCAGGTCACCGAGTGAGGATTGCTCCATGAAGCTCTCGGGTTGGGGAAGGTCTCCGCTCGTGAACGCGCAAGTCTATGTGCCCCGTGACCTCGAAGCTCTCCAGAAGCTGTTAGCTTCAAAGCCGAGTGTGATCGCGCGCGGCTGCGGTAGGGCCTATGGGGACAGCGCCATCAATTCATCAGCAACAATTGATATGCGGCGTTTGAACCGAATGTTGGCCTTTGATCCGAAAACGGGACAGTTGATCGCGGAAGCTGGAGTTATTCTTTGCGACATCATCGCGGCTTTCCTGCCCCGAGGTTGGTTCCCGATGGTCACGCCGGGCACGAAGTTCGTGACGTTGGGCGGCATGATAGCCGCCGACGTTCATGGCAAGAACCATCGCAAGCATGGAAGTTTTCGGGGATGCGTGGACTGGATCGATGTAATGGGGGTCGATGGCTCCATCCAGCGCTGCTCACGCAAAAGCCACGTAGAGCTCTTTGAGCACACTCTCGGCGGCATGGGGCTGACCGGAATCATTTTGCGGGCGGCAATCCGTTTGCGCTCAGTCGAAACCGGATGGATCCGCCAGACAACAATACCCGCGCCGAACCTCAAATCAGCGATGACAGCTCTAGAACGGGCTCAAGATTCGACTTATTCTGTGGCGTGGATTGACTGCCTTGGGACGGGGAAAAACCTGGGGCGCTCCCTTGTCTTCCTGGGAGATCACGCGAACGCCTCTGATCTTCCAACATATCGGTCTCTGCACCCTTTCGCTACTCCGGCAAAACGCAAACTTTCCGTTCCGTTCAATTTTCCAGGCTTTGCTCTCAATCGGTTTAGTCTTCGGGCCTTCAACGCGCTATACTATCGAATTGGCGTTTGGAATCGAGGTCAGCAACTCGTTGACTGGGATAGCTACTTCTATCCCCTCGACGCAGTTGCCGAATGGCATCGGATCTACGGGCGCAAGGGGTTCGCCCAGTTCCAGTGCGTCATTCCCATAAAGCGCTCGGAAGAAGGGCTCTCGGCTTTGCTGCAGACAGTCGCCAAGGCAGGCTTTGGATCGTTCTTGGCCGTTCTCAAGCGGTTCGGTCCGCAGGAGAGCCGCTTTTCATTCCCAATGGAAGGCTACTCCCTTGCTCTTGATTTTCCCATCACGACCAAAACCTCCCATCTATTGGCAAACCTTGACCGAATTACAATCGAGCACGGCGGGCGCTTTTATCTCGCAAAGGACAGCCGCATGTCTGCTGAAACGCTACGTGCTTCCGATGGCCGGGTTGCAAGCTTCGTTCGAATGAGGGCGAAAAACGGCTGGAAAAGCTCGTTCCAATCGGCGCAAGCGGAAAGACTTGTGCTGTGATGAAGCCGTCCGTTCTTATCTTGGGTGCACGTTCGGATGTAGGCAATGCCGTGGCGCACAAGTTTGCAGCGCTGGGCCATCCGATCCAATTAGCCGCGCGCCAATCAGAAACACTCGATGCTGAAAAGACTAATTTGCAGCTACGATATGGAGTCCCAGTCACCCTACATGAATTTGATGCACTTCTGACGGAAACTCACGCCCAGTTCCTGGCCATGCTGCCCGAGTTGCCCGAGGTCGCCGTAAGCGTCGTCGGCTTGATGGGGAGCCAGGAACGAAGCGAGCGCGATCAGCTCCTCGCCAGTTGCATTATGCGTAGCAACTACGAAGGGCCTGCCAATATCCTGGCATTGTTGGCCAACCGGTTCGAAGAACGCGGATCCGGCACTCTGGTTGGCCTCAGTTCGGTCGCGGGCACGCGCGGACGCGCGACCAATTACGTCTACGGCTCCGCGAAGGCGGGCTTCACTGCCTTTCTGTCCGGGCTTCGCAGTCGTTTGGCGAAACGCGGCGTACATGTTGTGACTGTGCTACCGGGTTATGTCGCGACCAAGATGACTGAAGGCATGAATCTCCCAGCAAGGCTCACGGCGCAACCGAGCGAGGTTGCCGAAAGTATCGTCGTCGCCGTCGAGCGAAAGAAGAACGTTATATACGTTCGTCCAGCCTGGCATATGATCATGCTGATCATCAGACTTATCCCGGAGGGGCTTTTCAAGAGGGTAAGGATGTGATCGGCTTCGTTCCAACAACAAAGCAAATAGAATACTTTATTGCTGGATCTTTCATCATTGCTGGCATGTTCGGCGTGATATGGATTTTCATTGCTCAAGAACCGTTCCGCATATCGAATGGCTCGGAGTGGGATGCAGTATACTATGACAGACTTCTTCGGTTCTTAGCTGCTGAGGGTAGCTTGCGGTCGCGCATAGCCTTTCCATATTGTGCCCGCGTTGGGACACCTTGGATCCTCGTGAACATTTTTCATAATCGCTTCGGCTTTTATGGGTTCAACTTGGTTGCCTCGGGGTTGTTCTCCGCCACTTTGCTACTTGCAACACGCTCACTCTGGCATGGGAGCATGAAAGGTTTGACGGCAGTGATTGCGGCGTCGTCCTTCCTGTATTTTGCGCCGGTAAAATTTACAAACTTCTATCCGGCTTACATGGACCCCCCGTTTCTCCTTATCCTTTCGTTTTGTCTGATTTTCATCATAAAGAAGAACTATCTTCTCGCAAGTATTATATGCTTGGCAGGAATTCCATTCAGGGAAGCTGGTTTTTATCTTCTGCCACTGCTGGTAGGTTTCTATATCAAAAATGCACAGAGAAGCAGCGCCGCTTGGATGACATGTATATCTATTATCATCTCGGGGTATGCTCTAAAAGAACTGATGCTTTTAGTATCCGAGTGCGAACCCCAATCGCAACTCATTACCGCACTCTTTTGGTTCTATCGCTTTCTATCTGAGCCCGCTCATGTCTTAGGCTCGCTCGCTGCTATATCGCTTACTCTCGGTCCGCTGTACGTTGTTTTGGATAAGCGGACATTTAACCACATTAAATCGGACGACACCGTGATATTTTCCATCGTCGCATCAGTATACTCCGGATTTTTGTCAATAGGTGGCGGATCGGACGTGACCAGGATATTTTATAGTTTTCTCCCCTTTTATGTACCTTTGTTGATAAAGTGCTTCGGGGTGTCAAGCCTGACGTCGTTTTTCCTTGCCTGTTTTGGCTGGCTACTCACCAATCATATGCTCCAAAAGTATGAACAGCCGATCTCCGAAGGGTTGAATAATGACATCTCAGGCTTCTTTGCTCAGTTTCCCGACTATGGACATCCCACTATAGCCTTGGTTGTCTTGGGAATGTGGATCGTTCTGGCGACGTTCAGGAGACTAATTGAGCCACTAGAAGTTCATTTGGAGTAACTTGTGGCTTTGACGCCTCGGCGTTGATGAGTTGGGCCATCTTCCGTCGGGGACCGCAGCTTGGGCGAATGGAGAGGCTTTTGTTGCCGTATGTCGCCGTCATGAACCGCGCCGGGTTTGCCGGAGGCTGTTTGGTTTAAGTTATGCAGCCATGGCTGGTTCGTCCAGCATGGCGTAATACTGCTCCTCGGCTTCGGCGGGGGGAATGTTGCCGATGGGCTCCAGAAGCCGTCGATGGTTGAACCAGTCGACCCATTCCAGAGTGGCGAATTCAACCGCTTCGAAGCTGCGCCACGGTCCTCGCCGATGGATGACCTCGGCCTTGTAGAGGCCGTTGATCGTTTCGGCGAGGGCGTTGTCGTAAGAGTCGCCGACGCTTCCGACGGAAGGCTCGATGCCTGCCTCCGCCAATCGCTCCGAATACTTAATCGACACGTATTGAACGCCCCTGTCCGAGTGGTGAATCAGGCCGCCACCATGAACGGGACGCCGCTCATGAAGCGCCTGTTCCAAAGCATCGAGGACGAACCCGGCATGCGCCGTCCGGCTCACCCGCCAGCCGACAATCCGGCGCGCGAAGGCGTCGATGACGAAGGCCACGTAGACGAAGCCTTGCCAGGTGGCCACATAGGTGAAATCCGAAACCCAGAGCCTGTTCGGCGCAGGAGCCTTGAACTGGCGGTTCACCCGATCGAGCGGGCTCGGAGCCGTCTTGTCCGGGATCGTCGTGCGGATCGGCTTGCCCCGGATGATACCCTGAAGTCCCATCGATCGCATGAGCCGGGCGACGGTGCAGCGGGCTATATCGAAGCCCTCCCGCTTCAATTGCCGCCAGACCTTGCGCACGCCGTAGACGCGGAAGTTCGCCTCGAACACACGGCGTATCTCGATCTTCAAGGCAATGTCGCTGCGGGCGCGGACCGATAACCGGTCCACGTCCAGGCGTTTGGCAACGTTCTCGTAGTAGGTTGATGGGGCAATCGGCAGCAGCCTGCAGATCGGCTCGACCCCGAATACGGAGCGGTGTTCGTCGATAAAGGAGATCATCGCTTCAATGGGCGGTCGAGCTCCGCCATCGCGAAATAAGCGGACGCTTTGCGCAGTATCTCATTGGCCTGCCGAAGCTCGCGGTTCTCCCGCTCCAGAGCCTTCATCTTCTCGGCGACTTCGCTTGGGAGTCCAGGCCGGGAACCATCGTCCACTTCCGCCTTCTTCACCCATTCATTGAGCGTCTGCGCCATGCAGCCGATCTTGGCGGCGATCGAGGAAACCGCCGCCCATCGCGAGGAATATTCCCCTTGGTGATCCAAAACCATCCGCACTGCTCGGGCGCGGACTTCAGGTGAAAATTTGTTTGTTGTCTTGCTCATATCGGCTCCACTTTCTCAGAAGTTGGAGCCTCCGGCAAACCCGGCGCGGTTCATCACGTTTTGCCGCCATGACAGCCAATTCAAACCAAGCGACTATTAGAGCACGTCCACTTTACTCGGGGTCATACCCGCAAGTGATCTGAACCCTTCAAACTGGACCAGTTTTGGCTAGAGTTTTCCGGTGCATTTTTCCTGGCTGGGAAAGGAACGGAAGACGATGAAAGCATCGCAGTTTTCGGACGCACAGAAGGCGTTCATTTTGAAGCAGGGTGATGAAGGCGTGACGGTCGCCGAGATCTGCCGGAAGGCGGGGATCAGCCAGGCGACCTATTTCAACTGGAAGAAAAAATACGCGGGCATGCTGCCTCCGGAGATGAAGAAGCTGAAGCAGCTCGAGGACGAGAATGCGCGGCTGAAGAAGATCGTCGCGGATCTGACGTTGGACCGCGAGATGTTGCAGGACGTCATTCGCCGAAAGCTCTAAGGCCTGCTCGCAAGCGGGAGATGGTGAAAGGCATGTGCCAGGACTGGGCGATATCGATCCGGCGTGCCTGTGGGGCGCTGGACTTCGATCGGTCGACCCATCACTACACCTCCCGCCGTGCCGATCAGGCCGGTCTTGAGCGTCGTATCCGTGAGATCTGCGAGACCCGTGTCCGCTATGGTTATCGTCGTGTGCATGTGCTGCTGGAGCGCGAGGGTTGGGGTGCCAATATCAAGCGGACCTACCGCATTTACAGGGACTTGGGCCTGCAATTGCGTAACAAGACACCGAAACGCCGGGTGAAAGCCAAGCTGCGCGAGGATCGGCAAATAGCCGTCGGACCGAATGATGTATGGGCGATGGACTTTGTTCACGACCAGCTCGCCACCGGCAAGAAGCTACGCGTTCTGACCGTGGTGGACACCTTCTCACGCTACGTCCCGGTGCTTGATCCAAGGCACAGCTATCGCGGAGAAGATGTTGTGCAAACGCTCGAGCGGGTATGCCGCCAGATCGGCTATCCCAAGACGATCCGCGTCGATCAGGGCACCGAGTTCGTATCACGCGATCTCGATCTCTGGGCCTATGCGAAAGGCGTCACGCTGGACTTCTCACGCCCTGGCAAACCGACCGATAACGCATTCATCGAGGCGTTCAACGGCCGCTTCCGGGCAGAATGCCTGAACCAACATTGGTTCCTGACCCTTGCGGATGCCCGCGAAAAGATGGAGGATTGGCGTAGAGACTACAATGAGGTTCGGCCACATGGTGCGATCGGAAACAAGGTCCCGATCGCACTGATGAATCCGGGAAGCGTAACCAGCCCGCCTCCCTGACTGAAGCCGGAAAACTCCAGCCTCCGCTGGTCCAACGTTTGGGAGCGGTTCAAAACCACCGAGACTCTAATCGCCGCTCGATGAAAGTTCAGTGGCAGGTCAACCTAAACGCACACCTCGAACCCTTGGTCGGATGTTGGACAATGTTCGGAATGAGCCATTGTGTTTCAGCGCGATCATGTTGTTACTAAAGAGTTTCTCGTTTGGCATGCCACGTGCGGTTCAAAAGATGGGCGAGATACGTCTCACGATTAGCGATCCGAGGAGATCAACAATCTCGGAACTGCTCGCCGCAAAGTTGTTGAGGTTGCCTGTTGGTAATGGGATCACGACCGAGGACTTCGACACATGCAAGGATCGACTCGCGTGATGACCGAAGAGGTGGGCAGGCAGACTGCTGCCCAAGCCGTACCATTCGGCTCACATCCGTCGAACGAGTTTATGTCGAACCTGAGCCTGCCGACCATCGACAGCGGCAAACGAGCGAAGGAGAGCATATCATGGCAAACCAATTTGCAATGCACGATCCGGTCCGCCGTTCGAAAGCGACATCAAGTCAACTAGAACAGTTCTGCATTCCACGTTGCTTTGGGACCTTCCTAGAAGACATTGTGGCTGCAACCAATGGCGCTGCGTTCACCATATTGATCGCCCTACATCGGCGCATTCAGCGCATAGTCAACGCCCAATTGGAGAGCAACGCCCACAAACTCCGGAGTAATAAGGAGTTGTTAGCGCGGCTGCTCGAAGTGAACGAAAACGGAAAACTTGAGGCGTTTTGGTGGGAATACCTTCAGGACGCGGCCGAACGCTCCGCGTTAACTGCGGATGTCTTCAGAGTGACTGGCGACCTCTTCAACGAACATGAGGCGGCCGGATGTCCCCCCGTACTGTTCTACGAACATGAAGTAATCATGGATGGACGGGATTTGCCCGTAAAGTCCAATTATTTGTTGCTTCGTATAATCCCGCCAGATGATGTAGTGGTCGATGAAACTCGTCGCCCAGTTATTATAATCTGTCCGCGCGCTGGACATGGTGTAGGCGCTGGCGGCCACAACGCCGAAAGCCAAGTTGGTTGGGCACTGCGCTGCGGACATCAGGTCTACCTTATTTCGTTCCGACGCCTGCCGGAGGAGGGGCAGAATCTCTCTAGCGTCATGGAGACCGAAATGGTATTCGTCCGCGAGGTCGCGCGTCGGCATCCAAACGCCAGCAAACCAGTCTTGATTGGAAACTGCCAAGGTGGTTGGGCGACTCTTAACCTCGTTGCAACATACCCCGACTTGGAAGGTCCCGTCGTGGTCAATGGCGCTCCAGTGTCGTTCACCGCGGGCAAGCTCGGACACCACTCCTTCCGTTACAATGCAGGTCTACTCGGTGGGACTTGGACAGTCATGTTCCTGTCCGATCTTGGGGGCGGACTATTCGACGGCGCCCATCTCACATTGAATCTCTTGATGTTCAGACCTGATCGTCAGCTGTTCCGCTATTTCGATCTGTTCCGCGACGTAGACACGGCGCAGGAGACTTTTATTCGAGCCGAGACATGGTGGAGTAGCTTCTGCCTTCTCGCTGAGAACGAAATCCGTTGGATCATTGAACATCTTTTTGTCGGCAGTCGGCTCGTGAAAGGCCGAGCTCGATTGGAGCCTGGGCGACCAGCTATCGATCTGAAGGAAATCCGCGCACCCCTTGTCGTCTTTTCCAGCCACGGCGACCAAATTACTCCCCCAGCACAAGCAAGAACTACGCTTGCTCGGCAAGCGCATCATCTACTTACTAAACGATGAAGTTGGCCATCTCGGAATTTTCATCTCGTCAGATGTCATGAGCAAAGAGTACCACGAGGTCGTCACAACGCTAGATGCAATCGAGTTGCTGGCACCCGGTATCTATGAGCTATGCATTAAGAATTTCAAAGAGGTTGGAGCAAACGAGCCTTATTCTGTCGAAATCGCGGAGCGCAGCTTTGACGACATTAGAGCTCTCTGCGACAATTTTGATTGCGAAAGCGCCTTCACCGCCGTCAGCCGCGTCTCCGAGTTTCAGGCGCAGCTCTATCAGATGCTGGCACGCCCGTTTGTAAAGATGGCAGTCACGAATTTTGGAGCAGAACTCGGCCGGGCCATGCACCCGCTGCGTCTTTCGCGGACGTTAACGTCTTCAAACAATCCGTTCACTGGCAGCGTCGAGTATGCAGCCAAACTG
Organism: Rhizobium sp. ZK1; assembly: GCF_047782645.1. Classification (NCBI taxonomy): domain Bacteria; kingdom Pseudomonadati; phylum Pseudomonadota; class Alphaproteobacteria; order Hyphomicrobiales; family Rhizobiaceae; genus Rhizobium; species Rhizobium sp. ZK1. Next base: position 242,616 of record NZ_CP180588.1, read on the forward strand.
GTAAGAGAATGCCGCCACAAAGCCTCAGAGGATAACCCCTTTCTAGCTGTGGAAGCTGCCTGGGTCCTGAGCGTTAGGTCGACCCTGGAGTTCTGGCGCGAGTGTCGTGACATGTCCAGTGAGATGTTGTTTCTCACCCTCTGGAACACGCCTTGGGTATGCTACATTGAACATTTCCGCAAGTGGAACGAAGAAAGCACCCTTGTTGATGATCGGCAGCAGGTATCCGGATCCATTACAGCGCTTTCGGACAGCAAAGCCGGCGGCTTCGTCGAAGCTGTCATTCGCATGTTGGTGCTCCTTGTGAAAGATCGTCACTCAGTACGCCGCGATCGTCTCAGGCGCTGGGTGGATGTCCTCAAAATTGAACCTTTTAAGTCGCTAGACACTGAACGCCTGCAAACCATAATTCGTCAGCAGGCATCTATAGCCAGCGATGAGGTGGAGCACGCGATCCAGACCCTGCCGATTCTGTTGCCCGAGTGCGAGAAGCGACGCCTTGCCTATCGCCTCGTATGCCATATCATCGGCCCAGCGAAGGAAATGCTTCCGGGAACTCGTGCATTGTTGCAGCAGTTCGCCGAAGTGCTCGAACAGCCTCGCGCCGAAGGCGATGTTGCTGAGAATCCATTGTCGATTGTCCCGGATCAGCGCCCATGAGACAGCGTTGGTTTAGTTGAGAAAAGAGGATTTTCGGCTCATCGTAGCTCTATCGAAGGAAGTGAACATGGGACATAAATCCGGGCCGCAGACATCGGCGGCCGAGAAGACAATCAAGGACATTCGGCGCCCCACGCGCAAGCATCATTCGGCCGAGGACAAAATCCGTATCGTGCTGGAGGGCCTTCGCGCCGACGACAGCATCGCCGCGATCTGCCGTCGCGAGGGGATCGCGGAGCGCCTGTATTATAGCTGGTTGAAGGAATTCCTGGAGGCGGGCAAGAAACGGCTTGCCGGTGACACCGCCCGCTCGGCGACCAGTGATGAGGTGAAAGCGCTGCGTCGTGAAAGCCGCGATCTGAAGGAGGCGCTAGTCAACGGCCGCCTTGTTGTTGTGCATTCGGGATTGGAGGCTATCCAGCTATGACCCAAGACGGTCGCGGGCTCGATTGAGGTGGAGCAAGCACGTTCGGGCACCATGGATCAACAATCTACGCAGATAGGAGCTGCTTGCTGATACCGAGCAACGTCGTCTTGCCTCCGGTTGAATACTCTCGGGGAACCAGACCGAGCCAAGCCGCCATGTCGCGTGCTCTGCGGAACTGCCGCCCAGTCCCGGCTGCAGCCATGAGACCCGTTGCCGCCAGAGCGCCAATGCCGGGAACGGTCATCAGTCGGCGTTCGGTGTCGCTGCCATCGGCGACGGCTTCAATCTGTCGACTTGCCTCTGCGATCCGGCTCTCCAGGTAGCGCATGTCCTCGAACACCGTCCAACGCGCGTCACGATCCTTCTGGGCAAGCTTGGCCGGCCTTGTCCTTCCAGGCCTCGGGGATCTCGCCCGCTTTGATCGCCTCTTTCTCGTCCTGGCTATTGTGCTGCTTGGGGGCCTGGATGATCGTTGCACCAACGATCTGACCGCCCTTGGCCAGGTAGCCGGACCGCAACAGATGCTTGTCGAAGCGGGGCGAACAGATTGTCGATGGCACCGGCCCGCACCAGGTTATCGCGAAACAGCCAGATCGTCTTGGCGTCCGGCACCTTCTCGGACAGGGAAAGGCCGAGGACCCGCATGAACGACAGCCGGTCCTGTATGACGAATTCAGCCTGGTTGTCGGAGAGATTGTAGAGCGCCTGTAGCACCAGGATCTTGAACATCAGCACCGAAGGAAAGGCAGGCCGTCCCCCCCTTCGATCCGTCGGATCGCTTCAGCGCCTTCGCCAAAGACTTCTCGAATACAGCCCAGGGAATGATGGCGTTGAGCTTCTCCAGCGGATCGCCGACGGCACTCACCTGCTGATACCGCTCGTCCAGATCCCAAAAACCAGGCTGTCCCCGCATCGTCCGTTCCCTGCAAGTCACGCAAGCCGGATTGAACAGGCCGTGTGATCATCCGTCACGCGGGCCAGGTAGTGGCCGATCATGCTCTCTGCCAGGGACGGCGACAACGGATCGTGGACCGGTCCCATTTTGTTGGCGTGGCTGGTAGCGAAGGACTGGTGCGCACAGCTCCAGTTGAGATAGCGCCAGCCGCCTTGCTGCGGCCGCTCGCCGAATACGAGGCGGTTGTTGGAGGAGGCTGGTGATGACGAACGTGGATCACGACCTGCTCATCGCAACACTCGATCGACTGAAACTGACGGCGATCCGCGATCAGCTCGACACTCTGCTTGACGAGGCGGCCCGCTCGAAGATGAACTTGCGCGAAGCTCTGGCATTCCTGGTATCGCGAGAGATTGCCCGGCGCGATGAGCGGCGCATCTCCATGTCGAGCAAGCTGGCGCAGTTCCCGTTCGTGCGCGAACTCGACGGCTTTGACTTCGAGGCGCAGCCGTCGCTTGATCATGGGCAAATCAGGGAACTGGCGACCTGCCGCTGGATCGCTCACGGCGATACGGTCCTATTCCTTGGGCCTCCTGGTACGGGTAAAACCCACCTTGCTGTCAGCCTTGGCCGCGAGGCGATACGTCAGAACTACAACGTGCAGTTCGTGACCGCTGCCACGTTGGTAGCGATGCTGGCCAAAGCACACAACGATGGTTCGCTCGACAAGCAATTGACGATCTTGTCGCGGCCGAAATTGCTGATCATCGACGAGCTCGGCTATCTTCCGTTCGAAGCCAACGCCGCCCACCTGTTCTTCCAATTGGTCTCTCGGCGCTATGAGAAGGGATCAATCCTGATCACCTCCAACCGCTCTGTGGGAGAATGGGGAAGCGTCTTTGGTGACCCAGTGGTTGCCACGGCGATACTGGACCGCCTGCTTCATCATTCGACCGTGATCACCATCCGAGGCGACAGCTATCGGCTTCGCGAAAAGCGCCGCTCCGGCCTTCTGCAGAAGGCCGGAGCGGCGCTTGAACCAAACGAAACGACCAATCAATGAAGGGGGTCAAATCTTCGTTTCGCCCAAGGGGTCAATTCCTCGCTTCGCTTGACAGAAGCGGGTGGCAAAGCCTATTCCGTCAGATCGATTGGCTCTCGGTGGCGGCCCCTCTTGGGGTAGTGCCGCCGGCGGCGGCGCGCGCCGAGCTCGGCCAGCTCTTCTTCGAATGGCAAGGCGAGGACCAGCCAGACCTGCTAGAAGGAGCCAAGTCGACGAGCAGACCACGTAATGGATGGCTACATTAAGTGCAAGGGCGAGAAGGGCCTCGTGCAGCGGCGACACCTAGCACACCATGAGAACTGTCAAAGTCTGTGAAATGCATTTCTCAAACGCCGCTGGGCCCAGGACGTCCGCTGGCGTTAGTCAGGGCAGCCATGCGACCGGCCTCCTGTAGCAAAATCTCTTGCATCCAAATGCTTGCCTGATCCCTGTTGCGACGGGCGGGCCACTGGACGGCCATGGTAAATGCTGGAAGTGCCAGCGGGAGCTCGACGATCCGCAAGGGAATTAACTTTGCGAAATGACAGGCGAGCCGCAAGGGTATGGTCGCTATACGCTCGGTCCCTGACAGCAGCGGCGGGATCAAGCTGAAGCCGGGCGCGACGACCTCAATGCGCCTCTTTAGACCGTGCTCGACCAGTAACCATTCTTCGATGGAGGGCTTCAGCGCAGGCCCGAACTTGGCTACAACATGCCCCATCGACAGGTATTTCTCAGGGGAAAGCTGCTGTGAAAGTTGTTTGTTCATGGCGCAGCCCACGCAGACGAGTGTCTCCTCAAACAGTCTCGCTTGGGGATGCGCGTTCGACATGAACTGCTCAGGAAGGATTAGGAAATCGATTTCACCGCGCCGGAGTAGCTCATTGGGTTCATCGGCGGGAGCCAGCAATTCAAAGCCGACGGCTGGAGCCTCCCGCGCCACACGCTCTACAACCTTTTCGAAGAAGACAAGTGTCACGAAATCGGACACAATAATTCTGAAACGTCGCTCGGACATGGCAGGATTGAACACGTCGCATGAAATGATGGAAAACTGAATATGAAGCAGAACATCGCGGACTGCGGGGGCAAGGGCTTTGGCACGCGGAGTTGGGAGGAATTTGCGGCCCTGCATTGTAAACAGCTCATCACCGAAATAGGTGCGTAGCCGGGCGAGAGCAGAACTCATGGCCGGCTGACTGAGGTTAATGCTACGTGCAGCTGCGGTGACGCTTTGTTGTGACATCAGAGCATCGAACGCAACTAGAAGATTGAGATCGAGGCCCTTAAAACGCATGCTTTGACGTGTCCACAGTGCGGGTCATTGACATCCAAACAGTAACTCTTATTGCCAAATGACGCCGTCGGGGTAACGGCGCTCAGGGCAAGTCACGGGTCTCTATGAAACCGCGAAACAGGGATCAGGCGCTCAGTAGAACTCAACCTGGCGTGTCTTAGACACCCTCATGCGAATGGGCGCTCGACCACAACGTGGCCGAGTCAATTTGACCGCAGCTAATCGTCATGATCATTTTAGCGGCGATGCAATTGCCATGAAGTGCGTGGCTGAATAGGCACCCGCGCGTCAAGATTCAGAATAGCTTTTGGTGTCGTGCAGCCTTGGTCTAGCGTATGGCCGCCTTGGTGCGTCAGCTCGCCGGCAGAGCACGCAGCCCCCATTTGTGCGTCCCACCGCCCACTGCTAAACCGCATCATCTTTGTTGGGCCTGGCTCCGGGCTGCAATGTCGTGGACACATCAATGGGATCTCTCTCCGATAAATGAATAGTAAGGACATCCTAGTGCTTTCTGACGTTTCCTTGCCATGCAAACTTCAAATCCCAACATGCGCTGCGGACATGATTGAGGAACTCCTTGCGAAGAAGCGTTAGCGAAACAGCGCTGGCGTAGGGCTCATCAACGCGGCCGGACAGGGCCGCTGGCGCGACACAGGTCCTGAGCGTCGGAGGTGAGGGCCTCCAGTTAGTACGAGCACATTGACCAAGAAGCATGAAAACGAATGTATCCATGGCGTGGATGACAGCCATGCGAAACTCGATTTTTGCACTCTCGGGGAATTCGACTAGAAAGGCGTGTGCACTATCGCAGGCAAAGTGGAATCACGCCGAGAGGCATTGTTGCAAAGGGATCATAATTGGCAGTTCGGGCATCCAATAAACTGAGTTCAGGAAACGAATATAATTTCGGCATATGTCGGGCATGCTGTTTTGGCGCGTTGAGCTAAACTCAAGTTAGGGAATGCCTGCAAATGTCTATACCGCGCCGGACCCTTGAACGCATCGTCATAGCCTAAGTGCTTCCAACCGACCCGCCGTTCGCTATCGTGAAAGGCGGAGGAAGGATTTTCTTAATCCCTCGCAAACGGCCAAGGGTGTGGGGTGAGAACATCATTGTCCGAGGAGAGAAAATTATGGATCACTCCGTTTGGAAGAGGTCACATTCGTTCATCGTTGACGGTGACGCCGCACAGCAACGACAGATGCCGAGCTTGACATCAATCGACCTGAACCTGCTGGTGGAGCTCGAAGCGCTATTGCAGTACCGGAATATAACACATGCGGCCCAACACATCGGCCGAAGTCAACCGGCAATGAGCCGGGCACTATCAAGACTGCGTGGCATGTTCAATGACGATCTGTTGGTTCGCGGCTCGCGCGGTTTGGTGCCGACGCCGCGGGCCGAACGCCTGGGCAATATGCTGCCGTCTGTATTGAACGCGATCCGCGAAATGGTGAATCGTAGCTTAACCCCCAGAGACATGCGCTGGAAGGCAACTATCGCGATTCCCGACCATCAAGCGCTCATCTTGCTTCCGCGTCTATTGCCCCGTCTGCAGGAGCGTGCACCTCATCTCGACATCGTCACCAATCCGCTGTTGGACTGTGCGCTGCGGCGGCTTGAGCAAGGTGAGATTGATTTAGCTGTTGGGCAGATCAGTGCCGCACCGCCGGGCTTCTTGCGGCGTAAGCTTTACGCGGACCGCCTCACCTGTCTGCTACGCCACGACCACCCAGTGCTAGAGCGAGAGTGGAGCATAAGTGCCTTCGCTGAGTTGCGTCACGCCTCCATTTTGTCAGACGCCAACGACCGCTTCGGTCAGGTCTATGACGAACTTTCCAAGCTGGGGATATTGGGCCGGTATCCGATCGCGGTCTCCAATGTGCTGACGGCGGCAGTTGTGATTGCGGCGACCGATCTTGTCCTCGTCATGCCGCATCGCATCGCTACCCAGATCGCTACCATGCTGCCGCTCGCGGTTCTCCATCCTCCCGTGGACCTGACGCCATATGAGGTTGCGTTGATCTGGCACGAGCGTTCCCATCGTGACCCGGAACATCAGTGGCTCCGCCACGAAATCGCCGCGGCAGCGCGACCTGACCGGAACGCACCAAACGACAAATCAAGGGGTGAGGAGACTGAATGATAGGCTTTGGGCTTTTGGACCGGGCGCGTCTCTCAGGAAGCCGGCCGCAGGACAATGCCCTCGGGCACCTCGCCTGCAGTGGCAAGAGGCCAGAGTGCAATCGGCAACGTGCAGGCAAGCGCCGCGATCATTTCTTCCAGTGGTTTTGCGGTCGTAGGCACGCTTTCGTCGAATCAGCGGGCACGGCGCCGTCCTTCTGGAACTGGAGAAAGCGCCAAGCGAGCTGAATAGTGCCACGCCGCACAGGCACTGCCGGTGCGCGCGCGAGCCCCTTCTCGCGGCGGCGCTATCGGGCCCAGGCACACCAGCGATGCTGGATATAAGGCTTCTGCAAAGGCTCACATTTGATCGCGGGAACAAATGTGGCGGCCGGACATTGCACCTAGGTTATCTCGATCAGAGTAACGAGTATGCCACCGTGGTCAAGAGCTGTGAGGGAAGGGCCTGTGGCAAACGGCTTTGCCATCAAAGTGGCTCAAATCCTGCGCTCGCGCTGCCCGAACGCACCGGGTCTGAGACTGAATATCTTAAGCGACTGAAGCACCCGGAGCTAATAGCGACTGCCTCGCTATTAGCTCTCACCAAGGTGTGCCCATCCATCGCACGCCTCAACTCGCGCAGGCTGGTCGCGCTTTTCTAGCGCCCTCACACCAGACGTTTCTACGGAGCTCAAGGTCGACGCTCCATAAGCCCGATGGGTAAGCCGACGCTTTTGTGCAATTGAAATGCTTGTCGCTGGCCTCGCGACATCGAACCTGGCACAAATCCGGACTTCGCGAAGGCCTGTTCGGCAAGGGCGATCAAGCTCTGCTATGATTACGCGAACCTGATGCATGCCTTGGCGCATTCACGGCACCGATGGTTGCCATGCAAACAAGCGATTTCTCGCATCTCGCCGCATGCTGCATAATCCTGCGACAGCACCATAGATCGCAGCAATGGGCACGCTGTTTCGTTTACCCCGTTGGGTGAGGCGGCTCGAGGAAGATTGCTTCCTAAACAAAGGAGTAATCCCATGCCGGACCAGTTGCACGTGCACACCGACATAGTGATCCGCAATGGCGCAGACCCGGTGAACTCCGACGCCCTGAAATGTGCTTTGCGCAGGATGGGCGGTGGCGTTAGCATCATCACCGCAGGGGAGGGTGAAGAGCGTACAGGAGCAACTGTTACTTCCGCGACTGCCCTCTCGATCGAGCCACCATGCATGCTCGTTTCCCTCAATCGTTCCTCGTCGACGTGGCCTGCCGTCGCGCGGTTCGAGCATTTTTGCGTCAACATCCTGGGCCACGCCCACGAGATACTGGCGAACCAGTTCGCCGGTCGAGGCGGGCTGAAAGGCGCGGAACGCTATCGCGGTGCTGAGTGGACGCAATTGATCAGCGGCGCGCCTGTCCTTAAGGATGCCGTGGCGGCCGTGGACTGCAAGGTTGAGGAAGCCATAGAACGATACAGCCATGTAATTGTGCTCGGCCGCGTCGTCGGCATTTGCATCGGCAACGGCGGCTCATTGGTTTATCGTGGCGGCCGCTATTTTCCACTAGCCGAGTAATGAGAGAGGCGAAGCTCACCGTGTTGAAGCTTTGGGCCTAATCGGGCCGCGAAGTCCTTGCCCTTATGGAGTTCCTACGCATCCGCTTTGCATTCACGAAAAGCGTACCATAGCCGCCGAGATTGCCCCCTGCACATGCACGATGGAGATGGCGGAAGCCTTGGGAGAAGCCAGCGCGACCATTGCTTCGATCCTTTGTTCAACACAGGTCAACCGGCTCTAGGACTGAGCAGCAGATCGGCGCTGCCGTGGAAAATCTGCGCCAACATGGAATGATAGCAACGACCCGAGCTGAAGGAGGTTTGGATGGCAGGGATTGCAGTCACAGGGATGGACCTGACGGCGGCGCAAGTTCGGGCTGCTGCAGCGAAGATGCGGGATGCCCTGGGGCGCGTCGGATGCTGGCGACTGCTCTGGTCTTGGAGGGCGTCGACCATAAGACGGCGGCCGAGACCTGTGGCATGGATCGCCAGACGCCGCGCGACTGGGTCCATCGCTACAATGCGGACGGGCTGAGCGGGCTTTCCAACCGTAGGTCACCGGGGCGCCCGCCATGGCTGACGCCGGCGCAGAAGGCCGCGTTGGTGGCGCTGGTGGAACAAGACCCCGATCCCGAGCGCTACGGCGTAATGCGCTGGCGGCGCAAAGACCTGAAGCGACGGATCGAGGAGATGCTCGGGGCTGTCATGCAGGAGCGCACTGTGGCCGCGCAACTGGCCGAACTCGCGTTCGTGCGGCTGACGCCGCGTCCCCGTCACCCGAAGCCAGGGGAAGGGACCCAGGGGGATGCAAAAAGACTTCCCCGCCGCAGTGGCAGAAATCGCCGGTGGCCTCGCCAAGGGTAAAATGATCGAATTGGTTCGAGTGTATGGTTCGCCTCCGCTTTGCAAGAAGAAACGACAGTCCCGTCAGATCCTGCTTCAGCGAATCCGGCTTATTTGGGCGAAATTGCCCAAGCCACAATGGGAGCCGCTGGAATGCCAGCCAACATGCGCCGGAACAAGCCTGGAAGGCGACGAAACGCTTTTGGCCATTTTGTTCGAAGAACGTGATCAGCCGTGATCTGGTGAATTATTGACGAAAAACGATGTCGGCCCCGATCTGCCTGATTTGCATGCGGTGGCTCCTTCTTTTTGGATGACGAAGCGTAGTCGCCCGAGAGGAGGCGACCTCATTCAAAAACATGAGGCAAATCGGCCAATAAGGAACATTGATACGGGTCTAGCCCCACGTGGAGCCTGTTCGCGCGGCCGCGGGACCGGCTACAAATGCCTACACCTTCGCCACCGTCTGCCCGGCGCGCCGCCCTAGCTTTCCGGTTTCGGCCCGGATTTCCTGCGGCTGGGGTCTCGAACCTGGCGCCCCAGCTCTAGATGCCGTAATGGGCCGGCGTCTCATGAGTAGCCAGTTGGGTGGCTGTCCCTCAGAATGATGATGTTTGGAAACGAGGTCCGAGCGATCGGCCTCAAGCATCATGAGAGGAACAGCCATGGAATATTATGCAGGAATCGACGTCTCGCTGAAAGAGAGCAGCGTGTGCGTGGTCGACGCGACGGGCAAGTTGGTTCGCGAGGTCAAGGTAGGCAGCGAGCCTGAATGCCTGGTCGGGTATTTTGATCAACTGGACTTTCCGGTAGAGCGCATCGGCCTTGAAGCGGGGCCGTTGTCCCAATGGCTACACGCGGCTCTCGTTGCTGCGGGTCATGAGGTGGTTTTGCTGGAAACGCGGCATGTGAAGGCGGCGCTTTCGGCGATGACGGTGAAGACCGACCGCAAGGATGCACGGGGGATCGCGCAACTGCTCCGCATGGGGTGGTATCGTCCGGTCCACGCCAAATCGTCGCCGGCCCAGGACACTCGGGCTCTCCTGGTTGGCCGCAAGCTTCTGCAATCCAAGCTGCTCGACGTCGAGCTCAGCATCCGGGGTATCCTGCGTGGCTATGGATTAAAGGTCGGCGAAGTCAGCCGAGGGCGTTTCGAGGCGCGCATCCGCGAACTGATTGCAGGGCATGCGATATTGTCGATGGTGATTGACGCGATGCTGACGGCGCGAGCAGCGCTGTGGAGCGAATTTACGAAGCTGCACCGCGAGATGCTCAGGATCGCCCGCGCCGACAGAGTTTGCCAACGGCTGATGAGTGCGCCGGGTGTCGGTGCCTTGGTTGCGCTGACCTACCGCTCCGCGGTCGATGATCCAGCCCGGTTCGAAAAGTCCAGCACAGTGGGTGCCTACTTCGGGCTGACGCCGAAGAAATATCAATCCGGCGAAACTGATCGCGATGGCGGTGTCAGCAAGGTCGGCGACGCGATGGTGCGAACCGCATTGTTCGAGTCTGCGCACATAATGCTGACGCGGGCGACGCGCTTTTCCAGTCTAAAGCGCTGGGCGCTCGATGTGGCCAGGCGTCGCGGGATGAAGCGCGCGAAGGTTGCCCTCGCACGCAAACTGGGTGTCGTACTTCACCGCATGTGGATGGATGCGACGGACTTTCGCTGGAGCGCAAACCCTATGGCGGCATGAAGAGAGCTACGTGATTGACGCGGGCAAGTGCAAGGCTTGCGTCTGATGAGGTCCCGTCGCTGGGACGCAGGCTTGGCAAGGTCGTGTGTAGTGCTGTGACCGCTTCGGCGAAGCACGCTTTCTAGATTGACCTGTCGGCTTGTTGATCTGATGGCATAGTGTGGCGGTCTTCGTGCTGACCACGGACAGAAGCATGGCCTCAGCGACGAGATAATCATTCAGAGGGACTTGACGAACAAAGGCCCATTACAGAAGCATTACAGTTGCATTTTAGTTTTCAGATGAGCTCGTCGAGCGGCGGCCTGATGGGCTCGCCTCCAGCATGACCATGCGATGATGTAGGCTGGCTTTATGCGACGCTTGGCAAGCCTGGTGGCAATGCGCCGGATTTCCTGGACGGACCAGCGGATCAGATCTTGATGGTCGGCATCCTCGGTCTTTTTTGGGGTGTCGCGTCGTTGGCGCGGTACCGGATCACTGCCAGCATGGCGAATGCGAGCATGACGAGGGAGACGTGGCGATGCCAGCCATGCCATGATCGGGTCTCATTGTGATCGAGACCAAGCTCGTTTTTGGCAGTCTCGAAGCTGTCTTCGATCGCCCAACGATGGCCTTCCACCGTCACCAGCTTTTCCATGGACGTGCCAACCGGGCACCATGTGGAGAAGAAAGCAAGATCGCCATCGGCGATGCTGCGGCGGATCAGCAGTCCGCGTGTCCAGATACCGGGGAATGCCGCGTCGAAAACATCGGCGTCGAGATCGGCCAGTTCGAGATATGCCCAATCATGCAACCGTGCGCCTTTTGTGCCATCGCCTGCCGACAGGCGTCGCCAGAAATTCTCAGGCAGGGCTTCAGCGATGTCCTTCGCCGTGCCGGCCACAGCAAGCGGCTTACCCCAGGAGCGGAAGGGATGGTTGGCGTTCACGCCCAGCACATAGCCCTTGGCGGCTCGCTTGAGTGCCATTTCGATGTCGCCCACGCCATAAACACTATCGGCAGCCACCCAGGAAAACGGCGCATCCGAAGCGATCGCCCGCTCGATCATCGTGAGCGCCAATGCCGGCTTGGTCAGAAAGCCGATATTGTCCGGCACATGGGTCCTGGCCATACGTTCCCGGTCATCCGTCCAGGCTTTCGGCAGATAGAGTGCCCGGTCGATGAAGGCATGACCATGCAGGGAGACATACGATGCGAACACGCCGATCTGGCAATTGGTGATCTTGCCCGCCGAACCTGTATATTGCCGACCGACCCCGCAGGACGCCTTGCCTTGCTTGAGAAAACCAGTCTCGTCGATCACCAGGACTGCATCAGGATCAGCCAGTGTCTCAAGGACATAGCCACGAACGATGTCGCGCAAAGCATCCGCATCCCAGTGTCCCCGGCCCAAAATCGCCTGTTGCCGCCACGGGCCGGGATCGCCAGCCGCTTCCGCGCGCATCCATCCCGTCTTGCGCCGCTCGTCACCCAGCAAGCCGTCCAGAAAAAGGTTTGCCGATGCGGCAACGCGCTCCTGCGTAAACAATCCGCTCATACGACCCTTCACCTCGCGCAGCGAGGATGCCCAAAGCTCCAGCGTCGTCTCTATCGATGCACCAATCATCCATGACCTCCGAATCATGGAGACCTATAGATTCAGGCAATGCAAATAAATGCAACTGTAATGCTTCTGTAATGGGCCTTTGTTCGTCAAGTCCCTCTGAATGATTATCTCGTCGCTGAGGCCATGCTTCTGTCCGTGGTCAGCACGAAGACCGCCACACTATGCCATCAGATCAACAAGCCGACAGGTCAATCTAGAAAGCGTGCTTCGCCGAAGCGGTCACAGCACTACACACGACCTTGCCAAGCCTGCGTCCCAGCGACGGGACCTCATCAGACGCAAGCCTTGCACTTGCCCGCGTCAATCACGTAGCTCTCTTCATGCCGCCATAGGGTTTGCGCTCCAGCGAAAGTCCGTCGCATCGTATCCGTCCGAGCGAGACCGCCTTTGAATATTGGATAAAACTGTTCAGACCCTGTCCTTATTCCCAGGCATAAGGACAGTTGGGCAGATGGAGATTTTTGAAGGGGACAGCGGGTCTCGGGTGAGCCGTCTTGAGGTGATCAACACCGGACGGCGGCGTCGATTTACTGAGGATGAGAAGCTGCGGATTGTCGCAGAAAGCTTTGCGGGGAGAGGCCGGGCGTCGGCCACGGCCCGTCAGTACGGCATCAGCCGCTCGCTGTTAAACCGTTGGCGCAAATCGGTTCGCCAGGGTTTGCACAGCCAGAAACAAACCGATGGTTTTGTGCCGGCGTTCGTCATGCCGGAAACTTTTGTGCCGGTGAAGCAGGTCACTCCACCTGCTGCGATGGAGCATCCGGTAGCGCCTCCTTCCGGCCGCATGGAGATTGTCGCGGCGAACGGCCGTCGTGTGGTCGTGGACGGCAGCGTCGACGTTGAGGCGCTGCTGCGGATCATGCGGGGTCTGGAGACGTTGCGGTGATCACGCTTCCTTCCGGTCAAAATGTGCGGGTGTGGATTGCAACGGGCCATACCGACATGCGGTGTGGGTTTCCATCGCTTGCGTTGCGGGTGCAGGAGGTGCTGAAACTGAACCCTCTGGACGGCAATCTTTTTGTATTCCGCGGTCGTAGCGGATCGCTGATAAAAGTGATCTGGAGTGACGGCCAGGGGAGCTGCCTTTTTACAAAAAAGTTGGACCGCGGCCGGTTCGTCTGGCCGTCTGCGGAAGGCGGCGCGATCGCGATATCACCCGCGCAGCTGAGTTATCTTCTGTCCGGGATCGACTGGAGGCACCCTCAAGAAACCTGGCGGCCGACGAAGGTCGGCTAGCATTATTCAATTGAAAATACAGGGGAAATCTGATCGAATGGCTTCATGATCTCAAAGCCTGTCGATCTTCCTGTGGATGTTGTTGGCGCTTACCTGGCGCTGCTTGGCGAGCATGAAGCCTTGCAGGCTAAACACGCTATCGCAGTTGCGGAAGCGGCCAATGCGCAGGCGATGCTCTCTGACAACGAGGCGCTGATCGTTGCTCTGGAATTGAAGATCGAGAAGCTCAGGCGCGAGTTGCGAGGCCAGCGCTCTGAACGCACGGCGCGCCTGCTCGACCAGTTGGAACTGCAGCTCGAGGAACTCGTGACGGCGGCGACGGAGGACGAGGTCGCGGCACAGGCAGCAAGCGCCAGAACCTCGAGCGTACGTTCGTTCACGCGCAAACGACCGGTGCGCAAGCCATGGCCGGACGATATCGAGCGCGAACGTATCGTCATCGAGCCGCCGACGACTTGCGCCTGCTGTGGTGGTTCACGCTTGTCGAAGCTGGGCGAGGACGTCACCGAGACGCTGGAAGAGATTCCGCGCCGGTTCAAGGTGATCGAGACGGTGCGGGAAAAGTTCACGTGCCGTGACTGTGAGGCGATCAGTCAGACGCCGGCACCGTTCCATGCCACGCCGCGCGGCTTCATCGGTCCTCATCTGTTGGCGACGATCCTGTTCGACAAGTTCGGCATGCACAGCCCGCTCAACCGGCAGAGTGCCCGGTTCAAATGCGAGGGGATCGATCTTTCGACCTCGACGCTGGCCGACCAGGTCGGGTACGCAACAGCCGCTCTCATGCCTGTCTTCGATCTGATCGAGGCGCATGTCTTTGCGGCCGAGCGTCTTCACGGTGATGACACCACCATTCCCATTCAGGCCAGGGACAAATGCACGACCGGACGCATATGGACTTACGTATGCGATGACCGGCCATTCGGGGGAACAGCGCCGCCAGCCGCAATCTATTATGCGTCGAGTGACCGGCGCGGCGAACATCCGCAGAAGCACCTGGCCAGATACGGCGGCATTCTACAGAGCGATTGCTACAATGGCTTCGAGCCGATCGCTGTTGCCGCAACGAAAGAGGTGCCGATCACCTTCGCCTTTTGCCATGCGCATGCGCGGCGTAAATTCTTTGAGCTGGCCGATATCCAGAAGAATGCGCGGGATCGCAAACGCAAGGGCAAGCCGATCTCGCCGATCGCGCTTGAGGCCGTCAAGCGCTACGACGAATTGTTCGGGATCGAGCGGCAGATCAACGGATTGAGTGCCGAAGAACGACTGGCTGCGCGGCAGGAGAGAAGCAAGCCGCTGTTCGATGACATGCACGAGTGGTTGACGAAGGAACGCGCCACGCTCAGCAGATCGTCCGAGGTCATCGAGCCGATCGATTACATGCTCAAGCGCTGGGAGGGCTTTGCCCTCTTCCTCGAAGACGGTAGAGTTTGTCTCACGAACAACGCAGCCGAGCGGGCGCTGAGAAGTGTCGCATTGGGAAGACGGAACTGGACCTTCGCCGGTTCCCAGCGTGGGGCCGATCGTGCCGCTGTCATGCTGACCGTCATCACCACCTGCCGCCTCAACGATGTCGACCCAAAGGCGTGGCTTGCCGATGTCCTGGCTCGCATCGCCGACCATCCTGTGACGCGCCTGCACGAACTGCTGCCCTGGGAGTGGAAACGTGCATCGCCGGCAACCGTAATGCTGGCGGCCTGACGATGGTGGCTTCTGCCGTCCGCCTGAAGGTCACCCTCGATCATGTCGAGCCGATAGTGATGCGGCGCGTTGTCGTACCGTTCACCATCAGGCTCAGTCGGCTGCACGAGGTATTGCAGGCGGCGATGGGCTGGACCAACAGCCACCTTTACGAATTCCGCATGCGTGACGTCGGCTTTGGTTTGCCAGACGAGGAATGGGGGGATGGTCCGATCGATGCCCGCAGGGTCTCGCTGCTGTCGGCAGTCCAGGACACCGGTGCGAAATCGTTCAAATACCTTTACGACTTTGGCGACGGTTGGGAACACAGCATCAAGATCGAGCGCACCTTTCCTGCAGTCGGCACGGAAGGACCGATGCTCCTCGAAGCAACGGGACACTGCCCGCCTGAAGACGTTGGTGGTCCATGGGGTTATCAGGAGTTCCGCGAGGCGCTTGCAGACCCGGCGCACGAGCGACATGCCGAAATCCTAGAATGGTGGGGCAGCAGCGATTACAATCCCAACAGCGCCAACTTCTCGCAGCTCAACAAAGCCGTCGATGACCTCGCCGCAAAATGGGTCCGAAAAGCGCGACGCAAAACCTGAACACCGGGCTGTGGGTGAAAGCCGAAACTGGATTTTACCGTGTAAACAACCGGCGGAATAGTTCTTCCGAACGCCGTAGACCTTCGTCCGTCAGGACCAGCGACTTCGACTTGTTCAACGGATCACACAGGACCGCGTCATCGATTTTGTCCTCGTCGATCTCCATTCTGCTATGCTACCACGCGCGAGACCCCAAGTCCCGCGGCCCACCTCGGATGGATACGTCGCATCCATCCACATGCGGTGAAGTACGACACCCAGTTTGCGTGCGAGGGCAACCTTCGCGCGCTTCATCCCGCGACGCCTGGCCACATCGAGCGCCCAGCGCTTTAGACTGGAAAAGCGCGTCGCCCGCGTCAGCATTATGTGCGCAGACTCGAACAATGCGGTTCGCACCATCGCGTCGCCGACCTTGCTGACACCGCCATCGCGATCAGTTTCGCCGGATTGATATTTCTTCGGCGTCAGCCCGAAGTAGGCACCCACTGTGCTGGACTTTTCGAACCGGGCTGGATCATCGACCGCGGAGCGGTAGGTCAGCGCAACCAAGGCACCGACACCCGGCGCACTCATCAGCCGTTGGCAAACTCTGTCGGCGCGGGCGATCCTGAGCATCTCGCGGTGCAGCTTCGTAAATTCGCTCCACAGCGCTGCTCGCGCCGTCAGCATCGCGTCAATCACCATCGACAATATCGCATGCCCTGCAATCAGTTCGCGGATGCGCGCCTCGAAACGCCCTCGGCTGACTTCGCCGACCTTTAATCCATAGCCACGCAGGATACCCCGGATGCTGAGCTCGACGTCGAGCAGCTTGGATTGCAGAAGCTTGCGGCCAACCAGGAGAGCCCGAGTGTCCTGGGCCGGCGACGATTTGGCGTGGACCGGACGATACCACCCCATGCGGAGCAGTTGCGCGATCCCCCGTGCATCCTTGCGGTCGGTCTTCACCGTCATCGCCGAAAGCGCCGCCTTCACATGCCGCGTTTCCAGCAAAACCACCTCATGACCCGCAGCAACGAGAGCCGCGTGTAGCCATTGGGACAACGGCCCCGCTTCAAGGCCGATGCGCTCTACCGGAAAGTCCAGTTGATCAAAATACCCGACCAGGCATTCAGGCTCGCTGCCTACCTTGACCTCGCGAACCAACTTGCCCGTCGCGTCGACCACGCACACGCTGCTCTCTTTCAGCGAGACGTCGATTCCTGCATAATATTCCATGGCTGTTCCTCTCATGATGCTTGAGGCCGATCGCTCGGACCTCGTTTCCAAACATCATCATTCTGAGGGACAGCCACCCAACTGGCTACTCATGAGACGCCGGCCCATTACGGCATCTAGTCTAGGCGCGCATCCGCTCCATCCGCCTCAACAAAGAGATCCTTCCATCCAGGGTATGGATGGCTGCAATCGAAACAATAGATTTTTCTTATCCCCATCAATGCTGCATAGCAAAAGCAACTGATGCTCAGGGCAATGGCAACCCTCGATGGTCTCGATGCTCAGCCAAGATCCGGCCGGCTCACATCCGATTTCCATTCACAATCGGCTTGATCGACGGCACGAGCTTGCTGGGTTCAATTCAGCAACGAGTTCAGGATCAGGCGGCGTCTAAATTGAAACTTATGATGAAAGGAACAGTATGTCTGATCAACTTGCTAGGGAGGTTATTGCCACAATCAACAATCGCGCGCTAGCGGAGCGAGATGAGTCGACAACCGCCACTCCGAGCGCCGAATTGACTATGGCAACCGAGTTGACCTCGCTCGGCCTCGATTCTCTTGCGTTCGCTGATATCCTCTGGGACCTTGAGCAAGCCTACAACATCAAGATCGAGATGAATACGGCGGATGCTTGGTCGAACCTACAGACGGTCGGCGATGTGGTCGTGGCTGTCCGAAGCTTGCTTGCCAAGGAGGCTTGAATGGATGGGCGCGTCGTTATCACCGGAGTTGGTGGGTTGTGCGGGCTCGGTACGGATGCCGCCTCTATCTGGCGTAGCATGTGTAAAGGCGTCTCCGCCATCGGGCCGATGGCCAATCCTCAGCTCCGTGAGCTGGCGGGTGTCGTTGGCTCTGAGATCAAGACGTTGCCGAAGCACGACATCAGTCGAAGGCAGCTCGCGACCATGGACCGCTTCAGTCTTCTTGCCGTGCTTGCCGCGCGAGAAGCAATGCAACAGGCCGGGCTCTCCGGTGAAGAAGGAAATCCGCACCGCTTTGGTGCCGCCGTTGGCGTCGGTGTCTGCGGCTGGGAGGCGATTGAGGAGAATTACCGCGCACTCCTTCTGAGTGGCGCGAAGCGGGCTGAAGTTCTTACGGCGCCAAAGGTGATGCCTTGCGCAGCTGCCGGCCAGGTCAGCATGCAATTCGGTCTGCGCGGACCAGTTTTTGGCGCAACGTCTGCCTGCGCTTCGGCTAATCACGCGATTGCTTTGGCGGCGGATCAGATCAGGCTTGGACGGGCCGACATCATGCTCGCCGGCGGCAGCGATGCGCCGCTTGTGTGGGGCGTGCTGAAATCATGGGAGGCTCTGCGCATACTTGCCCCGGACACTTGTCGCCCCTTCTCCGCGGACCGCAAGGGAGTGGTGCTTGGAGAGGGTGCAGGCATGGCCGTCTTGGAAAGCTATGAGCACGCTTCACGACGTGGCGCATCTATCCTCGCTGAGATCGCCGGTATCGGCGTTTCGGCGGATGCCTTCGACATTGTGGCGCCGGCGGCTGAGGGACCCGAAGCAGCGATGCGCGCCTGTCTCAAAGATGCGAGGTTGAATGTTGACGACGTCGATTATCTTAATGCGCACGGCACTGGCACCAAAGCGAATGACGAAGTCGAGACGGCAGCGATCAAGCACGTCTTCAGTAAGCGCGCATATTCAATGGCGATCTCGTCTACCAAGTCCATGCACGCACATTGCCTGGGTGCGGCGAGCGCCCTCGAAATGATTGCGTGTGTGATGGCGATCCGCGAAGGGATCGTTCCGCCCACGGCAAATTACAATGAACGCGACCCCAATTGCGATCTCGACGTCACGCCAAATGTTGCGCGTGAAAGGAAGATTCGAATAGCGCTAAGCAACGCCTTTGCCATGGGGGGCCTGAACGCAGTTCTAGCGTTCAGGGAAGTATAGCAACGACCGCGAGTTTACCATCTCGGCTTTACCGAAGCTAGAGTAGCAAGACATCCATGCGCAGCTCCAACTGGACCATCTGCGTTCGGAAAAAGTTTGATGCTTGATTAACCAAAGCACGCAGGAGCTGCAAGTGGAGAAGAAACCGATCGCGGGCCAAACAGGTTCTGCACATATGCTCCATCCACGGGATGGATGAGTTTCATCCAAACAATCAATTTCACTGATTGCAGCCATTACTGCATAGAACTAATACCACTGGTTATTCATATGCTGCATACTAGACGCGTGCGGATAACCGCAAGTTTTGCCAGAAGCATAGAGAGACAAAAATGCCTGCTGACGTGCAATGGAAACTTTGTTGGGAAAATGAGCTGCAGGTCGATGATCACGCAGAACTTTCTGCATTCTTTCGTAATACCTACGGGCCGACAGGCGCGTTCAATGCAATGCCCTTCGAAGGTGGCCGGAGTTGGGCCGGAGCGCGGCCTGAAATGCGCGTGATTGCTTACGACTCGCATGGCGTTGCCGCCCACATGGGCATGTTGCGGCGTTTCATCAAGGTCGGGGAGGTGGATCTCCTGGTGGGGGAACTGGGGTTGTGGGGAGTGCGTGCCGATCTTGAAGGACTTGGGCTTAGTCATTCAATGTTTACGCTGTATCCGGAGTTGCAGCGGCTCGGCGTCCCATTCGCGTTCGGCACGGTTCGGCACGCGCTGTACAAGCACGTTGAGAGACTGTGCCGCGGCGGTATTGCGACCATCCTCCCAGGGGTCCGCGTCCGCTCCACTCTCCCAGAGGTCTACCTCGATCTGCCAGCCACGCGAATTGAGGACCCCCTCGCTGTCGTGTTTCCCATAGCGCGCTCAATGAACGAGTGGCCTTCCGGCACGCTAATTGATCGTAATGGCCCAGAGCTATGAAACAGCTGGATTGTAGTTGCAAAGTCTCGGGCAACAGCGCCAACCGTAGCGTTTATCTGACGTTCGACGACGGACCAAACCCATATTGCACGCCTGATATCCTGGATGTTCTGGCGGAGCAACGCGTACCCGCTACGTTCTTCGTCATCGGTGCTTATGCCGCGGATCAACCAGAACTTATCCGACGAATCGTTGCCGAAGGGCACGAGGTTGGCAACCATACTATGACCCATCCGGATCTGACGACATGCGGAATCGAGGAAATAAAATATCAGATCACCGAAGCAAGAGAGGCCATCAAGTCGGCCTCTCCTCAGGCTGAACCCAAGTTTATCCGCGCTCCATACGGGCTCTGGAACGAAAACGTGCTAAGCATCTCAGCGCGCATGGGGCTCCAAGCTGTACATTGGTCCGTAGATCCGCGGGACTGGTCGCGCCCTGGTGTCAACGCCATTGTTGATGCAGTGCTGGCTTCAGTCGAGCCAGGCGCCATCGTGCTGTTGCACGACGGGTGCCCCCCTAACGAGCTTGTAGGACACAAGCTTTCTGGCTTGCGCGACCAGACGCTCATGGCGCTTTCCCGTGTCATTACCGGGTTGCACGACCGTGGTTTTGTCATCCGAACGCTCTCCCAGGATAATTAACGGACGGTATCTGCATGGATCTATTTGGTACAGCCGGCACGGTGGCAATTTCGTTGTATGCGCTTCTTTCTGGCGTCTATAAGGGCATGCAGGTCCTGTATGCCCCAACGGCAAGTTCTTTTTCTGCCTCTTCCGAAAGCCCCCCCCCCTCCGCCGCGCTGGCAAGCGTCGACGTGATTGTTCCCTGTTTCAATGAACACCCGGACATTCTCTCGGCGTGCCTCGAGTCTGTCGCAAATCAGGATTATTCTGGGCAGCTGCAGGTTTTTGTGGTAGATGATGGTTCTACAAACCGCGAGGACCTCGCACCCGTACACAACACATATGCGGGAGATCCGCGGTTCAACTTCATTCTGCTCCCTACAAATGCCGGAAAGCGCAAGGCGCAGATCGCCGCGATACGCCGCTCATCCGGTGACTTGCTTCTAAACGTCGACTCAGACACCACGCTTGCTCCCGACATGGTCACGAAGCTCGTCCACAAGATGCGCGATCCATCGATAGGCGCGGTTATGGGACAATTAGTAGCCAGAAATCGCAGCGACACATGGCTGACACGACTGATCGACATGGAATACTGGCTGGCCTGCAACGAGGAGCGGGCGGCACAGGCACGTTTTGGTGCGGTGATGTGCTGTTGTGGTCCATGCGCCATGTACCGCCGATCTGCACTGCTTTTGGTGCTCGACCAATACGAGACGCAACTGTTTCGCGGCAAAACAAGCGATTTTGGTGAGGACCGTCATCTTACAATCCTAATGCTCAAAGCTGGTTTTCGGACCGAGTATGTTGCGGATGCCATTGCAGCCACAGTCGTGCCAGACCGGCTCGCATCGTATCTGCGCCAACAGTTGCGCTGGGCGCGCAGCACCTTCCGAGACACGTTGCTAGCGCTGCGCTTGTTACGCAGGCTTGACCGGTATCTAACATTGGACGTGATCGGGCAGAATCTCGGGCCGCTGCTTCTTGCTGTGTCGGTATTGATGGGGCTTGCGCAGATTGCGGTGGCAGCCACGATACCGTGGTCGACGATAACGATGATAGCATTCATGACGGTGGTGCGCACCTGTGTGGCTGCGCTTCGCGCTCGCCAGCTTCGATTTCTAACTTTCGCTGCCCACACGCCAATCAACCTTTTCCTCATTCTTCCCCTTAAAGCATATGCGCTGTGTACGTTAAGCAATAGTGCTTGGCTCTCTCGCACTGATGTCTTGCAACCCCCCCCCCGCAGCGCGGAAACATCATCCCTTAAATCTCTACCGATGGATTAACCTTTTCGCGAGCATCCGAAGTCTTGGTCGGCTTTGGATGTTCCAGCTGACGGCGAGGCTGAAGGCGGACAAACCTAACATCAGTTGCGGGATTGGCCAAAAGAGGTGCAGGAAGTTGAATCAGAAAAAGCATTATCAGTTGCTGCATGATGAGTTGGCTGAAGACGATCCATGGCGGCTTGACAGCAACCCGTTCGAGCAGGAGCGACATAGTCAAATGCTACGGCTGGCGCTTGCGCAGCAATCAATAACAAACGCGCTCGAAGTCGGATGCGCAGCCGGGGCGTTCACCGAAAGACTTGCGCCGCATTGCGAGCAACTCACCGTAATTGATGTGGTGCCCCATGCGCTCGCTCGAACGCGTCGACGACTAAAGGATCCGCCGAATATCTCCTGGATAAGCCGCGATATCCTCCAGTTCTCGGCACGAAAACTCTTTGATCTGATCGTGGTAGCTGAGGTGCTCTATTACCTTGAGAGCGTTGCTGAGATGCGAACGGCTGTCCGCAACTTGGCACAAATGCTCGCGCCATCCGGGCATCTAATATTCGGATCGGCAGGTGATGCGAGCTGCCAACGTTGGGGTCACGTGGCTGGTGCCGAAACCGTCATTACGATGTTGGATCAGGAATTGGTCCAAATTGATCGTGTGCGATGCGTCGGCCAAACCACCAACGAAGACTGTTTGCTTACCCGATATCGCCACCCCGTTTCTCAATGATCCGGCTACCGCGTTAGATATGGAGATCTTATGCGCATCTGCGGAATTAAACTCACACACGACGGTGCAGTTGCCCTCATCGAAGACGGGAAACTTATCTTCTGTATTGAGCAGGAGAAGCGCAACAACAATCTCCGCTATCAAGCTATCGACAGCCTTGACGCGATTGTCCAAGCCCTGAACGAACACGGTTTGAGCGTAGGGGACGTTGATCAATTCGTCATCGACGGGTGGGACGGAGAACTTGAATCAGAGTTCCAGGTCTTCAGCGAAGGCCTCCCCATAACTCTCAGTGGAGCTCCCTATATCGAACGGTGGCCAGAGAGCCCTCTAAAGTCCCATGACAGCTCGGGTCTCTCGCTCAGCGGTTCGATCCTCCCCTACAAAAGTTTTCCGCACGTCATAAGCCACGTCGTCTCCGCGTACTGCACCAGTCCGTTTGCCAGAGCCGGAGAACCTTCGTTCTGCTTGGTATGGGATGGCTGCATATTTCCACGGCTCTACTATGCGGAGCCCAAAGGGATCCGATCAATCAAGTGCATGTTCCCGATGATAGGTCATGCCTATGCTGTCGCCGGCCATCACTTCGGGCCGTACAGGAAGGCGGATCCAAAAAGCTGGGACCTGGGTGTCGCTGGAAAGCTAATGGCCTACATTGCACTTGGCGCGGCTCAGGAGAACATCCTAAACGTGTTTCGGGAGCTCTACAAGGAACACTTCGCCGGAGAAACGCTGCGCGCGGTCGGTTATAGGGAAAACATTCATAATGCAGACGCATTGCTTGCACGCGTGAATGATTACTTCGACGCAAGCGCGTCCCGGTTACAGTCTGAAAAACCCCAGGATGTACTTGCTTCATTTCATGTTTTCCTTGAACACCTCCTCGTTGGAGAGATGACGATTGCTTTACAGACGCAGTCGCAATTCGAATCCCGAAACTTGTGCGTGGCCGGCGGATGCGGCCTTAACATCAAATGGAACAGCGCGCTCAGAGCCAGTGGTCTGTTTGAATCAGTCTGGGTGCCCCCATTTCCCAACGACAGCGGATCGGCTATTGGCGCCGCCTGCTGCGCGCTTGCTGTCGAGCGTGGTCTCGCTCCGCTTGACTGGTCAGTTTACAGCGGCCCTGAGCTGAAGAGTAGCGCGATCCCGCCAGGGTGGAAAGCTGCTCCATGCACCTTGGCCGAACTCGCCAGGATATTGGCATCTAACAAACCGGTTGTTTTTCTTGCCGGCCGTGCAGAACTTGGGCCACGGGCGTTGGGAGGCAGAAGCATCTTGGCCGCCGCGACTTCCCCGCAAATGAAGGATCATCTCAACGAAGTGAAATTCCGCGAGCATTTCCGGCCTGTAGCCCCAATTTGCTTCGAAGACCGCGCACAGGATATCTTCGACCCCGGCACTCCAGATCCCTACATGCTCTTCGATCATACGACACGCCCGGAATGGCGAGCACGGATCCCTGCTGTAGTGCACCTTGATGGAACTGCGAGACTTCAAACGATCTCGCGAAACTCCGAGCACGAAGTCTCGAAGCTTTTGGCCGAATATGAAAGTCTCACCGGTATTCCGCTGCTTTGCAACACGAGTGCCAACTATCACGGCCGGGGTTTTTTCCCCGACGCTGCAGCGGCTTGCGAGTGGGGACAAATAGGCCACGTATGGTGCGATGGCTTGCTGCTTACAAGGACGAGCGAAACCGATGTATCCCCGGTGGACTGCACGGCTTTCTCGGCAAGCACATGGCCGCGATAGCAATCAGTTTGATTGACGTCACGAAAACCTATATCGACCGAACTGTTGTCGATCGGTTTTCGTTCGCCGTCAAAAAAGGAGAGTGCTTCGGGCTCCTCGGGCCCAACGGTGCCGGCAAAAGCACGATTGCGCGCATGGTCCTTGGTATGACGCCGCCCGACGCAGGCAAGATCACGGTGCTTGGCGCACCAGTGCCTGCGCAGGCTCGTCTGGCGCGGGCAAGCATTGGGGTGGTTCCGCAATTCGACGACCTTGATCAGGAATTCACAGTGCGTGAGAACCTGTTGGTCTTTGGGCGCTACTTCAATATGAGCACCCGTCAGATCGAAGCCGTTATCCCGTCACTCCTAGAGTTTGCCAGACTTGAGAGTAAGGCGGATGCGCGGGTCGCAGGCCTTTCCGGTGGTATGAAACGGCGCCTGATGCTGGCACGCGCGCTCATCAACGACCCACAACTGCTCATATTAGATGAGCCCACCACCGGTCTCGACCCGCACGCGCGCCACCTGATTTGGGAGCGGCTGCGCTCGCTGTTGGCACGCGGCAAGACGATCCTGCTTACTACGCATTTCATGGAGGAGGCAGAGCGGTTATGCGACCGGCTATGCGTCCTTGAAGAAGGACAGAAGATCGCCGAAGGTCGGCCCCAAGAGCTGATCGACGAGCAGATTGGCTGCCAAGTCATTGAGATCAATGGCGGCAATCCACATGAACTGCGCGCGCGTATCAAAACATGCGCGCAGCGCATTGAGGTAAGCGGAGAAACCCTCTTTTGTTACTCCTCCGCTCCTGAGCAGGTGCGAATACAATTGCGGGAGCGTACGGATCTGCGTCTTTTACAGCGCCCCCCCAATCTCGAGGACGTTTTTCTACGACTGACTGGGCGCGAGATGAAGGATTGAAAGATGTGGGAAAATTATGCGGCAGTTCTGCCTGCCAATGGCTGGAACTGGACTGCGATGTGGCGCCGCAACTACCTCGCGTGGAAAAAAGCCGCGCTTGTGTCAATTCTCGGCAACCTAGCAGATCCCATGGTCTATCTTTTTGGTCTGGGGACCGGTCTTGGTTTGATGGTCGGACGAGTCGAAGGCATGTCATATATTGCTTTCCTGGCAACTGGCATGGTCGCGGCTAGCGCGATGACGGCGTCTACGTTCGAAACCATCTATGCGGCCTTCGCGCGCATGCGCGATCAACGCAGTTGGGAGGCGATCTTATACACGCAGATGACCCTTGGCGACGTAGTGCTGGGAGAAGTCGCCTGGGCAGCCACCAAGGCCCTTTTGGCCGGAACTGCGATTGCGGTCGTCGCAGCCATTCTGGGTTATGCGGTTTGGTCATCCATTCCTTATGTGGTGCCGGTGATAGCCCTGACCGGAATCGCGTTTGCGAGTCTGGCAATGATCGTTGTGGCGCTCGCGCCCAGCTACGACTATTTCATCTTCTACCAGACCCTCATTCTCACGCCGATGCTGTTCTTGTCCGGTGCTGTCTACCCGGCAACTCAATTGCCCGGTAAAGTTCAGCAGATGGCGACATTCTTGCCGCTGGCACATGCGATCGACCTCATTCGCCCGGCAATGTTCGGCCGGCCAGCCGCCGACGTGATGTTCCATTTTGGTATACTTTTCATTTTTGGCGTATTGCCCTTCTTCGTATCGACTGCCTTACTTCGGCGACGCCTAATGTCATAAAATCGGCGCCAAACATCAAGTCGCGTTGCCTCAGTGAAAATGTTACCAAGCGCGTTCGTTTCCTCATCTAGAATGTTACTTGTGACTGCACGTGATGGATACCCTGACCGCCAGGGAGGGTATCACGATGACAACAGCGATGCCGCGCACGATGCGCATGGAACTCGCCAATGCGACCGGAAAAGAGAAAAGCAGGATCCTGGAGGAGTTCATTGCCGCGACGGGATATCACGAGAAATCCGCCATCCGTGTTCTGAATCATCAGCCGGCGCCGACGAGCCGGCAGGTCCGTCAGCGCCGGCCGCTTTACGACGAGGCCGCTCGGAGCGCGATGATCGTGCTGTGGGAGGCTTCCGATCGAGTTTGCGGCAAGTGCCTCAAGGCGTTGTTGCCGGTCTTATTGCCCGCGCTGGAACGCAATGGTCACCTGAAACTCGAGGAGGAGATTCGGCACAAGACGCTGTCGATGAGTGCCGCGACGATCGACCGCCTACTCAGGATGCCGAGGCACAGCAGCCGAGCAAAAAAGCCGCGCATCGTACCAGAACCAAAACGTCAGATCAAAATGCGGACGTTCGCCGATTGAAATGAACCGCTTCCCGGCAGCATGGAAATGGACTTGGTTGACCATTGCGGGAATGCCAACCGCGGCAGCTTCATTCACAGCTTGGTGCTGACCGATATCACCACCGGCTGGACGGAGGCTGCCCGATTGTGGTTCGGAAAGGCAGTTTCGTCGTTGAGACACTCGAGCGCATCCGCGCCGGTTTGCCTTTTCCCCTTCTGGTCCTGGACGTGGATAACGGCAGTGAGTTCGTCTAGATCATGCGCCAGACCAGCAAGTCGAAGACCTGCGTGCGGCGCTGAACGTTTCGCGCGGCCGGCGTGCGCCTCGGCTACGTGCTTGCAGATGGCGGTCATGTGATAGCTCGCTTTCAAGCGATTTCCACCCCCGCTGTCGATTGCGCGCCCACAGCCCCCACATTCCACATGGCGACTACATCACTGACCGCCTCATGTATTTCTCCACCTCACTCGCCCAGCTGTTCATAGCTACGTCCATCGAACCATGACACATGCCAACAGAAAGAGTGCGTTCTTCAGCAGCGGTATTGTCGGCGCAAGCCCCAAGAACGCAGGAAGCGGTTAGGTTGTCACAGCCTTTTAGGCCCCAGTATACATTCATTTCCTTGGTAATGCCGTGGTGACCGGCGGGATCCTGCCGCAATGACTTGTTGCGGGCTTGATTAATGAAGTACGCTGTCCCAGATCGGCTTCAGTCGGGACAAGTGACGTCAACAACTCGCTCAGTCCCGGTCCAGTACGATTTTCAATGACCCAAGGACGTCGGCTGCGTCCATGAGAGCGTCCTGGACTTGTTCCGGCAGCAGGTCGCGAGCGCGCTCCGAGGATAACCTGAGATCAATCTGAACGTCTCGAGCACTGTGTATTCCTGCGACGCCAGTCTGCCTACGCTTGTCGCGGATGGTATCGATTGATAGCTCTAAGAGGCGGCTTACCTCATAATGCGTGAGTTTCTCTACGCCGTTTGCAGCCCTGCTCAGCTCTGCAATAAAATCCGTCGTTAAGCTCATGGCCCAAATCCTGCCGGCTCATCCTTGAGACAACTGCGACGAGCCTCGCGGCGGTGCTAATTGTCTCCTCCGGCCTAAATGCGATTCTAGTCGTAACATTGGAGAAGAGGGGTCAAATTAATTATCCGCATGGTACCATCCGCGCCCTGCATAAATGTGAGCGCGACAAACACCCCACCTTTCCTTTTGAGATTGAGGCCGCGAGATAAGCTTCTTCATCGATAGGAGCGGAATGGAATGGTTGGAGATCGCGCTGATGCCATGCTTGAAGGCATGCATGAAGCCAGGCATGAGGGAAAGGTCGGATCGAGGTGATCACCGGTCGGCGGCAGCGGCGGAATTGGACTGACGAGGAGAATGCGCGGATTCTTGCGGAAAGCGCAGAACCTGACGTGAACATCTCGGCCGTTGCCCGGCGCTGGGGCGTCAATCGCGGCTTGCTGAACGTCTGGCGTCGGGAAGCTGGCCTGACCTCTCTTCGCTCTGCCAAGACCTGCGCGCAGCAGGCGATGTTCGTGCCGGTGACGGTGGTTGGCGATCGAACGCCTCCCGAGAGCTCGCCGTCGGATTTTGCCCACTTCGCCGCGGGTCGGATTGAGATCGAGCTTGCTGGCGCGCGCATGACGGTTATCGGCTCGGTAGCGCCTGAGCTGGCACAAGCGATGGTGGCGGCGTTGAGAGGGTGCCGGTGATCGGAGTTTCGCCAAATGGCGTGAAGATCATGGTTGCGACGCAACCTGTCGACTTCCGGCGCGGCATGAATGGCCTGGTGGCTTTGGTGGCGTCAGCTCTTGCGGCCGATCCCTATTGCGGCGACGTGTTCGTGTTCCGCGCCAAGCGTCTGGATAGACTTCGCTGCATTTACTGGGATGGATCAGGCATGATCCTGGCAACGAACGATCTGCATTCATACTGCATCTCTCTTTCGCATTCAGTTGAAGGTTTTGGCGTGTCCGGCATTTTGCTTACGGGCGGCGACGCGATCGATGAGCTGGTTCCATCGACTGCATTGCTTTTGCGGTAAATCCGTCTTCGGAAGCTCGTACAGGTAGTAGTGCCCGTTGTAGGCGTGGCTGGTGACGAGGCCGTGTTCAGCCCATCTGGCGAGTGTATGTTCATGGATATTGAGGTGTTCAGCCGCCTCCTTTTTTGTCAACATCCCGCGATCCCGGAGCCGGTCATAGCGTGATCTCAGCCTATATTCGCGAACGAGATAGGTGACGCGTTTGGTTGTGAAGCGTGCATTGCGCTGGTCACGGCGCGTCACCGAGCCCGGACGATATCCCTGATCGTTGAGAATCTCTGCGATCTCGGAAAAAATATGATTGTCGAGGAGGTTATCGATCAGTGCGATGATATCGGGGTTCGTCTTGATCTGCTGGCTGGGAGATTTTGGGCTCATGGTGACGAGTGTCTCGGTTTTACCGCCCTTGAAGCGAATATGAGCCTTGGTTGTGCCTCTTTTCGGTAGTTTGAGGAGGGTGACGTCCTCGATGATGTGGGCAAGCAGGCGCTTTCGTTCGCGGTTCGGGGTCTCTGGATTGGTCCAGAGTTTTTTGAAGTCCGCCGTCATTGCGACCAACCGCTCGTGGACGGCCTTATCGAGGATGAATTCGTGCTCCCGGGCGCGCTCGCGCTCTTCGCGGGCATTGGCCAGGATGCGGAGCTTCTCGTTCCATTCGCCTTCGAGCGTGTCGGCGACGAGGCGGTTATTGGGATCGACGAGCATGAAACGGCGCTGGGCGAGATCGGCTTCAGTTTGCGCGCGCTCGATCGCGCGACAGCGCAGCCGATCCGCCTCTTCATGTCGCGCTTCGATCTCTTTGCGGACTTCAATCGCCAGTTCGATGGCTGCCGGCGTCATCTGCTCGGCGATCAGCATACCGATGGCTTCGTCGACAGGAGGTGCAGCGATCGCCTGGCACAGGGGTTCACCGCGATCGCTACGGGCGCGATCACAAACGTACCAGGCTTCCTGCCGGCCGCGTCGGGCAGCGTAGCGCATGCGAAAATGCCTGCCGCATTGCCCACACACGGCCCGCCCCTGCAGCAGTGCCGGACCTTCGCGCGGAGGTGATGCGACCCCCGCGTTCCATTTATGGCAGATGTTCGACTTCAGAATCCTCAGGTTCTCCTGATGCTGCTCCCAACTGATGTAGCCGGGATGGGCATCTGGAATACATGCCGTCCAATCATCATTATCTTGTTCACGCACAATCCTCTTGCCATCAATGGTGCGTCGATAGCGGCGGCGGCCATAGGCATAGGCTCCGGCGTAACGTGGATTGTGCAGCACACGCATCGCCGTCGAAGTCGTCAGTGGCCGGAATACCGTCTGGCTGTCGTGCAGGCGTGAGGGAAAGAGAATGCCTTCCTGACGAAAGGCCTTGACGGTCTGGGAGGCGGATCCGACGCGAGAGAACGTCTCGAAGAAATGGACGATCGTCTCTCTGACTTGCATGTCTGGTTCAAGTGCCACATTGCCGGAATGGTCATAGACCAGCCCGGTTGGCAGGGGGCAGCGGAACTCGCCGCGCCGCGCCTTGTTGAGGATGCCGCCGCGCAGCCGGGCCTTGATCACATGCAGTTCGGCCTCACTCATTGTTCCCTTGAGGCCGAGCAAGAGGCGGTCGTTGAAGCTTGCCGGATCGTAGACGCCGTCCTCATCGAGGATCAGGGTGTCGGCAAGGGCGCAGATCTCCAGCAGACGCTGCCAGTCGGCATTGTTGCGGGCCAGACGGGAGACCTCCAGGCCCATGACGATCCCGGCATGCCCCATGCCGACATCGCTGACCAGCCGCTGAAATCCCTCGCGCCAGACCGCCGATGCGCCGGATTCACCCTGATCGTTATCGATGACGATAATCTGCTCCTCGCGCCAACCAAGGGCGATAGCGCGCCCGCGAAGCGCATATTGCCGCATGGCGCTCTCGGTATTGTCGATGACTTGCCGCATCGAAGATTGGCGGATGTAGAGGTAGGCGCTGCGTTCGAGGTGATGAGGCTGGACTTTGAGATGTACATTCATCGTGATCTCCGATCGTTGATGCTCATGGCGATTGTCGCAAGGACGTGGACGACGGCGCTGTGTCCGCGGTGCAGCGGCCAAGCAATTGACGATGGGTAATTCTGCTCTCGTGGGGTGCTTGCTGTTGCGGTCAGCGTCTGAGCCCATCCCCACATGCCCCGGCGCAAAAAGAGCATCAGGCCGCTACGGGCCATAAGCGGCAGCGCTGCGCCGAGAGCAGCCTTGCGCAAGACCTCGTACTGGGAGGCGATGGTCGACGGTAGGATCGGGCATGCCGCCGTCGCGGCAATGTTTACCTGCCGCTTTTTTTTAGAACCCGCTCGATCGATCTGGGATGAAGCTCGATGTCGAGTTCCTGGCGAAGCAGCTTGGCAAGTTCCCGGGCGCGAACGGGTTCTCCTGGAGCGAGCTGCGCCTGCAGAAATGCCACGACCTTGTCGTCGATCTTGTGGGGACCGCGGGGCCCCGGCTTCGTCGGCACCAGTCCGGCAATGCCGGCCATATCGAAGTTCACCTTGGCCTGGTAGTAGGTCGGCCTGGAAACACCGTACTCGTCGGAGGCCTCCGTCACCGACACCTTGTCGATGGAGACGCGACGCAGCATCTCGTATTTGACCTGCACGGCGTCGTGCGGATCGAAGAACTCGCTGCCCCGAAACTTTGGATCGCGCACCTTCTCGGGGGTGGGATTGAACGTACCCTCTTCGATGAGGGCATCCGTCTTTGTGCGCTTGCTGTCGTACTTCGCAGACATCGATGGCTCCGAGGACATGAAGCGACGTAATCGTAATGTTAATTATGACGTATTTTTCTGCCTCGTCAAGGTGGTCCTCATGGTTTAGCATCATTCAGTCCTGTAATTGCGGGAATAATTCCACAAAAATAAGACATATGCGGCATAATCCGCTTTACAGATGCGGCATATTTATCTTTACACATCCGCACATCATCGTGTTCTGGAAAGGCGCTCTACCAGGGCGGCCAATTCCATTAAGTCGGCGACCCGCAAGAGCGACCGTCCGTTGCCCATGACAACTTCAGGATCTGGGCTCACAAGGTCAGTCCATTGCGGGGGAACGGACCAAACGGTGGCATCCTCTGTCTGCAGTAAAAGACGCTCCCCATGCGAATTGCAGCGCCTGCCGACACACGGCAACTGCTGTCCAAGTAGTGGATGAAACGGATGTGTGACCCGCACTAGCTGCTCATCTGCGCTGGTCGCGGCTGCATTCTCTTGTGAGGTACAAATGGCTGGAGGCGGGCAAGTTCGTTTGGCCGCCGATCCGCGATGGCGCGATGCAGATGAGTGCCCAGGAGTTCTCGCTTTTGCTGGCCGGCATTGACTGGACGCGCGTCAAACGAAACGCGGTGAGGAAACCCTCAAAAGCAGGCTGATTCGATTGGTTTGGCTTAAAGATTCAGGCTCATATGACAGGGTCTGTCATGCCGCTTCGACCCGATCCCTTGCCCCAGGATGCTGCGCGATTGACCCGGATCATTCTCTCGCTCGACGAAGAGAATGCCGATCTCAAGGCGCGCGTGGCCTTCCTCGAGCGCCAGCTCTTCGGGACGAAATCGGAGAAGATGACAATCATCGATCCGACGCAGGCAATGCTCGACCTTGGCGATGTGAGCGACATTCCCGTTGCTGCCAATGACGATGTCGCGCCGGTCGGTGACGACAAAGCGCAGATACGGCGATCACCAGCCCGCAATATCGGCCGCTTGCCCAAGCACCTTCCGCGTTATGACGAGGTCATCGAGCCGGAAAGCAAGACTTGCCCGTGCTGTTCGTTCGAACTGCATTGCATCGGCACGGACGTCAGCGAGGCGGTCGACATCGTGCCCGCGGTTGTCCGGGTCAAACGGACGATCCGGCCGCGCTATGCATGCCGGGCCTGCGAAAGCGTTGTTGTGCAGGCGTCGGCACCAGCGCGCGTGATGGACGGTGGCATGGTGACCACGGCGTTTGCCGCGCATGTCGCTGTTTCGAAGTTTGCCTGACATCTCCCGCTCAATCGACAGGCGCAGATGCTGGCCTCCTGCGGCGTCATCATCGATCGCGGGACGCTCTGCGCCTGGGTCGGGCGGGTCGCCTGGTAGCTGGAGCTTCTCTATGATGCGCTCACTGCCTTCATCCGCTCGCAGCCGAGGGCATTCGGTGACGAGACGCCGCTCCCGCGGCTCGGGGCGTAAACGAACCAAGGTCTGCCAGTTATGGGCACAAGCGGTTGACGACCGCCCCTGGAATGGTCCGGCGCCGCCGGCGGTCGCCTATATTTTTGCCGAAAGCCGCAGCGCGCGCGAGATCGAGCGACAATTGTCGTCATTCGCCGGCGTGCTGCAAGTCGATGGATACCAAGCCTATAAAACAATGGTCAAACGTCGGGGCAAGAGCAATATCGCCCCGATGCGGCTGGCCTTCTGGCTTGCCCATGCCCGGCGGAAGTTCGTCGATGTCGTCAAGCTGACCGGCTCTTCGGAGGCTTTGTCAAACCTTGCCAGGATTGCCGAGATCTATCGGATTGAAGCGAGACTGCTCGGCGAAAGTGCCGATATCCGGCTCGTCGTGAGGCGTCGCGAGGCAGCTCCGGTCATGAGAGAACTGAACGTCCATCTCACCG
This sequence comes from Rhizobium sp. ZK1, assembly GCF_047782645.1. NCBI lineage: Bacteria > Pseudomonadati > Pseudomonadota > Alphaproteobacteria > Hyphomicrobiales > Rhizobiaceae > Rhizobium > Rhizobium sp. ZK1. Next base: position 275,675 of record NZ_CP180588.1, read on the forward strand.
AACTGCGCGACGAGGTGTCGGCTAAATCGGCGCTGGGCTGGAGCGGACTGGCAGCCTTCCTGGAGGATGGCCGGATCGAAGTGGACTCCAATGTGGTCGAGCGTTCGATGAAATCGGTGGCCCTGACGAGGAAGAACTCGTTGTTCGTGGGCAACGAGCGCGGTGGCAAGACCTTCGCGGTCCTCGCATCGCTCGTCAACACCTGTAAATTGAACAGCGTGGACCCCGAGGCTTGGCTTGACGATGTGCTGGAACGCATCATTGCGGGCAAGGTGAAAGCCAACGAGATGGAAAGTCTCCTGCCTTGGACCTGGAAGGCTGAGCGCGAGGCGATGACAGAGCAGGAGCGACGGGCGGCATGACGCACAACGGCCAAGAGACGACCGCACGACCGAAGCTTGATGATGAGGCGTTCGAGGCGTTTATAAGGCACGTCGTCCAGCATCGCCAATCTGGTCAATGAGCGGTCTCGATGGTTATCTTACGGCTCTCATCATCGGTCCCAAGTTCATCGACCCACGCAAATGGATACCGGAACTGACCGGTCCGGATGCCCTCAACCTGCCGATGGAGACAACAGAACATCAGGCCGTACAGACGATCGTTGCAGAGTATAACCGCATCTCTGCGAGCCTTTCCGAAACACCGAAAGACCACCGGCCCAGGTTCACCAGGATTGATGATCAGACCTTTGATCCATTCGACTGGGACCTCTGCTTTTTGCTGGGAACAGGATACGCGCCGAGGCTTTGGCAGCCGGTTCTTCGAGGCCATGCCGTCACGGGCGATATCATCGCGCCCATCCGCAAGCTCGGCGAGACAAAACGGAAAGCGACCCGCCAGGATGCTGGTGCCGTGGCAGAAGCACTCGTCAATATCCGAACCTACTTTATGCCGAAGCGGGCAAAGCAGAAGTTCTGAAAGAAAGCGCTATTGCGATCCCGTCAACGCCGAAAGCCGTGGGCTGTTCGTCGCGCTCACTATTCATCGCATCTATGGCTGCGATGCAAACAAATGATTTTGCTGGAGCGGCAGACCTGAACTAGAAGAATCGTCCATTGAGTTTTTAGGCCAGTAACCGCACGGCACCTGATAATCGGCTCGCGGTGAATGGCTGAGAAAGCGACTATCGTCTGCGACTGCAAAAGATAAGAACTATGTCTGACACCAAACTGCAACGCGTGCTTTCGTCTCTTTCAGAGGTGTATAGACAGCTGAATCCTCTTCCGTCCGGTCGTCCGGGACCAGATGCCGACTGTGTCAAACTAAACACAAACGAGAATCCATTTGCCTTGCCGGCAGCGGTAATGCAGAGCGCTGTCGCTGCTCTCGAACGGCAGTATCTATATCCGGAGGATGATAACGTCAGCTTGAGGGAAGCAGCTGCCGCATCCTATAACCTTTCCCCGGATCAGGTGATCGCCGGCAACGGTTCCTCCGAACTTCTTTCGCTTCTATACAGAGCATTCCTTGACCCGGGTGACAGCGTCGCGATGTTGTCCCCTGGCTTTGCATACAACCACAAGCTCGCGCTGCTGCAAGGTGCTCGATTGCTTGAAATCAGATCCGGCGAGTCTTGCTCGTTGCCGATACACAAACTGCTTTTCGGTCCTGCAAAGGAGGCCAAGTTTATTCTCTTGGCTAATCCGAACAATCCTACCGGCACTTTTGTCCCGATTGCGGATATTGAAAGTCTCGTCGCACAATCTGACCGGTTGATCGTGCTGGACGAAGCCTATGTAGACTTTGCGCCTGACAGCGCTCTCCGTTTAATTGACCGCAATTCGAACCTTCTGATCTTGCGAACGTTCTCTAAGAGCTATGCGGGGGCCGGCCTTCGCGTTGGCTTCGGATTCGGCCATCCTGAGGTTGTAGGGCGGCTGCGCAATCTCCAGAACATGTTCAACATGAATGTGATCGCCCATGCGGTTGGTGTCAGCATCCTTGCTCACCGCACGGCCTACGAGGAGAACCGTAGACATATTAAGTTTGAGAGAGAGCGCGTGATGTTCGCACTGTCGCAACTTGGGTTCTCTGTAACTCCCTCTCATGCGAATTTCCTGCTGGCCCGTGTGCCACCAGGGCGAGACGGCGCTTGGTGGCAAACCTACTTGAAGCAAAAAAAGATACTAGTGGCCGTCCTCCCTGATGAGGGTCTGGAAGATTGCATTCGCGTTAGCATCGGGACAAAATCGCAAATGGATGCGTTCCTTGAAGCTGTCGATGAGATTTTGGGAGCTGAGAGCTCCACACGATCGGCCGTTTAGCAGCTACATATTCCATTCTGTGCGAATGATCGCGGCAATAAGACACAGAGCAACGATCGCAAGATCTCCCCACAGCGTTGACCAGCTCTACCGCTCCCTGGGAGGAGGAGGCAGATGCATAGCCCGCTTGCACGTGTCGTACGTCATGTTCTCCAGCCGTCAAACTGCAGAACAGCATATAGCCGCGAAGGCAATGAAGCTTTCCCCGGCAGAAGCACTAAAGATGTTGAGCAACAGCCGAGCGTGGAAGGACGTGTGGCCCGGACTCTGCATCAGTAGCGATGTCCGGCCAAGAAAAGCCCCAAATCTAATTTCGCTTGAATCAAGGTCCGGAGCTATCGGAACAAAGTCGGAGACAGTTCAATGAGAAAAGCCCTTCCTTCAAACCTAACTTTCGGCATATTCGACCATCTGGACGAGGATGGTAACGCCGTTGCGCGACAATACGCAGACCGTCTCAAGCTGGCGGAAGCGTATGATCGGCTCGGCTTTTATGCTTACCATGTAGCGGAGCACCATTGCTCGCCGCATGGAAGAGGCCCATCACCGAACCTGTTCTTATCGAGTGTCGCGCAGCGCACCCGTCACCTTCGTCTTGGCCCCCTCACCATGCTGCTTAGCCTTTGTCATCCGCTGCGTGCATTTGAGGAGATCTGCATGCTTGACCATTTGAGCGGTGGCAGGGTCGAGTTGGGCATAGGGCGCGGGTCCCTTCCAATCGAGCTAGCTTACTTCGGGATTGGTGCGGACGCAGTGCCAGGACGCTATCTCGAAGCCAGCGAAATTCTGATGGAGGCGATGAGGGGCGGCACTCTTTCCTACAGCGGCCACCATTTTGAGCTAAACGATGTTCCTTTGACACTGAAGCCTCATCAGCGCCCGCACCCGCCGACATGGATCGCCACCAACAAACCCGAGTCTGCACGCTGGGCCGCTGCAAACGGCGCGAACATCGCGTCTCTAGGTCCTGCCACATTCGTCCGCAAGGTCACCGACGCCTTCCGCTGCGAGCAAGGACACAACAGTGACGCGAACAACCAGGCGCCATTCCTCGGACTGCTTCGCATGATTGTGGTCGGGCAGTCTGCAGACCATGCATATTCGCTCGCCGCTCCTGCTTTCGAACGATGGCTTGAAACTTTCAAATTCCTGTACGTCCTAAATGGAATCCCGGTTCCACCGAATCTCCCCTTGAGCTTCGATGCAGCAATCGAAAATGAATTGTGCGTGGTGGGAACGGCGGATTTTGTCCGACGGGCTCTGCTAGATCAGGTCGAAGAGGCGGGAGCAAACTATCTCCTTTGTCAGGTGGCGTTTGGGAACCTGCCCTTGGACGCTTCGCTGTACACCGCGAGGACGCTTCAATCCGAACTCATGGATCGGGTTGGCTGAGTACCATGGTGCCTTGTCGAACTCAGATATGCGGAAACGCACTTTCTCTCCCCATGCGTGGCGCAGTCCATATGCTTGATTAATTATAAGATCAGGCCCGAAACGGGTGTTCCTTATCCGCGAGTTGAATGTTGAATGGCCGTCATGCGCGATCAAAAAGCGGGTTTGAGCACGAGGCGCGGAGAAGAGGGGAGGTGGTTTTAACAGCCAGAATACTGATGACGTACGGCGAGCGGGCATGAAAGTCCACGCCAATGAAGCGGACTCTAGGCTGGAGGGGACAACCGCACTGTTGTCCGACGCATTCTTGCGTGTCAATCGGCTTCGTAACGGGACCCCATATCAGCTTCCAAAAGGGACCCCTTCCTCTGGTTGCATAGGGTCAGCGCGCGTAGGCCCGGAGCTGTCCATTTAGCGCAGGGGCCTGCGGGCGCGGGTTGTTTGTCTTTTCGGCTTTAGCTTTGAGAGCGGTTTTTGAAGCGCCAGGATTCATTCCCGGTCTCAACGATTTCGCAATGGTGGGTGAGCCTGTCGAGCAGAGCGGCGGTCATCTTCGCGTCGCCGAACACGGCCGGCCACTCGCCGAACGCCAGGTTCGTCGTGACGATGATCGAGGTCCGCTCGTAAAGCCTGCTGATCAGATGGAAGAGGAGCTGTCCACCGGCCTGGGCGAATGGGAGATAGCCGAGCTCGTCCATGATGACGAAGTCGAGCCTGGTGATGAAGTCGGCAAGCCGCCCCTGTTTGCCGCTACGTGCTTCTGTCTCGAGCCGATTGACGAGGTCGACGACGTTGAAGAAGCGGCCTCGTGCGCCGTTGCGGATCAGGGCACGGGCAAGCGCGATGGACAGGTGGGACTTTCCCGTGCCGGTCCCGCCGACCAGAACGATGTTGTGCTGCTCGGCGAGGAAGGCTCCGGTCGCGAGTTGGCGCACCAGCCCTTCGTTGACCGGCGTGTCGGTGAAGTCGAAGTCGTCGATGTCCTTGGCCAGCGGCAGCTTGGCAACGGTGATCTGGTATTTGATGGAGCGCGCCTGCTTCTCGGCGATCTCCGAGTTCAGCAGGTCACCGACGATGCGCGGCGGTTCGTGCTGGCGCTTGATGCCGGAAGCCATGATCTCGTCATAGGCGCTGCGCATGCCGAACAGCTTCAGCGTGCCCATCATGTCGAGGATTTGCGAACGTTCCATAGGCATGTATCTCGGCTGGGCGACCGACCGCGGTCGACAGCACTGAGTATTTGTTGTTGTCGAAACGCACGAGGCAGGTCTTGCCGATCGAGGCTTGCACAGCATGGAAGCCGTCGAACTTACCCGGATAGCTGACCAGATGCGGCTTCTCCGTTTCGAATACCTCCCAGATCGTGCGCTCCGTCTGATCGACATGCTTATGAGCACGGGCGTAGCTGATGCACTTGTCCAGCAGCCAGCCATTCAGCTCGTCGTAGGATTTGAAGCGCAGCCGCGGCGTGAAGAAGCGTTCCCGCACCAGATTGACCTGGTTCTCGACCTGGCCCTTCTCCCACCCCGACGCCGGCGTGCAAGCCACCGGTTCGATCAGATAATGGCTGCACATCTGCAGGAAGCGGCGATTGTATTGCCGTTCATTGCCGACGAAGACCGTCTCCACCGCGGTCTTCATGTTGTCGTAGATGCCGCGCGTACAGGCCCCGCCGAAGAAGGAGAATGCCCGGTCATGGGCGTCGAAGACCATCTCCTGCGTCTCGCGCGGGTAGGCTCTCACATACATCATCCGGCTATGGCAGAGCCGGACATGCGCCACCTTCACCGTCGTCGTCACACCGTTCAGCACGACGATCTCGTGGCTCCAATCGAACTGGTAGGCCTCGCCCGGCGCGTAATAGAGTGGCACATAGGCCTCCGCCGTCACGGACCCGCGCTCCTTCGCCCACGTCCGGGCATAGCGTCGGACGGTGTCGTAACCGCCTTCGTAGCCCAGATCGCGCAAATCCTCGAATATCCGGATCAGCGTCAGCCGTTCGCGGGAGGATTTGGCTTCATTGGCAAGCAGCATTCCATCGAGCTGATCGCGCCAAGGGCCGAGCTTCGGCTGAGGCTGACGGGTCCGCTCGTATTTGAATTCCGTCTCATCGGTGCGCAGAACCTTCCGCACCACTTTCCGCGATATGCCCAGCTCCCGGCAGATCGCCTTGATCGACTTACCCTGCACACGGGAAAGCCGCCGTATCTTCAGAATTGTCTCCACAACAAGCATCCAAATAAAAAGCCTCCGATGAAACCGGAGGCTGTTGTAACCCCATCGCAGATGGGGGTCCCGTTTGGACGCCGATCACCCCATTTGCGGGGTCCTTATTCCATGCCTAATCACAGTTATCAGTCAGGTTAGTATTCTGGTGACGGGGCCTGCCCCGGAACAACTGGGAGATGTCCTGGCGAAATTCGGCTTTGGTGACACCGCCGCTTCAATAATTGGGGCAGGGGCCGGCCAAGTATGTTCGGACTTTCGTGTTCGTTCAGACGGATGGAGCCATATTCTGCTCTTCAACAGGGATTTGAACGCCTATCGCCTCGGCCGAATGGTCCGCAGGATCTACGAGATAGAGACCTACCGTTCAATGGCGCTGCTCGGCCTGCCACTCGCGCGGCGTCTCGCGCCGCGCCTTGCCGAGTTCGAGGCGCGCCTTGGAGACCTGGCAGACCGCAATCAATCGACGCCGGCGGACCAGCACAAAAGCCTCCTCAACGAAATCTCGGAATTCTCTTCCGCCATTATCACGGCTTCGGCGGAAACCCGCAGCCGCTTTGGTGCGACCGCAGCCTATGCGAAAATCGTCGAGGAACGCATCAGCGAGCTGCGCGAGACGCATCTGCCGGGCTTCCAACGATTTGGCATATTCGTCACAAGACGCTTCAAACCAGCGGTTCGCACTTGCGAAGCCACGTCCCATCGGCTTGAACAGTTGTCTGGCGCCACTATGCATCTTCTGAATCTGCTGCAAACCCGCATTCAGGTCGAAATCGAATTCCAGAATGCAATCCAGATCAAGTCGGTGGCGGAACGGGCGGCGACGCAGGTGAAGATCCAGCGCGCGGTCGAGGGATTTTCGATCATTGCCATCAGCTATTACCTCATCGGCCTCATCAAAACTGCCTTCGAGGCATGCCAGCACGCCGGATGGGAAGTCAGTCCGCTGCTGATTCTCGGGTCGATCCCGCTCGTATTCGTCGCGGTGGCGGCCACGGTGCTTCGCGTGAAGCACGCACTCGCCACCCACGAATAGGCCGACATTCCAATGATGAGAAAGGGAACGCCCATGCCACCGAATGCCCCGTGCTCCAAAGAGCGGGACGCCATCCTGCAAAACTACGGGTCCATCGGCATCAAAGCGGTCGCAGCCGCATGCAAGAGTTCTGCAGCTGCCACCTGGCTAAGCCGAGGCAAGATGGTGTCTGACAATGATCGTCCCTGCGAATGGCAAGAACGCAATCAACCCTACGAAAGTGACTAGCTCCCAAACCAATGGGTCACGCGTACGACATGGGCTTCCGTCATCTCCGATAGGTCGCGGCCGCGGCACGAAACGGGAGCTTCAGCACCAACGAATTGACGTTGACCAGCCGACAATTAGCGAGCGCAACCGGGACCGCGAGCGGCGCTGCACCATCGATCGCTCCGGTCTGCCGGATCGCCGACCGTCCTTGTCAACGGCAAGGGTCTTGATGCGTTAGATCACGGAAAGGCGGGCCAACATGTTCCGAAGCTCAGCATTCTCCGCATGCAGATGCGCCCGCCACAGCGCCTTCAGCCGGCGGTTTTCGGCCTCGAGCGCGTTGAGGTCGTCGGCGCCAGCCTGCTGCGATATCCCCGCGGAAGCGGATCGGGCTTGCGTTTTCTTCCTCGGCCCCATCGCTTTCGAGGCGGCGCGGCGCCTCGCAGGAGCGGCGGGAGCTGTCTCTTCTTGCGCGGGGACGAGCACTGGCACGTTTGCAGCGTCATCCGTTTTCGCCGATGGTTGTGGCAAATCCGCCGGCTGCGTCGGCAAGTCAGAGGTCGTCGCCTTCACGAGGGCCGCCCCGGACGGTTGTTCGTCGGGTTTCACGATCGTCTCGAGAATTCTGGACTCGGATCGATGGGGTGCAGGTGATGGCCGCACCGCACCGAGCTCTGCGTCAGCGCTACCGCCGGTCACCGCCAGATCGGATTCCACCGCACGCGCGATCGCCTTGAGGTCGGTATCACCCCAGATCGAGGCGCCTTGGCGTCTTTGCTGACGCCGGCCCGACTTGAATTCGACAATGAAATTGCGTCTTGCTTTCATGCGGACCTTTATCCGGAAATGAAGGAAGTGACCCGGTGACACGTAGGGTTCACCGCACAGATAGGCAAAGGCGTGCGTTTTTGCCACGCGGGCGGTATAGCCTGTCAGCCTAGTCCAGACCGAGCCGCTTGCGCAGTTCGGCATTCTCAGCGCGAAGCTTTTCCGCGAGCTGCTGGCGCAGCCGCTTGTTTTCCTCTTCGAGCGCGACCAGGTCCGCCAGAGTATCGACGCCGGCGCTTGGCTCGACCCTGGCGTCTGGCTGGGGTTTGGCGGCTGGCGCCTCCACCGCGCCGTCGGTCCGTTTCCACTGGTAATAGGTCTGCTCGGAAATCCCGGCGTCCTTGATCGCCGCCTTCAGGGTGTCACCGGCCGATGCGCGCGCCTCGATCTGCGCGAGCTTTTCGGCGCGCTCGCTGTCGGAGTAACGGCGCTGCCGCACACTGATCGCCGCCGGCTCAGCCTTGCTCGCTTTCGCGCCGGCAGACAAACGTTTCCCCTTCGCCGATGATGTGCGCTTCTTCGGGGGAGGAGCCGTCTCGGTCTCGGTCAAGGGCTCGGCTTGTTCCAGAATTTCTTCGTCCGCCATGGTACGCTCCCGGTTGGAAACTTCTTTTCAAACGGTTGAAGGTGGGAGTCAACAGCATGCGGTTCCAATTGCGCGTCGACAAGGTGATCGACCGTTGCAGCAGATCTTCGCTTCCCCCGGTGAAACGGATGGCGGGCTTCGATGGTGCCGTCGCAGTGACCTGGCGGTAGCATGGGAACCGAATGAGCGAGGCGGTTCATGCGCCAAGCGGAAGGGACACCGCGATCGTCACCACTCACCTTCTTTTAGCAACTCAGGCCAAGGAATGGAGTTGACTGATTGAGCAAGACGCGGCCACGGAATCCGTTGGATATCTGTGACGTTGATGAGCATGGCCCGCGGACTAAAGCCCGCCCATGCAGAGATACTTCATCTCGAGATAGTCCTCGAGGCCGTGCCGAGATCCCTCGCGACCGATGCCTGACTGCTTGACGCCGCCGAAGGGGGCTGCTTCCGACGACATACGGCCGGTGTTGATGCCGACCATGCCGTATTCGAGCGCCTCGGCGACCTTCCAGACGCGTTTGAGATTGGAGGCGTAGAAATAGGCGGCAAGACCGTAGATCGTGTCATTGGCTGCGCGCACCACCTGGTCGGCATCGTCGAAGCCGATGAGCGGCGCCAGCGGCCCGAACGTCTCCTCCTTGGCGACCCGCATATCGCCTGTCACCCCGGTGATCACGGTCGGTTTGAAGAATGTTCCGGACTGACCGATCCGCTTGCCACCGCAGCGGATCGTCCCGCCTTTCGCCACGGCATCTTCGACATGGGCTTCGATCTTTTGAAGTGCTGCTTGATCGATCAGCGGACCGATCGCGGCGTCGGCGTCAAAGCCGTCACGGACGCGTAAACGCCGGACCCGATCGGCGAACTTTGCTGCGAACTCGTCGTGCAGGCTGGCATGGACATAGAGCCGGTTGGCAGAAACGCAGGTCTGGCCGCCATTGCGGAACTTCGTCTGGATCGCGCCGTCGACGGCGGCATTGACATCCGCGTCGTCGAAGACGATGAAGGGCGCGTTGCCGCCGAGTTCGAAGCTCACCTTCTTGATCTGGTCGGAGCACTGCCGCATCAGCAGCCGGCCGACCTCCGTCGAACCGGTGAAGCTGATCTTGCGCACCTTGGGTTTTGAGCAGAGTTTGCGGCCGACCGCGTCGCCCTCGGAGGCATAGATGAGGTTGAGCACTCCGTCCGGAAAGCCGGCGAGCCGCGCCAGGACAAACATCGCGCCGGCGATGAGCGGTGTCTGCTCGGCGGGTTTGAAAACGACGGTACAGCCGGCGGCAAGCGCCGGCGCGATCTTGCGCGCCACCATCGATGCGGGGAAGTTCCATGGCGTGATCGCACCGACGATACCGATCGGTTGTTTGATCACCAGCATCCGACGGTCGTTGGATGGCGCCCAGATCGGCTCGCCATAGATGCGGTTGGCTTCCTCGGCATACCATTGCAAATAGGCCGCAGCATGGGCGATTTCGGATTTCGCCTCGGCAAGCGGCTTGCCCATCTCGGCGGTCAGGATGGCGGCAAGATCATCGCTGTGCTCGAGGATCAGCTGATGCCAACGCCACAGGGCTTCGGAGCGCTCGCGAGCGGTGAGACCGGCCCAGGGCTCCCGTGCGGCGTCAGCCCGATCAATCGCCACGGCGACGTCCGCCTCATCCATGTCGGGAAGCTCCGCCAGGTGTTCGCCGGTGGACGGATTGAACACCGGAAAGCGCCGACGCTTCCCCAAAGCGGTGAGGTCGACAACGGATACCAGGTCCGCGAACAGGTCTGGCTTGCTCAGATGCCGCATCAGTGACTGCGAAAGCGTCAACGGTGATCCCCCTCTTGGGTTTGCAACAGCCGCACTCTATAGCCGGTCGTCCTCAAAACGGCAGCACCGGAGCGATCCTTTCCGATCGCTCCGGCCAAGCAGCGTCAGAACTCTCTTCAACCCAATCAGTCGATGGCGATGACGGCCTCGATCTCAACCTTGGCGCCCTTTGGCAGCGCCTTGACCTCATAGCAGGCACGGGCCGGGTAGGGGGTCGAAAAGAAGCCGGCATAGACGCGGTTGACCTCCGCGAAATCCCCCAGATCGGTCAAAAGCACAGTGGTTTTGACCGTCTTCGAGAGGTCTGTTCCGGCTTGCCTGGCAATGGCAGCCATGTTCTTCAAGCACTGCTCGGCCCGCTCGATGGCATTGGCGGAGTTGAATTCGCCGGTCGCCGGATCGATCGGCAGCTGTCCGGAGACGAACAGCAGATGGCCAACCCTGATCGCTTGCGAATAAGGGCCGACAGCGCCCGGTGCTTCGTCGGTGGAAATGGCGGTGATCATCGTTCTTTACTCCATGTGTGCATTGTCGGAAGGTTCGTCAGGCGTATCGGGCGACCGCGAGTTGTGTGGCGTCGATCTCCGGCTTGCGGCCGCTGACGAGATCGCTGATCAGGCGGGCCGAACCGGTGCTCATCGTCCAGCCGAGCGTGCCGTGTCCGGTATTGAGATAGAGGCCGGCGATCTTCGTCGGGCCGATCACCGGTGTGCCGTCCGGCGTCATCGGCCTCAGCCCCGACCAGAAGCTCGCCTTCGAAACATCGCCGCCGGGAAAGAGGTCGGTGACGGAATGCTCAAGCGTGCGGCGGCGGGCCTGGCCGAGATCGTTGGTATAGCCGGAGATCTCCGCCATGCCGCCGACCCGGATGCGGTCACCAAGCCGGGTGATGGCGATCTTGTAGGTCTCGTCCATCACGGTCGACTTCGGCGCCCGCGACGCGTCGGTGATCGGGATCGTCAGCGAATAGCCCTTAACCGGATAGACCGGTAGCTTAATGCCGTAGCGCTCAAGGAAGACCGACGAATAGCTGCCGAGCGCCACCACGACCGCATCCGCACCGAACCGCTCATGATCGGTGACGACACCGCGCAACTGGCCACCCTCGACATCGAGCCGCTTGACCACCGTATTTTAGACGAAGCGGACGCCGATCTCTTCGGCCTTGGCGGCGAGCGCATTGGTGAACTTGAAGCAGTCACCTGTTTCGTCCTTGGGCGTCAACAGGCCGCCGACGATCTTGTCGCGGACATGGGCGAGCGCCGGTTCGACCCACACGCAGCCGTCCCGATCCAGCACCTCATAGGGAACGCCGTCGGCAGCAAGCGCCTTCACATCCTTCGCGGACGCATCGAGCTGCTGCTGGGTCCTGAAGAGCTGCACCGTGCCCTGCATGCCCTCGTCATAGGCAAGCCCGGTCTCCGAGCGCAGTTCGGCGAGCGCGATGCGGCTGTAGTTTGCCAGGCGCAGCATCCGGCTCTTGTTAATGGCATAACGCTCCGAAGTGCAGTTCGACAGCATCCTGAGCAGCCAGGAAAGCATGGCGGCATCTAATTTGGGCCTGAGGATCAGTGGCGTATGCTCCATGAACAGCCACTTCAGCGCCTTCATCGGAATGCCGGGTGCGGCCCATGGCGAGCAGTAGCCAAACGAAACCTGGCCAGCATTGGCGAAACTCGTTTCCAGTGCAGGACCGGGCTGACGATCGATGACTGTGACCTCATGGCCTGCTTTTGCCAGTTGATAGGCGGATGTGACCCCGACAATGCCGGACCCGAGAACAACGACTTTCATGATTTCCTCAAGACTGAAAAGCAGTATGGCTCTCAGCGATACTGACGGTGATAGCGATGACCGAGACCGGTCAGGATTTCGTAGGCGATGGTGCCGGCGTCGCGCGAGACGTCTTCAAGCGTCTGGTGGGGGCCGATGACCTCGACGAGGCTGCCAAGTGTCAACGTGCCTTCCGAAGCGCAGAGATATCGATGGTGATGCTGTCCATCGACACGCGGCCAATGATGGGCAGGCGGATCCCTTGATAGTAAACCGCGCCGCGACCGCTCAAACTCCGTGGCAGCCCGTCGGCATAGCCAGCGGCGATGGTCGCAAGCCGTGTTTCGCGCTCTGTCACGTGGGCGCCACCGTATCCGACCTTGGTGCCGACCGGCGCGGTGCGGGTCTGGACGACGGCAACATCGAGGCTGACCACCGGCTCCATCGGATTTGGCACGCCTGTCGTCGGCGCACCGCCATAGAGCGCGATACCGGGGCGGGCGAGAACACCATGATAGGCTTCGCCAAGTAACACACCGCCGGAATTGGCGAAGGAGATGTCGAGGCCGGCAATTCGTCGGCAACCCGGCGCATCTCGGCGAGTTGTTCCGCGTTCTGTGCCTCATCCGGTTCATCCGCCGCGGCGAGGTGACTCATGATGAACAGCACTTCGAGGTTGCTTTTATCGCCGAGCGCCTTCGCCAGGGCAGAACGCTCCTTCGCCGGAAAACCGAGCCGTGACATGCCAGTATCGAACTGCAACACGGCGGGCAGGGTGCGCTTGAGCGTGCGGGCATAGCAGCAATGAGCGAGGATCCGCTCATCAGCCTGCCAGCCCCAAGCTGACCAATTGCCGGCTCTGTCCGGAAGGCACGGCGATCGCCGAAGCTACACCACTCCCAAGGACATGATCGAGTTTTTCGCCGCAAATGGCGACATCAACAGATCAACCGACTAGGTGCTTCGACAGATCTTGCGCAGCTATGCACCCGTAGGCACGCACTTAGACAAGTAGGAGCCCATTTGGACCCGTCTCGATGTGACCAGGGCTCACAACGCATCATCCCGCAGGCGGTCCCAGAAGAGTGCGCCGCACTGTTTCGAAAGGATTGCCTTCCGCAAAATACCACGTGTCAAAATCCAAGTTAGGTGCGACCATCCGTGTACTCGTCTCAACCAAAGCGCGAATGCCGCAGCAAGCCGAGAAATCATTCGCGCCGACCCAGAACAGCAAACCGTCGCTAATAGCTTCCATCATCGCACGGCCTGCGTCGAAGTCGAGTTGCTCGCCGCTCAAGCGCGGCGCGGCCGACTGAAATCTCTCGATCATACATGCGAGGATGTCTGACCTGATCTTTGGTGCATCGTTGGTCGCGACGAATGCTTCCATAGCGTGTATATACAATTGCCTATCTCCGGAGAGGCCCACCACTTCTGGCTTCTTGCAGCAGGTCGACCGGCGTGGTTCAGGCGGGATGCGCCTCGCAAGTCGGGCGGAAAGCCCGAGGCGTTATACGGTGTTGGTAAAGAGGCACTGCGATTTGCATTCTCGCACGCATGTTCGACAACACTCGGGCTGACACCTCGAAAGCACCGCAGCTGACGGGACGCTTGCCAAAGCCATCTGACCGCCCGAGCTCGTCGAAGGCTGCGCCGGCTTTTTCATAGATGCGCCGCATATGCGGTTCGTAGTTCGAAATCATTGTGTGGATACCGTTGTCGAGCGCCAGCTCACAGAGCGCCAGCAGAAGGAGGCAAAGCGCCCGCTCGTACCGCATGTCAGGAAAATCGCGGGCAAGCGCCTCCTCGTCGACACACATGCGCGTGCCCTCCCATATGCCGGGTGCGATCAGATCGGCGGCATGGGGAAAAGTGGAGCGGAAAACGTCGTGAAGAAGGGTGTGGCCGGTGGTCGGCATCAGCCGCACCGCCCCATAGAGCTGGTCTCGATCGTCATCGCACCAAATGAGATAGGCCGGATTGTGGCCGTCATAGCGGTCGCGTTCATACGGACCGGATGTCTTGACCTTCCAGCCCAGCTGATCGGCAAAGACTGTTTTCCTCAACCGGAAATATTGATCCAGCAAGTGTTCATATCGGCCGTACTGATGGCCCTGGACGAATGCATACATGGTCGCCTCCATTTGGATGTCGGCGAGAACATGCAATCGAAAGTGCAGGGAGGAAATGTCCGCAACCTGATACTCTCAAGTGTGGGTATTGCCATAGGGATTGATCAGGCGCAGTTGTGCTGCGCGTGCGGTTGCGGCTGATCTGGTCGCACATTCCAGTTTTAATTGTGCCGATTTGAGGTAGGAACGAACGGTGTGCTCTGACAGGCCGAGAATGGCGGCGATTTGGGGAGCTTCCTTTCCAAGCGCGGCCCAGTGCAGGCATTCGACCTCGCGGCCCCCTAGCAAAGGAACCGGATCGTCTTCGCCATAAAGTTCACGGACCGCCTTCTTGTGGATGAGAAAGGCGAGCTCCACCCATTCTTCGCGCTGCTCGACGACGAGGGCACTCCATTCGCTGTCTGGTTTTTTGGAGTTCAGCGAAAAGAGCGCGCGGCGCGACTTGGTGACGACCGGAATCGAGAACCCGTTCTCGCCAAGACCGAACGTCATAGCGTCGGCATAAAATGCCAGCGCCGCCTTCGGGATTTCGACCTCGCGCCAATCGAAGGGCAACTGCCGAACGAGACCCTCGTGCAGGATAGGATCGACTTTGACGAAGTCCTTCAGGAGGTAGCGTGCCACCCAGGGATCGGGATAGGTGGTCCTGACAAAGGGCGTGTCCACGGCACCTGCGATGGTCTGGGCGAGATGATAAGTGACGAAGTCGACTCCATAGTTCGCCTGAACAACTCTGATCGCCTCGTCGACGGTGGGTGCGCCTTCAATGCCGGCGGAAGTGATGCGAAACAGCGCGGATTCGTTTGTCTGCATAAGAAAATCTCCACAACACGAGCGTCCTGTGGGACGCCCTTCTTTAGACGTTGACGCAAGCGGCAGCGCTTGGCCGGGACGGAGGTCCGGCGAGACCGGTGGTCAACCGACAGTGCGAGGGTCGAAAATACTGCATTTGGAAACCTTTAGCTGCGCTACGCGCGGGTGGTGTCGCAGGGGGCGACCGTTATCCATTGCGTTGCTCACTTCTGCGAAACATAGGAAACGAGCGGAGCCGGCTTGCGGGCGGCGCCTGGCGGGCGTTCACGAGAATGGCGGTTTTCGGCGGCTGGGCGGCGGGGGTGAGGTCCATGAGGTCCCGGTCCAACTGCTTGTCGGCCGCGGCCGGGCGGTGATGCAGCCGGTGATAATCCATCCAGGTTGGTGTGCGGTAGGTCTCGAGCCAGCGCGAAGGTTCGCTGACATCGCAGGTGAACGTCCATTGCCTTGCCCCAGCCCGGCTTTGCACATGCCGGCGTCTGCACAGAACCGATCGGCGTTGTCGTCCGCAATGGAATATTCGATGATGACCAGGATCGGCCAGTCTCTGGGCTTGAGATCGAGCGCGATCGCCGGCGCGACGAACGACCCGGACGGTTCGAGTGCCGGGTCGAGACGATTGCTGATCGACAGCTTGACACCCGAGGCGGCGGCGAACAGCGACGCCCCGGCGGAAGCTGCGAGCGCAGAGAAAAGCGAGTGGGTCTCGGCGCGTCCCCTGAGCCAGCTGCCGCCAGCGATGCCGCCATAGGTGATGGCGCTGTAGATCGAGATGGTCCGCCCCGCCACCCAGCGCGGACTGGCGAATTGCAGTTTACGCCGAGGACCGATAACGCCGTTACCCAGCCGGCGCCGCCAAGCGCGAGCGACGCGGCAAACGCCCACGACAGTGCACAGGTCGCGCAGGCGATGCAGGCAGCAACGAAGATTCGTTCCTGCGCGAAGCTGTGCCGGAGAGGCTGATTTGCCAGCCCGGCGACAAGTGCACCAGTGCCGAAGCCGGCCATCAGAAGGCCACCGGCGACCGGGCCCGCCGAAGGCGCCGACGACGATGAAGCCGCCCAGCGCCGCACCGTCAAAGCGCCCCGTTTTGTAGCCGGCCGACATCAGCATGAACGCCGCCGGATGAATGGGCGTATGCTTCCTCTTGAAATAGGTGCTTTGCCATCCGCCATTGTCGTTGGAGATGACTTTAATGTAGCCGGTGCGAATATAGATGTAGGCATGGGCCGTGTAGACGGCATGCTCGGTGATATTCGCAAGGCCCGCCTTGAGGCTCTCTTCGCTCCCCGCAATTGCGGTGAGGTCGGTCATCTTGTCCAGCAAGTGTCGCAATTAAAAGTCCTTGGGCAGTGAGTTAGAACACATCACGTTGAACCTTTTGGCGCCGATACCTGAAAATGCGCCTGTTCCCATCCCACCAAGGAAAGGACAGCTTGGGCGGGAGATGGAGCAAAAACCAGGCCAACTAACTCGCCCTACGGTAGAGCCTGAAAATCAGTCGGTTCCGCAAAAGCTGTGCTTCCAGATCCTGTTGTTCATGTATCGAAAGCGAGAAAAAGTCTCATCGGTGAGACGCCCGGCTGGTTATAGCGCGGCTTCGAGCTGCAGAGGTTTGAGATCATCGACGCGGGGAAGCCCTAGTAACAGCGGATGCTTCAGTGGTGCCAGTGGTCCTCGGATGTTGTCATCAGTTGCCGCAGTTTTTGCCCACCTCCGCTGCTTTTTGTCTTCAGATCATGAGACTGCCACCGCAGGACGGGACTGCGGACGGAAGCGTTCGCCAGCGTCATGCCAGCCTCCGCAAGTGTCCGCGATGCTGCTGGTTGCTGATCAGCAGCACGTGGATCAGGGTGAACAGCCGCCGCGCGGTGTCGATGTCGACGGTGACCTTGGAGGCGAGACGCGCCTGCAACAGTTCGGCCGCTTCGTTGTGGATGCCGCGGCGCCCCATGTCGATCGCCTCGATCTTCTCCGGACTGGCGCGGCCGGCGGCGTCGTTGAAGCTGTCGCAGATGAGGGCATAGTCCTTGAGATGCCGGCGAAACGGCGTCAGCGACAGATGGTGGCTGACCACATGCTCGCCGCCATCCAGCGAAATTGTCATCACCAGGCGGCGGTCGACCAGTGCAAGCTGGAGGCGGTAGGGGCCGCCGTCATGGCAGACGGGAGCGAAACTGTTCTCGTTCAAGAGATCGAAGATCGCAATCGCCTGTTCCCGCTTGAGATGCGGATCGTCCTGAACGCGAAACGAGCCATCGAGCGAGACGGCGCAGAGCCGTGCGCCGGACGGTGAGGCGTTGGAGCCCGCGGCCGCTTTCATGTCAGGCCTCCGCTTGGCGGGACCAGCATCGTACACGGTCGGGATAGAGGAGACTGCCGTCGGCCTCGCGAGCCAACGGCAGCCGAATTACCCCGGGGGACCGGCGTCACGGTTCCCTCCGAGGTCACGGCAGATTTGGAGGAGCTAACCCAAGTGCATCACGCCCGTTTTGCAGGGTAGGGGATCACACCTGATCCTGCAAATGCGCCATGAACACCTCGGCCGGCGTCTTGTAGCCAAGGCATTTACGGGGTTGGTCGTTGAGATGTCGTGCGAGTTGGATGAGGTCGCGCTGTGACACGGCGGCCAGATCTGTAGCTCCTGGCATGAAGCGGCGAATACGTTTGTTGGCGTTTTCGACAGTTCCCTTTTGCCACGGTGCACTCGGGTCGCAGAACCAGCTACGCGCGCCGATCCCTTCTTCCAAAGCCCTGAATCCGGCAAACTCGGTACCGCGATCAAAGGTGAAGCTTTGACGTGCAAAGGCCGGCAAAGGAGAAAACGCTCTAATGATCTTGTCCATGATCGGGCGTGAATGCCGGCTTGGATTCTTGATGAGAACGGTGTAGCGGCTCTTGCGCTCCACGAGGGACGTGAGATTGGCGTGGCCGAGTGGACGCTCAAAGATGAGGAGGTCGCCCTCCCAATGCCCGAACTGCGATCGATCTCCAATAAAATCAGGACGTTGGGATATACGGTGCGAGGCTGGAAACACACCGTCGCGCGGCTTCCTGGAGCGCAGTGGACGACGTTTGCGACGCGCTTCCGGGAGATACTGATAGAGGCCAAGCCCATAGTCTTCCTTGCTGTAAATGAAGCGGTAGATTGTCTCTTTACAGACGCGGACGAGGCTGTGCCCCTCCAACAACAGGCGCCTATAGCGCGGCGATCAGGATGAGACGGTGGCGACAATCTGGATGAGACTCTTATGTCGCGGTCGGCATGAAGGTATCATGCTGATTGTCGCTGGCAAGAGTCTCATCGTGTTCTGATTGCCGCTCCGCGACAAACTGGGAAGAGCTTTTGATTGTCGCGAAGGCGGCAGGTCTGCCGCGCTGGCGTTTGGCTTCCATGGCGGAACGTCGCCGGTAGCTTTCGACGTTCATTTCGAAGATCGTTGCGTGATGAACAAGTCGGTCCACCGCGGCAAGCGTCATGGCCGGGTCCGGAAAGACGCGGTTCCATTCTCCGAAGGGCTGATTGGCGGTAATCATGATGGAACGCCGCTCATATCTTGCGGAGATGAGTTCGAAGAGCACGCTGGTCTCGGCCTGGTCCTTGGTGACGTAGGCCAGATCGTCGAGGACAAGCAGATCGAACTTGTCGAGCTTTGTTATGGCGGACTCGAGCTGGAGTTCACGCCGTGCGACCTGAAGCTTCTGGACGAGGTCGGTCGTGCGCGTGAACAGCACCCGCCAACCGTTCTCGATTAGCGCGAGGCCAATGGCGGCAGCGAGATGGCTCTTTCCGCCGCCGGGCGGACCGAACATGAGGATATTGGCACCTTTGGCGAGCCAGCTATCGCCGGCGGCAATGGCCATGACCTGGGCCTTGGAGACCATGGGCACGGCGTCAAAAGCGAAGCTGTCGAGCGTCTTGCCAGGCGGCAGATGCGCCTCGGCGAGATGACGTTCGATCCTGCGATGCGCCCGTTCAGCCAGTTCATGCTCGGCGATGGTCGAGAGGAAGCGAGCCGCAGGCCACCCTTCACGATCGGCCTGTTCGGCAAATTGCGGCCACAGCGTTTTGATCGTCGGTAACCGGAGCTCATTCAGCATGATGCCGAGGCGGGCTTCGTCGATGGTGTTGTGGACGTTCTTCATGCAGCCTCTCCCGCGCAGGCAGACCCCATCAGGGCTTCATAGCTATTGAGCGATGCGAGTTGCACATGAACGATCGGCAACTGATCCGGGTCCGGGCCGAAGATCGCTCTCAAGGTGACCAGGTCGGGCAGTTTGTGGGCGTCGAGCGTTCTGGCAAGCTCCTCGGCCAGTTCACGCTCGCAGCCGCGATCATGAGCCAGCGCCAGCAATTCCACGGTAATCTTGCAAGCCTGCCGGTCAGGCAGTTGCTCGATGAGAGTGTCGAAAGCCCTTCGATATTCCGGCCGGGGGAAGAGCTTGTCGCGATAGACCAGGTTGAGAAGCGCCATCGGCTTTTTGCGCAGGGAATGAATGACGTGGCGATAGTTGACGACCTGGTCATGCTTGCCGCTCGCGTGGGCGCGACCTCGCGGCAACGTCAGTAGATGCGTGCCGCCAATGAAGACGTCGAGGCGATCGTCAAACAAACGCACACGCAGCCGGTGGCCGATCAAACGGGAGGGGACGGTGTAGAAGACCTTGCGCAAGGCGAAGCCGCCGGTGCGCGACACGGTGACGACCACCTCTTCGAAGTCAGTGGTGCGGCGATCGGGAAGCGCCTGCAGATGCGGACGCTCGGTATCGATGCGCTTGCCATGCGCGGCATTGCGACGGCTGACGATCTCATCGATGAAAGCGCGGTAGGAGCGAAGATCGTCGAAGTCTCGGGTGCCGCGCATAAGGAGTGCATCGCGGACCGCGTTCTTGAGATGGCCGTGAGAACTTTCGATTGAGCCGTTCTCGTGGGCGACACCCTTGTTGTTGCGGGTTGGCGTCATCCGGTAATGAGCACACAGCTCCTCATAGCGGTTTGTGAGATCGACCTTGGCATCGGCATCGAGGTTGCGGAAGGCCGCCGACAGGCTGTCGCTGCGGTGATAGAGCGGCGAGCCGCCGACCGACCACAGGGCGTTCTGCAGCCCCTCCGCCAAGGCGACGAAGCTTTCGCCGCCAAGAATGACATGGGCGTGTTCGAAGCCCGACCAGACCAGCCGGAAGTGATAGAGCAGATGGTCGAGTGGCTGACCGGCAATCGTCACGCCGAGGCTGCCCATGTCGGTAAAATCCGACAGACCAAGTCGGCCGGGATCGTGCGTCTGGCGGAAGATCACCTCCTGCGCCTCACCGTGAATGGCCCGCCATGACCGGATGCGCCGCTCAAGGGTGCGGCGAATGCCTTCGGGCAATTCCGGATGACGACGCAGCATCTCGTCGTAAACGGCGACCGCACGAATGCCGGGAGCAGCCTTGAGGAGCGGAACGACCTCTGCATCAAAGATATGCTCAAGCGGATCGGGGCGACGTCGACCGCGGGGCGGCTTGTTCTGCGACGGAAGGCGCTGCTCTTTCTCGATACGGAACGCCGTTGCCCGGCTGATCGACGCCTTCGCGGCGGCGACCTCAACAGAATGCGTTTGTCGGTACTTCATGAATAATCTCATCTGATGATCGGTTACATGGCGACCCGGCACGAAGGTGGTTCTCCATTCCAGAAGACCGCCACCGTAGCGGGCCGACCGCGATCATGAGACGCCTAAAAATTGCGCCGCGGCGGGGGTGTAACTCCGGTCGGGCTACGCCCTCCCTTCGTCACACCCCCGCCGCCGAGTCTCATCCTGATTGACGTTGAATCTCACCGTGATTGTCGCCGCGCAGGCGCCCGGCAATCTGCTCCGGAGACCAGCGTGCCTCCAGCTGGTTGATGATCTCCGTGCGTAAATCCGGGTGCCGCCGCAGCTTTCTCAGCCGGCGTCGCCGCTCCTTAGAGATATCGTGCGCTACCGTGCTGTAGTAGCCGTCGTAGTCCGGCAGTTCGCGATCGTGAAACGTGTTGCGCTTGATCTCGCGGTAAATGGTCGAGCGGTGACGGCCGAGCTGGCGGGCCATTTCGGTGACGGGAACTTTTGCCGCCACCAGCTGATGTAGGCGTCGTCGGTCGGCGAGAGCAAGCTGCGTGTAGCATCGGGACATGCTAAAATCTCCAAAGTGAAGCCGTTGAAATCATTGGCATGTCGCACTTCATCCTTGAACCCACCCCCCTACACAAAATGTGGCGAAGAAGTTGGAATGTCCGTTTTGCCGCAAAGTAGAAATGTCACTTTGATCTTTCGTACGCCACGACCGACCAGCCCCGATCTGACCGGCTGATCCGGTTGCAAGATCAGATCGGGGCGGGTGAGGGACCACCCTTCCGGCTTTAGCTTCCTCACTATCAATTCGTCTTTTCCTGGTAGATGGTTGACGGCATCTACATGCCGCGAGGTTAGAATCAGGACTGCGCCATGCTTCCGCAAATCAAATTGCTGGGCGACGTCGATGTCGCCGCCCTCTCGCCGCTAATGCGCGGAATGATCCTGGCCCTATCCTATGCGGACACTCAAGGAGGCATCGGCTTGACAGCCACAGGCGCCATGAACCGCAAGTTCGTGCACTGGGCCGCCGTTCACTTCCATTGGCCCGGCTATACATCCGAAGACCTCTACAGCATGAACAAGGTCCTCAACGAAGCGGACATGCCTCCGCTTTGGGCAGTGCGGGACATGCTTCAGCACTTTAAACTTCTTCGCCGAAAAAAAGACATGCTGCTGCCGACCAAACGTGGACGGGACTTCCAGGCAAGACCGAAAGCCTACTTCGATCTGGTCGCTACGGATTATCTCTATGCATACATCCACGACGGCCAAAGGCAGGGGGAGATGCGCAACCGGATGCGCTGGTGGGACGTCTTCCTTAATCTTATTAATATCATGTCGACATCGGGATGCTCATTGAATGAACTGGCGAACGAATTATTCCCAAGCGAATCCTATCCTTTGATCGAAGAGCAGATGACCGTGGAAGATTGGGCGCTGAGATCAGAGTTTCGTTCCAGCGTCATTCGCCCCTTATGCTGGCTGGGTTTGCTGTATGAAGATCGCCAGGGGCTGGCCATGTGGGAGGAGGGCGCTTACCATAAAACGCCACTATGGCCAGCTTGCCTGCAGCTGGAATCCGACACGCAAGCCCAAATCGGTGTCCATTGATCAACCCTTGAAAGCTCTTACTCGGCAGCATCGAGCCGCGAGAGTGCCTTCTCCCGCCGCGCAATCACTGCCGGATCGTTCATGAAATCCGTCCGCCGTCCCGGCTTGCGCCCACGCGGCTTATAGCCATTTTTGTCGCTGTTGCTCCTCACGACCGGCTTTTCCTGCTGGTCCTGACGCTCCTTGATATAGGCTAAGAGTTCACCGAGCCGCTTGTTCTCGGTAATCGCCGCATGCGTCACCCGCTGGTCCTTGTCGAACACCGAGTAGGGCAGAGAATAACCTTTCCAACGCACATCCAGCCGCCCGTCAGCATAGGCATAGGTCTCGACATAACGACCGACCAGACCACGCGTCACCTCGGTCTCCTGCAGCATGATCCGCTTGCGTTCAAACGAAAACGTCAGCTGCGATCCGACATAACGCTGCTCGCGCTTGCACAGGATCTCAGCCAGTCGATCCGCCGCCAGATTCATCGGTCGATGCAGGTCCTCAGACCGCGCAGGGGCGATCGCAAAGCGCTGATTGTAGTTCTCCATGAAGTCCGGCAAAAACGCATTGCCTGCCTCCATCGTGTCGATCCCGGCCAGCCGCAGCTCCTTGACTAATCGGTCCTGCAGCGTCCGGTTCATCCGTTCGACGCGGCCCTTGGCCTGGCTCGAATTTGCACAAAGGATCTCGATGTTTAGCTCGCAAAGAGCGCGCCCGAATTGGGTCATGCCCTGGCCGCCCTTGGCATCCTTCTTCGCCACCCGAAACACCGAATGCTTATCCGAGTAGAAGGCCACAGGCGCGCCGTGACGCTTCAGATAGAGCTCCAGCGCCTCGAAGTAGGTGAAGGCGCTTTCGGAACGTACAAAGCGCAACTGCATCAACCGGCCGGTCGCATCATCAACAAAGACCAGCAGCGAGCACGGATCTCCGCGATCTTCGAACCAGCGATGCTCGGAGCCGTCGATTTGCACCAACTCGCCATAAGCCTCGCGTCGTAGTCGCGGCTGATGAAACGTCCGACGCTACTTGCGCGATAGCCACAGGCCGGCATCAACCATCCAGTTGCGCACAGTCTCGCGCGACACCCGCAATCCATCTCGCTCGGCAAGCTTCTCGGCGGCCAGCGTCGGCCCGAAATCTGCATAGCGTTCGCGAACCAGCGTCACCGCATAATCGCGAACACCATCACCGATCCGGTTGTTCGAAGGCCGGCCGATCGCCTTATGCCTTATCGACGCTGCGCCGTCAGTTTTGATCCGATCCAGCAGCCGACGCACCTGGCGCGTGCTCAGCTCAAGCACATGTGCCGCCGACACCAGCGTCTCGCGGCCCGCGATTACCTTCGACAAAACCTCGATCCGCTGCAGGTCGCGCTCGCTCATCGCTATCAGTCCCATCCGCAATCTCCCAGGTCATCAAAACGCGGGGAGAGTGACATTCCAACTTTGCAGAAACAGGACACTTTAACTTTGCGGTGTGACTTCTAATGTAAATGCAACAAGGGCTTAAAGGCTACTACAGGGCAGGGAGATCAGCCCCCGATCCGACCGGCTGGGCCGGGTTGAAAGGGCGGAGCGGGGGCGGGTGATGACGCACCCCTTCGGCTTTAGCTTTCTCACTAGCAATTGTTCTTTTACCGCTCGATACTCGCTGGGACTTGCATGGCGCAGTTGGGGATCAAAGCCGCACGATGCTTCCGGAAATCAACCTGCAAGGTGACGTCGACATCGCCGCGCTGTCACCACTTCTTCGCGGCATGCTTCTTTCGGTTGCCTATGCTGACGGTGAGGGTGGCATAGGATTGACGGCGACCGGCGCCATGAACCGCAAGTTCGTGCTGTGACTTCTAATGTAAATGCAACAAGGGCTTAAAGGCTACTACAGGGCAGGGAGATCAGCCCCCGATCCGACCGGCTGGGCCGGGTTGAAAGGGCGGAGCGGGGGCGGGTGATGACGCACCCCTTCGGCTTTAGCTTTCTCACTAGCAATTGTTCTTTTACCGCTCGATACTCGCTGGGACTTGCATGGCGCAGTTGGGGATCAAAGCCGCACGATGCTTCCGGAAATCAACCTGCAAGGTGACGTCGACATCGCCGCGCTGTCACCACTTCTTCGCGGCATGCTTCTTTCGGTTGCCTATGCTGACGGTGAGGGTGGCATAGGATTGACGGCGACCGGCGCCATGAACCGCAAGTTCGTGCATTGGGCCGCTGTGCACTTCCTCTGGCCAGGATTCACAGCCGAGGACCTCTACAGCATGAACAAGGTGCTCAATGAAAGCGACATGCCGCCGCTTTGGGTCGTGCGCGACATGGCCCGTCATCTGAAGCTTCTTCGCGGGAAAAAGGATGTGCTGCTGCCAACCAGACGCGGCCGGGAGTTTTTGGTGAACCCGCAAGCCTTCTTCGATCTGGTCGCCACGGATTATCTCTATTCCTATGTCCACGCCACCGAGCGGGAAGAGGAGGTCCGAGCGCGGTTACGCTGGTGGCGCATGTTCCTCAATCTTCTCAATATCAAGGCCAGAGAAGGTTGCACGCCAATGGACGTTGTGAAAATCCTCTATCCAGACCTGGCGCCTTTGTCGGACACCGAAATGACCATAGGAGCCTGGGAGTTGAAATCCGATCTTCAGTATGGCGTCTTCCAACGCTTATGCTGGCTCGGCTTGCTCTACGAGGCACGAGAGGGGCTCACTCTTCTGCAGGATGGATCCTTCCACAAGACGCCACTTTGGGCAGCTTGCCTGCAGTTGGAATCGGATACGCAAAGCGATATCGGCGTGCATTGACGATCTCTATTCTGCCGCTGGCTGCCTAATAACACTTTCTCTCGCCGCGCAATCACCGCAGGATCATTCATGAAATCCGTCCTCCGCCCCGGCTTGCCGTCATTTGTTCACTTCACGCCTGAACACTTCAGCTGGGGTGCGGAACCCAAGGCATTTTCTCGGCGTACTGTTCAACCGATCGATCAGTGATCGTATCGATTCATCAGGAACGGACAGGACAGCAGTATCCCTCGGCAGGTAACGCCGAATCCGCCGATTCATGTTCTCAACGGAGCCTTTTTGCCAGGGCGCAGACGGATCGCAGAACCATGCATCGGTTCCCATTCCTTGCTTCAGTCGCCGCCAGGAGACGAATTCAAATCCGCGATCAAACGTCAAACTTTGCCGGGCATGCCTGGGCAGGGGGCTGAGCACGTTGATGAGCCGCTCCATGATCGGCTTGGACTGCCGGTCGTTGTTCTTGAACAGCATGGTGAACCGGCTCATCCGCTCGACAACCGTTGCCACATTGGCATTGCCCTGAACCCTTTCGAAGATCATCAGATCGGCTTCCCAGTGACCGAATTCCTTGCGATCGTTGATGGCTTCCGGCCGATGTTTGATCGAACGCTCATCTGGAAAGACCGGGTTCTGCGGTTTGCGAGCATATCTCGGCCGGCGCTTTCTCCGCCGTTCCGGAAGAAGCCGCGCCAGTTGCTGCCGTTGTCCTTCCGGTGAATAGACATATCGGTAGATCGTCTCGTGACAGACGCTTGCCTTGGCCGCTGGTTCGATCTTCAGTCGTCCAGCAATCTGTTCCGGCGACCAGCCGGATTCCAACTTTCCGATCACTTCGTTCCGCAGATCCTCGCGACGAAAGAGCTTGCCGATCCGCCGGCGCCTGTCGCGCGCCATGTCGTTGGCGGTCATCGCCCAGTAGCCCTCGGCATCGGGGAATTCCTGATCGTGCCAGTAGTTGCGTTTGATCTCCCGGGAGATGGTCGCGCGGTCCCGGCCGAGGCGTCTGGCGATCTCAGACTGGCTAAACTTCTGATCCAACATCCTGGAAATCGATCGGCGTTCGTCAAAACTCAAATGCGAAAAGGTACGGATCAAACCATGGCTCCCGAAAAGCAGGCAGCTTAGCGCCTTTGTTGCAGTTCGAGATAGAATGTGCCCCCGCTACATATAAATGTGGCGTAATATGATTTATGGAACAGCAGAGCGGTTTTCGCTCTGTTGCTTTTTGCGACCAAACCGCCTGTTGCGTTCTCGCGCTACGTCGAAGTGTAGAAGTATGCGACTAAGGTCGACCGGATTTAAGCGCTCGAGCGTGGGCCGCCTCTGCATCATGAGCCAAGTGATTCGGCTTTGGGGGCGCTCGTCTGCGCCTTCAGACGCGCTAGAGCGGATCATTACTTATCGGAATCGGTGCGGGATTCCCATATGTGGAACGGCTCTGCGGTCAAGGTGTTCAATCGTTGATATTCCGGGGGCTGGTGCGCCCATATGTCCGGCCTTTTCGCGCAGCAATTGGGCTACTGGCCTTGATGACGTTCGCGACTGGAGTGACCTAAACAAATCAGCGAGCTCGAAGCACGTTGGGAATCACGGTCTTGATCCAATCCGGATGTCTTTCCTCGGGGTCATCATTGATCTTGCACCTTGGGCCTCAGCTTGTCAGCCACGACAAGCGATCTGCATTCGGTCCTAGGCCGCCATCGTTTCGTTCGCCGTGCTATGGAATTGACCACCTCTCACTAGAAGAGCCCAAACAATGCGGGCCATCTTGTTGGCAAGCGCAATGGCGGCGACCTTATATGGCCTGCGCTTGATCAACTCCGTGAGCCATGCTGATGCCTTTGCGCCTCGACGTGCGTGCTGGATAACGGCGGACGCCCCCACAACCAACAGAGATCGTAAGACCGGGTTTCCCATTTTTGAGATTCTTCCCAATCTGGTTTTCCCGCCTGTGGAATTTGATTTCGGGGTCAGGCCTATCCAAGCCGCAAAATGACGCCCAGACTTGAAGGCCTTTGGGTCGGGTACAAATGCCGCGATGGAGCTGGCAGTGATTGGACCCACACCTGGAATTGAGGTCAGCCGGCTCAATGTCGCATCCTGTCGGCTTTCGCGGATCATGTGCTTCTCCAACTTAACGATCTCCGACGTGTAGGCCTCTATCTGATGGGTCAGGGGCAAGAGGGCGATGCGGGCCAAGGGTGGCAAGCGGGCATCATCCTCGTCACGGACGATTGCGGCAAGGTCGTCGACCTTGCCCACACCTCTGGATGTGGTAATGCCCAGTTCGGTAAGATGACCGCGCAAAGCGTTGATCGTTTGGGTGCGCTGCCGAACCAGCAGGTCCCTTGCCTTCAAGAGCATAGCCGTCGCTTGCTGGCCGACGGTCTTGAGCGGCACGAAACGCATTGACGGTCGGCCTACAGCTTCGCATATCGCCTCAGCGTCTGCCGCGTCATTCTTGCCTCTTTTGACATAGGGCTTCACGTAAGCAGGTGGGATCAACCGAACTTCATGTCCGAGAGCCTTGATCTCTCGTGCCCAGTAATGAGCGCCTCCGCATGCCTCCAATCCAACGACACACGACGGGATCTTCCTGAAGAACTTCAAAACCTCAGAGCGTCGAAGCTGCCTACGAAGGATTGTCGTCCCTTCGTTGTCTACTCCATGCAACTGAAAGACTTGTTTGGCCGTGTCGAGACCGATTGTCGTGATCAAAGTCATAAGAACGCTCCAAGCTGTTTACCGAACAGGATGCTCGGCCTCTTTTCAGGATAGGGTGGGAGCAGAGCCGTTCCACAACATCAAATCAGCAGATTTGTGATTCATGATGGATGCTGGAATGGAGGCCAGCATCCATGACGCGACCCTATTCGAATGATCTTCGCGAGCGAGTCATTGCAGCGGTTGTGGACGGTCAGAGCTGCCGGGTGGTGGCGGAGCGGTTCGACATAGCTGTCTCATCCGTGGTGAAGTGGTCGCAGCGTTATCGGGCCACCGGTAGTGTGTCGCCCGGTCAGATGGGCGGCCATCGCCGACGTGTGCTGGAGCCGCACCGCGCCTTCATCGTCGAGCAGATCGAGCAGACATCACATCTGACGCTACATCGGCTGAAGGATGAGTTAGCCGCCCGCGGTGTGAGCGTCTCCCACAATGCCATCTGGCAGTTCATGCGCCGCGAGGGCTTGAGCTTTAAAAAAAACGCTGTTCGCCCTTGAGCAGGGCCGCGCCGACATTGCCCGCCGCAGAGCTCGCTGGAAAGCCTGGCAAGACCGCTTCGATCCGAAGCGGCTCGTCTTTATCGACGAGACCTGGATCCGCACCAACATGGCGCCGTTACGCGGCTGGGGGCCGAGGGGCAAAAGATTACGCGGCTTTGCCCCGCATGGCCGCTGGCGCACCCTCACCTTCCTCGGCGCCCTACGCTGCGACAAGCTCACTGCGCCCTGCGTCTTCGACGGTCCCATCAATGGCGAATGCTTTCACGCCTATGTCCGCCAGCAGTTGATCCCGACCCTCAAACCTGGCGACATCGTCATCCTCGATAATCTCGGCTCTCACAAAGCCAAGGCCATCCGTGATGCCATCAGGGCCGTCGGCGCCAGGCTCTGGTTCCTGCCGAAATATTCCCCCGACCTTAACCCGATCGAGCAGGCCTTCGCCAAGATCAAGCACTGGATGCGCCAAGCCCAAAAGCGAACCATCGAGGAAACCTGGCGCCATCTGGGCATACTCGCCGACACCATCAAGCCAGAGGAATGCGCCAACTATTTCTCAAATGCTGGCTACGCTTCCGTCAAAACATGAAAGGCTCTAGTGCGGGGACTGTCGGCGCGTTGTTGTACGTGGTCTCAATATGCAGCTCATGATGTGTCGTTGAACTCGGCGAATGGTAGCCTTTGCTTGCCGGATATTATTGGCGCACGGATCGTGAAGCGCCAGCGAGGTCCTCCTTGGGACTGCAGATCGCGTCTTTTGGAGTGGTGTAGCTCGGCTTGGTGATCGCCGTGCTTTCCGGCTGAGCCGGGAAAGGGTCAGCGAGCCGCAGCAGGCGGGCTGATGAGGGGATCATCGCTCATTTGTGCGATGGTCTCAAGGGTCATGTAACGGGATCGCTGAACGGCCCATTCGTCATTCTGTTCGAGCAACAGTGCACCGACGAGCCTGACGATGGCGTTCGAGCGGCAATCGATTCACTGGATCGATTGCTCTTCACTCTCACCGTTGGGGAAGATGCCGACGACGTCAGTGCGTCGCTTGATCTCGCCATTGAGACGCTCAATGGGGTTGGTGCTGTGCAGCTTGGTCCAATGCTGCTTTGGGAAGGTCATGTAAGCCAGCACATCTTGCTCGGCATTGTCCATGAGGTTTGCGAGCTTTGGCACTTTCGGCCTGATCTGATCGGCAACGCTGCGCCACTGTGTGCTTGCTGCTTCCGGCGTGTCCTGGGCAAAGGCTGTGGCGATGAAGGCTGAGACGACCCGTCGGCCACTCTTTCCGGCATGCGCCAACGCGTTTCTCATGAAGTGCACCCGGGGGCTGTTGAAGAAGTCTCATGCGTCTGATTCAATTGGGCAATCGTTGATTCTCTGGAGGGTTCACGATGCTCGGCCGTAAAGAACGCGATCAGCTCGAACTGTACATGTGCGGCTCGCTGCGGGAGTTGATCCCGGACGATCACATACTGGTTAAAGTAAATGCGGTTTTAGACCTCTCCTGGCTGCACGAGGAGGTTGCCGAACTTTATGCTGCCGGTGTCGGTCGACCCGGCATTGACCCAGATGTCGCAGTTCGCTTGATGCTGGCGGGCTTCCTGCTCGGAATTGTCCACGACCGTCGCCTGATGCGTGAGGCGCAGGTTAATATTGCGATCCGCTGGTTTGTCGGTTTCGGTTTGCATGAAGTTCTTCCCGACCATTCATCGCTGACACGCATCCGTCAACGTTGGGGTGCCGAGCGCTTCCGGAAGATTTTTGAGCGAACGGTAAAAGTCTGCGTGGCAGCCAAGATCGCCAAGGGAGAGATTGTTCATGTCGATGCTTCTCTCATCCGTGCGGATGTGAGCTGGGAGAGCCTCGCAGTTCGCCATGTGGATGCTGTCGCCGTCGCCAACGAAGACACTGATGGAGAGCCCAAGAGTCGTAAAACCGGTAAATACAAGAAGGTCTGTGTCACTGATCCCGACGCGTCGATGGCGACGAACGGGCGCAATCGTAGGCTTGAGCCGGCATACAAGCAGCATGCCGTGGTGGACGATGCTTACGGCGTAGTTTTAGATGTCGAGGTCACTACAGGCGAGATCAATGAGGGGCAGGTCATACTTGGTCGTCTCGACACGGTCGCCGCGCTGACAGGTTCGGAAATCAAAACTGCAACAGCAGACGCCGGCTATGCTTACGCCAAGGTATTTGCTGGCATGGAAAAGCGGGCGATCGAAGCGATTATTCCGGCAAAAGCAGAGCCGATCCGCAGCCCAGTGCCTATGCACCGGTTCCGCTACGACGCCAAGCACGACACCAAATGCCCGCGCGGCAAGATGTTGAAGGCGGGTCGCGCTGTCAAACATGGGCGCTTCTTCACATCGCGAGCTGCCGATTGCCGGCATTGCGATATGTCCCGACTCTGTCTTTCGAAGGGAC
The DNA here is from genome assembly GCF_047782645.1 of Rhizobium sp. ZK1. NCBI lineage: Bacteria > Pseudomonadati > Pseudomonadota > Alphaproteobacteria > Hyphomicrobiales > Rhizobiaceae > Rhizobium > Rhizobium sp. ZK1. The sequence goes on from NZ_CP180588.1 coordinate 306,389, forward strand.
GTGTTAACAAAGCTGTGGTGCTGGGCGACGACTATCCTGCACTTCTGCGAGCTCGCCGCCGTCGAGAACGCTGGTCGGATGAAGACCGAGCTTTGTACCAGCGCCACCGCTGGCGCTCAGAGGGCTACCATGGTGAAGCCAAGACCTCGCACGGGCTATCGAGAGCGATCCGGCGCGGCCTGACAAATATGAAGATTCAAGCCTATCTGACAGCCGCAGCAGTCAACTTGAAACGCCTGGCGAGCGCATTTCTGGCCATTTTGCTGCTCGTGTGCTGCCGAGAAGCCCCCAACTCAGTTCGAGATCGGCTGCGAGAAGGAAAAGCCTTTGCATTTGGATTGCTGGTGGCCTCCGCATAACAGCCGCCAACATTCGATTTTTCAACAGCCCCACCCGGCAACGCTGCCAAGTGGCGGAAAGAACTTTGGAGACGGCAGCTTTGATGCCTTCATGGGCATCGGAAACCACAAGCTTGACGCCGCTGAGACCGCGTCTGGTCAGCTTGCGCAGGAACTCCGTCCAGATCGGTTCGGCTTCCGATGTGCCGATCTCCATGCCCAGCACCTCGCGCCGCCCGTCGGTGTTGGCGCCGACAGCGATGATGACGGCCACAGAGACAATGCGCCCGCCGCGCCGGACCTTGAGATAGGTGGCATCGATCCACAGGTATGGCCAATCGCCTTCGATCGGCCGGGCAAGGAAAGCCTTGACCTTGTCGTCGATCTCCTCGCACAGGCGGGAAACCTGGCTCTTGGAAATGCCGCTCATCCCCATCGCCTTGAACAAATCATCGACCGAGCGGGTCGAGACACCCTGGATGTAGGCTTCCTGGATCACGGCCGTCAGAGCCTTCTCGGCCATGCGGCGCGGCTCCAGGAAGCTCGGAAAATAGCTGCCCGTCCTGAGCTTTGGGATACGCAGCTCGACGGTTCCGGCCCGCGTCTCCCAGTCCCGCTCGCGGTAGCCGTTGCGCTGGGCAAGCCGAAGTGCATTCTTCTCGCCATAGGGCGCGCCCGTCTTGGCGCCGACCTCCAGCTCCATCAGCTTCTCGGCGGCAAAGCCGATCATCTCACGCAACAAATCGGCATCGGCGCTCTTCTCAACGAGCGAGCGCAAGTTCATCATATCGTCGGTCATCAGTGGTCTTTCCATCAGGTTTGAGCTTGAACAACCCGACCCTACCGGAAAACACTGATGATCACCCGCTACGCCGCTCACTCCCTACAGCGCTGTTGTGGGCGCGCTCGCGAGCGGCCTAGCTACCGTCGAATTACACCTCGCCCCGGGACGCGACCGGACTGCATTGCATCGATCTCATGGATGGGTGCTATCCAAACAATAAATTTTGCCGATGCCACTGGCCACACTAGAAAGCGCTGAGTTTGAGTGGAGGAGAGTGCATCAGGCAAATGCAAGCGACGCAAAAAAATAGTGGGCCTTCAAGAGGAAACATCAGGTTCTCACGGTGCTGCAGGGTCCGCCACCACACTGGCCGGCGCCGTGGTCGAACAATCATGGACCGAGCGCCCGCGCCAGATCCAACTCGCCCCCTTGCATTCGGAAACGGGGCCGCCGCGAATGCTTGATGGTCAGTTGATCGAGAATCGGTTCGTTGTCTCTCGGAGGCGTACCGGTTTTGGTGACTGTCTGTGGTCGTTAGCGGCCGCTTGGCAGTACGCGCAGCGCACGGGGCGAATGCTCGCCATTGACTGGCGTGGATCGTGCTATCTTGACCAACCCTTCGCGAACGCATTTCCGGTGTTCTTCGAACCGGTCAAAGACATCGATGGCGTGTCGGTTATTTGCGACGACCAGATCAACGAATTCTCATTCCCGGGACCATTCTACCCAGACTGGTGGAATAAGCCGTCAATCGATTGCCTTTACCGACCAGATGAGCAGGTCTTCCGAGAACGCGATGAACTAAGCGAGCTTTTTCAGGCCCAAGGTGATGTGGGCGCTAAAACTGTGGTGTGCGACGCGTGCTTAATGTGGCGTTGCGATGAGAGAGCCGAACGGCAGATTTTTCGGAGTGTCAAGCCTCGGTCTGAGATTCAAAGCCGCATAGAGACCATCTATCAGGAGAGCTTTGCGGGACACAGTGTCATTGGTGTTCATGTTCGGCATGGCAACGGCGAAGACATTATGGACCATGCACCCTATTGGGCCGATCCGGAGCTGGCGATGCGCCGAGTATGCACTGCCATTGATAAGGCAAAAACTTTAGGCCACCCAAAACCTGTGCGGATATTCTTGTCGACGGACAACGCGCAGGTGGTGGCCTACTTGTCGGACATGTTCCCCGATCTTATCACCATCCCTAAGCGTTTCCGATCGCATCAGACTGGCCCATTGCACGTTCCAGAGCTTGGGGTTGACGGCGGAATTTCGGCTATCCTTGAGATGTATCTACTAGGGCGATGCGACACTGTAATTCGCTTCCCGCCGACGAGCGCCTTTACACGCTATGCTCGCCTTTTTGTACCACGGGTAATTGAGTTCGATGTGAATGATCCGAGTCGGTTAAACTTGATTGAAGGAGTGTCAAAGGCCTGAACCGCGCCGGGTTTGCCGGAGGCTGTTTGGTTTAAGTTATGCAGCCATGGCTGGTTCGTCCAGCATGGCGTAATACTGCTCCTCGGCTTCGGCGGGGGGAATGTTGCCGATGGGCTCCAGAAGCCGTCGATGGTTGAACCAGTCGACCCATTCCAGAGTGGCGAATTCAACCGCTTCGAAGCTGCGCCACGGTCCTCGCCGATGGATGACCTCGGCCTTGTAGAGGCCGTTGATCGTTTCGGCGAGGGCGTTGTCGTAAGAGTCGCCGACGCTTCCGACGGAAGGCTCGATGCCTGCCTCCGCCAATCGCTCCGAATACTTAATCGACACGTATTGAACGCCCCTGTCCGAGTGGTGAATCAGGCCGCCACCATGAACGGGACGCCGCTCATGAAGCGCCTGTTCCAAAGCATCGAGGACGAACCCGGCATGCGCCGTCCGGCTCACCCGCCAGCCGACAATCCGGCGCGCGAAGGCGTCGATGACGAAGGCCACGTAGACGAAGCCTTGCCAGGTGGCCACATAGGTGAAATCCGAAACCCAGAGCCTGTTCGGCGCAGGAGCCTTGAACTGGCGGTTCACCCGATCGAGCGGGCTCGGAGCCGTCTTGTCCGGGATCGTCGTGCGGATCGGCTTGCCCCGGATGATACCCTGAAGTCCCATCGATCGCATGAGCCGGGCGACGGTGCAGCGGGCTATATCGAAGCCCTCCCGCTTCAATTGCCGCCAGACCTTGCGCACGCCGTAGACGCGGAAGTTCGCCTCGAACACACGGCGTATCTCGATCTTCAAGGCAATGTCGCTGCGGGCGCGGACCGATAACCGGTCCACGTCCAGGCGTTTGGCAACGTTCTCGTAGTAGGTTGATGGGGCAATCGGCAGCAGCCTGCAGATCGGCTCGACCCCGAATACGGAGCGGTGTTCGTCGATAAAGGAGATCATCGCTTCAATGGGCGGTCGAGCTCCGCCATCGCGAAATAAGCGGACGCTTTGCGCAGTATCTCATTGGCCTGCCGAAGCTCGCGGTTCTCCCGCTCCAGAGCCTTCATCTTCTCGGCGACTTCGCTTGGGAGTCCAGGCCGGGAACCATCGTCCACTTCCGCCTTCTTCACCCATTCATTGAGCGTCTGCGCCATGCAGCCGATCTTGGCGGCGATCGAGGAAACCGCCGCCCATCGCGAGGAATATTCCCCTTGGTGATCCAAAACCATCCGCACTGCTCGGGCGCGGACTTCAGGTGAAAATTTGTTTGTTGTCTTGCTCATATCGGCTCCACTTTCTCAGAAGTTGGAGCCTCCGGCAAACCCGGCGCGGTTCAGTTGTGGCGTGATCTTTTCCTCTAAAACAGCGGCGCTACGCCCGTGCCACGTCCGGATCAGCTTCGGTGACTCGGGCCGCATCGTTGACCAGCTTAGCGCCCGTCCTAGTTTACGAAGAGACCTGAAGCCGAATCGGTAAATATCGCGCAGGGTTTTCGACAGAAGGACGAGCCGTCTGGTTGTAAAAAGCATACGCCCGAAGCCCTCATTGCTGATTTTCATAGTCCGCGACACCAAGAGGCCGGAGCGCTCCTCGATAGCGAACCCGACGGCCTGGTAAAACACGTCGAGCCTCCACAGTACGTCCGGATTGGGATCGCCTATGGGTGGAAGCGCATAGCACTTAAGAGGTCAAGCACATCAACGTCGCACTTTTCCTTCCAAGATCCGTTGGCATCCTGCGCGCGGATCAATCGCACAAGACACTTGATAAAAGGAGCGGTAACGACCTTGTCGTGGTCGAGATCCGGGATAACAGCGGGATTCGGTAATGTGCCGATCGTTTTAGTCCTTATTCTTCATGCTACCTTAGTCTTATATCTACTACGCGTTCTTCGGGCACCGTCCGATGCTAGTGCGAGATAGCCGCTCCCCACCATGCAAAATGCATTTGCAGCCATGCGCATTGGGAATGGTGAGAGCCGGCCCTTTCTGCCCGGTCCTTTCGATAGTTCTCCGAGTGCACCTCTCCCTCTCCCGCCAAACCAAAAAACGAACGCTTCCGAAATATGCAACTTGAAGAAGCACCGAAGTACCCAGTGCTATAATGATTACTTTGCGTGCGAGGACGCGACATAAGGACTTGAAAGGCAACGCCAGTTCTCCTGGTTCTCCGTCAGATCAACCAACAATTTGGTCAGCCGCGACATGGGTTTGGCACTTCTTCGGGCAGACGCGGGCGCAGGCTCCACAGCCGATGCAGCGGCCGGCGTGGTCGATAACCATGATCGTACGACTGAGCTCGCCATCGAAGTCCTCCTCCTCGCCGTCGCAGGCGCCGAGGATTTCACCCGATTCGTCGACGCCGTACAGGTGCATGACTTCGCGCGAGCAGACTTTGACGCAGCGGCCGCAGCCAATGCAGGTCACGGCATCAATCGCCGTCAGATATTGCGGAATCCACGTCGAGCCATCGCGGGTAAAGAAATGATTGGTCATCGTAAGTTCTCCAACGCAGGCTGCTCTCGGCAGCTGCCGAACGTGGAATGTCTTCCAAGTCGGACACGATCTCATCCCGTCACAACCGTCTTCGTCCGTCCGTATCCCCGTTTTTTGTTATTCAGCCTATCGGTGGCGGTCTGCTGATCATCGGTCCGCCATTGCAAAAATGTGCCGAGGCTTTTTCAAGCCTCGACCTTTGAGACGGTCGCCGCAGCGGGACTGTGGGGCATGTGGAGAGAGTGGCCCCGCTGCCTGATGTCGGCCCCGCGGGGAGAACGGGATGGCCGAGGTTCGTCGTTGCCAAGGTGGACCATCAATCCTGCCACTTCGGTACACCCATGGATCTCAATGCTCGCATTGCCCACCAGTTTCGCACCGGCGGCCGGCGAGCTTTCCAAGCGTCTCGAAGCCCAACCGACACACGTCGGTGAATACGACCAGGTTCGGGCATCCAGAAGCCCTCGTTGACCTCTCGTCTTAATCCGGGGAGCCACCGGCGGCCGGTGCGCGCGTCGCAAGCGCGACGGTGATGTGGAAAGGGTCGGAACCGCCGACAATCTGAAACGTATGGGCGCTGCCGCGCAGTCCCGCGCCTTGAAGTTCAGAATAAGGGAGCTGAAATCGATCCTCCTGTCGCCACTGACGATATGCATGTTGGTTCGAGATCGATAAGGGAGGCGAGCATACTTCCTCGTGGCGGCGCACGTGCCCATGCGCTCCTTGCAGTTCCATGCGATCTGACACAGACCTGCCATGTTTACCTTCCCTCGTTGATCCCTACCGATCGGCAGTTTTCGGCGCCTCTCAATGGAATGTCTTCAAGACTTGTGCCAGTTGGCGGCTGGACGAAAAACGGAGTTTGTTGCTGCTTTTCAGTCCTTTATTCAGAGGCAAAGAAAAGTTTGGTGAACGAGCCTGTGTCGCTGAACCGACAAATCTCGACGCCACCGTTCGGATCGCTACACATTGCTCCTCGCCGGCAGGTGGTGTCGACAGCAAAGCTCGCCGCTGCCCACGTCGGTCCTCAAGCGCAGAGAGGGCCAGCGATTAAATTATTGACGGTTCAACCGTCAGGCTCGCGCCACTTCGGGGTAGGTTTCGATAAGAGCGATCGCATCGTCGACGAGTTTTGCCCCGGCCTCTGCGAGGTTCCGAAGCGCCGCGAAGCGAAACCGGTGGACGTCGCGCACTGTTTTCGAAAAGACGACCAGCCGCCCCGTCGTGAGAAGCACTCGCCCAAAGCCCTCATGGCTGATCATCATAGTCGGCGACGCCACCAGACCGGTGCGCGCTTCGATTGTAAGGCCGACGGCGGTGTAAAAGAGATTGAGCCTCAACATGACATCCGGATCGGGATCGCAGATGATCGGGATTTGACGGCGCTGCTCTTCGGTGACGATGAATTTGGCCAACAGCTCCACGTCCGATGCGCCGTCCTGCCAGCCATAAGCATCCTCAGCGCGGATCAGTCGTATGAGGCATCTGACGAAAGGGGTGGCAAGGGCCGCCTCGTGCTCGTTGGCAGCGGGCGTGCCCGCAGTGGCCGACATTTCTTTCATGACATCAGTCCTCGTCCTCGAACGGTTTCTTTTCGGCGACACCTGCTTGCGCCAGAGCCTTGCGCAGCCACGGCGGCGGAGCCGTGCTAAGCATTTTCTGGGTTCGCGAAAGCACGTCTTGAATGGGTTCAGGATGCCCCACGTTTATCGGGTGGATTTTCGCCGATACCACCTTGGCTGCGGAAGGTCCGCCGATAGCCACACAAAAGAGGAGGTGACAGCCGCTCAACGCGTTGACCTTCGGTGTGATCCGGTCATCGCCCTCGATCCGATGCTTCCCGGTCTCGTCGGAGACGTCATCGAAGCTCACCGCTTCCACGAAATCCCAGCCGTTACGCGTCACATCGTAGACTGCAAAGTGCTTGGCCGATCCGAAATGGGCATTAAGCGCTTTCATATCCTGCGTCGCAATCGCGATGCGCAATGCGCCGTGATTCCGCGGGTGAATCTCGTCAGCGACGAGCGACAGGCGACGAACCGAATTCATCCGGCATTACTCCGGTTCCGCAGTGCATAGACCATCTCGGGCGATGGCGTGTGCTGGTTGGCCTGGAAGATGTTTGCCGCCTCGAAGATCATGTCGCGCGTGCCCCGATAGAGAATTGTGAGCTTGTGCTGGCTGCCGAGACGGTCAAATGCCGGGAAGCCGACGCGCAGGAGAGGAATGCCTAGGCGCTCCGCCGCTTGGCGGCCGTGCGAGTGGGTAACGAGAAGATCAGCGCCGCCGGCCAGATTTTCGAAATCGCCAAGATCGCCGATCTGGATCGATTCGGCGGGCACTTTCTCGAGAATTCGTGATGCACCGGTAGTGGTAACAGCCGCCACTATCTCGGCGCCAAGCCCGGTGAAGAAGGTGGCGAACTGGTAAAGCTGGTCCGGTTCGGCGGCGATCGCGATCTTCTTGCCGGCGAAATGGAAGTGTCCGTCGAGCAACGCGTCCTGCAGCTGTGAGCGGCAACGGTGGATCTTTGCCGGTGCCGGCACGCCGGAAATCTCGGAAAGAAGCGAGACGAACCGGTCGACGTTCCTCAATCCCGTCAGCGACTGGAATAAGGTGTATGGCACACCCGTCAGCTTCTGCAGCAGTTCAGCCGGCCGCCGCATATGTTCTCCGACTCCAATGCATTGCACCGCCGTGCCCAACTCCTGGATATCCTCAACGCTGGTGCCGCCGTAGGTGACAGGTATCCAGCGGTCGGGCACCGTTCCGTCAAGCGAGCCGGATACGTCCGGAAGGATCGCCGGCTTAAGCCCGAAACTTTCCGCGATCTCGCGCAAATGCTCTATGTCAGCGACCGTGAGATGCCAGCCGGGCAAGATCGCGAGTTTCTTCCGTTTCAACGGCTGCTCGCCAGGCTCTCTAATCCTCTCGATCACTGGTGCCTTTTTCGCGCGACGCGGCTGCTGGCCCCGCCGGGTAATCCGTTCGATCATTGCGGTGACCGCCTTGGACCATCCCTCCTCGAGGGCGCCATCGAAATCCGGCGTATTTGCCAGCACTATCTCCGTGCCAGGTTCATCCGCGCGCATCATTTTGATGTTGGCGATTTGCGTTGCGAAATCTTCAGAACGGGTTTCCGCTAGAGCCGTCGTGCAGATCCCGATCAGCCGCGGGTTCGCGCGCTCCTTCAAGTTGAGAATCGCTTCTTTCAGATGGCCTGCCCCGCCCACGACTACTGCCAATTCGTCCATTGCCGTAGTCTGCAAAGGGACCGTTTCCTTGAAATGGCGTACACATTGAACCAACGCGAAGCTGGTGCAGCCTTGGCTGCCGTGGAACAGCGGAACCGCACCCTCCACGCCGAGAAAGGCTAACGCGGCACCCAGCGGCTGGGACGACTTGAGCGGATTGACTGTTGCTGATTTGGTTTGGGGATAGACGTGAACCATTTACGTTACCTCAACACTCAGACAAGTCACCGACGTCGTGCCGGCGAGTTTTTGAGGGCGCGACACCCGCAGCCTCGGTGAGCGTGTGCGCGCTCGGTTGTTCCTCCGCATGAGAATCGATTTCCCACGGTGCGGGCTCCCGTACTTCGGACCAGATAGGGTTGTGAATAGCCAGGTCGATCTGGCGCACGAGCTCCGCCATGCCGTCATAGCCGGCATAGGGATGGTGGCGCTCCTGGTTGATATCAAGCCAAGGTGTCTTTGCCTTCAACGCAATGAACTGGGTGCGCCCGCCTGACAGCATGATGTCGGCCTTGTGCTCTGAGAGCATGGTGTAGAGCTCTCGAGACGCCATCGACTCGAACATGTGGTGCTCGTCCTTCAGCACCTGCTTGATGCGCTCCTTATCTCCGGCCGTCGATTTCTTGACCGAGGTGCCAACGATCTCCATGCCGATCTCCATCAATGCATGTACAAGCGACCAGGACTTCACGCCGCCGCTGTTGATAAGCACCCGCTTGCCTTGGAGCCGGGGGCGATATAATTCAAGTCTTTTCCACGCAATCGCCTCCTCCTCTGCAATGAGTGTATCGGTGCGATCGAGGATCTGTGCATCGGCACCTCTCTTTACGAGCAGCTCCGCAATCCGTCGGAGAGCTTCCGAGGTGGCGGTGATGCCGTAGAAGGACCCCTCAAAGAAGGGGATTTGCCAACGCTCTTCCATTTTCCGAGCAAGGTTGATGAGTGCCGTCGAGCACACCAACATGGCTGCGCGTGCGCGGTGCGAGCAGGCTACATCTCGGTAGCGCGCGTCACCGGGAATGCAGGCGCGAACGCGGATGCCAAGCCGGTCCAAAAGTGGCCTTATCAACCAGAACTCGCCAGACAGATTGAACTCTCCAAGGATATTGATGTCGTAAGGACCGACGTCATCAGGCTCCATGGTGCCGATGACGTGATCGAGCAATGCCTCGCCGGCGAGCTTGTTGCCGAGGTTCTTTGAACCAACGAAGCCTGGCGCATTGATCGGCACCACCGGTAAGCCGAATTTTTCCGCCGCGCGCTTGCAGACGGCCTGGATGTCGTCACCGATGAGTTCGGTTACGCAGGTCGCATAAACAAAGATCGCTGGCGGCGCATACGCTTCCTTGATCTGGCGCAGCGCGTGGAACAGCTTCCGCTCGCTCTGCCCAATGATGATGTCGAGTTCGGTTAGATCAGTGGTGAAGCTGGTGCGCCACAGCGTGGGACCGGACGACGCCGTACCTCGGTTGTCCCAGGAATTGCCCTCGCAGGCGAGCGGTGCATGAACCAGATGCGCGACGTCGGTGATTGGCTGCAGCACAATCTTGGCGCCATCGAAGGCGCAGCCTCCGGCTGCCGCGCCGGGGGTTAGCGGTTTCGAACAGCCCTTTTTGCGCGCCTTGTCATCTTTGGCTCGATTTATCTCGCAGCCGGGCTCGTCGAAAACATCCTGGATTTTAGCAGTGGGCGATTGCATTACGCTATTCTCCCAGTCAATCGGAAGAGGGTTGGCCGCGTCTCAGCCAACCGCTCCTTTTACCGCGTGAGGTCATAAGAATAATCCGTCACACCAAGCAGCATCGACTCGCGATCGAGTTTGTCGAAGATCTTGTCGAGGATCGTTGTTAGGACACGGAGTCCGCCCTGGTAGCCCATGAGCGGAAAACGATGGTGATGGTGTCTGTCGAAGATCGGAAACATAAGCCGGACGAGCGGCGTGCCGGTATCGCGCTCGAGGTACTTGCCATAGGAATTGCCGATCAGCAGGTCTACCGGCTCGGTGAAGAGCAGCGATCGCATTGCCCACAGATCCTTTCCAGGCCAGACTTGGGCATCCTTGCCGAAGGGAGAAGATGCAAGCAGCTCCTTCATCTCGGCTTCCCAGGCGGTCGTGCCGTTGGTGGCGAGGCAATGGATGGGTTCGCCGCCAGTTTCCATGATGAACCGGGCTGCGGCGTAGACGAAGTCAGGATCGCCGTAGATTGCATATTTTTTACCGTGCAACCAGGATTGGCTGTCTGCCATGGCGTCGATCAGTCGGCCGCGTTCCAAGCGTATTGTCTCGGGGATTTCCTTGCCGGAAATCTCCGACACCTTCATCAAGAACTCGTCGGTTGCCTTGACCCCGAGCGGGTAGTGGAAGGAGGCGGTAGCCTGCTCGAACTCCTGGCAATAATCGAGCGTCTTGCGGGTATTGTAGTGCTGCAGCGAGAGCGTCGCCTCCGCATTAAGTGCCGCTCTTACGTCTTTGATTTTCGTGCCTCCGTCATACATACGGAATTCGCCGTCGGACGGCGTATCGAATTGGTCGGAGGCATCCTGGATGAAGGTGTAGGACACGCCCATAAGGTTGAGCAGACGCTTGAGTTCGCGATTGTTCCCGACGCAGAAGCCATCGAAGCCCGGGATGATATTAATCGTGCCAGCCGCCTCCGTACGCTCCTTGCCTTTCCAGAAGTGCTCCAGGATGCCTTTGACCATGGCGTCATAGCCGTCGACGTGGCTGCCGACGAAGGCAGGCGTATGGGCGAAGGGTACGTCAAATTCGGGAGGGACTGAGCCTTCGCTCTTGGCGTTCTCAATGAAGCCATGCAGATCGTCACCAATGACTTCCGCCATACAGGTGGTAGAGACAGCAATCATCTTCGGGTCGTAGAGCGCGTAAGTATTGGCGAGCCCATCGACCATGTTCTTCAGGCCGCCGAACACTGCCGCGTCCTCAGTCATCGAGGATGAGACTGCCGATGAAGGCTCCTTGAAATGCCGCGAAAGGTGCGACCGGTAATAAGCAACGCAGCCCTGGCTGCCATGCACAAAGGACATGGTCCGCTCGAATCCCGCGGCGGCGAATACCGCGCCCAGCGGCTGGCAGGCTTTGGCTGGGTTCACCACGAGCGCTTCGCGGGCAAGATTCTTTTCGCGATATTCCCAGGTCTTGGTGTATTCAGCTTGGTCAGTGACGATTTGATCGGAGTGAGGACATTCGAAATTCAGCTTCTTCTCCGCTAGCATCTTTCTGTATTCCGGCTCGCGGAACAAGGGAGCATGGTCAAGAATCTTTTCGGCCGATTGCGGCATACTGGTCACCCTTTTTCATCTGGCCTCGTCAAACGGCGGCACAGGAAAACTTTTTGAGACGTCGGGTCTCCCGCGGGTTCCGGTCCGCGGAAGACCACGCTTCTATTCGGCTGCAACCGCTGCCGCAGGCGTGGTCACTTTCTTCCAGGGCGCGTCGTAGAGGTCCCAGACCGGATTGTTGATGGCCAGGTCCATGTCGCGGGCGAAGATGGCGAAGCCGTCATAGCCGTGGTACGGGCCGGAATAATCCCATGAGTGCATTTGGCGAAATGGTATGCCCATCTTCTGCACGGGGTATTTTTCCTTGATGCCGGAGCCAACAAGATCGGGACGAATCCTCTCGATGAACTTATCCAGTTCGTAACTGGTTGCGTCGTCATAGATCAGCGTGCCTTTCTTCACGTAATGGCCGGTGCGCTGATAGTCGTCGTTGTGGGCGAATTCGTAGCCGGTGCCGACGATCTGCATGCCGAGGTCTTCATAGGCGGTGATGACGTGACGGGGGCGCAAACCGCCGACATAGAGCATCACTCTCTTGCCCTGGAGGCGCGGCCAGTACTTGTCGATCACGGCGTCGACCAGCGGCCGGTACTTGGCGATGACCCTCTCGGCCCGTTCTTCGATCGTCGGGCCGAAATGCCTGGCAATCTTGCGCAGAGAGGCCTCGATCTGGGAGGGGCCGAAGAAGTTATATTCCATCCAGGGAATGCCGTATTTTTCTTCCATGTGCCGGCAGATGTAGTTCATCGAGCGGTAGCAGTGGATGAGGTTGAGCTTGGCCTTGGGGGCACGCTCCACTTCCGCAAGCGTCGCGTCCCCCGACCAGTTGCCGACGACGCGCAGGCCCATCTCTTCAAGCAGGATGCGCGAGGCCCAGGCGTCGCCGCCGATGTTGTAGTCGCCGACCACGTTGACATCGTAGGGACCGGGTTCGAATTCGATGTCCGTCTTGTCGAACACCCAGTCGCGGATGGCGTCGTTGGCGATGTGGTGGCCGAGCGATTGCGAGACGCCGCGGAAGCCTTCGCAGCGTACCGGCACGATTATTTTTTCGTACTCCTTGGCCTTCTTGCGCGAAACCGCCTCGATGTCGTCGCCAATGAGACCGATCGGACATTCGGACTGGATGGTGAGGCCCTTGTTCAAGGGAAACAGTTCCCCGATCTCATCGATGATCCTTTCCAGCTTTTTGTCGCCACCGAAGACGATGTCCTTCTCCTGAAAATCGGAGGTGAACTGCATCGTTACGAATGTATCGACACCTGTCGTGCCGACATAGTAATTGCGGCGCTGCGACCATGAATATTGACCGCAACCGACCGGCCCATGCGAGACATGGACCATGTCCTTGACCGGGCCCCAGACCACGCCTTTCGAGCCAGCGTAGGCGCAGCCGCGGATCGTCATCACGCCTGGAATGGACTTGATGTTCGACTTTACGTCACATTCGGAGATGGCCTGGCCTTCCTCGCCGGCCTCCTCGCTATCCGATGCGACACTGAGGTGCTTTTGGCGACGTTTCGCCGCTTTGTTTGGGTAATGCGACAGCACTTGCGTGATAAGCTCCTCATGGAGAGCACTGTCATTCTCGTAATCGAGGCTCATTCGCCTGCCCCTTTTCGCGGTTCGGGTGATGCCTCCAAGAGGAGGCAGCGTTGGTGGAATGTTGCGCCGGGTAAAGTTCCGACCTCGTCTGCGAGGCAGTCACTGGGCAGCTGCTACCGCCGCTTCTTTGGTCTGGAGTTCTGCAAGCATCTGCTCGTCGGTCTTCATGATGCCGAAGTCGAGCAGCATGTCCTCGAGTTCCTCCATGGTAATCGGGGTCGGGACGGTGCCCTGGCCCGAATTGGCGTGGATCTTTTCAGCCAGCGCGCGATATTCCGCCGCCTGCTTGGAGTCCGGTGCATACTGGATAACCGTCATCTTCCTGAGCTCGGCGTGCTGGACAATGTTGTCGCGTGGCACGAAGTGAATGAGCTTGGAATTGAGCTTGGCCGCGAGTGCCTCGGCGAGATCGAGTTCGCGGTCTGTCTGTCGCTCATTGCAAATCAACCCGCCGAGCCGCACGCCGCCCGAGTGGGCGTATTTCAGGATCCCCTTAGCGATGTTGTTGGCGGCATAGAGTGCCATCATCTCGCCGGACATTACGATGTAGATTTCCTGGGCCTTGTTTTCGCGGATGGGCATCGCGAAGCCGCCGCACACCACGTCGCCGAGCACGTCGTAGGAGACGTAGTCGACATCATCGTAGGCGCCGTTTTCTTCCAGGAAGTTGATCGACGTGATGACGCCGCGCCCGGCGCAACCGACGCCCGGCTCGGGGCCGCCCGACTCTACGCATTTGATGCCTTTGTAACCGACCTTCAGCACGTCCTCCACCTCGAGGTCTTCCACCGAACCTTCCTTTGCCGCGAGATGCAGGACCGTGTCCTGCGCCTTCGAGTTCAGGATGAGGCGGGTGGAGTCGGCCTTGGGATCGCAGCCCACGATAAGGATTTTCTGCCCGAGATCGACTAGGGCCGCGAGCGTATTTTGAGAGGTGGTGGATTTGCCGATACCACCTTTGCCGTAGAATGCGATTTGACGCAGACCTGCCATGTTGCTTTCCTTCGTTTGTTCGAACCATCGCGGTTGCCCGCAGAATGAATGTCGCCGGCAGCTTTTGCCGCCTGCGTAAGGATGGTTACAAGACCCGTGCCAACTCGGCGGGTAGACCGAATAGAGTTACATTGTTGTACGTTACCAGTTACTTATGCGGAAACGAGACTACCTGCATCACAAATCAAATCCTTGTCGCGGAACCGACAATTGTAACCAGCAATTGTCGTAAGCGTCTGAACCGCGCCGGGTTTGCCGGAGGCTGTTTGGTTTAAGTTATGCAGCCATGGCTGGTTCGTCCAGCATGGCGTAATACTGCTCCTCGGCTTCGGCGGGGGGAATGTTGCCGATGGGCTCCAGAAGCCGTCGATGGTTGAACCAGTCGACCCATTCCAGAGTGGCGAATTCAACCGCTTCGAAGCTGCGCCACGGTCCTCGCCGATGGATGACCTCGGCCTTGTAGAGGCCGTTGATCGTTTCGGCGAGGGCGTTGTCGTAAGAGTCGCCGACGCTTCCGACGGAAGGCTCGATGCCTGCCTCCGCCAATCGCTCCGAATACTTAATCGACACGTATTGAACGCCCCTGTCCGAGTGGTGAATCAGGCCGCCACCATGAACGGGACGCCGCTCATGAAGCGCCTGTTCCAAAGCATCGAGGACGAACCCGGCATGCGCCGTCCGGCTCACCCGCCAGCCGACAATCCGGCGCGCGAAGGCGTCGATGACGAAGGCCACGTAGACGAAGCCTTGCCAGGTGGCCACATAGGTGAAATCCGAAACCCAGAGCCTGTTCGGCGCAGGAGCCTTGAACTGGCGGTTCACCCGATCGAGCGGGCTCGGAGCCGTCTTGTCCGGGATCGTCGTGCGGATCGGCTTGCCCCGGATGATACCCTGAAGTCCCATCGATCGCATGAGCCGGGCGACGGTGCAGCGGGCTATATCGAAGCCCTCCCGCTTCAATTGCCGCCAGACCTTGCGCACGCCGTAGACGCGGAAGTTCGCCTCGAACACACGGCGTATCTCGATCTTCAAGGCAATGTCGCTGCGGGCGCGGACCGATAACCGGTCCACGTCCAGGCGTTTGGCAACGTTCTCGTAGTAGGTTGATGGGGCAATCGGCAGCAGCCTGCAGATCGGCTCGACCCCGAATACGGAGCGGTGTTCGTCGATAAAGGAGATCATCGCTTCAATGGGCGGTCGAGCTCCGCCATCGCGAAATAAGCGGACGCTTTGCGCAGTATCTCATTGGCCTGCCGAAGCTCGCGGTTCTCCCGCTCCAGAGCCTTCATCTTCTCGGCGACTTCGCTTGGGAGTCCAGGCCGGGAACCATCGTCCACTTCCGCCTTCTTCACCCATTCATTGAGCGTCTGCGCCATGCAGCCGATCTTGGCGGCGATCGAGGAAACCGCCGCCCATCGCGAGGAATATTCCCCTTGGTGATCCAAAACCATCCGCACTGCTCGGGCGCGGACTTCAGGTGAAAATTTGTTTGTTGTCTTGCTCATATCGGCTCCACTTTCTCAGAAGTTGGAGCCTCCGGCAAACCCGGCGCGGTTCAGTCGCCTATCAGACGTTAAGATCCGACAAGACGATGCTGCCGATCAGGGCTGAGGAGGGGATGGGAGCGCTCTTCTCGTGGAGGCTTTATCAACGCGAAGTGCCAAACGTTCGTTCAAGCGTGCTTCACGCTGCTTCCCGGCCCTCACTGGATTTAACCGTGACTTCGGCCATCGGAGCTCAAATGGGTACTGTCGTATGAATGTGCATGCGTCCTATGACGATCCACAGCTGGTGCCTTCGGAAGAGCTCCATGCGTGCCCTACATCTGGAGGCCCGGCTTGCACTTGCCGGGTACCGCGGTAGCGTGTGAGGAAGGTGAGCTGATCTGAAAGTCAGGCAGACAACTTCAAGTGTCCGGCTGCCCGAGAGATTTCTGGACTGCTGGGATGATCCTGTCTCCCCAGAGCTCTATCTGGCGCAGCATCGTTCTTTGGTTCAAATCCCCCAACTGCGTCTGAATTGCAATCTGGTCCGGCTTCAGGACTTCGATCTCCTCCAGAAGGCGATCAATCACGCAATTTATGTTCCCGATGGGCAGGTTCTTACGCATAGTATCGAACGAGAAGTCCTGATGAGTCGGCACCTCCTCCAACATGTAGCCGTCCTTGCTCTGTTGCCGACGCTGATGCAGGGCCTCGGACAGCCGGCGCTGAAAGCGGGCGTTATCGAGATAGCAGTTGATTTCCGCTCCATCATCGCTGGCATAGCAGCAGCGCAAAAGCGACAGCTTGGCGTCACGGACCTTTTTGCCCTCGGATACAGCGGCCGTCTGGACGATGTCTCGCAGCAGGCCCAGAGTTTCCAAGCCCTCATGGAGGGCCGTAACGAAAAGGTTGTGTCCCTCACGATAGGCTCGGCGCATTGTTTTGGAGGACCCGGTGGCAATCCAGATCGGCGGGGTTGGCTTTTGAAGAGTGCGCACCGAAATTGCCGTCGCAGGGATCTGCGTGTAGTGACCATTGTGGGAAAAGATCTTTTGCTTGAGACCCTTGAGCAAGATGTCGAGGTATTCCGAAAAGACGGCCGGCGCCTCATCTACATTGACGCCGAAGCGGTCGAATTCAAACTGCTGGTATCCTGAACCAACGCCGAGCTCGAGTCGGCCGTTCGCAACGATATCGACAAAGCCGATTTCCCCCAGCAGGCGCTGCGGCTGATAGAGTGGCAGCACGCAGACCGCGGTGCCGAGGCGTATGGTGCTCGTCAATCCGGCACAGTGGGCGACCATCAGCAAGGGCGACGGGACGAGGCTGTAGTTGTTGAAGTGGTGCTCGGCGAACCAAGCTGTGCGGAAGCCAGCCTGCTCCGAAAGAACGGCCTGCTCCACTGAGTTGCGGATGACGCTATCGGAAGATTGATGATAGCCTCGCTGGGCAGCCAGAATGAACGTTGCGAACTCCATGGTGTCTCCTTGTTTGCGGAGGGGATGACACAGCTCGTGATGACCGGGCGGTCAGTACGGGCATGTAGGCGTGCCTGGCACGACCTCGATTCACGAGCACGCTCCCATGATCGATGAAGCGACTGTGTCGAAGGGGTCATTGTGAGAGCTCCACAGCCAACATGGGAAATCTCAGCTCCCCGCGTCTCCGGACGAGCTCCAGCCTCCGTCCACGTGCAGGATCGAGCCGTTGATGTAGGAGGCATCAGACGATGCCAGAAAGTAGACTGCTTCGGCGACTTCCTCCGGTTCCCCAAACCTGCCTAAAGGGATCTCCTGTCGGAGCGATCTCGGGCGTGTGCCTGTAGCCGTTTCGCACTGGAGGTCGCCAGACGCGCGGATGTGACCTGGAGCGACTGTGGCTATGCGGATCCCAAGCGGCCCGAATTCGGCCGCCATGCATCGGGTAAGCATATCCAGGCCAGCGTTGTACGCGGCGTAAGCATGCTTCATCGAGAGAGGTAAGAGCCTGCAACTAGTTGCGAGATTCAGGATTACACTACCAGGTCGCATCGATATCGCGGCCTCGCGCACGCAGGTGAAGGCGCCAGTAAGATTTATCCCCAGAGTGTTTTTGAGCCCTGCCGTGGCCTGCTCAAGATCGGGGACGAATGTGCCATTCACGCCAAGGCCGTTGACGAAGACGTCGATGTGGCCGAAGCGTTTCCGCAAATCTTCGAAGAGCGCGACGACCTCGCTCTCGACTGTCCTGTCCACGCGGCTTGACAGGTGCTTGTCGCCGAGCAAGTCAGCGAGCTTTACCGCTGCACCACCGTCTCCGTCAGCGATCACAACCGTATCGCCGCTCGCGGCAAAGCGGCGAGCGATAGCCGCGCCTATGCCTTTAGCACCATCCATGACGACCACCGTTCGCGCACCGGTGTCCTCGACCGGGCGTAAGAGTTCTGCTCCGGGCGTCCTACCCTGAGTTGGGTGGGCTGCACCTGGTTGGTTGAATGACATCCAGCCACCATCGACTACAAGCGTCGATCCGGTGATGAAACCTGCCTGCTCACTGGCCAGGAAGTGCACGGGTCGCGCGATCTCGTCGGGACGAGCCAGTCGGCCTATCGGCACGCGGCGCCTTATTGCCCTGACGTCCAACTTGCCAGCTGTTTCTAATTCCGCGACCATTGGCGTACGCACGTAACCGGGGGCTACCGCTGTCACGCGGATGCCGCGCGAAGCCCATGCGCACGCCAGCGATTTCGTGATTGAGATCAGCGCAGCTTTCGAAGCGGCGTAGCCATTGCGCTTCGGGTTGCCGAGGAGGCCAGCAAGCGAAGCGACGTTGACGATGGCTGCGCCAGGTTTCATCAGCTTGGCGCTTTCGCACGCCATCGAGTACGGCCCGATGAGGTTTACTGCTAGAGCGCGTTGAAAATCTTGGATGGGAGTGTCGACGGTCGCAGCCATCGTCGGACCTATCCCCGCATTATTGACGAGCACTCCAATCTGCGAGAATCGTTTTTCCAGAAGGGTACAGAATGCGAGGACATCGTCGTGTCGCGACACGTCGAACTCAAGGCCGAGATTGGGCTGGCCGAGATAACGGCCCAGTTCGATCACACCGCTGTCTGGAAGGTCCACCGCGACTACAATGTCTCCACTCGTGGCAAAAATATCGACCAGCGCACGGCCGATACCCCCTGCCGCACCTGTCACGATGATGACCCGCCCTGGCTGAACCGGGCAATCGTCCAGGCGTGTCTTCACCGGGCAGGCGGTGGCGGGGGGAAAAGGAGGGTAGCGAAGTCGAATCATTATTCTTCTTCTCCACCGCCGACCCGGTTCTTTAGATGAGTTTTCAGAGGAGCGCGCCGCTTCAAAAGTTCGTAGACGGGATCATTCGGGTGCGGTGCCCCAATCGGCTGGCGAGGACCGAACAGCTCAGCTTCCGTGGACGTCGGGGGCCTCTGCTCTTCGACCCAATCATAGACTACGGTGCGTTCGAAGATGCGCCACTCCCCTTCCCTTTTCTGAAACAAATCACAGTATCGTCCGCACAGGAGCATCTGCCTCATCTCGCCTGCCTCGTCGGGTCCGCGCTGCAGCGCGATGAAATAGCTTTCTACCGCGGCCTCTGCCGAGCCCAGGAACTCGACCATTATGTTTGCAAGCTGGTGGACGTTGCGCGGCTGGGTTTTGAAGACACTAAGCGCAAGCTGAATGAACCCCCGGGCAGAGCCGGAGTAGCTTCCGTGATTGTCAGTTGCATCGGGCCAATAACAGCTGCGCAAAGCGGCCTCGTCTGCCCGGTCGATCCCTCGACAGTAACGATGGAGACAGTCGCGGATTGCTTCCCGGTCGAAGAGTTGGGTAATGGTTGCCTGATGCATCGGCTCAATAGAGGTTCAGAATTCTATGAAGCGTGTCCGCAGGACCACGCGTTATCGGCGAAGATACGCGGTTTCCGGCGCGAAGCTCATCGCTGCCCCGCCTGGACCGGACAACGGAGTTTTCGAGATTTCCCCAAAAGGGCCGGCCTTTCTGCGGTCTTCATCACCTCGTTCTTCCCTTTCGCTTACGACGGTCTATGCTTCCACGTTGACGCGTCACGAGAACTCAACCGAATGTGCGGTAATGGTTCCTGAAACCGCGGCCACTCGAACCTGAGATCCGTGGTGGTGTGCTCACTAGCAACTTGGCGCCGCCGCTCAATCGAACACGTTCAAAGTTCATGCCAATCTGGCTGACCACCCAAAGAATGCATTTATAGTGTCTTTTTCAGCTACTTAGCCGCGATATACGAGAAATGGGCTCAAACGAGCCTGTGTCGTCAGGCCGACAAAGGCGACAGTCGTCTTAACGGCCTTAAAGCCGCTGCTTGTTGAGGAGGTCGTTGAGCGGCTGGGCGTTTTGAGCCGTGCGCGTCTGCGTACGGCCGGTTCCCGATCAGGTCCAAGTCAGAATAAGATCCCTGATCCCGAATACATGACCGTTATGGGTAATCGGCGCCGCACCTTCTTTGATGCGGAAAGTCGGGATGCGCGCCAACCTTTCGCGTACGCCAACGACGATTTCTCGCCGTGCAAGGTGCGCTCCGATGCAAAGGTGTGGACCATAGCCAAAAGCGGTGTGGTGGTTCCCCCGTCGTGCCAGATCGATATTCTCAGGGCACTCGAATTCCGATGGATCACGATTGGCAAACATAGTGGCGCAGGAAACATAATCCCTTACGGATCGGCACGCCTTCGAACACGATATCCCTTGCGGCCACGCGGATCATCTGAACGGTTGAATAGGCGCGCAGCAATTCTTCAACGGCGAGCATGACCCGATCCGGTTCGTTCCGCAACAACTCCTGGTCCTTTGGATTGCGTGCGAGATAGGCCATGTCAAAGCCTATCGCAGCCGCGACCGTGTCGAGTCCCGCGACCAAGAAAAGCACACCGATGCCACGGACTTCCTCTTCTGTTAAGGAGCGGCCATCAATCTCCGCCTGCACGACAAAAGTCATGAAATCGAAAGCTGGTGTCCTGCGGCGCCTGGCTGCAAGTTCGTCAATGAAGCCCACGATAGACCGGCCTGCTGCCGTTCGCTTGTCTGCGTTACCGTGGAGGAAATCGCTTACCCAGCCAACAAATACTTCGGATCGCCTCTGCGAAAGCCCCAGAAAGCTAAGAAAGACGCTGACCGTGAAGGGCAAGGCAAAATCCCTCATGACGTCACAGCTGGCTCTCTCTCGCTATGCGGTCGATCAGCGCGCTCTCTCTCGCGGATAGTCGGCTCGAGTGCAATCACCCGCTCGGATGAGAACAGAGGATCTAGCAGTGCACGAAACACACCATGGGTCGGTGGATCCAGTTCGAGCGGGATGACCGGCCAATGTTCGGCCAGTGCGGAGGCGAAGATGCTACGATGGCTGGAAAAGGTCCTTGTATCCTGCAGCACCCGGCGCTGGTCTCTCGCGCGTGTTATGACCCAGGTACCTCGCCCATCACGCGTGTTGGACGGAGAGTAAAAGATCGGTGGCCCGTCATGAACACAGGCCACGGCAGCGTGCGGATCGCCGTTAGGCGTCGGAGCCATGCCAGGTGAACTGAAAGACTGAAGTCCCGCACCAGTTCGCGCGGTACATGATCTGGAATGGTGTTGGTCTTCACGCGCTTTGTCCCTTCTGTCAATCACTCATTAACTGCGTGGGCCGTCGAGGATCTGAGCGGAACCGATCGGGAGAATTCCGTCAAAATCGCTCTTTGCCCCTTGGGCGACAATCAAGAATGCGGGAAGGTTGGGGTAAATACCTGCTGCACAGACAGGCAGCCCGTGGTCGCGCCGCAAGAAAGTGGGCGCGATCTGCGAAACAGGTCGCGAAAAAAAAGGCATTTATCATCCGGCCTCAAGGGCATTACTCCGCTGGCTTGACAACCGCCGGCATGGTCTGGACCGGCGCCTTGCCTGCAAGGGCGGCTGCAAGATGCGCCCCGGCAAGCTCGCCTTCCCATTTCGCGACTACCACGGTCGCGACCGCATTGCCGACCAAGTTGGTTAGCGCCCGGCATTCCGACATGAAGCGGTCGATGCCGAGGATCAGCGCCATGCCGGCGATCGGTACGGATGGAACGACCGACAGAGTGGCAGCGAGCGTGATGAAGCCGGCGCCGGTGATGCCGGCGGCCCCCTTCGAGCTCAGCATGGCGACGAGCAGGAGCAGGACCTGGTCGGCGATGGAGAGCGGCGTGTCCGTTGCCTGGGCGATGAAGAGCGCCGCAAGCGTCATGTAGATGTTGGTGCCGTCGAGGTTGAAGGAATAGCCGGTCGGGATGACGAGGCCGACCACCGAGCGCTTGCAGCCCGCCTTCTCCATCTTGTTCATCAGACCCGGCAGCGCGGCTTCCGAGGACGAGGTGCCGAGCACCAGCAGCAACTCCTCCTTGATGTAGCGGATGAGCGAGAAAATTGAGAAGCCGTTGTAGCACGCGACCGCGCCAAGCGCGACGAAGACGAACAGGAACGACGTCAGATAGAAGGTGCCGATCAGCATGGCGAGGTTGGCGATCGAGGCGATGCCGTATTTGCCGATGGTGAAGGCCATGGCGCCAAAGGCGCCGATCGGCGCGGCTTTCATGAGGATGGCGACCAGCCGGAAGATCGGCAGCGTCAGCGCCTGCAGGAAATGGACGACGGGCTCGGCCTTGTTGCCGACCATGCCGAGCGAAATGCCGAAGAGGACCGAGATGAAGAGCACCTGCAGAATGTCGCCCTCGGCGAAAGCACTGACCAACGTCGTCGGGATGATGTTCATGAGGAAGCCGGTGACGGATTGCTCATGCGCCTTGGCCGTATAGGTGGCTACCGCCTTGGCGTCGAGCGTGGCCGGGTCGATATGCATACCCGCGCCCGGCTGCACCACATTCGCGACCACCAGGCCGATGACGAGCGCGAGAGTGGAGAACGTTAGAAAGTAGAGCATTGTCTTGCCGGCGACACGGCCGACCTTCGCGAGATCGGTCATGCCGGCAATACCGGTCGCGACCGTCAGGAAGATGACCGGCGCGATGATCATCTTGACGAGCTTGATGAAGGCGTCGCCGAGCGGTTTGAGCTCAGTGCCGATATCCGGATAGAAATGCCCGAGCAGGATGCCTGCGGCGATCGCTGCCAGCACCTGGACATAGAGGTGACGATAAAAGGGTGTCTTGCCGCGGACCTCCGCGTAATGTTCTGCGATCGACATGATAGCCTCCACGGGTGCATGCATGTGTCGTAAACCGGGCACGCTGAATCGGCGAAGCGCAGCGGCCCGCAGCCGGAGTCGGCGGTGCCTACCTCAATGTTGGCTCCTACTAGGGCTCCACGCGAACACTTTCCCCTTCCTCAGGGGCAAAGCAGCTCTCCATTTCCTTGCATTCTTGGCAAGCGGTCGCCGTGCACAGCGAAAATCCCTCAGCCTCGCAGAGCTTGCGGTAAAAGTACTTCTTCCACCTCATGTTGTCGGTATTGCCGGCTGCAAGCCTGGGGAAATGGGTTGAGAGCAAACGGCTGAGTTCGACCCGATCGAAAAGGCCGAGCTCCCTCCAGAGATGGTCGTGGCGTAAAGCACGGCGGGCTATGATCTTGGCGAAACTTACGCTCGCGGGATCGTCCGGTCGAGCATGCGCGAGCAGCAGACCGCGCAGAAGCTCCTCCTCCATGCCAGGCTCCGCATCGCTGACGTCTTCCAGGGAGAAAGCGTGAATCGTTGGTGCGGGAAAACTGCGGTTCACGATGTCTCGAAGCTCGACTTGCGAAAGGCCCGTTGCCTCTGTCGCAGTTGCCTCGCCGGCATCGATCTCCTCAAGCGCACGCGAAAGGACACAAGTAAGCACGTACTGATCGAAATCCATTTTGAGATCTACGGACGGCCAGACTCCGGGGGCTAGAAGTTTGGACAATTGTCGCCAACCGGGCCGATCGGAGATTCCGGCTCCAAGGACTGTTCTCCCTTTCGACAAAGCGCGGACTTGAGCTAGATTTGACATGTTGCTTCCTTCCCTCTTCGTTCCACCACACCGAGCGCCCGCGGGTGCTTGCCGCAAGGCAATTCTGGCCAAGTCGGTTCAAGTGTCGTGCCAATCGAATCTGCCGAGCCGAAGAGGTAATTTTGTGGTTGCTATTCAAGGACTAAACGAAAGTCTGGCAGGAGCTCGGGGGGATGCGGCCGTGTCAGGAGGACGACAAGGATAACATGAGATGTCGGTTCTCTGCCAAGAGTAGCGGCCGGATACTCAACAGGAAACGCCGAACCGTAACGCGGCAAATCGGCCTCGCAGGCGATAGTACGCGCCAGCAGCTACCGGCCCATCGCGCCGACGGGCTGAGCCTTGAAAGGCGCCTGCTGGAGTTTGTGGCCAAAGGCAATACGCGCACACCAACATGGCCATGCGCGCCACAAAGCAGTGCTGCTGCAGTTTGGATGTCAAGTGGCACGGCTCTTGCTGCTTGCTCGTCGGTAGCCGCCAAGCTGCCAATCGCGGCGAAGACGCCGGTTCTCTTCCGAAGGATGCTGATGCCAATGAAGAAGGAGAAATGCAGATGCCAATGACAAAAAAAATTCCCTTCGTTGCCTTTCATACGCGCGTTCGCGACGAGACAGTGAAGGGGCCGAATCTCTACCGGTGGGAAGTCAGAACAACCGAGGATTACTTCAGCGGCAAGCGCGTCGTTCTATTTGCGCTTCCCGGTGCGTTCACCCCGACTTGCTCGACTCGGCAATTGCCCGATTTCGAGAAGCTATATGACGAGTTCCGGGATGCGGGGATTGAGTCGGTCTATTGCCTATCAGTCAATGATGCCTTTGCCATGAATGCGTGGGGTAAGGCCTTAGGGGTAGAAAAGGTCAATCTCATTCCGGATGGTTCCGGCGAATTCACTCGCAAAATGGGCATGCTGGTCGCAAAGCACAATGTTGGCTTCGGGATGCGCTCTTGGCGCTACGCTGCCGTGGTCAATGATGGCGTAGTGGAAAAATGGTTTGAAGAGGAAGGTCTCTCTGACAACTGCGAGTCCGATCCCTATGAGGTCTCTTCTCCGCAGAACATTCTCGAAACCTTGAGGACCGCTCCCGCCTCTTGAGCGGTCCCCAACACGATTTTGATGCTTCTGTGGATGTCCCCGCCGCTGAGCAGGGCAAAAGACGGAGTTCCCCACAGTCAGCGCGTTTCGTCCGACGCGCTGCCCGCTATAGCCTCTACGCTTCGCCCTTCTGGGGTCAGAACAAGAGCAGTCCGAAATCGTACGCTTAGGGCGAACGGAATGAGAACTTATGCGACCCGCCGTAGCCCGGCTGGCAGACGGAGCGATCGAAATCCGTTCGGCATCTGATGTTCGGCATCCCAGGTGTAGATGCCGGTAAGGTTGATGTGATGTGTTGAGATGGACGGCTCCTGCTCCGCAACCGCTGTGCCATAGTGGCATGCGGTCAGAAACGATAGAGGAGCAGTTCATGAGAAAGATTACGACGATTGGCCTTGATCTGGCGAAGAATGTCTTTCAGGTACATGGCATCGATAACCTCGGGAACGTTATGGTTCGGCGGCAGCTTCGGCGAGGCGAGGTACTACGGTTTTTCCGCGGTATCCAACCGTGCCTTGTGGGCATCGAAGCCTGCGGAAGCTCGCATTACTGGGCTCGGGAAATCGAGAAGCTTGGGCATGTCGTCAAACTCATGCCGGCTGGGTACGTGAAGCCCTACGTGAAAAGAGGCAAGACAGATGCAGCCGATGCTGAGGCTATTTGTGAGGCCGTAACACGGCCGACGATGCGGTTCGTCGCTGCGAAGTCTGCCGATCAACAGTCGGTACTGATGATGCACAAGGTTCGTGAGCTTCTTGTTCGCCAGAGAACGATGCTGATCAATTCATTGCGTGGGCACTTGAGCGAATTCGGCGTCATCGGTGCTGGCGGGGCAAAGAACGTCCCCAAACTTGTCGAGCATTTTCACGAGATCCAGGGCAGCTTGCCGGAGCTGGCGCGCGCAATGCTGTGGACGATTATTGATCAATTGCAGCGATTAGGCGCCGAAGTCGTAAAGATCGAAAAGAAGATCGTAGACAGTGTCAGAGCTGACGCAGCAGCACGACGCCTTCTCTCGATACCAGGTGTGGGACCCATAACAGCGAGCGCCATCACCGCGGCGGTGTCGGACATTAGAAACTTTTCCTCCGGACGGCGCTTCGCTTCCTGGTTGGGATTGACGCCAAGACCGCACAGTTCCGGCGGAAAGGAACGCATGAGCGGCATTAGCAAGCAGGGCGACGGATATATTCGAAAGCTATTGGTTGTCGGTGCAACCGCAATAATCCGTTTCGCAAAGGATGGAAGCAGCGCCAGTCACGATTGGGCTGTGAGCCTGATGGACCGAAAGCCAGCAAGGGTCGTAACCGTCGCGCTCGCGAACAAAACAGCGAGGATTATCTGGGCGCTCCTGGTCCGCGAGCAGCAGTATATGAAGTCCGTTGCGGCTTGAATGAGATTTCGGGCGTAACTTTACGTCCGAGATGGCGGAGAGGTGCTGAAATGTGATGATCAAGCCGGTCGGACCGGAGACGAGGAAAGCCCCTGGGAGCATTGAGCTTGTAAAGCCCGATGATGTGTTTGGGACCTTGTCTGCGGACTTCATCATGGCCAGCGACCCGTAGGTCGCACGAGTAGGCCGGACACATGATTGCAATCGACCGAGAGATATCGCATGAATCACCACTGTGCCGCAGGAGCCGTCCACACATGTTCCCAACCGAGCGGCGAGATGTGCTTCAACAGAGTATCAGGAATATCTTGACCTGCTCGTTTCAGCTGTGTGATTGCACGGTCGAGATAGACGGTATTCCAATGGACGATCGCACTGACGACGAGGTTGAGACCAGAGGCGCGGAACGCCTGGCTTTCGAACGACCGGTCGCGGATCTTGCCTCGCTCGTGGAAAAAGACAGCGCGTTTCAGCTTATGGGCGGCCTCGCCCTTGTTGAGACCGGCTTCGCATCTCCGCCGTAGTGCCGGGCTTGAGTACCATTCGATCATGAAGAGCGACCTTTCGATACGCCCGAGTTCGCGGAGCGCCCTCGCGAGATGGCTTTGCTTCGGAGATGCGGACAGTTTCTTGAGGATTGTAGACGGCACCACGGACCGCGTCGTGATTGACGCGGCGAGATGGAGTAGATCGTCCCAATGGTCGAGAATCAGGGTGGTGTTGATCGGCGCCCCGATATGGTTCGACAGGGTCGGATATGCGTCGCTCTTCTCGAACGTGTGGAACTTCCGGTCTTTGAGATTGCGCAGTCGCGGTGAGAACCGCTTTCCGATCAATGCGAACAGCCCGAAGATATGATTACTGGCCCCGCCTGTGTCGGTAAAGTATTCATGGATGTCGAGGACCGTGTCCTGATCGAAGAGCCCATCGAGCACATAGGCCGCCTCGCTCTCGGTCGGACTGATGGGCAAAATGCTGAAATAGCCGTACTGATCAGACAGATGGCTATAGAATTTCGATCCGGGTTCGCTGCCGTAATGCAAATTGATGTCTCCGCGCTTTGCAGCCCGGTCGCTCGCACGGAAGATGTCAATCGGCTTCGTAACGGGACCCCATATCGGCTTCCAAAAGGGACCCCTTCCTCTGGTTGCATAGGGTCAGCGCGCGTAGGCCCGGAGCTGTCCATTTAGCGCAGGGGCCTGCGGGCGCGGGTTGTTTGTCTTTTCGGCTTTAGCTTTGAGAGCGGTTTTTGAAGCGCCAGGATTCATTCCCGGTCTCAACGATTTCGCAATGGTGGGTGAGCCTGTCGAGCAGAGCGGCGGTCATCTTCGCGTCGCCGAACACGGCCGGCCACTCGCCGAACGCCAGGTTCGTCGTGACGATGATCGAGGTCCGCTCGTAAAGCCTGCTGATCAGATGGAAGAGGAGCTGTCCACCGGCCTGGGCGAATGGGAGATAGCCGAGCTCGTCCATGATGACGAAGTCGAGCCTGGTGATGAAGTCGGCAAGCCGCCCCTGTTTGCCGCTACGTGCTTCTGTCTCGAGCCGATTGACGAGGTCGACGACGTTGAAGAAGCGGCCTCGTGCGCCGTTGCGGATCAGGGCACGGGCAAGCGCGATGGACAGGTGGGACTTTCCCGTGCCGGTCCCGCCGACCAGAACGATGTTGTGCTGCTCGGCGAGGAAGGCTCCGGTCGCGAGTTGGCGCACCAGCCCTTCGTTGACCGGCGTGTCGGTGAAGTCGAAGTCGTCGATGTCCTTGGCCAGCGGCAGCTTGGCAACGGTGATCTGGTATTTGATGGAGCGCGCCTGCTTCTCGGCGATCTCCGAGTTCAGCAGGTCACCGACGATGCGCGGCGGTTCGTGCTGGCGCTTGATGCCGGAAGCCATGATCTCGTCATAGGCGCTGCGCATGCCGAACAGCTTCAGCGTGCCCATCATGTCGAGGATTTGCGAACGTTCCATAGGCATGTATCTCGGCTGGGCGACCGACCGCGGTCGACAGCACTGAGTATTTGTTGTTGTCGAAACGCACGAGGCAGGTCTTGCCGATCGAGGCTTGCACAGCATGGAAGCCGTCGAACTTACCCGGATAGCTGACCAGATGCGGCTTCTCCGTTTCGAATACCTCCCAGATCGTGCGCTCCGTCTGATCGACATGCTTATGAGCACGGGCGTAGCTGATGCACTTGTCCAGCAGCCAGCCATTCAGCTCGTCGTAGGATTTGATGCGGATTCCGACGTGAAGCCGGCCGCCAATCCGACCAAAGACCGGCCACCATTCCGATTTGAAGCCGGCCACCATTCCAATCAAAATCCGGCCAGTTTTCGACACTGAAGATACCCCCTGGGTCAGCAACTTTGGCATCAATCACCTCGCGATGAACGAGGACATTTTGATGCCGGCAAAGAGAAGGCTGACCATGAGACAATTAAGACAAATGCTTCGGCTTGCCGGAAGCGGGACGAGCTCCCGCGAGATCGCCGTCGTATTGGGAATAGCCCGCAGTACGGTGCAGGATAATCTTCAGCGCGCAGCAGCAGTTGGGTTGAGCTGGCCCCTACCGGGGGAACTGACCGATGACGCGCTCGAGAACAAGCTCTTTGCGCGCAATGGCGTCAAACAGGGCACGAGACGACGCGTCGAACCCAACTGGGCCGAGCTTGCCGTCGAGCTCAAGAAGCCCGGCGTCACCCTGCTTATCCTCTGGGAGGAGTATCGTGGGTCGCATCCAGAGGGTTACGGCTACAGTCGCTTTTGTGAGCTCTTCCGTGGCTTTGAGCAACGGCTTTCGCCGACGATGCGCCAGGAGCATGCGGCCGGCGACAAGGTCTTCGTCGACTATTCCGGCAAGAAGATTCCGATCGTTGATCGCAAGACCGGCGAGATCCGCGAAGCGGAGATATTCGTGGCGGTGCTGGGCGCGTCTAGCTTCACCTATGCGGAGGCGACCTGGACGCAAACACTGCCGGACTGGATCGGCTCACATGTCCGGATGTTCCGCTTCTTTGACGGCGTTCCCCGGCTGATCGTTCCCGACAATCTGAAGTCAGGCGTCAGTCGCGCCAGTTTCTATGATCCCGAGATCAACCGCAGCTACGGCATGATGGCTTCTCACTATGGCGTCGGCGTTCTTCCAGCACGGCCACGAAAGCCCAGGGACAAATCTAAAGTTGAGAACGGGGTCCGTTTTGCCCAATCGTGCATCTTAGGGCGTCTGCGCAATCACACGTTCTTCTCGCTTGCTGAGGCTAATGCTGCCATTGGCCAGGCACTCGATCGCATCAATGATCATGTCATGCGCCGGCTCGGCGTCAGTCGCCGGCAGCTGTTTGAGAGTGTCGAGCGCGCCGCGCTCGCCAATCTTCCCGGTGAAGACTACGAATTCGCCGAATGGCGTTTGGTCCGCGTGTCGACCGATTATCACGTCGAGTTCAAGACCTTCCTCTATTCCGTACCGCATGGCCTCATTCGCCAGCAGGTTGATTTGAGAGCGACGGCACGCACCATCGAGATCTTCCACCGCGGCAAGCGCGTCGCCGTTCATCAGCGGCGGTATGGCGGCACTCGGCATGGAACCGACCCGGATCATATGCCCAGTTCCCATCGGCGATATGCCGAGTGGACACCCGATCGCTTTCGGCGCTGGGCTGCATCCATTGGGCCGCAGACCGAAGGTTTGATCACTGCTGTTCTTGCCAGTCGTCCGCATCCTGAACAGGGCTTTCGAACATGCCTGGGCATTCTGCGCCTGTTTCGCGATATCACGCGAGATCGGGCCGAGGCGGTGTCAGCTCGCGCTGTCGAGATCGGCGGTCTGAACTGCAAGAGCATCGCCTCGCTCCTGGCCAACCACAGGGCCGCGCGCCATTCCACCGAACCGACGGCCATCGTTGATCACGCAAATCTGCGTGGCCCCGACTACTTTCATTGAGGAGACAAACCAATGCTGAGCAATCCCACCATCGACATGCTGCGCGAACTCGGCCTTTACGGCATGGCAACAGCCTTCCAGGAGCTTGACGCACAATCCGAAGCCCGCGGTCTTGAGCATGGAGAATGGCTTTCCATACTGCTCGAACGGGAGGCCACCATGCGCCGACAGAAGCGCTTCGAAGCCCGTGCCAGGGCCGCCAAACTACGCCATGATGCACAGATCGAGAATGCCGACTTTCGGGCCGCTCGCGGCCTCGATCGCAACCTGTTCATGGCGCTTGCCGGCTGCGACTGGATCAGAAAGCATCACAGTCTCCTCGTCACTGGGCCAGCCGGCGTCGGCAAAAGCTGGCTTGCCTGCGCGCTTGGTCACAAAGCATGCCGCGAAGACTTCTCCGTCGCCTATCACCGGGTTCCTCGGCTGTTCGCCACGCTCGCACTTGCAAGAGGCGACGGGCGATACGGCAGGATCCTCAAATCCTTGGCCAAGACCGACCTGCTGATCCTTGATGACTGGGGACCGGAAAAACTCAACGATGATCAGCGGCGCGATCTCCTCGAGATCATCGAAGACCGCTACGAGCGGCGCTCGACGATCATCACCAGTCAGGTGCCCCTGGATCGCTGGTACGAAATCATCGCAAACCCAACGCTTGCCGATGCCATCCTGGATCGCCTCGTTCACAACGCCTATCGCATCGATCTCACCGGCGAAAGCATGCGAAAACAGCGCTCGCCAGTCGCACCCGAAAACACCAAAGCTTGACCTGAAACGAAACCAGATCCAAACATCAGACAGACCCAGGATCAGTCCGAGAAATGGCCGCCTTCAAATCGGAACGCCGGCCGGAATGAAATCGGAATGACTGGCCGGCTTCAAATCGGAATCGATGGCCGGCTTCGTCGGAATACGCAGGATTTGAAGCGCAGCCGCGGCGTGAAGAAGCGTTCCCGCACCAGATTGACCTGGTTCTCGACCTGGCCCTTCTCCCACCCCGACGCCGGCGTGCAAGCCACCGGTTCGATCAGATAATGGCTGCACATCTGCAGGAAGCGGCGATTGTATTGCCGTTCATTGCCGACGAAGACCGTCTCCACCGCGGTCTTCATGTTGTCGTAGATGCCGCGCGTACAGGCCCCGCCGAAGAAGGAGAATGCCCGGTCATGGGCGTCGAAGACCATCTCCTGCGTCTCGCGCGGGTAGGCTCTCACATACATCATCCGGCTATGGCAGAGCCGGACATGCGCCACCTTCACCGTCGTCGTCACACCGTTCAGCACGACGATCTCGTGGCTCCAATCGAACTGGTAGGCCTCGCCCGGCGCGTAATAGAGTGGCACATAGGCCTCCGCCGTCACGGACCCGCGCTCCTTCGCCCACGTCCGGGCATAGCGTCGGACGGTGTCGTAACCGCCTTCGTAGCCCAGATCGCGCAAATCCTCGAATATCCGGATCAGCGTCAGCCGTTCGCGGGAGGATTTGGCTTCATTGGCAAGCAGCATTCCATCGAGCTGATCGCGCCAAGGGCCGAGCTTCGGCTGAGGCTGACGGGTCCGCTCGTATTTGAATTCCGTCTCATCGGTGCGCAGAACCTTCCGCACCACTTTCCGCGATATGCCCAGCTCCCGGCAGATCGCCTTGATCGACTTACCCTGCACACGGGAAAGCCGCCGTATCTTCAGAATTGTCTCCACAACA
Source organism: Rhizobium sp. ZK1 (assembly GCF_047782645.1). Lineage (NCBI taxonomy): Bacteria > Pseudomonadati > Pseudomonadota > Alphaproteobacteria > Hyphomicrobiales > Rhizobiaceae > Rhizobium > Rhizobium sp. ZK1. The sequence goes on from NZ_CP180588.1 coordinate 338,161, forward strand.
AGCATCCAAATAAAAAGCCTCCGATGAAACCGGAGGCTGTTGTAACCCCATCGCAGATGGGGGTCCCGTTTGGACGCCGATCACCCCATTTGCGGGGTCCTTATTCCATGCCTAATCACAGCCTATCTCACGGACGTCATCACCAAGATCGTCAATGGCCATCCGAACAGCCAGATCGATGACTTGTTGCCATGGTCATATCGCCCGGATAAAATGCTCGGATAAGTCCACGAGCGGGTATGTCATGACCGAGAAAAACACTTGGGAACAGGACGGAATTGATTCCGGTTGGTTCTTCGCCAAGGACGTCGGATCGTTGCGAAGCAACGTCAGCTACCGCCCCGGCGGTTGGTGGTTCCTGGCGAAATGGCTACCCGATACTGTGGAACATGATATCGGGCCATTCAAAACAAAAGTCGCAGCAATGGCTGAAGCGGAGCGCCTTGCGGCCCTGCAGTGACAATGACACACGTCAAGCGTTGAATACCGTGCTGTCAGAACAGCGCCTACAGTGAATCGGCATGCTTGAAGACCGCAGGCGAGAACGACCCTCCCAGCATTACACCAATTGCAGCGGTCATTGGCAGTCGAGCCAAGGGAGGCATCGCCACCGGCAGCTTGAACAGCGCAGCCACGCCGGTGGCGATGATTGCGCCGGCGAACCAGGCGAGCGGCATACCGAAGTGCCATATCACCCAACCGCTAAGAGCTCTCAGCGAGAGAGTGAGGGCAAATTTGGCAACTGACGCACCGTACTTACTCATCACGCATCATCGGCCATAGGACGCCCGGTCGCGTAATAGGTGACCTTCGGTGCGATATAGCTCGCGTCGTTTGCATTGCCGAGCGGGTAGATAAAGCGGTGCGACGCCTTTGGCCGGATCAAAGCCTCATCCGTTGGGACAAATTAGCAGTGAATGCAGCCGACTTGTCGGATCGCTTGGCGCCGAGAACCATCACACGACCTTCGCAATTCCTCTTGTGCACGGGGATTGGGATGCTACGGCCGAAGACGGTGACACCGTTAATCATCCTGGCCAAACCTTCGCGCTCCACAAATCGCGTCGTCGTCACGCCGCGATCGTTAGACTTCAGTTCCCCACGGCAGCAACGGGGTCCCTTCCATTGGCAGGCGCACTGCGGCAAGTCGTGGGGCTTGAGAGTGATGCACCGCCGGCGTGAAGGACAACGGCTGCTCTACCGCACGAGAGCAGAGGGTACGTACCAAGCAGACCTGACCTATTCGACGCCACAGGTTCATCCGCGCCGGGTCACGCTGCGTCGGATCGGGGCTCCGAATGACGACGCCCGGAAGTCAGTGTTGATTTCATGATGTTTCTCTTTGGGCTATCATACCAACATCGTCGTTCACGATCTTTCTTGCCTCGACGGTGGCCGGTAGACGGGTGTCCTTTGGAAGCTCGGGCAGTAGGAGCCGCCAGCCGTTTGCAAGCACCACAACGCCACCCCATAGGCTTTCGTTCTCCATCTCGACGATCGGCTCTTCGAGATCCTTCCTGGGAACATATGCTGATAAGCCATTGTCGGTTCTGCGAATTGTTACTTTCATCTGCCTTTTCCTTCGCTCCGATGCGTGCATTCAGTAGCAGTTTTCAGACTTGGGACCTCGTCGAGGCTCATCAGTTCACGCGCACGCATTCCTACGACGATGCCACGATCAATCCATTCGACGGCATAGATGTAAAACTGCTGGAGAAAAGTCCCCACATCGCGCACAAAACCCGCGTCGCCTTTCCTGACGAGGCTTGCTCCGATCTCTTTCCCGGGATAGGTGCCGTCATTCTTGATGTGACGTGTGGCACAAACCCGCTCACCCGGCATAAACCGCGGAGGATTATGGATTTCGACCTCCTCTTCGCGTCCAACACCCATCCCCATTTCTTTCATCGTTGCGGTTACACAGGGAAGACTCATGGCCGGCCGCGCGCGTAAGCTCGGCCATTGCATTCCGGGTTTAAGCCGGCACGCAGGTCTTCGGCATCGGACATACCGAGGCGCATTGCTGGGCCTCGTAAACTCCCTCGCATTCGGTGCACTTGTCAGGGTCAATCACGTACTTCTCGCCCTTCAACTCGATGGCATCGGAAGGACATTCGAACTCGCAGGCACCGCATTGGGTGCATTGGGATGCGATGATTTTGAAGGCCATTGATCAACTCCTGTTTGTGTCTGGATAGGCAAGCTCAAGCTGTTGCCTGCGATGGATCGATGCCATGCTCAGCGGCGTAAAGAGCGCTAATCGCGGCTTCGATGTAATCATAGCTAAATGCCTCCGTTGCCCGGATCCCAGCTTCCATGAGCTGCTTCTTGGGACAATTTCCAATCTTGGCACACAACACTACGTCTATGCCTTCGAGTGCAGCAATGATACCACCGAGGGTGCCCTCCTCGCCCCAGCCCCCACGGCAATACGGCTCGATCTTGCGATGCCCCACAAATTTAATCCCTGTCTTCGAGGCTTCATAAACTTGGAACTCCTTCGCATGGCCGAAGTGTTCGTTGATGCGTCCGCCCCCCTTCGTCGCAACAGCCACTTGAAGCGACCCGCGCGTGCTCATTGATGCAAGCGTCGTCATAGCCTCGTTCTTAGCTGCCAAATGGTCATCGAGGATGCGTGCAACCACCTCGCGGTAGGCACGACGCTTGCCACCGTTGTAGCCAAATTCGGGCGGAATGTGGTCGAGCGTGAACTCCTGGCCGCGATCAGTGCCGAGAAGGCCGACTGCATCGGCGCGGCACTGTCGGCAGTGACGCATCAGCTTGGCGCCACCTTCGAGACGATCCTGAAGCGCCTTCAGTTCGAGCGCATTTGGGCCGCGCTGTCCGGTGAGGCCAAAACAGGTGCCGTGTGCCGGGTCGGAGATCAGCGGCATGACGTTGTGCAGAAATGCGCCGCGCTTTTTGACCCATTTGTTGACTTCGATCAGGTGCTGGTCATTGACGCCGGGGATCATCACCGAATTAATTTTTGTTAGGATGCCGCGTTCGCTCAGCATCTCAAGCCCCAACATCTGCCGCTCATGCAGAATTTTGGCAGCATCCATACCGGTGTATCGGCGATGACGATAAAAGATCCACGGGTAAATCTTCTCGCCGACTGCGGGGTCAACCATGTTGATGGTGATCGTCACGTGGCTGATGTTCAATTCGGCCAACTGATCGACACGCTCCGGCAGGGCAAGTCCATTGGTGGAAATGCATAGCTTGACGTCCGGGATCTCCCTAGCGACGCGTTCGAAAGTCGCCCTCGTCTTCTCCCAATCGTAGCAGGCATCGCCCGGACCCGCGATGCCGAGAACGGAAAGCTGCGGCAATTCGTTGGCGACGGCAATCACCTTACGCAGCGCCTGGTCCGGTGTCAGCTTTTCCGAAACGACGCCAGGCCGACTTTCGTTGGAGCAATCATATTTACGATTGCAGTAATTGCATTGGATATTGCAGGCTGGTGCGACTGCGACGTGCATACGCGCAAAATAGTGGTGCGCTTCTTCTGAAAAGCATGGGTGATCCTTGATCTTCTCCCAGGTAGCCGAATCCATGTGGGTTGGCCTCGAGGACAAGCCGCAGGACGAGGATGCGCAGCCACCGGATTTCGCGGTTGTCAGCAACTGCCCAGAGGATGTCGTCTTGGCCAGGCTTTCAAGCGAAATAATCGGTGCACTCATCGAACAGCTCCACTGGTGAGTAAGGTCGTTGTCAAATATGCAAGCGCTGTGCCAACCAAATCAGATCGTAATTTCAACACGTTGTTGTTTCGTGTTCGATTTGCGCCAATTGCTCCGACGCCGTTTTGTCGAAGTCGCGACAATAAGCGGCCAAATTGGACAATAGACCCGCGTGCCTGAGGAAGAGGGGTTGCTCACGCCCAAGATAACGTCGGCTCACCACTTAGATCTTCTTCACCTGTATACGATGGCGACGCAATGCATAGCCAACTTGCCGCGGTGTGAGGCCTAGAATCCGAGCTGCCTTTGCCTGAACCCAGCCGGCCTTCTCCATAGCACTGATTAGCAACTCGCGGTCGGTTAGATGTGGTGCCACCGTTAAGCCGGCCGGTCCGGTGGAGTAACCGAAGCTGACCGGGGATTCGACCGTCCCATTGAGTGTATTGCCCGCAAGTGGCCGGTCAGCGCTTTTCCAGAGCATTGAAGAAAGGCATTGGTCTTTCAGACAGGAGAAATCTGATGGAAGGATCGTCCCCGAACGCGCGAGAGTGGCGGTCCTCCGGACGCAATTTTCAAGCTCTCGGACGTTGCCGGGAAAGTTGCATTTTGACAAGAGCTCGAGCGCAGCCGGCGTGAATGTGAGATCCCGATTGTTTTCTCGGTTGAATCGGTCGAGGAAAACCCTCGCAAGGCGTGAAATATCTCCATTTCGCTCCCTGAGAGGCGGCAAAAATATGGGTACCACATTGATCCGGTAGTAGAGGTCGGCCCTGAACTCCCCATCCGCGACTGCCGCCTCTAGATCCTTGTTCGTGGCGCATATGAGTCGAACGTCCACCTTGAGTGTTTTTGTGCCGCCGACTCGCTCAAGCTCACCCTCCTGCAGGACGCGCAACAGTTTCGCTTGAAAGACCGGCGAAATCTCGCCGATCTCATCGAGCAGCAGGGTTCCACCGTGCGCCAATTCGAAACGACCGGCGCGCTGGGAGATGGCCCCAGTAAAGGCGCCCTTTTCATGTCCAAACAGTTCCGATTCCAGCACACCTGCAGACAGTGCGGCGCAGTTCAACTTCACGAAGGGCTTCTTTCTTCGAGGTGAAAGCTCGTGAATGGCCTTTGCAAAGAACTCCTTGCCTGTGCCGCTTTCGCCCCTGAGAAGTACTGCAGAATTGGTTATTGCAACAACTTTCACGCTTTCGACCACCTGTTTGAGCGCAGGGCTTTCCCCAACGATCCAATCGATTTTTGTGAGGCGCTGGCCAGGTTCGGGGAGTTCCTTCTTGCCTGAACTAGTTTTGCGGGCTCCTTCCTCGCCCAAGGTTGGTTGACCATCGCGGCTCTGGTGGCGATCCAACCGAACGGCCCGGGCCGCAAGGTTGGCAATCATGGACAGGAAACGTACCTCTTCCTCAAATTGTATCCTGGTGCCGCCATCCTTGATGCGGTCGAGCCATAGCGTTCCAAGCGTTTCTTGATCCACCTTCATCGGGACGCCAAGGAAGGTGGTCGGGCCGGTGGCATTCGAGCTGGTTTGGAGCTCAGCCTGGAACAGGTCCGACTTGCAAGTGTCCGGCACGACCAGTGGCGCGCCTTTTGCGACGATTCTGTCTATTGCAGCCTTCGCCGGAATGCAGCGAGCGCCTTGAGATGCTTGCTCCACGCCAAGCGCTGCAACCATCTCGGGCGCTCCTCCAGCATTCAGAACGACGATTGCGCCGCGCCGCATTGGGAGCATTGCGGAGAGGGCGCTAATGACATTGGCAAGCTTGGCCTCGAGACTGGCTGGACCAATCAAGACTTTCGATACCCGATAGATACCGCTGGCCCAAAAATCCGGTTTGTGCATAGTTTGAGCGGATCGTTCAGTCATACCCTCATTGAGCCCATTGTGCAGCATTTCAGCCTGGAGACACCGTCTGGACCGCTCATGCTCCCAACGAAAACCCACCGCGATGCTAATATTATTAGGTGCTTACATCGGCACTTGAGAGTACGCGAATGTAGCCGTCTTGCTCGACAAAAGCGAGATGCTTTTGGGTTTCATGAGGACTAGAGTTAGCTGCTATTAACCGAATTTGAAGAGGACACCGAATCCACCTCGTGGGTAGCTCCAATCGATATCACCGTTTGCTTCGCACAATACTCTACATGTACCGCACTCCATGCACCCGTCAGCAGTAACTTCGACTTGTCCGTTTTCATTTACCTCATAACATTGGGCTGGGCAGATCCGCGTCAGTGCGAGCAAGTTTGCGCTCGGAGACAGATGCGGTCGCACTTTAATATGCGGCCGCCCCGCGTCCACCAGATAGCGATTCTGGTAAAGCCTGTCCTCGATGCGAACGAATGGAGCTGTCATCTCGTTTCTCCCTTTAGCGCCAAGCAAGTGCCAAGCGGACCGCGTCGCTGAACAGTCCCCATCGCGAACGTGCCTTGACAAAGGCGGCCGTAGTCGCTTTTTCCTTCTCGATCTTGGGTGTGCCGTCGACGCGCACGAAATTTTGCGCTGCCTTGGACAGCAGCTGCGGGTACGTAAGAAAAAAGTTGCGTGAGTTCGTGTGGAGCAGGGCAGGCATGTCCTTGTATTTTTTTAGGTCTTTCACAACAAAAGATTTGTCCAGCATGGCCTTGTAAAGGGAGAGGTTTTCCTGGGCCATCGAGCATCCTTGGCTCTTGATTATGGAGATCGCCTCGCCGGCGATGCGGCCCGACGTCATGGCGAGATTAGAGCCCTCGCGATGCACGGCATTGTTAAGCTGCCCCGCGTCACCAACCACAACCCAGCCGTTTCCAAAGAGCTGCGGAATTGCCTTGTACCCACCTTCCGGAATAAGGTGCGCCGCATATTCCTTAACCTCCGAACCCGCAAGTAGTGGGCGGATTGATGGGTGGTCCTTGAAGCCGTCAAGAAGGGTATACGGACTTTCCATGGTCGCTGCGAAATCGGAGACAAGGCAGCCGAAACCGAGTGAGACTGATTCCTTGTTGGTATAAAGAAATCCCAATCCGGCCATTCCGCGCGAGATTGTCCCAGCCGCTTCAATAACACAGCCTTGATCGCCGGTAAGGCCGAAGCGCTCGCGGATGACCTCTTCCGGCAGGAAATGCATTTCCTTGACAGCGAGTGCCACGGCCTCGGGTTTCGGCACCTTGCGAAATCCTGCTCTCGTGCCGAGCAGGCCGTTGACACCTTCTGCGAGGACGACCACTTCCCCGTGGATGGGATCGCCAGCACGATCGGTGCGTACGCCTATCACCTTGCCCCCGCCATCGACAACCAGCTCCGTCGCGGTCGTCTCGCACAGAACTGTCGCACCGGCCTCGCGCACTTTGCGCGAAAACCACTTGTCGAACTGGGCGCGAATGATCGTGTAGCGGTTCGGCGTCGGCTCATTAAAATCGTCCGACCGGTAGTGCACTCCGGTGTGCGAAGTGTCGTCCATCAGCCAAAAACGCTGCTCGATTAGATGCCGCTCAAGAGGTGCGTCATCCCGAAAATTCGGAATGATTGTCTCCAGCATGTTGGCGTACAGTATGGCGCCTTGGACGTTCTTGGAGCCCGGGTACTCTCCGCGTTCCAACTGCAGCACCTTTAGGCCGCGTCTTGCCATCGTGTAAGCAGCCGCGTTTCCAGACATACCGGCGCCGACGACGATAGCGTCGAATTTCTCGTTGGTCATAGGGTCCTACCTCAGTTCACTAGTCTGATATGATTGCCCGGTGCCAACCGTCTGATGAAAACTTCCGTCAGTGCCGGCAAAAAACTGACCGCGTCGGCGACAACACCGATATTGGCGAAATCGAAGATTGGCGCGTTCGGATCAGTGTTGATAGCGACTATGAGATCAGCTCCCTCGACGCCAACGCGATGCTGGACCGCGCCCGATATCCCAGCCGCGATATAGAGTTTCGGCCGGATCGTTTTGCCAGTTTGGCCGATCTGCCGATCAGCCGCCATCCACCCCTTTTGCACTAACGGCCGAGAACAGCCATAATCGCCGCCGATCGTTTGCGCGAGATTCTTCAGGAGCTGCAGGTTGTCAGCAGCGCCGAGTCCAAGCCCGCCGGCAACTACTACATCCGCATAGGCGAGATTAGCGTTTTCCGATTGGCCATCGGAAAGGAAACCGACGACTTTCGTGACGATCTCATCCTCGAGCATCCGCAAATCATGCCGGATTACCCGCCCGATTCGCTTGTTTGACCGCTGTGGCATGCGCATGACCCTTGGTCGCACAGTTGCCATCTGAGGACGGCAATTGAGCGTGTAGATCGTGCAAAGCAAGGAGCCGCCGAATGTGGGCCGGGTGGCTGCGAGGGAACCGTCGGCATCCACATCAAGTCCAGTGCAGTCGGCTGTGAGCCCCGTCAGCAGTGTGGTAGCTACGGAACCGGCGAGGTCCCGACCAAGCGTCGTCGCGCCGAGAAGCAGAATTTCGGGTTTATAGGTGTTGACGAGATCTGTTAATGCTTTGGTGAAAGACTCGTTTATATAATCGGTGAGCAGCGGCTTTTCGACGAGGTAGACCAGGTCGGCATCATAGGCGAAGGCCTCAGCGACAGCATGCTGGGTAGAATCTCCGGGCGGCCCGAGAACAACACCCGCGAGCTGCACGCCCAGCTGGTCAGCTAGTCTGCGTCCTTCGCCGAGAAGCTCGAACGAGACCGGGTGGACCTGACCGCGCTCCAGCTCGATGAAAACCCAGACGTGCTGGTAGTTCTTGAAGTGGTCAGGAAGGTTCTTCTTGGTGCCGGCTCGACCGAGCGCAGCGGGTGGCGGTGCTTTAGTTTTTCGAGTTCCCATTATCTGCTCCTATCTCGTCACGCGCTATCAGCAGAGGAGAGCTCGTGTTGCAGCGCCGGCTGGTGAGTGAAGATGGACGCGACCAGCTCTTTAGCTATGTCGTGCACTCTCTTTTCGGTAGTGTCGATTTGCACCGCTTTTTGTTCTCGCGGGGTTGGAGCGAAGACCCGCTTGACGACCGTCGGTGAACCCCGCAGCCCGCATTTGGCGATGTCTTCAATGCCGGCTTCCCCCGCATTCCACTTGACGATCTCGCTGCGCGCTGCGCGCAAGGCGTCATCAAGTGAGCCGCGGCGAATGACGGTGGTGCCCTCTAGCATGGTGATGAGGCAAGGCAATTTGCTTTTCAGAGCGTGCGTTCCGCCTTCCGAGCGGCGCTCGACCGTAATCGCCCGCGCGCTGAGATCTATGGAGGTAATCTTCGCAACATAGGTCAACTGCACGAGGTTCAGGCGCTTTGCTATTCCAGGGCCGACCTGGGCGGTGTCGCCGTCGATTGTCTGCTTGCCTGTGAAGACGATATCGGGCATGTCAAAGCTGTTGCCAATCTGCGATATTGCCTGAGAAAGTGCGAAGGAAGTCGCCAACGTGTCAGAGCCGGCAAAGTGACGGTCAGTCAGGAGTATCGCCCGGTCTGCGCCATAAGTGAGTGCCTTGCGCAGTGCTTCCTCTGCCATGGGCGGGCCCATGGTGAGCACCGTGACTTCGCCGCCATGGAGGTCGCGCACTTTGAGGGCTTCTTCGAGAGCAAACAGGTCGTAAGGGTTGATAATGGTCGGCACGCCTTGGCGCATAATCGTGTTTGTCACGGGATGGACGCGTATCTGCGCTGAGTCCGGTACCTGCTTTATACAGACTACAATGTGCATGAGGTTTCTTTAGCTCCGATCGCATTTGGGCCCGAAGGTTTCGCCTGTCTTCAAAGCACCAATCATGCCAACCACATGACTTGTCAGTAACCGACTGGAATTTAAGCATTGTTCGTTTCTGTACGATCGGATTGCTGACAGTCTTGTCGGATTTGGGACGTAATATGTCGTAAACCAAACTCACCTGTCGCTTCCGAAAGACTTCAGCACGGTTTCCAACGGTACAAACGTCTGTCCTGGCGCGGCAGTTTTAGTCGGATCGCGTTGCTCAAGCACCCTGAACACCCGATGTGATAGTGGCGAAGAAGTCGCAAAATCCGCGTAGGCGCGTTCCAGCGCGTCGCGCGCACGTGCGCGGTGGTCTGAAAAGTTCTCCTCAGCCAGGTACTGTCCCATGCGTTTCATGATGTGGAGCCGTGAGACGTCGAGCACCTTCGACTCATACGAAACGTCAAGGACCTCAAAGAATTCCTCGGCAGTCGACAAGCTCAGTAGCCGCGCGAAAATTGCGTCACTCGAAACGGCCCCGCCATCACAAGTCATTGCATTCTCCTATAGGTGGAATTAGTTTTCTGGTCCTAGTTGCTTGCTAGACGCTGAAGCCGACCCGGCAGCGGACCTTTCAAGCCGTTCCCGTAAAATGATCAGCGTGCTGCGGCCGCGGAGTTGTCTATCCTCCGCCTTTCACCTGCCGCAGAGAATGGAAACGAACCGCGAAGTTTCATCACAATTCCAGGTATCACCTCGAGTACCTGATCGACATCCTCCTCGCGGCTGAAGTGTGAAAAGGAGAAGCGAACTGCGCCGAGTGCCGCAGCGTCGGGGTTCATCGCCTCGAGAACATGGCTCTTTCGCGAGGAGCCAGAACTGCAAGCGGAGCCAGACGCGCAGGTGATGCCGTGGCGATTGAGGAGAAACTGAACGGCTTCACTGCCGATGCCCTCGAAGACCACATTTGTCGTGTTAGGTAACCGCGCAAGCGGGTCGCCGGTGACGAAGGTCTTGGGAATGCGTTCGAGAAGTCCTTCCTCCAAACGATCGCGAAGCGATTTCACCCATGTGATTTCCTCGTCCATGCGCCACAAGGCAAGTTCGCCTGCCTTGCCCAAACCTACAATCCCGGGCGTGTTCTCTGTTCCCGCGCGTCGGTTGCGCTGCTGGTGCCCACCCATGATAAGTGCATGAAAGGGCACGCCGCTCTTTATGTAGAGTGCTCCGACGCCTTTCGGTCCATGGAACTTGTGACCGGAGAGCGACAGCATGTCGATTGCGGTCGATTTCAGGTCCACTGGAAGCTTACCGATCGCCTGCACTGCGTCAGTGTGGAAAATTGCGCCGACATTCTTGGCCATCTCAGAAAGCCTGGCCACGGGGAAGATCGTCCCGGTCTCGTTGTTCGCCCACATAATTGAGACGATTGCTACACGATGGGTGAGGGCGGCCCGATAGGCGTCGAGATTGAGTCGGCCATGTTGATCGACCGGGATCCGGTGCACCTTGATTCCTCTTGTTTTTTCAAGGTGACCACAGAGCGTTAGAACCGCCGGGTGTTCAACCGCTGAAGTGACAATTTCTGATCGCTCGGGCATGACGTCCAGCGCCGAAAGAATCGCCGTATTGTTGCTTTCGGTCCCGCCCGACGTAAAGATAATCTCATGATCGAACTTGGCACCGATCAGCGCTTGCAATTGCTGGCGCGCCGTCTTCATCGTTGCGCCGGCAGCGGCGCCAATGTCGTGCATCGACGAGGGGTTGCCAAATTGGTCCGCAAAGAACGGCAGCATTGCCTGGAGAACTTCGGAATCGACGCGTGTCGTTGCGTTGTTATCGAGATAGATCGACATCCAGGTGGCCCTCCGCCTACTTAAATGACGCCAGGAGCACGCTGGGACACCAGCACTGATGCGGCATTCTTGATCCTTTTTCATGATGATCTTGTATTCTCGTTCTGCCCGGTCAGCTAAAGGACTTCCCGCAGGCGCAGTTCTCGCTCGCGTTGGGATTGTCGAAGATGAATCCGGGTGAATTCACATCCGTTTTGAAATCGACTGTCATGCCGCCGACGTGAGGTTCAGAGTCTGAGTCTACGAATACTTTAACCCCTCCCGCCTCAATGACAGCATCGCCGTTGCGTGACTCCCTTTCCAAAACCAGGTGGTATTTGAAACCAGAGCAGCCGCCCGCTTGCACTTTGATGCGTAATCCAGTCGCCGGCTTGGGAGCCTTTGAAAGCGCAAATTTCACTGCGGCAATGGCACTGTCGGTGAGCGTTATCATAACCCGTTTCCCCCGTTTCCAAGTTGCACTTGCGAAAAGCGATGCACTTGGCGTGCCAACAGAAAAACTGTTCGAAAACAACACCCCATCTTAACACAGAGGTGTCGCATGTATGACACCGTTGAAAATCCGACATTGCCGAGTTGATCACACCGAGTTCGAGTTAGGTTTTGCCGGGCCTGGGCAAAGGAGGCTATCCTCTGCCACCCGCAATCAGATGAGCGCCGCGATGCAGAAGGGGGTCAGAACAAGAGCAGTCCGAAATCGTACGCTAAGGCCGAACGGAACAGGAACGATGTCGTAGTTCGGATGTGCAACATCCGATCTCTGTGGATTGCCATCGACATGCGCCAGTTTTGATTTCTCTGTTCGGCCCGACTCGACAACGCTTCACGCAGATTGGTCATGAATGGAGTCGGGCGATGGCAAAGCGCAAGCTTCTCAATGATCAAGATCGCCGGAGGCTTGTCGATATCCCAGTCGACGAGGACAGTGAACCGCGCCAATAAAAGCTTTCTGGGTCGTATCGTCAAACTTGCCGCGAAGCCTGAGCCCCATTTGAATGTGGCGGATCTCGCCACCGCCCGTCAGGCGAGGAAAGAACCAAGGTCGCCGCTGAGGGAGTGACAGCGGCAGCCGTGACAGACGAGCAATGCTTTTGTGGCAGGACCGCTCAACTGTGCAGTGTCTATTCGGTTCGTTTGAGCAAGTTTCCTTTAAACCTCCTCGGCCGGGCGAGACCGCGATCGTCTAACGGAGTCCCTCACAATCTGGGTGCCAAGGAGGAGGTTGTCCCAGAAAGGGACAAGGCATGTGTTTCGCACTGGAATACTTGAGTTACGAACACCGACGCCTGGAACCGGAAAAAGATGAACACACAACTGGTCGTCGAATAACGACGATCGCCCATTTGTGCCATGCGTCTGCCTGCAGCTTCTACAGTTCGTTTAGCAGCTGCCTCGCTGCGTTGTGAGCGCGGAACCCTACGTCGAAAAAATTTTTCGATCGATGCCATAATGCCCCCTAACTCGTGGCGGATGTTCTGTAGACCTTTTCTTTGTTCGAGGGCGCCGTGGATGGCTTGCAGGTCGCCGCACTTGATCGACTGCAACAGACTTTGGCGCGACAGGCTGAGGGTCTCCGTGGCGTCGCAGTTGGTTCGAAGCCGTCACCGCATGTGGAGATGAAACGGGCGTTGAGTTCCGCCGTCAGGCGAATGCGCCAGGTGGCACCTGAGGTGATCTGTTCGCCCTTAATGAGGCCGTCGTTGATGTGACGGTCTGGCGGTTGAGAATGCAAGCGATGACGGCACCGGAGTACTGCGGTGCCAGCCGCCGCAGCGCCAGCGTATACTCGTCGGTGCGAACCGTCGCCGGCCGCGAGCGCGGCCTTACCGCCGTTCCAGGGCAGGACGAGACGTGCCAACGCCTCGTCTCGGGAGACATGGAGGGTGATCTCCCCGATGAGTGTGCAAAAGAGCGCCTTGCGGTCCCACGCCGTCGTGCTGGGGGCGTGCCAGACGTTCGCGAGATCGGCCGGCAATTCATGAAACGTTCATGAACGCCTTTCTGCGAACGCTTTTCAAACTCAATGCGGTACCAGGTGGTAAAGACGACGCCGAGCTTGCTGGGCTTGCCGGTGCCATGACCGACATTGCGACCGGCGATGCCCAAGAACTATCGGACCACTCTCGAGACATTTCTGAAGACATTGATTCGGGCCAGGGCCTCGTTGGAGGAGGCCATCAACAATTTTGTCGATCTCATCCTGCCTGATGAACTTGGGGAGGCGCGACGCGCTCTTGCCGAGGACAACCTCGAGCTTCGCGACCGGTTCATACGAGAAGTCGCGCAGTTGACCAGTGCCGAAGTCTCAAGCCTGGCAGGATCCTCCGCCAAAAATCCCTATGCAACAGCGGCGCGCGGGAAAAAGGCGCTAGACAGCTTTTCGGTTCAGCGTCGCGGCACAGAAAATCTCCTAGCGTTCCAGTTCCATTATGGTCGGCCGCATCCGGTGCTTGCACCGCTGCCGCAATCCTTCTCCGCCTGGCAACGCGCCTTCTGGTTCGTATCTGCCAACGGCTGGCTTGATGATAAGACACCGGTCGACATCCTGGATCATCCCGAAGAAATTGCTTCTGCGGCCGACCGTGAACAGCAAGAGGTCGTCGGTTGATATCCCGAGTTAGGCCGAGCCACCTTCGCCTTTTCCGAACATCAACAGGTGGACGCTCAAGGTGGAACCAAACTTCATCCCCACCACCTTTCCTCGTTTGGCACAGCACAATTCAATCTCTGCATGGGGCAACCTACGCGTTTAGCACCGGTTAACGACGGCGGCGGAAACTGCATGGCGACGCTCTATGCCGCAAGAAGCAGAGAGGCGACGGTATTTGAATCGATTTTTCATGAAATCGAGATCCGTTCGCCTTTCCGCTGTCGAACAGCGGACGATCACTATCATTGTCCGTAACACAATCTGCTGCTGGCAAGCCTTTTTGCGTCCGACTTGAAGGCATGGGGCCTTAGCCTCTCAGACCCGATCGAAACGTCGAAGTCTACCTACGCTGACAGCGTTTCGTGGGCGCAGGCCATTCACGGTGCGTCGGTGGATATCGACGGCCTGATCTGGCGTCCCGTCAATTTGATCCCGATCAACGTATTGTTCTATTCGTGGATCGTATCGCAGCGGACGAGTTGAAGATCAGGGATTCCCGGCCATTCGCTTCGAATACGAGCCCTGTTCTCGAGCTCCGCGACAATGACTGCGTGCCCGCATTACGATCATCTCGTAGAAATTCTCCGAGGCCTCAGCGCCTCACCAAAGTGACAGCCTCCGTTCGCGCTCGTTCCCGGACACGCGCCGTCATGTCCTGCTGCACGCTACGCACCTGCGACACTGTCGTTTTCACCTTCGTTGCCTGCTGCTCGTCAATTCCGTGGGTCTTGGCGACCCTCGAGAGATCGCCGGCCTTCAACTGGGCAAGGTCGGCCGGCGAAAGTCTTTTCGTCACCGCCAGGGACAGACGTTCAAATTCGCGTCTGAGACCCTCATCACTCTGGAAGGATCGAAACCGCTCCTCACCCTCCGATGACAGGACCCCAGCAAGTTTGCTGGACGGTGAGGGAATTTCCACACGCTGACGGGCCTGTTCCTCAAGGTGCTGTGTGACGAGCTGATGCCGCTCGAAGTCGATCGCCAATCCATAGTCGGCCAACGCCGCTGCGAGCTTCTGCATATGTGCTTCGGCCGTCTGGCGCTCGGGGCTCGGGCCGCGCCACCAGGTCCGCCCCTCCCCGGCCAACTCGCCGCGCCGGCCCGCCCGCACGTCGTCGCCGGCGGCAGCGCCGGTTCGCGCATCCGTAATCGCCTCCAGCGAAGCCGTCTGGCTGTTGCCGAAGACCAGCCGCGACAGATGTTCGATCTCCGTCCGCTTGTCGGCAAGCCGCGTGGATTGACGCAGACGCGCGCCGATTTCGCTTTCGCTGAGGTCCGGAAGCTCCCGCGCCGGAACAAGCGGCCGCGGTGAGACCACTGCATGCTCGACGTGACGCTCCGTCTCAATCCGCAGCATTCGCTCGTTCCCGGCAATGCCCTGCGCGAAGACGTCCGCGGCGCGCCGCTTAGCGGGCTCCAGACTGTCATGTCGTGCAGTCTCGGAGAGCACGGCCTCCAACATGGCCTTGGCGCGGGCGCGGTTGTCCAGCTCGGCCGAGCGGAGGCGAAGGACGTCCCGCATCGCGCGCAGGGCTCTCCGTTCACATTGACAATCGAGGTTGCAATCGCCGCCCTTTCGGTGAGCATCAGATTGCGCTCGAGCCGGCGCCGGGTTTGAGCGATCGCAACCGCATATCCCGGCTCGATAATCCGCGACATCGCCTCATCGGCAGATACACCACGCACCACGGCGTTTGCCGCCCCGGCGAGGGCTTTTCGCATGCCGGCGGCCTCCGCCCAGGAATCGGCCACATTGGCGAGACGCGACATGCGGTCCATCGGACTGAACACCTCGCGGTCAATCGCCACCCGATTGAGTTCCAGGCCGAACATGTCGGTCGTATCCATCCGAGGTGGGCCGCGGGACTTGGGGTCTCGCGCGTGGTAGCATAGCAGAATGGAGATCGACGAGGACAAAATCGATGACGCGGTCCTGTGTGATCCGTTGAACAAGTCGAAGTCGCTGGTCCTGACGGACGAAGGTCTACGGCGTTCGGAAGAACTATTCCGCCGGTTGTTTACACGGTAAAATCCAGTTTCGGCTTTCACCCACAGCCCGGTGTTCAGGTTTTGCGTCGCGCTTTTCGGACCCATTTTGCGGCGAGGTCATCGACGGCTTTGTTGAGCTGCGAGAAGTTGGCGCTGTTGGGATTGTAATCGCTGCTGCCCCACCATTCTAGGATTTCGGCATGTCGCTCGTGCGCCGGGTCTGCAAGCGCCTCGCGGAACTCCTGATAACCCCATGGACCACCAACGTCTTCAGGCGGGCAGTGTCCCGTTGCTTCGAGGAGCATCGGTCCTTCCGTGCCGACTGCAGGAAAGGTGCGCTCGATCTTGATGCTGTGTTCCCAACCGTCGCCAAAGTCGTAAAGGTATTTGAACGATTTCGCACCGGTGTCCTGGACTGCCGACAGCAGCGAGACCCTGCGGGCATCGATCGGACCATCCCCCCATTCCTCGTCTGGCAAACCAAAGCCGACGTCACGCATGCGGAATTCGTAAAGGTGGCTGTTGGTCCAGCCCATCGCCGCCTGCAATACCTCGTGCAGCCGACTGAGCCTGATGGTGAACGGTACGACAACGCGCCGCATCACTATCGGCTCGACATGATCGAGGGTGACCTTCAGGCGGACGGCAGAAGCCACCATCGTCAGGCCGCCAGCATTACGGTTGCCGGCGATGCACGTTTCCACTCCCAGGGCAGCAGTTCGTGCAGGCGCGTCACAGGATGGTCGGCGATGCGAGCCAGGACATCGGCAAGCCACGCCTTTGGGTCGACATCGTTGAGGCGGCAGGTGGTGATGACGGTCAGCATGACAGCGGCACGATCGGCCCCACGCTGGGAACCGGCGAAGGTCCAGTTCCGTCTTCCCAATGCGACACTTCTCAGCGCCCGCTCGGCTGCGTTGTTCGTGAGACAAACTCTACCGTCTTCGAGGAAGAGGGCAAAGCCCTCCCAGCGCTTGAGCATGTAATCGATCGGCTCGATGACCTCGGACGATCTGCTGAGCGTGGCGCGTTCCTTCGTCAACCACTCGTGCATGTCATCGAACAGCGGCTTGCTTCTCTCCTGCCGCGCAGCCAGTCGTTCTTCGGCACTCAATCCGTTGATCTGCCGCTCGATCCCGAACAATTCGTCGTAGCGCTTGACGGCCTCAAGCGCGATCGGCGAGATCGGCTTGCCCTTGCGTTTGCGATCCCGCGCATTCTTCTGGATATCGGCCAGCTCAAAGAATTTACGCCGCGCATGCGCATGGCAAAAGGCGAAGGTGATCGGCACCTCTTTCGTTGCGGCAACAGCGATCGGCTCGAAGCCATTGTAGCAATCGCTCTGTAGAATGCCGCCGTATCTGGCCAGGTGCTTCTGCGGATGTTCGCCGCGCCGGTCACTCGACGCATAATAGATTGCGGCTGGCGGCGCTGTTCCCCCGAATGGCCGGTCATCGCATACGTAAGTCCATATGCGTCCGGTCGTGCATTTGTCCCTGGCCTGAATGGGAATGGTGGTGTCATCACCGTGAAGACGCTCGGCCGCAAAGACATGCGCCTCGATCAGATCGAAGACAGGCATGAGAGCGGCTGTTGCGTACCCGACCTGGTCGGCCAGCGTCGAGGTCGAAAGATCGATCCCCTCGCATTTGAACCGGGCACTCTGCCGGTTGAGCGGGCTGTGCATGCCGAACTTGTCGAACAGGATCGTCGCCAACAGATGAGGACCGATGAAGCCGCGCGGCGTGGCATGGAACGGTGCCGGCGTCTGACTGATCGCCTCACAGTCACGGCACGTGAACTTTTCCCGCACCGTCTCGATCACCTTGAACCGGCGCGGAATCTCTTCCAGCGTCTCGGTGACGTCCTCGCCCAGCTTCGACAAGCGTGAACCACCACAGCAGGCGCAAGTCGTCGGCGGCTCGATGACGATACGTTCGCGCTCGATATCGTCCGGCCATGGCTTGCGCACCGGTCGTTTGCGCGTGAACGAACGTACGCTCGAGGTTCTGGCGCTTGCTGCCTGTGCCGCGACCTCGTCCTCCGTCGCCGCCGTCACGAGTTCCTCGAGCTGCAGTTCCAACTGGTCGAGCAGGCGCGCCGTGCGTTCAGAGCGCTGGCCTCGCAACTCGCGCCTGAGCTTCTCGATCTTCAATTCCAGAGCAACGATCAGCGCCTCGTTGTCAGAGAGCATCGCCTGCGCATTGGCCGCTTCCGCAACTGCGATAGCGTGTTTAGCCTGCAAGGCTTCATGCTCGCCAAGCAGCGCCAGGTAAGCGCCAACAACATCCACAGGAAGATCGACAGGCTTTGAGATCATGAAGCCATTCGATCAGATTTCCCCTGTATTTTCAATTGAATAATGCTAGCCGACCTTCGTCGGCCGCCAGGTTTCTTGAGGGTGCCTCCAGTCGATCCCGGACAGAAGATAACTCAGCTGCGCGGGTGATATCGCGATCGCGCCGCCTTCCGCAGACGGCCAGACGAACCGGCCGCGGTCCAACTTTTTTGTAAAAAGGCAGCTCCCCTGGCCGTCACTCCAGATCACTTTTATCAGCGATCCGCTACGACCGCGGAATACAAAAAGATTGCCGTCCAGAGGGTTCAGTTTCAGCACCTCCTGCACCCGCAACGCAAGCGATGGAAACCCACACCGCATGTCGGTATGGCC
Organism: Rhizobium sp. ZK1; assembly: GCF_047782645.1. Lineage (NCBI taxonomy): Bacteria > Pseudomonadati > Pseudomonadota > Alphaproteobacteria > Hyphomicrobiales > Rhizobiaceae > Rhizobium > Rhizobium sp. ZK1. The sequence continues at coordinate 356,674 of NZ_CP180588.1, forward strand.
CGTTGCAATCCACACCCGCACATTTTGACCGGAAGGAAGCGTGATCACCGCAACGTCTCCAGACCCCGCATGATCCGCAGCAGCGCCTCAACGTCGACGCTGCCGTCCACGACCACACGACGGCCGTTCGCCGCGACAATCTCCATGCGGCCGGAAGGAGGCGCTACCGGATGCTCCATCGCAGCAGGTGGAGTGACCTGCTTCACCGGCACAAAAGTTTCCGGCATGACGAACGCCGGCACAAAACCATCGGTTTGTTTCTGGCTGTGCAAACCCTGGCGAACCGATTTGCGCCAACGGTTTAACAGCGAGCGGCTGATGCCGTACTGACGGGCCGTGGCCGACGCCCGGCCTCTCCCCGCAAAGCTTTCTGCGACAATCCGCAGCTTCTCATCCTCAGTAAATCGACGCCGCCGTCCGGTGTTGATCACCTCAAGACGGCTCACCCGAGACCCGCTGTCCCCTTCAAAAATCTCCATCTGCCCAACTGTCCTTATGCCTGGGAATAAGGACAGGGTCTGAACAGTTTTATCCAATATTCAAAGGCGGTCTCGCTCGGACGGATACTGTCGGTCAGCCGCCGTCGGATCCCATCCGGCATTTCCACGGCGAGGTCCGCCGGCAGGCGATGCGCCGCGGGGAATTCGAGCGACCCGCGCTTGTCCTGTGCAAAGGCCCGCGTTGCGACGATCTTGCTCTCGTCCGGCAGCAGGCCAAGATCGCGTGCCACCTCGACCAGCTTCAAAGCCATGTAGCTCTGCGTGAGGCGTCCGACGGCATGAGCCTCGACATTGCCGATCGGACGGCGCTCGGCGTCGCGGATCGCATTTTCGTAGAGCTCGACGAACAGGCGATGACCGTCGACGGGTTCCTGCAGGATTGTCCTGCCGCGTCTTTTGCTTTGGGCGCCCTCTGTGTCCCGGCGTTGCGCCAACAGATGAGCAACATCTTCTTGTGCACGGATTTCCACTGCTGCGATCCGATCCTTCGAAACGCTGCGCGCTTCCATTCGGGCAAGCACATGGTTCCAATCGTCCGCGAAGCGTTGCAACTCTCCAGGTGTCATTGGCCGTGACTGCTCGCGCTCCAATGCCAGCCGGCCACTGGGGCGATGCGTCCATTGATCGTCGCGGCGCTCATTGTCGTAGATGACGGAGCCGCCACGTGTGCGCAATTGCACGCGGTCGACCAAATGCTCGCTTTCGATCTTGTCGAGACTGACGCGAAGACCGTCGATGGCGGCATCATGAACGTGCTGCGGGGGGATCCGTGCCGCCAGCCCGGCATGCAGCATTTCCTCGAAGCGGTAATGGTTTGCCTGCCAACTGACGCGAGGATTGACGGCGACCGCACGCACCTCGACCGCGTAGCCGGCATGCCGCGCCACTTCAATTACCCGGGCGACATTTTCCGGCGTGCGCATCGTGGTCTCGAAGACGATGTTGACCTGCCGTTCAGCCGCAATCGACAGCAGCTTCTCGGTCCAGCGTCCGGCATCTCCTTGTGTGAATTGGGACGCGGTCTCCGGATCCTGACGCTGGAAGGCAAGAAATTGCGGATGATAGGATCTGAGGTCGTCACCAACAATGCGAATGGTCGGTCCTGATTGCGCAAGTTCGTAATGGCTCGCGGTTAGAACCGCCGTCTTGCCGGCGCCCGGTTGGCCGCCGATCAGGATCAGGCGCGGCCGCTCCGATCGTCTCATCCCCTCCGGCAGATAATCGCGTAAAATGTCTTTCTGAAAAATCTTCTCGTTCCTCTCGGGCGAGAGCAACCCGACCACGTCCTCCGCCATGATCAAAACTCCGCCCAGAAGCGTGTCTCGTCCTGGACGCGCGGTCCCCAGATGGCGATGACATGTTCCACCGCGTCAGGATTGTCCGGCCCAAGGCTCTCTTGGAGCTCCAAAAGATCGCGGCGGCGGTCGCGCAACTGGTCGGCCGCGGTGGGATTCTCTTCCTCGAGCGCATAGACGCGTGTCGTGACGATGGCGCGCGCCTGATTGAGAATCCTGATGGCGATTTCGGTGCGGATGGTTGCTTCGTAGGGCATGTCCTGACCTGCCATGTGCTTTTCCTTTCACTTCTCTGATGTCTCTAAAGTGCTATCGACTGAGGCCGCGCGCGCGATCGATGGCGCGCCTTCGGCGTTCGGAGAGAACCTGTTCGCTGCCCTGATGTCGAACCGTCTGCTGCAGAACCTTCATCTTCTCCCGCATTGCCTCGAAGGCGCGCCGCTGGGCCGACGCCACGCGATTAATGACGTCCTTTTCGCCGCGCAGAATGGCTTTGTGGCCGAAACGCTCGTCGAGCGCCCGGCTGACCGTGGCGAACTCGCGGGCGATGGCCGGATCGAGCGAACCGGCGGCGATGTCGAGCTTGCTGCCCTTTTTGCTCATTTCGGCCGTCAGCCGGTTGAGGGCGTCTTCGGCCGCCTTTGACAATCCGGGAATGGCGACAGCCATGCGCCGGCGCTCTTCGATAATGCCTCGTGTTTCGGCATCTAGCGCACTGGCGTAGGACGCACCGAGCGAACGGATGCGGCTTGCTGCTTCCGGCACGGCGAGAAGGGCTTCCTTTCGCTCGCGGCCGGGGGCAAGCAGTTTGTCCACCAGCCGGCTGGACCCTCTGAGCGCTCCATAGGCGGAGGGATCATTGTTGACGGCCGCCGCAATGCGATCGCCAGCAAAGCCTTTGACGAGGAGCGCCTCAATCTTTTCGACCCCGCCGGCGGGATCGCGCCAGACGAGGGTCGCGGTGTCAGTGAGTGCCGTGCGATGATGACGGTAGTGGGCGGCCGCCGTTGCGCGTATCCGCGCCTCCTCTTCCACCGGCGTTTTGAACTCGGTCACGGCGGCGAGCATCGGCAAGACCGTCACCGCCTCTGAAACAGCCGCGACGCTTGCGCCGGCAACGATCTTCGATCGGTCCTGCCGCTCGGCCAAATGCTGTTCCTCGGCAAAGCGCCGGACGACGGCGAAGAGGCGGGTGAGCTTGTCGCGACGTTCAGGGGAAAGATCGTCGGGCATGCGCTCCGCGATGTGGCGCTCGGCGACTGCGTCTCCCTTGGCAGTAAAGGCGCTCCAGCCGAATCGTGCCGTCAACGCGTCGTTGACGGCCTTGACCTCCTGGACAAGCGCTCGGTCCTCACCGGCATTGGCGAAGGCGGTCTTGTAGGCGCCCTCGCCGCCTCGTTCGCGGATCGCCTCGATTTCGACGAGGCGCGCCATCGCCGGTTTCGAAAGCGCCGGGATCGACAGCGACATGTATTCCCGGCGCGTCCCCTCGCGCTCGATGAATTGGCCTGCGGTCCGGCGGAACTCGGTCGCATGCGCCCGAGCCAGCGGCAGCAAGTCCTTGATCGCGGCCGTCGCGGCGGCACGCTCATCGCGTGCTGCCCGACCGTCAACCATGAGATTGGACCCGTGCAGGCGGCCGAGCCGCTCTGGCTTGACGCCAAGATCGTCGACAAGCTTGCGGGGTTCGATCATTGCATCCGACGCCAATGTGTTCAGGCGGACAAGTGCTGCGTACGGATCGCGATAAATCTTTTCGAGCACCGGCCGCAGGATGGCGTCCCGCTCTTTCCACCGCGGCGAGGCGAGTTGCGCCCGGCGTGCATCCTCATTGACGCTGCGGGCGAATATGGTGCTGGGCGGAATCAGATATTTCCCGGTCGCCGGGATGTCCGCTGCGAGGGACTCGCGCGGTTCCTCGTTATAAGCCGTGCGCCGCTCGTGCGCGATCGCAAAGCCGAGCGCCACGCTTGCACGCTCCCAGAGCTTTACGACCTGCTCCCTCTTCTCCGCGATCCACGCCAGTTGCCGGGAAATACCCTCCTCTTGTCGCGCCGCGACCCCGGCGAGCGTGTCGATGCCGCGCCGCCGTGCGAAGTCCTGGCGCAGCGTGCGATAACCTTCCTCGCTTTCGAAATCGAGCGTCGTTGTCTTGGCGCCGGACCTACCAAGGCGCTCGACAAGCTCACCGAACAGCTCCGGCCGATGATTTTCCCGCTCGATCCGCTCCACGCGAGCCTCGGCGGACTCAATCAGCTTGGCGGTCCAGACGTTGCGATCGACCTCGCGTTCCTCAAAGTGCTTTTCGCCCGTGTTTTCATCGATGACCGGGATCGTCACCTTGACTTTCTCGACACCGTCCTTCCGTAGCGTGACGGTATCGCCCTCCGAGACGCCCGCCTCCTCGAGCGCCTTGGGCAGGCTGACGCCCCAGAGACGATGAACGGTTCCGTCATTTGTCCTGACATCGGCAAAGGGATTTTCCGAATCCTCGTCTTCGGGCCGAAATCTCGCGAAGCCGGTTGCGACGAGTTCACCGGTGACGCCGGCGGCATGATCGACACGTGGCTTATGTCCCCATTCCGGCTTCGCCGCAAAATCCTCGCTCGCCGCATAGAGGTCGGCGCGGTCGCGATGGCGGGTCATCGCCACATATGTCAGATGCTGGTCCATCATGCCGGTGGCAAGGACGAAGGTCCGGTCGACGGTCGACCCTTGAGATTTGTGGATCGTTGCGGCATAGCCATGGTCGATATTGCGATAACTGTCTTCGCTCAGAACAACGTCGCGGCCATTGTCGAGGCGAACCGTCAGCAGCGTGTCGCCTCGCTTGTCACCGGTCGAAACGACCGTGCCGAGCATACCGTTCTTGACATACTGCTGCCCGTGGCGGCGCGCACGCGGTTCGAGGAAACGGGCATTTTCCAGAAAGATGATCCGGTCTCCGGCGGCGAACTCGCGAAGCCCGCGTGCCGTCTGGTATTCGCGCGCGTCGGTCAGTGCGCTCTCCTCCATCATCACCTTGCGCAGGGATTGATTGAGACGCTTCACATCCTCATTGGTGTGCGCCAGCACAAGCAGTTCGTCGCCACGAAGCCGAGGCGCAGTCCCCCCGTCGGTGATTTTCTGGAGCAGGTCACGACGTGCTTCCGTCCAATCGGCAACGATGCGACCGATGATTTCGTCGCGCCTTTCTGCCTCGGTAATGTGGCCGCGCTGCGCATAAGCATCGAGGCCCTGTTCGACCTTGCCGCGGGCGAAAAGACGGGATGCGTCGCGCGCCCACTCATCGCGCTGGCGGCGCACGCCGGCAAGCTCGGCAAAACCGACACGCTCGGAAATCGCCCGGAAGGCAGCACCCGCCTGGATCGGCTGCAGTTGCATCGCGTCGCCGACCAGCACGGCTTTCGCGCCTGCATCTTCGACGGTCTTGAGGACTCGCGCCATCTGCCCAGACGACACCATACCGGCCTCGTCGATGACAAGCACGTCCCCGCGATGGAGCAATTCCCGGCCGCCGGCCCAGGCGAGCTCCCAGGAGGCGAGCGTGCGCGACCTGATGCCGGAACTGTCTTCAAGCCCTTCCGCGGCCTTGCCGGCGAGAGCTGCGCCGATCACCCGGCGGCTTTCGCTTTCCCATGCGACGCGGGCGGCTGCCAGCAGCGTCGACTTGCCGGCACCGGCGAGACCGACGACGGCGGCAATGCCGTTGTCACCGGTGACGTGGCGGACAGCGTCCACCTGTTCGGCATCAAGCTTGAAGGCTTTTTCCGGATTGGCCGTCTCGATGCTGGCGACGGCGGCCGCGACGTGCCTCGGCGAAACACCAAAGCCTTTCTGCTTGGCGAGATGTTCTGCCGACTGCGCCATGTCATATTCGATGCGCAGGATGTCTCGCGTTGTGAAGATCGCCGGTTCGGAGACCCTAACGGACTGCCCGTCGACCTGCTGCGGCCGCAAGAGCACGAGATCGTCCGAGGCCATGAGGCGCGCGCGGATATTGGCGAAGTCCGTGGGATCGTCGACATAGCGATGCAGCGCCTTGGCGATGTCACGCTCGTCGAAAGTGGAGCGTTCGTTCGCGAGCTGTTTCAAGAGCAGCTCAGGTTCAGCAAGCAGCCGGTCCGCCATTTCCTGCCGCCGCACAAGATCCGCCGGCGCGAAATACATCTCGACGCCCTTTCGCGCGAGCGCCGCCTTTTCCGGGCCGAGGTGCTTTTGCGCGATGCCGTCCAGACCCTGTTCGGCATAGGAGCGGCCGTCGAGGCGGACCTCATGACCGGCCAGTGCGAGATGCCGGTTGGCGGTTTCCGCCCAGGCGATCTTCCACGATTTCATCGTTTCCTTGTCACCGGCCCAGATCCTGTAGACGATCTTGCCCTTCGGCCGGTCCGGTGTGACGACGCGCAACGGCGTGCCGTCATCTGCCGTGACCGCGACCTTCTTCGGCCCGAACCCGTCCTCGGTCAGGGGTCGAAGCGTCGTCATCAGATGAATGTGCGGATTGCCGTCCTTGTCGTGGTACACCCAATCGGCAACCATACCGCTGGACGTCAGGTTGTCCCGGACGAATTCGCGAACCAAGGCGATGTTTTCGGCCCGGGTCAGTTCCTCCGGCAGGGCAATGATCAGTTCCCGCGCCAGCTGTGCGTCGGCTCTTTTCTCAAACGCGTCGACCGCGTTCCAGAGCGCCTCGCTCGCCTTGACAGCTGATTGGCCGTCGAGCGCCGCCTTCAGCCAGGCCGGAACGTCCTCCGGTAATGCGAGCTCTTCATGCATCAATTCGGCGGCTCCGCCGCGATAGCTGAAGGACGTGCCGGCCTGTTCGTCCATCATCCGGGCGCGATGGCGATAGGCGGCGGCCGAGACGATACTGCGCCCCGCCCCTCTGCTGATCACCTGCGCTCTGACGAACATGATCGCCACGACTGCCTCCAGACCTCTCAAGCACGTCGCGCCAGCGACGTATATTGCGCCCTCAAACCGATCGGACCGAAGGGCCGATGCCGCTTTTCCGGATGGCGGCCATGGCCGGATTCCCGGCAGCTACGTTTTCGGAGTAAATGCAAAATAACCTATTTTACTGGCGCATTCTAGCCGGTATAATCGTTATCGTTTAGATTGTCTCGACTCGGGAAGGAAACTGGAATGGCTGCCAAGACTTCGATCACTGATCTCGACGCTCAGATCGAAAAACTGCGCGAACGCAGGAAACTGCTCGTCGTCAGATCGGCGGAGCGTTTTGCTCGCGCCGCCACGAAGTCCGGTTTGGCGGAAATGGAGATCCCCGACGACGAACTTGACCGCATCTTCGAAGAGGTCGCCGCGCGATTTCGCCAAAGCGAAAAGAAGGCGACTGCTGCCGCTTCTCCTCAAGTGCGTCGACCAGCAGATAGTGGGGCTGGAGCGGCGACGGAGGTTTCTCATGACAGCTGATCGCAAGCGCGCGGCGCGGGAGAAATTCCTGCTGGGCGGCATCGTCGTCAGGGCGGGCCTTTCCACGTCCGACCGGGCCTTTTTACTCGGCGGACTTATGGAAATGGCGAGAGTGGAAGCAGGCTCGTCGGAATATCGGCGACTGCGCGACATCGGCGAAAAGGCATTCAGAACCTCTCCTCAATCGGAAGAGATCACGCCCGTCGAGGAGATGCTGGAATGGCGTTGAAGTCGAAACTCCATCCGAGCCTCCTGCTCATTCTTGTGCCCGTCGCGGTCACTGCGTTTGCCATCTATGTCACCGGCTGGCGGTGGCAGGGGCTTACCGCCGGACTATCCGGAAAAGCCGAATACTGGTTTTTGCGGGCCGCACCTTTACCGGCATTGCTGTTCGGGCCGCTCTCGGGGATGTTGACCGTATGGGCCCTGCCCATGCATCGCCGGCGGCCGATCGCGATTGCCAGCCTCGCGTGCTTTCTGACGGTCGCCGGCTTCTATGCGCTACGCGAGTTCGGCCGGTTGGCGCCGTTCGTCGAGAGCGGCACGGTCACCTGGGAGCGGGCTCTTTCCTTTCTCGACATGGTCGCCGTCCTCGGCGCGGTCACAGCCTTCATGGTAGTCGCGGTCGCCGCGCGTATCTCGACGGTCGTCCCCGAGCCGGTGAAGCGTGCCAGGCACGGGACCTTCGGAGACGCGGACTGGCTGCCGATGTCGGCGGCGGCAAGAGTGTTTCCGCCGGACGGCGAAATCGTCGTCGGTGAGCGTTATCGCGTCGACAGGGAAATCGTCCACGAGCTGCCCTTCGATCCCAACGATCCGGCAACTTGGGGTCAAGGCGGCAAGGCGCCGCTGCTTACCTACAAACAGGATTTCGACTCGACCCATATGCTCTTTTTCGCCGGCTCGGGCGGATACAAGACAACCAGCAATGTGGTGCCGACGGCGCTCAGATATACCGGGCCGCTGATCTGCCTCGATCCGTCAACCGAAGTCACGCCGATGGTGGTCGAGCACCGGACGAGCGGCCTTGGCCGAGAGGTCATGGTGCTCGACCCGACCAATCCGGTTATGGGTTTCAACGTCCTGGACGGGATCGAGACGTCAAAGCAAAAGGAGGAGGATATCGTCGGCATCGCGCACATGCTGCTGTCGGAGAGCCTGCGCTTTGAAAGTTCGACCGGGTCTTATTTCCAGAACCAGGCGCACAATCTCCTGACCGGCCTGCTGGCGCACGTGATGCTCTCTCCGGACTACGAGGGACGGCGAACCTTGCGCAGTCTCAGGCAGATCGTTTCCGAGCCGGAACCCTCGGTGCTTGCGATGTTGCGCGACATTCAGGAGCATTCCGCCTCCGCCTTTATCCGTGAGACGCTTGGCGTCTTCACCAACATGACCGAGCAGACCTTCTCCGGCGTCTATTCGACCGCCTCGAAGGATACGCAGTGGCTATCGCTCGACAGTTACGCCGCCCTCGTTTGCGGCAATGCTTTCCGGTCGAGCGACATTGTTTCGGGCAAGAAGGACGTGTTCCTCAATATCCCCGCCTCGATCCTGCGCTCTTATCCAGGAATCGGGCGGGTTATCATTGGCTCACTGATCAATGCCATGGTGCAGGCCGATGGCGCGTTCCAGCGCCGGGCGCTGTTCATGCTCGATGAGGTCGATCTCCTCGGCTATATGCGCGTGCTTGAGGAGGCGCGGGATCGCGGTCGCAAGTACGGCATCTCGATGATGCTGATGTACCAGTCGGTCGGCCAGCTCGAGCGGCATTTCGGCAAGGACGGCGCGACGTCGTGGATCGACGGATGCGCCTTCGCGAGCTATGCCGCGATCAAGGCGCTCGATACGGCGCGCAATGTCTCGGCCCAGTGCGGCGAGATGACTGTCGAGGTGAAGGGAAGTTCACGCAACATCGGCTGGGACACGAAGAACAGCGCATCGCGCAAATCGGAGAGTGTCAACTTCCAGCGCCGGCCGCTGATCATGCCGCACGAGATCACCCAATCGATGCGCAAGGACGAGCAGATCATAATAGTCCAGGGCCAAGCGCCGCTGCGTTGCGGGCGGGCGATCTACTTTAGGCGCAAGGACATGCACGCGGCGTCCAAGCGCAACCGCTTCGTGAAGAACTGACGATAACACCAAGTGAGGACCATACGGTCAAGACAATGGACGGTGAACTGGTCGATGTGGAACAGGGGCAAAGCCGCGTTGCTGAAGCGCCCAACAGGATCGGTTCGTTCGGCATGGGGCCATGTATCGCCGCAGCCGTTCTCAATCACACGCAGAGCAGAGCCTGGCTTTGCCACGGTCCCGGCTAGTCGGTGAATTCCGAGCTACTGGACGGTATGCTGGCTGACGATCGGCGAGCGTCGGATGGCCATGACGATATCACGCTCTGGCTCGTCGGCGCCTGCAAGACATTTGCGTGGCGCCCGAGATTGTCGACTCGCTCGCCGAAGAGCGGGCCTCGAATGCGTTTGCCGCTTCGATGGTTCGCACCCGATTTTCCGACGACCCAGCTGTCATGTCGATCGACGTCGAATTTGCCTATGACGGCGAGCGATGGATTGAAGAAATCTTGCAGCATTCGTGGTAGCGCCAGTCGGCGGGTTTCTACCGTTGACGCCGATATCGCTCGAACGGTTCTTCAGCACCAGGCGGCGTGAACCAATCGACGAACATTGTATAGCCAAGGGCAAAGGCGACAAACCCGATCGCTATGAGGCCGATCAGCCAAAACGGCATGCCCGCCGCCGCCTGCGGATGGGCAAGGACGACGATCGACATCGGCGGCATGACGATTGCCGCCAGAACCAGCATCCCGGTGAACGGCCGAAACGCGCACAGGAGATAGAAGGCGACATACCAGATGCAATAGAGGACGATGCGGCCGACGGCTTTGAGAAATTCAAAAGGCAAAGCAAGCAAGCGCCAATAGGGAGCTTTCCGAATTGGATCGGAATGATCGGTCGTGGCGTGAGGATCAATTGTCATGAAAGGACATCCGGTTGCGGCGTGCGACGAGGGCGCTCTCACTTGCATCTGCTGGCAACGGCGGGAAATCCGGCTGTTGCCATATACTGGCGTTTCTGCACGAGTCTAATCGCGATCAAGCCATAGCGCAACTGTGGGAACACGGTGCCAGCGCGAGGGGCCGGTCGATCCAGCCTCTCGCGCTCCAGAGCCGAGCGAAAGAAGCTGCCTCACGGCAGCTGCTCCCGGGCATATTCCTCGAGCTCGGACTTCAGCACCTCCAGTTCAGCCTCGATCATGCGGCGCTCTTCCAGGGACGCCGCCTCTTTGGCCTCGGCCCGCAGTTCCTCGATGGTGCATTCAAGGGTGAAATAGTAGCTGTTCGTCATCGTCGTCATCCTTGTTGACGTGAAAGATGCCGACGGCCGTCATGAGGCAAGGAAGGGGTCAAGGCTCGCGGAACGCGACCGGCGGAGCCGGACGAGCGGAGGAACCGATTTTTCTGGAGCGGAGTGCAACGCAGCGGAGGAAAAATTGCGAGGGGCCGCTCGGGCCTTGAGGCCTTCCTTGCCTCATGACAGACTTGGACAGTCTGAGCAGAAAACCAACCTCTCGTGTGGCACCAAAAAGCGAGCGGCAGCGAAGCTGCCGCCTCTGAGAGCAGCCCCGGAAGGCACGCTCGGCGAAATGGCGCCGACGAAATTCTGGATCAGATATCGCCCGCGGCCGTCATCGGATAACTGCGGGCTCAGACGTTACCGCGAGATCAGGTCGGGGTGGTCTTGCCGCTCAACAGCGCTTCAAGGAGAGGGTCGGCATGAGAGCGCCATCCTTCGCGGGCGAGATCGTCGGCGAGAGACCTGACCGTATCGGCGGCCATCGGGAGGAAGTCGTAGCCCTGAGCCAGTGCCGCGGTGCGCAGAGCGGAAAGCGTTTCGTAGGCTCGGAAATCGGTTCCGAGCCAGAGGGCGAGATCCTCGCCTTCCGAGTCGGGGAATGCCTGCAGGAAGAAGGTCTGCAGTGGACGATCGTAGCCGATAATGGCATCCGGATCGGTTGCTTGGCTGGCAAGCTGGGCGACGGTGATGGTGTAGCGGCTCATGGGAAGGTCCTTTTCGGAGCGGTGTCGTGTCCGGGATGGGACCGGCCCCTTGAGGGGCCGGTCGCCGGCCTTCAGGCCGGGTTGTTCCAGAGGATGACCTTGCGGTTCGGTTCGCCGCCGGGCGCGGGGGCGAGGTTTCCGAAGATGACGCCAATCTCAGGGGCCTCCAGCTTGACCGAGAGGTATTCCTCGCCGGTCTGGCGGGCGATGCGGTTCCAGCCGGCGCCGATCTCGAAACCGGTCTTGCGGTGGATGATGCGGTAGTCGGGGGCTTCCTCGCTTGCCTTGTGGCTGTTCGGGACGATGGCGATCGGGGCGTTGACCCGGATGGTTGCGAAGATGCCTTCGAGGCTGCCGTCAGTCTTCTGGGTGAGGGTTGCGATCGTGGTGGCCATGGTAGTTACTCCTTCGGTTGCTCGGGACCATTCCCGATGGCGCCCGAAGAAGGGGCCGCGCCGCAGGCGTCACCGGAGCGGAGCGCAGGGGAACCCCCTTGCGGGGTTGACGCTGGTTGCGGCCGGTCCCTTAGAAAGGCGACATAGAGAACGGGAATGGCCCCGGAGCGCGAACGAAGGTTGATGCAGCAATGGCCATCCGATTGCGCCGGGCCAGATCTGACGGCGTGAACGAATTTCGAGACCATCAGGATCGCCCGCCTCCTCGTCCCCACCGCCGACGGGGAAATTGAGCGCCGGCTTCCATCCGTCACTGGGGCCAACTGAGATCGTCGGTGTGCCACACCCGGCAACAGCCGGGCGGCGGCTCTGGCCGGTCAACGCAGTAGGCGCGACGGTGCGGTCTGTTTGCATGTCCCCGGCGCCGGTGACGCCAACACCTGGGGTCCCCTCTGACAGCAACAGGGCACGGGCCTTGCCGCCGACAACGGGGGAGCGATCTGGCACCGTGTGGCAACCGCCTCATCCGCTCGCTCCGCGCGAAGCGATCCATCTATCAACGCCATGAATCAGTCCCGCCTGATCGATTCAAAACAGTCGTTGGACAGGCCGCCCGGTTGCCACGATTCTTTGAGACATGGCTCTCTATTCGTTCAAACTCTACTGTCAGCGCGTTGACGCCACACGCAACATGGCGCGCTACTATATGCTGGCGATCGAGACGACGTTGTTCGGCGAGACGGCTGTCGTGCGGTCCTGGGGGCGGATCGGCAAACGCGGCGGCATCAAATGCGAGGTCTTTTCAACCGAGCGGGACGCGGCACGCCACTTCCTGGAATTGGCGCGGCGGAAACGCCAGAAGGGCTACATTCCCGTCGGAAACTGTGGAAATGCCACATGAACCGGACAAGGCGACCGGCCGGGAAGGTGACATCGACCGTCCTTCGATGAAATGGTCATGCTTTTAGAGAGGGACTGATCATGACCACAGCCAATGAAATCGCCGACAAGATTGCCGCCGACCATCAGTTGACCAAAGCGCAGAGCAAGGCGATCGTCGAAGCCGTATTCCGGGAGATCACCACGGCCGCGACCACAGGCGCTGAAACGTCGATCCCGGGATTTGGTAAGTTTAAGCCGAAAGACACGCCCGAGCGGGAAGCACGCAATCCCGCGACTGGCGCCACAATTAAGGTTGCCGCAGCAAGAAAGCTTGCATTCACGCCCGCCAAGGCGCTCAAGGATGCGTTGAACAAATAGGCAGACCAGTCGCCTATGCATCCACCGACATGAGCCCACCATCCTTTATCAGAACGGACTGGCGTCAAATTTGTAGCGCGCAATGTCAAATATTGACATTGCGGCTCGCATCAAGAACAATTTGCGACGAAAACCAACCAGGAGGGCGTGGTCGTGACCAGCAGCCTGCATGTAAGTTTGCCCGATGAAATGCGCGCATTCGTCGATATGCGCGCCAACGGGAAGAGTCAGTACACAACGCCGAGCGAATATGTGCGCGCTCTCATTCGCGAAGATATGGCGCGTGAAGAAGACCGCCGCTATGCAATCCGTTCTCTTTTGAGAGCGGAGGAGGAGTTTCGTCGTGGGGAAATGCTGCCCTTGTCGGCTTTGGATGCCGTCGATGCGGAACTGGATAAAGAACTGCGCTAGTGGCCCCTCGCGTCCTCATTTTGCCGACTGCACTCGACAACTATCGCCTTGCCGTTCGTGAAACCGCGCGGAAATGGTCGCCAGAACAAGCTAAGATATATCCTGCTGCGCGCAGGTTTCGACACTATCCCGGAAGTATATGCCCGCGTAAGGACGAAGAAGGACGACCGTGTTGGTCATTATTTGTTCCGGCTTCACAAGATCGAGCATCACTATGCCGTCTATATCGTTGTCGACGACGAAACTTTCATTATTGCCGCCGTGTTGCATGAGCGGATGGATATTCCGACCCAATTGCGAGCGATCGAACGGTTGACTGACAGAGACTATGAAGTCCTTATGGGGCATCCTCGACCGAAGCAGTGAAAGCGAGCCGCCTAGCGGGAGCCGCAGTGGCCGAATGTGCAGTTCCTCACCGACGCGCTCGAACTCCACCTCATTGTCATTCTGACTGTAGGCAAGATCGGCCGAGAGATTTTTCCAAGGCACACCTGAGATTCAAAGCTTTTCGGCGAGATCCTCATCGACCGGTTCGAACCCGACCTTTGCAAGAATACACTCCATCGACCGTTTGGCACGGGCGAATGCCGCGAGCGCCTTCAGTGACGGTTCGCCCAACTCCTCGAAACGCTTGTTTATCTGCTCCATCTCAAGCTCCGCGTCGGCAATCGCGACCGCGTCTGCATCCGGACCTTGCCGATAGAGAACCAAGTATCTTTGCGATGCTGCCCCACGAAGAGCCTCCAGCCGCTCGAACTCGGCTTCGAACCAGAGAAAAGGACCCTTCGTTTTCTCATAGGCGCGTAGCGCCAGGCGAGCCTGAATGCGTGTGATGAAACCAGGACGCCGTTGAACACGAAACCGCAGCCCCTGGAACTCGATGACCTCAGACTCTCTCAAAGACTACCTCCCATCAATCGTCGTTCTCAAGTCGGCAGGGCAATGCCCGCGTGGCGGCGTTCGTCGTGGAGGCGGCGAATCGTCCACCTCAGATCAGAAGATCCACCACAGAAGTTTGACTGGACTTTGCGCCGCGCCAGCAAAAGGCAATCGGCAATATTTGTCACATTCCCGATTTGCCGCGCCGGGACGGGGGCTTCGGCTGGTAAAGCCGCCGCTTCACGTTTGCGCGCAAAGCGTTGCGAACATCCTTGTCGACGATTGCGAGGTCGAACCATTCCGGATCGAAATGTCCACCGCACCAGCGCTTGGTTTCTGCGTATTCGGGATCGGACGGATCGGCCATGATGTCCAGGAAGCGCTCGTATCCCGACACGCCACCGACATCCTCGGGCGGGCGGGCGCGAGCACCTTGGACGCACGCGCCATGTTTCGGGGGCGCGTCCAATGCGAGAAACTCTTCCACCACGACCGAATGGCGCCAGTTGTCGCCGAAGTCGTAGATATAGGTAAACCGGGCGCCCTCAGCGAAATCGCAAAGCCGCACCTCCCGAAAATCAAAGACGCGCGGATCGTCGTCAAGCGCATCTTCCGTCAGGAGCGCGACGTCACCATAGCGCAGTCCGCCGATACGGAACTCGTGGAGATGATAATTCCACCAGTTGAATGCCGCCTGGATGGCAAGGTGCAATTGCTCGAGGTTCCATTGGCTCGGCAGGACGAGACGACGCCAGACATCCGGCTCGATCTCGTCGAGGCAAACGCGAATCTGGACGGCATTGAAGGTCGTGACCATGGCCTGAATGAACAAGAGAGAGCGGGAGCGGTCAAGGCAGGGCTTGAGGCTCAATCATGAATAATGCCATGCGGTCATCCCGCATGGCAGTTCTCCAAGGTCGCTCAAACGCTCTCGCCGTTCGCCTGCCAGACGGGGATACCGAGGCGGCGGGCCTTGTCGGCGAGATTGCCGGTAATCCCGGAGCCCGGGAAGATGATGACGCCCGCAGGCATCACCGACAACATCTCGTCGTTTCGACGAAAAGGAGCTGCCTTGGCGTGCTTTGCCCAGTTCGGCTTGAAGGCGATCTGCGTCACTTTGCGGCTTTCGGCCCAGCAGGCGGCGATGCGCTCCGCGCCTTTCGGAGAGCCGCCGTGCAGGAGAACCATGTCGGGATGCTTGGCATGGGCAAGGTCGAGTTTACCCCAGATCCGCTCATGATCGTTGTAGTCCATGCCGCCGGAAAAGGCGATCTTGGTACCGGCCGGCATCAGCACCTCGGTCTCGGCGCGACGGCGGGCCGACAGGAAGTCTTTCGAGTCGATCATAGCCGCGGTCATGTTGGCGTGGCTGACCTTGGAGCCGGTGCGCGGCCGCCAGGCCGAGCCCGTCTCGGCTTCGAACAGGTCAGCCGCATAGTCGCGCATAAATTCGAAAGCGTTGCGGCGCTCAAGAAGGGTGATGCCCTCGGCGATGTGGCGCTCCAGCTCGACGCTTTTCACCTCCGAGCCGTCCTGTTCGCTCTGCCCGGTTCGTTGTGCATCTTCGTTGCGCTGCAGTTCGCGCTGGATGCGTTCGCCGGCACGGTGGAAGAGATTGACCGTCGACCAGTAGAGGTCTTCGAGATCGGGCTCGAGCCGCGTGTCGCCGAGCATTTCGGTGAGGGCGTCGAAGATCGCGGTCAGCGCGGAGTGGACGACCGGTTCCTCCGGTAGGGGCCGTGGATCCGGCTCGTCCTGGAAGGGGCGATAGCCATGGATCTGCATCTCGTAGATGAAGCGGTCGGTCGGGGAGGATGCGTGGTGAGGCTCGAAGGCGTCGTCAATGGGAAGCGTGCGGTTCATGATGGTCTCCGTCGGTTTCGGCCGCGCCTCTCGCGGCCTGACGGCGATCCCTGTTCATGCGGCAGACGGGCCGGAACCGCGAGCAAAGCGAGCGGCCCAGCGAAGCGCCGGGCGGCGGAGGGAAGGTTTCTTGGCCCGCGAGGAGCGCCGGCCCGGCATCGGCCCGGAAGCGGTCCCGCTTTCCGGATCAGCCGATGCGCGAAAAATGCGCCGGCGCGGGGTAGAAACCTGACCGACCCGCTGAAGGCCTGGACGCGGCATGATAAGGGTCGCCTCTCGCCAGGCCCGCAGGCGCGCAAACCCGGATGGCGGCCTTTCCGGACCGGCACTGTTCATCACGCCGCAACACCGCGCTCGCCATGTGCCTCCCCGGCTGCCGCGTCATACGGACAGAAGCGTATGCGCATCCTCCGGTGCGAGCTGGTCGCGGAGATTTGCCAAGAGCCGGTCGGGCCCAAGACGTCGCAGGTCCTCGTTGAAGTCGCCGAGTTCGGGGTTAAGCACCAGCGGCAGGATGCCGAGCGCCTGCGCCCGGCGGCTCAACCCTTCGATGCCGTGCCGGCCGGCGGCATCGGCGTCAGCGGCGAGGTAGAGGCGCAGACACCCTGCCGGCGGCCGGAAGGCGGCGAGGTGATTGGCCGTCAGCGCCGAAACCATCGGCATGGCGGGCATCACATGAGACAGCGACAATATGCTTTCGAGTCCTTCACCCGCGATCATGACCGGCACAAGGTCTTTTGCGGGAAAGCCGAACCGCACTGCATTGCCGAGCAGCGTACCCAGCGCACGGCGGGGTGTGTCGACCGAAGCCTTGCCGATGCAGCCCGGCTCGGATCCGGAGCACGCAAGGTATGTGCGATGCACGCCCGTGATCGCACCGGATTGATCGGTCACGGCAGCGATCAGGGCCGGATAGCGGCTGGTCCTGCCGCTTGCGAGATCGCGGTAGTAGCAGGATGGGTGAAACCGCAGCGCCGGATGCAAGGCCGCCCGCAGGATGCCGCGCTGGCGCAGGTAGCCGTCGGCGAGCGTGCCGGCAAGCGGTTCGGTCATCCGAAACAGCCGTCGTGCCCGTTCGCCAGCCGGTCGGTCGATCGACGCAGTTGGAGCGTCACCGCTTTGCGACAATCCCGGTTCAGCACGGGCTGGATCACGGGGCTCGTTCAGGAAACGCCGCGCCTCATCGGCGACGTCACGGAAGTCGACAAGCCCTGAGGCCTCCCGTACGAGATCGAGCAAATCGCCATATTGGCCGGAGGCGGCATCGGTCCAGCGACCCGCACGATCACCTTTAAGCCGAACATAGAGCGAACGGCCCTTGTTGTTGGCGACATCGCCGACGATCCAGTAATTGCCGGCCCGGTGGCCGGCGGAGAGATAATGGCGGCAGACAGCCTCCGCATCGCGCGCGAGACGATCCGCCAGTTGCGAGGCGGATAACATCACGGTCACCCCCGGCCGTCGACGTCGACAACGTGATGCCGTTCAATCAGGCGCGAGAGGATCGCCGGTCCTTCCTCCGACGTTGGAATGAAGTACCGCAATTTCCAGGCGATCATTTCCGAGAACAGGCCGATTGCTCGGAGCCTGTCGCGCATGCCGTCGGTGAAGCCGGTGAGCTCGATGCGGTAGTTGTTCATCGCCCGGACACGCCGCAGCGTCATGCCGCCGGCAAGTCCGACAACCGAGGATCCGGCGAGCAGCGATTGCCAGATCTGATCGGCGCTGACGACTTCGGACTGGTCGAGCCCGAAATTCCGGCACAACCGAGAGAGCCCTTCGGACGTTATCAGTCGGCCGACGATGCGCTCACCCTCGTCGGTCTGAAGGCGATAGACCCGGCAATAATCCTGCGGCAGCAATTTCCAGATCGGCAATAGCAGGCCCGAAACGACATGCATCGTCGACAGCGAAAATTCGGGGAGATTGGCGACCTCGGCCTCCCAGGCGGCCGAGAAGGTTTGCTTGTCCGTTTCCTCCCAATTCGTCTCTTCGAGCTGGCGCAGCTCGAAGCGGATCTCGTCCATCGGCCGGATGAGCGCCACCCGCGGCTCAATTGATCCGTCATCGAGCATGACCGAGCGAGCCGGAACCTGGACGGCCGGGCGGCCGGACTTGCCGTTGATCACAAGCTTCGCTTGGCGATCATGCGCGGCGAGTTCCAATGCGTCGGAAAGCACCATCGGCCTGTTGCGATCCATGCGTTCGATGGTCAAGAGATGCGACTGCGCGCCGGTGACCGGATGGGTATAGACCAGCCGCCGATCCTTCACCGTCATGCGGTCCGCAACAAGCGTCTCCAGCCCCTTGTCGTAAACGCCGGACGCAATCGCGCCCTCGACACGGGCGGCGAGCAATTGCTCGAAGGCATCGAACAGCAAGTTCTGCATGCGAACCGTCAGCGCCAGCATCCGATTGAGGAAGGTGTGAATTGGCGGCAGCTCGTCCTTGAGACCACCTTCCTCTGCCGTCAATGAAAGGCCGGTGATCGTCTCGAACGTTTCGAGCGAGCAGCCTTCGATACCGCCGCCATGGATGAGCCTATAGAACTGCCTGAGCGCATCGCGGGCATATTGGGATTCGAGATTATCCTCGGAGCGGAACATCCCCTGCCCGCCCGTCTGACGCTGTCCGCGCGTGATCGCTCCAAGCGTGTCGAGACGCCGGGCGATGGTCGACAGAAATCGCCGTTCGGCCTTGACGTTGGTGGCGATCATGCGGAAGCGCGGCGGCTGCGCCTGGTTGGTACGATGACTGCGTCCCAGCCCCTGGATCGCCACGTCCGCCCGCCATCCGGCCTCGAGGAGATTGTGGAGCCGCAGCCGCTGGTTCCTGGCGCCGAGGTCGGCATGGTAGGAGCGTCCCGTGCCGCCGGCTTCGGAGAAGATCAGGATCGGCTTCTCGTCATCCATGAAAGCGCGCGTCTCGTCGAGATTGGCGCTGCCCGGCCGGTTCTCGACGGCAAAGCGGGCAATCGCGCCGCTGCCGTCACGGCGCACGATCCGACGCGTGCGGCCGGTGATCTCGGCAACGCGGGTCGTGCCGAAGTGCTGGACGATCTGGTCGAGCGCCGTTGGAATGGCAGGCAGACTGCCGAGCCGTTCGAGGAGAGCGTCCCGGCGGGCGACGGCTTCGCGGCAAAGGACTGGATTGCCGTCGGCATCATGGACCGGCCGCGACAGCAGATTGCCCTGGTCGTCGGAATATTCCTCGAAAAGCTGGATCGGGAAGGAATGGTTGAGATATTCCGCGACGATCTCGCGCGGTGTGACGTCGACCTGGATATCGCCCCACTCCTCGGTCGGGATTTCTGCCAGCCGGCGTTCGGTGAGCGACTGGCCGGTGGAGATGATCTGAACGATCGCCGCGTGGCCTTGGTCCAGATCGTTGTTGATCGCACCAATCAGTGCGGGCGTCTTCATCGAGGTCAGAAGATGATTGAAGAAACGCTGCTTCGAGCTTTCGAAGGCCGAACGCGCCGCGGCCTTGGCGTTTTTGTTGAGTGTGCCCGTGCTGCTACAAATGCCGGAGGCCTCGAGCGCCGCGTCGAGATGATTATGAATGACCTGGAAAGCCTCGGCGTAGGAATCGTAGATGCGTACCTGTTCGTCGGTGAGCGCATGTTCGAGGATATCGTATTCGACGCCTTCGAAGGAGAGCGACCGCGAGGAGTAGAGGCCCATGGCCTTGAGATCGCGGGCAAGCACTTCCATGGTCGCCACCCCGCCGTCCTCGATCGCCGCAATGAACTCGGATCGCGTCGAGAACGGAAAGTCGGCGCCTCCCCAGAGGCCCAGCCGTTCGGCATAGGCAAGCGACTCGACTTCGGATGCACCGGTCGCGGAGACATAGACGACGCGGGCATCGGGAAGGGCACGCTGCAGACGCAGACCGGCGCGGCCCTGTTGCGAAGCAGCCTTTTCCCCGCGCTCGGACCTGCCGCCCGCAGCGTTTGCCATCGCATGACCTTCGTCGAAGATCACAACTCCGTCAAAATCGCCTCCCAACCAGTCAACGATCTGCTGGACGCGCGACCGCTTTCCCTCGCGTTCGTCACTTCGCAGTGTGGCGAAAGTGACGAAGAGGATGCCTTCGTGGAGCTTAATCGGCGCGCCCTGGCGGAACCGTGAAAGCGGCGTGACCTGCAGCTTCTCCTGGCCGAGCGCGCTCCAGTCGCGCTGTGCATCCTCGATCAGCGTCTCGGATTTCGAGATCCATAGATGGCGGCGGCGTCCTTTAAGCCAGTTGTCCAAAATAATCCCGGCCGCTTGACGGCCCTTGCCGGCGCCTGTGCCGTCTCCCAGGAACCAGCCGCGCCGATAGCGGACCGCGCCCTCGGCGTTTGGAGTCACGGCCCTGAGATTGTCAAAGCTCGCATCGACGGACCAGTGGCCGGCGAGATAGCCGGAATGGGCTTCGCCGGCATAGATCACGCTTTCGAGCTGGGCGTCGGAAAGATCGCCTTTGGTGACGGCACGCTTTGGCAGATGCGGGCGGTAGGTCGGTTTGGGTGGCGCGACCGACGCCATTGCGACGGACTCCACAAGCCTGTCCGGATGGGGTTTTGCATCGGGGATATTGATCGCCTGCAGTTGATAGGGCTCGTAAATGCCGTCGGCGACATCAACCCGGATTTTGGGCGAAGCATCGCGCAGCTCGTAGGAGAGTTCGACGACCTGATCGTCGGCAGGGCGCACAGGCGAGAACCCGGGACGAAGGGCACGGACAGCAGGCGAAGGGCGCACCGTAGACGCTCTGGCCGCCACAGGGCGCAGGGTGTCGGCACGTTGGCGTACGGCCATTGTCGTGCAGTCGGACAGGATGCCGGTGGGTAGGAGGCACTGGGAACGCGGCGGAAGGTCGGAAATCCAGGCGAGCAACGTTTCCGGATCGGGAGCGACACCGTGCGAGGCAACGAGGCTCGCTGGATCGGCGGGGGCGATCTTGTCGATCACCGTCAGGCGCGTCTCGATTGTCGTGCCGTGCCGCGCATAGACGCCGCCGCCGATGGCGGCGCTGAACAGGACCGAGCCGCGCTCCTGCAAGCGAACGAAGGCGCCGCGCCAGTTCGGGTTGTCGGGAGAAAGGCTGGCACCGGTAATCGCCACGAGCCGCCCACCCGGGGCAAGCCGCGCGAAGGCCGAGGTCATATGACGCCATGCGGCGTCGGCCATGCGGCCCTCGACGTGAACGCCGGCTGAAAACGGCGGGTTCATCAGCACGACGGTCGGGCTCACTGAACGGTCGAGGTAGTCGTCGATGTGGGCTGCGTCATGCTGCGTGACCGGCGCGGCGGCAAAGAGTTGCTCGAGAAGCGCATGCCGGACGGGCGCATATTCGTTGAGTGCCAGGCGTGCATGGGCAAGCTCGGCGAAGATTGCCATCAGTCCCGTCCCGGCAGACGGTTCGAGCACGATGTCGTTCGCCACGAGGCCGGCAGCGCGGGCCGCGACATAGCCCAGCGGAATCGGCGTTGAGAATTGCTGAAACTGCAGGCTTTCCTCAGAGCGGCGCGTATGGCTCGGGATCAGGTCCGCTATCTTCGTCAACATCGCAAGTGCTGCCTCCGACGCGTTTGAGCGGGCGGCGATCGCCGCACCGAACTTGCGCAGGAAGAGCACCTGCGCGACTTCGCATGCCTCGTAGGCGTCTTTCCAGGTCCAGAGGCCCTCGGCATCCGAGCCGCCGAAAGCATCGGTCAGGTTGGTGCGGAGATCGGCGGCGTCGATTGCCTCTCCACGTTCAAGAAGCAGCAGAAGCGCCTCGCCGGCTTTGCGGATTTTACTGGCGCGGAAACGTTCGTTTGAGGTGCCACCCCGCATGGCCGCAGCGTTCGCGGCCGTGGAAGAGATCACGTTCATGGGATACCCTGTTCGAGAGCGAGAAAGGACCGGCCCGCACGGACGCTCTCCAAGTCCCGGCAGGCCAACCCATTTCGGCCCCTCTCTCCCTCTCCAAACGCTCAGCACCGGCACAACACGGGCTGCGACCGGTGCGAGCTCAGGCCCATACCGTCGTTCCCTTCCAATTCCGCTGCGTTGGCTCCCTGCCGGGCCGAAGCAATGACCCATAGTGGTTTTTCTGCGCTAGTATAGTCGACCGGCTTCGTGTTACATCGCAGTCGGCGCGATCACGTGCGACTGAAATGACCGATCAGGAGGGACAATGTGCGGCGGTTTCTAATCGGCGGCAGGTCATTCGAAGAGGGTTCTCCGGAATTGCAGGGTGTCCTCCCGCAGGCGTATGAACAGAAGCTCCGGCCGCAGTGCCAGTGCAAGGACCCGCCGGTCCCAATGTATATTGCCCAGGTTGACGGCCAATACCTCGTCAAGCGGATGCCGCTGACCGGGCGGGATCACGAAGCCGGCTGCTCATCCTTTGAGCCGCCCTACGAGCTCTCCGGTCTCGGCCCACTGATCGGGAACGCGATCCAGATCGACGCGGCATCCGGATCGTCGCTCCTCAAGCTCGATTTTTCCCTGTCCAAACGCGGCAGTCGCGCAAGCGCCGCTCAGCCATCGCGACCGGCCGAGAGTGTGCGCAATGAAGCGAAGAAACTGTCGCTGCGCGCCCTGCTGCACTATCTTTGGGATACGGGCGAACTGACAGAGTGGACCGCGCTCTGGAGCGGAAAGCGCGGCTGGGGGCGTGTTCGCGCAAGCCTTGTCAATGCGGCTACCCAAATGAACGTTCGCGGTGCGCCGCTCAGCGACATCCTATTTGTCCCTGAGGCGTACCACCCGGAGGACAAGGACGGGATCGCTGCTCGCCGTGCGGCGACACTTGCCGGCGCCAAAGCGTCGGGTTCGGGTCCGCGTAAACTCATGCTGGCGGTGGCGGAGGTGAAGGACTTCGACGCTGCGAGAGACGGCCAAAAAATCCTGGTGCGCCACCTACCCTTCCCCTTCATGATCGAAGCCGGCACCTGGAGACTCCTGAACGCCAGGTATGAAAGAGACCTCGAGCTTTGGCGTTCGAGCAATGAGTTTCATCTCATCATGATCGCGACCTTCGGGATTTCGGGGGCGGGGATAGCCACGGTGGAGGAAGTCGCGCTGATGGTGGTCAATGAGAACTGGATTCCGTTCGAGAGCGTCGAGGAACAACGCCTTTTGGAAAAGTTGTCCGGATGGCGGCGCAAGAGCGTGAAGGGCTTACGCTTCAATCTAGCCGCAGATCAACCGATCGCATCTGTCACGCTGCCCCAAGAACGGTCAGGACCGGTCGCGATGTATATCGTGCCGGCTGGGGCGAGCAACGACTATGAGGCAGCGCTTGCGGATCTGAAGGAATCGCGGCCGGAAATGATCCCATGGGTCTGGCGTGTCGCCGAGGGTGATATGCCGAGACTGCCGTAGCAGTGGAATCAGGGAATGGTTTCCAGGTCTGTCGACCGAAATTCGTCCGCCGTGACAAGGATCGCGACGCCGTGGAACCTAGCGCACGCGTAGTGCAAGCTGTGGCCCAAGTTAAGGCCACGGCGTCCGCTGCGATAAAGATGGGCGGCAAGAATGGCAAGCCGCGTTGTCTCCGCCGTCGGCGGAGAACAGGTTCGAAAATGGCGACGGGCGACCTGAAAGGAACTCTTTCTGACGCGATGGCATCGGACGCGCGTGCTGCTTCCGGTTCGTCCGACAAGAGCGCGATAATCGCGCTGGCATCGACGAACATCAGCCATCGCTCCCCATGGCGTCAAAGACATCACGGGAAAGCGGCGTTCGTGTCTCGTCATTCATCGACACGCCATGCTTCTGCCGCAGCCGCGCCGCGGTTTCGAGCGGAGTTTCAGCATGGCTGCGGCGGTCGATCGCCTCGCGCATTGCGATGACGATTGCATCCGTGATGCCGACGCCGGCCATCCACGCGAACTTGCGCATCAGGAGCTCGGCTTCCGGATCATCGACTCTGATGGGCATGTCCGTCTCCATACGGATGGATCGAAACGGATTGTAGTTGATTGTTGAGCTCTTCCCAAGAGCTCCGAAACCTTGAGTTGACGATCCAGCCATTGGCGAATGGCCGGATTTCCGTTTGCATGGTCGAAGGCAAATGATCGGACCGCAACGATCAGTGGACATTTTTATCCATGACGGCGGGCGGGCGCCGGTCGACATGCACTTCCATGGCGCTCAGCCGCGTGCCGAAGATGCGCGGACCGTTTAGCGACTCGAATACCGGATGCAACATCGGCCTGACGATCGTAAGCCGGCTGGCTACGTCTTCGATTTCGGTCGTGACATCGACGGTCTCGCCATATTCATTCGTACCGATGATCAGGAGATTGCCCGCGAGCGGCGACGGATAGCCGTGAAGTTGCGTCACGCAAGGCAGGGCCTCCTGTAGACCGTTGTCGTCGACGACAATGGCAAGGGTCTCATTGATCTGTACCATGTCGATGAGATCGCAGCCGATCAGGTTTCGGATGACGGCAAGCCAGTTTTCTTCGGGGATCGCCACGATGCGGATCGTCGCGATTAGCGGCTCTACGAGATACGCTTTGGTGGTCTTCATGAGATTTCTCCATAATTTAGCGAAGGGACAGGCTGCTGCTCAGCGCCCATAAGGTCGGGACGGATCAGGCGTAGATCAGCCCAGTCTCGACTTCTTAGCCGCAGCAAGGGGAAGGCCCGGCGCAACGCCGGGCGATCAGGGGTTGGTTGAAAGGTTTGTCGAGGCGATCAGGAAGCTTATTCGAGCAGCTTCTTTGCCTTGCATTCCAGCTCAAGGCGGGCGTCCTGATGGGCTTTGCCCCGCGCGAGCGCCGTGATCCCTTGCACGAAGTCGAAAATCGACTCGGGCGGGCGACCTTCTTCGCAAAGCACCGTCTCGATGATCTTGCCGGATTCGGCCTTGGAGAAGCCGCGCTTACGCAGGAAATCCGTGCGATCCTCGTCGTTTCGCGCAACGACCCGCTCGCGTGCCGCCCGGATGCCGGCCACAAAGGCGGCGGGCGAGGAATTGGCGAAATTCGTCAGCGCCGGTGCTGCCTCATGGGCAAAGCGCTGTGCCGCGAACTTCGAGTGCCGGATGGTGATTTCCTGGAAATTTTCGGTGCCCCACAAATTCCTGTTGGCACAAACGGCACGCAGGTAAAAGCTCGCGATTCCAAGTGTTTTCGAGCCGACCTCGCTGTTCCAGGCATAAAAGCCGCGGAAATACAAATCGGGCTCGCCGTTCGGCAACCGCCCCGCCTCGATCGGGTGGGTGTCATCGACCAAAAATACGAAGACATCGCGGTCGGAGGCATAGAGTGTCGTCGTGTCTTTGGTGATGTCGACGAAGGGGTTGTGGGTCATGGAAGACCAATCGAGGACCCCTGGTATTTTCCACAAGGTATCTCCAGTCCCATTACCGGCGATGTTCATGATCGCCGAGACGAGCGCGTGATCCCAGATCCTGCCATAGTCGGGACCCGTCACAGCCCTGAGCTCGGTGCGGCCGTCGTCCATCTCCAGCGTCTTTACGAGCTCAGTGCGGCCGTCGAGGAGGCCGTGCTGCAGGTTGATCGCGGCAAGCGGCGCGGGAAGCTGGCGCATGTAGCTCGCGGGAGCGCCGACCAGACTGCAAAGCTGGCCGTAGCCCCAATGGGTCGGCGCGATCGGCTGGCGTCCGCCCGGCACGACCAGTTCTAGTCGCTCGGCATTGCTGCGGGTCGCTTCGACGCGGATCGCCGAGGTTTCCACTGTCCGGACACGCGCTCGCTCGGCCCTGGACTTGACGGCATGATGGAGTTCGGAAAGCGACAGGTATCGCTCGTCGTCGGGGCGCGAGAACCATTCGGATGAAACCCGTCCGATGCGTTCGCCGCGGGAAATTTCGACCTTGAAGCCGGACGATGCCGGTTGAACGCTGGAAATCATCGTGTTCATAGGAGTCTCCTGGAACGAGAACGCCCGGCACTGGGCCGGGCTGTTGGGGATGGTGACTGCCGGAGGCGGTGGCAGCCGATGATGTGGTCAGATGTGAGTTCGCGACGGCAGGTTTCCGCACCCGTGACGGGCGAGACTTCTTCTCTCCCTCCGCCGCATCTTGACCGCCCCCGCCTGACGGCCCTCTTCCTCTGAGATTGGCCGCACCGGCGCGGATCAGCCGAAGCGCTGGCCGGATGCGGTAAAAGTGTAGCCGTTGGCCGAAATCGCCGCGTCGACGGCCTGGTCCGACGTTAGATACTCGTATTCGCGCTCGAGTTGCCGGTAGAGCCAGCGAGCAAGATCGCGGAGGCTCTCGATGACGGCTTCCTCCGCGTTGATCGTCATTGCCTGGTACGACGGACTGTCCCGCTCAACCGAGATCGCCATGCAATAGGCATGGTAGTAGTGGCCACGATGGGTGGCATCCGCGCGGAGCTGGTAGAAATTGCGCTTCTGAATTGCCTGGAGCATGTCGGCGATCCGATGCAACTCGGCATCCCGTGGCGCGTATTCCCTGATCCGGCGCGGCGCCTGCTTGCCGTGGGAATAGTAGGCTTCGAAGCACGCACCATCTCCCTGGCTCCAGAACCCACTGAACCAGATACAGGGATCCTGGCGGGAGCCGTCGCCCTGGAGACGGACCGTGCATGTCTTGAGGCGGAGGCCGAGGATTTCGCAGATGCGCTCGAAATCTTCATAGACAAAATCGAACCAGTCGTAGTCGAAGCCGCCTTCGCGGTACCAGGCGCGGGCGCTGTCCTTCGCCGCATCCGACAGCTCGTGGAACCGGTAGACGACAGTCTCGATGATCTCAGCCATCGCTCTCGCCTCCTATGATCGTTCCGGACAGGGTTTCGGGGTCGGGTGCGCCGGCAAGGATCGCCTCCGCGCGGGCAACCACCCACGACGCTCTTGCGACCCAATCGGAGGCGGTTGGCCTGTCCGACCGGATGTCGGCGAGGATGATCTTCAGGACCCCGAGCAGGATTTCGAAATGCGCCGCCTTGCGCTGAACCGTTTCCGTGAATTCAGGGGGGATCGGGATCGCCGGAGCGCGATAGGCGGCATCGGCGCCCTGCCAGATGCCGCTCACATGAGTTTCGCCTGCGGTTTCGTAGTCATGCCGGGCGTCGTCCCAATCGTTGTCCTCAATTGCCGCGCGACATGCGGCATCGCACGTCTCGGCGCGATAGGTGCGATGGCGGAAGACCGGCAGACGATAGGTGGTCTCAATCGTAAAGTCGGGCATCGGAATGCTCCTTAAAAAGAAAGGCCCAGCTGTGGGGCCGGGCCTTGGATGAGATGGGGAGATCGGTTTACTCAGCGGCGTCGAGATGGCCGTAGCCGTCTTCTCGATCTGCGTCGTCGTCCCGATCGCAGGAATCGAGGTCTTCCGTCAGGAAGGCGGGGAGCGCGGCGCCAACCTCGGCGTCAGGAGTGACACCGGTGTTCTCGACCTTTGTGGAGACATCATCGCTGGTGACGTCTTCGGCAGCGCGGAGCGGCTGCGGCAGCCATCCGCTTCCGGCGATGAGCCGTTCGGCCTCACGCGCCATATCGCTCTTCTTCAGATGGCCGATCAGCTGTGCCGATTGCTCGCCTTTCGCTTCCTGCACGGCCTGGAGGATATGGGCCTTGGTGACCCGACCCAGGTAGTTGTCGGCCGTTGGCGTCCAACCGGCCTCGACCATGTCGAAACCGATCGATCGTGCGACCTGGTCGGCATGCGCGATCGCGCGGCTGCGCTTGTTCCAGGGTTCGATGACCGCATTCAACGACAGCGAGGCGCAATGTGCAAAGAGTGCCTGCCGGCTAGCGTCGTCGAGCCCGATCAGGAAGCCCCAAAGCGCGTCGGGATCCTTGGGGAGATCCTGACCCCATGCTTCCTGCCGCTGGTCGATCTCCTTGGCCCACGCGGTATCACCAAGCGCCGGCGTCTGCGAGAATCGGGCGCTCTGCAGCGTCACCTCCAGGCATGTATCGGACCCGTAGAGATAGAAGGTCTTCAGCACGAAGGCGTGAAGCACCGCGATGAAGGCAATGACCGGATCATTGGCGAGCGCGTTGCGCAGCGCAACGGTGCGGGTTGCCGTCAAATCCAGCACCAGGCGTTCGGAGAGCGGCCGAAGCGAACCCTCCTCCTCTTCGCTTTCGGCATTCATGGAGCCGACACCATGCACCGCGTTACCGTCGGCAGAAACGGTCGGACGGCCGCCGACGACATCATTATCACCTTCCGACGCGTCGCCGCCATCAACGTCTACCTTCGGCTCGTCCTCTGGGCGGACGAAACCTCGCTCGATCTTGAGCTCGCCGTTTGCACCGAGCGAGATGAATGCGCCGCCGCGCGCGACCTCGTCGCCGTCAAACACGTAAGGCCGGTCGTTCAGCTGGTCGAGTTCGCCGCCAAGTTCCTCCAGTTTGCGCTCGGTCTCCTCGCTATAGTCTTCGGCCTCGGCATAAGCCGCGTCGAGCGCGTCGTACTCGGCTTTGACGGCATCGTAGCGCTTCAGCTCGTCCGCGGTCATCTCCGGCTGCTCGCCGTAGAAGCGGCGAAGCCCCGAGGTGTGGCCGTAGGGGAAATCGAAGGCAGCCTCGATCCATTTCCAGCCTTCAGCAGATCTGATCGCCTCGGCGTCGGCATTGAGCTTCTCAATGACGAGCTGCTCGACCAGAGCCGGGTCCTGCAGCCAGCCGCCATTGTCCTCGTCGAAGAGATCGCGCATGACCACCCCGCCGGCACCCTCATAGGCTTCGATACCGATATAGACGGCACGGCGGTCGCTCGCCCGGATTGCTGTCTCGGTCAGAAGCCGGCGGATGTAATAGGGCTCACGGACGTGCTGGCGCGAGATCGTGTCCCAGACCTGTTCCTGCCGGACATGATCATTGGTGATCGAAAACGCCATGACCTGCTGCAGGGTCATCTCATCGCTGGCGTAGAGATCGAGAAGGCGCGGTGAGACCGCTGCAAGCCGCAACCTTTGCCGCACCGTCGCGACGGAGACGAAGAAGCGCGCGGCGATGTCGTCTTCATCCTGACCCTGTTCCTTCAAAGTCTGGAAGGCCCGAAACTGGTCGAGCGGGTGGAGGTCGACGCGATGCACGTTTTCGGCAAGGGAATCCTCGACCTCCGGCGTTGCCGCCTGGCTGACAATGCAGGGGACACCGGCGGTTTTCGCGAGCCGTTTCTGGGAGACGAGGCGCTCGAGGGCCCGGTAGCGGCGACCGCCGGCCGGAACCCGGTAGAAACCGGTCTCGTTGCCATCGGCGTCGAGCTCCGCCCTGACATTGAGGCTGGCGAGCAAGCCGCGCCGCGCGATGTCTTCGGCAAGGTCCTCGATCGAAACGCCGGCCTTGATGCGGCGAACGTTGTTCTGGCTGAGCACCAGCTTGTTGAAGGGAATATCGCGGGCCGCGCTAAGGGTAATTTTCTGGATGGCCTGGGCCATGTCGGTTCTCCATGACGGGCCGGCCGGAGCCTCTCTCCGACCACCTTAACCCGTCACGATCCCCCTTCCCCCCTCCCCCTCTCTTCCTCCCCGCCAACTCCGGCCGGCGTGCCAAGCGGCCGGTCCGCCACGATTACAAGTTGATCGCGAGGCGCCTTCGTTTTTAAGCCTACGGCACCCCCGGTCACCCGAGCGGACATCAGCCGCCCCTTCCCCGGCATCCTTTATGAGGTCGCCCGTGATAAAATCCGAACTCGTTTCCCTGGTTGCCGCTCGCAATCCCCATCTCTATCACGCTGACGCCGAGAAGATCGTCGATGCCGTCCTCGAAGAGATCGCCGCGACGCTCGCCGACGGCAGTCGTGTGGAACTGCGCGGCTTCGGCGTCTTTTCCGTGCGCAATCGACCGTCACGGTCAGCGAGAAATCCGCGGACGGGGGGCGCGGTTTTTGTCGAGGAAAAATGGGTGCCCTTTTTCCGCACGAGCCGCGAATTGAATGGCCGGCTAAACGAGGCCGGGGAAACAGATTCACGGACTGCCGCGGCAAACAAGGCTATCTTGCGATCATGATTAGGGTGGAGAACTCGCTGCAGCGACGCAACAAGCGGCAGCGGCTGCTTGGCAGTAGCAGCGGTCCCCGTTGCGGGGCTTCGGACCAATGCCGGGTAGATTTGCATGTCCTATGAGTGGGACCCGCTCCGGGCGCGTCGCACCCGAATGATCAGGATTGCTACGGTAGTGGTCTTGATCGTCAGCGCGGTGAGCGTTCCTGTGGCTGCACTGCTGACGGCAACAGCCAGATGAGCCGCCGAGCGCCACCGCATCAGGCCAACGCCTTATGGGGCGGGCAGGGGTTCGCTCCAGTGCTTTATCAGATCATCTGGATCCACTTATTGGTCCAATGCCTGCAAAACGCGGCGTCGACTCGTTAGGTTCCTTGAATAACGATCGATTTGGAGACCTCTTGCCTCAGATTCTTGGGGGCGAGGCCTGAAGACTGGCAAGGCTACTATCCAATCTTCTGAGCAGAAGCGGAAACGCCCGGACTGGCGGGCACCGAGGGAGTCAAGGGCTATTTCCAAATTACTCCGGCCTCGTCGCCATCCGGGCCGCCACGCCGGAACCCTCAAACTTCGCGGCTGAATGGAAAGAACTGCTGGCACAAATGTGTCCGAAGTAGAAACACTCGGCCGGTTCTGAGCCGCGAAAATGGCCTAGCCTCGGCTGAGAATGCCAAAGTGCATTCTGTCTGCGTTCGTAGAGACGATCGAATTCACAGTCTTGAGCCTACCGATCATGCGCTGTCGATGCCGTCTGCCGAAGATTGGGGCCATTCGGTCTGCCCTTGATTTTCAGGTAGCATTTTGCTACCTATATGATCATGCAGGAGATGAACATGGCTCAATCGGTCAAACTTGCAGACGACATAATGGCACTCATCCGTCGGGAAGCCGATCTTCAGAGTAGGTCTGTTGCCGGTCAGATAACGCATTGGGTAAAAATCGGGCGAGCAATCGAGCATTCCGGGACCTTCGATTATGGCCGGATCAAGCTGGCACTCGAGGGCCGACTCGATACGACCGAACTCCAAGAGGATGAAGAAGCCGCCTGGCTCGATGCGTTCACGACCAAGATGGCTGAACCGACGACGGCTGAACAAGAATTCTTTGCTCAACGCAGAATGTTGGGTCGCGGCGTTGGTCTCGATGCAGGTGGCAACCTCATCTATGCAAAGGATGACGCAGCCGCATGAGACCCAGCCTTGTTCTGCTTGCCGGACCAAATGGCGCCGGCAAGTCGACACTCTACCAGACCCGCGTTGCTCCAGGCTTCGCGGGTCCTTTTATCAATGCCGACATCATCCAGCGCGAGGAGCTCAAGGACAGCTCGATGGAAGCGGCCTATAAAGCTGCCGAGATTGCGCGCGACCGCCGGGCGGAGATGCTTGAGGCAGGCAAGAGTTTTGTGACCGAGACCGTCTTCTCTCACTCATCGAAACTGGAAATTATCGAAACCGCACGGACGCATGGCTACATCGTCATTGTCATGCATGTCGGTGTCGACAGTCCCGATCTCTCGGTGGCGCGGGTCAAGGGCCGCGCCGACGAAGGGGGCCATGATGTCCCGGAAAAAAAGATTCGAGCACGCTACGATCGTGGGCAGCCGTTGATCCGGCAAGCCGTCCTTCGTGCCGACCGTGGCATGGTCTTTGACAATTCGAAGCTCAACGAACCACCTCAGCAGATTCTGGTCTTTGAGAGGGGCCGCCTGCTGCAGGCAGCTCCCTATCTGCCGGGATGGATCCTTTCGGTCTATGCCGACGACCTTATCATCTGACCCGCATCACTTGATCGGCGCGGGAGGCCGCCAGCCGGGAGTGAAGCGTGAACCCGCCCCGCTATTCGCGCTAGCGACTGCTGATGGCGTTTGCGTCAGGATGAGCGGGCCGAAAATAGATTTCCGTCACTCGAAACTTCCCGGCGACGCGCCTGCATTGCACAACGACATCGATAGCGATTTTGAGCATCTCGCGGATGTCGTGGCGCTCGAGATCCTTGCCGCCGTCCGATTCCTTCACGAGCAGCGTCAACTGCTCGAAGGCTAGTTCCGCCGAATCCGCATGAACCGTGGTGATCGAGCCGGGATGGCCGGAATTGACATTGCGGATGTAGTAGAAGGCCGTTCCGTCCCGCAATTCCTGAAGGAGAATGCGGTCGGGTCGCATGCGCAGGCAGGATTCAAGCAGGTCCTTCGCAGAAATCTTTGCAAGACCCTGCCCGCCCTTGGAATAGAACAGACGCACGTTGTTGGGCTGCGGGATGACGAGCTCAGGCGTGTCCTCAATCGAGATGATGCGCTCGTGATCCGGAATATGCCGGATCAGTGCCTTTGAAAGCGTCGTCTTGCCCGAGCCCGTGGCGCCGGAGATTATGATGTTCTTTCGTGCAAGCACGGCCTCCTGAAGGAAGGCCCTATGGGCGCCGGTTCGGTGGAGTTCCAAGAGTCGGTGGTCGGAGGGTGCTGCGTCGCGGCTTGCCGGGGCGACGTCGGCGAATAGCCCGCCGTTCTCAAGATCCTGCAGGCTGAGCGACACGGAAGACGGCTTGCGGATCGTGATGCTGACGGTCTCCTTGGCGGTTGCTGGCGGAATGACGATCTGGATGCGTTCGTCATCGGGCAACGTAGCCGACAGGATCGGCCGGGTTTCGTCAATCGATTGATGGGAGAAACTCGCCACGGCCCGGGCAAGGCGCATCAACTTTTGGAACGAAAGGGCCGGCAGGTCATGGGTCCGCCACCCACCGACACCTTCCGTCAGGACTTGCCCGGGCCGATTGACTATCACTTCATAGAGAGTCTCGTCAGCCAAGAAGTCTTCAAAGGGAACAAGCAGCTCCCGCACGACACCGGCGTCTGGACCTTCAGTCATGAGAGGGCCTATTTGGTCACGAGCTTCGAATCCGGGAGGAAATCCCCAAGTACGGCGCGGTCATAGATGCGATTGCGAGGTTCGGTGACGCGCAGGCGATAGACGCTCGAGAAGTCGAGGTCGCGCGCCACGAAGATCGACACCAGTTCGCCCTGATGTTTCATGAGCGTCGGCGGAATGTTGATCGACTGCTCGACCGCGATGGCCGCGGCCTGGTTTCCTGCATTTGTGGTGTTCTGCGCATCGACATCGCTGTCCTGCAACCGGCTGTTGGCATAGGAGGTCGCGTCGCCGACGATGGAGAGCAGAATGGCGCTGCCGAACCTTTCCCACCAATGGGTGTCGACATAGCCGTCCATACCGGCGCGCCCGAGCGCATCGGTTGCCGGCGACGCGAGTGTGACGATCACGCCTTTCGGGGTCTTAGCGCGGTTCCAAAGGACAAACAGGCGTTTTTGTCTGCGCTGCAGCCCGCCGCGATATTCGCCGACCACCTGCGTGCCCTTTTCCATCAACACGACGCGGCCACTATCGGAGAGGACATCCCGGTTGATGACGCAACTGGTGAAGCCCGGCTGGTCGGAGGCGAGCGCGGTTTCGAGCACGCAAGGGATCGAGGTTCCCATGGCAACGATGAAGTCCCGGTTACCGAGCGTGCCGGCGCGCGACCCCTGCAATTGAGTGGGCGTCATCAGGCGGTTGAAGCGCTGGTCTTCGTTTTCGGTTTGCGTGTTGATGCCGGCCGGAGTGACGCCGAGCGGCAGATAGTTGGACGTGGCGTCGGCCGTCTTCTCGTCTGTCTCGCGTTGCGTCGACGGCGATTTGCCGCCGAAAGCGATCACCGGTGCGCGACGTGCGGCGTCGAGCAGCTTATCGTCTTCCGACGGGGCCGCCTCAGTGACGATGGGCGTCGGTAACTTGACTTCGGTCGGCGTGACGACCGGTTCGGCTCTTTCCTTCGCCGGCTCGAAGTCCGATGTCTGGCGGATGACGACGCGCTCGGGCTGTGCGCCGTCACCATCCTTGTTTTCTCCGCGCATCGACCAGAGGGCGAAGGTGACGAAGACGATGATCGCAAGCGCGACCGCGCCGCGTCTGAGCACCGGATTGTTGTCGAGCCTGCGGCCGGTGGTCGTTTCGGTGCGCTCGCCCGGGATCCGGTTCGGTTCTTCCTCGGCCATTGGACCTCCCTATCCTTATTCGCCCGTCGGCGTCTTCATCACACGTTCAACGGACGGCGATGTCGTGTTGGTCTCGGGATTGATACCGACGCGGTCGTAGGCTTCGTTGAAGACGCAGAGCACGTCCCCTCCCCGGCGCAGGATGAACTTGCGGCTGATCGCATGGACGAGCACAAGGTTGCCCGAGACCGATTTCGGTACGAGGCTTTCCGTGCCGTCGGAATTTTCGATGTAAATCGCCGGCATTTCCTGGTTTCCGACGAAAGCGAAGGTGGTGACCTTGCCGTTGTCATAGACCGCTTGCGGCTCGAGTGCTTGCGACCCTTCCGCCGAATAGCGCCAGTTGCGCGGACCGTAGGCTTCGTGAAGGCCGAGCACCCGATCGGCCTGCGCCGACTGCGCGGCCTGAGCCCGGGCTTCCGCCTCCAGCCGCCGCCTCTCCGCTTCATCGGCCGGGTAGCGATATTTCACATAAAAGTATGTGTTCTGGCCGGCGGCGACCGAGCCGTCGCGCACGGTGAGTTCCATCTGGTAGCTGCGGGTCGACCCGTCGCGACGCGTGGTCACGACCGAGATGTTGGTGACCGGCTGGTTCTCCCGGGGTTTCAGGAAAAGAATGTTTCCGGCCGGTGCCACTTCCCAGGCGACGGAGTTGCCGAGTGCGACATGGGCGATTTCCTCGTCGGCGGCAAACTCGATCTGTACCGAGGATCTCAGCGTGCCGACGATCTTCGTGATGTTGTAGGGCTGGTAGTTGACGAAGCGGATACGATTGTCCTGGGTCGCGCCACGCGGAACCTCGAGTGCGAGGGCTGAGGATACGAGACTTCCGGCCAGCAGAAGGGAAATGAGGTAATGCGGTCTCAATTGATGGTCTCCGGATCGGCGCGATAGTCACTGACGACGAACCCCAAAGGATTGACCAGTCGGTCGGTGGCCGACATCGGGGCATTGGCATAGGAGAAGGTGAGCGTTGCCACCCAATGGGTGGTCTTCACCTCCTCGCCGCGCGTGACTGTGCGCATGTAGCGGACCGAGACGACGTTGGCGTTGATCAGCGAAATCGACACGACATTGATGCGTGCGGTCGCGCCGCGGCCATAGACGTTCTGGGGCGAATCCGGGTTGCTGCCGCGATAGAGTGCGGCAAATCGGGTCTGCTCGGCCTGGGTCGACAGGAGTGCCACGTTGCGGAAGTTCTCTTCCGCCTCGCTCCAGACATAACCTTCGCGAGCCCGCACATATTTGGCCGCAAAATACTTGGTTACTGCCTCATCATAGGTGCCGGCGGTCGCTGTGAGTGCCGAGACGACATCAACAATGCCGGTTGAATTGTCGACCCGAACGACGAAGGGTTCGACGGTTTTGAGCGGCGTAAGTGCTGCGATCGCGAAGACGGATGCGGCGGCGAGAACGCCGGCGGCGATCGCCACAGACCAGGCGATGCGCGCAGATCGCTCGACCTGAAGGAGGCGGTCCTGATCGAAGCGGCGGGCCTTATCAAAATAGCTCTTGAGACTGTCCGTGGTCACCATGTCATTCCTTCCCGCAGTTTCGGTAGGAGCCGGCGATGTCGAACTGTTCGAAGGCGGCAGGCGCGGCCTGGTTCTGTATTTCGGCATAGGGCGTTGCAGCGGAGGTCGGCTGCCTGGTGGGGCTCTTTTCCTCCCACTGCCACATTGCGCGGTTCAGCGGGCGGCGGGCATAGCCGTCGCATTTTGGAAGCGGGTAGGAGATCGAGGCGCAGCTCGCCAAACCGGTAAGAAGAAGGAACGATAAGATTGTGCGGATCATGTGGAATTACCTTGAGGCGTTTACCGGGCGGCCGTCATTCGGCCGCGCGTTCTGTCGTGCGTCGGCTGAGCGACCGCGCGCCGCGCCCGACCGCGCCGGCAGCCCGGGAGGCGGCCCAGGCAAGCGTGCTTTCGTGCGCATCGCGTGCCGCCCCGTATCCGTAGGTGAGCGAAGCGCCGCCGGCGGCAAGCGCCGAGGCGATGCCGGGCAATTGATAAAAGACGTAAAGCGCGGCGAGGCAGATGGCGCAAAGCGCGATCGGTCGCATCAGCACGTCGCTATAGCCTTCGATGGCAGTAAAGGTTGTGTCGATGCAGGTGATCAGTAACGAGCCGATCGCGACGACAAGGACCTGAAGGATGACAAAATTGGCGAGCTGGCCGATCCAGGATTCGGTGAAGCGGCGTGTTGCCTGGAACATGGCGAGCGCAATGAAGATCGGTCCGATCGCCAGTACGATGGCGAGCGCCAGCCGCGCGTAAAGCGAGACGATATAGCCGATCGCCGCGACGATGAAACTTGCGCCGATCACCATCATGCCGCCGACCCCGGTAACGATATCGACCGGCCAGGACGCGCGGGACCAGATCTCGTAGGCGCAGCGTTGGCCCTTGTCGAGCAGGCTGTCGAAGGTCGAGGCGCTTGGCGCCGTGCCGCTGTTCAGCGCCTGGGAGATTTCTTTCGGAAGCGTCTCAAAGAAGATATTGGTGACGTAGGTCTGGTACTCGCTGGCATTCCTGACCAGCATGACGATGATGGCAAGCTTGATAGCGCGGAAAGCAAATTCGAGAACGGGTTCCTGCACCGAGCCACGTAGCACCAGATAGCCGTAAAGTACGACGTAGAGCGTGAGTGCCGCCGTCAGCGGTCCGCTGACCCAGTTGGCAATATTCGACGTGCCTGAAGAAATGAAGTTTTCGAGCGGCGCCTTGAATTGCGCATCGACGAAGCTGAAGACCTGGTACATGCATCAGCCTGCAAGCGATTGGCGCATCCGCTCCAGACGCAGCTTGCCGTCGGCGCTTTCGGCATTTTGGCAATTGGGCGTGCTGCCGCGTTCACCGGGATTGTTGCGGCATTCGCCGAGGACCTTCGCCAGAAGAGGCTCGTCGGCGAGAAGTTCATCGACGGTGTGGACCTTTTGTGTTTCACCGGAGCATGAAGCGAGCACGCCCAGCATAATGAGTGGGAGAACGCGCTTCATGGCAGGGCCGCTCCCATGGTGTCCATGCGCTGTCGCCAATCCTCCGCTTTGCGCTGGTCGTCGACCTCACCTTGCGCGCTCTGGATCATCTGGAGCCCCTGCATACGAAGAACGTCGGTCTGCAAGTACGCCGACTCCGCCTGCAAGCGCGCCTGCAGGTCGGCAATGTCCTTGGCATCGGCTGCACTGGAGATCTTCTCGCGAAGCTGGTCGATGCCGTCGATGCGCTTGGTCGCGGCATCATAGATTTCTTCGCCGAGGCTCATCTGCCCGGCGTTCTGATTTTGCACGCGGCTCAGTTCCTGGGCATAAAAATCTTCAGCGTCGGTCCGGTATGTGGAGTTACTGTCGAGGAATTTCGTGGCCGAACTCTCGAAGACGCCGGTGCCTTGGCCGTTAAGCAGGCTCTCGACCGTCTTGAAGTCAGGGGGCAACGCCCTTCTGATCGCGGGATCGTTCAGTAGGGCCGCGACATCGGCCATGTCGGTGATCTTGTTGAGCGAGCCATAGAGTTGCTGGGCTTGCTCG
The DNA here is from genome assembly GCF_047782645.1 of Rhizobium sp. ZK1. Classification (NCBI taxonomy): domain Bacteria; kingdom Pseudomonadati; phylum Pseudomonadota; class Alphaproteobacteria; order Hyphomicrobiales; family Rhizobiaceae; genus Rhizobium; species Rhizobium sp. ZK1. Next base: position 394,292 of record NZ_CP180588.1, read on the forward strand.
ATCTGCTGATTGAGCGCATCGAGCTGGGATTTTAGCTGGGCGATGCTTTCGATCTGCTTGGCGATCGCCGTCTGGTCGATCACCGGTATGCCTTGGGCTGAGAGGTGATTGGCGGGGAGGATCAAAGCCAGGATCGTGGCGATCGCGGCGGTTTGGCGCATACCCATCAGAGCAGCCTCCTTTTTTGCTGGAATACGGCGAGCCATTCGCCGTGGTCGTCGCCAAGCTCGGCGCGGACGGCGTCGGCAAGCTCCACGTTGGCGGTTCGCCCCGACAGGATCGCAAGTTCGTCGTCAAAGCCATTGAGGTTCAGCTCTGCGACCACGCTGTTATGGCCCTGCTTGACGATGAAGCGACGGCTTTCGACTGAGAGTTCGCGTGCAACCAGTTCGAATTCCCGTCCGGTCAGCTTGAAACCGTCGACATAGTCGCCTTGGTCGCCGCGCGGATTGGGAAGGAAGATCTGTGTCGGGCATTGCTCAATGATCGTATGCGCGATCGGCGAGGCGATCGCGTCGCGTGGGCTTTGAGTGGCAAACAGCATCAGTCCGTTCTGCTTGCGGATGGTTTTGAGCTTGTTCTGGGCGAGCTCGCGAAAACCCTCGTCCTTTAGCGCCTTCCAGAACTCGTCGATGACGATGATGATGCGGCGACCGTCTATCAGTTGCTCGATGCGGTAGAAGAGATAGGCCATAAGAGGCGTGCGGATCTCCTCGTTGTCGAGGAAATCGGTCATGTCGTAGCCGATGAACTTCGCGCCAATGCCAATGTCGTCGAGCTCATTGTCGAACACCCAGCCAAGCGGCCCGCCCCTCTCCCAGCGCCTGAGCCGCGATGCGATACCTTCGGGATCGGTATTGTTGAGAAATGTCCGAAGCGCGCCGATCGAGCGGCGCTCAACGGGAAGGTCGGCGAGACCATCCACGGCCGAGGCGATGTCTCGCAGTTCTGAGACGGTCAGCTCCCGCGTCGCGGACCCGACAAGCTTACCCACCCATTGCGCCAGGAACACCTTATTGGCCGCGTTGAGGTCGATTGCCTTTAAGGGCGCGCAGCCGGTGGGAACGCCATTCCTGAGCGGCAGGTAATTGCCGCCGGCGGCGCGAACGAAAAGATCGGCGCCACGATCCTTGTCGAAAAACACCATATACGGGTCGTGCTTTTCGAGTTGCGAGAGCATGAAATTGAGAAGCACGGTCTTGCCGGCGCCCGATGGGCCGCAGATGAAGGTGTTGCCGAGATCGCCATGATGGAAGTTGAAGTAAAACGGCGAGCCCGACGCGGTCTTCAGCATGGCGACGGCCGAACCCCATTCATTGCCGTCCTTCTGTCCCGTCGGGTAGGAGTGATAGGGCGAGAGAGCTGCGAAGTTCTTCGAGGTAATGGCGCCGGAGCGCGCCCGAAAGCGAGTATTGCCCGGCAGTTGCGCCCACCAGGCCGCTTCCAGTCCGAGATCCTCACGGGCGACCACCGCGCCGCCATTGGTCAGATGGGCGCGGGCCTTGGCCATATTGTCGGTCAGCTCCCTGACCGAGGGCGCGAAGACCGACAGCGTCAGATGGTGCTCGCCAAGAACGAAGCGGTTGGATTCCAGATCATCCATCGCTTCGCTGAGCTCGCCGATTTGCGAGGCGGCCTTGTCGCCGGCGCTGACCATCTGGTTTTGCTTACGCCCCATGATCGTGCGCGCGTCGGCTTTCGAGGCAAAGGCGAAGGACTGCGTCAAGATGAGCTCGAAGGGCGCGGTCAGGATGCCGTCGAGCATGCCGGAACGCGTCGAAGCGGGATATTCCTTGAAGCCGAAGATGCCGGCATAGCGGCTCATCGCCTCGTGGCGGATCTCGGCGGTTTCGCGACCGAAGATCACGCGGTCGGAGTAGATCGCCGATGATATCTGGCCCTCGGTCAGCGGGACAGGTTCGCGTCGTCCGCCGACAAGCTGGTGCAGCACTTCGCTCGGTTCGGAAAACACGATGCCGTCTTTCTCATAGAGGCCAAGGGATCGCGGCTCAAAGCGCTTGAGGCCGGCGATCACATCCGTCACCTTGTCGCGAAGGTGTTTGAGCGCGGTCTCGTCCACCTCCCCGCCCCTGCGGCGGGCGCTGCGCAATCGCTTGACGAAGCTTGCGGCTTTTTCGGCCGGATCGCGATCGGGATGCCAGATCAGGCTGACATAGAGGTCATTGCGAAACAGATCCTCCCGGACCATGCGCTCGCGGTATTTCGCGTTGAGCTCCGCGGAAAACGGATTTGTGAATTCACCATCGGGATAGGCGTTGTCGCGCCGGCGGATGACATGCGTCCAGAGCACCAGCCGCTCGTCGGCAATGTTGCGGTAAAGCGTATTGAGATCGCGGTGCAGCCCGTTGAGATCGAGAATGTCGGCCGTTTCGAAGGACACACCCTCGAGCACCAGCATCACCATCATCGCTCTCGAGGAGAGCGCGATGGTCGTCTCGTCCACATGGCGGACATAGGGAATGAAGGTTTCCGGCGCGAGTTCGCGGGCGCGAAGCGTCACAAGATTAGGCAAGGCTCAGGTCCCTCTCGTCATAGCGTCTGCGAAGTCTCAACGGAGAGAGGCTTGCGCCGCCCCAATAGGCGGCATTGCGCGAGCGGCCGCGGGTTTCGAGCCAGGCGACAAGCAGCCGGAACATGTTGTGGTCGTGTTTGACCAGCGCCCGGAATATGAAATGAAAGACGACGCCGACCAGCGCATAGGCGATCGATCCCGCGGTGATGTAGAGGATGGTCGTCAGCATGATGTTGAACCCCATCGCCTCCATGGTCACGCCGGCAATCATGGCCGGCCGGGTGCAGGCTAAAAACAGCGTGTCTTCTTCCAATGTCGGGGCGCTCGCCACAGATCAGCTTCCAACGATTGTGTTGACGAGTTCGGTGGCGCCAAAAATGCCGCCGATACCGATGATCCAGAAGCCGGCCCGCCTCAGATCCATGTAGCCGAACATCCAGGCGATGCAGATGATGATCACCGCGATGACGGCGAGCAGCTTGGCGATATTGCCGGTGAGCATGTCGACAATGTTCTGGAGCACGGTCTCGATGCCGGCCGATTGCGCGAAGGCTGGCTCGACTAGCAATGCGACGAGGGCTACGGCCATCAGGGTCGATGCGGCGAAAGGACGAAGAGTGTCTCTGGAAATCATTCGGTTGGCTCCGGTCGGCGGTTTTGAAAAACGAGGACCGAAGACTGCCGCCGGGTGCTGAACACATCCCACGGCATTGCTTCGGCGGTTCGAGACGATTGTACGAATTGCTTCTGCGCGTCCTCGACGTCGCGCTGTTGGTCGAGATCCGCTGGTTCGGGTGCGCTCGAAACGGTCAGTGAGGCCAGCTCCAGCAACAGACGCTTAGCTTCCTCGCGCACCCGCACATCATATCCGGCCACGGCGTCAGTCGAGGGATCGCCGCGTCCATAATAGGACTGCAGCATCACTGCCTCCGCTCTTGCTGGTTCAGCCCCCGCGCCGGCGGCGAGCCGGTAATAGCCGTCGAGCAGAGCGCCTGTGGCCTTGAGGTTGAGGCAAGGATCGAAGGCGTCCGAGACGGAGAGGCCGAGCTTCTGGAGTTCGGCGGTTGAAATGCCGCCAAGCCCGAGCTGAATCGGCTGGTGCTCAGCAATCAGCGACGTCGCAAGTTCGATCGCCTCGGCTTTCGACGTCGGCTGCGCGGTCAGCGGGTCACCGTTTCTGAGGCGGATATGGTAGGGCTGAAACCGGCTCTCGAGGCTGACGACGGCCGCGAGCGTTTCGACCTGCACGACCGGTGCGCAGGTCTGGGCGAGATCGACGAATGCGCCCATGGTTAGTACCAGACCCGATGGGTGCCGGAGCCGTCTATGGTGACGTCGACATAATGCGGCTGTGATCGAACATTCGGGCGCGTGATGGAATAGGCCATGCACTTGGAATGACCGTTCACGCGCTCCCATCGCGGAGAAAGAACCGAGCCGGCAGAGCTTCCGTCCCGATCTCTATCGAAACGGCATAGCGTGTGGCTCACTTCGCTGAGCGTCGTCGAGATGCAGGTGGCTTCCTGACCGCGCGGCTCATAGCGGCCGACGAGCTTGTAGCCGTCGTCGCAGTAATAGGGTTCATAGCCGGGCTTTGAGCTGTGGAAGCCGACGCCGCTGCAGGTCGGGAAGGAATGGCCCCGAGCGAGATGCCGCCAAAGCTTTTCGACCGGCGGACGGCACTCGGCGAATTGCGTGGGGCCGCCCGGATTGGAAAGGCATAAAATGACCTGGCATCCCCAGTCGTCGGCCCGCGTATGACTAGCGGAAGCAAGATAGAGTGATACTATGCAGCAAATGGGGAACAGCAAATTGAGCACAGGTTTTTTCATGCACAGGCCCTTCCAGGACGACAGGCCACGATCGCCGATGAAGCGAATCGTGCCCGATGCAGCAAAACTTATAATGACGCGTTTAAACCACTAAACAAAACATGACAAGAGTGATCAAGACACATTGGCACAACGCCTTGTTCAACGGACTCGTCCTGCAGGAGATCCTGGATCATCCGCTGGAGGACGAAACGCCGACCGCGCGGCTCAAGGAAATCGGCATGATGTCGGTGCTTTATTCGATGAGCCAGGCCCATCAGCCGCTGACCTTGACCAATATTTCCGAGCTTTTGCAGCTGACACGCAGCGGCGCGAAGGAAACCGTCAATCTTCTTGTAAAAAGGGGTCTTCTGACGGAGACGATCATTAAGAACTCCATGGGGCGCGGAATTGCGCGGCAGTTCGAGATATCGAAGACACTCTTCGAAAAGCTTGGCGCACCCGATGGTGATTGAGCATGGCAACGTACTGGCGCGTTAACGCTAATATCTAGCTCACAAGCGGTCCTCTTCGAGCCTAGCCTCGAACCACCCGGGCCGCTCTTTGCCGGCAACGCCTGTCCTTCCCGGAGAACCTGTCACAGGATGGCGCAAATTATTCACTAAACGAACGAGAAGCCCTTGAAAACCGCGCTTGCCCATACCGAACTGATCGCCGTGCTGACCGCCGTCACCAACGAGGCGCCGCGCGTCATGACCGTTCGCAAGGGAGAAGCACTTCCCTCCGGACCGCTCGAGGTGGAGCACCGCAGTCTGCAGTCGGGCTTGCGCGAATGGGTGGGCGAGCAGACCGGCCATCCCATCGGCTATCTCGAACAGCTCTATACCTTCGCCGACCGCGACCGTGCGCCGGGCGACAATGCGAGGCGGACGATCTCGATCAGCTATCTCGGCCTGGTGCGCGAACAGGCCGCACCCGGCGCCGGCGCACCCGGTTGGCACGGCTGGTACGATTATTTCCCCTGGGAGGACCACCGCGCCGGACGGCCGGCCCATCTGACGGAGATCGTCGATCGCTTCGAACCCTGGATCGCGTTGGATGCGTCCCGAGGGGAACACCGCCGCAGGCGGGTGGAGTTCACCTTCGGCGTTGGTGGTGCCGCTTGGAATGAGGAGCTCGCACTGCAACGCTACGAACTGATGTATGAGGCAGGCCTCGTCGGCGAAGCGGGCGCCGCATCATCGGCGGGAACCGGCCGATCGATGTTTGCCGACCATCGCCGGATCCTGGCAACGGCGATCGCCAGGCTGCGCGCCAAGATCAAATACCGCCCCATCGTCTTCGAGCTGATGCCGGAGGATTTTACCCTGTCGCAGCTCCAGCGTACCGTCGAGGCGCTGGCGGGACTTGCCCTGCACAAGCCGAATTTCCGGCGCCTGATCGACCAGCAGGAGCTGATCGAGGAGACCGGCGAGATGTCGAGCGAGACCGGCGGCCGTCCCGCCAAGCTCTTCCGCTATCGCCGGGCGATCCTTGAGGAACACGCGCTCTCCGTCTCACGGCTGCCGCTGTCGCGGAGTTGACATATTCTCGGATCGAGAATATCTATTCGCGCTCGATATACTCAAACTGAGTAAAAGAGGCGCATCATGAACACAACCGTTTCGATTTCAGGCCTCTACGAGCGTGTGAGCCGCGTCATGCCGAAGGCTGAATGGCTTTCACACGAGGCGGACGTCGCGGCGATCCTGGAATTGAAGCTAAAGCGCAATGCGGTGATCCTGGCCCATAATTACCAGACGCCGGAAATCTTCTATGGCGTCGCCGATATCGTTGGCGACAGCCTGGCCCTGGCGCGCAAGGCGGCCGAAGTCGATGCCGATGTCATCGTGCTCGCGGGCGTCCATTTCATGGCCGAGACGGCGAAGCTCCTGAACCCTGAAAAGACCGTGCTGATCCCCGACATCGGCGCCGGCTGTTCGCTGGCGGATTCCATCACGCCGGAGGACGTCGCGCTGCTCAAGGCCGCCCATCCCGGCGTGCCTGTTATCACCTATGTCAACACCTCGGCCGCCGTGAAGGCCGCCTCCGACATCTGCTGCACCTCGGGCAATGCCAAGCGCATCGTTGAATCGCTGGGCGTTCCAAAAGTGCTGATGATCCCGGACGAATACCTCGCCCGTAATGTCGCGAGGGAGACCGATGTCGAGATCCTCGCCTGGCATGGCCATTGCGAGGTGCATGAACTCTTCACCGCGAAGGATGTCCGCGATCTGCGTGAAGCCCATCCGGGTGTGACGATCCTGGCCCACCCCGAATGCCCGCCCGAGGTTGTCGACGAGGCGGACTTCTCCGGCTCGACTGCCGTCATGTCCGACTTCGTGGCGCAAAAAAAGCCCGCCCGCGTCGTGCTACTCACCGAATGCTCGATGAGCGACAACGTGGCCGTCGATCACCCTTCCGTCGAGTTCATCCGGCCGTGCAATCTCTGCCCGCACATGAAGCGCATCACGCTCGGCAATATCCGCGAGGCACTTGAGGAAAACCGCCACGAGGTGACCGTCGACGCCGCCATCGCCGACGCTGCCCGCCGGGCTGCCGAACGGATGCTTGCGGTATGACACGGGGCCTCCTTCACCACCTGAGCGGGCGCGTCGTCATCGTGGGAAGCGGGCTCGCTGGCCTTGCCGCCGCTTTGACGCTTGCACCCGAACCTGTCGTCCTTGTGACGCGGGCAGGCCTGGGCGCCGAGAGCTCGAGCGGCTGGGCCCAGGGCGGAATTGCAGCCGGCATTGGCGAAGGCGACAGCACGGCGCTGCACGTAGCGGATACGCTCGCCGCCGGCGACGGACTATGCTAGCCCGAAGCGGCCGCTGCCATTCTGGGCGATGCAGAGAGGGCAATCGCCGCGCTCGAACGCTTCGGC